>JABTUQ010000001.1 GCA_015075225.1 Burkholderiales bacterium
ACTTATTTATTATGCGGAAGAGCTTTTATTATTTTACCTTCTTCTTTTCTTCTGTCCGGAGAATGGCTCTTGCTGTGTTTGGGCAGCTGTGCATGATGTTACATTTAGGTGTTTTTGTCAAGAATAGAGTGGTTTTGAAGGGGGTTCGAGCTCTTGAGGTATCTTCTTTCAAACTGTTTTCAATTTGTGGCATTTGCTTATTCATTGCAGATTGTTTGGAATGCAATGCAATGCAATGCTCTGTCGCAAGGGCCGTTATGGAGTGCAAGGTTGTCAAATTCCTGTCAGCTCGTAATGATAAAGATTTTTGTTATGGCTGAAGTGTTACTGAAAATAGTTCGCAGACAGATTGAAATACTGGGTGAGCAATTGACGGGTATTTTTATCTTGGATGCAGGACGTTAGTAATCAATTCCTGTTTGAGCCTGAATACCCGCCTGGAAAGCATGTTTGATGTCGCGCATTTCGGTAACAGTATCGGCAACAGCGCATAACGCTTCCGGTGCGGCGCGGCCGGTGATGATGACGTGTTGCATGGCTGGCCGGTTCTGAAGTTCTGCCAATAGCTCGTCGATTTCCAGCCAGCCAAATTTGAGCAGATAGGTGAGCTCGTCGAGTATCAGTAGGTTGATTGATTCATTGCGCAGCATGGTTTGGACGATTGCCCATCCTTTCCGGGCAGTTTCCTTGTCGCGCGCGAGATCCTGTGTGTCCCAGGTAAATCCTTCCCCAAGCACATGCCAGATAATGTCTTTCTGCTGTCTGAAAAATGCTTCCTCGCCTGTATCGGAGCGCCCCTTGATGAATTGCGCAACACCCACCCGCATGCCGTGTCCCAGCGCGCGGGCGGCCATGCCGAAAGCAGAGCTCGATTTTCCCTTACCGTTGCCGGTCAAGATCACCAGCAACCCTTTGCTTTTATCAGCGCGGGCAATCGCGGCATCTACAACTGCCTTCTGGCGTTGCATCCGGGAGCGGTGGCGCTGCGCCTGTTCTGCTTCGGTGTTCATGTTATTGGCTAATGGTTTCAATCCGGGAAGAACGTGATTGAAGGCTTAGTACAAATGTTGCATGGATTACTGCTGCAGTGCCGGTATAAAACAGCAATGATTGCAGATAAAGCGGGAAATAGTGCAATTCGCGCTGCCAGAATTCGATCAAGTTGGGTTCCTTAAACGCTCCTGAGAAAAAATAGAATCCGCCGCTGGAGAAGAGCTCGCAAAGGAGCGCTCCGGTCAGGAGGCTGAAATAGAACGGTACCAGCGTTCGCCAGGTTCCTTCATATTGAGCCGCAAACCAGCGACCAGTGGCCCAGAGTGCGCTATATGCAGGTAGAAGGAAAGCATAGGCTGAAGTCAGGCAGAATTCGCTTTCAGCAGTGGCAAGGTAAGCCGACCAATCAAGCGCTAGAGTCAGTGCCAGGAAACCGAACAGAGATTTGCCCGAACGGAGATACACTCCAGCCAGGAAGAAAATCGCCCAGGAAGCTCCAGGCAGGTTATGCAGCGAGGCAAAATGATGTTCGCGCGTGGCAATCATCAGAATGGCCAGAATGGCGCCAATCAGGTATTGGTATCGTGCAGGTAATGTCAGCATGTTTTAAATCCTATGGTTGATAACGCAGGGTGACAAAAAAATTGCGCCCAGGTTGGTTGAAGAATGCAGCGGTTTCATAGTCCTTGTCAAACAGGTTTTCGATGCGTCCCTGAATGCGCCACTGAGGGTTGATCAGGTATTCCGCTCGCAAATCAACCTTGGCGTAACTATCAAGCATTCGCTTGTTTGCCAGATCATCATAGCGTTTACCCTCGACCAGCAGCATCGCACCTATTATGAAGTCGCCAAACCGGCGGCTGGTATCAATCCGGAAAGATTGTCTGCTGCGCCGTGGCAGAACATTGCCCCTCATGACCCCGTTGGAACGATTTTCCGGATCAAGAAATGTCAGATTGGTTTGAATCATCCAGCCTTTGATTTCCGTATTGAGTAATGCCTCCAGTCCGCGTATGCGTGCCTTATCGATATTGGCCGATGAGAATGTGGACATATCGAATGCAATCAGGTCGTCGATCCAGGTTTCATAGAGGTTGAGCGACCAGTTAGCCCAGCCGGATTGTCCCTTGACGCCCAACTCTGCCGAGCGTGCATCTTCAGGCTTCAGATTAGGGTTGCCAAATCCGGGAAAATAAAGTTCATTGAAAGTAGGGGCCTTGAATGCACTGCCAAAACCGGCGGTCAGCCTGATTTGTTCAGTCAGTGAATAACCCCAGGATGCACCGCCGGTCACCTGGCTGCCGAATTGCTGGTTATCGTCGTGGCGCAGCGAGAATTGCAGTTTGTGTGCAGCCAATGCCAGTTGGTGCTGTGCAAATATGCCCCAGTTGTAGCGCGAGGTGGTGGTGAATCTGGATGTACTGTCTACATGGTCATACAAATAATCTGTGCCGATGGTCAGAAGCTGGTTGGGTGTGATGGCGATGTCGTTTTGCCAGGAAATTGTATCGCGCCGCGTGTTGAAGCGCGTCATGAAAATCTTTTCCTTGAAATTATCCGAGTTTTCATGACTGCGCCCGGCCGTCAGCGTCATGCGCCAGGGCTCGAAAGGGGAGTAACGTACTGTTCCGCCCATTACCTGTTGCGATAATTTTGTTCTGTTTACAAAGCTGCCGTCATATTCGGAATGGCCATCGGTGTGTAGAAATCTGGCTTCGATATCCAGTCCGTTGTCAAAACGATAGCCGGCACGGGCCGAACCGGAGATGTTGCGATAGCCGTCTTTGTCCGGCTCAAGGGTAAAACACCCGGCGCTGAGGGATCCTTTGCAGGAATTGAAGCCGCTGGTATCCGATCCGCTAATGCCCAGGTTGAACCAGCCTCGTTCATTTCCACCCGAAAGAGTGCCTGATCCGCTGATCGTGCCATAACTGCCGCCACCAAAACTGAAGCTGGGTTTGATTCCTTTGCCACCCTTGCGGGTGAAGATATGGATGACACCACCGACGGCTTCCGGGCCATACAGGCTGGAACGCGGCCCCCGGACAATTTCAATATGATCGATCAATTCCACCGGAAAATTCTGGATTTCAGTGAAACCGGCTGTGGCCGAACCCATCCTGATGCCATCGACAAGCACCAGAACGTGATCCGATTCAGTGCCACGCATGAAAAGCGTAGTGAGTTTTCCTGGTCCGCCGGTATTGGCGAAATTGATTCCGGCGATACCGTGTAACAGATCCTGCATGGAACGGGCTTGCTGGCGTTCAATATCGGTACGGGTAATCACTGTTACTGAAGCAAGCGTATCTTCGGCCGCTTGATCGGTACGGCTGGCGGTGACGATTACCGGTTTTTCCAGATAACCGACTTCTTCTGCCCATAAGGACGAGGATAAACCGGTCCCCAGCCATAAGGCGAGTAGGGATGAAGCATGATTTCTTGACATTGTTTCCTCCGCGCACACCCGCGCGTTTAGCGAGTTATAAATAGCTTGCGGAGAAATAGCAGGGGAACCGGGCATGATTTCATGCCGGTATGAATCCGGTGCCGTGTATCGCCCTCCGCAATACCGAGATATTGCTTCTGGCCGGTCTCCGGACTGATGAGCGGAAGCTGTTTTTCCTGGTTCTGCGCCTTCCCGTGCCATACAGCATAGTGGCGTATGCAGAACATTAGCTCATTTACCGTTGCGGGGGCAGTGCCGGCATTGTGCTGATTGACATCAGTACGCACCGGCTTCCCGTTTCATCCCGTATGCAAATGCATTTGGGACACCTTAAGCAAGGGGGCAGAAATTATAGCAGTGTTATGACCTTGTCAAGCCTGGCGGCCGGTTGGATTGAAATAACCGGGGATATGTGGCAGGTGGATAAAAGGGGGGTTATTCGTTTTCTCCGATGTCGTCATGTGGGTGCTGTGTGGCGGGTAGCGATGATTCGCGGGTGGATGGTTTCATCGTCAAGGCAGCCAGAATGATGCCCAGTTCGTACAGTAAATATAACGGTACCGCCAGCAGAATCTGCGAGAGAACATCAGGTGGCGTAAAAACTGCCCCAATGACGAAAGCGCCAACCAGAACAAAGCGGCGGATGGATTTCATTTTTTCGATGGATACTAACCCGGTGCGGATAAGGATGAGCACGAAAACCGGCACTTCAAAAGTGATGCCAAATGCCAGGAACATCGATAGCACGAAGCCGAGATATTCGCTGATATCGGTCATGACTGCGACACCTTCCGGCGCGAAATGGACGATGAACTCGAATACCAGTGGTAGTACGGCAAAATAGGCAAATCCCATGCCGGTAAAGAAAAGCAGACTGCTGGTGAATACCAGTGGCAAAAACAGGCGTTTTTCATGGCTATACAGGCCAGGTGCAACGAATGCCCACACCTGGTAAAACGTGTGCGGCAAGGTAATGAGGAATGCCACCATGAGTGCCACTTTCATCGGAATGAAGAAAGGAGTGACTACTTCAGTGGCGATCATCTGCCCGCCTTGCGGCAGTTTCTCCAGCAGGGGAAAAGCGAGAAAACTGTATAGTTCCCGCGCAAAGAAAGCGCAGGGGAGAAAACCCAGAAACAGCACCAGTAGTACGCGTATTAACCGGGAGCGTAATTCCACCAGATGTGAAATAAAGGAAATGTCATCATCCATCTGTCGCTGTGGTTTATCCTGTTATTGGGTTGAACGGCCTGGTTCGGCAAGAAATATGATGGAATTCCGGGATAATTAGTTACCCGGCTGCCGAGGTGTTTCAGGTGCCGGTGAAGAAGTTGTTGCGCCGATTTTGGCTGTTCCGGTGTTTTTCACTGGTTTTTCTTCGGTAGGGAGTGCTTCCGGTGTGGTAGCAGGTTGTGTATCCGTGTTTACCGTTTCCTGTATTTTGTTTATTTCGGTACGTACCGAATTTTCAAATGTATCCACGGTTTCCTGCATGGAATTCCTGAGTTTACGCAGTTCATCCAGTTCCATTTCTTCATGAAGCTCGTGCTTGACCTGATTGACATAGCGCCGGGCCCGCCCCAGAAAATAGCCTGCTGTTCGCGCAACTGTAGGTAATCGTTCCGGCCCGATGACAATAAGCGCCACGATGCCAATGACGATGAGCTCGGCAAAGCTGATATCAAACATTGTTGAACCAGGCTGCTGTTGCACTGTGCTGTGGAATCATCCGGAAAAATTTATTCCGGTGACGGTATTGAGCCATATCGCCAGATTACACTTTGGTTTGTTCTTTTTCTTCTGTCTTGCTGCTGATCGAGTGATCCGTTACCTGTGGTTGGGTGGGTGGCGGGGAGATGTTTTCTTCTTCAGCACCTTTCATCCCTTCTTTGAATCCGCGAACGGCTCCTCCCAGATCACTTCCCAGGTTGCGCAATTTTTTGGTTCCAAACACCAGCACAACGATTGCCAGTACAACCAGCCAGTGCCAAATACTAAAACTTCCCATTATTTTCTCCTTGAGGGGATTAACCGTGGTGAATCATGGCAGGAAGGCGATCTTTCCCTCCAATAACGTGGATATGCAGATGGAACACTTCCTGCCCCCCCACGCGTCCGGTATTGATTATGGTCCGGAATCCATCCGTACACCCCTGGCTTGCTGCCAGCCGGGGTGCTAGCCACAGCATTTTTCCGAGTAGCTGCTGATGTTGTACATCAACATCGCCGAGCGTTGCGATATGCAGTTTTGGTATGAGCAAAAAATGTACCGGGGCGGCCGGGTGAATGTCAAGAAATGCCAGTGTATCCTCATCCTCATGGATTTTGGTGGCTGGAATTTCGCCGCGTATGATTTTACAGAATATGCAGTTTTCCATATCATTCGGCATGCGGTGATTGAGAGCGTGATTGTTTTTCTGTTATGCCGGAAACACCTTCCCTGCGTTCCAGCTCCAGCAGCACATCATCCGGGGAGATGTCATGCCGGGCAAGCATGATCAGGCAATGAAACCACAAATCCGCTGTTTCATAAATAATCTGTTCCTTATCTTCATCCTTGCAAGCCATGATAGTTTCAGCGGCTTCCTCGGCTATTTTTTTTAGGACCTTGTCCTTGTTGCTGTTTAGCAGTTTTGCAACGTAAGAGTGCGCGGGATCGGCATCTTTTCGCGCTTCAATCGTCTGCGCCAGTCGTTGCAGTATAGTCGATGCTGTCATTGGGTATAAATTTGTGAAGGATCCTTGATCACGGGTTCGATGGCAATCCATTGTCCATCTTTCAATTGGCGGAAGAAGCAGCTTTGTCTGCCCGTATGGCAGGCAATACCTCCTTCCTGTTGTACGCTGAGAAGAAGAACATCTTCATCGCAATCAAGATGAATTGCGCTGATTTTTTGAGTATGTCCGGATTCTTCTCCCTTGTGCCACAGTTTTTTTCTGGAACGCGACCAGTAAACCGCTTCGCCAGTCTCGACCGTAAGTTTGAGTGCTTCACGGTTCATCCACGCCACCATCAGGATTTTTCCGCTATTTTCATCCTGCGCAATTGCAGGAACAAGGCCATCGGCCGACCAGTTAATTGTATCGAGCCATTCGTCTGCCATAGGTTGCTCCATTTATTTCCCTGTTTTCCACGTGATCTTAACTGCTTGAGGTCTGTTTTTCCAGGAGCAGCGGAAATGATGCCGGATAAGAAAAGGGATTTGCGGTTAAATCGTGATGATATAAAACAGGGTGTTGATAATTACCCCCTGTATTTTACAAACGGACTTCTATGCCATGCGACAACAGGTATTCCTTGGCCTGCCGGATGCTGAATTCACCGTAATGAAAAATACTTGCCGCCAGCACAGCGTCGGCACGTCCTTGCAGAATTCCATCCACCAGATGATCCAGATTGCCTACTCCGCCACTGGCAATCACGGGCAGATCAACTGCATCGGAAATAGCGCGAGTCAGCGCAAGATCAAACCCGGCACGTGTGCCATCACGATCCATGCTGGTCAGTAGAATTTCTCCGGCACCAAGAGATTGAATTTTTCTGGCCCAATTAACCGCATCAATTCCGGTGGGATTACGACCACCGTGAGTAAAGACTTCCCAGCGTGGAGACTCGGGAGAAGTATCAGGCATTTGTCTGGCATCAATTGCAATGACGATGCACTGGGCGCCGTAGTGATCAGCGGATTCCTTGATCAGCATGGGATTCAGGACAGCTGATGTATTGATGCTGACCTTGTCTGCTCCTGCATTGAGAAGCCGACGTACATCCTCAACCTTGCGAACGCCACCTCCCACAGTCAGCGGGATAAAAACCTGCTCGGCGACTTTTTCCACGATGTGCAAAATTAAATCGCGATTCTCGGAGCTGGCGGTGATATCGAGAAACACGAGTTCATCAGCGCCTTGCTCGTTATAACTGCGGGCAATTTCAACCGGATCTCCGGCATCCCGCAGCGAGACAAAATTTACTCCCTTGACGACTCGCCCATCTTTAATATCAAGACAGGGAATAATACGTTTGGCTAATCCCATTGATCAGTAATTGTCAGAAAACAGGCTGTATGAAAAAGGCGAGACTAAAAAGGAAGTCCGGATGATATGCACACCATTAGCAAGTCATGCTTCAGAATCGAGCTGATCCGCCAGGGCTTGCGCTTCCTTGAAATCAAGTGAACCCTGGTAAATTGCCCTGCCTGTGATGACACCCGTGATTCCTTCAGATTGAACCGCACACAATTTCCGGATATCGTCCAGATTAGTGACTCCGCCGCTGGCAATGACCGGAATGGTCAGTGCCTGAGCAAGTTCCACGGTAGCCTCGATATTGAGCCCGCTGAGCATGCCATCACGGCCGATGTCGGTATGAATAATGGCTTCTACGCCGTAATCCTGGAATTTTTTTGCAAGGTCGATAACATCGTGGCCAGTGACTTTTGACCAGCCGTCAACCGCCACCTTTCCACCTTTGGCATCTAGTCCGACCATGATTTTGCCAGGAAAGGCATAACAGGCGTCGTGTAGAAAACCGGGGATCTTGACTGCCGCTGTCCCGATAATCACGTAACTGATCCCGTTGTCCAGATAATACTCCACCGTTTCCAGATCGCGGATTCCTCCGCCCAGCTGGATTGGAAGCCTTCCATCGATTGCTTCTACGATTGCACGGATAGCTTCACCATTTTTTGGTTTTCCAGCAAAAGCGCCGTTTAGGTCAACCAGATGCAGTTGACGTGCACCATGATCATGCAAGTGCAGCGCTACTGTTTCAGGGTTTTCTGAAAATACAGTGGCATCCTCCATAATGCCTTGCTTCAAACGGACACAATGCCCATCTTTGAGATCTATAGCAGGGATAATCAGCATATAGGTTTATCTGAGTGGATAGTCAGGGTTAAAAAATAATAAAACAGGAAAAAGAGTGAAGTGGTAATGCTGTCAGGGAACCCATTTCAGGAAATTACTCAATAATGCCAAGCCCGCAGAATGACTTTTTTCAGGATGAAACTGAACTGCAAAAATATTATCTTTGGCGACTGCGCATGTAAATGGAGTCGGGTAATCTGTGCTGCCTGCGATGATTTCTGATTCATCTGTCGCTACATAATAACTGTGAACGAAGTAGAAGCGTGTATCAGGTTCGATTCCCTGCCACAGCGGGTGCTTCAAAGTTTGATGAACCTGGTTCCAGCCCATGTGAGGAATCTTGATTTTCGGGTTGTCATGATGGCTGGTTATATTTCCGGATTCCAGTTTTTTAACCTTTCCGGGCAATATGCCCAAGGCCTGGATGCCGCCTTCTTCGCTTTCCTCGAACAACATTTGCAATCCCAGACAAATGCCAAGGAAAGGTTTGTTCCGGGCGGCTTCAATGATGGTTTCGCGCAGCCCTTGTTCGTTTAGCGCCTGCATGCAATGAGGCATGGCTCCCTGACCAGGAACAACAACACGGGAGGCTGACCGGATCACTTCCGGATCGCTGGATACGGTAATGGCAGCAGAAGAATCGACATGTTCCAGTGCTTTGGATACCGATCTCAGGTTGCCCATCCCGTAGTCAACAATGGCAATCGAGTTCATATTTGTATCAGTGTGTTGGGTGTATTTTGCTTACAGCACACCTTTGGTGGATGGCACAACGTTATCACTGCGCGGATCGGGCGTGACGGCCATGCGCAACGCCCGGCCAAATGCCTTGAATATGGTTTCAGCCTGGTGATGTGCATTTTTGCCAGCCAGGTTATCAATATGCAGCGTCACCATGGCGTGATTGACGAAGCCCTGAAAAAATTCCTGCACCAGGTCTACATCGAATGTGCCGATCATCGCACGAGTGAAAGTGGTGTTGAATTGCAACCCGGGTCGTCCTGATAGATCAATGACAACTCTGGATAAAGCTTCATCAAGAGGTACATAAGCATGACCATAGCGGAAAAGCCCTTTTTTATCACCCAGTGCGCTGTGTAATGCCTGCCCCAGTGCAATGCCGATATCTTCCACGGTATGGTGTGCATCAATATGGAGATCTCCTTTCGCATCAACACGCAAATCCAGTATGCCATGACGGGCAATTTGATCGAGCATGTGGTCAAGGAAAGGAACTCCACTGTTCAGTTCCGCTTTTCCCTGGCCATCCAGGTTAATTGCAACGGTGATTTGAGTTTCCTGGGTATTGCGGGTGACTTGAGCTGTACGCATGAATATTGGATTTAGAACGGGATGGCTTGGCAGATCTTTTGGTTAATTTCCAGCGATCAAATCTTGCAGAGTGCTGCAGAAATAATCATTTTCTTCTGGTGTGCCTACAGTTACCCGGAGGCAATTTTTTAATAAGGGGTGACTGTTGTCAAGATTCTTTATCAAAACACCCCGTTGCTGAAGCTGTCTGAAAATCTGACTGGCATTGTCGATGCGGAATAAAACGAAATTGGCATCGGACGGATATACCTCAATATCACCTATTTTTCCCAGAAAATGACATAGCTGGGTGCGCGTTTGTTTAACTGATTCGGCCTGCTGCTGTAATACGTCATAATGCTGCATGATTTTTGTCGCCACAAGCTGGGTAATGACGTTGATATTGTAAGGCAGGCGCAGCTTTTCCAGGTGCGATAACCATTCCTGTCGTCCAGCGACGAATCCTAACCGAAGCCCGGCCAATCCCAATTTGGAAAGCGTACGCATTACCAGCAGGTTAGGGTAATCCGCAAGTTTATTCATGAAACTTTTTCCTGCAAAAGGATGGTAAGCCTCGTCTATCACGACTAAGCCAGGGGAGGCGGCAATAATTTTCTCCAGGGTGTCGGTATCGAACAGATTGCCGCTCGGATTATTCGGGTAGGCCAAAAATATGACAGCAGGCTGGTGAGATGCAATTGCATCCAGCATCATATCAAGATCCAGAGAAAAATTCGGTTTCAATGGAACTCCGACATATTCCATGTGCGCGAAAGTGGCAATCATTTTGAACATGGCAAACCCGGGTTCGACTGTCAGCAGTTTTGCGCCCGGTTTTGCTGTTGCCAGCAAAATAATCTGGATAATTTCGTCTGATCCATTGCCCAGCATAATTTCCATGTCGGAGGGGATGGATAGGGCGCCTTTGAGTGTTTTCCTGAGCGCTGTGGTGTACGGATCAGGGTAGCGATTGATACTGACATCAGCAGTAATCCGGGAAATTTCTTCGCTCAAAAATGATGGCAGCCGGTAGGGATTTTCCATCGCATCCAGCTTGATCATATTCTCTGCGGGCGGGACATGATATGCCGATAGCGCGAGAATTTCCTGGCGAATGATTTTGTCAGGTAGGGATGAAGCCATGTATCAAAGAGGAATAGCGAGTGGAACGATGGTTATCTGGCTGAGTCGTCGTCTTTTTTATCTTTTCCACTGAGATAAAAAAGGACAGCACTGATAACCGTTACTGGAAAAATGACAAAATAGCTCAGTGCATACAGAGTATCGTCTTCATGCCCCGATGGAGGGGTGCTGTTAACAATTTTATAGCCGTGCACAATAGCTACGATGACAACAATGGCTAACCCAACCCAGCGATGTTTGAGCAGTTTTTTGTTTGTTATTGTATTCAGTCCGAGTGCGGCAAAATGTCCGACAAAGTAGATGAAAGTATAGAAAATCAGTGCGCCCATGAGGATGCCCCGGATATGGCTGTGAGGTTAGAAAAAAGTACGTGTTTTTTGCTGCGCGTTATAAAAATATTGCGAGAGTATACAGCCAGAGAGCAGAAGGGTTTCAAGAAGTTTATGTGTAGTAGGAAATGAAACAGTGTTTCAGTCGGATCGGATGCCGTTAAACCTCGAATGGGGTTCGCTGCAAATATTACTTTGCAGTGAATGAAGCGACATTTCGTTGGTGAGATGAAAACATAAAACCTCTTCAGTATTATTTTATAATCGGGCTTGTATATCAATCATGGAGAGACAGGCGGATGATTAAAGTGTTACTTGCAAACCCGAGAGGGTTTTGCGCTGGAGTTGATCGGGCCATTGAAATTGTCGAGCGGGCGCTGGAGATGTATGGCGCGCCGATCTATGTCAGGCATGAAGTTGTCCATAATCGCTTCGTGGTTGAAGATCTGGAAAAAAAAGGAGCGGTATTTGTAGAAAATTTGGAAGAGGTGCCTGAAGGAAGCATGCTCATTTTTAGTGCGCATGGTGTCTCGCATGAGGTAAGAAAGGAGGCTGCTGCTCGCAAATTGCAAATATTCGACGCTACATGTCCCCTTGTGACCAAGGTGCATGTTGAAGTGGCAAAAATGGATAAGGAAGGCAGGGAAGTTATCATGATTGGCCATCAGGGTCATCCCGAGGTAGAGGGAACGATGGGACAAATTGAGAAAAGCAAAGGTACGATGTACCTTGTGGAAGCAGCAGAAGATGTGAGCAGGCTTCAGGTTAGAAATGAAAATAATCTGGCGTACGTGACGCAGACAACTTTGTCGGTTGATGATGCGGCACGCGTGATTGAAGCGCTGAAACGCCGGTTTCCCAAAATTATTGGTCCTAAAAAAGATGATATTTGTTACGCCACTCAAAATCGCCAGGATGCAGTCAAAAAACTGGTCAAGCTATGTGATCTGGTGATCGTCGTCGGTTCTCCAAATAGCTCAAATTCCAATCGGCTGTGTGAGGTGGCTAGAAACGAAAATGTAGAGGCTTACATGGTCGATCAGGCAGCGCAGTTGCAGGAAAGCTGGTTACTTGGCAAGCAATGTATTGGCATTACTGCTGGCGCCTCTGCTCCGGAAATACTGGTTCAGCAGGTGCTGGAACGCCTTGAGCAGATAGTAGCAGGGCAAACAGATCAGGATGTAGTGGTAGAAGAATTGGCTGGTGTACTTGAATCGGTAACTTTTCCATTGCCCAAGGCTGAACCTGCCAATTTTAATAAATACCTCTAAGAGTCCGTTTACGATCTTCTGAGTAGCAGAGCCAGGAAAGCCATATGGATAAATTGCAAGCTGGTATTGAGTTTACGCTCGCAGTTTTTCCACAGCCGCCGATTTTTCTGCAGCCAGGCAAAGCTACGCTCAACAATCCAGCGTTTGGGCATGACCTTGAAGGTATGCAGCTCACTCCGCTTGGCAATCTGCACTGTGACGGGCTCTCTCAGGATTTTTCGTACCTCTTCAGCAAACGGTTTTCCGGTGTAGCCGCTGTCGCACAGCAGACTTTGCACGTGTTCCAGGTTTGGTTTGCAGCGCTCCAACGCTTGCAATGCGCCTTTGCGATCGGTTACCTCCGCCGTCGTCACCGCAATGGCATGCGGCAAGCCTTGCGTATCGACGCGATATGGCGTTTGATGCTCGATACCTTTGCCAGCGTCATAGCCCTTCTGGCCCGCCGTGTCCGTGTTCTTCACGCTCTGCGTGTCCACGGTCAAGAACGTGCTGCAAGCGTTGCGCCCTGTTTCTCGCAGGCCGCGAACACAGATTCTTTAATGCCCGCTCCAGCACGCCACACCGTGCTGGTCGGCCTTACTCCATTACGCCAAATAGGCGTACACACTCTGTCATTTGGGAAATTCGCCAGGCAGGAACCTCCATTGGCAACCGGTGCGCAGCAGATACAGCACCGCACAGAATACCTCGTATAGATCCATCGTCGTGGGCTTGGTGCTGCGTCGGACACTGCGCAGAAGTGGCTCTACCCCGGCAAATTGTTCTGCTGATATCGCTGGCATATTTCGTTCTCTTCATCCCGTATTATCAGCAATGGAGAAAGATTGTAAACGGGTTCTAAGGAGCCTCTGAAAAACTATCTGCGTTGTTTTTATGCATTAAAAATCAGCTCAAAATGCTCATTTATTACATATAAACTCCGTTTTTTGCCGATTTTTGCCTTGAACTGACTACCTTGCTGACGCTTTTCAGAGGTTCCTTAATTGCATTGGCTGTGGAGCCAGCCTTGTTGGTATGGAGTAACGTCGAAGGGTTGCGGGCGTTTCAGTATTTCATTGATCAAGATTTCTGCGCTACCAGGTGCCATTGTTACACCGTAGCGAAAATGCCCGCTGTTAATGTAAAGATTTTCGAGATAAGGGTGTCTTCCAATGACTGGAAGGTTGGCGGGCGAAGCTGGACGTAAACCTGACCAGTGTTTCCGTGGTGATATGATTTTTAGTTGCGGCAAGATGCTTTCTGCCCAGCTGGACAGCTTGTCTTTTGCATCAGGGGTGATCTGTTTGTCAAATCCCGTATCCTCGATTGTGCTGCCAACGAGCAGATGTCCATCTTGCCGGGGAATGAGATAAAGATCTTGCTGCAATACAATCGAATCCAGTGGTTTTTCCGGAAGTTTGTATAAAAGCATTTGCCCGCATATCGGTTTTATATCCAGTTGGAGTGCGTGCTCTCCAAGAATCTGCTTGCTCCAGGCTCCTGATGAAAGTATGTATTGTCCAGCCGAAAATTTCTTATACGCTGTCTGGAGAGCATCAATTTTTTGGTTGGATATATCTATTTTTCGGACTTCACAGCCTTCAATGATGTTTCCTCCTAGCTGTCCGATGTGTTGATATAACGCTTGCAACAATCGTGGATTGCGAACCTGAGCGACTTCGGGGAGAAATAATGTTTGTGATTCCTTTGATTCGCTGGTGGTATGAATCGGGGTTAGTCCTCTGTGATGAGAGTAAAGTTCGTGTGTCAATGCTGTTGAGTGGGTGTGGCACCAGTAGATGGCCTTGCTCTGATCGTAAGGCGGAAGGATAACCAGCCCGCATACCTGATATTCAGGATCAATGCCTGTGGCAGCATGTAGTTCGGTTATCCAGGCCGGGTAATATGCCGTACTGAATGCGGTCAAACGCGTTACAGATTCGGGATAATTCCAAGGGTACAAGGGAGATAAAATTCCTCCTCCCGCCCATGAAGCCTCACATCCAGCGTTATGTCGATCAAGCAAAGTGACTGTTGCCCCTTCTTCAAGCAACCGGAGTGCTGTGGCAAGGCCGATAATACCTGCTCCGATCACTAAAAAATCACTGGCCATCCTCGTCCGGAAAGAATGGTTTAATCAAGTAGAAGCTGATCTTGAGTTTCATTGATTGCCAAGATGGTTTTTTCAGTAACTTCGGGGAAAATAGACAAAAAACTGTACAATAGTGCGAGAAAAAGCCATAATTGGCTGTCATGAGTAAATAGTCGATATGGCTACAAATATCCTGGTAATCCACGGTCCAAATTTGAATCTTCTTGGTAGAAGGGAGCCGACTATCTATGGGCGGACAACGCTGGAAGATATTAACAGGAATTTGGTTGCCAAGCACAAGCGGCATCTGTGGTACTGAACACTTTTCAAAGCAATGCCGAGCATGAGCTGATTGCCCGTGTGCAAGAGGCGATGAATGATGGCACCGATTTTATTCTTATTAATCCTGCTGCCTTGACTCATACCAGTATCGCGCTGCGTGATGCTATTGCAGCAACCAGCCTGCCATTTGTGGAAATCCATCTTTCCAATATCTACACCCGCGAGGAATTTCGCCGTACATCCTATTTTTCGGATATCGCTGTTGGTGTTATTAGTGGCTTGGGAGCAGCGGGGTATGAACTTGCGCTCGGTTTTGCTTTGTCGCATAAATAATGTGGGTGGAAAGGTGTTTGGATTTATTCACAATCTGGCAAGCTGTTTTCTCGATGACCCTTGCAAAAAATTATCAATAAAATGATTCGCTACTGAATTGCTTAACAGTCATTATTTGAATTGGGAAAAGTTTTGAGCTACCTGAAGACAGATCAAAATGTTTATGAACGGGGTTGGGCCCGGAGGGAAATATGGATTTGAGAAAACTTAAGAAATTGATTGAACTTGTTGAAGAATATAGCATTACCGAGCTGGAGGTGACCGAGGGAGAAGAAAAGGTACGTATCAGCAAATCCATAACGCTGACACAATCGACGGCTACAGTCATGCCGCAAATTCAGGTTCCTGTCGCGGTAGAGTCGGCTAGTGTTTCAACAACAAATAATGAAGTGGCAGAAAAACCTGGTTTGCCAACAGGGCATATCGTTAAATCACCCATGGTCGGTACGTTCTATCGTGCCTCGGCTCCCGGAGCAAAAACATTTGTCGAAGTAGGCCAATATGTAAAATCCGGGGAAACGCTATGTATCATTGAAGCCATGAAACTGCTCAACGAGATTGAGGCCGATCGTGACGGTAAAATAAAGGCGATTCTGCCCGAAAATGGGCAGCCGGTTGAATACGGGGAACCATTGTTTGTCATTGAATAGTGGTTGTCCAGGGAACGATTTCTTGAATTTTAAAGCTTCCATCCAGATCAGGTTTCCAGCGTCCAATTCCTATGTTTGAAAAAATATTGATTGCAAATCGGGGCGAGATCGCATTACGCATCCAGCGGGCATGTCGTACCATGGGTATTAAAACGGTGGCTGTTCATTCCGAAGCGGATGCTGAAGCCAAATATGTCAAGCTGGCTGATGAATCTGTATGTATTGGTCCTGCGGCGTCTGCTCAAAGTTATCTGAACATTCCAGCTATCATCAGTGCTGCTGAAGTGACTGACGCCGAAGCGATTCACCCTGGCTATGGTTTTTTATCCGAGAATGCCGATTTTGCCGAAAGGGTGGAGAAAAGCGGATTTTTCTTTATCGGGCCCCGTCCGGATACCATCCGATTAATGGGAGATAAAGTCAGTGCTAAAAATGCCATGATACAGGCGGGTGTGCCGTGCGTGCCTGGCTCTGGTGGTGCATTGCCGGAATCCATGGATGAAGTAAGAAAGATCGTCAAGGAAATCGGCTATCCGGTGATCATCAAGGCTGCTGGGGGTGGCGGTGGGCGTGGTATGCGTGTTGTACATACCGAAGCAGCTCTGCCAACAGCCATAGTTACGACACGTAATGAAGCGCAGGCGGCTTTTGGCAATCCGGTGGTTTACGCAGAAAAATATCTGGAAAATCCCCGCCATATTGAGTTCCAGGTGTTGGCTGACGAGTACGGTAATGTAGTTCATCTGGGTGAACGGGATTGTTCCGTGCAACGCCGTCATCAGAAAATCATTGAGGAAGCTCCTGCTCGTGGCATCCCTGTCAAATTACGTAATGAAATTGGTGAGCGTTGTGTTGAGGCTTGCAAGCGTATCAATTACCGGGGTGTGGGGACATTCGAATTTCTTTACGAAAATAACGAATTCTATTTTATTGAGATGAACACCCGGTTGCAGGTTGAACATCCGGTGACTGAGGCGATTACTGGAATCGACCTGGTTCAAGCGCAAATTCGAGTGGCTGCGGGTGAAAAATTATCCTTGCAGCAAAAGGATATTGTGTTCAGGGGGCACGCCATAGAATGCCGCATTAACGCTGAAGATCCCTACAAACTCACGCCCTCTGCCGGCCGTATTACGCAATATCATGCGCCAGGCGGCCTGGGTGTCAGGGTGGATTCACATATTTACCATAATTATCGTGTACCTCCCTATTACGACTCCATGATTGCTAAGGTAATTACCTATGGCGATAACCGTGATCTTGCGGTTGCACGTATGCGTATCGCTTTGACAGAAATGGTGATTGAAGGCATTAAGACCAATATACCGTTGCACCTGGACCTGTTGGCGGATTGCAATTTTCTGTCAGATTCGGTTTCCATTCATTATCTCGAAAACAAGCTTTCCCTGTATAACAAAAAATTGAGCTGATGCATTAACAATACGTTCGTTCGGTATGTACTGACAAATGCCTTGGCTCTCTTTAACTTTCGGAATTGGATCTGATCACATAGATTGGGTAAGTGATCGGCTGCTGGAGCAAGGTGCGCTTTCGGTTGATGTGCATGATGCCGGAGAGGGTACCAGCCAGGAGCAGCCGTTGTTCGGTGAGCCCGGCATGCCTCTGGAACAATTCTGGCAGCAGGCAGAAGTAACCGTGCTTCTGGAAGAAAATGCCAATGTTGATGAAATCTTGCGAGCTATTGCAGAAATAACCGGTTCATCCGTGTTGCCAGAATATCGATTGGCACGGGTTATGGAGCAGGATTGGGTCAGACTGACACAAGCGCAATTTGATCCGATCAGAATTTCCTCACGACTGTGGATTGTTCCATCCTGGCATGAGCTGCCTGATTCTTCGGCAATCAATCTCAGACTGGATCCGGGACTGGCCTTTGGCACGGGCAGTCATCCCACCACCCGATTGTGCCTCACATGGCTGGATCAATTTCTTCATCCGGGTGACAGTGTGCTTGATTATGGTTGTGGTTCGGGAATTTTGGCGATAGCTGCATTAAAACTCGGTGCCGCCCGTGTTATGGGGGTTGATATTGATCCGAATGCCATCACGGCTAGTCTGGATAATGCCCGGAACAATTTTTGCGGTACGGACAGATTATCGTTTGCCACCGCACTCTCTTCCCTGGACAGTGAAGGCAGCGGCGCCGAGTGGCTTCCCGCTACCGTGGTGGTGGCCAATATCCTGGCTAACCCTCTGATCATGCTGGCGCCTGTTTTGATGAAAGCATTGCAACCCGGTGGACATATCGTGCTTTCAGGCATACTGGATACGCAGGCGGATGAAGTATTGCAGGTTTACAGCGAATGGGCGGATATGCATATTGCTGCAAGAGAGCAGGGATGGGTGCTGCTTTCCGGTCAAAAATCAGTAGACAATAAACCATGATTCTGGTCACGCAATGCCCTGACTGTCACGCAACTTTTCGTCTGACAGCGGTACAGTTGCATGCGCATAATGGTGATGTGTGTTGTGGGCAATGCAGGCAGGTATTCAACGGATTTTTGGCGCTGATTACAGTTCCGGAAGCGTATATTCAATCTGTTGCAATTTCTGCCCAACCTGCACCTGATCAGTTTCCTTCCGTTACCGAGGCGGTTTTATCATCTGCAGAGCAATCCCCTCCCGCAGATCATTTCGGTATACCGCTACCTTCCGAAAAAAAAGATTCCAGGCCATGGCTGGCAATCAACATGCTGTTGCTGGCATTGTTGCTTGGCCAGGTTGTGCACGCCTATCGGACTGAGATTTTTGTTGCATTTCCTGCTTTACAGCCATTGTTGCGCGATTATTGTCATCTGGTGCAATGCGAGATTGATTTACCTCGACATCTTCATTTGTTGAGCCTGGAATCCTCGGATTTGCGGATCAGTTCTCCTGCAGAACCTGATGTAGTAGTACTGACCGCGATCATTCGCAATCATGCGCCTTTTCCGCAAGAGCTGCCGGCATTATTGCTGACAATAACCGGTACTGGTGAACAGCCACTTGCCAGCCGGGTTTTTACTGCGAGGGATTATCTTGTTGATTCTGCTGCAGAGCAATCAATATTTCCCGGAGAGAGCGAGATTCAGGCTCGGTGCTTTCTTAATACGGGGGATGTTGCGGCGGTTGGCTATCAACTAGAGTTGATTTACCCGTAAGCGTGCAGTGGCCCGCTTCAGGCCACCACACCAATTGAAAACTTATCTGGTATCAGCAACATCCATGCGTGTTTTCCAGGATTTGCCGCCATAGTAACGCTTGAGCCCGGTGGATATCGCATCCACCAGTCTGTTTTGATAAGCCTCTGAATTTAGTTTTGCTTCTTCGGTGTGATTGCTGATGAAAGCTGTTTCAACCAGGATGGATGGGATATCCGGTGATTTGAGCACAGCAAACCCGGCTTGTTCGACATTTTTTTTATGCAAGTGATTGATTGATCCAATCTCGTTCAATACGTGGCTACCCAGGCGGACACTGTCGTCAATCGTGGCATTCATGGATAAGTCGATGAGCGTTTGTTTCAGATAACGATCCTTGTCGTCCAGCTTGATACCACCCAGCAAGTCAACCTCATTCTCTTTTTTAGCGAGCCAGCTTGCTGTGGTGGAAGTGGCTCCATGTTCTGATAAGGCATAAACAGAAGCACCATGTGCTTCCCGGCGTGGTGCGGCATCGGCGTGAATAGATACAAACAAATCGGCATTGGCTTGTCTTGCTTTGGCGCGACGTCCCTGCAGTGAAATGAATTGATCTCCATCGCGAACCAGAACAGCACGCATGCCGGGTTCCCGGTCGATTTTTGCTTTGAGTTTTCTGGCAATAGCCAGTGTTATATTTTTCTCCATGGTACCTCGTGATCCGATTGCACCAGGATCCTTGCCGCCATGCCCGGCATCAATTGCTACAATAAAACCTTGTTTACGACCGGGTTTGGGATTGATCGCAGTCTTGATAAGATTGGAAGATGGCTTCTGATTGGCTTGGGGAGCTGCTGGTTTGATATCTTTCCGTAACAGCGCCATTAACGGGTCGGTGTGTTCTCCAGCTTCGTGGATTTTTCCTGCCGGTTTGGATGCGTGAATATCCAGTACCAGCCGGTGTCCATATTGTTCGGAAGGCACCAGCATAAAAGCTTTGGGTATGGCATCCGCTTTCAGCTCTACCACCATTCTGGTTGTTTGGGGGGTAGAACGGCTGATTTTCAGTGATTTGACCAAAGGATCCTGTGATTTCAGCTTGGTTGCCAAATCATTCAATGCGCCCGAAAGAGGGACATCCTCAAGATCTATGACAATTCTCCTGGGGGCATCCAGTGTACTGACCCTGAATTTGACAGGTTTGCTGACTTCCATCGCAAGACGGGTATGTTCCGGCCCCGCCCAGTAACGTGCAGCTGTAACCTGAGAGGCGGCTATCACAACATTGCTGAATAGGGCTAATTGAAGGAAAAGCGTTGCAATAAAAAGCGAAAAGAAGGTGAGTGACCGGGTGTTGTATTGATTCAATTGGATTTCTCTTTTTGCCAACGAGATAAGCATTGCTCTCCTGCCTCCGTTTCAGCTCTAAATTCGGCGATTCTTGCTGTTCCAAAATAGCTGATCAGTATCTTCAGATCAGCCGCGTGCAGAAATTCTCCTGCTTTTTCAGGCCACTCAACCAGACAGATCGAATCCTGGTTGAAGTATTCACGGAAGCCTGCTTCTTCCCATTCCAGCGGGTCATTGAATCTATAAAAATCAAAGTGATACAAGTATAACTTAGAAAGTTTATAGATTTCAACCAGGTTATAGGTGGGGCTTCTGACCTTGTCATGATGCCCCAATCCTTTCAATATTCCGCGTGCGAACGTTGTTTTTCCTGCTCCCAGGTCTCCATAAAGAAAGATGGTCAATCCGGGATGAAGCGCGGCCGCAAATTCCTCTCCGAGTGCCAGCGTTGCTGCTTCGTCTTCCAGTTTTACAACACGGGGGGTATGCATCAGGAGTCGGCTGAGTATTTTTTGTTTGATCGGCTTGCAGGAAAATTACCAGGGAATGGATTGCCCATCATAGGCAATGAATTTACCTGTATCCGCATGAGTGATGCTATTCAGCACTTTCCTCATGCCACTGACGCTTTGCTTAGCCGGGATTAAAGCACCACGTCCACCCATATCGGTCTGCACCCATCCTGGATGCAGCAATACAGAAATGATACCGCGCGGCTTGGAGGTCAATGGCGAGGCTCTTCCCACCATATTAACGGCAGCTTTGCTGGATCGGTAAATATAGCTGCCGCCGCGCCCATTGTCGCCGACAGCATTTTGCTGGTAATGGTGGCAATCGTTTTCAGTTGGCTGCGGGCAATTTGTTCAACCAGCGCCTCGGCCATCTTGAACGGTGCCAGTGTATTTACCTTGAATGCTTCCACCCAGTCATCGTAGTTGATATGTCCAAATTCTCCGTTTGCGCAGAGGGATAAATACCGGCATTGTTAATCAGAATGTCGATAGAGAGATGATGCGGTTTTTGTGATAACTGATCTATTTCTGTCAGATTCCGGACATCAAGCGGGCAAATGGAAAGGTGATTTTTGTATTGATCCGCCAGTTGGCTGAGCGCGTAGCCTGTTGTGGTTGGCGGCAGCAGGCCACCACCTGCCATCCATCTGCCGCATATTGATTGGCAAATTCAGACCAATTCCACGATTGGCGCCTGTAATCAAAACCGTGTTCATTGCATACTCCTGTTAATAATTGAAATCATCCTCTTTTAAAAAATCAAATTGAAAATAGCGGATTATTGCATCTGCATTTCCGGAAAACGGGTATTGGGCAAAAGGAGCAATGATTTTAAACAAATTTCTGGAATAATCCGGGTTCCAAATAATAGAGCATTAAGGAGCCTCTGAAAACGTCAGCGAGGCAGTCAGTTCAAGGTGAAATCGGCGAAATATAGAATTTATACGTAATAAATGAGCATTTTGAGCCGATGTTTAATGCAGAAACAACAACGCAGGTCGTTTTTTCAGAGATTTCTAAGTCAACTTCCGCAGAATGCCGTTATAAGCCCACTGTTGTTATCCTTGTTTGCCTGCCTGGAGTAAATCGTGCTCAGGTGTGGGTATTATCTCATTCATCACTTAAACCTAACTAATTAACCAACCATGAGCAATTATCTTTTTACTTCCGAATCCGTGTCCGAAGGCCATCCTGACAAGGTCGCCGATCAGATATCGGATGCCATCCTCGATGCAATTCTGCAACAGGATCCTCATGCGCGTGTAGCTTGTGAAACCATGTGCAGTACTGGATTGATCGTTCTATCTGGTGAAATCACGACTCACGCCACGATTGATTACAACGCCATTCCGCGGGATACAGTGCGTGAAATCGGTTACACCAGTTCCGAGATCGGTTTTGATGCAAGTACCTGTGCTGTTCTGACAGCTTTTAACAAACAATCTCCCGATATTGCCCAGGGTGTCAATCGCAGCAAAGACGAAGAAATGGACCAGGGGGCGGGAGATCAGGGCTTGATGTTTGGTTACGCCTGTGATGAAACACCGCAACTGATGCCGCTGCCAATTTATTACGCACACCGTCTGGTCGAGCAGCAGGCCAAACTGAGAAAAAGCGGTAAATTGCCGTGGTTGCGTCCGGATGCAAAATCCCAGGTTTCTGTCCGTTATGTGGATGGAATTCCGCAAAATATCGAAACAGTGGTGATTTCTACCCAGCATGCGCCTGATGTGCCCCGTGATGAGCTGGTTGAAGGTGTGATTGAAGAGATCATCAAACCAGTGTTGCCAGCAAAAATGCTGAGCAACCATATCCAGTACCTGATTAACCCTACTGGCCGTTTTGTGGTTGGTGGGCCCATGGGGGATTGCGGATTGACCGGACGCAAGATCATTGTCGATACCTATGGAGGCACGGCGCACCATGGCGGCGGTGCTTTTTCCGGCAAGGATCCTTCCAAGGTGGATCGTTCGGCAGCCTACGCTGCCCGTTATGTGGCCAAAAATATCGTTGCCGCCGGATTGGCGCGCAGATGCGAAGTCCAGGTGGCTTATGCAATTGGTGTGGCGAAGCCGGTTTCACTGATGGTGGAAACTTTTGGTACTGGCAAGATTTCAGATGAAAAACTGGCCGAGCTGGTTGCCCGGAATTTTGATTTGCGTCCCCGGGCCATTATTCACGAGCTTGATCTGCTGCGTCCGATTTATGGCAAAACAGCTGCCTATGGTCATTTTGGCCGGGAAGAACCTGGCTTTACCTGGGAAAAAACCGATAAAGTGCAACAACTCAAGGCGGATGCTGGAGTTTGATCGTATGCAGGGCTATCTGGTTTGAATGAAATTCTATTTGTGCCGAGGAGCGCTGCAACGGATTTACCCGTGAGGCTCGGACAAATGGCCAATCCAACAACGGCGCTCTTTCACTTCTTTGGAGATGTGTAATGAGTGCAACAATTAATCCCGTAGCGGGCAATCCTGGTTTTACCGACTGCAAGGTGGCCGATTTATCACTGGCAGACTGGGGAAGAAAAGAAATTGCCATTGCCGAAACGGAAATGCCAGGTCTGATGGCATTGCGCGAGCAATATGCCGATAAAAAACCGCTGGCTGGCGCGCGGATTGCAGGTTCTCTGCATATGACCATCCAGACTGCCGTGCTGATCGAAACTCTGGTCGCGCTGGGCGCGGAAGTGCGCTGGGCTTCCTGCAACATTTTTTCTACCCAGGATCACGCCGCTGCCGCGATTGCAGCCCGCAACATTCCGGTATTCGCTTACAAGGGAGAATCGCTGGAGGAATACTGGGACTACGCTCACCGGATATTCGAATGGGCGAGCGATGGCTCTCATGCAGCCAACATGATTCTGGATGATGGTGGCGATGCAACCCTGCTATTGATTCTTGGCAGCAAGGCCGAACGTGATCCTTCCATAATTGCCAATCCGGGTAATGAGGAAGAGCAGGTGTTGTTTGCTTCCATCCGCAAACGTCTTGCCAGTCATCCAGGCTGGTATTCGCGCAATCTTGCTGCTATCCGCGGTGTGACCGAGGAAACCACGACCGGTGTGCATCGTCTATACGAAATGGAAAAGAAAGGCGAGCTGCCATTTCCGGCGATCAACGTCAATGATTCGGTTACCAAATCCAAATTCGACAATCTTTATGGATGCCGCGAATCGCTGGTGGATGGTATCAAACGTGCAACTGACGTGATGATCGCTGGGAAAATTGCTGTGGTGTGCGGTTATGGCGATGTTGGCAAGGGCTGTGCCCAATCACTGCGCGGCCTGGGAGCAACTGTCTGGATTACCGAAATCGATCCAATTTGCGCGTTACAGGCTGCCATGGAAGGGTATCGTGTGGTAACAATGGATGATGTTTGTGACAAGGCGGATATTTTCGTAACCGCGACCGGCAATCTTCGTGTCATCACACACGACCACATGCTGAGAATGAAGGATCAGTCGATCGTGTGCAATATCGGACATTTCGATTCCGAAATTGATATTGCCTCGGTTCAGAAATACCAATGGGAAAACATCAAGCCACAAGTTGATCATGTGATTTTCCCGACTGGCCGCCGCATCATCGTGCTGGCACAAGGACGTCTGGTCAACCTGGGTTGTGCCACCGGTCATCCGTCTTTCGTCATGTCCAGCTCGTTTACCAATCAGGTACTGGCGCAGATGGAGCTTTGGCAAAACGGCAGCAATTACCAGAAAAAAGTGTATGTGCTGCCCAAACAGCTGGATGAAATGGTGGCCCGCCTGCATTTGGGCAAGCTGGGTGTGAAACTGACTGAACTGACCGATGAACAGGCACATTATCTCAGTCTCGACAAGAATGGACCCTATAAACCGGAAATGTACCGGTATTAAGCACATCCCGGTAAGCCGCATCGAGGTCTAACCGCCTCTTGCTGCTTTTTTCAGAATCGCCATGCTCAGCTAGACAAAGCCGGGAAATCGCAGTTGAATTTCCCGGCTTTGTTTCATTGATTTTCAGCGTTGCCCCTGATACGGGGGCGCAACCCATGGAAGAGAATCCCGATGCAATCCCAGAAACAATTTACACCCACATTCAGTTTTGAGTTTTTTCCACCACAGACGCCAGAAGGAATGGAAAAACTGCGAGCCACGCGCGTGCAGCTTGCTCAGTTCAATCCGAAATTTTTTTCAGTGACTTTTGGTGCTGGCGGCTCCACCCGTGAACGCACGCTTGAAACCGTGCTGGAAATCCAGGCAGAAGGGTATCCGGTAGCGCCGCATCTTTCCTGCATCGGCTCCACCCGCGAGAATATTCGCGCCATTCTGGAGAAATATCATAGTCATGGCATCAGCCGCATTGTGGCGTTGCGCGGTGATTTGCCGTCTGGCATGGCACAGGCTGGTGAATTCCGTTTTGCCAACGAACTGGTGGCGTTTATCCGTAAGGAGTTCGGCGATACTTTCTGGATTGAAGTGGCAGCCTATCCTGAATACCATCCACAGGCGCGTTCTGCTCTGGAAGATTTCACCAACTTCAGACGAAAAGTTGAAGCAGGTGCCAACGCGGCCATCACCCAGTTTTTTTATAACGTGGATGCCTATCTGCACTTCGTGGAAATGTGCGAAGCCGCAAACCTCAATATCCCGGTTGTACCTGGCATTATGCCGATCAGTAAATTCTCCCAGCTGGCACGATTTTCCGATGGCTGTGGAGCGGAAATTCCGCGCTGGATTCGCAGAAAACTGGAAAGCTTCGGTGACGATATTCCCTCTATCCAGGCATTCGGACTGGACGTCGTCACAGCGCTATGTGCCCGCCTGCTGGAAGCCGGTGCGCCAGGTCTGCATTTTTATACCCTCAACTCAGCGATACTCCCTACTAAAATCTGGCAACGGCTGGGGCTGGCGGGGCGTTGAAAGCAATCAACCGGAGCGCTGTCCGGTGAATGGAACACACCGCTTTTGCGGGTTGATCATGTGCTGCTACGCTACATACCAATAATATTCATTGGTATGTAGGAAATTTCAATACTTCCAGTCACGACAAAATAGCCGGTACCGTGCAGTTTCATGCACGTTGCATGTCCCCGGTATTTCTGCCACTGAACTGGTTGCAAGGCTGTTTTGCTGGATAATCCTGCAAGAAAATTCAATCAAAAAAATCAAATCACGATAAACTGCCAACCTTTCTTATGGGCCGGTTGATACCTGGCCTGACAAAAATAATCCGCCGGGTTGATGCAACTCCAATTCAGGCTGACCAAAAAATCTCTATGCGACCATCTGAATGCACGATTATGGCAGGGCAGTGCCATCTGAAAGCTGCTGTCCGAGGTATTGCACCCTGCAATTCACTTCACTTGTCTTTTCATTCTTTCAATAGCCATCAAGCAGCTTGCATTGTGTTATACCTCAAAAAGGAGGAGCACACATGATTGACTGGACCTATACCCTGGCGGGTACGTTGACCGGTTTTGTCATCGGTCTGACAGGAGTGGGTGGAGGTGCGCTGATGACACCTATTTTACTGCTGGTGTTTGGCATCCATCCCACAACCGCAGTAGCAACCGATTTATGGTTTGCTGCCTTCACCAAGCTGGCTGGTGCACGGATTCATCACACAAATGGCAATGTGGATTGGCAGGTGGTCAAGCGCTTGTGGTCGGGCAGCCTTCCCATGGCTTTGCTGGTGGTGGTGCTGGTGAGCATGGGTGCCCATATTGGTAAAGTGGATTGGCTGACCAAGGGCATTGGTGTCATCGTCCTGATTACTGCAATTGGCTTGCTGGCTGCTCCCAAAATGGTTGCATTGGCCAGAAAAAAACAATCCGGGCAACCAGAGCAATTTGAAAACATACAGTCGGTGCTGACAGTCGTGGGCGGTGCGGTTCTTGGTACATGTGTCGCGCTGACATCGGTGGGAGCGGGGGTGCTGGGGAGTGTCATGCTGCTTTATCTTTATCCGCTGCGCATGACGCCGCATCGTCTGGTAGCTACCGATATCGTGCATGCGATCCCGCTGGCGGTCGTTGCCGGCCTGGGTTATCTGTTTGCAGGCATGGTTGATTGGTGGATGCTGATGAGCCTGCTGCTGGGTTCGATACCTGCTGTGATTGGTGGCAGTAAGCTGGCCAGCCACATTACCGGGCGATGGATACAGATAGCGCTGGCGTGTGTGCTGATAGCTGCCGGGCTGAAGGTGCTGTGGTAAAAAAATAGCGGGGTTCACTTTCCTGTTATGACAAATTCATTGTGGTGCCGGTATGGATTCGATAAAATCCAGCCGTCTCCATAGGAGAGGAAAGGAATCATGCGCTGGTATCTGGTTCACACTAAACCCCGGCAGGAAAGCTGTGCACTGCAGAACCTGCAACAACAGGGGTATGCCTGTTACCTGCCTCTGCTTCCTGTGGAAAAACTTCGCCAGGGCAGTCTTGCCATCCTTCCCGAGCCGCTGTTTCCCCGTTATCTCTTTATTCAGCTGGGGCAGGGTAATTCAGCCAGGAGCTGGGCACCCATCCGCTCTACCAGAGGCGTGAACCGGTTGGTATCTTTTGGAAACGAGCCCGCCAAAATTGATGATGGGTTGATTGATCTTCTGCAGCAGCAGGAAACCGCTTTTCAGGCCAGGCCAGAACAACTGTTCAAGCCCGGAGAAAAAGTGCAGATTACCGAAGAGGCGTTTGCCGGTATCGAGGGTATTTACCAGATGGCGGAAGGTGAACGCCGTGTAATGGTACTCATCGAGTTGTTAAGCAAGCCAGTTGCCATGCGCGTATCTCCGGCCAGTTTGCGCAAGGTAAAATAAACCAGCAGCGCAGCATCTCCCTGTGGCTGGACAAACCAGACGGTAGTTACGCCGTGTTCCGCAGACCCGTTGCATTGGCAGTTTGCAGCAAGCCCGTCAATCAATTCCCACTACCATTTTCCCGAGGCGCCGCCACCACCAAAACCACCACCGCCGCCTCGAAATCCACCACCCAGGCCACCTCCAATCGAATCACTTCCCGGCCAGTTGCGATAATCACTCCGGTATCCACCCCGATGAACAATTCTGCTGGTTCGTTCGAACAGGCTGATGACGAATATCGCCACGGCAACGAGCAAGGCCACTGCAAGCGAAGCTGAAATCAACCAGGCGAGGATGGCGGCAATTACGCCCATGATCGTTGCACCTGCCATTCTGCCAAACAGATTCTGAAGCATTCTGCCCAGTACCAGCGCGATAAACAAAAAGGGGAGGAAATTCTCCAGTATCAGGCCAGTTCCGGCTGCATTGCTTGCAGCGGGTTCAGGTAACGGTTCGCCTTCGATAATGCTGATGATACGTTCGATACCCGCCTGCAATCCGACATAAAAACGGCCTTGCCTGAATTGCGGCACGATGATTTCATCAATGATGCGCCGGGCCAGTGCATCCGGTAACACACCTTCCAGCCCGTAACCAGTTTCGATGCGTAGCGCCTTGTCGTTTTTGGCAATCAGCAGCAATACTCCGTCATCTATTCCCTTGCGCCCGGGTTGCCACGCCCCGGCTACCCGTATCGAATACTGTTCGATGGTTTCAGGCTGGGTTGTCGGAATAATTAACACTACAATCTGGCTACCTTTTTCCGCTTCAAACCCGGCAAGCTGCTGTTCCAATTGAACCATTTCTATTTGCGAGAGCGTGCCGGTCAGATCGGTCACGCGCGCTTTCAGTGGTGGAATGGCGATTTCAGCGTAGGCGCCGCTAAAAACAACGCACAGCAACGCGGTACAGAACAGGTGGATGCCATGCCGCATCAAGTGCGCAAGATGGCGTGTAAACAAAATCGACATTCCGGTTTATTGCACTGTAGCTGGTGTATCAAAATCCACGACAGGCGGTACGGCAATTGCCTGTTCATTCTCCACCGCAAAATTGGGCTTGACCTGAAAACCAAACAGTTTTGCTGTCAAATTGCCGGGGAAGGCGCGCACCGCGATGTTGTATTCCTGCACCGCCTTGATATAGCGATGTCGCGCGACCGCGATACGGTTTTCAGTGCCTTCCAGCTGAGCCTGCAGATCACGGAAATTCGTATTGGATTTGAGCGCAGGGTAATTCTCCGCTACTGCCAGCAGGCGCGTCAGTGCGCCGGTCAGCTCTCCCTGCACATTCTGGAACCGGGTAAATGCTTCTGTATCGTTGATCAGTTCCGGTGTGGCCTGAATACTGCCCGCTTTGGCGCGCGCCTTCGTTACTCCCAGCAGCACTTCCCTTTCCTGCGCTGCAAAACCCTTGACAGTGCTGACCAGATTCGGAATCAGATCCGCCCGTCTCTGGTACTGGTTGAGCACTTCCGACCAGCTTGACTGAACTTGCTCATCAGTAAGCTGTAACGTGTTGTAACCACACCCACCCAACAACAAGGTGCCCGCTAACAACAGGAAATGTGTCGGAAAATTGAACAGTTTGCGCATGATTGTTTCCTTGAGTTTTTTCCGGAAAACCGGGTGATGGAACGCTGGAGGTTATCCCTTTTTTGCCCCGGCCCGCTCTTCATGCATGGCCCCCCCCAGGCAGGGCGGGGAGGTATGCGCAGTCTGGTTGCGTACCTGCCATTCTGCAGGCGTTAGTGTGTGCAATGCCAGGGCATGGATCGAACGGATAATGTCGGCCGTCAGCGTGGCATTAACCAGCCGGTGGCGCGCAATCAGAGGCTTGCCATCAAAGGTTTGCGAGACCAGTGTTACCTTGAAATGAGATTCCGATCCTGCCGGCACATTGTGACGATCACTTTCGTTAATCACTTCCAAAAACTGCGGCTGCAATGCCTGCAGACTGGCTTCAATCCGGTTCTTCATCGTAGTCATTTTTTTATCCTGTGAATTATTTTCGGTTGTGTTTCAGGCAAATAGCGTACTCCATCATTGCGAATATCGCAGGTAAGAAGAAAGGCGCTGATTTAATCGTAGATTGTCATTGCAAACGAAGTGAAGCAATCCAGCCTTGTAATAGATCTATGGACAGGATGATGATTTTTCCAGAAAAAACAGACATCACCTGCTGAAAAATGTCGATTTTATTTACAGATGATTGTCGCCGATTCATTGTTGTTTTTATATATTATTGTTTATTAACGACAATAATCTTTTGGCACAGTTAATGCTCTATATAAGCCAAGGATAGCCGGATTGGCTGGGTATCACGCAAAAATAAATTTTTTGGAGGAAATACAATGCAACTATTTTTGAATAAAAAAATGGGTTCGAATATCAGAAAGGCTGCTGTGTTGACAGCTGCAATTATTTCAATGACAGCAGCTTCGGCGAGCTGGGCTGACAATATTACTGTTAAGTATAATGGGCTTACTGGTTCTGGCGGTGAAGTTAAACCATATCCTAGTGGAACTAACTTTGGCGGAGTGAGTGCTGGATTAATGACATTTGCTGTTCAATCAGGACCATCTATGTGGGGTTCAAATCTGCAGGCTTTCTGTGTTGATATAAATACTTGGTTAGTAACTGGGCAAAATGTTACTTATGACATTGTTTCAGCAAATAGCACAGGGGGACTATCTGCTCTGGCATTGACGCAAGTCAGCTGGTTGTTTGATAACCACGCCAGTGCCTTAAGTGGTTCAAATAGTGATAAAGCTGCATTCCAGTTAACACTATGGGAAATGCTTTTTGAAGGACAAGGAAATTCATTTAATTTAGGGACAGGGAACTTTCAGGCGCAAAACTTTGGCACAGGGACTACGACACCGATTACGACAGCGAACACTTGGCTGGCCAACGCACCAACCATTGCTGGTGGTGTGAGCAATCAATGGGAGTTTTATGTTCTAAATCCAGTAAATCCGGAAAAAAATCAACGTTTAATTACTTGGCGCGAGAAACCCGAAGACCCTAATGAAATCAGCGAGCCCGGAACATTGCTGTTGTTATCTGCCGGATTGGGCATGATCTTCTTCAGCACACGTCGTAGCGGTGCGCAGTTTGCTTCACTTGCCTGAGTTCGTGCAGTTTTTCTTGATGTAAATGGATTTCATGTGCGGGAAGGCAATACCACCGCACATGATTTTCGCCAGAAATACCTGATTTATTCTGACGGTTGTAAATAACAGGAAAAATCTGAAGCCGGTTCCGGTTTCAGATTTTTTTTGCCCACATGTCGTGAATGTCCGTATCGGTTACGCATACGTCCACCCAGTCACCCGACTTGATTGAGGCATTCGGTTCAATATACACCACACCATCAATTTCCGGTGCATCGGCATAGCTTCTGGCGATGGCGCCTTCTTCATCTACGCTGTCCACCAGTACCCGCAGCGTTTTGCCTTTCTTGCTGGCCAGGCGTTGTTCGCTGATTTTTTCCTGGTGCTGCATGAATCTGGCCAGCCGTTCCTGCTGTATTTCGGGTGGAATGTGATCAGGCAGGGCATTGGCGGCGGCGCCTTTGACCGGGGAATAGGTAAATGCACCTACACGGTCAAGCTGTGCTTCGTCCAGAAAAGCCAGCAGTTCTTCAAATTCCGCTTCGGTTTCTCCCGGAAAACCCACGATGAAGGTGCTGCGCAAGGCAATTTCCGGGCAGATGCTGCGCCATTGCTGAATTCGTGCGAGCACATTCTCACTGTTGGCCGGGCGTTTCATCAGCTTGAGGATGCGTTTGCTGCCATGCTGAAAAGGAATATCGAGATAGGGCAGGATTTTGCCTTCGGCCATCAGCGGAATCAGTTCATCCACATGCGGGTAGGGATAAACATAGTGCAGGCGTATCCAGATATCGAGCTCACTCAGCGCTTTTGCCAGTTCGGTGATCCGGGTACGAACCGGCCTGCCTTGCCAGAATCCGGTGCGGTATTTGATATCCACACCATAGGCGCTGGTGTCCTGGGAAATGACCAGCAATTCCCTGACTCCGGCATCCGCCAGATTTTGCGCTTCCTGCAGTACGCCTCCCACCGGACGGCTGACCAGATCACCACGCATGCTGGGGATGATGCAGAAGGTACAGCGGTGATTGCAGCCTTCGGAAATCTTGAGGTAGGCGTAGTGTTTTGGTGTCAGCTTGATCCCTTGCGGCGGCACCAGATCAAGATAGGGATCATGTGGTTTGGGTAGGTGATGGTGAATGGCGGCCATGACTTCCTCGGTAGCTTGTGGGCCAGTCACTGCCAGCACGCTGGGATGCGCCTGCCGGATGACATCTTCTTTTGCACCGAGACAGCCGGTTACGACAACCTTGCCATTTTCCGCCAGTGCCTCGCCAATGGTTTCCAGCGATTCCTCCACGGCGCTATCAATGAAACCGCAGGTGTTGACGACCACCAGATCAGCTTCGGCATAGCTGGGCGAAATCAGATAACCTTCTGCACGCAGGCAGGTCAGGATGCGCTCGGAATCCACAGTTGCCTTGGGACAGCCCAGTGATACGAAGCCAACGCGCGGGATTTTGGGTGGTTGTGTTGTTGAAGAGGGAGCAGATGTCATGCAAATTCCTGTGTGGAGTGGTTACGGCCCATCATCCGGTGAACGGGTGATGGAAAAATAGGCAATATGGTGCCAGCCGGAAGTCTATTGCACAAGATTGAAGGGGCGAGAATAGTGTTCTGTTTTTTTACCATCGTTGCTGGATTGTTTCATCCTTGCTGGATTCGCAGTGATGGGGTGATGTGTTTGTGGCTATCGGCTGGCAACTTTCATGGAGTTGCCTTTTAATCGTTACTGGATTGCCTCGGTGAGATGTCTCGCAGGGCTGGTTTTTACCATGGAGAGAATCAGCGTGTTGAAGCAATCCAGGGGTGGGGTTATTTGGCTGGTATGACAGCGTTTGTTTCAGGATCCACTTTTACTTTTACTTTTTGACCTTTGGCATCAATGATTTTCACCTCAACGGCCAATTTTCCCTGTTTTGTTTCTACTTCAACTTCGTGGATCAATCCAGGGTTTGCAGCAACTGCGGTTTGAATGGCAGCAATGACACGATCAGCGGGTAATCCTTCATTACCGGCGAACGCGCTATTGAACGAGAAAAGCAGCATGGTTGCAGTGAAGAGGGTGGCAACAGTCATTTTCTTCATCTTTATCTCCTTTGATTTGTTCAAATGGGCCGATTCTGATGAATCGGCTATCAGGGATACCAGCAGCCTGTCGGACTTTACAGATTAAGGGATAATATGTTTTTCTGTTTCAGGATATTGATATGAGTCGCTTTCGTCCATTGGATCGGTACGGCTGTTATCCTCCTCAGATGAATGACTGCGGAGAATCATCGCGCGTTTTATTGTTGAAGTGGTGGAAAATCTTCCACAACGCAGCTTCGAACGAGACTATGCCGGGCGTGGCAGTGCAGCCTATCATCCCAATATGCTGCTGGCACTGCTGGTTTACGGCTATGCAACGGAGTGTTTTCCAGCCGTAAGATTGAGCGAGCTACTTACATTCGCTGGCTTTCGCTTTATTGCGGCCAACCAGCATCCAGACCATGACACGCTTGGCAACCTTCCGTCGGCGTTTTTGAATGAATTTTTCCGAACTGTTTGTGCAGGTATTGCAGGTTGCATGCGAGATGCAGCCGCTTAAGCTGGGAACAATCAGTCTGGATGGCAGCAAAATACACGCCAATGCGCCGCGCCATGCGCGCCGTCTTCACAGGCACATTGACAAGCTGGAACCGCAACTGCCAGAAGTGCAGCAATTGCTGATGCAGGCAGAACAGGCTGGATCAGAGTGCTGGCCGGATAGCATGGAGCTGCCGGAAGAATCGCGCGACCGGAACACGGTCTTGCCGCCCTGGCACAAGCCCGCAAAGATTGAAGTGCGCGCAAAAGAACGTTATGCACGGGAACTGGCTGACTATCAGGACAAACTGGTACGGCGGGAAGAAAAAGCCAGGATCAGTGGCAAAACCGGGTGGCAAACCACCCGCACCGCCTGCAGTCGGGCCGACAAACAAAGACCAGATCAACCTGACAGACGAGGAATCGCGCATCATGCCCTCCGGTGGAGGATTGAACAGGCTTGCAATGCCCAGGCGGCCGTTGATACAACAGCACGCTAATCGTTGCACTGGCAGTCACACCAGCCTGCAACGATCAGGAACAGGTCAAACCGATGCTCAATCAGCTGACACAATTACCCGCCGCACTGGGAAGATCGAACATTTACTGACCGATAACGGCTTTTACAGCGCAGCCAATGCGGCTGCCTGAAACACACGACATTGAACCACTGATGGCAGTCGGACGCGAATCACACCAATTCGGCCCGTTTGAACGTTTTATGCCACCTGCCTTGCCGGACAATGCCAGTCCGGCACAACGCATGGCACACAAGACTGAAAGCCAGGCAGGGCGCAAACATACGCACTACGCAAACAAACCGTCGAACCCGTGTTTGGCATCATCAAATCCGTGATGGGATTCCGGCAATTCTCACTGCGGCCTGAATAAGGTCAAGGGAGAGTGGACCCTGGTTTGCTCTGGCGTGGAATTTGAAACGCATGGCCCTATTGCGTCTTCAAATGGGAAATTGAGCAAACAAGGGAAAAACCGTCAAAAATGACCTTTTGACACTTTTTTCAGCAAAATATCACTTTGTGTCGTTCAAACAAAAATCAAGTCCGACAGGCTGCTAGACTTGTATCCGATTGAGCGCAAACGTTTTGTTGGTTTATCCGGGGTGAAAACAGGGATTCGGATTTCTTTTTTTATGGTTATGAAAAGTAAAAATGACGGCTGGAATCCGCTCATATTCTGTCTTTATTCCGCTAGAGACAGTTGCTTGCCGGGGTATTGTGTATCCAGGTGAAAATTTCTGGAACAAAACCTTGATTTCTTTCCTCTAACAGTTTGATTGTTATATTATTTTTTTGATAAAAATAATACTTGATTCCGAAAAAATCAGGCATATAATGCGTCCCTTTATAAATTCCAGTAGCCCATAAGGAGGTCATCATGAGAAGCGACGCAAACCTGTTGATTCAGACTGACTGGGTTCAAATTCACATCCCCGAAACGTAGCGATTTCCAGGAGACGCTCTCATGACAAAACTATCCGCCGCAGTACAACAGCCAACCGAAACCAATATCGTTTTCGATACACACCCTGAAGTGAGTATCGATATGTCCCTGGTGGAAGCCAGATTAAAACAGGGGTATACAAAACCCTTCCTGCTGGTTGATACCAGCATCATTCGCAACAAGGCCCGACGATTCAAGGCAGCCATGCCGCGTGTGCACCCGCATTACGCTGCCAAGGCTAACCCCGATCCGCGTGTGCTGAAAACCTTGATCGAGGAAGGCGTGGGATTCGAGATTGCTTCGATCGCCGAGCTTGATCTATTGATGAGCCTTGGCGTACCAGCTGCCGAAATTTTTTACAGCAACCCGATGAAATCGCGTGCGTATATCGAATACGCTGCTGCCAAGGGAGTGGAATGGTATGTGCTGGACAGCGCAGAGGAGCTGCGCAAGATTGTCAGCATCAAACCAGACGCCAAGCTGTATTTGCGCATCGATACCCCCAATATCGGAAGTGACTGGCCACTCGCTGGTAAATTTGGCACGCATCTGGTCGATGTGAGCGAGATTATCGATGAGGCTGTCAGACTGAAAGCCGATCTCGCCGGTGTGACATTTCATGTGGGTTCGCAGTGTCGCAACCCGCAGAATTGGCGGGTAGGAATCGAACGAGCCAAGACTGTGTTTGCCAGTATGCGCGAAGCCGGCCTCAAACCGCGTTTGCTGAATCTGGGAGGAGGTTATCCGGTGCGTCACGTCAAGCCGATTCCTTCTATCGAGGTTATCGCAGGAATCATCAACGAGGCTATCGCCGATTTGCCGGAAGAGATTCGCGTTATGGCTGAACCTGGGCGTTATCTGGTATCTGATTCGGCCTGTTTTGTATGTCGTGTGGTGGGTACGGCAACGCGGAATGGCAAACGCTGGATGTATTGGGATGCTGGGATCTTTGGTGGCATTATCGAAGTCAGTGAAGGTCTCCGCTATGAAATTCTGACACAACGCAATGGCCCCCGGATTCCCTGGTCAGTTGCCGGCCCGACGTGCGATTCCGTGGATGTGCTGATGCACGATGAAATGCTGCCCGAGGATGTTCAGGAAGATGATTTCATCTTTATTCCCAATGCCGGTGCCTACACTACTTCTTACGCAAGTAATTTCAATGGCTTTCCATTGCCGGAAGTCGTTGTAATCTGATCTCGCCTGAAAATGCCTTCACTGAAGAAATGGCGGCTATAGCTACATATTAGCCAGCCGCCATTTCATGTCAGTCTGAAATTGCTCTCCAGTTTTATATTCCGTTTTATTGCGGTTGTTTTACAGATTGTGTCACAGGCTGCCGGATGTCAGTCGGGCGTGGTGGTGCCGCAAATGATCTTCAATGAAAGTGCTGATAAAGAAATAGCCGTGATCATATCCGGCATGGCGGCGCAGAATGAGTGCTTGTCCGGCTTCCTGACAGGCTGTTTCCAGAGACGCGGGATGTAGCTGATCATTCAGGAAAGGATCGCTTAACCCCTGATCAATCAGCGGCACAGGCAGGCGATGACCTGCTTCGATCAGGGCGGTTGCGTCATGTTTGCGCCAGTTGGCTGGAAATTCGCCCAGATAGCGGCTGAATGCTTTTTGTCCCCAGAGGCACTGGGTAGGAGCTGCAATGGGGGCGAATGCTGAAACTGACTGATAAAGCCCTGGGTGGCGTAGTGCCAGTGTCAGCGCGCCGTGTCCTCCCATGGAGTGACCGAAAATGCCAACACGTTCAGGATCAGCCGGGAAATTGGCCAGTATGATGTCGCGCAATTCCCGGGTTACATAGCTCTCCATGCGAAAGTACCGGGACCAGGGAGACTCGGTAGCATCGAGATAAAACCCCGCGCCCGCACCGAATTCCCAATCGTTCGCCTCTCCCGGAATGCCAGTGTTGCGTGGGCTGGTGTCCATACTGACCAGTATCAGCCCCAGTTCAGCGGCGAAGCGTTGTGCGCCGGCTTTGATCATGAAAGTCTCTTCAGTGCAGGTCAGTCCGGCAAGAAAGAACAGTACCGGGAACCGCTGTACCCCGTTTGCAGCAGCCTGGGGCGGCTGATATACCGAAAAGCGCATCGGCAGATCGATGATTTCCGAATGATGCTGATAATAGCCTTGCATGCCGTCAAAACAGCGGTGCTGGCTTCGGGTTTCCAGTTTGATTGTCATGTCGTTTAGAACACCACGACTGACCGGATGGATTCGCCCGCTTCCATCAGCTTGAAGCCTTCGTTGATGTCTTCCAGCTTCAGGACATGGGTAATGAGGGGATCAATGCTGATCTTGCCGTCCATGTACCAATCCACAATTTTTGGCACATCGGTACGGCCGCGTGCGCCACCAAAAGCGGAACCTTCCCATTTCCTGCCAGTAACCAGCTGGAACGGACGAGTGCTGATTTCTGCACCTGCCTTGGCCACACCGATGATGATGCTGCGTCCCCAGCCTTTGTGCGTACATTCCAGCGCCTGGCGCATGACTGTGGTATTGCCGATGCATTCAAAACTGTAATCGGCGCCGCCATCGGTGAGTTGTATGATGGCATCGACCACATTTTCGACCTGATCCGGGTTGATGAAATGGGTCATGCCAAATTGCCGTCCCAATGCTTCCCGCTCAGGGTTGATATCAATGCCGATGATCTTGTCAGCGCCAATCATGCGGGCACCCTGGATAACGTTCAAACCGATGCCACCCAGACCGAATACCGCGACATTGGCTCCGGCTTCCACCTTTGCCGTAAACAAAACTGCACCAATACCGGTGGTGACACCACACCCAATGTAGCAAGCCTTGTCGAAAGGCGCATCTTCGCGGATTTTCGCCAGTGCAATTTCAGGAACGACGATGTAGTTGGAAAAAGTGGATGTACCCATATAGTGCATAATCGGTTTGCCATTCAGCGAAAAACGCGAAGTGCCGTCCGGCATGAGGCCGCGCCCCTGGGTTGAACGGATGGCCTGGCATAAATTGGTTTTACGCGAGAGACAGAACTTGCATTCCCGGCATTCCGGTGTGTACAGGGGGATTACGTGGTCGCCCGGGTGCAGTGATTTGACGTTTGCACCTACCTCCACCACGACACCAGCGCCTTCATGACCGAGAATGGCGGGAAACAGACCTTCCGGATCAGCGCCAGAAAGGGTGTAATAGTCGGTGTGGCAGATGCCGGTAGCCTTGATCTCGACTAGCACTTCACCCGCACGGGGAGGGGCGAGATCGACTTCTTCGATGGTTAAAGGCTGGCCAGCCTGCCAGGCAACAGCGGCGCGTGTTTTCATTGTGGTTGTCCTTTATCTGGGCATGTTGATGAAGGCGGTCATTGTATGTGACTGACGTGATCATGCAACCTTAAGCCGAAGAGACGGGAAGCTTTGCCAACTTTCGAGTTATCCTGTACGAAGATTCATTTTTCTGGCCCCGTATGGTTTGCAAGCATGCGGAGAATTAAAATCTGATCAAAAAGCGAGGAATCATGAATAACCAGTCGCCCATGGACAAAAAAATGCAAATCAATTTCTGGTATGTGCTGATTGCGGTGCTCAGCATTCTCTTTATCCAGAATCTCTACAACCAGTACACAAAGATCGAGCCCATTCCCTATAGCCGCTTCCAGACATTGCTGGAACAGGACAAGGTGGCGGAAGTAGCAATTACCGACAAGCAAATCTTCGGCAAGCTCAAGGAGTCGTCAAGCGAAAAATTCTCGGAATTCGTCACCACCCGGGTTGAATCGGATCTGGCGGAAATGCTGGACAAGCACGCGGTTGTTTATACCGGGGTGGTACAAAGCACCTGGCTGCGTGATCTGCTTTCCTGGATCGTGCCGATGGCTGTTTTCATCGGTATCTGGCTGTTTATCATCCGGCGGATGAACAAAGGCATGATGGGAAGTGGTTTGATGTCGATTGGAAAGAGCCGTGCCAAAGTTTATGTGGAAAAAGAGACTAAAGTGACTTTTGCCAACGTGGCCGGCGTGGATGAAGCCAAGGAAGAATTTATCGAGGTGGTCAATATTCTCAAGAATCCAAAGGAATATAGCCGACTGGGTGGACGTGCGCCCAAAGGTATTTTGCTGGTCGGCCCGCCGGGTACCGGCAAGACCTTGCTGGCTCGCGCTGTGGCAGGGGAGGCAGGTGTACCTTTTTTCTCGATTTCCGGATCGGAATTTGTCGAAATGTTTGTGGGCGTGGGTGCAGCCAGGGTACGCGATCTGTTTGAACAGGCGCGCCAGATGGCGCCGGCCATTATTTTTATCGATGAGCTGGATGCACTTGGTCGTGCACGCGGGATGGGTGGATTTGGCGGGCATGATGAAAAGGAGCAGACGCTGAATCAGCTGCTGGCTGAGCTGGATGGGTTTGATTCTTCCAGCGGCATTGTCTTGCTGGCAGCCACCAACCGCCCTGAAATCCTGGATGCTGCCTTGTTGCGCGCCGGTCGTTTTGATCGCCAGGTGCTGGTTGATCGGCCTGACAAAAAAGGCCGTCAGCAGATTCTGGGTGTGCATATTGGCAAAATTACATTGGGTGCCGACGTGGATACTGAACAGATTGCCGCGCTGACACCCGGTTTTACCGGCGCAGATCTGGCTAACCTGATCAACGAAGCAGCGCTGCTGGCTACGCGCCGTGGCGCATCTGCCGTGGCCATGGATGATTTCAACAATGCCATCGAGCGGATCGTGGCGGGGCTTGAAAAACGTAACCGTTTGCTGAATCCGCAGGAGAGGCGCACGGTTGCTTACCATGAACTCGGTCATGCCATGGTATCGCTTGCCTTGCCGGGTTCAGATGAAGTGCACAAGGTTTCCATTATTCCACGCGGTATTGGTGCGCTGGGTTATACCATTCAGCGCCCGACCGAGGATCGTTTTCTCATGACGCGCAAGGAACTGGAAAACAAGATGGCTGTATTGCTGGGCGGTCGGGCGGCAGAAAAACTGGTGTTTGACGAGATTTCCACCGGGGCTTCCGATGATCTGGCGCGTGCTACCGATATTGCCCGAGCAATGGTATTACGTTATGGCATGAGCGATGCACTCGGAAACGTGGTGTATGACCGTGAGCAAATGACTTATTTGCAACCGGCCTTTCCCATGCCGCAAAGTCGCGAATACAGCGAGGAAACAGCCAGCAAGATTGATCAGGCGGTGCGTTTGTTGCTTGATCTGGCGCTGGAGCGTGCCAGCTGGATTCTGAACCGTAACCGTGATTTGCTTGATCGCGCCGCGCAGCAATTGCTGGAAACGGAAACGCTAAATCAGCCGGAATTGCTGGAGCTCAAGCAGAATATCCTTTCCGAGGAAATCATTTCTTCAACGCAGCAACACTAAACGGGGAATCGCGGCAGAATCCATCCAGACGATGGCGTTCTGCCCGAATTTGCTGCCGATGCTTTTTGCAACAAGTAAATCAATACCCAGTGCCAAAAAACTTTCTTCGGCAGGCCACTTCCCGGAAGGGTCAATACTTTCACCCCGGTAGATGAAGGGCGATTGGCGGGCAAGTTGTTCATATAACCCCGCCATCGCAGCCTGATTTGCTGCCAGAGATGTGATCCGGCTTTCCGGATTGCACGCGGTAATATATACGGCACAAGCGTTGCCGGTTGTCTGCAGCAGGGTGGCCAGCCGAGCAGATCGGTGCCCCATACGCAGGGAGATTCGGTCATCCTTGTCTATCTGCACCTGGTAGCTGGCAGCCAGATAACTATCGATCAGGCTCTTTGGCAGGACGGTCGGTTTTATGTTTTTTTCCCATAAGGTAGCCTGACTCTGATCCGGATTTTTGGATGAAAACCCGGTAAAATCAGGCCTGTCTTGATTTTTTTCATAGGTTGAGTGGAAATGAAACTTATCGTATTTATTCTCCTGGCGTTGCTTTCCGGCCTGGCCAGTGCGCAGGAGTCAGCCTCTCCTGCCGTGCCTGATACGCTGGAACAGCGCATTAAATCGTGCACGATCTGTCATGGTGATGAAGACAGGGCAGGGCGGGATGCCTATTACCCGCGCATTGCCGGCAAACCGGCTGGTTATCTGTTCAATCAGTTACGCAACTTCCGTGATGGCCGACGTTATTATCAGGCCATGGCCATTCTGCTGGAAAACCTGTCTGATGAGTATCTGCTTGAAATGGCGCAGTATTTTTCATCCCTGAAATACCCTTACCCGGAACCTGCGGCTAATACATTGTCTGCAGCCGAGACACAGGCAGTGGAAACGCTGATTCATACCGGAGATACCGGGCGGGATATTCCTGCCTGTAGCGCCTGCCATGGTAAGGCTCTAATGGGTGTAAAGCCATTCATCCCCAGTTTGCTTGGCTTGCCGCATGCTTATGTTGCTGCTCAGTTTGGCGGTTGGCGTAACGGTGGAACCATGCGCGGACAGACGCCGGATTGCATGTCCGAAATAGCTAAGAAACTTTCCCAGGAGGAGGTCAACGCGCTGACCGTGTGGTTGCCATCCCAGCCAATAGCAGGTGAGCCTGCAGAATCCGGAATCCTGGCGCCAGAACTTGTCCAGCGTTGCGAGACCATTTTATCCGGGGAGGGATTTGTCCAATGAAACATGCCAATCGATCCGGATTTACCGGAAAACAATCTTTTTTTGTTTTTATAGCAAGCATGCTGTTGCCACTGTTTTCACTTGCCGCAACGTCATCTTCAGGTGATTCAAATACCGAACAGGTTCAGCGCGGAGAGTATCTTGCCCGTGCCGGCAATTGCATGGGTTGCCATACTACCCGTGGGGGCAAACCTTATGCCGGGGGGCGTGGCTTCAAGACCCCGTTTGGCGAATTTTTCTCGCCCAATATCACGCCAGATAACGAAACAGGGATTGGCCACTGGAGCGAGGAAGATTTCTGGCAGGCGCTTCATTTTGGCAAAGCCCGGGATGGCAGCTATTTGTATCCAGTTTTTCCGTACACCGAATATACAAAAGTGACGCGCGAGGACGCCAACGCCATGTTTGCCTACCTCAAATCGTTGACTCCCGTGGCGCAAACCAATCCGCCACATAAAATTGCCTCTCCTTACGATAACCAGTTTCTGCTGTTTCTCTGGCGTACCTGGTATTTCAAAGAGGGGGTATTTGAACCGGATCATTCCAAGGGCGAAGACTGGAATCGCGGCAATTACCTGGTACAGGGGCTGGGTCACTGTAACGCCTGTCATACTCCCCGGAACGTCTGGGGTGCCAGCCAGGATGATAAATTGGCGGGTGGCGAGATCATGGGTACTTACTGGTATGCACCATCACTGATTTCTTCGCGGGAAGCAGGGGTGGGGAAATGGTCAACCGAAGAGATCGTTCAATTGCTTTCCACCGGGATAAACAACCATGCCGTGACTTCCGGCCCGATGGCAACCATTGTCCGGCAAAGCCTGCAATACCTGTCTGCGGATGATTTGCGTGCCATGGCGGTTTATCTTCAATCACTGGGAGAAAAACACAGTGATGAAGGAGCGCCAGGAAAAACCCAGCCTATGCCGGAGCGGGTACGCAGATATCTGGCGCTGGGAGAACCCGTATATGAAAAACATTGCCAGGGTTGTCACGGTAAATCAGGGGAAGGTGTGCCGGGAGTGTATCCTCCGCTGGCCGGAAACCGCGCCGTTACCATGACTTCACCGTTAAATACCATCCGCAGCGTACTGTACGGCGGGTTTCCACCCGTTACCGCAGGCAATCCCCGACCTTACGGCATGCCTCCTTTTCAGCACATTATTCGCGACAACGAAGTGGCCTGGGTGGTTTCCTACATCAGGAATGCCTGGGGAAATTTGGGCAGCCTGGTCAGCCCGGAAGAGGTAGATAGCAGCCGGGGCAATGAGTTTTAAAAAAGTGGGATAAGCAGATCTGCCTGCATTATTTGCGCACATGTGGGCGGGTCTGTTTTTTTCATTCTCTGGAGTATGCCCCAGGCTTTTTCATTACTTCGAAGCGTGAAACAGACGATTGATGACATGCCTGTGAACCTGAATCAGGCGATTTGCGCGTCATCACGCCCTGTGGCGCTACGAGCAGATAAATAAGTCGTATCAACCTGCAACTTCCAATTAGCCATACTGTTTTTGCAGCAATCAATAGATGGAAATTCCGAAAAAATAACGGTATTCGCGACAACTATCGAAAAAATCATCGGAGGGCAGGATTCTAATTGTGGGTTGCCAGAGCTACCCTCGTTCCTGCCTGAATAAGCAGATCATTCTTGTTTTACTTGCCGTGCAGCAGTGCGTTAGCCTGGGTAATGTCGCAACGTTCGCTGCTGTACCAACCACGCTGTGCACCAAACCCGATTCGTCATCGGCGCCAATGTGGGCTTTCATACCGAAGTAATACTGGTTGTCCTTCCTGGTCTGGTGCATTTCCGGATCGCGCTTGCCATCCTTGTTCTTGATCGAACTCGGCACATTGATCAGCGTGGCATCGACAATGGTGAATGGTGCTCTGGCGCAACCTGATCCATCATCTCAATCAGGAATAATTCCTTGCGGGTTTGCTTGCATTTGCCGGTGTACTCGGCATCAGCGAAGGTTATCTGCTTTACTGGAAAGCTCAGCGGGTGAAATCTAGATATTCTGCAAAAACCAGGAAGTCTTATTCAGAGGTTCCCTAAACATTTTTCTTTCGTTCTAGTATCACGAAGTGGTATTCCATGCCACTTTCCGCATCGTGTTGAGTTTCACGCGATTTTTCAAGCCATTCATTCCGGTCATATTCCGGAAAGAAAGTGTCTCCATCGAAATCACCCTGAATCTCGGTCAGGTATAAACGCTGGCAAAGTGGCAATGTTTCCTGGAACAAGGCTTCTCCACCAATAATAAAAATCTGTCTGTCATCACTGGAAAAACGATCCAGTATAGCTCGAATTGAATCGGCCATAAGGACACCGGGTAAATCCAGGTTATGTTGCCGGGTAAGTACGACATTGGTACGGCCGGGTAATGGCTTCCCTATCGAATCGAATGTGCGACGCCCCATTACGACGATCTGGCCAAGAGTCAGTTGCTTGAAGCGCCTGAGATCGGCTGGAAGGTGCCAGGGTAGAGCGTTATCACGTCCGATAACGCGATTGGCTGCAACAGCAGCCAGAATGGCGAGCTGCGGCGTGCTCATATGGCAACTGGCGCCTTGATCGGCGGATAGGGGTCGTAATGGTGCAAGGTGAAATCCTCGTACTGAAAATTGAAAATATCTTTGATTTCTGAATTTAGTTGCATAACCGGTAATGTTCTAGGTTTGCGTTCCAGTTGTAACCGGGTTTGTTCAAGATGATTTAGGTATAAATGCGCATCACCGAAGGTGTGAATAAATTCACCAGGCTTCAGGCCGCAGCACTGGGCAATCATTAGCGTCAGCAGGGAATAGGAGGCAATGTTGAATGGAACGCCCAGAAAAATATCCGCACTGCGCTGATAAAGCTGGCAGGAAAGTCTGCCATCGGCCACGTAAAACTGGAACAGCACATGGCAGGGAGCCAGTTTCATCCGATCAAGATCACCCACATTCCACGCAGAAACAATCATCCGGCGTGAATCCGGCGTTTGTCTGATCTGCTGAATGACCTGGTCGATCTGATCAATGGACTGACCATCCGGAACAGTCCAGGAGCGCCATTGATGGCCGTAAACCGGCCCCAGATCACCATTTTCATCAGCCCATTCATCCCAGATAGAAACGCCATTTTTTCTCAGATAGTCGATGTTGGTATCGCCGCGCAGGAACCAGAGCAGTTCATGAATGATCGATTTGAGATGACATTTCTTGGTGGTGACCAATGGGAAGCCAGCCTGCAAGTCAAAACGCATCTGGTAACCGAAAACGGAAAGTGTTCCGGTGCCGGTGCGATCGTTCTTTTGATGACCGTGTTGCAGTACGTGCCGCATCAGATCAAGGTACTGATACATGAATAATCCTGAAAGAATGGAGCAAGCAGATATAATACAACGTTATTTTGACAAGAATATGCTGGAAGCTTGCTTGTAAGACCAGCCCACTCCAATAAAAACAATGCTCGCCACACTTATACAAAACGATCATGCTTTTGACGAATCGGTCCGGGCTGCTCATTTACTGATCATTCTGCCCAAGGCAGACAAAATGGCCGCGAAATATCAGCTACCTGCTGAACAGGTGCTAAATGACTTACTGCAACGCCAGGGTACTTCAGTCAGCAAGCTTGCTGAAACACCCCTATCTGCCAATCTGCAGAACGGCTCACTTTATACCTGGGTGATGGTGGATTCCAGCAAGTCACTGTTCGAGCAGCAGACCAGTCTGCGCAAGGCCGTGCAGTTGCTGCTGGACGAACATCCTGCAGAAATTCATCTGGCTGTCTATGGTGAAGATGTGCAAAAGCGCCATTTGGCTGAACTTGCGGTTTATATCACATGGGTGAACGGAGCCATCTTGCCGATACGCAAGCAACGCAAACCGGATGTCAAACCACTGGAGCGGATTTTTCTGCATGGTGTCACTGATGCTACCGGGTTTGCAGCACAACGTGCGCAGGCCGAGGGAAATTTCCTTGCCCGGGGGTTGACGATTCTTCCTCCCAACGAGCTGACACCCAAAACTTATCGCGAACAAATCAGAAAACTGGCTGCCAGTGAAAATTGGCAGTACGAAGAATATGAACTTCCCCGCTTGCGTGAACTGGGAGCTGGCGCATTTGGGGCTGTTGCCCAGGGTAGCTTCGCGGAAGATGCGGCAATTGTACATTTGCGCCGAACAGCGGAGCATGGCGAATCCGGAAGATCGATTGCACTGGTAGGGAAAGGGATTTGTTTTGATACCGGTGGGCACAATCTGAAATCGGCGCGCCACATGTATGGTATGCATGAAGACATGAATGGTTCTGCAGTGGCCTTGGGAGTGCTTCTGGCTGCAACCCGGGCCGATCTGCCCATAAATATAGATTGCTGGCTTGCAATTGCACAGAATCAGATTGGTCCCAATGCATTCAAGCAGAATGACGTGATCACCTCCCTGAACGGTATGACCATAGAAATCGTTCATACCGATGCCGAAGGCCGCCTGGTACTGGCTGATACACTGACTCTTGCCGCCAGGGAAAAACCGGATCTGATTATCGATTACGCTACGCTGACAGGCAGCCTGATTACTGCGCTGGGATCGCGTTACAGTGGTGTTTTTACCAACCGGGATTATCTGGCACAGAATGCAGTGGCGGTTGGCCGCTCAAGTGGTGAGCGGGTTTGTGTGTTTCCAATGGACAGTGATTACGAAGCCGATCTCGAAAGCAAGATTGCCGATATCAAGCAGTGCAACATGGAGAGCGAGGCAGATCATATTCTTGCCGCCTGTTTTCTGCGGCATTTTGTGAATGACGTCCCCTGGCTGCACATGGACCTCTCTGCTGTCCGTCATCGGGATGGATTGGGTGCAGTGGGCACAGAAGTGACGGGGTTCGGGGTTACCTGGTCGATGCATTTTTTGCAGGAGATACTGAAAATCCTGCAAAAAAGGACGAGCAAGCCTCGCGCTGACTAATATCCTGGGTGGGATGAATTAATCAATCTGTTTTCAAGGTGTTTTTTCAATGGATGATGAAGTAAAACAACGATTGCAAAGTACTGAAACCTGGAAACAGGCATTCCTGATGTTCCTGTTTATATTTGTCCAGGGCTGGGTCAAATTTCTGATTGTGCTGCTGGCCATGTTTCAGTTCGGATCCACCATCTTGGCGGGACAAGTCAATTCCCGCGTGCTGAAATTGGGCCGTCAGCTAGCCATGTATGATTATCAGATCAATCTGTTTCTGACATTCAACAGTGAAGACCGGCCATTTCCATTTTCTTCCTGGCCTGCCGAAACAAGGAATCCCGGCCCGGCAGAAAAACAGGAGCCGGTTGATAAACAGGATTCACAAGGCTGGTTCCAGTAACCGAACTGGGCGATCACCTGTCCATCCTGTTTGGAACCTCTGAGAAACTACCTGCGTTGTCATTTTTGCGTTAAAAATCGGCTCAAAATACTCATTTATTACGTATAAACTCCGCTTTTTCTCCGATTTTTGCCTTGAACTGATTGCCTCGCTGACGTTTTTCAGAGATTTCTTTTACACACACAGTTTTTAGTGCATCAATCCGTCAGGAGCTTGATCTGGAAACAGATCCAGCCTACGGGGTCTGATGAAAACCTGATCTCCCCTGGCCAGTTGTAATTCGCGAAAGCGCTCCTTGCTGATCTCGGCATGAATGCTGTCCGGACTTTCCTTGTCTTTTCCTGCCAGTTCCAGTCGCACTACCGGCCCGATGGCAAGAATATGCACGACGCGGGCAGCCAGGGCAGGCTCACCGTTTGAAATCCGGTTCACTTCAATGTCATGCGGCCGGACATAGGCAATGGCGTTGAGATCCTCGGCACCAGCATGTTCGGGGACATCAATTTTCAGACCGTTGATCCATGCATGGCCCTGATGCACGCGGCCGTGGAACAGATTGACATGACCCAGAAATTCATACACAAACGGGTTGGCCGGTTTTTCATAAACCTCGCCAGGTGTGCCAACCTGCTCGATGCATCCCCGGTTCATGATGACCACGCGATCGGCCACTTCCAGAGCTTCATCCTGATCGTGCGTTACGAAAATGCTGGTCATGTGCATATCCTCGTGCAGTTTGCGCAACCAGGCACGCAGTTCCTTGCGGACCTTGGCATCCAGTGCGCCAAAAGGTTCATCCAGTAACAAAATGCCGGGCTCAACTGCCAGTGCTCGTGCCAGTGCAATGCGCTGGCGCTGTCCTCCGGAGAGCTGGTGCGGATAGCGGTCTGCTAGCCAGTCGAGCTGCACCAGCTGCAGCAATCCGGTGACGCGGCGGTTGATTTCCCGCGAATCTGGGCGTTGTTTCTTCGGACGAACGCGCAAACCAAAGGCTACGTTCTCGAAAATAGTCATATTGCGGAACAGGGCATAATGCTGGAACACAAACCCGACCTGCCGGTCACGAATAGGTTTATCGGTCGAATCTTTCCGGTTGAACAGCACTTGCCCGGAATCCGCCTTCTCAAGCCCGGCAATGACTCGCAGTAATGTGGTTTTTCCGGAACCGGAGGGGCCAAGCAAAGCGAGTAGTTCTCCGGGATTGATTTTCAGATTGATGTTATTCAGTGCAGAGAAGGAGCCAAATTGCTTGGAGAGATGGCATATTTCGATACTCATGAGTGATTTCCTCTGATCTGTTGTGCCACTTTTGCTTCAACCAGCGTTTTCAGTGCCAGCGTAAGCAGTGCAAGTAACGCCAGCAGAGAGGCCACCGCGAAAGCAGCAACAAAATTGTATTCGTTATAAAGAATTTCGACGTGCAGGGAGAGTGTGTTGGTCAGACCGCGAATATGGCCGGAAACAACAGAGACCGCACCAAATTCCCCCATTGCCCTTGCGTTGCAGAGAATGGTGCCGTACAGCAATCCCCATTTGATATTGGGAAGTGTGACATACCACAGTGTTTGCCAGCCGTTTGCTCCCAGAGCGATGGCAGCTTCTTCTTCCTCGGAGCCCTGTGCCTGCATCAGCGGGATCAGCTCGCGCGCAATAAATGGTACGGTGACGAAAATGGTTGCCAGAACGATGCCAGGCACTGCAAAAATCACGGCGAGATCATGCTCCTTCAACCATGGGCCTGCCCAACCCTGTAACCCGAATATCAGCACGTAGATCAATCCGGTGACAACTGGAGAAACTGAAAATGGCAGATCAATCAGGGAAATAAGGATGCTTTTGCCGTAAAACTCGAATTTGGCAATAGCCCAGGCTGCAGCGATGCCGAAAACCAGATTGAGCGGTATGGCAATGGCAGCAGCTGTCAGTGTGAGCCGGATGGCAGCCAGCGCATCCGGTTCGGTGATGGCATCGATATAAACATCCCATCCTTTTTTCAGTGCCTCGAAGAACACGCCCATCAGCGGCAGTAACAGGAAAAGAGACAGGAAGGAGAGTGCCAGCAGCGTGAGTGTCCAGCGTATCCATGGCTGCTCCTGCGTTACTGGAGCGGCAAGTTGTACCGGGAAAGTTTGGGATGATGAAGAGGTGGCCATGGTTGTTTATACCTTTGTGTTATGGCGGCGGGCTTGCCACTGCAGCAGATTGATGAACAGCAGGAGCGTGAATGAGATCACCAGCATCACGGTGGCAATGGCTGTGGCGCCGGCGTAGTCGTATTGTTCAAGTTTGGTAATGATGAGTAACGGGGTGATTTCCGAGATCATCGGGATGTTGCCGGCAATAAAAATCACAGAGCCATATTCTCCGATGGCACGGGCAAAGGCCAGTGCAAAACCGGTGGCCAGTGCGGGTAGCACAGCTGGAAAAATAATGTGCCGGAAGGTTTGCCAGCGGGTGGCGCCCAGCATGGCCGCAGCTTCTTCCAGTTCTTGTTCAATCTCTTCCAGCACTGGCTGAACGGTGCGAACGACAAACGGCAGGCCGATGAAGGTCAGCGCAACAAAAACACCGGCTGGGGTGAATGCAATCCTGATTCCCATCGGCTCCAGATACTGGCCGATCCAGCCATTCCCCGTATAAATCGCAGTGAGCGTGATACCGGCAACGGAAGTAGGGAGTGCAAACGGCAGATCAATCAAGGCATCGACCAGACGCTTGCCCGGAAACGGGTAACGTACCAGTACCCAGGCAACCAGTAATCCAAAAAAGGCATTAACTGTTGCCGCCGCCAATGAGGCACCAAATGTCAGCCGGTAGGATGCAATCACTCTAGGCGCAGTGACGGTGTTCCAGAATTCCGGCCAGCTCAGTTTTGCGGTGTGGATGAATGCTGCCGATAGCGGAATCAGCACAATCAGGCTCAGATAGAGCAGCGTGAAGCCAAGTGCCAGATTAAATCCTGGTAATACGCTGTGTTGTTTGAACGTGCTCAAAATTCAGATTCCTGTTGCAAATAGATTGTGTCAAACAGACCACCATCGCTGAAATGGGTGTTTTGTACTTCCTGCCAGCTACCAAATATTTTATTTACCGTGAACAGGTGAATTTCCGGAAATTGATGTGCATATTTTTTGGCTATATCCGGGTCGATCGGCCGGTAAAAATTGTGTGCTGCAATTTCCTGTCCTTCCCTGCTGTACAGATATTCGAGATAAGCCTGTGCAATATCACGTGTGCCGTGTCTGTCTGCATTTTTATCAATGACGGTCACTGGCGGCTCGGCCAGAATGCTGATAGAAGGGATGATGATTTCAAATTTGTCCGGGCCATATTCCTTGAGCGCCAGAAAAGCTTCGTTTTCCCAGGAAACCAGTACATCCCCAATTCCGCGCTGGATGAAGTTAATGGCTGACCCGCGTGCGCCAGAATCAAGTATCGGAACATTCCTGTACAGTCGGGTGAGAAATTCCAGTGCTTTCGTTTCATCGCCATCATACTTTTTGAGCGCGAATCCCCACGCTGCCAGATAATTCCAGCGTGCTCCCCCTGATGTTTTCGGATTGGGGGTCATGACGGCCACTCCCGGCTTGACCAGATCATCCCAGTCGCTGATTTCTTTCGGATTGCCTTTGCGCACCAGCAGGACGATCGTCGAGGTATAGGGTGCGCTGTTGCCGGGCAGGCGTTTCTGCCATTCTGCCGCGATCAGTCCGGATTGCTGGCTGATCGCATCGATGTCATAGGCCAGCGACAGAGTGGCCACATCGGCCGGCACACCATCGATAACGGCCCGCGCCTGTTTGCCGGAGCCGCCATGAGATTGCCTGATAGAAATTTTTTCTCCAGTTTTTTCCTGCCAATGATGAATGAATGCGCGGTTATATTCATGATACAGTTCGCGGGTTGGATCATAGGAAACGTTGAGAATGATCCGGTCTGCAAATGCCTGGCCGGAACTTGCCAGAACAAATGCCAGTGATCCAACTGACAACCATGCATTGAATTTCATTGGATTTCCTTTTACAGATAAATTGATGTTATTTGAATGCGCTGACAGCGACTTCTATATAGAAAAAATCTGTACCAGCAGTTGTTTCTCCCAGGGCGGCCAGTTGCCGGTTTTTTACAAATCCGCCGTTGAACCAGTGTGAATAGCCCAGTGTGGTACTGATATGCGGAGTCAGCTTGTAGCGGGCACGAATGTCGGCCGAATGTCCGAGAAAACTCCCGCTGTTGCCGCTTCGATCACGGTTATTTCCACTACCATTGAGAAGATTGTTGAAATGATCGGTTTTACTGGCGAGCCAGAAGCCGTTATAGCCTCCATCAATTTGTAAATCCGGGTGTGGCTGGAGCTCTATTCTGATTTTGGGTGTGCGGATGTTTTCCATGACGATGTAATCATCGGCCGACCACGGACGCGCAAAACCAAAGAATCTTTCAAAGCGGTTATTGGTGTGATCATCAGGGTTGCGGTCGCCGCTGATCTCGCTGTAAAAGGCACTTACACGAGGTTCCCAGGCAATCTGACGGAAGGTATAGCCGAATTCGAGCAGGTAGGCATAGGCCGATTTTTTTTGCTCGCTGTCACGGCCAAACTGATAAATGGCGCCAAGATCAAAATCTACTTCAGTATCGGGCACAATCCCGTAGGCTCGTATGGCGGGAGAGTGGATTTCGCGTTTGATTCGTGTTCCACCATCGCCGTCCTGCATTAACCCCATATAGTAAGGCTGGATAGTGATGATTTTCGACCATTGACGAAAATGTCCGATTGCGCCATAGAACCACTGGCCTTTATCACGCCGGTCAAATTTATCTATCAGTCTTGTGACCGGTTGCACGCCCCATGCGTCAAATTCCCAGTCATTGGATTGCTGGCCAAATGTAATGCGGAAACCTTCGAAGTTGTTGGTGGTATTGCGCCACTGGTTGGTGCCCAGCATACGGCGATCCAGCGCTTCCCAGGCCATACGGCCCCCCCGGATTCTAATGGGGCGATGATTGCCCAGGCCATCCTGCCCCAGTGCATCTTTGAAATAGAGTTCACCATAGGTTTGAATCAGTTCGAATTCATTCCAATCCCGCGTATCCCTGGGAAATTTGCCGTTGTAGCGGCGCGCATCTTCAAATTCGACGACAAAGCGCAGCGGATCCAGAATTTCCCTGATGCCTAGGTAAGCTCGTGTCCGGAGTAGCACAGGATCATCTGTAGTAATGCGTGAGCGCCGGATATCATTGTGGCGGTGTTCATAACGTACACGGTAATCCAGTCCGGCATCCAGCCAGTAAAGATCCTTGAAAGCATCAATACCGGTCTGGGACAGATTGCGAACATAACGCGGCGGATCTGATTCGGGTTGGGTGCTATAACTGCGGGAAGGCTGCTGAAAGCTGGAGAGAGCTGTGCCAGGAGTGAGTGTTTGACTATCTGCCCTGGCTTGCCGGCTTGTCAAATTGTCCCTGATCTTTGAGAAATCTTCTTGCGCGTAAACCATGTTTGTCAGCGACAGAAAAGCAATCAGATAAAGCCACAGCCACCCTCGTGAATTCATTTATGCCTCTGTTATAGTTGTGGACTATGGCGCTTGGTATCGTTCGAGCGAGAAAGATAGCAGCAATCTTTTATTGTTAAAAATACTAAATAATAATTTATTTATCCTTATTTGATATATGCAGGATTATTTTGATCGTGCATAGGTAAGGAGAGAGGTATTAGAGATTCCCTAATAGATACAGAAGAACATTAATTGAAGCTATTAACCAATCTGCCTGTGAGGATCATTCAATGAATAAACCAAAGACGAGCTCAACTGATGATCAAATTCCAAATACCGTGAATCATGCGTGTCCGGCTGGTACCAATCACAACTGTGAAATCCCGGAGATCGATCTGCTCAGTCCGCTAACAATCCGGGGAATCACGCTTCGCAACCGGATCGTGATGTCCCCTATGTGTCAGTATTCCGCAGAAGAGGGGTTGGCCAATGACTGGCATCTAGTCCACTTGGGCAGTCGGGCCGTCGGTGGGGTAGCACTGGTGATGGTGGAAGCTACGGCTGTCAGTCGTGATGGCCGAATTACTCCTGGTGATCTGGGTATCTGGGGCGAACAGCATATTGAGCCGCTGGCGCGCATCACCCGGTTTATTCATTCCCAAGGGGCCGTTGCCGGTATTCAGTTAGCGCACGCTGGCCGGAAGGCAAGTTGTGAACCACCCTGGATTGGGGGAGCCAGCCTCAAGACACCAGAGAAGGGCGGCTGGCCAGTTATATGTCCCAGCCCGATCCCATTCAACGAAGACGACCCAATGCCGATCCCGCTTAATGAAGTAGGTATCGATGAAATTGTATTTAATTTTGAGACTGCCGCCCGCCGGGCTCTGGCAGCTGGATTCCAGGTAATAGAAATCCATGCAGCCCACGGTTACCTGCTGCACGAATTCCTTTCACCCTTAAGTAACCATCGGACGGATTGCTACGGTGGGGGTCTGGAGAATCGAATGCGTCTTCTGCTGCGGGTTGCTGAGCATCTGCGCCAGTTACTGCCCAGGGAATTTCCGCTATTCGTGCGCATTTCAGCGACTGACTGGGTAGAAGGAGGTTGGGATATCGAACAATCGGTAGTTCTTTGCCGACATTTAAAAGATATTGGTGTGGATCTAATTGACGTTTCCTCCGGTGCGCTGGTGCCGAAGGCGCACATCCCAGTGAGCAAAGGTTACCAGGTTCCATTTGCGCGCAGAATCCGTGATGAAGCTGACATTATGACAGGCGCAGTGGGGCTGATCACCGAATCCAGCCATGCCAACGAGATCATAACCAGCGGAGATGCCAATCTGGTATTCATCGGGCGCGAGCTGCTTCGGGAGCCGTACTGGGCACTCAAGGCAGAGCACGAACTCGGCGCGGAATCTTCCTGGCCAACACCGTATGGCTATGCTGTCAGTCGGTGAGTGAAATATGTTGTGGTCTAATTTATCCGGACACTTCGATAGGTAGAAAATCCACCAGTTGAGGGGCATTACATGGCAAGACAGCATAGGGCGTTCGATATCAGACTGCAATTCATTCATCTGGCATTCCTGACCCTGCTGCTCAAAAGATTTTGAATAGATTTTTCTTGGATATTCTTAAAATTAGCACTCGTGAACTATGAGTGCTAGGATATGTCTACTTGCTTCGAATCATGCGAGGTTCATTTTTAGGATCAAAGGGAGAAAATCATGAATGAAATGATGACTTTACCAGTAATCTCTGGCGGTGATCTGGACAGCTATATTCGCGCAACCAGCAGCTTTCCTATGTTGTCCCGGGAGGATGAAGTTTCTTTGGCCAAACGCATGCGTGAAGAAGGAGATGTCAATGCGGCGCACCAATTGGTGCTTTCCCATTTGCGCGTGGTGGTGACCATTGCCCGTGGCTATCTGGGATACGGACTGCCGCATGCCGATCTGATACAGGAGGGTAATATCGGCCTGATGAAGGCTGTCAGACGCTTTGATCCGGAGCGGGGTGTCCGGCTGATTTCCTTTGCAGTTCACTGGATCAAGGCGGAAATTCATGAATTCATCATGCGCAACTGGCGGCTGGTCAAAATTGCCACCACAAAACAGCAAAGAAAACTTTTCTTCAATCTGCGCAGTATGAAGACAGGGCTGGACACGATGAGCCAGGCGGAAGTGGCTTCGATGGCGGAGCAGCTGGGTGTCAAGCCTGAAGAAGTTGTCGAGATGGAAACGCGCTTCAGTGGCCGGGATATTTCACTGGAGCCGCTGACAGATAGTGACGAAGAAGATTTCAGCCCGATTGCCTGGCTGACAGATGGATCCGATCCTTCCAGGGAACTGGAAAAGGAACAGCTGGAACAGCTGACACATACCAGGCTGAAAGATTCATTGGATGGACTGGATGAGCGTAGCCGCCGTATCATCGAGGCCCGCTGGTTGGGGGAAGACAAGGCCGCAACCCTGCATGAGCTGGCGGATGAGCTGGGCGTTTCTGCTGAACGGGTTCGTCAGATTGAGGCCAAGGCAATGAAGAAAATGCGGGCAGAAATTGCTTTTTAACAATCTGGCCGTGATTTTGTTTTTTTTCTATGGGTGGCCGTGCAATTTGCGGCCATTCCTGTTTTATCACGCAACCAGCGCTGTGATCCATCGGGTATATAGACGGTCTGCAACCAGTTGCAATGCAGCAATACGAGCATCAAGGTTTGTCTGAATTTCTGCGCTACTGGTAACAGCGGGGCTTTCCCGGTTTTGTTCCAGCTCGGCAGCATTGGTTTCACACCAGATTTTTACCATTTCAGCAGTCAATTCGATGTGGCATTGCAAGCCAAGGTGAATGCCCATGGCAAAAGCCTGGTTGGGACAATAGCTGCTGGATAGCAAGCGTGTGGTGTTTGCCGGGATGCTGAAGGTTTCTCCATGCCAGTGAAAAGCATCAAATTCAGTGAGATTTCCACCAAACCATTCGCGTGCGACAGAGTTGTCCGCTACCTCTACCTTTCCCCAACCCAGCTCCTTCACAGGATTGTTTGTAACCACGCCCCCCAGGGCCGTTGCCAGCAATTGCCCTCCCAGGCAATGGCCCAGAACCGGAATATTCATGGCTATTGCCTGCTTGATGAGTGAGAGCACTTGCTCAATCCAGGGTAAATCATCACGCACACTCATTGGCCCGCCCATCAGTACCAGACCACTGAAGGCTTTTGGATTTTCCGGAAGAGGATCTCCTTGATCCAGGCTGATGAGTTGCCAGGGAATATGATGATGATCAAGAAATGTGGCAAAATAGCCGGGCCCTTCAATCGGAAAAAACCTGAGAATTGCGACGGGTTTCATTGATTACATCCTTCCAGGAATAAATGCGTGGACTTTACTATTCCCAATCCGGGTATCCGTTTTGTTCAATAGAGCGTGGATTGTACGGTTTTCCGTGTTTCTGCGGGAATAAGGTTGTATTACGATATTCCGGAGTGAAATAACCGTTCTTCGCTATCGTTTGTTCGTTTGTGCTGTCTGACCTACCGGTGGGCATCGTGCTTTCCGGGGCGTCATCCGGTTTTTATTTCTCCTGCTTTAATATCGAATGTGATGGCTTTAAAAAACCACGATTTCAATGATCTGGTTCGTTTGGAACAGTTGCGCCATATTGAAACTGGCCAGCCCCAGATACTTTCCTATGCCGGTATCGCAAGCATGGAAGCGTATCCTGCATCTGGTTTCAGTTATACCGCCTTGCTTGAAAGATTGCTTGATCGTGCCCATCACTTGATTCACGACAATCACCTGGATGAAGTTCTGCAGCATCCGAAGAGGCTGTTTATCCGTACAAGCCAGATTATCTTGCTGTTGGCAGCCATTCTCGGAGGAGTAGCTGCAATCAATGCCACGGGCGAATCCTCGACACTGAATATTTACTGGCTGCTGGTTGTACTGCTGGGCTTCAATTTTCTATCGATGCTGCTGTGGGGAGCCGGTATTTTGTTCAATGTGCATGGCCTGAATTCGGGGATTGCTGCACAACTGGCCTGCTGGCTGCCAGCCCAGCTCAGGAAAAGGGAAGGAGAATCCATAAGTACACTGGCTGCGCATGCCTGGTGGGACACTTGCCTATCGGGAAAAGTGGGCAAATGGCGCGTCAGCATGCTAACCCACCAGTTCTGGCTGGTTTATCTGTTTGCTGGTATGGGAGTGCTGATTTTACTGATGCTGGCAAAACAGTATGATTTTGTCTGGGGGACGACATTGTTGCCCGACAACAGCCTGCCCGAGCTGACTCGCCTGCTGGGTGCGCCCATGCAGCATATCGGTCTGGTGGTGCCTGATCATCAACAGATTGCAGCCAGCCGGATTGGAGCGGGAGAGCAGGATGCAGCCATTCGAAGTGCCTGGGCCGGATTTCTGGTTGGAGCGCTGCTGGTATATGGCTTGCTGCCCCGACTGTTACTGTTGCTGCTGTCCTGCATTCTTCTGAAGCTGGCCGAATATCGTTACAAACTGGATTTATACCTGCCTTACTACGTTACGCTGCGGCAAAGCCTGATTGCCAAGGAATTTGTCACCCATGTGATCGACCGGGATCCGGGACTGGCAAAAGAGCAACAATCCGTTCAACTTCCACGAAGTGGGCATGTTGGCCAATACCCATCAGATGCTTTGGTGATCGGTATTGAGCTGGATAATCATGCTATTTGGCCGCAAGGCGTGGTTTGTCAGGAAAATGTGGCGGATCAGAAAACCTTTATGCGTGTTCTGGAGATGTTGAAAAAATCCAGAAACACATTACTTATTGGCGTGGCGGCTCACCGTGTGCCTGATCGCGGTGTACAACGGATGATCAACAATCTGGCAGCATTGGCACCAGATCAGGTCTGGTTGATGTTGTTGCAAAGTAGTCCGGCAATTCAGGTGACAGAATCACGTAAACAGGCCTGGTACCGGCTGGCACAGGCCAGTGGCATCCCGGCTGAACAAATCTTGTCCTGATCACGATGCATGCTGATATGAAATCAACCAGTGCCACTTCGGCACAAGAAACACCACTGCTGGAAATTGCTGTCGTCGGCCACACTAATACCGGAAAGACCTCGCTGATCCGCACACTGCTACGCAGTACCCGGTTTGGCCAAGTCGAAGATGCAGCGGGCACAACCCGCCACGTTGAGCGGGCTACCCTTTTTGCCGGCGATGAATCCGTGCTCAATTTGCATGACACGCCCGGCATTGAAGATGTTTACGCATTGCAAGACAGATTGCATCTGATTGCAACCAGAAACAAACGCAGTACACCCAGCGAGCTGCTGGAAAAATTCGTGGCGTCAACACCGCTCAATGATCCTCTGGAGCAGGAGGCCAAGGTGATCCGGCAGGTGTTACGCAGCGATGTCCTGCTGTATGTCATTGATGTACGCGAGCCGGTACTGGAAAAATATCTCATTGAAATCGAAATACTGGGCAAGGCAATGAAACCCATGATCCCGATTTTCAATTTCACGGCAGCGCATCGGGCCGAACTTGATCTGTGGAGAAAGAAGCTGGCGGCGTTCAACATCTATGCCTCACTGGAACTGGATACCGTAGCATTTGCATTCGAAGCGGAAAAACGTCTCTACCAAAAAATACAAAGTCTGCTGGAAGTGCACTATAACCGGCTGCAACGCCTGATTGATCACCGTGCAGGTGTGTGGAACCAGCTCTGCAAATCGGCAGCCAGACGTATTGCCGGATTGATAGTGACAGCAGCCTGTTACCGGGTAGATGCCGGTGAAATGCAAAGCGAAACAGATACTTCACCCGCTGCAACCAAACTGCAGAATTTCATCCGGCAGGCAGAGCAATGTTGTCTGACTGATTTGCTGAAGATGTTCAATTTCACGGACAAGGATATCGAACTGCAAAACATACCGGTGCAAAACGGCTATTGGCAGCTTGATCTGTTCGCTCCGGGAGTGCTGAAAGCCTATGGGCTGGATATCGGCAGTGCCGCACTCAAGGGAGCAGCCGCCGGAGCGGGAATCGATCTGATGGTAGGGGGCCTTAGCCTGGGAGCAGCCAGCATACTGGGGGCCATTGCCGGTACCGGCTGGTCTACTTACAAACGCTATGGCAGAGAAATTCAGGCCAAACTGCGGGGTACGCGGTGGCTATGCGCAGACGACAGCACCTTGCAATTGTTATACCTGCGCCAGCATGAGCTGCTGGACAAGTTGATGAACCGGGGACATGCCGCCTGCCATACCGAGCAGGTGGGCGGACAACCAGAACGTGGCAGGCTTCCGGAGGATTGGCAGCAAATCATTGACGTACTCAGACAGAACCCGGCCTGGGGCAGCTTGTCTGGAGAGTATCTCAATGATGCCCAGTATGGAGGCATCGAAAAAAGATTGGTTGATGCTCTGTTGAAGATCCAATCCCACTAGGGAGCCTCTGAAAAACGACCTGCGTTGTCATTTCTGCACTAAACATCGGCTCAAAATGCTCATTTATTACGTATAAACTCCGCTTTTTCTCCGATATTTGCCTTGAACTGACTGCCCCGCTGACGTTTTTCAGAGGTTCCCTAGTAGCCTGTCGAAATTCGCAAACCTACCCAGTGTTCCGCATGTGTTCGCAGAGTCTGGCGGGAGTACATAAATGAGTACTAACACGGATTGTTGCGGCAATGCGCTCACGAACTCTCGATTACCCGTGCCACGTCGCCGTGACACTTTGCACATTTGCCTTCCAGCAGCAAGCTGCCACCCTTGATGGTTCCGGTGAAACTGGTAATCGTTACTTCGTGCCGACACTGCCCGCACCAGACGTTGGCCAGCAAGCGCTGGCGGATATCGGCCGGAATGGTTTTCCATCGCTGGCGGGCAGGTCGGGTGAAGTTGGGAAGTGCCTCAACGGTCATTTTTCCCTCTGGTCGCCACTTTGCATTGCTCGCGCTCCCACCCGCTCGAAATTGAATTACACAGAGAGACATTGCCAGTTATCACCGCATGGCATCGCTGACGTAAGTCGAAATTTTCGATGGCCACACACTGGCCGCGATTATTAGTTTGCAACGCCCGACAATAGGCACGTTGACCTGCATCCTCTATCGTTTGGCACGTTGTCGCCTCGGCGATAGTAAAACACAGTAATCCAATCAACATAAAAACAATTTTCATTGAACCCTCTCGTGCTGATCTAGTAATCCGCAGCATCAAACGCAAAGGCATGCCTTTCACTTCCTTCGCATACTGATTCGGTTGGCGACATCTCAAGGGCCCAATGCTTCTTGAGCACACCGACGAGGCGCTCCTGCCGATCAATCAGTATCTCCGGTGTCCATTCGTTCTCTGATCTGGCTTCCTGCGTCAGGATGAAGGGTGACGCTGTGCCCTTGCCCTTGAAGTACACGCTCTTTTTCTTGGCGAAGTCGTAGTTGCTGGCGGAAGAGTTCTTGTTCCGGTCGAGCGGAACCAAGTTGGCCAAGCGGTGTGTCCACGCTTCCCGTTCGTTCTCATCGGGGAACCACTGGAGCCAGTCCGAGCCATCTGGCGGTGTTTGCGGCAGGACGTGCTCCAACGACACGGCATTCTGCAGTTGCACTCCGGGCGCGCGCACCAAGGACTCAAGGCGCAAGACCAGCGCCATCCTTGCCTTGGGCAAATCTTCGTAAACGTCTCCATTGAGTGCCGCGACGAACTTGCGCTTTTGCGCGTCTGTCAGGGCGAGCGTGGTGAGCGCGGCCAGATCCCCCTTGAAGGTCTCCGGCTCGATTTCCTTGGTGAGCGCAGCGTAGGTTTCGATGCGCTCGTTGATGCCTGCGGTGACCAGCAGGGAAATAGGTAAGGCGTTCAGTGACTGGAAAAACTCCGCGAGCAGTTTGGGTTGTTGCCGAGCGCGGAAGTAGACCAGTGCCGGGGGCACAGTCTGCCAAGTCCACGCGATTGAGCCAAGATCGGTGCTCGTTGATAGTCTCGGCGTGTCGGTAGCTTTGAAGTCGGCATCGCGCACGAAATCCCATGCTTCCGGCATGGGATTTGATGACGCTTGTCGACGGGGTCGATAGGGGTCTTGTACTCGTGACGCTCCTGGAATTCCTTGACCGGGATGTACTTCTGCTTCTTCGTGGCGTGATGCTGCGGATGTGGCCAAACAGGTCACCGAAGGCATCACGGCCAGCAGCTTTCGATCCGACTCCACTCTTTGGCGTAGGCACGGCTCTTGACCTCGCCTGCCGTGGTGCGGATCAGGCCCAGCACCTGCGCCTTGAAGTGATGTCGATAGGCGCGAGGTCGAGCCCCCGGTTGTTGAGCACGGAGAAGATGCGGTATGCGGCTTCAAGATCGGGCGTGGAGATGACAACCAGCGAGCAGTCGTTGGCGAGGAACTTCCACAGGGCGTTCAAATCGGCAGGCGACAGGGCTTTGGCCTTTTTAAGCAACAGTGTGGCGTTTTCGCGGTAACGCAGGCGGCTGTCTTTCAGCTTGTCCGTGCTGGAAACCAGACGCTCCAACCCGCCTTGTTCCTGGACATAGGTACGGAAAAAATCGGCATCCTCTTCGCGAGCCTTCAGCCGATACTCGTTGCTCTCGCCCCACTCAGGATTTCCCTCCTTGTATAGGTATTTAGTGAGAAAAGAGGCCGAGTTCGGCATTAGCACGCGCAAAACTGCAAGTAGTATCGTGAGCGTGGACAGGCGTTGCTGGCCATCAACCACAAACGACTTTGGATCTCGATCTGCCTTGATCAGAACGATGCTGCCGAGGAAATATTGACTGCTGGCTCCGGAGACTCGCGCGTCCTGCATCGCCGAGATCAGATCGTCGAACAACTCACCCGCCTGCTCAGTCGTCCAGGCGTAGGGACGTTGATAGTCCGGAATCTCGAACTGGTAGCTGCCCTCGAAAATCTCGCGGATCAGCTTGTCGTGGGCTTCAAGTGTCTTGGCCATTGCGTTTGTTCTTCTGTGGCTATGTTATAATTGTTGAACTGCCTTGTTTCCCAAGAGATGCGAAACAAAGCGTTGGCGTATTTTGGCCGAGACGGTCAATCATTCTGTGCCAACCGAGATAATTCCCAAGATAGCGTGTTGCCACTCATGGCAAAATTTCTTCATCCACTGTTTGGATCGACTGTCATAGCATTGACATTCGATGTAGATGTTGTCTATCACGCTGACCTGCAGCGATGTTAGGCCAGGCGATGAACGTGTTTGCCTGCCGGGTAATTTGTTTTGCGTGGGTAACCCATCAATGCACAGGATGACATCCTTATTTAACAGAGGGATAAGCGCTGGTTCAATTTGCTGGTGCTGGTTGCCCTGCGGTATCAGCTGGCGGTTCACCGCGCTGACGATCCCGTACCACTAATGCAGGCACCTGTTCTTTGGATGTCCCTTTCTTGACGGCTTTGCCACCTCGCTTGCGTGCAGACCTGGGTAACCGACGCGCTAAGGATTCAGAAAATAGGTTTCATCGGCTTCGACAATACCATTCATTTTGCCAGGTTGAGAGCTGCAGGGGTTTAGAAAACGATAACCGCCAAAGCTTGTATTATTGGCTATCCACAGCTTATCTGCTGATGGCGGCGGATAGTAATCCTGAATCAGGGTTTGCTCATACTCAAACCATTTATCTTGTGGCGTAACCGTGCCAGTGGCGTGCCTGTGAGCGCATTGAACGTGCGCATTGGCATTGGCGGCAACGATAACGTTGCGGTGACGACATTTCCCCAGCGTATAGCTCGGTAGTTGCAATCGGGACAAACAAGTTTGTCAGGCCTGATGGCCTCGATCAGGCGATGGCTTCATCAGTATCCTCTTTTCCTGCAGCCTTTTCGCAGTTGCTCACCGTTGATGACGGCTCATGCGTTCTAGTGAACTCATCCAATCTTTGAATTCGTTGATCTCATTGTGGACTCCTCATTCTATAGCTCAATGCACGTTCGACAACTCATTCAATAATTAATTGTTACATAGCCTTTCCTATCGTTTCTTGGGGCTGCTCGGGGCTTGATAGCCCGGAGCCAGCTTGGCGTTCTCAACGCCACACAGCATCAGCGGGTCGCTGAGCCACGGGCGGTACTGTTCTTCCTTGAGGCGGTGGTTGCTTGAGCAGTCTACGCTCCGGCGGAGTAACGTTTGACCAGTTACAGCCGCACGAGCATGCATTTATGTCAATCACCCTCAACTTTTTCCAAACAAACTTTTATTCAATCAAAGTTAACCTTGATGGCCTTTCCGGTAAGCAGCAAATAAAGCCATATTTCTGCAACAGCTCTGCGGGTTGCCGCCTCTATGGCAGTAACCTGTATTACAAATAACTTTGCATCGTAACGATCTGTCAGTTCTGCTGCCCATTAAACAGTCCGATCGGCGATCTCGGAACGATCGGTGTCTGCCATCACACGCCGTATGGCATTACTTTCCAGAGAATTTTTCACAGATGTAATAACCACAAATAAGAGCGATACCGTTATTGCAGAACGAGCTATTGTGGTTGTGTAAAGGCCATTAGATCAAAGGCTTCTGCAAAACCATCTTCGTTACCATTCTGCGCTGGCAGCCGGCACGTAAATGCTCATTTATTACGTATAAACTCCACTTTTGCCGGTTTTGCCTTGAACTGACTACTCGCTGATATTTTCAGAGCTCCTGAACAATAAAGTTTCGGCCTTATATTCCGGTCGTTTTCGGTCTTATGAAATATCCGGGTAACCGGGTAGAACAGGTTAACCATTTCGAGCGGTTGTTTGGCTCCCGGTGGGGCGTAAATACCGTAATCCGACAATATAGACGGTGAAATATACCCAACGACGGGTTCAAGATCAGACAGCCGTATGCCTTGTCTCACCAAATAGAGGATATAGGTCTGGCGCAATAATTCGGCTGTAATCCGATCCGGTGCGGGCAAGCCGGCATCTATTTGCAGGCAGGTCAGCAAGGCTGCCAGATCGCCCTCATTCATGCGATTTCCGGCAGGGTCAGTCAGACAATAGCCGTGCGTGCCATAAATCACGGTCAGGGCAGGGTGGAGCGGAATGGTTCTGGCAGATACATTCCTGATAGTGAACGCATGATTTTTGAGATCAACATCAGCATCCTGCAAATTGGCAATTTCACTCAATGTCAAACCACTGAGTAACAGAATCAACAGTTGTTTTTCCTTGATGTTGGCTGCCTGAAACAGGCTGGCAACTTGTTGCGGACTGAGTTCATCAATGCTGGCGTGCTCAATGGCCCGCGCAGTTTCCTGTGGAAGATTGACCGGCGTGGCAGGCAAAATGTTAATGGTGCTGTGGGGCTGGTTATCCTGATTATGCAAATGAATGCCGGACAAATGGATCGCCAGTTTTTCCTGTTCCTTATTCATCAAAAATTCATAGATCCAGATTGCTGCCAGACCAAGCAACAAGGAGGCCAGAGCAGCAATCATGGCGTTCCACGGATAATCAGGTTTGATTGGGTGAGCGGGCAGGAAGGCGCGTTCAATGACATCAACGTAGGGATACTTTCCGGTATGTTGCGCCTCAACTTGAGCCAATCTTGCCTGTGTTTCGCGGTAGAGCAGTTCCAGCTCTTCCAGATCGGATTTCAGTGCTTCATGTTCAGTAAAACGGGTAGTGAATTCTGTTGCCTTTTTTCTATGCTGGTCGAGCTGTTCCTGTATCGAGCGGGTGGCTTGCCGGGCGGCGGCATATTCCTGTTCTGCTTCACTGACAACAATCGCCTGGCCTTTCTGACGGAAATGCTGGATTTCATCATCCAGAGCATGTAATTTTTCCGGGATTACCTTGAGATCGGGAGATAGAGCCATGTATTCACGTGTATATTGCCGATCCAGTTCTTCCAGCTGCTCGCGTAGTTCCTGAGCCCGTTTTTCAAGAACACTCAGGGTGCGCGTGTCTTCAGTTGGTACAACTACCTGGCCTCTTTCAATGGATTTCCGGATCGAATCGAGTCGTGATTTGGCCTTCACTTCTTCTTCGCTGGCCTTGTTCAGCGAATCGGTCAATCCTTTCAGACGAGCTGGTGCCTCGTTATCCTGCCGTTCGGCCGAGATGATGGCGTTATGTTGCCTGAATTGATCCAGTTCAAATCTTTTCAGCTCGATTTTGTGTGCTAATCCGGTTAATTCTTCCTGCACCATGGCGATGGTTGAACCTTTGGAGCGAGCAACTTCGGCTGAACGCGCATCCAGATATACATCAATCCACGTATTGATGATGTGCGGCAATAATTCGGGATCATCCCCTTCGGCCACCATTTCAACCAGGTTGGTTTCAGTTACTGGGCGAACATCAAGCATATTGCGGATATCAGCCGGGGATAGTTTTATCCCCGGAGTATCCTTTCTCAGGCGATGTGCTGTTTCAGTCAATAATTCCGATCCAAGGAGAACCTGTTTCTGGATGGCAACATGCTGAATATCAGCTTCCGCGCTAGCCTGATCGATGGCAGTTTTGGCAACAGTCAGTAGCGTGGCATAGCTTTGGTAAATTGCCGGTTGTAAAAAAACAAAACCGAGGGAGGGGAGCAAACAGGTCAAAAAAACAAAGCTGAAAATGACCAGTCGAGTGGGCTTTAACCGGGTAAACCGGTTGAGTAGCGCGTGAATTCCTTTTTCAGAAGGTACGGTGTTTTCCAGACGCGGAGGCTCTTTCTGCATGTGTTCTCCCGGTAGTGATGATGCCCGATTCAGGAAAAGAGCCAGTTGCCGGCGCCGGTATCAGATTTTAGTGCTTCCCGGCGATATTTCCTGGTGATCTGGCTTTAATGTAAACAAAATGTAAAGTCTGCATACAGGCGCGATCAGGCTGAGTATGACCACCAGCCTATTCTCATTTTTAATTATATTTACTGCTGTTCCGGGCTGTGGTTATTTTACGCACAAGGCACAACAAACCCGGAAAAACAGTTTCTGGGGAATCTCTGAAACACTACCTGCGTTGTTATTTCTGCGTTAAAAATCGGCTCAAAATGCTCATTTATTACATATAAACTCCGCTTTTTCTCCAATTTTTGCCTTGAACTGACTCCTCGCTGACGTTTTTCAGAGGTCCCCTGGAAGCAAGCAAGCTATCAACCGCTATTCCTGAGTCCGGTAGCCACGCCGTTGATTGTCAGATGAATTGCCCGGCGGACAGTATCTTCATCATCCCCGGAGCGATAGCGGCGGAGTAGTTCTATCTGCAAATGGTTTAACGGATCAATATAGGGTGTCCGGATACGAATGCTGCGCGCCAGGGTTGGATTATCCTGAAGCAATTCGGCATGCCCTGTAATTGCGAATAGCCATTTCACGCATAACTCCCACTCAATACGAATCTGATTGAAGACGTGTTGACGTAATTCGGGATCAGTTACCAGTTCTGCGTAGCGCGAGGCAATGCCCAGGTCGCTTTTCGATAGCACCATATCCATATTGGAAAGCAGAGTTTGCATGAAAGGCCAGGTACGATACATTTCCTGCAGTTGCTTCAATGCATCCTGCTCGTTTCCGGCCTGCTGCACAAAATTTTCCACGGCCGTACCAAAACCATACCAGCCCGGAATCATTGTGCGATTCAAGCTCCAGCTGAATACCCATGGGATTGCCCGCAGATCCTCGATTTTGTCGGATGGCTTGCGTGAAGTAGGGCGGCTGCCAATATGCAGGCCGGCAATTTCACGGATCGGTGTGGATTCCTGGAAGAATTGCTTGAATCCAGGGGTTTCGTACACCAGCTTGCGATAGGCTGCGAAAGCACCGGATGATAGTTCTTCCATAATCTGGGGAAATTGGGGTGCGTGATAATGAATGGCATCCCGGTCAAGCAAGGTGGATTCTATAGTGGCGGCAACCAGTGTTTCGAGATTGCGGCGCCCGATTTCGGGGTCCGTATATTTGCTGGCGATGACTTCACCTTGTTCGGTCAGGCGGATTTGGCCACTGACACTACCTGGTGGTTGTGCCAGTATGCCCTGATAGCTGGGGCCGCCACCGCGACCCACCGTGCCACCGCGACCATGGAACAGGCGTAACCTGACGTTATGTTGATTGAACACCCTGGTCAGCTCGATTTCAGCTTTATAAATTTCCCAGTTTGAAGTGACGAATCCACCATCTTTGTTGCTATCAGAGTAACCCAACATGACTTCCTGCAGGTTGTCCCGTGAAAGTAGCAGCTTGCGGTAATCAGGTAGAGAAAACAATTCATCCATGACAGCTGCACAGCCGCGCAGATCATCAATTGTCTCGAACAGGGGGATGATATTTACGGTTGATCGCGGATCATCGCTAAACTGCAATAATCCGGCTTCTTTCAGCAATAGCGCCACTTCCAGAATATGCACTACCCCGGTTGCCATTGAGATGATGTAATTGGGTAGGGCAGCCTGGCCATAGCGACGCTGAATTTCAGCAGCCATTTTCAGAATGCGCAGCTCACCCTGGGTAACATCGGAAAAATCGGAAAAAGAAGAAATCAGTGAGCGTGAACGCTTGAGTTCGGCCAATAGCCATTCTGCTCGTTCCGTTCGTGGTAGATCAAGATAGCTCCGGGTATCCTGAGCATTTTTTTCATACAACTCGGATATGACCTGTTCATGAACTCTGCTGTGCTGGCGCATATCCAGTGGTGCCAGGTGAAAACCGAATACATCGGCAGCCCGCCTCAGGTCACGCAGCGCACCTTGCGCCAGCCTGTCCGACCGATGCTGTTTCAATGAACGGATAACAATATCCAGATCATGCACAAATTCGGCGCTGTCAGCATAGGGTTCGGCATTGCCGTTCAGTTTACGTTCGCCAACAGACGGTCCCAGATGTCTGCTGGTAGCAATCAGCCGGGCATGAATACCGAGAAATACGCGCCGGTATGGTTCGTCGATCCGGCTGGCTGGCAGACCGGGGGCGGTAGAGGCGAGCCCTTCAAGTTCGCTGGTAACCTTGATCAGGCGTTCGGACAGACTCATGGTCTGGCCAATCTTTTCTACTTCATTGATGTAAAAATCCAGTATCAGCCCTGAGTGCCGTTCGGCAGCATGCAGCATGATCTGATGGGTAACAAAAGGATTGCCGTCCCGATCTCCGCCTATCCAGCTGCCGATCCGCAGGAATGAGGCGATACGCGGTGCTGCCTTGTCCATGTGGCGTTCCAGGATATCTTCGATCTTGGCGTAGACGTAGGAATTTGTCTCAGAAAGGTGTAATGGTAGTAAATCAGGCCATTTTCGATTTCATCCTGCACAGTCAGCCTGACAGAACGCAACACACGGGTTTGCCAGAGTGTCTGGATGGCGGAACGCAAGCCTTCCTCGTTATGGCGCATTTCGTTGGGGGTGAGCTGGGTGCGATCCCGTTCCTTGAGCAGGCGCTGAATCTTCAGCTGATAATCCAGAATGCTGCGTCGCTGGACTTCGGTTGGATGAGCGGTCAATACTGGAGAGATCAATGCGCCGGCAAAGAAATTCTGTAATTGCCCGGCATCAATGCCCTTGGCCACCACACGCTGCAACGCTAGTGTGACACTACCGTCCTGCGGTGGTGAGCCAGCACGCAGGTGGGCACGGCGGCGGCGATTGTGGTGCAGATCTTCGGCAATGTTGGAAAGCAATGAGAAATAGCTGAATGCCCTGACAACAGCGATGGTTTCCTTGTGGCTGAGATGATTGAGAATGGTATCAAGCTCGTGTCTGGCTGCTTCATCCTGATCCCGCCTGAAACGAACGGATGTCTTGCGAATGGTTTCGACCAGGTTGAACATGCCTTCCCCTTCAATCTCGCGTATGGTGTCACCCAGCATGCGCCCCAGCAAACGAATATCTTCCCTTAACGGATAATCCTTTTCATTGGGTGTATTTTTTTCGGGAATGACGTTTGCTTGGGTATTCAGACTCATTATGGCGTGTCTCCTGTAATCGTGGATTCGAGTGTGACCGGGATGAAGTTGTTGTTACTGGCTAGCGTTTGTATCTGTACCGGGCGTGTTAAAATGGCGCCGTTGTCACAAATTCGGATTTTTTGTTATGTCCAGCCCTAAAAAAATTGTTATTGCATCACGAGAAAGCCAGCTCGCTCTATGGCAGGCAAATTTTATTCGCAACCGTTTGCTTGAATTATACCCACAAACTGATATCACCATACTTGGCATGACAACCAAGGGAGATCAGATTCTTGATGTTTCCTTGTCTAAAATTGGCGGAAAAGGACTTTTCATCAAGGAGCTTGAACTGGCTCTGGAAGATGGTCGCGCCGATATTGCCGTACATTCCATGAAAGATGTGCCAATGGTTGTCCCTGATGGTTTCAGGCTGGCCGCTATTACCGAACGGGAAGATCCACGCGATGCTTTTGTTTCAAATAATTTTCACAGCCTGGAAGAATTGCCGGCGGGGAGTGTGGTAGGTACCTCCAGCCTGCGGCGGGAATCCCAGCTGCGTGCCCGCTTTCCTCATTTGCAAGTACATCCATTACGCGGCAATGTTCAGACACGACTGCGAAAACTGGATGAAGGAGAATATAGCGCGATAATTCTGGCCGCAGCCGGACTGAAGCGCCTGGAGCTAGGTTATCGCATCAGTATGCTGTTGCCGCCCGAGCTGAGTCTTCCGGCAGTAGGGCAGGGAGCGCTGGGTATCGAGTGTCGTGATAATGACCCCGATATGGTGGAATGGATGAAGCCGTTGCATCATGCTACTACGGCTTACTGTGTGGAAGCAGAGCGAGCCATGAGCCGGATGCTGGGAGGAAGTTGTCAGGTGCCGCTGGGTGGTTTTGCCGAGATTTTTGATGATGTACTGACGTTGCGTGGTTTTGTAGCCACTCCTGATGGATCAAGAATGATCGCGGATAAACTTTACGGCAAGCCGGAATCTTGTGAACAGATGGGGCAGCAACTGGCACAAAATCTGAAGGCTCACGGCGCAGAGGAAATCCTTGCGGCCCTGGCATGAGCTGTGGTTGAGACTGATGCAAATTTGTTCCCTGGCCAATTAACCGGTAAAGGTATTCTGGTTACTCGTCCATTGCATCAGGCGGGTAATTTGGCAACACGAATCAGGGAACTGGGCGGAGATCCATGGCTGTTTCCCGTGCTGGAAATTGCTGATAGTGAAAACAAGCGGCCCTTGCTTGATCTGTTGCCCCGGCTTGATGAGGTCGATCTGGCTATATTTGTGAGCCCAAATGCGGTGGAGAAAGCCATGCCACTGATCCTGAACAACCGTAGATGGCCTCAACATATGCAAGTCGCAACCGTAGGCAGGGGGAGTGCCCAGGCGCTTGAATCTTACGGTATCACCAACATCATTTTTCCAGAAGAGGGTTCAGATAGCGAGGCATTACTGCGTATGCCCTGGTTGCTGTCGGTGCAGAACAAGTATGTGGTAATTTTTCGTGGTAATGATGGGCGAAAATTGCTTGGGGATACACTGCGTGATCGCGGAGCCAGAGTTGAATATATTGAATGCTATCTTCGCCGCAAACCGGAAGTGGATCCGCAACCATTATTGGAGCGCTGGCACGAAAACGGCATTCAGGCGGTAGTCATCAGCAGCAGTGAAGGTCTGGATAATTTATTTGACATGATTGGCGAAACGGGCCAACAATTGCTCAAAGTTACGCCTTTATTCACGGCACACGAACGAATCGCCCGCAAGGCGGCAGAGCGCGGTATCAAAAAAATATATTGCACCTCGCTTGGAGATGAAGGAACGGTACAAGGCTTGCTGGAGTATTTCAAAGAAATGTAGTAGCACTGATCACGTCCAATCATATGAATAAGCATACGCAGACAACGATTTCCGGATCAGCCCGTCGCCTGGCTTTTTTCATACTGATCATTCTGATTCTTGCGATGGCTGTCATGTTGTGGAATTGGGCAGGCAAGCAAGGGTACATCGATGCAGCAAAGCATAGCTTGACAAAATATTTGATTGATGCAGATATTTTCAGCAATCGTTCGCGCCAAATGCTGAATGAGCTGGGAGCAACAAAGTCTGAAATCGAGCAACGATTGAATTATCTGGAAGATTCCCGGCAGGTTGCTCAGAATTTCCTCCAGGGGATTGAAAAATCAGCTCTGAATAAAGGGATCAACACTCAATCTGATACCTGGATTCTGAGTACGGTTGAACACCTAACTCTTTTATCTGATCGCCAACTGCAACTTGCCGGTGATGTGCATTCTGCACTCATTTTGCTAAAACACGCACAAAAATTGCTTCAATCCAGTACTGTCCCTGATACTTCAAATCTCAATATGCTACTGGATGGAATCATTGAGCAACTGGAAATACAATCTGCTGTGGAGGTTCACGAAATATCCCGGGGTATTGAAAGAATCGCGGCGCAAATAGACAATTTCCCGCTGGCTGCAGAGGCTCACATGAAAAGTATCGATATATTCGAAAAACATGATGACATATCCATATCCGGTGGGTGGTCCCCTTTTTTGCAAAAAATTGGTCATGATCTTGGCCAGTTGATCAAGGTGGAGAAAGTGACAAACCCTGTAGCAGAGCTGCTATCCCCCACACAGGCTCTCTTTCTGAAAGAAAATATCCGCCTGCAACTCATGTTGGCGCGCCTTGCTTTGCTGGTACGAGATGAAAAGAGTTTTGATTCCGCAATAACATTGGCATCTGGCTGGATACAGCGATACTTTAATACTGAGGTTCAGTTGCTCAGGGATACATTGACAGAGCTGGAAAGGTTTTCTGGAACCGATATCGCACTGTGGCTACCGGCTACCGGAGTATTTCTGGATGCCATACATCACAATCAACGCACTATTAAAGGAGAGGGAGAATGAAGCTGGTGTTATGGATGCTGGCACTATTTGCAGCAGCAGCGGCCATTGTGCTGACTGCGTACTACAATACAGGCTCGGTGTTGTTTACGGTGCCGCCTTACAAGGTGGAACTGGCATTTAATACGTTCATTCTGGTGTTATTGTCTATTTTCATTTTGTTTTACATATTGCTGCGAACACTGGCCGGGTTATCCGGTATGCGCAATAAAAAAGCCGAGCAATTGGCCTGGTCGGGCCTGAAAGCTTTTTTTGAAACTCGATATGATCAGGCTGCAACCATCGCGGAAAAAGCTTTCCGATTGGCTGACAAGCCGGTTTCCAAAGCGTTGAATGCTGTTTTGGCCGCACGATCTGCTCATCAACTGGGGAATTATGTCCAGCGTGATCATTTGTTGGCGTCCGCAAAAGAGCAAGCTCCAGCCGGGAGAGCGCTCCTTCTGATTACCGAGGTGGAGCTATTGCTGGATGAAGGGCGCCATGCTGCGGCACTCGCTGCTTTGCAGTCACTATATTCAACTGGCGGTCTGCAAAGTACAGCAATACTATTGCTGGAACTTAAGGCGCGCCAGATGGCAGGGCACTGGGATTCTGTGCTGGAGCTGACGGAAGTGCTGGAAAATCGTTCCCTGGTTGACAGGGCATATATAAATAAATTGAAACACCGTGCTCATCTGGAAAATATCCGGAGCAATGCCAGGGATATTGCTTTGTTACGGAAATACTGGAGCAATTTGTCCAGCCAGGAAAAGCTGGATGGAGGGCTTGCAGTAGCAGCTGCCCGTGCAATGATTGCACAGGGAGATAATGCTTCAGCTCAAAAAATTATTGAAAACAGTCTGGATGTCCGGCCTTATCCGGAGCTCGTGGCGTTATATGCCGATTGTAGAAGTAGTGTGGTGAGCTGGCAGATACAGCGAGCAGAAAGTTGGCTGGCAAAGCATCCCAATAATGCCGGTTTGTTATTGACGCTGGGGAAACTTTGCACTTATGGAGAGTTGTGGGGGAAGGCACAAAGTTATCTTGAAGCCAGTTTGTCAATTGAATCTGGATACCCGGTACACCTTGCTTTGGCGCAATTATTCGAAAAATTGAAAAAACCGGAGGCGGCTAGCGAACATTACCGCAAAGGGCTTGATTTCGCGTTAAAACAGATTGGAACAACCTGATTTCAGGCTGTTGCTGGTTTGGAAGGAATAAATGCGTCGGAGAAAAAATTCTCACTTTGTAAACCGCGTTGTTGCGTGAAATCATCAAAGGCTGCTTTTACCATGGCGGGGGCACCGCAAGCGTAAATCTGGCAATCAGTCAGTGTTGCCATCTCATCTATTACGACTTGATGTACCAGGCCTGTTTTTCCTTGCCAGTTATCGGTCGCAAGGGGTTCAGATAATACCGGGATATAGCTGAAATTTTTGTTACCGGCTTCCCATTTTTCGGCCAAATCATTCAAATAGAGTCCTTCTTTGGTTCGTGCTCCCCAGTACAATCTGATTTTATTATGTGCAAAACGTGTATTTTCTGAATGGAGCATATGTTCCAGCATGCTTTTTACGGGAGCAAAGCCGGTACCACCAGCCAGAAAAATAATGGAGGTATCCTTTTTGGGAGCATCATGAAGAAAAAATGATCCAAGTGGACCTTCGAACCGGAGAATATCTTTTTCCTTCATGTGTGAGAAAACATACTCGGAAAATACTCCACTTGCATAATTACGCGTATGTAACTGCAAAAATTCGTCATCTCCAGGGGCATTTGCCAGAGAAAAACTGCGACGCTGACCGTCTTTCATCAAGATATCAATATACTGTCCGGGCAAAAATTGCAGACGCTCGTTTGCTGGCAGTTTCAGATAGATGATCATAACGTCTGATGCGACATGCTCGAGTTTGTGCACACGACAGGGCATGTTGCGAACCTTGATATCCTTGATCGCCTCGATTTCCTGGCACTCTATTTCCAGATCAGAGAGTGGCCGGGCACAGCAAAAAAGCGCCAATTGCTGACTTTTTTCCTGCTCTGTCAAGGCCTCTTCGCTGTAAGTACCGTAGTCAACAATCCCTTGTATAATTTTTCCTTTGCATGTGCCACATGAACCGTTACGACAACCATAGGGCAGGGATAATCCATGGCGTATTGCTGCTTCCAGAATGGTTTCGGATGGTTCGATAATAATGACGCGGCCGCTTGGCCTGAAGGTAATTTGAAAAGACCCCATTGAAAAATATAGTGTGCGAGTACGAATTATGAAAAATAGGTTATTGATTGTGGGGTGCGGTGATATTGCTGCAAGGGCAGCCGCCCTGCTTGGAAAGCACTACCAGCTGTTTGGTCTAAGTCGCAAAGCTGAAAATTACCGGAATTTGCGAGCTTTGGGCATCACGCCTATAGCGGGTGACCTTGATCAGCCCGCCAGTCTCAGGAAAATCTCCGGGCTTGCTCCCCACACCGTATTGCATCTTGCTCCGCCCCCAGGCGGTGGCGAACGTGACACACGCACCTTGCATCTTCTGTCAGCACTTTCCCGGCATGCTGCAAAAATACAAAAAAGCATACTACCACAACAACTGGCCTATATCAGCACCAGCGGGGTTTATGGGAATTGCAACGGTAACAGGGTCAGTGAAAATTATCCGGCTAGCCCGAAGAATGCGCGTGCATTCAGACGACTGGATGCAGAGCGCCAAATCAGAAGCTGGGGTATTCGTAACGGGGTGCGAGTATCTATTTTGCGAGTGCCGGGTATCTATGCACAGGATCGACTTCCAATCGAGCGTTTGAAACAGGGAACTCCAGCTCTATTGCCAGCTGAAGATAGTTACACCAACCATATCCACGCCGATGATCTGGCTCGCATTATCGAGGCAGTACTGCGTTTTGGCAGATCAGGCAGGATTTATAATGCCAGCGATGATTCTTGTCTGAAAATGGGAGAGTATTTTGATCTGGTAGCGGATCATTTCAACTTGCCACATCCAAAAAGAATTACCCGTCAGGAAGCCAGGGAAATGATTTCACCCAGCCTCCTGTCTTTCATGCTCGAATCAAGACGGCTGACCAATGAACGCATCAAACGAGAGTTGCGGGTCCGGTTACGTTATCCGACCGTTGCTGATTGTCTCGTCAGCATGAACAGGGATATCGATTAAATTATCCTGCAATTTTTGCCGTAATAGCCATGATCCAGGTTAAAAAATCAAAAGGAAACGGATATGGCAACAATTGCTGCGGCAGAAAAGAAAATCAAGGAATTCAATTTTCTGTGGGAAGGAAAAGATAAGGCAGGCAAGGCTGTCAAAGGCGAAATGCGTGCGGCAGGTACCGTTGTGGTGACTTCCACGCTGCGTCGTCAGGGCATCAGGGTGACCAAAATCGCCAAAGCCAAAGCCGGTGGAAAAATTACAGATAAGGATATAACACTGTTTACCCGTCAACTGGCGACGATGATGAAATCTGGAGTACCATTGCTGCAAGCTTTTGATATTGTGGGTAAAGGGCATAGTAATCGTGCCGTTGGAAAACTGCTGATGGATATTAAATCCGAGGTGGAAACAGGTAGCAGCCTGGCCAATGCCTTCAAGAAACATCCACTTTATTTTGATTCTCTGTTTTGCAATCTGGTCGCGGCTGGAGAAGCAGCCGGTATTCTTGACAGCCTGCTGGACAGACTGGCTACGTACAAGGAAAAAATCCAGGCGATCAAGGGAAAAATCAAATCATCCTGTTTTGTCATATTCAATTGTGGTTGCGTTTGTCATTACTGCTGTAATCATGATATTCGTCATCCCCGCTTTTAAAGAATTGTTCCAGGGTTTTGGTGCGGATTTGCCAGCACCAACTTTACTGGTAATGACCATCTCCGATTTTTTTGTGGATTACTGGTGGGCAATCTTCGGGAGTGTTGGTGGTGGGCTTTATGCATTCTTCTACGTATGGAAACGCTCTGTCACAATGCAGCGTGTCATGGACCGCATGGTGCTGCTATTGCCGGTTTTTGGCGAAGTGATTCGCAAGGCAACGATTGCGCGCTGGGCACGCACACTTTCAACCATGTTTGCTGCCGGTGTTCCTTTGGTTGAAGCGCTCAATTCAGTGGCTGGTGCGGCCGGGAACCAGGTATATTTCGAAGCCACCAAAAACATACAGAACGAAGTCAGTACCGGTAGCAGTCTGGTGGATGCAATGACGGCCACCAATGTATTTCCCTCCATGGTGTTGCAAATGGTATCCATCGGCGAGGAATCTGGTTCGCTTGATGCCATGCTCAGTAAAATCGCAGATTTTTTTGAAGCAGAAGTGGACGATGCCGTGGAGGCGCTTTCCAGTCTGATGGAACCGATGATCATGGTGGTGTTGGGAACATTGATTGGTGGGATGGTCGTCGCCATGTATCTGCCGATCTTCAAAATGGGGCAGGTTGTTGGTTAGTAGACAGCGGCCATTTCCAAAACTGAACCCGAGCCGGAACAGATAACATATGAACCTTATTAATACCCTGCACACTTCTCCTGCCTTTTTTGTTTCATTTGTAACAGTAATAGGGTTGGTCCTGGGCAGTTTTTTAAATGTTGTGATTCACCGGTTACCCGAGATGTTGAAGCGCGAATGGCAAGCGCAATGCGCGGAACTACATGGGGAATCGGCAAAGACACTTCCGGCATATAATCTGGCCGTGCCACGTTCCGGTTGTCCGCAGTGTGGCCATAAAATTTCTGCAATTGAAAATATCCCGATTCTCAGTTATCTGTTTCTGCGTGGGCAGTGTTCTGGCTGTCATTCGCGTATTCCATTGACCTATCCCCTGGTTGAAGCATTAACAGCTACACTGAGCGGACTGGCTGCCTGGTATTTTGGATCTGGCGGAATCCTGTTTGTCGTTCTGATCTTTATCTGGGCAATGATAGCTCTGACTTTTATTGATCTGAACACCCAGCTGTTACCGGATAGTATTACCCAGCCATTATTGTGGGCAGGATTGATCGTGAATCTGCATCACGGTTTTACTGACATCCATTCGGCAGTAATTGGCGCAATCGCGGGTTATCTCACACTCTGGAGTGTGTACTGGTTGTTCAAATTGCTGACTGGCAAGGAAGGTATGGGGTATGGCGATTTCAAACTGTTGGCTGCAATCGGAGCTTGGCTGGGCTGGCAATTGCTGCCACTGGTTATTCTGTTTTCTTCCGTAGTGGGAGCTGTCATAGGTACTGCATTGATTGTGACGGCGAATCACTCCAAAAATATGACCCTTCCTTTTGGGCCTTATCTGGCCGGTGGCGGTCTGATTGCCCTGTTCTGGGGTAATCAGATCAACCAGGCTTATCTGACCATGTTCTGACCCATGACACTCATTATCGGATTAACTGGTGGAATCGGCAGCGGTAAAACCAAAGCGGCTGATATATTCAAGCAATTGGGAGTCGGGATTATCGATGCCGATCAGATTGCCCATGAATTGACTCGCCCTGATGGGAAAGCGATTGATCCAATTCGCAAGATGTTTGGTGATGGTGTCATCGGCGAAGATGGTTCGATGAATCGGGTCGCCATGCGCAAACTGGCATTTTCCGATACAACCGCCAGACACAAACTCGAATCCATTCTTCATCCGCTGATTTACCAGGAAACCCAGCGACAACTATCGCTTATCCAGTCCGAATATGCGGTTCTGGTCGTTCCCTTATTGCTGGAAACAGGCAATTATCTCCAATTGATCAATCGGATACTGGTGATTGATTGTCCTGAATCCTTGCAAATTTCTCGCGCCATGCAGCGCAGCAAGCTGAGTGAGCAAGCTGTGCGTGATGTGATGGCCATACAATGCGCGCGGGATGAACGCCTGGCACAAGCAAATGATGTCATTGTGAACGATTCCAGCGAAGAACACCTGCAACAACAGGTACAAAAACTGCACCAGATCTACCTTGATTTTGCCCGCAAACCCGATTTCTGAGTGATTCTGGTAAGATACTTGCATATTGGTTTCTATACTGTGCATCAAAACATCAATGTTATCTTGCCTACCGTGATCTGCTACGAATTACCGCTGAATGAACGAATCCGCATGCTGTTAAGGCTGGAGGATCTCTTTGACAAGATTGATTTTTTCTCGTCCAGGGATACCTCCTTCGAGCACAATACTGTCCTGGTGGCGCTATTTGAAATTCTCGACGTTACCAGCCGTTCTGATCTTAAATCGGATCTTCTGCAAGAGCTGGATAAACAACGGACCATGCTGGAAGGTTTGCGTAGTAACCCGGAAGTATCGGAAAAAGCACTCAACCACTTATTGCAGGATATCCGGGCAGCATTTCGTGGTTTGTTGGATATACCGGGCCGGATAGGCGGGCATTTGCGTGATGATGAATGGCTGATGAGCGTCAAACAGCGCATGAACATTCCCGGCGCCGCATGTGAATTTGATTTGCCAGCCTATCATTATTGGTTGAACCTGACGCCTGAAGAGCGCAGAGAGGATCTCAACAGCTGGATTGCTCCCTTTGCCCCGATTCGCAGCGGGATCAATATCGTGCTGAACATATTGCGGAATAGTGGCAGGAATTGTGGTTATACGGCAGTTCAGGGCGTGTTTCAGCAAGCTGGTTCGGAGCATCAGGCGCATCTTTTGAGATTACATATCAGCTGTGAATTTCCCTGTATTCCCGAAATCAGCGCCAACAAATATGCATTGAATATCCGTTTTGTTCCCTGGCGCTCAGAAAACAAAACAGAAATCTATGAAGAGGATATTCCTTTTGAGTTGACCTTCTGCAGTTTATAAATGCTGGTGCGAATGATTGGTGGTGGAATTGAGTAAAGCTACGGTAGTAAATTGTCCTCAATGTGGAGAAGTAATTGTTTGGAGTCAATCCAGCAAATTTCGTCCCTTTTGTTCCGAGCGGTGCAAATTGCTTGATCTTGGACAGTGGGCAAATGATACCTACCGGATACCGGAAGAAGAGCCATCATCTCTGGATGAACACCAGGAAGATTGAGAGGGATACTGATTGCTGTAGCACAAGCGCGGCTTTTAACCCAGAAATTCATTTGGGGCAGATTTTAATATTGCGCAACCGCATTCTGCCTGAAATTAGATTTGCCGTTTCTGTGTGCCAATCGAATGCAGTGAATCCTGTTTGCTTTGATTATTTATATGCCATTTCCGAACCATAATCATGGTGGTGGATACGAACAGCCCAAACAGAACTATTACGGTGTAAATATGCACGTCACACCAGATCAGTAGCGCATACAGTGACAGCATGGTAAGAATGCCCAGATTTTCATTGAAATTCTGAACGGCAATGGAATGTCCGGCGCCCATTAAAATATGCCCGCGATGTTGTAGCAACGCATTCATAGGTACCACGAAGAAACCGGCCAACCCCCCAATAATGATCAACAGCACCACTGCAATCCATAGATCCTGAGCAGTAATCATAAGCATGACCACAATACCCATGGCAATGCCGAGCGGAATGACTTCCAGTGATCGCCGGAGAGAAACCAGCCTCGCTGCCAGTACAGCCCCTATTGCGATGCCGACGGCAACAACTCCCTGGAGCATCGCTGCTTTGTTTAATGTATAGCCAAGAGCTGTTTCTGCCCATTTCAATACAATGAATTGCAGTGTGGCGCCAGCGCCCCAGAATAGCGTGGTGACAGCCAATGAAATCTGGCCCAGTTTATCGAACCACAACAGCTTTACGCAGCGAACAAAATCATGAAACAGGAAAACCGGGTTTTTGTTGAGTATCCGGTGATCAATGCCGGTATCGGGGATAAACAGATTGGTCACAGCAGCGATACCATAAAACAGCATGATGATGATGATGCTGGCATCTACAGCTGTTTGAACCAGGGGGAGATCCAGCGAGAGCATAACCGTAGCAACTGACGGTGTAATGAGTAAACCGCCGATGACCGTGCCTAGAACAATTGAGGCGACAGTCAATCCTTCCATCCAGCCATTGGCAATCACCAGTTTTTCAGGGGGCAGCAATTCTGTAAGGATGCCGTATTTCGCCGGAGAATAAGCTGCTGCCCCCAGCCCGACAACTGCGTAAGCTCCCAGTGCAGAAAGCTGATGTGCCGCAAAGAATAAAAGCAGGCAGCCAACAATCTTGATTGTATTGCTGATAAGCATGACCCTGCCTTTGGCCATGGAATCGGCGAAAGCGCCAACCAGGGGAGCAAGCAATACATAAAACAGTACAAACACAAATTTAAGCATGGGAGTAAGGTACGCTGGCGCATGCAGGTCAATCAGCAGAGCAATGGCCACGACAAGTAGCGCGTTGTCTGCCAGCGATGAAAAAAATTGTGCCCCCATGATGGTATAAAACCCGCGTCCCAAATTGTTCTCCTAATCTATTGATTGATACCTTGTAAAACCGGCCTCAGTTTTTTATCAGTGGCCATTTCAACTTTGCAGCGTTATATCATGAAAATCAGGCGAGACGAATTCCAGTTTCTTAAAAAACAACTTTCTATTCCGGAAGATTGAATGACTCAAAAATCAAATCCGATTAATTCAAATCAATCTTTGACGGCAATGGAAAATGTACAAACCGCGATGGTGGACTTGCCAGCAAGACAACCGGCACCTTCTTTCCGGCAGGCAATTGTTTGTTTTTCAGGAATACTGTTTCTAATGGCCTTTGGTTTGTTTGTATATCAAATCAGCCTGCACATGCTGATTTTTCTTGTTTTGGTTTGGGTTGGCCTGCAAGCCCGTGTTTTGGGTTATTCGTTTGTTGCGATCCGCAACATGATGGACGAGGGCATCATCAAAGCCTTGCCGGCAATTTATATTTTCATGCTCATTGGCATGATCATTGCCAGTTTCATGCAAAGCGGCACGATTGCAAGCCTGCTGTATTTTGGCCTTGATTGGCTTGATCCCTCATTGTTTTTAGCCGCTGGATTCGTGGTGTGCAGCCTGATGTCGGTTGCAACTGGTACTTCCTGGGGTACTGCCGGTACCATCGGGGTGGTGCTGATTGGCTTGGGTGAATCCATGGGAATTCCATTGCCTTTGGTCGCCGGAATGATCGTCTCTGGAGCTACCTTTGGTGACAAATTGTCACCTGTCTCTGATACCACCAACCTAGCTGCAATGAGTGCCGGCACACATCTTTACCGGCACATCGGTTCGATGCTGTATACCACGCTTCCCACATTCACGATTGTTCTGCTCATTTTTGTCATTTGGGGTTTGCAATATGGAAATGATCACTTGCCGCAAGCGCATTTGGCAGAAATCCGTCAAGCTTTGGCCAGCTCCTATCGTTTGGAAGGTGAAATAACCCTATTGCCACTACTTGTCATGTTGGGCATGAGTATGAAACGCTATGCTGCTGAAGTCAGCATGACATGCAGTATTTTGCTGGCGGTATTGATTGCGGTGGTTTATCAGGGCAGGGATGGCGCCGATGTGATCAACGCATTATGGCTAAACGTACCCGGAAATACTGGCATTGCCAGTGTTGATGAATTACTTGGGCGTGGCGGGTTATACAGCATGGCCTGGACCTTGCTACTCTCCATCATGGCCTTGGCGTTAGGTGGTATTTTGCATCGGGCTGGTTTTTTGCAAGTGTTGCTGATGCGGTTGATTACACCGATTCGCCGAACTGGCACGTTGATCGCGGCTACCATAACATCCGGCCTGGCAGGCAATCTGGTTATGGGCGAGGCCTATATCTCCATCATTCTGAGTTGTCAGGTATTCAAACCAGTTTTTCAGGAAAAGAATCTGGATCTGTCGGTATTGTCACGCTCAGTTGAAGAAGGTTCGACTTTGACAACCGGCCTGATTCCGTGGACAACTGCCGGCATTTTTTACGCCGCAACACTGGGTGTGCCGGTGCTTGACTACGCCCCATATGCTTTGTTGAATGTGCTGAACCCCGTTATCTCGATCAGCATGGCGGTGTTGGGTATCGGTCTGTTGCAATCAAAAAGCAGATAGATTGTCTGTGGGATGGAGCCTGGTGCATAACAAACACTACAGCTTGTAAAACTGGATGTTGATATTTTTTATTTGGGAGGGTAGTTATGGCGGGATATGTAGGTGATGTTGCTGTTGCTTATGATCGTGATCTGGGGCGGGTACTTTTCGAGCAATATGCCTTCGATATCGCAAGGCGCACAGCAGAAAATCCAGTGAATGATGTGCTGGAAGTGGCATCAGGTACCGGTATTGTCACCAGGCAGTTGCGTAATGTGCTTCCCGAGAATGTAAAATTGACCGCTATCGATATCAGTGATTCCATGATGGATGTTGCACGCACGAAATTTCTACCGCATGAGCAGATTACTCTCCAGATAGCAAACGCAGTTGCATTGCCCTTTAATAATCAGGCATTCGATGCGGTAGTTTGTCAGTTTGGACTGATGTTTTTCGACAAGGATGCTGCATTTCGTGAAACTTACCGGGTATTGCGCCATGGGGGGCGATATCTGTTCAGCGTATGGGATTCACGGGATTACAACCCCTATGCCAGTCTGACTTTTGAGGTGATGCAGCAGTTTTTTTCGATTGATCCTCCCCGGTTTCTTGAGAGCACGGTGGCATCCTTCGAAATTGATCCTATCAAGGAAAAATTGATTCGTGCCGGTTTTGAACGAATCAATATCTCGGTTCAGCGGCGGGAATACGATATTGATGATATCGGTGCCTTTGCACGCGGATTGATATTCAGCCCGATCATCAATGAAATCAGGGAGCGCAGCGAGGTGGATCCTGATGTGATTGCCGATGAACTGGCAAACCGGTTTTCCAGAAAATACGGCTTGAACCCTACCCGTTTTCCGATGCAGGCAATTTTGTTTGAAGTGGAAAAACTGTGAGTTTTGGCTGCAAATCCTTTTGCATCAAAAACATCTATCTTGGCGAACTAATGAAAATCAGTTTATTGGAAAACCTTAAGCGAATCTCGCAGCATTTTATTCTGATTTTTTTACCAGGCTTTTGTCAGTTGTTTCATAATGATCCGGCTATTCATTCTGCATTTGGGTGAATGGCATATGCAGACTGACAAAAAGGAGGGAGAAGATGCGTAATGAGTTTTTCTTGGCGATAGTGCTAAGTTTGAGTGTTCCCTGTTTTGCTGAATCGAAGGAAGACTCATCCGGATCGTTAATAGAGGTCGGCCAGGCTGAAAATAGCCAGGCCCAGGCCAGACAACCGGCTCAGATTGAAACGGCAGATAAAGAAAACGAATCACAATCCTCGCAAGAATCAGGCTTAGATAAACAATCTTTGATGATCGACTATTGCAGAACGCATACTTGTTAATTCGATAATAAACATATTGCAATCGGAGGATTTAGGTTCATGAAAACTAAAATAATCACAGGTTTGGTTTCCGTTATCTTTACAAGCTATGTATCCATTGCGGTTTCCGCGCCACCGCACTGGTCTTATGAGGAAGAGCAGCATTGGGGCGCTATTGAAGAAGCCGGGAAACCGGTGCCACAACTCTACCCCTATGCGGAATGTGGTATTGGCAAGCATCAATCCCCAGTCGATCTGGCGGATGCGAAGATCGTCAATGCCAAGCCACTCAATAAACTTTCAACACAATACGGTACAGACAAACCCGCTTTCTTCAATACTGGGCATGCTATACAAGTCAATACCTCCAAAAATTTTTCTGGCGGACTGAAAATCGGAAAGGAATTGCTGCCATTGGTTCAATTGCATTTCCATGAACCCAGTGAACATTTATTCAGAGGAAAAGAACTCCCCGCAGAAATGCATTTCGTTCATATCAATAAGGATGGAAGAATCGCGGTGTTGGGAGTGGCTATCGATATTGGCGAGAATAATGCTGCGTTCCAGACCATTCTTGACAATATGCCTCGCAATGAAGGCGAAGCAAATTCAACTTCGGGAATCAAGCTGAATTTAGATAAATTGCTACCAGCGGGTTCGAATTTCGCCAACCTGAAATATCTGACACTGGCTGGCTCATTGACCACTCCGCCTTGCAGCGAGGGCGTGCAATGGTACATTTTGACGCAATCAATGACAATTTCTGCTGATCAATTGGAACAGCTGAAATCCTTCTATAGTGATAACGCCAGATCAGCACAAAATCTGAATGAAAGATCGATCCTTACAAATCGCTAATTTTTCTGCGATAAATGTATTTTCCCCGGTGCTGCTCCGCTGCCCGGGGAATTTTTGTTTATATAGCCTTCCCGATTTTGCTGAATGGTTTGCTAACAAACGTCACACCCTGGATCAGATGTGACTTTTTTGCGTTTTTACCAGTTTTGCTTTGCCTTGTCTTACCATCCCCAGCTAAGGTATAGTTCCGTTTGCTAAATTCTATCCAGGCAGGAGAGTGCGCTGTACAGTACACAGCGTCACCGAAGGCGTAACCCCCCGGAATCGCTCAGGTGTGGCCATAAGGCTTGAATAACTGCTTGTGATTGGCAATCTGGAGAGCGCTGAAATTATTTCAGCCACCGAAGGGGCATGCGGAACGCAAACCGTAAAACTCTCAGGTAAAAGGACAGAGGGGGTAGATTGGTGTCTGTCAGCAGTTTTATTATTAATGGCTTGGGCTCAATCACTGCTGGGCAGATACAAAACTCCTTTTTACCTTTTCAGAGAGAATAAATGCTTAAGACCACGCCTTTAAATGCGGCACACCGGGCCATGAATGCCAAGATGGTGGATTTTGGTGGCTGGGATATGCCCCTTCATTATGGGTCGCAACTGGAAGAACACCATCAGATCAGGCGCGATGCCGGCATGTTCGATGTGTCCCATATGCTGACAGTTGATATTCGTGGTGAAAATGTTCGCCAGTTCCTGCGTGGGCTGGTAGCCAATAATGTCGATAAACTGACCATCCCGGGCAAGGCTCTCTACACCTGCATGCTGAACCCCGCTGGTGGAATCATTGATGACCTGATTATTTATTATCTGTCCGAATCCTGGTTTCGTCTGGTAGTGAATGCTGGTACAGCGGATAAGGATATTGACTGGATTACCTCGCAATCTCGTCAGCTTGCACCGGATCTGGCAATTACCCCTCGCCGTGATCTTGCCATGATCGCAGTACAGGGACCTAATGCGCGTTCGAAAGTCTGGAGTGTGATTACTGATTCCCAGGCCGCTTCTGAAAATCTGAAACCTTTTCAATCAATTGTCGTAGGTGACTATTTCATCGCCCGCACCGGTTACACCGGAGAAGATGGCTTTGAAATCACTTTGCCTGCTGATCAGGCGGCTGATTTCTGGCAAAAATTGCATACAGCCGGAGTGGCTCCGGCCGGATTGGGTGCGCGTGATACTTTGCGTCTGGAAGCGGGCATGAATCTTTACGGTCAGGATATGGATGAGAATATCAATCCTCTTGAATCCGGATTGGCCTGGACAGTGGATTTGAAAAGTGAACGTGATTTTATCGGCAAGCAGGCGTTACTGGTACAACCAATAAACCGACAGCTGGCAGGGCTGGTTTTGCTGGATAAAGGTGTGTTGCGCAGCCACCAGAAAGTTGTCACACAACAAAGCAGTGAAGGAGAGATTACCAGCGGCGGATTTTCACCTACGCTGAATCAGTCAATTGCTTTGGCACGTATACCTGCAGAAGTGGCTGTAGGCGAACAGGTGCATGTCGTTGTCCGTGATAAACAGCTTGCGGCAAAAGTCGTCAAATATCCGTTTGTCCGCAATGGTCAGGTATTGGTTTGATTTCCTTAAATTAGCAAGGAATACAGAGTAACAGGATTTTTTTAAACTTTAAGTTTGGGGAGTAGATAAATGAGCGTACCGGCAGAATTGAAATATACCGAATCACATGAATGGGTTAAGGTAGAAGCAGATGGTAGTGTAATGGTGGGCATTACCCAGCATGCTCAGGAGTTACTGGGAGACATGGTATTTGTTCAATTGCCCGATGTTGGCCGTACTTTGGCGCAACGGGAAGATTGTGCCGTAGTGGAATCAGTGAAGGCAGCGTCGGATATTTATGCTCCACTTGGTGGAGAGGTCATCGCAATCAACACTGAAGTGGAAGCCTCCCCGGAAAAAATAAATGAGGATTGTTATGCTGCTTGGCTATTCAGGCTTAAACCGGCCAACGCGGGTGAAATCAGTGGTTTGCTCGATGCCAGCGGATATCAGAAACTGCTGGATAGCGAGGCACATTAAGGATATTGGCGGCATAGCTGCCGCGATCATTATTTTTACGAGTTTTTCTGGATAGACATAGCCCAACCATGCCATTTATTCCCCATACAGAAGAAGATGTAGCCGAGATGCTTGCCAGCATTGGTGCCAAATCGATCGATGAATTATTTGATGAAATTCCCGCTGAACTTAAAACCGGGAAACTGACACAGGTTCCAGTCGGCCTGAGCGAGATGGAAATTTCACGCCTGATGCACGGACGCGCACAGAAAGATGGGTTTTATCTCAGCTTTATCGGTGCAGGTGCGTATGAACATCATATTCCGGCTGCCGTTTGGCAGATAACAACCCGGGGAGAATTTTATTCTTCCTATACGCCTTATCAGGCAGAGGCTAGCCAGGGCACATTACAGCTATTGTATGAATATCAGACCATGATGGCCTCGCTGAACGGAATGGACGTTTCTAATGCCAGCCTGTACGACGGTGCATCTGCTCTTGCCGAAGCTGCCTTGATGGCAGTACGCCAGCACAGAACCTCCAGGCGCATTCTGATTCCGCAAACGGTGCATCCGATTTACCGTAGTGTGACACGCACCATCGTCAGGAATCAGAATATCGAAGTCGTAGAGATTCCATTTGATCCTGCAACCGGGCAGGTAGCCATTGATAAACTGGATCAATTCGCACAGGAAGAATTTGCGGCATTGGTTATTCCACAACCTAATTTTTTTGGTGTACTTGAACAAGTTGACGCGCTGACAGACTGGGCGCACGGCAAACAATCCCTGGCGATTGCAGTCGTTAACCCAACTTCGCTTGCCATGTTGAAACCGCCAGGGGAGTGGGGGCAGCGGGGAGCAGATATTGCTGTCGGTGAGGGTCAACCTCTTGGAATTCCACTTTCCAGCGGCGGGCCATACTTCGGATTCATGGCTTGCAAACAGGAACTGGTAAGGCAAATGCCGGGACGCATTATCGGGCGAACCACTGACCTGGAAGGCAAGGAAGGATTTGCTTTGACCTTGCAGGCGAGGGAGCAGCACATCCGCCGTTCGAAAGCGACTTCCAATATTTGTACCAATCAGGGATTGATGGTAACCGCTGCCACGATTTATATGTCTTTAATCGGACCAGAAGGGTTGTATCGGGTGGCCGCCCAATCACATGCAAACACACTGGCATTAGTGGAACAGCTGGAAAAACTTCCTGGTGTGAAGAAAGTGTTTGGCAGTCCGTTTTTCCATGAAGCTGCACTGCAATTATCCGTGCCGGCCGATAAAGTTCTGAACAGCCTCAAAGCGCAAGGGGTGTTAGGCGGTGTGCTGCTGGAAAATTATTATCCGGATTTGAAAAATACATTACTCGTCTGTGCAACGGAAACCAAAACAGCAGAAGATATTGGCAAATATGTCGAAATGCTGCGCCTGGCACTTGCAGCTAGCGCCTAAGCCAGATTCCGGGTACTTATATTGCATCGATCAATCTCACCAACACAAGATAAAACATGCTGATTTTCGAACATTCTCGTAAAAATCGCCGGAATTATTCCCAGGCTCCATCTACTCGGCCCGCAAAAAATAATATTCCGGATAATCTGAAACGCAAAACGGCACCCTTGCTTCCAGAAGTTTCCGAAATGGATACGGTGCGCCACTATACCCGTCTGTCCCAGAAAAACTTCTCGATTGATACAGAGTTTTATCCATTGGGTTCCTGCACCATGAAGTACAACCCACGTGCCTGTAATTCGCTGGCAATGTTGCCACAATTCTTGTCGCGCCACCCGCTGGCACCCGAAGATACCGGCCAGGGTTTCCTGGCATGTATGTACGAACTGCAGGAAATTCTGAAGGATGTAACAGGCATGTCGGCTGTCAGCCTGACCTCGATGGCGGGAGCACAGGGTGAGCTAATCGGTATCACAATGATTCGCGCATATCATGAAGCGCGTGGAGATACCGAACGTACCGAAATTATCATTCCGGATGCCGCTCACGGTACCAATCCGGCTACTGCAGTCATGTGTGGCTACAAGGTGATTGAAATCCCTACGGATCGTGATGGTGACGTAGATATGGAAGCCTTGAAAGCAGCTGTTGGACCCAGAACAGCAGGTTTGATGCTGACTAATCCCTCCACTTTAGGCGTGTTTGAGAAGAAAGTGGCAGAAATGAGCCGGATTGTGCACGAAGCTGGCGGTTTGTTGTATTACGATGGCGCGAACCTCAATGCTGTTCTGGGCAAAGTGAAGCCAGGCGATATGGGATTTGACGTGATCCATATGAATCTGCATAAAACGTTCTCAACACCGCATGGTGGTGGCGGGCCAGGTGCTGCTCCGGTAGGCGTAGCAGACTGCTTGTTGCCTTATTTGCCTATACCGATCGTGGCCTATGAACAAGGGGTTTATCGCTGGTTAACCGAGAAAGACCGCCCGCAATCCATCGGACGTTTGTCTGCACACATGGGTAATGCGGGAGTGCTATTGCGTGCCTATATTTACGTCAGATTGCTGGGAGCAGAGGGAATGTTCCGGATTTCGGAATATGCAACGCTCAATGCCAACTATCTGATGGCTGAATTGCGCAAACTTGGTTTTGAAATAGCCTATCCCAATCGTCGTGCCAGCCATGAGTTCATTGTCACAATGAAAGAAATCAAGGACAAAACCGGTGTTACTGCCATGAATCTGGCCAAACGTTTACTTGACAAGGGGTTTCATGCACCGACCACGTATTTCCCGTTATTGGTCCCGGAGTGTTTGCTGATTGAACCCGCCGAGACTGAATCCAAGGAAACGCTGGATCGTTTTGTCGTTGCAATGAAGGAAATTCTGGATGAAATTGCTACTCAGCCAGACATGGTCAAATCTGCGCCGCACGATATGCCTCTGCGAAAAATTGATGATGTCAAGGCAGCAAGAGAACTTGATCTGGTCTGGAATCCGGCAGGTTGATTCCAGTTTTTTGTGCAATAACTTCAGGTTGACATGCATACACTGATCTGTGGCTCCATTGCCTATGACACAATTATGGTGTTTGAAGACCGTTTCAAACGCCATATCCTTCCGGACAAAATCCATGTTCTGAACGTCGCATTTCTGGTGCCGGAAATGCGACGGGAATTTGGTGGTTGTGCAGCAAATATTGCCTACAACCTGAAAATGCTGGATGGCAAACCGTTGATCATGGCAACAGTCGGGGATGATTTTCAGCCCTATGACTATAGGCTGGAAAAACTTGATCTTGCTCAGACCCATATTCGTCGGGTGCAGGATACCTTTACAGCGCAAGCGTTCATTACCACAGACCTGGATGATAACCAGATCACTGCTTTTCATCCTGGCGCAATGAATTTTTCACACCAAAATAGTGTGAAAGATGCAATCAATGTCAGTCTTGGTATTGTTGCTCCAGATGGTCGGGAAGGAATGCTTGCTCACGCGCGTGAATTTCATGAAGCAGGCATTCCCTTCATTTTCGATCCAGGTCAGGGTATGCCCATGTTCAATGGAGACGAACTACTTGATTTCATTGACAAGGCGGATTACATCGCAGTCAACGATTATGAGGCGCAGTTGTTGCAATCTGTTACAGGATACACGCTGAGCAAGCTGGCTACTCGGGTGAAGGCGCTTATCGAAACCAAGGGAGCAGAAGGTTCGGTAATTCATGCACAAGGCTGCCAGTTCCAGATACCTGCCGTTCGTCCTCAGAAAATTGTTGACCCAACAGGTTGCGGAGATGCCTATCGTGCTGGCTTGCTTTATGGTATTGCCAAAAATATGGATTGGCAAACGACAGGACAGCTTGCCTCGCTCATGGGGACATTAAAAATCGCTCACCGTGGCGGACAGAACCACCGCTACGAACGAGATGAAATCGACCAGCGCTACTTCGAGGCTTTTGGTAGCCGAATATTCTGATTCAAATTATCCTTAGCAATAAGCTTTTGGCAGAGTTTCCAGGAAATATCTCCTCCCACGGGATAAACAGAGATGCCTGTTCTGAAACAACACAACAGAGCAAATCTGTTTAATCCGGTTTGTTTTGGGCGCACAGCTACTATTCATGATGGCCACAACCGGGGTTAACAAATTAACCAGATGCGTCCGGTTTATCAGGCTGATGTTGCACATCCTCTCTGGAGTGCTGCAATCGTTCATTCTTCCGCATGTCAGCATATCCCGCCAGAATCAAATGACCTGCAACTGGGCGCAGAAATTTCTTCGAATAATCAGGGTACAGTTATCGGTTGATGGCGGGCTGCCAGCATGTGGCCCGCAGGGAGTAATTCTTGTTGCCAATCACATTTCATGGCTGGATATTCTGATCATTCTGGCGGCCTATCCGGTACGTTTTGTTGCCAAAGCGGAAATCAGTACCTGGCCTTTACTGGGCCGGTTATGCAGGAATGCCGAAACTCTGTTTATAGAACGCGAAAAACGTAGTGATACCTTACGGATCAATCAACAGATAGATAGCGTTTTGAAATCCGGACATTCGATAGTGATATTTCCTGAGGGGACAACCGGTAACGGGGATGTCCTGCAGCATTTTCATGCTTCCTTGTTGCAATCTGCCGTAACAGCCAAAGCACTGCTTTGCCCGGTTGCTATTCGTTACAGCAATTGTGATGATTCACGTAACGCCAGTGTTGCCTATGTCAACGTAACGATACTGCAATCCCTGATGCACATACTGGCAGAGCCGAAAATTTGTGCAGAGCTGATTTTCTGCGAATCTGTCCCAAGCGCAGACAGAAACCGGCGCGAGCTTGCGCGTCTCGCTGAGAAGGCGATAGCCCGGACATTATCGCTTAATGTTGTTCACACGGCAGCTGAAATACCTTCCGGTCTTCCAGCCGAACGGACGTAAGGCAGCCCTGCCAGACGCAGCCCGTATCCAGTGCAATCAGATTGGATGTCAGATGTAATCCCAATGCAGACCAGTGCCCGAATACAATAGTCGTATTCTGACTGGAACGCCAGGGAATCTCGAACCAAGGCAATAACCCCTGGGGAATAGCAGATAATCCGCCTTTGTAAGAAAAATTCAGCCTGCCTTCCACTGAACAGATGCGCAAGCGCGTCATGGCGTTGATAATAACCCGCCAGCGATCTTCTCCCTGCAATTGATCCTGCCAGCGATCAGGTGTATTGCCGTACATCGTACGGGAAAAAGACTGAAATCGATCACTGCGAATGACCGTTTCCACTTCCTGTGCCAATTGCCCAGCCTGTTCAATATGCCAATCTGGTAACAGACCAGCATGAACCAGCGTATATTCATCTTCGTGATAAAACAGCGGTCGCTGTCTCAGCCAATCAAGCAGTATTCCGCTGTCAGGGGCTTCCAGAACCGGTTGCAGGGTGTCTCCCCGGTGTTGGTGTGTGGCGCCTGCCGCTACTGCCAGGAGATGAAGATCATGATTGCCGAGTACTACCGTGACACACTTTCCCAGTGTTATCAGGGAGCGCAGCAATGCAAGGGAATCTGGCCCCCGGTTGACGATATCACCCACCAGCCATAGCCTGTCGCGGGTAGGATTGAAGTCAATCAGATCAAGTAGTTCGAGGAAATGCGAATGGCAACCTTGCAGGTCACCGATGGCATAGGTTGCCATTACAATCAGCGCAGGCCCAGCACATCCTGCATGTCAAATAATCCGGATTTTTGGGTGGCGAGAAAACGTGCAGCATGCAATGCTCCAGCTGCAAATGTTTTGCGGCTGCTGGCCTTGTGTGTGATTTCCAGACGTTCGCCTGTTCCGGCAAACAAGGCGGTGTGATCTCCCACGATATCTCCGCCGCGTATGGTCGAGAAGCCGATGGTGTCGGCAGAACGCTCGCCGGTATTACCTTCGCGCCCATAAATGGCCACTTTCTCCAGTTCTTTTCCCAGGGTTCTGGCGATGACTTCCCCCATATGCAAAGCCGTTCCTGAAGGCGCATCCACCTTGTGGCGATGATGTGCCTCAATGATTTCGATGTCGTAGCCTTCGGGTAATGCTTTTGTGGCAACCTCGAGCAATTTGAACAATAAATTGACTCCCACACTCATATTGGGAGCAAATACAATGGCGATATCCTTCGCTGCATCGCGGATGATTTCCTTTTCTTCCGGTGTAAAACCGGTTGTGCCAATGACCATTCTGACACCCAGTTTACGGCATACAGCAAGGTGGGATAAGGTGCCGGCAGGACGGGTAAAGTCGATTAGTACATCACTACCCGCTAGAGTAGTGGCGTAGTTACTACTGATGGTCACACCCAGGGCAGTTCCGCTCAAACTGCCTGCATCTTGCGACAGATATGGGCTGTCTGGTTGTTCAAGCGCAGCAGATAACCGCAGATCAGGTACCTCTGCAATGGTTTCCATGATTGCCCGGCCCATCCGGCCGGTACTTCCGGCAACAGCGATATTTAGCGGTGTCATTGATTATCCTTATGAAAATTTTTCTGATTTTCTTTTAGAAAATCGATAGTTCCTTGTTTATCTGATTCATCATTCATACCTTGATCTGTGCCAAGGAACGGTTGAAATGTATCGATGGAAGCAGGAGGAGTGTTTGCAGCAGGCTCGGTGAACGCTGGAGGGAGTGGAAAATCGCCTTGAATGTGCGTTAGCCGGTCATCCTTAAAAAAAACAGCCAGTCTTTTTTCCTCAGCTACACGGCCACTAGGTGCAATATGATAAATGTAATCCCATCGATCACTGTGAAAAGCATCCATGATCAGGGGTGTGCCCAATGTGAATCTAACTTGCGAGCGCGTCATGCCAGGCTTCAGTCTGGCTACCATTTCATCAGTTACGACATTACCCTGCCGGATATCAATTTTGTAGGGTAGCGAAGGCAGGTAAGTGCAATATGTCAGGGGAAAGAACAATAATAAGAATAAAAATCGCGAGAGAAATGCATGCATACCAAGTCAATATTTTTCAATCTATCCGGGATAGGATACTATGGGCAGTTAGCCCCTGATTAGAGCGAGTATAAACAGGGAATTGATTTTAATACGTATTGCTGTGGCAAATCACGTGTTTTTATTGCAGTGGCGGGAAGTATTGCACTGCAGCCTGATCCCGGTGAATTGTCTCACAGATGCAGCAAATATTTCTGGATAGATAACCTATGAGCAAATCGGAAAATTTGAAAAATATTGATCTTAAAACGATGGGGTTAAAAACCACTCTCCCGCGTTTAAAAATACTCAATTTATTTGAGAATAGTCCTGTTCGGCATCTTTCGGCAGAAGATGTATACAAAGAATTACTGGGAGAAGGGGAGGATATTGGTCTGGCAACGGTTTACCGTGTTCTGACCCAGTTTGAACAAGCCGGTTTGCTTGAACGACATCATTTTGAGAGTGGCAAAGCCGTATTCGAGCTGGCCAGTGATAATCACCATGACCATCTGGTGTGTCTGCAATGCGGTCGTGTGGAAGAATTTTATGATTCCGAAATTGAAAAACGGCAGATTAAAATTGCCAAGGAACGGGGATTTGTGCTGCAGGAGCATTCATTGTCACTGTACGCAGACTGCATCAAAGAAAATTGCCCGCATCGCAAATAATCAATCATGCTGTTTAGATAACTCTTCAAGTGAGTGACAGCAGCAAAAGCACACAAACCATCTTCATCCGGCCAAAAATATGCTGCAGACCTTCAAAAACATTCGCGGGATATTGATTTATACGGTAGTTGTCCTGCTGATTTCCGTGGTGTATTACATTTACGCCTACACCGCGCAGACAATTCCCGAAGAACGCGAAACCTTTCTCACTGATATTGGCGAGGGGTTGGGTGAAATAGGAATGGGTCTGCTGATTTTCATTTACTGCCGTACTTTGCTCAAGCTGATACTGGGCCAGGGGAAACTGGCCCAGCGTTTACTGCCGGATTATATCCAGCCCATTGAATCTTCAGGATTAAATCGGTTATTGATCTGGCTGAATCGTACGCATATTTATTTTGGTATTGCTGCCATCGCCGTAATTTTGCTGCATATCGTCATGCTGGATTATTCACGCTATAGCCATATCCTTTTCTTTCCTGCCGTACTGGGTCTGGTGATCTGGCAGGGTGTGTTCGGATTATTTCTTACACTACGTTTCTCAACAACACAGCTCAGAAAATTTTCCTATCTGGTACATGCCCAGTTTGTCACCGGTATTGCTATCGGAATATTTTCCTGGTTTGGCCACATATTGATTGACTGATACCTTTCCTTTATCAGAATGACCGATACAGGAATAAAATCCTTGTGTTGCAAGCGGTGCTGACAAGCCATGCAAACAGATAACCCAACCATTTATTGGCACGATTATGAAACCTCTGGCGCAAATCCGCGTTGGGATCGGCCAGTTCAGTTTGCCGGGTTAAGAACAGACGAAGCACTCAATGAAATCAGCGATCCTCTGGTCATTTACTGCAAACCGGCGCGTGACCGGCTGCCTCACCCGGAAGCTTGCCTGCTCACTGGTATTACACCGCAAACAGCAGAAGAACGTGGCTTGCCGGAACCGGATTTCATTGCCCGGATTCACGCCCAACTAGCACAGCCGGGTACCTGTGGAGCAGGCTATAACACGCTCCGGTTTGACGATGAAATTACCCGTTTTACGCTGTATCGCAATTTTTACGATCCCTATGCACGCGAGTGGCAATTCGGCAATTCGCGCTGGGATGTAATTGATCTTGCCCGTATGACTTTTGCATTACGCCCGGATGGTATCCATTGGCCATATAACAGCGAAAACAAACCAAGTTTTCGCCTGGAAGATATCGCCGCAGCCAATAATCTGGTTCATGACCATGCCCATGACGCCCTCTCGGATGTACGTGCAACCATTGCACTGGCTCGCCTGCTGCAAAAGCAACAACCGCGCCTTTATGATTGGTTGTATCGCCTGCGAGATAAGCGCGAGGCAGCTCGCCTGTTCAATTTGGCCGCGCATACCCCGGTTCTGCATACTTCGCGCATGTATCCGTCGGAATATGGCTGTACTTCGCTGGTCGTACCTCTATCATCCGAAACCGGCAATGCCAACAGTATTTTAGTCTATGACCTGCGACACGATCCCACTGAATTTTTGCAACTGGATATTGATGAACTTGCAGAGCGTCTGTTCACGCCCCGGCAGCAGTTGGGAGAAGATCAGCAACGCCTGCCTGTTAAAGCAGTTAGGCTAAACAAATGTCCGGCCTTGGCGCCACAGAAAATTCTGGATCAACAGGTAGCCGACCGGATCAAACTGGATACGGAGCAATGTCATAAAAATTGGCAGGTGCTGCTGCAGCATCCTAGTTTTATGCAGAAAATCAGGCAAGCGTATTCGAATGGCAAGGACTTCAAGGGAGGTGATGTTGATATTGCGTTATACGATGGATTTGTCAGCGATCATGACCGCAACCTGTTTCCACGAATACGCAGTGCAAAACCGGAAAAATTGGCTGATTTTGCTGATCAATTTCAAGACGAACGTTATATCGAACTGCTGTTTCGCTATCGCGCCCGCAACTTCCCATATTCCTTGTCAGCCCAAGAAAAATACCGCTGGCAAACTCACTGCCACCAGCAGCTGAATGAAGAAATTTCTGATGGCAATCTGACGTTACATGAATACCACAATAAACTCTCACAACTACGTACCAGCTGCTCACAACAAGCTCAACTGATGATTCTCGATGAATTGGAAGCATGGGGCAGGGCACTGATAGAGGAAAATATTTGATGCAAAAATTCTTGTAGACGATAAATTATTATTCGCAGAGATTATTTTTATGAGAGTAAAGCTCCCCAAACCAAAATTTACTATTACGCTTCCTGTTTCAGGCAATGTTAGATTATTGCCATGTATTTAATCCAATAAATCCAAGCTGAGTGGTAATGCTTCATAGCTTGGGTTCAATGAGGCCAGAAGATGCTATCTGGGAAGGTTTCATTGCACAATTTAACGCTGTTGCTCGATATTTCTCAGTAAACTGCTTTCAAGGTACTCATGAATATTTTCCGGATTCTGCTTGGCAAGCGCGCACGTAAAATACCTTTCTCGACATTGCTTGAGGTTCTGAAGATGCGTTTTGGCTCGCAACGTTTGCTGTTTCAGGAATATATCGACTATTGTCTGCATGAACTGGATGACCTGAACGCAGAGGAGCGCAGCAGATTATATGATCTCAACGGCAGAAACCTGCCCGGCACTATCATGTTAAACAATATCGACGAAGCTACTGATTATCTTCGCACTTCCCGGCATTACCCGCTGTTTGCGAAGCCCAGTCACGGTGCTTATGGCTGGGGAGCACTGGGTTTACAAAATTATCTTCCGGAATCAGACAGCATTGTTTTTCTGAATGGTCAGCAGCGCAAGGTAACTGAATGGGTTGAATCACTCAATCCCGAATTTGCACGTGGCATCCTGTTTCAGGAACTGCTCAGGCCGCATCCGGAGATTGCACGTATCTGCGGCCCTCGCGTCAGCAGCATACGGGTTACTTCCGCCCGACTTGATGGAAAAAATACTATTGTCAGCGCAGTCTGGCGCATTCCTGCCGGATCAAACATGGTAGACAATTTTCAGCATGGTGCTTCCGGTAATCTGCTCGGAGGAGTGAACGTAGCTGACGGTCGGATTACTCGAGTAGTCGGCAGAGTCAACAACCGGATCGGGACAGTCACCACTCACCCGGATACAGGCATGCAATTTGATCAATACATATTGCCTGACTGGTCACAGCTAACAGAAATATGCAAACGGGCAGCAAATTACCTGATGGGGATGAATCTCCATCACTGGGATATTGCTTTGACCGAACGTGGCCCGGTTATCGTGGAAAACAATGAAATTGCCGATCTTGATCTACATCAGCATGCTAACCGTAAAGGTTTCTGGTCGGAAGAAATTGAAACGGTACGCCGCCAATCATATCCACGATATTGGGAGCAATTGGGCTGGTCACAGAAAAAGTTGGCTAACCTGATGCGTAAGATTGATACTTTTTTCTGAATAATGAACAACTTGCAAGAAAGGTTATCACTCCTGAAGTACAAGGGCGGGTTCAAAGCTGCATTATTCTGGCTTGCCAAAATACTTTGCCGGGTAGAAATACATTTTTTCTATGCAATCGATTTGACCCGGCAACAAAGCTTGCCTCCTTCATCTTCCAGTAAAGAATCAGAAAAGACTTCATTCGATCTGATTTCTCTAAATACTCCCAGAGATCTGACTATATGTCCTTCCGGAATAATCGAACAAATCAATTCACAAAGTGGCAGAGGTGTGTCGCGGCTTATCCGCGAAAATGCGGGGGTTTATGCACTCGTTCAACAGGGGCAGATGGTATCGCAGACAAATATCGATCGCAGTGATGTGATTCGGGTTGATTCACCGACTCTTCTGGATATCCACCTGAAACCCGGGGATGTTTTTCTTGGTTATTTATATACGCATCCAAATTACCGTGGAATGGGTGCTGCAGCCTTATTACTGAAGAAAGTACATGAAGTTACCCGCAACCATGGTCATTCGAGAATCGTGACTCATATACGTTCGACCAATGTTGCTTCACTGAATACGTTCAAAAAATGTGGATGGTCCCGTATTGGCTGGATTATCACTAGTGTCAGAGGCCGGCTCTTGCTGACCTGTCACCTGTCCAGGGCAGGAGTTACAATTTCAATGGTAAAGCAGACAAATCAATAAACCAGTATTTTGCAAAAGAAGTGTCTGCACAGTTCCATAAAATCAATCTCAGGTTACCGATCGTTTGCGCAAATAACGGCGGATTTTTGATTTCAATCCCCATTTTTCAATAAAATCCCCTACCAGCTCAGAGAATTTATTGAAAATCCGTAAGATGCGGGCAAGCACTTCTAGCGGAAACTTTCTCGGAATCAGGTAAATGTTCTGCTCCACCCGGTGTTTATTGGACAGGCTTCTTTTCCTTTCATTGTCCCCATACAGAAAATCAAACCGGGTTATCCCGTGAGCAATCAGGTCGCGTATCCGGTAGATTTGCACGAGCGTACCGACAGATTTATCGCCCCACACCGGATCATAGCCGGTTTGTTCCGCATAATAGGTTCCACCATAAACATAACCAAACTGAAAAGCGACCGGCTGCTGATTGCAAATCAGAAGGTAACTCTGGAACCAGCCATTTTCTGCGGCAATCATGGTAATACGACGCGTTTCAGTATCATCGCGAATTCCCAGACCCAGCAAATTACGTTGATAAGTCTTGTCCGATACTTGCTGCGCCAATGGCAGAAATTCTGCTACATCTTCGGGTGTATTGAATATACGATGGTCTATCGTGATTTCAGGATCCTGCTCCAAGCGGCGCAACGCACGCCGGACTTCCTTCCGGGTGCCGTGCCTAAGATTCTGAATATACTGGTCGAAATTTTCAGGTAATGCAATCAACCTTCTGTGATAGGGCTTTCCCGAGGGGACAAGCTGATATTTTTTGCGTAGATCAGCATTTTGCTGAATGAACCGGCCCAAAGGCGAACCGAGCTCCATCCCCAACACAAATAAAGTTTCGCGATTTCCGAGCAATGTCCGCAGATAACCAAAGAGTGCGGATAGAATTTCATCGGTATTGACTCCGTCTGCAAATAAAGGCCCTGCTGTAATACTGTAACGGCGAATCCGGTATTCCCAAAGAGAAATCCCGAGCAATTCAAAACTTAAGGCTGCCGGATGTACAAAGAATGGTGCATAAGCCAATAACGTGCCATTGCTTGCCAGTAAAAAAAGAATTTTTACCGATTTATCATGGCTGCATCTGGTAAAAAGCCAGTCTGGATCATGATCCATTACTGCAGCAGGGTGATTCTGAATGAAACCTTTAATATTCGCCAGAATTTGGACTCGTGCTGCAGCTTCTAATTGATCCAAATCCTGCCAGTTATAATGCTGTCCGGAATACAGGGAGTGCTGTGGTTGTAAGGAAGTTAGTTCTGGTTGAATCATAGAATTTTTTGAATAAATTTAGATTTCTTTCGCGATCGCTTCCGTTAAGGAGCCTCTGATCAAGTCCTTCACACACCGCATTGCGGGAAAAATCATAATGATCGCAAGGAGAGCGACATAGCCGGCGCATGATTTTTCCGTAACCCTTTGGAGCAATGATTTTTCAGATGAACTGCAGCGTTGAGCTCGTTACGAAGGAGCCAACCACGCACTGTCAACTCGCCTTGCATTCCACCCGCAAAACACGGTGTGCGGCCATGCAGGATTTAATCAGAGATTCCTTAAACAGTACGGCGAATCCATAGCTTTATTTTTTGTTTAAGACTAAGTTTGTCTAGTAATTGAATAATTAGGTTGGTACTGCGGCCTATGCTGCGGTGTGAAGCTACAAGGGTCCGGTTTTTCATGGTGGGTTTCAGTAATAACCAGAGACTGCATGGTGTTTGATGGGTACTGAAAAAACGCTTGTGATCGGAATCACCTTCTGTGAAATCAAACGCTGTAAATTTTTCTTCAGCGAAAAGCTGTTCCATCGCCAGCCATTGCAACACAGTCCCTGGTGAAAATTTGCTGAAATCCGGTAAATATCCGAGGTAAGCGTAATTTAATACCTTGTTTTCAACTGGGCAGTATAAATAAGAAACGGGATTTCCATTCGCAAAAAGCAGAAATGCACGAACCTCATCACGCCCGGCTGCAGCTACAGCTGCAGAAATATAATCGGGTGATCTGGGCAGGCCACAATCCAGTAATCGTTCCTGATAGCTTGCTGCAGAAACCGGCTGGGCAAGTTCAAAGAAGTGCTTGATTTCTTCCGGAGTGCGATAGCTACGAAAATCCAATCCTTGCGTTTCTTCTCCGAATTTTCTGATTTTGCGGTTGATTCCTGACCGCGATTTCCCGGAAAATTTGGCCTTGTATTGATCGAAATTCGATGTCATGTCGATATAACACCGCTGGTACGATTTGAGGCAATACTGCAGATACTGGCCTGAATCCGGAAGATTCGGCTTTCCTTCGGGTGTCGGGACATTCGCAAGCAAATAACCCTGCTGGTCACCTGTTAAAGGTGGAAACTCAGGTATATCAATATGATCGCGGATTTCTTCCAGGGTATAAACCCGGCGTTGTACGTTGATCGGAGTGCACGCAACCGTAAATTCACCAAGATGAAATTTCAGATCGTATTGGTATGGATGCCAGTAAGAAATATTCATTGATACAGGCGACGCAGGGCCTGTTCAGCATAACGCCTTGCGGTGGCAAATTTCCCGGCAGTGGGAAGAGGTGTGTTACCAGGATCAGGAAAACCTGATAAATCTGAAAAATCAACGGTTGGCATGATGGAATGGTTTGCGGCCAGAAAGCGGCAAATATGTGTGAAACGCTGCTCGACAAAAAAATCAGGAAGATTGCGCCCAGGAATCATAAGTTCAAAACCGTGAGAGAGAAGGACAAAGGTGTGCCATTGTTTACGTACGGCATCCTCCAGTGCTTGAGTAATTTCGTGAGCGCTGCAGGCTCCGATCTGGGCATGCCGGTTGTGGCCAAAACCATCGCGGAAGCTGCTCATGGGTATCAGGGTTAGCCCGTTTCGTGTAAAAACTTCATAAGGATTTGCCTTTACGGGAATGATGTCACCGGGCTGCGATTCTTCCATTTGGGGATTGATGCTGCTGTCAAATTTCAGGCCATTTTCTGTTACTGCAGCGAATGTATGCTGGTTACAGGAAAAACTTCCAGCCCTGAATGCAGTTGGCGGAGTACAGCCAGCTTCATCTAACAGCCTGATCCCGTGCTTAATGAGTGTTTTCTGCTCATCGGCATTGTACTGGGTAAGGTGCTGACGCTTTGAGGTGACATTTTCCAGCAATGCTTCCCGTGCTTCATCAGTCCATTCGGGGTGCAAATGCAGCTGAATTTCTTGCCCTGCGTCCTGAATCAATTTGACAATAATTGCCAGATACTCAATTCCAAAGCGGGCGGCGAACAGAGGTTCAACGAAAAACACTCCCTTCAGGTGATACTTGTTCAGGGTGTCGAGAATTTTCGGCAGTGCGTACGCTCCCTTATCGGAGCGGCCGAATACATAGCGGTCAAAACTGGCCGGAAAATCTTCATCCAGAGTGTCCCAGCTGTTGCACCACACTTCGACATCAAAGGTAAAAAGGATATTCATCAGGATATTTCCACACCATGTAATCGTTTTTTACTCTGCCTTATTTCAATCCCAGACTTTCCAGGGCTTTTTCATGGTTCCATTTTCCGTGAAACAGGCGACCTTTATGATCCGGCGTACGGTCACTGGTCCAGGTAATGTACTGGCCATCCGGGGTAAATACCGGCAATCCGTCGAAACCATCTTCTTCCGTTACCCGCACCGGCTCCTTTTTTCCGTCTATATCGACGATATACAGCTCGAAATTACGGTGTCCCTGGACGTTGGTCGCAAAAATGATGTACTGGTTGGAAGGATGATAAAAGGTGCCCATGACATTTTATTGAGGCGGGTGAGCTGCTTTTGATCAGATCCGTCGATATTCATGGTGAATATTTCTGCTTCCTGACCATTTTCCGAGAAACGGCGCCAGACGATCCTTTTTCCATCCGGGCTGAAAAAAGGGCCGCCATCATAACTGTTGGTATGTGTCAGTCTTTTTACATTGGAACCATCGGCATCCATGATGTAAATGTCGATCATGGAGGAGGGATTCTGGTTGAAAAGAGCAGTTTCTTCACTCGATAGCTGCTCCAGATAGGCTCTGCGATTGGACGCAAAAGCAATCAGCCTGCCATCGGGTGACCACGAAGCCTCCGCATCGTAGCCGCGTGTGCTGGTGAGATTCCTGATATTTTTGCCTTCAAAATCGGTTTCATAAATATCATAGAACTCGTCGTAGTCCCAGGCATAGGAGCGACGCTGGCCGGATTTCCTTTGTTCGATTTCGGCAATCATTTTGGCTTTTGCTTCCGGGTCATCATGAGTCGAGGAAAATAGTACTTTCTCCTGGTCGGGATGTACCCAGGAACAGGTTGTCTTGCCGATACCGGGTGACACTTGCTGCACTTTCCCGCTTGCAAGGTTTTTCAGATAGATCTGGTAAAAGGGATTCTCACCGGCGACTTCAGCCTGATAAACCAGCCATTTACCGTCGGCACGATAATAACCTTCGCCAGCGCGGACTTCCTGATCAGAAATCTGTCTGGCGTCGGTAATGAAACCGGTTGCACCCGCCTGAGCCATGACAAGACAGCATGCAGCTGCCAGCAGATTGCGGATAAATGGCGCAGCACCTGATTGTGTAAAGTTTTTTAATTGGTTCATAATCACCACCAGCAAATAAAAATCATTTAAGCATAGTTCCTGCGAAAAAGTAAGCGAACGCCTCCGTTACAAAGGGATCAGAACACCCGTATGAGAAGCCTGGAGCTACACAAAACAGCATCCGGTTTATTGACCCATTCCTGTTAATCAACCATGACCAAACCAGCCACATTTTTTTTCTTATGCTGCCTTGTTGTTGCCGGTCTGCTCGGTAGTAGTGCTGCTGTATCAGCAAACGACCAGATTTTTCATCATCACATGAAAGTCACCTTGTTACCAGATACATCGGAAATCCAGGTGAAGGATGAAATACATATTCCGCAGCGATACCGTAATCCATCAGGTGAAACCTCTCTGGAATTCAGTCTGCACGCCGGTTTGTCCGTTACGGCAGGCGACGGTATGCAACTCATCACCCGGACAGCAGAAAATGGCGATGTACTCGCCGGGCCAGTGCCTTTGAAGCGCTATACGCTGACATTGCCGGCTGGGCAGGACACCTTTGCCCTCTCTTTTGGCGGGCGCATCCACCATGGAGTACGTGATCCCAGCCTCGAATATGCGCGTAGTTTCAGTTATTCACCCGGATTGATTTCCACCGAAGGTGTATTTCTCGCCAGCTCCACCGCCTGGTATCCGCAATTTGATGAAGGATTGGTGTCGTTTCGCCTGGATGTCCAATTACCAGCCGGTTGGGATGCTGTCAGCCAGGGTGGGTTGATTCAGGAGCACAGCACGGAACGCACACGCCATGTCATCTGGGAGGAGAAAAATCCGCAGGATGACATCTATCTTGTCGCCGGACGCTACCAGCGTTACCAGCAGATGGCCGGGCCGGTACAGGCTTATATTTATTTGCGCAACCCCGATCAGGCACTGGCGCAGAAATATCTGGATGCCACCGGGCAATATATCGCCATGTACAGCAAATTGATCGGGCCTTATCCCTATCCGAAGTTTGCTCTGGTCGAAAATTTCTGGGAAACCGGCTACGGCATGCCTTCATTTACGCTGCTGGGGCCGAAAGTCGTGCGCTTTCCCTTCATTTTGCATACCTCCTACCCGCATGAAATTCTGCACAATTACTGGGGTAACGGGGTGTTTGTCGATTACAGCAAGGGTAACTGGTCAGAAGGGCTTACGGCTTACCTGGCAGATCATCTTGTCAGTGAACAGGGGGGCAAGGGAGAGGAATACCGTCGCGATGTGCTGCAAAAATATGCCGATTTTGTGAACCGGGACAAGGATTTTCCAATTGCCCAGTTCACCTCGCGCCACAGTCCCAGCTCCGAAGCGATCGGTTATGGCAAAACCATGATGATGTTCCACATGCTGCGTCAGGAGTTGGGTGACAAGGATTTCATCCGTGTATTGCGGACCTTCTACCAGCAATACCGGTTCAAACAGGCCGCTTTTGAAGATGTGCAAACCGTTTTCAGCACACAAGCCGGTAGGGATTTATCTGCATTCTTCCAGCAATGGGTGTATCAGAGCGGTGCGCCGGATCTGTTGCTGGAAAGTGCACAGGCCGAACCCAAAGGAGAAGGGTATCACCTCAAGGCTGTCATCCGGCAAACCCAGTCTGGCGCACCTTATCAACTGATTGTGCCGGTTGCGGTACATCTGGAAGGCAAAGCGGCCGCCTGGCAAACGCAGATTAAAATGGATCAATCCGTCAATCTCATCGAGCTGGATTTGCCGGCGCGCCCGGTGCGCATCGACATTGATCCGCAGTTCGATGTCTTCAGGCGCCTGGATAGCCGCGAAATTCCATCTGCCTTGTCACAAGGCTTCGGTGCGGAAAAACCATTGCTGGTATTGCCAGCCAGTGCCAGCAAGGATGTGCTGCAGGCGTACCGGCAGCTTGCCGCCACATGGCAAAAAACCCAATCCGGTGCGCTGGAGATCATCCAGGATGACCAACTGCAAACCCTGCCAGTCGATCGTACAGTCTGGATTCTGGGTTGGCAGAATAAATTCGGCAATCAGGTGGTGGATGCCTTGTCAGAGCATGGTGTCATCAGGAAAGATGGCGAATTGCAACTGGATGGGCAGCTTTTCCAGCAAGGCAAACATGCTGTCGTGCTGACAGCGCGGCAATCATCTAATTCCGGTTCAACCCTGTTATGGGTAGCATCGGACCGGCCAGCGGGCATTGCCGATCTGGCTGGCAAGCTACCGCACTACCGTAAGTACAGCTATCTGGTTTTTGAAGAAGAAAAGCTGGACAACATCAGTAAGGGCCAGTGGCCGGTGACGCGCTCACCGCTAATGCAACCGGTCAAACAACAGGATGCTGATTCATTCACTTCCAGCCATACCGGTGCGCTGGCGCCACGACATGCACTGGCGGAACTGCCGCCATTATTTTCAGAAAACCGTACGCTGGAGGAAATCACCCTGCTGGCCAGTGAAGCCTTCAAGGGTCGCGAATTGGGTAGTCCCGAGCTGAACAAGGCTGCGGAATATATTGCACAACAATTCCAGCAGGCAGGATTGCAACCGGGTGGCAATGGCGGTGGCTATTTCCAGGAATGGCAACAGGATGTGGGCGAACCGAAAGGGGAAATCACACTGCGCAATGTCATCGGTATCCTGCCCGGTACCAATCCACAATTGGCCGGACAGAGTCTGGTAATCGGCGCGCATTATGATCATCTCGGCATGGGTTGGCCGGATGTGCGCGCTGCCAATCGGGGCAAGATTCATTATGGCGCGGATGACAATGCCAGCGGTGTGGCGGTCATGCTGGAGCTGGCACGGCAGGTTGCCGCCCGGTGGCAGCCCCAGCGCACGATCATTTTCGTTGCTTTTACCGGCGAAGAAGCTGGCTTGCTGGGTTCGACCCATTATCTCACCCATCCGGTGCCCGGCTATTCCACAGATCGGATCAGCGCCATGCTGAATCTGGATACGGTCGGCCGCTTGGGAAACAATCCGGTCACGATTTTTGGCACAGGATCGGCAAGCGAGCTGGTACACATCTTCCGTGGTGCCGGTTTTGTTACCGGTATCCCGGTCAATGCAGTCGCCAATGATTTTGGTTCCGGTGATCAGACGGCATTTATCCGGGCAGGTATCCCGGCGGTACAATTTTTTGGCAGTGCACACGAGGATTACCACGCACCGGGTGATACCGTCGATAAAATCGATGCGGCAGGGTTGATCAGAGTTGCCGCCATTCTCAAGGAAGGGGCGGAATATCTGGCCAATCGTGCTGAACCGCTGACGGTTACGCTCGCCAACAGCAATCAATCTTCCGATACAGCCAAGGCAATCGGACAGACCAGGGGTAAACGCAAAATCATCATTGGCACGGTGCCGGACTTTTCCTGGCAGGGGGGAGGGTGTGCGTGTGGATGAAGTGCTTGCCAATTCACCGGCACAGCAGGCGCAGTTACAGCCGGGGGATATTCTAATCCGGCTGGCAGGACAACCCATCACCAGCCTGAAATCCTATGCTGACTTGCTCCGGGCATTGAAAGCGGGAGAGAAAATCGAACTGCAATTTCGTCGGGAACAAGATCTCAAGACAGTGGATATCGTGCCGGTTGAACGTTAATCTGATTCAGTACGTTTTCAGGAAGGAGGAATGATATGACCAGCAAATTAAAAACGATTACTGGATTCGGGATGGTGCTAGGACTGGTTGCTTGTGCTACCCACCAACCCGTGCTGTACCCCAATGCGTATTATCAGACGGTAGGAAGGGCTGTCGCAGAACGGGATATCAGGGAATGCAGGCAACTGGCTGAATCGGCTGGTGCCCGGGAAGGAAGCGGGAGTGCCGAAAATACGGCGAGGAGAACTGCTATTGGAGCAGGTGCCGGTGCAGCCAGCGGCGCTGTTGGCGGTGCCATTTCCGGAGCGGCTGGACAAGGAGCCCTGATCGGCGCAGCCAGTGGCGCTACCTGGGGATTGTTGTCGGGCATATTCAGCTCGGGAAATGCTTCACAACCTGCTCCGGCCTATATGAATTTTGTAAATCGCTGTTTGCGCGAGAGAGGCTATGAAGTGACCGGGTGGCAATAAAGCCGGTCAGTGGGCTGATTTCACTTCATTGATCAACACCTCTCCAACTCCGAATGCCTTGATATTGGCAAAGGTGGTGCAGGCAATTTGATCAAGCGCCTCCTGTGTAAAAAATCCCTGATGAGCGGTGATCAGTACATTGGGGAAACTCATGAGCCGCGCAATGATGTCGTCGTGAATAATTTGTTCCGACAAATTCTGAAAAAACAGATCTTCTTCCTGTTCATAAACGTCAATGCCAAGGTAACCGATGTGGCCTGATTTCAATCCGGCAATCACGGCCTTGGTATCAACCAGTCCACCCCGGCTGGTATTGATCAGCATGACCCCAGCCTTCATTTGTGCAATGGTGGTGCTGTTGATGAGATAACTTGTGCTTTCGTTGAGCGGACAGTGCAGCGAGAGAATATCGCATTGTGGTAATAAATCGTTCAAGGAGGCGTAACGAATACCCATGTCTTCAATCTCCGGTTTTTTGACCGGATCGCAGGCAAGGATATTGCAGCCAAGGCCGTGCAAGATACGGCAGAAAACTTCACCGATATGGCCTGTACCGATTACTCCCACTGTTTTTTTATACAGATCAAACCCGAGCAAACCATGCAGCGAGAAATTCTGCTCGCGAATGCGGTTATAGGCTTTGTGGGTTTTGCGGTTCAGCGTCATGATCATGGCCAGCGCATGTTCAGCCACAGCATACGGGGAATAGGCCGGGACACGCACGACCCTGATATTGCAAGCCTGGACAGCCTTGAGATCGACATTGTTAAAACCGGCACAGCGCAGGGCAATGAGCTGCACATTCAGTTGCGAGAGCTGCTGGATAATCGTTTCATTGAGCGTGTCGTTGACAAAAACACAAACCGCCTGACTTCCGCTGGCAAGCGATACGGTGCGTTCACTGAGTTTTTCTTCCAGAAAAATCAGCTCCAACTGCGTATCGGTGTGATGTTTAAGGAAGGATTCACGGTCATAAGGCTGGGTGCTGAAGAAGGTAATTTTCATGGCATATTTTCCGGCAGGAATATCAGTAACAAGGGAAAGCAAACCTGGAGCGCTTGTGTCAGGAAAACTGAACGTAGCGGGAAACATCCGGCAAGTCAAATGATGGATCATGTGCCAGGATAATTGAAATCGGGAAGAATCATGCGTTGGGATATTTTTTGCCATGTGATTGATAATTATGGCGATATAGGCATCTGTTGGCGTCTGGCATGCCAGTTGACTGCAGAATTTGGCCTGTCTGTACGATTGCTGGTAGATGATTTGGGCTCAATGCAGCGCATTTGCCCGGAAATCAATCGTGATCTGGCAGCGCAGCATGCGCATGGGGTGGAAATTGTTCGCTGGATAGAGCCATTTCCGGATCTGGAGCCGGCAGATGTGGTGATCGAGGCATTCGGCTGTGAATTACCGCCCCGTTATGTAGCAGCAATGGCTACTGTTTCTCCCCGCTGTGTGTGGATCAATCTGGAGTATTTGTCAGCCGAGCAGTGGGTGGAGGGTTACCACGGACTGGCTTCACCTCATCCTGGTTTGCCGCTAATCAAATATTTCTTTTTTCCTGGTTTTTCTGCTGCAACAGGAGGGGTGATACGGGAATCCGGATTACTTGCCCGGCGGGATGTGTCACAAATCAACCGGACAGAATTATGGCAGGAACTGGGCATGGCTTGCCCGGCACCGGATGAAACTGTTGTATCACTATTTTGCTATGACAGTGCTCCGATCAAGGATTTGCTGAATGCGTGGGCTGGATCAATTTCGCCTGTACGATGCCTGTTGCCTGAAGGTGTCGCATCGGCTCAAATTGCAAAGTGGGCGGAAAAATCAGGCCTTATTGCTGGAAGTGTACCTGTTCAGCACGGCAATCTGACCTTGCAGGTGATCCCTTTCTTACCCCAGGAAAATTATGACCACTTGTTATGGGCGTGCGATTGCAATTTTGTGCGTGGCGAGGATTCTTTTGTACGTGCGCAGTGGGCAGGGCGGCCATTGATCTGGCAGATTTATCCCCAACAGGAAAATGCACATCTACCCAAGCTGGAAGCTTTTGTGGATCTTTATTGCCAAGGGATGACCATGGAAGCAGCCGAAGTGATGCGATCGTTTCATCTGTGCTGGAATAACCAGTGCCAGTTAAATTGGGATGATTTCTGGCAACATCGCAAAGAGCTGCAACACCATGCCATGGCCTGGTCTGGGAAGCTTGCCCGCATCCCTGATCTGGCCTCCAATCTGGTGAACTTTTGCAGGAATCAGCAATAATTTTTTCGATTCAGTGATGAACTTAAAGTATAATGTTCTTTTTTTTCCTTGACTTATAGTAACCAGGTATTAGATGAAAACAGCCCAAGAACTTCGTGTAGGTAATGTGTTTATGCTCGGCAAGGATCCCATGGTCGTGCTGAAATCGGAATTTACCAAATCGGGACGCAATTCCTCTGTTGTAAAAATGAAATACAAGAATCTGTTGACCGAATCCCCCGGTGAGGCTGTATACAAGGCAGATGACAAGTTTGATGTGGTAACGCTGGACAAGAAGGAAGTGACCTATTCCTATTTTGCCAATCCGATGTACGTGTTCATGGATGCCGAATATAACCAGTATGAGGTTGAAGAGGAAACCATGAGTGACATGCTCAGTTTTCTGGAAGATGGCATGCCCTGCGAAGTTGTGTTCTACAACGAAAAACCGATTTCAGTTGAATTGTCCAATACGGTAGTGCGCGAAATTATCTACACCGAACCTGCTGTCAAAGGCGATACATCAGGAAAAGTAATGAAACCTGCCAAAATTGCAACCGGTTTTGAATTGGCAGTACCGCTGTTTTGTGAAATCGGTGACAAAATTGAAATTGATACACGGACTCGCGAATATCGCAGCCGTGTTTTGTAATCCCATTGGAACCTGTATGGGGGCGAGCCAATCTGCAAAATCCTGCAGGTTGGCTCGTCTGCTTGCCTCAAATATGCAGCATACTGCCGTCAGCCAGAAGAACAAACTCTGCATGACCGGCAACCGGATAAATGAACGGAGTTGATTCATCACAGCGACCGGTTGAATTCACCCAATATGTTCCGATCAAAGACACCGGAGCGTTCCATGAAAACCCAAAGTCGCTGTAGAGTTGGAAACCCTGGAGTGAATACTCTGGTTCAACCGGCAATATTCCATCCATTGAGGTAGAACAACGCCATTATCGGCAACTCGCAATACCCCACAAGCAAACCGTTTTATTTTGACCAGGCAGCCCACCAATTCCAATCCGATCCCCGGAGCGATTCAATATTGCTTGTTGCCATCCTGTGAGGCAAGGGCTTGTTGTGGAAAAAATCGGTTGATGATCATGCCAATCGGCCAATTGCAACGCTGAAACAGGCGGTAAGTCGAGATACGTTGTCGCAATCTTTCTGATAATTTTTCGTGATTGATATGAACAGCTTCACCATACGCCAGTCGTGCGTATTCATCATTCTTTCTGTTTTGTGCGCATTTATTGCCGGATGTAATACCGGGTCCGACGCACCAGCCGAACCATCCCCACCGGATGTTACGGTTGCAAACGTGTTATCGCGTTCCGTTCAGGCATGGGATGAATTCAATGGCCGTGTCCGTGCGATTCCAACAGTAGAGCTGCGCCCTCGTGTCAGCGGTTATATCAATCGGGTTGCCTATCAGGAGGGCAGCGAGGTCAAACCTGGTGATCTTCTTTTTGTCATCGATCCCCGCCCTTACCGCAATGCACTTCATCATGCACAGGCACAGCTTGCACATGCGCGCGCGGCGGTGAATCTTGCCCGAAGCAAGATTGAACACGCACAGGCACTGTTCGCAGCGCATGCTATGTCACGCGAAGAATTCGACAGCAGAAAAACAGCGTTGAACCAAGCGATTGCCGATGTTCGTGCAGCGGAAGCAGCTGTCGCTACTGCCAAACTTGATCTCAGCTTCACCGAGGTGCGAGCACCGATTGCGGGCCGTGCAGGTCAGGCACTCTTGACTACAGGCAATCTTGTCCAGACGGATCAGTCCATCCTGACGACGCTGGTTTCGCAGGATCCGATGTACGTGTATTTCGACTGCGATGAGCACAGTTTCCTGCGCTACAAGGAATTCGCCCGCAGGAACGATCACCAGCGCAACGTTTATCCGGTTCGCATCCGCTTGGCCAATGACCAGGGTTTTCCGCACCATGGAACCGTAGATTTCTTCGACAACCAGCTCAATCCCGCAACCGGGACAATTCGTGTCCGCGCCGTCGTGGCAAACGCGGATCGCATGCTGACGCCCGGCCTTCACGCCCAGGTGCAGCTGCAAGGCAGCGGAGAACAGCATGCACTCCTGATCAACGAGAAAGCCATTCTGACCGATCAGGATCGTAAATATGTCTACGTAGTGGGGAGGGCAATAAAGCATTTCGCAAGGACATCACATTGGGCCGTCAGATTGATGGCCTCCGCATCGTGCAATCCGGCCTCGATACAACAGACAGAGTCATCATCATCGGCACACAGAGAATTTTTCAGGATGGGATGACTGTCACACCGCAGTACGCCAGCATGGATACACCAGAGGCCATACCTTCCGTCAGACCTGCAACAGCAGCAGAATAAAGAATCGTCATGGATTTTTCCAAATTTTTCATTGATCGTCCGATATTTGCCATCGTTCTTTCAATCATTATCTTCGCGACAGGACTGATCACCATTCCACTTTTGCCTGCAGGCGAATACCCGGAAGTGGTGCCGCCCAGCGTGGTGGTACGTGCCATGTACCACGGCGCCAATCCCAAAGAAATTGCGGATTCCATTGCCGTTCCACTGGAAGAAGCCATCAATGGCGTCGAAGGTATCATGTACATGAAATCCGTTGCTGGCTCCGACGGAAGCCTGCAAGTGACTGTTACTTTTATGCCCGGCATCGACCCTGATATCGCGGCTGTCCGTGTCCAGAATCGTGTTGCCCAGGCCTTGTCCCGTCTACCCGCTGATGTACGCCAGTATGGCGTCACCACACAAAAGCAGTCTCCAACGCCACTCATGTATGTGAGTCTGTTTTCACCCGATAACCGCTACGATGGCATCTATCTGCGTAACTACCTGACCTTGAATATCAAGGATCAGCTTTCACGTTTGCCGGGAGTGGGTGATGTCGGATTGTACGGGGAAGGCGATTATGCGATGCGCCTGTGGCTGAATCCGAACGAACTTGCCATACGCGGAATTACAGCCAGTGATGTGATCAATGCCGTTCGCGAGCAGAATGTTCAGGTATCTGCGGGTCAGCTGGGTGCCGACCCATCACCCAAAAGTCCAGATTTTCTCATTCCGATCAATGTGCAGGGACGGCTTCGCAGCGAACAAGAGTTTGGCGATATCGTGCTGAAAAGTGGCGATGATGGCCAGCTGGTCCGTTTGTCGGACGTGGGGCGTGTCGAGCTTGGTTCCAGTGATTACACACTGCACACGATGATCAATAACGATAACAGCACCAGCGTGGGCATTTTTCTCATACCCAATGCGAATTCGCTGGAAGTGGCCCGCGCAGTCTATGCCAAATTTGAAGAGCTTTCAGAGGACTTCCCCGCAGGCGTAGCATATCGAATCGTGTGGGACCCCACTGTATTTGTCCGGGATTCCATTCGGGCAGTGGGGCAAACTTTGATCGAAGCAATCATCCTGGTCGTACTGGTGGTCATTCTTTTTCTGCAGACCTGGCGCGCATCGATCATTCCACTGCTTGCGGTGCCGGTCTCGATTGTCGGGACATTTGCCGGGCTCTATCTGCTTGGATACTCCATCAATACGCTGACGCTGTTTGGGCTGGTTCTGGCAGTCGGGATCGTCGTCGATGATGCCATTGTCGTCGTGGAAAATGTGGAGCGTAACATCGAGGAAGGTCTGAGCCCGCTTGCAGCGGCACATCAGGCCATGAAAGAAGTCTCCGGCCCGATCATTGCCATCGCGCTCGTGCTGTGCGCCGTATTCGTGCCAATGGCATTCCTGAGCGGCGTCACCGGGGAATTCTACAAACAGTTTGCCGTTACTATCGCCATCTCCACCGTCATTTCCGCGATCAATTCGCTCACCTTATCACCGGCACTGGCGGCAAAACTGCTCAAACGACAGGATGCGCCGAAGGATGCGTTCACACGGCTGCTCGAACGCATGCTGGGGTGGCTGTTCCGTCCATTCAACCGTTTGTTTCTTCGCAGCTCCCACGGATATCAGCATACGATAGCCCGAACGCTGGGCCGTCGCGGTATCGTATTCACCGTTTACATAGGGCTGTTGCTCGCGACGACTGTGCTGTTCCATATCGTACCGACTGGCTTTATTCCGAATCAGGACAAGCTCTATCTCTTTGCAGGCGCCAAATTGCCGGAGGGTGCTTCGCTTGCCCGCGCCGACTCAGTGACCCGTCAACTGAACGGAATTGCCAGTACGATCGAAGGCGTGGAAATGACCAATAGCTACGTCGGTATGAATGCCCTGCAATCCGTCAATACACCCAACCAGACCACGTCCTACATCATCCTCAAACCGTTCGACCAACGCCAGCGTTCTGCGGAATCCATCACCACCGAACTGAATACCAGGCTGGCGGAGATCAAGGATGGCCAGGCTTTTGCCTTATTGCCGCCGCCCATTCAAGGGCTGGGCAACGGGTCGGGCTATTCGCTCTATCTGGTCGATCGTGGCGGCCTGGGGTATGGCGCGTTGCAAAGTGCAACAACCCGGTTCCAGAATGCAATTGCACAAACACCGGGCATGACCTTTCCTGTCAGCTCGTATCAGGCCAACATCCCGCAACTTGAGGTCAAGGTGGACCGGGTCAAAGCCATCGCCCAGGGGGTATTTTTGACAGATCTCTTCAGTACCCTGCAGATCTATCTTGGCTCGATCTATATCAACGATTTCAATTTGTTTGGCCGGGTCTACCGCGTGATGGCCCAGGCGGATGCAGCCTTTCGCCAGAAAACTGAAGACATTGGCAATCTATACACCCGCAATATCGAAGGAGAGATGGTTCCGCTGGGGTCAATGATGACGATTCAACATACCTTTGGCCCGGATCCGGTCATCCGCTACAACGGTTACCCTGCCGCCGACCTAATCGGGGATGCGGATCCCCGCGTGCTTTCCTCGGGACAGGTCATCGCCAAACTGTCAGAAATTGCTGCGGAGGTACTGCCTCACGGCATTACGTTGGAATGGACTGATCTCAGCTATCAGCAGGTAACGCAGGGCAACGCAGCGATCATCGTCTTTCCGTTATCGATCATGCTGGTCTTTCTGGTGCTGGCTGCCCTCTACGAGAGCTGGACGCTGCCTCTGGCGGTCATCCTGATCGTGCCGGTATGCATGTGTGCCGCGCTTTTCGGCATCTGGCTTGCGGGCGGCGACAATAACATATTCGTCCAGGTGGGGCTGGTCGTACTGATGGGCCTGGCATGCAAGAACGCCATTCTAATCGTTGAATTCGCACGGGAGCTGGAAATCCATGGCAAGAGCACCATCGACGCTGCACTGGAAGCCTGTCGTCTCCGGCTTCGCCCGATCATCATGACCTCGATCGCCTTCATCGCCGGCTCTGTTCCCCTCGTACTCAGCACCGGTGCAGGGAGTGAGGTACGCTACGCAACAGGAATCACTGTCTTTGCCGGCATGCTCGGCGTGACATTGTTTGGCTTATTTCTCACCCCTGTTTTTTACGTTGCTTTACGTAAATGGGCTCACTCCAGGCTGTAGAAGCTTACAGCTGTGCATTCCAAAGCCGCGATGTATTGATGCGATTCACAGGATGATCGGCAATCCGTACAAACGCGCGCATGAGGAAAAAACAGGAGAAAATGTTGTTTTATGGTGAATTAATACCAGACACAGATAAGATGATTGAGCTGGCGTTATGGGAGAATGTCTGTTCCGAATGACTCATAACAGGCAGGGGCCAAAAAGAATAAACGAATGCTATCCAGAAAGGCCATTGCGCACGTTGCAGAAATCATGAAAGCAATGGAAGAATCCTGTAGCAAGATCGGCCGATCAAGTTGCTAAAGAACCTACCTGCGTTGTCATTTCTGCGTTAAAAATCGGCTCAAAATACTCATTTATTACGTATAAACTCCGCTTTTTCGCTGATTCTTGCCTTGAACTGACTGCCTCGCTGACGTTTTTCAGAGGTTCCCTAAACTAACAGGTAAAACCGATGGCGACGACAAACAACAGAATGTTGCGACAAGAACAAAAGAATAAATCCGAATACATTTTTATAACCCATCTTACGAGGAGATAATTTCATGAATTTAAAATACTTTTTACCGATATTCGTATTTGTTGCTATGGATGCCGGCGCTGATAACTCCACCCTGGATGCGGCCGTTGGTGGAGCAATCGGAGGAGCTGCTGGAGCTGCACTGGGAAATGAGCTTGGTGGTCGTAGCGGCGCAATTATTGGTGGTGCATTGGGAGCGTCAGCAGGTGCTGCAATCTCTACAAAACCAGACCATCATCAACATAATAATTACCCACGGCACGCATACCCGGTTTATCCGGGTAATGTTTATCCAGGCAATATAAACCCTGGATATCATTGCCCTCCTGGTCAAGCGAAAAAAGGGCATTGTTGATTGCTTGTGAAGATACCTGTCTACCGGGAAAATGCGCAAAAGAAAGATCAACGCGCTGGTAAAACCACACCCGCTTTATATGGCGCTGGTAGACAGGCGATTTATCGCAAGCTGTTCCCCACATAACCTGAAATCGTGATCTGTTCCCTATTTCCTGCTGCTGCACAGTAGTTGGCCCTATCCCGGAAAACTTCTCTTTTCCATGTCATGACAAAGCAAAAATTATGGGTTGGAACAAATAAAAACAATGTAACTTGAAATCAGGGAACGAAAATGGGTTAATGATTTTTTAACCCATTTTTTATTTTTTTGATTATGTCTGCTTCAACCGCTACTCCTGTTACCCGTCTTGCGGATTACCGCGCACCTGAATTCCTGATTGAAAAAACCCATCTGACTTTTGAGCTGCACGAAGGTTACACCGATGTCAGCAGCAGGCTGACGATTGTTCGTAATCCCAAAAATACAAAAACAAATGATCTTGCCTTGCATGGCGAACAACTGGAACTGCATTCGCTGGCGATTGATGAGCGGTCGCTTGATTCCGGTGATTATCAGGTCACGCCCCAGAATCTGATCATCTACAACGTGCCGGAGCGGTTTGTGCTGCATTGTTCAGTGCGCATTTATCCGGAAAAAAATACTGCACTGGAAGGGTTGTATTGTTCCAGTGGCATGTATTGCACACAGTGCGAAGCCGAGGGTTTCCGCAAGATTACGTATTATCTCGATCGCCCGGATGTCATGAGCGAGTTTGAGGCCGTGATCATCGCCAGAGAAGGGATTTTTTCAACGATGCTGTCTAACGGCAATTGTCTTTCCGATACCGTGCATGATGGCAAGCGTGTCGTGCATTGGCACGATCCTTTCAAAAAACCCAGTTATCTGTTCGCGCTGGTTGCCGGCAATCTGACGTGTCTGGAAGATCATTTCACCACGCAATCCGGACGCGATGTATTGCTGCAGATTTATACCGAAGCCAAAGATCGCGAGAAATGCCATTTCGCGATGCAGTCATTGAAAAAAGCCATGCGCTGGGATGAAGAGACGTATGGCCGGGAATACGATCTGGATCGTTTCATGATCGTCGCGGTAGATGATTTCAACATGGGTGCGATGGAAAACAAGGGATTGAATATCTTCAATACGTCCTGCGTGCTGGCGCATCCGGCCAGTACCACCGATGCTGCGTTCCAGCGTGTGGAAGGCGTGATCGCCCATGAATATTTTCATAACTGGTCTGGCAACCGGGTGACTTGCCGTGACTGGTTCCAGCTGAGTCTGAAAGAAGGCTTGACGGTGTATCGGGATTCCGAATTTTCAGCAGACATGAACAGCCGTGCGGTCAAGCGGATCGAGGATGTCAATCTCTTGCGCAGTGTGCAGTTTGTCGAGGATGCCGGCCCGATGGCGCACCCGGTACGGCCGGATTCCTATATGGAAATCTCCAATTTCTATACCGTCACCATTTATGAAAAAGGGGCCGAAGTGGTGCGCATGCTGGCCAATATTCTGGGACCGAAGCTGTACCGTCAGGCAACTGATCTGTATTTCAGCCGTTTCGATGGTCAGGCGGTGACTTGCGATGACTTTGTGCAATGTATGGAGGAAGTATCCGGCAGAGATCTGAGTCAGTTTCGCTTATGGTATTCGCAAGCGGGTACCCCGGAATTACATATCAGCGATCGCTACGACGCTGATCGTCAGCAATTTAGTTTGACCCTGCGTCAGCATGTCCCCGCAACTCCGGGCCAGGCGGAGAAAAAGCCCATGCATATTCCCGTCAAAATGGCGCTGTATGGCAATCAGGGTACGTTGAATCTGGTAATCGATGGACAGAATAAAGGCACGGAAATCGTGCTGGATATTTGTCAGGAGCAGCAAACAATCGTGTTTGAGCAGGTGGTAGAACAACCGGTGCCATCCCTGTTGCGAAGTTTTTCGGCGCCAGTCAGGGTGTTTTATGATTATCAGCTGGATCAACTGCAAAAACTGATTCTGCTGGATAGTGATGGTTTTTGCCGCTGGGATGCCATGCAAAGCCTGATGCGCATCGTGTTGAGCAAAGCAATTGACGGCAAAGGTCATCAGGCAGAACAGACGGTGCTGATCAAGGTGCTCAGACAATTGCTGGCGGACTACGCGGCCATGGATGCAGCATTACTGGCGTATATGCTGGACTTGCCCAACGAACCCTATCTGGCCAGTCTTTATGAAAAAGCCAATCCGGTGATGATCAGCCAGGTAAGAACGCAGTTACAACATGAACTGGCAACGCAATTGCAGACAGAATTACTGAATTGTTATCAGTCTTTGCAAAACAGCGCGATCGGGCTATCGGCACAGGCCATGGCAGCACGCAGTTTGCGTAACCGGACGCTGGCTTATTTGCTGCAGATCGATGACGCGCGCTATCGTGGCCTGGCACAGCAGCAGTTTTCGCAGGCAGAAAACATGACCGACCAGTTTGCTGCGCTAAGAGCGCTGGTTCATGCCGAACATGCCCATGCGGAAGCACAAACCGCGTTGCAATCTTTTTACCAGCAATGGCAGCATGAATCGCTGGTGGTCAATATGTGGTTTCAGGTGCAAGCTTCACGGCCGTGGGGCGATGTGCTGCAGGAAGTACGGAGATTATTGCAGCATGAGGCATTCGATGCGCGCAATCCGAACAAACTGCGTGCGGTCATTGCTGCGTTTGCCAATCAGAATTTCACCCGTTTTCATGACAGTTCCGGCAATGCTTATCAGTTTCTGGCCGAACAGATTGCCGGGATTGATCAGCGCAACCCACAAATTGCATCCCGTTTGCTGACACCGCTCACACACTGGCACCGGTTTGTTGATAAACATGCCTGCCTGATGCGCAAAGCGCTGGAATCATTGTCACAACACGAGTTGAGCAAGGATGTGTATGAAGTGGTGAGCAAGAGTCTGAACAAAGCTCATTGATGATCATTCCCGGCCTTGGCCAGTATCATGTCCAGCAATGAAACCGGGAGGATACGTTTGAGAAAACCGAACAGGTGGGTAGGGAAGGTGACGTAGTAGCGTGCTTTGGGCGTACCGACTTCCAGGGCGTGGATGACTTTTTCCAGCACCGCTTCCGGAGGCAGGGTGAAGGGAACAGCGGGCCCCGGTTTGTTGAGCCGATTACGGATGGCTGCATATTTTTCCCGGTGAAAACTGCGCCCGGCATCAATATCGCGTTCAAAAGCTTTCATGGCATTGGCACGGAACCGGGTTGCAATCGGCCCCGGTTCGATCAAGCTGACATGAATACCGCTTCCTCTCAGTTCCAGCCGCAGGGTATCACTCCATCCTTCCACCGCATATTTGGATGCGTTATACGCGCCACGGAACGGCATAGCAGCGAAGCCCAGTACCGAGCTGTTCTGGATGATGCGGCCATACCCCTGCCTGCGCATGATAGGCAAAAGCAGATTGGTCAACTCCACCCAGCCGAACACATTGGTTTCGAACTGTGCGCGCAATGCTTCCCGGCCAAGATCCTCAGCGGCACCAGGTAATCCATAGGCACCATTGTTGAACAGGGCATATAGTTCGCCGTTGCTGCGCTGCAGGGTTTCCTCGGCAGCGCGCTTGATCGAGCTGGAATCGCTCAGATCCAGCTGAAAACTCTCCAGACCTTCTGCAAGCAGCGACTCCACACTTTCCTGACGGCGAGCAGTGGCAAACACACGATAGCCACGTTGATGCAGGCCATGCGCCACGCAATGGCCGATACCACTGGAACAGCCGGTAATCAATATGGTTTTTTTCATCGCCGGTTACAGTTCGTTCTGTATGCGTTTATACCCCTGCACCAGGGAATTGTTGGTTCTGGCCACGTCTTCCGAAAATTCGGAAGCCTTGGGGGATACTTTGGGAATGGTCGATAAATCGGTGCGAGGCCCAATTCTTTCAGTGGAAGGCACATAAAAACCTGGCGGTAGATCGCAACCATCCACAACTGCGTTGTGCCGCACAACACAGCCTTCTCCGATAGTACAGTTGAACAGTACGCTGTTGAAGCCGATGAATACATCCGAACCGACGGTGCAGGGCCCGTGTACAATCGCCCGGTGAGCAATCGAGGTGCGCTCGCCGATCGTAACGGAAGCGCCTGATTTGGAATGGATAACCACGCCATCCTGTATGTTGGAATGTGCACCTACAATAATGGGCTCCATGTGCCCGGTGTCATCCACTTCATCCGCCCGGATGACGGCATACGGCCCGATAAACACGTTTTCATGTACAACAATGCACCCGCAGAGGATGGCGGTTGGATCAACAAAGGCGCTTTCATGGACGATCGGCTGATCACCCCTGGGATTTTTCCTGATCATGATAATTTCTGGATACGGTTATAAATAGCGATGAACATCTATGACTATGGTGTAAAAACCATTGATGGGCAGGATAAACTGCTCGGCGATTATAAAGGCAAAGTCTTGTTGATAGTGAACACCGCCAGCAAATGCGGGTTTACACCGCAATACCAGGGATTGGAAGAACTCTATCGCAGTTATAAGGATCGGGGGCTGGTTGTGCTCGCTTTTCCCTGTAACCAGTTTGCGGGTCAGGAGCCGGGCAGCCATGATGAAATTCGTGCGTTCTGTTCCTCCCTTTACGATGTCAGCTTTCCATTGTTTGCAAAAATCGAAGTCAATGGTAAATACACCCACCCGCTTTATCAGTATCTGAAAGAGGAAAAACCCGGCGTACTGGGTACCGGGGCAATCAAATGGAATTTCACCAAATTTCTGGTGGATCGTTCTGGTCAGGTGGTCAAACGTTATGGACCGGCTGAAAAACCAGAATCCCTGGTCCGGGATATCGAAGAACTACTTTGAACTGTTTTACCCGGAATTTTTGTCATGGTTACCGCATGGCAAAAAGCTCCTGGTGAAAATGCCGCTCCACCGGAAATCCATGTGCGGCAAAATCCTTTTTCAATACTTCGCCAAACCCGGCCGGCCCGCAAAACCAGATACTCGCCGTGCGCCATCCGGGTACGGTTGCCCTGATACGTTCGCCTGTCAGATAACCATCGCGTGCATCAATCAGCGTATGCAGTTGCACATATGCAGAACTGGAATCCTGTGCCAGTTTATCGAGCGCTTCTTCATCAATATCTGCCGTGCTGTGAAACAGAGCAATCCTTTGTTCTGTTGACCAATTCTGTGTTTTCCCAATCGAAGCCAGATATTTCATGCGCGCAATAAAAGGTGTAATGCCGATACCGCCACCAATCCAAATCTGGCAATGGCGATCATCCTCGAAGGTGAAACAGCCGTAAGGCCCTTCGATCCGGATGGATTGCCCCGGGTGGAGTTTTGTGCGCAGTAGAGCGGTGTGATCTCCCAATTCCTTGGCGATAAAGGTAATTCCGGGATATTCCTCCTGCCAGCTGGATGCCAGCGTATAGGGATGCGCGCCCTCGGCAGTATCTGTTGTCACAAAAACAAACTGGCCCGGTTTATGGCCTGGCCAGTTATCGACTTCAGCCTCGACCTCCAGTGCTTTTACTCCCGGGAAATAATGCAACGAAGTGATTTTTCCCGGTGCCTGCCGCCCTGCGCCAATCTTGCCCAGCATGGCTATCACCGCAGCCAGGCTGCCAAAAACAAGTAATACCGTTACCAGCCAGCCGACAGGAGAGAGCCAGTAACTGTTTTTCATGAGGGTAGTGGCGTGAAATCCCAATGCAAGGTAACAAATGGCCAGCAAACGATGTGTTTTGAGAAACCAGTGATAAGGAATGCGTTTAAGAAGCGCCAGCATAATCAGCACAACCACAGCATAAAAAGCCCATTCACCGGCAGTTTCTGCAAAACAATGCTGATTGTGGAAAAAAACGGCTACACCATTATCCGGTCCAGCCTGTTCGCCGCATGTCTGGTGTTCAAGCCATCCCCATTTTTTTTCCTGGCCACGCCCATTACCAGCCGAAAACGTGATCCAGCCCCAGTCTACAGCCCATTTTGTTCCTCTGGCCCACATCCAGTGAATCACGGCGGATAGCAAAATGGTGATACCAAGCCACTTATGCAGGCGATACATTTTGTCCAGACCGCCCAACCATGCTTCCGGCCAGCGCGGGCGTAGTGCAAGCACCATGGCGACACTCATATAGCAAAGAGTGGCAATGCCTGTCAGCTGGATGATGATTTTGCGCAGGCTGAAAAAAGAGGGCGACTGAAACACAGCCGGTTCTGCCAGAAACCATAAAAAAACAGGAAGCAGAATGATCAGCCAGAACGCTTGCTTGAGATGGCGCATGCCAGTCCTTTAGCGCTGAAATTCATGATGGTGTGTAAGGAAATTTCTGTAAAACTATCTGTATTGTCACGACTGTTTGCTGTGTTTTGCTTGTGCCATTGGATTTTGCCTTGAATCGGTTACCTCGCCGAGGTTTTTTAAAGACCCCCTGGCAATCTCAAATTTGTTTACAAGTTGATCGAAATGAAACATTCGTAACCAAGCTTGCCACATAACTTGTGTGACTCACGATGTCATACGGAAGCAAATAGAGTAAAAGAAATCGAATACCGTAATAGCTTTTTTTCTGGCGGGCAGCCCTGATCAAAACATTGCATTGTCATTGCGCGTTGCTGCTGTATGGCAGGGTTTATCTTGTTTTTATCCATCTGACAGTGATAGTTCATTTCTTGTACACTACCCGCCGACAAGTCGGGAAATATAGTAACTAATTGTTTTTATTGAAGGAGGGTGCGCATGATTTTCTGGCGCGTAAAATCGCTGGACACTATTCTGGCCACAGCTGAAAAGAAAAGTCTTCACCGTTCACTGGGTGTGTGGCAGCTGACATTGCTGGGGGTGGGGGCGATTATTGGCACGGGTATTTTCGTGCTGACTGCCGAGGCGGCGCAAAAGGCCGGTCCCGGCATGATGATTGCTTTTGTCATCGCCGGGTTTGTCTGTGCAGTAGCAGCTTTGTGCTATTCGGAGCTTTCCTCGATGGTACCGGTATCCGGCTCGGCTTATACCTATTCCTACGCGGTTCTGGGTGAACTGATTGCGTGGGTGGTCGGCTGGGCGCTGATTCTGGAATATTCGGTTGCGGCAGGGGCTGTTGCCGTTGGCTGGTCGGGCTATTTTGTTGGCTTGCTGAATCATTCGGATCTGGGAATCGAGATCCCCTTTGCTCTGGCAAATGGCCCGTTTGCAGGTGGAATCATCAATTTGCCTGCGGTGGCGATTTGCATTCTGGTGACCAGTCTGCTGGTGATCGGCACACGGGAGAGCGCCGCGTTTAATGCTGTACTGGTCGCGGTCAAAATCACAGCGTTGTCAGTATTTATTGCATTGGCGTTACCGGTTTCCGACATCAACCATTTCGAGCCATTTCTGCCGCTGGGGACTTCGGGAGTGGTTGCGGCAGCAGCGTCGATATTTTTTGCCTATGTCGGCTTTGATGCTGTCTCGACTGCAGCAGAAGAAACCAAAAATCCGCAGCGTAATCTGCCGATTGCGCTGGTGGGTTCGTTGATGCTGTGTACCGTGTTTTATCTGCTGGTATCGGCCGGTGTGATTGGCGCAGTGGGTGCCCAGCCACTGATTGATGCTGCTGGCGAAGGATTGGCGCCGGGTTCAACGCTGATGGCAGAACAATGCAGCCTGCTTGCTGCTGCCGGGGAGCAGCCGGTGGTATGTTCACAGGAAGCGCTGGCGCATGTGTTGCGCCAGATTGGCTGGGAAAAGGCGGGTAATCTGATTGGTCTGGCTGCTTTTCTGGCGCTGCCTTCAGTGATTCTCATGATGCTGTTTGGCCAGACGCGTATTTTCTTCGTCATGTCGCGCGATGGCTTGTTGCCGGAGGTATTGAGTCATGTACATCCCCGCTTCAAAACACCGCATATCGTCACACTGATTACCGGTATGGTGGTGACACTGACTGCTGCTTTTTTACCGGTGGGCAAACTGGCAAATATTTCCAACTCTGGCACCCTGTTTGCTTTTCTGGTGGTGGCGTTGACTGTCATGATTCTGCGGGTCAAGGATAAAAAACGGATCAGGCCGTTCAAAACACCGGCAATCTGGCTGATCGGGCCGCTTGCGATTACGGGATGCATTATTTTGTTCCTGTTCCTGCCGCTGGATGCCAAGCTGGTGTTCCCGATCTGGACAGCAATCGGGCTGGTTTTCTACTTTTTGTATGGCTACCGGAAAAGTCACGTTTTGCTGGGTATCGATACGCCTTCGGGTGGAGAGAATCTGATCGAACCGATCCGATCTCTGGCGGATTGCGATGAGGGGAACGGAGCTAAAGAAAATAATCCCGCTCCATAATGCTGATATTCAACCGGGACATACGGCATGAAAAGCGACAGATAACATGATGAGTGATGAGGTATCAGAAATGAATTTTATAAAAGTGGTGTTTGCCGGGGTCGTTGGCTTTCTTTCCTGCCAGGCAATGGCTGATCCAGCCTGGGCGCCTGATGTGCCCAAAGCCAGGGCGGCATTTGAAAAAGAAACAGGTATCCCTCTGCGGGCAGGCCACCACATTGAGCCAACTATTTTCAAGGGATATTATGCCGTGCGGACGAGTAAGGCTGGCGGTGCTTCTGCCTATTTCCGGGAAGATATGGCATGGCTGGGAAATATCAAATCTCCAGGATGGTCGATTCAGTCACCCGCCGACAACAGCTCCGGGGGGAAGCGTGCCTGGTTGCAACAACAACTTGGACAGGTGCCGCTGGATCGTCTTGTTCTCGTTAAACGATCCACGCCTCCTGTAGCCGTTATCTGGTCTGCACCGGATTGCCCTTATTGCCGCATGCTGGAAAAAGCCCTGGAGCAGGAGGGTGCTTCGGTTTATGTAGCACCCGTTGGTGTATCGGAGAGCGGATTCGGGCAGGCTGCCAAGGTTTACTGTTCTGGTCAGCCAGCACAAACCTGGAAAGCGGTGATGCAGAATGCCGGAGCAACGGATGATTTGCCAAAGCCTGCTTGTGACTATCCGCGCGATATGCTGAGCGATATTGGTTTCTTTTTCGGCATGGGCAGGCCGGTCACGCCTATTGTGATCTTTGCCGACGGATTCACCATAACCGGATGGGGTGAGCAAGGGCAAGTCCTGCTGCGCCAGAAAATCGGTGACAAGATTTTTTTCAATGATTGAAATCTGTGCAAGGAACGCTTTTCATACGAGTAGTTGTTTGTGCAGGATGAAGGTGGAGCAGGGGAGGGTAATTGCTGCACAACACAGGGGACAGGCACCGGCTGCCTGACAAAATAACCCGGGCGTTCCGGTGATGGGCAGGGCAAGCCGGATTGAATGAAACCGTGTTCAGCGCTGGCTGAATGATGCAATACAGAAGGCAGCCGAGGCTGCCTTCTGTATTGTGAAACAGGAAATTATACGATTCCCGGTCAGGCAGCTTTACGACGGCGGGTTGCAGTCATGCCAAGCAATCCCAGTCCCAGCATGGCCAGAGTTGCGGGTTCAGGCACTGCGTTAGGGTCAGTGCCGTCACCGCCACCACCGGCAACGCTGCCAAAGCCATCCAGGTAGACATATCCCCGGTGCCCGGTAGGCTGGCAGTCAGCCGCCACGAGGGACAGCATGAAATCATGACCTTGCAGCGCGTCAGTAATGTTCAGTGTCTCGATTTGCCAATCTGGAGTGTAGTAATTGCCACCAGAGTATGAAAAACGGGAATCTATGCCACCCCCGCCAGAAGCCGCGTTGTATTCTCGGCTGATTTCTACTAAGCCGGTTGTCAGATCAGTTAATACCAGTTTGAAGGTGGCGGCATCAGTAATACCATGTGCGCCTTCCAGAACCGCTTTCCATACGAAATTGATGCTGGATTCCGTATAACCGGTGACGGTCTGCTTGATTGCGGAAGCATAGCCACCAGTAGTGGTATCTTCAATGCGGGCGCTGTAATTACCGGAATACACTGTGCTGCCAAATGCGGCGCCAACACGGGGGTCAATGGTGCCGGCGCTGATGATTTGCGAGTGCATTGCATAATTATCATTGGCAAATACCCAGGTTGGCGTTAAGTTAGTGTTATTGATACTGTTACGATAAGCGGAATCCGAAACAGTCCAGTCGTTGAAGTTGCCGGTTTCAAAACCGCCATTGATGAACGGATTGGCGTGTGCTGTTGTTGCCAGCAAGGCAGAGGCCGCCAGAGCCAGAGCAAATTTTGTTTTCATATAAACCCTTTTTTTGATGATTTGAAATAAATGAGCAATCGTTATGCTCAAATTAGCTAAAGCATGAGATGTGCCATTTTCTGATTTGCATCGTATTTGATTGATATTGCTGCATTTTCTTTGGATGGGATTGTGAGGTAGATCCGGAATTGATCGATCCGGTGTAAATTTTCCCGACAGTTTTCTCATGTTTGCTTAAGAAATTTGCAGATTCTTGTCAGAATTGCTCTTTTTCGTACCCCCGGCTGTATTGCCAGCAGGATTTTTTGATCTTTCTACGAGAAAGGCAAAAGCCGGATGTAAAGGATTCCGACAAAATGATTCGATCTCCGGGGCAATAACTGAAATTCAGTGCCATCAGCCGGCGGAGTGTGAGGGGGTCATGTCAGCTAATTTGAAATAAAGTGATCCGGGGAGAGATGTCTGCTTTCTTTTCAAACGCTCGCCATGCGCAAACCAGTATAATTAGCGTTTTCAATTTCTCAAGGAAGACTGATGCGTACCGGCACTACCACCCACAGTTCATCATTGAAGAGCAGCGCCACATTGCAGGCGCAAGCGGTGATTTCACTGCGTTGTTGAACGATATCGTGACTGCCATCAAAACCATTTCCAATGCTGTGAACAAGGGCGCGCTGATTGGCGTGATGGGGGCGCTGGATACGGAAAATGTCCAGGGAGAAACACAAAAGAAACTGGACGTGATTACCAATGAGATCATGATCCGCCATAACGAATGGGCTGGCCATTTATCCGGCATGGCATCGGAGGAGATGGATGATGTTTATTCGATTCCTTCACCCAATCCGCTGGGCAAATATCTGCTGGTGTTTGATCCGCTGGATGGCTCCAGCAATGTGGATCTCAATATCTCTGTCGGGACGATTTTTTCCATTCTGCGCTCACCTGTGCCAAGCCGGGCTGCCAGCAAGGAAGATTTTTTCCAGCCGGGTACCAAACAGGTGTGTGCCGGCTATGCGTTATATGGCTCATCTACCATGCTGGTGCTGACCACCGGTCATGGCGTCAATGGCTTTACGCTGGATCGTGATATCGGTGAATTTGTACTGACGCATCCCAATATGAAAATTCCCGTTGATACCCGGGAATTTGCCATCAATGCATCCAACCAGCGTTTCTGGGAACCGCCAGTACAGCGTTATGTGGCAGAGTGCCAGGCCGGCAGCACCGGGCCGCGCGGACGTGATTTCAATATGCGCTGGGTAGCTTCCATGGTGGCGGAAGTGCATCGTATTCTGACCCGTGGTGGTATTTTCATGTACCCGCGCGATACCAAGGATCTTTCCAAGCCAGGCAGATTGCGTTTGATGTATGAAGCCAATCCAATGAGCTTTATCGTCGAGCAGGCAGGTGGGTTATCCACTACCGGCTATGAACGCATTCTGGATATCGTGCCACAGGACCTGCACCAGCGTGTGCCGGTAATTCTGGGCTCGAAGAATGAGGTGGAAGTGGTGCTGGGGTACCACAAAAAGTAATTGATCAGCGGTTTCCTGGCCGCTATCAAGCCTGATTTATCCGGGGGATAACCGTTATCTCCCGGCTCTTCCAAACAATGTTTACTGCAAAGTGACATTCGGCAAATACCTGCTCCAGTAGCACTGTTGTCATTATCGCGTCACCAGGTTAATCATCCGTGCCAGTCATTGGCAGCTCTGCCCTGGCGGAAAAAATCCTGCCTGTCAGGTAATAATTTTCATCCGGTAACGGAAGATTTCTGATCTGACATAACCGCGATATAGCAGGCCAATTCCTGTTTCTTCTCGAGAATGGCTGGATTATGTTCGATGTAGCATGGAACCATGATTCATTCTGGTAACAATTCTGAAGGAGTGTAGCTTGATTGAACGATCCAGGTAGTCGTGTGTCATACCCTGCAACTTTTAATGATTTTTTGTAACCGGTAAACCCTGTGGCCATATAGAACTGGCCTCCCTTCAAGCCTGTACGAAATGCTCGTACAGGCTTTTTTTATGGTGCAATCAATGTTATCCCGCTAAATATTGATATTTTTATTGTATGGATTTGTCAGCTTATCCATATTCTGCTTCTGGCTGACAAACTGATTACGAAATTCCTGCGCGAAATCACAAGCAGCGCGTTTGAATAATCTCTCCCCTTGTGAAATACTCATTTCCTGCTTTAATCAACTATTCATAACCCGCCCTTGAATGACCCGCAATGAGTGCAATCCAGAATACTTATCCGGGATAAGGGCATTTATCAAATTTTGGGAGATTTTATGAAAAAAACATTCCTGTTTCTGGCCTTGATGGTCAGTACCTATAGTTATGCGCAAAGCGGACATGAACAGCATGGTGACATGCATGGTGGCGATCATCATGGTATGGGTCACATGGGTGAAATGGGCGGCATGATGCATGGAGGAGGGCACCATGCGCTGGATAAAGCTACGCTGGAACATTTTTTCGAGCCGCTTCCAGCTTCCATCATTGATGAAAAAAAGAATGCAGCCCTGATTGCACTTGGAAAAAAACTGTATCTCGATCCACGGCTTTCAATCAACGATACGATTTCCTGTAATTCCTGCCATCAGCTGGATAACTTTGGTGTGGATAACCAGCCAACTTCACCGGGGCATGATGGCAAACGTGGGGGTAGAAATTCACCCACCACATTCAACGCAGCGCTGCATATCGCCCAGTTCTGGGATGGTCGTGCCAAGGATGTCGAACGACAGGCACTCGGCCCCATCCTGAACCCGATCGAAATGGGTATGCCCAGTCAAGAAGCCGTGGTCAGTAAACTGAAAAAGATTGATGAATATCGGCCCTTGTTTGCCGAGGCATTCAAAGGTGAGGAAGATCCGGTTCAATACAAAAATGTGGGCATAGCAATTGGTGCTTTCGAGCGCACACTCATTACTCCGTCGCGTTTCGATGATTTTCTCAGGGGCGATGAAAATGCCTTGAATGATGCCGAAAAGCGCGGTCTGCAAAAATTTGTACACATGGGATGCGCCAACTGTCATAACGGTGTAGCTATCGGCGGCAATTCGTTCAAGAGAATCGGCCAGGTTGAAGTATATGAAACCGATGATCTTGGCAGATTCAATGTTACCGAGGTGGAAACGGATAAAAAGGTATTCAAGGTGCCCAGCCTGAGAAACATCACCAAAACCGGCCCGTATTTCCATGATGGTTCCGTTGCCACACTGGATGAAGCTATCAGGAAAATGGCCAAACATCAGCTGGGTCGTGACGTTGGTCCCGGATTCACCGAAGATGTAAAAGCTTTCCTGGGTTCACTCACCAGCAAACAGTAAATTGACCGGGCTATATTCTGCCCGGATTCTCTTCAAGCCCGTCTGTATCAGCCAGCCTGGTATCGGACGGGCAGCCTGCTGACAATCAGGACAGTCACAGGAAAGGGATTCGGTATGTAATCAGCAAAGAGATGTAGGAGGTTGCTGATTCCATCCCGAACCCCGGCGTTCATAAGATCCGCCTGAAGCGATAGTTATCGGCAGCGTATTTGTATTTACAGCCGATAAGCGGTTGAGCAGATAATTCTGATTATCCGGCCAGTGCCGAGGAACGCTAAAAATCAGCCATTCCCGGTATTTGTTGTGTCAGATGCATACAAACCAGGCGGCAGAATTTTGTTTTGTTCTGATAATCAGGGAAAGCAAGCTGTCCGGCTCCCCTGATCAATCAGAGAGAACCGGAATTTTGCCTGGTTACGGCGATGTGACAACGTTATCCAGAATGGCCCTGTCCTGCTTGTTCCATTCAACATCAACCAGATTGGAATACCGTGTTATCACCTGTACAGCGAGTCCTCCCTGAAACAGGGCTGCCCACGCCAGGACAACGAATCCCCAGTGCAACGGTGCGCTGAAGAGCTCTTCCATAAACCAGAAGGCGTGACCCCATTCATTCAGGCCAACGTTGGGCAGACTCATCAAAGGCCCTGCCACGGTCAATAGCAGTGGAAACGAAGTGCCTTTGTTATACAGCGGCAGCCGGGTGTGTGCGTAAAGAATCATGCCTACGCCCACGATGATATATACCGGGAATGAGCCATAAAACAGAGGAATATGGCTGGGTGTAAAGCTGGTATCCCTGATAATCACCTGGTGCCATGAAGCATCTTGCTCGGTAAAGAAGCTTGATCCCCAGTAAACGGCAAACATATAAACTCCAAGCCACATAAGAAAATAAAAATAACGCTTTATTTCCTGTTTGGGGGTCAGACTGGCAAGTTGTTCTGCTGTGCTCCGGGTTTTCCATACCCAACCCCAGACTAGTAATGCTGCAGTGGGCAACACTACCATCTGGACACGCCACAGACCCATCCAGATCTCATCAAAAGCCGGCTCCATCGAATCCATGCCGTGGGAATAGGCGAACATGCGCTGATACCAGACCCAGAATACAGCCATCCCCAGTATGGGTAGCAGACCATATTTGTAGTACTTGGCATCAAACCACTCCGACTTGTCGTACATTGGTTTATCAGAGACTTGCTGTACTGTCTTGTCCTTCAATATGCTTGTAGCCATAAAAACCGCTCCTTCTTGCAAAAGAAACGGAATTTCCGCAGAAATCCGTAAATTGGAAAAAGTAAGTTACCAGTCGGGTTTCAAAGTGAAATCCGATTTTGGGCAGTTCCGGGTTGCCGTGGAAATGACAATGAAACGCATCAATCTCGTGCAATTGCCGGATTCAAAATCTTTCATGGCATTGTTTTCCTCTGTTGAATGTCAATAAAAAACCTGTTTTTATACAGGCATTTATACGAGTATGTAAATTTATTAAAGTTCAATCTCATATTGTTGGCATGAGTTATGCTTAACTCTTGATGCCGGAGATGCTTGCCAGGCATGGGTTGTCGGTTGCTGGCATTACAATTACCAGTAATAACAGGTTGCCTGATCTACATGAAACCGGTGGGTGAGGGCTTGCGGGTGAATGGAATTTGGCTGAATGTCATCAAATTTTTTCCATTCAGTTTTTGTTCAGATAAAGTGTCGTAAATTCCTGCCATCAGGAATCGGCCTGATGGCTTAAGTACCAAGGAGAAACAACGTGAACACAACAACAAGAAATTTGACCGGTTTGGCATTGATCACATTTTTGGCTGTCAACCTGGCTGCACCTTCCTTGGCCCAGGCAGGCAGAGGTGGCCATGATCATGATCATGGCCACCGGCATCATCATCACCATGATCATCATGACCACCACCGCCATTCCAGAGGATACGTTCAAATCTATAATCAATCTCCAGCCTACATTCAGCCGCAGTATGGCTACTATCAGCCTGCTCCGGTTTATGTTGCTCCGCCTCCCCCGGTTTATATCGCACCTGCACCGGTTTATATGGCGCCGCCTCCCCGGGTGATGATGGGCATCAATACCGGCAATGTAGATTTTATGTTACGTTACTGAAGTTAAAAACGGGTTGATTATGGATCGGCAGCCAATCCTTTCCCCGTTTGATTTCAACTTTCGGTGTCCAAGGGTGGGGTGTGATAAACAAGTGGCAGCAAGCGTTACTGGTGATGTTGTGTGTGATTGCTGCCATAACGGATACTGCAGCCGGTCGGCATAACGCCGCCAGTGAACGCAACAAGGCGGAAAATCCGGCCGGCGGCATTTCAGAACAGCGTGCAATCGCTATAGCGCAACAGCATTTCAGGGGGCGTGTGCTGGCAATCAGCCAGGCAGATCGCCTCTATCGCATCAAAATCCTCAGTGATCAGGGATCAATCCATACGGTTCTGATCAATGCGCTGGATGGTTCGGTAGTTTCGGCCCATTGAGCTTCTCGCCTTATCTCATGATTCAAACCTATCATCTCGCGTAATAGCAGGGGATCTGAATGCGCATCCTGGTAGTTGAAGATGAATTCCACCTGCAGAATCAGATTTGTCAGCAACTGGAAGCGGCCGGTTACATCGTGGTAACCAGCAACAATGGTGATGAGGGATTGTTTTTCGCCATGGAATACCGGTTTGATGCTGCCATTATCGACATTGGCCTGCCGGGCAAATCCGGGCTGGAAATCACCCGGGCGCTGCGGGAGTGTGGCAGTCTGATGCCGATTCTGATTTTGACCGCGCGCAGCAGTTGGCAAGACAAGGTGCAGGGGCTGGAAATGGGAGCGGATGATTACCTGACCAAACCGTTTCAAATGGAAGAACTGCAGGCCAGAGTCAGAGCATTGTTACGCCGCGCTACCGGAATACCGCAAACCTTGCTGAAATGTGGCCCGCTTTCAGTGGATGTCACCGCGCAAACCGTCAGCCTTGATGGTGTCAGCATCGAATTAACCTCATTTGAATATCGCCTGCTGGAAGAATTGGTGCGCCACCGGGGAGAAGTGCTTTCCAAGGAATCGCTCGCGGATTCCCTCTATCCGCATGATGAAGATCGCGATAGCAATGTGCTCGAAGTCATGATCGGTAGGTTACGGCGCAAGCTCGATCCGGACGGCACATTAAAGCCGATTGAAACCATGCGCGGACGTGGTTACCGCTTCACCCTGGAATGCAACAAGCCGGAATGATGTCGCTTAACCGGCGTGTCCTGCTCAGTGCCACGCTGGTGCTGCTGGTGTTTATCGCAGGTATTGCCGTCACACTGGATCGCGCTTTCTACGATAGTGCGCGCATGGGTGTAAAGGATCGGCTATTTGCGAAACTGTTAATGCTCATGGGCGATACTGAAGTAGAAGGTAGTGGCAGGCTGGATGTCACGACTAATCAGCATGATGCCGAATTCGGCCATCTCAACTCGGACACCTATGGTTTCATTGTCGGGCGCTCCAATACAATCCTCTGGCGCTCCGTTTCATCACTCAACAAAACCATCCCCGCGCTTGCTTTGCCGGAACAGGGCAAAAAGGAGTTCGAGCAAATCACGATCAATAATGCGCCACATTTTATCTATCGTTATAGCGTTGCCTGGGAAACGCCATCCGGCGACTACCCTCTGACTTTCAATGTGATCACCGATACTGTGTTGCTGGATGCACAAATCGAACGTTATCGTGAGGATTTGTGGGGCTGGCTGGGTGTTATGGTCATTTTCCTGCTGGCTGCGCAAATGCTGGCATTGCGCTGGGGATTGTTGCCCATGCGCCAGGTTTCGGTTGAACTGGCCGCCATTGAATCCGGCCAGCAGGAAAGCTTGAAGGGCGTTTATCCCAGGGAACTCAGGTTGCTGACTGACAGCATTAATTCCCTGATTGCACACGAGCATAAGCAACAGAGGCGTTACCGCAACGGGCTGGCTGATCTGGCGCATAGTCTGAAAACACCACTTGCCGTGCTGCAAGGGGCGATTCATGGTGAAAGCGATGAAACTGCCCGGCAGAAGACCATCCAAGAGCAAATCGAGCGCATGGATAACACCATTCAGTATCAGCTACGCCGTGCTGCCACTGCTGGCAGTTCTCCGGGCATGGGGTTCATCCTGTTGCGCCCGCTGGCGGATAGAATCGTTCATACCATCACCAAAGCCTATCGCGACAAAAAACCGGAAATAGCAGTGGACATCGCGGATGATCTTGGCTTGCGGATCGATGAAGGTGATTTGATGGAACTGCTTGGCAATCTGATTGATAACGCCTTCAAATGGTGCCGCCACCACATTCATTTATCTGCCGGTTACCAGAAAAATCAGGTCGTGATTCGTGTCCGGGACGATGGCCCCGGCATTTCGCAGCATGAAATAATCCGGATCCTGGAACGGGGTGTGCGCGCCGATCAATCCACTCCCGGCCATGGCATTGGACTTGCCATCGTGCGTGACATCATGCAAGTCTATGATGGCGAAATGCAGATTGAAAACAACCCGGAAGGTGGGCTTGGTGTAATTCTGCGCTTTGAGAGGGGCAGGTAATTCCTTTTGCAAAAGCGGTGTGATCTATCCCCGGTTGTGTGGCCGGGTGTAATCGATCTCCGGTCCTTTCGGAACAATCTGCGTTGGATTGATGGTTGTATGGCTGTAGTAGTAATGCGTTTTGATATGCGCAAAATTGACGGTATCAGCGATGCCAGGCTGCTGAAACAGTGCCCGCAGATAGTTGGACAGATTTGGATAATCCTCGATGCGCTGTCTGTTGAGCTTGAAGTGACTGTAATACACGGCATCAAAACGGATCATCGTGGTAAACAGCCGCCAGTCAGCTTCCGTTAATCGATCACCCACCAGATAACGTTGTGTTGCCAGCGTGTTTTCAAGTTTGTCCAGCATGGCAAAAACGCAATCGTAAGCCTTTTCATAAATCAACTGGTCGGTGGCAAACCCGGCTTTGTAAACGCCGTTGTTGAAATCCCGGTAGACCGCTTCGTTGATTGCGTTAATTTCACTGTGCAGGGTTTCCGGATAGAAATCCAGATTATTGCCGGTGATGTGGTCGAATGCACTGTTAAACATACGGATAATTTCAGCAGATTCATTGCTGACAATCGTGTGGCGCTGTTTATCCCATAATACTGGCACAGTGACACGGCCGGTGTAATCCGGTTTGATATGGGTATAGAGCTGGTGCAAATGACAGATTCCAGGCACAGGGTTGTCGCGAGAAACTTCGCTGAATGTCCAGCCGTGCTTCAGCATTCTGGGATCAACAATAGTCACACCGATGTGGGTTTCCAGTTCTTTCAGGCGGCGAAAAATCAGCGTGCGGTGTGCCCATGGGCAAGCCAGCGATACAAACAGGTGGTAGCGGCCTGTCTCGGCGGCAAACCCTCCCTCTCCCGTAGGGCCGGGTTGACCATCGCGCGTGACCCAGTTGCGATACTGGGCATTTTCACGCACAAATTCTCCGTTCTGGGTGGTGTACCACTGGTCGTGCCACTCTCCGTCAATCAGAAGTCCCATTGTCTTGTCCTGTTCCTAAAAGTTGATGGATAACGATGAGTGCGCATCTGCCTCATTTTTTCTGTGATCATCTTTTCTTCAGATAAAACAGGAATTCACCCGTGGATTCGGATGAGGACAGCAGTTCATGCCCGGTCTGATCGGCGAATACCCGGAAATCGATCACGGCTCCGGGGTCGGTGGCCAGAATCTTGAGTATTTCTCCGCGCGCCATTTCAGACAGGGATTTTTTCGTGCGCAGAATGGGTAATGGACAGAGCAGCCCGCGCACATCCAGCTCTCTGTCAAATAATTCCTGTTTCTTTTCCGGATTCATGTTGTTAATCCCTTCCTCAGCAGAACGCGAGATTTTACCTGTTTCAGGTAATTTAACCGCCTCACATCGATAACGGCTTCACATAGCCGGTCAGTTCCATATAACCCCGCCCAGCTGGTTTGCCATCGCGTGTGAGGGTGACGGCACCTTCCCAGTAAACAGCGCCACTGGATCTGCGGGAATCCAGTTCTTGATCATCCATCAGCGGCGTGATCTGCCACTCGGTTTCGCCTGTCCGGATACGGGTAGCCACCGGATAATCCGCCTGTGTGCGCGTGGAATGCCAGGTGCGCTCAGGATGAAAACTGACCTGATCTGGCGCAAATGTCCGGATCTGGCCGGAGGCATCGCGCAATACGGCATGGGCCCAGATTGTACCGCCATCCTTTCCGCGTATCTGAAACGCCATCAGGGCGGAGCCATCATCGAGACTTGAGCTGATCCAGTCCCAGCCTGCTGCATCCGGATCAAGATACTCGCTTGACCATTCACGATCGAGCCAGGCAGAGCCGGTGACAGGCATGGTCTTTCCCTGGCGGCTGATTGTGCCATTGACCTGTAAATGCGGTTCGCTGTAGTAATAACTGGCTTGTTCCATTCTCGGGCCTTTGCGGGAAAATCCATTTTCACCCTGCAACATCAGAGGTTGTGACGGTGTCAGGCTAAACGCCAGAGTAAAATCCTCTGCCTCGATCTGGGTATGGTAGCGGCCATCAGCCTCGCGTACCAAAAACCAGTCATCCAGCCTGACATCGGTATCGCCAGTGCGGGCATACGCCAGATCAAATCCCTCGCGGACAACTTTCTGATCATGCTGCAGCTTGCCGATGGCCGGATCGGACAACGCCGCATGCGCGACAATCAGCTGCTTCGGTGCAAAATGGCTGGGATTATCCTGATCGGCCTGGGTGGCCACACGAAAAAAAGTGATCTGAAAACCGAGTGGTTTGCCAGCTGGGGTCTCCAGCCAGCCGGTTACATACCACCATTCAATCCGGTAATCGGGATGGGCGCCGGCATCCTGTGGAAAATCCAGGATTTTGCCGGGCAGAACGGGCGCGAATTGGGGCGGTGCAGAAAACAGACTGCCCTGCAGGATCAGCCAGCCGAGCAATATCCAGAAATAACGCATTACCAATCCTCCCTTACCGCACGGATCACATCGCCGGATACCGCGCGGCGGCTGGCCAGGAATGCCGTCAGTGCGGCAGCAGCCAGCACCGCCAGCGCCATCACGCCCAGCCATGTCCATGGCAGATGCAGCTGCATCGTCCAGTGAAATGATTGCGGGTTGACAATAAAAACCAGAATCAGGCTGATACCAGTGCCCAGCAGGAAACCGGCCAGAATGCCGAATCCACCCAGCAAACTGCCTTCCAGTGTCAGCATGCGGTAGATTTGCCGCTTGCTGAGGCCAATATGCCGCAGCATGCCAAATTCCCGGATGCGCGTCAGTGTCTGTGCTGAAAAACTGGCAGCGACGCCCATCAACCCCACGCCGATAGCCACCAGCTCCAGCAGGTAGGTCACAGCAAAACTGCGATCAAACTGCCTGAGCGCCGCCGCCCGCACCCGGCCGGTTTCCATGATTTCCAGCGTTTCTCCAAAGGGCAGGGCTTTCAGCGCAGTTGCAACCGTATCGAATGCCGTTCCGGGATGAAGCCACAGTGCTGCATCGCTGGCATGATCATCCCCGGTCAGCCGGCGGTAATCGGACAGCTGCATTTGCATGGCTCCGAATATCCGCCCGTAATCCCGCCAGATGCCGACAACGATAAATATTTGTGTGGAATCGGCAAATGGCAGCGTGATCCGGTCGCCGGTCCTGAAACCATACAAATCGACCATGGCCTCCGAAATCCAGATTGGGATGGTGCCAGGTGGAATATCGCCAGACGGCAGGGCTGCTCCGGTCAGCGGCAGGATCAGGCCGGGATTATCCAGGGCAACCGGCCGCGCCAGCAGAGTGATGGCCGGTTTGGCCAGATCAAGTGTGACTGGAACCGAGCGGATGAAATCCACGCGCGCAACCCCGTTGCGACTGGCCATGGCCTGCTGTTCCTCCAGTGTAAACCCGCGTATATCCTGATGGATGGTGGAATGCAGGTAAACATCGGCTGGCAGCACTTGCCCCAGCCAGTCATCCAGCGATATGCGGAAACTGGCCACCATGATCGCCATGGCCACCATCAGGCTGAAACTCACCAGTACACCGCCGAGCGCGATTGCCGCCAGACCGGAGGCATTGGATAAGCGGGTTGTGGCCAGCGTAACCAGAGCCCCCGTTTGATCGGGATTGGACAGGCGCGACAGCATCGCGAAAAACAGGCCACATAAATAGGGCAGTGCGGCAATGCTGCCGATCAGCAGCAATACAATGGCAAGATAGCCGAATATCGGCAGATCATTGACCGGTGGCAACGCGGTAAAGACAAGGCCCATCAGCAGACAAACTGCCGCCAGACGGGGAACGCGCAAGGCTGTCAGCATCGTGTATTCGCTACCGGATTTGAGTGCGGGCGCAGGGTGTGTGCGGGCTGCTTCCCACGCAGGCACCAATCCCCCGAGGATGGTAATCCCCGTTCCCAGTAGAAAATACAGCACTGCCGCCAGTGGATCGAGGTGCAGGCGCGGCGCCACACCGGGAAAGAAACCGGCACCCAGATCGGCACCCAGAAAATGTAGTGCAGCTGCCGCCAGCAGATATCCCAGCCCCAATCCCAGCAGTGAACCCAGCACACCCAGCAGTGCGCTTTCCAGCAGCAGCTGGCGCAAAATCTGGCGGCGGCTCATGCCCAGCACGCGCAGCAAAGCCAGTTGAGAGCGCCGCCGGATGGTGGAGAGTACCTGGCCGGAAAAAATCAGGAATGCACCGGTAAACAAGGCCACCAGCGCCAGAATGTTCAGGTTGATACGGTAGGCGCGCGACATGGTGTGGATGCGTGCATCGTCATCCTCGCTTTCCGTCAACAGATAAGATGGACCGAGCGCTTCGCCCAATGCGGCACGGAAGGCAGCGGGATCAATTCCCGGTTGCAGTTTCAGCTCGATGCGCGAGAGCTGGCCAGGCTGATCGAAACGCCACTGTGCCGCACCAATATCCATCACGCCAATACGCTGGCCGGGATGTGCCCGGGCCAGTCCGCCAGCCACACGCAATTGCACCCGTTTTGCCCCGGTACTGACTTCGATGGTATCGCCCTGTTTGACCGATAGCCATTCCATCGCCGCCGGAGACAAGAAAATTGCATCATCCGCCAGCGTGTCCATGGGTTTGCCTTCTGCTGGCACACCCAGCAGATCCGGTGTCATCGTGATGGCACGAAATCCATCCATCCCCAGAATTTTAAAAACAGGGTTATGCATGGTTTTAGCCTTGGCAGGCACTCCGGCAGTGATTTCCAGAATGGGACTGGCTTGTGCCACACCGGCATACCGGGCAAGACGCGGATAGAGCAATTCATCGAAGGTATAGCGGGTAGCGCGTACCGTCAGATCGGATTTACCGGAAAGGCTGCGGGTGGCGGCAGAAAATTCGCTCACAGCCGCCGTGTTGATGAGGTGAATGGTAAATCCCAACGCCACGCCAAGCGTGATCGCCAGCACTGCGACGACCGATTGCAGGCGATGCGAGCGCCATTCACCCAATAATAGCCAGCGGGTAAGCAGGGGCGGGGTCATGTCCGGTTTTCCGATGATGCCGGAGTAAGGCTGTGTCTATCCATGATCAGGATTTTGTCTGCTGTTTCTGCTGCCGCGCGTGAATGCGTGACGATAATGGCCGAAGCGCCATTGGCCTTGATCTCGTCGCGGATCAGGTGCAGGATTTCGCGGGCGGTATCCTGATCGAGATTGCCGGTTGGCTCATCTGCCAGAATCAGGCGGGGACGATGCACCAGCGCACGCGCCACCGCTACGCGCTGCAATTCTCCGCCGGATAACTGATGCGGAAAATCCTGCTCCCGGCCTTGCAATCCCACCGCAGCCAGCATGGCTGGTGCGCGATCCAGTGGCAACTGATTGAGCAATAGCGGCAGCGAAACATTTTGCAACAGGGTCAGTTGCGGCAGCACATGAAATGCCTGAAAAATGAATCCCAGATACTTGCGCCGCAGGCGGGTGGCCGCTTCATCTTCCGCCGACAGATGTTCGCCTTCAATCCGGATTTCTCCGCTATCAGGGCTGTCCAGCCCGGCGATCAGATTCAGCAGAGTTGATTTGCCCACGCCGGAATCACCCATGATCGCCACATATTCCCCAGCTGCAAAAGAGTGGGACAAGCCGGACAACACTTGCCGGTTAGCGTAGGTTTTGCCGAGATTGTGTAATTCCAGAACAGGTGTAAGGCTCATACCGGGTATTGTATAGTTGATAACGCAATGCATAATCTTTCAAAGCATACGAGGTTTTTACCATCATGGACATTCAAATCAAGCGAGCTTACGAACCAGCTGATCCGGCCGATGGTTGCCGTGTGCTGGTGGATCGGCTCTGGCCGCGCGGACGGACAAAGGAACAGGTAGCCTGCGAACTGTGGCTGAAGGAAATTGCCCCCAGCACCGGGCTACGCAAATGGTTCAATCATGACCATGCAAAATGGGCAGAATTCCAGCAGCGTTACCGCGCAGAACTCTCTGCTTACCCTGACGTGCGGCAATTGTTGCAAAAGGCAGCTGAAGGGCGGCTAACACTGGTTTATGGCGCCCATGACCAGGAATATAACCAGGCCGTGGTACTACGGGATTATTTATTGGAACAGAAACAGGATTGAGGCGGCGACAGTAGATTTTTATTTTTTCCGGACAGGAAGATTAATACAATAATTGCACATTTCGTTTCAGCAGAATGGGCAGAAATGATGGCAACGAAAGAATGGATAATTCTGCAATATATAAAACCGGGTGCGCCGCGTATTCAACACTGATAAGAGAACCTCTGAAAAACGTTAGCGAGGCAGCCAGTTCAAGGCAAAAACCGGAGAGAAAGCGGAGCTTATACGTAATAAATGAGCATTTTGATGCCGATTTTTAACGCAGAAATAACAACGCAGGTAGTTTTTCAGAGGTTCCATAACATCAATAAAAACACATATTTTTAGGGATAGACATCCACGATGAAAAACTTGACATATATCGAGATTCAGGAAGAAATCTGCAAATTGCAAAAGCAGGCAGGTGAAATCCGTGCAAAGGAATTGGCCGAGGTGATTGCAGATATTAAAGCCAAAATCCAGTTATATGGCATCACCGAAAAAGATTTGGGGTTTAGTGAAAAACAGAAAAAACCAATTTATCCTCCCGTGTACAAGAAAGGTAATCAAACCTGGTCTGGACGGGGTCGCCAACCCGGATGGATCAAGGCGTATCTTGAAGCAGGCGGAAAACTTGCAGATTTGTTGATCTGATAGAAGCACTGAACAATCCTTAATGCACTGTTGCAGTGCGGGTGGAGAATTGTTGTAACAGGCAATGTCACCCGTCGCCGGACAGGCCACGCATTTCAAAACAAATAATCCAGTTACCATGAAAAAAATCAGAATTGGGCAGGGGTTTGATATTCACCAATTGGCCGCCGGGCGCGACCTTATTATCGGCGGCGTTACCATTCCGTATGAAAAAGGATTGCTTGGCCATTCGGACGCGGATGTGCTGCTGCATGCCTTGTGCGATGCGTTGCTGGGTGCGGCTGCGCTGGGTGATATTGGCCGGCATTTTTCCGATACCGATCCACGTTACAAGGGGATCGACAGCCGCAAGCTGGTGCGCGAGGTACACCGGTTGCTGACGGAAGCAGGCTATCGCGTGGTGAATATCGATGCCACCATCATCGCGCAGGCGCCCAAAATGGCACCGCATATCCCGAGGATGATCGCCAACATCGCGCAGGATCTCGCCATTGCTGCCGGAGATATCAACATCAAGGCCAAAACGGCTGAAAAACTTGGCCCGATCGGGCGGGGCGAAGGGATCGAGGCAGAAGTCGTTTGCCTGATCGAAAGCAGGGACGAAGTATAACTACCATGACTGGCGCCACACCCACTGCCAGGCTGTTTTTTGCACTGTGGCCGCACGCGCTGCAAGTAAGCCAACAACCGCAGGACAGGACACGCAAACAGTTGGCCCGGCTGGCAAAACATCTGGCGGATCAATATGCGGGCCGGTGTATCCGTCCGGAACAACTGCATCTGACGCTGGTATTCATCGGCGAAGTGGATAGCAGTGTGATTCCGGTGCTGCGCGAGGTAGGCGCGCGCGTTCAGTGTGCCTCATTCGAATTGCTGCTGGATAAACTGCATTGCTGGGGCAAAGGCAAGATCATTGCTGCCGGGGTATCGCAGCCCTGCAGTGAACTGTCTTTGCTGGCGCAAGCGGTGCGTGACCAGCTTGACGCCGCCGGCGTAGGTTACGACACCATCCGGTTTGTGCCGCATGTCACGCTGGTGCGCGATGCCAGCCGGGAACCCCGGCAGATGCTGTGGCCGGAGATGATCGCACCCATCACCTGGCAGGCAACACACTGGTCGCTGGTGCAATCCAGCCCAACCCGACAGGGTTCATCCTATCAATCCCTTGCTGACTGGGCGCTTACACCGCCGGATATTCATGAACCTCATTGCGTTTGATACCTCCACCGAATACTGTTCCCTTGCGTTGTGGCGCAATGGTGAGCTCATCAGCAAGGAAGTGCTGGCGGGGCAACGCCATTCCGAATTGCTGCTGCCCATGCTGCAAACGCTGCTGGACGAAGCCGGAATCAGCCTGAACCGGATTGACTGCATTGCTTTTGGTGCCGGGCCAGGTTCGTTCACTGGATTGCGCATTGCCTGCGGCATCGCCCAGGGGCTGGCCTTTGCAAACGATGTGCCGGTTATCGGCATCAGCACACTGGAAGCACTGGCGCAGCAGGTGAATACACCCCGCGTGCTGGCTGCGCTGGATGCCCGCATGGGAGAACTCTATTTCGCCGCTTATGAAAAAACCGTAACCGGCTGGTCTACCGTGCATGCGCCGTTGCTATGCCGGCCGGAATCCGCGCCGCTCGTAACCGGGAACGACTGGACCGGATGCGGTAGCGGCTTTGATCTGTATCAGACGGTTTTATCAGAAAGATATGGCGCGCATCTGCAGCAAAATATCCCCGGCTGTTATCCCCATGCGCGTGAAATGGTGCAAATGGCAGCGATAAGGTTCGCCAATGGCGAGGGCAAAATGGCAGAAGAAGCGCTGCCTATATACATCCGCAACAAGGTGGCACTGAAGGAAAGCGAGCGATGACCGGTTCACCTTCCATTCAGGCCGACATCCGTGAAATGCGTTTCGAGGATCTGGAGCAGATCATCTGCATCGAACACGAGATATTTCTGTTCCCGTGGTCACTCATCAATTTCAGCGATTCCATCAAGGCGGGCTACCACTGCCGCGTGCTGGTGCAACCGCACAGCGAAGCAGACACGCAACCGGATGCGGATATCGTGATGGGTTACGGCATCCTCATGATCGGGCCGGGTGAGGCGCATGTGCTGACAGTGGGCGTGGGTCATGCCTGGCAGGGACAAGGGCTGGGAGAAAAAATGCTGCGTCACCTGATCGCACTTTCACGCGAACACCAAGCGGAATCCGTGCTGCTGGACGTGCGCGAATCCAATACCGGCGCAGCCAGTTTGTACCGGCGGCTCGGGTTTCAGCAGATCGCTGTGCGCAAAGGTTACTACCCGGCCATGTGCGGGCGCGAAGATGCGCTGGTCATGAAGCTGGAGCTATGAATCCGGATCTTCTCGGATATTCCGGTTTGTCTGGTTACACGGAGTAGCCGTGGGTTATGGCGGGGATATGTAAAGAACCAGCACTGGTTGTATAGCAGATGCATTTGCAGGCCATTCATCAAAAGGAATATTCATGACGCCTGAAACCAGGGCACGCCAGCAGATCGATCTAAAGCTCGAACAGGCCGGCTGGATCATTCAGGACATGAAGCAGCTCAACCTCGGTGCAGCGGTTGGCGTCGCCGTGCGCGAATACCCGACCGACACCGGCCCGGCAGATTACCTGCTGTTCGTCAACCGCAATGCCATTGGCGTCATCGAAGCCAAGAAAGACAGCGCGGGTGAAAACATCACTACGATCGAAAGCCAGACCGAGCGTTACGCCAATGCCAATCTCAAATGGCGCAAGGACAACACACCGCTGCGTTTTCTGTTCGAAGCCACCGGCCAGATTGTCCGCTTCACCGATAACGCTGACCCTGCGCCGCGTTCGCGCGAAATCTTCCACTTCTTCAAGCCTGAAACACTGGCGGCATGGCTGGCGCAAACTGAAACCCTGCGGCGTCGTTTGGCAGAGCACATGCCCGCCTTGCCCGAACGCAACCTGCGCAATTGCCAGATCAACGCCGTCACCGGGCTGGAAAAATCCTTGGCGCACAACAAGCCGCGTGCCCTGATCCACATGGCCACCGGTGCAGGAAAAACCTTCACCGCCATCACCTCGGTCTACCGCCTGCTCAAGTTCGGCGGTGCCAAACGTATCCTATTCCTGGTTGACACCCGCAACCTCGGCAAACAGGCGCATCAGGAATTCATGGCCTACACACCACCGGACGATGGCCGCAAGTTCACTGAGCTGTACAACGTGCAGCGGCTGGCCTCGCCCAACATCGATCCGCATGCGCAGGTGTGCATCAGCACCATCCAACGTATGTACTCCATCCTCTCCGGTGAGCCGATTGATGAATCGGCTGAGGATGTCTCGCTCAATGAGGTACAGCAAACCACCAGGCAGGAAAAGCTGGTGCGTTACAACCCGGCTGTGCCGGTGGAAACTTTCGACTTCATCATCATCGACGAATGCCATCGCAGCATTTATAACCTGTGGAAACAGGTGCTCGATTACTTCGATGCCTTTCTGATTGGTTTAACCGCAACGCCGGACAAACGCACCTTCGGTTTCTTCAATGAAAACATCGTCGCCGAATACACCTACGAGCAATCGGTGGCCGATGGCGTCAACGTCGGCTATGACGTATTTGAAATCGAAACCGAAATCACCCAGAAAGGCGCCGAGTTGAAGGCCAAAGAATGGGTGGATCACCGCGACCGCGCCACGCGCAAAAAACGCTGGGGCGAAACCGAGGAAGACACCGCCTACACCGGCAAAGAGCTGGACAAATCCGTCGTCAACCTGAGCCAGATCCGGCAGGTGATCCAGGCCATGAAAACCGCCGTGGAAACGCAGATCTTCCCGGCGCGCAAGGAAACGCCCAAGATCCTGATCTTTGCCAAGACCGACAGCCACGCCGACGACATCATCCACATCGTGCGCGAGGTGTACGGGCAGGGCAACGCCTTCTGCAAAAAGGTCACCTACCGCGCCGAAGAAGACGCCGACAGCATCTTGAGCAGCTTTCGTAACGACTACCACCCACGCATCGCCGTCACCGTGGACATGATCGCCACCGGCACCGACGTCAAGCCCCTGGAGGTGCTGCTCTTCATGCGCGATGTGCGCTCGCGCGGCTACTACGAGCAGATGAAGGGCCGTGGCGTGCGCAGCCTGGATGGCGACAGCCTCAAGCGCGTCAGCAACTCTGCCGACGGTGCCAAGACGCGCTTCGTGCTGATCGACGCCGTGGGCGTGGAAAAAAGCCTCAAGACTGAAAGCCGCCCACTGGAAAAAAAGCCCGGCGTAGCACTGAAAGATTTGCTGCAAGGCGTGGCGATGGGCAGTCGCGATGACGACACCGTGCTTTCGCTGGCCAATCGCCTGGTGCGGCTGGCCAAACAACTGGACGACAAGGCGCAAGGGCGCATCGAAAAAGCCAGCGGCGGCATTTCGATACAAGAACTCGGCAAATCCTTGATCGCGGCGCTCGACCCCGATGCCATCGTGCAAACCGCCCTGGCTAACGCCTGCGCCAAAGGCATCACCCGCACGGAAGATACCCTGCTACCGGACGAGATCAATGCCGCCCGTGCCGAGCGTGTGGCCGCTGCCTGCGCGCCCTTTGATCAACCCGATCTGCGCGATGAAATCGAAAATGCCCGCCGCGAGCGCGAGCAGCTCATCGACCACATCAATCTCGATCAGATCACCTTCAGCGGTTTTAGCGAGCAAGCCGAAACGCAGGCCAAGGCCGTGATCCAGACCTTTGCGGACTACATCAAACAGCACAAGGACGAAATTGCCGCGCTGGATTTTTTCTACCAGCAGCCCTACCAGCGCCGCGCACTCACCTTCGACATGATCGAAGAGCTGTACGAACATCTCGCCAAACCGCCCCTGCTGCTCACCACCGAACGCCTGTGGAGCGCCTATGCCCGCGTTCAAACCAGTGCCGTTAAAGGTGTGGATAAAAAACGCCAGCTCACCGATCTGGTATCACTCGCGCGATTTACGCTGGGGCTGGACACTGAGCTCAAACCCTTCGCTGACGAAGTGGATAAGCGCTTTCAAGCCTGGATCTTCCGCCACAACGCCCAACGCGGCACCGCGTTCACGCCGGAGCAAACCGAATGGCTGCGCCTGATGAAGGACCACATCGCCAGTTCGTGCAGCATCAGCCGCGACGACTTTGACTACGCCGAGCTGGCCGACAAGGGCGGACTACAAAAAGCGTGGGGATTGTTTGGCAAGGAACTGGATACCTTGATGAATGAAATGAATCAGGAGTTGGTGGCGTGAGTGAGTTGCCGCGTGGATGGGCATATGCCTGCTTGCCTGAACTGATTTCCAGTGACGGCGTCTTTGTTGATGGGGATTGGGTTGAGAGCAAGGATCAAGACCCCGACGGTAACGTTCGCCTGATCCAGCTTGCGGATATTGGTGACGGTCGATACTTGGACAAGTCAAATCGTTTCCTAAACCAATCAAAGGCAATTGAATTGGGGTGTACCTTTCTCAAGCGCGGTGATGTTCTAGTTGCTCGAATGCCTGATCCATTGGGGCGTGCCTGTATTTTTCTGGACGACCGTAAACAGGCAGTGACGGTCGTTGACGTGTGTGTGGTCAGAGGCCGGCTGGAACACTTTGACCACACGTGGTTGATGCACTTTATTAACTCACCATCGTTCCGAGCTGACATTCATTCGCTACAAAGTGGCTCAACGAGAAATCGAATTTCTCGTGGGAACCTGAGCACATTGAAATTGCCAGTCCCTCCGCGCGCCGAACAAACCCGCATTGTCGCCAAACTCGAAGAACTGCTGTCTGACCTCGATGCTGGCGTGGCCGAGCTCAAGGCTGCGCAGAAGAAGCTGGGCAATATCGTCAATCACTGCTGAAAGCCGCTATGGAAGGCGCGCTCACCGCCAGATGGCGTGCCAAAATACCCACCGAAACCGGCGCGCAGTTGCTGGAGCGTATCCTGCAAGAACGCCGCGCCCGCTGGGAAGCCAAACAACTCGCCAAGTTCAAGGAACAAGGCAAAACCCCGCCCAAGGATTGGCAAAAGAAATACCCCGAGCCGGTGCAGCCAGATACCACCAACCTTCCGGAATTGCCGGAGGGGTGGGTGTGGGCGAGTGTAGAAATGCTTTTTTCGTGGGGTAGCGGCGATTTTTTACCAGCATCAGCGCAAATCGATGGCGACTATCCAGTCTATGGAGGAAATGGAATAAACGGCAGACATAACGCGGCTAATGTAGATCATTCAACAATTGTCATTGGTCGGGTTGGCGTTCACTGTGGAAATGTATATCTCACGGAATCTTCGGCTTGGGTAACTGATAACGCCATCTATGCAACATCAAGGCATGATCGCATAACGTGGCCATATGCTGAATTGGTAATGCAGGCAGCGAGACTTGGCTCTGGCTCCAAAGGTGGAGCCCAACCATTTATCAGCCAAAAGATACTAAACGATACTGTTATCGCCCTCCCCTCCGTTGAAGAGCAAAGCCAAATTTGCGACGAATACAACATTGCATTTAACGGAAATATGGAGATGGAGCGGAACATCGACCTCTCTCTCCAACAATCCGCCGCCCAACGCCAAAACATCCTGCGCGCCGCGTTTTCTGGTGAGCTGGTGCCGCAAGATCCCAGTAATGAACCCGCCAGCGTGCTGCTGGAGCGTATCCACGCTGAACGGGTGGAACGTAATGTTCTGAAAAAGCCGCGTGGGCGAAAGATAAAGGAGACCTCATGATGATCCAGGATGCCGACGAGAAGCTGACCCACACGCTGCTGGAGTGGGTATTGCCGCAGGCAGAATCTCCTGTGCTGGAAACCAAGCGAGTATCCGGCAAGATGGTGGGCAAGGCACTGGAGACGATCTGTGCCTTCGCTAACACCCAGGGCGGCTGGCTGGTACTGGGCATTGAGGATTCAGAAAAGGCAAAAGGGGCGGATCGTCTTTACGGTATTGGCGAGAATCCTGAGGCCGTTGATGAATTGCTGCGCAAACTCAATACCCATCATCTGCCTGTCATCGAAGGTATTCGAACGTTTCGCCTGCAAACGAAATTGCGAGATGGTACTGATGGCATTGTCGTGGCATTCCATGTGCCTGCCAGCGACAAGGTTCACTCAATTCTCGACGATGGCACCTGGACACGCGGACAGGCCAGCAACAGAGAAATGAATGCCAGCGAGATTACGGAATTATCCTACCGTCGCGGCGTCCGCAGCGCTGAATCAGAACCGGTGGATGTCGATTTTGAGCTGCTTGACACGGATACGTGGCGGCTGTTCCTGCGCGGGCGAGGCCTTACGTCAACTGGCATTGCTGATCAGCTGTATCGTATCGGGCTAGCCAAAAAAGTGGGCGGCGAGTTGCGGCCGCTGCGTGCTGCGGTGCTGCTGTTTTCTGATTATCCAGGTTCACTGCTGGCCGCTGGCGGAACGCGTGCCGATGTGCGCGTGTTTCATTACAAGGGCACAGCGATTGAAGCGGGCGAAGTACCCAACCTAAAGAAAACACCCAAAACCCTTTCTGGTCCTTTGTATCGGCTGATCGAGCTAACGCATGCTTACGTTCTGGATGAGCTGGCCGACGGACTCACACTGGCTACTTCCGGTTTTCGAACCATACACCGGTATCCAGAGCGGGTGATCAAGGAGGCGATTACCAATGCCCTGATACACCGCGACTATCGGCTCAATCGTGACGTTCAGATTCGTATTTTTGATAATCGCATCGAGGTGTTGAGCCCCGGACTTTTCCCAGGGCGCATCACACCGGCCACCATACAGCGTGCAGGCTCCTTTGCTCGCAACCCCTTGCTTGCCAGCAATCTGCGCGAGTTTCCAGAACCACCGAATGTTGATGCGGGTGAAGGCGTGCGCATGATGTTTACGGTGATGAAAGCAAACAGCCTTTACCCGCCCCAGTATCGGGAGTTGCGCGAACAGGCTCAGGAAACCGTCATTGTGACGCTGTTGAACGAGGAACGACCGCCGGTCTGGGAACAGGTGAGTGACTGGATTGACCGCAATGGCCCGCTCAGTAATAGCGAGTTATGCGCTATCGCCGGTCTGGATACGCTCAAGGCATCCAAGCTTCTGAAACGCTGGGTGGCGCAGGGCCTGCTTGTTTCGGATACCAGTCGTGGTAAACGACATGCGGCCTACCTCAAGCCTATCGGCGGCGCCGATACATTCAAGGCAACGGGTTTATTATCCACTCCCTCAGATAATGAAAATTAAAGACATGGCAAACCATTGATTTAAAATTTTTTTTACATTCTTTCATTATCCGAAAGCCGAAAATTCATATATCAGATTGACCTAGAAGCATCACAAATCCGACATGAACACATCCTCCCTCGTCCAGAAAATCTGGAACTTCTGCCACACCCTGCGCGATGATGGCGTGGGCTATGGCGATTACCTCGAACAGCTCACCTATCTGCTGTTTTTGAAGCTGGCGCATGAATACGCGCAGGAGCCTTACAACCGCGATACTCACATTCCCAAGGGCTTTGATTGGGCCAGCCTGACGCCCAAGGTGGGTGAACCACTGGAGGCACATTATCTGGTCACCCTGCATAAGCTTGGCAACGAGCCGGGTATGTTGGGCGCGATCTTTTTCAAGGCACAGAACAAGATTCAGGACCCGGCAAAGCTCTCCCGCCTCGTGCAATTGATTGATGCCGAGAGCTGGATCAGTCTGGATGCCGATACCAAGGGCGATCTGTACGAAGGTTTGCTGCAGAAAAATGCAGAAGACACCAAGAGCGGTGCAGGCCAGTATTTCACGCCACGGGCGCTGATTGAAGCGATGGTCGCCTGCGTGCGGCCAGAACCCATGAAAACCATTGCTGATCCGGCGTGCGGCACCGGCGGCTTTTTCTTGGGCGCGTACAACTGGCTGACACGTCCGGGGGCCAAGCTCGACAAGCGCCAGAAAGAATTCCTGCGTGACCAGACTTTCCACGGCAATGAAATCGTGCCGAACACGCGCCGCATGTGCTTGATGAACCTGTTCCTGCACAACATTGGCGAACTGGACGGCGAGCCTGCGGTGGAACGCTCTGACGCGCTGATCTCTGAGCCCAAGCGCAAAGTGGATTACGTGCTGGCCAATCCGCCCTTCGGCAAGAAGAGCAGCATGACCATCACCAACGAAGAGGGTGAGGAAGACAAGGAAGAGCTGACCTACGAGCGGCAGGATTTCTGGGAAACCACATCCAACAAGCAGCTCAACTTCCTGCAGCATATCGTCAGCATGTTGAAGGTGGACGGCAAAGCGGCCGTGGTGTTGCCAGACAACGTGCTGTTTGAAGGTGGCGCGGGTGAAAAAATTCGCCGCAAGCTGCTGGAGAACTGTGATGTGCACACCATCCTGCGGCTGCCGACCGGCATCTTCTACGCCCAGGGCGTGAAGGCCAATGTGGTGTTCTTCGATGCCAAGCCCAAGGACGGCCAGACCCATACCAAGGGCATCTGGTTCTACGATTTGCGCACCAACAAGCACTTCACCCTGAAAACGCGCACGCTCAAGCTGGATGACTTGCAGGATTTCATCATTTGCTACAACCCGGAAAACCGCTTTGATCGTATTGCTACCGAGCGTTTCAAATTCTTCAGCTACGAGGAATTGATGGCGCGCGATAAGGCCAGTCTCGATATTTTCTGGCTGAAAGACGACAGTCTGGATAATCTTGACGATCTGCCGCCGCCGGAAGTGCTGCAGCAGGAAATCATCGAACATCTTGAAGCGGCACTGGCTTCGTTCCGGGATGTGGCTGCCGGATTGCAGCGCCATGATTGAATCTGGCTGTTTCCGGTTTGTTCGTTTTATTTAATCAGGAAAGATACACCGTTATGGACCCCAACCGGCTCAAGGAATTTGGATTGCTCCCTGTGTGGCGTGTACGGCCGGGGGCGTTGTCTGGCCATCCAGCCGATCAATCTGTTGCTGCATCTCCTGTTCCACCTTCTGGCGAACCAATCGCTGAATTACCGGATCAACCTCCCATTCCGGCGGAGTATCTGCAAACCGGGGATCGGGCAGAAGGAATTGCGCGTGCAGACTGGCAGCAATTGCGGCAGATGGTCAGCAGTTGCACAGCCTGTCCGCTCAGCCAGGCGCGCACTCAATCTGTATTCGGTGTGGGGGATGAACAAGCCGACTGGCTGTTTATCGGGGAAGGGCCGGGTGCCCGCGAGGATGAACTGGGCGAACCCTTTGTCGGCCAGGCCGGGATATTGCTCGATAACATGCTGCAGGCCATCAGCCTCAGACGCGGTGAAAATGTCTACATTGCCAATATCGTGAAATGTCGTCCGCCGGAAAACCGGAATCCACAGGATGCAGAGGCAGAACAGTGCCGCCCTTATCTGCTGCGCCAGATTGCGCTGATTCAGCCTCGGCTGATCGTGGCGCTGGGTAAGGTGGCCGCACAGAATCTGCTCGCCACCGATGACAGCATCGCCAGTCTGCGCAGCCGGTTGCATACATTTTCAGAAATTCCCCTGATTGTGACTTACCACCCGGCCTATCTGCTGCGTTCACTCGCTGACAAGGCAAAAGCATGGGAAGATTTGTGCTTTGCCCGCGCCACCATGCAACATCTGCTTCTTGACCAGGGAGGAAACCTCGATTGAATACGCCCACAACCCGTTTGACACTTACCCGCCCGGATGACTGGCACCTGCACCTGCGCGATGGTGCTGCTCTGCGCTCGGTGCTGCCTGATACCGCCCGCCGGTTTGCCCGCGCCATCATCATGCCGAATCTCAGGCCGCCGGTTGTGACAACCGCGCAGGCTGCGGATTACCGCGCCCGCATCCTCACCGCCTTGCCGGATGCGCTCGCCGGGCAGTTTGAACCACTGATGACGCTTTATCTGACTGATACCACCACACCAGATGAAATTACCCGGGCAAGGGAAAGCGGCATCGTGCAGGCCATCAAGCTTTACCCGGCGGGAGCGACTACGCATTCCGATGCAGGCGTTACAGATATGGCCCGTTGCGGAGCAGCACTGGCACAAATGGAAAAGCTTGATCTGCCCTTGCTGGTACACGGCGAAGTGACCGATCCCACCGTGGATATCTTCGATCGGGAAAAGATCTTCATTGATCGCGTACTGATCCCGCTGCAGCAACGCTTTCCAGGGTTACGGATCGTGTTTGAACATATCACTACCCGGGAAGCAGTCGAGTTTGTGCAATCATCTCCCGGCCGGATCGCCGCTACCATCACCCCTCACCATCTGATGCTGAATCGCAACGCCCTGTTTGCCGGTGGATTGCGCCCGCATCACTATTGCCTGCCGGTATTGAAACGGGAGGCTCATCGTCAGGCATTGATTCAGGCCGCCACCAGCGGCCATGCCCGTTTCTTCCTCGGCACCGATAGCGCTCCGCACCCAGTCAGTGGCAAGGAATCTGCCTGTGGCTGTGCTGGTATTTACAGCGCCCACGCCGCCATCGAGTTTTATGCCGAAGTATTCGAACAGGCTGGCAAGCTCGATCGGCTGGAAGCTTTTGCCAGTTTTCACGGCCCTGATTTTTACGGATTGCCGCGCAATACCACAACAATCTCGTTGATCAGGCAGAACTGGCCAATCCCGCAACAACTCGCGTTTGGCGAGGAAACACTGATACCGCTTGGAGCAGGGCAAGAGGCCCACTGGAAACTGGTGGAGGATTGATTTAGCCCAAGGAACCCCTGCGTACCATCCTCGTTTTTTCAGATCATTTGTTATGTATAAACTCCGCTTTTTACTCGGCGCCAGCGCCTCGCCCTGCGGTCCAGCCTTGCGGCTGTTCGCTGCGTTTTACTTGCGTCGCCGATTTTTGCCTTGAACTGATTCCAGTTCTAAATCAAGACTGACTTTGTCGGCTTCGCCTTGCCGTATTATTCATACTGTCTGCGGCTCGCCTTCGTGTCATTTTTGATTTGGAATTGGAATGACTACCTCGCTGACGTTTTTCAGAGGTTCCCTTTGCAATTACAGGCCATTCTGCCTAAATCGTTTTGACAAATACCTTGGAGCGTCGCTGGTAGTTGTAGAGATTCTGTTTCTGCTGCGGAAGTTGATCTGGTGTGGTTTCCGAGAAGCCGCGTTCGACGAACCAGTGGGCGGTGCGAGTGGTGAGGACGAACAGGCGGCGATAGCCCTGTTTTCTGGCCTGATCTTCGAGGTGATCAATCAGGATGCGGCCGATACCCGCCTTGCGATAATCAGGGTGCACTGCAAGACAGGCGAGTTCGCAGGCGTTGTCGTCCGGAAAAGGGTAGAGCGCTGCACAGGCGATGATCATGTTGTCATGCTCGACCACCATGAAACGTTCGATTTCCATTTCCAGCAATTCCCGGCTGCGCCGTACCAGAATACCTGTATTTTCCAGTGGTTCGATCAGTTGCAAAATCGCGCCGATGTCCTCGATTCTGGCCTGACGAATGATTTGTAGCGGGCCGCGCGTGATCATGCTGCCAATGCCGCTATGGGTGAACAGCTCCAGCAGCAGGGCGCCATCTACATGGCGGCTGACCAGATGGGCGCGCTTCACGCCTTTTTCGCAGGCGTACAAGGCCCATGGCAGGTAAATCCGGGTATCTTCATCCGGCTGGCTGGTGGTTTCCATGGCGGTCAGCAGAGCCTTGCCCTGATGTACGGTGAGTTCCGGTAATAGTGTTGCGCCCGCTTCGGTGTGCTGCTGGATTCCCGGGGTATCCACCAGAAAAATCAGCTTGTCCGCCTGCAGGGCGATGGCAACTTCGGCAGCCGTGTTTTCCAGCGTCAGGTTAAAGATTTCTCCTGTCGGTGAATAACCCAGCGGGGAGAGCAGTACGACCGTTTCTTGTCCGAGTTGATCGAGGATGGCGGTGGTGTTGATACGGCGGACTTCCCCGGTGTATTGCAGATCCACGCCTTCCAGCACGCCGATGGGCCGGGCAGTGACAAAGTTGCCGCTGGCCACGCGTATGGCGGCATTGGCCATGGGGGAATTGGGCAGGCCCATCGACAGCAGGGCTTCGATTTCCACCCGGACCTTGCCGACGGCTTCCTTGACGCATTGCAGTGTGGGCGCGTCTGTTACGCGCCTGTCCTGCACATAGCTGGTTTCCAATTGTTCTGCCTGGAGCCGGGATTCAATTTGCGGGCGGGCACCGTGTACCAGCACCAGCCGGATGCCCAGGCTGGCAAGCAGGTTGAAATCCTGTACCAGTTCGATGAATTTCCCGTCCTCGACTACTTCGCCACCGAAGGCGATGACGAAGAGTTTTCCACGGCTAGCGTGGATATGCGGTGTGACGGAACGAAACCAGGTGACAAATTCGGTATCCGATTTCATGGCGGTTCAACGTGAGAAAAGGGTTGTCAATAATCCCCCCAGAGTGTCTGGGCGGCGGCGATGGCAGCCAGTGCTGCGCTTTCGGTGCGCAGGATGCGGCTGCCGAGACGAATCGGTATGAATCCGGCAAGACGGGCGATGTCAGTTTCTTCTTCGGCAAATCCGCCTTCCGGGCCGGTCAGCAGGGTGAGGCTTTCTCCAGGTTGTGGGGCGGGTAATTCTGCCAGGCGCTGGCTGGCGACCGGGGAGAGCATGATGTGATGCCCGGCCGGGTTGCCATGTTGCTGTTTCTCCGCCAGTTTCTGTTCCAGCCAGTGGGTGAGCGGCAGGAGCGGCAAAAGCTGCGGGAGGGTGTTTCTGCCGCATTGTTCGCACGCGGCAATGATGATGTTTTGCCAGTGTTGCCAGCGTTTGCCGGCGCGTTCTCCATCGAGCCGGATGAGTGTGCGGCGGGTGATCAGCGGTTGGATGCGCGTGACGCCCTGTTCGACCGCTTTCTGGATGATCCAGTCCATTTTTTCATTGGCACAAATCGCCTGCGCCAGTTCGATTGCCAGCGGGGATTCGCGCTCGACCGGCAAATGGCTTTCGATCTGCACTACACAACCGGATTTGCCGGTTTGTACGAGATGGCCGGAAAATTCCCCGCCGGTGCCATTGAACAGGGTGATTGAATCGCCCTGCTTCAGCCGGAGCACCTGAATTGCGTGGTGGCTGTTGGCGCTGGTGAGTGTGATCTGTTCGCTGTTACAGATGGGTGAAGGATGAAAAAAACGGGCTGTCATGTAAGGCTATCAAGTGGCCGTGAAGAAAAAGGGGCAAAAAACTTCTGTGATAGTATAGGCAAGAATAAGGTCGATTATTGGAAAAGGAGTAGTTGAATGGCGAGTCTGGAAACTCCAGTCTGTGATTTTGGCTGGAAAGCGGTGGATTTTGATCTTCCCGGCGTGGATGGCAAGCGTTACAGCCTGGCATCGGCGCAGGGTGAAAATGGATTGCTGATCATGTTTATTTGCAACCATTGCCCCTATGTGAAAGCCATTCGTGACCGGATCATCCGGGATGTGCGTGAACTGGCGGAACATGGCATAGGAACCATCGCCATCATGTCCAACGATCCGGCGGATTACCCCGAAGATTCATTCGAGAACATGGCCAGGGTAGCGCAGGAGTTTGGCTATCCCTTTCCCTATGTGCAGGATGAGACCCAGCAGATTGCCAAGGCGTATGGCGCGGTTTGCACACCGGATTTTTTCGGTTTCAATAACAAGCTGGAGCTGCAGTACCGTGGCCGGATGGACGCTTCCCGCAAGGAAGCCGCACCTGCCGATGCGCGCCGAGATCTGTTTGAAGCCATGTTGCAGGTGGCCAGAACCGGGCGCGGGCCGGAGGAACAGATTCCGAGCATCGGCTGTTCGATCAAATGGCGGGAAGATTGAGTATGCTGGAGCGTGTCATCGCGGCGGTGAGGGAAGTGGCACGAGATGAAATCATGGCGCGTTATCTTCAGGTCGAGCGCATCTACAAGGCAGACGGCAGTTTTTATACCGAGGCGGATTTGTCTGCCCAAGAAAACTGCTGGAGCGATTGCACGATATTGCCCAGTTGCGATGATCGGTGAGGAGATGCCGGAAGCGGAGCAGCAGGCGCAGTGGGAAGCGGTGGGGACGGGTTGTGGAGTATTGATCCAATTGATGGCACCTCCAATTTTCTGAACGGATTGCCTTATTTTGCGGTTTCCGTGGCGCTGATGCGGGGTGGGCGCAGTGTGCTCGGCGTGATCTATAACCCGGCAACGGATGAAATGTTCTATGCCGAGCAGGGCAAGGGCGCTTTCTCAATGGCAAGGCGTTGCCACTTTCCCGGCGGAAAATTTCCTGAACAAGGCAATAGCCAATGTCGATTTCAAGCGGCTGGATCGCAGGCTGGCGGTGGAAATCGTGGCCAAACCTCCCTATTCATCGCAGCGGAATTACGGCACCTGTACGCTGGAGTGGTGTTACACCGCAGCGGGGTATTTTGATCTGTATCTGCATGGTGGCCAGAAGCCCTGGGATTATGCCGCCGGTTGCCTGATTCTCGAAGAAGCCGGAGGGCACCGGTGTACGCTGGATGAGGATGATTACTGGTCCGGCAATCCCTGGCGCCGTTCTGTCATCGGCGCGCTGGATGCGGATCTGTTTGTCTTAATGGCGTGACTGGTCAGGTCACGTATGTCGGATATCAACCAACCTGGCTGATGCTACGTCTGGCGGCGAGGGTTGGTTGCCTGCGCTGCCAGTGATCAGAAGTGGATCTCAACCTACCATGAAGTTGCGCATCATGCCCATGTCTTCATGTTCCAGATTATGGCAGTGATAAAGAAACAGCCCCGTATGGTCCATAAAGGGCTTGATGATCTCGATTTCTTCTCCTGGCATGACCAGCACGGTATCTTTCCAGCCACTGTTGATCAGCCCATCCTTGATCGTGGCATAGGCGCCATCGGCATAACCCGGTCGGCGTGACAGAATCCGGAATTGCTGGCCATGCAGGTGGATCGGGTGCGGTTGCGCCATCATGCCCATCATTCCACCCCCACCTCCACGGCCACCGCGCATTCCTCCGCCCATTGCCGGGCTAATGTTGGATATGCGGATTTTTTGCACGGTGTTCAGCGGGATTTTTTCCTGTTCCGTATAATCCAGCATATCGAAGGTTCTGCCATTGAGATTGAAGGTCATGCGGTGCATGCCGATGTTGATCGGCACAACCCTGTCCGGATTGGCTGCATTGCTTGCGGTCAGCGGTTGCATGGGTATCAGCGTATCCGGCAATCTGGGGGAATCGCCAACCTGTTCGGTAATGGCAAATTTGACGAGCGTATCCTGACTGCCTTGTTCTGCTGCGCCACCTCTCATCCCCATGCCACCGCCACGCATTCCGCCACCTCTGCCGCCCCCCATGCCCATGGCCGCTCCCTGAAACGGTAATGTTTGCAGCGCCAGTTCGGTTCCGGTCTTGCGGCCGCTGAAATCCACCCAAAGTTCTACCCGTTCGGCCGGGGCGAGCATGATATAGGGGAAGGTTTCCGGTTTTTCCAGTAACCCGCCATCCGTGCCAATGGCAGTAAGTGGAGAGCCGTCACTCCAGCCCAGTTTGTAGATGCGTGCATTGGAGCCATTCAGGATACGCAGGCGATAGGCGCGTGTTTTAACCGGGATGACATGGTTATGCTGGCCATTGACCAGAATGGTATCGCCCAGAAAGCCCTGCATGCGCTGATGCATGGTCAGTGAATAATGCAGCTGATTGCCGGATGAGAAGCTGCGATCTTGAATGACGAGCGGAAGATCGAATTCTCCGCCGGGCAGATCCAGTTTGCGTTCAGCTTCGTCTGTAATGGTGATGAGTCCGGCAAGCCCTTGATACACCTGCCTGGCAGTCATTTCATGTGTGTGGGAATGATACCAGTTGGTACCCGCTGGATTTTTCACCTCGAATTCATAGACGTATTGCTCACCTTGCTCAATGGCGTACATCGGGTGACCATCCATGATCTGCGGAACATGCATGCCGTGCCAGTGGGTCACGCAGGGCTCTGGTAACTGATTGTGGAAAAACAGACGGACTTTTTGTCCCTGCTCGAAATTCAGTACCGGCCCCAGATAACCGGGCAATTCCCTGATGGCAGTCTGCGGGCCGTGCAACAGTTTTCCACTGTATTTGAGGACACGGGTTTTGGTGCCGGGTAGGATTTTCACCTCGGCTGTTTGTGCCGTCAGTGCGATTTCAACATCGGGCTTGAATGCACTGTTGGGCATCTGATTGAGCTTGCGGTTTTCTGTGGAGGCAAAACCGGGGATTGCACCAGTAAACGTTCCCAGTGCCACGTATTGTAGAAACCGGCGACGGTTGGAATTGATATGGGTCATGGCGATTAACTGTCTGTTTTGGTTGATTTCCAGAGTTTCCTATTATGTAACAGCTTACATAAACGCAACTTGGGTGTGGTGAAAAATCCACACGATTTCAGGAAATATAAATTTTATTGTTGGGTTTGTCCCGGAGTACAAAGTGAATCTGTGTAAAATTTATCGCAGTTTAAATTGTTTTGGGTCATGTGCCGAATCTGCATTGCCTGAAATTTGTCCTGTTTTTCCTTATGGTGGTTAATTAAAAATGCATATCACGGATCCTGCAGAGAGCTGTTCCAATCAGAGTGGCTGGTTGAAAAAATATCTGGTGTCGTTGGTTGATCACACGGCTGAAACCGTCAGGATTTTCCGGAAACCGGCAGTCACGGTTTTTATTATTGCTGCTGCAAGTGGCCAGACATGGGCCAGCGGGGATAATCCTGCTGCTGTCCAGGTGGACTGGACCAAGGCACCACCAGTTACGGCGCCTCCCCGTCCTGGTATTTTTGTCAAACCGCCGATGGGTCCTGGCTATTTTTCCTTGCTGGATCTGGTCAATGGACATGAACGGGAAAAACCACCGGTGGATCCTTTTCCACCTTCCGCGCTGACTACGACCCCAGCTTACGATTTTGATTTTCGTTATCTTGAACAACCGGGCCACGAAAAGGATTTTTTTGATCCGGTCAAACGTATTCATCTGGGAAGTGACTGGCTGCTGTCCTTCGGTGGCAGTTTCTGGTATCGCTACATGCACGAAACGGACAGCCGCCTAAATGCTGCCGGAATCAATAATGACTACCATTTGTTGCGCACACGGCTCCATGCCGATCTCTGGTATCAGGACCGCTTCCGGCTATTTGCCGAGATGCTGGATGCCCGTGCTTTCGGGCTGGATATGCCCAGTCTGGCGATCGACCGGAACCGTACCGACATGCTCAACCTGTTTGCCGATGTCAAACTGGGGCAGGCCATGGATGGTTCAGCCTATCTGCGGGTAGGGCGACAGGAGCTGCTGTATGGCTCGCAGCGGCTGATATCAACGCTGGATTGGGCAAATACCCGCCGGACATTTCAGGGGGTAAAAACGTTTTGGCAAAACCCGACGTTTAATCTCGATGCCTTCTGGGTGCGGCCGATGACAACCGAACCCAATAATTTCGATAACTGGGACAAGGATCGCAACTTTGTCGGTTTGTGGGGAACCTATAAGGCCATTCCCGGCCAGGTGCTCGATCTGTATTATCTGAGCCTGATCGACAATCGCATGGTTTCTCCGGCCAATATGGCTGTGGGCAATGTGCTGCAGGGAGATTCGGTGCTGCATACCATTGGCACACGCTGGGTGGGAGACTACGAGCGTATTCTCTACGAACTGGAGGGTATGTATCAGTTTGGCAGACGCTCTCACCTCGATATTTCAGCGTTCTCGGTTGCTTCCGGAGTGGGGTACCAGCTGCCACTGCCAATGAATCCACAGTTCTGGCTGCGTTATGATTTTGCCTCCGGAGACAAAAATCATCGCGATGGCCGCAGCAATACCTTCAATCAGCTTTTCCCGTTTGGTCATGCCTATTTTGGCTATATCGACCAGGTGGGGCGGCAGAATGTGCATGATTTCAATGCGCAGTTCACCCTGCACCCGCAACCCTGGGTTACTTTTCAGGGCCAGTATCACCGCTTTTATCTGGCAAACAAGCGGGATTTCCTGTACAACGCGGCCGGGGTGGGGACGCTACGCGATATTACCGGCCAATCAGGTAGCCACGTTGGAGATGAAATAGATTTTCTGCTCAATTTCCACGTCAGCCGCCATCAGGATATATTGCTGGGTTATTCCAAACTGTTTACCGGCGAGTTCATCAAAAACATGCGTCCTGGTGTTTCACCCGATTTGTTTTATGCGCAATACAATTTCCGGTTCTGATCAACAGAACGGCAAGGCTTTTTTTCACAACATCACAAAGGAAAAATGAAAATGTTCAAAACGGTATTTGCTGCAATTCTGGCAGCCTCGCTGATGAGTCTTGATTTGCCTGCTGCTTATGCAGAAGAAGCACCCCAGGTGGAAGCGATGCCCGCCAATGAGGGAATCGTCGTTTCCTCGATCGACACAGCAGGTTACACCTATATGGAATTGGACAATGGTGGCAAAAAGTTCTGGATAGCCGCACCGGCCACCAAAGTGAATAACGGCGACCATATCCGTTTTGTCGAGAATATGAGAATGCACAATTACACCAGCAAAACCCTGAACCGGACTTTTAATGAAGTCATCTTTGTGATCTCCACGCAAGTCAAGGTGGACGAAAAGTAAACCAGATTGCCTGCTGGAGAGGGGAGGTCAGGTTCGGCGTTTTCTGCCTGATTTTTTGCTGATGGTTTGCGGCATTTCCTCGAATCCGGCAGGATCCACCATGCCAGTGAAGAGTTTGTTTCTGAGGTTCTTTATTTCATCGCGGAATTGTGCGGCCTGTTCAAATTCCATGTTTTTGGCAGCTTCCAGCATGTTTTTTTCCAGCCGCTGAATTTCCTTAGCCAGTTGCAGCTCGTCCATGGCCGCATAACGTGCCTGGATTTGTGCAACTTTCCGGTGTTCTGCAGCATCTTTGCTATCGTAAACGCCGTCGATCAAGTCCTTGATTCTCTTGTTGACACCGCGTGGCGTAATGTTGTGCTGCTGATTAAACAGGATTTGCTTGTTGCGCCGACGTTCGGTTTCATCTATGGCGCGCTGCATCGAGCCGGTGATCCGATCGGCATAAAGAATAACAGTGCCATGCACATGCCGAGCGGCGCGGCCCATGGTCTGAATCAGAGATCGTTCCGAGCGCAGGAATCCTTCCTTGTCTGCATCCAGAATGCCGACCAACGATACTTCCGGAATATCTAGCCCTTCCCGTAGCAGATTGATGCCAACCAGAACGTCGAATTTGCCGAGGCGCAAATCGCGAATAATCTCAACCCGTTCGACCGTATCGATATCCGAATGCAGATAACGCACCCGGATACCATGATCAGAGAAATAATCGGTCAGATCCTCGGCCATGCGTTTGGTCAATGTGGTAACCAGTACCCGTTCGTTCTGAGCGGTGCGTAATGAAACTTCCGACATCAGATCATCCACCTGGGTCGCCACCGGGCGAATAATGATGACTGGATCTACCAGGCCGGTTGGCCGCACGACCTGTTCTGCAACCTGGCCGCTGCGCTGTATTTCATAATCTGCCGGGGTGGCAGAAACGAAAATGGTTTGCGGCATCAGTTTCTCGAATTCCTCGAACTGGAGCGGCCGGTTATCCAGCGCGGAAGGCAGGCGGAATCCGTAGGACACCAGATTTTCCTTTCTTGAGCGATCGCCTTTGTACATGCCGCCAATTTGAGGCACGGTGACATGGCTTTCATCAATAATCATCAACGCATTGTCCGGCAGATAATCGAGGAGTGTAGGGGGCGGATCTCCAGGCTGTCGGCCGGACAGGTGGCGCGAATAGTTTTCAATTCCCTTGCAGAAACCGAGTTCATTCAGCATTTCCAGATCGAAACGGGTGCGCTGCTCAAGCCGCTGGGCTTCCACCAGTTTGTGATTTTCGTATAGATAATTCAGCCGTTCCGCCAGCTCTGTTTTAATGGTTTCGATCGCACGCAGGGTGGTGCTGCGCGGTGTGACATAGTGACTGGAGGGATAAACCGTGTAACGTGAGACTTTCTGCCGGGTTTGCCCAGTGAGCGGATCAAACAGAGCCATGCTTTCCACTTCGTCATCAAACAGGGAAATACGCAAGGCAGTTTCGGAGCTTTCTGCCGGGAAGACATCCACCACATCGCCGCGTACACGGAAGGTACCGCGCGCAAATTCAAATTCATTGCGCTGGTATTGCATGCCGGTTAGCCGCTGGATGATGTCGCGCTGCGTGATTTTTTCATGCTCGCGGACATGCAGGATCATGCCGTGATAATCAACCGGATCGCCAATACCGTAAATGCAGGATACCGTGGCAACAATGATGGCATCGTCCCGTTCCAGCAGCGATTTCGTAGCGGACAAACGCATTTGTTCAATATGTTCGTTGATGCTGGAATCCTTTTCTATGAACAGATCGCGCGAGGGCACATAGGCCTCGGGTTGGTAGTAGTCATAGTAGGAGACAAAATACTCCACTGCGTTTTCCGGGAAAAATTCGCGCATTTCGGCATAGAGTTGCGCCGCCAATGTCTTGTTAGGCGCCATGATGATAGCTGGCCGGCCCAGTTGCGCAATCATGTTGGCAATGGTGAAGGTTTTGCCGGAGCCAGTTACGCCAAGCAGAGTCTGGAAAGATAATCCCGACTCCATTCCCTCCACCAGTTTGCGGATGGCTTCGGGCTGGTCTCCTGCTGGCTGAAATGCCTGGTTGAGCTTGTAAGGACTGCCCGGAAAGGTAATAATCACAGGTTCGTTCGCCGTACTCGAAATTTAATGTTTTTTGATTCTAACATGCGTAAATTACACACATCAGGAGCGGTATCGTGAAACTCTCGCAACGCGTTCAGGCTATTAAACCTTCTCCCACACTGGCAGTGACTGCCAAGGCCGCCAGGCTCAAGGCGGAAGGGAGAAATATCATTGGTCTTGGCGCTGGCGAGCCGGATTTCGATACACCGTTGCATATCAAGGACGCGGCAATTACCGCGATCCGTAACGGTTTTACCAAATACACTGCAGTGGGTGGCACGGCCTCGCTCAAGCAGGCAATCATTGCAAAATTCAAGCGGGAAAATTCACTGGAGTTTGCGCCGGGGGAAATTCTGGTTTCCAGTGGAGGAAAACAAAGCTTCTTCAATCTGGTACTGGCGACTATCGATCCGGGTGATGAAGTTGTGATTCCAGCTCCTTACTGGGTTTCCTATCCGGATATCGTGCTGATTGCCGGAGGAAAACCGGTTTTCATCCAGACCGGGATCGAGGAAAAATTCAAGATCTCACCCGAGCAACTGGAAAAAGCAATCACACCCCAAACCCGCATGTTTGTACTCAACAGCCCGAGCAATCCTTCCGGCAGTGTGTACAGCCTGGCCGAACTGCAAGCCCTGGGTGCGGTGCTGCGTAAACATCCAGATGTTTTGATTGCAACCGATGACATGTATGAACATATCCTGTTATCCGGGGATGGGTTCGTTAATATCCTGAATGCCTGTCCTGATTTGAAAGCACGCACTGTTGTGCTGAATGGAGTATCCAAGGCTTACGCGATGACCGGCTGGCGGATCGGTTATGTGGCGGGCCGGCAGCAATCGTACGGCAATGGAAATATCCAGTCGCAAAGTACATCCAACCTGAATCCATTGCGCAAGTAGCGGCCGAAGTGGCTCTGAACGGCGACCAATCCTGCATGATCCCGATGATCAATGCCTTCCGGGAGCGTAACCAGTTTTTGACGAATGCACTGAATTCCATTGATGGTTTTCATTGCCTGTTATCCGAAGGAGCGTTTTACGCTTTTGTGGATGTAAGGCAAGCCATCCATCGCCTGAACACGCAACAGATCCTGCAGGATAAAAGTGATATTGCCTTCAGCGGTTATGTGCTGGAGAAAGCAGAGGTGGCGGTTGTGCCGGGATCCGCCTTTGGTTGCGAAGGCTATATGCGGTTATCATTTGCAACTTCGATGGAAAACCTGCAGGAAGCAGTCAGGCGCATCGCAAATTTGTTGAGTTAATCTGCTGGTAGGGTATCAGGCGCCGCCTTTGAATGTTTGGATAAGGCGGCTTTTTTATGGTTGCTGTGTATGGCGGGAAGTCATGATGTGTCGTCAGGGAATCTCTAAAAAACTACCTGCGTTGTCATTTTTACGTTAAAAATCAGCTCAGAATACTCATTTACTACGTATAAATTCCGTTTTTTTTTGCCGACTTTTGCCTTGAACTGACTGCCTCGCTGACGTTTCTCAGAGGCTCCTTGGAGCATGCCGGATATTACTGGTGACTGTAAAGAAATTCGACATGTTTTTAGTACGATATTTTGCTTTGTTCTGCTTTTACACCAAATCCCTATCCTCTTCTGGCGCCGGAGCGAGGCGTTTTTGCTTCCGGATCAAGCCATGTTCCTCTGCCTTGCGTATCGCTTCATATCTGCAGTGAACATCAAGAAATTCCAGGATTCTCTGGAACTGGGTCCGTATCGTCGCGGGAGATCGCTCAAGGTAATATGCGAGTACCTTCGTGCTAGTTGTCTGTTTTTCCCGGCTGGCCTCAAGCAAAGTGTAATGCGATGGGGGCAAACGTTTGGGTTTGTCATTGACCATAAGCTTTATTCCTGTTTTGTTTGAATTCAGATTGCATGTTATTCGTTCGCTGCATACAAGGCAGTAATAAATCCCACAACTCCTCGCCAGCGTGCTGAATTTAGGCAGATATTAACCCGGAACGCTGGTTTTATCCTGACCAAATTAATGTTCGTATCAATTACATTAATTTACAAGCATAAAACATGCCATATATATAATTTATTGATTTATATTGTTTTTATCTTCTTATGGAGAGAGCTTTATTCCAGATTGTAAAAAAATCCGACAAAATTAATCCCCAGACCCTGCTTTAAAACTGCGGGTGTGGGCGGGCATGGCCTGTCTACAGGCAAGGGTTGTGCATGCATGCTTTTCGCCTTGCAATCTCTACCATTGTATGCAATTGCAGTATTGTTCCTGTTGGTTTGTTTTCCTAGTATGTGCCTCACAACAAGGGGTCGCTGATAAACGACGTTTACCATGTTGGTATAGCGAGATAGATGGTATGTACGTAGTACCAATGTTTGATAGAAGCTCTATTTTTAAAGGAAAAAAAACCATGGATAAATTTTCTAAAAGTTTGTTAGCCGCCAGTATCGCTCTGGCTTTTGGCGTTGCTGGTAATGTCTGGGCTGCGGAAGGCGCAGGTAGTGCATTGCCGAGCGTAACAGACGCTGCTGGTGCTGGTAAAGGTGATAGCAATGCTGCAGCCAGCAACGGAGGCACTTCATCAACGGCTGATAGCAGTGTCAATGATAGCAACAACACAAAAACTGTAACGAAAACAGACACTGACAACAGCAACAACAGCGATAACAGCCAAAGAACCAAAACTGTTACCAAAACTGACAATACCAACAACAGCGACAACAGCAACAACAGTGATAACAGCCAAAGAACCAAGACTGTTACAAAAACCGATACAAACAGCAGCACCAATGACAGCAATAACACAAAAACTGTTACAAAAGACAGCTACAACGATAGCAGCGATAACAGCCAAAGAACCAAGACTGTAACCCGCGATAGCAACAATGATAACAGCAGCGCCAATGCAGACGGCAAAGGCAACGCATCGGCTAACAATAGCGGTACAGCCACCGTAACTGACAGCAGTGACAGCAACAATACCAAAACTGTTACAAAAGACAGCAACAACGATAACAGCAGTGCAAGTGCGCATGGCAAAGGCAATGCCTCTGCTAATGGTGGTAGCACAGCAACGGCTGATAACAGCGATAACAGCGATAACAGCAGCAGCCATGCCAAAGGCAAAGGCAATGCTTCTGCTAATGGCGGTAGCACAGCATCCGTAACCGATAGCAGCGACAACAGTGATCATAGCGACAACAGCAAAACTGTTGCTAAAGGTGAAGGCAGTGCAGCTGCTAATGGTGGTAACGCAACTTCTACCTACTCTGTCAACAATGCTTCTTTGAGTGGATCGGTAACAGGACAAGCTGCTGATGGACAGCCTCTTGCTGCAGCAAGTGAAGGTCTTTGCTGTGCCAACCTGGGCAACAGCATTGATAACTCAATGAACGGTGCTGGTCTCAACCAGGTTGCTCAGAACTCCGGTTCTAACTCCCTGATCCAGCAACAAGTATCCTTCCAGGGTAATGTAAACGTTAACCGTCCTTAATCTTGAATCATTACAACTAGATTAAAGATGTGATACCTGAGACTGGCAGGCAGTAGCAATATTGCTTGCCAGTTTTTTTATCAGGAAGAGATAAAAAAACGTGAGTGATGCATGGAGGTTTTTATGAGAACCAGTATTGGAAAATGTCTTGTTGCACTTGCGATATGCATGCCTGTGAGTGTGGCTTATGCAGCATCCGGATCTGAATTTCTGGAAGGAGAAGGTGCTTATCTTCCGCATGCGGAGAGAGCTTCCCTGGAAGAGCTGGATCGTGCTACAGGCCGGGAAGGGGTGGATGTCACTACACTTAACCGCATGAATGTTCGTGCATTTCTTACCGACAATAGCGCAACCAATAATGTCAGTGGATTTAATTCGATTGATAACGGCTCTTTTGTCGGGGCAGTGGGATGTTTTCAGTTATTCAGAATTCACAAATAATGTATTGATTCAGGATTCAACCATTGTGAATGTAACGATATTGCCCTGAGTTCATATCGGTTTTCTGGATGGATGGCAAAAGGGTGATTTTCAAGCTGAATTTCCCGCATAGGGAGAGACCAAACTGTTTATTCTAGGTATTTTGCAAACTTCCCAGAGATTTGCCATAGAAGTGCCGCTTCGATCAACCTTTATTTTGCAAGCACTTTATTGGCCTGGGGTGGCGATGTGTTGGCGCTGGATATGATTGGCGTTGCAGGCGGTGCTAATTTCAGCGTACAAGGCAAAAGCTTTGCGGAACGTCGTTTTAATACTGTTTACAGACAGCAGTTCGATTTCAGTTGTGGTTCGGCTGCGCTGGCAAGCTTGCTGACTTTTCATTACGACGATACGGTGGATGAGCAATCCGTGTTTGTCGATATGTTCAAGCATGGAAATCAGGAAAAAATCAAGCGGGAAGGCTTTTCCATGCTGGATATGAAGCTGTATCTCGAACGAAGGGGATACGGTTCGGATGGATTCAAAATCAACCTGGATCAGTTGTACTCTACCGGGAGCCCTGCCATTACTATCATCAACCATAATGGTTACATGCACTTTGTTATCGTTAAGGGAGTGAGCAAAGACAAGATTTTGCTGGGGGATCCCGCTCAAGGTGTCAAATCGGTTGATCGGGGTGATTTCGAGAAAATGTGGGGAAATCGTATCTTATTTCTGATCCATGGCAATCTTGATCCTGAGGTAAGCTACCAGGCAATCCAGCAGGAATGGGCAGGTAGACTGGCTCCACTGGGCAGAAACGGTCCGATCGAACGAGTCTGGGTGTTTACAATGTACTGCTGCCCTTTCTGGATTTTGATGATTTGTAACAAGCGAGGAAAAAATGAAAACCGCACGTTCAATCTGTTGCCTAAAGCATTTCGATCCTATCTTGTGTTACTGATAATGCCGTATTTTATGGTTCAGCCCATGCCGAGGGTGTAGATGCAGGATTGACCAAGCGGGATGCTTTCAAGCAGGAATGGGAAAGGGCGTCAGCTGAGGAGCTGGATTCGTTAAGAGGTGGATTTATTTTGCCAAATGGTATGCATATTAATATGAACCTGGAAAAATTCATTCATTTGAATGATGTATTAGTACATGCATCCACAATCCAGTATCCCGGAGAAGGATCCGTATTACAGGCGGGGATGCAAAACATGATAGCCAACTCGGTATCCATACCGGAAATCAGCACTTATGTTCAGAATGCTCTGGATGGCCAGCATATAGAGGCATTAACGAAAATCAATATAGAAGTAAGCAACGTAAAGGGACTTATGGCAAATGGTGGAAACCAGCGGGTTTTCACTGATTTTCTGGCGCCGGCTTTGCTGCGGTAACATGCCCTGATTACCGTCCGAATGAAAGAGAATATGTCTGATACAAACAGCCTGCTTCATGGCTCCTTGAAGTACAAATGGCTTGTCGGCTCCCTTGCCATATTTCTTGCTACTTATCCCCAGACAGGCAGACCAGCCGAAGAAATACTTGAGCAATATAAATCCCTGTTCGAACAGCAACAAAAAGAATTCGAGAAACAGCGTCAAATTATCATCGAGCAAGGGAACGAAATTGAAAAACTCAAGGCTCGTCTGGATTCTCTGGTTACGACGCAGCCTGCCAATCAAAATCAGGCTAAAACTGTAGCCGGAAAGGATGAGCAACCATCTTCCCCTGCCTCATCTGTTCAAAAGGAAAAGGCTGCGGATGCCAGGTCGGCTGATAAAAAAGCAGATCAGGTCCATGCACGCGCCGAGCAGAATAATCTGCCAGCAGGCCCGGTAGGGCAGGCGCCACCCAAACAGGATGAAAAGCCAAGACCTCCCGAGATACCAAGGTTAAGTAACACGGTCGGTGGTGTAATAACCCATAAAGGCAAGATAGTGGTTGAACCCGCCATGGAGTATGCCTTTACGGACAGCAGCAGGGTATTTCTGGATGCGTTTACCTTCCTCCCGGCTATTGCTATTGGTCTGATTGATATACGACAGGTGAAACAGCACAGCCTCATGGCCAGTCTTGGTGTCCGTTACGGTGTAACTGACCGTTTTGAAGTGGAAGCGCGGATTCCATACCGTGCGCGTTTTGATATCCAGCGCTCAAGGCCGGTAAGTATCGGAGCTTCGATAGATGAAACTTTCAATGCTTCCGGCAATGGTCTAGGGGATATTGAATTTGCCGCGCGATATCAGCTTAACTCTGGTGAAGGGGGATGGCCTATTCTGATAGGCAATCTGCAAGCTACAGCGCCTACTGGTAAAGGCCCTTTCGATATCAAGTATGAGCGGGCGATTGGGGTTCCGGGCGCGGTGTTTCCTACCGAAATCCCGACAGGTTCCGGATTTTTCAGTGTTGAGCCAAGTATTACTGCTTTGTATGCGACTGATCCCGCCGTGTTCTTTGCCAACCTGGCTTATAACTACAATATGAGCACAAAGGAAAAGACACTTGATGGGTCGGGTGACAAGATAAAAATTGACCCGGGTTACGGGGTGGGTTTGACTGTTGGCATGGGTTTCGGGATAAATGAGCGTTCCTCATTTAACATTGGCTACTCCCATCGCCATATTTTTGACACACAAATAAACGGAACCACGTTGCGGGGAAGCCAGCTTGATATAGGGCAGTTGCTGTTTGGATATGCCTTTAAGTATTCACCGAAAACCACTTTGAATTTCTCGTTTTCGGTGGGTACAACCAGTGATGCGCAGGATGTCAGGCTTAGTTTCAGAATGCCTATGGTTTATTAGGGTGTGTTCTCAATCAAGTCAACCATCGATAGCGCAAGCTAGCTGGACGAACGACAGGAAGGATTGATCGCGAGTTTGTCGTAGCGCGTGGCGATGCGTCTGAATTGCTTGATATCGTGCGAAGAAACGCTCGATCAGATTGCGGCTCTTGTAGATATGGCGGTCGAACGTGCGCGGGTTGAGTCTGCTGGAGCGTGGCGGGATGACCGCCTGACTGCCTTGGTTTGTAATCGCGGTGACGAAGGCATCCGAGTCGTACCCTTTGTCGGCCACAACGAATTGACGGGCTGATCCTGATCAGTGCGGTCGCTTGTTCGATATCGGCAATCTGGCCGGCCGAGAGAATTATCCGCAGCGGATTGCCCAAGGCATCCACGGCGACATGCAGTTGGTGGTCAGTCCGTTCCGTGAACGGCCAATTTCCTGTTGGCCTGCTTTTTGGGCGCCAGCGGAGTGCTGGTGGGCGCGCACGATGGTCGAGTCAATGAACAAATGCTCCATGTCAGCATCGCCTTGCAGTGCTGTTGCCACACGCTCCCAGACACCTTTCTCGCGCCAGCGCGAGAAGCGGACGAAAGTCCGATGCCAATGCCCAAGCTCTTCGGGCAGGTCACGCCACGGACTGCCGGTACGCATGATCCAGAGAACGGCTTCGACAAAGCGTCGGTTGTCCTTCGCCGTACAGCCAGGATCGCCCTTCTTGCCCGGCAATAGCTGCTCAATGCGTGCCCACTGGTCATCTCGTAACATCGTCCGGTCCATCCTGACTCCTGCGCAAAAGTCAGATATGACCATAATTCATCCACTGTGAACAGCCCCTCGCCATGTCATTGACCGTGAACGATTTATTCGGCGTCAATTGCATATGGCATACAGCTATTCGCATGATTGAGAACAAACCCTAGGGAAGTTGCTGATTTATTCCGTCCTCACGAGGAGCGCAGCAATGTGGCGATCCGTAAAACATGGATATAAAACACAAAAATCGGACCGCTTCACAGCGTGAATCATGACAGTTTACGATTAAATCAGCGATTCCTTGATAATGATTTTTTTACAAAAACCGGTCCAGTAACTTATTGCTATGGCGATCCAGCTGCGAGCGATCACGAATCAGGAAATGGAGGCCGTAGCTGTCGGTAATCAGTAAAGTGGTGGATGACAACCGCCGGATATCTTCTTCTCCCTTAAGTGTGAAGCTCGTTGCTCCCCGGTCTGTTTGCACCTGCCAGGTGCTGGGGGTGGCAAAACCTGAAACCTTGTCGATACGCCTGATCTCGGGCATGAATTCACGATTGGCCAGCTCCTGTTCGATCAGGGTTCGATCTGATCCGGATAATTCAGCCAGATTTTCTATCCAGGCGACTTCATGGCCGTAAACATTCACCAGCGCGATGCCTTCATTGGCGGCAGTAACCGGAAATGCGCGCACGGGAACAACACCTTCGTGGATCTCGCCGTTTTTCGTGACAACCAATCTGCCAAAGGCATTCCGGTCAAGTTTGCAGTCAGACAGATTCATACGCGATTTCTCCGGTTATCCGCTATTTCTTCGGTTGTATCAGCGCGATTCTCATCATTACTACTGCGTGACTGGGATTGATAGAGCTGGTAATAAAGTCCCTGGCGCGCCATCAGTTCTGCATGGTTGCCTGTTTCCACGATTTTTCCGTGATCCAGCACAACCAGGCGATTTGCTCCCTGCAGGGTGGATAAACGATGGGCAATGGCAATGGTGGTACGGCCGGCCACGAGATTGTCGAGTGCTCCCTGAATTTCCTTCTCGGTTTGCGTATCGACTGACGAAGTGGCTTCATCCAGTATCAGGATACGTGGGTCGATCAGCAGTGCCCGGGCAATGGAAATACGCTGTCTTTCTCCGCCTGATAATGCCTGTCCGCGTTCTCCCACCAGAGAATCATAACCGTAAGGCAGGCGCAGGATAAATTCATGCGCATGGGCTGCACGCGCCGCAGAGATGATTTCCTGGCGCGTTGCATCGGGTTTGCCATAGGCGATATTTTCGGCAATGGTGCCGAAAAACAGAAATGGTTCCTGCAGTACCAGTCCGATATGTTTACGATATTCTGCAACAGGCAGCGAGCGGATGTCGGTACCGTCGATCAGGATAGCGCCCTCGGTAACATCGTAAAAACGGCAAATCAGATTGATCAGCGTGCTTTTTCCCGAGCCGCTGTGCCCAACCAGCCCGATCATCTCGCCTGGCTCAATTACAAAATCGAGATGCTGGGTAATTCGGCGTGTTCCATAACGAAAACTGACATCACGCAGCTCGATATGACCTTTTATTGCCGGCAGATGAATGGGTTTGGTCGGCTCGGGAACGCTGGAAACGTGATCGAGAATATCGAATATCCGTTTGGTTCCGGCGGCTGCTTTCTGAGTAGCTGAAACAATCCTGCTCATGGAATCCAGTCGTAGATAAAAGCGGCTGATGTAGGCCAGGAAGGCGGTGAGCACACCGACCGTGATGTGATCCTGGGATACCTGCCAGATACCAAAAATCCATACGACCAGCAGACCACATTCCGTCAGTAGTGTGACCGTGGGTGTGAACAGTGCCCAGACTTTATTGACGCGATCATTGATTTCCACATTGCGCTGATTGACTGCGCGGAAACGCTCGATTTCTCTCCCTTCCTGCGCGAATGCCTTGACGACCCGGATACCGGGCAACGTATCGGCCAGTACGTTGTTGACCTCGGCCCAGACACGTCCTGTTTTCTCAAAACCGACCCGCAACCGATCACGGACTAGATGAATCAGCCAGGCAATGATGGGCAGGGGAAGCAGGGTAATGAGCGCCAGCCATGGATTGATCGAGACCAGGATGATGACTGTCAGCGTAATCATGAGCACATCTGTTGCAAAATCAAGCAGATTGAGCGAGAGGAACAGATTGATTCGATCGGTTTCTGCTCCGATGCGCGCCATCAGATCACCCGTGCGCTTTCCACCAAAATAGGCCTGGGAAAGACCAAGCAAATGCTCATAGGTAGTTGTTCGTAAATCGGCACCGATACGCTCGGACACCTTTGCCAATGTATAGGTGCGTGACCAGCCCAGTATCCAGGCCAGGATTGCCGCACCCAGCAAACCTGAGAGATAGAGCGTAACCAGATCGGTATCAATCGGGTGGCCATTCTGATAGGGAATCAGCACGTTATCCATCAGTGGCATGGTCAGATAAGGCGGTACCAGCGCGGCTGCAGTGCTCCCCAGCATCAACATGAAGCCGGTGAACAGTTGCCATCGGTAGGGTTTGGCAAAGCGCCAGAGTCGAAATAATATCCAGGTGGATGCTGAGGAAGATGTGGCGTCCTGATCGCTTGATGAGCTGCCTTGGTTATCCTCCGTTGCAGTGGTTTCGATTTCCTCTTCATGCGCGGATCGTTCCGCTGCTATCCCGCTGGATCGTTTAGTGCTTGCTGCCATCTGCTGAGAAAAGCAGGCAACAACCAAATCCACCGCCTGTTGTTTACCCAGGGTGCAATGCCAGCAGGCAAGCCTGGTATGGGCATCGAATAACTCGATGTTGCAAATCCCTGCATGATCCTGATAAACCAGCTTCATCTCCGGTTGGTAATGCCATGACTGCCAGTGATCATCATTGACTATTTTGGCGAGCACCCGGTCTGTGGTGATGACAATCAGCTCGGTAGAGAAGTTAAGCTGGCTATCGAGATCTGTCTCCAGCCAGGCAAGAATATGTTCAGATGCGTTGAGTGTAATTTGTGTTTGCCAGTGTGGCGGAAAACCCGGGGGGGAAACGTGAGATGGATCGTTGTTTGCAGATAACATGGATTACAAGGAAAGGTGTGAAGTCCAGCGAAAAATACAGCCGGGCTGAACCTCGGCTGCGCACATAATGCGTATTTTATAACCTGGGGCAGTGCTGATTTAATCGTAAGTTGTCACTGCGAATGCTGTAAAGCAATGAAGCAATCCGGTTTTTATGTTTATCAATTTCTTATGGATTGCCACGTCACTTTGCTTTTCGAGATGACGGAATAAATCAGTATCTCCCTAGGAAACCTCTGAAAAACGTCAGCGAGGCAGTCAATTCGAGGCAAAAATCGGCAAAAAAGCGGAGTTTATATGTAATAAATGAGCATTTTGAGCCGATTTTTAACGCAAAAATGACAACGCAGGTGGTTTTCCAGAAATTCCCTAGCGTGCAGAAGCATCACCCACGCTGCTGGTATCAATAACATCCCCAGCGCTTACATCAGACGTATCCACTGTACCTTCAGATTCTGGTGAATAATCATCGGAAATTTTGGCATCTTCCCCGGTTGCCGAATCCTGGGCAACTTCTGCAGCATAGGATTCATCTGCCGTATTTTCTTCAATATCCGGAATCACATCGGCATCGGAAACATCAGTGGTTTCATCGTATTCAGCTGCATCGCGTGATTCTGTTTCAGCTGGGACAGCATCAACATCGTTATCATCATAGCCCGCATCTTCTTCGCTTGCAGATCCATCACCCGATTCTCTGGCAGCAGAGGCTGTGGAAGCTGTTTCCTCGTCAGGGGTAATATCGTCAGTTGTGTCATCACTGATTTCTGATCCGGTTGGTGCTGGCGCCGACGTTGTCAGAATGGAGGGCGCATTGATTGACGTATCTTCAGCTCGCTGATGTTTTTGCCAATAGCCATGCACTGCCAGAAAAAGCAGCAGGCTCGCGGTCAGCAACACCCTGCCGGCATGATTGGAAAACCATTGATATCCCCCTTGTATTGATAATCCGCTGCCGGTATGCAGGATTCTTTCTGCCGACTGATAGTGTTCGAGCGCGGCCCTGCGTGCGGTCTGCAAACGATATCGCGTGCCGGGCGTAATATCACCCAGGCCGTCATTCAGTAGCCTTGCAATGGCTCTTCCTGCTTTTTCCTCTTCGTTCATCATTTGACTCCTTTGCCTTCCAACAGGGCAGCAAGCGTATGTGTAGCACGGGAACAATGCGCCTTTACGCTTCCTTCCGAGCAATTCATGATTTTTGCAGTTTCGGATACATCCATCTCTTCCCAATAACGCAGCAGGAAGGCTTCCCGTTGACGTGGCGATAACGTTTCCAGTGCCTTGCTGATGATCTCCAAGGTCTGTGATCGCTCTGCAGCAGTACCGGGGTTGTTTTCATTGCTGAAATCCTGCGCTACCGGCAATGAATCCGGAATATCCGTATATCCGGTTTCCTTCTCATCAGAATCAGGCAAAAACGACGAGAACAGCGTTACCCAGAGGGAACGGGATTTCTGTCGCCGGTAAAAATCGCGGATCGTGTTTTGCAGAATGCGTTGGAATAATGGAGGGAGCTCGGCAAGCGGTTTCTGTGCATATTTTTCAACCAGCTTCGTCATTGAATCCTGCACAATATCCAGTGCAATATGCTCATCCTGCACGGCGAATAATGCCTGTTTGTAAGCGCGTAGCTCAACTTCGCCCAGAAAATCAGAAAATTCTTGCCGAGTAGCCAGAGTGACCTGCCTTGAGATTGTTAATATGCCATGCTGCTGCAGCAGGGAAGGGCAGTATTATAACTTTCCTTGTGTTAAACAGCTGGCTTCCGTTTGAAATACTCGACGGGCATGTTCAGGGATGAGCAGAGGTAATTACCTCTGAAATTACTTTGAGTAATTTTTCAGCGTGATCCGGATTATCCAGTAATGCCTCTATAGGCTATCCAATTGCGTTCGGGTAGTTTGGAAGGAGTCTGCAATGTCGTGAATTGCAAAATAGCTTGAATTGGGAGCAATCAATAAGACATCCACACTACGCCTACCTAATTTACAGATAATTCTGGCTGCGAGTTGTGCAATCAGCCATGCCGGATTTTCCACAGCTTGTGGTACCGTTACCATCAAATTCAGATCCCCATTCATCCAGGCACGAACCGAAAACGCACACCGATGCATCAGATCCAGCCAGTTCAGCCACAATCTGTTTAATCCCCGTGGCTGGGTTCTTATGGGTAAGCATTAAAGGAGATATTCAAACTTCAAATCGCTTGGTAAGTAATGTACCTACGGTACATTCTTGATCCAAAAGTGTTTTATGAAACGTTTATGCGTGTAGAGGGAATATGGTATATGTAACTAAAAGGGGTATATAAGCAACGTCGGAGGTATGACAAGCAACATATATCTGTAACCTTGCCTGTTATTTTGAGAAAGAGTCGGGATCTTCGTCAGTTGCTGGATAATCTGGTATCGCTAGCAATCGTACGCGGCCTGGATTATCTGGTTCCATTAATTACACTTCCATACCTGGTAGAAAATTTTAGGTATTGAAGGGTTCGGGCTGGTCAACTTTGCACTATCTTTCATCCTGTATTTTTCAGCCGTTATGCAATATGACTTCACGATAACAGCCGTTATACAAATTGCGAAAAATCGTGATAATCCAGAAGAGATTGCTGTTGGCTATCACGGCTACGATGTTACTCATTGTGGCAAATGCGCTGATCTATTTTCCAATAATGTTGTTCATAAACGATTTTTATCAGCATTTTTGGCTGTGCGTATTTTCGTTTGCTTTTATCTTTGCACAGGCTTTGTTTCCTCTCTGGTTTTTTCGAGGCATGGAGCAGATGAGACAGAACGCCATTATCAGTATTATATCCAGGGTGTTATGCTGGTTTTATACCCACATCGTGGATATCGTTGTCAAATTCAAGGACTACAATTGCGTAGTGGATGGATATGATATTTGGATATTTCCCGAAGAAGCGCAGCACGAATATGGCATCACACCAAGATCCGGCAGCTACGACGCCATCATTCTGGTCGTGGCGCACCGCCAGTTTAAGGAGATGGGCGCCGCTGCCATTTGCGCACTGGATCAGCTCGGTGCTGTGCTCTACGACCTCAAGCACGTGCTTGATCCGCAGGAATCGAATCTTTGGCTGTAACCAGGTTATCTGCGGGCACCAGATATGCTGACCTGTGGTAAAGCGGATCGATCATGTTAATCCGGCACGTCATTGTTTACCTATTTGCACGCGGATTACCCGGTATTGTCAATTTTCTGGCATTGGTCGTTTATACCCGCCTGTTGACTCACGAAGATTTTGGACGTTATTCCCTGGTAATTGCAGGGATCGGGCTGGCACATGTTGTGGTTTTCCAGTGGCTGCTACTGGTATGTGGCCGCTTTCTTCCTGCGTATCCCGATCGGCCGCAAACTGTGTTACGCCCCGTTCTGGCCATTTTTTTGTGTTTATCCGCCATTTTTGCACTCGTCGCTTATGGGGTTGCATCCATTTGGGTTCCGCCAGGGTGGCACGACATTATTCCCGTTGCCATCATCCTGACAATCGTCCAGGCATGGCACGAACTCAATTTGCGGCTGGCAACCGCCCAACTCAATCCTGCGCATTATGGAATATTGAGCGCCATCAAGGCAGTGCTGGCCTTGTTGCTGGGGGGACTGCTGGCATGGGTATACCAGAGTGCAAATGCACCGCTCATCGGGTTGATTCTGGGTGCCATTGTGGCCTGGCTGGTTGCCGGGTGCAGCATCTGGTCAGGAATACACCCCCGGTTGCCTACCAGGGAACAGTTCAAGGAATTCGGTGGGTATGGATTCCCTTTGGCTATTACTTTTTCACTGGTTTGGATAACTTCCAGCTCCGATCGTTTGATGATTGCCTGGTTTCTGGGCGAAGCGCAAACAGGTATTTATGCCGTAGGTTACGATATGGCACAACAAAGCCTGGGTCTGCTGTTATCCATAGTCAACACAGCAGCCACGCCTTTGGCCATCAAGGCGCTGGAAAAAGAGGGTATTGAAGCGGCTGGCCAGCAGATGCGTCAGAATGGTGAGCTGATGTTTGCTCTGGCATTTTCCGGTGCTGCCGGGCTGATTGCTATTGAGCCGGTAATGATTGGCTTGTTTGTCGGTGAAGAGTTTCGGGAAGGTGCATCTACAGTTTTTATGTGGATTGCACTGACTGCGGCCATCATCGGCATCAAGTCCTTTCATTTTGATATAGCTTTCCATTTGACCAGGCGGTCAAAATGGCTGCTGATTACCAGTAGTCTGGCTGCTATAGCAAATTTAGGATTGAATTTGGTGTTTATACCGTATTTTGGCATTGTTGGTGCTGCCTGGTCGGCGTTACTGGCTTATTCGATAGCTGCATTCAGTAGTGCAATTATCGGTTTCAAGGTTTTTCCCATGCCCAGGGTGTTACCGTTACTGGGTCGAGGGGTTGTACCCGCTATAGGTGTGTACTGGTCAGCATGGTTTTGTATGCAGATGAATATTGCTCCAGTATTCAAAATGATGCTGTCCATCATGGTTGCCGTGGGAGTGGCAACCATGATTTTTCTGATACTGGATCTTGCCGGGATGCGCCAGCTGGCAAGCCAGTATCGCTATCGTTTGTTTAAAAACCTTTTTAAAAGGTGACAGATATGGTCGATGTATCGTTGTTTGTTCCTTCTCTCCGTGGTGGTGGCGCCGAGCGGGCCATGGTCACATTGGCTAATGGCTTTGCTGATCGTGGATTGAAGGTGGATCTTGTGCTGGCACAGGCAGAGGGGCCTTATCTTTCCGAGATCTCATCCAGTGTGCGCGTGGTGGATCTGCGATCTCGCCGTGTACTGGCCAGCTTGCCCGGTCTGGTACGTTATTTACGCAAGGTGCGTCCCGAAGCGATGTTATCTGCACTCAATCACGCCAATGTGATTGCCATCATGGCTTGTCTGCCGTCCAGAATCACCACCCGCCTGGTAGTCAGTGAGCATAGCAATTTATCCATGTCCAGCAGCAAGCCGCAAAACTGGCGTGCCCGGATCGTGCTGCCTTTGATGCGCATGAGTTATCGCAAGGCGGGAGGTGTGGTGGCCGTCTCCAGAGGGGTGGCGGATGATCTGGCAAAAACTATTGACCTGCCGCGTGACCGGATATCCGTTATCTATAACCCGGTGGTGACACCGGAGCTGATCGAGAAATCCGGAATGCCATTGTCACACCCGTGGCTGGGAGAAGGCAGACCACCCGTGATTCTGGGCGTGGGCAGGCTTACCCGGGCAAAAGACTTTGCTACATTGATCAGTGCCTTTGCCCGGGTACATGCGCAACGCGAATGTCGCCTCGTGATACTGGGAGAAGGCGAACTGCGGGGGGAGCTGGAACAGCTGGTCACATCTCTGGGGATAGGGTAGTGTGCAGCCTGGCTTTGCCGAAAATCCTTTCGCATGGATGGGTTGTGTGCGGTTGTTTGTGCTGTCTTCCCGGTGGGAGGGTTTGCCAACAGTTTTGATTGAGGCAATGGCCTGTGGTACTGCGGTAGTAAGTACGAATTGCCGCAGTGGGCCGGACGAGATTCTGGAGGGAGGCAAGTGGGGACGGCTCGTGCCGGTGGGGGATGTGGAAGCATTAGCGGGGGCAATTGCTGTCACGCTGGATACCCCGCAGGAACGATTGCCTGATGTACGCCAGCGTGCCGGGGATTTCGCGCAGGAGCTGGCTGTAGATGGTTATCTGAAAGTACTGGGGCTGTTGCCGGGGTATTGCGGATGATTTCCAGGGATATTGAACGAGTTGGCAAAGTGAACATCGTTATCGGCAGAACGGTATTCAATACCATTGTGGTCCTCGGGTTTGTCACGATGGTGGCTGCGGTGCCATGGGAAGAAATTTTCCGGGCAATAAATAGCCATGGTTTTATGGATAAGGAGGTTTATGCGGACTATTTTCTTAACCAGGTCAGTGTTCTTGATTACAAAGAGTTCAATAGTATCTTGAGCTATGTTTCGAATGAATTTCTGTGGCACTACGCAATCAGCTGGCTGGTCAGCAGCACTGGTGTCCTGATCGATTATGTGTTTCTGGCAATTTCTTGCATCACACTACTAATTTTCGGGCTGCTATTGGCAAAATGGCAAGGTATTTACGCACTACCCTTACTTATCAATCCGCTGGTCATTGATTTCGCCTTTTCACAGTACCGGCTTGCACTGGCGATTTCGATTCTGGGTGCAGCTTATCTGTTACATGGGCGATACAGGGCGGTTTCTTTTGCCTTGGTGCTGGCTTCCCTGTTCATCCATTCGGGAACGACATTGTTCCTTCTGATCTATGCAGCAGTCTGGCTGGTTCAGTGGCTTTCTGTCCATTTCCGGATCGGCTGTTCGGCAGTATTCGCTATACTTTTTGCGATAGGGAGCTTCATCTCGCTTTTGATCGGCCCGTTACGGGAGGTCATTCTGTCAGTAATAGGCGATCGCCGCGCTGAATATATCGATATGTCCAGTTCCCTGCTGTATTCATTGTTCTGGGCAGCCTTGCTGATTCCTTTTTATTTAAGCCGACGATATCTGATGGCACTGGATTATGCACGTTATGCACTAGTGATTGTTTCCATTGTTTTCGTGAATCTGTTTCATGGCGGATACTCGACAAGATTTCTGGCGGCAGCGTTTCCGGGAATTGTTGCTGCAGTCTTAGGTCTGCACGGAACGATAAAAACACTGGTGACAGTGTTGTTCATCGCTTACGCTATGCTTCAATGGCTGTACTGGCTGCGTATATTGGGGGGGTAATGAAGAAGATTGTCCATATTATCTCCGGTCTCAATGACGGCGGTGCTGAAGCTGTTTTGTATCGTCTGTGCAGCAGTGATTCAACGGTACAGCATTATGTTGTTTCATTGATGGATGCTGGAAAGTATGGTCAGTTACTACAGGCGGCAGGGGTAAAAGTGTTCTGTCTAAACATGCCACGAAGTCGGGTAACGGTAAATGGATTATGGAAATTATGGCGACTTTTGTGTCAGATTCGCCCGCAAGCAGTACAAACCTGGATGTATCACGCTGATCTGATTGGTGGTGTCATTGCTCGTCTGGCTGGTGTTAAGCGTGTGTTATGGGGGATTCACCATACTACGTTGGATGCAGAAAAATCCCGGCGCTCCACTATTTTAATAGCTAAATTGTGTGCTCGCATCAGTTCCCGGGTTCCCTTGTCCATTATTTGTTGTGCGCAGAAAGCCTTGGAAGTACATCGTGAGCTGGGGTATGCACCAGAAAACTACAGGTTATCCCTAATGGCTATGATCTGGTTCGTTTTCGTACCAATGAAGATGCGCGTGTACGCTTGCGTACAGAATGGATTATAGACAGCCGCTGGCTGATAGGGATGGTAGGGCGGTTTGATCCGCTAAAAGATCATAAAAGCCTGCTGGATGCGCTTGCAATCATCAAATCGCGTGGTGTGGATTTTTATTGTGTGTTGGTGGGTCGCGGCCTTGACCGCAGCAATACGCAGTTGATTACCTGGCTGACAGAACTAAATCTGACTAATGAGGTAAAACTACTGGGGCAGCGTACCGATATATCCGATGTGATGAACGCGCTGGATGTGCATGTTCTTTCCAGCTCCAGTGAAGCGTTTCCCAATGTGGTGGCGGAAGCCATGGCCTGCGGTACACCGGCAGTAGTGACAGATGTGGGGGATGCAGCTGTAATCGTTGGTGAAACCGGCTGGGTCGTGCCGCCAAAAGATCCGGAAGCCTTGGCTAGTGCCTTGTTGCAGACGTATGCAGCCATGCAGGATGAGATGGCATGGCAGACGCGCCGTATTGCAGTTCAGCAACGGATAAAAGACAAGTTCAGTCTGGAGCATATGATCAAGAATTATCATCAGGCATGGAATCTGAATGCAAGGTAGAAATTTCAGATAAATTGCGATGAGGTATGAGTAAAGTAAGCCATAAAATCGTTATTACGCTCAATGCGGCATGGAATCTGGTGAATTTTCGTGCCGGTCTGATTCGAGGTCTGGTTGCAGCTGGATATGAAGTGGTGGCGGTTGCGCCTCCGGATGAGTACGCTCCGCAGCTGACAGAATTGGGTTGCCGCTATATACCGCTATCAATGGATAACAAGGGTACGCATCCGGGGCGTGATCTGCTGTTGTTCTGGCGGTTTTTACAACTGTTGTACAGGGAAAAGCCTGCGGTTTACATGGGGTATACCGTCAAACCGAATATCTATGGCTCACTGGCAGCACATATGCTCAAAATCCCAGTTATCAACAATATCGCCGGATTGGGAACAGTATTTATCCGTACCGGATGGTTGACCAGACTGGTACGCGGGTTATATTGCGTGGCGTTATTACGTTCGGCAAAAGTGTTTTTCCAGAATGATGAAGACAGGAAATTGTTTGTTTCAGGAGAACTGGTGCCGGATATGATTACTGATCGCTTGCCAGGCTCAGGTATTGATCTCGATCATTTTGTCCCCGTATCTCTGCCAGATAACACCCCTTTACGCTTCCTGCTGATTGCCCGCATGTTGTGGGACAAAGGCGTAGGAGAGTTTGTCGAAGCGGCGCAAATTCTGAAAAAACAGGGACTGGATGCGGAATTTTGCTTGCTGGGTTTTCTGGATGTGCAAAATCCGGCAGCCATTTCACGTCAACAGATGGATGAATGGACGGCAGAAGGCGCAATTCGCTATCTGGGCGTAAGTGATAACGTGGCGGAAGAAATTGCGCTGGCTGATTGCATTGTCCTGCCTTCCTATCGGGAGGGCGTTCCCCGCACTTTGCTGGAAGCTGCAGCAATGGCGCGCCCAATTGTGGCGACAGATGCAATCGGCTGTCGTGATGTGGTTGATGATGGCATTAATGGCTATTTGTGCAAGCTGCGAGATGCGGCGGATCTGGCTGATAAAATTGCCCGGATGGCTGCGTTATCTCATCGCTGAACGTGAGGCGATGGGACGGCGTGGCCGGAAAAAAATGGAGCGGGAATTTGATGAGCAGATCGTGATTAACAAATATCTGCAAGCGATCGAGGAAATACTGAATCGCCCAGAATCATCACCATCGGGGTAATTCTGAGTTTGTGTTGAGGTACATGAGAACCGGAATGGCTTTTCAGGCTGGGTTTTCCCGTTGAAAAGCCATTTTTATTTTGTTTTTTGCCGATTTATCAGCAATTGGTGCCAGCAAACAGGTAAAGTTGCGGAGATTTTGTGTCTTTGCATTGTACCCATTCCTAAAATTCTCTAGACCGATCAGTGCGATCGTTGCTGGCTCTGGTATCGCGCTGAGTGTTACGTTGAGTGAAAAATTGACAGGACTGGCTGGAAGTGCCTGATTAAACAGAAGCTGGGCAAGTCCGTTCAGATCGTTGCTGGACCAGGCTGTCAATGAGCCGGTAGCGTGTGCCGGTGTGGATCCGGATCAGCCGTGTAATTCCAGGAAGCTGTCAATGGCCTGAGAGGTGGGAGTGTCGCGGTAAATGAACCGGCCGGATTGGCCAGTACAGCATTGACAAATGTATAAGCAGTATTCCATAACGGGTCGGATTGCAGATCACCCAGTGTGGCAAATGATTTTGATCGTGTATCGTTAAATGGAGCAGTTACGTTATTGGGGTCTGTTGCATGCAGGGAAACAGAGGCTAGATAGGCATAGGTTGCCGGGTTACTGATTCCGGAGAGGGTATTGTTGAATGTGAACGAGCCAGTGGCATATTCGAGTTTGCTCGAATCAGTATTGCCGCAACCTGTCGCACCAGCAGCACCATAGGAAAAACAACCGCCGGTTATATCCAACACCATTGAGCCAGCTATACCTGCATGAGCAGAGCTTATTGATAAGCCTAGAACGATTCCAGCCACAGCAGTGCCGTATTTAATTCCAGATTTAAGGTTCATTGTGAATTACCTCCATATTGATAAAAAATGGGTGTTACAAAACTGACAGATAGTATGCATCTGTAATATTGCAAGTGAAAGCATTTTTCTCAATTCTTTGGATATATATCGGAGTTATGTAAGGAAATACGCTCTTTTGCGTACATTCAATCGATTTTATGGTTGTAGTACGTGTTGAATTTCTTGTGATTTCTATCTGGGTTCCTTCTGTCAATCCTTTTCCTGTTACCGCGGGGATTGCCATGATCACGTGTTCTTCTGTCATTCTGAGGATTGCGCACCCTGAAAGGTCGAGGTTCTACAAAATAATGTATTTCCTGTTCATTGTTTAGTCGATCTACGCAATCCCCAATTTTTTCGTAATACTCGATTTCTTTTCTTGTTGTATCGATGTTTGTTTCCAATGGTTTCAGATAAGCCACTACTGCATAGCATTTTCTCCTGCCATTAAAAGATGGAAGTTTGAGTGTGCAAATCAATAGATCTTGTTCGGGGTGGAGTTCTCTGGAGATTCTATAAATTAATTTTTCTGCTTTATTACGGGAATAGCTGCCGAGAAAAATCCTGATACTTTCCGGAGGAACCAGTCCCCGGAAATAATGCAATCCTCTTAAAGCACAAATGAGGTACCAAGGGTTGAGACTCAGGTAAACATAAATAACAAAGAGGAATAAAAAGATGATTAGCATTACAAATTCGCTGATGCCCAGATACAGTGCCACAAATCCTGTCAAGCCGAACAGCAAATGTAATGAGCAAATGGCAAATACAACATTGTTGACCCGGTAGCCGACATGAAGAAGCTTGTGGTGCAGGTGATCATGGCCCGGCTCAAATAGCGATTTGCCTTGCATGGATCGACGCAGCATGACGCCGAAGGTATCCATCAAGGGGATGGAGAACAGCCAGAGGGCTGTTACTGGCGTCATGGCGGGTTTGCTTCCCTGGGAAAGATCAATCAAAAGCCAGGCGATCAGGAAACCCGTCAGCATACTGCCGTTATCACCAAGAAACACCTTTGCCTGGGGTTGTAGCGGATGGCGAAGGTTAAACAGCAGAAAGCCCAGAATGCCGCCTGCTAAGGCAGTACTTAAAATGACATCCGCTTCATTGCTTGCAATATAAGCCACCGTACCGAGTAGTAGCAGTGTAATAAGTGAAAGCGTACCGGATAATCCATCTATGCCATCCACCATGTTAAGCGCGTTAATCCCACCAACAACAGCAAACAGGGTGACTAACACTGCTGGAATCAGGGTTAAATTGAACGTGATTCCGGGCAATAAATAGCCAAGATCAATTAGTATAACTTCGCTGACCAGAATAATGACCAGGGCGGCACAGGCCTGTATTACAAAACGTATTCTGAAGGAGAGCTTTACTACGTCATCAATGAAACCGGTGATGAAAATGGCAGTGGCACCTATTCCCAAGCCCAGCCATTTCGTGGATTGTTCGGGGCAAATACTGGCCAGAAAGATGAGGGCAACAAGAAATGCAGCATAAACTCCTGTTCCACCCACGAAGGGTACACTATGCTTATGTCGTTTATGTTGCCCGGGGCGATCCAGCATTTCGTGGGTATAAGCCAGAGAAATTGCTTTCCAGATAACCGCCACAGCCAGTGTTGCGCTGATAAAAAATAAAGCACTATTTTCTAAAAAATGGAGTTTTGTCATTCTTTGCGCCGGTAGTCGTACTGATACACATATTGCCCGTACCGTTGGTTAAGCAGAGTACCGGGCATATCGTTAAATATGACGCCCTTCAGGTTCACACCGGCCTGCACCAGTTTCTTTGCACTTTGTTCAAGTTCCCGTTCCGGGTGTGTTTCAGCCTTGACTACCATCAGGCTGACACTGGCCAGGCGACCAATAATGGCAGCATCTGTGGCAGCCAGAATTGGTGGCGAATCAATGATGATCAAATCATAGCGCTTGCTGGCTGTTTCCAGAAAATGCTCAAAGCGCTCATGCAGCAGTAATTCGGAAGGATTCGGTGGAATTTTTCCGGTGGAAACAAAATCAATGTTCGCTTGTAGAATCGGTTTGATCACTTCATCCAGATCAATTGCCTGGCTGATCAGTTCCGAAAGACCGTTATCCCTGTCCTGGCACAGATACTTGTGAAGGGTTCCCCTGCGCAAATCACCGTCGATCAGCAGTATTTTTTTGCCTGCAATCGCCATTACGGTTGCAAGATTTGCCGCTACAAAGGTTTTACCGATTCCGGGGCTGGGCCCGGTAATCATGATGATATTATTGCTTGCTTCCAGAAAGGCAAAATGTAGAGTAGTGCGTAAACTGCGCAAGCTTTCCACGGCCAGATCTTCCGGATCTTCCAGAGCAAGCAATGGAAAATGATTATCCGGTTTGGATTTGCCTTTCAATTTTTTTTCAAGCAACTTCTGGGTTTGGCTATGCTGTATGGTGGTGTATACCGGTATATTCAGCACTCTTTCGATGATATTCGGGTCTTTTCTGCCACGGTTAAGTGATCTGCGTGCGAAAGCGGCTATCACACCCAGCAACAATCCCGCCATCAGTGCAATGGCCATAACCAGCATTTTCTTGGGTTTGACTGGTAGCTCGGGTGGTATGGCGTAATCAACAATCCGGACATTGCCTACCGTGCCAGCCTTGGCGACGCGTATGGTCTGAGCATGATTGAGCAGCGTGGTGTACAGCTCACTATTCACTTCCACATCCCGGGATAATCGCAGGATGATTTGCTGAGTTTCCGGCAGTACGCCAATTTTTTTATCCAGCGCGTTGATTTGCGCTTGCAAGCGGCCGATTTGCTTGTCGATTGCCACGATGCTGGGGTGAGATTCGGTGAATTTCTGGCGCAGTTCATCCCGTTTTTGTTGCAACAGCGTTACCTGGGTGCTGAGTTCAACTGTACTCGTCAGGATATTTTGTGTTTCAAGATCAAGATTGATTGATCCCTTACGAATTCTGTAATTATTAAGAACGTTGATGGCTGTTTCCAGTTGTTCCTTGAGTGCGGGCAACTGTTTTTCAAGAAATTCAAGGGTTTTCTGGGATTCTGCCGATTTTTGCTCTACGTTTTGCTGAAGATAGGTGTTGGCGATCTCGTTGATAATACGTACTGCTTCTTCCGGTTTCTCTGATTCCATGGATAGTTCGAGAATGCCGGTATTCTTACCCACTTCTGTAACAGACAGCACTTCTTTCAATAACCGGAGTGCCTCGCCTTCTGATCGGCGAATCAGGGTAAAGAGTGTCTCCGGACGTGCTTTCAGGTTGGCAATAAAGATTTTGATGGGCTCTGAATAACCTTCCGGTTTTTTAATGGCCAGTTTGCCAACCTCACCTTCAAGAATAATTTCGTCCTGATAGATAAGTCTGTATTGGTTCTTGCCGGTGGCCTGGAGCACGATTACCTCGTTTTTCCAACTGGCGGGCACTTCAAGTGTATCCACTTGAATGGCTTCCCCTCCCCAGGCGTACTGTGAAAATCCCAACAATGGCATGGAGAGTGAATCACCTTCATTGAATCGTTGTAATAGCCTGGCTACCGAATTGCCGACGAGAGGGAAAAATTTGGGGATGGCAATTACGTCGAGATGCAGATTCTCAATGGTTTTTCCCAGAATCATTCTGGATTTGATCAGTTCGATCTCAGCCTGAACCGGAGTTTTACTCTCAATGAAACTGGTCAGCGAATCCAGTTGTTCGATCATGGATGGGCTGTTTTCCTTGATCTGTAACAGGCCATCCGCCCTGAAAATTGGTTTGCTTAGATAGGCGAAAGCAATACCAGTAACGCAGGCAATAAACGTGATAACAGCAATCAGTTTTTTATTATCCGCCAGTATATCCAGCAATTCACCCAGATCAATTTCATCTCCGGATGAAACGATGGTGGGGTCCATAGTATTTTTTGGCAGGTCTGGCTGCATGCGAGTATATAAATTAAAACCCGGATGGATGGGTTTGTTGGTAAGGGTAGCCTTAGGGAATCTCTGAAAAACTACCTGTGTTGTCTTTCTATGTTAAAAAACAGCTCAAGATGCGTATTTATTACGTATAAATTCGCTTTTTTGCCGGTTTTTGCCTTGAACTGATTGCCTCGCTGACGTTTTTCAGAGGTTCCTTAGCGACCCAGGAACGGTTGAATCTTAAGAGCGCCATCAAATGCATTCAACAAGTTGATGGTTGGTTGAATCTGCCCGATGATCTGGTTCCAGCGTATGCCTTCGGCTCTGTCGACATAGATAACATCGCGCGGTTGCAATGGAAAACGGTCAGCCAGCAAGAGAGCGTCAGGAGATTTTGCATCAAGATGGTAAATCTCTGGTTTGCCAAGCCCCCCCCGGAATACAAAAATTCTGGCTGGATCGGAGGTTTCCTGGTTGAAACCTCCAGCTTCACTCAGTGCTTCGGTCAATGTCATGCGCGCCTTGTTCATCACCAGACTGCGCGAACGGCCGGTAGCGCCGCCGGCAACGAAATGATTGGTTTCGCCCAGCACAAAAACCTTGTTCAGTGCGCTGTCGGGCACATTTAGCACATCGCCATGCCGGAGCAAAACATTTTGAGAGACATCCCCACCTTCATACAGATTGAGCAGGTTGATACTATAGGTTTTTTCATCCCGGGTCAGGATAATGTTGCGCAAATCCGCTTCTGAATTTACACCACCCGCATTATTGATAGCTTCCAGCACTGTCAGGGGAACATCCTTGACGACTTGAACACCGGGTTGAGCAACTTCGCCGACTACATACACCCGCTGGCTGCGATAGGATGCCACCCGTACATCAAGTTGTACAAATTCAATATATTTTGAAAGGCTTTTGGTTAATTCCTCGCGAATATTTTCCACCGTCCGCCCGGCTGCCTGCACGATTCCCACATAGGGATAAAAAAAGGTTCCATCTTCTCCCACGACGTTACCAGCCGATTCTGCTGAACGGAATTCACCTGCCGGGATAGTTAGTTCGGGATGATCCCAGACAGTGATGTTGAGAACATCCCTCGGACCCACCCGGTATTGAGTGTAGAGCTCGTCCTTCATGGGTACGCCCTTGATCATTTTCGATCCGATGCGGTAATCAAAATAGTGATTGGCAACGTTATCAGGGGCGAGGCTGAAGTTTTTGAAATTTTTTTCCAGTTCAATGACCAGCTCGGCATTGATAGTTTGGATATTCAGTTTTTTAAGAATGGCGGCATCATTTTCCCGGGAGGGCATTTCTACGCTGGATTGGCGGGAAAGCGGGCTCATGTGCTGACCAGGCACAATAGTGCAGGCGGCAAGCTGATATAACACCAGAAGTGCAAGATACGATTTCATCAGTGATGTATTCATGATTGAGCGTATTTGTTGGCTTTTGTTAGGGATCGCATCAACTCTTGAAATCAGGGTGGTTATGGATCAGATCGAGTGAAAATTCCTGGTTAATACCGGATGTTCATAATTTTATTACCCACTGGGTAACACTTTGTTCGATAAGTGATAAAGAATGAGCAAATGCTGATAACCCCTTCTGATACGGATCAGTGATGTCGATTTTACTCCATTTACCCAGACGGAATATTTTGCCTTTTGCACTGGGTGTATTTGCTTCAATTTCTGCCTTTTGCCACGCTTCCATCACCAATACAATATCAGCTTCCCGGATCATGTTTTCTGTCAACTGCCGGGCTCGATGTCCCGTAAGATCCAATCCCTTTTCAGCCAATAGCTGGCAGGCGCAAGGATCGGCAGCATGGCCCGTCAAGGCGCCTAGACCGGCGGAATGAATTGAGTATCCTGTTTTACCGGATTTGGAAAGTGCATCGCGTAAGACTTCTTCTGCCATCGGACTCCGGCATATATTACCCACGCAAATGATCAGTATATTGTTGAGCACGGAGGTTATTCAGGAATTATTACAAATTGATTAAAACAGGAGTGGATACTTTATAAGTATTGACACTATACGATTCTTTTGCGAAATGAATTACAACACGACCGGCTTATCGGGTAGTGTATTTCCCTTTTTATTTGTGCCGGCTGGAAAGTGTTCTTGCAGGATTTGTGTAAGCCGTTCAATTCCGGCAAGCACTCCCTGTTCAAATTGTTTGTGGCTGAAAGCGTTTTTCATGGTGTGGCAAATAGTTTCCCAGGTGGCTTGATCCACTTTAGTGTGAATGCCCCGGTCTGCAACAATTTCGATGTTGTGATCGGCCAGCAGCACATAAATTAGCATGCCATTGTTGTATTCAGTATCCCAGACCCGCAACAGGGAAAACACATCAATCGCCCGATCACGCACGGATTGATTTTTGATCAAACGGGATAAATCAAGACTGGCTTCCACTGCGAAGACGATTTCTCCTGCATGAGTAGTTTCGGATTGTGCGATGGCTTGTTCAATCACGGTCAGGGTGGCCGGTGGAAATGCCCGTTTTACAGTGGATTGGCCTGTCATTAGGTGACGGAAAATGCGCATCATATCCATGAATGGTTGTTGAATTGATGGTGACATATAGTAAAAGCAAAACAGAATGTTCAGCCAAATCGGTGTTCCATGCCTGTTTTTGCGGAGATAGCCTGGGGGTAACTGTAAAGGAAAAACCGGATCGCTGCAGTTTTCCTGGTATGCGGATACCTGCTTGACAGCCTGGGGTATGGCACATAGCATCCGCCGGAATTGATTTACAAAGCAGGGCAACCAGATGTCAAAACTGTTATTCAGGCTGCGAAACGTGCCGGATGATGAAGTAGAAGAGGTGCGGGCGTTACTGAGCGAGCATCAGATTGATTTTTATGAAACCTCGGCCGGTAACTGGGGGATTTCGATGCCGGCACTGTGGGTGCGTGACGAGGCGCAGTACGGTCACGCAAGAGCATTGCTGGATACCTGCCAGGCACAACGAAGCGAGCGAATACGGGAAGAATATGCCCGCCTCAAACGGGAGGGTAAACATAAAACAGTGCTCGATAGTTTCCGCGAAAATCCTTTTGCTTTCATAGCCTACCTGTTTATCGTGTACGCCTTGCTGTATCTTCCCTACAAAATCATTACCGAATTGAGTCGATAACCGCTGTTAGGGAACCTCTGAAAAACGTCAGCGAGGCAGTCGGTTCAAGGCAAAAACCGGCAAAGAGTGGGGTTTATATGTAACAAATGAGCATTTTGAGCCGATTTTTAACGCAGAAATAACAACGCAGGTTGTTTTGCAGAGATTCCCTGGTATCGATTTTCCGGTTTTACTTCATCCTGTTGCGAGTCAATCAATTGAATGGTTATTTAAGGCTGCTGACAGCGTTTGCTTTGGGCATGGCGACCGTTTCCGGTTTTGCCCCTTTTTATTTTTACCCTGTGCCGGTAGTTACCCTGGCAATGCTGTGCCTGCTCTGGCGCGGAAGTAAAACACCGTTTCAGGCTGGATTGACCGGATTTGCCTTTGGCATGGGATTGTTTGGTGCGTGCGTCACCTGGCTTTATGTCAGCCTGCATGATTTTGGCCACATGACGATGCCACTAGCGGTAGTGGCACTGGTGGTGCTGTGTGCCTATCTTTCCCTGTTTCCCGCCCTGGCCGGTTGGCTGGGTTCTTTGCGCCGATTGAGTTCCACCTGGGCGTGGCCGGGTGTGGTAGCTGCGCTGTGGGCGTTGATGGAATGGGTGCGCGGTACGCTGTTTACAGGGTTTCCCTGGCTAACCGTGGGGTATTCGCAGGCACCGGATAGTCCCCTGGCCGGTTTTGCTCCAGTTATTGGTGTGTATGGTTTGTCGCTGTTACTGATGCTGAGCGCAGCCTGGCTAGCCTGCTGGCTGGAGAACAGACAGCATCGCCGTGTCTGGTTATGGTTGGGAAGCATCTGGTTCACCGGCTTGGGCTTACAGCAAATTCACTGGACGCAGCCGGAGGGCGAGCCTGTAACCGTCAGCCTGCTGCAAGGCAATATGCCGCAGAACATGAAATGGGAGCCGGAGCATCTGGCGGCCACGATGCAGACTTATGCCCGGCTGGTACGGGAGAGTACGAGCCGGTTGATTGTTACACCGGAAATCTCCTTTCCCCTGTTCGTGGAGCAGGCGCCGCAGGATTTTCTGGAATTGCTGGCCGAACATGCCCGGGCCAGGCAGGGCGATGTGCTGATCGGCATGGTGGAGCGTGATCTGGCAAATGACAGTTACTACAACACCATGTTCAGCCTGGGTTCGTCGCCCGGACAAAGTTACCGCAAATACCATCTGGTACCGTTTGGCGAATATATTCCACTGAAACCGGTATTTGGCTGGATCATTGATGTGCTGCATATTCCGTTGTCGGATTTTTCGCGTGGCGGACTGGATCAACAACCGATGGCGCTGGCCGGGCAACGGGTGGCGATCAATATCTGCTACGAGGATGTCTTTGGTGAGGAAATCATCCTGCAGCTGCCGCAGGCCAGTTTGCTGGTCAATGTCAGTAATGATGCCTGGTTTGGCCGTTCGATCGGGCCACGGCAGCATTTGCAGATTTCACAGATGCGCGCGCTGGAAACCGGCCGTTATATGTTGCGGGCGACCAATACCGGTGTGACGGCCATTATTGATGAACGGGGCAGGGTGCTGCAGCAGCTGGAGATGTTCACCACTGCCGGTTTGCATGGCAGTGTGCAGGGTTTTGGCGGTGCCACGCCTTATGTCCGGTTTGGAAACAATCTGGTGTTCGCGCTCGTCGGTGTGTTATTGCTGATGGGCGGGCTGGCGGCATTTTCCGGTAAGCGCAAAAACTCTGTAAAATGAGCCCGGTTCATTTTCAAGCTGTTGTCATGCCTACTCCCACTTTTCAGCAAATCATTCTTACACTTCAACAATACTGGGCGCAGCAGGGTTGTGCATTGCTGCAACCTTACGACATGGAAGTCGGTGCTGGTACCAGCCATACCGCTACCTTTCTGCGTGCGCTCGGGCCGGAACCCTGGCGCGCTGCCTATGTGCAGCCTTCCCGCCGCCCGAAGGATGGCCGTTATGGCGATAATCCCAATCGCCTGCAGCATTACTATCAGTTTCAGGTTGTGCTGAAACCCGCTCCTCGCGATATTCTGGATTTGTATTTCCGCTCATTGCAGACGCTGGGGCTGGATTTGCAGCAAAACGATGTACGGCTAGTCGAGGATGACTGGGAAAACCCCACACTGGGTGCCTGGGGATTGGGATGGGAAGTCTGGCTGAACGGTATGGAGGTAACGCAGTTCACTTATTTTCAGCAGGTGGGCGGAATCAATTGCCGACCAGCCACAGGTGAAATTACCTACGGGCTGGAACGATTGGCTATGTACCTGCAAGGGGTAGAGAATGTATACGACCTGACCTGGACGGACGGGTTGACCTATGGCGATGTCTATCACCAGAACGAAGTAGAGCAATCCACTTATAACTTCGAACATAGCGATACCGGATTTCTGCTGTTGTCCTTTGGCAAGCTGGAAGCACAGGCCAACCAGCTGATCGACGCGCAACTGGCCTTGCCTGCTTACGAACAGGTATTGAAAGCGGCGCATACCTTCAACCTGCTGGATGCACGCGGCGCGATCTCGGTGACTGAGCGTGCAGCATATATCGGCCGTATCCGCAATCTATCGCGCCGGGTGGCGCAAGCCTACTACGATAGCCGCTTGCGTTTGCAGCCGCCGTTTCCGCTGGCGCCACGCGAGTGGGTTGATCAGGTTCTGAATCAGACGGAGACTGCTTGATGAATGACAATCTGCTGATTGAACTGCTGACTGAGGAACTGCCTCCCAAATCACTTGATAAACTGGGTAATGCCTTTGCAGCTACCGTGGTTGAAAGTCTGAAAAATCAACACCTCGCCACACCAGATACCACGCTGACGGTATTTGCCTCGCCACGCCGACTGGCTTTGCATTTGACTGCCATTGCCAGCCAGGCGCCGGATCAGGCCGTGACGCTCAAGCTGATGCCGGTTGCCATCGGGCTGGATGAACAGGGGCAGCCGACCGCTGCCTTGCGCAAGAAACTGGCGGCGCTGGGCGTAGAAAACATCTCTGTCACGGCACTTAAGCGGGTGCAAGATGGCAAAGCGGAAATGCTGCTGCTGGAACAGAGCGTGACCGGCGTTTTGCTGGCTACAGGATTGCAAAAAGCGGTAGATGAGGCTGTCCGGCAGTTGCCGGTGCCCAAGGTCATGACATATCAGCTGGCTGATGGCTGGGAGAATGTACATTTCGTGCGGCCGGTACATGGACTGATCGCCTTGCATGGATCGCATATCGTGCCAATCAGGGCGTTTGGATTTACTGCCGGCAACACGACCCGGGGACATCGTTTTGAAGCAAAACGGGATGTGCTGGTGATTGATCACGCTGATCACTATGCATCGTTGCTGGAAACAGAAGGCGCCGTCATCCCAGGTTTTGATCGCCGTCGCAACCGGATCAGGGCTGGGCTGGAAGCGGCCGCCCGTGCAGCACAACTGCAATGTCTGGATGATGCCGCCTTGCTGGATGAAGTGACTGCGTTAGTGGAGCAACCCAATATCCTGATGGGTACCTTCCCGGCAGATTTTCTGGAAGTGCCTCAGGAATGCCTGATTTCGACCATGAAAATCAACCAGAAGTATTTTCCTTTGCTTGATCAGGCCGGGCGGCTGACCAACCGGTTTCTGATTGTCTCCAATAGCACGCCGTCCGATCCTTCGCAAATTATTGCGGGTAACGAGCGGGTAATCCGTTCAAGGCTGGCGGATGCAAAATTCTTCTTCGATCATGATCGCAAACGGACGCTGGCGGACCGGCTGCCCGAGCTGGATAAGGTGATTTACCACCATCAGCTTGGTTCGCAGGGATTGCGTACCCGCTATGTGCGGGCTCTGGCGCGCATGATCGCACGGTTACTGGGGGATGAAGTGTTATCGGCGCAGGCGGATCAGGCAGCGATGCTGGCCAAGGCTGATCTGCTTACCGATATGGTGGGAGAATTTCCCGAGTTGCAAGGCATCATGGGGCGCTACTACGCGCAGTTCGAGGGAATAGATGAAACCATCGCATTTGCTATCGAGGATCACTACAAGCCGCGTTTTGCCGGAGACATCCTGCCACGCAGCCAGGCTGGAGTATGTGTGGCGCTGGCCGACAAACTGGAAACACTGGTAAGTCTGTTCAGTATCGGCCAGCTGCCGACAGGCGACAAGGATCCTTATCGCACTGCGCCGGCATGCGCTGGGCGTCATCCGTATCCTCATCGAAAAAATCTGCCAATCGGGCTGGATGTGCTGATTTCACGCGCCGCTGATGTATTGGGAGATGATCCGTGGGCGAACCAGGATTCAGAAGCCGGGCCACGCGCGGCCAGTCACGCCGCAACTGGTGGGACAGTTGCAGGATTTCTTTTACGATCGCCTTGCCCAGCAGTCTGCGTGATCAGGGATACACCGTTCAGGAAGTGGAGGCTGTTCTGAACCTGCGGCCTTCACTGTTGTGTGAAATTCCCCGGCGGCTGGCTGCGGTGCGTGCATTTGCCGCCTTGCCCGGGCGGCCAGTCTGGCAGCGGCCAACAAGCGGGTAGGTAATATCTCAAAAATCGGAATTTGATGCGACCGCCGGTATCGATGAAACTTGTCTGCAGGCGCCGGCCGAAATCACTCTGTATCACGCCTTTGTCCGGGATCGAATCCGATGCCAGGCATGCGTTTGAAAAAGGGTGATTACGTGACTGCACTGCAAATTCTGGCTGCATTGAAAACGCCGGTTGACGCATTTTTTGATCAGGTGATGGTGAATGACGAAAACGAGGTATTGCGGCGCAATCGTCTGGCACTGCTGGCTGCTTTGCAGGCAACAATGAATCGCGTTGCGGATATTTCCAGACTGGCTGCCTGAACATATCCATAAATGAAGCTGATTATTCTCGACCAGAACGGCGTCATCAATCAGGGGCGCGACGCCTATATCAGGACACCCGATGAATGGAATCCGTTCCAGGCAGTCTGCAGGCGATTGCACGACTGGTTCATGCCGGTTACCGGGTAGTTACGGCAACCAATCAATCCGGCATCGGTCGTGGTTTGCTTGACATGACGACCTTCAATTCAATCAATGACAGGATGCTGCGTGCCGTGCAACAGGAAGGTGGACGCATCGATGCCCTGTTTTTCTGCCCGCATACGCAGCATGACAAATGCACCTGCCGCAAGCCGGGCATCGGCATGTTCAAGGAAATTCGCCAGCGTTACGGCGTTGAACTAAGTCAGGTACCCGCTGTGGGAGATTCACTGCGTGATCTGCAGGCAGCAGCCAAAGCGGGTGCGATACCGGTATTGGTACTGACCGGCAAGGGAAAAGACACACTGGCGGGAGGCGAACTGCCGGCAAACACGCAAATCTATCCCGATCTTTCCGCCGTGGTGGATAGTCTCGAAATTCAGGCAGTGTGATGGCTGTACTGCGCTCCCTGATCTACACACTGCTGCAGGCGATCATTACCCCGCCGTATGCACTGTTTACGCTAGCCTGTTTTCCCTTGCCTGTGCATCAGCGCTACCAAATCACCTATGGCTGGACCCGGCTGATGCTGTTCATGCTGCGCACCATTTGCGGCCTGCGTTATGAAGTACTGGGGCGGGAACATATTCCGGATCGACCGTCGGTCATCCTTTCAAAACATCAATCAGCCTGGGAGACGCTGGCCTTGCAGCAGATTTTTCCGCCACAGGTATGGGTGCTTAAAAAAGAGCTGCTGCGTATTCCGTTTTTTGGCTGGGGGCTTGCCATGACCAATCCCATCGCGATTGATCGCAGCGCGGGCAAAGCAGCGCTGGAACAAATCGTGGAACAGGGGCGTGAGCGGCTGCAGCAGAATTTCTGGATTGTTGTGTTTCCGGAAGGCACACGCATTCCACCGGGCAGCAAGGGCAAATACCGTATCGGTGGTGCCTGGCTGGCAGTGCATACAGGCGCACTGGTTGTACCGGTGGCACACAATGCAGGTGAATTCTGGGGAAAAAACTCCTTTGTCAAATACCCCGGCACTATTACCGTGAGTATTGGCCAGCCGATAAACCCCGCTGGCCTGGAAGCAGGGGAATTGATGGCGCAGGCTGAAGCCTGGATTGAAGCTGAAACTACGCGCATCAGCCAAAAGATCCGTCCGTAATATGTAGCAAAAAATTCCCTTTCTGTGATATGCCGGGAGTATTATCTGATTAGCATAGTTTGATCGGACTCAACCCGCAGCCTCGAAAGTAATCGAGGCCATTCCAGACAAGGAGAAAATATTATGGCCACAGAAAAGCGCGGTTCCCGCTCCGGTAGCAGCAAGGCGGCTGGCAGCAAATCAGCTACTGCCAAACAGACCAACACCCGCCAAATCAATCCCTTTGCCGAAATTCTCCATTCCAAGGTATCTGTCGAATTTCCGACGCTATTGAACAAGGAAGGCAGTACTCCCGAAGTTGGCACGGTGGTGTACATCCATGGTATCGCCAACAAACCAGTGGCTTCGGTCCTGAAATGCCAGTGGGATTCAGCTCTATTTGGCGCGTCTATGGGGGATCGTACCCGCATGGCGTACTGGGTGGATCGCAATCGTTATCCAAAGCCTGTGGAAGCCAGTTGTGCCGATAAGGATACCTTTTCCGATGAACCCGGAATTATGGGCATCCAATCCTTACAGGAATTCGGGCTGGAACCGGAAATCAAGCTTGGTGGAGCTGAACGCAAGATCATGGCCGCACTGGAAGAACGCCTGGCTGCCGGGGAAAAACAACCCACTGGCGTTGATGTCAAGGTGCTGCCATTTACGGAAAATGTGCGGTTGTGGATCACCCGGCGCCTTACCAAACGGTTTCTCAAAGATGTGCAGGATTTCTTTTTTGACGAACACAAACGCGACCTGATGGAGCAATCGCTGCGTGACCGTCTGGATGTGGGCGGCGGGCCCTTTGTCGTGATTGCCCACAGCCAGGGTTCGATGATTGCCTATCACGTGTTGCGCCAGTTGCAGAAAGTAAATTGTGATGTGCGCCTGTTCATTACCATCGGTTCTCCGCTCGGGATTCAGGAAGTGCAGGATGTACTTGGCAAGATCGGCCCGGGTAAACCGCTGGCTGTACCGGAATGTGTTGATCGCTGGCTGAATGTGGCTGAACGGCTTGATCCTGTTGCTCTGGATTCGCATCTCGTTAATGATTTCCAGCCCAATAGCCGTGGCGTGAAGGTCAAGGATCATACCGGCCTGATGATGAATCCCGACTGGCAATCCAATCCACATTCGGGGACGGGTTATCTCTCGCTTGATATTGTGCGCGAGGCTGTGCGCGAAGTTACCGGGCCTACCTTCAGCAATCCGGTTGGCCGTAATATCCTGATGAAGGATTTGGTGGATAACATCGAGGATGGACATCGCGAACAACGACACCCCACGCTGATCCAGCTGGTCTCGGATGACAAGGAGGCAGCTTCGCTGGATGAGGTGCGTGAACATCTCCGGAAACTGATCGAGAATGTGCTGATTTTCAACAATGTCAAACCTGAAGAAGGACGTATCCAGCTCATGCGCCGGTTCATCTCAGCGGATCTGACACGGGGCGAAATTGAGGAATTGCGCTCACATTGCAGCACACTGAAAATTGATCGCGTATGGCGCAATGCTGTCAAGCGGACGTTGCTGCATCAATCAGCACACACGATTCAGGTACGTCCAGCCAACCTTGGTTATGGCGCCTGTGGGCAGGATATTGCGTGGGCCGTGCTGGATACCGGCATTGCTGCCGATCATCCTCATTTCAAAAAGCACGGTAATGTCGTTGCCCAGTGGGATTGCACCGGCAATGGCAGTCCACGGCAACTGAAACCCGGTGATAATGGCTTTGGCACGCTGGATGGTAATGGGCACGGCACACACGTTGCTGCCACCATTGCAGGCGGCTTGACCTTGCCCCGGGATGAAAAGGATGCATCCGAAATTACCTTGCAGGGAATGGCCCCCGAGGTCAGGCTTTACGGTTTCAAGGTGCTCAAGGATAACGGTAGCGGGGAAGATGCCTTCATTATCAAGGCGCTCGATACCATTGCAGAGCTGAATGAACGCGCCGGCAAGCTGGTTATTCATGGCGTGAACCTCAGTCTGGGCGGCAGTTTCGACCCGAGTGTATTTGGTTGCGGCCATACACCACTGTGTCAGGAATTGCGGCGCCTCTGGCGTCGGGGGTGCTGGTTTGTCTGGCAGCTGGTAATGAAGGCTACGCGCTGCTTGATTCTGCCAGCGGGGTCATATCGGCCAATATGGATCTGTCCATCGGCGATCCGGCCAATCTGGAAGAAGCCATTGCCGTGGGTTCGGTACACAAGAACAATCCCCATACATACGGCGTTTCCTATTTTTCCTCGCGCGGCCCGACTGCAGATGGGCGCATGAAGCCGGATCTGGTGGCGCCGGGCGAGAACATTCTTTCAGCGCGCCATCAATGGCCGAAAGGAAAATTCACCGTGCGCAATGCCTACGTGGAAATGAGCGGCACCAGCATGGCTACTCCGCATGTTTCCGGGCTGCTGGCTGCTTTTCTTTCTGCTCGCCGGGAATTCATCGGCTACCCCGATCGTGTCAAGGCATTGTTGCTGCAGCATTGCACTGATTTGGCGCGTGACCCCTACATCCAGGGAAAAGGTATGCCCAATCTGGTGAGAATGATCATGAACACCTGAGCAGCGGGCAATTCAGGGTTGATACGGCCTATATCCTGGGTAGTGTCACACCCTGTTGAAACTGGTATTTGCCGTTACGATCCTTGTAGGATGTTTCGCAGACTTCATCCGCTTCGAAGAAGATGACTTGCGCCACGCCCTCGTTAGCGTAGATCCTGGCCGGCAGGGGAGTGGTGTTGGAAAACTCCAGCGTGACATACCCTTCCCATTCCGGCTCAAATGGTGTGACGTTGACGATAATGCCGCAGCGGGCATAGGTGGATTTGCCCAGGCAAATCGTCAGCACATTGCGCGGAATGCGGAAATACTCCACCGTGCGCGCCAGTGCAAAGGAATTAGGCGGGATGATGCAGATATCGCTTTTGACATCGACAAACGAGTTCGAATCAAAATGTTTGGGATCAACGATGGTTGAATTCAGGTTGGTGAACAGCTTGAATTCGTCCGAGCAGCGGATATCGTAACCGTAGCTGGAAGTGCCGTAGGACACGATGCTCTCGCCATCGCGCTGCTTGATCTGATGGGGTTCGAATGGCTCGATCATGCCGTATTCGGCAGCCATTTTGCGTATCCATTTGTCTGACTTGATCGACATGAGCGGGCCTTAATCGTCTTCCATGATGATCTGGGTGAACACATCCGAATAGTCGCGTGCCATATCGGAGATTTTGGCAGCTGTACGGCGTGCAATGGTGCGGTAGATGGCAGCGATCTGGCCATCCGGTTCAGCCACAACACTGGGTTTGCCGGTATCGGTATGTTCGCGGATACGAATATCCAGCGGGAGTGCGCCGAGCAGTTCGACATTGTAATCCCGGCACATTTTCTCACCGCCACCAGTGCCGAAGATTGGTTCCGTGTGGCCGCATTTCGAGCAGGTATGCAGGCTCATATTTTCCACAATACCCAGAATTGGGATGCCGACTTTTTCAAACATCTTCAGACCCTTGCGCGCATCCAGCAGGGCGATATCCTGCGGGGTGGTGACAATTACTGCGCCAGTTACCGGTATTTTTTGGGCCAGCGTCAGTTGAATATCGCCGGTACCGGGAGGCAGATCAATCACGAGATAATCCAGATCTTGCCATAGGGTGTCATTCAATAACTGTTGCAACGCCTGCGTGACCATCGGGCCACGCCAGACCATTGGCGTTTCCACATCGATCAGCAAACCGATCGACATCATCTGGATACCATGCGCCCGCATCGGTTCGATGGTTTTGCCATCCGGAGAATCCGGCCGACCACTGACGCCCAGCATTTGCGGCTGGGAAGGACCATAAATATCCGCATCCAGAATTCCCACGGTCGCACCTTCTGCAGCCAGTGCCAGTGCCAGATTGGCAGCCGTGGCGGATTTGCCGACACCACCCTTGCCGGAGGCGACAGCAATAATGTTCTTAACGCCGGGCAGCAGCTTGAGCTTGCGCTGTGCGCTGTGCGCAATAATGTTGCTGGTGATATGGATTGTTACCGATCCAATTCCCGGCAAGCTGCGCAGGGCTTGTTCGATTTGCTGATGGACGGCTTCCAGCACGCTTTTGGCCGGATAGCCCAGTTCGATATTGACCGTTACATTGTTCTGGTCGATTTGAATATGCCCGACTGCCTTGCTTGTGACGTAGTCCTTGCCGGTTGTTGGATCAATAGTCTGACCCAGCACCGTTTCGATTTGTTGTTGTGTGATCATCGGGATGGTTCTCCTGCCATCAAAACTGTTGATGTTAGCAAATATCGCGCCTGCTGGTTGTTATACAATCCTTTTTTTCGCATGATCCGGGTTGATTGATACTGATGACTACACGCACTATTCTGGTAACTTCCGCGCTGCCTTATGCCAATGGCAGCATTCATCTGGGGCATCTGGTCGAATATATCCAGACCGATATCTGGGTACGTTTCCAGAAAATGCAGGGGCATACAGTTCATTACGTTTGTGCAGATGATACGCACGGCACACCGATCATGCTGCGCGCCGAGAAGGAAGGCATTACACCGGAAGCATTGATTGCGCGTGTGCATACCGAACATTTGCGCGATTTCACCGGCTTCCATATTACATTTGATCAGTATTACAGCACACACTCCGATGAGACCCGCTATTACGCCGAGGATATTTACCTGAAGCTGAAAGCAGCCGGATTGATTGCCGTGCGCGCCATCGAACAACTTTACGACCCGGTCAAGAACCTGTTTCTGCCGGATCGTTTCGTCAAGGGAGAATGCCCCAAATGCGGTGCGGCCGATCAATATGGTGATTCCTGTGAAGCCTGTGGCGCGGCCTACGCGCCGACCGACCTGAAAAATCCCTATTCCGCCGTCTCCGGCGCAACACCCATTCGCAAAGCCTCGGAACATTTCTTTTTCAAGTTATCGGATGCACGCTGTGCAGATTTTCTGCGCCGATGGACACGCGAAGGCAATCACCTGCAAGCGGAAGCAGCCAATAAAATGGCGGAATGGCTGGGTGAAGCAGGCGAAAACAAGCTCTCCGACTGGGATATTTCGCGCGATGCACCTTATTTCGGCTTCGAGATCCCCGGCGAAACCGGCAAGTATTTTTACGTCTGGCTGGATGCGCCCATCGGTTACATGGGCAGCTTTAGAAAACTCTGCGCGCAAAAGGGCATTGATTTCGATGCATACTGGAATAAAGACTCCGCAGCCGAGCTGTATCACTTCATCGGCAAGGATATTCTTTATTTCCACGCACTGTTCTGGCCGGCCATGCTGGAAAATGCCGGTTATCGCACACCCACGCAGATTTTTGCTCATGGCTTTCTGACCGTGAATGGTGAAAAAATGAGCAAGTCACGCGGAACGTTCATTACGGCGGAAAGCTACCTGGAACAGGGATTAAATCCGGAATGGCTGCGCTATTACTATGCCGCCAAGCTGAACGGCAGCATGGAAGACATCGACCTGAACCTGGATGATTTCGTTGCGCGCGTGAATTCCGATCTGGTGGGTAAATACATCAACATCGCCAGCCGCTGCGCCGGTTTTATCAGTAAGCGTTTTGGTGGAAAACTGGTGGAAGGCGAAGATTACCGCCTGCTGCAGCAAATGGTGGATGAGCACTTTTCCGGCTGGCAACCTGGTGTGATTGAAGCTGCCTATGAAGCGCGTGATTTTTCTGCTGCGGTGCGCCACATCATGCGGCGCGCGGATGAAGTCAACGAGCTGATTCACGCGCTTGCCCCGTGGGAGATCGCCAAGGATGAAAGCCGGTTGCGCGAGTTGCATCGTGCCTGCAGTCTGGGGATTCAAATGTTCTACCTGCTTTCCTGCTACCTGAAACCAATCCTGCCGCATACCGCCAGGCAGATCGAAGATTTTCTCGGTGCGGGTGAACTTGCCTGGCAATAACAACAGGCAGGGCAGCCTCTATACGCCACATTGCTGCCTCCCGGCCATGTGATCAACCCTTACCAGCACCTCATGACCCGTATCGATTCCAAACAAATCAGCGCACTTATTATGGCCAACCAGCAAACTATGCAACCCACTACAACCGAAGCGGCATCACATTCTCCCCAACGGCATGCCGAAGCACAGCAACAGGCTATCGCACCTATTGCCGAAACCATTACAATTGAGGATTTCGGCAAAATCGACCTGCGCATTGCCCGTATTCTTGACGCACAGCATGTTCCCGGCGCCGACAAACTGCTGCAACTGACACTGGACATTGGTTCAGGCCAACGCACGGTTTTTGCCGGTATCAAATCCGCTTACGACCCGGAAACCCTGAAAGGGCGGCTGACCGTGATGGTTGCCAACCTTGCACCGCGCAAAATGAAATTCGGCCTCTCGGAAGGCATGGTACTGGCAGCAAGTGGCGAAAGCGGCGGGCCTTTCCTGCTCGCTCCAGATAGCGGCGCACAACCCGGGATGCGGGTGAAGTAGAAATTCTGCCATTTCATTGAAGCGCAATATCGAAAAGGTGTTGGGGACTAAACAGTTAAAGTGGGTAAAACCATTTGATAGAGTTGAATCGATCCTCAAAAATATTGAGGCTCAATTGATAGACCGCCACAAACCAGAACTAAATACACATCACGCTCAAGCTGATAATGCAAAATGGCCAGTGTTATTGCATATCCAGAATTTTTCAGGTATTTCCTTATTTCTTCACGATGAATTATGCCGCAAGGCACTTCAGTGAGATTTCACCTGCAAATTACCTTATAAAATGCAAGACAGAACTACCCAGGGCCATTAAATAATGTCTGAGAAAATCATATTTGCAGAAAAATTGGAAGGATTTGTCAAAAGCCTCAAAGATCACGTCAGTACAGATGACGGCCAATGGACAGTCAGAGGTTTCATTGATATCTTCAAAAATGCCTACACCATATCCTCAGACACAAAAATTGTGTCGAAAATCCTCGAAATACACCTCTTTCCAAAAATTCTAAAATTTGCGCAAGACAACGGCTATAAGGTCGTACTTGCAGAACATCAGAATTACTATCCAGATATTTCATTTGTCAAAGCCACTGACGAATCTGTACGCTTTGCCGTTGATTTCAAAACAACATACAGAACCCTCCAAAAACCTCATTTATGCAATGGATTTACACTTGGTTCACATGGCGAGTACTTTGAAAACAGAACAAGCACAAAGAATATCCAGTTCCCTTATAGCTCGTACTTGGGGCATTTTTGTCTCGGCATAATCTACGACAGAGCCGATGGCGCAACTATTGATGAGACGAAATCACACAACATTGACGAACTGCAAGCCATTACTTCAGTGGCAAAGAATTTCCAGTTCTTTGTTACGGAAAAGTGGAAGATTGCAAGCGACAAAGGCGGCAGCGGAAACACTGCGAACATCGGCAGCATCAATAACATAACCGATATTGTGGCGGGCCGTGGCATGTTTTCCAAACTTGGCGAGCATTGGTTTGATGAATACTGGATGAATTATAAGAAAATAACGGTTCAAGATGGGAAGGGCGGCACGAAGAAAATTTCTACTCTACGAGAGTTTGTGGAATACAAGAACGGAGATGTGTCTCTAGTCGTCAAAAAAAGGAACGGTGAAGAATGAGTTTCAAAGTCAGCGTTCCTCCCATCAAATCTCAAGGGATAAAAACCAAGCTAATCCCTTGGATAAGGAGCGTTATCCCCTCAGATTTCAAGGGAGCTTGGGTTGAGTCTTTTATGGGTACAGGCGCAGTTGCTTTCAATGTTGCACCATGCCGCGCAGTGCTTTGCGACACCAATCCACACCTAGTAAATTTCTACTCCGCGATTGCAAGAGGCGAGATCACGCCCGAGGTAGTCAATGCCTACCTCGTCAAGGAGGGGGCATCCCTATTGGAGAAAGGGGAAGATCACTACTACTTCATCCGTGACAGATTTAACGCCGAGCACTCACCATTAGATTTTTTGTTTGTGAACCGTAGTGGTTTCAATGGAATGATTCGCTTTAATCGCAAGGGTGGTTTTAACATCCCTTTTTGCAGAAAACCTAGTCGCTTTGCCCAAGCCTATGTAACAAAAATTACCAACCAAGTCGCTTGGGTTGCAAAGACAATCAAGGCTAAAGATTTCTCCTTCAAATGCCAGAGTTTTGAGGAAACAATATCGCAAGCCGCCAAGGATGACATTATCTACTGCGATCCTCCGTATATCGACAGACATGTTGACTACTACAACGGCTGGGATGCCGATCACGAAAAAAGCCTTTTTGAATCCCTATCCGATTTTCAAGGTAAATTCATATTGTCAACTTGGCATCACAATGACTATCGAGAAAACGAATACATAAAATCGCTATGGTCAAATTTCTCTATCCTCACTAGAGAACATTTTTATCATATCGGCGGAAAGAAAAAGAACAGAAACCCAATGGTTGAAGCTCTTGTAACAAATTTTACGGTTTCGTCCAAAGAAATAGAAGTAACTCGCCCAGTGCAATTTGCTTTATTTGAAGAGCGCTAACTCCGTGCTTCACGTTCTCACATGTGGTTGAGCTTCGGTGTTACGCCTCACCAGATCGTATCAATGAGCGCAGATTGTCGCAGGTTCAAATCAGCTGTAACTAATTGCGCGTTATGAATAATGGATGTCGCTGCAATAATTCTATCTGCCGGATCACTATTAATTTCAGATCCAAAGCTGGTTGACAGCTCTGCAATTTCTGGAGAAATCGAAACAACAGAAATGTTGCGTGACTCAAGAAATAGATTTAGGAAATTTGCTGCAGTTGTATCAATTTCGATACGGGCGCATTTGATAAGCATTGAAATTTCCCAGATTGAGATATCGGAAATTATCAAAGCATTGTGCTCATCTGCCTTGGTAATCGCAGCTTTAGCTTTATCAGTTAATTTGGTTTGATCCAGGGCGTCCCATATGATGGTGCATGTGTCTAACAGAATCACAGCGCGGCATCCCATGGGGTATCCAGCGGGCTGGTCACATCATTGATTTTGGCGGTAGCAGCGAGCTCTGCAAGCTGCTTTTTCGCCACAGATTTTTTGTCGGCAGGTGGAACAATGGTCGCTAGAACCCTGCCGTTTGTTGTAACGGTAATCTGTTCTCCATGGCTTGCTTTTTCCAGGTATTTCAAAAGATTAGCTCTAAGATCGCTAATATTTACAGTCAACATGATCAATCACTTCAATATTTGTACAAAATTCTTGTACAAGTATGCATGTGAAGACATAACAAGGCAATGCACCCAATCTCCATTCCTGATAAGAAAACGGCATAGCACAACCGGATTGCGCTACCGGTGAAACTTCCGTAAGACCAGCCAGAAAGCTGTGGTACTGCGGTGATCAGGGCTGCCTTGATCCTGATAAACTGGCCAGTTATTACTGGTCATTTGAATAATTATAAAAATACAACGAATGCTAAGATAAACAAGGTCGGAGCTCTTTGTCATTACAGGGCTTTATGTGTATACAGCCTTGTAACGGCCGGGATATCCCGGCCTTTTTTACTCCCTGTTTTACAGGGAGTAGTGAAACTGGTTAACCAGGTAAATAAAAAATATCAAGAAAGAAGGGAGATAACGTGTTTAAAAAAATCAGTATTTCTGGTGTACTCGTCGCACTCAGTCTGACATTGAATCAATCAGCCACGGCAGGCAGAACCGTAGAGGATTTTCAGGTTTGGGGAAATATTACGGCGCAGGGTAATTTTGGTTTCATTAACCCGGATAACCCTGATCTGAAGAAATTCAGATGGTGGATGGAAGGGCAGGGGCGTTTTGGTAATGATGCCTCGCAGTTTACCCAGGCCATCGTCCGCCCTGGTCTGGGTTATGCGATTACCGACAAAATCGTGATCTGGGCAGGTTACGCCTGGACTCCTACAGCTGAGCCGCTGGTCTTAAAACCAAGACATCCGTTCGATGAGCACAGAATCTGGCAGCAGGTAACCTGGGCGGATGATTTTTCTTTCGGTAAGTTGTCGTTGCGCAGTCGTTTTGAGCAACGATTCTTTGATCATGATGCACCTGTTTCCGGTAGTAACGATGTCGCTTACCGTTTTCGTCAATTGGTCAAACTGGCCATCCCAGTTACCATGATTGACCCAAATCTTAGTTTTATCGTTCAGAACGAAGTTTTCGTCGCATTGAATACGGTGAGCAATCCCGGTTTTATTTCCCGTGGCTTCGATCAGAATCGCGCTTTTATAGGTCTGGGTTACAAGGCTCATCAGAACGCAACCGTTGAAATGGGTTATATGAACCAATTCATTGACAGGCGCCATAATCCTCGCCCGGATCAAATGATGCACAATCTAGTGGTTAATCTGTTCCTGAATTTCTGATGTTTTCCCGGTAACGGGCAGACTGGAAATTTTATGTGGCCGGCTGATTCTTTCAGGCGAAAGGATGCCGGCTACATTTTCCAGAATTGGTTACAACAGTTTTTCAGGCGGAAAACAGTTCTGCAAATCCTGCAATATTTAAACTCAAGGTTCCCCAATACAAAACTGGCGATTTGTTGTACGTGATAGTGCTGAAGTTGCCCGGAATGATCTTGTGGTGCCTGATGCTGGAAGAAACTGGTGTTGGCTGGCAACGGCAGTAAAGTACCGCCGCTACCAGGCTGAAACGTGTATTAGCCGATGACGTCCACCGTACCATCGAGCGACATAAGCAGCATTTCTACTTTCAATTTCGGGTATTTTTCGCTAATCATCTTTTTAAGATGATTAAGATGAGTGGCGTGAGTTTCTTTTTCAACGCCCGGATCTTTAGTATGTTCGGCGCCGAGAATAACCTTGTAGGCACCGCAATCGCGATGATCCATCACCATAACCGTATGGATATTATGGAGTTTGATTGCAATATCCAGATGCTCCCAGAAAGTCTTGTTCCACTCGGGGTATTTGTCAGTAATGGCCCCAAGAGAAGCGCCAGCCAGAATGACGTGATCGTATTTGTTGCGCATGCCGCGATCGCTCATGTAACGCTCGATGTCGTCAACAAGCCGGTAATCCATACAGCTGAGGAGCAGAGCGTCCGTTCCACCTGCTGCCCTTGCTTCGGGTAACCACGAAGTGGCGGTCAGCAAGCTGACACCTCCACCCAACGCGGCCAATTGCATGAATTTTCTGCGGCTTTCTCCCTTAATTGCTGGAGCTTGTTCTTTTTGCTGTTTCATATATGTATTCTATTTAGCAGGTTAAAAAATAGATCAGCAGTGAGAAATTCCTGCTCACTGCTGGTCGGGTTAGATCTGGACGGCCAAAATGGAAGTACCCCGCCTGAATAAATGTACTCCCTGTAAAAATTTGTTCAGCTCTATTCTGATATACAAAACAGGGCTGTCAGGCTTCGTCTGATTATAAAGTTTTTTGTGGAATGCTTGATTGGGAATGCGACAATTTTTCGCATCCAGGTCGCGTACATCAGTGAGATGTGACTCCTTCATTCATGACCTGCAAGAAGGGCAGGCAGGTAAAAATCCAGCTGGATAAGGAACACAAGGCTGGGAGCAAATAAAACGCCCCCAGCCCTGAAACCTGATTCCTCAGACGGTTATTGAACCGGGTTGCGCTGCTGATCGGTCAATCCGGCAGACCACTGGGAGTTAAGGTTCTGTGCCCAGCCGTTATAAACATTGGGTAAGGCCACTACACCCTGTCCACCATAACCTGCCATATTGCTGACAGTATCATCCTTCGGCACACTGTTATCAGCCACCAGCGTTACTGCACCTGCCACTTCTGCATCACTCAGATCTCCATCGCCATTTGGATCCGGATCAATTACGATCAACCGGTTGGAGAATTTGTTGGTGACATAGGCATAGTATCCACCTCCTTTCTTGGCTCCAAAATTGGCTCCATGGCAACCGGGGTCGCAAGGCAGGGTTTTGACAATGGTGTCCGTTCTGGTGTCGATTACAACCAGCTGGCCGCCATAGGAGGCCGTTACCATAACCTTGCCGTCTGGTGATACCGGAGACTGGATTGGCAGTATGCCAATCGGGCCAGTGATGTCGCCGGAAATCGGGTTGTAATGCTCGATCAGATTGATGTTTTTAATAAAGTGACCATCATTTTCATCCATCACTGTGATGCTGTGATGCAGCAGATTGGCCGCATAGACCTTGCTGGAATCCGGCAGCATACCGATGGCAATCGGGTGGGCACCATGCTGCCCATCGCCAGTTGCTGTTCTGGCAACAATCTTGCCATCTTCAACATCATAAAACCCGGCATCGTGTGTATTGATATTGGGTGTGATGATGCGTTTGCCATCTGCCGAAATCCAGTGACCATGAGGATCGCCAGGTGCCTGACCATGGCTTTGGGTTAACAGCGCCCGGTTGATATTGGTGGTGCCAGCCGGAATGATGACTACATCGTTCTCGCCATTGATGGCTACAGTGATGTCATCCGTGTTGGGGAGCGTCATCTCATGCGCGAAAGGAGAATCGCTACCACCGGACATTGCTGATCAGCTTGCCGTTTTTCTGGTTAATGGCGGTCAGCTTGTTATCAAACCACTGGGTGGTATAGACAACCGAATGATCGCGATTTGGCCACATGTTGTGCGGATTGTTCAGATTGATCTGCGGCAGGGCAATTTTCCGTTTGAGCTTCCAGTTGCTGGTATCCACCACCGTAATAGTGCCCGGTTTGGTTTTGCCAGCTGTTTTTTCAAACTGGGTATCCACCCATACTTCGCCTACCCCTGGTACAGCCGGTTTGCCCAGTTGTTTCAAATTGATATTGTCGCCATAACGTGTGTGCAGCACATCCTGCAGATTCACCGTGCCGATATCCACTTTGACATCCACATCCGGATAAACCGTTTTCCAGGGTTCTGGAGAAGTGAAGTTCTGCCAGTTCCCGGGTACGGTGGTGACAAAAAATGTGTGCAGCAAGCATGTGGCCAGGTCACTGCTGGTAGGCAAATTCTTGATACCCGACACCATGTCGATGGTATTACCGAGATCCAGTCCGTCGGTTGCCGGATCGTCAACAATCACAGCAGCGAACATGAAGGGATGAATCTTGCATGTGAATACATACAGACCGGGGACATTGAGCTTCAGAATAGCGCCACCACGGTAAGCCTTGGCTTCATCAAACGGGATCATGAAATGATCGCCGCCATGATCGTTATGCCCGGCCTCGCTTGGCCATAGCAGGCTGGTGATGGTATGCACACCTGCTGTATCCGACATGATGAAATGGACACTGCTGCCAGGCGGGATGATTTCCAGTGATTTGGTATGGGTTACCGGGCTGAGCGCATCGCCACGGGCACTTCTGAACCAGCTGGCAGGTTCATCGCTCACGATAAAGGTAGCCAGACCGGGGTGGTCACTGTCATGACCAAAAATAGCACCGCTGGGAGAAGCTCCAGCAATACTGTCTGCAGATTTCCCGGAATCACGAGAAACAACATGAATCCGGCCATTCATGCCGGATTGCATGTGAGAAATCAGGTGGCAGTGAAATTGCCAGACGCCCGGGCCGACACCTGTGCCAGCCTTGACAGTGAAAACATGGCTGTTGTTCTGGCTATTTAGAATGTGCGTATCAATGATATGGGGCGATGCTGTCTGTGTACTGCCGGGCTGAATCCAGCGATGCGCATGCAGATGGAATGTATGGCCAGGACCGATTGCGAGCACGTGGAAGCGCAACAGATCATCCTGGTAGGCACCCAGATCGGGGTTGGTCCACAAAGGTTTCTGGTTGCCATCGCTGGAAATTTCACTACCCCAGAACGTCGAACCCACCATGAACAACACGAATTCCTTGTTCAATCGGGATCGATCAATGGGCACAATCTTGCCATCACCATCCACAAAACTCTGGATCTGACCGCCGGGTTCATCTACCACAATGGCACCGAACAGTCCCAGCATGGCTGCTTTATCATCTTGATAAGCATAGGTGCCAGGCTTGTTGGCTTTCAGCTGGTAGCTTTTTGTCTGTCCTGGCGCGGCAGCTGCGGCATTGCCGGTAGAAAGACCGGGAGCAGAAAAACTGACTGGAGACTGGGTATTATTGGTCAGCTGTACCTTGATTTTGTCTCCGGTTTTGATGAACAGAGTTGGGCCGGGAATGGTAGCTTCGGCTGCATAACCCGGCACACTACCGTTATCACTGCTGTGACTGAGTAGTTTATAGGCGGGTTGGCCATTGGGCAGGGTTTCGGCCGACATGACGATATTGTGCGTTGCCGCCATCAGCCAGGCAGGGAACAGGCAGGCTGCGATGAACGCAACCCGCAATGCCGCAGGTTGTAAAAAGGTTTGAAATCTCATTTTCTTTCCTTGATTTGAAGAACGGATCAAAATGCACCTCATCAATGGGAAACGATGAAGTCGCCCCGCATTCCCTGCACTTTGTCGGCGAATGCTGTGTCCTGATAGCGTGAGGAACGGGTTGCCTTAACGGTAAAGACGCAAGCTTTTCCAGCGGCCCGAGAATTTTCTGATTGATAGTGAAGTGTGTGCCCGGATCAATCCATTGATAACCTGGCAGCTCAAACCGGTGAAAATTGGTGCCCAATGCAATCAGATGAAAATTGACGTTGGTATTCTGCTGTGCGATCAAATTAGGATTGGCGCCCAGTGCAGTCTGCTTGCCGGTGGCACCATCGATTTCCATGCCCCAGAAAGCATCATCCCCAAGATAGAGCACGTATTCCCTGGAAACACCATTGGAAAATTTACCGCCCTGAGCCCAGTTGGTGCTCGAAGCAGGCCGGACGATGAGCGCACCGAATAATCCCCTGTCCTCGGCGCCATTATGGCTTTCCATGTTGTGATCATGGTAAGCCCAGGTTCCGGCTGTGCCGCGCGCCGCATCCCAGCGGTAGGTATAGGAAAGATGTGGAATGGCGCTTTCATCCTTATACAGATTGATGTATTTCAGCGTGCCATCGCTTTCCCGGTCGTAGTGCACGCCGTGGACATGCAAGCTGACATGCTCCTGTACGGGAGTATGTGCATCAAATTGATGCAGAAGCTCGATTTCGGCAACATCACCCTCATCCATAATAATGATTGGACCGGGAATGGTGGCTGTGCTGGTGACATAACGGCTGGTGATGTCGGTTTGTACGCCATCCGGCTGCTTGACCACATAACCGGCCATACGGTATCCATACAGGCCATCAGGCAATCGTTCTGCGTACATGACAATGCTGTGCAAATTTCCCGCTATTGCTGCCATGCCGGGAAACAGCAGCCCCAGTACCAGGGCGGATGTTGACCAGAAAGCCCTGGCGGATAGTGGTTTGCACCATCTTTTCAGGCTATGCCATGGACGAGATTCATGTGTGGAAAATCCACAACCGAATTCGAAATCCATTTTGCTCCTCCTCTTTTGAGTAATATGAACCGGGCGTTTTCCGCCCTTATAGGTAGATATATTTTTGTCTCCTGCAACATGCCAGAATCGCCAGTGGCATTTCCCGAAAATGCTGGACAGGGGAGCTGTGATCGTAACAAGCGGGGTGTTACACATCCGTTACCGATCGGAAATTGATCGGGAGGTGGAGAAGTGGAAGGAAGCTGGTCTCAGGGGAGCACTGATTTGATCGTCAATAAGCAATCCGGTTTTTATGTTTATCCATGCGTTACAGATCGCCACGCCACGTCGCTTCTCACGATAACAGAATAAATCAGTGTAGTGGTCAAGTAATTTCGGACACCTCGATAGGTTTTTGCGCTGCCATTTTTCGTTCATAGACAATGGGTGGCAGATTTCCCAGTGCCGAGTTCAGTCTTTTGCAGTTGTAAAAGCTGACGATGTAATCATCGATATCATTTTTAGCCTCGGTGTGGTTCGCATACTGTCGCTGCCAGACGCGTTCCATTTTGAGATTCAGGAAGAATCGCTCGGCGATGGCATTATCCCAGCAATTTCCCTTTCTGCTCATGCTGCAAATAAAGCCATGTTTATTGAGCAGGTTCTGGTAAAGCTCGCTGGCATATTGACTGCCCCGATCAGAATGAACGATCAGGCCGGATACCGGCTGGCGCTGCTGGATAGCCATGCTCAATGCGTCACAAACCAGCGTGGCTGACATGTTTGGGGCCATTGCCCAGCCGATGATCCGGCGGGCGTACAGATCCATTACGATCGCCAGATAAAGCCACCCAGTGCCAGTGCTGATATACGTAATATCTGACACGTACGCAGTGTCCGGTGCGACTGGATTGAACTGCCGGTTAAGCACGTTGGCGGCCACGGGCAAATCATGCCTGCTGTGTGTCGTATGGATGAATTTCCGCTTCCAGACCGGTTTTAGAGCGGCCTTGCGCATCAAACTGCGCACCTTGTGCCGGCCGATCTGAATTCCCTGATTTTGCATCGCAGTAACCAGGCGGCGACTCCCATAGCTTTGATGGCTGGCCATGAATGCCGCCTTCAGGTGGACGCTGGCTTTGCATAAAACCGGTTTTGCAGAACGCCTCTGCGCTTCGTAGTAGCCAGAGCGGCTGACGGACAAAACACGGCAAGTTTGTTTGACCGGAATGGCCTCCTTTTGCAGTTGATGAACAAGCTGGTAGCTCATTTCAGTTCGCGGGCAAAGAAGGCCGACGCTTTTTTTAATATGTCTACATCTCCCTTCAACTGACGGTTCTCCTGCTCCAGCTGCCGGATACGCTGTTGCTCGGCGGTGAGTGGCTTGCCAATGCCTAGCTGGCCATTTTGCTCCGCGTTGTACTGCTTCACCCAGCGACGAATCGCCGTTGGGCCAATGTCCATGGTCTCGCTGACGTTCTGCACACTCAGCCCCTGATCCTTGATCATGCGAACAACTTCCAGCTTCAAACTGGTATCGAATGCTCTACGCTGTCTTGTCATGTAATGCTCCTCAATTGGTGGATTTTCCTCCCATCGAGGTGTCCGGATAAATTAGACCACAGCACAGAGGTTCCTTAGTGCCCGGACGGAGTATCGGTTTGGGGAGGTGGGGGCATATCCGGATTGGCTGGCCGCAGGTCGGTGGCCAGTGATTGAAACAGAAGCTCGGTTTCCCGGCTGGGGCGCATACCAAGATGGGAGAAGAGAGTAAGCTGACAACACTGGTAGGTGGAGAGCGCCTTGTAGTGCTGTTCGAGCTGCATGCAACAGATCATGTGTCGGCGATAGAACATTTCGGCCAAAGGATCAATGCCGATTGCCCTGAGATAGTGCCGGGATGCCAGTACCCAATCGTTATTGCATTCAAGCAAAAGGCCCAGCTGTTCGCTCATGTTCAGATAATGAAGATGCAGACGCTCGCGGAAAGAAATGATCCAGGATTCCGGTTCTTCTGCCAAGAATCGTCCCTGATAGCGATTGATTGCCACTTGCAGGGAAACCTGAGTGGCATTGGGTTGGTGGGCAACGCGTAGGAATGTGAGGTAATCAATCCAGACATAATTCATATCAAGCGATAACTGGCGATTTTCCAGCCGCACGGCCTTTTCATGCTGCAACATCTTCCGCAGACGATGCAGCGTGGTTCTCAATGCCTGTCCAGCAACATCTCCGGAAGATTCCGGCCACAAGGCATCCATAATCTGATTCTGGCTGATCGCTCTGCCACCAAATGAACACAGATATTTCAGTAATTCCATAGGCTTGCGCTGGGATTTGCCGTCGAAGCGCAAAGGCTGGTCATTGCACAAAATGGAAAACCGGCCAAATGTATAAATCCGAATTGGCCAGGGCCAGTTTTCATTATCTGGCGAAGAAGGCAGGAGACCACGGTGGCGAATTAGATGTTGCACATAGCAGGTTTCTATTCCGTTGCGGAGCGCGCACGACAACAAAAGCGACATGACCCTGGGTCGCCACCAGAAATCGGGAGCAAGGTAATTATGTCTGGCGGCAATTGCCAGCGCTTCCTGCAGCATGTTTGTCGCTGCGAACTCGTTTTCAATGCGGAGTTGAGCATAGGCAGCCACCAACAAGGCCCGGCATTTGAGCAGACAGGCTTTGGTGCTATCGGCATAGTAAATGGCGTGAGTGAGCTGATTGCCGGCTTCTTCTGTGGCACCAGTTTCAATCAGAATTTGTGCCAATCCGATACGGACAGACGCTGCAAGAAAGCAGGCTCCTGTTTCTTCAGCCTGAGTGAGACCTTCCCGTGCTGCCTGAAGTGCACTGGATACATTGCCTTCCAGCAGTTTGACTCCAGCGCGCAAGCCGTTCAGTTCTGCCTGGATCAGCTTGTTCTGTGGATCATGCAAACTTCGCCTGGCGTGTTCCAGATGCATGCGGGCATCATTCGGATTGCCTTCTGCCAAGGCACAGCTTATTCCCAGCATCCATAATCTGCAGTCATGCATGGATGTTCCGGCATGCCTGGACTGATTCAATCCCTCGCTGAATTTATCCATAGCAAGTGGGAAATTTGCGGTGAGCCAGGCCAGATTTCCTTCCGCAATATGCCAGAGAATGCGGGTTGTAGCCTGTAGATGGGCAGTGTGGATCAGCGGGGTGAGTTGCCGGGTAATGGCGCGGGTACGGGAGAAGTCACCCTGTCGCAAGGAGAGCCACGAAAGCGACAGCCCCATTTTCATTTTCAGCTCCGCTGTAATATCGCTGCTCAATAGCTGATCTCTCCGTGCCTCAAACGCGATCACCAGAGGGTGGTGGGGCAGGATGTGAACAAATGCATGAAGACTGGCGAGAACGGTTGCCTCGACTGTAACCGAAGGAAATTCCCCGCATCCAACAACCAGCTGCTGCAATTTTTCTACCCACGGCAACCCGAGATGTACGGGGTTTGCCTGTGAAAAACCGGCTTCGATCAGCGCGCCCAGCGTAAGGAAACAGCCGGTTTTGTTGCCGGTTTTGTCAAAACCAGCATAAGCCTGTTCCAGATTAAGGGTGGCGGTTTGTGGATCGGCAGGCATGCTGGCCATTCCCCGCCAGTAGAACAGCCATGGCAGGGAGTCGGATATTTGCAATGGAAACAGACCGGTTATCTGCGACAAGAGCGAATGTTTCCCCTGATCAAGCCATGATGAGGCGTGGCGGTTGATCTTCTTCCCATGCCTGTGCCCGCGCAAGCAGTTCAGCCGCCGTTTCCACATCACCGTGCTGTTCCATCAGGGTTGCGCCGGTTTGCAGAATGCAGCGGGATTCATCCGGAGAAAAATAACGGTTGAACTGATCAATGAGGAAATGGCGAAACAGCGGGTGATACCGGTAGAGGAGTGCTTTTCCGTTCTGCCGGTTGATGAATGACCGGTGATGGCAGAGCTGTTCCAGCATTTTTCTGGAATGTTCGCAACCATCCATCTGATCAGCCATTTCCGCTGTCATGTACGGCAACAAGGCAGTGCGTATCATGAATTCGCGCATCGCCTGCGGAGCCGGATCAAACACCTCGCTGGAAAAATAGCCGGAAACAAGATGATTATCGATGGAGGCAGATGGATTCGAAGCACCGGATTGTTTGATCTGCTCCAGCATCAGCATAAGACCGGTAACCCACCCTTCAGACTGGTTTTGCAGTAATTGTAGAGTCACTTCATCAAGGGCCAACCCCGATTTGTGTGCAATCAGGCAGATTTCTTCTGCTGTCAGATAAAGATCCGTTTCATCAATCTGCCCAAGCAAATTGCTAGCGACCAAGCGGGCAAACCGGGGTGGAGGGGCGGTACGACTAATCACCTGCAAATGGATGTCATGCGGCAATTCCTGCATTGCTTGCTGTATGACCTCGTGAAATACCGATGCCGGGTCTATTGTGTGGTAATTGTCCAGCACAACGACCGTGTTGGCGGGAAGCCGGGCAAAAAGGGAGCGAAAGAAACGGCGGGAAAAATCGGCCAGATCCTGCAGATCTTCCGGTATCAGGGTCGGCAATGCCAGATGGGCATCTTCGGCTGCTTCCCCGCTGGCCTGCGCCAGATAACCGAAGAAGGCGGCGATATCGTTGTCGCCACTATCCAGCAGATACCATAAAACCGGCAGATTGCGCTCCAGAGTGTAACTTGATACCAGCGCTGTTTTTCCAGAGCCTGGCGAACCGGTAATCCAGATAACAGGGTGATTGGTTTGTTTCTCATCCAGCAGCGCAAATACAACGTTCCGGTTTGTGATGTTGAACAGTCTTGGCCGGCTGAGTTTGGCTGGTACGCAAGGCCTGATCATGATATTTCTCTGTCGGAATAGATTTTTAACGGTAAAAAGCTAAATACATGGGACGAGCCGGGTTTATTGAGAAACTTGCCAGCAACACACTGGCAGTCCTTTCTGGTTTGAAATTTTTTATATATTACTGTAGGCCATCAGGCAAGCATATTTTTTGCAAAATTGATCAGGATATTTGCAGCCGTGTTTTTGGACAATGTAGCCAGAGGCTCTGGAATGGATATTGATATATCTCATTCGGATTCCGGGTATTGATCCATGCTGAAATACTTGCGCGCGCTGATGAGCCGCACCTGGCACGACATCGAGCGCAATTCCGGTTGTGTAATTTCAACCCGGTTCATGGCCGGTACGTGAACATTCCGGCCATGTTTTTTTTCCTGATTTGATCGGATGGGTTTGAGGTGCTTGCTTTTTCTGATTGATGGAGTAGGCTGGGCCTGGAGCTCTCGTGTTTTCTGTCAACTGGTGGTTTTTAATGATAAGACGAGTATCACAAGCACTTGCACCTGTTTTATTTTTACCGCACGGTGGCGGACCGTTACCTGTTCTGGGTGACAAAGGGCATGAGGAGATGGTTTCCTTTCTGAAGGAAATCGCGATTGAGCTGGGTGAGCCGTCGGCAATTCTGGTTATCAGTGCCCACTGGGAAGAGAAACAGGCAACAATAACAAGCAATAGTCAACCTGGGATAGTCCATGATTATTATGGATTTCCTGCTGCAGCTTACGAAATTCAATATGCAGCGCCGGGTAATCCTGCACTGGCGAATGAAATTTACACTCTGTTAACAGCACACGGTATTCCGGCGAGACTCGATGAACAACGCGGTTTCGATCACGGGATGTTTGTACCGCTCAAGCTGATGTTTCCACACGCCCGGATTCCTTGTGTCCAGTTGTCGTTGTTGAATAACCTGAATCCCCGGATACATATTGCGCTTGGCAAAGCCATTGCCGCTTTGCGAAACAGAAATATTCTGATCGTCGGTTCAGGCATGTCATTTCACAATTTGAAAGCATTTTTCTCGGAGCACGGTTGATGGCCGCGGAGAAAATGAGGCATTTGACAACTGGCTGATTGAAACATGCACCCATCCGGCAATTGCACCCGAAGCACGTGAACAGCGATTGATCGAATGGGAAAAAGCGCCTTTTGCCCGGTTTTGTCATCCAAGGGAAGAGCACTTGTTGCCCCTGCATGTCTGTTACGGTATTGCTTGTGCTGATACCCCGACAGCGCAAACCGTATTCAACGGAGAAATCATGGGCAGGAAAGTAACGAGCTTTCTCTGGCAGTAGGCTGCTGACGGTGGAATATGCGAATGCAGTATCATCGGCCTGGAACATTTGGAATCGTGATGAAACTCAGTGGAGAATCCGTATGAAAAAACCGAAATTAAAAGCCGCGGTATCTGGTTTCCTGCTTGCTGCCATGTTAATGAACAGTGCATGGTCGGCCCAGGAAGAGAAACCTGGGACGGGTTTCGCGTGGAAGGAGGGTGCACAAATTTATGAAAAAATCTGTGCTTATTGCCATGAGGCCAATGTCGGGCCGCAAATTCGTAACCGTGAACTTCCTGCAATCTATATCCGTGCGAATTGTTCGTAATGGAAGCCGGGCCATGCCCGCTTTTCGCTCTTCTGAAATCGACGATGAATCGTTGGCAAAATTAGCAGATTTCATTTCTCAGAAAGTATCTCAGTATTGAAGGAGATCCTGTTCCATGGATGAAACCCGACGTGATTTCATTAAAGGTATGCTTGCCAGTGGAACCTTCCTGGCTCTTGGTATTCCTGGATTTACTCAAGCATCGTCATCGGTTGGGTCGCTTTCCGACGATACGCGAAAATGTCGGTTATTGCTGGGAGATACTCCTGCTGCCGGATCATTTGTAAAAGGTGCACAGTCTGCCTACTTCAGTTGTGGTGGTTCCCACCATGGTGCTTTGCCGGTATTTCAGCTTGAGAGTGGTCGATCAACCGGCTTTTTGCATCTGACTGATTTATTGATGCAATCGCGGAATTCGCGTTGGCTTGCCGTCATGGATCATGCCGATGCAGCCATATTTACCGAATCGCTACGAAACTCGGCCGCACACCTGCTGGCTTCAGGCTCACATATTTTTGCGGCTGGCGATCATGCTGCCCTGCCGTTACGCCATGTATGGACTGCGGCATCACCGGCATACAGTGCAGGAGGGTTGCTGGCATCAATGCTCGCCCGCGAACAATACAATTTCTCGATTGTCGAGCGCTTTCTCACGCAAACAGCCGAGGAAAGCACAAGGAATAGTGCGCCCTCATTGCCGGGGTTCTTGTCCTATCACCGGACTGATCAGCTTGCAACCCGTTTGTATTGTGCTGGTGTATCGCTTCCGGAAGCAGGCCGGTTACTCGGTTGGGAAACATCAAGGAATCAGAACCCCCTGTTTTCTCAAACGCTTGCTTCTGCTACTGCCAGCCGGAATAAAACAGTGGATAGTACAACAATTGAATATCCACAATTTGGTAACTGGGCTGAAGCTACTGGCTATGCAATTGCAGCAGCTGCACTGGGAGTAGGAGTAAGTCAGGAATCATGTTCCGAACATGCATTCGTACATCAATCGGATCGGGATCATTCAGATCATAGAGAATTGCCGGGAGTGGGTTTCACCTCGTTTGTCATCGACGTGTAGGGAGAACACAGCATGGCCAGTAAATATATTGCATTGCCAAAAGATGTATCAGAAAAAGATTTCGATGCGGCTATCATCAAATTCCGCGAGATACTGGGCGACAGCTCTGTGCTTACCAGTGCAGAACAGCTTGCTCCCTACATCAAGACCATGATGCCTGTTCCTGATGGTGACCATACGCCATCCGCAGCGTTACTTGCGACCACCGTCGAGCAGATCCAGAAAATCGTGGCAGTTTGTAATCAGTACAAAGTGCCAATCTGGATGATTTCCACCGGAAAAAATCTCGGCTATGGCTCGGCTGCACCCGCAGAACGCGGTCAGGTGGTGCTCGATCTCAAACGCATGAACCGCATCATCGAAGTGGACAAGGATCTGGCCTTTGCCTTGGTTGAACCGGGTGTCACCTATCAGCAACTCTACGATTACATCAAAGAACACAAATTGGGTTTATGGCTATCCATGCCCGCGCCTTCAGCCATCGCAGGACCGGTTGGTAACACGCTGGATCGCGGCGTGGGTTACACGCCGTATGGCGAGCACTTTTTGTTCGCTTGCGGCATGGAAGTCGTGCTGGCGAATGGAGAAGTGTTGCGTACCGGCATGGGCTCAATGCCCAATTCCAACACCTGGCAGGTATTCAAATGGGGCTATGGTCCCTATCTGGATGGCATTTTTACGCAATCCAACTATGGCATCGTCACCAAATTCGGTTTTTGGCTGATGCCTGAACCACCGGCATTCAAGCCGTTTGTGATTCAATATCAGCATGAAGAAGATATCGTAGAAATTGTCGAAACGATTCGTCCGCTACGTATCAGCGGTGTGATTCCCAACGCTGTGGTCATTGCCCATGCGCTCTATGAAGCGCCGGTAAAAGCCAAGCGGAGTGATTATGTATCCGGGCCGGGTTCAATCCCGGACGAAGCCGTCTACCGGATCATGAAAGACCATAAACTGGGGATCTGGAACGTGTATGCGGCACTCTATGGCACACAGGAACAGATTGACGTGAACTGGAAGATCGTGACACAGGCATTCGGTCAATCCGGCAAGGCAAAAATTCTGACGGAGCAGGAAGCGGCGGATGATCCTGCCTTTGCTTATCGCGCCAAGCTCATGCGCGGAGAAATGACGTTGACGGAGTTTTCGCTGTATAACTGGCGCGGAGGTGGCGGGTCGATGTGGTTTGCGCCGGTTTCGCAAGCACGTGGCAGTGAAACCCTGAAACAAATGGCGCTGACCAAGCAAATATTGGCCAAGTATGGACTGGATTATTCCGGCGAATTCATCGTCGGCATGCGGGATATGCATCACATCGTCGACGTGCTGTACGACAAGACCGATCCTGAGCAAACGAAAGCGGCCTATCAGTGTTTCGACGAACTGCTGACGGAATTTTCCGCGCGGGGGTATGGCACTTATCGCGTCAATACCGCCTTCATGGATAAAGTCGCTGAAACCTATGGTCGGTACAGAGAAATATTCACAGAACACTTAAAAAGGCGCTGGATCCTAACGGGATCCGCGCACCGGGAAAATCAGGCATTCGTTGACTGTATTTGTTCTTTGTACAAGAAATGACCATCTCAAAGCGGAGGAGTACAGATGAGACGAATCAGGGCTGCAGTGGTTTACCAGAAAGGTGGGCCTTTTCAGATCGAAGATCTGAGGCTGGAAGCGCCGCGTACCGATGAGGTGCGCGTACGCATCGTAGCGACCGGGATGTGTCATACCGATATGGTGGCTCGCGACCAACTTTATGATGTACCGCTACCCATAGTCCTCGGGCATGAAGGTTCAGGTATCGTTGAACAGATCGGCGATGGTGTAAGAAAAGTGGCAGTTGGTAACCATGTTGTACTTACCTATATGTGGTGCGGTCATTGCAAACCCTGCCTGCGTGGCGATCGACCTACTGCGAGCATTTTTATGCGCTGAATTTCGGGGGAGCGCGCGAAGACGGCAGCACTTCGACCTTCTGGCAAACGACACACTGCGGAGACCGATTCACGATCATTTCTTTGGACAATCGTCATTTGGTACCTTTGCGCTGGTGCATGCACGCAATGTGATCAAAGTACCCCCCAACGCACCACTGGAACTACTTGGGCCATTGGGTTGCGGCATTCAGACGGGTGCCGGGGCGGTCATTAATTACACTCAAAGTCAGCCCGGGCAGCAGTTTTGCGGCTTTGGCGGTGGTGCAGTGGGACTCAGCGCCGTGATGGCAGCACGGGCTGCCGGTGCTACCACCATCATTTCGGCGGACGTGGTTCCTGCGCGCTTGGCTCTGGCAATGGAACTCGGCGCCACGCACGCCATCAACAGCCGGGAAACCGATCCGGTCGAAGCAGTCCGTCAAATTACAAGCGGTGGCGTTGATTTTGCACTGGAATCCAGCGGACGCCCAGCCGTGCTGCGCCAGGCCATTGATGCACTGGCTATTCGGGGAACATGCGGTATCGTCGGTGCACCCGCCTTGGGTACGGAAGCAAGTTTCGATGTGAACGGCGTGATGACGACGGGGAAACGCATTATCGGCATTGTCGAAGGCGATAGCAAACCCGATCTTTTCATTCCGGCACTGGTTAAGCTTTATCAGCAAGGAAGATTCCCTTTTGACAAGTTGGTGAAGTTTTACTCTCTCGACCAAATCAATCAGGCCGCTGAAGACAGCGAGAAAGGTGTCACGATCAAACCTGTTATCCGGTTATGACAGTAGTTTTTATACGTTAGCCTGCCAGGAATTTTCTGGGAAACCAGCGTGGGATGACTGCTGTCATGCCATACCCCAAACCGGATTCTACGGTTTCTCCTCCGGCACGTAGATCATTGAGCCATCCTTGAGGCGGAAGGCCGTTCCGGCTTTGGTGCCTTCTCCTTCCCCGATTTGCCCTGTGGATTTGTAATGCTTCAATTCTTCGCCTTTTTTAATCACCATTTCCATGGTTGGTTTGCCAGGATCCTTGATGATGACTGCATCCTGCAGCGTAAAGGGGTTGAGCGGATTTTCCATGATCGCGATCAATAGCACGGCAATGATGACGAGAAAAACATCGATGATATTGACGACACTGAGGATGGGGTCATCACCATCTTCATCTTCCAGAATGGAGAGGGGTCTGCGTTCAGCCATGGGCAACTCCGCCGGGATGCGCAGGAATTGCGTGGGTGCCGGAGATATTTTTTAGTTCTTCAAGCAGCCAGCGTCGCCGGATAGTGAGCACAAAGTAGGATAAGGATGCCGTAAGCAGGGCGATGATTACCGCAGAAAAGGCCACCACCAGACTTTCGGCCATTCCTTGCGCATTTCCCTCGGCAACAGCAATCAGTGCGGGCCCCATCGGGATCATGGTGGCCACCAGCCCGAGCATCGGTGCAACCCGGCTGGTTATGCGCAAGGGCTCGATCAGGCGAAGCAGCTGCAGTTCCAGCATCTCCTGTGTAACTGCCGGATGCGCGCGCATAAAGAGAACGAGAGGCTGTCTTTGTCTGTTTCCGGCAGAACGCAGCACCATATCCATAAACAAGGCTCCGGCAGTAAACAAGGCATAAATGAACATCAGGCCCAGCAAAATTAAAACAGGGGTCAGAAATAATCTGGAAATTTCGTAAAACAGAGATTCAATTGCATTCATGGTATTGGATGTGGATTAGTGAAGAATTTTCCGATTGCGTGGGATGAACAGGGCGGGTAGAACCTGCCATTCCCGATAAGTGCGGCCAAACTGGTAGATTGCCCCGGCAGCGATAATGCCTGCCAGTAACCAGGCATAATTCCACAGAGTTTCTTCCGTTACCGGCGTGGCAGGTGTTTCAACCATCTGTTGCCCGCGTACAACTTCAGCCGCCTGTGTTTCTGGTGGTGCTGGCTGATCCGGAGTTGTGCTGTCAGCAGCATTGTCCGTGCTGCCTGGTTCACTCAGGCCGTAGCCAGCGGCCAGTTCGGCCACATAAGCCTTGAAAATGGCATTATCGGTATGAACATCATGGCGCCGGGCTATGTCGGTATACACCTCGACCAGTTCCCGTTTGGTTTGCTCGCTCGCCTGCCAGTAATCCTTGCGGATGGCTTCCAGCATGCGCTCGGCAATCTGGGCGAGGGCAGTGGGGTTCGATTGCTCGAACCAGTCACGCATGCCAAGGTTGTAACGGTCGGCCACATAACTCTGATGGAATTCTTCCCACTGGTCATCCCGGACGATATTGCGATCCATGACCTGCCATCCCCAGAAGTTGTTGATCGTATCCAGCATTTTCAGCGTGCCGGAGTAACCTTCCTTTTGCATTTCCCTGATCCAGTTCGGGTGCTGGTAGATTGCACGCAGCTCCTTCGCCATGAATCCTTCGGCTGCTTCCAGTTTGGTGCGTGCCGGATCGCGCATATTGGAAATATAGAGTTGCGGATTGGCTCCATCCAGATGTTGTACTGCCATTCGATCCCTCCCGATATTCAAACGGATGATCGATCATGTCAAGATGCGCGCAAATTGGAGGAACGGGAAAATACGACGGCGCTGGTGCCGCGCAAATGTTCTGCATACGTGTTGATCCCGTTCCCTTTGCCATCGGTGAGTTTCTGGCTCCAGTGCGCCGTATTGGGTCCATAGGCCCATGACATACGCGACAAATAGAGATTTTCCAGCGTGCCATCCTTTTCATCCCATTGGCCGGAAGCTAGCGTTGCTTTCGTCAGGCGGGTGCTGTAATCACCGCTTTCATTGCCGAAGATGCGGGTCAGGGCAAATTCTTCCGCTGCTTCCAGCGCGATTCCCCGATCCACCAACTGTGACCGAATACGCCGTGTATTAGCACGTATGAAGTTTTCGCTATCCGGCTCGTCAAGTTCGGCCAGCAGGGAGATTGCCTGATTAAATCGCTCCATTACGATTGGAAATTGGTCACGGTACAGCCCGGTCAGTGAAATCACTGCATCGATGCGCGGCCGCCCCAGTTCATTCAGCGGGATGACTTCCATGCCGATGACACGGCCGCCTTCATCCCATTGCGGGCGCGCACCCATGGCATAAAGAATTTGCGATTCGAGCATGCCGAGGTGGCGCATGGTTTCCGTGCTCCACATCGAAAAGGCCAGTTTCTCCGGAAATTTGCCATGCGTGAACTTGTAATCGGCAATCAACTGTTCAACGGCCTGCTTGCCAGCCTCATAGGCAGCACGCGTTGGTACTCTGCCGGGGTCGAATCCATACATGTTGCAGCCGGTTGGCAGTGCATCCGGGTTGCGGATCGGATCGCCTCCGTAGGAGGGATCAATCCAGTGCGATGACAGACCTTTTACAACAGCACCGATTTCCTGCGTAGCGCGCAAATTCATGCGGAACTGGCGGCCGCGTTCAGCAAGCGCCCGTAACTCCGGGTTGCTGATCTGGCTCAGTGGCAGATCGGAGAAAACATGCGTTTCAACGAAACGATAAGGTTCGGATTGCTGAATTTTGCGGTAATCGTCGCGCAGCAGCGCACGGGCATTCCCGATGCCGAGCTGGTCATAAAGTGGCTGTCCCAGCATTTGCATAACATTGCTGATCTGATGTGCCAGTTCCGTTTCACGCCCAAAGGTGTGTAATCCAAGCGGTTGCTGGGCGGCGCCGAGATCTTCAAGATAATCTTCAATGTCACGCAGAAACTGGTCGAAATCGCGTTCCAGATCGGCCACCTTCCATTTCAGATCCTGATGGATATTCATTTTGACCGCCTGCCCGATAATCAGCTTGCGGTTGTTGTCGCGTACCAGTCCCTGATCTAGCGATTGATATTCGCGGATCAGGTCGTTGATCTGCACAAAATCATCCGAAAGACCGGCTGGGGAAAAAGCAGGTGTCTGATGGCTGACGATGACACCACGCCCCCGGCGTTTGACGTGAATGGCCTCGCCGATGTTGTCTACGATGTAGGGATAGATTACCGGCACATTGCCTGCCAGCAGGTTGGGGTAGTCATACGCCCACAGGCCGCGCTCCTTGCCAGGTGTCCATTCCTGCGTGCCGTGGGTGCCAAAATGCACGATGGCATCGGCAGCGAATTGTTCGCGTATCCACAAGTAACTGGCCAGATAGGCGTGACCGGGAGGTTGCCTGGTATCGTGGAACAGTTTTTTCTCTTCTTCGGTGCTGGCCATTTCGCCGCGCGAGGGTTGCGGCATGACCACCAGATTGCCGAGTTTCATGCACGGGATGACGAATCCGATAATACCTTCCCTGCTGGTAATCCATGCACTTGTTTCCGGATCTCCCCAGCGTGCTTCGATATCGTTGCGCACCGATTCCGGCAGTGTTGCATACCATGTGCGATAGCGTTCGAGCGGAAGGAAATCCCAGTGCGGGGTACGCATCAATTCGGGAATGCTGCCAGCACGATACGCCGGGCGCAGCATCTGGCCGACAGCCTCGATCATCTGCTCTTCGGTGGTGCTTTCAAATGCGTAACCTTCCGATTGCAGCTGGTTGATCAGGTATTCAAGTGACCGGGGAACATTTAGATTGGAAGCGCCCTGATTCTTTTCGCCGGGAGGATGATTCCAGAACAACAGGGCTACATGCTTGTCCGCATTAGCTTTGAGGTTGAGGCGCGCCAGATTGATGGCCTTGCCAACCAGCAGATCCAGTTGTTCTTTCATGGGAACGAACACACCTCCCTCGTTGGTGGTGAGCAGGACAGGATCCTGCAGACCGATGTATTCAGCGGTGGTGAGGGTAAAAGGAATAAAGAAACTGCTGACACCGGCGTTGTCTTTCAGATATTCCTCGCGCGTGCCGGAACGATAGGAGAGCACGTTGATGGCCGGAATACCGAGTGCCTGGTGCCAGGCCTTGCGGCTTTCCGGATTGCTGCCGAGAAAAGTGTTGACGAGGATAACCTGGGGCAGAATCTTGCCCTGATAAGTGATGAGTGGTTCATCGACTTCAACCGGATCGCTCTGGACAGGATTCGGAAATCCTGGATCACCCGCAGGTTGCATGGTGTTATTACCCCTTTCTTCTATCGATCCACCCAGTCGACCCCGGTTTGACCATCCACTGCTAGTATTGCCGTTGCCTGAAGGGGCCGCTGCATTATCAGCCCTGTCTGCTGCCGACATTTGCACGACTGGCCCGCGTGAAATACGGGTGCTGCGATAAAACACCAATGGCAGGGCGCCTGCTTGTTCAAATGCCGATACGATTTCATCCAGCATGCGTGTTTGCCCATCGGCAATGTATGTCGATGAGATTTCCAGGGCGATCACCGGCCTTGCCAGCGCGGAATTTCCCTTTTGTGCTTCCCACCAGGCCAGATAGTCAGGCAAAGCCGGAAAAATGCTGTCCGTGTATTCCGGGTGATAGATGCCGCCATTGGGAAGATCTTCTGGCGGCTCGACTGTGCCAGGATCTCCGCCATCCAGCCAGATGCGCAGATAGTGAAACATCCTTTCACGATTTACTTTCCGGCCTGCCACGTAATAGGCATAGTGGCTGTTTTGAAGACATCCCGTGGCAGGCGTTGCGGCCTGATTTGCCCGCCCATGGTCTGGAAGGCGACGATCGGGATGGCGAGTTCGCGTAATTGCTTGCCGGCAATGCGTTCGATGACAGCCTGATCATCGCTGCGCGGTGCATCGATAATCACCAGTTGCGCATTTTCGAGCACCTTGCGAACGCCGTCCTCACCATCCCGGTCAGCCTGTACCCAGTGCAACTCGATGCCAGTACCCGCCGAAGCGGCCTGCATCAGATTGAATTTGTGTTCCAGCACAAACCGGGTGGATAACAAGGCAACCTTGTGTGCAAAAGCGCAAGGCATGAGTAATAGCAGCAAGATCAGCAGGGTCAGATGTTTTTTCATGTCTTTTCAGGAGAAATAACGGTGTTATCGCGTTCAGGACAATGCTTCAGAAACGCAGATTGACCTGCGCGGTATGGTAACTGCCAGAACTGGAAGTATTTTTCATTAAGGAAATTGCTGGCAGCAAGGCTGAATCCGGTTTTTTTGTCATCGGTACAGGATTACTGAAAGATCTGCTATTCCCGTAGCTCCTTCGACAGCATGAAAAGAGCACCCGCCTGACTGCGACGGGTGCTCTTTGGGGGGAGCGGTTTTGGGTTGTATAGATTTGCCGGAACGGACGAAAGAGGAAAAGAAAATGCGGATGGTTGTTTCATGCTCAATTACGTTCACGTGGAATACTTTTTCTAATTGTTGTTTTTATAGAAGGTATGGTCAATGTGACAAATTGCCGCAGACATGGCTGAATGGACATTATCCGGCTCGGATATGGATGGTTAATCTGTTGATATCAAATATCAATTTCATAAACTCCCGGATCGTGACCCAAGCCTGGGTGGACTGAATTCAACGGAAGAATGGCGGCGGCAACCTAAAAACAGTGGTATAAAACCGGTTTTATTTTTGGGGTGAAGGAATAAAATGAGCTGGCATGACTTCAAACAGCAATATCTGGTACGTTTCTGGTCGCCTGTGCCTGCAGTCATTGCGGCCGGCATCCTTTCCGCGTATTACTTTGGCCTGACCGGTACCTTCTGGGCAGTAACAGGTGAATTTACCCGTTGGGGTGGTCATGTGCTGCAATGGCTGGGAGTGGATGTATCGCACTGGGGTTATTTCCAGATTATCGGTTTGCAGGGATCACCACTGACCCGCGTCGATGGTGTAATGATCCTCGGCATGTTTACCGGCTGTTTTTCAGCAGCGTTATGGGCCAATAACGTCAAGTTACGTCTTCCCCAGTATCGTATACGGGTGTTTCAGGCCATTGTCGGCGGGATCATCGCCGGTTTTGGCGCTCGTCTGGCGATGGGTTGCAATCTTGCGGCCTTTTTTACCGGCATTCCGCAGTTTTCATTGCATGCGTGGTTCTTTGCGATTGCGACTGCGATTGGCTCGCTGGCGGGTGCCAAGGTCAGCTTGCTACCAGTTTTCCGTATTCCGGTGCAACTGCAGAAAGTTTCAACTGCCCAGCCGCTCGCACAACATGCAACACTGGCCCAATGGCGTTTTCGTATGGGTATGGCATTGTTCTTTGCTTTTGCGCTATGGGCTATCACCAAGGCGCAGGATGTGCCAAAGCTGGGTTTTGCCGCGCTTTTCGGACTGGCATTCGGACTCGTCATTGAGCGCGCCCAGGTATGTTTTACTTCGGCATTCCGCGATTTATGGATTACCGGCCGTACGCAAATGGCCAAGGCAATCATTGCCGGCATGGCGGTGGGGACGATCGGAGTTTACAGCTATGTGCAACTGGGCATGGATCCCAAGACTTTCTGGGCCGGACCGAATGCCGTCATCGGCGGGTTGCTGTTTGGATTCGGCATTGTACTGGCGGGTGGATGCGAGACCGGCTGGATGTACCGTGCCGTGGAAGGGCAGGTTCACTTCTGGCTGGTAGGACTGGGCAACGTAATCGGCGCTACACTGCTGGCTGTAGTGTGGGATGACATTGCACCCATTGTTGCCGTGAATTACGACAAGATTAACCTGCTCAAGGCGCTGGGGCCACAGAGCGGCTTGCTTGTTACCTATATCATGCTGGCCGTGGCGCTGGGGCTGGTGATCTGGTGGGAAAAGTATTTCTTTACTCGCAAGGCACGCCAGCCACAAACCGTGGCAACTTCCTGAGTCGATTCCAGATATGAGTTCAACCCGTATTGTTCCCGATTTCCGCCTTGATATGGTGGGCGAGCCTTGTCCCTATCCGGCCGTGGCAACACTGGAGGCCATGCCCAGGCTGCAGCCGGGACAAATTCTGGAGGTGGTGTCGGATTGTCCGCAATCGATCAACAATATTCCGATCGACGCCAGAAATCATGGCTAGGAGGTTCTCGAAATCCAGCAGGATGGGCCCACCATCCGCTATCTGATCCGCCGCTGATTATCAGGTTGTAATGCTGGACAAAGTGTCATTTGTCCAGCAGAAATATGTGTCAGAATCGCAAATTGAACTTGCGCGACATACCGGCGTTGTCATTTTAAAAATCAGCTCAAAATGCTCATTTATTACGTATAAACTCCGCTTTTTTGCCGATTTTTGCCTTGATCTGACTACCTCGCTGACGTTTTTCAGAGGTTCCTTAGCCGCAGGATATTTTGTTTCCCCGGTGCCCATGAGTATCTGGCCCTGAATTTCTCACAAGGAGCCGGTATTCTTCCTGTCCCTGCGCTGCATCTCCCCGCGTTCTGGTGCATTGCCTAAAATCTGTAACCCACTCCTCCGTAATAAAAACGGGCTCCCGGATCCAGTGCCGAGCCAAAGTTGTAATAACCATCGGCGAGCTTGCGATCAACGAGGTTGTCAACTCCGGCAAACAGGTTAATTTGCTTGCTCAGGAAATAATCAAGCTTGAGATCAATGTTTGCGTGATTAACCAGTACATTCTGGCGAAGGCTGTTTTGCGCGTAAAAATCATATTGCGCAAATGCATTGACGCTGAAGGTCAGATTGTTTTTCCAGAAAAATATGTTCTGGATACGGAAAGTATGATCTGCCGCACGGCCTGGTATGCGCAAACCGGTTTGCCTATCTTTCGTCTTGAGGTATTCATACGAGGTAAACAGCCGCCACCAGTCAAACAACTGATGATTGAACACCACCTCGACTCCTTCGATCAGGGCTTTGCCAACATTGAGAAATTCGAGACAGCTGAGTACGCGCCTCTGGCCGCCTGCGATGGTAGTGCCTGACTGGCAGATGTTGGCGCCATTTCGTACAATATTGCTGGTCTGGATGGAAGTGATCAGGTTGATGTAATCGGTCTGGTGATAAGTGACTTCAAATTTGCCACGTTCAAAATTGTAGGCACCGGATACTTCAAAGGTATGCCCTTTTTCCGGTCTGAGTCCCGGGTTGCCATGGATTAACGAAGTGGAAATGAATCCCGGCCTGCTTGCGGAACGCTCAATAGTAATGAATTGATTGGTAAAGGAAGGTGCGACAAAACCGTGGCCATAGCCGACACGCAGGCTGAAAGGGCCTTGCATATAGGATGCACTGACGCGGGGATTCAGGCTACCTCCAAAATCGCTGAAATTGTCGTAGCGCAGCCCGCCCAGCAGGGAAAAACCACCCCAGGATAATTCTGCCTGGGTCATGCCGTGGAAAACAGTGCGATTGACCCTGCCTTCCCTGAACACACTGACATCAATGGATTGGTCGCGCCCGCCTGCTCCCAGTGTCCAGACCAGATGTTCGAGTGGAAAGAATGTTACGAAGGCATTGCCCTCAACCTGGCGATAGTTGGTGGTTTCCGAAGTGCCACCTCCGGAGCGCAATACATCAGTATCCGAAACACCATAACCCGCAGAGAGATCAATGACCCGGCTTTCATTGGCATCGTTATAGTGTATCCGCCCCTGAGCACGATCTTCTTTCTCAAACCCGCGGCTGCCATTGAAAAAAATCTTGGTATCGTCCTGGTTGGTGTATTCCATCCCCCAGGATAGACGTTTCCCGGTCTGGATGCGCCAGTCTCCGTTATACGCCAGAAATTTCTGCGATGTGTTGTTGAGATCGGTTTGCAATCCCTTACGATTGAAGCGGAAGGCATCACGTTCGCGCGCTTCAAACGAGAGGCGGTGACGTGTTCCGGCCAGATCGCCGCTTTCGATGTGCCCACGTCCGATGATCGTGTCACGCTGGTCGTGATCGGTCGTGCCTCCCATGAAGTAAGCGCCTCCCCGGAAATGGCTGTCTGGCTTCCGTGTAATGATGTTGATCACACCACCGAGCGAATCCGCACCGTATAGCGCAGACATGGGCCCACGTATGATTTCGATGCGTTCGATGTTCTCCACCATCAGTCCGATCATGTCGGAATTTCCGTATTCTCCCGTGCGGCGCAGGCCATCCACGAGTAGAAGAACATGACCGCTTGCTGATCCCCGGATGGTTGCTGACGATGTGGAGCCACTGTCACGCACGTCCAGCCCAACCGCGTATTGCAGTATTTGTGGAACAGAGCGTAACGAAAGTGCCTGCATGCGCTGCTGGTCTATCACTTCAATGCTTGCCTGAACATCCCGGATATTTTGATCAATTCCCGGTATCGCGGAAGAAATGGTAATTTCGCCGAATTCCACAGCATTCTGTGTGGTGGGGGAGGCCGATGGAGCGGCTATATCACCCTGGGCAGTGGCTGTCAGTGGATGGCATAAAACCGCCAGACATAGCGATCCTCTGGTAAGTTGATGCGACATGATCTGCCTTCCTTTTATCTGTTAATAAAGCGGTTTGTATCCTGGATGATTCCGGATGTGTCAGAAACGCAGATTGACTTGTGCAACGTAGTTGCGGCCGGGATTGGGGATGGACTGGAAATATTCTTCGTTGAGCAAGTTATTGGCAGCGAAGCTGAATTCGGCCATTTTGTTGTAGGTATAGATCAGTTTGGAATCCAGTAGCCAGAAAGACTGGAAGCCACCATAAACATGGTGGATGACATCCGTATTTTCGGCACTGTCGAATATCTTTGAAACATGACGCCCGGTCAGGCTGCCCGCCCATTCGTGCCAGTTGGCTTCCAGTCCGGCAGTGAACAGGTGTTTGGGGCTGCTTGGTATACGTTTTCCCTCGGCAGCCAGATTGGCATTGTTCTTCAGGATTTTTGCAGTGGGCGTCCAGGTATAGCTGGCGTGGAATCTGAGCCAGCTGGCCAGCGGCTGACCGAGTGAAAGCTCGATTCCGCGTGTGATGCCGGAGGCAGCATTGACAGCGATGGATTCGCTGCTGGTACTGGTCCGGACGAGATTTTTCGTGGTAATGAGATCAAACAGGCGATTTTCAAAAAAAGTGGCCTTGAGCCGGGTATCGGTTGCAGCCAGATGCTGTTCCATGCCCATTTCCCAGGAGAGCGCTGTTTCAGGCTTCAGATTGGCATTGGCATAGCTCAGATTGATTCCCCGTCTTGAATCAATAAACATATCCTGCAGTGTCGGTGGACGGAATGCGCGCCCAGCAGAAGCGCGCAACACTCCCCCTTGCCAGGGTGCCTGATAAACCAGTGCCAGTTTCGGGCTGATTTCGACGGCGGATTGTTTTGTGTTGGGTTTTATTGTGTTTGACTGAAAATCACGGCTTTTTCCTTCGGCTGTCCACCAGTCCAGACGTGTTCCGAAGTAGGCGGTCAGGCGATCACCGAGGTTGATCTCATCCTGCAGAAAAAATGATGTGGTGATGGCTTCCGCATCTGCCTGCAGATTGAGTGTGGTGCGGGAGTGCTGATCCTGCCAGTTGCTGAGCGAATAATCACGCCGTTTCAGTGTGCCCTGTTCAACCTGGAAACCGGTGGTGAGGAAGTGATTTTCCCCAATATGGAATGAATACGTGCCCTGGCCGTTGACCAGTTGCTGGGGAGCGTGTGCCAAGGTGCCCGGCCCGCCATCAAACCTTGAAGCAGGACCTACCGAGGTAAACCAGAAATTGCGCAGCAGATGGCTGAAACTGAGTGATAACGTGGAACGATTGGAAAATTTGTGTTCAACATCGAGAAAGCTACGCAGATCATCTTCATGCGAGTTGGCGTTCAGGAACAGCGAAGGGGTGATGCGATCAAGAATGGTTCCTGCGACGTTGACAGTGCCACTGATCACCGGATTTCCATTGACATCGCGCAAGTATGAAGTTGGATTGGCTGATTCAACATCGGAAAAGAGGTAGCGCAATCCGCCCGAGATTTTGGTATCTGGATTGAAATCATAGTAGGCCTTGATTTGCCCAACATGATAGTTCCAGGGGGCATTGCCACGATCACCCACCAGGAAGGTTGGCGTACCACGCGAAGTGCTCGTGGAAGTGGCCCCGGTCACGGCCGTACCCTTTGGACCAGCCTGATTGCGGGCTGGATCGCTGAAAGACCAGATATCCCTGTAGCCACTGCTTGTTTCGTAGCGATAACCGGCACTGATGGCAAATCCATTATCAAAAACATCCCGGTAAACTGCGCTGCCATATCCGCTTTCCGGTGTGTTGAACTGATAACCACCAGTCAGAGAAATTTCTCTTTCGACGGGTTTCTTTGAAACGATCTGGATGACACCGGCAAAAGCATTGCCGCCGTAGAGTGCGGAAGCCGCACCGGGAATAACCTCGATCCGTTCGATATCTTCCGGAAACAGCGTTGCCCAGTTAAATGAACCGAATGCCGGATCGTTCATTTTCTGGTTATCCAGCAAAACCAGCGTTCTTGAACCCCCTGAAATACCACGGATGGAGATGCGGCTGGCCCGGTTAGCCGACAAGGTATGGCTACCCAGACTTGCCCCCCAGATATATACACCCGGCGCTTCCTGGAGTATGTCACCGGCCCGGCGTACATTGCGCAGGCGGATTTTTTCCTTGTCCAGCAGATGGAGAGTGCCGGGAACTTCTTCAATGGATTTCTCGGAAAGCGTGGCGGAAATCACCATCGGTTTGCCGTGGCCTTGTCGGGTGTGTATTTCAATCTTCCTCAGATTTTCAAGCCGGTCATCAATTATTTTTCCACCGTTACAGAGATTCCACGGGATATGAAATCATCCGGGAATGCGGGAGTGGCTTTGTCCCCGGAGAATGTGATCGGAATAATGCAGGCGCAATTTCCTGGCGGCATTGATGTCCAGCGGATTTTTCTGCCTGCCGGGAAGGATGGTGCTTATATGGTTAGCGGGCATCAGCCTGCCGAATTCACAGAAAACGGCCGGACTTTGGTCTGGGTGGATCAATATAGCGGGAAGGTGATCGATATTCGTGATCCACATAAACTGAACGCAGGAGATGCGTTTATCAATCTGCAACTGGCACTGCATAATGGCGAGATACTGGGACAGACAGGCCAGATTCTGGTGCTGATTGCCGGGTTTACTCCACTTGGGCTGATGATAACGGGTGTGGTGATCTGGCTGAGAAAGCGCAAATCGGGAAAAATCGAGGCCAGAAGAGTTATACCCTCAGCCTAGAAATCTCTGAAAAATGTCAGCGGGACAGTCAGTTCAAGGCAAAAATCGGCAGAAAGGTGGAGTTTATGCGTAATAAATGAGCACTTTGAGCTGATTTTTAACGCAAAAATGACAACGTAGGTTGCTCTTCACAGGCTTCCCCGGCACACAGGTAATCCTGCCATTCCGCATCATCCGGGAGTGGTATGGGGCCACCTGCCCATGCCACCGCTCCCGGTCACCCTGTTACATACAGGGTTTCATCCAGCAGTTCGATCCAGTGACGTACCGGTAATGAAGTACATCCTTGCAGGTGCATCTGGCAGCCGATATTGGCAGTGACCACCAGTTCCGGATTTTCCTTGGTCAGGGCGGTGATTTTATTATCGCGCAACTGACGGGAAAGTTCCGGTTGCAAGATGGAATAAGTACCTGCCGAGCCACAGCAGAGGTGGGGGTCGGCTACCTGAACCAGATTGAAACCTGCTGCTTGCAGGATCGGTTCGATTTTTCCCCTCAGTTTCATGCCGTGCTGCAAGGTGCAGGGGGCATGAAAAGCCAGATTGCGCGGTGACGAGGATGTGGCAGAAATATCTGCCGCCTGTAGTAACGGGACAAGAGCAGCTGTTTCCGCTGCAATGATTTCGCTGATGTCCCGGGTCAGACTGGATATGCGTGCTGCTTTTTCAGCATAAACCGGATCGTGTTGCAGCAGATGGCCATAATCCTTGACAGTAACCCCACAGCCGCTTGCCGTGACAATGATAGCTTCCGCCGGATTTTCATGCCGTGTGACAAAAGGCCACCATGCGTCGATATTGCGGCGCATGGCATTCAATCCTTCTTCCTGTGCGTTGAGATGATAGGCGAGCGCGCCGCAGCAGCCAGCCTGTTCTGCAGTAATCACCGCAATACCGAGCCTGTCCAGTACACGTGTAGTTGCGTGATTGGTATTCGGCGTCAGCGCGGGTTGTACACAGCCATCCAGTATCAGCATGGCGCGGGTATGAACTTTGCCGGAAGGGGTGCGGTTGGTGGAAGGTTTGAGTTGAATCGATCTTTTCAGATGGGCAGGGAGAAACGGACGCCCAAGGCGGGCGGCACCCATGAAAAAACTGGAAAGCGCGCGGTTGGGCAGCAGTTTGCGCAGGGCATAACGCTTGAAGGTGGCATAGGTCGTGCGCGGGATCTGCTGTTCGACCATGCCACGGCCGATGTCGAGCAAATGCCCGTAACGCACTCCGGATGGGCAGGTGGTTTCACATGCGCGGCAGGTCAGGCAACGGTCGAGATGCAGCTGCGTTTTCTCGGTGACTTCCTGGCCTTCCAGCAGTTGCTTGATCAAGTAAATCCGTCCGCGCGGGCTGTCCAGCTCGTTTCCCAGCAGCTGATAAGTGGGGCAGGTGGCCAGGCAAAAGCCGCAATGGACGCAACTGCGCAGAATGGCATCGGCTTCTTCACCTTCCGGTGTGTCTTTGATGAGATCGGTCAAACGGGTTTGCATGGCTCAAAACTCGGTATACATACGTTGCGGATTCAGGATGCCTGCCGGATCGAACTGCTGTTTCAGGCGTTGGTGGATTTTCAGCAGGGCGGGTGAAAGCGGGTGAAATGGCTGTTTTATTACGTGAAACAGATGGCTGTTTATTGCCGTGCGCAAACTTCAACATGGCATTTTCATCGGTGACGAGCCAGGCATCCATTCAATCGTTGCTTGCGCGGCACAGGAGCGGCGGGGTAGCGATTTCATCGACAGGCGCCACCAGCGCAGCCGCTTTACCTTCTTGAAAAATCGGAGAGTGTGCCCGGATTGATTCCCATAAAAAGCGGTCAATTTCATCGCCACGCAATCCCACAACAGCCACAGCGATCTTGCACCGGCCGGATATACCTGGCCATCATTAACGGCCGAAACCGGTGTGGTTCAGTCGGACACGCCACAGGATTTTTTTCGCCTCGGGCAAGAGATTGTAATCGGTCGATATCATTCCATAATCATCCACAATGACATCTGGCAGTCTGGTACCCAGAACATAGTCACGCACCGCTCCGGTATAGGCGCGTCTGGGGCCGGATAATCCGGCAGCGACACATCCGCCCAGCGTGGCAGCACCACTGAAACAAGGTGGCTCGAAAGCCAGCATCTGGCCATGATCGTGCAACAATTTTTCCAGTTCGGTCAGTGGAGTGCCTGCGCGGGCAGTGACAACCAGCTCGCTGGGTTCATAATCAACAATTCCCTGCCAGGCGGAAGTATCAAGCAGGGAAGAATTCTGTACAGCATGTGGCTGGCCGTAAAAATCCTTGCTGCCACCACCACGGATGCGCAGTGGCTGTTTGTGCTCGGTTGCAGTGTTGATAATGTCGATGAAATGATCAGGAAAGGTCTGCATGACGGAAAAAATTAAAACCTTGGTATTTCTGGAAATTTTTCGGTTCCCCGGTGTACGTGCATCGCGCCGAACTCGGCGCAACGGTGCAACTCAGGAATGGCCTTGCCTGGATTGAGCAGCGATAGCGGGTCGAATGCTGACTTGATGGCGTGAAACCGGCTGCGCTCGGCATCGTTGAACTGCAGGCACATCTGGTTGAGTTTTTCGATGCCCACACCATGTTCGCCTGTCAGCGATCCGCCTGCCTCGATGCAGATTTCCAGAATACGTGCACCGAAGGCTTCCGCTTTTTCCAGTTCGCCCGGCTGATTGGCATCGTACAGAATCAGCGGGTGCAAATTGCCATCTCCCGCATGAAAAACATTCATGCAACGCTGGCCGTATTCCATCGAGAGCTGTTCGATTTGTTCCAGCACTTGTGCCAGATGCTTGCGCGGAATGGTGCCATCCATGCAGTAGTAATCTGGTGAAACCCGGCCTGCTGCAGGGAAAGCAGCCTTGCGTCCGGCCCAGAAACGCTGCCGCTCGGCTTCATTCTGCGCCAGGCTGAGCCGGGTGGCACCGTTTGCCTGCAGAATCGAGCAGATCCGCTCGATCTCGTCATCCACTTCTGCTGCCATACCATCGGATTCGCACAGCAAAATGGCGGCACCCTCAAGATCATAGCCCGCATGTACAAAATCCTCGACAGCGTGGATAGTGATCCTGTCCATCATCTCCATCCCGGCAGGAATGATACCGGCCTGAATGACGCTGGCGACAGCATCACCGGCTTTTTTGATGTCATTGAACACGGCCATGACCAGCTTCACGGTTTCGGGTTTTGGGAGAAGTTTGACTGTAATTTCAGTGACGATGCCCAGCATGCCTTCACTGCCTGTCATCAGTGCGAGAAAATCAAAACCGGGACTATCAAGTGCGTCTGCACCAATTTCCAGTAAATTCCCCTCGATCGTCAGGACACGCAAGCGCAGGATATTGTGGACAGTCAGCCCATATTTGAGGCAGTGCACTCCGCCCGAATTTTCCGCCACATTTCCACCGATGCTGCAGGCAATCTGGGAAGAGGGATCGGGAGCGTAGTACATGCCGTACTGTGCGGCTGCTTCGCTGATCGCCAGATTACGGACACCGGGTTGAACACGTGCAGTACAGGCTGCCGGATCAATTTCAAGAATGCGGTTCAATCGCGCCAGCGACAGCAGCACACCTTCGGCATGAGGAAGCGCGCCACCGGACAGGCCTGTGCCGGAACCACGGGCTACGACCGGGATTTGTCCGGCATGGCAGATGTGCAGGATGGTGGCAATTTCCGCTTCTGTTCGCGGCAACACGACGACCATCGGCAGTTGCCGGTAGGCGGACAGTGCGTCGCATTCATAGGGTCTCAAATCTTCTGCTTCGTGAAGCACGGCTTCTGCGGGCATAAATTTGCGGAAAGCCTCGATCAGCTGGTTAGTGTTCATGGGAAGATTTTGCAGGAGTATTGAATGTATGGCCGGCCAGTTGTTCGAGTATGCATACAATGGCAGCGCTGTCCTGCTGCGCATCTCCGCGAGCCACGCTGGCGTTGTAGAGCGATTGAACCAGTGCCGTGCCTGGCAGGCTGACACCCAGCTCGGTGGCGTAATCCAGCGCGATACCAAGATCCTTTCTGTGCAGATCAACCCGGAAACCGGGAGTAAACGCATGTTTGATCATGCGCTCTCCGTGCACTTCCAGAATGCGCGAAGCGGCAAACCCACCCAGCAAGGCCTGTCTGACCTTGTCCGGATCGGCTCCGGCTTTCGAGGCCAGTACCAGTGCCTCGGATACTGCTTCCAGTGTCAGGGCGGCAATGATCTGATTAGCCGCCTTGCAAACCTGGCCGGTGCCCGGATCGCCGATGCGCGTGATGGTTTTACCCATGAGCGCCAGAATTGGTTCAATTTTTGCAAAAACCGCTTCGGTTGCCCCCACCATAATTGTGAGTGCGGCATTGCGGGCGCCGATATCGCCACCCGAAACCGGTGCATCTGCATATTCATGACCGGATTGCCGGATGCGCGCGGCGAAATCCCGAGTTCTGGCCGGAGAAATCGTACTCATGTCGATGATGATTTTCGGTTGAGCCGGGTTTACAGGCAGGCCCTGTACCACGCCATTTTCGCCAAACAGCACTTTTTCGACATCAGGCGTATCCGGTAACATCAGAATGATTATGTCTGCCTGTTCGGCGATTGCCTGGGGTGTAGGGCAGGTAATGCCTCCCGGGGCCGTCAGTTCACCCGGAACGCCACTACGCGAATGCAGATAAACCGGGTGGCCTCCCCGGATGAGGTGACCGGCCATGGGTTTTCCCATGATGCCCAGCCCGATGAAACCGATTGTTGTCATGTGCATCGAATTATCAGGAAAATAAGGCTTAATCAGCCATTAAGCGATGCTTCCAAAACAGTTAAACTGTTCGTCAGCTGGTTATATTCAATATGAATAACCGGAAGAAGTAGTATAACAGTCAGTGTTTTATGGATTTGCCCTATCTGCAATTTTGGGGAAATTATTTGGTTTATTGATTTATCAGGTTGGCAGAGGCCCAAACATAGCAGGGAAACAGTATATGACTCGTAAAGGTATCATTCTTGCCGGGGGTTCCGGCACACGGTTGCATCCGACAACACTGGCAATGAGCAAGCAATTGCTGCCCGTTTTTGATAAACCAATGATTTATTATCCACTCAGCACCCTGATGCTGGCGGGTATACGCGATATTCTTATTATCAGCACACCGCAGGATACTCCCCGTTTTCAGCAATTGCTGGGAGATGGCAGCCAGTGGGGGCTGAATCTGCAATACGCCGTTCAGCCATCACCCGATGGCCTCGCGCAGGCTTTTCTGATTGGAGAGGATTTTATCGGCAATCATCCTTCCGCGCTGGTACTGGGAGATAACATTTTTTATGGCCATGATCTTCAGCGTTTGTTGTCCCAGGCTATGGCACGCACTGAAAGCGCCTCCGTATTTGCCTATCATGTGCAAGATCCTGAGCGCTATGGTGTGGTCGAATTTGATGCACAAGGTAAGGCATTATCACTGGAAGAAAAACCCGCACGACCCAAATCCGGTTATGCAGTGACCGGGTTGTATTTTTACGATACCCGGGTTGTTGATTATGCCAAAGCACTCAAACCTTCCGCGCGTGGTGAGCTGGAAATTACCGATCTGAATCGTGTTTATCTGGAACAGGGCAACCTCAGTGTGGAAATCATGGGGCGCGGTTATGCCTGGCTGGATACGGGAACCCACGCAACCCTGCTCGATGCCAGCCAGTTTATCGCCACACTGGAAAACCGGCAGGGATTGAAAGTTGCCTGCCCGGAAGAAATTGCCTACCGGCAAGAATGGATTGATGCAATGCAGCTGGAAAACCTGGCTCAGTCCATGGTCAAAAATGGCTATGGCCAATACCTGCTGAAAATACTCAAGGAAAATGTATTCTGATGAAAGCAACTCCTCTTGCCATCCCGGAAGTTGTGCTTATCGAACCCAGAGTATTCGGTGATGAGCGCGGTTTCTTCTTCGAAAGCTTCAACCAGATAAAATTTGAGGAAGCCATCGGTCGGTCTGTGCAATTCGTGCAGGATAATCACAGCCGCAGCGTGAAGCACGTCCTGCGCGGCTTGCATTACCAGATACAGCAACCGCAAGGAAAACTGGTGCGTGTGGTGCAGGGTGAAGTGTTCGATGTGGCGGTTGATTTGCGCAAAAGCAGCCCGACCTTCGGCCAATGGGCAAGCCGGATTCTTTCTGCGGAAAATAAATGCCAGCTCTGGATCCCGGAAGGGTTTGCCCATGGTTTTGTTGTGCTGAGTGACACAGCAGAGTTTCTTTACAAGACCACGGATTACTATGCACCCGCGCATGAACGTTGTCTGCTCTGGAATGATCCAGCGCTCGATATCCAGTGGCCAGCCGGAATCAACCCAATCCTGTCGGCCAAGGATGCACAAGGAAAATCATTCAACGAGGCTGAAACATTTGACTGATTTGTTTATGTTTTCCTGGTACAGCAACGATTATGACCTATCCAATTTGATGTAAAAGCGAGAAATCGAGATGAATGTACTGGTTACCGGTGGCGCTGGTTATATTGGTTCGCACACCTGCGTTGAATTGCTGTCGGCTGGCTATGGCGTGGTGGTGTTCGATAATTTCTGCAATAGTCATCCCGAGGCATTGCGCCGCGTGGAACGGATTACCGGCAGGAAGATCACCGTTGTAACAGGAGATATACGCGATCAGGCCGCAATAGAGCGTACCTTGCAGGATTACGATTGCCAGGCTGTAATCCACTTTGCTGGACTCAAAGCAGTGGGAGAATCGGTCGAAAAGCCGCTTGAATACTACGACAATAATGTCATTGGCACTCACCGGCTGTTGGCAGCCATGCAAAATTGCGGTGTCTCTACGCTGGTATTCAGTTCTTCGGCTACAGTGTATGGCGAGCCGCAATATTTGCCTCTGACAGAAGATCATCCGTTATCGGCCACAAATCCCTATGGCCGCAGCAAGCTGATTATTGAAGAGATGTTGCGGGACTTGTATCGTGCCAACTCTCTGTTTCGCATTGCCATATTGCGTTATTTCAACCCGGTCGGTGCACACGATAGCGGCCTGATTGGCGAGGACCCACAGGGCATTCCCAATAATCTGATGCCTTTCGTTGCGCAGGTCGCTGTGGGGCGACGGGAATACCTGAATGTTTGGGGAAGCGATTATCCAACGCATGATGGTACCGGAGTGCGTGATTACATTCATGTCGTGGATCTGGCACAGGGACATCTTGGCGCATTAAAACGTCTTGATGCTCCGCAATGTGTGGCCATCAATCTGGGCACGGGCACAGGCTATAGTGTTATTGATGTGGTCAAGGCCTTCGAGGGTGCTTCTGGCTGCAAGGGGTTATCAACTGGCCCCAATGACGATCGGGCGATGTCAGCTGCCTGTTTTGCCGATCCTTATCTTGCCGAACAATGGCTGGGCTGGAAAGCGCAGCGCGACCTCGCTGCGATGTGCAGGGATCACTGGCACTGGCAGAAAAATAATCCTGAGGGTTATGTTTAGGGGAACCTCTGAAAAACGTCAGCGAGGCAGACAGTTCAAGGCAAAAATCGGAGTAAAAGCGGAGTTTATACGTAATAAATGAGCATTTTTAGCCGATGTTTAACACAGAAATAACAACGCAGGTAGTTTTAGAGGTTCCTTAAAGCAACCGCCGCAAATCGCCTCTAATGAAGCCATAGGCAGCAGTGTCGCTGTCGATATTTTTGCTCAGAGCCATGACTTTGAACAATTCTCCCATTTCAGCGGGGCTGACCAAGCGTTGTACCTGACTGACCAGCGGCAGATAATTGCCCATCTGATCGGCGGGTGTGCGCGCCAATAGATCGGTGATGCCGCAGTTAATCAGAAAATGGGCTTGTGTGGTGTAACCGCCCAGCTGTAATCCGGAATCCAGTGCTGCCTGGGCAACGGCACTGAAATCGGTGTGGCTGGTGATGTCCTGCAATCCAGGCAGAAAGAACGGGTCGTCGTGGGCATGGTGCCGGTAATGGCACATCAATGTGCCCTGATGGCGTTGCGGGTGGTAATACTCGCTCTGCCCAAATCCATAATCCACCAGCAGAATGGCACCTCGCTGAAGCAGTGTGGCAAGTGAGCGGATGAAATGTCGGTTGGCAAGGCTGATCTCGCTGAGATAGGGATGAGGGGAGGGTAGATCTGCTGGTGGTAGTTGCTGGGCAATGTTGTACAGTTCGTCGCCTTCTGTCAGAAGTCGATCTTGCCAGGCAAGCCTCTGATCTCTCCAGGTGATTCCTCGCTCGGCAATGCTACCGTTTTGCCAGACAGCGAGGTGAACAGGCATGGCATCGAGCACTTCATTGGCAAGTATCAATCCTTCGAATTGTTCCGGCAGGGCGGTTAGCCAGCTAACCCGCGATGCCAGGTGCGGGATGCGCTGCTCGATGGTTGTCCGCTGCCGTTGCTGCAGATCGGCGCTGAGATCGAGGATGTAGTAATGCTGTGGCAGGCAATCCAGCTGCTTCAGTGAACGCAGCAGATCTACTGCCAGCTTGCCGGATCCGGCACCTAGTTCCAGAATTGAACCTTGTTTGACCGGTTTCAGAATGTGTGCCGCGTACCGCGCCAGCGTTTCTCCAAATAGGGGAGAAATTTCCGGTGCAGTGACAAAATCGCCCTCCATGCCGAATTTGGCTGTGCCACCGCTGTAATAGCCCAATCCAGGCGTGTACAAAACCGTTTCCATATAATCCGCAAATGAGATCCATCCGCCGGAACGCATGATCTGTTCGTGGATGGTTACTTTCAGGGTATCACTGTATTTCTGTTCGGATGGATCAGGTAAGGGTAGGGCCACGGGTGTTGTCAGCTTCAAAAAGGTTTATGGTAGATTGTAGCCATGAAGTGTAGCGTAAAGGGAAAGGGCCATAGTGAAAGATAAGGTTGTGCTGGTTACTGGTGGTGCGCGGCGAGTGGGCGCTGCCATTTGCTGCCGTTTGCACCAGCAGGGTGCCAGATTAGTGGTGCATTGCCGTGATTCATTAGCGGATGCGCAGCAGCTAAAACAAGCACTTGAACAGGAGCGCCCGGATTCTGTCGCGCTGTTGCAGGCAGATTTACTCGATACTGGCACAATTCCGTTACTGGTTGATCAGGCAGTCCGGCAATTTGGCCGATTGGATGGGCTCGTCAATAATGCTTCCAGCTTCTTCCCGACACCGGTGGGTGAATGCACTGAACAAGCCTGGCACGATCTGGTGGGCAGCAATCTGAAAGCTCCCTTGTTTCTTTCACAGGCTGTCGCGCCTTATTTGAAAAAAAATCACGGGTGCATCGTCAATATTATTGATATACACACTGAACTGCCTTTGAAACGCTATGTTGTTTATAACGCAGCCAAGGGTGGATTGGCAGCCCTGACGCGTTCTCTGGCTATGGAGCTTGCTCCGGAAGTCCGTGTCAACGGAATTTCGCCCGGGCCGATTCTCTGGCCGGAAACGGGTGAATGGCAGGATGAAGCTGCGCGCAGACATATTATTGACAGGACATTGCTCAAGCGGATGGGAGAGCCGGATGATATTGCACGAACGGTCAGCTTTCTGATTGAAGATGCACCGTTTATTACCGGGCAGATTATCGCCGTTGATGGTGGGCGCAGTATCAATCTTTAGTATGGGCAACTGTACTTCTGGTTTTGCTTAGAGTCTGTTTACGATCTTCTGAGTAGCAGAGCCAGGAATGCCAGATGAATGAATTGCAAGCTGGTATTGAGTTTACGCTCGCAGTTTTTCCACAGCCGCCGATTCTTCTGCAGCCAGGCAAAGCTGCGCTCAACAATCCAGCGTTTGGGCATGACCTTGAAGGTATGCAGCTCACTCCGCTTGGCAATCTGCACTGTGACGGGCTCTCTCAGGATTTTCCGCACGCCTTCGGTAAATGGTTTTCCGGTGTAGCCGCTGTCGCACAGCAGACTTTGTACTTTCCCCAAGCTCGACCTGCAGTGCTCCAGCGCTTGCAATGCGCCTTTGCGATCGGTTACCTCCGCCGTCGTCACCGCAATGGCATGCGGCAACCCTTGCGTATCGACCGCGATATGGCGTTTGATGCCCGATACTTTCTTGCCAGCGTCATAACCCTTCTGACCCGCCGTGTCCGTGTTCTTCACGCTCTGCGCGTCCACGATCAAGAACGTGCTGTAAGCGTTGCGCCCCTGTTTCTCGCGGGCCGCGCCAACCTGATTTTTTTAATGCCCGCTCCAGCACGCTTACACCGTGCTGGTCGGGCTCACTCCATTTACGCCAATAGGCGTACACACTCTGCCATTTGGGAAATTCGCCAGGCAGGAACCTCCATTGGCAACCGGTGCGCAGCAGATACAGCACCGCACAGAATACCTCGTATAGATCCACCGTCGTGGGCTTGGTGCTGCGTCGAACACTGCGCAGAAGTGGCTCTATCCCGGCAAATTGTTCTCTGCTGATATCGCTGGCATATTTCGTTCTCTTCATCCCCGTATTGTCAGCGATGGAGAAAAGATTGTAAACGGGCTCTTAGGAACATCTGAAAAACTGCTTGTGTTGTCATTTCTGTGTTAAACATCGGCTCAAAATACTCATTTATTACATATAAGCTCCACTTTTTACCCGGCGCGAGCACCCGCCCTACGGTCCAGCCTTACGGCTGTTCGCTGCGTTTTACTTGCATCGCTGATTTTTGCTTTGAACTGACTGCCTCGCTGACGTTTTTCAGAGGTTCCCTTACTCATGCTCACCGGAAGAGTGAGTTGTTTGGGAGATGATCCGGTCACAATAGGCGATGGCCAGTGCTGAAAACAGAAACGCCAGATGAATAACGGTTTGCGCAATCAGCGTTTTCTCATCGTAAGCAGTGGCGTTGATAAACGTCTTCAGCAGATGAATCGACGAAATGCCGATAATGGCTGTCGCCAGCTTGACCTTCAGTACTGAGGCATTGACGTGTGACAGCCATTCCGGCTGATCGGGGTGTCCTTCCAGGTTCATGCGCGAAACGAATGTTTCATACCCACCAATGATGACCATAATCAGCAGATTGGAAATCATGACTACATCAATCAAGCCAAGCACTACCAGCATGATGGTGGTTTCGGTCAGTTTTCCGTTACTTTCTACACCTTTCACAGCCACCATTTCAAGCGTGTGCTGTAATGCCCCGGGATTACCGATGATTGCGCCGATCAGATCGACCAGTTCAACCCAGAAGTGGTATACATAGACACACTGTGCCAATACCAGACCGAGATACAAAGGTAACTGCAACCAGCGGGAAAGAAACAGAAAGTAGGCAATTGCAGGTATTCGTGCCGAAGAAATTTTGTTGCGATCTTGTTGCATGGCTGTTTATTGTCTGAATTCTGAAAAGCGTGAAAGGTTATCACGACAATTGGTAAATACGAAGAAATCCGCAGCCTTATATGATGTGTTATGTCAGAAAAAAGACGTAAAACGAAAAAAGAGCAGTTAGCAGAAAGCTGATTAGTAGCAAGTGCTTATGCCCGTTTTATGTGAAAGACAGATAGTTCTATGTTGATTGGTTTGTTTAAGCTGCAGGAATAATTCCGGGTAGAGTTATCGATCCTGATTCCCCGGGGTAGCTTCATTGGGTGATGGGCTTGCTGCTATCACATTCTTTTATCGCACTCAATCAACGCGTAGGCAGAGTGGTTGTGTATGGATTCAAAATTTTCGGATTCCACAACGTAGGCATCTATCCGGCCATCATGATTGAGTACTTCAGCCACATCCCGAACAATATCTTCAACAAATTTTGGGTTGTTATAGGCTTTTTCAGTGACGTATTTTTCATCCGGACGTTTCAGCAGGCCATAAAGTTCACATGAGGCCTGCTTTTCCGCAATTCCGATGATGTCTTCAATCCAGACGAAGCTGTTGGTGCGCACAGAAATGGTGACATGTGAACGCTGATTGTGAGCACCATAGTCAGAAATCTTCTTGGAGCAAGGGCAAAGGCTGGTCACGGGGACAACAACTTTCATGGTGAAGCCATATTGATCGCCGTGCCTGATTTCACCAATAAATGTCACCTCATAGTCCAGCAGGCTTCTTACACCCGAAACAGGAGCTGATTTGTTGACAAAATAGGGGAAGGTCATTTCGATATGCCCGGAATCCGATTCCAGACGGCTGACCATGGAACGCAGAATTTCTTCGAATGATTCGACCGATATTTCGCGTTCATGGCTGTTCAATATTTCCACAAAACGGGACATGTGCGTCCCTTTGAAATTATGGGGCAGGTTGACGTACATATTGAACTGCGCAACGGTGTGCTGAGCTCCACCTCCTTTATCCGCCACAACAACTGGGTGCCGGATTGCTTTGATGCCCACTCTGTCAATTGCGATATGCCTTGTATCAAGTGATCCCTGTACATCAGCAATGGTTAGATCAGTTTGTTTGTTCATAAAAATTCCTTCCAGTATGGCGAGCCTAAACTCTGTTCCAGATTGTCGCCATTTGTACGTTCATTATGCACCGGGAGATAAGTTACCATTGAACCAGGCAGGAGGAGTTTGTTGCTAGCCTGGATATGAAGCCGTATCAATAGCACTACAATGAAAATATTTTCTGTATCGATTGGATAATTCCGACTTTGTCCAGCCCACAATCAGACAGCATTTGTGCAGGATCACCCTGATCAATAAAGCTGTCTGGCAAGCCAAGCTGTAGTAATTTAATGTTTTTGTTTAATACCGAGAGGCTTTCCATTACAGCACTGCCAGCGCCCCCCATAATGGTATTTTCTTCAACGGTGACCAGTAATTCATGTCCATCCGCAAGCGTGGCGACCAGATCGTTATCCAATGGTTTTACAAAGCGCATGTTCACTACCGTGGCATCCAGTTCATTACCCGCTTCAATACAGGGTGCCAGCATGCTGCCGAATGCCAGTATTGCTATTCGCTTGCCCTGGCGGCGTATTTCTCCCTTGCCTAACGGGAGGGTATGCATTTCCTGTTGAATTGGCACTCCTGGGCCTGTGCCGCGCGGGTATCTGACGGCTGTGGGAGCATCAAGCTGGAAAGCGGTGTACAGCATCTGACGGCACTCATTTTCATCAGCAGGCGTCATCACTATGATATTCGGAATGCAGCGCAGATAACTCAGATCAAAACTACCGGCGTGTGTGGGGCCATCGGCGCCAACCAATCCGGCACGATCAATTGCAAAAACAACTGGTAGATTCTGGATGGCAACGTCATGAATCAGTTGATCGTAAGCACGTTGCAGGAAGGTTGAGTAAATTGCCACAACCGGCTTTAATCCTTCACAAGCAGTTCCGGCGGCAAATGTGACCGCATGTTGTTCTGCAATACCCACATCGAAGTAGCGATCGGGGTATTCCTGCGAAAAGCGAACCATCCCAGAACCTTCTCTCATGGCTGGCGTAATGCCGATCAGGCGCGAATCTTTTGCTGCCATGTCACATAACCAGTCTCCGAAAATCTGTGTATAGGCAGGCTTTGATGAGGGTTTCTGAACAATACCCTGATCCGGCTGAAACTTTCCAACACCGTGGTACAGAACCGGATCTTCTTCCGCTGGCTTGTAGCCCTTGCCTTTGCGGGTTACAACGTGCAAAAACTGCGGACCATCAAGCTGTTTGATGTTATTCAGAGTGGTCAGCAGGATATCCAGATCGTGGCCATCAATCGGGCCAATGTAATTGAAGCCCAGTTCCTCGAACAAGGTACTGGGCGTTACCATGCCTTTAACATGTTCTTCAGCCCGTTTGGCTAGCTCCAGAACGGGTGGTACTACGCCCAGCATTTTCTCGCCCGCACGCCTGGCGGTGGCATAAAAACGACCGGACATCAGTTTGGCCAGATAGTTGTTGAGCGCTCCTACTGGAGGAGAAATGGACATGTCATTGTCGTTCAGGATGACCAGCAGATCTGCATCTATCACACCAGCATTATTCAGCGCTTCAAAAGCCATGCCGGCACTCATGGCGCCATCGCCGATTACGGCAATGGCGCGTTGTTTGGTGCCTTTGATTCGTGCTGCAACCGCCATGCCAAGTGCTGCGCTGATAGAGGTACTGGAATGCGCTGTGCCAAAAGCATCGTACTCACTTTCGTCTCTTCTTGGAAAGCCGGCAATTCCACCTTGCATGCGCAGATGTGCCATTCCGGCACGACGGCCCGTAAGGATTTTATGGGCATAGGTTTGATGGCCGACATCCCAGATCAGGCGATCAGAGGGTGTATCGAATATGTAATGTAGCGCAATCGTGAGTTCGATCGTTCCGAGATTGGATGATAAATGTCCGCCAGTATGTGCTACAGATTCAACCAGAAAATTGCGTAACTCATCCGCTAATTGTGGTAACTGGTTGCGTTTCAGTGTGCGTAGCTGTGCGGGTATCTCAATGCGATCAAGTAATGTAAACATGCAGAATTAGAAAGTTTGTAGCTAAAAATGATTGATTGGGGAGTTGGCAGTGCGAGCCTAAAACTCACGTTGAATGATGAAGTCTGTGACCTGCAGCAAACGCAGGGCCTCGGATCCAAACTGATTCAAGACTCCAATGGCTTCTTGCCGAAGCTCGTGAGCAAGCTCCCGTGCCCGTTTGATGCCCAGTATACTAACATAGGTGGGTTTGTTGTTTTCTGCATCCTTTCCAGCTGTTTTACCCAGTGCTGCGGTGGTGGCTTCAGCATCGAGGATGTCATCTATCACCTGAACGCCAGCCCCATGCATTTGGCGAAATGATCCAGCTGCTTGAATTGTGTCTCATCCAGCTCTATTGCCACAGCGCGCCATCCAGTATGACTGCCCCGAATCGGCGCGCCGGTCTTGTGAATATGCATAAATTCAAGTTCAGGCAGGCTCAGTGTTTTGCCTACGCTGTCAAGATCGATTGCCTGTCCGCCCGCCATACCCCGGATCCCGCTGCAAATGCAAGATGCCGATCATTTCGGATTGGACATGGTTTCTGGATCCCCGGTCATGGCGATTCCGCCAGCAACTGAAAAGCCAAGGCTTTGCAGGCTATCTCCCCACCAGCAGGGCGGTGGTTCATCATATTTGACATGACAGGTGGGTTGGTTACCCACGACGCAGTGTATCGTTATCCATGCAGGGCAAATCATCATGAACATCCCATAGAGGCGTGAATCAACTCCACAGCGGCACCAGCAATGACAGAACAGGTTTTGTCCGCGCCACTCAACTCCCCGGCCGCAAACGATAAAAGTGGCGTACCGTTTACCGCCACCGATACGGAATATCGCATCATGCCTCACGTAGACGAGCGGGCGCACAATTGGTAGCCGGAAGATGTTTCTCCAGACAAGTTTCAACAAGAGCAAGCCGCTCGGCTGCCCATGACTGGAAATCAGGATACATCGCACTCACTGGACGAAAAGTTTTTTAGCATATCCGCCTTCAAGTATTTTTATCTGCTGTTGTGAATCTTTCAGTACATTTTGGCAGTATTGTAACAATTCCACTCCGCGTTTGTATGCTGAAAGCGCATCTTCCAAAGAGAGCTGGCCGGTTTCCAATCGAGCTACAATCTGTTCCAGCTCGATTGTGGCCATTTCAAAATTTTCCGGTGGTTCTGTTTGTTCTTTGATTGTTGGTGATTTTTTTCTCATGCAGAAGAAGTTTTTTTTAATGATGAAAAAGACAGTTTAGTCTGTATTGTTCTAAGAGTCTGTTTACGATCTTCTGAGGCAGAGCCGGAAATGCCAGATGAATGAACTGCAAGCTGGTATTGAGTTTACGCTCGCAGTTTTCCACAGCCGCCGATCTGAAGCCTGCCAGCCAGGCAAAGTTACGCAAACCATCCAGCGTTTGGGCATGACCTTGAAGGTATGCAAAGCTCACCCAACGGCAATCTTGCATTTGTGACGCAAGATCTCAGGATTTTGTACCTCTTCAGCAAACGGTTTTCCGGTGTAGCCGCTGTCGCACAGCAGACTTTGCACGTGTTCCAGGTTTGGTTTGCAGCGCTCCAACGCTTGCAATGCGCCTTTGCGATCGGTTACCTCACCTCCGGCCGCAAAGACGTCACTGCAATGGCATGCGGCAACCTCTTGCGTATCGACCGCGATATGGCGTTTGATGCCCGATACTTTCTTGCGCAGCGTCATCAACCCTTCTGACCCGCCGTGAACCGTGTTCTGTCACGCTTCTGCGTGCGTCCACGATCAACGACTTTCTGTAAGCGTTGCGCCCCTGTTTCTCGCGGCCGCGCCAACCTGATTTTTTAATAATGCCCGCTCCAGCACGCTTATGCCGTGCTGGTCAGGATCACTCTGATTGACGCCAATAGGCGTACCCACCTCTGCCATTTGGGAATTCGCCAGGCAGGAACCTCCATTGGCAATGACGGTGCGCAGCAGATTGCAGCACCGCACAGAATACCTCGTATAGATCCACCGTCGTGGGCTTGGTGCTGCGTCGAACACTGCACAGAAGTGGCTCTGATCCTGGCAAATTGTTCTCTGCTGATATCGCTGGCATATTTCGTTCTCTTCATCCCGTATTGTCAGCGATGGAGAAAGATTGTAAACGGGCAAAAAATGGGTTTGGCAGGGCGACAGTGTTATTATCTGCGCAATTGACTGCAAGAAATGTTGACCAGAACAATATAAAAGTCTAACATACCGCGCTTGTGGCAATTACCGCATATTCCCCGATAGCTCAGTCGGTAGAGCGACGGACTGTTAATCCGCAGGTCCCTGGTTCGAGCCCAGGTCGGGGAGCCAGTAAAATATGATGCCTAACCTAAAACAGATATTAAATTGATTGATACCAGGGTTTGTTCTCAATCATGCGAATAGCTGTATGCCATATGCAATTGACGCCGAATAAATCGTTCACGGTCAATGGACATGGCAAGGGGCTGTTCACAGTGGATGAATTATGGTCATATCCTGACTTTTGCGCAGGAGTCAGGATGGACCGGACGATGATTACGAGATGACCAGTGGGCACGCATTGAGCAGCTATTGCCGGGCAAGAAGGGCGATCCTGGCTGTACGGCGAAGGACAACCGACGCTTTCTCGAAGCCGTTCTCTGGATCATGCGTACCGGCGGTCAAATGTGGCGTGACCTGCCCGAAGAGCTTTGCATTGGCATCGGACTTTCGTCCATCTTCGCGCTGGCGCGAGAAAGGTGTCTGGAGCGTGGGCAACAGCACTGCAAGGCGATGCTGACATGGAATATTTGTTCATTGACTCGACCATCGTGCGCGCCCACCAGCACCGCTGGCGCCCAAAAAGCAGGCCAACAGGTTGGCGTTCACGGGATCGGACTGACCACCAACCTGCATGTCGCCGTGGATGCCTTGGGCAATCCGCTGCGGATAATTCTCTCGGCCGGCCAGATTGCCGATATCGAACAAGCGACCGCACTGATCAAGGATCAGCCCGTCGAATTCGTTGTGGCCGACAAAGGGTACGCTCGGATGCCTTCGTCACCGCGATTACAAACCAAGGCAGTCAGGCATCATCCCGCCACGCTCCAACAGACTCAACCCGCGCACGTTCGACCGCCATATCTACAAGAGCCGCAATCTGATCAGCCGAGCGTTTTCTTCGCACGTATCAAGCAATTCAGACGCATCGCCACGCGCTACGACAAAGTCGCACAATCCTTCCTGTCGTTCGTCCATCTAGTGTCTAATTGCGTAAATTAGCTATTGTATTTTTGAATGACTGCCTTTAACTTCAGGACGGCGCCACTTAAATGGCTGAGCATTCTGGTTGTGACGAGTAATAAATGCTTCGATTGCTTCTTTAATTCTGTGACATTACTGAAGCTTGCTCTTTTAATGTCTTACGGATAAGATACCGAACCATATTTCAATTTGATTTAACCAGCTTGCCGAAGTGGGCGTAAAGTGAAATGTACTCGGCCTGAATATCTGTTCAGCCACTCATCACTCCTTTTATGTGTGCAGTAGTTATCTAAAATAACGTGCACCTCTTTGTTTTCAGGCAAATCCTGTATTACAAGATCCATAAAATTCTGAAAATCTTCTCGTGTTTTGGTTTGAGTGGTTTGAGCTTGATGTGACCCGTGGCCACATTTAATGCGGCAAACAGATTGAGCGTGCCATGACGCTTGTATGTGCTTTTTGCGCACAAGCTTTGGTCGCGCGTTTCGATATAGCCGGTTTCTCGTTCCAAAGCCTGGATACTGGGTTTCTCATCAATACTTAAAACTAACGCATTAAGAGGCGGATTCAAATATAGCCCGATAATATTTGCCGATTTCTCTGCAAACTCAGGATCAGTACTGATGCACCAGCTACGTGCTCTATGCAGATAAATCCCTTCTTTCTTTAATGCTCGCCAAACTGCATGAGTACTTGACCCCAGTTGCTTTGCCAAAATTGGACAATCCCATCTGGCCAGGCCTTGAGGTGGTTCGCTATCCAACCTGGATAACAGTTTGTCCCTGAATGCTTTTCCATATGCCTCAGGTTTGCCGGGTCGTCGCTCATCTTTAAGTCCGGCAATACCATGCTTTGCATACCGTTTGCGCCATTTACTGACACGAAATTCTGTGGTTTCACACTGCAGCAACCGTCTGGTTCTGCTTGCCTGCAGCGCAGGCTAAAAAATGATCCCTGCTCGCTCAACCATCCTGCGCTCCGCGCTATGGCTGCGCAATCTTCCAGATGGTTTCTTTGCTCTTCCGTAAGAGTGATTTCTATCGCTTTTCAGGGCATAATGCCTAGTATAAATAATAATTAACCTTATTAACGCAATTAAACACCAGGCTTGTGCTATCATCTGGTTGACTTGATTGAGAACGCACCCTAGCAGCCTGTCGGACTTTACAGATTAAGGGATAATATGTTTTTTCTGTTTGCGGGATATTGATATGAGTCGCTTTCGTCCGGTAGATCGTGGTACGGGCTATTTACTGCCACCCTCTGTAGATGAATGGCTGCCGGAGAATCATCTGGCGCGTTTTATTGTTGAAGTGGTGGAAAATCTTTCCACAACGCAGCTTGAACGAGACTATGCCGGGCGTGGCAGTGCAGCCTATCATCCCAATATGCTGCTGGCACTGCTGGTTTACGGCTATGCAACGGGAGTGTTTTCCAGCCGTAAGATTGAGCGAGCTACTTACGATTCGCTGGCTTTTCGTTTTATTGCGGCCAACCAGCATCCTGACCATGACACGCTGGCAACCTTCCGTCGGCGTTTTTTGAATGAATTTTCCGAACTGTTTGTGCAGGTATTGCAGGTTGCATGCGAGATGCAGCTGCTTAAGCTGGGAACAATCAGTCTGGATGGCAGCAAAATACACGCCAATGCCTCGCGCCATAGCGCGCTGTCTTACGGGCACATTGACAAGCTGGAACCGCAACTGCGCCAGGAAGTGCAGCAATTGCTGATGCAGGCAGAACAGGCGGATCAGAGTGCTGTGCCGGATAGCATGGAGCTGCCGGAAGAAATCGCGCGACGGGAAACACGTCTTGCCGCCCTGGCACAAGCCCGGGCAAAGATTGAAGTGCGCGCAAAAGAACGTTATGCACGGGAACTGGCTGACTATCAGGACAAACTGGTACGGCGGGAAGAAAAAGCCAGGATCAGTGGCAAAAAACCGGGTGGCAAACCACCCGCACCGCCTGCAGTCGGGCCGACAAACAAAGACCAGATCAACCTGACAGACGAGGAATCGCGCATCATGCCCACCTCCGGTGGAGGATTTGAACAGGCTTACAATGCCCAGGCGGCCGTTGATACAAACAGCATGCTAATCGTTGCACCGGCAGTCACACCAGCCTGCAACGATCGGGAACAGGTCAAACCGATGCTCAATCAGCTGACACAATTACCCGCCGCACTGGGGAAGATCGAACATTTACTGACCGATAACGGCTTTTACAGCGCAGCCAATGCGGCTGCCTGTGAAACACACGACATTGAACCACTGATGGCAGTCGGACGCGAATCACACCACCCCGGCCCGTTTGAACGTTTTACCGAGCCACCTGCCTTGCCGGACAATGCCAGTCCGGCACAACGCATGGCACACAAACTGAAAAGCCAGGCAGGGCGCAAACTGTACGCACTACGCAAACAAACCGTCGAACCCGTGTTTGGCATCATCAAATCCGTGATGGGATTCCGGCAATTCTCACTGCGTGGCCTGAATAAGGTCAAGGGAGAGTGGACCCTGGTTTGCCTGGCGTGGAATTTGAAACGCATGGCCTCATTGCGTCTTCAAATGGGAAATTGAGCAAAAAACAAGGGAAAAACCGTCAAAAATGACCTTTTTGACACTTTTTTCAGCAAAATATCACTTTGTGTCGTTCAAACAAAAATCAAGTCCGACAGGCTGCTAGCCTTTTGTTCGGATTTTGTTTTTTTACCAGTTAGCGCGGAGTCCGCAGGACTCCTTCTCTGCCGTTAAGTTGGCGTCGCCTGCTGCTCAATGTATTGACGAATGATGCTGATCGGAGCGCCGCCGCAAGAGGATGCGAAGTAGGAAGGCGACCACAGCACGCCCTTGTAGTAGAAGCGTTTGGCGATGTCCGGCCTTTCTTTCCGCAGCACGCGACTGGATGCGCCTTTCAAACTATTAACCAAAGCTGATACCGGAACTTTCGGCGGATAGCTGACCAGCAAATGAACATGGTCGCGCTCGCCGTCCATTTCGACCAGTTGCGCCTCGAAGTCATTGCAAACTTTGGCAAACAGTTCGCGCAGCCTGTCGATAGCTACTGAGTCGAATACTTTGCGCCGATATTTCGCTACAAAGACCAAATGGACATGCATGTTAAAAACACAGTGTCGTCCGCGCCGAATGTCGTTGTTTTCCATAGACCAAACTATATTATGAGACATGCAACGTCTTCAAGCCTACCGATTCGAGCTACAGCCCAACGGCGAACAGCAGCACCTCATGCGCCGATTTGCCGGTTCGTGTCAGTACGTCTACAACAAGGCGCTGGCGTTGCAGCAAGAGCGGCACGAGGCGGGAGAAAGAAGCTCGGCTACGCCGCTCTATGCAAGGCACTCACCGAATGGAAAGGGCAACCGCAAACAGTTCTTGGCTGAACGAAACTCCCAGTCAAGCCTTGCAACAGGCGCTCAAGAATCTGGAACGCGCCTACAAGAACTTCTTCGAAGAAGCGAGCCGATTTCCCGCGCTTCAAGAAAAGGCATTTCAGATAGCTTCCGCTATCCGCAAGGTATCAAACTCGATCAGGGCAACAGCCGCGTGTTTCTGCCGAAACTTGATGGCTGCGTTATCGCAACAGCCGGGACGTGCTGGGCGAAGTCAAGAACGTCACGGTGAACCAATCCTGCGGCAAGTGGTTCGTGTCGATCAAACGGAGCGTGAAGTCGACCAGCCTTTGCCCGCAAAGTGAGGCTGTTGGCATCGACATGGGCATTGCCCGTTTCGCCACTCTGAGCGACGGAAGCCACCTTGAGCCGCTCAACAGCTTCAAGAAACATCAGCAACGGCTGACACGCTATCAGCGAGCCATGAGCCGCAAAAGTCAAATTCAGCAACAACTGAAGAAGGCGAAAGTCCACGTCCAGCGCATTCACACTCGCATCGCCAACGCCCGAAAAGATTTTCTGCACAAGGCTTCGTGCCAGATCAGCCAAAACCACGCCATGATCGCCATCGAAGATTTGCAGGTTCGGAACATGTCAAAGTCGGCCAAGGGCAACAGCGAACAGCACGGCAAGCACGTGAAACAGAAGTCCGGCTGAATCTTTTCGATTCTCGATCAGGGTTGGTTCGAGTTTCGGCGACAGCTTGAGTACAAATCAGCATGGAATGGCGGTTTCGTCGTCGCCGTGCCGCCGCATTACACCAGTCAAACCTGTCCGTGCTGCGGTCATGTGTCGAAAGACAACCGGCAGACGCAGGCCAAGTTTGAGTGCGTCGAGTGTGGCTTTGAAGAAAACGCCGATCTCGTCGGCGCAATCAATATCCTAGCGCGAGGGCATCGCGTTTTAGCCTGTGGAGGAATGGTGCAATCGGGCCATCCAGCGAAGCAGGAACCCACCGAAGCGACTCAGGCGATTGTCGCCTGAGCGCCGTAGGAATCGCTGTCCTTCAGGGCAGCGAGGATGTCAATCAAAGAGTTTGTTGCACAAACCAATCTTTGCTTTGAAGGATTGTTCGGGCCGACTTCTGGTTTTAATCAAGAAGATAATGCCATCCCGCTTATTGAATGGATCTACAAAAATTAAACGGGACAAGGGGATTGGTTGCGGGGGCAGGATTTGAACCTACGACCTTCGGGTTATGAGCCCGACGAGCTGCCAGACTGCTCCACCCCGCGATTGAGCTGCGCATTATAAATAAGATTTGATTTCGGTCAAATGATAAAAACTATAGTGGACCCCGAATTCCGGACAGTAATTTAAGATGGTAGCCTGCAATAAAAAGGAGCAGGTTGTGAGTGAGAAGAAACGCAAGAATTTTAGTGGTGAGTTCAAGGCCAAGGTAGCGCTTGAAGCGATCCGGGGCATCAAGACGGTCAATGAGATTGCGCAGGAATTCGGGGTACATCCGACCCAGGTTGGTTTATGGAAGAAAGAGCTGCGAGAACAGGCGGCTGGCCTGTTCGACGCCAGGCGCGGTCCCAAACCGGTGGATCAATCCGCCAGCCCGGAGCGGCTTTATTCCGAGATCGGACGGCTAAAGATGGAACTGAACTGGCTTAAAAAGTCCGGGATAAGTCTGCCAAGATCGCCGACACTGGGTCAGCGTAAATGATCCCCTGGCGCTGACCCGGCAATGTGAGCTGGCGTGTATCCCTCGCTCCAGCATCTATGCGTCATATCGAGCCGCGCAGCCGGATGAACAGGAATCAGAACTGATGGCACAGATCGATGCTGAATATACACGGCATCCATCCTACGGCAGCCGCAAGATGACGCATTATCTGCGCAGCATGGGGCGTTGCATCAACCGCAAGCGAGTACAGCGGCTCATGGGCAAACTGGGACTGGCGGCATGGCGCCGGGGACCGAACACCAGCCGCCCCCACCCGCAGCACAAAGGTTTATCCGTATTTGCTACGTGGGGTGAGGGTGACGCGGCCCAACCAGGTATGGAGTTGCGATATCACCTATCTTCGCCTGGCACGCGGGTTCGTGTACCTGGTAGCGGTGATCGACTGGTATTCGCGCAAAGTACTGGCATGGCGAGTGTCAAACACACTGGATAGCGGATTCTGTGTAGATTGCCTGGAGCAGGCATTGCAGACCTTTGGCACCCCTGAGATATTCAATACTGACCAAGGCTGCCAGTTTACCTCCGAGGCCTTCACTGGCGTACTCAAGATGCGCGGCATTGCCATCAGCATGGACGGGCGCGGGCGGGCATTGGACAACATCTTTGTGGAACGGCTTTGGCGTAGCATCAAGCATGAAGAGGTGTACCTAAAAGGCTACTCCACTATGCCTGAGTTGCTGCTGGGATTGGCAGAATACTTTGTGTTTTACAACACAGAAAGATCACATCAGTCGCTGGACTACTGCACACCGGATGTGGTCTATCGGACAGCAACTGGCGGTGGGGCAGAAATTGTAGACAAATTCAATGAGAGAGAAACATCTCCCTCAAAAACAAAATCGGGGCAGCGCCGTTCCGCTGCGTGTGATCGGCTACCCTCTTAAACTCAACCTAATATTGTCTTGACTGAGGGGTCCACTTTACGGACAAGGTGCGCAGTTTGATGCGCAAGGCCGCTCTAAAACCGGTCTGGAAGCGGAAATTCATCCATACGACACACAGCAGGCATGACTTGCCCGGGCCGCCAACGTGCTTAACCGGCAGTTCAATCCAGTCCCACCGCCTGACACTGCGTACGCGCGGATATTACGTATATCAGCACTGGCACTGGGTGGCTTTATCTGGCGATCAACGTAATGGATCTGTACGCCCGCCGGATCATCGGCTGGGCAATGGCCCCCAAACATGCTCAGCCACGCTGGTTTGTGACGCATTGAGCATGGCTATCCAGCAGCGCCAGCCGGTATCCGGCCTGATCGTTCATTCTGATCAGGGCGGTCAATATGCCAGCGAGCTTTACTTGCAGAACCTGCTCAATAAACATGGCTTTATTTGCAGCATGAGCAGAAAGGGGAAATTGCTGATATTGCCGTCGCCGAGCGATTCTTCCTGAATCTCAAAATGGAACGCGTCTGGCAGCGACAGTATGCGAACCACACCGAGGCTAAAATGATATCGATGATTACATCGTCAGCTTTACAACCGCAAAAGACTGAACTCGGCACTGGGAAATCTGCCACCCACCGTCTATGAACGAAAAATGGCAGCGCAAAAACCTATCGAGGTGTCCGAAATTATTTGACCACTACAGCTCACAGACCCATTCTGCATGACGAGCAAGAGCTGAATCTGATTTTTACCATCCACTACCAGCGCAAGCTGTCGAAAAATCTAACCCTGCAATTCAAGAATCGCCAATACCAGCTGCAAGGATACAGAAATGGCTATCGCCTGCGCGGTGCAATGGTTACCCTGTGCGAGTCTCACGATGAACAGGTTACTCTGCTACACAAGGGCAAAATTCTCAACTACCGCATCCTTGCACAGAGAGAGCAGCCAGCACCTGTTGTAGATGAAAAAAGCCTTTCACAGGCAGTTGCACAAGCTATCAAAAAGCAGCAATCCAGACCCAAGCACAAACCCGCACCTGATCATCCATGGCGCAGATTCGTAATACAGCCATCAACACCGCAAAACATTAATCAGCCACTTTAATTACAATGCGCAAAGGGGACATTTCTGTTTGGGAAATAAAGGGACATTTTAGAATTGGGTTGACAATGATAAAAAAAACTTTGATCTGGTTCCAGTAACCAGCAGCCAGTTTTCATCTTATCCAAGGAAAGGTAAAAATCATAATTAATGTTGTTGATGAATTATTCATTTTCATCACGCGGCTTTGTCTGATGTTTGTCAATAATACCCAGATGGAAGGCGGGTTGGCCACGATGTCGTTCAGCCATGTAACGTTTTAAGGGGTCATGTATTACACGGAAGGCGATATCATTCCAGGGGATTTCCTGTTCTGCAAACAGGCGGACATCCAGACTTTCAATACCTGGAAAAAAATCAAGATCCAATAGCCTTGCACGGAATAGCATGTAAACCTGACTGATATGCGGCAGGCTGTAAACTGTATAAAGTTCTCCAATTTCAACCCTGGCATTAGCCTCTTCCAATGTTTCCCTGGCTGCACCTTGAACCAGTGTTTCGTTATTTTCCATGAATCCTGCTGGTAACGTCCATTTCCCCTGATGCGGTGCAATGGCACGTTTGCATAATAAAATCTTGTTCTCCCATTCGGGAATGCATCCGACGATTACTTTGGGATTCTGGTAGTGAATGGCGTGGCACTTCGGACAGGTGTAGCGGGGTAGTGTGTCTCCTTCCGGAATGCGTAAAATAACTTCACTGCCGCATTGGCTACAAAATTTCATACTCGGAGAATTTAAATTAGCGGGTGACTTGAAATTTGAATTCAGCCAACAGATTGCCTGCCTGATTGCTTGCGATGACTCGCCACGGCCCCAGCCGGTTTTGATTGAGCACCTTGCTGGAATAAGTACGCCAGTCATTATTGCCAACCAGTAATGATATCTTGGCTATGTGCTGGTTGCGGTAATACCAATCGATGTCAATTTTTTCACCCTTAAGTTTGTTTAGATGCAGGAAAAGGAAAACGGGCCGACTTGATTTTCCGCCCAGCGAAATTTGATTGATATGGTCAACTGGTTGTCGATTTTGAATAGATGAAGTGAGCTGTGCCGTAACCAGGCCGGGCGCGGTATTTACTCCTTTCGTGGAATGAATTTTTGTAGCCTGGATTGCGGGGACATGGGGTTTGATGCCAGGTTTGATCGGTGGTTTGGATGCAACCGGCTTTGCTGATCCTGGTAAGGGTGCTAACACTTTCGCAGCCGGATCGGGTGTATTGCTATTGTTTATGTTGGAGGTATTTGTGGCTTCCAGTTTGTTTTCAGTTGCATTGCTAGGCGAGGTTACTGCCGATGTAGCAGTTGATAATGACTCGGCAGATGAGGGATCAGAGCCGGATAGGGGAGTAATGGATAGTGGTATTTCGGCAGGATTTGTTTCCGGATCATCGTTATTTACAACCCAGGATGTAATCATCCAGACAAAGGCTACCAACACAAATAGCAACGCCAACCCGGCAGCAATGATGCGCGGCCAGTTATATTCATAAACAGGGAGAGGAAGAGGAATTGCTTCTTCCTCCGGTAGCTCCGGTAAATTATGTTCGGTTACGGAATGATCGGCGGATTGATCTAGCCGGATGCGAATTTTAAATTGTGTTTGATTCATAAGAATAGGGAATTAGAATTTGAAATTCATCCCTGCTTTAGCCCGTAGCCTGGTGCTACCAGAGAAAAATATAAGTGCGAAGTCTGTTTAGTCATTGATATGAATCTGATTTTGCAAGCAACATATTCCTTTCTTCCAGTAATTCCAGCACCAGCGCTGCGCCGGCAATATTGATATCCAGATCTTGTTGCAAATGTTTGACTACCCGGATACGTCGCAAGGCGGAGCCACTGAAGATCCAGTTTTTATGCCGGAATTCGACAGGTTCAAGAATGCCTTCATTCACCAATGTCGTGATCCATTCAACTTCAACGCTGCAAAGCTGGCAGAGTTCATCCAGGGAGATTGCTTCACCTTCCTCGAAAATAACGCCTTGTAAAGTATCGTCATCCATATTTGTTAGCTGCCCATTTTGGCGCGCGGATTGAATGCGAGCTTCTGTTCCATTTCACGGTATAACGACCGAGCCTGCTCGGTATCGGCTGCAGGTAACACAATTTGCAAAACAACATAAAGATCGCCTGGAGTAGAAGCCGGAATTCCTCTTTCTTTCAGTCGTAATTTCTGTCCGGATCTGGAACCAGCGGGTATTTTGAGATCAACCGTGCCTGCTGGTGTAGGAACCGGGATTGAAGCGCCTAATGCTGCTTCCCACGGAGCCACGGGCAATTCCAGAAAAATATCCTTGTCTTCTACTTTGAAAAGCGAGTGGGGTTTGAATACGATTTCGAGATACAAATCGCCCGCCTTTCCACCACCTGCTCCAGGGCTACCCTGGCCAGCGAGCCGGATATGTTGCCCCTGTTGAATTCCTTTGGGTATGCGGACGTTTAACGTGCGTTCTTTTATCAATGGGCGTCCATCGGGCCCACGCTCGGTATGTTGCAAGGTGAGGCTGCGAACTTCTCCCTGAAAAGAATCCTCCAGCGCTATCAAAATCTTTGCATGGGAATCTTCTCCACGCAAATTGAGATCCTGATCGCGATAGCGCCGATTCTGCTGATTCCCGCCAAACAGTGACTCAAAAAAACTGCTGAATTGCGAGGCGGCCTGGGAAAAACCACCACCATGAAATTCATACCCCTGATCCCAACCAGGAGGAGGGTGGAACTCCTGTCCGCTTTGCCAGCGTGTTCCCAGCCGGTCATAGGCTGCCCGTTTTTCCGGATCCTTGAGCACTTCATAAGCCTCGCCAATTTCCTTGAAACGGGTTTCAGCCTCTGGTTCCTTGCTGACATCCGGGTGATATTTGCGTGCGAGTTTGCGATAAGCGCGTTTGATATCGTCCTGCGTGGCATCTCGCGGGACATCTATGATCTGGTAATAATCTTTATATTCCATTTTTACAATATCTGAACAGAACGAATCATATTGGACAGGACCACAGTCTTATGTATCAATCAGGTGGCGTCAATACAGTGTACCCGGTTACGCCCCAGTCTCTTGGCTTCATAGAGCGCCACGTCCGCACGGGCAATCAGATCGCCTGGTGTGGTGTCATCAGGATGACTTTGCGCAATACCAATGCTGAGCGTGATCTCGACCGGATGTTCTTCAAATGCCCGGCAGGCTGCACTTACTTCGGAACGGATCCGTTCTGCGGTCCGGATAGCCGCGCTGGAATGGGTTTCGATCAGGATCGCCATAAATTCATCGCCTCCGTAGCGTGCTGCATAATCCACGGTTCTGATTGATTTCTGCAGGACAGAGGCGACCGTCACCAATATTTTATCGCCCATAATATGACCAAGCTGATCGTTGATATTTTTGAAATAATCCACGTCGATCATGAGCAGGCAAAAGGCCCGGTCATTACGTTTGAATCTTGCAAGCTGCTCGACAAGAATGGTATTGAGCTTGGCTCTGTTGTACAAACCCGTCAATCCGTCCGTAATGGAAAGTTTCTGCAATAGCTGGTTTTGTTGCTGCATGGCCTGATTTGCAGCCGTTATCTCGGCACGTTTGTTGCGCAAGGCATCGGTCATTTGGTTAAAAATAGCCGTTAACTGCCCGACTTCATCTCGGCGTTTCACCGGCAGGTAAATATCCAAATTGCCCTCGACAACTTCCTTGACTGCACTGATCAGCCGGTTGAGAGGAGTGACAATGGAATGCCCCATATATAAAGCGACACTGGTGACGATCACGATCAATATTCCGACAAATTCGAGAAAACGGTTGCGCAATTTCTCCCAGGAAACCTGAATGGTGGATTGATCCTGTTCCACCAGAAATGCAACCGGAAGATTTTCCGATGAATGCAACAAAGTAATCGCTTTCTGATAAACCAAACCATCATGCATAACCGATTCTTCAAGAATCGGCAAAGTTTCCAGGTGGCGTGGATCAACGGAGGTCAGATGATCAACACCCGCAGCGCTACTAAACAAGATTTTGCTATTCTGATCCAGCAAGGTGATTTCACCTGATGAAAATTTCTTGATTTCCAGCAGCGTGCGCTGGAATCTTCCCAGATCCAGTGTGGCTGCGATGGAGCCGATGACCTGGCTATCGTATGAAAATACCGGATAGATGACGGTGAATGTAGCCGTATCGTAGCGCTCGTTCCAGCGTGGTGGAATGGCAATGATTCCTTTTGTTAGCGAGGTATGTGTCCACCGTTCTGGAGATTCAGGTACTTCGGGAGTATGGGCACTGCTGGCAATGGGTTTTCTGGTGTGATCGAAAACTGTTAATTCCAGAACCTCGTCCAGTTTATCTTTTACCGAGGTCAGGTAACCGGACATCATTGTTTGGGTCTGCCTGGCCATGCCTTGATTTGGATTGTCAGCCTGTTTTTTTAGAGTTGACAACCCCTCAATTACGGGATTGGATGTAGATAATGCACGGATGGCCTGTGTGTGTTCAGTCAGCCATAGATCAAGTTGGCGGTTGATGTTGTCTGCAAGCACCCGCAGCTCGCGGGTAACACTATCGATAATCAGCGCTTCGTTCTGTTTGAACGATAAAAGACCAAGACCGGCCGTAGGTAGCAGCGTGGCTATCATGGCAAAAATGACGATCTTGCTTTTTATGCTGTACAGAACCGGTCTCAAGGTAAATTGAAGTTTGCGTAAAATATTAAAATTCCGGGCGCTGGCATGTGTGATTATTCCAGCCGCACTCTTGGATCGGCCAGAGTATAGGAAATATCGGTCAATACCAGTCCGGCGATATACAGCAATGATCCCAGAAACACCATGGCACGCACCACTGCGAAATCCTGGGATTGGATGGCATCTATGGTGTAACTGCCAAGGCCGGGGATACCAAAGAATGATTCCGTAATTAGGCCGCCAAGAAACAGCAATGGAATAACGGCAACGGTGCCGGTCAGGATGGGAATCATTGCATTTTTAAGGATATGTCTGAACAGCACGGCGCTTTCAGATAATCCTTTGGCACGGGCTGTGCGGACATATTCCTTGTTGATCTCCTCCAGAAAAAGCGTGCGGTACCAGCGTGTATTTGCACCTGCACTGCTGATTACACCAATGACGACCGGCAACACGAGAAATCGTCCAATGTTCAATCCGCTGCCATAGCCGGAAATGGGAACCAGATGCCACAGTTTACCAATCAGAAACTGGCCACCTATGATGTAAAACAAACTGGAGATGGACATGAGCATCACACACAGAATGACACCCCAGAAATCAATGTAGGTGGCACGAAAGAAAATCATGGTCAAAGCAAAGGTGATGTAGGCCAGCAACCCCAGCAAAAATACGGGTAGTGCGATGGCCAGGCTGGGCCACATGCGTGACTGGATCTCATGAGCTATATCACGGCCATCATCAGCGCGCCCAAAATCAAACGCAAACATGGCAACCGATTTTTCAAAAAAAATGGTGTCAGTGAATTTATTTAATCCGGGAGCAGTCTCGTGATATAGCAGGGGTTTGTTGTAACCATGTTCCTCTTTCCATTTCCAGATGGCTTCCTCGGTGACATGCTTGGTACCCAGATGCATACGCGCCATGTCATCTGGTGTATTGACGACAAAAAACAGGGTGAAGGTAATAAGGTTGACGCCAGCGAGAATTGGAAGTGCGTAAAGAATCCGGCGAATGATGTAATTGAGCATGTGTGCGTAAAACCAGTTCAGGCGGTCTGATGGGTAGCACTTTGTTGCTGTTTGCGGCGATACGCCACCCACGCGGGCAACAGAATGAAGATCAGCAATGCTGTCGCTATACCAGTCGGCCACAACACGGGTTTGTTCCATTCGTTGCGTTTCTGATCGCGTAACTCCGGATCAATACGGTAATACTTGATCAGGTTGTACGACATTCTGTTGGGTTTCACATTTTTGTACCAGGCATGAAACAACGCAAATTCCTTGGGATGATAACCCCACAGCCAGGGAGCATCTTCCCGCAGGATGGCGATCATCCGGTCGATAATGTTGATGCGCTGCGGGCCATGCTCCATGTTTTTCATTTGTTCGAACAGGCGATTGAATTCCGCGTTATCGTAATTGGCTGCATTTTCACCACTATTGCCGACCTTGCCTTGCGGTCCGTATAACAGAAACAGGAAATTCTCCGGATCGGGATAATCCGCATTCCAGCCCCACTCGAAAATCTGCGCATTTCCTTTGCGAATCTTGTCCTGAAAGCGGTTGTAATCGGTGCTGCGAACCACCAGCTGGATATCAATTTTACGAAACTGCTTCCGCATCCAGTCGAGAACCGATCTGTCATCGGCACTGCGGGCTGTGACATCGTAATATAACACCAGCGGCTTGCCAGTCTTGCGGCTGATACCCCCAGGATATCCTGCCTCGGCAAGCAATATTTTGGCCTGGCTGATGGATTTGCGCCTGGCTTCCCCGTTATGCCATTCATAAACAACCGGATTTATCCCTGCTTCGCCTTCATGATAGCCTTCGATTCCCGGGGGTATCGGACTCTGGGCTGCTATGCCACGCCCATTGGCAAATATGGACAGATATTCTTCATAATTGATGGCAATGGAAATAGCCTGGCGTAATTTGCGTGCGGAGGCTTTTTCTTCGCTGGTACGCCCGCCAACGACTGGGTCAAGCATGTTGAATCCCATGTAATACGTTGAGGGTGCGACTGCTGTTTCCAGACGAATGCCCTGCGCCTCCATTTCTTCTGTAATAGTTGCCTCGCCCTGGCCGGTAATTTGTACTGCCTGATCGAAACTGTCGGAGCCAATGCTGGAGGCATCATAATAACCTTGTAAAAATTTGTTCCAGTAGGGAATGCTTTCCTTTTCGCGGCTGTACACGATTTTGTCGATGAATGGCAAAGGTTCCCCAGCATCCTGTAGCAATCCCTTTGTGACATCTTCCGGCATGCCTTCATCGGGGTAAAACTCTCCCTGAAAATTGGGATTGCGCTCCAGCACCATGATCCGGTTGGGATTGTTTTCAGTCAGCATGTAGGGGCCAGTGCCTACCGGATACCAGTCGAGCGTGAAATTCTTTTCAGCCATGCCGGGTTGAGAGAAAAAATGATCCGCCTCCCATGGGACAGGGGCAAAAAACGCCATGGTGAGCCAGTAGATAAATTGCGGATATTTGCCTTGGATACGGATGCGATAGGTATGGCTGTCAATCTGCTCCACGCCGCTTAATGGAAAGTTACGTAAATCCAGAAAGGTATTCCCGGATTGAATTTTGGCTTGCTCTTTCAAAATGTCAGCATACTCGCGCAAACCCGTAATGTAATCCGCCATCAGACCAAAGATTGGCGAGTGAAGAGAAGGGTGCGCCAGCCGTTTGATCTGGTAGATATAGTCATCCGCCACCAGCTCCCGTGTGCCGGAATGTTCAAAATCACTGATTTTGTCAATGCGCTGTATATCCTGTGCGGTGAGGGCATGATAAAGCAGCTCGTTCTGCTCATCCCTGGCAAATGCCGGATGCGGTTGGTAGCGGATGCCAGGGCGGATTGAAATTTCATAAACAGAGTAGGCAATTTGCGTGTCTGCTGCATCGGCAGGCAATGGGGTATCGTTATTGTCAAAATAGCGGACAGTGGGCATATTGCTGACCGTTTGCGAGATCAGAACAAGTGGCCGTTTCAGGAAGTGATATTGCAGCGGTGGCTGATAAATCTGGGCGGTAAACTGGATTTCGTTCGAACTGTACGATTGCACTGGATCAAGGTGTTTCGGACGTTCGGCAAATGCGCTGTAAAGAATGTTTTTTCCGGAATCCGGGGACGGATATGGATTGTTCCAGATATCGGCACAGCCGGACAGCGCGAGGGTGAGAAAATACAAGCCAAAAAATGATTTTCGGTGGAATGCCAGCCTTGAAAAAAAGTGGATCAGTACGAAGAAACAGTGCTTGCAGATAATCTGCAGCCGGATTTTTTTCATGAATGATTTAACGGGTTTTAAGCAGCTTTCAGTCTCTATGGAAAGAGACTCGAAGCTATATTGCAAATATGAGAAAATCAATGCCACGAGCGGCCGGATTGTTATTCTGGCGATCCGGTACGCATTTATATTAACCTATACGAATAATTTGACTGCCATGATACCCCGTCCCATACCTGAGCCCGGCCCCGATCTGTATACCGAAGAAGAAGTTTCGAAATTGGTACATGAATTTTATGCCAAGGCGAGAAAAGATGCTGCACTAGGCCCCATTTTTGAAGAGCACGTAATTGACTGGGATGCACATTTTGTGCAGATGACCAATTTCTGGTCAGCCCAACTGCGTGGCACCAGCCGTTTTCGCGGTGCTCCTATGCCCAAGCATATTGCCTTGCCGGAGCTGAGCGATACGTTGTTTAAGCGCTGGCTGCAGCTTTTCCGGCAAACAACGCAGGAAATGGACAATCCATTACTCAAACAGCATGCGGATGCGGTTGCTGAATTTATTGCCGGACGTCTCTGGATGGGATATCAGATGAGCCATTTCCCGCATCGTGAACCAGCAGTGCTTGATACATCCGAGGTGTAAAAGAGATTTCTCCCGGCTTGTTTGTCGCCATGCGTACATCATCGCTCCATCGTGAGATAGATTTTTTGCCAGATTGTAATGCTGGTTTGTTGACATCCTGTTTTTTGCTATGCGCATAACCCGGCATGCGACGGCTGGCAGGGGAGAGCCTGTTGCACTGACCATTGGCAATTTCGATGGCGTGCATCTTGGTCATCAGGCCATGATTGCACGCCTGAAACGAATGGCCGGTCGCCTGGGGGTGGCATCATGCATCATGACGTTTGAACCGCATCCGCGGGAATGTCTGATGCCTGAGCAAGCTCCGGCAAGATTGACTGATCTGCGTGAAAAACTGGAACTGCTGGCAGGTTATGGCGTGAATCGCGTACAGATTTGCCGCTTTAACCGTAAATTTGCAAACATAAGTGCAGAGCAGTTCGTTACCCGTATCCTGCAGCAGGAAATGAATGTGCAATGGTTATTGATAGGAGAAGATTTCCGCTTTGGTGCCCGCCGTTCCGGTGATCTTGCGTTGCTGCAAAAATTCTTCCCGGAATCAGGGCAACTGGAGATCATGCCTCCCGTCATGCTAGATGGACTAAGAGTTTCAAGCACAGCGGTGCGTAATGCCCTGGTATCGGGCAATCTTGACCTGGCTGCAGATTTGCTTGGCCGCCCTTACAGCCTGAGTGGCCGGGTGGTAGATGGCATGAAATTGGCTAAAAAACTGGGCTTTCCAACGGCCAATATCCAATTGAAGCATCACTTGCTTCCATTGAGCGGCATTTTTGTGGTGGAGGCAAGCTGGTGCAACGATTCCGGCCATACCCGGCGCATCAGGGGCGTAGCCAGTCTGGGTATCCGGCCCACCGTGCTTGAAAATGCGCAGCCATTACTGGAAGTCCATCTGTTTGATTTTGATGAACAGATTTATGGACAACAGCTACGCATCGATTTTTTACAAAAACTCAGAGAAGAAGAAAAATTTCCTGATATGGAAACGCTCGTAACACAGATAGAGCAGGACATAGATTGCGCCAAAACCTATTTTTCCCGAATGGACGCTGCCATGCACCAAACAGTTTGTCTGGATTGCTGAAATGACAATCGATTATAAAAAAACACTTAATCTACCGGATACCCCTTTTCCCATGCGCGGCGATCTGGCCAGGCGCGAACCCATCATGCTCAAAGCCTGGCAGGAAAGAAATCTCTACCAGAAAATCCGCACGGCCTGTCAGGGGCGGCCCAAGTTTATCCTGCATGATGGCCCGCCCTATGCCAATGGCGATATCCATATCGGCCATGCCGTCAATAAAATCCTCAAGGACATCATTATCAAAAGTAAAACACTTTCCGGTTTTGATGCGCCGTATGTTCCAGGCTGGGATTGCCATGGACTGCCGATCGAACATCAGATCGAAAAAAAGCACGGCAAGCATCTTCCGCCAGATCAGGTACGCAAGCTATGCCGATCTTTTGCCCAGGAACAGGTTGAGCGGCAAAAGGCTGATTTTATCCGGTTGGGCGTGCTGGGTGACTGGGAGCATCCCTACCTCACAATGAATTATGCAACCGAGGCGGGCATTATTCGTGCGCTTGGAAAAATTTATCGCAACGGTCATCTTTATCTGGGGCAAAAACCGGTCAACTGGTGTATTGATTGTGGCTCTGCCTTGGCAGAAGCCGAAGTGGAATACGAAAACAAGCGATCACCCGCGGTCGATACTGGTTTTGAGGTAGATGACAAGGGACGCTTTGAGCTTGCCAAAATCATGGCTACCGAAATTCCCGCCAGCACCCATATTTTTGCCGTGATCTGGACGACCACCCCCTGGACGCTGCCTGCCAATCAGGCGGTATGTGTCCATCCCGAATTCGACTACAGTCTGGTCAGGACACCCCGGGGATGGCTGCTTCTCGCTTCAGAGCTGATGGATGCCTGTCTTGCCCGTTACCAGCTTGAAGGGCAGGTGGTAGCTTGCTGTAAAGGTCAATTGCTGGAAGGATTAAGCCTGCATCATCCTTTTGCAGATCGTTCGGTCAGGATCATCTGCGGGCGGCATGTCACGCTGGAAGCGGGTACGGGTCTTGTTCATACTGCGCCGGCTCACGGTCTGGATGATTATTTCATTGGCCAGCAGTATGGTTTGACCAGCGACAGTCCTGTCAAAGGGGATGGCAAATTTCTGGATCACACCCCGCTGGTAGGCGGGATGTTTGTCTGGAAAGCCAATGATGTCGTGATTGATAAGCTGAAAGGCGGTGGCCATTTGTTGCACGCGGAAGAGATCGAGCACAGTTACCCGCATTGCTGGCGACATAAAACGCCGATCATTTTTCGGGCAACACCACAATGGTTTATCGGCATGCAGCGACAAACCGCTGGATCATCCTCCACAGAAACAGCATTGCGGGAGCTTGCCTTGCGCGCAGTGGAAGAAACCCGTTTTTACCCGGCATGGGGTAGGGCGAGGCTGGAAGCCATGATAAAAAATCGCCCCGACTGGTGTGTTTCACGGCAGCGTAACTGGGGAGTTCCCATGCCCTTCTTTGTTCACAAGGAAACACATGCACTTCATCCACGCACACTGGAATTGCTGGAGAAAGTGGCTGGGCTGGTAGAACAACAGGGCATCGAAGCCTGGTTCAGCCTTGATGCGGCTGAATTGCTGGGAGAGGATGCAGAGCATTACCAGAAGCTGCCGGATACGCTGGATGTCTGGTTTGATTCTGGCACGACGCATGAAACGGTATTGAAACAAGATACGCAATTGCGACATCCAGCCGATCTTTATTTGGAAGGCTCCGATCAGCACCGCGGCTGGTTCCAATCCTCTTTGCTGACCGGATGTGCGATTGATGGACTCGCTCCTTACGCGGCCTTGCTGACCCACGGGTTTGTGGTGGATGGGCGCGGCTACAAAATGAGCAAGTCGAAGGGCAATGTCATCGCCCCGCAAAAAATTGCTGATACACTCGGCGTGGATATTCTGCGACTATGGGTGGCTTCTACCGATTATTCCGGTGAGCTATCCATCTCTGATGAAATTCTCAAGCGCACGGTTGAAACCTACCGGCGTATTCGTAATACCCTGCGTTTCCTGCTGGCCAACCTGGCCGATTTCAACCCGGCCGCAAATGCATTGCCACCACAGGAATGGGTGGAAATTGACCGCTACATGCTTGCATATACAGCGGCGTTACAGAACGAAATGCTCGGTTTTTACGAGCGTTACGAATTTCATCAAGCAATCGCCCGACTGCATCATTTCTGTTCTGAAGATCTGGGCGGATTCTATCTGGACATCCTTAAGGATCGCCTGTATACCTCGATAGAAAACGGAATTCCCCGGCGTTCTGCCCAGAATGCGCTTTACCACATCGCCCACAGCCTGGTGCGTTTGTTTGCGCCCGTGCTGAGTTTTACTGCCGAGGAGGTCTGGCAGGAGTTGAGTAAATCGGCAGATGACAGTGTATTTCTGCACACCTGGCATGATTTTCCGGACCAGCAAGGAGAAGCCGATAGACAAACCCTGATTCTCCGCTGGCAACAGTTGCGTGAATTACGCGCCAAAGTGCTGAAACAACTTGAAGATGCGCGTATTCAGGGAAAAATCGGATCATCGCTGGCGGCCATCGTTGAAATCCGTGCATCGGACGAAGATTTTATTTTGCTGGATTCACTGGGAGAAGATCTCCGCTTTGTATTGATCACGTCCGAAGTCCGGTTGCAGCGTGCGAATAATACAACTGAATCCACCATCAATGTGATCGCCAGCCCTCATACGAAATGCGAGCGTTGCTGGCATTACCGGCAGGATGTGGGCACTGTTACCGAACATTCTTCATTGTGTAATCGTTGTGTCGGCAATCTTGCAGGCTCTGGCGAACAACGCTACTTTGCCTGATTATCAGGCAACAACCATAAAAAGTATTTAAGGGTACACGATGAAACTCTATTTCAGTCTGATACTGGCAGCAATCATCCTGGTGCTGGATTTGCTCAGCAAGCGCTGGGTGGAGTTTAATCTGTCATACGGTCAGCAGATTGTCATCACAGACTTTTTTAATCTGGTGCTTGCGTATAACGCGGGTGCTGCATTCAGTTTTCTGAGTGATGCTTCCGGCTGGCAACGCTGGTTTCTCAGCACTATTGCTGCTCTTGTGGCTGTTCTGATTGTTTACTTGTTGTATAAACATACATCAAACCGCCTGTTCTGCTTCGCACTGAGCCTGATTCTGGGGGGGGCGCTCGGAAACCTTTGGGATCGAATCACGCTTGGGCATGTCGTTGATTTTATGGACTTTCATGTGGTTGGCTATCACTGGCCGGCATTCAATCTTGCTGATTCGGCCATTTTTTGCGGGGCGTGCCTGTTGATTCTGGATAGTATCCGGAACGGGCGGAACGACTCTGTTCAGGAAGGGTGAATTTGATTCTTATCCGGCGATTTCGCAAGGGCTTACCGGTATTTTGTAAACGATTTGCGATATAAGAGGTTGAATCATGTCAAGCGATGACCAGATCAGAATTGATGGCGCGATAGCGCGCAAAACGCCTTACGGTATGCTGCGTGAACCTACTTTCTCGGGCGTGCTTTCCTTTATGCGCTGCCAGTTCCGCAAGGATTTGACAGGTGCTGATCTGGTCATCAGTGGTATACCACTCGATCTGGCGGTGTCTTACCGTTCCGGTACGCGCTTTGGCCCATTGGGAATTCGTCAGGCTTCGGCTGAAGTAGCTTCACTCAAGCCTTATCCATGGGGATTTGATCCATTCGAGCATCTTGCTGTTATTGATGCTGGTGATTGTTTTCTCGATGTTCACAACCCACTGACAATTCATGATGCAATCGCCAATCATGCCAGGCATATTCTGGCATCAGGTGCGCGCATGCTGACTTTTGGCGGGGATCATTCGATTTCCTATCCGCTGCTCAAGGCACATGTGGAAAAGATTGGAGCGCCATTGTCGTTGATTCATTTCGATGCACATTGTGATACCTGGCCAGATGCTTCACCTGCATCCCTGAACCACGGTTCCATGTTCTACAAGGCTGTTCGAGAGGGGCTGATTGATGTCGAACATTCTGTTCAGATTGGTATCCGTACCTGGAATGATGATTTTATGGGCATCAACATTCTCGATGCCAATTGGGTACACCGGCAGGGTACAGATGCGGTAATTGCCGAGATTGTACGCATTACAGGAGCCCGGCCAGCTTATCTTACTTTTGATATCGATTGCCTGGATCCTGCCTATGCGCCGGGTACAGGTACACCGGTTTGCGGAGGGTTATCCACTGCCCAGGCACTGGCAATCTTGCGTGGCCTTACCGGGATCAATATGGTTGGAATGGATATCGTTGAGGTATCTCCTCCTTATGATCACAGTCAGATCACTGCACTTGCTGCAGCGCATATTGCCTGCGACCTGATTTGCCTGCTGGCAAAACGTAAAATTGAAGGAGGGTTATAACCCTCCTTGCAGGTTCTTCCTTAGAATTTATACCCGCGATGCAGAGCAACCACACCTGCTGTCAGATTAAAGTATTCAACGCGTTCGAATCCAGCATCCTGCATCAGTTGTTTTAGCTCTTCCTGCGAGGGGTGCATGCGTATGGATTCAGCAAGGTAGCGGTAGCTGGAATCATCGCTGGCGATAATTTTTCCCATAAATGGTAGCGCCTTGAATGAATAGGTGTCATACAAAGGCTGCAGGGGTTTCCATACCTTGGAAAATTCCAGCACAATAAGTGATCCACCAGGAGACAGGACGCGCCACATTTCACGCAGAGCCGCATCTTTGTGAGTCATGTTCCTCAAGCCGAAGGCGACACATACGCGATCAAAATAATTATCCGGGAAGGGCAGTTTTTCGGCATCACATTGGGCTACCGGTATGCTTTTGCCATCATTCAGCATACGATCCCGGCCAATCGATAGCATGGAATTATTGATATCTGTTAACCAAACTTCACCCGTGCTACCAGTTTTTTCAAGAAACAGCCGGGTGAGATCCGCTGTACCACCCGCAATATCGAGTACTCTGTCACCAGCCTTAACACCGCTGACATCAATTGCAAATCTTTTCCACAGGCGGTGTAACCCCATGGACATGAGGTCATTCATCAGGTTGTAGCGCGCAGCCACGGAATGAAAGACTTCTGCAACCTTGCGCGCTTTTTCTGTTTCCGAGATGGTCGTGAAACCGAAGTGTGTGGTATTCATTGTTTTGAGGATATTCCGAATGAAAAGTGGATATTTGATCGACAGGGTTATCTGGCTTCGCGGCTTCCGCCAGCCGTTTGCAGACGTTGCAAGTAATTTTGCCACATGGTTTCCTGGTTTAATCCGTAATCGTAGAGCAAATCCCAGGAATACAAGCCAGTGTTATGGCCATCGGAAAAGTCCAATCTGACAGCATAGCGGCCAACGGGTTCGATATGGGTAATAGCCACATTTTTCTTGCCGGTTTGCAGAATTTCCTGGCCTGGCTCATGGCCGCGCACTTCAGCCGAAGGTGAATAGACACGTAAAAATTCGCATGGAAAATCAAACGCCTTGCCATCGTTAAAGCTGACGCTTAACACGCCGGATTTTCGATGCAGCTTCAATTCTGTTGGAATAGGTGTTTGAGGATTGAGCCCAGCCATATATACCGTCTGAAAATGAAAAAATATCCTGAAATAACAGGAAAATATTAAGGCACGGCCTCTTCTTGTGGTTTGCGCACCGGTTTGATCAGATCTTCCCGTTTGATTTCCAACAATAACAGGATAGGGCTGGCAATCATGATGGATGAATAAATCCCGAACAGGATACCAATCGTTAATGCCAGTGCAAAATTATGCAGAATTTCCCCACCGAACAGGAACATGGAAACAACGACCATTTGCGTACTGCCGTGCGTGATAATTGTGCGCGACATGGTCTCGGTAATGGCATTGTCGATAATTTTGGGGACTGAAGCTTTTCTCATCTTGCGGAAATTCTCGCGAATCCGGTCGGAAATCACCACCGATTCGTTCACTGAATAACCCAGTATCGCAAGTACAGCAGCCAGTACTGTCAGATCGAATTCCCATTGAAAGAAGGAAAAACAGCCAATAATGGTCAGCACATCATGCAGATTGGCGATAATACAGGCCACGCCAAACTTCCATTCAAACCTGAATGCCAGATAGGCAACGATACTCAGCGAAACGAACAATAATGCGAGAAAACCGTTCTCCAGCAATTCATCTCCAACCTGCGGGCCGACGAATTCCACACGTTTCATTTCCACTGAAGCATCATCTTTTCGGAGAGCTGCCATAACGGTTTCGGACAGATTGCCACCAGCCAGTTCTTCTTTGGCCGGGAGCCTGATCATGACATCGCGGGAAGTGCCGAAATTCTGGACAACGGCATCAGGCATGCCAATGCCTGAGAGTATCTGCCTGGTTTTATTGAGGTCAGCCGGTTGCTGATAGCTGATTTCCATCACAGTTCCGCCGGTAAAATCCACTGCAAGGTTAAGTCCCTTGGTTGCAATAAAATAAACCGAGAAGATAGAAATGATCAGCGATAAGGTCATGGAGAATTTTCCCCAGCGCGTGAAGGGAATATCTCGTTCAAATCTGAAAAAATCCATAATTATCCAGTACTGGTAGAGGTTTTAATGTTTGTTGCCAGCCTTATTGGGTATCTTGATGCCCCCAATGGGAACGCGTGACAGTTTACGGTTGCCATAAAACAAGTTGACCAGGCCGCGTGATACGGTCACTGCACTGAACATGGAAGTCAGAATACCCAGGCACAGTACAACAGCAAATCCTTTGACCGGGCCGCTTCCAAAGGTCAGCAAGCTCAGTCCCGCAAACAAGGTGGTCAGGTTTGCGTCAAGGATGACGTCCCAAGCCCGCTCATACCCAGCATGGATGGCGGCTTGTGGTGCGACTCCTTGTCGCAGCTCTTCCCGAATACGTTCATTGATCAGTACATTCGCATCAATAGCCATACCCAGTGTCAGTGCAATAGCTGCCATACCGGGCAGGGTTAGCGTGGCTTGCAGGATGGATAACAAACCTACCAGCAGCAACAGGTTCACCGCCAGCGCTGTGACGGAGATTACCCCAATGGCCGAATAGTACAGCGAAATAAACAAGGCCACGCCCAGAAAGCCGTAGAGTGTGGAGTTAATACCACGATCAATGTTTTCGGCACCCAGGCTGGGGCCTACGGTGCGTTCCTCAACGATCTCCATTGGTGCTGCCAGGGCGCCAGCGCGTAACAGCAAGGCAATATCCCGAGCTTCGACACTGTTCATCTGGCCGCTAATCTGCACACGGCCACCGCCAATTTCTTCGCGGATAACCGGTGCTGTCACGACTTCTGTCTGATTTTTCTCCACCAGCAGGATGGCCATGCGCTTACCGACGTTATTACGCGTGAGTTGCTTGAATATCCGTGAACCGTTGTTATCCAGTGTCACGTGAACAGCAGCCTGTTTATCCTGATCAAAACCAGGTTGGGCATCTGTGATGCGATCTCCGGTGAGTAATACCTGTTTTTTGACCAGGAGCTGCCCACCACTGCGTTCAGAAAGCAGCTCGGTACCGGCGGGAATAGAACCACGCAATGCGGCATCAATATCCCCGTCATCATCAACCATGCGTACTTCCAGAGTAGCCGTTCTGCCCAGAATGTCCTTGGCCTTGGCGGTATCCTGAACACCAGGTAACTGTACGATCACGCGATCAGTGCCAGCCTGCTGAATGATGGGTTCTGCTACGCCAAGCTCGTTTACCCGGTTGCGCAGGGTGGTGATATTGCGCTGTACCGCCGTGTTTTGCATGCGTGTCATTGCTTCCGGTTTGATTGAAGCAATGACACGCAATTCATTGCTGATATTTTCCGGCTTGAAGGCGAGATCCTCAAAAGTTTTGCCAAATTCTGCCATGGCTTTTTCGCGCGCCTGTTCATCCCGGAATTTGACAATAATTCTGGAACGCTCCCGTTCGATTCCTGCAGATGGAATTCTTTGCTCGCGCAGGGTGCTGCGCAGATCGGCGTTATAACGATCAAGTGCTTTGGTCAGCGCTCCCGCCATATCCACCTGTAACATGAAGTGGACACCACCGCGCAGATCAAGTCCCAGATACATAGGCAGGGCACCAATGTGATGCATCCATTGTGGAGAGTTGGACAGCAGATTCAGCGCAACGACATAATCCTTGCCTACTTCTGCATCCAGAATATCCCGTGCCTTGATCTGGGTATCCGTATCGGCAAACCGGATCTTGATTCCACTGGATTCGAGAATCGTCCCGTTATAGGCCAGATTTTTTTGTTTAAGTGCTTGTTCAATACGTTGCAGCAGAGCTGTATCGGTTGGTGTGCCAGAACGCAGGGGTGAAATCTGGACAGCAGGGGATTCACCAAAAAAATTGGGCAGGGTGTACAACAGCCCAAGCAGGATCGTGACGGTGATGACAATATATTTCCAGAGGGGGTAGCGATTCATGATGGCCAATGATTCAGGAGGATGAAGACAGCAGGAGATGAAACCACGGTTTCAAAGAGCCAGGAAAGCCGTGGTATATGTCTGCGAATTAGTTTTTTTCATTATCCGGGTTTGTGGATTCAGCAGCTGGTTCAGCTTCACTGTTTTCTGTTTCTTTATTTTTTTGTTCTTCCTGGCGAGGTTCACCAGATTTTTGTTTGTTGTTTTTCAGCATCCTGTTGCTTTTACCAGTTTCAACACTTTTCAATGTGCCTTTTGGCAACAATGTCTGTACGGAAGATTTGAGTACAACAATTTCAACACCGTCAGCAATTTCCATGGTGATGTAGCTGTCTCCTGCGCTTACAACCCGCCCCAGCTCTCCACCACTGATGACAATTTCATCTCCTTTCTGCAAACCGGCTTGCATTTCCTTCTGTTCCTTGGCGCGTTTGGTTTGTGGGCGAATCAACAGGAAATAGAAGATGACCAGAATACCAACCATGGGCAGAAAGCTCATCAACGTGGGATCGGCAGTCTGGGCGGCGCTATTGGCAGCCTGGGCAAAAGCATCATTTATGAGCATATATTCTTCTCCTTTGATCGGGTATGAATGAAAATAAAACAAGCGCACATTCTAACATGAAGTCCTAACCGGTAAATTTGTGGGCAAACTGCGTAAACTGGCCAGTTTCAATCGCTTTGCGGATATCGGACATGAGTTGTTGGTAGTAATGCAGGTTGTGCAGTGAATTGAGCCTGGCTCCCAGCATTTCTCCGGTACGCTGCAAATGATGCAGGTAGGCGCGGGTGAAATGGCGGCAGGTATAGCAGCTGCAATTTTCGTCTGGTGGCGAGGTATCCAGCCGGTAGCGGCTGTTACGTAACTTGAGAATGCCCTGGCTGGTGTAAAGCCAGCCATTGCGAGCATTGCGCGTGGGCAATACGCAATCAAACAGATCGATTCCTCGGCTTACGGCATAAACAATATCTTCCGGCGTGCCAACACCCATTAAATAACGCGGCTTGCCGGCAGGAAGTTGCGGAGCGGTATGTTTGAGAATGCGCTGCATTTCCGGTTTGGGTTCGCCCACAGACAAACCACCAATGGCATAACCGTCGAAACCGATAGTACATAACCCGGCAACAGACTGATCGCGCAGTGATTCGTACATACCGCCTTGCACGATGCCAAACAATGCGTTGGGATTACCGGTGTGGGCAATTTTCGAACGTTCTGCCCAGCGCAGGCTCAATTGCATTGAGGTTTCAGCAATCTGCATATCGACCGGGTAGGGAGTGCATTCGTCGAATATCATGACAATATCCGAGTTCAGCACCCGCTGGATGCGCATGGATTCTTCCGGTGTCAGGAAACAGGTATCGCCATTTACAGGTGAACGGAAACGCACACCTTCTTCACTGATCTTGCGCAGTGCCCCGAGACTAAACACCTGAAAACCGCCCGAATCGGTCAGGATCGGCCCATCCCAATGCATGAACCGGTGTAATCCACCATGTGCCTCAACCACCTCCAGACCAGGGCGTAGCCATAAATGAAAGGTATTGCCCAGAATGATTTCGGCTCCCAGGGTTTGCAATTCATCCGGAGACAACCCTTTAACTGCTCCATAGGTGCCGACAGGCATGAATGCGGGTGTTTCTATTGTCCCATGGGTAAGCGTCAATGTTCCCCGGCGGGCTTCCTGATCACGGCAATGCAGTTGAAATTTCATGATTGGCTATCAATCAGCATGGCATCCCCATAACTGAAAAAACGGTAACGATTTTCAATGGCGTGCTGGTAGGCATGGCGGATGGTTGCCATTCCGGCAAAAGCGGATACCAGCATCAGCAAAGTGGAACGGGGCAGATGAAAGTTGGTCAGCAGCCGGTCTACGATGCGAAATTGATAGCCCGGGGTGATAAACAGATTGGTTTCATTCATCCCGGCGGCCAGTTTGCCTTCGTTGGCCTGTGCACAGGCTTCCAGTGCACGCAGACTGGTAGTGCCCACGGCCAGTACGCTTCTGTCTGCGGATTTGCACGACCGGATCATTTCCACTGTTTCTGCCGGGATATGGTATTGCTCGGTATGCATGACATGTTGATCGATATTTTCCACCCGTACTGGCTGGAAAGTTCCTGCACCGACGTGCAGCGTGATGTAGGCAATGCCGACACCCATTGCCTGCAGTTTCTCCAGCATGGTTTCATCAAAATGCAATCCAGCCGTGGGAGCAGCAACAGCGCCGCTTTTCTGGGCAAAAACTGTCTGATAACGGTTCTCATCGATATCGGCGGCTGTACGTGCAATATAGGGTGGCAGCGGAGTTTGTCCGTACTGATCGAGTATGTCGATCAGTGGTAACGGATGCAGGAAACGCAGCGTATACATATCCTGATCGCGCGTCTCCACTCGTGCAGTAATTTCACCTTCGAGCTGCAATAGGGAGCCAGGTGCCGGTGCATGACTGGCACGAATCAGTGCTCTCGCCAGATGTTTATCCAGAAGGCGTTCGATCATGATCTCAACCTTGCCGCCAGTGGATTTGGTACCTGCCAGACGCGCCTTGACGACACGGGTGTTATTGAATACGACAACATCACCGGGTCTGAGGTAAGCAGGTAAATTTATGAAAGCGGTATCACACAAACCAGGTAAATTTTTGTTTACATACAACAAACGGCTGTCTGCCCGGTTTGCCAATGGAAGCTGAGCAATCAGTTCTTCAGGCAGGTGATAATCGAAATCATCAGTTTTCATGGTGCGGATTATACCGATGGCAAACAGCGTGCCAGTGTTTTTTAAGAAAAGCGTCCGATGAATACCTGAATTGACATCAACGCGGATCTTCATGCCGAAGTACTGCTGGCTACTTTTTTTCATCTGGCACATCCGCGGATCACGCTTGGCCAGCCAGCGAGATAAATGTGGTTTGTTTCATGGCAGCTGCAATTTATAATACTTGGCGGGTCTTTAATTAAATCCCACATGGCCGCGCACTGTGTTTTGTAGATGGAGTATAAAGCGAGTGAGGTGGTGAATAGTTTGGCCTCTTCACAACGAATCCAACACGGCAGTTCATTTGCAACACCATTACCTCAAAGCATTACGAAAAAATTACTGCTGGATTTTCAAATTCAAGGAGTGTGATATGCGAACCCCATCTCCAGGGCTGCTTCTGGCAGCTTTGCTTGCCATGCTGTTATCAGCCTGCGCTTCCAATGACATCTACCGCAGCAACTTCGATAACTGTGTGGTAACTGCTCAGGAAAAATGCGAATCCCATACCATTCAGCAACACAATGTGGGATCGGATAGTGAATATTTGCTTGGTTTTGTCGAGATTGATGACCAGGGCCAACTTCGCAATCGTGCGCAAATGCAGGCTGTTCTGGATGAACTATATGCCTTGGCATCCAGGGAAAGTGTACTGATCAATGTATTTGTCCATGGCTGGCATCACAGTGCAAAACCGGGAGATTCCAATGTGGAAAGTTTCAAAGCCAGCCTGGCAGAGCTCAGCCGGGTCGAGCATCAATTGCATCCCGAAAAGGCAGCGCGCAGAGTAGTGGGGGTTTACGTTGGCTGGCGCGGAGAATCAATTGATGTGCCATGGATAAACAACATCACTTTCTGGGATCGCAAAAATACGGCCCACGAAGTGGGTTATCTCGGGATGGCCGAGCTATTACTGAAACTGGAAGAAATTCGCAATGTTAAAAATACACAGGAACCGCCAGTAAAAAGCCGCTTGGTTATTCTTGGTCATAGCTTTGGTGGCGCCGCAGTGTACAGTGCCACGGCACAGATTTTGGCCGACCGTTTTATCAACAGTAGAAGTGGCAAAAATTATATTGGTGATGCGGAAGGATTTGGGGATCTGGTGGTATTGCTCAATCCAGCATTTGAAGCACTTAAATATGCACCGCTTTACGATCTGGCCCAGGCACGTTGCAGTTATTTTGAAGAACAGGCGCCACGCCTCGTGATCCTGACTTCGGAGGCGGATTACGCCACAAAATATGCTTTTCCAGCCGGTCGTGTTTTTTCAACTTTCTTTGAAACCCACGGCACGATAGAACGCAATGATTGCGGCAAGCCACTTGCCTATAGTGAAGGCGCGGCCGACCGTAGTACTGCGGGGCATTTCAAGCCATTACAAAGCCACGAGCTTCGTCCGGCTGAAAAAATCAGGGAGCTGGATTACCGGAACGTGCAAAAAATCTGGAAAAAACAACAGACGAAGGGAGTTGCCCAGTTCGGCAGTACGCGATTATCCAGCCTGGATCATACAGTCGAACACAATCCTTATCTGAATGTGCGTGTGGATAAGCAGCTGATCAAGGATCATAACGATGTGTTTGGCAAGGAAATCATGGAATTCATCCGCACATTGATCGTTGTATCCACGGGGGAAAGAGAATCCGTTACTGCGGGCGAGACAAAGTAATTGTTCATTCCGGAAGAAATGAATGAGGTTGTTTCTTGATAGAAGAGTCAGTTTTTTATGTCAGGAATGGTTATCCTGGCTTCCGATCAGGAAACTCACTACCTCATTCAGATCCCGGGTGCGTTTCATGGGCGGCAAGCTTTGCCAGATCCGTTTGCCGTAAGGTTTGGATATCAGGCGCGGGTCGCAGATCATTAACACGCCCCGGTCGTGCTCATCACGTATCAGACGGCCCGCGCCCTGTTTCAGGCTGATGATCGCATGCGGCAACTGGTATTCCATGAATGCACTGCGTCCTTCCCGGGTGATTTTCTCTATGCGTGCGGATAGTACCGGGTCATCCGGTGAAGCGAAGGGTAGCCTATCGATGATAACCAGCGAGAGTGCGCGTCCCTTTACATCAATGCCTTCCCAGAAAGATTGACTTCCCACCAGCACCGCATTTCCCAGTTTGCGGAACTGATCCAGCAGAGCGGAGCGGGTTTCCTGTCCTTGCAGCAATAACGGAAATTCAAATTGCTCCTGCTGAAAGGCATTTTGCAGCAGTTCATGAATCTGTTGCATGTTGCGCAAGCTGGTACACAAAATGAAAGCACGACCCTGGCTTGCCTTGATGACTGGCAATGCTGCCTGAACGATACTTTCAGCGTAATTGGGTGTATTGGGATCGGGCATGTGGGATGGAGCGTAAAGCAGCGCCTGGCTGGGATAATCAAACGGACTGTCCCAATTGGCTGTTTGAGCTTCGAACAATCCCATCATCCGGTTGTAATGGGAAAAATCCTTCTTGACCGATAGCGTAGCCGAGGTAAATATCCAGGCACGGGCGGAAGCGTTAAGCTGTTTGCTGAATATCTCGGCAATGGACAAAGGTGTGATATTGAATTGCAGGCTCTGGCTGTAGGTTTCGATCCAGCAAATAAATTGCTGTGATTCCGATTGTTCGTGCCACTGCCGAAGTCGATTGAGTAATGCCTGAGCGCGTAGCCAGCAATTTTGCAGACCCTGGGAGCGAACGGCCTGAGTTTCGAGTAACCCGGCCAGTGATGCCATGTTTTCCTGCAATAGCTGACGCGCTTCACTGAAGCCGGGATGCTGTGCAACCATCGTGGCAGACATGCGTGCATGCTTCTCCATAATCGTCAGATGTAAATCCAGCGCCGCTTTCCCGGTGGCTGCCGTGGCATCGAACAGAGGGGTGAATTCCCTTGCTTCAAGTAACGCCTCGGTTTCGATATCGCGCACCAGAACCTGTATCTGGCCCGTGCTGACCGATTCTCCAAAAAACAGGCTGGCCACTTCGGGCAGCTGGTGTGCCTCATCAAAGATCACGGTATTGCAGGCGGGTAGCAATTCGGACAAACCTTCATCGCGCAGCATGACATCAGCAAAGAACAGGTGATGATTGACGACGACCATATCGGCCGACAACGCCCGTTTGCGCGCTTCCATTACAAAACATTGCCGGTAATGCGGACAATCTGACCCCAGGCAGTTTTCCCGTGTGGAGGTAACATGCTGCCAGATAGCGGCCTGTTCCGGGACTTTGTCCAGTCCGCTTTTATCGCCGTGGCTGCTGGTTCCAGCGTAGCGCTCTATCAGATGGAGATATTTCACTTCCGTGCGGTTGGCAAAATGGATCTGGTCCGAATTCAGCGCACGTTCAAGGTGATAGTGACAAATATAGTTGGCGCGTCCCTTCAGCAAGGCAATCGTCACCGGTATTTTCAAGGCAGCGCGCATGGCCGGAATATCACGCTGGAAAAGCTGATCCTGCAGTGTTTTGGTGCCCGTCGATAAAATGACTTTTCCACCTGACAACAAAGCTGGCACCAGATACGCGTAGGTTTTTCCTGTGCCCGTGCCTGCTTCGGCCACCAGGATTTCCTGATTTTCTATTGTTTGCGCAATTTTCTGCGCCATTTCCAGCTGCTGGGTTCGTGGTCGATAGTCTGGTATATTCCGCGCAAGCAATCCGTCGGCTGAAAAAATCGTACTGAGATCAGGCATTTCAATAGAAGGCGTAATAAAAAATCACTGGACGATGCGTGATTCCGGATGAGCCTGGATATTCAGGCTGAAATTTGCTCTGGTTTTGAAACAGATGAAATCACCCGTATCCAGTGCTTTGTTCGGTTCGAGCAACCAGGGAAATTGTCGGATAATAGCGCCTTTATAAAAAAGCATCTGTAAAAACTTCGCCAGGCTTTCCCAACTTCGAATGAAAACTTCCAAATTGCACCTGGTTCTGTGTGCTTATCTGGCATGGCTACCAGTCATCACCATGAGCGCGGATCCATCTCCGAAAACAGGCGAACGCCAGCCGGTTCATATCGAGGCAGATCGGATTGATGGGCATAGTCAACAGGAAATTGAGGCTACCGGCAAAGTCCGTATGCGCCAGGGAGATCAAACACTGACAGCTGACCGGGTGAAATACTATCAGGATAGTGAAGATGTGGAAGTTGAGGGAAATGCCCAGCTTGATCGTCCTGACGATACGTTGTGGGGTACTTACCTGCAAATGAATCTGAATGATGACACCGGCCAGCTGAGTGACCCGCGCTATCTTCAAAAGGATGGTAGCGGGCGGGGTAGCGGGGAACAGTTACTGCTGGAAGGGAAAAATCAGTACAGATTCAGAAAAGCACGCTATACCACTTGCCCGGAAGATAATCACGATTGGTATATCCTAGCGGATGATCTGGAAATTGATAATGGGACAAAAGTGGCTACTGCACGCCATGTTTCGGTTCGTTTCAAGGATGTACCGATTCTGTATGTGCCATGGATGAATTTCTCTTTCGGTAATGAGCGGAAAACCGGATTTTTGTCGCCAATTATGGGCAACACCAGCAGGAGTGGCGCCGAGGTTTCTGTTCCCTTTTACTGGAATATTGCTCCTAATTATGACGCTACGATCACGCCACGCATCATGAGCAGGCGCGGTGTGATGCTGAATAATGAATTTCGTTATATCGGACAGACGCTCAACGGCCGGTTTCTACTGGATTATTTGCCGAATGATCTGGCCACCGATACCACGCGCTACGGCATGCAGCTCAATCATTTCCAGAATTTGGGTGCGGGATGGTTTGGCATGCTTAACTACAACAGCGCTTCGGATCGCAACTATTTCCGGGATCTGGGCAACAATATTATGTTTACATCCCAGACCAACCTGTTACAACAGGGTTTTGCCAGCTATTTCCGCGAATTGGGCCGCAATGGCATGCTCACCTTCAGTACACTGGTGCAACAATTCCAGACCCTGCAGGATCCCCGAGCTCCTATCATTTCACCTTACAAAATCCTGCCGCGTTTTACCCTCAATGCAGCAAAAACCAACGTATATGGTCTGGATTTTGATTTTGCCAGCAGCTTCACGCATTTTTCACATCCGACCTTGCCACATGGTTTGCGTGTGACCATGCTTCCGGGGGTAAGTCTGCCACTGGAAAATTCCTTTGGATTTATCCGGCCCCGGGTGTCGCTGCACCATACCCGCTATGATCTGAATGAGCCGGCCAATCTGGCGACGGATGACAGACATCTCAACCGGACGGTGCCGATATTCAGCTTCGACAGCGGAGTGGTGCTGGAGCGTGATACTTCTTTGCAAAACGAAAATTTTGTCCAGACGATTGAGCCGCGTGTTTTCTATACCTATATTCCTTACCGGAATCAGCGGCTATTACCCAACTTTGATTCTGCTGAAATGGATTTCAGCTATCCCCAGCTATTTCTGGAGAGAAGGTTTAGTGGTGAAGACAGAATTAACGATGCCAATGAAATCACACTGGCTGTCAGTTCCCGTCTGATACATTCAGCAACAGGTAATGAGCGCTTGCGGTTGTCAGTTGGCCAGAAAATCCGTTTCAGTGATCGCCGCGTGGTGCTGACTTCTCCCCAGGTAACAAGGGCTGGCTCTGATTTCATTGCGGAGCTATCCGGCAGTGTGACTTCAAATATCAAGACGGATACCGGCATCCAGCTCAACCAGAATAATCTTCTGGTGGAAAAAATACGTTCTGGTGTCAGTTATCGTCCGGCACCAGGCCAGACGATCAATGCAGGCTACCGTTTCACCCGGGATGTGCTGAAGCAGGTGGATCTTTCCACACAATGGAGTTTCCTGAAAAACTGGCAAGGGCTGGCTGCCATCAATTACTCGTTAAAAGATGACAAATTGCTTGTTGGTTTGCTGGGTGTTGAGTATAACGCCTGCTGCTGGTCGTTACGGCTGGTAACCAGCCATTTTGCAACCGCAACCCAGAGTTCCTCGACCAACTTTTTTGTTCAATTGGAGTTGAACGATTTGATGAGAATCGGTTCCGATCCAATGCGTGTATTGCAGCAGACCATACCCGGTTATATAAGGACAGATTTGTGATAATTCGATTCAATAGTTCTGAAAAATTCAAATCAGGCAGCAGCTTGCTGATTGCCGCTACTTTCATGTGGGCAACAGGTGTTCTTGCCCAGAATTCCCATTCCCACAATGATATCCGGCCCATTGATCGCATCGTGGCTGTCGTCAACGAGGAAGTCATCACTCAGCAGGAAATCGATGAACTTCTGCAAAATACGGTTCAACAATTGCATAAACAGAATACCGAGCTGCCTCGCATGGAAGTTCTGGAAAAGCAATTGCTGGAGCGCTTGATTCTCAAGCGGATACAGCTGCAGCGTGCCAAAGAAACCGGATTGACTGTCAGTGATAATGATCTGGACCAAACTTTGCGCCGGATCATTCAGGATAATCATCTCACCATGGATGAATTCAGACAGGTTCTTTCAGGAAGGAACGGATCTGAACCGGTTTCGCGAGGAGATTCGAGGTGAAATTCTGATCACCCGCCTGAAGAACAGGAAATTAATAGCCGTGTGAATGTCACTGAAAGCGAAATTGATAATTTTCTGCAAAATCAGGCCAATTCACCCGTTGCATGAGGAATGCCGTATTGCGCATATATTGGTACAAATTTCGGAACAAATGAACGAGGCGCAAATCGAGGCCAGACACAAACGCGCCGAAACAGCGTATGAACATCTCCGTCAGGGTGCCAATTTTGCGCAGGTATCTGCTGAATTTTCCGATGCAGCCGATGCCATGCAGGGGGGGGAACTTGGCTGGCGCCCGCTTGCCCAGCTGGGCTCACCGTTTACCGAAATGCTGGCGAAGATGCAGCCGGGTGAAATTACACCTGTGGTACGCAGCCCGATTGGATTTCACATTCTTAAACTGCTTGAACGTCGGCAGCAGGAAAAACAGGTAACGATTATCGAGCAAACCCATGCCCAGCATATTCTGATCAAGGTGAGCGAGCTGGTTTCGGAAGACGATGCACACCAATTGATTGGTCAACTCATGGATCGCGTCCATAACGGCGCAGATTTCATGGAAGTGGCCAAGGCACATTCGGAAGATGCCAGTGCAGCTGCCGGGGGGGATCTGAACTGGATCTCTCCGGGTGATACCGTGCCCGAATTTGAACAGGCCATGAATGCACTATTGCCTGGCCAGATTAGCTCGCCAGTACGAAGTCCATTCGGCTGGCACTTGATCAAGGTGATCGAACGGCGCTCAAAGGATGTGAGCGAGCAACAACAACGGGAGGCAGCCCGCCGGACCATCCATGCGCGCAAAGCCGATGTGATCGTGCAGGAATGGCTACAGCAGCTCAGAGATCAGGCTTATGTGGAATACAAGGTTGAAGATAACTGATTGCACGGCAGTATTCTTGTTCAATTGATTTTGATACGGATTGGATCTTCAAAATGTCTTTTTCTGATAAACCCAGGTTAGTTGTAACAGCAGGCGAACCTGCCGGGATTGGCCCTGATTTATGTATACAGATTGCTCAACAGAGCTTGCCTTGTCGATTGACAGTGATAGCCGACAGACATGTGCTTGCACAACGTGCTGCACAACTGGGGCTACCTTTGCAATTGCATGAAGGGGATGCGAGGGATGAGTTTTCATCTTGCCAGGAGGGTCATTTGCATGTGCTGCATGTTCCAGTCAAAAATCCGGTTGTACCGGGACAACTTGATGCCGGCAATGCAGCCTACGTGCTGACAACGTTACGTCTTGCGGTGGAAGCCTGCAGCACTCACCAGGCGGATGCCATGGTGACTGCGCCGGTGCATAAAGGCATCATCAGTGAATCCGGGATTGCCTTTTCTGGCCATACCGAATATCTGTCAGAGCTGACGAACAGTCACGCGGTCATGATGCTGGCAGGAGGGGGGATGCGAGTGACGCTCGCCACGACACATCTCCCGCTCAAAGAGGTTCCTGCTGCGATCACACCGGAACGACTGGAACAAAAATTGCGCATCATCCATCGCGATCTGGTAAACCGTTTTGCGATTGAAAACCCGCGTATTGCCGTGGCTGGATTAAATCCCCACGCTGGGGAATCCGGTCATCTTGGCCGGGAAGAAATTGACATCATCATCCCGGTACTGGAAAAGCTGCGCCGGGAAGGCATGAATCTACTCGGACCATTACCGGCAGATACGTTATTCAATCCGCCCAAACTCAAGGATTATGACTGCATTTTCGTCATGTACCATGATCAGGGTTTGCCTACACTCAAGCACGCCAGTTTTGGCCAGGGAGTGAATATCAGCCTGGGAATGCCCATTATTCGCACTTCTGTGGATCATGGCACCGCACTGGAACTGGCTGGAACCGGAAAGGCCGATGCCGGTAGCATGAATACAGCCATCGAAACAGCACTGGCTTTAGTCGAAACCACACGTCACACCAAAAACAATTAAATCAATATGCGGCATATTCCCCGCAAGCGCTTTGGTCAGCATTTTCTAGTTGATACCCATATCATTGCTGAAATCATTCGCCTCATTCATCCGGTACGCGGAGACCGGATGGTTGAGATCGGTCCGGGTCTGGGAGCGTTGACCAGGCCGTTGCTGGATTTGCTCGGTGAATTGCACGTTGTCGAAATTGATCGTGACATTGTCGATTATCTGTCCCGTACTGATGCCGGGAAATTGACAATACACAATGCCGATGCCCTGAAATTTGATTTTTCAGTGTTGGGAGAAGGATTGCGGATCGTCGGGAATCTGCCTTACAACATTTCTACGCCGTTATTGTTTCATCTTTCCCGGTTCAGTAGCCTGATTGCCGATATGTATTTCATGCTACAGCTCGAAGTAGTGGAACGCATGGTTGCTCAGCCTTCTACAGCGGATTACGGGCGTTTGTCATTGATGTTGCAAAACCGGTTTGAGATGGAGCAAATACTGATCGTGCCGGCTGAATCGTTTAATCCGCCACCGAAAGTCCAATCCGCGATTGTATCCATGCGCCCGAGGGCAGAAACGATTGTCCCGTGTGAGCACGAGCAGCTATTCGCTGAACTGGTAACTTCAGCATTTTCCCAGCGGCGCAAAACCCTGCGCAATACCTTGCGTCATTACCTGACAACCAGTGATTTTGAACAGCTGGAGCTCGATCCGGGGTTACGAGCTGAAAATTTATCGCTAGAACAGTTTGCTGCGATAGCCAGACAAGTGGCTGAAGGTGCTGATAATCACTGAAATATCAGTGACCGGGTAAAGACGCCTGCTTGTCTTCATGCGCCAGCAACCACTGTTTGCGGTGAATCCCGCCCCCATAGCCAGTCAGCTTGCCATTGGCACCAATCACACGATGACAGGGAATAATGATTGAAATGGGGTTCTGTCCATTAGCCATACCCACCGCACGAGCGGCCTTGGGCAAATGCATGCGTTCTGCAATATTTTTATAACTCACCGTTTCACCATAAGGAATAGTGGACAACAATTGCCAGACGGCTTCCTGAAAAGGTGTTCCCTTTGCCTTCATTGGCAAATCAAATTCAACCAGATCCCTTGCAAAATAGGCATTTAACTGGGCAATTGCCTTTGTGAAATGTGTCGCATCCTGCTGCCAGTTATTTACCATCCGGGGCAGTAGCTTCTGGATCTCTATTTCCATATACACACCCGTGAGAAACTCACCATCACTCGTAAGCAATAACCGATCAACAGGGCTTTCCAGAAACGTGTAGTAGTTCATGGTTTGATTTTTCCTGATTTCATTTGCGATCCAAATGAAATGCTACAAGAAATCTACAATAAGCGATATTGCTTTTAGTCTCGATCAATTATTTAACATAATGCAAATTATACGAAATTGAATGATCATTCCGGCGATGTAAAAACACCGGTGCAACCCAGTTATGTTAAATCGGAAATCTGCCTTTCAGCCTTTCGTAACCCCGTTTTGCAGGATGGTGCCGGGGCTACTGCCTTTCATCAGATCAAAATTGTCCGGATTACCCGCGACGAAAACCCGGGACGGGTCCGGCATGAAACAAACAAATTCACTGATTTTGCGCGGCTTTATCACGCAACATCAGCGCTACGCCGACAGTATGCTGTTACCTCGGCTCCTGCCACATAGCACTTGAGTTAAGCTGCCCGCCCGCTTCGGGGGAGACGGCTGCAACAAATTGATGGGCTGCTGGAACGTGCGCCACGGCCAATTCTCGATCTGCAGTCAACCAATCAAGGGCCGTGCTATCGAGTGGGGATTGGCCTCTCGTTTAGTACCATCTTCTTGCCATTTGCATCGTACCGAACATACTCTTGCCGCCCATTCCTGCTCCTCATGAAGATGGCGTTAAGCTCTCCACCAGCTTCGACTAAACATTCTTCTTTTGATCTCGGCATAATTGTGATCCATTCGGGCTGCATTGCTGTGGTCTAATTTATCCGGACACCTCGATGGGAGGAAAATCCACCAATTGAGGAGCATTACATGACAAGACAGCGTAGAGCATTCGATACCAGTTTGAAGCTGGAAGTTGTTCGCATGATCAAGGATCAGGGGCTGAGTGTGCAGAACGTCAGCGAGACCATGGACATTGGCCCAACGGCGATTCGTCGCTGGGTGAAGCAGTACAACGCGGAGCAAAATGGCCAGCTAGGCATTGGCAAGCCACTCACCGCCGAGCAACAGCGTATCCGGCAGCTGGAGCAGGAGAACCGTCAGTTGAAGGGAGATGTAGACATATTAAAAAAAGCGTCGGCCTTCTTTGCCCGCGAACTGAAATGAGCTACCAGCTTGTTCATCAACTGCAAAAGGAGGCCATTCCGGTCAAACAAACTTGCCGTGTTTTGTCCGTCAGCCGCTCTGGCTACTACGAAGCGCAGAGGCGTTCTGCAAAACCGGTTTTATGCAAAGCCAGCGTCCACCTGAAGGCGGCATTCATGGCCAGCCATCAAAGCTATGGGAGTCGCCGCCTGGTTACTGCGATGCAAAATCAGGGAATTCAGATCGGCCGGCACAAGGTGCGCAGTTTGATGCGCAAGGCCGCTCTAAAACCGGTCTGGAAGCGGAAATTCATCCATACGACACACAGCAGGCATGATTTGCCCGTGGCCGCCAACGTGCTTAACCGGCAGTTCAATCCAGTCGCACCGGACACTGCGTACGTGTCAGATATTACGTATATCAGCACTGGCACTGGGTGGCTTTATCTGGCGATCGTAATGGATCTGTACGCCCGCCGGATCATCGGCTGGGCAATGGCCCCAAACATGTCAGCCACGCTGGTTTGTGACGCATTGAGCATGGCTATCCAGCAGCGCCAGCCGGTATCCGGCCTGATCGTTCATTCTGATCGGGGCAGTCAATATGCCAGCGAGCTTTACCAGAACCTGCTCAATAAACATGGCTTTATTTGCAGCATGAGCAGAAAGGGAAATTGCTGGGATAATGCCGTCGCCGAGCGATTCTTCCTGAATCTCAAAATGGAACGCGTCTGGCAGCGACAGTATGCGAACCACACCGAGGCTAAAAATGATATCGATGATTACATCGTCAGCTTTTACAACTGCAAAAGACTGAACTCGGCACTGGGAAATCTGCCACCCATTGTCTATGAACGAAAAATGGCAGCGCAAAAACCTATCGAGGTGTCCGAAATTACTTGACCACTACAGGATGCCTACTGCGGCAGGTGCAGCAAAGGCTGAAACCGCTGCTGTGGTGCCGCCGGTCACTGGCGCTGTTGCAACGCCATACACAGCGAAGCCAATTGCAGCTATGGCGATTGCCCAAGCAACATTGCCTGTTGCTCTCAATCTGATTGTCTTCTTTGCAAGGTCACCTGTGATCTCAATACTGTCTTCTTTGCGCTTAAGAGCTTCACCAAGCTCTCTCTCTGTACTGATTTTTACGGTCATGATTCGCCCCTTTTGAGCCTAACGCTCAGTATGCACCGCTTGCGGTGCATACTTCTTTATAGAAAGGTGTATAGCAAATTTCATTTTTATTTAAACAGTTGAATTAAATAAATATCTTTCATGAAATACCACCTTCATCTACACCGGTCGCGTCCAGGTTGTTCGTTCATAACAACGCGGCACCAGCTACTCACTTTGGTAATGCGTAAATACCTTCCGGAAATAGCAGTTTCATTCGAATACCTTATGCCTATTGTTGAATCAGGCGTTCGATATGGTGCAGCAGTTCTTCTTCCTGATAAGGTTTGCCCATGAATTCATTCACACCCAGTTCTTCCGCCACTTTGCGGTGTTTTTCCGCTGTGCGCGAGGAAATAATGATGATGGGCAAATGCTGTAACTGCGGGTTGTTCCGTACTGCCCGGATCAGTTCAAAACCATCCATGTGCGGCATTTCAATATCAACCAGCATGATTGCGGGTGTTGTATCCCGCAACAGTTGCAATGCCCCTACTCCATCCTTGGCAATCAGGATTTCATAGCCTTGCCGCTCCAGCAGGCGGCTGGTGACTTTGCGCACTGTCAATGAATCGTCAACAATCATGACGACCGGTGCGGTGGCAGAAGGTGAAATATCTGTTGCCCCGACGGGTGCGATGGGCCCTGCGGACAGCAGCTCTTGTACCTGTTCACGTTGCAGCAGCCTGAGTGGATCAATGATCAGCACGACACTGCCATCACTCGTAATGGTTGCACCTTCAATACCGGGCGCACGGGATAATTGCGGGCCAGCTGGTTTCACCACCACTTCACATTGGCCTGCCAGTGCATCCGCATGGATAGCCAGCCGGTCATGCCCAGCTTGCAGTAATACGATACGGTTATGACGCCGGATGTCCGGAAAGGTGTGCGGCACACCCAGCAAATGCGGCAGGTAAACCAGCGGAAAATCCTGATCGTTCCATTTCAAGTGACGTTCCTGATAAGCCGCTCCAAGTGCTTCGGCATCCATTTCCAGTACATGCGCGACGATGGCGGTTGGGATGGCGTAGGTGCTATCCGCCGTCTTTATCATCAATGCTTGTGTTACAGCCAGCGTTACCGGCAAACGCAACGTGAAGGTGGCACCATGATTTTTTTCTGATGCCACCGTGATATTGCCGCCCATTCCGCCCAGCTCGTTTTTAACGATATCAAGGCCCACGCCCCGCCCTGCCATATCCGTTACATCGTCCAGCGTGGTAAATCCATGCGCAAAAATCAGTGGATACCACTGCGCATCATCCTGCGCATGTGCAGGTTCACTTAACCCCAGTTGCTGTGCTTTGGCGCGAATGCGTCCGGCATCCAGTCCGGCGCCATCGTCCTGCAATACCATGACGATTTCGTTTCCTTCCTGATGCAGCGTTAGCGTAATCCGGCCGGTTTCCATCTTGCCTGCCTGCAAGCGCACCTCTGGTGTTTCAATGCCATGCACCAGCGCATTGCGCAATAAATGTTCCAGGGGTGAGCTGATTTTATCGAGCACACTCCGATCCAGCTTAATATCCTCGCCCTGAATGGTCAGGCTGACCTGTTTGCCGGTGTCTTTTGCCGCTTGCCTCACAACGCGGTACAGACGCTCGGCATAATCTCCGAATGGCACGGCGCGAATACGGATCAAGTCCTGCTGTAACCGGCGATTCAGATTGGCCTGCTGATCCACAGCCATACTGGCTGCACGTTGTACATCACGCAGGCTTTTATGGATGGTGACGACATCATCCATGCTCTCCGCCATCAACCGGGTAAGTTCCTGGAAGCGTGTAAATTGGTCCATCTCCAGCGGATCGAAGATCGACTGATCTACACCGGAAAGCGGCTGACCGGATGGAATCCGGGTTTCGGCCAGCAGCTCGGTTTCGCGCAACTGGCCACGCATACGATCCACACTTTCACCCAAATCCTGCAAATACTGCTCCATGTCGTACAGTTGCGCCTCAATCCGGGAGCGGATGATGCTCGATTCTCCGGATTCACTGATCAGATGATCGATCAGTTCGGCATCGACACGCAGTATGGTTTTACGCGTAGGTTGATCCTGTTCCACGGATGCAGGTACAGCCGGTTGATCATGCGATTCATCCATTCCCGACTGGAGCACGGTTGGCTGTTCAATTGCTGTTTCTGCAACAGAAACAGGTTGCCACCCGGATTTTAAGGATGATCGTAATTGATCAATTTCTTCTGAAATAACATCGAACCGGGCTTCAAGCTGGTCGAGCAGATCCTCTGGCACGATCTGGTCATATAAAGACTCGATATCGGTTTCCATCTGGTGCGCCTGGTCGCTGATACGCAGCGCCGCAGCAATACGGGCACTGCCTTTCAATGTGTGCAATGCACGTAACAACGCCTTACGCACAGCAGAAAGATCGGGCTGTTTACGCCATGTGCGCAGGTTGGATCCAATTTCGGATTGCAGCTCCTGCGCTTCTTCAAGAAATATTTCCAGCAATTCCCGATCCACCTGCGGGGATTCCGCTTCAACAGATAGAACAGATACGGGTTCCTGTAGCAGGACAGGAGCGATTTCTTCCAGTAGCTCGCTTGCTTGCAGCTCGATTGGCTCGATTGATTCAGCTTCTGGCGCAAACGAATCATCCTGTTCAATCGCCTGAAGTGCGCCTTCTGTCAAAAACTGAGCCAGTTTTTGTGTGATGTCATCTGCTGTCTGCAACGCCTCGGTTGAGGGGTATTGATGATCCCGTATTGCTGCCACCATGCCATCCAGCAAATTGACGGCAGATTTCATGCATGACAACACCGGTTGCTCCGGCATGACCGAAACGATTTGCAAATGATTAAACCAGCGCTCCAGCACTTGCCCGATTTGTGCAATACAGTCCAGCTTCAATGCACGAGAGGTACTGGCTAGGGTATGCGCCGCCAGCATGGATTCATGGGAAACCGATAAAAGCGTATTGTTCCCGGTTAATCCAAGTGCCTGTTTCAGGGTATCCACATGCCCGCTGGCTTCTTTGATGAAAATACCAAACAGCTCTGTCGGCACTTCAATCGGCCCGATGTACACCAGTGATTCCACGGCATCCGTATTGTCACTCTCCAATGCAGGAGTGGCTGGCTCCAGCACCAATCTGGATTCCAGCCCGGCCACGGCCAGTGAAGCTGGTGTGATTTCAGGCACCTGAATCTCTTCGATGGAGAGTGCTTCCGGCCCGAACATCATTTCCCTGATCTGGTCGAGCAACGGTTGTGCATGGATCTCGGCGGTACCATGCTTTCTCAGGCTGGTGCACCAGTTGCCAAATTGCCGATGGCTTTCTGCCAGCAAATCCAGCAGTGCATCAGTGGCCGGTTTTTGCTCGCTCAACCAGCGGTTCATCAGTTGTTCGATGCGCCAGGCTACTTCACTTAATTCTTCCAGCTTCACCATGCGGCCACTACCCTTGAGGGTATGGAAATCACGGCGGATCGTGGTCAGGGCATCCAGATCGGAATGATCGTTATTGCTGGCTTCCAGCTGGGCGGCAATGCTGGACAATACTTCACCAGATTCATCAAGGAAAATGGCTAGCAGCTCGGGATCGTATTGCGGCTCGATCGGGGCTTCGGCAGAAATTTGAGTGGCTGCCACTGCGGATCCGGCCTGAATAGCAAGAATATCCGTTGATAGCGATGGATCAGCCAATTTCTGGTTGAACTGGCTGATTGTCGTGTCGAGGATGTTTTCAGAGTCAGATTGCGAATTTCTGAGTGCTTCAATATAAAAACCAAGGCCGCTGAGCGCATCCGCCAGCAATGTCTGCCCAGATTGATCCAGAGGCCGGGCAGGATCCGTCAATTTCTCGACGAGATCACGGCAGGATTCAAGCAGCGCGCTGGCTCGATCCAGTTCGAGCATGTGCAGCACGCCACTGATCTGGTTGAATAATTCCGGCAATGCAGGCAAATCATTTCGTACTTCCGGCTCGAAAAAGAAGCGATCAAGAATATCTTCGACTTGTGCCAGATTGGTGAGCACTTCCTGTGCCACCTGTTTGAGCAGTTTTTTCTCCTGCGCCAGATGTCCGGCTTCATCCGGGCTGGGCAAATCGGGCAGATCCGCTTCACTGCCCTTCCCAGTAGTTACCGCGCGGATACGGGTGGCCAGTGACTCTACCTGTTCGGGAAATTCCGGAGACAGCCGGTGAAAATTATCGATGGCATTTTCTGTCAGCAACAGGGCAGAAGCGATATCCAGTGAAATGCCCTCATTCATGCTCTGCGGGCGAATGCGCAGGTAAGACAAGGCGCCGTGAATCACACCTGCCAGTTTTTCCAGTGGCGGGCAATTTACCCGCGATGTCTGAGCCTTGAAGCGTTCGATCAGTGTCAGCAGCGAAGCAAGATTTTCCGGCTCATCCACACTGAATCTGCGCCATTGCTCGTTGATATCTTCCAGCAGGGCGCGCATGTTCTGGAGATCCGATGCAGTTGCTTCTTCATCCAGGATAGATTCATCAAGATGCTCCTGATTATCAATCGTGGACAAGGGTACTTGCCAATCGTAAACACGCCCGATTTCCTGCAAACGTTCGCTCACTGGCTGGCTGCGCGCGATCCGGTAGAGTAATTCTCTCGACAGGCGATCGGCGACTACGTGCGATTCCTTGTTGAGGTGCCTGATTTCCTGTTCGATCTTGCCGCATAATCTACGAGCGGATCTGTCTGCTGCCTGCGCCTGGTGGAGCAGGCTGTCCAGAAATCCGGATGATATCCACCAGAATTTTCGCTGTTCGATGGGAGCTGGCAGTTTTTCAATTGAACGCACGGCTTCAACCATTTTTTGCAAGCTCTGATGATCTTCCGCATTCTTCAGCCAGTTCAGCAAGCCTGCCTGAAATTGTGCTCGCGCCTGTTTGGCCGTTTCCTGCCGGGCCGAATCTTCCAGATCCAGTTCGACGGGTTGCAGGGGTAGCGATTCGCGTACATCCGGAAAAAACAAATCACTTTCCGAAATTTCTTCCAACCCCTGGATCTGCATGATTTTGCGGTAGACCGGGAAAAGTTTGACCGGGTTATCGGTTTCGCCATCAATCAGCGCATCCAGATAGCGGTAAATCGAACGGATAGCTTGTCTGGCAACTGTCAAAACGGGTGCTTCCGGCTCAATGCGCTGTTCCTGCAGGGCACTTAGCAATCCCTCCACGCTCTGCCCCACAAACGCAACTCCATTAAGCTCCAGCATTTCCAGCATGCCATTCAACTGATGCATGTAATACCGGCTTTCCTCGATTTGACGAATATCGTCCGTATCTGCGGCATAAGAATCAAAATGGCGGTGGATCAGGGTAAAAATCTGCTCAATGGCTTCTCTGATCCCCATGACGGATGAGATGTTTATCCTGGTTGCAGTATTCATGATGCGGCCTTATTAATCCTGAAGTTGATAACGGGTCTCTTTTTCTTGCTAAAACACGATTGCATGCAGTTCTTTCATACTCTGAAATTGGCTACGGATGATTTCAGATCAGTAACATGGCCGGCAATCTGCTTGATGGAATCGGCATTCTGTAGCGTGCCCTGGGTGGTTTGCCGGGTAATGGTTAAAATTTCTTCCATGTTTCTGGCTACTTTGTTGGAAACACGGGTTTGTTTGTGTGCGGCTTCAGTAATACGGATGACGAGTTGTGCCAGGCGTTTTGAAACAGTTTCGATTTCTTCCAGTGCACTTCCCGTGGTATTGGCCCGCCTGGTGCCTTCCACCACGCCTGCCGTGCTGCGCTCCATGGCGATAATGGTGTCTTGTGCATCTCCACGGATATTACGCACCAGCGTGCTGATCTGCCGGGTGGCTTCAGCCGAATGCTCTGCCAGACGTTGTATTTCCTGTGCAATTACAGAAAATCCTTTTCCGGCTTCCCCTGCTGTGGTTGCCTGAATAGAAGCATTCAACGCCAATATATTGGTTTGCTCGGTAATATCCGAAATCAGGGTGACGATCTCACCAATTTCCTGGGTACTTTCTCCCAGGCGCTTGATCCGCTTGGCCGTTTCCTGGATATAAACCCGGATTTCATTCATGCCGGCCATGGCATCCTGAACGGCGTTGGCGCCGCTTTCCGCTGCATGCAGGGTTTGTCTGGCGACATCCGCGCACTCTTCTGCCGAACCGGATACCGCTTCCAGCGATTCGGCAATTCCCAGAACGGCGACAGTCGCATCTTCTATCTTATGTGCCTGCTCCTGCGTGGCATTCAATAAGCTGGATGAAATTCGCTCTGCCTGGTCGGATGCACCCGTAACCTGGGCGCTGGCGTGATTGATTTTCCTGACCAGTTCCTGTAATGCCTCAATGGTCAGATTGATCGAATCGGCAATCGTGCCGGTAATATCTTCGGTGACGGACATCCGGGCGGTCAGATCCTCCTGCTGGCACTTCCATTTCATCCAGCAGGCGCAATATGGCTCTCTGAGTAGCTTCAACACTCTGCTCCCTGATGGATGCGTTTGCGCATACTGTTGGAAAACAGATAAATAAATACCATGCCGCTCACAATGGCCAGGACAAGCATCAGATAAAACAGTACCGAAATAAACATGCCTTCATCGCTGTTATGTGTGGTCAGAGCCTGTTCGATCTGATTCACCTGCGTTGACAAATGATCGCCTGCAGAAAAAGTTTCCTGCATTGCATGCCAGGCACCCGAGGCTTCCGGGGTCAATTTTTGCGCAACACGCAAAAGATCTTCCAGTGCATTGAACTGGATACGTATCTGGGACAGTGTATCGGTAGAAAGCTGGTTGCCCAGTACGGTTGAATATAGCCAATCCCGTCCCTTTACCAGGGTCTGGATCATGCCGGTAATCTGCTCCGGGTCATTTTGCAGAGAATCCATCGCTTTGCTGGCCTGGAAACCACCTTGTATAAGAGAGCGAACGCCCCCTGTTACGAATTGAACAAGAATTTTTACAGTATCAACCGCAATAACCTGATTGGATGTATGCCCTGTTTGCGCCACCTCCATCGAGAAATCCTGCAATTTTTTTTGCAGGCTATGATTCACCAGATCTACTCGTTTTAGAATTTCAGCCAGATTGACAAGCGCTTCACGGCTTTCCAGAATCTGGCGGGCACGATTTTCTTTCGTGCGCATAGTGTTCTGAAAATCCTTGAATAAATCGCCAGGAAGCAGATCGGCTACTGCTGGCAAGCTTTCACGCTGATACTCTCCACCGTATTGCAACAAAGATGAGTAATAATTCAATTGATCAAGGTTGTTGCGCAGTTGAACAAAAGCCTGTTCATTACCACGCAATGCTTCCCGGGAAACAATGGCCAGATGCTGAATTTGGGTATGAAGATGGCCAACAACTTCAAGTGAAGTGGTATGGCTGCGTGCCTGTTGTGTATCAACACGCAACAGGATCAGGGCAATCAGCAGGAACAAAACAGACAATGCTCCGGAAAACCAGGACTGGCGGAAGATCTGCAAATATTTGGTTAAAGGAAGCAGTACAGTCATATCGTTGGAATTGTTACAGCCTGTCATATGCTGGGAATACACCTTGTTTTTATGGAATTTCAGTCAAAACCGCTCTCTTTCTGGCATTCCACGCTTGCCTGTGAAATACCAATATTATGATGACATAATTCCAGAGCAGTAGGATAGCTGCTGGCTTTCGGGTATGAAAATCAGAAGAAGTTTGTAAAAATCTTCGTTATTGTGATTTTGAAATGAGATTTCTTTGGAATGCCCGTAAACCGGGCAAGAAGCAAGGCCAAATCTTTTCACTATAACGTCGGGTTATTTTCAGATTTGGCCTGAAGTGGAAGATGTATGCAAACGTCAAACGAGGAAGAGCTTATAGGCCGGATTATTGTTTTCATCCCAGAAGCTGTAGCCCAGCTTGTCGAGAAAACTGTTGAATTGCTGTTTTTCTTCCGGAGGAACTTGAATTCCCACCAGCACACGACCGAAATCAGCGCCATGATTACGGTAATGGAACAGGCTGATATTCCAGCGATCACCCATATGATTCAGAAAATTCATGAGTGCACCTGGCCGATCCGGAAATTCGAAGCGATACAGATTCTCATGGCTGACTTCCCGGGAACGGCCACCCACCATATGACGAATGTGCAGCTTGGCCATTTCGTTATCAGTCAAATTTTCAGTTTTCAGGCCATTGCTTTGCAATATCTGTATCAAGTGCAACGATTCTTCACGATTGCGTACTGACACACCGACAAAAACATGTGCCATTCTGGAATCTGCATAGCGATAATTGAACTCGGTAACATTACGGGCGCCCAGCAAATTGCAGAATTTTTTGAAGCTGCCGGGTTCTTCCGGGATCGTGACTGCAAAGATGGCTTCCCGCTGTTCACCTAGTTCGGCGCGCTCGGAAACATGGTGCAAGCGATCAAAATTCATATTGGCACCAGAGGCAATCGCAATCAGGGTTTCATGCATCAGATTCTTTTGCTTTGAATATATTTTCAAGCCAGCAACAGAAAGCGCGCCTGAAGGTTCGACGATGGAGCGCGTATCCTCGAAGACATCCTTGATGGCTGCACAAATGGCATCCGAATTTACCAGAATGATTTCATCCACCAGTTCACGACACAAGCGGAAAGTTTCTTCGCCGACCAGACGTACTGCCACGCCATCAGCAAACAAGCCCACCTGGGGTAGTTCGACACGATGCCCTGCCTGCAATGAACGGTGCATGGCATCCGAATCAACCGGCTCCACCCCGATCACCTTGATAGTCGGTCGTAGCCGTTTTACATACGCGGCAATGCCGGAAATTAACCCACCACCACCAATGGGTACAAAAATTGCGTGGATATCCTTTGGATGCTGGCGCAAAATTTCCATACCGATGGTACCTTGCCCGGCGATTACATCGGGATCGTCGTAGGGGTGAATGAATTCAGCACCCTTTTCTTCTGCAAGATCCAGCGCATATTTGTACGCATCATTGTAGGAATCTCCCTGTAGCAGTACAGCCGCACCCATTGCCATGACTGCATTGATCTTGATTTGCGGTGTGGTGGTTGGCATGACGATAGTAGCAGCACAACCCAGTTTCTGCGCAGCCAGCGCCACCCCTTGCGCATGATTTCCCGCTGAAGCAGCAACCACACCCTGTTGCAGGACATCAGGATGCAATCTGGCCATTTTGTTATAGGCGCCGCGCAGCTTGAAAGAAAAAACCTTCTGCATCTCCTCTCTGTTAAGCAGCACACGGTTATGAATACGGGCAGATAACGATGGAGCCGCATCAAGCCGTGTTTCGCTGGCTACATCATAAACATGCGCGGTCAGTATTCTTTCGAGATAATCATTTGCCATGGTGGGAAAATCGGAAAGTTTCCAGCCGCTTCCAATTAAAAAACCCGCTGTTGGTACCAGCGTAAATTTTGAATAATCGTGGGAATCGCAGGCTGTTGGTTTATTTTTTATTGTAGACCGCGTGCCAGATCAGCCTTGAGATCATCCGGTGATTCCAGTCCAACTGCCAGGCGCAACAAACCATCTCTGATTCCGGCGGCTTCACGCGCCTCCTGGCTGATTCGTCCGTGGGTTGTGGTGGCAGGGTGTGTCAGTGTACTTTTGGTGTCGCCCAGATTGGCAGTAATCGACATCAGCCGGGTTGCATCAATCACACGCCAGGCAGCTTCCTTGCCACCTCTCACTTCGAAGGAAACAATACCTCCTCCTGTTTTTTGCTGACGCATGGCGAGTTCGTGCTGAGGGTGTGAAGGTAACCCCGGATAGAATACGCGCTCCACCTGAGGATGTGCTTCCAGCCAGCGCGCTACTTCCAGTGCATGCGCTGAATGAGCCTTTACCCTAAGACTTAACGTTTCCAGTCCTTTCAGAATAATCCAGGCATTGAATGCGCTTAGCGTTGGGCCGGTTGTTCGCAGAAAACCGAAGATACCGCTATCCATGAGCAAATCACGTTTGCCCAGGATAGCACCGCCCAGCACCCTGCCCTGTCCATCCAGATATTTTGTGGCGGAATGAATCACCAGATCAGCTCCTAATTTAAGAGGCTGCTGTATGACTGGCGTACAGAAACAGTTATCCACTGCCAGCCAGATTCCTTTCCGCCTGGCAATTTCAGCCAGCGCGGCAATATCGGAAATTTCCGTCAGCGGGTTGGAAGGCGTTTCCAGGAAAAATAACCGGGTGTTGGTTGTAATTGCAGCTTGCCACTCACCCGGATCTGTCGCGGAGACAAAAGTTGTCTGGATATTGAAGCGGCTCAGAATGTTACTGAATAGATTGACTGTGGAACCAAACAGACTGCGCGAGGCCACGATGTGATCCCCGGCAGACAACAGGCCCATGACACAGGTAAGAATGGCAGACATGCCGGAAGCAGTGGCAATACAGGCTTCCGCTTCTTCCAGAACAGCCAGCCGTTCCTGCATTGCTGTTACGGTCGGATTGGTGAATCGTGAATAGATATTGCCAGGCTCTTGTCCCGAGAATCGCGCTGCCGCCTGAGCGGCGCTATCGAATACGAAACTTGAAGTCAGGTAGAGTGATTCCGAATGTTCGTTGAACTGGCTACGATGTATGCCGGTATGTATGGCTAACGTTTCCGGATCGAGTTCATTTTCCATGATTGCTTCTTTTTAGTTATTGATCCACGGGGAGCAAGGTTAAATCAAGCTGGGTAGCACGCATGTTTTGGGATGAACCTGGGTTATTGCGTTCTGACTCGATTCTGTAGAGATATTCTTGCGTGATGTTGCCAGTGATATAGCGCCCATCAAAACAGGAGGTTTCAAAATTCCCGATACTCGGGTCTACCAGCATAACCGCCTGCTTGAGCGCATCCAGGTCCTGATAGATCAGATAGTCTGCACCAATTTCATGACATATTTCCTCATTGGTCCGATCTGTCGCGATTAATTCCTGGCGGGTGGGCATATCAATACCGTATACGTTGGGAAAACGTACCGGTGGCGCAGCCGAAGCAAAATAAATTTTATGAGCACCTGCCTCGCGCGCCATCTGGACGATTTCGCGACTGGTCGTTCCGCGCACGATGGAATCATCAACCAGCAGCACATTTTTTCCACGAAATTCCATTTCGATCGCATTCAGTTTCTGCCTGACCGATTTTCGTCGTTGCTGCTGACCAGGCATGATGAAGGTTCTTCCCACATAACGATTCTTCACAAAGCCTTCCCTGAAGCTGATTCCCAATTGATTAGCCAGCTGCATGGCACTAGGGCGACTGGATTCGGGAATGGGGATGACAACATCGATATCGAGATGTCGCATGTCCGTACTGATTTTTTCGGCCAGATTAATTCCCATATTGAGACGGGTTTCATACACCGAAATGCCATCAAGCATTGAATCCGGACGAGCAAGATAAACATATTCAAAAATGCAGGGATTCAGACTCGCTTTATTAGCACATTGATGGCTGTAGAAACGCCCTTCCACGTCAATAAAAATGGCCTCCCCTGGCGCCACATCACGAATGAGACGGAAACCCAGTGTATCCAGCGCGACACTTTCGGAAGCCACCATATATTCGGTGCCTGCATCTGTTTCCACCGAACCGAATACCAGCGGTCTGATACCGTGGGGGTCGCGAAATGCAAGCAAGCCATAACCCGCAATCATGGCAATGACAGCATAAGCACCCTGGCAGCGCTCATGCACACCGGCCACTGCCGAAAAAATTTCGGCCGGATCAAGCTGATAACCGGTTGTGCGTTCCTGTAATTCGTGTGCCAGGACATTCAGTAATACTTCAGAATCGGAACGGGTATTAACATGGCGCCGATCCGAGAGAAATAGCTCCTGATTGAGTGTTTCTGCATTGGTCAGATTGCCGTTATGGGCGAGAACAATGCCAAAAGGAGAGTTGACGTAGAAAGGCTGTGCTTCGGCAGGAGAAGTGGATGACCCCGCTGTAGGATAGCGGACATGTCCGATTCCCATGTGTCCGGGCAAAGCGCGCATATCACGGGTACGAAACACATCCCGCACCAGGCCAAGACCCTTATGCATGTGAAAGCTGTTACCTTGTGCGGTAACAATACCAGCAGCATCCTGGCCACGATGCTGCAACATTAACAGACCATCATAAAGCAACTGATTGGCGGGAGATCGGGCCACCACACCCAGAATTCCACACATAGCGGGCTCGCTGAAAAAAGTGGATTAAAAAACTTACTGAAGCTGGTTACTTTCTTTCTGTATTGTTCACAAAAAAATCCTTACTTGTAACCCAATACGAATTTTAGTTATTTCTGCTAAAACCAATAAGATTCCGGAAATCCTGGGGTAGCCAGGGAATGATGTCCGCTGACATGATTTCCAAGGGTCCGCTCAGTACGGCTTCTTTCCAGAATGGTTGTTGCGGAATTGGCGTAAACCCGGCTGCTGTTATCAGAAACAATACAATTACTAGTCCGCGAACCATCCCGAATAATGCTCCCAACATTCTGTCGATCAACCCAAGCCCTACCCCTCTTACGAGTGCAGATAGCAGCCGGGAGACAAGCATTGTGGCCAGAAGAACTACAAAGAATGTTGCACTGAATGCTGCCAGCATCCGTGTGGATTCATTCTCGATCATGCCGGGCAACAAGGGAGCAGCATAAACCGAATAGCGACTGGCAGCAAAAAACGCAATGACCCAGGCGAGGAGTGACACGATTTCATGCACCAGGCCGCGTGTAATACTCAGCAAGGCCGAGAAAGAAACGATTCCAATAACAATGTAATCAAAAACGGTCATTTAACTGCTATTTTGCTGTCACCACACCACTCAAACCAGTTTTCTTCAATCGTTCATGCTCTGCTTCGGCTGCTTCCCGTGTGGCGAAAGGGCCAATACGTACACGAGTCATTTCGCCATTACCCACCTTGATGGTCTCGGTATAAGCCCTGATTCCATTGGCGACCAGGTTTTGCTGCTGCTGCTTTGCTTTGGTGATGTCGGAAAACGCCCCCAGCTGAATGATAAATGCACCTTCCTGTACCTTTATATTATTACTGACCGGAGCTTTTTCCTGGGAAACCGATATTTTTTCCTGAACAACCGGGGTCGATGTAACAGTTGGAGTTGGTTTCACATACGATGGCTTTTTTGCCGGAGTTGGTACAGCACCAATTCTGCTCTTGTCAGAAGCGCTATTTTCATTTCTTTCGGCATGCTCGGAATCACTGAAGGGTAATGGTTTTTCGGTACCACGGGGAATTTCCACCTCTTCCGCAATCGGAGCATTTTCCGGTGTCATCCACGGATAGGCCTCGGCTGTCAATTCTTCGGAGGGAATTTGTATATCAATTTGCTGCTCTTCCTGCTGGGGGGCATCATCAAGGATCATGGGCAAAAAGACAACCGACAGAATCACGAAGGTAATTGCGCCAATCAGACGCCTCCTGGCACGCTTTCTCAGAAGGATTTCTTCTTCGCTGACATTTTTAACCATTTTTGTTTTTCCGCTTGCCCTTAAGAATTTAATCCATCAATGCCTTTCATTACCAAACTGACGGTATGAAATGACCCAAACACACATATTCTATCATCATCGTTAACATGTTCACGCGCGTAAACATAAGCACTATTTATATCTGGAAATGAGCACAGGATATTTTTCTGTTCAACGCCGGCTTCCTCAAGTGCCTGCCGAATTTCATTCTCTGACGCACCTCTGGCGACATTTAACCCCCCGATCAGCCATCGATCAATGTTATTTTTCAGCACTCGCAATGTGCCTGTCATGTCCTTGTCTTTCAGCATACCTGCTACTGCATAGGTATACCCCTTTGTTGGCAGGGCTTTCAGATTAATTGACAATTTGCGGGCTGCTGCCGGATTGTGCGCCACGTCCAGAATGATGGTGGGGCGCGCTGAAATCATTTGAAACCTGCCGGCCAGAATTGTCTCGACTAAACCTCGACGGATAGCATTCACTGGAACAGGCAGAGTCTCTTCCAGAATCTCCAGCGCTGCCAGGACTGCACTTGCATTTTGCAGTTGAAAGTCACCCTTGAGCGCTGGTAAAGGCAGGTTGTAATGATGCCCGGATATTCCACGATAGCGCCATTGCTGGTTATCTGCCATATAACCAAAAGCATCATTAATGCAATAAAGCCGGGCGCTGGCTGATCGCATTTTTTCGTAAAGCAATCTGGGTATATCTGGTTCCGCACAAATTGCTGGTTTGTTTTCCCTGAAAATACCGATTTTTTCCTGACCGATAGCTTCCCGCGTTGATCCAAGGTAATCCATATGGTCCAGATCAATACTGGTCAAAATCGCGCAATCCGTGTCAAATACATTGACAGCATCCAAACGGCCACCCAGCCCAACTTCCAGGATTGCCACATCCACCCGGGCCCGCACGAATATCAACATGGCAGCCAGCGTGCCAAATTCAAAGTAAGTCAGTGTGGTGTCAACAGATTCTCGCGCGGATTCAATTTCAGCAAATACGTCACACAGGATCTCATCACTGATTTCGTGCTGGTTCACCCGTATGCGTTCGTTGTATCGCAGTAAATGAGGTGAGGTATAACAGCCTGTGTTGTAGGAAGCTTGGCTGAATATGGATTCAAGCATTGCGCAAACTGAACCTTTGCCATTGGTACCGGCAACGGTAATGACTGGAAAATCAACTGTTAACCGCAGCGAATCCCTGACCCTTCTCACCCGTTCCAGACCCATGTCAATTGTTTTGGGGTGAAGTTTCTCGAGATAGTTTAACCAGCCCTCCAGTGTTGTTGGCCGGGTATCAATCATTGATCAGAATGAAAAAGAATAAAGAAAAAGCCTTATCGGCAATAAACACCCGGTAGGGCCATTGTTCCATTTCAGTACAGCAATCATTCGAAGCCTATCGCAGGTTTTAATACCCCTTGGCGAATTAATCTACCTGAACCGGCATAATCAGGAATCTGTAGGTATGGCTGCTGGCTGCGGTACGAATATTGGAGCCGGAGAGCGCATCAGTAATGTACAAAGACCGGCCAACCGGTCACGCATTTCACGGCGATCAATGATCAAATCAATAGCACCATGATCCAGCAGAAATTCTGCGCGCTGAAAACCTTCGGGCAAGGTCTGGCGTACCGTTTGCTCGATAACACGAGGCCCGGCAAAACCGATCAAAGCTCCGGGTTCGGCAATGACAACATCACCGATAAACGCAAAACTGGCTGAAACTCCTCCCATGGTAGGATCTGTCAACACGGAAATAAAAGGCAGTTTTTCCCTGCTCAATTGCTCCAATGCAGCAGTAGTCTTTGCCATTTGCATCAATGAAAACAAACCTTCCTGCATCCGGGCTCCACCGCTGGCGCTGAAGCAAATGAAAGGCAAGTGGTGAGTAACGCAGGCTTTTACAGCGCGAACAAAACGTTCACCGACTACGGATCCCATTGATCCACCCATAAAACCGAATTCAAAAACAGCGGCTACAACAGGAACTGATTTAATATTGCCACGCATCACCACCAATGAATCAGTCTCACCCGTAGATTCGTGAGCATCTTCAAGCCTATCCGCATATTTTTTGCTATCACGAAATTTCAGAGGATCCTGCGGAATGACCTCGATACCTATTTCATGGCGCTCCTGGGGATCCAGTAATAGCTCAAGTCGCTTGCGGGCTGAGATTCGGTTATGGTGGCCACATTTGGGACAGACATTAAGGTTTTTTGCCAGGTCAGTGCAGTAGAGCACGGCTTCACAACTGGCACATTTGCTCCACAAACCCTCGGGAACGGCTTTTTTCTCTCCGTTTTCCTTGCGCTTGATTTTTGGTGGAATGATACTTTCAAACCAGCTCATCTATCACTTTCCTATAAAGCGGATTTTGCGTCGATTGCACGTCGCAAGGATTCAACCAGCGCCCCTACATTCGCCAACAGATTTTCTGCCGGGGAATGCTCTATTTCTTCCACAATGCGACTGCCTATGACCACAGCATCAGCCTGTTCAGCAACGCTTCGTGCCGTTTGTTCATCCCTTATGCCAAAACCCACTCCAATTGGAATCCGGATATGTGAACGAAGTTGTGACACTTTGTTGCCAACTTCATGCAAATCAAGATGAGAAGCGCCAGTCACTCCCTTCAGGGAAACATAGTAGACATAGCCACTGGCAAGTTCGGCAACATGTTTGATCCTTGATTCCGGGGTTGTGGGAGATAACAGAAAAATCGGATCAATATTTTGTTCTTTTAAATTCCGCACCCATTCAGCGCTTTCTTCCGGAGGATAATCAACGACCAGGACACCATCGACTCCAGCCTGACTGGCTGCTTGGATAAAATTTCTGTAACCCATCGCTTCAACCGGGTTGGCATATCCCATGAGGACTACCGGCGTACTCTGGTTGGATTTCCTGAATTCGGCCACCATGGAAAACACATCTTTCAGACTGATGCGGTGTTTCAGTGCACGCTCCGAAGAACGCTGTATGGTTGGCCCATCCGCCATGGGATCCGAAAATGGCACTCCCAGTTCGATTAAATCTACCCCAGCTTGTGTTAATCGATGCATTATCGCCACTGTCGTGGCTGAATCAGGATCACCCGCTGTAATAAAAGGAATAAGCGCAGCTCTATTTTGTGATTTAAGCTGGGAAAAAACTGTTTCGATACGATTCATTTAACAGATGATCAGAAAAATTCAAGTATGACGGTTACCCGGTTAAAGTGAAATACCCGATTGCTCCGCAACCGTTGCCATATCCTTATCACCACGGCCGGATAGATTAACCAGTAGCAACTGGTCTTTATCAAGCGTGGGTGCCAGTTTGGCTGCATAAGCCAAAGCATGGCTGGATTCCAGTGCAGGGATAATACCTTCAAACCGGCAAAGTGCATGAAATGCAGCCAGCGCTTCATCGTCCGTTACAGCCACATATTCGGCACGGCCACAATCCTTCAACCAGGCGTGTTCTGGCCCGACACCCGGATAATCCAGGCCGGCAGAAATTGAATGTGTTTCGATGATCTGACCATTTTCGTCCTGTATCAGATAAGTGCGATTACCGTGCAACACACCCGGCCGGCCTGTCACCAAAGTAGCTGCATGTTCGTGCGTATCAATCCCCTTGCCCGCGGCTTCCACGCCGATCATTCGAACATTCTCTTCACTAATATAAGGATAAAACAGGCCGATGGCATTGGAGCCTCCTCCGACACATGCGATCAGGGCATCCGGCTGCCTGCCATATTCTTCCTGCATTTGTTGTTTAGCTTCATTGCCGATGATTGCCTGAAAATCCCTGACCATCATCGGATAGGGGTGAGGTCCAGCAACCGTCCCGATGATGTAGTAAGTACAGGAAACGTTGGTAACCCAGTCACGCATGGCTTCATTCAATGCATCCTTGAGTGTGCGTGAACCCGAATCGACCGGAATGACCGTGGCACCAAGCAGTTTCATGCGATAAACATTGGTTGCCTGCCGTTTGACATCCTCGGAACCCATATAGACGACACATTCCATACCATAGCGGGCTGCAACGGTAGCACTGGCTACGCCATGCTGACCTGCGCCTGTTTCAGCAATAATGCGCCGCTTTCCCATACGCCGGGCGAGCAATGCCTGGCCAACCGTATTGTTTATTTTATGTGCGCCGGTATGGTTGAGATCTTCACGTTTCAACAGAATCTGTGCGCCACCAAGATATTCCGACCAGCGTTTGGCATGGTAAATAGGACTGGGGCGACCTACATAATGCTTGAGTTCTTGAAAAAATTCGGTCTGGAACTCGACATCATTACGATAATGTTCATATTGCCTGCAAAGCTCGTCCAGGGCAGAAATCAGGGTCTCGGCCACGAATGTGCCACCGTACGGGCCAAAATGACCACGTTTGTCAGGAAGATCATATATCTTCACAGGATCTTACTCCTTGCATAAAAACTGAAATTTTGCCTATGTCCTTGATACCCTTGGCAACCTCAACGCCACTTGAAACATCAACTGCAGAAGGATGTGTCCGTCCAATCGCTTCGGCAACATTACCGGGGTGAAGCCCTCCTGACAACACCCACGGTAGCGGCAACTCCGCAGGAATCAGATTCCAGTCAAACACATGACCAGTTCCACCCGGGATTCCTGCTGCATAAGCATCCAGTAACAGTCCTCTGGATTCCCCATAACGCCGGGCGTATTGTAGCAAATCCAGTCCATTCCGGACACGGACGGCTTTGATATACGGCAAACTGAACTGGCTACAAAAATCGGGAGATTCGTCGCCATGAAATTGCAGGAGATCCAGCCCGGCAGCGGCGCTACTTGTCTCCACCCATGATTTGTCAGGATTGACATATACTCCAACCGCCTGCACAAACGGAGGCAGGCATTTTGTAATCTGCCCTGCTTTTTCTGGAGAAATATATCGCTCGCTCTGCGGCCATAAGACGAAACCGATTGCATCCGCCCCATACTGTACGGCTGCCATGGCATCTTCCAATCTTGTAATGCCACATATTTTGACACGTGTATGCACTCGGATTACCTTGAATACCAATTCGTCAAATTTTTCCGGAACATACCCGGAACCGCTTCATATAGCCACTAATGGCCGAGTAACATTAAAAACGGGCAAACCCCACCTGGCATCGTACTTGACACCAGATAAATACAATCCATCCGGGGAGAACGTGGGAGCAGCAAGGGTGCGATCACGCCTTGCCAGAAGAGTTTGCATCCATTCAGGAGGATATTTTCCCCGGCCTACATAAACCAGTCCTCCAAGAATGTTTCGCACCATATGATGCAAAAATGCATTGGCACAAAATTCAAAAATGAAAAATTGCTGATTTTGATGAATATCCAGCTTGATCAATTGACGTGTTGCAGTTTTAGCTTGACACTCTGATGAACGAAATGCGCTGAAATCGTGCTCACCGGTCAAAAATTCGGCTGCTGCCTGCATTTTTTCGAGATCAAGCGAGTAATGAACCCACCCGGCTTTTCCATGATAAATACCGGGACGAGAAGGCCGACTCAACAAGTAATACAAATAGGTACGTTCAATTGCGCTAAACCTGGCATGAAAATCACCGCCCACTTCCGAAGCGCTTAGCACCGAGATATCGTCCGGTAAAAGTGCATTGGCTCCCCTAACCCAGGCATTCAAAGGCCGTTTTACATTTGTTTCAAAATGCACAACCTGACACAGTGCATGCACTCCTGTATCTGTTCGACCAGCTGCTGTTACTTGTATCTGCCTGCCTGCCACACCCGATAAAGCAGTTTCCAGTTGGGATTGCACAGAAAGATGATCTGGCTGCCTTTGCCAGCCATAGTAGCCACAGCCATCATATTCCAGCGAGAGAACAATTTTCACGAAAGAATGTTGCCTATTTCGAGTGATCCTATTTTCTAATTAAAAGAGGCAAAAAATCACTTACCCGGGAAGATCAATAAACACTCATTCAGAGCAAATGAACCTGGTCAATGGATTATCAACACTCAATCTGCCTGATCCAGCATGGAACGGGCCGTTGCCTGTTGTTCCTCGTCGCCTTCACGCAATACTTCTTCAAGAATCTCCCGCGCACCTTCTTTATCATCCATCTCAAGATAAGCTTTAGCCAAATCAAGCTTGGTTGCGACTTCCTGCCATTGCATTTCTTCAGCTTCGGTATATTCGTTGCGTGGCTGAGGTTTTGTTTCCGGTTTTGTTTCCGGTTCTTCTCCCAAGGTAAGATCAATTTTTGCTAAACTGGTACTTAAATTCGACAAATCATTCGCCAGATCGGACTCTTTTATAGATTCCGTTTCGGATGGAAGATCGAGATCAAATTCAAACTGATGCTCATCATGATCCGAAATAATTTCTTCCATATTTTCCTGTTTTTGCTCTGAATCGGATTCGCTCTCCAGGTTGATATCGGGAGCAGTAAAAATCCATCCCTCATTGATGTCGCTATCTTCACTCTTACCAGTGACTTCAGTTTCAATAGTCACATCCAGCTTGTGCACAGGCTCGCCTAATTCCGATGAACTCACTCTGATCTCGTAATCCAGTTCATTCAATGGCGAACTATCTTCTTCCTGAACCTGATTGATTGAATCCGTACTAAAAAAAGAATTTTCTTTATCTTTATCATCAGGCTGGTTTTCGAAAAACGATCCGGAATCAACACTGGTATGACGCTCTGCCAATTCAAAACCGGTGAATACCGATGAACCAGCTATTTCTTGCGCAACAAACCCAGATCCACTTTCCAGATTTTTCCTGTCCGAAGATACTGTTTCAATAATCCCAGTATTGGCTAAATCAGCCTCTTTTTCACTGTAATCATCAACATCTCCATCCATCTCCATTTCTTCCGTTTGCGCTTTTCTACGACGGATTACAGATATTCCTAGAGCAGTTATCAACAACGCAGCTAAACCACCGGCGACCAATTCGCTGTTTTCCTCAACAAATCCAAACAGGTTATCCACCGAATCTGATTCCTCCGACTCGGGCATCACTGGCTGAGGTGATTTAACCGAAGATTTTGGTGCCACTGGTTGAACAGGAATGGTAACGGGTAAAGTTGATTTTTCTGCGGTTTGAATAGCTATTTCAGGAGATTTAACAGCTTTTTCATCTTGTTCAACTGTCACAGGAACTGGTTGAAGTTCCGGCTTGGTTTGTATCTGATCTTGCTCAATCAGATTTTTGTTATCAGTGGAATTACCTTTTAATTCCAGCAAACGCTGCAGTTTGGCGACATTTTGTTCCAGAATTACTACTCGCTCATTAGCCTCATGCAAAGCGCGCTCTTTTGCAATTGCATCCTCCTCCATCATGTGTAAATAATTCTGCGCTGCCTTACCTTCAATATGTTTAGCCGATGTCTGATTGTCGTCCAGCAATTCACCTTTCGAAAGAATCAGTACTTCTTCAGATTTATTTGCCCCTGTGGCTGAGGAATCTTCATAAGCAGATGTAATTTTCCCTGTCCGGGATTGCTTTAAAGTGTCATTTTTCGATGTTTCACCGGACATTTCCGCCACTCTCTGGCGATAATCGTTCCAGCTTTCCTTTTGTATTGCCACCTGATGCGAGGCTTCTTTGACAGTAATAGCAGAAATCTCGCTTTCGTCAGGAATACGCAAAATAACGCCCACTTTGAGCAGGTTCATATTTTTCACCAGAAAAGCATCCCTGTTGGCGCGATATAAAGCAACCAGCATTTGATTGAAATTGACACCATCAGGTGATACCTGTCTTGCAATCCGGCTTAAAGTATCTCCCTTCATTACCGGCCCGTAAGTGTTACCGGCTTGTATCTGTGTTTTTTCTTGCAAGGGCGATGATTTTTGTTCGGCTTTGGCTGAAGCCTGAGCTTCACTGGCAACAATTCCAGTAGAAACATTGGCCTTATCTACAGCAGGTTGTACAACTGGGGAAGCAGCAGGTTTTTGTGATCCAGCGGGGTCAAGTAGCACATTATATTCACGTAACATGCGACCCGAAGATGAATTAAGCTCAATGAGCAATTTAAGAAAAGGCTCGTTGATTGCCTGCGAAGAAGTCACACGAATGTAAGCATGTCCATCAGTCCGTTTCTCCACAACCACTGCCAGGGTTGCATGGTAGGGAGCTAGGTTGATACCTGTTTTCTGGAAAATTTTAGGAGATGCCAGCCTGGCAGCTAATGTATCTATCTCCTTGTCGGCCACGGATTCAAGTGCAATTTCTGCATTGAGAGGTTGACCAAGATATGAGCTGACGGTCAATTTTCCCAGACCTGCTGCCTGAACAACCCATGTTGAAGCAAGCAGGCCAACGAAAAATGCTTTGCTCAAAACGTAAGGAAATCCACTCTTGGCTCTGAAATTCTTAATCTTCACACAAATACCCCTTGAGATTGTCCGAGTGCCTGCACACAAACTTCAACAGCAAAAGACAAGATACGGAAAGGATGTTTACATCCACTTATTTATTACGATTAGCACTGCAAGCCGGAAAAAATTAAAAAATTTCTTAAGCGGCTTTATCTTCCACCAAAATACGCAACATGCGGCGCAGTGGTTCTGCGGCGCCCCATAATAACTGATCTCCTACTGTAAAAACAGAGAGATATTCATCTCCCATATTCAATTTGCGTATGCGGCCAACATGAATATCAAGTTTTCCTGTCACGGCAACCGGGGTAAGTTCTTTGGTAGTGGCTTCTCTTTCATTAGGTATGACGTGAACCCACGAGTTAGATGCTGCGATTATTTCCTCAATTTTTTCCAGAGGAACATCTTTTTTGAGCTTGATTGTTAATGCCTGGCTATGACAACGCATGGCTCCTACGCGAACACAGATTCCATCAACTGGCACCGGATCAGCGACATGTCCAAGAATTTTATTGGTCTCAGCCTGCCCCTTCCACTCTTCACGGCTTTGCCCATGCGCAACCTCTCGATCAATCCACGGTATAAGACTACCAGCCAGCGGCACACCAAAATTCTGAGCAGGAAATTCCTTGTCGCGTAATTTTTCAGCAACTTTACGATCAATGTCCAATATATTGGAAGCAGGATCTTCCAGTAAATCCTTTGCGACATCGTGGGTTTCACCCATTTGCTGCAGCAGTTCTCGCATATTTTGCGCTCCTGCACCCGAAGCTGCCTGGTAAGTCATGATACTGGCCCATTCAACCAGATCCTGATCAAACAACCCTCCGACAGCCATTAACATCAGACTGACCGTACAATTGCCCCCAATATAATTTTTGACACCTTTATTCAAAGCTTCGTCAATAACCGAACGATTGACAGGATCAAGAATGATAACCGCATCATCGTTCATTCTGAGCGAGGAAGCTGCATCAACCCAATACCCTTGCCAGCCGGAATCACGGAGTTTTTTAAACACATCATTTGTATAATCCCCACCCTGACAGGAAATGATAATGTCCATTTCCCGCAAGGCCGCAATATCGTAAGCATCCTTAAGTATTCCCGTTTCACGACCAATATCCGGACCTTTTCCACCCGCTTGTGAAGTGGAAAAAAATACGGGGTCAATCAGCGAAAAATCATTTTCTTCCCGCATCCGCTGCATAAGAACGGAACCCACCATACCGCGCCACCCTACAAACCCGACTCGTTTCATGTAACTCGCTTAGCCTTTTGCAAAATATTTTAATGTTGATATCACTACCGACAGCTTACTATCCACTATCCCATCAAGGAATCGGAAAAAAAGGGGAAAAACCAACCATTACCCGGAATGCAGTACTGATTGTGATAAAGACACATCATTGAAGCTGCAAGTTGGTCAAAACCCGATCACCCATTTCTGTCGTTCCAATTTTTTTCGTACCATCTTCATAAATATCAGCTGTACGATAACCCTCTTCCAGCGTTTTCTGAACCGCATGTTCAATACGCGCAGCTACTTCTTCTTCATTGAAGGAGTAACGCAACATCATTGCCGCAGATAAAATGGTAGCCAGCGGGTTGGCAATTCCCTTGCCGGCGATATCCGGAGCAGACCCGTGAATGGGCTCATAGAGGCCTTTGTTCTTGTCATCCAACGAAGCTGAAGGAAGCATACCGATCGAGCCTGTCAGCATGGATGCTTCATCGGATAAAATGTCGCCAAACATATTCCCCGTAACAACCACATCAAATTGCTTGGGATTTCGCACAAGCTGCATTGCCGCATTGTCTACCAGCATATGTGAAAGTTTTACATCCGGATAAAGTTGTGCTGTTTCTGTAACCACATCGCGCCATAACTGCGTACATTCCAGGACATTCATCTTATCAACCGAGCAAAGCCTGCCATTTCGCCTGCTTGCAGCCTGGAACGCCACATGGGCAATACGCCTGATTTCAGACTCAGAGTAAATCATTGTATTAAAACCAACTTTTTCCCCATCCCGATATTCGATACCACGCGGTCGTCCGAAATAAATATCGCCAGTCAGTTCCCGCACAATAAGAATATCCAGCCCCGTCACAATTTCCGGTTTGAGTGTAGAAGCATTTGCCAGTTGCGGATAAAGCACTACCGGCCGCAGATTGGCAAACAGGTTTAGCTCCTTCCGGATTGCCAGCAATCCCTGTTCGGGTCTTTTTTCACGAGGCAGGTTGTCATATTGGGTTCCGCCTACTGCTCCAAGCAATATCGCATCGGCTTCAATTGCCAATCTGCGCGTCGATTCGGGAAAAGGTTCTCCCGCTGCATCCACAGCACATCCACCCAACAAACCGGATTCAAGCTCGATTTTCAAACCTTCCTGCTTGAAATGATGCAGCACTCGCTCGGCTTGAGCCACGATTTCAGGGCCGATACCATCACCAGCCAGCAAGGCAATTTTCATATGTTCAACCCATCGTTACCTGGCTGTAAAAACAACCAGGGTTGTGTATTGCGGCGATTAATTTCAATTTCTCTGATTTTGTCTGCATGTTGTAGTGTCAGCCCGATTTCATCCAATCCATTCAACAAACAATGTTTACGAAAAGGATCGATATCAAACCGATAAACTTCTCCGGATGGAGTGGTTACAGTTTGCGTATCCAGGTTCACATCCAGTTGGTAGCCATCCACATCACAAATTTGCCTGATCAGGCTATCAACAACAGCCACGTCCAGCACTATAGGCAGCAAACCGATCTTGAAGCAGTTGTTATAAAAAATATCCGCAAAACTTGGCGCGATGATTACCGAAAACCATAATCCTGCAAAGCCCAGGGGGCATGCTCCCTGCTGGAACCACAACCGAAATTATCTCGCGCAACAAGAATTCTGGCCTCCAGGTAGCGCGGCTGGTTGAGTATGAAGTCCGGATTTGGCTGGCGCAATGAAACATCCTGCCCAGGCTCTCCATAATCAAGATAGCGCCACTCATCGAACAGATTCTGGCCGAAACCCGAGCGCTTGATCGATTTCAGAAACTGTTTGGGAATAATTGCATCTGTATCCACGTTTGCACGATCCAGCGGTGCAACAATTCCCTTGAATTGCTCAAATTTTTTCATTCTACCTATCTGGCGCCTCTTTCGATGGCTTCGCCGCCACGTTGAACATCTTTGCCAAATCCCTGCATGGTATTACAGGCGGTCAATTGCAAAGTTGCGATCAATAGCAAAGATAATATGGATAGTGCTTTCATCATTGATCTCCTTTAAAAGTAAAAATACATTTAATGAACAAACGAACGAACATCAACAAAATGCCCCGCTATAGCTGCAGCTGCAGCCATTGCCGGACTGACCAGGTGCGTCCTCCCCCCTGGGCCCTGTCTACCTTCAAAGTTACGATTGGAAGTCGAAGCGCAGCGTTCGCCCGGCGACAGTCGATCATCATTCATCGCCAGACACATTGAGCATCCGGGCTCACGCCATTCAAATCCAGCCGACCGAAAAATTTTATCCAAACCTTCTTTCTCTGCCATGGATTTCACCAGCCCGGATCCAGGCACAACCAGTGCTAATTTGATATTGGAAGCAATTTGTTTACCCTTCACGATTTTTGCTGCCGCACGCAGATCCTCTATACGCGAATTAGTGCAGGAACCAATAAAAATCTTATCCAGGGTTATATCCTGAATCGCTGTTCCTGGCTTTAACCCCATGTATTCAAGTGCATGCTGGATATCATGACGTTCGTTTGGGTCATTGATTTTCGCGGGATCAGGCACGTATCCATCAACCGTTGTTACCATCTCCGGTGATGTTCCCCAGGTTACCTGAGGTTTGATGCTGCCTGCCTTCAATTCCACCACACGATCAAAAACAGCATCTTCATCACTTTTCAAGGTACGCCAGTAGGCTACCGCCTGATCCCACAAAGCTCCTTTGGGTGCAAAGGGTCTTCCCTGAATATAGTCGATCGTGACATCATCCACACCTATCATGCCCGCACGCGCTCCAGCTTCGATAGCCATGTTGCAAAGCGTCATCCGCCCCTCCATGGAAAGAGAACGAATGGCACTCCCGGCAAATTCAATGGCATAACCTGTACCACCAGCCGTTCCTATCTCGCCAATAACAGCCAAAGCAATATCCTTGGCTGTTATTCCCGTTGGCAATTCGCCTTCAACACTGACAAGCATGTTTTTCGATTTTCTGGCAACCAGACATTGTGTTGCGAGGACATGTTCAACCTCGGATGTGCCTATTCCAAATGCAAGGCACCCAAAAGCACCATGGGTACTGGTATGAGAATCGCCACACCACAGTCATGCCCGGTAATGTTGCACCTTGCTCGGGGCCAATTACATGCACGATTCCCTGGCGCTCATCGTTCATCCTGAATTCTGTAATTGCAAACTCCTCGCAATTTTTATCCAGTGTTTCAATTTGCAAACGGGATACCGGATCATTGATACCACTACTCCGATCGGTGGTAGGCACGTTATGATCTGCCACCGCAAGAATCGAATTGGTGCGCCACGGCTTGCGTCCAGCCAGCTTCAAGCTCTCAAAAGCCTGAGGGCTGGTAACTTCATGCACCAAATGACGGTCGATATAAAGAATTACCATACCATTTGGATCATTTAATTCCGAATGCACCACATGATCGCTCCAGAGCTTGTCGTATAGGGTTTTCATTTTCCAATTACAATTAGATTGACTGTCTTGTATGCGCGCAATTATCCCACAAAGCCTGGCCTAGTAACAAAACCCTGTTTAGCGCTTGTCATAGAACACATATTCAAACCATCCCATTTTGGGGTGGTTAGATTTGGCAAATTTACCAATTCATGCCCAACATGAATAATGCAATTACATACTCGAAGAACACTTGAAATACCATTCCAAAAATCGCAAAAAACCTTCTCAACCAAAGGGTCAATCTCACCTAACCCAATAAACCACAAGGTAAAAATGGATTTTTGACCGTCAATAATTAGTTGACAGTATCCTGCTTCAAATGTAGATTCCGCCACTTCATTAATCAATGAACGGAGGGGGGAAGTTTAAAATGATCTCAACAGTTTATGCCATCACACTCGTGGGTATCGGCTTGGTCATCGCAGTCTTTTTATTTTGTGATTGCCAATTCCAAAGAAAAGGATGAGGATTATCCATCAATCACAAAAATGGTATGGCGTGCGCAGCAAATGGTTTATTTTTCTGCTCACTTTAGGAGTTACAGTCTCCATACTTTCAACAAATCCATTTCCAACACCTGATCAGAAAAAAGAATACTCAGGTAATGACTATCAAAATGTCACTGTGGACAGCCATCAATGGTATTGGGTAATGACGCCCTCTACTGTCAAGGCAGGTCAACCAGTTGCATTCCAGGTGTCTTCTGCCGATGTCAACCACGGCTTTGGAATTTACGATGAAAAGCTGACACTGGTTGCTCAGACTCAGGCAATGCCGGGTTATACCAACAAGCTTGTTCACACATTTGACAAGCCCGGAAAATACAAAATTCTTTGCCTAGAATATTGTGGCTTGGCTCATCACGCCATGATCAGTGAATTGACCGTTGAATAATTGGTACAACATTTAATACAGCTAAAAACGTATTGGAGGACACAATGAGTGCTACAGAAGTAAGTGGAAAGATTGAGTATTCCGATCCAGAAAATCGGAATGCATTGATCGCCGTTAAATCCCATTTAATTGCGGGATTTTTGGTATTTTTGTTAATGATGATTGCAGGTTTTACCATGCGTGCAGCGCAAGGCACCTGGCTGGAAATTGGCGCTGACCTATTTTACCAAATCATGACCGTACACGGTATCGGTGTCGTAGGGGCAGCGATGATTACTTCAACCGGCGTGCAATGGTATTTCCTGCGCCAATATGTTCGTCTGAGCAACGGAATTTTCTGGACGAACTTCGTTATATTTCTGACCGGTGTCGTCATGTTACTCGGCTCCATTTTCGTGGGTCAGTATGGCGGAGGATGGACCTTCCTTTTCCCGCTACCTGCCATTTCAATGGGAGCCTGGTCAAATGGAGCAGCCGCTGTATTCCAGGCTGGCCTGCTGGTCATCGGTGTTGGTTTCCTGATTCTTTATCTGGATTTCGGTCGCGCCATTCTAGCAAAATACGGTAGTCTGGCTCGCGCCCTTGGCCTTACCCAGCTTTTTGGTAAAGAGCCAGTGGATTACAAACATCCGGCAGCTGTCGTTGCCAGCACAATGGTGCTGATCGTCAACTTTATGGGTATTGCTGCGGGTGCAGTTGTTCTGGTTATGGGATTGATCAACCTGTTCTATCCTGAATTCAAACCAGATGCGTTGTTGATGAAAAATCTGATCTATTTCTTTGGTCACGTTGTCATCAATGCCACCATCTATGCATCGGTTATTGCTGTTTATGAGCTCTTACCGCGCTACACCGGTCGTCCATGGAAAACCAACAAACCATTTTATGCAGCATGGTTTGCGATTGTCTTCATGGTAATGGGCGTATATCCGCACCACCTGATCATGGATTTTCCGATGCCGCATTGGGCACTCGTAGTGGCACAGGTGCTTTCTTTTGGTAGTGGTCTTCCGGTTATGGTGGTAACGGGCTACGGCGCATTGATGATCGTTTATCGTTCGGGCATCAAATGGAGCACTTCGGCCAAATTGCTGTTTCTGTCCATGTTTGGTTGGGCTGGTGGTGTAATTCCTGCCATCCTGGATGCCATGGTGACTGTCAACCGGACATTCCACAACACGCTGTGGGTGCCTGGCCACTTCCATTTCTATCTGCTGCTTGGTCTGCTGCCAATGCTCATTGGCTTCGCTTACTATCTGGCAGGTGAGGGAGACAGCAAAGAAGAAACCAAAGCCATAGACAAGCTCGGGTTTTATGCATACCTGATCGGCGCATTCATGACATCTATGGTCTTCCTGGCAAGCGGTGCAAGCAGCATTCCCCGTCGCTGGGCAGCACACCTCCCTGAATGGGTGGGTTTTGCGCAAGTGGGCACAATTGCTGCATCACTGGTAGTAATAGGAATGTTGTTGTTTATTGTCCGCGCACTGGTTAGTCTGCCAGGCGCTAGCAATCCTCGCTAAATCAGAATTACCGGTAATTCCTGCACACTATATATAGGGGTTGCCGGTAACGTCAAAAGGCGATTAGTACAACCTCACCACACAGGAGGAAAAAGGATGAGGACTTTCCTGGCAACGCTCCTCGTAGCAATTTCAGGAGCACTCATTCTTTGGCTAAGTACCGATGGAGGGCGCGCTTTTACAGCCGAAGAGGCGCGCCGCCTCGAAATACGTGAAAATCCCCGCCCTGTACCTGACTGGCAATTGGAAAATCAGGACGCTGAAGCCTTCAGATTCCAGGATTGGCGCGGACACTTTGTTGTCGTGGATTTTATCTATACAAGCTGCCCAAGCGTATGTCTGATACTGAGCGGCAATCTCAAGACCCTGCAAAAAGATTTTTCCGTTGAGGGAAAATTGGATAACCTGCGTTTTATCAGCATCAGCTTCGATCCGGAAAAAGACACACCGCAAAGGCTGAAAGAACACTTAAGTCATTTTTCTGCTGATTTCAAAAACTGGATAGCAGCCCGTCCAACCAGCGCATCACAGAAAGAATCCATTCTGGATTTTTTCAAAGTCATCGTAATCCCTGATGAATATGGCGGCTACACTCACTCTGCCGGTTTCCATATCATCAACCCTGAAGGAAAGCTAGTTGCCATATTTGGTATGGAGCAGCTAGACGAACTGCGCGCTTACCTGAATCAGGTACTGGAGGATAAGGACAATGCATCTAAAAATTAAGCAGGAGTGGCTACTCCTGACAGCATTCATAATACTCGCTCTCCCTCCAATGCAGCAGTTTCTGGAGCAAAGCATGGTAACGCACATGCTGGTACAGATACCCGCTTTAACTATCATTGGCTGGATGTTTGGTACCACATTACCCGAGAACTGGCGCCACAAGCTATCCCCATGGAATCGCTGGGGAATAACGGGTATGGCTTTTGTTATTGTGATTATGACCTACTGGATGTTACCGCGCGCACTGGATGTAGCTGTATCCGAATGGTATGGCGAACTGGCGAAATTTATTACCATCCCGCTAATGGGAATTGCTTTGGGAATCAGCTGGCCACAACTTAATCCGATTGCACAAGGAGTTCTCAAGCTGGAGTTCTGGGCTACTTTTATGCGCTTGGGATGGCTTTATCTTGATCTGCCCGATCGCCTCTGCGCCAATTATCTGTTGAGCGATCAGCGTGTCTTGGGACAGTTATTGTTACTGATTGGAAGTGCCTGGGCAATTGCCTGGATGCTCCGGGTAATGTTTGGAACCAGAATCATCAATTCCTGAATCAACAGTGACCCTGCGCCTGGCAGGATCACTGCACTCTTCAAATTTATTACGCCCTGTGTGTGCGGTACCACAGAGTTGAATTGAATATTACCGCGCCCAGCGCATTACCAATCGTTACAGGAATCTGATTCCACAACCACCATTGTGAAATGGTGACATCAGCACCAGACAAAATACCAATCGGGAAAACAAACATATTCACGACTGCGTGCTCAAAACCCAGCGAGAAGAAGGTTGCAAGCGGCAACCACATCAGCATGACCTTACCCGGCACACTGCGTGAGCTTGGCAAAAACTGGGGCAAGACTCACCAGCCAGTTACACAATATGCCCATTCCAATAGCAGCAACCCATCCATTTATGCCATATCCCGAATAAGAAGCCTTTTTCCGCAAGATGCGCCAGTGTGGTGAGAACACCCGGAGGCTCAACAGCCCCTCCTTTGGTTAACGAGAACCACAGTAAAAACGCAAAGAAAACCCCGCCCAATAAATTGGCTATAAATGTCCAGCACCAGTTGCGTATCACGCTACCCAATCCGAATCTACCGGCGTAGAGTCCCATGGGCATCACGGAAAAACTTCCTGTCGCCATTTCCAGACCCAGTATGGATAACATAACGTAACCTGCCGGGAAAAGCAGACCCGCTGCGGCTGTTGGCCAGCCTTGTGAAACCAGTAATGCACACAATGCCGTAGCATAAGCCAGAAAAGGTGTGCATAAAAAACCTCTAATCAAAATCTGCCCTACTTTGAATTTTTTCTTCTTTGTAGCGTCTTCGACAAGATCACTTCCCATTTGTGCAGGGGTGACGCTATCAATCACAGCAGTGGGTTCACTGCCAGATAGAACAGGAGTTGTACCAACTGACACACCACCAGAAGACATGGTTTCCGCAGCAATGCTGGATTGAATGACCTTTTCGTTTGGAACAATGGAGGGTTGTTCAAATTCTTTCATATTTATTAAGCTGGATTAATTGAAGAAATTACATCGGCCAAGCTGCACACTTCACGCGCAGCGGTCGGGAATTCTGACATAACTCAGGACACCCGGCAAGAAAATAGTTCTGCGAATTTAGCAGGTTATCGTTGTTTTCCAGTCAAAACAGAGAAGATGAAACAATATGCGGGCAACAAAGATTGAACTTGCCCTGGAGATTGGAAAATCTTTTATAGAATTCAAGGAGCCTCGATCAAATCCACCATGAGCAGCATTGCAAGAAGCCGACGAAGGTTGTGGCTATTTATTCTACGATGCCGGGGAGTGGGCTTGGTGCTGCGATTGTAAACATGTTCCTACGGGCACATTGACAAGCTGGAGCCGCAACTGCGCCAGGAAGTGCAGCAATTATTGATTCAGGCAGAACAGGCGGATCAAACTGCTGTGCCGGATGGCATGGATCTGCCGGAAGAAATTGCGCGGCGGGAGGAACGTCTTGCCACCCTGGCACAAGCTCGGGCAAAGATTGAAGTGCATGCAAAGAGCGTTATGCGCGGGAACTGGCTGAATATCAGGACAAACTGGCACGGTGGGAAGAAAAATCAGAACAAACGGCAAAAAACCGGATGGCAAACCACCCACACCGCCTGCAGCCGGGCCAGCAGGCAAAGACCAGATCAACCTGACAGATGAGGAATCGCACATCATGCCCGCCTCCGGTGGCGGGTTTGAACAGGCTTACAACGCCCAGGCGGTCGTTGATACAGACAGCATGCATGCTAGTCATCGCACCGGCAATCACACCAGCTTGCAACGATCGAGAACAGGTCAAACCGATGCTCGATCAGCTGACACAATTACCTGCCGCACTGGGAAAGATCAAATATTTACTGACCGACAACAGTTTTTACAGCGCAGCCAATGCGGCAGCCTGTGAAGCACACAGCATTGAACCACTGATGGCAGTCGGGGGCGAATCACACCACCCCGGCCCGTTTGAACGGTCCACCGAACCGCCTGTCTTGCCGGACAATGCCAGCCCGGCACAACGCATGGCGCACAAACTGAAAAGCCAGGCAGGACGCAAATGTACGTACTGCGCAAACAAACCGTCGAACCCGTGTTTGGCATCATCAAATCCGTGATGGGATTCCGGCAATTCTCACTGCGTAGCCTGGACAAGGTCAAGGGAGAGTGGACCTTGGTTTGCCTGGCGTGAAATTTGAAACGCATGGCCTCATTGCATCTTCAAATGGGAAATTAAGCAAAAAACAGTGGAAAAACCGTCAAAAATGACCTTTCTGACACCTTTTTCAGTAAAATACCACTCTGTGTGTAGTGGTCAAGCACTTTTCGGACACCTCGATAGGTTTTTGCGCTGCCATTTTTCGTTCATAGACAATGGGTGGCAGATTTCCCAGTGCCGAGTTCAGTCTTTTGCAGTTGTAAAAGCTGACGATGTAATCATCGATATCATTTTTAGCCTCGGTGTGGTTCGCATACCGTCGCTGCCAGACGCGTTCCATTTTGAGATTCAGGAAGAATCGCTCGGCGACGGCATTATCCCAGCAATTTCTGCTCGCTCATGCTGCAAATAAAGCCATGTTTATTGAGCAGGTTCTGGAAAGCTCGCTGGCATATTGACTGCCCTGATCAGAATGAACGATCAGGCCGGATACCGGCTGGCGCTGCTGGATAGCCATGCTCAATGCGTCACAAACCAGCGTGGCTGACATGTTTAGCCATTGCCCAGCCGATGATCCGGCGGGCGTACAGATCCATTACGATCGCCAGATAAAGCCACCCAGTGCCAGTGCTGATATACGTAATATCTGACACGTACGCAGTGTCCGTGCGACTGGATTGAACTGCCGGTTAAGCACGTTGGCGGCCACGGGCAACCATGCCTGCTGTGTGTCGTGCGGATGAATTTCCGCTTCCAGACCGAGTTTAGAGCGGCCTTGGCATCAAACTGCGCACCTTGTGCCGGCCGATCTGAATTCTGATTTTGCATCGCAGTAACCAGGCGGCGACTCCCATAGCTTTGATGGCTGGCCGCGAATGCCGCCTTCAGGTGGACGCTGGCTTTGCATAAAACCGGTTTTGCAGAACGCCTCTGCGCTTCGTAGTAGCCAGAGCGGCTGACGGACAAAACACGGCAAGTTTGTTTGACCGGAATGGCCTCCTTTTGCAGTTGGTGAACAAGCTTGGTAGCTCATTTCAGTTCGCGGGCAAAGAAGGCCGACGCTTTTTAATATGTCTACATCTCCTTCAACTGACGGTTCTCCTGCTCCAGCTGTGCCGGATACGCTGTTGCTCGGCGGTGAGTGGCTTGCAATGCCTAGCTGGCCATTTTGCTCCGCGTTGTACTGCTTCACCCAGCGACGAATCGCCGTTGGCCAATGTCCATGGTCCTCGCTGACGTTCTGCACACTCAGCCCCTGATCCTTGATCATGGAACAACTTCCAGCTTCAAACTGGTATCGAATGCCCTACGCTGTCTTGTCATGTAATGCTCTCAATTGCGGATTTTCCTCCCATCGAGGTGTCCGATAAATTAGAACCCAGCAGTGTTGTTTAAGCAGGAATCAAGCTCGACAGGCTGCTAGTGGGTAAGTAAATCAGCAACCGGCGTTGGCTCCATTGCACCAGGTTTTTCTGGTTTTTTCTTCGGTGCCAGCATTCATACCGGCAGCCCGCCCTTCCTTGAAGGCGATTTCCGGCGATATACCTTCACTTAGCCGATAGGCTGTCCACATGGCGCCAGCGCGATTACCCGTTGCGCAATGAACAAGAATGGGAGGAGATGCTTCCTTCAGGGCCTGCTTGAATGCTGTTAATTGTGGTTCCTGTACACCTTCATAGGCCACAGGTATATTGATATAAGTCATGCCTGCTGATTCAACTGCTTTTTTTTCGTTTACCGTGCCTTCCGATTCGGTACGCAGATCGATAACAGTCTGAAAGCTATGTTTGACCAGTTCCTGAATGCCGTCGCTAGCAAGTGCACCGGAGGTGGCAATTGTTGGGGTGGCACGGTAATAGCGCATCAGGTTGGTAATCTGGGTTGCATAAGGCACCTGATCTTTTGCGATCACCCAGTTTGGTGACAACAAGGCGAAAACGATAGTAAGAACTCTCACAAAAAGCATATCAACCTCCGGCATTAAAATAATTGAATCTTGCAAAACACACCACGTGGCCCACTTTTACGGTGTAATAAAAAAGCGTAACGGACAACGCTTTTGACTTGAGACGATATTCCACACCTGCCTCATAATCGTAAATAAATGCTACCTGACGCACTTGGCTCGCGCAACGTAGAAGATAGGGTTTAATGTGCCCATCAGCTTAAAATCAGGTTATTCAATTCGGGAATGAGAGGTTTTTATGATCTGCAGCTACAGGATTTCCACCCATGCCAGTTGAACAGAAACAATTTGTTAGCGGCCCGGCTGGCCGACTGGAAACCGTTGTTACTCTGCCGGAAGGCTCGCCGCGCGGCCTGGCCATCGTGGCGCATCCGCATCCGCTTTATCAAGGCAGCATGGATAACAAGATCGTCTACATCCTCGCCCGGGCTTTCATTGAGCAGCAGTACATCACAGTGAAATTCAACTTTCGTGGCGTGGGGAAAAGCGAAGGCAGCTATGCGCAAGGGAAAGGGGAAATTGAAGATGTGCTGGCTGTTATCCAGGCGATGCGCGAACAGTATGACTCCGTGCAACACCCCCTGCCGCTGACACTGGCCGGGTTTTCATTCGGTGGAGCGGTGCAGGCGTACGTGGCTCAACAGCTAAAACCCGAGATGCTGGTGCTGGTTGCACCTTCCGTGGAGCGCATGGATGCCCCTCCGGTAGTCGATCACGCACGCCATATTCTGGTAATCCAGGGTGATCAGGATACGATTGTGCCGCTTCAGAGTGTTCTGAACTGGGCATCCCCACAAATGCTCCCGGTGATGGTCATCCCCGGTGCCGAACACTTTTTTCACGGCAAACTGCATATCCTGAAAAACATCATCCTGCAAAATTGCAGCATCAATCAAACGGCAGCCAATCCTTCCCGATGAGGAAATCGCTATAAAGCCTAGCTTCCGGGCTACCTGCTGCGGGTGACCAGTCGTAACGCCATTTGACGATGGGCGGCAGTGACATCAGGATGGATTCGGTTCGTCCGCCGGTCTGCAAGCCAAATAGCGTTCCTCGATCCCACACCAGATTGAATTCCACATAACGGCCACGCCGGTAAGCCTGGAAATCCCGTTCGCGTTCGCCGTAAGGAAGATCGCGACGCTTCTGCAAAATAGGCACATAAGCAGCCAGAAAATGATCGCCAACACTCTTCGTCAAATTGAAACAGGTAGCAAAATCCGGCTGGTTGAGATCATCAAAAAACACTCCGCCAATGCCACGTGGTTCCTTGCGGTGTTTCAAATAAAAATACTCATCGCACCATTTCTTGAAGCGCGGATAGTATTCGCTGCCCGAGGATTGCAGGGCATCCTTGCAGGTTTGGTGAAAATGCACGGCGTCTTCCTCAAATCCATAATAGGGCGTGAGATCCATGCCACCACCAAACCACCAGACTGGATCTGCTCCCTCCTTCGTGGCCTGGAAAAACCGGACATTCATGTGAACAGTCGGTGCGTAGGGGTTGCGCGGGTGCAGCACTAGCGAAACACCCGCTGCCTCGAATGCCCTGCCGGCCAGCTCTGGACGGGCTGCAGTAGCCGAAGCGGGCAAGCCTTTGCCAAATACATGCGAAAAATTGACCCCGCCACGTTCCAGCACATTGCCTTCCTCGATCACGCAGCTTGCTCCTCCGCCCCCTTCCGGACGATCCCAGCTATCGCGGCGAAATGACTTGCCATCGGCCTGCTCCAATCCGGCCACGATACTGTTCTGTAAATCAACCAGATAATCTTTCACTTGTGCAAAATTCATAACACCTCTCCCATGTAGTGCTGCTATCGGTCAATCGGCTTTTTGGCCAATTCTACCTGCACGGCCCTGAATTGGCACGCTGTAACCATGACGGCAGGTATCTCCCTGCCAGCCTCCCCATTTGGCTTGTGCTAGACTTTGCATTTCCCTGTTTAACTAAGGATTTGTCATGTCTGGCAACACCATCGGAAAGCTGTTTTGTGTTACTTCATTCGGAGAATCCCACGGTCCGGCCATTGGCTGTATCGTGGACGGATGCCCGCCAGGATTAGCCCTGTCAACCGAAGATATTCAGCAGGAGCTGGACAGGCGTAAACCCGGCACTTCACGGCATGTGACACAGCGCCGCGAGGCGGATCGGGTGGAGATTCTCTCCGGCGTGTTTGAAAATACCACCACCGGCACGCCGATCGCACTGCTGATTCGCAATGAAGATCAGCGCAGCAAGGATTACGGCAAGATCATGGACGTGTTTCGTCCTGGCCATGCGGATTACACCTACTGGCAAAAGTACGGAATCCGCGATTATCGGGGAGGTGGCCGCTCGTCTGCCCGTGAAACAGCCGTGCGGGTGGCGGCAGGCGCTATCGCCAAAAAATGGCTGCATGAACGTTATGGCATCGTTATCCGCGGTTATATGGCGCAGCTCGGGCCGATCGGGATTCCTTTCAAAAGCTGGGATGTCGTCAATCAGAATCCATTCTTTGCAGCAGACAACGATAGTGTCGCGCATCTGAAACCTTCATGGATGGCCTGCGCAAATCGGGCGATTCGGTGGGCGCCAGAATCAATGTAGTGGCGGAAGGCGTGCCGGTTGGCTGGGGTGAGCCGGTTTACGACCGACTGGATGCTGATATTGCTTATGCCATGATGAATATCAATGCCGTCAAGGGCGTGGAAATCGGCGCCGGATTTGCCAGCGTCACCCAGAAAGGAACCGAACATTCCGATGAAATCACACCGGAAGGCTTTCTGAGCAATAATGCCGGCGGAATTCTGGGCGGAATTTCCAGCGGACAGCCCATCACGGTCAGCGTAGCGATCAAACCTACTTCCAGCATTCGTCTGGCACGGCGTTCGGTTGACAAGACGGGCGATCCCGCGCTAGTCGAAACGCACGGCAGACATGATCCCTGCGTCGGCATCCGGGCAACACCTATCGTGGAATCCATGCTGGCCATCGTGCTGATGGATCATGCCTTGCGCCACCGTGCACAGAATGTCGATGTCGTCTGCACCACGCCCAGAATCCCCGCAAGCGCAGCAAGTAAGTCAGGCGTGCAACCCGATGTCCCCTGTGCGGAAGATCCCGAGCCGGAAGAAAATTCGTAACCAGGAAACCTCTGATCAAGTGCTCCGTAAGCTGCGTTGCAGGAGAAATCATGATGATCGCAAGAAGTGCGACATAGCGAGTATTTGCTGCCTCACTTGTTTTGTATTCCATCTGCAAAACACAGTGTACGGCCATGCGGGATTTAAGGAAGCACTGATTTAATCATAAGTTGTCATCCTATTGCTGGAGCAATGTTGTGAAGATGAGCTTCCATTTCTGACTTAAACCAGCTTAATTAACAACATAATAAATATAATAATTACTACCAAAGGGGTAATAACAGCTTTCCAATCCGAAGAGGTGGCTTTAGGACTGTTCTTCATCATTCTCAGCGCTGTGGGCAATAAAATCATGAAGAACATTATTAGTGCTAATGCAGAGGCGATTTGCATCCAATCCATATCCAACCCTCTTTCCATTTATTCTGTTCTAAAAACAAAACCCCGGTCAAACCGGGGCTTTGAATAGCTAAGTAGCCGACTATTAATCGTCGTTACCCATAATCCCTAAAATTTGCAACAAGCTGATAAAGATATTGAAGATAGTCATATATAGCCCAATTGTTGCCAACACATAATTAGTTTCCACCATGAATAATACGGCTCGTGTCATATAAAATAAAACCACTCATGATGAGAATAACTACAGCCGATATCGCTAATGACATTGCAGGTATTTGCATGAAAATATTTGCCAGAACAGCAAGTAAAACTAACAAAAAACCTGCCATCAAGAATCCACCCAGAAAACTGAAATCTTTCCGAGTGGCAAGGGCATAAGCAGATAACCCCATAAATATCGCGCCAGTGCCCGCTAGTGACAACGTAATAATATTTCCACCATTAGGCAGAGAAGCATACATGGTCAATATGGGGCCTAATCCAAATCCTAATAAACCTGTAATCAGAAAAACAATTCCGATTCCTGCTGCAGATCGAGCAAAACGGGGTAATACGAACATTGCAATCAGCATGGCACCTATCACAGAAATCAAATATGTCATCGGCGGCATATTTAAGAACATTGACAGCCCGGCAGTTAGACCGCTGAACAGCAATGTCAGCGATAACAGCATGTAAGTGCTGCGCAATACCTTGTTGGTTGCAAGAGTGGATGACGCACCATGAGCAATTGTTGAATAGCTTTGATTCATTTTTAATGACCTCCAGACATAAATATATAAATTACTGTTGTTTTGTTATAGCAGGCTGTATTGACTCAAACATCTTGCTTATAGTTCATTTTGCGAGTGCAACCTTGGTAGCATTTGGTTTTTTTAAATCAGTGATTTTTCTTTCCTGGAAATTTATTGGCGAACCCAGATGATAGAAGCAGTTTGACGATGTTCAAACATTTTCGTATATAGAATTCGACACTTTTAGTGGAAACTTTCAATGCCGTTTGACAGCCCTTCTTCAGGAGGAAATATTGACCGGTTTCATCAACAGCATGATTCGTACCAATATGCTTCACCCATCTACCCTGGCGAGTACAATCGCGAATACCTGGTCGTCAAAATTTTCAGTTTATCTGCAGATTCATTTCAGAATTCAGTAAAGGAACAGCTATGAATATTCATCTATCAAGATCAATTGCCGGGTTTGCTATCGGCGGCAATCAGTGTGTCTTGTTCATCCATCCCACCTGGTGGAAATGGTGTTGGGCAGAATGGAAAAGACGCAACCCCGGTGGCGGCAGTTCAGCTTGCTCCCGGTGCGCAATCCGAAACCCGGCTGCAAAATCTCGGCGTGCATGCTTTTCCTGTCAGCACACAAAACGGGCAGGCTCAGTTGTTTATCAATCAGGGACTTAATCTTGCCTATGGCTTCAATCATGCCGAAGCAGGACAAGCCTTCCGGGAAGCGGCAAAGCTTGATCCCGCACTGGCAATGGCTTACTGGGGACAGGCATTGGCGCTGGGACCCAATATCAATGCACCAATGAATCCGGCAGATGAGCCCAGGGCACTGGAATTGCTAAAACGGGCCGAATCGCTCATGGCTGCAGCTTCGCCCAAGGAACAAGCTCTGATTCAGGCGCTGAAACACCGGTATTCGGGATCGGCTGAGGATCGCGTGGCAAATGACAAAGCCTATGCTGTAGCCATGCGCGAAGTACACCGCAATTTTCCGGATGATTCCGACATTGCATTGCTGTATGTGGAATCAATGATGGATCTGCGTCCCTGGAATTACTGGATGCGCGATGGCCGTCCGTATGAAGGCACGGATGAAATCGTGGCCGTGACCGAGGAAGTATTGCGCCGTTATCCGGAACATCCGGCTGCGCTGCACATGTACATCCACCTGATAGAGCCTACCACCACACCGGAACGCGCCGAGCGCGCGGCGGATACGCTGATGACCCTGATGCCGGATGCCGGACACATGGTGCACATGTCATCCCATATCTTCCAGCGCGTGGGGCGTTACGCGGATGCCGTGAAGAGCAACCAGCTGGCGGTTGCGGCAGATGAACACTACATCGACCATTCACATACACACGGGTTATACCCGATGGTGTATTACCCGCACAACATCCATTTTCTCTGGTTTTCCGCCACGGCCAGCGGCCAGAGCGCACTGGCGCTTGAAAGTGCCAGGAAAACCGCCAGCATGGTGGATGATGCATTACTGCAGGAAATGCCGATCACAGCCCTGTTTCGCGTGACACCCTACTGGGCGCTGGCGCGTTTTGGGCATTGGCAGGAAATCCTGTCCGAACCCGCGCCTCCCTCATTCAACGCCTTTCTTACCGGAAGCTGGCATTACGTGCGCGGACTGGCCTTTGTGGCGACAAAACAGTTATCACGCGCGGAAAAAGAGCTGCAGCAATTACGCAAGATTATGAAAAATCGCACTGCACTGAGTGGCACGCTGCTTTCCAGGAATACCACCTATGAAATTCTCAGAATCGCACCAGAAGTGCTGGCTGGAGAAATCGCGGCTGCCCGCTGGAAATTCGAATCGGCAATAACGCATCTTGAAAGAGCCGTACGTCTGGAAGATAGTCTGGCGTACACCGAACCGGCCGAATGGCACTATCCACCCCGGCTGTCATTGGGAGCCATTCTGCTGGAAGCAGGGCATCCGGATGAAGCAGAGACGGTGTACTGGGAGGATCTGAAGCGTAACCGAGATAACGGCTGGGCCTTGTTCGGCCTGCTGCAGGCGTTACGTGCCCAGAATAAAATGGAGGATGCAGCAGTGGTCGAGGCACGTTTCAAAAAGGCATGGGAGCATGCGGACATTACACTGCCAGCATCACGCTTCAAGCAGTGATACCGGTCTGAAGGTGATCGGCACCCCGGATCAGTCACGGGTTTTATGATTCAAGCGGTATGCCTATAATACAAGTGGAATTTGCATACGGTTCTCTGCATAAATTCCGTTTCTTGCTTGAAAGATACAATAACCCACATTAACTGGCAGCTTGTTTGCAGTTGATTCTCAACAAGGAGAGAAATAATGAAATCAGTTACAGGTTTATCCGCTGTTATCGGTTTGGCTCTGTCATTCTCCGCATACGCGGGAGGTAATCCGGATCAGGTTAAATTTCCAGAGAAATACACTGAAATATTTGCACAATATGATGTATCCAACCGCGCCAACCAGACGCAAGTAGCCAAGTTTTATGCAAACAAGATTGCTGTAGATAGCTATAAAAAAGGTGAAGAAGCCGCTCCCGGATCGGTAGTGATCATGGAAATCTACGCACCCAAGAAAGATGCCGAAGGCAAGATTCAGTCAGGTGACGATGGCCTGTTTGTGATCGACAAACTTGCTGCTGTTGCCGTCATGGAAAAGCAAGCGAACTGGGATGCATCCTATAACGCCGAGGATCGCTCCGGTGGCTGGGGATTTGCACTGTACGATCCGGAAGGCAAGGCCAAGGAAAATGATCTGAACTGCGCACAATGCCATACTCCGCTGCAGAAGCAGGATCACCTGTTCTCCTTCCAGAAATTGGTGGGCTACGCCAAAGGGCAATAAGGGCAGAACCAGCTTCCGGTTTTTCAGCACAAGAACAGAATTTTCATCTTGGCAGAAGAATCAGGAGCTGGAGAACGGAAGAAGAGCGGTACTGTTAATGGCGCTGTCCTTAAGGAGCCTCTGAAAAACGTCAGCGAGGTAGTCAGTTCAAGGCAAAAATCGGCGACACAAGTAAAACGCAGCGAACAGCCGTAAGGCTGGCCCGCAGGGCGAGGCGCTGGTGCCGAGTAAAAAGCGAGTTTATACGTAATAAATGAGCATTTTGAGCCAATTTTTAACGCAGAGATGACAACGCAGGTCGTTTTTTAGAGGTTCTTTAGCTAAATTACAGTAGCAAAAAAGCCAGGGCTGCAACCAGTGTCGGGAAAACAGCTGTTAGCAACAGCCTGAGTGGATGAATCACTTCGTGATCGAAATGCTTGTGCAGAATGGCGGCACCAGCCGGGTTGGGTGCATTGGCAATCAGCGTCAGACCGCCACCGGTGACCGCACCACTGACCAATGCGTATTTGAGCTGGTCCGATAATCCTTCGACCAGTGACCCCAGATAAGTCAGCGCAGCGTTATCGGTTATCGCAGTCAGCAATGTAGCACCGATAAACATCTGGCTGCTGTCCATGCCCAACAACAACGGTTCTAGCCACCATTGCTGCTGTCCGCCCAGGACGACCAATCCACCGAGAAAGAAAGCAACCAGCAGACCTTCGCGCAGAATCAGGCGATCCTGATAGTGATGGTAGGCATGTGCGATACCGAGAAAGAACAGAAACAGCCCCATGAACATCACGGGATGGTGAGAAAAATACACAATACCGGCAAGCAGCAGCAGATGGATATTGATTAACACTATTGGAACCGTATCTGACTGGTGGTTTTCTGTTGCCGGTAGCAGCCGCAGTTCTTCACGAAACAACAATGTGGCACATAGAGCATTCACCACTACAGCGATAGCCGCTTTCCAGCCGAACGTGTTCACCATGAACAACCAATCCCAGTTCCATTTACCCGCCACCATCAGTACTGGGGGCGCGGCAAAAGGAGTCAGTGTGCCGCCGATGGAAACATTGACAAACAGCACTGCCAGCGTGGCGTATTTCATGTGGATGGAAATACCTTTTCCAAAAACACGATCAGCCAGAATTAGTGCAGCCAGTGTCATCGCGGCGGGTTCGGTAATGAAAGAACCCAGCAAAGGGATCAGTGTCAGGACAGCAAAATAGAACCGCATGCTGACGGGTAGCGGGATGATGCGCTCAGACAGATAAACTAATGCAGTGACTGCCTGTAAAACTGGACGGCTGGCCGCAACCACCATGATGGCAAACACAAACATCGGCTCGGTGAAATTACGGGATTCAATGTAATGCAGCGCAACGGTATTTCCTTCGGCCATAAACAGTATTACTGTAAATACCAGCGCCCAGAAGCCGAACACGATCTCCACCTCGCCCAGCAAGTGCCAAAGCCCCGCGTGTGGTGGTTGAATATGTGCCAGTTGCTTGAAGAATCGAGTACTGAACGTATGCACAATAGCTAGGGCGAATAACCCTGCACCTGTCAGCTCAATCATGGTTGGAGTCATACCTTACCTCGAGTATTATTTGTGCCACGCCCTCTTTGCCGGAACAAAAATCATACCCCCTGCTTGAGGCTGGCTTCGATGAAGGTATCCAGATCACCATCGAGCACGGCCTGGGTGTTGCCAATCTCGATATTGGTACGTAAATCCTTGATACGGGATTGATCCAGCACATAGGAACGAATCTGGTGTCCCCAACCGATATCGGTTTTGGAATCCTCGATAGCCTGTTTGGTTTCGTTGCGTTTTCTCATTTCCGCTTCATACAGACGGGATTTCAGCACCGTCATGGCATCGGCACGATTGCGGTGCTGGGAACGCCCACTTTGACATTGCACAACGATACCGCTTGGAATATGTGTAATCCGGACTGCCGAATCGGTTTTATTGATATGCTGCCCGCCCGCACCCGAGGCACGAAAGGTATCCACCCGTAAATCAGCCGGATTAATATCGATTTCGATACTTTCATCCACTTCTGGATAGACAAAGACACTGGCAAAGGAAGTATGCCGCCGGTTGCCCGAATCAAACGGTGATTTGCGCACCAGCCGGTGCACACCGGTTTCCGTGCGCAAGTACCCATAGGCGTATTCTCCGCTGATCTTGAGCGTGGCACTCTTGATACCCGCCACATCGCCCGGAGATTCTTCCAGCAATTCCACTTCCAGACCGCGCCGCTCGCAATAGCGCAGATACATTCTCTCCAGCATCGAAGCCCAGTCTTGTGCTTCTGTTCCACCAGAACCGGATTGAATATCGACAAAACAGTTATTGGGGTCCATCGGATCAGAAAACATCCGGCGAAATTCCATCCCAGCCAATGTTTCATTGAGCCGGGCAACATCATCAACGATACTCAGGAGGGTATCTTCATCGTTTTCTTCCTGAGCCATCTGCAGCAGCTCATCCGTATCGCGCAACTGGCGATCAACGGTCAGCAGGGTGAGTACAATATTTTCGAGTGACTTTTTCTCACGCCCCAGTTCCTGAGCACGTTCAGGATCATTCCAGATAGCAGGGTCTTCTGATTGACGTTCCAGTTCCGTCAGTCGGATTTGCTTGGCATCGAAGTCAAAGAAACCTCCGTAAATCGAGATTTCTTTGTTTCATATCTTCCAGCCGCTCTACTAATGCATTAAGTTGTTCTGCTTCCATCACGTATCTTCCTGGTAATTTTAATTCAAGGCTCTGAATTATACCGTAGCCTACCGCCCTGCCAGCGCTACCCAGCACGATTCAGCGATCCTCGCTTGCAAGGCTTTGAAAACCAGCGTCTCTTGAGTGCGGATCAAGTGCCTTCTGGATCTCGATGGCAAACAAGCGCTTCATGCGCCACGCATTCCTGGAGGCTAAGAATGTGACAAATTGTCGTACTCTCAGGATACGGCCAATGTGTCAGGCACAATCAAAAATTTTTCGTGTGGGAAGAAGTATCCGGAGATTTCGGGGTAGAGTTGAACCAAGCGAGTTGATGGTGCAATTTGACAACCTCTCCCACAATGATGAGGGTGGGCGGTTTCAGTGCATGTTGTTGAATACGTGTGGGCAGTGTTGCCAGCGTGCCGGTCAGCACATACTGCTTGGGAGTAGTGCCTTGCTGCACGATTGCAGCCGGTGTATCGGCCTGCAGACCATGAGCAATCAGCTGTCGGCATAATTCAGCGACACCCAGCAACCCCATGTAAACCACAATCGTCTGATGCGGGCGTGCCAATGCCGCCCAGTCAAGCTGCATGGTATTGTCTTTCAGGTGCCCTGTCACAAAGATGCAGGACTGGGCATAATCCCGATGGGTAAGAGGAATCCCTGCATAACTGGCCACGCCTGATGCGGCTGTAATTCCGGGTACCACCTGGAACGGGATGCCGTGCTGCGAGAGTGTTTCGATTTCCTCGCCTCCCCGCCCAAAAATGAAAGGATCCCCTCCTTTCAGGCGTAAAACACGCTTACCTTCCAAGGCCAGTTTTACCAGCAGTTCATTGATCGATGTTTGCGGCATGGTATGCTGATTACGCGCCTTTCCAACGTAGATACGATCCGCATCCTGTCTGACCTTGTCGAGAATGGCAGGGGAAACCAGCCGATCATAAATGACCACATCCGCCTGCTGCATCAGGCGCATGGCTCGGAAGGTCAGCAGATCTGGATCGCCCGGGCCTGCTCCCACCAGGTAAATTTCACCTGTCGGAGGAGTATCCGGGCTGTTTTCCAGCATGCTCAGCAGATAATCCTGTGCTGCCTGATCTCTACCGGAAAGAACCATTTCTGCAAACGGCCCTTGCAGGATTTTTTCCCAGAAGAAACGGCGATTCTCCTGATGAGCGAAACGCTGCTTAACCTGTTCCCGGAAGCGCGCGGCATACCCGGCCAGCCGGCCATAGGTTGCAGGAATCAGGGCTTCCAGTTGCGCACGCAACATCCTCGCCAGTACGGGTGAGCTGCCGCCACTTGACACCGCAACAATGACAGGAGAACGATCCAGAATGGATGGCATGATGAAAGTGCACAGATCCGGATTATCGACCACATTGACCGGAATGTTCGCTTTCCTGGCAGCCATGGATACCATCTGATTCACTTCACGATCATCCGTGGCAGCAACGGCCAGCATCATGCCCTGCAAATGATCTGGCTGGAAAGTTTCAGTAATGTGCGTAACCGCCGCTGATTGCTGCAACAGATTCTTTAATTCATCACAGATATCAGGTGATACCACACGGATATGCGCACCTGCCCGCAACAGCAATCTGATTTTGCGGACGGCAACGTTTCCGCCACCGACAATCAGACAACAATGCTGTCTGATATCAAGAAATACGGGCAGATAATCCATTCAGGAATAAAACCGGACAGGTGATCCGGTTGAAAAAACTACTGGGTTACTGAACTCTCTCACGTTTATACAATTCTTCAACACTGATCCCTATGTTTGCATTACTGTCGAATGCGGTGCCCAGTGTCTTGTTATCCAGATGTTTAATATTGAGGTCATAAAATTCCTTTTTCAGCGGGAAATATCTGACTTCTTCAACCAGTTGCCGTGCATGTTGCATATAGAACATCACAAATTCCCTGACCTCCGGCTTATCCACGGATTTGGCATTCACATAAATAAAGAGAGGACGTGATAGTGGCTGATAACTCCCGTTCTGTACGGTAAGCATGGAAGGCAGAATATCGTCCTTGCCATTGTTAATCGCTACCGCTTTCAGTTTTTTATTATTTTCTATGTAATAGGCAAAACCAAAGAAACCCAGTGCATGCAAATCACTTGCCACTCCTTGCACAAGTACATTATCGTCTTCAGATGCTGTGTAATCTCCCCTGCTGGATTTTGTTTTACCAACCACAGCTTCGGTGAAATAATCAAAGGTACCCGAATCCGCACCTGCGCCAAAAAGTTTGATTTTGGCATCTGGCCAGGCAGGGTTGATCTGATTCCATTTCAATATCTTCTCTTGTGCTGCAGGCTCCCATATTTTCTTCAGCTCGGCGATGGTCATGGATTGAATCCAATCATTCTTTGGATTTACCACTACAGTCAAGGCATCAAAGGCAATGGGTAGTTCAATGTACTGCACACCAGCATTACGGCATTGATCCTTTTCAGCGGATAAAATCGGACGGGAGGCATTCACAATATCAATCTCATCCCGGCAGAATTTTTTGAACCCCCCACCTGTACCAGAGATGCCTGCTGTCACCATGACACCTCCTTTTTTGGCAATCTGGAAATCTTCTGCAACCGCTTCCGTAATTGGAAAAACTGTGCTTGACCCATCTATCTTAACTAAAGGTTTGGCCTGAATAGTAACGCCAGTTCCGCTCAGAAAAGCAAAACCAAGAATAGCAGCCAGAAATCTGGCATCGAATTTCAGTAAAGATTGCTGCATGGTAACTCTCCTGTCTTTCAAGAATTTGGTAAAAATGATTGCGGTTTATACCTCATGACTGCAGTCGGGTATGCAACAAGAATAAACAGGGTATGTTACAGGTTTGTGATAATCACTCAGCGCCCGATTGTTGAAGAAGCTGCCTGCTGACGAATTGTCTCAGCAATTTTCCTAGCCCAAAGCTCGGTTTGTGCCAGCTGTTTTCCTTCCACCATTACCCGGATCAGCGGTTCTGTTCCGGAGGCACGCAACAGTATGCGTCCATCATTACCCAGCGCCTGCTCTGCTTCATTTGTGCAGGCATTCACCACCGGATTACTACGAAAATCGAAATCCCTGGAAACTTTGACGTTGATTAACCGCTGTGGGAAGAAGGTGACATCATGCATGAACTCGGCCAGTGTCATATCAGTATCACGTAATGCGTACAAAACCTGGAGAGCCGAAATAATGCCATCCCCTGTCGTATGCTTATCCCGGCAAATAATGTGACCGGAATTTTCGGCACCTAAATGCCAGCTGTTTTGTTGCAGCAGCTCAGAAACATAGCGATCTCCAACATTGGCACGAACGAACGGAATGCCTAGACGCTCAAAGGCTTGTTCCACTGCCAGATTGGTCATCAACGTTCCTACAACGCCACCCTGCAATACGTCATGCTGCTGACGATGTTTGGCGATAATATAGATCAGGCTATCACCGTCATATACCACACCATTCCCGTCCACCATCAGCACACGATCACCGTAACCATCCACCGCAATCCCGATATCCGCCTTATGCTGCAATACCGAATCCTGCAATGCCTTGATATAAGTAGCGCCGCATTCATGATTGATATTGAATCCGTCCGGATTGGCATAAGTTGTTACCACATCCGCCCCCAGCTCATGCGTCACGTGTCCGGCCACATGGTAATCTGCCCCATGTGCGCAATCGATCACAATTCGCAGCCCTCGTAAATCAAGCTGACTGGGGAAAGTGCTCTTGCAGAATTCGATATACCGTCCTGCAGCATCCCGAAGACGCTGTACCCTGCCCAATTTGATGGATGGTGCCGTTTCCATTGGCTGCTCCAGTTCCGCCTCAATCTGCAGCTCCATACCATCCGGTAGTTTCGATCCTTTTGATGAGAAAAATTTGATACCGTTATCATCAAAGGGGTTATGAGAGGCTGAAATAACCACTCCCGCCTGAATACGCAAGGCCCGAACCAGATAGGCTACCGCTGGTGTTGGCAATGGCCCTGACAGCAATACATCCACACCCGCCGCCGAGAAACCGGCCTCCAGAGCGGATTCCAGCATATAGCCCGATATGCGCGTATCCTTGCCTATTAATACAGTAGGCCGCTTATCGGCTGCCAGTTGTTGTTCAGAAGCCAGCAACACCTTACCCACTGCGTACCCTAAGCGCAGAAAGAAATCAGGCGTAATAGGAAACTCCCCTACCTTCCCGCGAATACCATCCGTGCCAAAATATTTTTTCTTCATCGCAATGTAATTTTTTCAATAGATTTTTGAATCTGTCCTGGCCACATTTGCAAAATGAACATCCATATTTTTCAAACAGGATTATCCAGCCAGCAGATCGCCAACTCTGACACAATCAAAAAAATCCGGCAGTGGCTATCATCACAGCGCATTATGGGCAGATTTACGAATGGATCAAGAAGCCCGGGTAAAAACGATTTACTGCAGCAAAAACAGAAAATGCATCGCGTGTGGCTTTGACATCATGAACGCGAACGATCCGGGCACCATAACCAACGGCCAGCAGCGCCGCCGCCACGCTGGCATGAATCCGGTCATTCACTGTATTACCCGTAATCGTACCCAACATGGATTTACGCGAAAGGCCAGCCAGAATGGGAACATTCATACATCCAAGGCGATCCAGTTGTTGCAGTAACGCAAGATTATGCTCCAGTGTTTTGCCAAAGCCGAAGCCAGGATCAATGATAATGCGCTCCGAACCAATTCCGCTTGATTCTGCGGCCGCAATTCGCTGCTCAAGAAATAATATAACCTCTGACACCACATCCGAATATTGAGGATTACACTGCATTGTTTCCGGTTTTCCCTGCATATGCATCAAGCAAACTATGGCAGCACTGTTTGCCACGGCTTCCATCGCACCAGGAAACTGAAGTGCATTAATATCGTTAACAAGATCGACTCCGGCAGCAATTGCCACACGCATGACCTCGGGTTTTGAGGTATCAACAGATACCGGGATATTCATAGCCAGCGCGAATTCAATAACGGGCATGATGCGTGATAACTCCTCATCCACCCCAACTGGCTGGCTCCCCGGGCGCGTGGATTCACCACCGATATCAAGGATGTCAGCTCCTTCCCGCACCAAACGTTTGACCTGTTCAATTGCTTTTTCTGTTGTATCGAAATAACCTCCATCAGAAAAGGAATCAGGAGTGATATTGATTACCCCCATGATGAGCGGGCGACTTTCTTGAAATAGCTTTGACAGTCTGTTCATTCGGGCAAGAAAAAAGCCTGTACGTAAAAACCGTACAGGCTGTTAAATGAAAATATACGATTTTTTAGATTTCGACTTTCTGCGCAGCTGGTGCTTCAGTTGCAGCAGGTTCGCCAGCAGGTTGTTTTACCTCACCAGCCGGTGAGCCAGCTGAACCTTTATCCTGTCGTGTTGAAGACGTTGGAGCTTGTGGTGGACGTGGCGGGCGACCCTCCATAATATCCTTGATCTGATCACTGTCGATCGTCTCCCACTCAAGCAGCGCTTGGGTCATAGCTTCAATCTTATCCCTGTTCTCTTCAATCAGTTTACGAGCAATTGCATACTGCTCGTCAATAATACGACGAATTTCGGCATCAACCTTTTGCATGGTTGCTTCACTCAGGTTCTTGTGCGTGGTCACTGAACGCCCAAGAAACACCTCTCCCTCGTTTTCACCATAAACCATAGGTCCCAGTGTTTCAGACATACCCCACTGTGTAACCATTTTACGAGTGGTATCGGTTGCACGCTCAAAGTCATTGGAAGCGCCAGTAGTCATCTGATTCATGAATACTTCTTCTGCAATACGGCCACCAAACATAACCGATATGGTCTGCAGAATTTGATCACGATCCATACTGTAACGATCCTCGGAAGGCAACTGCATGGTGACACCCAATGCGCGTCCACGCGGAATGATCGAGACCTTATGAACCGGGTCGGTTTTAGGTAGCAAGTAAGCCACTACTGCATGTCCGGATTCATGATAAGCCGTATTGCGACGCTCATTTTCCGGCATTACAACGGAGCGACGCTCAGCTCCCATCAGGATTTTGTCTTTTGCACGTTCAAAGTCGTCCATATCAACCAGACGTTTACCGGCGCGTGCTGCAAACAGCGCAGCTTCGTTGACTAGATTGGCAAGATCCGCGCCTGACATACCAGGCGTACCTCTGGCAATGATGCTGGCCTGGACATCAGGTGACAAAGGAACCTTACGCATGTGTACCTGCAAAATTTGTTCCCGGCCACGAATATCCGGCAATGGCACAACCACCTGTCTATCGAATCGGCCTGGACGCAACAAAGCGGGGTCAAGAACATCAGGACGGTTGGTAGCAGCAATTACAATGACACCCATGTTGCCCTCAAAACCATCCATTTCAACCAGCAACTGATTGAGGGTCTGCTCGCGCTCGTCATTTCCCCCGCCCAGGCCGGCGCCACGCTGACGACCAACGGCATCAATCTCGTCAATAAAGATAATGCAGGGTGCGTGTTTTTTCGCTTGTTCAAACATGTCGCGAACTCTGGATGCACCCACACCCACAAACATTTCAACAAAATCCGATCCGGAAATGCTGAAGAACGGTACTTTGGCCTCACCAGCAATAGCACGGGCAAGCAGCGTTTTACCTGTTCCCGGATTACCGCACATCAAAACTCCGCGCGGAATACGTCCACCCAGTTTCTGGAAACGGGAAGGATCTTTCAGGAATTCGACCAGTTCAGCCACTTCTTCCTTGGCTTCTTCACAACCGGCTACATCCGCAAAGGTAATATTGTTGCTTTTGTGATCAAGCATCCGGGCTTTGCTTTTCCCAAACGAGAATGCACCGCCACTCTTGCCACCCCCTTGCATTTGGCGCATGAAAAAGATCCAGACTGCAATCAGTAACAGCATAGGGAACCACGATACCAACACGCTCATCAGCATAGATGGTTCTTCTTCCGGCTTGGCTTCAACAGCCACTCCCGCCTTCAACAAATCACTAACCAGCCATGGATCGGAAGGTGAATGGACGATAAAAGCGCGGCCATCTGTTTTCGTACCTCTCAAGGTACGACCATCAATGACCACCTTGGCAATTCTACCTTGGTGCATTTCACCGATGAACTGCGAATACTCCATAGGAGGCTGTGATGGCTGACGCGAAGAGAATTGATTGAATACTGTCATCAGTACCAAAGCAACTACCAGCCAGATAGCCATGTTTTTAATCAAGTTATTCATATTAGCTCCTCAAATTTGCTTCTTGACGAAACCGGGTTTTTGGAACACTACGGCTTTTCTTTTACAAGGTTGTTACCGCAGTCTATCAGATTATTTTTTCCAGCCCCAGCAAATATACCTCTTTACTACGATCTCGCGAAGCCTTTGGTTTCCTGATAACGACTTTTGCAAAATCAGCCTGCATCATCTTCCGGAATGCCTCAAAATCACTTCCCTGGAAAGCTTTGACAAGAAAATTTTTCCCGGAGTTCAAATGTTCTCGGCAAAACATCAAGGCAAGCTCGGCAAGATACATGCCTTGAGCCTGATCACTGACTCGGACACCGGTAAGATTGGGAGACATATCGGAAATTACAAGATCCACCCGCTTTCCGCCCAGCGCTGCTTCCAATGTTACCAAAACCTCATTCTCCCGAAAATCTCCCTGAATAAACGTCATACCTGGCAATGGTTGCATACCCAGCATATCTAGTGAAAAAACGGCTCCAGTCGGGCCGACTGATTCGAGAGCAACCTGAGACCAGCTACCCGGAGCCGCTCCCAAATCGACAACTGTCATTCCTGGAACAAAAAGAGCATCACGCTCGGCGATCTCCTGCAATTTATATGCGGCACGAGAGCGATAGCCTTCGTGGTTAGCCTTGCGAACAAAATTATCATTGATATGGGCTTTTATCCAGGCCCTGCTGGTTCTGGCTGATTTCATCAGGTAAAATCAAACACTTTTAGGAAGATTGAATGCTCGAACTTGACATGGCACAGCGTCGGCAGCTTGCAGCCAGCGCACATCACCTCAACCCCGTAGTTATGATCGGCAAGGATGGCCTGACCGAGAATGTTATCAGCGAGCTGGATCGAAATCTTCTGAAGCATGAACTTATCAAAATTAAAGTGCTGGAAGGTGACCAAGAGCAAAGAACCGCTTTTCTGGAACAAATTTGCCTTGCATTAAACGCGGCACCCGTTAGGCATATCGGAAAAATTTTGATTATATATCGCTTCAATCCTGACAAAAAAATTGCTGCCACCACAACACCAGCCAAAACCAAAGCCAAACCAAAATCAGAACCTAAATCGCGCTCCCAATCCGCTCAGTCTGTAAAGAAAAACAAATTGCGGAAATAACCTCCAGATCCGGCATTAGAGCATTAGATTTTCATCCTTCACCAGAAAATACAGAAAAAAGCTGATCCAGTTACTACAAACGACCCTATCCATAGCGCCTTTCCCCAGAAATACAAACCTCGTCACCGAGCCAGATTCCATAATATCGCTTGATCTGGTATAACTCAGCCCAGTTAACATATACGGAGACATACTATGAGAACGAAACTTGAATTGCCGATTCAGGAATTTACCACCCCCTACCCCATCACTGGCCGTGAGGACAGTACAATTGATGAATTACTGGATATCATCAATAAACTAAAGGTACGCCATGTTCCCATTATGGCAAATGGTAAAGCTATAGGCATTGTCAGTGATCGTGATCTCAGAGTCGCCTCAGCCTTAAGTGCGCGCGAAAAATTTTTAGTCAAAGCTTCTGATTTAATGACTCCCGATCCCATAACCTTCCAGGAAAACACATCTATCGAAGATGTTATTTTGAAAATGTCCGAAAAGAAGATAGGCAGTGTGCTGATATCCGATAAAGAAGGTGAATTACGCGGCATATTCACCGTAACTGACGCTCTGGATATATTGCTGGAAATATTGCGAGGTAAGCAATGACGAAAGTTCGTGATTTGATGACTTCGATGCCACAAACAATAGGCTTCGATATATCGGTAGAAAAAGCCCAGACCATGATGAAGGAATATGCCTGTCATCATCTCCCGGTGCTTGATGGCGGAAAATTGGTTGGAGTGTTGAGTGACAGGGATCTTTCCATGGCAAGACATGGCTCAGCCAATATCAAAAACGAACAGCTCGTCATGGATCTCATGACAGATACGCCTATTGTCATTGATCCTTCTGCTGAAATCAGCACAGCTATCCAAACCATGCTGAATAATAAAATTAACAGCCTGATAGTCAGATCCGAAGGAGGTCAGCCTTGGGGCATTCTTACCTCAACCGACCTTCTCCGTTACGTCATGGACAAAGCCTGAGGCAATATAATCGAACCCGGTTGCAGGATCATATCACCTGATCCTGCAAACACTGAAAAACAAGGTCACACCCACCTAAGGATCCTCTGAAAAGCTACCTGCATTGTCAATTCTGCGTTAAAAATCGGCTCAAAATGCTCATTTATTACGTATAAACTCCGCTTTTTCGCCAATTTTTGCCTTGAACTGACTGCCTCGCTAACGTTTTCAGAGGTTCCCTAATCACCTCTCCCACCTGATCTAACACCTCAACAGTGATAGATTCCGCAGTAATCAGGCCTCATACGCTTTATACAGCCTCGGAAAAGAACCTCTGATCAATCCGCCTTCCACAAGCCACATTGCAGGAAAAATCATGATGATCGCAAGAAACGCGACGAAGGTTGTAACTATTCACGATGCCGTTATATCTTGAACGAAAGCATGCGAAAACGGAATGCACCCAATCTCGGACTGCATTCCGTTTATCAGCTTCCCGTATAAGAAAACGGCCGCTGTTTTATCTCTTGACAGTCAATACGGTCTGGCCAGAATAGTAAAATGCCAGGTTATCGATATCTTCGGCATCAAGGCAGCTGCCATACCAGCCATGACCGGATCCTTACGTACTCCTGCCTTGTAATCTTTCAATGCTTTTGTAATATAGGTTCTGGGCTGGCCGCCAATTTTCGGAAACATTGGCGCTGGACTATTGCCATCCACTCCGTGACAGGATGCGCAAACTTCCTCAGCTTTCTTCTTGCCGGCTTCAACATCCGCTGCAATCACTTGTCCTGATAAAAGAAATACTACCCCGCTTACTGCGGCTACCAGATAATTTTTCATATTGTTTATATCCCTTGGATTAAGAAGAATGATCAATTGCCAGCGTAGTACGCTGCCAAGGCATCAATATCCTCATCGGAAAGTGTCCCAGCGATACCAACCATGGTCGGATGGTTACGCTCTCCAGATCTGTAATCTTTCAGCGCCTTGACCAGATAAACTGAATGTTGCCCCCCCAGTTTGGGCACATGATAAACGTAAGGATATGCAGTGCGATACCCCTCTATACCATGACAGCCTTGGCACATAACGATTTTGCTCTTAACCGAATCAGTTTCCCCGGCTGCACTTGCCATGCCGGAAAACGACAGAATCATGCCAGAAGCGATAAGTAGTTTAATGGCTGCTGCTTTTTCACTTTTGCATCCTCCTCTCAAAAATGAACTTTAAACGATGGGTGTTGTTTAGTCAATGAAGGCTGTAGCTATGTCCCTGTTGTTTATAGGGAAATCTATATTTATTAATTCTTTTTGGATCAACCGCTTTATTTTGTTTACTTTCCAGCACTTCCCAGCGGCTATAGCAAAAGCACGGAATGAAAGCTCATTCTCCAGCACTGCAGCACGCGCCTGCAATTCCATCGCTTCATTATGGTTATCCTTGTAAATGGCAGGGTTGCTCAATTTCTGCGCAATAACGATCTGTTCTTTTCGAGCACATCAATTTTTCCCGGTAATGCAGCCAGCTCTTTTGCTTCCTGATAGCCCAATCCGGCAGAAGTAGATAGTTTTTCCTTTTTAACCAGGCTCGGCTTCTCCACTGGCGTGGAGATAGTGCTGCCGCCCTCCTTCTGCGAAATTTTTTCGGCTAACCGGGATTGCTGCCATTCCTGGTAACCGCCTGCATATTCACGCAAATATCCATTGCCTTCAAAGACGATTGCCTGAGTTACGACATTATCAATGAAGGCACGATCATGACTGACCAGAAAAAGCGTGCCGGTATAGTCCTGCAACAATGTTTCCAGCAATTCGAGCGTCTCGATATCGAGATCATTGGTAGGTTCGTCCAGAACCAGCACATTGGCCGGGCGTGTAAACAGCCGGGCAAGCAGCAGGCGGTTGCGTTCCCCGCCAGACAGGGATTTCACAGGCGACCGGGCACGCTGGGGTGGAAAAAGAAAATCTTCCAGATAACTGATGACATGCCGCCGGGCACCATCAATCTCGACAAACTCCGAGCCCTGGCTGATGGAATCAATCAGGGTCAAATCCTCGTTCAACTGCTCGCGCAACTGGTCAAAATAGGCAATGGATAATTTGGTACCCAATCGTACAGTACCGGAATCCGGCTGCAATTCCCCCAGTATCAGTTTCAGCAGTGTGGATTTCCCCGCACCATTGGGGCCCAGCAGCCCAACCCGGTCACCGCGCATAATGCGGCAGGAAAAATCACGGATAACGGTTTTATCTCCAAAACGTTTGGTTACATGATCCAGCTCTGCTACCAATTGGCCGGAATGCTGCCCGGCATCCACCCGGAAACTGACATTGCCGACCCGATCCCGCCGCGCGGCACGCTCCAGCCGCAAAGCCTCCAGCCGCCTCACCCTGCCCTCGTTGCGCGTGCGTCTGGCTTGAATACCCTTGCGTATCCAGATTTCCTCCTGATCCAGCACCTTGTCGAACTTCCGGTTATGAATCGCTTCGACCTCCAGCAACTCCGCCTTCTTCTGCTGATAAGAAGAGAAATTGCCCGGAAAACTTTTCAACTCACCGCGATCCAGTTCAACGATACGGGTCGCCACGTTACCCAGAAAACGCCGGTCATGCGTAATGAAAATAACGCTGCCGGGAAAATTCTGCAGAGTTTCCTCAAGCCATTCGATAGAGGCAAAATCCAGATGATTGGTCGGTTCATCCAGCAACAGCACATCCGGCGACACCACCATGGCCCGTGCCAGCGCCACCCGCTTTCTGGCCCCGCCCGACAATGTACCCACGATGGCATCTTCCGGCAGTTCAAGCCGGTTGATTGCTGTTTCCACCTTGTGATGCAGACTCCAGCCATTTTGTGCTTCCAGCACGCCCTGCAGATGCTGCATCGCCGTACCGTAAATTTCGCTCCAGTAATTCCTCCGTATCCGCCCCTTCCTCACCCAGTGCATGAGAAACATCGTGATAATCCAGCAGGGTTTGTGCCAGCGTACCCAGACCGCGTGCCACCTCAGCAAAGACAGTACCGCTTTCATCAAGCACTGGTTCCTGCGAAACATAGGCAACATTGATGGCAGGCGCCATCCACAACTGTCCATCGTCCAGGTTGATTTCACCTGCCAGTGCGCGTAACAGACTGGATTTTCCCGTGCCGTTACGTCCGATCAAACCGATCCGTTCATCCGGATCGAGCTGCAGCGCGGCATGATCGAGCAAGGCATGATGCCCAAAGGCCAGACAGGCGTTATCAAGAGTCAGAAAAGGCATGAAAAAATCGGCAATATCAAGGCGGGTTAACCCATAAACGGAAAATGACAGCGCGCCATTATACTCCGGCAGCCCAACCCCGGACCAACAGGCTGCACGTTGCCATATCCCCGGCCTTGCCTGACCCGCCTCATCCGGTTGGCAACGGTTTGCTATACTTTCCTTCTCCGAAAAATATATCTTGAATTTGCATGCCCTCAGAAAAAATTGCCCTGACCCAGACCGTACAAAAAGGCGGATGTGCAGCAAAAGTGGCTGCGACCGAATTGCGCCGGATTTTGCAGCAAATCCGTTTTCCAGCCGCACATGATGCCCTGCTGGTAGATGGCCGCTATTTCGATGATGCCGCCATCTACCGGATCAACGAAACCACCGCGCTGGTACAAACACTGGATTTCTTCACCCCGATCGTCGATACCCCAAAGCTTTTTGGCGAAATCGCCGCTGCCAATGCGCTCAGCGATGTCTATGCCATGGGCGGCAGACCAGCCACCGCCATGGGTATCCTGGCATTTCCGCTGGCCATGCTGCCCGGAGAAGTCATCGTTGATGTTCTGCAAGGAGCCAGTGACAAAATTGCCGAAGCCGGTGCCAACTTCGTCGGCGGACATTCGATCGACGATGACACACTCAAATTCGGCCTGTCGGTCACTGGTTTTGTCAATCCACAGCAGGTATGGACCAATGCGGGCGCACAACCGGGGGATCTCCTGATTTTGACCAAGGCGCTGGGAACAGGCACCCTGACTGCCGGCCTGAAACGGCAGCAACTACGCGAAGAAGACATTGTTGAAGCGCTCGACAGCATGACAACCATCAACAACGCCATCGACTTCATTCCACCGGATTGGCAGACAGCCATCCATGCCGCCACCGACATTACCGGATTCGGTTTTTCCGGCCATGCCATGCAACTGGCCAATGCCAGCAACGTAACGCTGCAGATTGAAACCAAACAGCTTCCCCGGTTTGGCAAGGCGCTTCACTGCCTGGAAAGCGGTTTTCTGACCAAGGCACACCGGACAAACGCGGAATACACCACGCCGCATATCGACGATACCAGGCTGGATGCACTGCACAAACTACTCATCCATGACCCGCAAACCAGTGGTGGATTGTTATTGAGCATTGCACCTGAAGCCGGCCAGCCTCTGCTGCAAGTCTTGCACAGCCGATTCCCGATGACCGCAATCGTCGGCACCGTCCAACCTCGTCAAGAAAAAGCGGTGCAGTTTGTTTAATCACAACATCAGCATTGATGAACTAACCGCCCTATTTCTGGCGGATACACCACTGATCGACGTGCGTGCTCCCGTCGAATTCACGCAAGGCGCCCTGCCCGGCGCAATCAACCTGCCTATCCTCAACGACGAGGAACGTGCGCGCGTTGGTACCACCTACAAGCAGCAAGGAGCCGAAGCAGCAGTCCAACTGGGTTACACGATGATTTCGGGTAGCGTGAAACAGGATCGCATGCAGCAATGGCTGGATTTCATCCGGCAGCACCCCAAGCTGTGCTGTATTGCTTTCGTGGTGGCAAACGCTCGCAGATCACGCAACAATGGCTGAAAGAAGCCGGGATCGACCGGCCGCTGATTACCGGCGGCTACAAACTGGCGCGCCAGTTCTTGATCAGCACCATTGATCGTTTCCATGAAAAGCATCGCCTGCTGGTCATCACTGGCCCGACAGGCAGCGGCAAAACCCGGCTACTTCACGAAATCAGTCATCGTTATCCCGCACTCGATATTGAAGCCATTGCCCGGCATCGCGGCTCTGCATTTGGTGGCATGGGTATCCCCCAGCCTTCGCAGGTGGATTTTGAAAACCAGCTTGCCATCAATCTGCTCAAACTGAGCCAGAATGCCCAAACCAACCCTGTGCTGGTAGAAGATGAGAGCCGACATACCGGCAGGGTGTGCTTGCCCGCCAGCTTCTTTGAACACATGCGCAGTGCCGAAATCATCTGGGTGGATGAGCCAGTGGAAGCCCGGGTCAACAACATCTTCGAGGATTACATCCTCGCCACACCCATCGGTCAGGCGCATCAAATCCGGAAAGCAACGACATTTCCGGATTTGGTCGGTAAAACCGGAGCAACGCCATACCAGCAGGCGCTGGCATTATTCGACCAATACGCTGCTGCCTTGCAAGCCATCAGCAAAAAACTGGGCGGTGACCGATTCCAGGAAGTCTCGCTGGATCTTGATTTCGCACGATCCGATTTTGAGAATAAAAATGAAATCCGGACGAACAAAGTCTGGATAGAAAAGCTGGTGAAATACTATTACGACCCACTCTACCTTGGCTCCCTGCAACGCCGCCAGGTCAACCCCTGCTTCAAAGGCTCAAAGCAGGCCGTTATCGACTATCTTCACACCCGCAAAGCCACCTGAGAAAGATCTGACGAACCTTTTGTGCGCCCGGGCATGCCTCTGTCTGGCTGGTTTCCGCACACACCTACAACCCTTGCCGTCTTTGCGAGAAAGCCGCAGGCTGACGAAGCAATCCAGCAGCAACAGTTACCAATCTCGTCATTACGAGCCCTGAAAAGGTGGTGAAGCAATCCAGTTATTCCGCAGTGAAGATGTCCAGTTTTAGCAGGTTGTCCACAATCTTCAGCGTTTCCAGGCTCACGCGGACGACGCGGCAGAACAGTTCGAGTGGGTAACGCGGGTTGTGCATGGTTTCAATCGCCCAGTCGTTGGCGTCGTTGGTGATGCCGCTGTCCTTGTCGGTTTTGACACACTGCCGTTCCATCACCCAATCCAGCGCGGCTTTGCCGTTGACAATGTAGTCCCACGCTGCTGGCGGAATGTCCTTGATCGTGATTTTGTCATTGTAGAGGACGGTGGTTTTATCGCCCTTTCATGCCAGCAAAGAACTTGCCCAATTCTATAACCGCTTGTTCCGTTACCGCGAACCGATTCCTTTCACAGCCGACAAACTCAAATGGATTTTGCCTGATTTTTGACGCCTAACGTTAAGTTGAGGCGCGCGCGGTTTTTTGCGCGTCCCTCTCGAACGCGAGGTTAGGGCTATAGCACACCACGCTCTATCTCTTGCAGATAAATGAAGTCTGGTGCTTTTACACCAGCCTTTTTTCGGATTTCTACCAGTTCAGGAGACTCGAAGAAACGTCTGGCATTGTCTAGCGAGGACCATTCCGAGAAGTGGACGATATTATTTGCATCATTGTCGTAGCGCAGTAATTGGTAACTGATTTCCCTGCACGTTTTCTAATGTCCGCTGCTTGGTCAAAAATTGCTTTCCATGCCGGATAAGCTTCGACCTCATGAATGATTAAAACGTGTTGCATGGGAGCACCTTTGTGAATAGCTCTAACGCCTAAGTTAAGCCGAATTGCAGCGCGTAGCCAAGAACATGGCAAGCTCTTTCTGCCATGTTGTTGGCGTAGCGATGCAATTTCGGCTTGAACGCATTGTTAGGCCGCCGTTCGCGACCTGCAGAACGAGCGGCTGCCGATCCTCTTATGTTCCAGAGTTCCTTGGTCTTCGAGAATGCGCGCAAGAATTGCAAAGAGCCACCCTTTTGGCCCGTATTGCTTCGCGCCTTGAGGAGTGGCCACAAAGTTGAGCGCGAGCGCATCCTTGATATGGGTTGTTGGAACCCAACGCTCAGGGAAGTCAGACTCGCAACTCCGGATGAAGGCGAGTAGTGCATCCGCCGACTCCTGGATATGTGTATGGATCTGTCGCTTATGGTCCATAGCAGCGCGATGCTCCTTAGCGGCCTAACGCCTGAATTAAGCCGCGCCGCGAAGCGGCGTCGGCTTGAATGAATTGTTAGGCGCGCACCTCATAACTTGCCATCTAGGCGCGCCTGCGTGATTACCCGCTGATCTGCTCGAAGTTGCTCTCGACCCGAGTCGTCAGCCGCGAGCGAGCTTTGGTACTTGCCAGAAAGCTGGGCAACTTGACGCTGCAACTTGTGCACAGTGACTAGTCTCGCCTCAAGCTCCGCCTGAGAGAACACGGAGCAATCTACATCTAGCGTAGAAGCGCCCGCAACAAGCTGATTGGCTTCTGCGAGGTCTGTATCCCACTCGTATAGCCAATGCGCTGTGGCGCCCGAATGGTAGCCACCCTGAGCGGCAGCAAGCCTTGTACGAGATGCCTTTGCATGCTCTAAGAGCGGAAGCAGGTCTTGGATGTCCGATTGCAACGTGCTCTCGGTACGCCGGAGTTCTAAACGCAGATCAAGGGCCTTGATCTCACCAGTACGGCGAAATGCCAAGATTGCAACCACAGCACCTGCAATGCCAGTGACTGCCCCAACAATGCCTGCGGTTGCTCCGATATAAGCGAACCAACTTTGCTCTGACATAGCTTGGTCTCGCGAAAATGGCTATTTAGCGCCTAACGCCTGAATTAAGCCGCGCCGCGAAGCGGCGTCGGCTTGAATGAATTGTTAGGCGGGCCTGGCATAGCTGCTAGCCCTGGCCTCTGCCTCCCCTGTGACGCCAACAACATTGCACAAGCTCGGCTGTCCAACGTTGTAGATGATGTAGCCAACATGCCGCAGTCGCTTGCGCTTGATGCAAGTCAACTCCACCTGATGGGAGGTGAGCCAGTTGCTGGTCGCCCCAGCAGTACCAACGGCACGCATGAAGTCTCGCCAGGCCTCAGCGCCAAGATGTGGATGGAACTCAACGATAAAAGAGGATGCTTCCACGGCCGCCTAACGCCTGGCGGCGTCGGCTTGCGAATGAATTAGCCCTGGCCATAGCTGCTAGCCCTGGCCTCTGCCTCCCCTGTGACGCCAACAACATTGCACAAGCTCGGCTGTCCAACGTTGTAGATGATGTAGCCAACATGCTGCAGTTGCTTGCGCTTGATGCAAGTCAACTCCACCTGATGGGAGGTGAGCCAGTTGCTGGTCGCCCCAGCAGTACCAACGGCACGCATGAAGTCTCGCCAGGCCTCAGCGCCAAGATGTGGATGGAACTCAACGATAAAAGAGGATGCTTCCACGGCCGCCTAACGATTAAAGTTGAGCGTCACCCCGCAGAGCGGGAACAAGCGGTCAACGGGATTTGGGGTTGACCGCGCCCGCTCAAGTGGGCGTAGCTGCAAGCATTGCGCAGCAGTGTGCGCTCGAACGCTACGTTAGGTGCGGAACAGCCTTGTAACGATGCAACAGATGGTGACATTCAATGTTTCCTTCAGGTTCAGGCAAATCCGTGCCTTGCTGGTGAAAACTCTCTTTCAAACGCTGACCGGAATCGAAGTGCTAATGGCGGCGTTCGCATCAACACTGGTTATGCGACGACGCGCACAACGCACTTCGCTTTTTAGCAGTTTCTTCCGACTTTATACAGCGGGGCAATTTGTGTTAACACATGAACTCCACTCGCCTTCCTGGCTGTATTCCATGCCGGAGCCATTATCCGAACCTAACTTAAAATTAACTGGCACAACCCCACAACAAAATAAACAAGTGAGAGTTTGCCAAAAACTTAAAAAATATCACCGTAATCGGTCGGGGTTGTGTCCAGTTGAATGACGAGTTAGGCACGTTGAGTTAGTAAAATATTTTTGAACGAGGTGAAATGATGAAATACTTTGTTGTACCTACAGTGATTTGCGGTGTGCAACTTTTTGCTGTTGAAGAAATTGACGGTTATGTATTGAAATATTGTGATACACGACAAAGAGCTGAGGCTTTTATTAAAGAATTGGAGAGTTAATATGTACCAAGATATTGTTGATAATTTAGTTTTACCGTTTGGCGTGGATAAAGTGCAAGGCTTCTTAACTGAGGGCAATGCTTTTTATATTGACTTAAAAACTGGTGAAAAGTTTAAGGCTTTTGAATTAACCGAAGATTTGCGTAGAAGCGAATTTGAATCAATTTGTAAGATGATTGCAGACAAGCTATTTAGTGCCTAACACCTGAGTTAAGCTAGACCGCGCACGCGGCCGAAGCGGGTGCAACGATACCACAGCACCAAGCCGAGGCCGCGAAGCGGTCTCGGCTTGAACGAATTGTTAGACTTGCTAGCCAGGTAGCTTCGCCGCAAGTACATCAACGTTTTCGATGGACGGGGGCTCGGAGAACAACTCACCTGCCTTTGCCATCAACGCGGCTGCGACCTTGCCGGAGAGATGGGCCTGCCGACCCGCTTCATCCGGGAAAGCATCAAAGATTCCGAAAGTGCTTGGTCCAAGGCGAATGCCAAACCACGCAGTGGTGGCAGGCTCCTCATTGACGATGGGAAGGCCACTCACAAGGAAGCTCTCAACCTCTTTCTCTTTTCCGGGTTTCGCTTCAAGGCGAACGAACAAGGCTACTTTGACCATGGAATGTCTCCTGTTGTTAAAACAACATCACGATACGCGATGTTCTCTTGCAAGTCTAACTTAATTTTACACACCAAAACCTCTAATCCGTTTTTTTCGGATTATAACGACTTATGTATAATATATACTAACTCTTAAAAACAAGGACTCGCCTACTCTTTCAATCATAAAAAGTGTTACAAAAGATGACTATACACCACCAATACGATGAAATTAAATATAAAACGCTCGATTTTTGCTAAGCAATAGATATTAAACACTTGAAAAAGAACAGGCCTGGGAAATCGAGGCCACCGGTGCCACCCAAACAAATGGACAAACGGTCAGTGGAATTTCGGCATAAAGACAATGGCATGATGCTCGGTCACACTTGACGGCTGCATGAGTTACTGGTTACGCAATTAACACCACAAGGAAATTTCTGCTTTACCCTTTGAAATGGCCATTACCTCATCGCGGCGGTGCATTACATGATGAGCAACCAGGTGTAAACGGCTAACGCTTTCAATCGTACAACAAGCCGAACGCCTCATGGAAACGTTGTACGAAAGCCAGAGCCAATCTTTAATTCGCGGGTAGACTGATCGCCATTCAACCGAGCCATCGGCATATACTGGTGATTTGGATGCCATAACCATTGGCGGTTCCAGCAACGCAATGCCCTGTGAAACGGCAATGCCTGGCCAGGACTTGCTAACCATCCTCAAGGCTCTGGTTACCGTATTATGCAGGTCTGTTCCACTAGCTGTAGAACATGCAGCAGCCGGGTCTATCCCACAATTGTTTTGCAGATACGCCGTATCGTGCAGAAGCATCGACCGTTCTCGAACAACCGAGGCTGCTCCAATGTAATTAACGTACCAAGATATGGAATAGCTTTAGTTTGGCCTCAAATTGCATCATCCTGCTCGATTACGGTTTAAGGCTTTTGAATTAACTATCACGGCATCGAAATCCTTGCGAAATAATCGCGGTAATCGATAGGCCTGAAGATCCGCCTGCATACCGGCCGAAAGGGTGTCAAATGCCAATTCCGCGAAGGTTGCAATGGCTCCGCGAATCTTAGAATTGCACCAGGTATTTCCGCGCAAGTACTGGCCTAATGACGGGGCCTGGATGACACCACTGATTGCAATTCATGCCGGCTTTCACGGCCAGCAAAGCCTGCAAGATAACGAATCCGGCTGGTGACATGGAATGCTCTGGGCACTGGTTCGACAATCCGTGCGAACGTTTGCTGAAATGTTCCCCTCCTTCAAACGCAGGTTATGTCAACCTTATCGCAATACGGACTCGTTCGGATTATACCAGGCCGTCCGCCGCATGCATATACTAACTCTTAGCAGACAAGGACTCGCCTGCTCTTTAGCAGCTCATCTGCCGACAGGATGACAGCACCACCAATACGATGAAATTACTACTACAATTAGATTTTATAAGTGATTCGCAGAATACTCCGTCCCGAGAAAGAATAGGCCTAATCGTTCGAATTCACCGGACCGCGCGGCTTTTGCGCAGGTCCGGTGGAATGACAAGCTGGCGTACAGGGCAATGGTCATGTGAAATAATGTACTACCAGACGACTGATACTGGCGTGCGCGGCGACCAAAGCCGGGCGGTCTGCTCTTCCCTCACTTAGAAACGCCGCAATAAGGATGGAGAGCGACCGGGAGGAATGGCGATCGCCACATCGTTAACTGCGCCATGCTCTCCCGTGCCGGTCTTGTCGCCAACCAGCCAATCCTTGGGAAGCTTCGATCGCAACCGATCATAGCCCGTTTCGCAGTCGCGCAACCATTGCAACAGAAGATCGCGGGATGCCGATGAAAGGCGATTCCACACAAAACGTTACTCATCAAAGTAGCCATCGCTCGGGTGAGGTTGTGTCCCGGAGATCGCCTGCCTCGTTGTCATTGAGCGTGGGAACTGTTCTGTCGAGACGCGTAACGGCATCACCGCACGACCGAGCAAACTCGGTAACAACGGACGGGCCGCCCAATTTGGAGAGCAGCAGATTGGCAGCCGTATTATCACTGACAACAATCGCAGCACGGGTCAAATCGCTTACGGTCATGAAGCCTTCTGTAGCATGCTTGCTTGTGACAGGGGCATAGGCCAGAAGATCAGCCTGTCCATACAAAACACGATCACTGAGTGACAACAAATTTCTGCTCCACCTGCGCAAGAACGGTTGCTGCAAGCACCCACTTGAATGTTGAGCACATCGCAAAGCGTTCATCCGGCCTGTGTGCAATACCTGGCCGTTTCCTGTATCCACGGCAAAAACTCCGACCCTCCCGCCAACCTTCGCCTCAATATCGGCGATAGAAGCAGGCTCGATTTCAGTGCTTGCGGCAGACAAGACAGGTATTGTCGCCAGAGCGCTGATGACGGCGATCAAAAATTCTCTTCTCGTGCAGGATGGACTATTCATGCGTTTGTGACGCCCAACGTTAAGTAGACACCTTTTCAGGTGCATAACAATATTTAAACATAGGTGTATAATTCCAAAAAACAGTTAATTTTCTGTGAATTTATCATGTTTGTTTTCTTGTATCAACCTTTTATGAGCTATACAAATACACCGCCAAAATTGCTGGATCAAATCCGCGACCGTATTCGTACCAAGCACTATAGTCTTCGTACCGAAACTCAATATGTGCAATGGATAAAGCGTTTCATTCTATTCCATGATAAACGCCATCCACAAGAAATGGGTGCAGCAGAAGTAGAGGCATTTTTAACGCATTTGGCAGTGGTTGGTAAGGTATCGGCTTCGACCCAGAACCAGGCGTTATCAGCTTTGCTGTTTTTATATAAAGAGGTGTTGTCGATTGACTTACCCTGGCTGGATAAAGTCGTACGCGCCAAACAACCGCAACGATTACCTGTCGTGCTGACACGCACTGAGGTGCAGGCTGTTTTGACCCGGATGAGTGGAACCTATGGCTTGATGGCGAATCTTCTGTACGGCACAGGCATGCGCTTGATGGAATGTGTGCGTCTCAGAGTAAAAGATGTGGATTTTGAGCGTGAAGAAATTCTGATTCGCAATGGCAAGGGGGCAAAAGATCGAATCACCCTGTTGCCGAAATCATTGGCAGAGCCTTTACAAGCGCACCTGCTTCAGCGCCGGACTTTGTTCGATGACGATAGCCGTTCAGGTAAGGCATCAGTATATTTACCCGATGCGCTGGAACGCAAATATCCCAATGCGGCAACAGACTGGGCATGGCAATATATTTTTCCTTCCGGTAGTTTTTCGATCGATCCGCGCAGCGGTGTTGAGCGGCGGCACCATATCGACGAGAAACTATTGCAGCGAGCGATGAAAAAAGCGGTACAGGCCAGCGGCATAACCAAATTAGCTACGCCGCATACTTTACGTCATTCGTTTGCGACCCATTTACTCGATTCTGGCTACGATATCCGCACGATCCAGGAGCTGGCATCGGTCATAAGGATGCGTATACCACGATGATTTATACCCATGTTCCTCAATAAAGGTGGACGGGGCGTCAAAAGTCCGCTGGATATGTAAAAAGCTCTGATGGAATGGTAGGTGCTGAACACTACGCTCATGTGCCCGGTGTCGTGGCGCTTGCCCATTTCTGCTGCCAGCCGGGCGGGTTCAGTGGTGGCCGGATAACGCAGTTCGTGCGTGAAGGTTTGCACGGTGTCGTCATCCTTTTTGCGTTTTTTGCCGACATCGCTGTCCGAACAGACGGCAAAGCTGTGCAGCGGGATTGCGCTTTCCTGTGTCCATTCGGTGAGCGTTTGCGACAGCAGGTTAAGGCTGGGGATCAGAAACAGCACACGCCCACCGCTACCCGCCAGCGATTCAGCAATCTTGAGAGCGGTGAAGGTTTTGCCGGTGCCGCAGGCCATGATGAGCTTGCCACGACCGGCAATGGAGAGGCCGTGCCGGACGGCATTCAGTGCGGCTTTCTGGTGGTCGCGCAGCTGCTTCCTGGGCTTAATGACCGCCGTAGCCGCCTTTTGGTTGGTACTGCGCCCAGTCGATCTGACTGCTTTCCAGATCATGCAGGCCGATCTTGCTGACCGGCGGTTGCTGGTCGCGCAAGGCTTCTTCCGCATGTTCGCTCCAGTGAGCAGTTGTGCTGACGATGAGGCGGTGGCTGAACGGTTTTTTGCCGGATGCGGTGAAAAAGCTGTCGATGTCGGCTTTCTGCAGGCGGTAGTCTTCTGCATACAGCTTGCACTGGATGGCATGGTGCTCGCCGGTGTGCGTGATGGCAACCAGATCAATGCCGGTATCCCTTGCATCCTGTTGCTGCTGCTTTGCCCAGTCAGCGTACGTCAGTACCTGGCTGTAGAGATCGCGGTAGCTGGCTTCATGGCGCAAATAGCACAGGATCAATTCTTCAAAATAAGTACCTTTTTCGCGTTCGGTAGCCGCAGCATGGCGATAGGTATCAAGCAGGGTTTTCAGTGCTGACATGGGATCGTTTTATCTGGAATGAATCGGGCAGATGGAAAATATCCATCCGGAGGCTACATTTTAAGCCATCCGGTAGAGAGTTCAGTGGATGCTGGCGGGATATTTCTGCTACTGTTTGAATCTGTCAAAAAATCAGGATTGTATGGGGATGTGATGAACGGTTCGGATAACGGGGCGGTGGTTTTCGTGCATGGTCTGCTGGGTTTTTCTTCTTTTTCCATTCTTGGGAAGAAGGTGCAGTATTTCCGGAATCTGCATTCCAGTTTGCAGGACGGCACCCGGCCAGTTTTCTTCCCCGCACTGCCCGCCACTGGGTATATCGAGGATCGCGCACGCGTGCTGGCCGGTTTTCTGGCGCATATCAACGCGGACCGGATTGATCTGATCGCGCACAGCATGGGCGGGCTGGATTGCCGCTATCTGATCAATCAGCTGGATCCGATGCACCGGGTGCGAAGTTTGACCACGGTATCCACGCCGCATCATGGCTCGCCTTTGGCAACATGGTCTATCGGGAAATCGAATGCGTGCTTTCGCTGGATGCATTCCATCTCCACGCCTGCTGTCAATGATCTCACTCCGGAAGCCTGTGCCCGCTTCAACCGGGAGATTGGTGACCGGGAAGATGTCCGGTATTGCTCATACGCGAGCATGCGCTCCCCTGCCGATATGATGTTCATTTTGCGCCCCTGGGGGAGGATGATTGCTGCAGACAGCGGCGACAACGATGGGATGGTGTCTGTGGCATCGGCGCAGTGGGGAGAATTCCGGGGCGTATTGCAGGCCGATCATTTTGAATTGACCGGATGGAGTTTCGCCCTGCCAAATGCACGCAAGGCACGGCCGTTCAATCATCTCCAGTTTTACCGCGATCTGGTGCGAAGGCTTGCCGAAAATCACGCATTACCGTTTAACCATTCTTCAAACGCGGGAGGGAAAACACGATGACTAGCGAAAAATCCGGGAGAGGTCTGATCTTTTACTTTTATTCAGGCTTGTTTATTGCAGTCAGTGTGTTTTTTATTGGCGCGGTTGTGCTTTTGTTTTACGCCAGCACGCAGACAAATCAAATCCATTTGCCTGCAAGCACGGCAGATACCCCGATCTACATGCAGATTGCGTCATGGTTTGATCCGGTCTTTTTTCAATACAATCTGGCACTGCTAATGTTTGCTGTCGGAATCATTCCGCTGGTGACGCTGTGTTATATCAGTGCGATGTCCGAGGAAAAAAAGCGGCGCCTGCAAAGAGATCTTCCACCCGCAATTTATTTGGCCAACAGCGGTTACATTCAAAGCTACCTGGGCAAGATTTTCAATATACGCAACTATCTGGGCAGCATGATGACCCTGATGTTTGTGGTGATTTTTGGCTGCATGATTATTCTGCTGCTGAAACCGGCACCACTGGCGCTGCCGGATCTGACGCATGGCAACGGTGTGGATTACTACAGAGGTGCCAATTTCCTCATGCTGGGCACCTATATGAAGTCATATATGGATGGGACCGGGGAATATCTCGATGTGCTTATCTACACCTTGACTGCTTTCCAGTTCGGCTTTCTGGGTGGTTATGTTTATTTTATCGGGCTGATGGTGCGGAGCTATTTCACACTCGATATGACGCCCAATATTTTTATCAGCAGCAGTGTGCGCATGATTACAGGGTCTTTGCTGGCACTGGTGTTGAGCTATTTTTTTATTGATCCCGGCGAGTTGGATCTGAGCCAGGCCTCCGGTGTAAATGAACACGGCAAGATTTCAGGAGTGGATGAAATCCTGATCAGGAGCTTGCCTGTATGGAGTTTCTTTATCGGTTATTTTCCCAATCGCGGGCTGGCGTTTCTCGAAAATATCGCGACCAAGGCTCTGGGGCTGGCCCGGGTGCACGAATTTGCCTCGCCACTCTCGGATTTACCGGGAATCAACTATAACCATGAAATCCTGCTCAACCGGGAGGGTTTCGATAATATCGAGAATCTGGCGAATGCCAATGCGCTGGATCTTGCCCTGCGCACCGGCTTCAGCTATTCGCAACTGGTACAGTGGATTAGCCAGGCACGTTTACATGGTTATTTGCGCAATGATTACCACGCTTTTGTCGAGCATACCGGCATCGTTTCACTGGATGACTTTATTCATTTTTGCCGCACGATAAAACTGCGGGATAGTTCTGCTGATCCGGTTGAAATGATTACGGCCAGTCTCAAGAATGGGAAAAATGATTTTTCTGAGAAAATCCGTATTCTCAACTATCTGGTAGAGGCAAACGATACCGTCACAGACATGCTTCATCCGGCAGGCAATCAGGATGACACCGCTGCTTCTGAAGCTATCCGGGAGTAGCTTTTGGGGAAAGGAAGATCATTTGCTGCCTGTACTACTTCCGTCAGTATCAGCAATGCTGTACTCCTGCCGGACTTTCTCAAACAGACAAATGGCAGCTGCGGCAGCGACATTAAGTGATTCAGCACAGCCCGGCATTGGTATTTTCACGCGCTGCTGCGCCATTTCCAGCAATTTTTGCGAGACCCCGCCCCCTTCGCTGCCAAAAATGAACATGGTTGCACCCCGCAAATCCGTTTGATAAAGATTACCGGCCTGATTCAGCGTAGTGGCTACAATTTTTCCATCAAATCGATGGGCAATTTGTACCAGATCGGCATTTTCATGGATGCGCAGGGAAAAATGTGCGCCCATTCCGGCCCGGAGTGTTTTAGGCGACCAGCTATCGGCACAGCCTGCGGAGAGAAAAATATCTGTGACACCGGCTGCTGCAGCCGAGCGCAAAATTGAACCGAGATTACCGGGGTCCTGAATACCTTCCAGCGAGATCCAGAAAGGGGTTTGATCTGTATCTGCCAGCATGGCGGGCCGGGGGATGTTCACCAGTGCAAGCACGCCAACCGGGGTTTTGACTGCGGATATCTGGCTGAATAATGTATCGCTCAGCATCACACAATCCACTTTGCTCAAATGCTTCTGGATGTGTAAAAGCAGCTGGCCAATTTCAGGGTGCTGGCTGCCGGATTCACTCACAATCAGCTGCTCCGGTACCCAGCCGGATGCCAGGCACGATTGGAGCAAATGGGTGCCGTCCAGCAGCGCCACGCCTTCGTCACGGCGATAACGCGCCAAATGTTGCAACTTCAGCAGTTTTTTGGGTAAGGGATGTTCGCGAGAAGTAATATGGCGCACGCCGCTGTCATTTGCAGGTCAGTTCGATGACGGCATGCTATCAGGAATACAGAGTGGAAAGAACAAACCTGGTACTCTGGTGCCCACACCAGACGAATGATGAGATCGGGAAGGAACGGTTAATTTGGTAGCCGAAAACGCCGGGCTTTGGTCATGGGATGCTATTTACCCAGCAGGTTACACAATCAGTGCGACTGGCCGTTGTAACCTGCGGGCAAAACCCTACCAGGACCCGGTTGCTGCAGTGGAATCAAACCGCAGCAAATGCCTTTTACTCTGTCGTCCTTGGCTTTCCTCCCCCTTCCTGATCTTCAGCGGGAATCTGGTGGAATGGCTGAACAGTTTTTCCGTACGATGACGAATCCGGTGAATTGGGTACAGATGGTTTGCAAGCAGCTACAGCCATTATCATTGATACGATAACCATCAATTTGATCTTCATACTTATCCCCTCATACTTGAAATTTACGATATGTTTCCCTGAACTGCATCAAGAGAGTAGATGAAAGGGGGTATTGAAATACTGATCCAGATCAAACCCATACTATTGCACTGCCGGAAGTGCGAATACCAAAACTGGCAACCTTTGTTGATTCCCTGGCCATAAGGCTGGTGAAAAGTAATCAGCCTTGACTACCTCTCCCGCAGAAGGCAGAATACGCGCTCTGTTGTTCAGAGAAGTGGCGAATTAGCTCAGTGGTTAGAGCAGCGGAATCATAATCCGTTGGTCCGGGGTTCAAATCCCTGATTCGCCACCACCCATCATCATTCAACACTTTCGTATCGCGGTATGTCTGATACGATCTGCCTGGTTTTTTAAAAATGTCTGCGCAAAGCAGGTCGTCTACTCTGGTTTTAATCAAGAGCTTCAGAAGAAAAAGGTTGGCACATAGCCAAATCTGATTCATTACGCTCAGGAAATTTTGACGCCAGATTGCGTAATGCAGTACGCAATCCTTCTTCCAGCACTGGATGATAAAACGGCAATCGCAATACATCCCATACGCTTAAGGATTGATCAATTGCCAATGCCAGCAAGTGGGCAAGATGTTCTCCTGCGGGAGCGCACATTTCTGCACCCAGTAGTCGACCACTGTCCGCTGCAGCATACACACGCAACATTCCACGATTGGATTGAGCGGAGCGCGCCCGTCCCTGGCGGTTAAAACTGACTTCGCCTGTTTGAATATCCTCCCCTTCCAGAGAACGAAACGACTTTCCGACTACGACCAGATTGGGATCAGAAAATACGATGGCCAGCTGGGTGCGTCGTTTGAAACAAATCAGTTTTTCCCTGGTTGCGTTCAAACCGGCAATATGGCCATCATCTGCAGCTTCATGCAACAAAGGGAGGCGCTGATTGGCATCTCCTGCCATAAAGATCGGCAAATCGGCAATTTGTAATGTATCGGGATTGACCGGTGGCAAGCCTTTTTCATCCAGAGGTATGCCCAATGATTCCAGACCGATTCCATCGATATTGGGTCGCCTTCCCAGAGCGGCCAGTACTCCATCGACCTCGACATCCGTTTCACCAGAATGAACCGAAATTGCATCAGTTTGAGCATTTATTGTTATGTCAGCCCTTGCCCCGAGGTGTAATGCAAATTCCTGAGATAACAGATCCACCGCTTCCTTATTGATGAAGGGATCGGTAATGCCCCCTATTCTGTTCCCGGATCCGAATCCGGTGATGTGTATGCCCAGCCTGGATAGTGCCTGTGCCATTTCCAGACCAACAGGTCCTAATCCTATAATTGCCATACGTTCCGGTAAGGTTTCCTGTTCAAACAGCGTGTCTGTGGTCAACAAATGGCTACCGAGATTCTTCCATGGCTCTGGTATAACAGGCCGGGAGCCGGTTGCAATAATAATTTTCCGGGTATGCAGTTTCTTTTCATCAACCATGACCTGATCGGGGGAGAAAATATGGGCGTGGCCTGATATTGCCCGATCCCCTAATTCCATGGTTGTTTTAAGCGTGCTGGCGACAAAGTCATCCCGTAATTTACGAACACGCTGCAGAACCTGTTTAATATCTATTCGCAACTGGCCTGATCCCATAATGCCAAATTCTTCAAAGCCGGTTCGCCGATGAAAGGCATTGGCTGCCTCAATCAATAACTTGGAAGGCATGCACCCCACCCGGGCACAGGTTGTTCCCCACGGCCCCTTGTTAATCAACATGAAGTTATCTGTGCGTTTTTTTACTTCCCGTAAGGCAGACAGGCCAGCACTCCCTGCCCCGATGATTACCACATCAAATTTATGCATATGCTCCAACCCAGGAAATTTATTCAGAATTTAGAAAAATACATTGTAATTCGCGATTTTCATACATGGTAATTTACTGCTTCCACCCCTAAAAAGATGCCAAGGGAATGAATTCGCAATGAAACAGGGTGCGCTTTATTGCCTGCAAGAAGATCACTGGCAATTATGGAAAGTGAGCGGATAGTACATAGTAGTGTCAGAATTTCTTGCAACCGCTATTTGTCGGTATAATTCCCATTTATTTTTCACCCTATCCCTTTTCCCGTCGGAAAATATATCAAACACTCAAGGAGCAGGATTTGATGCTTTCACCCGTTCGCATAGCCGTTACTGGTGCGGCTGGACAAATCAGCTACAGCCTGTTGTTTCGCATTGCCGCCGGAGATATGCTGGGCAAGAATCAGCCAGTTATTCTTCAGTTACTCGACATTCCGGAATCCAGAAAAATACTGGATGGCGTTGTCATGGAGCTTGAAGATTGTGCATTTCCATTACTGACAGGCATTATTGCTACGCATGACCCTCTGATTGCTTTTGGCCAGGCTGATATTGCAATACTGGTCGGAGCTCGCGCCCGCAGTAGGGGCATGGAACGCAAGGATTTACTGCAAACTAACGGAGAAATTTTCAAGCAACAAGGCAGAGCCTTGAATCAGGTTGCAAATCGCAACGCAAAAATCCTGGTGGTAGGAAATCCTGCCAATACCAACACGCTGATTACCATGAAAAATGCTCCGGACTTACCGCCAGAAAATTTTTCAGGAATGCTCCGGCTTGATCATAACCGGGCACTATCGCAGGTTGCTATGAAACTCAATCTACCTGTTGGCGATATTAGAAAAATGGTGGTATGGGGCAACCATTCTTCCACACAGTTTCCAGATTTATCTCACGCGGAAACTGATCATGAAAAAGTGGTTAGCCTGATCAATGACCCAACCTGGATCGAAAATAATTTCATTCCCACTGTGCAGAATAGGGGTGCCGTGGTAATCGAGGCGCGTGGTCTATCCAGTGCAGCCAGCGCTGCGAACGCTATTATTGATCACATGCATGACTGGTTTTTTGGAACCCGGGATGGTGATTGGACAACAATGGGTATTTTATCCGATGGTAGCTATGGAATACCGGTGGGTGTAATTTATGGCTTCCCGGTAACTTGCAGTAATGGCACCAGGAAAATAGTGCAAGGGCTTGAAATCACTCCATTTTCCCGTACCCGGCTAGATGCGGGCTACAACGAACTTACCCAGGAGCTGAATTCAATCAAACATTTATTACCCTGAAATAATAAAGCCAGCCCTGAATCCTATTCTGGCTGGCTTTGCACAATAAACCAACTGATCAAACCAAGGCTAGGACGTTACTGCCGATTTAACAAACAGCAATACCTCTTCTGCATGTCCTGGAACTTTGACACCCCGCCATGCTTTATACAACTTGCCTTGCCGATCCACAATAAAAGTGCTGCGCTCTATTCCACGTACCTGTTTTCCGTACATATTTTTCATCTTCATCACACCAAAGAGTTCACACGCTACTTCACTATCATCGCTCAGCAAATCATAGGGTAAATCGTACTTTTCCCTAAATTTGTCATGAGATTTCAGACTATCGCGCGAAATACCAACGATTTCGCAATCAGCCTGTAAAAATTCTGGATACAAATCCCTGAATTGCTGGCTTTCATTTGTACAACCCGGGGTATCGTCCTTGGGATAAAAAAATATAACCAGATATTTACTCTTGATATCAGACAAACGAAACTGCTTACCGCCTGTAGAAATCAGTTCAAAATCCGGAATTAGATCATTTGACATATAGAGAAAATTTTATCCGTGATCAGATTAGACTTTATGGAACAACCTGATCAATCACAATAGAGACACCGCTTGCTCCGATTTTCACAGGAGAGCTGTGACCTTCCAAATCTCCACTAGCAGGAATAGCCTGACCAGTTTTGCTGATTTTTGCCCCTATCACAACCTCTGGAAAACTGGAAAGTTTCATAGTGGGAGTCATGGCCATGTTGTCATCCAGCTTGAAAGAAACAGGAAGATCTTTTGCACTAAGCCTCAAAATAGCCAACGGCATTTTTGGCCCCTGACTAGCTCTTGCAAAAATAAACAGAGTATCCTCTGGAGAAATTTTATCAGCCAGTGAAGCATCTAATGCAACTGAGCCCGAGATACTAGGCACATCAGCAGAAGATGATTTCACAGCAACATCGGTTTCCACATTCGAATTCTGCGCTAACTGAACAGGAGCTGATTCACCCTTATCCCGTAAGGCTAGAGCTTTGGCTTGTGCGATACTATCACTCACCGATTTGTGAAGTTTGGAATCAGCAGGTATCGCTCCTAATAATCGTTCCCAATAAGCCACCGCCTGATCATAACGATCGTGTTCAAATTCAAGTGTGCCTGCCAAAGCCAATGCCTTGGGAAAATTCGGATCAATAGTAAGTGCCCTGGTAATCATCTCGGCTGGCTTACCTAACAAGCTGCCATTATTGACCATGGCCAGCATATCAGCGTAATCACTCAAAAATTGAGGATTATCCGGGACCATCTCAACCAATTTTGCATAGGTTGCACTGGCTTCCTCGAAACGTTCCATGATGGCATAAGAACGACCAAGCATCACCCAACCCTCTACATCTTCCGGATTTTCCTTTAGACGCGCAGCAAGGCTGTCAACCATTGCACTGATTTCGGTATGCCCGGACGCCGTTCCATCTGCACCGTTCTGCTCAAACTGGGCAGCGTTGGCTAGTTGCGACTGGGGTAACAACCCACGTGTATCTCCGATCGCCAGATAAAGATAAATGGCAGCAAGCGGAATTGCCAGAAACACAATGATGCTCGCGATAACACCATGACGGCTGGTTGGGTTGAGGCGGGCAGGCTCCTCATTTTCGGATAAATCCTGCAACATCCGCTTTTGCAATTCCTGCTTGCTGGAATCGTACTGTTCCCTGGAAAGGGTATCGTCACGTAAGTCCCGATCCAGTTCTACAAGCTGGTCACGATAAATGGTGATATTTGCAGCCTGGCGCTCGACTTGCTCCCGGGATTCATTTTTTTTGTTTCTCAGCAATACGGGAATTACAAACAATAACGCCACTACGATGAATATACCGGCTATAACCCAGAATGCGGTCATGTATTTTGATCCTTGTTCATTTCTTTAATAAGGGACTCAGCCTGAAGGCGCTGGCTTTCAGTCAAAGGCTGATCTTTTTCATTTATTTGTATGCGGCGACGTCTAAGATAAAAAACAAGGGCTGCGCCACCACCTAGAAGCAAAGTAAAAGGACCAAACCAGAGAAACCAGGTCGTTGATTTAAAAGGCGGATTAAAAAGTATGAAATCGCCGTAACGCGCAACCAGAAATTCCACGATTTCATCATCACTTTTGTTCATCCGCATCTGTTCCCGGATTTCACGCCTCATATCATTGGCAAAATCAGCACGGGAGGCCGCCAGTGATTCGTTTTGACATACAAGACAGCGCAGATTTTCTGCCAGATTCACCAATCGTTTCTCAAGTTCAGGATCCTCGGCAACAGGTACTGCCTCATTCGCATATCCCTGCAACGAAAACAGGGACAGAATCAATACCATCAAATAACGTTTTAAAGAATTAGCTTTTTTATTTATCAACTGTGCCATCGCGACCTGTTCAACCTTTCAGTTCCTTGATTAAAGGAATAATTTTATTTTTGAGGGATTCCACTGTTACCGGACCAATGTGCTTGTATCTAATGATTCCCTGTTTATCAATTACATAGGTCTCCGGCACGCCGTAAACACCATAGTTAATTCCAACTTTTCCATCCGCATCAACGATACTGACTTCATAGGGATTACCAAACTGTTTGAGCCACTGCATGGCGGTATCGCGCTGATCCTTATAATTCAGACCATAAATAGGCACAATCCCAAGTTTTGAAAGCTCAACCAGCACAGGATGCTCATCACGACAGGCGACACACCATGAAGCCCAGACATTCAGCATCCATACTTTCCCAAGATTTTCCTCGGATGAGAGTGTCTTGGTAGTATCGTAGAGTTGTTGTAAACGGAATGGTGGTGCGGGTTTATCCACCAATGGGGAAGGAACCTGACGCGGGTTTAACGTCAGGCCAATTCCCAAAAATATCACCAGCACTACAAATGCCGCGAGAGGCAGCAAAAATCGCATCATACCTTACCACCTTCCTCCGAGAGGATAACTGAACTGGTAACTATGCTCCCGGTCGGTATGTAGCAGCTTCTGGCGCTATTAGTCCTGAAGCCGCCTTATTCCTCGATTTCTTGCCAATTGCGGAGACGATAACGCCGATCACTGGCAGCCAGTGCTCCACCTAAAGCCATCAACATAACACAACCCAGCCATATCCAGTTAACAAAGGTTTGTGATAGACACGAACTATCCAGGCACCATTTTCCAACGGCTCACCCAGTGCCACATACAAATCACGCAACAGCCCGAAGTCAACTGCCGCCTCAGTCATAGGCATACCTGATGCGGTATAGGTTCTTTCTCGACTGCAACTCGCTTATTTTTACCTTCCCGGAACACCTCGATCTGTCCCTGGGATGCATTGTAATTAGGGCCGACAACCGATTTGGTTCCATTAAACTGGAAAGTGTATTCCTTGAGTGTCACGGTACTACCAACCCATCCGCACATCTTTCTCGGTTTCATAACCATTGACCAGCGTCACACCGATGATGAACACCGCAATGCCAAATGTGCACAGTGCATACCGTAATAACCCTTGGCTGTTTTGCCAGCCTGGTAAATAACCATCTTCACCACTGTTTCGGACCGATGGCTAATGCTGACGAATATACTGGCTATGACCCAGAAAGCCAGAAGCAATCCAAACTGACCATAGGTTCCACTCACCCATGATGAACGGCATGATCCTGCCGCAATCATACTCACCACGAATGCCCATCTCAGTAATACGGCCAGAGCTGGCAAACTGGCTTTCCAGCGGGCGACCGGCCCCAACCCGATTAGAAAAATTGCCGGTGCCATCAGAGGCACAAAAACAGCCTCAAAATAGGGAGGGCCAACGGAAATTTTTCCCAGATCCAGCGCATCAACCAAGAGAGGATACAGTGTGCCCAATAACACACTGCCAGCGGCTACCAGAAGCAATACATTATTAGCAAGCAATGTGGTTTCACGCGAGACAATCTCAAAATTACCACCAAGACCAACTTTTGATGCGCGCCACGCAAACAATGTCAACGAGCAACCCACAACCACCGAGAGATAAGTCAAGATAAATATTCCTCGTGCCGGATCTGTCGCAAATGCATGTACAGAAGTTAAAACACCAGAACGAACAAGAAATGTCCCCAGCAGGCTCAATGAAAAGGCTGTAATGGCCAACAAAACAGTCCAGCTTTTAAAGCTTCCCCGTTTTTCGGTCACGGCCAATGAATGTATCAGCGCAGTACCCACCAGCCAAGGCATGAATGATGCATTTTCAACCGGATCCCAGAACCACCAGCCACCCCATCCTAGTTCATAGTATGCCCACCAGCTGCCAAACATAATACCGATGGTTAGAAAAATCCAAGCAACAACGGTCCATGGTCTGGACCACCGTGCCCAGGCCGCATCCAGTTGGCCATTAAGTAGCGCAGCAATCGCAAATGCAAAAGCAACTGAAAAACCGACATCCCCCATGTAGAGCATGGGTGGGTGCATGACCATTCCTGGGTCCTGCAATAATGGATTAAGGTCATTTCCTTCAATTGCAGCAGGTAATAATCTATCAAAGGGATTGGAAGTAAATAAAAGAAACATTAAAAAACCAGCACTCACCAATCCCAATACACCCAGAACACGGGCCACCATATCATCCGGCAGCTGACGGCTGAAAACACTGACTGCCACGGACCATCCAGCAAGCATGGTTACCCATAACAACAATGAACCTTCGTGAGATCCCCAGGTAGCAGCAAAGCGAAAATGCAGCGGAAGATCGGAATTCGAATGTGAAGCCACATTCAATACAGAAAAATCATTATTTACAAACGAATAGGCAAGACAGCTAAAAGCAATGGCAACAAACACGAATTGCCCTTGTGTAACTGGGCGCGCCAATGCGATCCAAGAGGGTATACCTCGTGTTGCACCAATAATAGGTAGTGTTCCCTGGATTAAAGCTAGCAGCATTCCAAGTATGAGAGCAAAGTTACCAAGTTCAGGAATCATGGCTTAAAGTTATTCCTTATTAAATTACCAAATAAATATACTCATTGTGTAAGCGAAGTTTTTTGTGCTTTAGCCGCTTGCTCCAAAGCACTGGCAGCTTCAGGCGGCATATAATTTTCATCGTGTTTGGCGAGTACCTCATCCGCATAAAAAATGCCGTCATCCGCTATCTTTCCCTGTGCCACAACACCTTTCCCCTCTTTGAAAAGATCAGGAAGTATGCCTGTATAAACCACTCTAATAACTTCAGCTGTATCGGTTATGGCAAACTTCATGGTTGTACCATCTCCTTCACGCCTCAACGAGCCTTCTTCTACCAAACCACCAATCCGGAAATTTTTTCCAATAGGCGCTTCCTTGGCTGCTACCTGACTAGGACTAAAGAAAAAAACCAGATTACTCTGAAACGCATTCAGCACCAGCACAACAGCAATTGCCAATGCGCTGACACTTAACGCAATTACAGTTATTTTTTTATGACGCGGTTTCATTTCTCTCCTCGCAAAATTGATTTTCTTCTTAGACCAAGATGTTTGTATAAAGTTCGTTTACGAATACGAATCAATACAATTTCACCAATTATGCATAGCATCGCAACCAAATAAGATCCCCATACATAGAGACCATACCCTCCCATGGCAAAGAAGTCAGACATACTTTCCCATTTCATTCCAATACTCCTTCTTTCAACTCCGATACCCACGCTGTATGGCGCTCACGCTCCAGAATAATAAGTCGTGTTCGAATCAAGATCGTTACAATCGAATACATCCACGCTGCCAGCGCCATAATCAACATACCTGACAACATGGCAGTTGCCATTTTAGGTGATTGAACTAGGCTAACCGAAGCACCCTGATGCAACGTATTCCACCACTGAACCGAGAAATAAATGATTGGTACGTTGACCACGCCAACCAGTGCAATAACAGCCCCAGCTTTATCTGCACGCCTTGGGTCATCAATTGCAGCCTGCAATGACATAAAACCAATATATAAAAAGAATAAAATTAACTCGGATGTCAGACGAGCGTCCCAAACCCACCATGTGCCCCACATCGGCTTACCCCACCAGGCACCTGTCCACAGAGCAAGGAACGCAAACATAGCACCAGTTGGAGCTATAGCGCTTGCCACCATGGATGAAAGCCGGGTAGTAAATGCCAGTCCTATTCCGGCCCAGAATGCCATGACAAGATATAGAAACATTGACATCCAGGCAGCTGGTACGTGAACAAAAATAATCCGATAGGCTTCACCCTGTTGAAAATCAGTCGGCGCAGAAAAGAAAGCAATGTATAAACCCACGATCAAAAAGATGATTGCCGCTATAGAAAAATAGGGAATCATCCTGCCCGCCAAGAAATAAAAACTGGCAGGAGAGGCATATTTAAACCAATTGATTGTCATATTCTGAATGATCTCTCTGAATTAACTCGGCAAATGAAACTACCTGTATTTATTCTGCCAGGGGTACATCCTGGCTTATTATTTCCTGTTATATTTTTTGTTTATCCCATGGAAATGCGGAGTGACGCAGCAGTTGCCCAAGGTGAAAAAACGATAGATACCAGTAAAAAAGCACCTAGTATTGAAAAATGTGCTCCAGATCCCATTCCTGCTGTACTCGCCTCGACAGCACCCGCCCCAAAAATCAACACGGGAATATAGAGAGGCAAAACCAGTATCGATATCAGCACCCCCCCTCCTCTTAACCCCAGTGTTAACGCAGCACCAATAGCGCCGATCAGGCTGAGTACTGGCGTTCCCAGCAACAAGGAAAGTGTCAACACTTTCAGCGCTTCCATTGGAAGATCGTATTGGATACCCAATACAGGTGCCATCAAAACAAGTGGAACTCCGGTAACCAGCCAATGGGATATTGTTTTTCCCGTTACCAAAGCTGGTAGTGAGACTGGAGAAAGCAACATCTGCTCCAAAGTACCATCCGCATAATCACTGGAAAATATCCGGCCTAGTGACAACATCGATGCCAGCAGAGCTGCAACCCATAACACACCAGATGCCATTACCCGCAACAAACTTGCCTCAGGCCCAACTCCCAGCGGAAAAAGACTAACAACTCTGATAAAAAAGAACAGTGTTGTCAGCACATCAGAACGCCGGCGCATCGCCAGCAATAAATCCCGTTTAATTATCCACCAGATCATATTAAATCAGGACAAAGTTAGGTGATGAACAGCAGCAGCAGTCATCACAATCTCTTGGTGGGTGGTCATAACGACCATGCCTCCTTTTGACAGGCTGTGCTCCAATATTCTCTTTATTAACTCCACGGCTGCAACATCCAATGCGGTCAGGGGTTCATCCAGGATCCACAACCTGGATCGAACCACCAGCAAGCGGGCCAAGGCAACCCTTCTGCGTTGTCCCTGTGATAACACTTTGGCTGGCAACATTTCACGACCGCCCAACCCAATTTGTCCCAGTGCATCCATTGCCTGATCTTCACTAATTTCACAATCAGCCAAAGCACAGGATATGCGTAAATTCTCAATTGCAGTCAGATCATCCTTGATGCCGCCCAGATGACCCAAATAGGTCATTGTGCGACGGTATTCGCCATCCAATTCACGGATATTTGTCCCATTCCAGCAAATTTCACCGCCATCCGGCGATGACAATCCGCATAACAACCTGAGTAAACTGGTCTTGCCACTCCCATTGGGGCCACCCACAAACATCAACTCACCGGGATTCACTGAAAAAGACACGTCACTGAAGAGCCTGTGTTCGCCCCGTATACATTCCAGATTCTTGGCTGTCAGCATCGCAATCAGTGATTATGAAAACAGGGGATTATAGCGTATTGCCGTTCTCTTGGTATCTCTGCCAGTCTACCGACAATAAAAATCTCTTCGGAATTTACCGCAGATCAGACGAATTGCTTGCGGCACTCATGGTTACTTCATGTAGCACAATCATCCGTTTAGGCATGATAATTCCGGAATCGACCCACTCGCCAAGACCGAGAAAAATATTCCGGCTATCATACATCCTGATTTTGGTATTAGTCGGAAAGCCGTAATGAGTCATGTTTTTCCTGATTGTTTGCCCTTGTCGCAAACACAATGTCTCACCATCATCAAATGTCATGGAGGGAATATCATTCAAAAGACTGTCCGTCGGACGTAAAAACGCATGACGGCTCGCGGGGAGTTCGGATTCAATCTGATCCAGGTTAAAAGCCTGTGAAAGATCAAAATGACCCACACCGGTACGAACAAGTGCCGTAAGGTAAGCGCCACCACAACCAAGCGCCTTACCTATATCCTCGGCGAGTGTCCGGATATAAGTACCCGAACTGCACCGAACTATAATTTTCAGTTCAGATCCTGATAAGTTATCAAGTGACAAGGCATGAATAAAAATTTCCCGTGCTTTGCGCTCCAGCGTAATCCCTTCTCGCGCATAGCGATAAAGCGGCTTGCCATTTTGTTTGAGTGCGCTGAACATGGGTGGAATTTGATTCGATCGGCCAAGAAAGGTTTGCAGAGTCCGAGTTACTTGCTCGTAACCAGGTGGACAAATACCAGAATCAGCCACATGCCTGATTTCACCCTCGGCATCTCCTGTATTGCTAAGATAACCGAGCCTGAGGGAGGCCACGTAAGTCTTATCCACACTCAACAAAGCCGAAGAAAACTTGGTAGCCTCACCAAGGCAGATTGGCAACAACCCTTGTGCCATTGGATCCAGCGTACCGGTATGCCCCGCCTTGGCTGCCGATAATAAACGTTTGCTGACCTGGAGTGCCCGATTGGACGAAATGCCGGAAGGTTTGTTGAGCAACAAAACTCCGCTGATATGAACAGATTGAGACAGAGCAGACCTTTTAACCGATTGGGTCATAAAATTGGCGCGGGATCCGGATACTCAACTCCCGGGATTGAATTTACCCACGGCTTCATCAATCAGCTGGGAGAGTTTCATACCGCGTTCCACTGACTCATCATAAACAAACTGCAACTGCGGAATCACTCTCAATCTGATTTTTCCAGCCAGCTGGCTCCGCAAGAAACCAGCCGCGTGCTTCAACCCCTCTTCAGCAATCCGGATGTTCTCGGCGCTTCCCAACGTGGTAAAAAAAACCTTGGCATAGGCATAATCACGTGTGACCTCGACCCCGGTTAACGTCACCATACCCACTCTCGGATCCATGATCTCATTCTGAATCAACAAGGCCAATTCCCGCTGAATCTGGTCAGCCACCCGTACAGTACGCGAAAAATCTTTGGACATGATTACCCCCTTCTTCCCAATTCGGGAAACCGCTCATTTCATTGCATGTTCCACATCACAATACACGAGCTGTTTCAACGATCTCATACGCTTCAATCTGATCGCCCTGTTGGATATCATTGTAGTTTTTCAGAGAAAGACCACATTCAAAACCAGCTTTCACTTCGCGGATATCATCCTTGAATCGCTTCAATGAATCCAGACTACCGCTATGAATGACCACACCGTCACGTAACACCCTGATCAAAGCATCACGCCTGATCAGCCCTTCCAACACATAACAACCAGCCACAACTCCAACTTTGGATATACGATAGATTTCACGAATATCAACCAGCCCCAGGATCTTTTCTTTACGATCCGGCGACATCATTCCTGATAAAGCTTTCTTAACTTCATCAACTGCTTCATAGATGATGTTGTAATATCGTACATCCACCCCGGTAGAGGCGATCAACTTGCGCGCTCCCAGATCGGCGCGACAGTTAAACCCGATAACGACCGCCTTGGATGCAAGAGCCAAGTTGATGTCAGATTCAATAATTGCACCCACGCCACTATGCACAATGTTGATTTTCACCTCGTCGGTTTCCAGTTTCTTTAGTGCGTATGCCAATGCCTCGCAAGACCCCTGTACATCTGCCTTGATAATCAAATTGAGCGTATTGACATCCCCTTGTTGGCCAAATGCATCTTCCATTTTGGCTACTTGCAGCTTATCCAGCCGCACATCACGGAATTTACCCTGACGGAAAAGAGCAACTTCGCGAGCTTTGCGTTCATCATCCAGCGCTATGAATACTTCTCCGGCACCTGCAACCTCTGATAATCCCTGAATTTCAACAGGAATCGAAGTACCTGCCTCGCCGACCGATTTACCCCGTTCATCCAGCATAGCTCTGATTTTTCCGAATACTGCTCCAGTCAAGACGACATCGCCACGCCTCAGAGTACCGGATTGCACTAATACTGTTGCAACCGGACCACGCCCCTTATCCAGTCGCGACTCGATTACCACACCCTTGGCTGGTGCATCCTGAACTGCCTTTAACTCCAGCACTTCAGCCTGTAATAAAACAGCCTCCAGTAACTCATCTATCCCTAAGCCGGTTTTTGCAGAAACACCAATGAACATGGCATCCCCTCCCCAATCTTCTGGCACAACACCATGATTGACGAGCTCCTGTTTGATACGCTCAAAATTGGCTTCAGGTTTGTCCATTTTATTGACAGCCACTACGACAGGTATTTTGGCGGCCTTGGCATGGTGAATGGCTTCGATTGTCTGCGGCATCACCCCATCATCCGCAGCTACCACCAGTATGACTATATCGGTAATTTTGGCGCCACGTGCCCGCATCGCGGTAAATGCTTCATGGCCTGGTGTGTCAAGAAACGTGATCATTCCACGCGAAGTTTCGACGTGGTAAGCACCAATATGCTGGGTAATACCACCCGCCTCCCCTCCTGCAACACGGGTTCTGCGGATATAGTCGAGCAATGATGTCTTGCCATGATCTACATGCCCCATCACCGTTACCACAGGCGCACGCGGCTCCATTTTGGCCTCGCTTGAAGAAACATCCACATCTTCCAGAAAGGATTCAGGGTTATCCGGAGCTGCAACCTTAGCGACGTGCCCCATTTCTTCGACAACAAGCATCGCGGTTTCCTGATCAAGCATCTGATTGATCGTCACCATGCTGCCCATTTTCATCAACAATTTGATGACTTCAGCTGCCTTGACGGCCATTTTTTGCGCCAGCGCTGCCACTGAAATGGTTTCAGGAATTAAAACTTCATGAACAACTGGTTCGGTGGGTACCGAGAATGCATGTTGCGACTGGAATTCATCCGGTTTATGTTTGCCGTGTTTATCCTTGCGCATCCGCCATTCCTGTCCTCCGGACAGGTCACCTCGAGCTTTCGACTCACGACGTTTGACGGGCTCGTCTTTCCAGGCATCCTGTTGTCTGGTTTGCTTCTTTTTCTTATCACCCTTATCTTCTGGCTTAACTACCGGTTTTGGCGAAGCTGGGGGTTTGGTTGTTGTCGCCGTTGGGCTTGCCGGAGTAGCTGCAACTTTTGGTTTTTCATGCTGCGATTGATTTTCAGTCGCAACCTCTGGCACGGTTGCCACAATCTGCACATCAGGTTGCTCGGCCGGGGTGGCTTCTTTTTTACTTTCAACCTGGGCCGCCATCTGCTGTCTTCGTTTTTCCTGTTTTTCTTTCAATTCTGCAGCCTGGCGCGCAATCAATTCCGATCTTTTTCGCGCTTCTTCAGCACGTAAAGCCATTTGCTCGGCATCAATGATCGGTCTTACTGCAGCTATCTCAGGAATAATCGCAGTTTTTACAGACGAAGATTCTTCATCCATTTTTTTCTCAGCTGCTTCAGGCTCATCCTGTTTGGTCAGCACCCGTTTTTTTCTGACCTTGACTTCGATAGTCCTTGGTCTGCCGGCACTATCCGCATGCTTTATCTCGGTCGTTTGTTTACGCGCAAGCGTGATTTTTGTTCTTGATCCACTGCTTCCATGCGATTTACGCAAATAATCAAGAAGCTGAGCCTTGTCTTGTTCTGTCACAACATCTGCTGCTGATACTTTGCCTACTCCAGCAGCTTGAAGTTGCTCCAGCAACAAATTGGGCAGCATACCCAGATCATGCGCAAATTGCTCTACAGTCATTTGAGTCATCAGCAACCTTTTACTTCAAATCCAACAAAAATCCGAAAATTCGTAATCATTTCCTGTTTTATTTCTTACGATCCTGAAAATCATGCAAACCACGGTTCACGTGCTTTGATAATAATCTTACTCGCGCGATCAAAATCTATGCCGGTCAATTCGACCAGATCATCTGCAGCCAAGTCGGCCAATTCTTCCTGCGTATTGATTCCCTTCGCTGTGAGTTCGCGTACCAGATCCATATCCATACCCTCCAGAGCCAGCAATGCTTCCGAAGCATGGCTAATTTTTTCTTCCGTTACGATTGCGTCTGTCAGCAAAGCATTCCGGGCACGATTGCGTAACTCCTCAATTGTCTCACGATCGAACTCTTCGATTTCCAGCATTTCTTCAATCGGGATATACGCAACCTCTTCCAAAGTAGAAAAACCCTCTTCGACCAGAATACGCCCGACGTCTTCGTCCACATCAAGCTTCTCCATAAACAATTCGCAAATCGAAGTTGCTTCCTCTACCGTTTTTTCCTGGGATTCCTCCACTGACATGATATTAAGTTGCCAACCGGTCAATTCCGATGCCAGGCGAACATTTTGACCTCCTCGCCCGATCGCCTGAGCCAGATTTTCCTCATCCACCACTATATCCATGCTGTGTTTGTCTTCGTCCACCACGATACTGCTGATCACAGCAGGCGCCAACGCATTCACAACAAATGTAGCCTGCTCATCCGACCACTGAATAATATCTATTCGCTCGCCAGCAAGCTCACTGGTAACAGCCTGCACCCTTGAACCGCGCATTCCCACACAGGTACCAACAGGATCCACACGACTATCATTTGATTTAACAGCAATTTTCGCCCTGGAACCCGGATCTCTGGCTGCCGCCTTGATCTCCAGAATTCCTTCTTCTATTTCGGGCACTTCCAGCTCAAACAACTTGATCAGGAAAGCCGGTGAGGTCCTGGATAAAACCAGCTGCGGCCCTCTCACGGAACGATCAACCCTGAGCAAATAGGCACGAACACGATCTCCCATTCTCAAGTTTTCATATGAAATCATCTGGTCGCGCGGCAAAATTGCTTCAATCTTGCCAAATTCGATAATTGCATTACCACGATCCATACGCTTGATCACGCCATTGATCAGATATTCTCCGCGATCAAGAAAATCATTCAAATTCTGCTCGCGCTCTGCATCGCGTATTTTTTGAAAAATAACCTGTTTGGCTGCCTGGGCACCAATCCGGTCAAAGGTGACTTCCTCCATTGGCTCTTCGACATATTCGCCCAAAACAGATTGTGGATTTTTCTTTAAAGCCTCACTCAATGCGATTTGCCGCTCTGGTGATTCCAGCACTTCCTCAACAATCAACCATCTGCGAAAACAATGAAATGCACCTGTATCCCGGTCTATTGAAACATGCACATCAATATCATCCCGGGCATGCTTCTTGGCAGCAGAAGCCAACGCCATTTCAAGCGCGGTAAAAACGATGTTTTTATCCACATTTTTTTCATGTGCCAAAGCATTGACCAACAGTAAAATCTCGCGGCTCATATTCCTCCAGCCTTATTTTTCAACCTTAAACGCGCCATTTATCCATCACAATTACAATTTTGGTACTAATCGAGCCTTATCCAGGTTCCCGAAATCCACTCGCACCAACTTGCCATCCACACTTAATGTCAAAGCTTCATCATCCACTTCTGCCAACACCCCAACAAAATTTCTTTGACCTTGCAGGGGAATTCTTATTTTTACCTTAGCTAATTCCCCGATATATCGCACAAAGTCAGCCTTTTTTTTCAAAGGTCTATCCAAGCCCGGTGAAGAAACTTCAAGCCGGTTGTAATCAATATTTTCGACAGCCAGCAACTGGCTTAAATGATTACTGATAGCGACACAATCATCCAGCGTTATCGATCCTTCCTTTTTATCCACAAACACTCGCAACAATCTTCCCGGAGTAGACTGCTCAATATCGACCAGTTCATACCCCATGCCGACAATCGTTGGTTCGAGCAACTCAAACAATGACATAACCCCACCACAAATAAAAAATGGGCTAACCAGCCCACCCATCTAAATATGCACGCCATTATAACAAGGATTGACATCCACAAAAACAATAATTTGTTTTACCGCAATGTTTCCAATAAGTTACCAATATTCCTCCTTGAAAAACCCTTTCAATGAAATACCAAACGAGCAATTTGAACAGAATATATGCCACGATAAAATCCGGCTATAACCACAGAATTTAAAAGTTGCCATGAAACTCCAGGCATGCTTTGCAAAAGGGTGGATAGAAACAGACAGGAATATTTACACTAAAATGGCGTTCTCGCATTCATATTTTTCCGGATTGGGATTGATTTAAAAACCGAACCAACAATGACAGTTCAAAGAAACCGAAGAAATGCCAGTCAAGTACTGCCATCCAATGCCGTTGTTTTAATTTATAACAATCTTCGAATAATTTTTTGGCAATCATAAGCCATGAATCAATGTGTCATTGACTACAAAACCATAAAATCCACTCAGCCGGAAATCATTTCCAGAATCATCGAGATTGATGAGGAATCTCCAAACTGTTTCAGGGAAATGGATCGTTTGTTGCGTGCTGACCAGACCGTCGCGGCTTTTATTCTCAGAGTAGCAAACTCCCCTATTTACAATCGCAGCCAACCGATCAGAACGCTGCCTATCGCAGTTAGTTTGCTAGGCATCAATATCATCCGCTCACTGGTTATATTGGCTTTCTCGCGTTCTGTTTTTTCCAAAACCAAAAATATGCTGATTTGCAAACATATTTGGCAACACTCTCTATTGACTGCCATTGCCAGTCATGCCATCTGCTCTGAATTGGGAAAACCGGAGGATTGTGAAGAAGCCTTTGTAGCTGGACTGGTTCACGATATCGGCAAAGTGTTACTTTTCACCCATGCACGCAAGGAATATATGGATGCTCTGATCTATTCCCTGGAAACCAATTGTCCAAGCAGCGAAGCAGAACAAAAATTTCTGGGAACGGATCATTACCTGATTGGCGTGGAAGCTGTCAGGGAATGGAAGCTCCCTCCCCAATTTCAACTTTATACCGGCACAGATCTTGATCAGATATCACCCGTGCAAACTGAAAACAAAATCCTGCTCTGGCTTGCCATTGCCAACAGCCTGATCAAAGGTGCCGGAATTGGTGCAAATCCTTACGAGCCCGATCTTCGCAATAAGAAGCTGCTGGATTACGGATTAACTGAAGAATTTACCGAACAGCTACTGGATGAAGCCTTTTTCAAACAATTGACGAATGATGAAATCTATCAGTTCTGCGCCCATGATCACAGCTAACTCCACTGAACCGGATCCAGGCACACCTGCTCGCTCCATCGTTATCACCTCGCTTGAACATAATAGTTGGCAAGAACTGGAACAGGAAGTAACAAATACACTGGAACGGCTGCAATGCCTGCGTCTGCTCGATTCCACCTTGCTCCTGCTGCACAAGGTGATAACAAACATGATCAAAACCATGCATCGTCACGCTTTCCATCTGGCAATCGAAAGAGATCTAAGCCTTGATATAACCAACAAGGACAGCATGTTCGATGAACTCTTGCAAAACAGTTAAGCACGCATGGCGACCGGAATATCGAGCAATTTTGCAAAAAACATCATTTCCAGATCACACTGACCTTCCCCAGGGAAAAAGATACCCTATTACAAATCGACTACCCCGAAAGTTGCGATAGCAGCACCTATCTCGATAATAAACTTGCAAAAGCGATCGGTTTCACACTCATTAGACTAGCTAAAAATGAGGGCACCAGTGAATACTGCAGCGCCAGAATCATGCGGAATATGGCAAAACACCCTCATCACCAGGCACAAACAAGCCATTCCCAGCTTTTGTCCCAAATAGAAGAATCGGATAAAGCCCAAGCTATCTTCTGCAAACTGGGTCACGGCATCATGGTTTTTTCCAGCGCTGGCGATATCCTGTCAATTTCTCCCGCAATTCTTGATAATCTGAAACTGGAAGTCACACCCGCTTCAACACACGCGCTCTCCAACGTCATTCCTGGCCATTTTTACAATGATGTACTGTGGGGGCTCGCTCTGGAATCGGAAGATGGACTGTTCGAAAATTATCGGATCCGCATCAGGATGCCCCATGACAACAGCCTGTCAATACTATTCAATGTCAGTGGCTACCGCCATCACGACATGACTATCCACACACTGTGGCAAGTTGTTTCACTGGATCTCAAGACGACTCATACACTGGCCGAAGGCTCCATTCTCAATGAAGCCCGCGTGCATAACATTACCCGCAACTACGTCCCTCAACTGATCGAGCAAAAAGCCAGGGAAGTTGTGCGACTGGGGGGAAATGCACTTCCCAACGAAGAATGCTGGCTTGCCATCCTGTTTTGCGATATTGCCGGGTTTACCAGCTATGTGGAAAACAATGAAAAAGAAGAATCCGTGATTCATACGCTCAACCTCATACTTGGCAGAATCACAAAAGCTGTCAGGCAACATGACGGCATTATCGACAAGTTCATGGGCGATTGTGTCATGGCACTGTTCAAAGAACCTCACAAAGCCGTACTGGCTGCACTGGAAATCCACAAACATTCCTATGACTTCAATAATCTGAGAATGCGTGCCGGAAAAGATTTGCTACTTTTGCGCATTGGTATCCACTGGGGAAAGGTGGTAATTGGCAATGTCGGCTCTGCGGACAGACTGGACTGGACAACAATCGGCGATGCCGTTAACACAGCCGCCCGGCTCGAGAAAAATTGTGGACCCGGAGCAATCCTGGTTAGCGAAACACTATACAAGACCATCACGCTTGCCGATCACCCTGAAATCAGGTTTAGCAAAGCCTTCCAACTTGAGTTAAAAGGAAAACGTAACAAAGAAACTGTCCGCTACATTCAAACAGATAATCAATCTCTCTTGCACGACACACGCATCATTCATGCAAAAAACTGAGATCTGCGGCCTCAAGCACATTGCCTGTAATTCACACCCATCTGCGTGACCTCAAACTACCAGTCACCGGGTTATTCAGCGAACAATATCCGTAAGTTTGTTTTGTTGTCTGTATGGCAGTGAGTTTTGCCATCATAGCAAACTCAAAAAATAGCTTTTTTGTTTGTTTTATTTGGCAAAAATGTTTCCAACGACTTCCATTTACCCTCATTGGTAGATTCGGCCACAAACGTCACAAACCTAACATGGGCACAAGTTGATTTGGAAATGTGTGTGCGCATGGATCCACCCGGATCAGGTGAAGACAAGGAAAGCAATACCACCCTCAATAACAGCAGTCCAAATCATGAAGGAACAGATAGGACAACACGAAACCCAACGTATTCACCTACAAGGGGGTTCGCGTGATAAATGCTTTCCGTAGCGCATAAACAGGCTGGTATCGAGAATTCCCGTTGGCACGATCTACGCGCCACGCATAGGCAAGCTGGCATATTCAAGTCGATACACCATTACATGCACTGCAGGAACTTGGCAGCTGGGAATCAGCCAATATGGTCAGGCGTTACGCTCACCTTTCCAGCGATCACCTAGCCAAATACGCTGAAGAAATGAGTGGTAAAATTTATTAATAGTTACAAAAACAGAGGCAGGGACAGGGACAATACAAAACTAAAGAATGATTACGTAAATCATTGATTTAATGGTGCCGACACCAAGAGTTGAACTCGGGACCTTCTGATTACAAATCAGCTGCTCTACCAACTGAGCTATGCCGGCACAAAAACCAAAACAGCTTTATTACGTTAAAAAATGATTTACCTTGGTTACCTGCTGAATCAATATCTATCGAAGGATGATAAAAATATACCAGTTATTTACGCATTAACTTCTCGGAAGGTGTTAATGCATCAATAAATAAAGGTCTACTAAAAAGTCGTTCTGCATACTTTAATAAAGATGCAGCTTGCTTAGGTAACTTGATATTATAGTGATCCAGTCTCCACAATAGGGGAGCAATTGCTACGTCCAACATAGTGTATTCATCTCCAAGCATATATTTCTGCTTGTCAAAGACAGGAGCAATCATAGCTAACCCGCTCACTATCTCTGCGCGTACTTTGTCTGCTATTTTTTGATCTCCTTGCTCCAGAGATTCTATATGACAGAAAAGCTCTTTCTCAAAACGATGCAATAATAGCCTTGCACGGGCACGCATTACCGGTTCCGCAGGCATCAACTGCGGGTGGGGAAAACGATCATCAATATATTCATTGATTATGTTTGCCTCATGCAGTACCAAATCCCGCTCGACCAAAATTGGCACCTTGCTGTATGAACTAATCACAGCAATATCTTCAGGAATATTGTTAGGATCAACATCAACAACCTGAAAATCCATATCTTTTTCATGCAAGACAATACGGCACCGATGACTAAAAAGACAAGTTGCCGTTGAATACAATGTCATCATTACTTCAAATCAACCAAAAAACTGCGTAGGAATTATCTTAATAAAAAACCTTAATGAATATCTGTCCAATATTCTTTCTTGAGTAAATAAGTTAAACCCAGCATGCCAAACAGGAAAAATAAGACGATAGCTCCAAGCTCCTTACGATAATGAGCATGCGGCTCTCCCAAATAGACCATGTAGTTTACCAAATCAGCCACAAAACTATCATATTCTTCCTTCGTCATAAGACCAGGCTTAGCTTGTACTAAATTTTTAGTACCTGATTCAAGCACTTGCCACCCTTGCAAATTATGTAAAACATGTGGCATTGCAACTTTATCAAAAATCAGATTATTCCAGCCACTATAAGTAGAAGTATCTTGGTAAAAAGTTCGCAAATATGTGTACAACCAATCCGCTCCACGAGCTCGGGCAATGACCGAAAGATCAGGCGGAACCACACCAAACCATTCCTCTGCCTCTTTTTTTCTCATTGCGGCTTCCATGAGACCACCCGTCTTTTGTCCAGTACGGATAAGGTTGGTGCGGATATCGTCATCACTCATACCTATATCTTGATGACGGTTATAACGCATAAAATTTGCACCGTGACAAGTAAGACAATACTCCACAAAACTCTTTGCTCCACGCTTTAATGATTCCTTATCTGCTTTATCAATAGGAGCTTTATCAAGCTTAACTTCCTCACTTGAAGAGTAAGCGATATATGGAACCAACAATACAGCTAGTAGTAAAAATTTTATCATTCTCATTTTGTAACATTCTTTGGTTCTGGTTTAGTTTTATCTATTTTGCTATACCACGGCATCAGGAGAAAAAAAGCAAAATAAATTACAGTAAAGATTTGTGCCAGCAATGTATACAACGGAGTAGGAGATTTTGTTCCCAACCATCCTAAAACAAAAAAACTGATCACAAATAAAGTCAAAGCAAATTTAAAATATGGACCTTTATAACGGATGGATTTAACTGGGCTGCGATCCAACCATGGCAAGAAGCAAAAGACAACAACCGAGGCCGCCATTAAAATCACCCCCCACAACTTAGCATCCACTCCAAGAAAATTCACTGTAACAGCACGTAACATCGAATAATAAGGAGTGAAATACCAAACTGGTGCAATATGATCCGGAGTATGCAAAGGGTTGGCTGGAATAAAATTATTATCTTCCAGAAAATATCCACCCATCTCTGGTGCAAAGAAAATAATTCCACAAAATACAATTAAAAATCCAACAACTCCAAAAATATCTTTTACCGTGTAATACGGATGAAATGGGATGCCATCGACCGGTATTCCTGTACGAGGATCTTTATTAGCTTTGATCTCGATACCATCCGGGTTATTAGAACCAGTCTCATGCAATGCAATAATATGCACAAAAACCAGAACCACTATTAGTACAGGCAAAGTAACCACATGGTAAGCAAAGAATCTATTCAGGGCAGCATCTGACAACATAAAATCGCCCAGAATCCAGTTGGATAATGTATCTCCTATGACTGGAATAGCTCCAAACATACTAACAATCACCTGCGCTCCCCAGTAAGACATTTGACCCCAAGGGAGAATATATCCGGTAAAAGCCATACTCATCAAAACAAAAAATATGGCCATACCAATCAACCACAGTAATTCACGGGGCTTCCGATAGGATCCATACATCATTCCACGAAACATATGCAGGTACACCACCACAAAAAACATGGAAGCACCCGTCGAATGCATATAGCGAATCAGCCAGCCAAAATCCACATCTCGCATGATGTACTCAACTGATGCAAAAGCCATGCCTGCATCAGGTTTGTAATTCATGGTTAGAAAAATTCCTGTCAGCAGCTGATTAACTAACACAAGCAGCGCCAATGATCCAAAGTAATACCAAAAATTAAAATTCTTGGGGGCGTAATACTCAGACAAATGCGCTTTCCATGTTGCGGTCATAGGAAAACGCTTGTCTATCCATTGCATTATTGAATTTTGTTGTTCACTCATTTTAGGCGGACTCTTTGCTGTCAGAACCAACCAAAAGTCGGTTATCACTTAAATAGGTATAAGGTGGCACTACTAAATTGGAAGGTGCAGGGACGCTTTTATAAACACGGCCAGCCAAATCAAATTTGGATCCATGGCAAGGACAAAAGAATCCACCTAACCAATCAGAACCCAAATCAGCAGGAGCTATATCCTTTCGATACACCGGCGAACATCCCAAGTGTGTACAAACCCCTAATACAACCAATATTTCCGGCTTAATTGATCTAGTTGGATTTTGCGCATAAGAAGGCTGCTGCTCTCTCTGCGAATCAGGATCAGCTAACTGGTCGTTTAATTTTTTCAGATTATCCAGCATCTCAGAAGTGCGCGTGAGTACCCAAACAACCTTTCCGCGCCATTCAGCTGTCAACAACATACCCGGCTCCAGCTTGCTAATATCCACCTCAACTGGTGCCCCTGCTGCTTTGGCACGTTCACTAGGCATCATACTTCGCAAGAATGGCGTTGCTACACCAGCACCAGCAACCACACCGGCAACCGAAGTGGCTGCCAGCAAAAATCGGCGCCGACCGCTCATTTTTTTGTCATCACTACTATCTGTCATTTTCTAACAATTCCATTTCATTAATTTCTCGTCAACCAGCAATACATTTAATTAATAGCCAAAAAAAACAGAACTCTAAAATCAAAGTCCTTTTACTCTTCAATTTTATAAACGGGTGAATTTTAGCATAATCTACACTTGCCACCAAGAAGGATTGGTTATGAGATATAACGCCAACTAACCCAACTTACCATGACATTGTTTGTATTTTTTTCCAGATCCGCATGGACAGGGATCATTTCTCCCCACTTTCTCATCCCTGCGAACAAATGGTTGTTGTTTGATCTCATGACTCTCCGCGCGAGATTGCTGCTCTTCATCAACCTCGTTGTAAGCATCATGGTGGTATTCCAGATTTTTTGGCATGGATGTTTCTGCAACAGATTCAACCTGCTCCTCGCTCCTAATCTGAACTGTCATGAGAATTTTTGTTACATCTGCTTTGATAGCATCAAGCATACGTGTAAACAATTCAAAAGCTTCCCGCTTATACTCCTGCTTGGGATTTTGTTGTGCGTACCCGCGTAAATGTATCCCCTGGCGCAAATGATCCAAAGCTGCAAGGTGTTCACGCCAATGCGTATCCATACTATGCAGCATGATCATTCGCTCGTATTGATGCATGATCATTATTCCCACTTGCTCAACCTTGCCTTGATAATAGGCATTCACCAATTCCAAGATACGCTGACGAAGATTTTCTTCATGCAATTCATTGTCTTCCTCTAGCCATTTTTGAACAGGGATAGTTATGTGAAACTCACTGGATAGCGCCTTTTCCAGACCCGGAATATCCCACAGTTCTTCAATACTTTGCTCAGGAATATAAAGATTAACGAGCTGATTAACCACGCTTTCACGAATGGCAGTAATCGTTTCTGAAACACCCTGTTCAGCATTCAGCAGTTCATTACGTTGCTGATAAATCACCTTGCGTTGGTCATTAGCCACGTCATCGTATTCCAGCAATTGCTTGCGAATATCAAAATTTCGAGCTTCAACCTTTCTTTGGGCATTTTCTATTGCCCGTGTTACCCAAGGATGTTCAATTGCTTCTCCTTCCGGCATTTTGAGGCGCGTCATGATATTCGCGACTCTATCGGATGAAAAAATTCGCAAAAGCGGATCTTCCAGAGAAAGATAAAAACGGCTGGAGCCAGGATCACCCTGCCGACCGGAACGGCCACGTAACTGATTATCAATCCGGCGTGATTCATGACGTTCCGTGCCTACAATATGCAATCCGCCCAGTTTAATTACTTCATCATGTCTGGCCTGCCAGCTTTGACGGATTTCTTCTATTTTTTTGGCTTTGGTTTTCTCATCAAGTGACTCATCTATCCGAATAAGATTCACTTCCTGCTCCAGGTTGCCACCCAATACGATATCCGTTCCACGGCCCGCCATATTGGTCGCTATAGTCACCATTTTCGGCTGCCCTGCCTGAGCGATGATCTCGGCTTCTCTGGCATGTTGCTTTGCATTAAGAATTTGGTGAGGCAATTTTTCCTTTGTCAGCAGGGCTGAAAGCAGTTCATTGCTTTCGATCGAGGTGGTACCTACTAGAACAGGCTGTCTGCGCTCATAACAATCCTTGATATCCGCAATGATCGCCTGATATTTTTCCTGGGGTGTACGAAAAACCTGATCCATACGGTCTTCTCGCGCCATCGGGCGATGGGTTGGTATAACCACTGTCCCCAGTCCGTAAATCTGCTGGAACTCAAATGCTTCCGTGTCAGCTGTACCGGTCATGCCGGCAAGTTTTTCATACATCCGGAAATAATTCTGGAAGGTGATGGAAGCCAAAGTCTGGTTTTCTTTCTGGATAGGAACGTTTTCCTTGGCTTCTACAGCTTGATGCAACCCTTCCGACCATCGTCTTCCCGGCATCAGGCGACCCGTAAATTCGTCAACAATAATGACTTCACCATTTTGCACAACATAGTGTTGGTCGCGGTTATATAGCGCCCGGGCACGCAAAGCAGCATTGAGGTGATGAATCAGGCTGATATTTACCGGATCATACAAACTGGATCCAGTTGGCAGTAAACCAGCTTCACTTAATAATCTTTCGGCGTGCTCGAAACCTTCCTCACTCAGTAATACTTGCTGAGTTTTCTCATCCACGCTGTAATCGCCGGGACCATTTTCATCTTCCTGACGAATCAGATCAGGAATCAAGACATCGATACGCTTATAAATTTCGGTATCACCTTCTGCCATCCCAGAAATAATCAACGGAGTCCGGGCTTCATCAATCAGAATTGAATCAACTTCGTCCACAATGGCAAAATTCAACTCACGCTGAACACGCTCGGCGTTATGTCCCACCATATTGTCACGCAGGTAATCAAAGCCATATTCATTATTCGTGCCATAAATGATATCTGCGGCGTAAGCAGCCTGTTTTTCCTCATGCGGCATTTGCGACAACACTACTCCCACAGTGAGTCCGAGAAAGCGGTAAACCTGTCCCATCCACTCTGCATCTCGCTTGGCCAGGTAATCATTGACGGTAACAATATGCACACCTTTGCCGGATAGCGCGTTCAGATAGGTTGGCAGCGTTGCCATCAAGGTCTTTCCTTCACCGGTGCGCATCTCGGCAATTTTTCCTTCGTGCAGAACCATGCCACCAATCAGTTGCACATCAAAGTGACGCATACCCAGCACACGCTTTCCCGCTTCCCTAACCACAGCAAATGCTTCTGGTAACAATCGGTCCAGCTTCTCGCCATCTGCAACACGCTGCTTGAATTCGCCCGTTTTATTGCGTAATTCTTCGTCAGACAGCGGTGAAATGGTGGCTTCCAGTTCATTGATAGCACGAACAATTTTTAAATATTGTTTAACCAACCGATCGTTACGGCTACCAAAAATACTCTTCAGTAAGTTACTCAGCATGGGAAATGATTGTTTATCTATTGATGTAAAAACGCACTGTATTACAAATTATTTGCAAAATCCGGTTGATTTCATAACAGCAAAGTATGGGAGGCTGTCTGATAAATGACTGGTCGTCTAGCCGGGAAAACACCATTAAAGGTGTGGATTGGCGTTGGCACGCGGCTGCTGAGAAAAATACTAGATAAGTGACACGGCATTATGTTTTAGGATTTGTGCTGTATGTTGGGTAAACACTCGCAGCAATCTATCTGATTGTCAGGGCAATAAAACCCGGCCATACTACCACAATCAAAATCATAAGCAGAATACGAACGACAGCCTTGATCTGCCCAAAGAGTGTCCTGCTTTCCTGTTCCTGATGTGATTTTCCAGCACTGGTTATTCTGCAAAAAATGAAAAACGTGCCCATCCTTAATCTGAACAGCTTTCTAACAACCCTTGGCAACTCGCCCGATTATGGCCCGTTATTTGCCAAAGCCAGGCAGTTGGAGCACATACAGAAACACTTACAAAGCGCCATTCCATCTCAATTAAGAGAGCGGTGCGCAATAGGCCAACATACTTCAGACGGGCATCTGGTCATCTATGCAGATAATGGTACTGTTGCCACCCGGCTACGACACCTCGTTCCATCCATCCAGCAGAAAATGAACAAGGCCGGGATCAAGGTTGAAAATATCAGGCTTTTAATCCAGCCGCAGATATATTCTCCGGAGTCCGGGAATACCCGTGAAATTTCACGTTCGCTGAGCCTCACTGCAGTTGAACATCTGACCAGACTATCAAACTCACTCTCTTCTGGATCCCTGTTGAAAAATTCTCTGAGAATACTGCTGACAAACAGCCGCCACGAATAAAAATCACTGGCTAGTTTTTCTCCATGTTGCTGATAAATGAGTTGGCTTCATTGATGGATTTTTCCATCGCAGCAACCAGGGTTGAAACATTCGACTGCAATGTTTTTAACTCACCTTTCAGCGAGGCAATCGCCCGGGCATTGAGATTATGTTTGAGATACATGACCTGATCGTTAAAAACGGTCAATACCGGCTGTATTCTTGATTCCGCATTTTTCATGGCCACAATAAGCTGCCTGTAATACGACCGGGTCGTAGCCAGTTTGTCCTGACTACTCCGTTTCAGCGCAGGATTCGAATACTGTGTGATTTCCTGTTCCCATTCCCTGAACAGGGCAGCCGAAACACTTTCAATATCCTCAACCCGGCTTCTGACTTCCTTTGCCTTGTCCACACTTGCCTCATATTCACCGTTCAGTTTTTTATAAGTATCTTCAAGATTTCCACCCTTAAAATTGGTAGCCGCCGAAAATTGCTCCAGAGCAGATTTGAATTGTTCCCTGGTTTCTTCCTGCGTATCCCTCGCTTTCTCCACACGACGAACCAGTACATCGCGCTTTGGAATGCCGATTTTTTCGAGCCCGCTGTAATACATGGTGGAACAGGATGGCAACACAAGCACAAAAACCATAACTAAAAACCGAATTAAAAATTTCATAAATCCGCCTCTAAACAAAATCCAGGATCATCCCCGTTATCAACAAAATCAGCGCAGCACACCACGCCGCAGCAATTGCCACATCACCTTATATCCCCAGAGAACCGGATGCCGTCTCAACGTGGGTGTAATCTCCACCTTGATACCGGTATGACGCTCGATTTTCCATGCTGCATAATCCAGGCAATCCCGGAAAGTCATCGTTGCCTTGCTCAACCGCAAAATCGACAGCACTCGCCCCTGCCAGCGTCGCAAACGCCAGTGGATACGCACTTTCAGTTTTTCCAGGGGAGATACAGAGCCGATATGGTATAGCTCATCAATCTGCAAATTCAGCATTGGGCTCAAGGCTGGCACAGCTGCCACTGTCAGCTTGCTGTATATTTCCGGATCTAGCTGCACCAGATGACGGGCCCGTGCTTCACGCTCGGCACGCAACTCGGCGGCGTAAGTCAGCATCAGCCCTGTCGCCCAGATCGTTTCCATGTCGCATGATCCGGATTCGAGCATCGGTAATGTCGAACTGACAAATTTCAGCACAGCATTTGCCTGTGCTGCATGGACACGCTTCCGTATCTGCTCATCGCGTGCATGGAGCAATCTAGCGGGTTGCGCAAAACGTGCCCAGATATAGGGATGGAACCACTGCCGGGCACCACGTTCAAAATCTGCAGTTGAAATCACGGCATACTTGGCACGCATCACACTGGTTGAACCGGGCACTTCCAGATAAAAGACATTTGGCGGCAACCAGTTATTCAGGTGAGCCAGCAGAGGACTGGAATAGGCCAGCCGGTAATCACTGATCAACACATAAAAATCCGCAATACCTTCAGTCAGATCAGAAGTACGCAGGCAAGATCCATACAAAATAACTGCATCCAGTGCATCTCCAAAACGTTGTTTCAATGCGTCAGTAAACACCTGGAATGCCGGATGTACAGGCAGCGCATCCTGAATTGCAATTTCCAGCAGCAAAAGATCAGGAATATGTTGTAAATCGGCAGGATCGCTCATTCGATCTTTTTTTCTCATGGCACACGGAATAAAACCGGGCCATCAGCTGTGATGGTGAGTGGCCCATCCTGACTGGAGGCATGGTAAAGCTCGCCGTCCACGATATATTCATCATCCAGCCACAATTCAATCGAGGCTGCGTTATAGCTGATATAGCCGTCTTCCCTTTTCAGATGGTGGCCGCGTCCGACAATCAGTGGCCAGATAGCGCGCCAGAAATGCTTGCTGTGCTGCCTGATAAATGTTGCATGTAATGGCGCCGGTTCCCGTCCCCAATAGGGGCGGATACCCAGCAGCAATTTCTCTAGCGCACTGACAAAAGCAAACTGATATATCTTCTCGCTCAAGGCCCCCGTTTCATCTTTCTGCCTGATGCATACCGGAGCCCATTCCGGTTGCGGGCGCCCCAGAAACGTACCCGCCAAAGATCGCAAAACGATCAATACTGTAAAAATGTTGCCGGTTATCCCCAGCTGCTTGATCTGGCTACGCGAAAACTTCACTCCACGCGCTATCAGGCCAAGGCCGAGCATCATGCCATACACATTTTTTTTACCAGTCTGTTCGATACGCAGTACCGGTCTGGTTACTTGTTTAATTTTCCCCGGTTGCCGCAAAAATTGTCCGATTCTGATCAAGATCTGCTCGGCTTGCTCATTCACTCCCAGATCAAGCGCTGTCATGTTGGTTGTTCCCGCCGGGATAATGGTGATTTCAGGCCACCTCTCTGGCGCAAGATGATCAAACAAACAACTGATTACTCCCTGCAAAGTACCATCCCCTCCCACCACTATCAACCACCTGATTTCCGCCTGAACAAGCACCATTACCGCCTGTTCAAACTCGATCTGATTGCTTGCCCGAATTTGTCTGATTTCCGGCAGTGCCGACAGCAGGTCTTGCATCCGGGCTGGATATTTGCGGAATCGCCCACCGTGCGGATTGTAGATCAGGCCGATTGCAGCAGGATCGGGTGCTGCTGCCAGACTATTATTGATCTGCGGCAGGCTTGACATAACGCTGGGCAAGGGGTAGCCGGGTAAATATCCTGACAGCCAGTTGCTCCCTGTCACGCACGGGGTCTATGCCCTCCATCCAGGAATGGAGCACGCCTTCCCGGGATCGGCTCTGCCAGGCGGCAAACAATCTGTAAGCCAGAAACAGGGTTGAAAGCAGATGCCAGAGCACAACCAGAATGAAACCGATATCTGGCCGACCGGCCATCCAACCAGCAGTCAGCAGAATTAGGTTAGGATTGCGCCGCGCGGTAATCAACCGGTGGAATGAGTCGATTTTATGCCAGATAAAAATATCGAAGGATGCCAGCCAGAACTGAAACGCTCCTTCGCAAAGACGGCCGCCCACATAGCCAATGAACATCAGCCAGGTCAGCAATTCAAGATTGGCCACAGGCGTGACTGTCGCCATGAGGCCCACTCCCCAGGCCAGATACCACAATGGCGGATGCACAATATCAAGGCCGTGATCCAGCACATCGCCCAGTTTGCTTGATGTCAGCGTGACGCGCGCCAGTTTACCATCAACCGTATCCAGAAAAGTCATCAGCCATGCCATGACCAGACCAATACCAAACGCACCGTACCAGAATGCCACCCCTGCCAGGACAGCAAAAACCAGACTGAGCAATGTTACGTGATTTGGTTTCAAGCCCAGCTGCACACACCAACGCGTTACCATAAACGCCGGCCATGGCCATAACCATTTGGTGACCAGATCGGTTACTCCTTTATAGGATGCAGCAAAAAGCTCGGATTCAAGCTCAGCCTGGTTACAGCGCAGAATCGGTAATACGTAGGGAGGATCCTTCTTTTTCAGGTTCTGCTGCACCTGAATCGGGAGATCCTTTACCGTACAGCTGGGCAAATCATCCGGCTCCCACCGCTTTTCATGCAATACCTCACACATCATCCCAGCATGTTTTCCATCCGTCCGAATTGCAACCGGGATTTCATCAATAGGCGTTATCAGCACAGTGGATTTATCCAACATCATGAGTGCGTTAATTACCCTGGCGTCAAACAAATAGTCGGCACGGAGTAGTAATACAGGATCCGTTTCAGCCAGTTGTGACAATTCTTCCACTACCGTAGCTGTCTTGATCACTTCCAGCATCCGCTCCAGCCGGGTGCGTCCACTCATTCCCCATAGATTGGCCTTGCTATTGCCAACAATATGAACGAAAAAAGGTGTAGTCATGTTTATCTCAGAAAGTTCGTCGTAATAGCCAGTGGGTGGCGATAGCAATAAGAATCAGCCCCGGTGCAACCGAAACAATAACCGGATTCAACTGAAATACCAGACCGATATTGGCAATGATCTGGTCAAATAAATAAATACTAATGCCTATAAGCGCGGCCAGAATCAGTTTTCCTCCCAATCCCTCGCGCACAGATCCAAAAACAAAGGGAATGGCGATCAGAATCATTGCTATCGTCATAATCGCGCCACCCACCTTGCGCCATAACGCCATGATATAGGCATCCGCTTTCTGCCCGGTTGTCCTTAAAAACTCGGCATGCTGCACCAATTCCATAGGAGTCAGACTTTCTGGCGGTTTGGTTAATGACGCAATATCATTCGGGCCCAAAAATGAATGCCACTGGAGTGTATGCATTTTTCTCAATGAAATATGATTCGGGGAAAAAGCACGTACCGTCACGTCGTGCAGTTTCCATATACTTTCATCAAAAATATCGGCATACCGGGCATGCACATGTGCTGTCAGTGAACCCTGTCTATCGAAATGCATGACTTCAATATCCATGGCCCGCTTCTTGTGCAGCATCTCGCCGATGCGCAGTATATTCTGTTCATTGCGCGTCCAGATACCGAGCCCCTTGCCCAACTCGGCGCCCTGTTCCAATGCTACCGCCCGCAACACCGTTGCTTGTTGCTGAAATTGGGGAGCAACAAAATATTCCAGCGCAATTGTCGAAACAATCAGCACTCCACCAATTGCAACCGGAGCCAAGCTAATCCTGAGAGGAGATAATCCCGCGACACGCATGGCCACCAGCTCCAGATTAACAGCCAGAGCACCAAGCGCTCCCACCGTTCCCAGCAAGGCAATAAAAGGCGCTATCTGGATAAACCTGCGCGGCATCAGCAATGCAGTAAACAAAAATGCTTCCCGGGTGGTATATGTACCCTTTCCCACATCATCGAGCTGATCAAGAAGATCAAAGAAACTGAACAGTGGCAACAGGATAGCAGCCGCGATAATCATCCCGGTCAACACCTGCAGACCAATATAGCGGTGACAAATTTTCACTGTTTTCCTGCTGGCAATAAAAATCCTGATCCTGGCAAGCGCAACAAAACCATAAGCAGAAGCAACGCATATAACCACCAGATCCCGGGCATGGTCGCAACCACCCCCTGCTCCACCCAGGTTTTGGCTAATCCACTCAGGTTGTAATAAACAGCAAAAATCAGTGCAGCGGCGAGAAAGGTTCGATCGGTTTTATCCTTGCGTGGCGCCGTGCGGGTAAAAGAAACAGCAATCAAGGCAAGCAGAATGGTTGCAGCAGGCCTGGAAAGCCGCCATTGCAGTTCAGCGATTTCATGTGGCCCGGTTGAATCCCATAAAGATCGGGTGGATGCGGCCTTGCGTCGATAATTTTGCGCCTGATCATTTTCATTGAAGTAAATCAACTTCTCGAAATGGATAACGCTATCTTTGATTGCATCGACCCCAAGGCGATAGATCCTGCCTTCCTGCAACTCGATATACGGCCACTGTTCCGCCGTCATCGGCCGCTGGTAACCCTCTCTGGAAATAATGATTTCCCTACCTTCAGTAGTTCTGATGTAGTGGAAAACATCCTCCATACGTTTTGTGAGGTCATCCTTACCTCGGATAAAAACTACCCGGTTACTTTTCTCACTACCATAAAACCTCCCAGGCTGGAATCGGTCGGTATTCAGCTCGGCTTCAGCTTGTGCATTCATGACATAACTTTCTGCATAAGCCCATGGACGGGCATAAACGGAGAGCATTCCGCTGAGTACGGCAATTGGCAGGGAAATGATGAAAACGGTATAGAGAATCCGGTTATCCCCATACCCGACTGTGCGGAGCACGTTGATTTCCTGATCGCGATTCATCCGGTTTAATCCGTAGATCACGGCCACATAAAACGCAATGGGAACCAGCACTTCCAGCGCAATGATGGTTTTTAACCCGACCAGTTTGAACATGGCGCCAGTGCCCAGTGTTTCAGTCACGGCGCTGGTCAGAAATCGCGCAACACTGAAACTGACGAAAAGTCCGATCAGGATGATCATCACCACAACAAACGGAAGCAGCAGTTCCCGTGTGATGTACCTTTCAATGGTCCTCATGAAAACCAGCCCATTGCCTTAGACAGATGCTGAACCGGATTGAGCCAGAACAGATCTCACCAGCTGCAAATCTTCCACTTTATCAACATCGATACCCGCGTCAGGAAAAGGCAGAATTACCGGACATACCCGAACACCCGTCTTTTCGGAGATTCTCTGCAGAGCCTGATCAAGCGTCAAACGGCCGAGCAGATATAACCATACAGCTTGCCAGCCCAGCACCCGATTCACCATTTTCCACGGTTGTTTGCGCAATGCTTCTGCCTGTTGCCAGAATTCCACCAGAGCACGACCACTGGCTTTAAATGCAAACAGATTGCAACCGCAGAAATTACCATCCCGCAACCGTATCACAGTACGCCGAGCATTACCGTACCGGCTTTGCAGCGTTTCATATCTGACGATGCCAACAGTTGCATCACATTCCAGACTACGGGAAGCCTGCAAAAAATATTCCACGATTTCCGTGGTAAGCAGCGCGTGGTCAGCTGTTGTGAGCATCACCTGTTGAAGTGCATCAATCTGATTCATCGCATGCGCAGCACTACGTGCAGGTGAATCCAGATTTTCCACCCACCCCACTTGCCCGGTATTGATACGCTGATCAAGCTCCTCGCAAGCTGGAACCAGGGATTGTGGCGGGCCACATAAAAGAATGGATTTTATGTTGTGACAATCATTCAGCGTATCAAGTACGCGAATGATCATGGGCTGACCGCAAATGGGGGCATATGCCTTGCACGCTGTCCCCGCAAATCTGGCCACGGCATCCTGGCTGCCCCGGTCGGCGGCCAGTACCAAGGCGACAAACTGATCGTTATCGCTCATTAAGAATGGATGATGTTTGAATTTTCCGGGTAGCTGGCTGCATCCTGGTCACATCAGTGTTTTTTCGTAAATACGATAGCGCTTGTACTCTCTGCCACCAATTTTTTCCAGGATTGTACGCATGGACTGGTTATCTTCCAATATCCACGAGAGTTCGACGTGCCCGATACCCCGCGACTTTACAAATTTTCTGGGAGCATCAATAACTTTGAAGGCCAGCGCTATTCCAGGAAGTGTATTGTGAAATTGCTTGCGGACACCCATCAATGGAACTCGCCCAGTAGTAATTGAACCGGATTTCAGTTTATTGATTAATTTGAACAGGCCAAAAGGAAACAGCGCTCCATTCAATGCCGGGAGAATTTCATTCAGATTAGGCAGTACTGCCATGAAAGCAACAGGCACTCCATCCATTTCTGCTATCTGGATAAATTCATCCGGAACCAGCCAGCGCAAGGAACTGCCCAATTCGGCAAATTCTTCCACCGTAAAAGGAACAAATCCCCAGTTATCAGACCAGGCATCGTTGAATATATCCCGCATGATTTCTATCTCTTCACTGAACCGGTCACGCCACAATGGCCTGACCTGGATCTGGTGCTGATATTTGCGATCGATCGCCTGCATGGCAGACGGTGGATCAAAATCTGTTTCCAGCCAGTAGGCCAGCAAATCCTTGCAAGAGCGGTAACCATTCTGTTCCAGCTGTGTGGCATACCATCCCGGTGAATATGGCATCATAAATACGGGTGGGCTATCAAACCCCTGAACCAGCAGACCACATTCCTGATTAATGGAAAAATTGAATGGCCCGGTAATTTGACATGCTCCCTGCTGCCTCAACCAGTTTTCAGCTGTTTGTATCAAGCTGCTGAAAACTGCTTCATCATGGATGGATTCCAGCATGCCAAAATGCCCGGTATCCGGCCCGTACCGCTGCCGGTGCAGGTCATCTATCTGCGCGCTGATTCGGCCAACAGGCTGATTATTGCGATAAGCAATCCATCCCTGCCACCGTGCATGCTTGAAATAAGGATTGAATCCGGAGAAATGCAGCCGCCGCTCCAGCCGGAGAGGTGGCACCCACATCGGGTCATCCACATATAACCGCCAGGGCACATCAATAAATTTTCCGATGTCGCGAAAACCTGAAACCGGGATTATTTTTACTTCTTCATTGGCTTGATGATTTACAGGCATCTTCAGCTTATCCCGGCTGTTAATCTGGTACGGCTGGAATTTCTTTCCCACTGGCTTGAATATCAAATTTCCTGGCTGCTATCACAACCGGTTATTTTTTAAATAGATCGGTATATGCCAATAAATCCGAAACAATTTGCTGAAATGCCTGTTGCTGTTGTTGTAAATCGGGCTGATTCACAACAGATTCCTGTGCTGAGTCTTCAGAGGAGGCTACCTGGCTACCCCCGCCTGTACGCGAAAATTGGTAAAACCGGTTCCATGCGGCGTTATATTCACGTAACTGACCCTGTGGAATAAAATTTCTCAATGCCTCAAAAGCATCACGCAGGACAGGCAAACGCGGCTGAATATAGGCTGCCAGGTCTTCCGGCCATCGGGTGGCAATGGGATACAAGCCCGCCAATTCTTCCCGAAAGGCTGATTCAAAATACTCCACTGCTCCCTCACGGCGACGACGGTTAACCAGGTCCACCCCTACCCCGACCAGTAACACCAGCCCTAAAAGCGCAATAGGCCAAAAAGGAAGATCCTGAATATAAAATAGTATCTGGTCACTAGGTTCAATAAATTTTTCCAAGATTTCCTCTCTTTTTTTGTAAGACGGTGTGTAAAAACCAATACAACCCATGTTTTTTATTTTTTGATATTGCCACAGGACTATATCCGTCGCAACGCTTTGCCTTTGTATGTCTCATATTCACATACCTACAGGAAACAGGATCGTAAAAGTAGCTAAAGACATGGTAAATTGCTCACCAAAGTCACCCCATACCAAGTAACCCAAACGGTATAAAACCACTACCGGCAACCGTTACCAGAACAGCAGAGGAAAAAATGGTGGAAAACAAGGAAAAGAACACATCCGAGCTATTGCAGCTCATCGTTGTACAAAACACCAATGCAATAATCAGCGTGGGTGAAATTAAAAATTCGTTACATGAACGTGGTTTTGCCGTACTACTGGCTATTGCCACCCTGCCCATCTGCCTGCCCATTCCAGCGCCACCAGGTTACACCACCATTTTTGCTATTCCGCTGTTTATTTTTTCGATACAAATGATATGTGGCATGAAAGCACCCTGGGTTCCCGAATGGCTGACAAAAAAGGCTATAAAACGGGAAACGCTGGATAAACTGATTACAAAAGCTGCACCGTGGCTGCGCAAAATTGAAAGTTACATGCACCCACGGCTGACTTATATCAGCGTACACGCCTGGGAACGCATCATTGGCCTCTTCTCGTTTATCTTTTCCATTTCCATTGCACTGCCAGTTCCGCTGATTAATTTTCTTCCCGGTTTGGGAATACTCATCATGTCGCTCGGATTACTCAGCAAGGATGGTCTGACCATAATTGCGGGGATGATAGTCGGAACCACGGGTGTAGGTATAGCCCTGATCGTGGTTGCACTGTTATGGATGGGGGTACCCATGCCGTTTGTACAATCGGATGGCTGACTCAGATTCCAGCCACCTTGCTGATAACGTAACGGAATTTGCCAGATTTCTCGGCTGGAATGTCGGATACCTGCTCCACACGGATCACAACATCCCCCCCCAGTCTGGACTGGAATGATTCGACAATCCGATCGATCTGTAATGGGCTCAGTCCGGTTTCCGTAACGATCTGGATCCGTGTCAGATCCAGATTTTCCTGGATTATCCTGAAAACTTTGATTTCCGGCATATCCCGTAAAATGTAGATCAGCGCCAGCCCATGCATGACTGTCCCATCCCGGGCCACGACAAAATCAGTAGTGCGGCCCTGGATTTCCCTGATCAGTGGCAAGCCACGCCCGCATTCACATACTTTGTCATCAAGCGTGCCAATATCACCCGTTCGATAACGGATAAAAGGAAAATCCCCACTTGCCAGGTGGGTTACCACAATTTCGCCTGATTCCCCATGCGGCAGAGGGTAACCATGAGGATCGACAATTTCGACGATGATATCCTCTGCAGTGATATGCATCCCCCCTGCAGGGCATTCATGAGCAATGAATCCAGCATCACGCCCACCGTAACCGTTTGCAACCGGGCAACCGAAAGTATGGCTGATCTGTTTGCGCTGGTCATCATACAACCGTTCAGAAGTCACGAAAGCAACTCGAATGCCCAAGTCATGCATGGCAATGCCCGCCTTATCCGCATATTGCGCTATATGTGACAAAGCAGAGGGGTAGCCAAATAACATTCCTGGACGAAATCTGCGGATGGTATCGAGAAAATCATCAAGCTTTCTGTCAGACATTTCAAATGCGGGCAATAATTTGCTGCGAAACAGACGATCACGCCATGTACGCAATGTATCCTGCGCCCCCAGTTCGATTGGCGAACCCCAGACAACAATTTCCGGATCACCTATATCCACACCCCACCAGCGCGTGGCCCGCCATTTTGCGGCTATATCGTGACTGACACGTTCCTTGCCAATAAAAAAAACCAACGGCTCACCGCTGGACCCACCAGTATTGAATCGAGCCACCCCCTGTGCCCGATCAGATTTCAGATCTTCCAGGTGCGCCCGTATCGTTGGCTTATCGAGAAAGGGCAAACGCTGCAAATCCGCTAGCGAAACAATTTTTTCAGGCTGAAAATCCAGATCGGCAAATAGCTTGCGGTAATAGGGAACGTGCGTATTCGCATTAATGAGCAGCTGGCGCAATTTTTCAACCTGCAATTGCGCGATCTTTTCCGGAGAAAACCATTGAGTCTGCTCCATGGATTTACGCACACTGACGCTGGAGTGCCGCTTGAGAAATTCGTGGCAGGGGAACAGCATACCCGATACGTACCTGGTATAAAAACCGGAATTCCTTCCTCGAACATCGAATTTTATTTCAGGTTTCATTTTAATACCTGCCGGTAAACCATCAACAATTGCTCACGTACATTGGGCCAAGCATATTCTTGCACCAGCTTTATCCCTTCTTCAATCAAATGATTTGCCAGAGGCGGGTTATCAAACACCCTCAATACAGCTTCCGCCAAGATTTCCGGTCTGGCAGGGGGTACCAGTAGCGCATTCTTCTCATGCGTCACTAGAAACGGGATTCCTCCAACATCAGTGCTGACTACAGGCACACCACTGGCCAAGGCTTCCAGAATTGAAATCGGCATGTTATCAACCAGACTGGGGTTGATCATCACATCTGCCTCCTGATAAAGCGTCGGGAGCATTTCATTATCGAGACGGCCCGTAAACCGGACATTTTTGTTCAAACCAAGACTCGTTACCAAATGCTCCAGCGCAGAACGCTCAGGACCAGATCCCGCAATCGTCAGTCTCGCCGTAGGTATACTTGACCGGATCTGGCTAAAAGCGTGTAATGCCGATGCAATATCATAAATAGGCTCAAGATTACGGGTAATTATGATATGTGGATCATTCTTCGCTGCCCTTCCTTTATCGCGCATGGAAAAACGGCCTAGATTGATGACATTGGGAACAATGGCAGCTTCGAATCCAAATTTTCCAAAAACACCTTGTAAAAAGCCAGAGGGGACCAAAATTGCGGTAACACGCCTAAGGCTAGGTCTGATCCAGAAAAAAGATTGGTTAAAAAATTTTTCTGCTTCTCCACCATGATAAGTAATCACTACTGGTTTTCGTCGCAACCAGGCAATCCAGATCACAGGAGTCACATAAAGATGCCATGACCAGCCAGAATTAGCCATGACGTGAAACAGCTGAACATTTTTGGCAGATACCCAGATACGTACCAGATAGGGGATTAACCGGAATATCGCACGCAACCCTTTTAATTTTTCTATCCATTTCGGGTAGTAAGGCGCGTTGGTTTGTATCAATGTTACAACCACACCTTCCTGTTGCAACAATTCGGCCAGTTGTCTGGTTTGATTGGCCATACCACCAGAGGGAGGTGGTAAAGGCCCAATCAGGCCGATATGTAACCCGGATGTTTCCAATTCGGACTCCTGGAAATAATCATCAGGATCGGCAAACGAGAAATCAAGAAACTGGTCATCAAATAAATTTACCTGTAACTTCCATTTTTCTTTTCCGCGAACAACCTGCTGTAAACCGGTTGATACCGCGCCACGCTTTTCTGCCAGTTCCGTTCGGTCTCAACAAATTCCCGCCCGGCCCTGCGTAAACTTTCCCATTGGTTAGGTGTGTTTATCAGCTCTCCGATTTTTTGTGCCAATGCATACGGGTCACCGGATTTGAACAGAACACCGTTATAGCCATCACGAATCAGTTCCTGGTGCCCACCCACATCCGATGCGGCCAGCACCCTGCCTTGCGCCATGGCTTCCAGAGGCTTCAAAGGTGTGACGAGATCAGTCAGGCGCATGGATAAACGCGGATAAACCAGAACATCTATCAAATCGTAATAATCCTGTACTTGGTCGTGTGGAACACGGCCGGTAAATACCACCTTGTCTCCAATGCCGAGCTGGCTGGCAAGTCGACGCAACGACTCATCCTGCGGCCCGCCTCCCACCATCAATATACGTAAATCGGGGTGAGTCGATAGCATGATCGGCAAAGCCCGCAACAATATATCCAGCCCTTCGTATGCATAAAAAGAACCAATAAATCCGATAATGCGCTTGTTATCCAAACCAAGTTGCTGCTTGAGCGATTCATTCGCAGGGTGGCTGGATGCAAATTTCTCAACATCAACTGCGTTCGGTATTGTCGTGATCTTTCCCGGAGCGATACCCCGCCCGACCATGTCATTTCGCAATCCCTCGCAAATCGTAGTGACTGCATCCACACGCCGAAGTGCGAAATTCTCCAGTCCGCGCGTCAGGCGGTAACGTATACCCCATTCGCTGCTGGTGCCATGATCCACAGCCGCATCTTCCCAGAAAGCACGCACCTCATAAACGACTGGTATACCTGCCTTACGTGCAGCAATCAGCGCCGCAACCGCATTCAGAGCTGGCGAATGCGCGTGCAGAATATCCGGCCTGACAGATCGCACAACATCGGAAATCCGCCGGGCCAACCCATCAATCACGGCCAGCTGATTCAAAACCGGTAATCTGCTGACAAAACGGGAATGCTGCGGTGTCCTGTAAAAATGCCAGCCATCGACTTCTTCTTCTGCAGCACCCGGACGGATATGTTTGGTACTGGTGACATGGAAGGTCTCCCAGCCCAGTGCGCGCTGCTCCTTTAATATCGCCAGCGTCCGGAATGTATAACCACTATGCAAGGGGATAGAGTGATCCAGAATGTGCAGAATCCGCATAATTTAGTTCATAACTGACATGTTTTAATAATGGCTTCCAATGCATCCTGCCAACGGCAGGAAAATCCACTCTCTTTACTATTACCGTAGATTTTTCAAATGGATTTTATTTCAAGAATCTTGCTACCAGGCGTATGTCAGCACCGATAGTACGAATATCGGTTATTTTCAAAGCTTGCTTTCCGGATAAATCACTGATTTCCGGCAAAGTCAGCATCCCTCGTGCCGAATCACCCAGCAGGCATGGTGCAAAATAAAAGATGATTTCATCTATCAATCCGGCCGCGACCAATGCACCATTCAACACTGAACCGGCTTCCACCAGCAGTTCATTGATCTCCTGCTCGGCCAGCTTCATCATCATCGCCTTGAGATCCACCCTTCCAGAAACATCCGGCAAAACCACCACATGAGCACCGGCATCTTCCAGTCGATGTATTTTTTCCCTTCCGGTATGCACCGTAAAAATCCACACGGTATCTGCGTTGTGCAACAATCTGGCCTGTAACGGCATTTCCAGATTCGAATCCACAATCACACGCACCGGCTGTCTGGAAGACTCGATATGCCGGACCGTCAGTAGAGGATCATCCTTTTTCACCGAGCCAATACCTGTCAGCACGGCACAGGAACGCGCACGCCATTTATGGCCATCCCGACGAGCTGGCTCATTTGTAATCCATTGACTTTTACCGTTGTTCAGCGCCGTTTTGCCATCGAGACTGGCGGCTATTTTAGTCCGCACCCATGGACGACCAGCATGCATCCGCGTCATGAAGCCGATATTCAGCTCTCCCGCTTCATCGGCCAGCAAGCCCGATTGCACTTCGATACCGGCGGCCTGCAATTTTTTCTTTCCCTGCCCGTTTACATGCGGAGCAGGATCATCCACCGCCATCACCACCTTCCCCACCCCGGCCTCAATCAGGGTATCAACGCAAGGTGGCGTGCGACCGTAATGGCTGCAAGGCTCAAGCGTCACATAAACGGTCGCGCCTCTGGCCTGATTACCTGCTTCGCGCAAGGCGTGAACTTCTGCATGCGGCTCCCCGGCCCGCTCGTGCCACCCGGTACCCACCACCTTGCCATTATTGACGATCACGCATCCCACCCGGGGATTCGGGCTTGTTGTAAACATGCCCTTTTCAGCCAACCGTAGCGCGTGGGACATGTACGAATAATCCGGGGCAGTAAACATTTTTGTTGATTCGTTTGCTTGCAATAACCTTTACATCCAATCTACCAATACAGGCATATTACTCACCATCTGCACCACCCAATGCATCCACCAGTTCCGGCAATAATTGCCGCAGCTCACCTGTCATCAGAAAAAAATCACTATCAAATTGTTCTTCGGCCGTTTCTGCCGGTTCCCGGTCAAGATCAAGCAGAGTCAACCGCTTCAGTTGCAGATTTTCGTCCAGAACAAACGAAATCTTATCTCGCCAGGTCATGGCCAGCTTGATAACTTCCTTGCCAATCCGGATATGCCGGTTAATTTCCTGGGAATCGGGCGATTGCCGGATATAGCTCACCAAAACTTTTTTATCTTCACGGCTACGGAACACACTGTCACTGTCAATTGAGAAAATGGAAGGGGGTTCATCGCCTGAAAGCCACGCTGTCATGGCCGCTGTTGGCGTCGTATTGGTTCTGATGCGTTCCAGACCAACGCCGGTAGATTTGATGAATGCTTCAACCAGGACATCTGCCTTGGCAGTACTTGTGCCTTCCACAATAAACCAGCCATCCACCGGATCAATCCAGACATGACCACGCTGCCGGATGGCAAATGCGCGCGACAGAAGCTCGCGATAAGCTGCTTCCTTGATTTCCTTCATCTGTTTCCGGCCCGGTGCGTAACCCTGATGCAATTCCATTTCCTGTGCACGAATTTTGGCCAGTTGATTGACGACAGAAGCAGGCAGCAGCTTTTTCTCGATTCCCAGTGCAATCAGTATCTGCTGTCCGTAGCTGTAAACCAGATCGACTTCTTCCCTTCCTGGCGGAACCCAGCCCCTGCTTTGTGGTTCCAGCCCCAAACATCCCTGTAAAACCTGTTTTGCGAGATATTCCTCAAGCTCCGCCGGGGTAATCGCTGCTTCCGCAAGGCGATAAATCATTAGATTTCTAAACCACATAAAAGAAAGAAAGAAAGTTGGTTATGCAATGAGTGCGAATGAATAACCCGCAATGATAAAAATGCAGATCAATTCTGAAAAAGGATGGCCCACCGGTTTTGGCGAGCTTGTGCTTATATTGGCGCCCTGGAGACGAATCGAACGTCCGACCTACCCCTTAGGAGGGGGTTGCTCTATCCCCTGAGCTACCAGGGCGGGGAGATAAATTTTACGCCAAAACTATGGCCACACGAAATTTGCAGTAAAGCGTGGATCCAGAAAAACGCATTCCACTACCAGATTTCCCACCATGGTTTTTCCTTTACTGCACCAGAATCGGTGAGATAAGCGCTCTCCGGGAAATTTTTTCTGATGACTTTTTCGGCATCTCCGCGCAAGTCAGTCATACCGAGTTCACCATACGCGATTGCCATGATATACAACGCATCCTCGGTGGCTGGTGTCTGTGGATATTCCTCCAGCACGAACTGCGCACGCTTGATGGCAGCCACGTAGGCTTTCCGCTTCATGTAATACTGCGCAACGTGAATTTCGCCCCTGGCCAACGCATTCACCAGATAGGCCATGCGCTGAAGTGCATCGGGCGCATACTTGCTATCCGGATAACGGGTTACCAGCAGCTTCAGGCTCTCGAACGATTCCCTTGAAGCCTTGGCATCCCGCTCGCTCATATCCTGTTTGATCACCTTGTGCGTAAGGTATCCCAGCAAGCCCTGATCATCGTTAAAGCTGGCCAAACCCTTGATATAATAAGCATAGTCTATATTTTGGTGGTGTGGGTAAAGCTGAATGAACCGGTCTGCCGCAGCAATAGCCGAAGCGTGTTCCTGATCCTTGTAATAGGCATAGGCTATTTCAAGCTGGGCCTGCTGGGCAAAACGCCCATAGGGATAACGGGCTTCCAGCGCCTCGAATAATTTGACTGCAGCCGCATAATTACCCTCATTGAGCTCATTTTTGGCTTCGACATAAAATTTACTCGCAGACCATTGGCTGTTATCAACTGTTTTCTCGGTTAAGATGCCGCATGCCGCCAGCAATACCACCAAACACCCAGCCAAAAATTGTCGCAACATATGAACCATCTCATTAACGGTAACGGGCAAGATGCGCGCGATTATAGCGCAAAGCCCGGCTCATCCGTAGCCAACGGCCAGGAAAATCAAAACAATACTATTGAGCTGACTGTGCCCGGCAATCTGGCTGGGTTACGTCTGGATCAAGCCTTGGCACAACTGTTTCCCCAGTGGTCCCGTAACCGGTTACAGGGATGGGTCGAGGAAAAACGGGTCAGCATTGATGGTTTATCAGCCACTTGCAAACAAAAAATATGGGGAGGGGAGACAGTTTGCCTGATTGCTGGACAGATCGAGAGTGATCAAAGCCACCAGGCAGAGGCCATCCCTCTCAGGATCGTGTTCGAAGACGATCATCTGATCGTCATCGACAAACCTGCCGGTCTGGTGGTTCATCCAGGAAACGGCAACTGGCATGGCACCCTGCTGAATGCACTGCTCAACCATGCGCCACAGCTTGACCAGGTACCCCGTGCCGGCATCGTTCACCGGCTGGACAAGGACACCACCGGCCTGCTGGTGGTTGCCAAAACTATCGAAGCACAGTTCGATCTGGTCAGACAATTGCAGCAGCGCACTGTCAAACGCCACTATCTCGCACTCGCGCTGGGCAAAATTGGGAAAAATGGTGTGGTGGATGCACCGATTGGCAGACATCCCGTTCACCGCACCCGCATGGCTGTTGTCCCGCAAGGTAAACCAGCCCGCACGCATTACCGGGTCATGGAACAGTTTTCAGGCAGCACATTGCTGCATTGCAGCCTGGAAACCGGACGCACACACCAGATCCGCGTTCATCTGCTGTCCATCGGCCATCCGATTGCTGGCGATCCGGTTTATGGAAAACCGGCTTCCGATCCGGCTACTGCCATTGCTGTCACACAGTTACCCAGGCAAGCGCTGCATGCCTGGCAACTTGGATTGATTCACCCTCATAGCGGACAAACCCTGTTTTGGGAATCTTCCCTGCCGGATGATATGACTGATTTATTACAAACACTAGGGTTTGTTCTCAATCATGCGAATAGCTGTATGCCATATGCAATTGACGCCGAATAAATCGTTCACGGTCAATGACATGGCGAGGGGCTGTTCACAGTGGATGAATTATGGTCATATCCTGACTTTTGCGCAGGAGGTCAGGATGGACCGGACGATGTTACGAGGATGACCAGTGGGCACGCATTGAGCAGCTATTGCCGGGCAAGAAGGGCGATCCTGGCTGTACGGCGAAGGACAACCGACGCTTTGTCGAAGCCGTTCTCTGGATCATGCGTACCGGCAGTCCGTGGCGTGACCTGCCCGAAGAGCTTGGGCATTGGCATCGGACTTTCGTCCGCTTCTCGCGCTGGCGCGAGAAAGGTGTCTGGGAGCGTGTGGCAACAGCACTGCAAGGCGATGCTGACATGGAGCATTTGTTCATTGACTCGACCATCGTGCGCGCCCACCAGCACTCCGCTGGCGCCCAAAAAAGCAGGCCAACAGGAAATTGGCCCGTTCACGGGCGGACTGACCACCAAACTGCATGTCGCCGTGGATGCCTTGGGCAATCCGCTGCGGATAATTCTCTCGGCCGGCCAGATTGCCGATATCGAACAAGCGACCGCACTGATCAAGGGATCAGCCCGTCAAATCGTTGTGGCCGACAAGGGTGCGACTCGGATGCCTTCGTCACCGCGATTACAAACCAAGGCAGTCAGGCGGTCATCCCGCCACGCTCCAACAGACTCAACCCGCGCACGTTCGACCGCCATATCTACAAGAGCCGCAATCTGATCGAGCGTTTCTTCGCACGTATCAAGCAATTCAGACGCATCGCCACGCGCTACGACAAACTCGCACAATCCTTCCTGTCGTTCGTCCAGCTAGTGTCTAATTGCGTAAATTAGCTATTGTATTTTTTATTTGACTGCCTTTAACTTCAGGACGGCGCCACTTAAATGGCTGAGCATTCTGGTTGTGACGAGTAATAAATGCTTCGATTGCTTCTTTTAATTCTGTGACATTACTGAAGCTTGCTCCTTTTAATGTCTTACGGGATAAGATACCGAACCATATTTCAATTTGATTTAACCAGCTTGCCGAAGTGGGCGTAAAGTGAAAATGTACTCGGCCTGAATATCTGTTCAGCCACTCATCATTCCTTTATGTGTGCAGTAGTTATCTAAAATAACGTGCACCTCTTTGTTTTCAGGCAAATCCTGTATTACAAGATCCATAAAATTCTGAAAATCTTCTCGTGTTTTGGTTTGAGTGGTTTGAGCTTTGATGTGACCCGTGGCCACATTTAATGCGGCAAACAGATTGAGCGTGCCATGACGCTTGTATGTGCTTTTGTAAGCACGCACAAGCTTTGGTCGCGCGTTTCGATATAGCCGGTTTCTCGTTCCAAAGCCTGGATACTGGGTTTCTCATCAATGCTTAAACTAACGCATTAAGAGGCGGATCAAATATAGCCCGATAATATTTGCCGATTTCTCTGCAAACTCAGGATCAGTACTGATGCACCAGCTACGTGCTCTATGCAGATAAATCCCTTCTTTCTTTAATGCTCGCCAAACTGCATGAGTACTTTGACCCCAGTTGCTTTGCCAAAGTTGGACAATCCCATCTGGCCAGGCCTTGAGGGTGGTTCGCTATCCAACCTGGATAACAGTTTGTCCCTGAATGCTTTTCCATATGCCCTCAGGTTTGCCGGGTCGTCGCTCATCTTTAAGTCCGGCAATACCATGCTTTTGCATACCGTTTGCGCCATTTACTGACACGAAATTCTGTGGTTTCACACTCTGCAGCAACCGTCTGGTTCTGCTTGCCTGCAGCGCAGGCTAAAATGATCCCCGCTCGCTCAACCATCCTGCGCTCCGCGCTATGGCTGCGCACGATCTTCTCCAGATGGTTTCTTTGCTCTTCCGTAAGAGTGATTTCTATCGCTTTTCTGGGCATAATGCCTAGTATAAATAATAATTAACCTTATTAACGCAATTAAACACTAGCTTGCGCTATCGCCTGGTTGACTTGATTGAGAACACATCCTAAGTAATCTCTGAAAAACGTCAGTGAGATAGTCAGTTCAAGGAAAAAATCGGTGACGCAAGTAAAACGCAGCGAACAGCCATAAGGCTGGCCTGCAGGGTGAGGCGCTGGCGGCGGGTAAAAAGCGGAGTTTATACGTAATAAATGAGCATTTTGAGCCGGTTTTTAACGCAGAAATGACAACGCAGGTAGTTTTTCAGAGGTTCCATAAGAGGCTTTCCGCTCTCCACTCCCATACCGGGTTAACCCCTGCTCCCGAATTGATACCCTGCCTACACTCCGTGAATTTCAGCCAAATCTCCGATAAATCATGATTTCTTGTCTGAAATAAAGTGGCAGAACTATTTATTCACTGCCTGCCCGACGGTACAATACCGACCTTGGTATCTACCTGCATTTTTCCTGCCGGGCACAAAATCACATACCCAAACCAATTTATAACCGTTTCCCGAGCAAACAACTCTTTCTGGAGAAAAAAACCGTGGCAGCTGATGTTTTAAAAATGATTCAGGATCATGAAGTCAAATTCGTTGATCTGCGCTTTACCGACACCAACGGCAAGGAACATCATGTCACGGTTCCCGCACACACCTTCGATGCCGACAAATTTGAAGATGGCCATGCATTTGACGGCTCCTCGATTGGTGGCTGGAAGAACATTCATGCATCCGACATGCTGCTTATGCCGGATCCAGATACAGCCACACTGGATCCTTTCATGGAAGAAACCACGCTGCTGCTGACCTGCGATGTCGTCGATCCCGCCGATGGGCAGGGATATAACCGCGATCCGCGCTCTTTAGCCAAACGGGGCGAAACCTATCTGAAATCCACCGGAATTGGTGATATTGCCTACTTTGGCCCAGAGCTGGAATTTTTTATTTTCGATTCAGTCCGCTGGCACACCGACATGTCTGGATGTTTCGTCAAGATCGAATCACAGGAAGCCGCCTGGAGCTCCAAGAAACGCTACGAGGGAAGCAATAACGGTTACCGGCCCGCAGTCAAGGGAGGATACATGCCGGTACCACCAGTAGACACACTGCACGACATCCGCTCAGCCATGTGCATGGTGCTCGATGAACTGGGCATCCCCGTTGAAGTGCATCACCATGAAGTTGCCAACGCCGGGCAATGTGAAATTGGCACCCGCTTCAATAGTCTGGTCAAACGCGCCGACTGGAACCAACTGATGAAATATGTCATCCACAACATTGCTGTTTCCTATGGCAAGACGGCAACATTCATGCCTAAGCCGATCGTTGGTGACAATGGATCGGCATGCACGTCCACCAGTCGATCTGGAAGGATGGAAAACCTGTTTGCCGGCAATGGCTATGCCGGCATGTCGGAAACAGCGCTGTACTATATCGGTGGCATTATGCGGCATGCCAAGGCACTAAATGCCTTCGCCAATCCCGGTAGCAATTCGTATAAACGGCTGGTGGCCGGTTTTGAAGCACCAGTCAATATCGCCTACTCTGCCAGCAACCGCTCGGCTGCGGTGCGCATCCCCTATGCCAGCAGCCCAAAGCAGCGCCGTGTCGAAATCCGTTTCCCGGATCCCAGCGCCAATCCTTATCTCACCTTTACTGCCCTGTTGATGGCAGGGCTGGATGGCATTCAAAACAAAATCCATCCGGGCGATCCCATGGATAAAAACCTTTATGACCTGCCGCCGGAAGAAGCCTCGATGGTACCCAATACCTGTGCTTCGCTGGAAGAAGCGCTGGAAAGCCTCGATCGTGACCGTGAATTTCTGACTCGCGGCAATGTATTCTCCAATGACATGATTGATGCTTTCATCAAACTCAAGTCGGAAGAAGCAACATTGTTACGCATGACAACGCATCCTGTCGAATTTGCCCTGTATTACAGCCTGTAAAAAAGCGGTATTTACCAGCGTTTTTCCACGGATCGCCCTACACCAACCAAACCTAGAATCAGATACATCTCGGACTGGGTTCCGTATTCCTCATAATCTTGGAATATGGAACCCGATCCAGAATTATCCATTTTAGAATCGGGGGGTTCCATGAAACTAACCAGATGCACCATTATCCTGACTGGAATTCTGTCATTCGGATTCACCACAATCTGCACCGCTTCAGGCATTCATAAACTGGTAGACGAACGTGGGCGCATTGTTTTCACCAATGATCCCGCCAAAGGAATCCGGCAAATCCAGCCACTGCAATCCGGATCAGTAATTTCCTCCCACAGGAATGGCACTCGTACCGGATCCACCACTATTGCTACCATCAGCAACTATCCAAAAGTCAGCAAACCCCAGCAGGATCAGCGGGATGGCAAACGTCGACAAATCCTTTCCCAGGAACTCGCCAACGAAATCAGATTACTGGAAGATGCCATGAAGACCATCCATCTGACACAGCAAAAAACAGGACGTCATTTACCGAATTACCCGTCTTTTGCATCAGATCAACTTGATATTCTGCAGCTGCACAATCAGGCTGCTGCACACGAACGCAATATTGAAGCCCTTAAAATAGAACTCAGCCGCCTTTGATGCATACCACCAAATCGTGGAACGATCCGTAGCTGAATCTCCACGCAGCTACTCAACTCGCGATGCCGAGGTTGCGGGTTGCAGGTTGCGGGTTGCGGGTTGCGGGTTGCGGGTTGCGGGTTGCGGGTTGCGGGTTGCGGGTTGCGGGTTGCTAAAAATACCGTCATTGCGAATCCTGCAAGGATAAAGCAATCCAGATATAGAGATCGTAAGGTGCACCCCGCAATATTAGAGCCTCGTGATGGCAACTTGTTACAGTGCTGTGGTCTAATTTATCCGGACACCTCGATGGGAGGAAAATCCACCAATTGAGGAGCATTACATGACAAGACAGCGTAGAGCATTCGATACCAGTTTGAAGCTGGAAGTTGTTCGCATGATCAAGGATCAGGGGCTGAGTGCAGAACGTCAGCGAGACCATGGACATTGGCCCAACGGCGATTCGTCGCTGGGTGAAACAGTACAACGCGGAGCAAAATGGCCAGCTAGGCATTGGCGCCAAGCCACCACCGCCGAGCAACAGCGTATCCGGCAGCTGGAGCAGGAGAACCGTCAGTTGAAGGGAGATGTAGACATATTAAAAAGCGTCGGCCTTCTTTGCCCGCGAACTGAAATGAGCTACCAGCTTGTTCACCAACTGCAAAAGGAGGCCATTCCGGTCAAACAAACTTGCCGTGTTTTGTCCGTCAGCCGCTCTGGCTACTACGAAGCGCAGAGGCGTTCTGCAAAACCGGTTTTATGCAAAGCCAGCGTCCACCTGAAGGCGGCATTCGGCCAGCCATCAAAGCTATGGGAGTCGCCGCCTGGTTACCGCGATGCAAAATCAGGGAATTCAGATCGGCCGGCACAAGGTGCGCAGTTTGATGCGCAAGGCCGCTCTAAAACCGGTCTGGAAGCGGAAATTCATCCATACGACACACAGCAGGCATGATTTGCCCGTGGCCGCCAACGTGCTTAACCGGCAGTTCAATCCAGTCGCACCGGACACTGCGTACGTGTCAGATATTACGTATATCAGCACTGGCACTGGGTGGCTTTATCTGGCGATCGTAATGGATCTGTACGCCCGCCGGATCATCGGCTGGCAATGGCTAAACATGTCAGCCACGCTGGTTTGTGACGCATTGAGCATGGCTATCCAGCAGCGCCAGCCGGTATCCGGCCTGATCGTTCATTCTGATCAGGGCAGTCAATATGCCAGCGAGCTTTACCAGAACCTGCTCAATAAAACATGGCTTTATTTGCAGCATGAGCAGAAAGGAAATTGCTGGGATAATGCCATCGCCGAGCGATTCTTCTGAATCTCAAATGGAACGCGTCTGGCAGCGACAGGTATGCGAACCACACCGAGGCTAAAATGATATCGATGATTACATCGTCAGCTTTACAACTGCAAAAGACTGAACTCGGCACTGGGAAATCTGCCACCCATTGTCTATGAACGAAAATGGCAGCGCAAAACCTATCGAGGTGTCCAAATTATTTGACCACTACACAGGTTGCACCTTATGCGCCATAAAAAACGTTACGTTCAGATTGGGAGAAACATACTCTTTATCACCTCCTATCCATTCGTCCCCGCCGGTACCCGGGTTTCAGCCTCCTGTGCGAGATAAACCCAATCCACAATATCCACATCCGGGGTATAGCCAGGAACCAGTTGTTCCATCATTAACCGGATTACACTGACATCATTCACACTGAGAGCCATCTCCAGAGCATTCAGCTTGCCTTCCAGCTCAGTCCAGGGAATATATTCCTCTTGCGCCCTCATGATTCTTGGATGCGAAGTCAATTCAGGATTATTGCCAATCAACAATTCCTCATAGAGTTTTTCACCTGGCCGTAAACCCGTAACGACAATTTCAATATCCCCCTCCGGATTCTGCTCATCCTTGATCTGTAATCCGGAAAGTTCGACCATGCGCCGAGCCAAATCGATAATCCTTACAGATTCCCCCATATCCAGCACAAACACGCCTCCGCCCCGAGCCATGGCGCCTGCTTGAATCACCAGTTGAGCAGCCTCCGGAATAGTCATGAAGTAACGGGTAATTTCGGGGTGAGTCAGCGTAATTGGCCCTCCTTCGCGAATCTGCTGGCGAAATCGCGGCACCACCGAACCGGAAGAGTCCAGTACATTGCCAAAACGCACCATGGAAAACCTGGTACCAGAGCCTTTATTGGCCAGTGCCTGCAACACCATCTCGGCCAGACGCTTGCTCGCACCCATGATATTGGTCGGGCGTACTGCCTTGTCTGTGCTGATCAGTACAAAATCAGAGACCCTGTTTTCCTCGGCTGCACGCGCCAGATTAAGCGTACCCAACACATTGTTCCTGATACCTTCTGCCGGATTATGCTCCACCAGTGGCACATGCTTATAGGCCGCTGCATGATAAATGGTATCCGGATGCCAGGTAGATATGATCTCGCTCATGCGCTCTTCATCCTTGACTGAGGCCAGCAAAGGCACCAGCGTAATTTCACGGCGGACAAGTTTCTTCTCCAGCTCCTGATGAATCAGATAAAGCGCAAATTCATTCTGTTCAACCAGCAGCAGGATTGTCGGCCTTATTGCAAGAATCTGGCGACAAAGCTCACTACCAATTGACCCCCCCGCTCCTGTTACCAGCACAACCTTGTTCAATATATTTTTGGCCAGCAGAATATGGTTCGGCTTCACTGGCTCACGGCCGAGCAAATCGTCAACATCCAATTCACGCAAATCAGCAATACTCACCTTGCCATGAATCAAATCCGACATACTGGGCAGTGTGCGCACCAGAACACGTGCATCGCGAATCTGACTCAGAATTTCATTGCGACGATGGCGCGTAATGCCCGGCATCGCCAGCAGTACATCACTGATATTCAATGACTGGACCAGTTCAGCCAGGTCACCCGGGTTATAAACCGGCAAACCATTAAGCACATGCCCGTGCAAGCGATCATCATCATCCAGAAAACCTACCACCTGCATTTCCGGACTGTTCATCAACGCCGAAGCCAGCAAGCGACCAGTCTGGCCGACACCATAAATCAGCGCTTTGGGGCGGGAAACATACTTCAATATATTGAGATACTGATCCCCCAGCCACACCCGCGCCAATGCCCGGGAAGCACCGACAAACAAAAGCAGCAATATCGGCTGGATAATACCGATGGTTCGTGGCACACCAGACAGACCGATTACCGTAAAAATGGAAGCATAAACCAGTCCGTAAATACCAATTGCACGTGCCACCGCAAGCAGAGCCGGCCAGCCGCTGTACCGGAAAATGGCACGATAAAGACCCGAGACAACAAAAACCGGGAGAGCAAGCCCTATAGCAATGGCAGCGGCCCACACAGCACCCGGGGCCCATTGGCTTTGCCCGGTGAAACTTATGAACTCACCCAAACGTAAAGCATACGCAAGCCAAACTGTAAACAGACATAGACTGAGATCAACAATCACCGCCACGATACGTTTCACCATTCGTGGCAATGTCAGAACCGGAGTTGCAAAGCGTGCCAGATATTTTTTTAGCATCATCTGTATTCCATTAGTAACTACAGTGTCCATCATTGCACACAATACCGGTCCGGCTTTCTAATTGTTGTAATTTAAGGAACCTCTGAAAAATGTCAGCGAGGCAATTTTACCTATATGGCTCGGAAATCGTCATCATTCGCGTCAGATTCACAGCAGTGCGCGGCCATACAGAATTTAATCAGCGTGTGGAGATAAGCAAGAAAATAAAGAAGCTACCCTCCCCACTAATATGGGGGAAGGCAGATCAGATGCAGTTTTATCAGAACTTATAGGAAACGTACCCCATAAGTGTTCTGGGCATGCCCGGAGTGAAACTGGTACGTGAACCCGCTGCATCCTTGCTCACGTCAACCGCATAGCGTTTGTCAAACAGATTCTGGACATTGAACATCACTCCCCAATGTTTCCGGTCATACCCGACGGTGAGGTTGGTCAGGAAATGATAACCGCCGCGCTGCTCGGTATTGGCATTATCAATAAAATAATTACTTTGTCCGCGCGTCTCGACCCGTCCATGCCAGCCACTCGGGTGCCGGTACGTCGTATAAACAAAGTACATCTGTTCAGGGAAACGGGGAACCTGGTTGCCGGAACGGTCGACATTGATCGTGGTACGCTGGTTTCCGGGGCCGATAATCGTAAGTGGCTCGGTCAGCTTGCCAAACTTCAGATCAGTGTAGGTATAACTGGCACCCACCTCCACGCCGGAATCAAAAGCATAGTTGCCAAAGAATTCAAAACCATTCTTGTTGGTCTTGCCTGCGTTGACATACAACGTCTGGAAATTTTGCACAAACGAAATAATCTCGTTGCTGACGTCCGTATGATAGCCGGTAAGATCAAACGACCAGTTACGCCCGCGTCCCTTGAATCCGGCTTCATAATTAAGGTGGCCGGAAGACTTCAGCGAGCGCCCGAATTCAATCGCATTTTGAACCTCACCAGAATCCGGTACCTGATTGGCATGTGCAACGGTCGCATATACGTTGATCTGGTCGGTTGCGCGATATGTTACCGCTGCTTTCGGCGCAAACAGGTCGTAATTCTGCTTCACCTGCAACAATCCTCTGCCCGGAGCATAACGTCCGGCTGCAAAATCGTATCTCTGAAATTCGTTACGTTCGATATCGAAGCTGACCTGATCAAAACGCATTTGCAGATCGACCGTCAGACGATCGACTGGAGACAGGCTCTCCAGAAAATAAACACCCCATAAATCGTTGGTAAAACTGCTGCGCGAATTGAGCTTCCCCTTGCGATCGGAAAGCGTGGATACAATCCGGCCACCCGCAGTCACTACATCCGTATAGGCAAACTGTAGCGCATTATTATCGTTCCAGTTACGCCGCCAGGTTCCCCCAACGACCATTGAGCCTGGCATGCCAAACAGGGAATGCGTGTGATTTCCTTCAAGATCAATACCAAAATTTCGTTCCCAGCCATTCATGTCATTGATCGAACCGGTAACCGGATGAAACTGCTGCCACTGGTTGTAATAGATACGCGGCTTGAACAACCAGGCACCGGCACGGTGCTCCAGTCGGCTGTTTATGAACAAAATACTTGAATTGCGTGCAGAATTTTTCCAGGGATCCTGTGTTTCCAGCGCCTTGCCAGTATCACGGTAACGGGCATATTGCTCACTACTGAGTGAACCGGGCAGATCCAGCTTGACATCACTGTAAGTCACCTCGCTTTCAAGCAGAGTTGATTCTCCCAGTTGCCAGCCATGTTTGAGTCCTGCGTTGGTACTTGAAAAACGGTTATGCCGCCGCCAGTCATTATCGGTGTGACGGCGTGAAAAAGTGAAAGCAAGCGCATGCTCACCAAAAACCTTGCCAAAACGGGTATGCATGCTATGTGAACCCAGGTTACCCACGCCACCGCGAATAACGTTGTGCCGGTCATCAAATGCGGAACGAGAAATGATATGAATGGTTCCGCCAGCCGTGCCCGCACTGTAGAGATCACCCGGCCCGCGGGTGACTTCGATACGCTCCACATCATCCGGATCGACAAAATCCAGCCGGCCAAAGCTGTCAGGATCCAGAATCGGCACCCCATCGCGCAACAGATTGATTTCGCGCACGCCAAATGCTGCCTTGAGCCCTGCACCCCGGATCGAAATCTTGGCATCGTAGGCATTGTTATTGCTCTCGATGCGCAGCCCCGGCACCTGTCCCTGAATGGCATCCTTAATGTTGAACATGCGTACATCCCCAATCCGCTTTTCATCCACGACACTGATCGATTGCGGAACCTCCTTGGTAGTGCGCGCCTCACGCGTTGCGGTAACGCTGATTGCATCGAATTGAGCCGGCTGGCCGGGAGAAGGCTGCTGTGCAATTGAAGAAAATGCCGGTAACCCAAACACCAGATATAAAAACCATCGTCGTTCCGAAAATTTTGTTTGACGTGCACGACGCACAAATCTGTACAACACACCCATCCGAACCTGCATACAAATTCTCCCTGAATTATTGGTATTTTGAGGCCGGGAGTCTGTGGCATGCATCTGCTTTCCGTCAATGCGACAAATTGTCGCTCCACAGCATTAATTTTTTACTATCAGATACTTGCAATTCATATAGATAATGCTGTCATCATCCGGAAAGCTAAAATCCGGTGGATATTGTCAACCATGAATGGCAGGTTATTGATGAATTCCGGATCAGGATCATCCCTCTGGGAAGAAGGCTGGATGGCAGCGGAATACCCTGTTCCGTCAGTTTGTTCGCGACCGGGGATACCCTATTCCCGCACGCTTTCCCACAACTTCTGCAAACGCTTCACTGATATGGGCGTTGGGGTTTTCAGTTCCTGGCTGAACAGGGAGATGCGCAGTTCCTCGATTTGCCAGCGAAATAATTCCAGATTGGGATCTGTCGTTCCTGCCTGACGGTGCTTGTTCAGGCGCTGTATGTACTGGCTCCATAGTGTGCTGATCATTTCTGTCTGCTCCTGATCGCGCCCGGGGTTTTTGCTGTATTTGTCGAGGCGCAACAGCATGCCTTTGAGATAACGGGGAAGATGTTGCAGATATTGCCAGCGGGTTATGCTCAGAAATCCCGGATAAATCAGGTGATGAAGCTGTTCCTCCAGATCCTTTTTCAGGGAAGCTGCCGATTTGTCCAGAATGGATAGCCGTTTCTTCAGCTCTTGACAGGATTGGGCTATAGCATGAATCAGCCCGGTCATTTCCTGGGTTACGGTTCCAAGGCGTGTCCGCGCCCGCGCCACTTGCGCATTGAATTCCTCCTCGTTGCGCGGCAACGGGTCATCGCCGATCAGCGCCAGATCGACAATGGCGGCGTACACATCTTCCCTAAGCCTGTCCATTTCGATCAAGCTGCTCATGAGCAGAAGCGTTTTCTGATCGGCCGGCGAACTTTTTTCCAGCTGCCTGATCCTGTCTTTGAGCGCAAGACACAACAAACGCCGCACCCCTCCCCGCATGCTGCGTTGCGCACCTTCCCGCGTATCGAAGAGCTGAATGGCAACACTCTGCTTCTGGTCAATCAGTGCCGGGTAGCCGATCAGCTGTTTGCCCGCACGGCTGAAACCGGTTTCCTGCGGTAGCTCGCCGAAATCCCAGCAGATAATCCCATCACGTTCGATGGAATCCGGTTCTGCGCCTGCACTATGTGTGAACAGCTGCTGTGCTGTCTGGCCAAACTGCGCTTTCAATACAGCCAGATCATGCCCCATTCCCAGCGTGGCCCCGGTATCGTCAACTACCTTGATATTCATTTGCAGATGAGCGGGTAGCTGCTGGTTTTCCCACGTATCCAGAGGTACCCTGATTCCAGCTTCCTTGCGGATGAACGCAGACAGGGATTCAGCCAGCAAAATTTCCTGATCCGGGCAGGTATCGAGCCACTCCAGAAAACGGGTGATGAATTGCGGCACCGGAATGGCGTGGCGACGTACCAGTTTCGGCAGCATTTTCACGTACCAGGTAATCTTCTCTCGAATCAGCCCCGGTACCAGCCAATCAAAATGAAACGGCATGAACTGGTTGAGCAGCGGCAAAGGCACCGTGACAGTGACACCATCCAGCGGATGCCCGGGATCGAAACGATAACTCAGAGGCAATATGTGGCCGGCTGCCACCAGTGTTTCCGGATATTGTTCTATCGTTTTTTCATCGGCAGACTGGCGCATCAGGATTTCCCGTGTCAGGCACAACAGCCTGGGATCGGCCTGTTCTGCCTGTTTGCGCCACTTTTCGAAAGCATTGCCGCTATAGATTTCCACCGGAATACGTGCTGCGTAAAATTCGAATATCTGCTGCTCATCGACCAGAATATCTTGCCGCCGCACCTTGCTTTCCAGCGCACGGATTTCATCGATCAGCTGCTGGTTGTGTTGGAAAAACGGCGCATTGCTTTCATACTCCCCTGCCACCAGCGCTTCACGAATGAACAGCTCGCGAGCATGCGCCGGATTGACTGGCCCATAGGCCACTCGCCGTTTGGGAACAATCGCCAGGCCATACAGAGTTACCCGTTCAAACACCATGGCCTGAGTACGCTGCTTTTCCCAGTGCGGATCAAAATAGTGTTTTTTGCACAATTTACCGGCAATTTTTTCCAGCCAGGCCGGATCAATTGCCGCTGCACCGCGCGCATACAATTTGGTGGTTTCCGCCAGCTCAGCCGCCACCACCCATTTCGGTTTATTCTTTTTTAATGATGAGCCGGGGAAAATCGAGAACTTGATGCCGCGCGCACCTTCATACACACCTTTTTCATCGGATTTGAAACCAATATTGCCGAGCAGCCCAGACAGCAATGCCCGGTGAATTTCGTCATAACCGGCTGGAACCTGGTTGGGGCGCAAGCCCATTTCGCTCATCAGTGTATGCAACTGGCCATGAATCTCGCGCCACTCGCGCATCCTGCGGTGGGATATAAAATTTTTCTGGCACTGCTCAATCAGTTTTTTATTGGATTTTTTATGCTTGAGCAGCTCATTGAAGAAATCCCATAATTTGAGATAACTCATGAAATCGGAGCGATCATCACGGAACGGCTGGTGTGCCTGATCGGCCGCCTGCTGGTGCTCGAATGGCCGATCACGCGGATCCTGCAGGCTCAGCGCGGAAGCAATGATCAGCACTTCGCTCAGGCAATTTTCCTGTCTGGCGGCAACGATCATCCGGGCGATTCTCGGATCAGTAGGGAATCTGGCCAGTTGATGGCCGGTTTGCGTCAATCCTTTTTGCTCGTTCAGTGCGCCCAGCTCGGATAACAGCTGGTAACCATCGGCCACCATGCGGGCAGCAGGTGGCTGGATGAACGGGAATTGCTCCACATCGCCGATTCTGAGCGATTTCATGCGCAGGATCACGGAAGCGAGTGAAGAGCGCAGAATCTCGGGGTCGGTATATTCCGGACGCGCAGCAAAATCTTCCATCGAATACAGCCTGAAACAAATTCCATTCATGACCCGGCCACAGCGCCCGGCACGCTGGTTGGCCGACGCCTGGGAAATTTTTTCAACCAGAAGCTGTTCTACTTTGTTGCGGTAACTGTAGCGGTTGATTCGCGCCAGCCCGGTATCGATCACATAACGAATACCGGGAACGGTGAGCGAAGTCTCGGCCACATTGGTGGCCAGCACGATGCGCCGCCCGGTGTGGCCGTCGAAGATGCGGTCCTGCTCGGCCTGCGACAGGCGCGCGAACAAAGGCAGCACCTCGGCGTTGCGCGTCACCGGCTGGTGCGCCAGGTGCTTGCGCAGGTGGTCGGCGGCCTCGCGGATCTCGCGCCATTCACCGGGCAGGAAGAGATCAGCATATCGCCCTCCCCATGTACACGGCATCCATCCACCGCACCGAATGGCCGGACAAATCACGATCCTCGCTTTCAGCTGGATCATCAAATGGCCGGTAAAGGATTTCCACTGGAAACAATCTGCCGGAAACCTCAATGACCGGTGCATCATTGAAATGCGCGGAAAATCGCCGGGCATCAATGGTGGCCGATGTGATGATCAACTTCAGATCCGGGCGGCGTGGCAACAGTTGCTTGAGATAGCCAAGCAGAAAATCGATGTTGAGGCTGCGCTCGTGCGCTTCGTCGATGATAAGAGTGTGGTAGGCGCGCAACAATGGATCCTGCTGCGTTTCGGCCAGCAGAATGCCATCGGTCATCAATTTGATACAGGTTCCAGGGTGAGTTTGATCGGAAAAGCGCACCTTGTAGCCAACCAGCTGTCCGAGCGGGCTATTCAGTTCCGTGGCAATGCGTGCCGCCACGGTTCTGGCGGCAATACGCCGGGGCTGGGTATGGCCGATCAGATGTCCGGTGCCCTGTTTCCCGGCACCATGCCCCAGTTCCAGACAAATTTTCGGTAATTGTGTTGTTTTTCCCGATCCAGTCTCACCGCAGATGATGACTGTCTGGTGCTGGCTGATCGCACGCGCGATTTCTTCACGCCGTGCGACAACCGGGAGATCTTCCGGATAGGTGATACTGGCTGGTTGTTCGGGGAGATGCGTCAACAGCGGTTACTTGCTTACGATGACCTTTTCTTTCTGGGCGCTGAGTGTGCCATGTTCAATGATGGCGACTGTCAGTCTGGAAACGGCAACACGCTTGCCGGTATCTTCTTCGGTGATATCGGTTTGCCAAACCTGGATGCGCTTGCCGACATGCAGCGGCGTACAGACACCGATCACATTTCCCTTGGTGACTGCCCGGATATGATTGGCATTGATTTCAATCCCCACGGCACGATAGTGCTCGGGATCAATTGTCATCCAGGCCGATACGCTGCCCAGTGTTTCGGACAACACACAACTGGCCCCGCCGTGGAGAATACCAAAAGGCTGGGTGGTGCGATGATCGACCGGCATGCTGGCCTTGAGAAAATCTGGACCGACTTCCATGAAACGAATGCCGATATGCACTCCCATGTTGGCATTGCGCAGCCCTTCGAGATAATCGACGGTATAGTTTTTAAACCAGATAGCTTGATTGGAACCCATGTTGTCTCCGTATTTTCAGGAAAGAGCAGCAGAATGGCCAGGGGCTTGCGCCGATGCCGGATCAGGTTTGATGTCCTGCTGATTCCGGCGTTTTTCCACCGCTTCGGCGAGATCGAACAACACCTGCCGGGTGGTATCGAAATCAATGCAACCGTCGGTGATGCTTTGCCCGTAAACCAGTTCTTTCAACCGCTTGCCTTCCATATTCTGTCTGCCGGCCACCAGATGGCTTTCGATCATGAGACCACAGATCGAACGATTCCCGCCTGAGATCTGCCGGGCCACATCCGCCGCCACTTCCGGCTGACGCCGGTAGTCCTTATGGCTATTGGCATGGCTGCAATCGATCATCAGATAAGGAGGCAACTTGGCCTTGCGCAAGGCTTCAACCGCCGAGGCAACACTTTCTGCATCGTAATTGGGCGATCTTCCACCGCGCAGGATGATATGGCAGTCCTCATTGCCCCGGGTGGAGAAAATGGCAGTGTGGCCTTCCTTGGTGACCGACAGGAAGTTGTGCGGGCGCGAGGCTGCGCCAATGGCATCAATCGCAATATTCAGATTGCCGTATGTGCCATTCTTGAACCCCACCGGACAGGAAACACCAGAGGCCAGTTCACGATGTCCCTGGCTTTCCGTGGTACGCGCACCAATGGCCGCCCAGCTGATGAGATCAGCCACATATTGCGGACTGATGAGATCGAGAAATTCTGTGGCCGCCGGAATGCCCTGATTGCCCAGTTGCAGCAGCAAGTTGCGTGCAAGCCGCAAGCCCTTGTTGATCTGGAAACTGTCATCCAGATCAGGATCATTGATTAGCCCTTTCCAGCCGACCGTTGTGCGTGGTTTTTCGAAATAGACCCGCATGACGATATGCAACTGATCCTTGAGTTCCTGGCGCAGAAGATTGAGATGGGAAGCGTATTCCAGCGCAGCATCCACGTCATGAATCGAGCACGGCCCGCACACTACCAGCAACCGGTCATCCTCTCCCCGCAAGATATGGTGACATTGCTGTCTGGCAGAAAGCACTGTTTCAGCAGCTTTGTCACTCAGGGGAAGTTCGCGATGCAGTTCAACCGGAGGAGTGAGTTCATGTACGCCGATGATGCGCAGATCGTCGGTTTGATGTTTCACAGATGATTCCTTGATGATTATTCCTGTTTAATCGTGATTGCCAGACCGGGAATTCGATTAACCCGAGCCTGGCGTTATCTAGTGTGATTCATTTGAGTGGCGGCATTTTACTGCGATGCCCCGGTAATCGCCATCATTCTTGCAACGAGGCAAGATGACTGGCCACGTCCTCTTTGCTGAAACCAAGAGCACTGGCAATACGGTCAGCATGGCTGATACGGGAGACCCCTGGAATCAGGCGGTGAGTTGGTTTCTCGGAAGCGAACTCGACCTGCAGATAGTTTCCGATGCTTTCCTTCTGCAAACGTTCACATAATTCATGATTATGCGTCACCAGAATTGTAGTGGCACCAAGCTGATAAAACCCTTTCAACACATATTCCGACAAGGTCATTTTTTCTTCAAATGTCGTGCCTTCTGCCAGTTCATCCAGCACCACCAGCGAACGAGGCGTGGAATTGAAGAAAATTTCACGGGTTTGTTTCAATTCATGCGCAAAACGGCCCATGCCCTCATCCAGTTGTCCCGGATCGGGAATCTGGTAAAAAATATGTTCGGCAGGCACTACGCGCGCTTGTGCTGCAGGCACATACGCTCCGGCCTGGGCCAGCAGCTGGATCTGGACGATCGTTTTGCAATAGGCCGTTTTTCCACCACTGTTCGGCCCCGTCACAATCAGCAGATGCTTGTTGTTTTCCAGCCCAATATCATTGGGTATGTAATCGGGGCGTGCTCTTGCCAACAAAGGATTCCTGGCTTTTGAGGCAACGAGAATATGCCGGTTATCGGAAATAATTTCCGGCAAAACAGAATCGCCGGGAATCGAGCGCGCGTGACGGTGCAACGCCAGTAGTTCATCCAGCATCCCCAGCGCTTCAATCGCCTGTGCCAGTTCCGGACTTTTCCGGAACAATCGCTGCAACGGATAGATCACCGAATCACGATCGGAAGCACTGATGGCCTGCAAGATAATGGGGATAATCGGAATAATCAGAATCATGAGGCCATAGCCAACATAACTGGCCCCCAGCTCCTCCAGTGTATTCTGGAAAAAAAGCAGAAACCCAGCCATGAACGCCACAAAGAAACTGATAAAAGGCCATTTGAACATGGAGGGACGAAAACGCAGCATCGGCAATTTCGGCTTTTCCTCCTTTGTCAGGAATTTACCATCTGAGATATAGATCGGGCCGTGCATCAGGGCATAGATACGGGTATTGGCAAAGTCGCGCAAGGTCTGCACCAGTGTGCGCAGATATTCGCTTTGGGGTGTGGGTAGCGCCTCGGCCTGTTCCACCAGATCAACCACAAAACCGGTGCCATCGATAAACTGGCGGTAACCATATCCGCCAAATTCCAGCTTGTCCTTGCCCGCCTGATCCCTGGGATCATCTGTCGTCAGGCCACCGGCAAATTCACCGTACAGCAGGTGATAAAGCGAATCTTCATCCTTTGCCATACGCTTGATGCATTTATCAAGTGCATTCAGCAAGCCCGGATTGGCTTCCAGTTCACGCAATGCTTCCTGCTTGCTTTGCAGCAATGCTACATCTGCCACGGGATGGGCAAGTGACCGGTAAAGGACAGATTGCCCCATCTGGGTTTGTGCCTGATTGATTTCGTCGAACAGTGCATCGACTTCCACAGCGGAGAAAGTCCGGGCATCCAGCACGCCGTAGCTTTCAGCTGTCGGTTTAGTATCGCGTATTTGTGCCGGTCTTTTGCCGGATGACAAAATGTAACTCCCGCGCCAGATGGCAGGAGCGGCTTGTGTTGTATCATTCATAACGTGAGTTGTCAGTTGTGGAGTCAAATTCAATCTGTTCAACTGTAGCCGATTTTGCCACTTTATGCAGGATTGATGACAGCAGAAACCATTCCCGGGCTTTATTTATCTAATGAAGGTCACTGATTTTTCAAATTGAGACCGAACGACGATGCGCAAATTCTTTAGAAAATATCTGCCTTCCCACGAAAACATCCGGCAAAACCGTTTTGTGAGTTTCTTCGGTACGCTGCTGTATCATCACAATCTTTGGCACTTGCACCGCCGTTCGGTAGCCGGGGGCGTGGCAGCAGGTCTGTTCGCCGGCCTGATTCCGGGCAGCAACCCGGTGCAGTTCTTTTTTGCCACGCTGTTTTCCGTGATTTTCAAGGTCAATCTGCCCATTGCTGTATTCGTGACACTGTATTCCAACCCGTTTACCATCGTGCCGCTTTATATTACCGCCTATACACTGGGCAGCTGGGTAACCGGCAGTAAAATCAGCCATCCGGATGATCTCCCCTCAATTGAACCTGGTTTGCTGGATAAACATTTGTCCGAATGGATTCCCGTGCTGACCGATTATCTGGTCACCTTTGGCAAACCATTGATCACCGGGTTGTTTTTACTGGCCACGTTGTTGTCCGTCACCGGCTATTTCACCATACGCATCCTCTGGCGCTATTACGTTATCCATGCCTGGCAAAAACGGGCCAGGCGCAATCACTCCAATCCATAATTTCCTGTTTTTTTAATCATGCCCAGTTCAAAACGATTGTTTCGCCTGACAGGTATTGCCCTGGTGATCGCTGCAGCAGGGCTCACCATCTGGTACTTGACCCGGAGCACACCACGCGCAGTGGAATTGACAACTGTCAGCCACGGTATCGTGGAAGCCACGGTGGTCAATACACGCGCTGGCACAGTCAAGGCTTGCCGACGCGCCAAATTGTCACCAGCCGCAGGTGGCCAGGTCATCACCCTGAAGATCAGGGAAGGCGATCGCGTCAAGGAAGGACAAATGCTGCTTGAATTGTGGAATACTGATTTACAGGCGCAATTCGACCTGGCAAACCAGCAATTGGCCACGGCTGAAGGCAAGCAGCGGGAAGCCTGTATTCTGGCCGGGAATGCGCAACGTGAATCCACCCGCACCCAGCAACTGGTCAAGCAAGGATTTGTCAGCTCTCAACGTGCCGATGATGCTGATGCCACGGCAAAAGCCCGGCATGCGGCCTGCACTGCTGCGGCTGCCGATGTCAAACGTGCTCGTGCGCAGATTGCGGTCAGCCAGGCCAATCTCGAACGCACCCGGCTTGTCGCGCCTTTTTCCGGTGTCATCGCACAAATCACAGGAGAGCTGGGAGAATATGTCACCCCTTCCCCACCGGGCATTCCCACTCCCCCGGCTGTCGATCTGATTGATGATTCCTGTCTTTACGTCAGTGCCCCCATGGATGAAGTGGATGCGCCCAGAATACGGCCGGGCCAGGAAGCGCGCATTACACTGGATGCCCTGCCCGGCCAGGTTTTTTCCGGGAAAATACGCCGCATTGCCCCCTATGTGACTGAAATCGAAAAACAGGCACGCACGGTGGATGTGGAGGCGGAATTTGCCAATCCCGATCAGGCGGCCTTGCTGGTGGGCTACAGCGCCGATATCGAAGCCATCATCGACCGCCGGGAAAATGTACTGCGCGTTCCCACCCAGGTTATCCGCCAGGATAACAAGGTATGGATGCTGACCCAGGGCGACAGGATCGGGGAACGGATATTGAAAACCGGGCTGGCCAACTGGGCCTTCACCGAAGTGCTGGAAGGGTTATCGGAAGGGGATCAGGTGTTGCTCTCCAGCGAAGGCGGAGAAGTGACAGAAGGCATGCAAGTCACACCCAAATTGTCCCAGCCATGATTCAGCTCTCGGATATTTCACGTATTTTTCACATGGGTGATCAGGCTGTGCGTGCGCTTGATCATATCGATTTGACCATCGATTCCGGTGAATACGTATCCATCATGGGGCCATCCGGTTCAGGAAAATCCACCCTGCTCAACGTCATTGGCCTGCTTGACCGGCCGGACAGCGGGCAATACCTGCTGGATGGCCGAGATGTAACAGCACTGACTGAAACCGAACAGGCACAGGTGCGCCGGGAAAAAATCGGTTTCGTTTTCCAGTCATTTCACCTGATCCCCCGGCTGACGGCTGCAGAAAATATCGAACTTCCCCTGATATTGACCGGCTTTCCCCCGGCAGAACGCAAGGCACGCATCGCCGAAACCCTGCAGGCATTCAATCTGACCGACCGCGCGCAACACCGGCCAGCCGAATTGTCTGGGGGACAGCGCCAACGTGTCGCCATTGCCCGTGCCACTATTTTGCACCCCACTGCCTTGCTGGCGGATGAGCCCACTGGCAATCTGGATCACCGCATTGGCTCGGAAGTGGTGGCACTGCTGGAAACCTTGAATCAGGCTGGCACTACGCTCATCGTGGTGACGCATGACCGGGAACTGGGATCGCGCGCCCGGCGCCATATTGCCATGCGCGATGGTCGGATCGAAGCTGACGAACGATGAGACTGCAGGATCTGCTGCTTTTTTCCCTAAAAACCCTCACCAGTCACCCTGTCCGCTCGCTTCTGATCATGCTGGCTATGGCGCTGGGCGTCGCTGCAGTCATCATCCTGACTGCGCTGGGTGATGGCGCACGCCAGTATGTCGTCAACGCATTTTCCTCGATCGGCACCAATCTCATCATCGTTCTGCCTGGCCGGGCGGAAACTGCCGGCAGCTTTCCCGGTGCCGTCATGGGCCAGACACCACGGGATCTGACGCTGGAAGATGCGCACTGGGTGGGAAGATTGCCGCAAATCAGGCGCTATGCCCCGCTGAATGTGGGTGTAGCCGAATTATCTGCAGCAGGAAAATTGCGCGAAGTCACCCTGATGGGCACCACAGCTGAAATTTTTCCGATCCGGCACATGCAACTTGCCCAGGGAAAATTTCTGGCCCACACCGGGGAAAACAGCGCACAGATCGTGCTGGGCGCCAGAATTGCCCAGGAATTCTTTCCGGATGGAAACGCGGTTGGACAACGCATGCGGCTAAGTGACCGGCGTTTCCTGGTCACCGGCGTCATGGCCATGCAAGGGGAATCCATGGGATTCAATTCGGATGAACTGGTCATTATCCCGATCCAGCACGCCCAAACACTGCTCAACACTACATCCCTGTTCCGCTTGCTGGTTGAAACGCGCCACCATGATGAAATCGAGAGCACCAGGGAAGCTATCCGGCAAACACTGATCCGGCGACATGACGGCGAAGATGATGTCACCGTAATTGCGCACGATGCCGTGCTGGCCACATTCGACCGCATTTTGCGCGCACTGACACTGGGCGTGGCCGGCATCACCGTAATCAGCCTTGCTGTTGCCGGCATTCTGGTCATGAATGTCATGCTGGTATCCGTCAGCCAGCGCACGGCAGAAATCGGCTTGCTCAAGGCGATTGGTACACCGGCAGTCATCATTCGCCATATTTTTCTTGCCGAAGCCATCTGGCTATCACTCACCGGAGCCTTGGCTGGCTTCATACTGGGTCAGGCCGGTAGTTGGATATTGCGACTGGTGTATCCCGTATTACCAGCCTGGACGCCACTGTGGGCCAATTTTGCCGGCATTGCCGTTGCCGTGCTGACCGGTGTGCTGGCCGGGTTATTACCGGCAATCCGTGCTGCCCGGCTTGATCCGGTCAAAGCACTAGGCAAACGGTAAAAAACGCGATGAACTTTGCCGAATCCCTGAAATTTGCACTGCGGGCGCTTACTGATCACCCGATGCGCACCCTGCTATCCGCATCCGGCATTGCCATCGGGATTGCCGCTGTGATTTTGCTGACTTCGATCGGCGCAGGTATCCAGCATTTCGTTTTATCCGAGTTCACCCAGTTTGGCACCAACATTCTCAACATTACCCCCGGCAAGATTCGGACACGCGGCACTTCGACCGGATCAATCGGCAGCGTACGTCTGCTGACGATCGATGATTCGCTGGCGCTGAAAGCCTCGCGCTACGCCACCTATACCAATGCCACCGTCACCGGCAATGCCGAAATACGGGGTGGTGGCCGCAGCCGGCGTGTCACCATATCCGGCCAGGAGTCTGATTTTGATCGCGCATTCAACATGCACACCGCTATTGGCCGATTCCTGCCGGCGGACGATCCGCGCAATCCGCGTGCCTTCGCTGTGCTGGGCGCCAAGGCGCATAAAGAATTGTATGGCGATGCCAATCCGCTCGGTTCGGTGCTGCAGATAGGTGGATCGCGTTTCCGCATCATTGGCGTCATGGCGGCCAAGGGACAGGTACTGGGTTTCGATCTGGATGACACGGTGTACATCCCTACAGCCCGTGCGCTGGAAGTTTTCAACCGGGAAGGCGTAATGGAAATTCATGTGGTCTATCCACCCACCGCTCCGGTGGAGGAAGTGATCGACGAGATTCGGCGCATGATGGTCGAGCGGCACGGGCGCGAGGATTTCACCATTACCCCGCAACAACAGATGCTCAGCACACTGTCCACCGTCCTTAATGTGCTTACTTTTGCCGTCGCAGTGCTGGGAGGGATTTCATTGCTGGTTGGCGCGGTGGGTATGATTACGCTGATGCATATCGCAGTCAATGAACGTATGGCCGAAATCGGCCTGCTCAATGCACTGGGAGCAACACCCGGACGCATCCGCATTCTGTTCCTGCTGGAATCGACCATACTCTCCACGCTGGGTGGAATAATCGGATTGGTAGTGGGGGCGGGTATTGCCGGGTTATCCGGCATGTTGATCAGCGAACTGCCTGTCAGCATTCCATGGCGCTATGTCATAGCAGCACTGATCTTGTCCGGATTGATCGGGTTGGCAGCAGGGGTTGTCCCCGCCATGCGCGCAGCCCGCCTCAACCCGGTGGATGCGCTGCGATCTGAATAGGAGCGTGATGCTTGACGATGGATACGGGAGTATCCACAGTGCAAAACAGAAAAACAAAAAGAGAATTTTCCCCTGTGACAGGAAGGATTTGGCTTGAGGTTCATTAGGGAGCCTCTGCAAAAACACCTGAGTTATCATTTCTGCGTTAAAAATCAGCTAAAAATGCTCATTTTTACGTATAAACTCCGTTTTTTGCCGATTTCTGCCTTGAACTGACTACCTCGCTGACGTTTTTCAGAGATTCCTTAGCGAACACCTGGCGCTATGCATGCGAAGATTGCTTAATCTCGCGTTAGCCAGTCAAAAAATTCCATGCCTTTTACCTACGAAGCTCGTGCCGGGCTGACTGAGCCACCTGTTTCAGTGTTTTAAGCGCGATCTGTGCATCCGCTCCAAGTCTTAATAACTCACCCAACCTGAGCGAGCGCTTCAGCAGGTGTGCCATCAAGAGAGCAGGCTTGACACGTCCATCCGGGTGCAAGACATCCATGAGGGCTGCTGGCGGGGAGAACTGTACCGGGTCTGAAATCACGCGAATCACTATAAACGGAATTTTTTTTTCAGCTGCAACTGCAGCAATTGCGCCGCTTTCCATATCAACCGCGCAGGCACCGCTTCGGGCTGCCAGTGCATATTTCTGATCTGCGGTAGCAACCAGTTCATCACTGGCAGCCACCGGGCGGCGAATGACATTGAGATGAGTCGGCAAGCTGTGTTCTATCCGTGTCCGCCATGCGCTGTCTGTTGCATAGCTTTGCTTTGTCTGTACGGATTCCGGTAGAACCAGATCGCCTGGTTGCAAATTGTCATCCAGCGCCCCCGCTATTCCGAAGCTGATCAATCTTGTTACCTTTTCCTCTGCATGCAATCCAGCCGCTGCACGACGTGCCGCAACCGGCCCCATGCCGCATAGCCTGATCACCAGATGATCGTCCACCTGCACGGCCTGATCAAAAGGCAAGTGGCGTTGTGAAGTAATACAGGCGGCTTCCGATCGCATTGCAATTACAATCCCGGTGCGATTCATGCGGCCGATCCGTTATTCATTGCTCGATACCGGTTCAGCGCCCATAGCGGGAAATACCGGGAATAGCCATGATATTTAAGGTAGAACACCCGTGGAAAACCTGGAGCGGTAAACCAGGGCTCTTCCCATGATCCGCTGGCCGTCTGCGTATGGATCAGATAAGCAATACCCTTTTTGACAGCAGCACTATCCGCCATCCCGGCCGCCATCAGACCCAGTACTGCCCAGGCAGTCTGGAAGGAAGTGCTGGCTTCCAGCTGCCCAGCCAACCCGGGATTCAGGTAGGAATCATTGGTTTCTCCCCAGCCACCATCATCGCGCTGTACCGATTCCAGCCATTGCACCGCGCGTTTTACTGCCGGATGATCATGCTCCACGCCCGCCAGCCTGAATGCTTCCATCACAGACCAGGTGCCGTAAATATAGTTACTGCCCCAGCGTCCAAACCAGGCGCCGGATGCTTCCTGTTCATTGAACAGGAAATTCAGTCCGCGCCCTACCGCATTTTCGTGTCGCGCCTCGCCACACAATGCCAGCAAACCAACACAACGCGCCGTCACATCGCTTGTCGGCGGATCCAGCAGCGCACCATGATCGGCAAAAGGAATTTCATTCAGGTAGTAGTACGCATTGTCTATGTCAAATGCGGCGAAACCGCCATTACTCGATTGCATACCGGCCAGCCAGTCGGCCGCCCGGGTAATGCTGGTACGGTAGCCTTCCCTGTCTGCCTGATATAACGCCCAGGCTACGGCTGCCGTATCATCCAGATCCGGATAATGCGGGTTGGCATATTGAAACGCCCAGCCTCCACCCGGCAAATGGGGCCGGCTATCACGCCAGTCGCCCGGTTCATCAAGCGCCTGCAGGGGCACCAACCAGTCGAGCGCACGGCGCACTGGTGCACTGTCAGCCTGTTTGTCCTCTTGCATTGCAAGGGATGTCAGCACGGTATCCCACACTGGGGACACGCAAGGTTGACACCAGGTTGAGCCATCTTTCTCATTAATCAGCAGTTCCTGCAGGGATTGCCGACATTGCTGGAGCATGGGCGCATCACGATCGTGCCCCAGTAACGTCAGCGCCTCATAGGCATTGACCATGGCCGGAAAGATCGCTCCCAGACCATCTTTTCCATTAAGCCGTTCGATAGTCCACTGCTCGGCCTGCTTCAAGGCTTTGCGGCGAACGAACGATGGAATGAGGGGTTCCAATTTTGAAGCCAGTCTTTCCACGTATAACAACACATGGTTGAGCAGCGTGCGCACCGGGAAATAGTTTTTTTCCTTTTCTGGATCAACCGTAAACAGTTCCTGCACATGCACGTTACGCGGATTGACTGCTTTGGCCCTCAGTGTGCACAGAATGGAAAGCGGCACCATTACCGTTCTTGACCAGTACGCCACCTTGCTCAGGTGAAAAGGAAACCAGCGTGGCAACAGCATGATTTCTACCGGAACAAAAGGCACTCCGCGCCATGGAATCTGGCGATACATGGCCAGCAACAAGCGGGTAAACACATTCGAGCGCGCAGCCCCCCCCCGTTCCAGTATGGCATTGCGGGCACGGATCATGTGCTCTGCTTCAGGTGAATCACCAGCCAGCTTCAGTGCGTAATAAGCCTTGACACTGCAGCTCATGTCGAAATCGGCGCCATAGTACAGCGGCCAGCCGCCATGCCCATCGTTGACCTGGCGATTGCGCAGGAAGCTGGCAATCCTACGCTCCAGTTCAGTATCCACTTCATCCATGAAATGCATCATCAGGATATATTCGGCCGGGATCGTGCAATCGGCTTCCAGCGGAAAGCACCAATGGCCATCGTCCCGTTGTTGCGCCAGCAAGCTCGAACGTGCGTGGGTAATGGCCTGATCCAGCGTAACAGCAGCCATTTCATTCTTCCCTTCATCAGACTGAAGGGCTTTGGATACAGATGAATTGTCCGGCCGTGAAGATTTCGGCAGAAAAAAATCAAGTAATGTCTGTGCAATGGACATGAAGTAAGAAACCTTTATTTGATAAAACCAGGATGATATAAATGACAGGGCCGTTTGCCCTTGCCGGGAACGGCCCGATCATCTACGAAGTTGTATTATTTGAACAAATTATAAGCCAGATTGAGGATACTCAGGGAGTGGTGTCATTTTCTCCTGGCTCAGTCATCTGCCCGGGATCATCCACTAACAGATCATCATCATAATGACTGACAGGAAGATTGCCATCGTGGATTTCATATTCGCGTTGCTGCATGTAGCCTTCGCGCACAAACAGATAGGGATCCAAAGCCGATTCGTCACGAATTTTCATCGGCCCCGATAAACTGGCTCTTTTGTCGATAATGCGCAAAATGGCCAGGGGAATGATCACCGGCCCGCCCAATGCATAGGCCAGATAGAATAATCCGTCCGTGAACACGCTGGCCGGCATATCCACCACATCGCGCGTGTTGCTCGGGCCATAAAGCGGTATAAACAGGTATGAACCACTATCCAAACCCCACACTGCCAGCGTTTGCCCAAAATCCTCGTTATGCTTTGGAAATCCCATGTGTCCTGCCATATCAGACAGCCCGCCCACACCAATTGTGGAATTAATCACAAATCGCATCGTGTCTGAAAATCCCTGGCGAAATTTTCCCTGTAAAAAACTGTTCAGCGCCACACCTGGATAGGAAAGGTTGTGATAAAAATTACTGATTGGGCGTTGTGCGGCCTCTGGCACATATTTGATATATGCATCTGCAATCGGCTCAAACAAACGGCGGTCAATCTCATCAGTAAAACGATAGGATTTGCGATTCAGAGGCTGATATGGATCATGCACTCCTTCCTGGTGCTCTGCTTTGGGCACAGTGCCGCACCCGGTACAAACCAGTAGCAGACACAGGAAAAAACCGCGCAAATAACAAGAAGCAGTAGCTGAAGTTGATTGAATCCAGCCATGAATCAGGCCAGTATTATTTTTTTTCTGAAAATTCAAAATGTTTTCCTGATTAAAGAAACAGGCAGGTTGATTTGTCTTGTCTCAGCCAGCCACACAATTTCATCAACCAGTGCCTGGCGGATGGATGATTGCCGAAAACCCAGTTCATGTACGGCCTTGTCACTATTGAAGCAGTTGCCCCGCCCGGCCAGGCGCACCCCTGTCAGCGGCGCTACCGGAGCCTTGTGCGTCACATAATCGGCGATGAATTCCTGTAACACCCCTACCATTAACGCAAGCCAGTAAGGCACTTTATTTTTGGGCATGGCTAGGCCGGTAATGCCCTCAAGCATGCACAGCAACTGACTCAACTTCAGGTTTTCATGGCCAAGAAGATAGCGTTCTCCGGAACGCCCTCGCTGTGCAGCCAGAATATGCCCTTCAGCTACATCCCGAACATCCACCAGATTGAGGCAGCAATCAAGATATGCGGAAATTTTCTGGTTCAGGAAATTTACAATCATGCGCGTGGGAGGGGTCATATGCCAATCTCCCGGACCTACAGGTAATGCTGGCGAGACTACCACCACCGACAAGCCGTTGCTGGCTGCCTCCAGAGCTGCCTGCTCAGCCAGCAGCTTGGCTTCACAATATGGCCCTAACGTTTTGTTTTTACGGGGCCATAACGGCGTTGTACTATCCAGTTTATCCGGATCGTTCTGCCCCATCAGTATGGATTCCGTGGAAGTATGCACGACCACTTCCACATTGGCGCGCATGGCTTCGTGCAGCACGGTACAGGTGCTTTCGTAATTGATCTTTCGGAATACATGCTTATCGCGCGCCCACAAACCTGTGTTAGCAGCAAGATGATAGACTCTCTGAACGCCAATCATAGCCTTGCGCACCGCCGATTCATCAGCAACCGAGCCACGAATCGCTTCAGCACCATCCAGCACGGGCACCCCTTCCAGTTCAAGGACCCTTACTCTTTCCCCCTGCTCCAGCAACAATCGCACAAGATGGGTGCCAATAAACCCGCCACCACCAGTTACCAGGGAGCAACCACGGTCTGCCAAAACTGATTCAGCTAAGCAAACCCTCGTCACAATTCCTGCTCATCATTACCTGAATAACAAAACTGGATTCAATCAGATACGTCGCTCGCCGTGTATCACTTCCACCAGTTTGAGCGCCTGCAATTCCATTTCCAGCACCAATTCATCAACTTTGGCACGGAAATGCCGGTAAAAAATGATGCTGGGGATCGCTACCAGAATTCCGAATGCCGAGTTATACAAGGCAACCGAAATACCGTGAGCGAGCTGGATTGGATTACCACCTGCCGGAGTGCCGGAACCAAAAATTTCGATCATCCCGATCAGGGTACCGAATAATCCCATCAACGGGCTGAGTGAAGCAATCGTCCCTAACGTGGTAAGGTAACGCTCCAGCTCGTGCGCTGCTACCCGGCCAGCTTCTTCGATCGATTCCTTCATTACTTCACGCGGGCTGTCAATATTTCTCAACCCCGCCACCAGGATCTGCCCCAGCAGAGAGTGCTCCTGCAAGCGGCTGAGTGTATCGGCATGCACTCCAGAGCGGCGGTATTCCTGCAGCACTCTAGGCAACAAATCCCTTGGGGAAACCTTTGACCGGCGCAAACTCCACAGACGTTCACCGATGATACCCACTGCCAGGACAGAAGCCAGTATGATCGGCCAGATCGGCCATCCTGCTGCCTGAATAATTGAAAACACGAATTAATCCCCCTGATTGTAGTGAAGACATGACATTATATTTTGTCATGACCGGAGAACTTTACTCAACTTACAAATTTTTTCCAGAAAGTTATACACAATTCCTGTGGATAACTATGTGTATAAATCATGAATAAACAGGGTAAGTATCACTGCAGACATGGTGTTTTCTAGTCTGCCTGTTTTTTTGACACAAATAAAAATTCAAATAAAACATATACTTAATTTAAAGTATTGTTATTCATGCACCTTTCCAATCGCATCAAAATAACCAAATGTCATTTGTGGATGATTATAAGACAGCATGATCAGTGATACCCTTTTTACTGAACCAGGAAAAATACTGTGGCGAGTCAGTGAATTAAACCGTAATGCTCGTGTATTACTTGAACAAACTTTTCCACTGTTATGGGTAAGCGGTGAAATTTCCAACCTGAAATGCTACCCGTCCGGACACTGGTATTTTTCTCTCAAGGATGACAGCGCCCAGGTACGCTGCGTTATGTTCCGCCATAAAAACATGTATCTGGACTGGATACCGCAAGATGGCATGCAGGTCGAGGCACAGGTATTGGTAACGCTATATGAAGCGCGCGGAGAATTTCAGCTGACAGTGGAGCAGCTCCGCCGCACCGGACTGGGCGCACTATTCGAAGCATTTGAACGACTGAAATCCAGGCTCCAGCAGGAAGGATTATTTCATCCTGAACGCAGGCGACCCCTTCCCCATTTTCCGCGACAGATCGGCATCATCACCTCCCCTCATACCGCAGCCTTGCGTGATGTACTCATAACCTTGCAACGACGCATTCCTTCCATTCCCGTTGTGATCTACCCCGCACCGGTGCAGGGTGAGGGTTCGGCTGCCGCCATAGCTGCTGCATTGCGCGCAGCGGCGGCACGCTCTGAATGTGACGTATTGATCCTGTGCCGGGGAGGTGGGTCGATCGAAGATTTATGGGCATTTAACGAGGAAATCGTGGCAAGGGCAATCGCAGCTTGTCCAATCCCGATCGTAACCGGCATTGGCCATGAAACCGATTTCACTATCGCCGATTTTGTTGCCGATATGCGCGCCCCTACTCCCACTGGCGCAGCTCAACTTGTTTCACCCGATAGAGAAGAAATGCGTCATCGCCTGCGATCCTGGCGTCACCGTTTGCAACAGACAATGGCGCGCCATATCGAACGCCGCATGCAAACGACCGATCTGCTTGCCCATCGTCTGATTCATCCGGGAGAGCGCATCCATCATCAACGGATGCAACTGGCGCAATTGCGTGATCGCCTGCAGCATGCCTGTCACCGGCAGCTGGAAATGCATCAATGGCGCATCGGCGAAACCCGGCGGCGACTTCAGTCAGCACAACCCGGTATTCATGCCAGCATCAGACATCAGCAGGAACTGGCTGCGCGCTTGCAGCGTGCGATGACTTCCCGGCTGGAAAACATGCAATCCAGATTGCTTCAGCAACAGCAACATTTGCACCATCTCGACCCGAAAGCGGTGCTGGCACGTGGTTACAGTATCGCCTATACTGCGGGAGGTGATATTCTCCAAGACAGTCAGCAAGTCCAGACTGGCGACAAAGTACAACTCATCCTGGCCAAAGGATGGGCGGATGCAAAGATCACCGGAACAGGCAAATAAATCCGGGCTGGCCCGGTTTCTTCACTTTTTTCACCCCTGACATTCACTTTAAGCAGGAGTTCAATCAACATTGTCCAGAATCTTTCTTGCATTGGGCGCAGTTAATGCGTTTTTGTGTGTTGCCCTGGGCGCCCTGGGGTCACACGGCCTGAAATCCGTACTGACAGCCAATATGCTGGCTAATTTCCAAATTGGTGTGCAATATCATTTTTACCACGCGATTGGAATGAGGTTGGTTGGGCTGACTATGGAACGGCTGCCGCAAGTACGCGCATTGAAATTTTCCGGAATGCTGATGATGGCCGGAATCGTGCTGTTTTCCGGCACGCTGTATATCGTTAGCCTGACCGGATGGCGCGGGATGGGAATAGTCGCACCGCTAGGCGGATCATCATTCATGGTCGGCTGGCTGCTGCTTGCCTATGCGGTCTGGAAAAATAAATCCGCATGAAACACATGATTCTCATGATTGCGGCTGATTCCCTCACGGCAAAATGACAGAGCATTTCTTCGCTCCCTGTCCACGCGGACTGGAATCCGTTCTCGCGGCAGAGCTTGAACAACTGGATGCAGCATCCATCCAGCCTTCTCCTGGCGGAGTGGCATTTCAGGGTGACTGGCGAACCTGTTATCGCGCCAATCTCGAAAGCCGTATCGCCAGCCGCGTGCTATGGCAAATCACCCGGCACTCGTATCGCAGTGAAGCCGATATTTATGACCTCACCCATGCCCTTCCCTGGCAAGACTGGTTCGAACCGGGGCTATCCATCAAGGTCAATCTGGCCGCAATCAAATGTCCGCTGCGCAGCCTTGATTTTGTGACACTCCGCATCAAGGATGCGGTATGCGACAAATTCCGGGCAACCCGGGGCAAACGGCCTGATATTGATACCGCTTCGCCGGATATGCGCATCCATGGATTTTTTGATGCACAAAAATTCACTCTCTATCTGGATACTTCAGGAGAAGCCCTATTCAAACGCGGTTTGCGCCAAACCCAGGGTGAAGCACCGCTGCGCGAGAATCTGGCAGCCGGCATCCTCGCACTGGCTGGCTGGCACCCCGGCACCCCTTTGCTCGATCCAATGTGCGGTAGCGGAACATTACTGCTGGAAGCAGCGCAAATCGCCTGTCGCATTGCCCCTGGTTCCGGACGGCAGTTTGCCTTCGAGAAACTGAAACTATTTGACGCCGGTAACTGGAAGAAACTCAAGCAAACAGCAACCAGTCGCCAGCTCGAACGGACGTTCCAATCCATCTACGGCAGCGATTTGTATGGCAGCGCACTGGCCCATGCGCGCCATAATCTCACAGCCGCAGGGCTGGCCGAGTGTGTCACGCTGAAACAGGCCAATGTGCTGGAAATCTCGCCACCAGCGGAAACCGGCATTCTGGTCAGCAATCCGCCGTATGGTATGCGTATTGGTGATCAGCAGGAGCTGGCCGTGTTCTATCCTCAATTGGGGAACGTGCTGAAACAACGGTTCAGCGGCTGGCGGGCTTTTTTGCTGACAGCCGATCCCATGCTGCCCAAAACCATCCGGCTTACCCCATCGCGCCGGATTCCATTATTCAATGGTGCTCTGGAATGCCGCCTGCTTGAATACAGACTGGTTGCAGGCAGCATGCGCAAGACAAAATCACCGGATACACCAGAACAAACTGCCGCCACCAATGAACCATAGAACCATGAGAGTAATTTTTCTGCTGATTTTTCTGATTTGTGCCGGATTGGTGGGCTATGCCCTTTACCTGCAATTGGTGGATGGACTGCTCCCCTGCCCATTGTGTATTTTCCAGCGCATGGCCTACTGGCTGACTGGCATCACGGCACTGCTCGCGTTCCTGCATCATCCCCAACAGCTGGGCAGACGGATTTACTGCGGACTGATTCTTCTGTTTTCGCTGGCAGGTGCGATCGTTGCCGGGCGTCAATCCTGGCTGATCCGCTTTCCCGAAGCATTCGAATGCGGTATCAGCCCAGAAGAAGCCTTCCTGAACAGCTTGCCCCTCGCGCAATGGTGGCCGGAGATGTTTGAAGCCAATGGCGACTGTAGCGATGGCAGCTGGCAGTTTCTATCCCTGACCATTCCCGACTGGTCATTGCTGGCATTTCTGGCATTTGCATTTACAGCCGGATTGCCCTGGAAAAACGGATCAACCGGCCCCACCAGTTTCAAGTAAAACCTGTTCTTGTTAGGAGGAAAAATGATTCCTGTAGATAGCAATTTTATATTCGCAGTCGCCCCCCGGTTTTCCGGCAATAAAAAAGCAGCGCAGGAGCGCATCATCGGCGCAATTTCATCCATCTTTTCCACAACACTCGATCGGTATGCCATCAACACCAGGCTCCGGATTGCGCATTTCATGGGGCAAGTCACACATGAATGCGCTGGTTTCTGTACCGCCGAAGAATTTGCATCCGGAGCAGCGTATGAAGGCCGCCAGGATCTCGGCAATACCCAGCCGGGAGATGGTAAACGCTATAAAGGACGCGGATTGATTCAACTCACCGGCCGGGCAAATTATCGGGATATTGGCCGCATACTGGGCCTTCCTCTGGAAAATCAGCCTGAATTGGCTGCCGAACCGGTAACCGCCCTGAAAATTGCCTGCGAATACTGGAAAAAACGAAATATCAATACGGCTGCAGATCGTGATGATCTGATTAGTGTCACCAAACTTGTCAATGGCGGCCTGAATGGACTGGAAGAACGCCGCAGTTATCTGGTCAAAGCCAAATCCGAACTGGCGCGCATTGAAGGGCTGATCGTAGCGGCAAACGAAGGCGGCAACACTACCGTCCTGCATCGCGGCTCATTTGGGGCCGGTGTGGTAGAACTGCAGGAATTATTGGTCAAAAAAGGATTTGCGCTTTCGATTGATGGTGATTTCAGTGCTGCAACCGAGCTTGCCATCATGGCATTCCAGAAAGCCAACGGCCTTGAGGTCGATGGCATTGTCGGAAAAAATACATGGAACAAATTGCACACCTAACAAATCACATCTGCGCACAATAAGCCTTGTCAAATCAGCAACAATTTCTCTGGCAACAGCATAACCTTCTCAATATCAATTCTTTAATCAATACAGGAAAATTACTTCATGGCCCGCAAACTCATCAGCTCAGGCTCGACATTCGAGCAGGAAATCGGTTATTCGCGCGCTGTCGTCGTGGACAACTGGGTACTGGTTTCCGGCACAACCGGCTTTGATTACAGCAAGATGACCATTTCCGAAGATGTGCTGGAACAGGCAGAACAATGTTTCAGAAACATCGAGGCTGCACTCAGCCAGGCCGGATCCAGCATGAACGAAGTGGTACGGGTAACGTATGTATTTCCCGAGGCCGAGGATTTCGAAAAATGCTGGCCAGTGATGCGCAAATATCTGGGTGATGCCAGACCCTCTGCCATGATGCTGACTGCCGGTTTATCCGACCCGCGCATGAAAATCGAAATTCAGGTAACTGCTTATCGTGGTGCAGGTGACTAGAGAACCTTTAAGGAGCCTCTGAAAAACGTCAGCGAGGCATGCATATTGCTACCGGTCGGATGGCAGAGTATTCACACACCATCTGGTTTGCGCGTACAGTCTGCCAAATAACACATACGGAGGCCGGATTATGGAAACGCGCAGTTTATCCAGCACTGTGAAACATATTCTGATCATCATAGTCATCCTTTTTGCAGCCGGAGGCGCTGTTTTTGCGTGGATGCAGCGGAATGACCAGGATGAACGCCTGTTATATCTGTACGGCAACGTTGATATTCGCGAAGTACAGCTGGCCTTCCGTCAGCCAGGCCGAGTGGCGCTGATGCTGTTCGACGAGGGAGATACGGTAGCAGCCGGTACACGCCTGGCAACACTTGATGACCAGCCGTATCAGGAAGCATTGGCGGCAGCAAAAGCTTCTGTGCAGGTGGCACAGGCAGAGCTGGCCAAGATGCGGCGTGGCTTGCGTCCACAGGAGATCATCCAGGCACAGGAAGCGCTCAATCAGGCACAAGCAGTTGCGCGCCGGGCCGAACGTGACCACGCGCGCCTGAGCAGGTTACTTCCCTCAAAAGCGAGCAGCCAGCAGGATGTGGATAATGCCCGCGCTGCACGAGATCAGGCCGCTGCCGGTGTCAAGGCAGCCAAAGCGGCTTTATCCCAGGCCAGGGAAGGATTCCGCAAGGAAGATATCGCTGCAGCCGAAGCACAGCTGGCCGCTGCGATGGCTGCGCGGGATCAGGCTGCTACCGCGCTGGCCGATACCGAACTGTTTGCACCCAGCGATGGCACAGTGATCGTCCGGATCCGCGAACCGGGCAGCATGGTGGTCAGCCAGAGTGCAGTCTACAATCTGAGCCTCGATAAACCGGTGTATGTACGTGCCTACATCGGCGAAACAGTTTTGGGCCGCATTGCCCCCGGAACACCGGTACGGGTACGCAGCGATTCCTCAAGAAAAATCTACCATGGCCAGATTGGTTTCATCTCGCCACGCGCGGAATTCACCCCCAAGACAGTGGAAACCACCGAGCTGCGCACCGATCTGGTTTATCGCCTGCGGATCGTGGTAAGCGATGCCGACGCTGCATTACGGCAGGGCATGCCGGTAACAATCGAAGTCGATATTCAGCCAGCTGCCGATCTCCCTGCTGCGGACTCCTGATATGCACGCCGCTGCTTCCCCACCCGCTGCAACCTCTGAACAGGATGCAGCCATCGTCATTGATCGTGTCGATAAATTTTTCGGCAACGTGCATGCCTTGCGCAGTCTCAGTGCGAAAATTGACTACAGCCGCCTGACCGGTCTGGCCGGTCCGGACGGCGCTGGCAAAACCACCCTGATGCGCATCCTGACCGGCCTGCTGGCGCCGGATGCCGGTTGCGTCACCCTGGCCGGTTTCGATGTGGTCAAAGACAACGACGCCATTCACGTTGCAAGTGGCTATATGCCCCAGCGCTTCGGTTTATATGAAGATCTGACCGTGATGGAAAACATGCGTTTATATGCGCAACTACGCGGCATGGATACTGGCCAGCATGCGGATCTGTTTGCCAGGCTGCTCGATTTCACCCGCCTTGCCCCCTTCACCAGCCGCCTGGCAGGGAAACTTTCCGGCGGCATGAAACAAAAACTGGGCCTGGCCTGCGCCCTGATGGCGCGCCCCAGGGTATTGCTGCTGGATGAGCCCGGAGTCGGTGTCGATCCGGTCAGCCGTCAGGATCTGTGGCGCATGGTGCAGGCACTGACGGGAGAAGGCATGGCCGTTGTCTGGTCTACCGCTTATCTTGATGAAGCTGAACGTTGCGACAGCGTACTGCTGCTCAACGAAGGCCGGCTCGTTTTTGACGGTCCACCCAGTGAACTGACCGGACGCCTCAAGAATCGTAGCTTCCGTCTGGAGGCAGCCGGTGCACAACGCCGCGCAATACTGGCCGAGGCACTGGATCTAGAGAGCGTCGGTGATGGTGTAATTCAGGGAGCAGGAATCCGTATCGTGTTACGTGCCGATGCGGAAATGGAGCAGATTCAGGCACTTGCCAGCCGGGTCGGCGCCAGTCTGACACCGGTTCCGGCACGCTTTGAGGATGCCTTCATCGATCTGCTGGGAGGGGGGCCGGGTGGCACTTCAGCACTGGCCGAACATCTGCCTCCGGTCGAACTGCCTTCGGATATTGCGGTATCCTGCCGCAATCTGACCAAACGCTTCGGTGATTTTGTCGCAACCGACAATGTCAGCTTCGAAGTGCGCAAAGGTGAAATTTTTGGCTTGCTCGGCCCCAATGGTGCCGGCAAATCGACCACATTCAAAATGTTGTGCGGGCTGCTCAAGCCTACCAGCGGAGAAGCACACGTCGCTGGTCTCGATCTGCGCCGGGCACCCGGGGCTGCAAAAGCGCAGCTGGGTTACATGGCGCAAAAATTTTCTCTCTACGGCCTGCTCTCGGTACATCAGAACCTGGAATTTTCAGCCGGTGTCTATGGGCTGGATAGCGCCACGCGGCGCAAGCGCATCGAAGAAATGATCAGAATCTTCGACCTGCATGACTGGCTGTCTGCCGCACCCGATTCGCTTCCGTTGGGGCATAAACAGCGGCTGGCACTAGCCTGCGCGCTGATGCACCATCCGCCGGTACTATTTCTGGATGAACCGACCTCGGGTGTCGATCCGGTGACACGGCGTGAATTCTGGACCCATATCAATGGTCTGGCGCGCAAAGGAGTAACGATCATGGTTACAACCCATTTCATGGATGAAGCCGAATATTGTGACCGCGTGGCGATGCTCTACCGCGCCCGCCTGATCGCTCTGGATACCCCCGATGCACTCAAGCGCGGTGCGGCCAGTACTGACCGGCCGGATCCAGCCATGGAAGATGCTTTTATCCATCTGGTGGAAACCTCGGCGCTCGCCGATGAGGTAAAGGCTGGCGCATGAAAGATGCGTATGCCCGGGAAAATTCTGTCACTGTACGCCGCTTTGATCCGGCGCGCTTCACTGCACTGGTACGCAAGGAAAGCCTGCAGGCAATGCGGGATCCGTCAACCCTGCTGATTGCCCTGGTTCTGCCGCTGATTCTGCTGTTCCTGTTCGCCTACGCCGTATCGCTGGATGTGCGCCATGTACGCATCGGTGTCGTGCTGGAATCCTCGGGGGCAGTGGCACAGACGCTGGCAGATGCCTTTTCCGGCACACGTTATCTGGACGTAACTTTCGCGCATGATCGCCGTGAAGTTGCCGGAAAACTCATTTCCGGCGAGTTGCGTGGCTATGTGGTGATCCCGCAGGATTTTGAACGCCATTTTGCCAATACCGGCAAACCGCTGGTGCAAATCATTACCGACGGCTCGCAACCCAACACAGCCGATTTCGTGGCCAATTATGCACAAGGTGTCGTGCAAAACTGGACAGCCAGCCTCTCCGGAAGCATACCGGTGCCAGCAATCCAGCCGGAACCACGCTACTGGTTCAATCCTGAACTGGCCAGTCGGCGTGCGCTGGTACCCGGCGCCATTGCTATCATCATGACCATTATCGGCACCCTGCTGACCGCGCTGGTCGTGGCGCGCGAATGGGAACGCGGCACCATGGAGGCGATTCTGTCCACACCGGCATCGGTACTAGAGATCCTGACTGGCAAACTGCTGCCGTATTTCGCGCTCGGTATGCTGTCTACCCTGATTGCGGCAGCACTAGCCGTGTTTCTGTTCGATGTGCCGTTGCGTGGTTCACTGTGTGCACTACTGGTGCTTTCCGCAGTATTCATGATGCCTGCGCTGGGCCAGGGATTGCTGATTTCGTCGCTGGCGCGCAACCAGTTTCTTGCTTCACAACTGGCCCTGTTTTCCGGCTATCTCCCCGCGTTCATGCTGTCCGGTTTCCTGTTCGAAATCGATGCCATGCCTGCCCCCGTCCGGGCGATCACCTGGCTGATTCCGGCGCGCTATTTCGTCTCTTCGCTGAAAACGGTATTTCTGGCGGGAGATATCTGGGGCGTTTTCATCCCCGATCTGCTGGGAATGGCGATGATCGGCCTGATGTTCTTTCTGATTGCGCAGCGCTACACGCGCAAAAACCTGGAGTGATCAACGATGTCCTGCCATGATTTCCGGACCATGCTTATCCGCCTGCATGCCCAATTCATCAAGGAGCTACTCTGCATCCTGCGTGATCCGCGCAACCGGGTCGTGGTGTTCGTGCCTCCACTGCTGCAACTCCTGATATTTTCCTACGCGGCCACCCTGGAAGTGCGCAATGTCGATATTGCCGTGTACAACCAGGATACCGGACGTGAAGCGCAGGAATTCGTATGGCATCTGGAAGCCGCCCGTTTCATTGCGCAGGTACACCACGTCCACAGCAACACGGCATTGCGTGAACAGCTGGCACAAGGCAAGGTGATTGCGGCAATTACCCTGCCTGCCGATTTCTCCCGCAGTATTGCGATCAGTGGCAGTGGCCATGTGCAGGTATTGATCGATGGCCGGCGCAGCAACTCTGGCCAGATCGTCATGGGTTACTTGTCCTCTATCGCCAGGGATATCCGCTTTACGGCAGATACCTTGCCGGTGCCGGAAACATCTATCGCCGTGCGCCATTGGTTCAATCCCGACCTGGATTATCTTTGGTTCATCGTTCCTGGCCTGACCGGTACACTCGCTTTTTTCAGTGCCCTCATGATCACGGCGTTGTCCATTGCCCGGGAACGTGAGCTGGGTACGTTCGATCAACTGCTGGTATCACCTGCCTCGACGCTTGAAATTGTGCTGTCCAAATCATTACCGGCACTGGTCATCAGCACACTGCTCGCTTTTTTGATGATTGCCATGGCGATCTGGTTTTTCCGGATTCCGTTCACAGGCGCGTTCGGGTTGCTGCTGATCGGACTCGTGCTGTTCGTTCTATCGGCGGTAGGAATCGGCCTGGTCATTTCTGCCATCAGCATGACCCAGCAACAAGCCATCCTGGGCGGGTTTGTCATCGGCGTGCCGACTGTACTGATATCAGGCTTTGCCACGCCGGTGGAAAACATGCCGGTACTGCTGCAATGGCTGGCCCAGGCCATCCCGCTCACCCATTTTCTGATCATTATCGAAGGCTGCTTTCTCAAGGCACTTCCACCCCGGGATATCCTTGATCATCTCTGGCCTCTGGCAATCATTGCCCTTGCCGCGCTGCCCATGGCCATGATTTTTGCCCGCAACCGACTGCAGTAACAGCGCCATCAAATCTGCTTCAACCCGTAAAACAGATCATTTGCAACCCGTCCGGGCGGGACAGATATAACCCGGGAAGAGTAAAATGGTTTCATCCTGTTGCATGCAACTTCAATTGATACGCAACACCATCAGCTTACAAAACGGATACTGCCCGTGAAAATCGTCATTCTGGGAGCCGGCCGCGTCGGTTCAACCGTGGCTGAAAGTCTAGCCAGCGAATCCAACGACATTACCATTGTTGATCTGGACAGGAACAGGCTTGCCTTGTTGCAGGAGCGGCTTGATCTACGCACAGTTGTGGGCAGCGCCTCTCATCCAGACATCATGATCCAGTCAGGCATGGAAGATGCCGACATGCTGCTGGCACTGACTGGCAGCGACGAGACCAACCTGGTTGCGTGCAAGCTGGCGGCCAGCATGTTTAACACCCCTACCCGGATTGCCCGCATCCGGACCGTGGATTATCTGGATCACCCGGATATATTCTCGCGGGAAAATTTCTGTGTCGATTTCGCGATTTGCCCGGAACGAATCCTGACCAAATACATTGAGAAACTGATTGAATTCCCGGGGGCGTTGCAAGTACTCGATTTCGCATCCGGCAAGGTCAGCCTGGTTGCTGTCAGGGCTTTTCATGGTGGCCCGCTGATCGGTCGCCAATTGAAGGAACTGCGCCAGCATGTACCCAATCTGGAAACCCGGGTTGCGGCTATATTTCGCCACGATCACCCAATCATTCCCGAGGGTGAAACTATCGTCGAGGAAGGTGATGAAGTATTTTTCATCGCCTCTTCCAGCGATATTCGTGCTGTCATGAGTGAATTGCGCCGCATGGACAAACCGGTCAGGCGGGTGATGATCGCAGGGGGTGGCAGAATCGGCCGTCGTCTGGCCGAGGTATTGCAACCCTCCCACCAGGTGCGGATTATCGAGCGGGACATCAAGGTATGTGAATCCCTGACCCAGAATTTGCACGACGTACTGGTTCTGCATGGCGATGTGACCGACGAGGAGCTGCTGGAAAGTGAAAATATCGATGAAATGGATATTTTCTGCGCGCTGACCAACGACGAGGAAAACAACATCATGGCCGCCCTGATGGCCAAGCGCATGGGTGCGCGCAAGGTGATTGCACTGATCAACCGCAGTATGTATGTGGATCTGATGCAGGACAGCGGGATCGATATTGCCATTTCACCCGCGCAAGTCACGATTGGCTCGCTGCTGGCTTACGTTCGTCAGGGCGATGTGGCGGTGGTGCATAGCCTGCGGCGAGGGGCAGCCGAGGCGCTGGAGCTGGTTGCTCACGGCGATGCCCATTCTTCCCGTGTGGTTGGCCGCAAGATCGAGGATATCAACCTGCCCAGGGGAACCACCATCGGTGCCATTGTGCGCGGATTACCGCCAGGCGAGGTGTATCGCAAGAGCCTGTCCGAAATGGAGGAGAATAACATTCAGGATCAGTGGCAGCAGGCACAGGTCATTATTGCCCACCATGACACGGTAATTGAGCAGGACGACCATGTCATCCTGTTCGTGGTCAACAAAAAAATGGTGCGGGAAGTGGAAAAACTGTTTCAGGTGAATGTGGGCTTCCTGTAAGCAGGCATGATGGGACACGCTCTGAGCCATTTTCTTGCGGTCACCAACATTCTGGGCAGAATGATCATGTTGTTCGGCCTGGCGCTGCTGATTCCATGCAGTGTGGCTTACTGGACAGAGGACGGATCACTGACAGCCTTTTTCAACGCGTTGCTCAGCACTCTCGGGGGTGGTGCGGCCATATGGATATTGAGCTACCGTTTCAAGCGGGAATTGCAGATCCGTGACGGTTTTTTGCTAGTGGTACTGGTCTGGCTATCTCTGCCTCTGTTTGGCATGCTGCCCCTGATTCATTATTTCCCAGAACTCGGCGTTGCCAAATCCTATTTTGAAGCTACATCCGGCCTGACTTCGAGCGGGGCCACTGTGCTAACCGGACTCGACACCCTTCCCTACGCCATCAATCTATGGCGTTGCCTGATGAATTGGCTGGGAGGAATGGGATTGATCGTGCTGGCAGTCGCCATTCTGCCCATGCTTGGTGTGGGTGGCAGAAAACTTTTCAGCGCCGAAATTCCCGGGCCGATCAAAGAATCCCGGCTCACGCCCCGCATTGCTGAAACCGCCAAACGATTATGGCTGATCTATGTCACCCTGACACTTGTTTGCACACTGGCTTACTGGTTGGCGGGCATGACACCATTCGATGCAATTACCCACGCGCTGAGCACGCTGGGCCTGGGGGGGTTTTCCACGCATGATGCCAGTTACGGATACTGGGATTCCCCATTGATCGAGGCAATCGCCATCGTATTCATGCTGATCGCCGGCATCAATTTCTCGACGCATTTCGTTGCCTGGCGAGCCAAAAGTTTTTCCCCCTACCGTGCTGATCCCGAAGCCAGACTCTATCTTTTGGTTACACTGGCCAGCTGCATCGGAGTAGCCGGTTTTCTCTGGTTCAAGGGAATTTATACCGACCCGGTGGAAGCCTTGCGTTATGCCATATTCAACGTGGTATCCATTGCTACCACTACTGCTTTTACCAATACCGACTATGGCCTATGGCCTATTTTTGCTCCACTCTGGATGCTGTTCCTATCCGGTTTCTGCACCTCATCCGGTTCCACAGGTGGCGGTATCAAAATGATCCGGGCACGTATCCTGTTTCAGCAATTCTTTCGCGAAATGATCGTCATCATGCATCCGCGTGCTGTTTCCCTGGTCAAAATCGGCAAAAGCATCGTACCCAACGAAATCATCTTTGCCATTCTGGGATTTTTCTTCGTTTATCTGATCAGCATCGTCCTGATTACGCTAACACTGACAATGAGCGGGCTGGATGAAATTACTGCATTCTCGGCGGCAGTCGCCTGCCTGAATAATCTGGGAACAGGTCTGGGTGCAGTCGGCCCTTCCTCGAACTATGCATCACTCAACGATTTCCAGATCTGGCTGTGCAGTTTTGCCATGTTCCTCGGTCGGCTGGAGTTTTATACGCTGATGATCGTTTTTACCCCTGCTTTCTGGCGCAGATGACACCGGCAAATATCCAGATCGAATCGAACAGTCCGATAATGCGTTATCATAACGGGCAAAAAGCTGCAAACGCTCAAATGAATGTTCTCAAAAACATGAACCGTCTTGCAGGATCGAAACCCTGCAGGAAAAACTGGGTATAAGGGGAAATTGTGACTGAAACGACAAACGATCTGGCAGGTATCAAAGTGATGGTAGTGGATGACAGCAACACCATCCGGCGCAGTGCGGAAATTTTTCTGGCCCATTCCGGCTGTGAAGTCATTCTGGCCACGGATGGATTTGATGCCATGGCCAAGATTATCGATTTCCAGCCCGACGTCATTTTTCTGGACATCGTCATGCCCCGGCTGGATGGTTATCAGGCCTGCATGCTGATCAAGAAAAATCCCCGGTATCAATCCGTACCCGTAATCATGCTTTCCAGCAAAAGCGGGTTATTCGACCGGGCGCGCGGCAGAATGGTCGGCTCTGACGAATATCTCACCAAGCCGTTTACCAAGGAAGCCCTGTTCGACACGGTTCGCAAACATACCCAGCAAAACCGGGTGCCTGCCTGATGCCGCTTGTTGCGCACAACATCGTAATCATCGGCCCGATCCCGGGCCGTTTTCACAGATCTGTGTTACGACCACCCACACTATCCCCTTATCTTTGCTGTAATGAAGGTTAACCCGCTCCAGGCGTGGCTCCCTGTCCCTGTTTCCGCTCCTGTTGATCTGCGCTGGTGGCTGACACACCCGGGCTCCCTTACCCGCCTGCTCCAGTCGCACTGCACGCATTTCCGTGTCGAACCTGTTTTTCAGGCACTGGCCACGGCTTGTACCGATGAACTGGACATCATGAATCTCAATCGGCAAACACAGGCGCTGGTGCGGGAAGTTTATTTGCGCTGCGATGAAACACCAGTTGTATTTGCCCATTCGATCGTCAAAAGGGAGCATCTGCAGGGAGCATGGCGCGGATTGAGCCGTTTGGGTAACCGTTCACTGGGCACCCTGTTATTTACCAATCCACTGATACAGCGCGCACCTCTGGCTTTCAAAAAACTGACACCGTATCACCCGCTGTATGAACGTGCCTGCAAACCGCTCCAATCCCGCCCTTCTCATTTTTGGGCAAGGCGTTCGCTATTCATCCTGCAATATCAACCCATTCTCGTCACAGAAGTATTTCTGCCCGCAATCCGCAAGCTGTAAACCGGTAAAATACCCGCTACTTATTCAGGCGGTTCATTCAAAATCCGCAACCTTATTGATCCGATTTTTATGACTTCTACAAACATCACTTTTTCAGAGCGGCTCTCTGCTTATATCAAACTGATCCGGCTGGATAAACCGATCGGCATCCTGTTGCTGTTGTGGCCGACATTATGGGGGTTGTGGCTGGCAGCCGACGGCATGCCGGATTTGAAGATTCTGGTAATTTTTGTGCTCGGCACGGTGCTGATGCGCTCGGCCGGTTGCGCTATCAATGATTTTGCCGACCGGAAGATTGATCCTCATGTTTCCCGTACCCGCAACCGCCCGCTGGCAACCGGCATCATCAGCGCTCGTGAGGCAGTGCTGGTTGCAGCCGGACTGAGTTTGTGCGCTTTTCTTCTGATTCTTCCGCTCAATCTCCTGACGATTCTGCTATCCGTACCCGCCCTGTTCCTTGCCGCTTCCTACCCATTTACCAAACGCTTTTTTGCCATGCCGCAGGCTTATCTTGGCATGGCATTCAGCTTTGGTATTCCCATGGCTTTTGCGGCACCAACCGGAGAAATTCCTCCGCTTGCATGGCTGCTGGTGCTGGCCAATCTGTTCTGGGTGATCGCCTACGATACCGAATACGCATTGGTAGATCGGGCAGACGATCTGAAAATCGGCATCCAGACTTCCGCTATTACACTCGGCCGGTTTGATGTAGCCGGCATCATACTGTGTCATCTCGTTTTCCTGGGCATGCTGGCTTATGCCGGAATGCTTCTGCAACGCGGCATCTGGTTTTATGGCGCCCTGCTGATAGCGCTGGGTCTGGTGGCAATGCAATACCACATGATCCGTGAACGTGAACCCGCCCGCTGCTTTCAAGCATTCCTGCACAACAACCGGGTAGGCGCTGTCATATTCGCAGGCATCTTGCTGGATACCCTGTTACGGACGGATCCATAAATTTTATCCATAACCACCCTGAGCCATTCTTGCATCATGGCTCCCTGTTCAACCTGTTTATAACCTCCGGGATCGACACATGAAATACAAGGATTTGCGTGACTTTATTACACAGCTTGAGCAGCGCGGTGACCTGAAACGCGTGAAAACCGCAATCGATCCCCGTCTGGAAATGACAGAAATCTGTGATCGCCTGCTCAAGCAGGCTGGCCCGGCCGTTCTGTTCGAGCAGGCCACCGGACATACCATCCCGGTACTGGGCAATCTGTTCGGTACACCGGAGCGGGTAGCGCTGGGTATGGGACAAACCTCGGTTTCCGCCCTGCGGGAAGTGGGCAAACTGCTCGCCTATCTCAAGGAACCTGATCCTCCCAAGGGATTGCGCGACGCCTGGGAAAAACTGCCGGTGCTGAAACAGGTGCTCAATATGGCGCCCAGGCAACTAACCAGCGCCCCTTGTCAGGAAATCGTGTGGGAAGGAGATGATGTCGATCTGGGCAAATTGCCGATTCAGACCTGCTGGCCTGGCGATGTAGCGCCACTGATCACCTGGGGACTCACTGTAACGCGCGGTCCGCACAAACCCCGGCAGAATCTGGGTATTTACCGACAGCAGGTCATTGCACCGAACAAGGTGATCATGCGCTGGCTGGCACATCGCGGCGGCGCGCTGGATTACCGTGATTTCTGCCAGACGAATCCTGGACAACCCTATCCAGTGGCGGTTGCACTGGGCGCGGATCCGGCAACGATTCTGGGCGCAGTCACCCCGGTTCCCGACAGCCTGAGCGAATACCAGTTTGCCGGATTGCTGCGTGGCGCAAAAACCGAGGTCGTCAAATGCCTGACTCATGATCTGCAGGTTCCCGCCAGTGCCGAAATTGTGCTGGAAGGCTATATTTATCCGGATGAAACGGCTGTGGAAGGACCTTACGGCGACCATACCGGCTATTACAACGAACAGGAAACCTTCCCGGTCTTCACGATCGAGCGGATCACCATGCGCCGAGATCCAATCTACCATTCCACCTATACCGGCAAACCCCCTGATGAGCCGGCCATTCTGGGCGTGGCACTCAATGAGGTATTCGTTCCGTTGCTACAACGGCAATTCACCGAGATTACCGATTTTTACCTGCCGCCAGAAGGCTGTTCGTACCGCCTTGCTGTAGTCAGCATGAAAAAACAGTATCCCGGCCATGCCAAGCGTGTCATGTTTGGCATCTGGAGCTTCCTGCGCCAGTTCATGTATACCAAATTCATCATTGTTACCGATGATGATGTCAATATCCGCGACTGGAAAGAAGTTATCTGGGCGATGACGACCCGGGTTGATCCGGTGCGCGACACCCTGATCGTGGAAAATACCCCGATCGATTACCTCGACTTCGCCAGCCCGGTTTCAGGGCTCGGCAGCAAAATGGGGCTGGATGCAACCAATAAATGGCCGGGAGAAACTACCCGCGAATGGGGACGCACGATTGAAATGGACGCGGCGGTCAAAACCAGGATTGATCGGCTCTGGCAGCAACTACCATTCTGATTGTCCGGTTGATGGTTGCCAGCTCCCTTCCCCCAAAAAGGAAGGGTATCTCGCCATAAACAATGGAAGGCTGATGAATACGCCTGAATTGTTTAATGAGCGTGTGAATGCGCTCCATGTTCGCCGTGGCCGTTTTCCTGGACGTTCTGACTGACACTGATCTGGTAAGTGGCATGGCATGCAGCACAACGCCCCAAGGCTTCGCTCAACTGCTGCAGTGTATGTTTGCCATCCTTTTTTGATTCGGCATCCAGCGCAATCTTGTCAAACTCCTGATGCATGGCCATCCCCAGTTGCATGAACTGCTCAGGAAAACCATGATTTGCATGCCCTTCCACTTTATGCGGCATTTCCATTCCCAGGGAACGGGCATGGTGCGCAACAGCAACCATATCCTCCTGCGCAAGCGCTTCCAGAATGGCACCTGTCCCCGTCAGCAGCAAACGCATCTCACCCAGCAGATGATTACGCTGCATTTCATTCATGGGCAACACCTGGCGCTTATCAATTCCCTCCGCCATAGCGGTCGTCACAAACAAACACAGAACAGAAACATAAATTTTCTTCACACTTGCCTCCTTGATTTTCGGTATGGAACAGATCAACAGGAATCCGCTATTGACAGCACATTCCGGTTTGTAGTTTGAGTGGCTAATTCAGTGGGGTGTATGATTTTTTCGCAACCCTTTGGACACTGGTTTTGCAGATGAACTGCAGCGTTGAGCTCATTGTGAAGAGGCAACCATTCACTGCCTCACCTGCCTTGCATTCTATTCGTGAAACACGGTGCGCAGCCATGTGAGACTTAATCAGGGATTCCTTTATGGCCAATGTCCCTACGCAGCTGGCAGCCATCGAAACGAATATCCTCTGCGATTGCATAAGCGTTTGAGCGTGCCTGCCGGATATTTTCCCCCAGAGCAGCTACACCCAGCACACGCCCTCCCGAAGTCAGGATTTTTCCGGGATGCTGGCTGTCGGATGTGGTGCCTGCGTGAAAAACATGAAACTCACCGGTTTCATTTTGTCGTGCCACCATGGATTCCAATCCATGAATCTCGTCATTTTTTCTGGGATTGTCGGGATAGCCTTGCGCGGCCATGACCACACATAATGCCGAGCGCTGATCCCATTCGATCCGCACCTGATCCAGCGTGCCGTTGACCGCGTGATCCAGCAAGGCGAACAAATCGGATTTCAGACGCAACAGGATGGCCTGGGTTTCCGGATCACCAAGGCGGCAATTGAATTCCAGCACCCTGACCTCACCTTGCGGCGAGATCATCAGCCCAGCATATAGAAATCCGGTATATGGGTGTCCTTGTTGAGCCATGCCGTGAATGACTGGCAGAATGACCTTCTGCATGATTTCGTCATGCAAAGCGGGAGTAATGACCGGCGCAGGAGAATAAGCACCCATGCCGCCAGTGTTGGGCCCTTCATCGTTATCCAGCAAACGTTTGTGATCCTGACTGGTGGCAAGTGGCAAAACGTGCCTACCGTCCGATACGACGATAAAGCTGGCTTCCTCTCCTTCCAGATAATCTTCGATCAGGATATGCGCACCGGCTGCTCCCAGCCGGTTATCCACCAGCATAGCGTCAACGGCTGCATGTGCCTCGGCCAGTGTTTGCGCCACGATCACGCCCTTGCCGGCAGCCAGACCATCAGCCTTGATGACAACCGGCAGGGAATGCTGGTCAAGATAGCGATGTGCGGCTGTTGCATCACTGAAGGTTTCGCTGGCCGCAGTTGGAATGCCGTGGCTAAGCATGAATGCCTTGGCAAAATTCTTGGAGCCTTCCAGTTGCGCGGCAAACTGGCCTGGCCCAAAGATGCGCAAGCCTGCAGCCTGAAAAGTATCGACAATTCCCTCGGTCAGCGGTGCTTCCGGCCCGACCACGGTCAGGTTGATTTTTTCCTGCCGTGCAAACGCTGCAAGCTCCGGAATGGACGTGATGGGCACATTCTCCAGTTTGGCTTCCAGCGCTGTTCCGGCATTGCCGGGAGCAACAAACACCTGTTCAACCAGGGGAGATTGAGCCAGCTTCCACGCGATGGCGTGTTCCCTGCCACCACTGCCGATCACGAGTAGTTTCATGCTAATGCCTGAAATGCCTGACGCCGGTAAATACCATTGCGACACCCTGTTCATCAGCTGCCGCAATGACTTCCTCGTCACGGATACTGCCGCCGGGCTGGATGACCACTTTGGCTCCTGCCTGGGCGAGTACATCCAGACCATCCCGGAACGGGAAGAAGGCGTCTGATGCGACCACGGATCCATGTAAATCAAGGTTGGCCTGGTTAGCCTTGATGGAAGCAATGCGCGCACTATCCACCCGGCTCATCTGCCCGGCACCAATACCCAGTGTCTGGCCATTGGCACAAAACACGATGGTGTTGGATTTGACGAACTTTGCCACCCGCCAGGCAAACAGACAATCCTCGATCTGCTCGCGAGTGGGTTTTAACTGCGTGACCACCTGCAGCTGATCTGCCGTGATATTGAGATCATCCGGCGTCTGCACCAACAATCCGCCATCGACCCGTTTCAGGTCAAACCGGTTGGCATGATTGGCCAGCGGCACGGTCAGCACCCGGATATTGGGTTTGTCTGCCAGCAAACGTCCGGCCTCCGGGCTGAATTCCGGTGCAATGATGACTTCCACGAACTGTTGCAGTACTGCTTTGGCCAGATCGGCACTGACTGTACGGTTAAGCGCGATGATGCCACCAAAGGCAGATACCGGATCGGTGGAAAATGCTTTCTGGTAAGCCGCCAGAGGTGTATCGGCCACGGCCACGCCACACGGATTGGCATGCTTGATGATGACGCAGGCTGGTTGGTCGAAAGTGCGGACACACGCCCACGCTGCATCGGTATCGGCAATGTTGTTGTACGAGAGCTCCTTTCCCTGAAGCTGGTGATAATCCGCCAGGCTGCCTGAAATGTCAGTCATGTCACGATAAAAAGCCGCCTGCTGGTGGGGATTTTCACCGTAGCGCAATGGCTGTGCCAGGGTGAATCCCAGATTGAGCTGATCCGGGAACGATTTACGCTGATGGCTTGACGGCTCAAGTGCTGTCAGATAATTGCTGATAGCGCCATCATAGCTCGCCGTATGGGAAAACGCCTTTTGTGCCAGCTGAAACCGGTATGCATCGTCAACCGATCCATTATTGGCGCGCAGCTGCTCCAGCAAGGAGTTGTAATCCTGGGGATCGGTCACAACGGCAACGCGCTGGAAATTCTTGGCTGCGGCGCGGATCATAGTAGGTCCGCCAATGTCGATATTTTCAATCGCTTCTTCAAACGGGCAATCCGGTTTGGCGATTGTCCGGGTAAACGGATACAGATTGACCACCACCAGATCAATGGTCGGAATTTGCGCCTGTTCCATCGTCTGGCGATGTTCAGGCAAATCCATTCTGGCCAGAATCCCGGCATGCACCTTGGGATGCAGAGTTTTGACCCGGCCATCCAGCATTTCGGGGAAACCGGTATAGTCGCCCACCTCAACTACCGGAATGCCAGCCTCCTGCAGCAATTTTGCCGTTCCACCCGTGGAAAGAATAGTGATGTTGTATTGGCGCAAGGCTGTTGCCAGTTCCACCACGCCCGTTTTGTCGGAAACACTGATCAGTGCCTGTTTTATGCTCATTTGTAGATTTATCCGATCTGATGTTTGGTAAGTCGGTTGCGCAAGGTATTGCGATTGATGCCGAGCAGTTCGGCCGCCTTGCTCTGGTTGCCCTGGGCATAGTGCATTGCAATCTCTATCAGCGGTTTTTCCACGCTGTGTATTACTGTCTCATAAATGGCGCAAGGTTTTTCGCCATCCAGATCCTGGAAATAAGCTTCCACTGCCTTGCGGACGCAGAGCGCAATTTCATTTTCGTTGATAATTGTCATGCCTCAATCATCTCTTCATCAATATAGATAAGCGTGCGGCCCTGATCAGCCAGCTCCGCAAAAAATTGTTGGGTGGCAGCCAGTTGTTCTTCAACCGTCGCAAGCCGGTTCATGGCATGGCGAAAAGCCGCCGATCCCGATAACCCCCGCGTATACCACGAAATATGTTTGCGGGCGATACGCACGCCGGAGTATTCGCCATAAAACTGATACAGTTCTTGCAGATGATCCATCAGAACACGCTGGATTTCGGCTACTTCGGGAGGGGGCAGAAAACTGCCTGTTGTCAGATAATGATCAATCTCCCGAAAAATCCAGGGTCTCCCCTGGGCGGCGCGGCCAATCATGACAGCATCGGCCCCCGTGTATTCGAGCACTTCCTTTGCTTTTTCCGGAGTGGTGATGTCTCCGTTGGCAATGACAGGTATGCGGATCGACGCCTTGACTGCAGCGATCGTGTCATATTCTGCCTGCCCCCGGTAGGCACAAGCCCGGGTGCGGCCATGGATAGCCAGTGCCTGTATGCCTGCACTCTCCGCAATGCGTGCAACGGCAACTGCATTTTTATGCTGCGTATCCCAACCGGTTCTGATTTTCAGGGTAACCGGAATATCCACGGCCTGTACCACAGCATCCAGGATACTGCTGACTAGTCCTTCATCCTTCAGCAGTGCCGATCCCGCCATGACATTGCAGATTTTTTTGGCGGGGCACCCCATGTTGATATCGATGATCTCTGCGCCATGATCTGCATTGTGGCGGGCAGCCTGCGCCATCATGGCTGGATCGGCTCCTGCAATCTGCACTGAAACCGGCCTGACTTCACCTTCGTGACAGGCACGGCGGCGGGTTTTTTCCGAACCATACAGCAGAGAATTGCTTGAAACCATTTCGGAAACAGCCATCGCAGCCCCCATCCGCTTGCACAACTGCCGGAAAGGGCGATCAGTGACACCCGCCATGGGGGCAACAATCAGTTTGTTTTTGAGTGTATAGGAACCAATTTGCATGAAACAGGCAAAGCTCGTTTAAAACATTCGCGGGAGAATCCGGGAATTACCGGCCAATTCCGGCAATTACATCCAGTTCGATAGGGTTATTCAAAAAATTTTGATCCGTTGATTGCCCGGTACTGGATACATTCCTGGCAGATCGCTCGAAAGAGGCCAGATTATCCAATAAACCAGCCTTTAGTACCAAATATCATCTGATGGGCCACCAGACGTTTGGCAGGCGGCAGGCAGTCCAGCGCGGTCAGCCCAAGGCTGCTGCAGCTTTGTACCAGTGACAAATCAACCGTAAACAGTTTTACCAGAGAATCGGTAAATATCCGGCTGGTGCGTTTATCACTCTGGCGCCGCCTGCTGTAAGCCGCCAGCATACGAGCCGACCCCGGCTCTCCGGGAGTATCCGGCGGAACACAGCTAATCTCGCTGGCCAGCTCCCAGGCATCGCGCAAACCCAGGTTAAACCCCTGTCCGGCAACCGGGTGCAATGTTTGTGCAGCGTTCCCTATCAGCACTGCCCGATGGCCAGCAATCCCCGATGCGTGTTTGAGTATCAGCGGAAAACTTGACCGTTGGCCGACATGAGTAAAATTTCCCATACGATCACCAAATTGCTCATGCAACTGCTGCAAGAAATGACTGTCATCAAGCTTCAATTTTTTTGCTGCCTCGGCGATCGGCATGGTCCATACCAGCGCGTATTCATCACCGGATGGCAGAAGCGCCAGCGGCCCGTTCAGGGTAAAGCGTTCATACGCTGTCCCCGGTTGCGGCAATTCGGCCCTGACGTTGGCCACGATGGCTGTTTGCTGGTAATCGTGGGTCTGGTATCTGATTCCGTCAATCTGTTCCGCGAGTTTGCCCCCATCCGCCAGCACCAGTAGTTTGGCCCGTACCTGCCTGGTCATTCCATGTTGCTGATACGTTACCTGAGCTAATGGCAAATCGGTCCGGACAGCCGTCACCAGCGCATTGGTCTGGTAATCCAGATTGCCGCCTTCACGCACCATACGACCCATGGAATGATAGAGATCGTGGTAATTGACCACATAACCCAGAGCGGGAACACCCGCATCTTCCGGTGTGAGAATGGCATGACCAAAATGACCGTGATTGGAAATATGAATCGTGGTGATAGGCGTGGATTGCACCAGGTTTTGCCAGATGCCCAGCCGCTGCAAAATAAGCTGACTGCCATGGGAGAGCGCCAGCGGGCGAGGATCATCCACTTTCTCAGGCAACGCCCGTGCCTCAAGTAGCAAAACCGTTAAATCATAGTCACGCAGAGCCAGCGCCAGAGCCATTCCAACCGGTCCACCACCTACAATGACAATATCGAATTGCTGTTCAGACATGGCTATTCACATCAGAGCGAAGCAGCGAACAGATCAGCCAGACTCTGATATTCGGATTCATGATGATTTGTAACGGAATTCAGCAGATCTGGCATGGGCATCCAGCCCCTCTCCTCTGGCCAGAATCGATGCGATTTCACCCAGCCTGGATGCTCCTACAGCCGAAACCTGGATCAGGCTGGTGCGTTTCTGAAAATCATACACACCCAGTGGCGAGGAGAAACGCGCCGTGCCGGAAGTGGGGAGGACATGATTAGGCCCTGCACAATAATCTCCCAAGGCTTCACAGGTATATCGACCCAGGAAAATGGCGCCCGCATGCCGGATGCGATCGACCCACTGTTCCGGTTGGTCAACGGACAATTCCAGATGTTCGGGCGCAATCCGGTTGGCAATCTGGCAGGCTTCTTCCAGATCACGCACCTGTATCAACGCACCGCGATTTTCCAGAGAAGAGCGAATCACATCCCAGCGCGGCAGCATATCCACCAGGCGGGAAATACTGTCTGCCACGGCATCCAGAAAAATTTTATCCGGGCTGAGCAGGATCGACTGGGCCTGTTCATCATGCTCGGCCTGCGAGAACAGATCCATTGCAATCCAATCCGGGTTGGTTTTTCCGTCACAGATCACCAGAATTTCTGATGGCCCCGCCAGCATGTCAATGCCGACTGCACCAAAGACATGCCGTTTTGCTGCAGCCACATAGGCATTACCTGGCCCGACAATTTTATCCACCTTCGGGATGGTGGCTGTGCCATAAGCCAGCGCGGCGACTGCCTGGGCACCGCCAATGGTGAAAACGCGATCGACTCCGCAAATAGCAGCCGCAGCCAGGACCAGCGGATTCTTTTCGCCCCTTGGTGTTGGTGTCACCATGATCAGCTCCTGAACACCAGCCACCTTGGCAGGGATGGCATTCATCAGCACGGAAGAAGGATAGGAAGCCTTGCCACCGGGAACATAGAGCCCGACCCGATCCAGTGCGGTTATTTTTTGTCCCAGCCGCGTACCATCTGGCTCAGTGTAATCCCATGACTGTGATTGCTGTTTTTCATGATAGGTGCGTATGCGGAAAGCAGCTTGTTCCAATGCTTCCCGCTGTACTCTGTCCAGTGCTGCCAGAGCAGATTGGCATTGCTCACGGGGCAGTTCGATTTCTCCGATCCGGGCAATCTCCAGGTGATCAAACCGGCGAGTGAATTCGAGTAACGCAGCATCACCTTGTGTCCTGACTTGATGCAGGATTTGCGTTACGGCACGTTCGATTTCGTTATCAACGGAAAGATCAAAACTCAACAACTTGTCGAGCTCTGCCTGAAAAAAAGAATCGGCCGATGACAGCCGCCTGATTGGGATCATGATCATTCCGGAATTACTGGATTATGAATTTGCCGGTACTGCCGCATTAAACGCTTCCAGCAAGGGTTGTATCTTGGTGTTCTTCAACTTTAATGCTGCCTGATTGACAATCAGACGTGCAGAAATCGGCATGATTTCCTCGACTGCCTGCAAATGATTGGCTTTGAGCGTACTGCCGGTTGAAACCAGATCGACGATTGCATCAGCCAGATCAACGAGTGGCGCAAGTTCCATTGATCCGTATAGCTTGATCAGATCGACATGCATTCCTTTTGCAGCAAAGTGGTTGCGTGCGGTTTTGACATATTTGGTAGCCACTCGCAAACGTGCGCCACGAAAGACTGCCGAAGCATAGTCAAAATCATCCCGCACGGCGACCATCATGCGGCAGCGGGCAATTTTCAGATCCAGCGGCTGGTACAGTCCGATCCCATCATGCTCCAGCAGGACATCTTTCCCCGCCACCCCCAGATCAGCCGCTCCATATTGCACATAGGTTGGCACATCGGTTGCGCGCACCATGACGAGCCTGACATCCGGCCGATTGGTCCCGATAATCAACTTGCGCGAGGAACCCGGATCATCACTCGGGATGATACCGGCCGCCTTCAGGAACGGCATGGTATCTTCAAAAATCCGCCCTTTGGAAAGGGCAATCGTGATATCAGACATTAACAGGCGTTATCCAAGATTTGCCGCAGCAAATTCCCAGTTGATCAGTTTGTCGATGACTGTATTGACATAATCCGGGCGACGGTTCTGAAAATCCAGGTAATACGCGTGTTCCCATACGTCGATCGTCAGCAGTGGACGAATGCCGCGTGTCAAAGGAGTTTCCGCATTGGCTGTTTTGACTATGGATAGCCTGGACCCCTCTTGAGCAAGCCAGGCCCAGCCGCTGCCGAATTGCGTGATGGCCGCATTGGCAAATTCCTGTTTGAAAGCGTCTACGCTACCAAAGGATTCTTCAATCTTCTGTTTCAATGCGGCAGGTGGCTCCCCGCCTCCCTTTGGGCTAAGGCTGTGCCAATAAAACATATGGTTCCAGATTTGCGCGGCATTGTTGAAAATTCCGGCTTTATCCGCCTGGCCGACGGTAGCGGTAATGATCTGTTCCAGCGATTGTCCGGAAAACGCTGTTCCAGCAACAAGCTTGTTCAGGTTATCCACATAAGCCTTGTGATGCTTGCCATAGTGGAAACTCAGAGTGTGGGCGGAAATAACCGGCTCCAGTGCATTATCAGCATAGGGAAGGGGTGCCAGCACATAGGCATCTCCTGATTGTGCAGCCTTTGAAAAATTATCCAGATTGGTGCTCATTTTCTCTCCTTTATTTCTGAAAACTGCTTTGAATAGCGAAAACATAAGATCGGATAGTCTGAGTAAAAAGGAATGTTACGGATTGTCGCCCAATACTTCTGTTGTAAAGGTTACCTGATTGTATCCGGCCAATCTCGCAGCTTCCATGACTGTAATAACTGATTGGTGCGCGGCTTTTGCATCAGCACTAATAATGATGACCGGATTTTTCTGGTTGTTGGCCGCTGATTGCAGTGCATCCCGCAAGCTTTCAATACTGGTGAATTTGATTGGCGTCAGGTTAATCGTATAGTCACCAGTTGCGCTGACCGAAACATCAATTACCTTTGATGCATCCGCCGCACGTTCTTCTTCGGTTGCAGCAACCTGAGGCAAGGTAATTTCCAGCTCGGAAAACTTTGAATATGTAGTGGTGATGACCAAGAATATAAGAATCACCAGCAACACATCAATCATGGGCACGAGATTGATCTCGGGCTCTTCTTTTTTTCGCCCACGCTGAAAATTCATTTTATTCCGGATATTAGGCTGATAAAAAGCTGCTGATTGCGACCCATTTTGCTGTAATCAGAAAAACAGATACAGCGACCCTGCTTCAAACTTGCGGATCGATAAACTTAATTCTAGTTTATTATTGCCACTTTCACCATGCCTAGGCATATTTTGAGTTGTTTCCGTACTTCGCAAAAGGTTTTAAGTGGATCGTCCTGTAGTTGGAATTATCATGGGCAGCAGCAGTGATTGGCCAGTCATGCAGCATGCCGCAACCATTCTGAAAAAATTTTGCATCCCGCATGAAGCTCTTGTGGTTTCGGCACATCGCACACCTGACAAAATGTTCGAATATGCCGAAGCTGCTCGTGGCCGTGGCATCAGATGCATCATCGCCGGTGCAGGTGGCGCTGCACATCTCCCCGGTATGGTCGCAGCCAAAACTACCCTTCCTGTTTTGGGTGTCCCCGTCACCTCAAAACATTTACAAGGCATGGATTCACTCTTGTCCATCGTACAGATGCCCAAGGGTGTGCCGGTTGCCACTTTTGCCATCGGCGAAGCAGGAGCAACCAACGCCGCGTTATTTGCAGCAGCCATTCTGGCTGGAGAAGATCCCGCTCTTGCTGAAAAACTGGATCAATTCCGCAAGGATCAGGCGGCTGCTGTCGCGGCAATGACACTCCCGGAATCATGTATATAAAACCGGGCAGCATGCTGGGCATGCTGGGCGGCGGCCAGCTGGGAAGAATGTTTGCCATGGCCGCACAACAAATGGGGTATCGGGTAACCGTGCTTGACCCGGCAGCAGAAAGCCCAGCGGGCAGTATTGCCGAGCGACATTTGCAGGCAGATTATCTGGATGCGCAGGCTTTGCATGAATTGGGGGCAACATGCGCCGCGATTACCATCGAGTTTGAGAATGTACCTGCTCAGGCATTACGCACCCTGGCACAACGATGTGTAGTCAGTCCCGATGCAGATAGTGTCTCGATAGCGCAAAACCGTATTCTTGAAAAAGAATTTCTTGCCGGAAACAATTTCCCGGTTGGGCTATTTATTGTCATCCACAACGCGCAGGATATACACCAGATTGATCCTGCCTTGTTCCCGGCCATCCTCAAAATCAGTCAGTTTGGCTATGACGGCAAGGGACAGATACGTATTGATAAAGCGGAAGATTTACCGGAAGCATTCTCGAATCTCGGCAACAGGCCATGTGTACTGGAAAAACGACTGCCGCTTGACCGGGAAATTTCCGTCATCCTGGCCCGGGATCGCCTGAATCAGATCACCTTTTTCCCAATCCCCGAAAATCGCCACGAACAGGGAATTCTGGATACGAGCATTATTCCAGCCACATTATCAGATGAAATCACAGCGAAGGCGTGCGAACTGGCCGGACAAATTGCAAGCAAGCTCAATTACATCGGTATTTTATGCGTGGAATTTTTCGTTCTCGAAGATGACCGGATTCTGATCAACGAAATCGCACCCCGTCCGCACAACAGCGGGCATTATTCACTAAATGCATGCATTACCTCCCAGTTTGAGCAGCAAGTACGCATGCTTTGCGGATTGCCTCACGGCAGCACCAGGCTGATCCAGCCCGCCGTCATGACAAATATCCTTGGGGACTTATGGAAAAATGGCGAGCCCGCCTGGAATGAAATACTCTGCCACCCCCAGGCCAAACTGCACCTCTATGGCAAACGGGCCGCGAAACCAGGCCGAAAAATGGGACACTTCACCGTACTGGCAGAGACCATCGAAGAAGCACTACAAACATACCCAGCGTATAAGACAGGATCTTCAGCGCTGATACACGCCTATCACGAGCAGCCAACAAATGACGATCACAACATTGTTTGAAACCAGCATTTCCAGCCTGCCCTTGCTGCATCGCGGCAAGGTACGCGACATATATGAAGTGGATAAAAATAATTTGCTGATTATCCAAACCGATCGTGTTTCGGCATTTGATGTAATACTCCCCACCCCAATTCCGGAAAAGGGGAAAATCCTGACAGGCATTTCCCGTTTCTGGTTCGATAAACTGGCGCATATCATTCCCAATCATCTCACCGGCATCGCACCAGAATCTGTCGTCTTGCCGCGTGAACGTGATCAGGTGATAGATCGTGCCTTTGTGGTCAGGAAACTGAAACCACTGCCGGTTGAAGCCATCGTTCGCGGTTATATTTCAGGCTCTGGCTGGAAGGATTACCAACGTAGTGGTGCGATCTGCGGCATCGCCCTGCCAGAAAATCTGCGCGAAGCAGACAAAATTCCTGGTGGTGCAATTTTCACACCTTCGACCAAGGCCGCAATCGGTGATCATGATGAAAATATTTCATATATCACCTGTGAACAACTACTGGGAACACAACTTGCTTCGGATGTCAGAAAAAACGCTATTGCGCTTTACACAGCCGCTGCAGATTATGCTCTAACGCGCGGGATCATTATTGCCGACACCAAATTTGAGTTTGGCCTGGATGAAACCAATCAGCTCTATCTGATTGATGAAGCGCTGACACCAGATTCCTCTCGTTTCTGGCCGGCTACAAGCTATCAGCCTGGCAAAACACCTCCAAGCTACGACAAACAGTTTATCCGTGACTGGCTTGAACAAACCGGCTGGAACAAAACCCCACCCGCCCCATCCGTCCCTGATGAAATTCAGGCCCAGACTATTGCAAAATACCAGGAAGCTTATCGGGCGCTGACAACATAACGGCTTGCTGTTTATCACAGCAACCTGTTGTCTTTCTGCCCGATTTTCTCAATCGGGAACGGTCGCCCTACCTTGAATCCCTGCACATAATCCACACCGATTCTGATCAGTTTTTCCTGAATATCCTGTGTTTCAACCAGCTCCCCTATCGTTTTGATTTTCAGGGCGCGTGCAAACTTGCTGATATTTTCGACTTTTTTCAAATCTTCTTCATCACGCAAAATATTGCATATCAAACCCCCATCAATTTTCAGAAAATCGCTCCGGATATGTTTAAGCAAATCAAAAGAAATGCGATCGTGATTAAAACTACACAGGGAAATCAAGCAACCCGATTGTTGTAATTTTTTTGTAAATTGCGCCGTTGTCTGCAGATGAGCAATAGCATCCGGTGTTTCAATTTCAAAACATATTCTCCCGGGTTCTACCGCCACGGTATTCAACAAAGCTCGAACATGATCAGCAAATGATGGATCTTCAAGCGTGCTCCGAGCCAGATTGATACAAAATGAAACCTGATCGTCAAACAGATTGTTAGCAAGATAATGCACCGCTTTCTTGACCACCCAGCCATCAAGACGTGACATCAAACCGTATTTTTCAATGAATGGAAGGAAGGCTCCGGGAGGAATCAGATTGGATTCTTCTTCCGCCATACGGATCAGCACTTCATAGTACGTTGGTATATCCTGATTCAAGCTCGCAGGGATGATGCTCTGACAGTACAATTGGAATTTATCCTGTTCGATTGCCTGAATAATTCGCCTGGAAGAATCCATGGAAGCCCTGGGCGGCTCCTGAGCAGCATTTTTCCCGGAATTCTGTTTATTCTTATCTTCCTGGGGGAGGCTGTGCTCTGTCTTGGCCTGATCTTTAATTTCCTCTCCTTTCTTCATTAGGCGAGGCGTATAAAGTACGTAAAAGCCAATTATTTTTCCTGCAGCATCGAAATGAGGCGCCAGGTGGCTTGTAACAACACAAGAAGCCTGATTTGCAAGCTGCTGAACATGCTGATTCTGCACGGTCTCCCCGGATAGCACGCGCGCTATATCGTTACTAATTCCGGAAAATAGGGGTCTATCAAGGAATTCCTTAAAGAACCGGCTTTCTATTTGCTCAGGCCGCAACCCAAACCATTGCCGGAAAGCGCGGTTATGGTAACAACACTGCTGCTCCGAATTAAAATAAGCCAACATGACCGGGAAATTTTCATCAACAATTTGCAGCCTGGCTTTGTTCTCCGAGGATGTTTTTTCAGCCCACAGCCGATATTTGATTTCGTTTGCAAGCCGCTCCTTTTGTACCGCCAATTGTACAAACTGTTTGGAAAAAATTTTCTCGGTATGTGCAATCTGCACAACCATGATCAGTATTGTTGCCAGCAGGATCACCCATAAACCTACGACAACATACGAATCAATAACGATCAGGGAATGATTGAAAGCAATCAACAAGCCTGCAACAACCAGCGCCACAGCACCAGGCGAGAAAGATTTGACTGCGCTTATTTTTGGATTGGTATGCATAATCGTATCGACAAATCCAGTTAAAATAATCTTCTTTCAGAAATCAATCTGGAAAAAATCAAGGAACCCCTGATTAAATCCCGCATGGCCGCACACAATGTTTTACGGATGAAAAACGAGTGAGGCGGTGAATGGTTGGCCCTTCACAAATATCGATAAGTTTCCACAGGCCGGACTGCGGCCCAGAATTTCCAGAGCATACTCGGTGTCAATATGAAATCCCTGGTCGAATTTTCATTGGTGACAGTTAACCTTAATTCCTGAATCTGCTTCTTTTTTAACATCTGAAGTAATGGAGCAAACCATTTTTCCTCCATTTCAACCAATTCATTCCGCCATTCGTAAGCATCTCTATAGCAGGCATATTTCCGGAGGCTATCCAGGATAATCAACTGTTCTCCCGAGACACCCATTTGCTCCTGTACCCTGTTTGCATCCTTTGGCAAAACCTGATTTTCAATCCGGCCCATTTCTGCCAGGGCACAAGCCAATTCATGGTTACTCCAAACCTTGGCACAGGAAGCGTGTACTTTGGCTGGTCGGGTACCTCCGCCCCATATCCAGACACTATTGATTGCCAACTCGCCACGTATCTCCCGATCCCGGTTGACCGGATGATCATAAAATAGCATCTGGATTTCGTTGATTCTGCTATTCCAGACTGCGCCATCCTTTCCTTGCGGCAGAAGATAATTGATATTTTTTCCTACAACCTCACTCAGAAGAGCAGTCTGCAACTCCGGAATTTGATTACATTTCAAATACCAGCGATCAGGATAAAGAGGCAACACCGTCACGCCATCATCTGAAAAAAACGTATTGATACTATCGGCAAGAGCAACCGCTTCCTTTAAGGAAATATTCAAAATTTGATTATCTCCAAGAAGCATATGGTTATTCTCGATCCTGAGATGAACGGGATCAACGCGCAACCAATAACTCTCTCCCACCTCGATTTCTTTTTTCTCATGCTGCAGCAATATGGAAGCAACAGGCCAATCCTGCTGTTTATCCACGTTAAAATTTTTACACAGCCAGGATTCCGGCGATTGCCCGGCGACCGTTTGCCCGCGTGAACTTTTGGACAAAATCACCTCCAGCGCCGGCAATTCCAGCTGCCGGTAAATATCTGCTTGTGAACTATCAGGCCAAAATAAATCAGGAATAAATAAATGCAGTTTCATTTAAGGTCAGAAATACGATGTTAAAAAAGTAAGGAAACCTCTGAAAAATGTCAGCGAGACAGTCAGTTCAAGGCAAAAATCAACAAAAAAGCGGAATTTATACGTAATAAATGAGCATTTTGCATTTTGAGACGATGTTTAACGCGAAAATAACAACACAGGTCGTTTTTCAGAGATTCCCAAGGGATTTCGGCTTACAACGCCTCATAACGGATTTCCACCACCTCCAGCTCCTCCAATCCGCCCGGGGTTTGCAATGACACCACATCCCCCTCATGCGCCTTCAGCAAACATCTTGCCAATGGTGAAATCCAGCTGATCCAGCCCCGGCCCGGCTCGGCTTCATCAATACCAACGATGCTGTACGTGTGCTCCTCGCCATGCTGATTACAAACTGTTACCGTCGCCCCAAAAAAAACCTGGTCACACTCGCCGCGCCGTTCCGGATCGATAATTTCAGCGTTATCCAGACGCCTGGATAAAAAACGCAAACGGCGATCAATTTCACGCAAGCGTCGTTTGCCATAGATGTAATCGCCATTTTCCGAGCGATCCCCATTCGATGCCGCCCAGGAAACAATTTTGACCACCTCCGGACGCTCCACTTTCCATAACCGGTCGAACTCCTCCTTCAACCGCGCATACCCCCGGGGAGTCATATAGTTTTTACCCCCCTGCTGCGGTTGCGGTGCATCATCGAGTTCATCTTCATCATCATTTTCTTTAACAAATGCCTTGCTCATCGTCACCAGCCACCAATAAAAATCATCCAACGCCAAACATACACCACAAAACTGCCGGAAAACCCGTTTCCACCATTTGTTCCGTATAAGCATCCTGTTTCACAAATTCGACAACCCTTAGAGTCTGTTTACGATCTTCTGAGTAGCAGAGCCAGGAATGCCAGATGAATGAATTGCAAGCTGGTATTGAGTTTACGCTCGCAGTTTTTCCACAGCCGCCGATTCTTCTGCAGCCAGGCAAAGCTGCGCTCAACAATCCAGCGTTTGGGCATGACCTTGAAGGTATGCAGCTCACTCCGCTTGGCAATCTGCACTGTGACGGGCTCTCTCAGGATTTTCCGCACGCCTTCGGTAAATGGTTTTCCGGTGTAGCCGCTGTCGCACAGCAGACTTTGTACTTTCCCCAAGCTCGACCTGCAGTGCTCCAGCGCTTGCAATGCGCCTTTGCGATCGGTTACCTCCGCCGTCGTCACCGCAATGGCATGCGGCAACCCTTGCGTATCGACCGCGATATGGCGTTTGATGCCCGATACTTTCTTGCCAGCGTCATAACCCTTCTGACCCGCCGTGTCCGTGTTCTTCACGCTCTGCGCGTCCACGATCAAGAACGTGCTGTAAGCGTTGCGCCCCTGTTTCTCGCGGGCCGCGCCAACCTGATTTTTTTAATGCCCGCTCCAGCACGCTTACACCGTGCTGGTCGGGCTCACTCCATTTACGCCAATAGGCGTACACACTCTGCCATTTGGGAAATTCGCCAGGCAGGAACCTCCATTGGCAACCGGTGCGCAGCAGATACAGCACCGCACAGAATACCTCGTATAGATCCACCGTCGTGGGCTTGGTGCTGCGTCGAACACTGCGCAGAAGTGGCTCTATCCCGGCAAATTGTTCTCTGCTGATATCGCTGGCATATTTCGTTCTCTTCATCCCCGTATTGTCAGCGATGGAGAAAAGATTGTAAACGGGCTCTTAGGAACCTCTGAGAAACGTCAGCGCGGCAGCCAGTTCAAAGCAAAAATCGGTAAAAAAACGGAGTTTATATGTAATAAATGATCATTTTGAGCCGGTTTTAACGCAGAAATGACAACACAGGTAGCTCTTTTCAAAGACTTACTTGTGCCGCAACCAGCCACAATGCGACATTATGTCGCATTGTATCCAGCTCATTTTTAAACATAATTGCAACCCTCAGCAAAAGCCACCCTCGTTGTGAAACGAGCCCGGAAAACCTACGGATCTTAAGATTGTTTACCAGCAACGGATATTGTCTATTCCGTTCAACACCTGAAGATGGCCGGGTTACCTCCCTGGAATGACAGGGAAGTTCCAAATCACCAATGCACTGCGATACCTCGCAAAAAGGAATCCGGCCGCATATCCCCCGGAACATCATTCAAACACTCGTGCTTGTAAAGCAATTGTCGTGCCTCGCAAAACCGGTGCGGCAACAGCCTTACATAAAAACAACACAATAAATCAACAAATTGAGGGTTACTTCATGAAATACATCTATCAGTTCGCAGCGACCGCCATCCTGGCAGGAATCGGCAATTTTTCCCACGCCAGTCTGACCACCAGCTCCGGCGTGCAAAGCTTCTCCGGCAATGCCTCGGTCACAGCGACATCAACCAGCAAAACTGCTGTCAGCAATACAAACAACAATGCATCTGTCGCAACGGTTTCACTCGGGCAATTTGACACATCAATCGGCGTGTTGACCGGCGTGGAATTACAGCTGAAATCCAGCCGCACCCAAACCATCGATGGCACCGGCTTCAAGAATAATGGCCCGGGGCGTACCGCGAGCGGTAGTGGCACCAGCTCGGCATTGCTCAGCACATCGGGGTTTAACGCCGCGTTTACACCAAACATTACCCAGACAGGCAGCGGTTGCGGGCTGGCGATGGGTATGACTGGATATATCTCGTGCAACTGGGGATCGCAAACCTCTGCATCAATCGTCACCAACATCACCGGCAACGTTGCCTCAGGCAATCTGAACGACTATGCTGGTACCGGTCTGATCAACGCCACACTGACCACGCCCGACCTTGCTGCCACCGCCACACTGACAGCCACCATGGATGCACGGCACCACCGGCGAGTTGCCACGGGAGCGGTTTGAGCGGGATGAGCGCGTCCAGCTCAAATCTTATCTGTCACCAGCCTGTGTCACACTGGTGGCCAGCGAAACCCGCAAGGTGGATAAAACCGGGCTGATCTCCTGGAAGGCCAACAAATACTCGGTGCCGATGGCATGGCAGCAAAGTCATGTGGGGGTGCTGGAAAGCGGTAGCCAGTTGCACATTACAGACTTGCAAGGTGGTGAGGTGCTCGCCCGGCACGAACTGTCCGGTGGCAAGGGCCGGTAGCCTGCAAGGGGATTCGCAACTGGTAACGGCCGCACCAACTTTTAACCGCACAGCGTCCAGTCAAACTATGGCACCATAAGTACATCCTAATTTTGAAACATAGTTATGAAATATCGATTCTGGATTTTGCCACTCTGTCTGGCTGTAGCGGCCTGCGGTCCCAAAACAAAGGTGGACTCCGTGGTCACTCATACTCAACCGCAGCAGGCTAGTATCAATCAGGAGCTGTTGCAAGCCTATCACTGGCAGCTCATCGCAGGTAGCGATGCGACTCTGGTGCGACCAAAAGCGCCCATTACGCTGGACTTTGACTCAGGTCGTCTGCTGGTGAGCAATAGCTGCAATATCCTAAGCGCTGACGCCCTGCTCAATGGCAGCCAGCTGAAAGTTGGCCAGATGCGGTCAACTCGCCGCGCCTGCTTTGGTGAGCTGGAAGGCTTGGATGAGAAAGTCAGCGCCGCTCTGGATGGCCGTCATAATCTGGAGTTGACGACACAGATGCAGCTGATTCTGACTCGCGGCGAGCAAAAGCTGGTCTTTGATGCTGTGCCGACGGCACGTACCCGTTTTGGCTCTGAGCCGGTGCGAATCTTCCTTGAGGTGGCACCACAGCGGCAGGCCTGTAGCCATCCGTCGATTCTTGATTTTCAGTGCCTGCAAGTGCGTGAACGTCATTTTGATGAGCGGGGTTTAGAAGTCGGCGAGCCGCAAGAATTTACGCTTTTCTATGACGAAATTGAAGGCTTTAACTTCGAGCCGGGTGTGCGCACTGTACTGCGTATCGATCGCTACGAACGTCAGAACTCGCCGACCGATGCGTCACGCTTTGCCTATGTGCTCGACATGGTGATTCAGAGCGAACAGGTTGAACCAAGCTGTACCGAAGCCGAGTTTGCCGCCATTGAAGCGCGCCTGGATACTTCGGATGGCCAGGGCCATGGTCCGGATATTGGCTCGGGCGAGTGGCAGTACTCGGTCATGTATCGCCTCGGATTGAAGCCTGAGCAGCTGCCAGCGACCGGCAGCCCCGATTGGTGCGAGGCTATTCAACGAGCACTGGATGCTCGGGACCAACGTCATCTGCCGCCCCTGAAATAAATCAGCCGGACTGAAACTCGTGTAATACAAAATGAGTTTTACTGCTGCTCGACCCAGGTTTCACGGGATGCGGTCATCGCTCCCATCACAACGGCTAATGACGCAGCCAATACCAAAAGAGCAAATGTATTACGCGACATGGTATTGGTTGATGAATCCAAAGTAACTGATGCCGCGGATTTCCTCATCAACCCTTCCATCTCACTATCCAAGATCGTTCTTGTGGATGCGGCCATCTTTCATGATGAGTTTCATCGTTTTATCGGGATCCGTGATCAGCGATATATCTTCAAGCGGATTGCCATCCAGCACGAGCATATCCGCGTACGCTCCCGCTTCAATCCGGCCAAGTTTGCCGGGATAAGGATTACGGTTACCTGAAAGCGCTGTCAGATCGGCATTTCCGCTAGTCAGGAAGCGTAGAACGTCCACATTGTCATACCACCGGGCAAACTTGGCGAGCTGCTTGCCCTGGGTTGCCGCCAGCTCGGGGTTGAATAATATATCCGTGCCAATGGCCATCTTGATTTTGTATTTGCGCCCCAGTTCGACAGCCCGGGCAGTTCCCTCGGCGATGCGTTTTTGATCCGCGCGCTTTTCCGGTGAAATATGGGTACTCGCATCTTCGTCAGCGAGAAAAGGTTGAATGCTCCACCAGACATCCGCATCCGCCATGCGCTTGACCGTTTCTTCATCAGCCAGTTGCCCGTGCTCGATCGACTTTATCCCGGCGGCGAGCGCTCGCTGAATACCAGCAGGCGTATAGGTGTGCACACAAACATAAGTGCCCCAGTCGCTTGCAGCCGATACCGCCGCCTTCATCTCGGCAACCGTATATTGAAGCGCGTCAATCGGGTCATAGACGGATGAAACACCACCGCTGCCCATGATCTTGATTTGGCTGGCGCCCAGCATGAGTTGTTCGCGCACTCGGCGCAGTATCTCTTCGTTCCCGTCAGCAATGGCCGAAATGCCCGCTCTCTCGGCGGCACTGAGATCACTCTGCGCCGTGCGAGGCAGATCGGTGCGCATGCGAAAATCGCCATGCCCCGACGTTTGCGAGATCATCGCGCCAGATGGATAGATACGTGGACCGGGAAAACGCCCCTCGTCGATGGCGCGTTTCAATGCGAAGGACGGCCCGCCAACATCTCTGACCGTCGTGAACCCGCGCAGCATTGTGCGCCTCGCTTCTTCCGCGGCAACAAGATGTATGTAGGCGACGTCAGCCGTCATCGCCGTCATCTGCGGAATGCCGGCAAGCATCGAATGCCAATGCGCATCAATCATACCCGGCATCAGTGTCCGACCGCCGCAATCAATCGTGTCCACCTCAGCGACGGCGTCACCACGACCAATGAGGGCTTTAATCAATTTACCCTCGACCAATACGTCTTTCCCTTCTATGAGCTTTGCGCTCATGCCGTCAAAGATGCGAACGTTCGTCAACCGGATCGGCTTGCCGGATTCCGGGGTGGAGCTACCCGATTTCTCAGTCCCCTGCACAAAGGTATCTGGTTTTCCGGATGCCTGTGCGAAGGTAGAACCGGTCATTCCGAGAATCGGGGCGGCAAAACTTGCCACGATCCCTTTTAATACAGATCTGCGGGACAGTTCTTTATTAATACGTGCGAACAGCTGTTGCGTTTGCGGACTGCAGCATGCGCAGGCCGAGAGATCGGTTGAGTGTTGGGATTTTTCTTTACCCGTAAACAGCATGGCATACTCCTGTTTCAATTTGGTTTTCCTAGGGTTTGTTCTCAATCATGCGAATAGCTGTTGCCATATGCAATTGACGCCGAATAAATCGTTCACGGTCAATGACATGGCGAAGGGCTGTTCACAGTGGATGAATTGATGGTCATCTCCTGACTTTTGCGCAGGAGTCAGGATGGACCGGACGATGCGATCGAGATGACCAGTGGCAATGCATTGAGCAGCTATTGCCGGGCAAGAAGGGCGATCCTGGCTGTAGTGCGAAGGACAAACTGACGCTTTGTCGAAGCCGTTCTCTGGATCATGCGTACCACTTCCGCAGTCCGTGGCGTGACCCGCCCGAAGAGCTTGGGCATTGGCATCGGACAGACGTCCGCTTCTCGCGCTGGCGCGAGATCAAGGTGTCTGGGAGCGCGCAGCACTGCAAGGCGATCGATGACACGCCCGCATTTGTTCATTGACTCGACCATCGTGCGCCCACCAGCACCGCTGGCGCCCAAAAAAAGCAGGCCAACAGGGACGTGTTGGCCGTTCACGGGACGGACTGACCACCAAACTGCATGTCGGCGTGGATGCCTCGGGCAATCCGCTGCGGATAATTCTCTCGGCCGGACATCTATCAAGCCGATATCGGACAAGCGACCGCACTGATCAGGGATCCAGCCCGTCAAGAGACATTCTGTTCCGGTGGCCGACAAAGACCATTCTGAAACGGATGCCTTCGTCACCGGATGAGGTACAAACCAAGGCAGAATCAGGGCGGTCATCCTGCCACTCCCAACAGACTCAACTCCGCGCACGTTCGACCGCCATATCTACAAGAGCCGCAATCAGATCGAGCGTTTCTTCGCACGTATCAAGCAAAATGCAGACGCATCGCCGCGGGATCTACGACAAACTCGCACAATCCTTCCTGTCGTTCGTCCAGCTAAGCTTCTGCGCTATCGTCTGGTTGATCTTGATTGAGAACACACCCTAAGGGTCTGTTGACGTTTTGAGCTGGCACCAATAAGGAGGAGCAAACTCCCGTAATATTGAGGTTCCCATACCACCAACAAAACGAGTTTGCGATGTCCCGACTGATGCTCAATGACGAACTGTGGTCGAAGCTGAAGAAGATTCTGCTTCAAGAAGCGATTTATAACAAGCGCAACCTGCGCATGGCAGTAGAAGGCATGCTGGATCGAAACGCGGGTTGACTGCAAAAGCCGTGGCGAGACTTGCCCGCGCATTCCAACGCTGGCATCAGTGGCACCGGACTTTCGTCCGCTTCTCGTGCTGGCGCGAGAAAGGTGTCTGGGAGCGTGTGGCAACAGCACTGCAAGGCGATGCTGACATGGAGCATTTGTTCATTGATTCGACCATCGTGCGCGCCCACCAGCACTCCGCTGGCGCCCAAAAAAGGCCAACAGGAAATTGGCCTTTCACCTCGCTAATTGACTGACCACCAAACTGCATATCGCTGAAGTGGATGCAACATCTCAATCCGCTGCGGATAATTCTCTCGGCCGATATTTTCAGATTACCGATATCGAACAAGCCCCGCACTGATCAAGGATCAGTCCGTCAGAATCTGTTGTGGCTGACAAGGGTTTACGACTCGGGATTGCCTTCCCGTCACCGCGATTACAAACCAAGGCAGTCAGGCGGCCATCCCGCCACGCCCAACAGACTCAACCCGCGCACGTTCAGACCGCCATATCTACAAGAGCGTAATCTGATCGTGCAGCAGCGTGGCGACCCAGTGCCCTTGTTATCGCCGCTACTGGGTTGCTTCACACCTTCGGTGTTCACAAAGACGGCAGTGATGGTGTTACCGGGTTGCTTCCTGATTACTGGGTTACCACGTCAGCCCGAGATTTCCCCGCAATAACAGGTCAATTCGCAAAGACAGCAAGGTAGTTGCGGGATTGCTTCGTTTTTACGGGTCTGCAATGAAGGAATTTGTTATATCGCAGTCTCCCCTGCCATTTTCCCGCTTGACTGCCCATGGCTCCCCAACAAAACTCTTTGTTATACTCGTTCGCATGCAAGTCATCATTATCAGCGGGTTGTCCGGTTCGGGAAAATCCATCGCGCTCAATGTCCTGGAAGATTCAGGATACTACTGTGTCGATAATCTTCCCGCGTCACTGCTTGTCGTCCTCATCAATCACCTGCAAATGCAGCAGCACACGCATATTGCAGTGGCTATCGACATGCGCAGCGGCGAGAACATCACCGTGCTGCCGTGGCAGCTCAAGATGATCGACAAAAACATCCAGATAAAGATTCATCTTTCTGGATGCGCGTACTGAAACGCTGATGCAGCGTTTTTCCGAAACGCGCCGCAGGCACCCCATGAGTGATGCAAACATTACGCTGGAAGAAGCTATCCGGCGGGAACGTGAAGCGCTCGCCTCGCTGATAGGGATCGGTCATCATATTGATACGAGCGCGTTGCGGCCCAATGCGCTGCGTGCTTTCATCAAGGATTTCATTGCCGAGAGCCGCAGCCTGCTCAATTAACCTTGCTGTTCCAGTCGTTCGGCTACAAACACGGTCTTCCGCTGGACGCCGATCTGGTGTTTGACATACGCTGTCTGCCCAATCCGTTCTACGATCCACAACTGAAGGAACTGACCGGGCATGATCCCGAAGTCATCCGCTTTATGGAATCTCAGCCGGATGCTTCGAAAATGCTCAGGGATATCAGCAGTTTTCTCAACACCTGGCTACCGGCCTATATCAGGGATAACCGGGCCTATCTCACGGTTGCCATCGGCTGTACCGGCGGGCAGCATCGCTCGGTTTATTTTGCAGAAAAGCTTGCACTTGCATTCCTGCGACGAGCGCCCATGTGCTGGTACGTCATCGCGGCCTGGCGGAATACAATCCGCACTACGCGCGCAGGTAATCTTCTTTCCTTCCCAGCCAGCGCTGCATGTGGCGCTGCGCCGCCAGCGGATAATCGCGCAGCATGTCCTCAGCAACATTGCGTGCCATTTCAAGCAGATCGGCATCCTCTTCCAGATCGGCAAATCGCAGCAGGGGTACACCACTCTGGCGAGTGCCGAGGAAATTCTCCAGGCCCGCGCAGCAGCAGATCCTGACGCGCGATTTCGAAGCCATCGCCATGTTCAAAATGATCTGCAACCGTTTACGCGCTACTTCGGACAACGGCTGCTGATACATCAGGACACACACACCGGCGGCTGATCCACGGCCGATCCGCCCGCGCAACTGGTGCAGTTGCGACAATCCCATGCGTTCAGCGTGCTCGATCACCATCAGCGAGGCATTCGGCACATCCACCCCTACTTCGATCACGGTCGTGGCAACCAGCAATTGTACCGCTCCCTGACTGAATTGCGCCATGATCGCGGATTTTTCCTCGCTGTCAAGCCGGCCGTGAATCAGAGCGATTCTGAGATCAGGAAAGGTCTGGCTCAGCGTTTCGCAGGTTTCCACCGCCGTTTTCAACTGCAATGCCTCGGATTCCTCGATCAGCGGGCAGACCCAGTAAGCCTGGCGGCCAGCCAGACAAGCTTCACGGATACGCGCCACGATTTCATCGCGCCGGCTGTCGTCTATCAACCGGGTGACCACCGGTGATCTGCCGGGCGGCAGCTGGTTGATGACAGACACATCCAGATCAGCGAAATAGCTCATGGAAAGTGTTCGTGGGATCGGTGTGGCACTCATCATCAACTGATGCGGTATGGATACCTCCTCCCGCCTTTCATACGCAGTGCCAGCCGCTGCCCCACACCGAAACGATGTTGTTCATCGATAATCACCAGCCCAAGCCGGTTGAACTGGACCGCCTCCCGGAACAGTGCATGTGTGCCAATGACAAGCATGGCCGCACCGGTTGCCGTTCTTTCCAGCTCTTGATTGCGCTGGCTTTTCTTCTGGCTGCCGGACAACCAGCCCACGCTCACCCCAAGGGGAGTCAACCAGTCGGATAGCTTGCGGAAAATGCTGCTCGGCCAGAATCTCTGTTGGCGCCATGACCGCGACCTGATAACCATTTCCGATCGCCTGCAAGGCAGCCAGCGCCGCTACCACCGTTTTGCCACTGCCCACATCGCCCTGTAACAGCCGCTGCATGGGATAAGGCTGCGCAAGATCCCTGCTGATTTCAGCCACCACCTTGCGTTGTGCATCAGTCAGGCCGAATGGCAGCACTCCCAGCAATGCCTGCTGCAAACCGGTCTGCTGCTGCAACGCAGGCGCCTGCTGACTGCGCCGCTGGTGATAATGACAACGCAGTGAAAGTTGCTGCGCCAGTAATTCGTCGAACTTGATCCGCTGCCAGGCAGGATGGGAACGTTGCTGCAGGGATGCCATCGGCACTCCGACAGGGGGACAATGCAGCATGGACAGGCTGTCCTCGAATGCAGGGAACTGGCAGGCAGACAGGATCGTTTGCGGCAGGATTTCCTGCAACAGCCGTTTTGCTGCAATCGTTCAAAAGCCTGCATGATCAGGCGGGCAAGGGTGCGCTGCGGCAGCCCGCCATCACCGGATAAACCGGTGTCAGCGTGGTTGCCAGCGGCATACTGTCACGCACCACCCGGCATTTCGGGTGCACCATCTCCACCCCCCGGAATCCGGCCCGCACTTCACCCAGTACACGCAGCCGCGTTCCCGGTGACCAGGCAACTACCTGGCTGGCATAAAAACTGAAAAAACGCAGATAAAGCGTGCCGCTATCGTCGCTCCACCGGCAAACGAGCTGCCGCCGCGGACGACCAGCAGTTCCTGCTCGGCAACGACCCTTCTACCTGTACCTGAACTTTCCGGGATTGCTGGCTGATGGGCAACAGCCGTGTTTCATCCTCATAACGCAGCGGCAAATGCAAAACCAGATCGAAATCACTGAACAGGCCAAGTTTTCGAGTTTCTTGCGTAAGGCCTCATCATCCAGCGAACCAAAAAATGAGCACGGCCAACGGGAAAATGATGCGGATGGTGTGAAAGCGTTTATTTATCCAGCACCACCACGGCATCCATTTCCACCAGCGCCACGCGGCAACGCTGATACACCAATGGCAGCACGTGCGGGATAAGGCTGGCTGAAATGCTTGCCCATGATTTCATTAACTCTGGAAAAATTGCTCAGATCAGTCAGATAAACGTTCAGTTTGACCACATCGCCCAAATTGCCGCCACTGGCAGCGATGACTGCCTTGAGATTGGCAATGACCTGTTCGATCTGCGCATCGATCCCCTGCACCATTTCCATGCTGGCCGGATCAAGCCGATCTGGCCGGAAAGATAAACGGTTTCCCCGCCCGTCACGCGAATCCTGTGAATAGGTGCCGATTGCCTGCGGGGCATCGCCGGTCTGATAATGAATTTGCTCATTCTGACTCCTCGGATAGTACGATAGGATAAAATGTCGGCGCCCGCACAATATAACCAGCGTCGATATTCTCGATCAACTCACCATCAATTCATGCAGAAACTCGTCATTCACGGGGGGCACAAGCTCCAGGGTGAAATCAGTATTTCCGGTGCCAAAAACGCAGCCTTGCCGGTATTGTGCGCATCGCTGCTGACCGCCGATACACTGACCCTGCAAAACATTCCGCATCTGCGGGATATCACCACCATGCGGGCATTGCTCGAACAGATCGGTGTGCGCATTTTAACAAATGAGGATACAACAGAACTGTCTGCCGCCAGCATTACCAATCCGACCGCTTCTTACGACATGGTCAAACCATGCGTGCCGCCATCCTCGTTGGGGTCCACTGCTGGCACGCACCGGGCAGGCATATATTTCACTGCCGGGAGGCTGCGCATCGGCATGCGTCCGGTGGATCAGCATATCAAGGGGCTGCAGGCCATGGGCGCGGACATCAGTATCGAACAGGGCTATATCCGTGCCCAGGCCAGCCGCCTTTCCGGCACGCGTATCGTCATGGATCTGTTCACCGTCACCGGCACCGAAAATCTGATGATGGCCGCCACGCTCGCCTCCGGTACCACCATTCTGGAAAATGCCGCGCGTGAACCTGAAGTGTCGATCTGGCAGATTGCCTCATCAGTATGGGAGCAAAAATCGAAGGTGCAGGCAGTGACATCATCGTCATCACGGAGTGGATCACCTGCATGGCTGTTCGCATACTGTCATGCCTGATCGCATTGAAACCGGCACATTCCTGACTGCTGCCGCTGCCTGCGGCGGTGATCTCACCCTGACCCGGACACGCGCAGATACGCTCGATGTCGTTCTCGGCAAACTGATCGAGGCTGGGCGGCATCAATACGGGTGGCGAGAGCTGGATCCGTTTGCGCATGCAACAACGACCACAGCCGGTCAGTCTGCGTACTGCACCCTATCCGGCTTTTCCCACCGATATGCAGGCGCAGTTCATGGCGCTGAACTGCATCGCTGACGGGACCTCCGTCATGACGGAAACGATTTTCGAAAACCGCTTCATGCATGTACAGGAACTCAAACGTCTGAATGCGGATATTCAGGTGGAAGGTAATACTGCGATCGTGCGCGGCATTCCCCAACTGGATGGCGCCAGTGTGATGGCGACTGATTTGCGTGCCTCCGCCTGCCTGATCATCGCCGGGCCTGGTTGCGCAGGGCGAAACTATTGTCGACCGGATCTATCACCTGGATCGGGGCTACGAACATATTGAACGAAAACTGGCACAGGCTGGCGCACAAATCAAACGCGCACCAATTAAAACCCCGTATTACGGGGGTTTTTAACTGGCAATTGTTGTCGTCGAATCAGTTCAGCAGGGATGGCGGGTTGTAGCTGATCACGATGGTAGCCAGACGTTTGTTCAGGCCCATGACCGGGGACAACCAGCAATTTCTGTTGTTCACGTCCGATTTGATAGTGATGTAACTGCAGCCAGGCGAACATCTTGGGGATAAAGGCTCGCAGCCTCTTCACTTTCCAGTTTTTTATCAGTTGATACCAGCAATTTGCCTTCGTCACTGATCAATACAACGCGTTCGGTATCCCTCGTCTTAACCAGTTCGGTCAGATACTGGTCGATCTGGTCCAGATTGTTACGAATCAGCTCGCCACGCACAGCCCATGCCAGCACCTGACCAAAGCGTTCTTCTTCCTTTTTGTATTGGCTGTCCGCATATTCGCGCGCTTTTGTAACCAGTTCCTTGCTCTTTTCCTCAAGCTGCTGCGCGATCTGGGCCTGCCCTTTTTCCAGCCGTGACTCAGCCTGGTTTACCGCAATTTGTTTCAGATGAACACCAGCAGCAATATGCCCAGAAAAACCAGCAATGCCCATGAAGGCAACTGTTTGTGCTGCAGGTCGGCAATTGGCGCAAACTTCTTGCCCAGAATATTGAATAATGAAGCGGGCTTGGTCCATTCGATCTTGTCTTTGGACTGGTCGCCCTCGTTCTGCGTGTATTGATCCGACATGAATTGCTCCTTCGTTAATGGTGACTCGATGAAAGGCGCTAATTATCCACCATTCCCAATCACAGGGAAAGCAGCGCTGTCAATAAACAGCGCATATTATGCATATGTGTTGCGAAATCTGCCAGTCGATTCCTTCCGGGTTGCGGGTAAAATACAGGGTTTCAACAAACGACAGACATTTCCGTGGAAAAAGATAAAAAAACCTGGTCGGGACGTTTCAGCGAACCGGTCGCATTACTCGTACAACGCTATACCGCATCGATCGGATTCGATTACCGGCTGGCCGAGTACGACATCCAGGGCTCGCTCGCGCACGCACGCATGCTGGCTGCCACCGGCATCATCCAGCCTGTCGATCTGGCCGCCATTGAGCAGGGATTGGCACAAATCCGTGGAAGAAATCCGTAATGGCCAGTTTGAATGGCAGCTCGAACAGGAGGATGTCCATCTGAACATCGAACGGCGTTTGACCGTGCTGGTGGGAGATGCTGGAAAGAGGCTGCATACTGCCCGCTCACGCAACGATCAGGTGGCCACCGACATCCGGCTCTATCTGCGCGCCGCGATCGACGAAATTACTGATCTCATCCATGCGCTGCAGCATGTACTGCTGGATCTGGCAGAGCTGCAAGCCAACGATCATGCCCGGATTCACCCACCTGCAGGTGGCTCAGCCCGTCTCCTTCGGGCACCACCATCTGCTCGCCTATTACGAAATGTTGCAGCGCGATGGGCAGCGCCTGCAAGATTGCCGAAAACGGGTCAATCAACTGCCGCTGGGCGCAGCCGCGCTGGCCGGCACCAGCTATCCCATCAATCGGCAGCAGGTTGCGCAGGAACTGGGTTTGATGATATCTGCCACAACTCGCTGGACGCCGTTTCCGATCGTGACTTTTGCGATCGAGTTCTGCGCCAGCGCAGCACTCATCATGATGCACCTTTCCCGCCTGTCGGAAGAACTGATTCTCTGGATGAAGCCCGGCATTCGGTTTCATCCGGCTGGCAGACCGGTTCTGCACCGGCTCATCCATCATGCCGCAAAAGAAAAACCCGGACGTACCCGAACTGGTGCGCGGAAAAACCGACGCATCAACGGCCATCTGGTCGCCTTACTGACATTGATGAAATCACAACCATTGGCGTACAACAAGGATAACCAGGAAGACAAGGAGCCGCTGTTTGATACCGTCGATACCCTGAAGGATACCCTGACCATTTACGCCGACATGTTGGCCGGCCTGCATGTCAACCCGGAAGCCATGCGCCAGGCAGCGCAGCGCGGTTATGCCACGGCCACTGATCTGGCCGATTACCTGGTCAAGAAAGGTACGCCGTTCCGCGATGCGCATGAGATTGTGGCCCAGGCAGTGCGGTTTGCCGAAACAAAGGGGTGTGACCTGAGCGAACTCTCTCTGGCCGATCTGCAGCAATTCTCTGTAAACATCGAACAGGATGTATTTGCGGTACTGACGCTGGAAGGCTCCCTGCAAAGCCGCAATCATCCCGGTGGTACGGCACCGGAGCAGGTACGCGCGGCCATCTGCCGGGCCCGTTCACTATTGCCCGGATAAGAAGGAGTAGCCAGAAACCCGCCGGAACGAAAACAGAAAATGCAACAGGGATTACTGCATACGGCCACACCACTGTGGGCAACCATTGCCGCGCAGATTACGCAACATACCCAGCAGCCATTCAACCCGGATCACATTTCTCCGGCAGGCGGTGGCTGTATCAACCAGACCTTTGCCGTTCACGCTGCTGATCAGTCATTTTTTGTCAAACTGAACCGTGCGGAATATCTGGCCATGTTTGCAGCCGAGGCAGCAGGGTTGGAGGAAATGCGCAACGCGGCCAGTCTGCGCGTACCCCGGCCGCTTTGTAGCGGAAGCGGACATGGCCATGCCTGGCTGGTGCTGGAATATATCAGCCTGCAACAACAGGGAAATGCAGCCGCACTGGGTCACGGGCTGGCGCAGATGCATCGGCTGACTTCCGAAAGATTCGGCTGGATCCGCGATAACACCATCGGCTCGACCCCGCAACCCAATCCGGCTGAAACCGACTGGATTGCATTTTGGCGGCAGCACCGCCTGGGTCACCAGTTGCGCCTCGCCCGTAAGAACGGCTACACCGGCTCGCTGCAATCACTCGGGGAACGCCTGTTGTCAGCATTGCCGCATTTCTTTACCGGCTACACGCCGCAACCTTCACTGTTGCATGGGGATTTGTGGGGGGGAAACTTCGCTTTCGATGATCAAGGACAACCCGTTATTTTCGATCCGGCGGTTTATTATGGTGACCGGGAAACAGATCTGGCGATGACGGAGCTGTTCGGTGGATTCCCGGCCAGTTTTTATGCCGCGTATCATGATGCCTGGCCGGTGGATACCGGTTATGCCACCCGCAAGCAACTGTATAACCTTTACCATATCCTGAATCACCTCAACCTGTTCGGGCCGCAATACCAAAGCCAGGCAGAAACCATGATGCAACAGCTTCTGGCCGGGATAGACAAACCTTAAGGCTATGTAATCACTTATTGAATGAATCACGATGTGCATTGAGCTATGTCCGAGGGAGTCACAATGAACATCAGCTTTACCAAAGATTGGATGAGTTCAATGCCACGCTGAGCCGTCATCAACGAGAGCAACTGCGCATGGCGAGGATACTGATGAGTGGGGAGGCACTGACGAAGGCCATACGCCTGACAAACAGGATGGGTCCCGATTGCCGTCTGAGCTATATCGCTGGGGAAATGTCAGTCAATTGCAACGTTATCGCCGCCAATGCCATACATCGTTCAATGCGCTCACAGGCACGCACTGGCACGGCGACGCCACAACGGAAGTATGAGCAAACCCTGATGGCAGGGATTAAGTATCCCGCAATCAGCAGATATTGTGGGATAGCCAATACAAGCCTATGGCGTCATCGATTTCAATGGCCAGTGGAAACCGGCAAATGAAATGGTATTGTCAAGCCGAGAAACCTATTTTCTGGAACCTTTAAACCAGCGTCCTCACCTGCAGGTCTGCACGCAAGCGAGGTGCGGGCCATCAAAGAACAGGTACCAATCTATTAGTGGTACGGGATCGCGGTGAAACCGCCACCATGCAAGGCACCAGTACCCAAATTGAACCAGCGCTTATCCCTCTGTTAAATGAGCCATCCTGCACTGATGATTACCCGTGTAACAAATTACCCAGCAGGCATTGCTCAAGCCCGGTCAATATCAGTCAGGTCAGCGCGTGAGCCAACATCTATCAAAATCGTACCCAAGCTAACGAGAACAGTGGATGATATTTGCCACAAACCAACGCTATCTTACCAGCGCTTTTGACCGTCACCCAGTACACCCGCTTTGTTTCACCGGAAAACAAGGCACTTTCAACAATTAATTATAACATAGCCAACCTTAACGCACCCAAACAACGAACAGGTTCATTGTCAAGCCACAGCAGTCGCAATAAAATCAGGCCGGGAAAGAAAAAAGGAGCAACGTGTCACCAATCCATGTTTTCAGCAACACAATACAAGCCGACATCTGCAATCTGCCTTGTCCGGCCCACGCGGATCAAGCCATGCGCCTCCCGGCAAAGCAGCACACATTCACTAACCACAAGGATCTTCAACCATGAGTACGACCAACATCGTCAAGCACCTCGCCAATCTTGAAAAACATCTCGCAGAAGAACATCCGGACAATCCGGTCCTGACCAAAGCCGTCCACAGCTTCAGAAAACTGGATAGCGTGGCCCAGGCACTCGGATTGCTGGAGCTAAACGAGTCCTATGCCACCTATGTTACCTGGTGGCCAATGATTGCCGTACTGGGGACCTTTTCATCGGGAAAATCGACTTTCATCAACTCCTACCTGAATCTGACGCTGCAACGCACCGGCAATCAGGCGGTCGATGACAAGTTCACGGTGATCTGCTACAGCCGTCATGATGAAGTCAAGACCTTGCCCGGCGTGGCGCTTGATGCCGATCCGCGTTTTCCGTTCTACCAGATCAGCCACAGCATTGATGAAATTGCCGAAGCCGGGCCGCAGCGCATTGATGCCTACATTCAGCTCAAAACCTGCCCGTCTGAACAGATTCGCGGCAAAATCCTGATCGATTCCCCGGGATTCGATGCTGATAGCCAGCGCACCTCCACCCTGCGACTCACGCAACACATCATTGACCTATCCGATCTGGTGCTCGTGTTCTTCGATGCACGCCATCCGGAACCCGGCGCCATGAAAGATACGCTTGAATATCTGGTTGCCTCCACCATCAACCGTCCGGATGCCAACAAGTTTTTGTACATCCTCAACCAGATTGATGTAACGGCGAAGGAAGATAATCCGGAAGAAGTCATCTCCGCCTGGCAACGTTCACTGGCGCAGGCCGGATTACTAGCCGGCCGCTTCTACCGGATCTATGACAAGGAAGCTGCCAGCCCGATTGAAGATCCCCAGATCCGGGAGCGTT
>JABTUQ010000010.1 GCA_015075225.1 Burkholderiales bacterium
CTGATACTGAGTCATAAGTTTTTTAAGCTCTGATGTACAAAACTTGGTTTGCCACATTTCTGTCCTCGCGCTGTTAATTGCATAAGCTATCACATCTTTATCTGCGTTCGGTTTTGACATTAGCTCCTTTGCGTTGGTTACAAACGTGAGCTGGTATGCACGGAGAGGTGACTCAGTTGTCTTTATGACAGTTCGGTACTCAATTGCTCCCTTTTTAACTGATGCAACAACAGCTTTGCCGTAGTCACTAAGTTCATTGAGGATCGATTCTGCATGTGCATATGCGCACACAGTTAACAATACTACCAAGGACAGCATCTTTTTCATGATCAATATTCCTATGTGAATGGGTGGCTAACGCCAGAATTAAGCCGTACCGCCAAGCAGCATCGGCTCGAATGAGTTGTTAGGCTGCTGATTTACGAAACTCAATAAGATAGTTTTCTCCATTGATTTCAGCAACTCGCCCAATTAGGTCGTTTCGCACGGTAAATATCTTGGGAATCTTACTACCATCCTCGCCGAGCTGAACGCGACCTGGCTCCTTGGCGCGAGTAAGCACTAAACGAATTACTGCCCCTATTTCGAAGGCGCGGGTCACGTTAGCGCGAAACTCCTTGTTACCAGGTCCAGACCAGCGGTCGAATCGATCTCCAAACGCCAGAATTCCGGGGTCATAGCCCTTGAGACAGTGATGATCCCAGAGACTCACCACCAGTGTCTTGTCGTTTGCCCAAGAGCTGACGGACCAGTTGGCATTCTTCAACGTTGCACCGTATTTGCGGAATGCTTCCGAAATGCCAAGTTTCATAAGTAGCCTAACAGTGATGCATATTTCTTTATAAATGGGTGTATAACAAAACGTATTATTCAGTAAGGTTTTGAATTAAAAAACTTTATAAATGAAATATCGCATCTTTTGTTCTGATTATATTTTGCTCATTCGATCAGCTTCGCGGCAGCTTGCTATTCTGATCAGGGTGAAATCGGCTTTTTAAAATTCCAGAAATAAGGTTTCAGATATTCTGTTGTGTTTGCGATTAATTTTAATCAACGAGTAAAGCAAGAATCATCTGTTTATTACGATAAGCACGATGTATGTTGCAAGCAAAAAGTCCCCTCAATATCGTGGCAAAAACAACAATTTCACCTGTGCGTAGAATGGTATTAGCGCGGAGTCATAGAGCCAGGTCCAGAGCTGCGGAAATGAGTAACAAACGTTATTGATTATGGATCTGGTCTCGGTTTGCTGTTGCGGCCTGACGCCGTAAATCAGCCGCCCGGGAAACGCGCAGCGGTTTTCAGGCCGGTTGGATTTACTTGTCAGAAGCTGTCTGTTCGAGGCGCTCCGCCAGCCACACTTTGATAATCGATTGGCGTGTAATCCCTAACCGACTGGCTTCTCGGTCAAGGGATTCGATCATCCAGTCTGGAAAGTCTACGTTGACTCGCCTTTGCTTTTGAAGTGGGCGCTGCGCCTTGGAGATGTCCAGGGCATCCGTGACGTCCTTGCCGCTGTCAAACTCGGAATCAAATTTCTTCGCTTTCATAAATGGCTACCTCTTCGGGTCGGGCTCGACGAACAGAGATGATTTGGATGTTCTTGCTCCTGTGTGCGATAACTGCCGACCAATGCTTGCCCTTGATACAACCGATGACTAAAAATCGTTGTTCATCGATCGTTCTGGCCGGGATTTCCACAATATTGGGGTCGCTCCAAAGTTCCTGAGCGCTTATAAAGTCAATCCCGTGCTTCGTAAGGTTGCTCTGGCTCTTCCGCTCGTCGAATTCAAATAAAAACATGGTATGAAAACTATACCTTTATTGGTATGAAATACAACTGAAACTTCTGTCTGAAGTTGTTGGCGTGTATGCTGATTATTTCTGAGTTCCGGTCTGTTGATTGTGACCCGGATTGCCCGATAGTTGTTTCATGACAGGTATCGTATAGTGGCGTTTATCCACTCAATTGAATTTTGAGTAACAATTTCAGGAATTTCGTCATGACCGAACCGCTTCTCATCGCCAAATCCGGCGACACTGAACTGGCCATCCTGCCGGGCATGGCCAACCGTCACGGGCTGATTGCCGGGGCGACTGGCACGGGTAAGACCGTCACGTTGCAAAGTCTGGCAGAGCAGTTTTCGCATGCCGGGGTGCCGGTGTTCATGGCGGATGTGAAAGGTGATCTTTCCGGTATGTGCCAGCCAGGCGGGGGTAATGCCAAAGTGGCAGCGCGTGTGGGATTGAAGGCTTTGGCTACGGCTTGCCCGGTGGTGTTTTAGGATGTTTGGCAGAAAGGGCACGGGCGACAACGATCTCGATATGGGACCGCTGCTGCTGGCGCATGCTGGCTCTGAACGATACCGACGGGGGTGCTGACGGCGGTGGCTATGTGCCGATGACAATGGCTGGCTGTTGCTGGATCTGAAGAATCTGGGCGATGCTGCAGCACGCGGCGGCTACGGTGGAATCTGCAGCAATATTACTGCCGCCAGCGTCGGTGCCATCAGCGCAGATTACGCTGGAGCAGCAGGGGGCGGGGATCAGCTGCGGCGTACGCTCAATTTTGACGATCTCTGATGCAGATTACCGAAGACGGGCGCGGCGTAATCAATATCTGGCAGAAACGCTTTACAGCTCACCGCGCATTTATGCCGCTGCTTTTGTGGCTGCTTTCGAGCTGTTTTGAGATCTTCGAAGTGGGCGATGTGGCAAAACCCCGGCTGGTGATGGCGCGACCCAGAAGCATCTGCTGTTCAACGATGCACCCGCCGCGCTTTGTCCGGAATTCAGACAGGTGGTGCGGCTGATCCGCTCCAAAGGGGTTGGCGTGTATTTTGTCGACCAGAATCCATGGATCGGATGCGGTAGTGGGGCAGCTGGCAACCGTGTCCAGCGCCGCCTGCGCCTTTGCGCCTGCGTGACCAGAAGGCGGTGCAGGCGGCCAGCTTTTCGCCCCAATCCGCAAATCAATGGAAGCGGCCATCACTGAAGTTGGGCGTGGGCGACGTTGATTTCCTTTCTGTGGATGAAGGACGTCTGCGCAATGGTCCTAATTTATCCGGACACCTCGATGGAGGAAAATCCTGATTGAGGGCACCGCTGACAAGACGGCGTAGGGCATTCGATGCCAGTTTGAAGCTGGAAGTTGTTCGCGTGATCAAGGATCAGGGGCTGAGTGTGCAGAACGTCAGCGAGACCATGGACATTGGCCCAACGGCGATTCGTCGCTGGTGAAACAGTACAACGCCAGACAAAATGGCCAGCTAGGCATTGGCAAGCCACTCTCACCGCCGAGCAACAGCGTATCCGGCAGCTGGAGCAGGAGAACCGTCGGTTGAAGGGAGATGTAGACATAATAAAAAGCGTCAGCCTTCTTTGCCCGCAGACGCTGAAATAAGACTACCAGCTTGTTCACCAACTGCAAGAGGCCATTCCGGTCAAACAAACTTTCCGTGTTTTGTCCGTCAGCCGCTCGCTCTGGCTACTACGGAAGCGCAGAGGCGTTCTGCAAAACCGGTTTTATGCAAGCCAGCGTCCACCTGAAGGCGGCATTCATGGCCAGCCATCAAGCTAAGTCGCCGCCTGGTTACTGCGATGCAAAATCAGGGGAATTCAGATCGGCCGGCACAAGGTGCGCAGTTTGATGCTGGGGCCGCTCTCTAAAACCGGTCTGGAAGCGGAAATTCATCCATACTTTGACACACAGCAGGCATGATTTGCCGTGGCCCGCCAACGTGCTTAACCGGCGGTTAATCCAGTCACCGGACACTGCGTACGTGTCAGATACGTATATCAGCACTGGCACTGGGTGGCTTTATCTGGCGTCGTAATGGATCTGTGCGCCCGCCGGATCATCAGCTGGGCAATGGCCCCAAACATGTCAGCCACGCTGGTTTGTGACGCATTGAGCATGGCTATCAGCAGCTCAAGCCGGTATCGGCCTGATCGTTCATTCTGATCAGGGGCAGTCAATATGCCAACGAGCTTTGCCAGGAACCTGCTCAATAAACATGCTTTATTTGCAGCATGAGCAGAAAGGAAATTGCTGGGATAATGCCATCGCCGAGCGATTCTTCTGAATCTCAAAATGGAACGCGTCTGGCGGCGACGGTATGCGAACCACACCGGGCTAAAATGATATCGATGATTACATCAGCTTTACAACTGCAGGCTGAACTCGGCACCAGAATCTGCCACCCATTGTCTATGAACGAAAAATGGCAGCGCAAAACCTATCAGTGTCGGTACTTGACCACTACAGTACTCGCCCCGTGGAGCGCGGCCTGATCGTGCCGCCAGGCAGCCGAGTGGGACCGGCCACCGAGGCCGAACGTCAGCAAATCATTCGCAATTCTCCGCTGTACGGGCATTATGAACAGCTGGTGGATCGGGAATCAGCCTATGAAATCCTCAAGACACGCGCCGCAACATCACCGGAACAGGCGCCGACTGAAGCCGATCGCGGCTTTAACTGGGGCGAGTTGCTGGGCGGCAGCACCGGACCGCGCGGCGGACATCGTGCAGGCATCGTGGAAGTGATAGCCAAAAGCACGGCGCGCACCATTGGCTCGCAGCTTGGGCGCCAGGTGATCCGTGGCGTGCTGGGCTCCATTTTCGGCGGCGGACGACGGCGCTGAACTGGGCGTGGGCGAAGCGTTGATTTCCTTTCTGAATGAAAAAGAGCGCCCTCACCCTGTGCGCAGCCCGATCGTGCCGCCGGGCAGCCAAGTGGGACCGCCCACCGAGGTTGAGCGCCAGTAGATCATTCGCGATTCTTTACTGTACGGGCGTTATGAACAGCTGGTGGATCGGGAATCGGCTTATGAAATCCTCAAGGCGCGCACCTATTGGAGACTGTAAAATCCATTGTGTAAGTGCAGAAACCTTTATCAGCTATTTTGTGAGCCCTTACTTGGATCATCTCAATAAAGATAGTGACCTAGCAATCTGTCAGACTTCATGAGAAATATTTTCCATAGTAAAAACAATAGATTATCTATTTTCATCATTGGTAAAAACTTTGAAAAATATGTTCCTATCATTTTTAACCAACTAAATACGAGAAATATCGGGGTTTTTGCGTAGATTTTCAAAGGATACAAAATAAAATTATTTTATAAATTAACCGGAGATTAATTTTTCTCAGCTTGTATTTAAGTCTGACAGGCTGCTAGAGTCACCATCTTTAGAAGTCTACGCCCGAACTGGAAAGACGAATTAATCGGCAACCATTTATTAAAACTCCCTCAAGATAGTCATTGAAAATTCCGTATCAATGATTTTGGAGTAGAAGTCATTTCTTGCTATAGGTTTGTTTGTCTTTGTCATTTTCTATTTACACACCCGTGGTCAGTTATTTTTTAAACCAGGATCAGAAGTTAAGGCCGTTACGACCACTGCAATCGGCTTGGCACGCTTTATTTTCCGTTTTCTGAGATGCTCTCTTGATTGACTATGCGCGCGTCTTGACGCGAGATCAGAACCTCAAATTACAACGTAAAGCACTGACCAAGGCCGGGTGGTGTGATGTTTGACGAATACTCCATCGAGCAGCGCGCAACGCAGATCTTCGACGCGCGCAGCAAGGAATACTTCTCCGAGGTGTTGAGCTGCTACGCGGCGGGCAACTACCGGTCGGCTGTCGTGATGCTGTGGTCGGTCGTGGTCTGTGACCTGCTGTTCAAGCTCCAGCGTCTCGTCGATCTCTACGGTGATGACAAGGCCAGGAGCATTCTGGACGAGATCGGCAAGCTGCAGCAGACCAACGAACGGTCTTCGGAGTGGGAATCGAAGATGGTGGAGTCGGTGGCCGAGCAGACGCAATTGCTGGACATCGCCGAACGAGAGAATTTGCTGCACCTGCAACGGCAGCGCCACCTTGCTGCGCATCCGGTGGTTAACGCCAATTTCCAGTTGCATCGTCCGAACCGCGACACGGCACGTGCCCTGATTCGCAACGCGCTCGACGGCCTGCTCACGAAGGCACCGATCTTGTCCAAGCAGATCGTGGGCGATCTGGTCGAAGACCTTGAGCAGGCATCCGGCATTCTGATCGACGACAAGAAGCTCAAAGCGTACTTGGAGAGCAAATATTTCTCGCGCTTCAATCCGGAGGTCGAGAAGGCTGTCTACAAAGCTCTGTGGAAATTCGTGTTCCGGCTGACGGATGAGAAGTGCGAGAAGAACCGCACCATCAACTACAGCGCATTGACCTTGCTGTATGGCCGTAATCCTGCACAGTTCCAAGCCCAGATCGAGGCCGACAGGGACTACTTCAGCACGATAGCCACGGGCGGCTTGCCCCTTGTGTGTCTGATTCACTTCCTGTCTCGCTCGGCGGGTATCTACGGGGCGCTGGCGGATCACGCCAAGACGGCGATCCAGCACACCGTCGAGCACGATACGTCGGCCCGTTGTTTGGCATGGTTCATTTCCGGCTCGCTCGAAGCACATGCCGAGCAGCTTGGGGAATGGATCGCGGGTGCGGACTACCCACAGATTGATCAGGGGACATGGGAGTCTCTTCGAGACCTGTCCGATTCACCCGAATGGGCCAAGGCGTTGATTCGGATGGCGAACAAATACTACGTTGCCAGCAGAAGCTACAACGCCGCCGATCAGAGGTTTTCGGAAGTGATTCGGCCCGCGCTTGACCGGTACGCCATCGACGATTGCATCGATCTCATCGAGGGCATTCAAGGCAACAGTCAGACATGGGAGCGTGGGCGTGCCCGTGGCGATCACCGGCTCCTACGTGCCAGAGCGGTGGAGCTTGACCCACAGTTTGATTCCAAGCAATACACAGTTTTCAACGAAAATCTCGGATGAGATACCTTGCTGTTTGTCTGAATGCCAATATGGGCGTAATAATTCTGAATTATAAGGAGAAAGGAATGAAAGAAGTCGTAAGAGAATTAGTGAAATTTAACCTCAAAGCAGTGTTGCTGTTTTTTGTGCTTGGGTTAATTATTTATTTTCTAGACATAAGAGGGCCGAACACAAAAATCGCATTGCTCCTTCTCTTTACTTGCATATGGTATATATTTAACAATTTGAAAATACTCTACCAATCAAGACGTACAATTATTGATTATTTTAAGACAGGAAGCGTCGAAATTGCTGCTGGAGTTATAGAATTCAAAGAGCATGCATCTACAAGAGCTAGGGAAAGAATAGAAGAAAAGAAAAAGAAAGACGATAATCAGCCGGGATATGACAGTTGATCGCAGCCAGTTGATCTGTGTTCTCGATGGCCTTATTAATCGTAGATGATCCTTTTTCAAGCAGATAACATTTAGTATGCACCGCAAGCGGTACATACTTCTTTATAAATTGGTGTATAGCAAAACTCATTATTTGGTAAAACTTTGAATTAGAAAATTCGTAAATGAAATATCGTAATTTTCTGTTCTGGTTACACCTTGCCTATTTAATTAATTTCGCGCCAGCAGAAAAAAATCAGCTTCCTCGGAATTTCGAAAATGAGGCTTCAGGTATTTTGTCGTGTTTACAGTTGATCTTAATCAACGAGTAAAGGAAGAATTATCTGCTTATTGCGGTGAGAACAATGATGACTGATTTCGTTTCTATTTCATGAACAATCAATCGTTCAAATCTGAATGACGGTGGAGCGGTCGGATTGCTTCAACTACTGGGTTGCCACGTCAGCATGGCCTCTCACAAGGCCATTTCTGGCGTCACGCGACCGGAACTATTGAGTATTCGGCTCAGCGTGGATGTGGCGGGTTCTGCATGCTCATTTGTAATATGCAGCAAGTATCTGTCGTTTATTGCTGATCCTGGATAAAAAATATCGTTTTACCACCTTAATCCGCCAGATAGTATTCAACCGTTGATACCACTCTTATTTTTTTGAGATAAGGCGTGTTGGTATCGCGGTCTTCTATTGTGAATTGACCCTGATTTGCCTTTTTCAATTTGCCTATCTGGCTGTTTGCATCAGCGGCAAACTTTTCTGCTGCGGCTCTGGCATTCCGTGTTGCCTCTTCGATCATCGCCGGCTTGATGTCATTCAACTTCGTGAAGAGGAATTGGGTTTGCTGGTTGTATTCATTTCCGCTGAGCGCAATCCCTTTCTTGCCGAGTTCGGCCACATTGCCTTGCGAAGCTCTTACCTTGTCAATTTTGTCTGAATACACGGTAATCACTTGTGTCGCCACATACCGCATGGATACATCCTGGCTGCCGTACTCCCGCGCCAGCTTGTCTGTTACGACCGGGGCTGTCGCTGTAATTTCTTCCATGGCAAATCCGGAATCCCGTAAATAGGAAATGATCTGCTGCGTATTCGCCCCCATGGAGGCATAGAGATCCATCAGATCATTACTCGCGGCGGTGAAGCTGATCGGCCAGACGACGACATCTGCTGGCATCTCTCGCTCTGCCAGCCCTTTGACAACCACTACCCGTTCATATTCCTTGAAGCGAATCACACTTGAACTGATGATCAATCCCATTGCGATCAGTCCGGCGCAGATAAATGCGCCGAGAATAAATGCCGAGCGTTGTTCGTTCATCCTGTAACTCCCTGTATTCCGGTTGCCAATCTGTCAGTCAGTATACACATCTCATGTTCCTGCGATAAGTTTGCCAATGGATAGGGTAGGGTGCTTGATCTGGCAGTTCATCAGCTTTTATCAAACAAAGTCAGGAAGTCAGATCCGGAACCAGGAAAATAAGTATGACGAGCGTTATTGGTTATAGATCTGACCCCGATCTATGCACCATATGATTTTACATGGAATCAATATTGCGCTAATATAGACGCATGCAGACCTGCTTCAAACGACCTTTTGCCCAGTACGTCAAGAAGGCGCGCAAACCCTTGCGACTGGCGATCGAAGATGAGGTGGAAGTGGTGTGCGAGGCGCCAGAGATTGGTGAGCCCAAGGTGGGCGACCTGGCCGGGATTCGGATTCACAAATTCCGCTTTAATCGGCAGGAGTACCTGATGGCCTACCGGCCACCGGCCAAGAACGTGTCCGTAGCGTTTTTGATCGTCGATTTCTACCAGGTCGGCGTACATGAGAACTTCTACGACGAATTAAAGCAATATTTGCGACATGAAAAACAATCGGGAGAAACACGATGAGCCAAACCCTAACTGCTGAGGATCTTTACGCCGAGATGAAACGGATGTCGGCAAGCGAGCGAATCCGGTTTTTTTCCATGCTGGCTAGCAATGCCTTCCGCGAAGATGATTTCACGCATGAGCAAGTGTTTGGCGAAACCCACCAGGAACCGTTTTCCGCTTGGGAAGCCGCTGAATATCTGGAGGTATCCGTGCCGACGCTACGTCGATACGTACAATCCGGGAAGCTTGTACCCAGCCACGTCGTAGGTCGCAATCAGATATTCTCCGCCCAAACGCTGCGAGCCTTCAAGCGTAGCCGTGGAACACGCAGATAAGTAAATTGCCGAAGTAAACTCGGTTAACGCCTTATTGATACAAGTCAGAGGATCAGGTCCGGAAAATGAGTAACAAGCGTTATTGATTATGGAGCTGATCCTGGTTTGTGCACTTAATATCAAGCGAATTCAGTAGCAAGGTTGAATGAGGAAATTTTGCCAAATTTTGCCAAACAAGCTAACATCAAATTATGAGTACGATGAATATTTCCTTGCCTGAAACGCTCAAGGTTTTTGTCGATGAGCAAGTCAGTCAACGTGGCTATAGCACCAGTAGTGAGTACATTCGCGAACTGATCCGAAAGGATCAGGATCGTCAGCAACTGCGCAGCTTACTGATTGAAGGAGCTGCTTCTGCACCTACCTCTCCCGTCGATGATGATTACTTCGATTCACTGCGAGCGTGTGTGCATAAAGCTCGTGCATGAGGATCAGGCCTGTTATTCCGAGGGCACTCGCCAGGCAGGATGTTGAAGAAGCGATCAGTTACTACCTGAATGAAGATGCCGAGCAGGCAGCACTGGGCTTCATCGATGCGCTGGAGCAGGCTTATACCCACATTGGCCACCACTTCGCAGCAGGTTCTCCCCGTTACGCTCATGAGCTGGATCTTCCCGGCCTGCGCAGCTGGCCGTTGATGCAATACCCATACATCGTATTTTATGTCGAGTGCGATGATCATATTGATGTCTGGCGTGTGTTGCACGGTATGCGCGATATTTCTGTATGGCTGCGTACGAGTGACGAAGCGCTGGATTAATTGGGGGGTTCCATATCAGAGTGCGGGAACCATCAGACCCGGATCGTCATTGTGAGCGCCAACGGGCGCGAAGCAATCCAGAAGCAACGGTAACAAAGGCACTGGATCGCCCGTCACTTACGTGACTCGCGATGACAAATCACTTCGCAAAAACGGCTTGTTATCGGGGATCACGTCATCACGAGAAACATAGCGACGTGTTTGATATGGATTGGGTAACCGGTCAGCCTTCATCAAACGCATTTTTAATCCATTCGATGTCATTTTTCCGCGTGCCGGAAATCAGAACTGCATCGAAACGGCAGGGAAGATCATTATCCTGTCTCGCCAGATAATGTCGGGCGGCGCGTATCAGTTTGGTTTGCTTGGTGGCGGTGATGCTGGCGGCTGCACCACCAAACTGGTCGCTGGAGCGCATCCGGACTTCAACGAACACCAGCGTATCGCCTTCTTGCATGATCAGGTCGATTTCACCAAAGCGGCAGCGGTAGTTTCTTTCCAGCAGGGTGAGTTTTTGCTGTTGGAGAAAGGTGGCTGCACGCTGTTCGGCGGCACTGCCTTTGTTTTCTGTGGATGACATGAGAATGTCTGTAATTATTGGCAAGGAGTTCCGGAATTGACCCGAAAAGCCAATTTCATGGATGCGCTTTCATCTTTTCCCCGGTTTGCACCAGCCACAGGTTGGCGTACAGGCCGTTGCGCGCCAGGAGTACCTCGTGTGTGCCGGTTTCCACCACTTCGCCCTTATCCAGCACATAAATGCAGTGGGCGTTGCGGATAGTAGAAAGGCGGTGAGCGATCACGATGGTGGTACGGCCAATGGTAATCCGTTCCAGTGAACGCTGGATGGCGGCTTCCGTTTCATTGTCTACCGCTGAAGTGGCTTCATCGAGCACCAGCACCGGTGGATTCTTGAGAATGGCCCGAGCGATCGAGATGCGCTGGCGCTGGCCGCCGGAGAGCTTTTGCCCGCGTTCGCCCACGATGGTTTGATAGCCGTCTGGCAGTTCCATGATGAAATCGTGGGCCTCGGCTGTTCTGGCTGCGGTAATGACATCTTCCATGCTGGCGCCAAAAGAGCCATACGCGATATTTTCATACACGGTGCCGTGGAACAGGTAGACATCCTGGCTGACCAGGCCGATCGACTGGCGCAAATCGTACAGATGCAAGTCGCGGATATCGTGACTATCCAGCAGGATACGGCCCTGTTGCGGTTCGTAAAAACGCAGCAGCAGTTTGACGATCGTGCTCTTGCCGCTGCCGGTGGCGCCCACCAGCGCGATCGTCTGGCCGGCATGCACCGTCAGGGAAAGGTGATTCAGGGTGGCGGTGCGTTGTTCATAATTGAAGCTGACATCATCAAACACGATTTCGCCACTAACCCGTGCAGTGGGCAGGGTTTGTGGTCCGTTCACAATGGTTGGTTCGGTCTGCAGCAGATCCAGCACGCGGTGGGTGGAGGCCATTGCCCGCTGATACAGGTCAAGTGTTTCCCCCAGACGGGTGAGCGGCCACAGTAGGCGCTGGGTCATGAATACCAGAATGCTGTAGGCACCAACATTGAGCTCACCACCCGCAGCCATTAACCCCGCTGCAATCATGATGGCGCTGAAACCGAGCGCGATCACCATGCGGATAATGGGTACAAACGCGGCGCTCAGGGCGATGGCGTGCTGGTTTTTTTCTTGATAGATCTGGCTCTCGCGCTCGATCTGGCGCAATTCGTACTGCTCAGCGGTGTAGCTCTTGATGGTGGCAATCCCGCCGAGATTGTTGGCAAGATAACTGTTCAGAATGCCGACTTGTTCGCGCATGGCCGTGTAGCGCGGGGCGATGCGTTTCTGGAACAAGTAAGAGCCGGCCACGACGAACGGCATGGGCAACAGCGCCATCCAGGCTACGCCGGGCGTCAGATAGATGAACATGCCGCCTACCGTGATGACGGTGGTCAGCAGCTGGATGAGATCATTTGCGCCGACATCGAGAAACCGCTCCAGCTGGTTGACGTCATCATTCAGCACTGCCAGCATCCCGCCGGTGCTGCGTGCCTCGAAGTAGGCCAGATCCAGTTTCTGTACATGGTTGTAGGCATCCAGCCGCAGGGAGTGCTGAATATCCTGCGCCAGATTGCGCCAGCAGAGCTTGAGCAGGTATTCCCAGATCGATTCAAATCCCCAGACGATGAGCGTGAGCGTAGCCAGTATCCATAATTGGGTGGATACCTCCGGGAATCCGAATCGGGAAAAAACGGATGTTTGCTGATTGACGACAATATCCACTGCCATACCAATTAGTACGGGGGGTGCCAGATCAAACAGCTTGTTGAGTACTGAATACAGCGTGGCGAGCCAGATGCGGCCACGAAAAGCGCTGCCATAGCGCAGTAGGCGAATTAGCGGAGTGGTTGTGTGACTGGGTGTCATAAAATACCGGATGGGTTGGTTAAACAGGTTGGAATCTGGTTAGTCGTGCATGGAAAAAGCAGGGGAACTGCCGTATAGTGCGCGCAACTTGCCGGGAAATACCGGCTTCAGCCATTTTCAGCCGGGGTTATGAATATGCCAACTGCAGCAGGAGTATCCAGAGGGACATTATATGTGGTTGGCACGCCCATCGGTAATCTGCGCGACATCACGCTGCGGGCGCTGGAGGTGTTGTCTGCGGTGGATTGCATTGCTGCCGAGCATGTCCAGCATGCGCAAAAACTGCTGGCGGGGCACCTGTTATCCGCTGCTCATGCCCGTATCGTGCCGCTGCATCAGCATAATGAAGACAGCGCGGCGCACAAAATCATCACACTGCTGGAGCAGGGCAAGGCAGTTGCCCTGATTTCCGATGCGGGCACACCTGGCGTTTCTGATCCCGGTGCCTTGCTGGTGCAGCAGGTGCGGGCGCGTAATCTGCCGGTGATACCGGTTCCCGGTGCCAGTGCTGCGTTAACTGCGTTATCTGCCTCCGGGCTGATTGCGCCGCATTTCTTCTTTTATGGTTTTCTGCCCACCAAAAGTGGAGAGCGCCAGCGCAAACTAGCCAACCTGAAAACCCTGTATGCCTGCATTCCAATTTTTTACGAAGCCCCGCACCGCATTCTTGAATGTGTGGCGGATATGCAGGCTGTATTTGGCGCTACCCGTGAAATCACGTTTGCTCGCGAGCTGACCAAGCTGTTCGAGACGATTCATACCTGCCCGCTGGGGGAGGCATTGGACTGGCTGCAGGGCGATGAAAACCGGCAGCGGGGCGAGTTTGTGCTGCTGCTTGCGCCGGTGGAAGAGCCGCAGCAGGAGGAGATCAGCCCGCAGGCCGTGCAGATTTTGGCTATTCTGCAAAAGGAGCTGCCTTTGAAACAGGCCGTGCAACTGGCTGCAGAAATAACGGGCGAGAGCAAAAAAAGACTGTATGCCCGGGCGTTACTGGAGCAGAAAGTAAAGGAATAGAAGCGGATCTATTCCATTTTTAAATCAAAACTGACTTTGTCGGCTTCGCCTTGCCGTATTGTTTATATTGTCTGCAGCTCGCCTGAATATGGTTTCACAATAAGCAGGAACCAGTCTTTGCGAGACGGCGCAGCCGGTGAAGCAATCCAGAATAACGTTGACGCAGGTACTGGATTGCCGCGTCGGCCTGTGGCCTCCTCGCAAAGACGGAGTTGGGGATGGACCGGAATCTTCCCCGTCATTGCGAGGAAGCGTAGCTGGTGTAGCAATCCAGTCGTTCTGCTGTCACTCAGATTTGAATGATTGATTATTCGTGAAATAGAAACGAAATTACGTGGGAACTCCGCTTTCTTGTCGATTTTTGCCTTGAACTGACTACCTCGCTAACGTTTTTCAGCAGTTTCCTCATTTGTTTTTACGCAGCGTGTACTTCAGAGAACAGGTGGCATCATGCCACGATGAAATATCCATGCGACGCCGTAAGCAATTGGCGCGATGATGCAGAACAGCGCAATCGCGTACAGCAGCGTCAGCTTGCCCATGCCTTTGAGTTTGCTGAAATCGGTGATGATGCCGATGCTGATAAAGGTGAGCATGAACATCATGTTACGCATTGGTCCTTCGACTGGGGTGGCAGCTTTATGCAAAGTTTCAGCGGCTTCTGCTCCGCTGGAGGCGAGCATGATGTAGGAAAACCAGACCAGCAGATAACCCAGGACAAATTTAGGGAAGCGGTGCCAGATTTCCATCAGGCCGATTCTGGATTGGCCGGGCTTGCGCTCCACTTTGTATACCCACACCAGCGCCAGAACAAAGGCCCAGACACCGATAAACATATCGATCCAGATTTTTGTGGTGAGGGAGGCCATCAGAATCCAGCCTTCTTTCCATACAACGCCCAGGTTGGCTTCGGCATTGGCCCGCATCAGTTCATCCAGCATGGCTCCGGCGGCTGCATCGGCGCCGTCGGTTTTGACTGTCAATCCCAGTGCAGAGCCGTTGACGATCGGTTGGTCCGGTGCGATTGCGGTATAAAACCCCGGGAGGATGATGAGTTCGAACATGGCAAAGATTACAACCAGTATCGAGACAAATACGGGGAGTATCGGGCGGGCACGGATGGCGCCAGCGGTAGCGATGGCAGCAGAGATGCCACAGATGGATATGCCGGAGGCCAGAACTGCGGCGGCATCGCGTGATAAACGGAACACTTTGCGGCCGAGTGCATAGACGATAGGCCAGAACAGCATATAAGCCACAAAGGTGGCGGCCACTCCGGTCATGACCAGCTCGGTAATGAAACCGGATGCTTCGATCGACATGACGCCGATTTTGATCCCCAGGAATACGATGGCTGTTTTGATGAACCATTCGGGTTTAGCGGCTTCGTTAAGAAACCGGGCTGTATTTTTGAAGAAATTGCCAATGATGAGCCCCGCCAGCAGCGCCAGCAGGTAAGAAAATCCACTGCCAAGCGATAATCCCCAGGTCAGGCCGTATTTATCCATTTCGTAAACAGAGGCCTTGAAGTGGGCTTCGTTACCGATGACCCAGATGATCCAGGTCATGACGAACAGGATGCTCCAGCCGATAAAGAATTGTTTCAGATCAAATTTCATCGACCATGCTGCCAGGCAGGTCAGGGTGGTGAAAACCAGATAGGTCACCAGCAGAGATTGCATTGGGTGCCACTCCGGTTTGCCGCTGGCTTTCAGTACACCTTCAAGGGAGAATTTTTCCCATACCCAGGTTTCGGGTTTGGTCATCCAGCCAGTCAGTTCCAGTCCCCAGAGTGAACTGACGCTTGCCATGAACATGATCAATCCCAGCCAGACAGCCCACCAGTCTTCGGTTCTGGCCATGCCCGAATACCATTTGCTATTCATTGCGTTCATGTGTTGTTTCCTTGTTCTTATTGCGCCCTGATATGGGCATTTTCAAATTAAAAGGATGTGGCGGTTGAAGTAATGGTAGGCGTATTGCCGTATCCAGACCGGGATGCAACTATGATCGAACACCATGAATACCGTTACGCAGCTATGTTCGGGGAATAGCTGCCCGTCCTGCAGGCATTTGGTCAGGTTTTCATCCAGTTCTGCCAGGGTTTGTCCGCTGGCTTCGAAATTCTGGTGGTAGGCAACCCATTTATTGCCATCATGTATCAACCGGACTTCCAGATCAGCTTTCATTGCTTATCCGGGAAGCAGAAACAAATCCACCAGAATACCCAGGATAATCAGCGCCGCGATTCCGATGCCGATACTCCACAGACACAGGCTGGTTTCCCAGCTTTCCCAGGGTTCGGGTTCTCCCAGTACGGATTGGCTGGCGACCAGTTTGTCCGCGTTATTTTCAATCGCTCGTTCGTAAATATCGTGATCCTTGGTTGTCATGATTGTGCTCGCATAGAAAAAATATCTGATACCGGTAGGGCAGGTTTTTCGCGTATCCGGGCGGAACAGGTTCCCGTATTTTTTCGGGAAGGGTGATGATGCTTCCGCTTGATCAATGTTTGCTGCGCACGATACGCATACTTGCCCTGGCTACATGGATAGGGCAAAGCTGCCTTTTAACCCGAATAATTCATTAGGGAGCCTCTGAAAAACCAGCTGCGTTGTCATTTCTGCGTTAAACATCGGCTTAAAATGCTCATTTATACGGATAAACTCCGCTTTTTTGCCGGTATTTGCCTTGAACTGACTACCTCGTTGACGTTTTTCAGAGGTTCCTTAGGGCATGAGATGCAGGTGCAACAGGTTGCGAGATGGTTTTATTGCTTGGAGGAAATCCATAGAGGACCTATGGATGTCGAGCAGGCGATAAAAATGACCGTAAGCCGGTCATTGATACTCGCGCACACGTTATATCGCCTAATTCATTACCTAAATCCAACCTTATCACAAATTATTCCATCGTACGGAAATGATGTGAAAGAAATACTTGTTTTAGTTTGTGGATGAAAACGGGGGGTTAGCCTGTCAATACATTTTGTTTCAGCCTGTTTCCGGTCGTGCTGCCGATTGCTGCTGCTCTACCTGATTTTGCCGGTTGAATTATCCGGCAACGGTCAGGCGACGGCCAGTTGTTGTGCGCGGAAGGCGCGGCCTATTTTTTCGAGATCTAGCACGGGCAGCATGCGTATGCTGTTGCCGTTGCCGATCTGCGCCAGCCTGTTGGAGCGGATGGCACGTTTCAGATCATCGTTTGCTGCTTCTCCACCGAATTGCGGTAATTCTGGCTCCCATTCCACTGTTTCGATCGACTTCAGGGCCGGGATAGCAAAACCGATTGCTTCATGGTCGATTTCCACTACCAGGATATTGGTGGCAGCTTTTTGTGCCGGTTGTCCGGTAATCAGCCGGTGCAGGCAAACTACTGGAATGCTGCGTCCGCGTACCACAATCATGCCCAGCAGCGGGCCGGTTTGTTCGAAAATGGGAATGCTGTGGCTGAAAGGCAGGATTTCCCGGATTTGTTCAAACGGGGTGGCTGTTTCGCTTCCCAGCAGGTAAGTTACCATGGTGCGCTTGCGGCCGGTTTTGTCTGTTGTAGCCGGTTGTGGACGATTGTGCCGGACAAGCATTTGTTCCGGGGCGCTGACATTGGCCAGTGCTGTGATTTCATGACAGGATTTCATCCCTGCGCCGTTCAATACCAGAAACTGGGAGGCGAGGATGGCGTCCTGTTGCGAGCAGGATGCCGGGAGCGAGGATTTGGGAATCGCGCCACTGAACAATGCCGACCGTGGCAGGGCGTAGGCGGGCACATCGATGATTTCACCCGTGCGAATGCGCACGACATCAATTACCTTGTTGACCAGAAATGCGGCCATTCCCTTGGGTAATTGAACGAGAAAGGCTTGTAGCGGGGTGTCGGGTTCGATCTTTCCGAATCCGCATACTTCCAGCAAATCCAGAACCGGGATTTTGCTGCCGGCGTATTCGATCACTCCCCGGCAGCTACCCATGGCCAGCGGAGAGGGTTTGATTTCCGGGTCGGATAAGGTGGTATACACCTCCATCGCATCAATGGTGAGGGCGATCTGGTTGCAGCGCAACAACAGTACGGGTATGACCTTATCCTGACCCTGGCGCTGATCCTTGTTCTGGCTGTTGGCTGTATCTGCCTGGATTCCGGTTGGTTTTTTCATTTCCCGGTGTTCTGCCAGCGGCACATCCCGCAGCATGGCCAGCGCAGCAGGGGAGAGCAGGTTGACAAGGGTGCCGTTGTCGGCGCGGCGAATGCTGCCATAAAACACGGATTGATCCGCTGCTGCAAAATGGACGTGATTGATTTCGCTGGTTTCCCCGGTGAATACGCCAGTCACGCCTTCTGTCAGCAGACCCAGTAACCGGTTTTCATGGATCATGATCATGACGCTCTGAAAAGGCACGTGCGGTGTCGGCATGCCGAACAGGATGCGCAAGTCGATTACCGGCACCATGATTCCGCGCAAATTGATTCCGCCTGTCACACAGGATGCCGCACAAGGTAATCTGATCAGCTCCTGGCAAGGGACGACCTCGCGCAGCACCTGCATTGGCAAGCCGAGTTCCATCCCGCCAATGCGGAATCCACCGAATCCCGGCCTGATTGCCGCCGGTGCCATCAGTTCACCTGGTTTTTTGCGTTGGCGATATGATCGATCAGCGCGCTGACTTCCTTGGCGACGGCGCTCTGATTTTCAGCTGATTCGGCGATTTCCGCCACGCTCTTGCTGGTTCTGGCCACACCGGACATGATGCCTTCAAAGCTGCGCGAAGCTTCTCGGGTGACTTCTGCACCCTTGTCCACATGCTGGGTCGATTCCGCGATCAGTTTGGTGATCTCGCGTGCGGCAACCGAGCTGCGTTCAGCCAGTTTACGCACTTCATCGGCTACTACCGAGAAGCCGATACCGTGTTCACCGGCGCGTGCCGCCTCGATGGCTGCATTGAAGGCGAGCAGGTTGGTCTGGTTGGCGATTTCGTCGATTACTCTGACGATTTCGGATACTTGAGAAGAGCTGGTCTGAATGGCGGTAATGGCGGAAATAGATTTTTGCAGGGCGTCAAATCCGTTTTGTGCCGCGCTGGAGGAGTTACGTGCCAGTTCCGCTGCTACATTGGAGTTAGCTGCAATGGCATTCACACTTTCAGCCAGTTTGCGCACATGTGCATTCATTTCGGTTGTTCCGGCGGCGATCAGTTGTTCAAGCTGGACTTCGCTGGTGACATCATGGGCAAACTTGACGATCTTCATGACCTTGCCGTTGAGATCGAAAATCGGGTTGTAGGTCGCTTGAATCCAGACATCGCGATCGAATTTGCCGATGCGGTGAAACCGACCGCTGATAAATTCGCCATTGCCCAGTCTGAGCCAGAAATCCCGATATTCCTTGCTTTGAATGTAGTCTGCCGGGCAGAACATGCTGTGGTGCTGTCCCTTGATTTCCCGCAGGGTGTAGCCCATTGCCGCAAGAAAATTATGATTGGCATCGGTAACGCAGCCATCCAGATCGAATTCGATCACGGCCTGGCCACGGCCAATGGCGGCTACTTTGGCTTCGAATTCGGATTGGCGCAATTTGCTTGCGGTAATGTCCGTGGCGAATTTCACCACTTTGACCAGTTTATTTTTATGATCGAAGATAGGGTTGTAGGTGGCCTGTATCCAGATTTCCTGATTGTTTTTGCCGATGCACTTGAATTCCCCTGTTTCATATTGTCCCCGCCCGAGACGTTCCCAGAAAGAAGAATAGCCGGCGCCGGCAGCTTCTTGCGGATCGACAAACATGCGGTGATGGTATCCTTTGATGTCTTCCAACGCATAACCCGTGAGCTTGAGGAAATTTTCATTGGCGTGCAGTACCTTGCCATCCAGATCAAATTCAATGATGGTTTGCGCCCGGTTGATCGCCTGCATTTTTCCGATGTAGTCAATGTGTTCGAATTTCGTGGCGGTGATGTCATCTGCCAGTACTACCACCTTGGCCAGTTTTTCATCTTTTCCGGAGATGGGGCTGAAGTTGGCCAAAAACCAGCGCTCTTTTCCGTTTACATCCTTGTAGCGCAATTCCAGATTTACCGGTCTGAATTCTTTTAACGCTACCCACAAATCGGTATGTTTCTGCGTTTGTATATCCTCTTCAAACAGAAGCTGGTGCTCGGGTTTGCCGGTCAATTCGTCAAGCGGATAGCCCAGAGCTTTCAGCATGCGTTCGTTGGCGCCGAGAATGCGGCCATCGGCAGACAGTTCCATCAGGCAGCTGCTTGCCGAGACGGCTTCCATGCGGGCGGCCATTTCCATGGCTGCCAGTTTTTCGCGGGTGATGTCGCTGGCCAGTTTGATGATTTTGTAAGGGCTGCCATCGCAGTTGCGAATGGCGGTATAGGTTGCCTGCAGCCACACCGGGTGCCCTTGCTTGTCGAGTCGCATGAATTCACCCTGCCTGGATTCACCTGCCCGTAAATCCTGCCAGAAACTCTGATATTCCTCGCTCCGGGTATAGGCTTCGCAACAAAAAATGCGGTGATGTTGCCCGATTACCTCCGGCAGGGTATAGCCGAAGGCATCCAGAAATTTCTGATTGGCAGCTACTACAATCCCTTCAGGGTCAAATTCGATAACAGCCTGAGTACGGTGAATGGCCAGGATCTTGCCTGTGTTTTCCAGTGCATTTTGCTTGCTTGCAGTGATGTCGCTGGCAATCTGTATGATTTTGACCGGATTGTTTCCGGCATCGAGTACCGGGATATAGCTTGCCTGGATATGGAGGATGTTGCCGTCGGCAGTTACGCGGCGAAATTCGCCATTCGCTCCTTCGCCTGTCCGCAATTTTTCCCAGAAGGCGGCATATTCCTCGCTTTCTGCGCTACCCGAGGGGCATAGCACGCTGTGGTGCTTGCCAGCCAGATTTTCTTGGGTGTAACCGAACAGGGAAAGAAAATTGTTGTTGGCGTTGATGATATTGCCCTGCAGATCGTATTCGGCCCCGGCCAGGCAGCGCCCGATTGCCCTGTAAATATCGTTGTTATGGTAGGGCGTATCGTATTCTGCCGGGGTTTTTGTTCTGCTGAACGGTAATGATGACATCGTATTCGTCTCCCCTTTGGGTTGTTTTTAAATCCACGGCACAGTTTTACTTCCTGTTTTTCGGCCGGAATGACAATGGCTTGAGAACGAACAGAAGGGGGAACAGCGGTCTTTTCTTCAAGCCGGTGATGTGGTGTGAGAAGAAGGCGAGGATTTTTTAGGATTGCGCTGCCATAGCCGCTGTTTTGAAATGCAAAGTATGTCTGCGAGATAAAGCCGAGTTATGCAGCTGCTAAAAAGAATCAGGTAATTTGCCCCGATATTTATCCCGGATGATTCATCAAGGAGCCTTTGAAAAATGTCATCGAGGCAGTCAGTTCAAGGTGAAAACCGGAAAAAAAGCGGAGTTTATACGTAATAAATGAGCATTTTGAGCTGAGAAATGACAGTACAGATAGTTTCTCAGAGATTCCTTAACGGATGGATAAATTCTTTGCAATATTGATCTGTCAGTCTCTTTGCGGGATCTCTGAAAGTTGCAGATTTTGGTGAAAATTAGCCGGATAACAGTCAGTATTCCAGCGAAGACTTTGATCCGCCACTGGTTTGTCGTATCCTGAATTTGACTTTGTTCATGGGGTAACTCATAATCCGTGGTTATCTTGTACTACAAAAACAAAGGAAAATCAGTGAAAACCTTTTCTGCCAAACCGCATGAAGTAAGGCACGAGTGGTTTGTGGTTGATGCAACCGACAAGGTTCTGGGCCGGTTGGCCGCAGCTATTGCCCATCGCTTGCGTGGTAAACACAAGCCTATTTATACACCGCATGTCGATACGGGTGATTATATCGTGGTCATTAATGCCGATAAGATCAGGGTTACCGGTAATAAGGCTGAAGATAAAAAGTATTATCGCCATAGCGGCTACCCCGGTGGTATTTACGAAACCACTTTCAAGAAAATGCATGAGCGTTTTCCTGCTAGGCCACTTGAAAAAGCAGTAAAAGGCATGTTGCCCAAAGGCCCGCTTGGGTATGCCATGATAAAAAAACTGAAAGTTTATGCCGGGGATGTTCATCCACACGCAGCCCAGCAACCACAATCATTAGAAATTAACGCTTAATCTGACATCATGGCTATTCAATATAATTACGGAACCGGTCGCAGGAAAAGTGCAGTTGCACGGGTTTTTATCAAATCGGGTCCAGGTGTTATTACGGTAAATCATAAACCTGCTGATGAATATTTTTCCCGTGAGACAGGCCGGATGGTCATACGCCAACCTTTAGAGTTAACCGGAAATACCACCAATCTGGATGTGATGGTTAATATCCATGGTGGAGGTGAGTCAGGGCAGGCTGGAGCTGTCAGACATGGTATTACACGTGCGTTGATTGATTACGATGAAACACTAAAGCCGATTTTAAGTAAAGCCGGTTTTGTGACCAGGGATGCACGCGAAGTCGAGCGGAAGAAAGTTGGTTTTCGCAAAGCAAGACGTCGCAAACAGTTCTCCAAGCGGTAATAATCATAATTATTCAGAACAAACTGGAGAGCCGCCCTTTTATGGGCGGCTTTTTTGTATTTGGTTTTGTTGGATGTCACAATAGGGCGTTCATTATTCTGATGAATAATTAATTCTTTGACTGTTGGTTTAGAAATGATCAATGTTGGCATAGTAGGTGGGACAGGTTATACAGGCGTTGAGCTGTTGCGCATTCTTGTGCAGCATCCGAAAGCGAGGATTAAGGTTATTACATCTCGTCAAGAGGCGGGTGTGGGAGTTGATGAACTCTTCCCTAGTTTGCGTGGTCAGCTTGCTCTCAAATTCAGCGATCCAGCCAAAGTCGATTTCAGCAAATGTGATGTTGTTTTTTTTGCCACTCCCAATGGCATTGCCATGCAGCAGGCAAGAGCCTTGCTTGACTCTGGAATAAAAGTAATTGATCTGGCAGCTGATTTCCGGATCAAGGATGTCACGGAATGGGAAAAATGGTATGGAATGACACATGCCGCGCCTGAATTGATCGCCGAAGCTGTTTATGGTCTGCCTGAAGTTAATCGGGAAAAAATCCGGAATGCGCGATTGATTGCCAATCCTGGCTGCTACCCGACAGCAGTACAATTGGGTTTTATCCCATTGATTGAAGCAGGAGTGGTGGACGTAAATCATCTGATTGCTGATACCAAATCGGGTGTTTCCGGAGCGGGCCGCAAGGCTGAAATACATACCTTGCACGCAGAGGCATCGGATAACTTCAAATCCTATGCTGTGCCGGGTCATCGTCACTTGCCTGAAATCAGGCAGGGGTTATCCGAAAGATCAGGTGGGCCGATAGGATTGACTTTCGTGCCTCATTTAACACCGATGATTCGAGGGATTCACGCTACGCTGTACGCCAGATTGACCAAAGATGTTGAGTTACAAGCGTTGTATGAAAACAGATATGCCAGTGAGCCTTTTGTTGATGTGCTGCCTGCGGGGAGTCATCCGGAAACGCGCTCGGTGCGCGGTTCAAATTTTTGCCGTATTGCGGTTCATCGACCAGGCGGCGGCGAAACGGTGGTGATACTCTCGGTGACGGATAATTTGGTAAAAGGTGCTGCTGGCCAGGCTGTTCAGAACATGAATATTATGTACGGGTTGCCGGAAACAACTGGTATCCGGCATGTTCCGCTGTTACCTTGATCCGTTATGTGCCGGGTGGGTGAAGTAACTGAAGAAATATCGTGTTGCAGATAAAGCAATCGTAAGACTTCCAGAAATTTCTGAAAACCGGAGGGAAAGTGTTGCATAACAGACAAAATATAAGCGCACCCAGGTTGGTCGTGCGCCCTCATGTCCCTTGGTACCGACGTTTATTGACAGCTTTTGTCGGATTGTTACTGATTGGCCTGCTGGCTTATGGAATGTTTATTGTTGGACAAAATACCGTTCAACCTGCCACGGCAGTTACGGCTGATCCCGTTCTTGAGCAGATCCTTGAGTCTAATAGCTGCCTGGAGAAATATGATGCCACCCTCTGCGCGCAGCTAGCCGAGCTCGTCAGGCAGCTGCAAATTAGTAATGCTACCCGTGCTGATCTGGTTAAGCAGGTCAAAACCCTGGATGAAGAAAATGATCGCCTGCGAGAGGATTTATCCTTGTTCCAGCAGATGATTTCCGGAAATGAGGAATCCCCGGATGTAGAGCTTGTTATTCACCGTTTTTCAATGGAAGCAGGTCAGCTTCCTGGTGAATATCTGTATACATTGTTGCTTGCCCAGGGGGGGCAGCGTTCAAAAGAATTTAAAGGCAGACTCGAATTTGTGGTTGGTTTGCTTCAAAATGGCGAAGAAAAATTCATTTCGCTTGTAGATGAAAATGCTTCCAAGGAATTTCCGATCAATTTCCGCTTCTATCATCGATTGGAAAAAAGCTTCCAAATACCAGCAGATACAGTAGTAAAGAGTTTGCAGGTTCTTGTTTATGAAAATAGTGCCGGTCAGTCCATTCTGACAAAAACCATCCAGTTATCTCGAAAGGCAGAGGACCATGTTCGGAAGAAAACATAAAATAACCAGTGATATCAGTACGTTGATTGGGGCTGATACGGAGATAACTGGTGATATTCAGTTTTCTGGTGGGTTGCGTGTGGATGGTCGTGTTTGTGGCAGCGTTGTATCAACCGGAGGGAAGCCGCATTCTTTGCTGGTGCTCAGCGAACAGGGCGTGATTGAAGGTAAAATCAAGGTGCCCTATATCATTATCAATGGTACGGTGCGAGGGCCTGTTCATTCCGATGAGAGCCTCGAACTGCAGCCTGCTGCAAAAATTACCGGGGATATATTTTACAAGACCATAAAAATGCACCAGGGAGCGGTGGTTGAGGGAAAAATGATTCGTAACGATGCCTCTCAACCAGAGAAGTTGATTACATATGTTGCTCCAAAAGAAGAGCCCAAAGAGCCCCAGGATAAACAGAGCTAATTGGTTGTGGCGGCTCAAGCCCGCTTGTTTTGTTCGTCGTAACCCAACATTTCCGCTGCATGTCGGCGTGTAGCTGCAGTCAGTTCTTCTCCGCCCAGCATGCGGGCAATTTCCTCGATTCTTGCCGCTGTTTCAAGTTCAGAAATATGGCTTGCCGGTAGCGCATCGTTTTCTGATCCGGGAGTTTTGGAGACTCGCCAGTGTTGATCGCCTTTGGCAGCAACTTGAGGGAGATGCGTAATGCTCAAAACCTGCCGTGTTTTCCCGAGTTGCTGGAGTAGTTTGCCCACTATTTCGGCAATGCGGCCTCCTATTCCGGTATCGACTTCATCAAAAATCAGCGTGGGAACTGTGCCTGCCTTGCTGGTAATAACCTGAATTGCCAGACTGATGCGTGACAATTCGCCACCGGAAGCCACTTTGCCCAGCGGGCGCAATGGTAAATCCCGGTGAGCCGAAACCTGGAATTCGATCTGTTCCATACCATGCAGATTGCCTGTTGGCCCCGGGATCAATGCTGCCTTGAAACAACCACCCGCCATTGCCAGCGTTTGCATGGCTTCTGTAACCAGGTCAGATAGCTGATCTGCAGCACGTTGCCTGGCCAAACTCAGCTTTCCAGCCAGATTTTCAAAATGGCTTCTGGCAGATTTTTCTGCTTCCATCAACGCGTCACTGCTTGTGATGTTCCCCAGGACATCCAGACGTTGCCGGGTCGTTTCAAGCAAATCCGGTAACATTTCAGGCGTGGTGCGGTGTTTTCTGGCCGCGCCATGAATGGCTGCAATGCGTGCTTCGGTTTCCTCCAGTCTTTGTGGGTCAATATCGAGATGCTGTAGATAGCGCTTCAGCTCGTACACGGTTTCCTGTAACTGTATCTGGGCAGATTGCAGCTGGCTGCAGAGAGGCTCAAGCGTGCCATCGATGCTGGCCTGGCCATGCAGACGGGTGATTATGGTATTGAGCTGCGTGAGCACCGCTGTTTCATTTTCTGATAAGGATTCCAGGCTGAATTGTGCTGTTTCCAGCAGGCTTGCTGTGTGGGTTAGCCGATTATGTTCAGTTTGCAGATTTTCCCACTCTTCCGGTATGAAGTTCAGCGTGGATAGTTCATGGAATTGCCTGGTAAGGCTTTCGTGCTCGTACAGGCTTTGCTCGCTGTGCTGCTCCCATTCCAGCCTCTGCTGGCAAAGGTCTTGCCAATGCCGATATGCGGAGGCTACTTCCCGGGAAAGAGCTGATTCGCCAGCCCAGGAATCGAGTAATTCGGATTGTTTGTGGTTGTGCATCAGCAACTGATGGGCATGCTGGCCATGGATATCTACCAGCCATTCGCCGATTGTACGTAATTGCTGGAGGGTGGCAGGATGTCCATTGATGAAGTTGCGTGAACGTCCGCCCGATTCCATGACTTTGCGTAACAGGCAGATACCAGCTTCGTCTTCCAGTGCATTATCCATGAGCCATTCCTGCAAAGCGGGAAGAGTGCTTACGTCAAATTGTGCGGTGATTTCTGCTCGTTTGCAGCCGTGTCTGATCTGGCTGGTGTCGGCTCGTCTGCCCAGCACGAGTTCCAGTGCATCAATCAGGATGGATTTTCCCGCGCCAGTTTCACCTGTCAGGACGGTAAAACCCGATTTAAAGTGCAGATCAATATGGTCAACAATGACAAAATTCTGAATGGACAGGTTTTGCAGCATGGGAACTAGCGATTGTTTTTCTGGAGAATACCGCTCCAGCCAAGTTTTTCACGCAACATGCGGTAGTAACTGTGGTGGACGGGATGGAGCAGTTTGATGGTTTTTGGACAGCGCCGGACAAATACTCTGTCATGTTCGCCCAGATCAAACCAGGAATGGCTGTCGGTGTAGATCTTCGTCTCGGTCGTAAAATGCACCTTGATCTCGATGGTTGCATCCGCTCCGATGACGATGGGGCGATTGCTGAGGGTGTGCGGGCAGACCGGCACCAGTGTCATCAGATTGAGTCCTGGGTGCAGGATGGGCCCGCCGGAAGATAGTGCATAAGCGGTCGATCCGGTGGGGGTGGCGATAATCAGGCCATCTGAGCGCAAAGAATAAACATATTCATCGTTGATATGAACTTCGAGTTCAATCATGCCACTGCTGATGCCGCGATGAAGTACCACATCATTGAAAGCCAGTTCTTTGAAAATGCTTGCTCCGTGACGTGTGACCTCGGCTGTCAGCAACATACGATTTTCTACAACAAACTGGCCAGCCAGCATGTCATTCAGAGTTTCATGCATGGTGTCAGCGGTAAGATCGGTTAAAAATCCCAATCTCCCCTGATTGATACCAATAAGCGGAACACCGAATGGAACGAGTGCGCGGGCAATATTGAGCATGGTCCCGTCACCTCCCAGCACGATGGCAAGATCTGTCTGCTTGCCGATTTCCTCCAGTGTCAGTACAGGGTATTTGCTGTTACTGATATGTGTGGCGGTCAGGGAATCCAGCACTACACTGGCACCCCGGTCAGTCAGATATTCCGCCAGATTCAGCAGAGGAATCACGATATCGGGGTTTTTATGTTTCCCGATTAAAGCAATCGTTTTGAATAAGGCGCTGCTCATTTTGAGATAAGAGGACCGGAACAGTTAAAAATACCCGGATTCCTGCTTTGAATTATCCGGCTGATTTCAAGTGGCTGTAAGGATCGGATATTACCGCAGCCCATTGCAAAAAAGGTAAAAATCCATTGAAAAGGGTGGTTCCGCCAATATATAGACTGGCGCAATTTCCACTTCAGACCAACCCTGCTTAAAGTAGGGCTGATTCGTGTAAAATAATTAAATGCTTAACGAACGCGAGAAAATCCTGCTCAAAACCCTGGTCGAACGCTATATCCATGAAGGTCAGCCAGTCGGTTCGCGTTCACTCGCCAGATTTTCCGGTCTTGATCTGAGCCCGGCCACGATTCGCAATGTGATGACTGATCTTGAGGAAATGGGATATGTTTCCAGTCCTCATACATCTGCCGGGCGGATGCCGACAACGCTCGGGTACCGTTTTTTTGTCGATACCCTGCTGGTAGTCAAGTCGCTGGATAACGAGCAGATCACTTTGCTGGAGAACCAGCTGCATCCGAACAACCCCGCACATCTGATGAATGTCACCTCCCGTTTGCTCTCGGATCTGACCCGGTTTGTCGGTGTGGTAGTCACACCCAAGCGGATGGGAGGGGCAGTTTTCCGCCATATAGAGTTTGTGGCATTGACTGAAAAACGGATTCTCCTGATTCTGGTTACACCGGAAGGTGATGTTCAGAACCGCATCATTCTTACGGAAACCGTTTATGGTCAGTCGGATCTGATTGAGGCTGGAAATTCTTCAATCAGCACTATGCCGGTTGTACGCTGGAAGAAATTCCGGTCAGGGTTAGCACGAGCTGACACAACTGCGCCGCGATATGACTGGCCTCATGAATGCTGCGATTGAAATAGGCAATGATGCTTTGCAGGAAAGCAGCGAGGCGGTGGTGATTGCGGGGGAACACAGGCTGTTTGATGTGCGTGATTTATCAGATAATCTTTCCAGTCTGAAAAGTCTGTTCGAGCTGTTTGAACGCAAGTCCAAGCTGTTACAGCTAATGGAGCTCAGTCGCCAGGCGCATGGAGTGAAGATCTTTATTGGAGGGGAATCGGATGAAACCATGCTGAAAGAAGTCAGTGTGGTGACTGCACCCTATGAAATGGAAGGTAAGATCGTTGGCACGGTGGGGGTAATTGGTCCACGGCGCATGGCTTATGAACGTATTATTCCCATTGTAGATATCACCGCAAGATTGCTTTCGAGTAATCTGTCGTAACGCCCTTTTTAACGCTATTTATCAATGACCCAAATGTTGCCGGAACCCTCTTTTCGCCATGGCTCGGCCAGTAAAATTGGCATTTTGATGATCAATCTGGGTACGCCAGAGGCTCCGACCGCCAAGGCGTTGCGTGTGTATTTGAAGCAATTCCTGAGTGAACCCCGTATTGTGGAACTGCCGCGCTGGCTGTGGTGGTTTATTTTGAATGGCATCATTCTGACTGTCCGGCCAGCAAAATCGGCCAGAAAATATGAACAAATCTGGACAGACGAGGGCTCCCCCCTAAAGGTGCATACCGAGCGACAGACAGCATTGGTAGCTGCTTTGCTGAAGGAACAGGTGGATCCCTCACTAATGGTGGAGTACGCGATGATCATTGGTAATCCCTCTATCGCAGAAAAATTGCAGCAGATGAAGGCACAAGGTTGTAACCGGATTCTGGTATTGCCGTTGTTTCCCCAGTACGCAGCCAGCAGTACCGGTTGTGCGCTCGACAGTGTTTTTTCCGAGCTGAGGAAAATGCGCACTATTCCTGATATTCGAACTGCCAGGCATTACCACGATGACCCGGGCTATATTGCGGCGCTGGCGCAGAATGTGCGTGATTATTGGCAGGAACATGGACAGCCCGACAAACTGATCATCAGCTTTCATGGCGTGCCGCGCAAGACACTCGATATGGGTGATCCTTATCATTGCGAATGTCAAAAAACCGGGCGCCTGCTGGCTGAAGCACTGGAGCTTGCGGATGACCGCTACCAGGTATGCTTCCAGTCACGGTTTGGTTTTGCGCAATGGCTGAGCCCTTATACTTCCGAAGTGCTTGAGGAATTGGGTAAACAGAAAACAGGGCGGGTTGATGTTGTTTGCCCGGGTTTTGTTTCGGATTGTCTGGAAACGCTCGAAGAGATAGCCATGGAAGGAAAAGCAACCTTTACCGGAGCGGGTGGGGGTGAGTTTCATTATATTCCCAGCCTCAATGAGCACCCGTTGTGGATCGGGGCAATCAATAACATCATCCGGACTCATTTGGCCGGCTGGCTTGATCATTCTTTTTCCGAAGAAGCTGCGGAACAATCCCGCAAACGGGCACTTGCGCTGGGAGCCAGGGAATAAAGTATGTTGATGTGGTTCTGCCGAAATCCATCCAATGGATTTACCCGGAGCGGGAGCTGCCGGTGGTTGGGTTTTGTCCAGAGCTGAAAGAGGAGTGGATATGAATATTTCGGAAATAAAGTATTTATTACCTTGTTTGCTTGTTTGTATACTTTCTGCTTGTGCGACCTCTCCCACGGGGCGGACTCAGCTTGTTTTCATGCCGGATACGGAAGTGAACAGCATGGGTCTTCAGGCATTTGATACTTTGAAGCGTGAAAACAAAATCAACCGGGATGCGGCAAGTAACCGGTTTGTCAATTGCGTTGCCAATGCGATTACCCGGGAAGTAGGGGGAGAATGGGAAGTTGTTGTCTTTGAAGATAAATCACTTAATGCTTTTGCATTGCCTGGCGGAAAAATAGGAGTGCATACCGGTATGGTTGATCTGGTGGATAACCAGGATCAGCTGGCAGTGGTGATTGGTCACGAAATCGGGCATGTGATAGCACGGCATAGTAATGAGCGTTTGTCCCAGCAGGTGGGAACCAACCTGGGAATTTCTCTCATCCAGGCAGTGGCTGCACCGCAAACTGCGCTAGGACAGACGGCGATTGGTTTGCTTGGTGTTGGCGCCCAGTATGGAGTGATCATGCCCTTCAGCAGATTACACGAAGCCGAGGCAGACAAGATTGGTTTGGATTTGATGGCCGGTGCGGGGTTTAATCCTGCAGAGAGCATAAGATTATGGCAAAAAATGGCGCAGGCAAGCCAGGGGCTTGAGCCCGTGGAATTTTTATCCACGCATCCGTCACATGCCTCTCGCATAGAAAATCTGCAGGCAAATTTGCCCAGGGCACAACAATTGCAACATCAGGCAAATGCGACAGGGAAAATTCCCCGCTGCGCCAAATAAATTGAATACATTTATTCTTTACTGCCTGGGCGATGAGCTGGGTATCTCGTAATGCAGTGATTGAATAGCGATTTGCTGGTTTCTTGGAAATTATTTTTTATATTGAAGGAGATAAACACAAATGTCGCAGAAACACCCAGTTATTGCTGTCACCGGATCATCCGGGGCCGGAACATCCACTGTCAAAACCAGTTTTGAGCATATTTTTCAGCGTGAACAACTGAAGGTGGTGGTAGTGGAGGGGGATAGTTTCCACCGCTATGACCGCGAATCCATGAAAAAAGCGGTTGAAGAATCGGAAAAAAATGGCGGACGTCCAATCAGCCATTTTGGTCCGGAGGCCAATGAATTCGAGAAATTGGAGGCATTGTTCAAGTCGTATGGCGAGAGCGGATCGGGAGAGACTCGCCTTTATCTGCATAATGAGCAGGAAGCGCAGCCTTACAATCAGAAGCCCGGCACTTTTACGCCCTGGAAATCGGTTCAGCCTGGCACTGATCTGTTGTTCTACGAAGGCCTGCATGGCGGAGTGAAGAGTGATACAGCTGATGCGGCCCGGTATGTGGATCTGCTGGTGGGCGTAGTTCCAATCGTCAACCTGGAGTGGATACAGAAGATCTATCGTGATACTGCAGCCAGAGGCTATTCGGCCGAAGCGGTAACCCATACCATCCTGCGCCGCATGCACGATTATGTTCATTACATCACCCCCCAGTTTTCGCGCACGCATGTCAATTTCCAGCGCGTACCAACGGTGGATACATCCAATCCATTCATTGCGCGGGATATTCCCACCCTGGATGAAAGCATGGTGGTTATCCGCTTCCGCGATCATCATGCAGCAGATTTCCCGTATCTGCTCAACATGATAGATGGATCATTCATGTCCCGTCCCAATACCATTGTGGTTCCGGGTGGTAAGATGGGCATGGCTATCGAGTTGATTCTGACGCCTCTGATTCTGGATCTGGTGGCCAAAAGCAGGAAATAATCCTTTCAAACTCCCCGCCTGCCATCAGGGTTTGGCGGGGAATTCCGCTGTTCCCCTCCATATGACTGCATTACTGACTGATCTCAATCCGGAGCAGCTGGAGGCCGTTACCTGGCCTCACCGGTCAGCGTTGGTGCTGGCAGGCGCTGGAAGCGGCAAAACCCGGGTGCTGACCACGCGAATTGCCTATTTGCTGCAAGCAGGCCATACCCAGCCGCAAAATATTCTGGCTGTGACTTTTACCAATAAGGCAGCGCGCGAGATGATTGCGCGTATTGGTGCCATGTTGCCTGTCAATATCCGGGGGATGTGGATTGGCACATTTCACGGTTTGTGCCATCGCATGCTGCGTGCCCATCATGAAGATGCGGGATTGCCGCAGGCATTCCAGATACTGGATATGGCTGATCAGCTGGCTGTCATCAAGCGCGTGTTGAAAGAACGCTCACTGGATGAAAAAACACTTCCACCCCGTCAACTGCAATGGTTTATCAACAATGCCAAGGAAGAGGGTTTGCGAGCTTCGCAGGTTGATGCGCGTGGCAATTTTAATCAAACCCTGGCTGAATGCTACCGGGCCTACGAGGCCATCAGCATGCGGGAGGGTACGGTTGATTTTGCTGAGCTATTGTTGCGTAGCCATGAGCTGTTGAGCCGTAACGAAATTTTGCGCGATCACTATCGCAACCGTTTTGAGCATGTTCTGGTGGATGAATTCCAGGATACCAACCGGCTGCAGTACAAATGGATCAAATTGCTGGCGGGCTCCGGTTTGCAGCAGCACGCAGCGATTTTTGCTGTCGGGGATGATGATCAGAGCATTTACGCATTCCGGGGTGCACATGTCGGAAATATGCGGGATCTCGAAAAAGATTTTAATGTTCCGAAAATTATCCGGCTGGAGCAAAACTACCGTTCTCACGGCAATATTCTGGATGCAGCCAATGCGCTGATCGAGAACAACAAGGGGCGCCTGGGCAAGAATCTGTGGACCGCAGCGAGCAAAGGTGAGCTGGTACGGGTGTATCACGCTTCTACAGATATGGATGAAACCAGCTTCATTGTTGATGAGATCAAGGCGCTGCATGCCGAGGGTCTGGCACTTTCCGATATAGCGCTGCTCTATCGATCCAATGCGCAATCGCGAGTGCTGGAGCATGGCCTGTTCAATGCTTCCATTTCCTATCGTGTTTATGGCGGCATGCGTTTCTTTGACCGGCAGGAAGTCAAGCATGCGCTGGCCTATTTGCGGCTGATTGCCTTGCCGGATGACGATAATGCCTTGTTGCGGATCATTAACTTTCCACCCAGAGGGATTGGCGCCCGCACGCTGGAGCAGTTGCAGGATCAGGCTGGAGAGCTCGGAACCAGCCTCTGGCAAGCGGCGCTCAAGGCTTGCGAGAACGTAAAGACTGCTGCGGTCAGAGCGGGGCAATCCGGGCGGGGCGTTCCCGGTTTTGCCAGCCTGGTGTTATCGCTGCAACAGGAATGTGAAGGATTGCCGCTGCCGGAAATTATCCGGCGTGTGGTGGATCAGAGCGGGCTGGTGGCGCATTACCAGGCCGAGCGCGAAGGTGGTGAGCGACTGGAGAATCTGAAGGAACTGATCAACGCCGCAACCAGCTTTGTACATGAAGCCGAGGATGACAGCCTGACAGCTTTTCTCGCGCATGCCTCGCTTGAAGGAGGTGAGCATCAGGCAGAAGGGCATCAGGATGCAGTTCAGTTGATGACTGTACATGCAGCCAAGGGATTGGAGTTCCAGACGGTATTCATCAGCGGATTGGAAGAGGGATTATTTCCCCATGAGAATAGCCGTAATGAGCCCAACGGTCTGGAGGAAGAGCGGCGCCTGATGTACGTGGCCATGACACGCGCACAACAGCGCTTGTATCTGAGTTATGCCGAGAGCCGTATGCTGCATGGACAGGTGCGTGTGAACGTGCCATCCCGGTTTATTGATGAAATTCCTGACGATTTTCTGAAGCGATTGCGCTCCAGCTTTTCCGGAGGAGGTTATCGTCAGGCATTGACTGGAACGGGGTATGCAGCCCCCAGTACTACAAGCTTTGCAAGCACGCGCCACCAGAGAAATAGCGATGGAAACGCGGTAACCAAAATGGCAGCGCAACGATTGAGTGGCGAGGGTTTTCATATCGGGCAGCAGGTATCTCACACCAAATTTGGCACAGGAACTATCCTGAATTGTGAGGGCAGAGGGGCGGATATGCGGGTTCAGGTGAATTTCCGTCAGGCGGGGACGAAATGGCTGTCACTTGCTTACGCAAAGCTGGAAGCGCTATAACGCTTAAGCACTGCCTCACTTGTCTTGCATTCCTCCATCCGCAAAACACAGTGCGGGCTATGTGGGATTGAATCAGAGGTTCTCTGAGGACGTATTTTGATCTGAAAACAGGCAGCGTTTTCAAGCTGCCTGTCAGTTTTTTGCTTTTGCGGGATTACTAAACTTGGGTTTTGTACCCTAATTTGCTTCTTCTTTGTTTTCACTTTCTTCAGCATCACCCTCGGGCATTGATTGGATATCTTCTTCCTGTTCGTGGTGAAAGATGTCCTTGTAACTGACATAGACAGAAGCAAATGCGACTGGAAACCAGACAATGAAACCCAGCCCGTAAGGTATGGCTGCAAGTATGCCAAGAATGAGCAAGGTGACTGCGTAGACCTGGAAGGCAAAGAAGTTTTTCAGGCATGCAAAAAAGCTTTTACGTAAAGCAATAAAGGGAGGCATTTGCTCGAAAATCACCAGCATGGGAGCAAACCAGATTGCCATTAGCAACGGAATGGATAGCAGCAAGGAAAATAAGGTGGCTGATAAAATGTCATTTGCGACCCCGGCCAGCTCGGTTTCATCAAATCGTTTGCCATGTAGCCACATGTCAACGACGGCATCTCCCCCGCGCAGCATGAAGAAACCGGTAATCAAAATATCCCCAACCAGGTAAATGCCGCCAATTGTGATAAGTGAAGAAGTATATTTCTTGAACCCATAAAACAGATACTCCAGTTCAAGTTTTCCGCTTAGATCCAGTTGTCTGCATCCGACCATAATTCCAGCTACAAAAACGGGTACGGTCAATATACCGACAAAGCCTCCGAGATATGGGACAAGCCCCAGTGTTGTTCCAATTAGTAAATAAGTGAAACACAAGAGTATCCAATTGAGTGGCGCCATGCGGAAAAAATAGAATCCACTCAGGATCCACTGTAATCCCTGCTTGCCGCGTACATGTCGCGCTTCCATCCGTTATCCTCCGGTAATTTGAAGTAAAACTCGGTCAAAAATCTGATTGTTTACAAGAAGCAGATGAGCGGAGTGTCCTTTGCACGCTTATCTGTCTTGAATGTAATGATAGATGATCTGCTCCGGGTCAGGCCTGAAAAGCGGGTAAAACGCCTGGATGATTGATGTGGTGTTCCAGAATTTTCTTGAAGTGATCTGGGTCTTTTTTATGAGTCAGTTCTCCGGGGCGAGGAAGATGGTAGTCATACAGACGTGATAACCAGAAGCGCAGAGCACCCGCACGCAACATGGCCGGCCACGCAGGACATTCAGCAGGTATCAGCGGCCGGGCAGCGTGATACGCATTAACCAGGGCATGCATGCGTGTTTTATCCATTGCGCCGTCTGCAAACATACACCAGTCATTGGCAGTAATGGCTAGATCGTAGAGCAGGGCATCATTACAGGCAAAATAGAAATCAATGACCCCGCCTATTTCGTTGGATGTGAACAAGACGTTATCCCGGAAAAGATCAGCATGTATTACACCTTGCGGCAGGTCGGCCCTGACTTGCGTTGTCTGGAACCGCAATTCCTCTTTGAGCAGGTTTTGTTCGGAAGGAGAGAGAAAAGGCATGACGGTTGTGGCCGTATCCTGCCACCATGCCAGTCCGCGTGGATTTTTATTCCGGCCCGGATAATTTTGCCCCGCCAGGTGCATTCTGGCCAGTATTTCGCCAGTTTGGGCACATTGTTTTTCTCCGACTTGTACTATGGAATGCCCGGGAAGCAATGTCACGATACAAGCCGGTTTGCCATTTAGCAGCCCCAGCAGGCGATGGTTATGTGATTCAACAGGTCTGGGGCAGGGGATTCCCTGTGCCGAGAGGTGTGCCATCAGGTTGAGGTAGAAAGGTAATTCGGTATTGGTCAATTTTTCGAACAGGGTCAGAATGAATTTGCCCTGTGTGGTGGTAACAAAGTAGTTGGTATTTTCAATACCGGAAGAAATGCCCTGTAAGTCGACCAATGATCCAAGCGAGTAATTGTGCAGCCAGAGAGCAAGCTGTTCTTTGGAAACCGGGGTAAAAACGGACATGGATGAAGCGTTGAAAAGTTGGTTGGAAAAAAACAGTCGTTAAATAAGCAGGCTGGATGCAGCGGAGCTGTCTTTCTGGAATATCAGAAACGATAAATCTGCCACATCGGGACACTTACACCTGATTCCATGTCTCCCCGGTGAGGTGTTCCGGCAGCACTACGCCGGTTCAGCAGATAATAGGGTTTGCCGATCCTGGGCGTGATCTTGATCATGTAGAGTTCGCCATTGACCCGATATTCCTCAATCATTTTGTCTTTTCCTTCATGAATCGTTATCTCTGGTTCAAGAGATGGATCCAGTCCCAGTTCCGGAGGAAGTGTATTTTCTTCTTCTGCAGTGGGGGGTTCCGGGATTTCTGGCAATGGCACTAGATTATCCGGCTGCCGGGCTGTCTGTGCCCATGCCAAAGGTGAGAGCCAGATCAGGTTGCCGCAGAGAAATAAAATAATGACTGACTTCATGCTGATTTACCGGAGAGTTGGAATGTTCTGATGTGCTTTGGTGACATGCATCTGTCTGGTGTTAAAGATTGAGCTGTATGTTGCGTTCGGCAGCTGACGGTTCAAATCCGGACGTTTCGTAAAAACGGAAGATGGCATCTACAACCTCGGATGGTTCATCCACGATCTGAATAAGATCAATATCTTCTTCTGAAATAAAGTTATCCCGGACAAGGGCTTCCCTGAACCAGTCGATCATTCCCGTCCAGAAATCCGAACAAACTAGGATAATCGGCATTTTGCGGGTCTTGCCGGTTTGAACCAGAGTCAATGCTTCCATCAATTCATCCAGTGTGCCAAATCCGCCAGGCATCACGACATAGGCGGTTGCAAATTTGATGAACATATATTTACGAGCAAAGAAATGGCGGAAAGTCTGGCTGATGTCCTGATAAACATTGCGGTGCTGTTCGTGCGGAAGCTGAATGTTTAATCCCACACTGGGAGATTTGCCATAAAAAGCACCTTTGTTGGCTGCTTCCATGATGCCAGGCCCACCGCCGGAAATGACCGAGAATCCGGCATCGGACAATTGTCTTGCGATGGCTTCGGTTAATTTATAATGTGGATGGTCGGGGTGGGTTCTGGCGCTGCCGAAAATGCTGATTGCAGGTTGTATGCATTCGAGACGTTCAGTGCCTTCGACAAATTCCGCCACAATTCCCAAAACCCGCCATGATTCTTTGGCAGACCAGGGTTTTTCCAGGGTGAGGGCATCTCCCAATTTTGCTTGCAAACTCATAAAGGTCCTTGTTTTATGAAAACACTTTGCTGGTTGACGGTTCTTCCTACCTGTATCGTGCTTTTCATGCCCTGCCCGATTTGCGTAACCGCCTGAATGAACCCACTGGTGCAATTTATGGCGTGCTGAATATGTTGCGGTCGCCTGCTTAAGGAATACCAGCCGGATTATAACGCGTGTGTGTTTGACGCAAAAGGTAAAACATTCCGGGAGGATATTTACCCACAATATAAGGCGCATCGTCCGCCAATGCCGGATGATCTGGCCAGTCAGATCATCCCCCTGCATAGCTGTATTCGTGCAATGGGGTGGCCGCTTCTGATGGAAGAGGGGGTGGAAGCTGATGATGTGATCGGTACATTGGTTGAACATGCGGTCAACAGACAAGTGCAATGTGTGATTGCAACGGGCGATAAGGATATTGCGCAGTTGGTCAGATCGGGTATCCGGCTGGTGAATACCATGAATAATGAATCACTGGATGAACCAGGTGTTCTGCAGAAATTCGGTGTAACACCTGCGCAGATCATCGACTTTCTGGCGCTGGTGGGAGATAGCGTGGATAACATTCCGGGGGTAGAAAAAGTGGGCCCCAAAACGGCGGTTAAATGGCTTGACCAGTATGGCACGTTGGATAATCTGATTGCGCACGCAAACGATATCAAAGGAGTGGTGGGAGAAAATCTGCGCAAAGCGCTGGATTGGTTACAGGTTTCAAGGGAACTACTGAAGATCAAATGCGATGTGCCGCTGGCGCTGGATTGGCAGGATCTGGTTGCAGCACCTCCCGATACCACCAGATTGACAGAGCTTTATGAACATCTTGAATTCCGGAGCTGGTTGCGCGAGCTTAAACAGATTGATGCAAAAAATCATGCGCACACTGGGGAAAGTACGCCAGTCAGAGAGATAAATAATTCTTCTGGATTGGAACAGAAAGATGATCATGGACGTGACTATCAGCTGATTCTGACCGATTCGCAACTGGATGATTGGCTGGCGCAGTGTGAATCCGCCGAGGTGGTTTCAATTGATACCGAGACAACTAGCCTGAGTCCACTGGAAGCAAGGCTGGTGGGTATTTCAGTTTGCACAGAACCGGGGCGTGCGGCTTATATTCCTGTTGCCCATCATTATCAGGGGGTGCCTGCGCAACTGGATCGCGAACAGGTGCTGCAGCGATTGAAGCCCTGGCTGGAAAATAATGATAAACCCAAGCTTGGCCAGAATCTGAAATACGATAAGCATGTGTTTGCCAATCATGGGATTGCTCTGAATGGAATCGCACATGACACCCTACTGCAATCGTATGTGCTGGAATCCCACCTGCCCCATGATCTGGATAGTCTGGCCAACCGGCATCTGGATCTGCAAACCATTAGTTATGATGATGTCACCGGTAAGGGGGCAAAACGTATCGGGTTTGAGCAGGTGGAAATTCACCAGGCAGGCGTTTATGCGGCAGAAGATGCGGATATTCCTTTGCGCCTGCATCGGGTTTTATACCCAATCATCAGTCATGATGAACATCTTGGCCATATTTACCAGCAGATCGAAATACCGTTGCTGGAAGTATTGTTCCAGATTGAACGCCATGGCGTGCTGCTTGATACCGAATTGTTACGAGTGCAAAGCAGCGAGCTGACGCAACAATTGGTTGCACTTGAGCAGCAGGCGCATTCTCTTGCAGGTTATGCCTTTAATTTGAATTCAACCAGGCAAATACAGGAAATTCTGTTTGGGCAACACAAATTACCGGTGATAAAAAAAACGCCCAAGGGTGTGCCATCCACCGATGAAGAAGTACTCCAGCGCTTGGCGCTGGAGTATCCATTGCCTAAAGTTTTGCTGGATTATCGCGGGCTGGCCAAGTTGAAATCGACTTATATTGATAAATTGCCGCAGATGGTGAATGCACAAACAGGCCGTGTGCATACCCATTACGCTCAAGCCGTGGCAGTAACCGGCCGCCTGGCAAGTAATGATCCCAATCTGCAGAATATCCCGGTGCGTACATCCGAAGGCAGGCGTATTCGTGAGGCTTTTATTGCACCGGACGGCTGGTTGATTGTATCGGCAGATTATTCCCAGATTGAATTGCGTATCATGGCCCATATTTCCCAGGATGCAGGATTGATACAGGCTTTCCTGGGTGGGCAGGATATTCATCGTGCCACAGCCGCCGAAGTGTTTGGTGTGGCCGTCGATCAGGTGAATCCGGAACAGCGTCGTTACGCCAAGGTTATCAATTTTGGTTTGATATATGGTATGTCCGAGTTTGGGCTCGCGAATCAGCTGGGTATAGATCGTACGGCTGCCCGTACTTTTATAGATCGCTATTTCGCGCGTTATCCGGGTGTGGCGGATTATATGCAACGTACCAGAGAAATTGCCAGGCAGCACGGGTATGTCGAAACCGTGCTGGGAAGAAGGTTGCAATTATCCGATATTCGTAGCAGCCAGCGTATGCGCCAGATCGGAGCGGAACGGGCGGCAATCAACGCACCGATGCAAGGCACGGCGGCCGACATTATTAAACTTGCGATGATTTCTGTGCATCGCTGGTTGGTGGAAGCGCGGCTTGAAAGCAGGATGATCATGCAGGTGCATGACGAATTGGTGCTGGAGGTGCTTGAAAGTGAGTTGCCTGTTATCAGGGAAAATTTACCCCGGTTGATGGAGAACGTGCTCGAATTATCAGTGCCGTTGAAAGTGGAGGTGGGCGTGGGAAGGAATTGGGATCAGGCACACTGATTCTGTTTTTAATACAGGGTCTTGGATGGCTATATTTGAAAAATATCGTGAATTTTCTTGACTTATAACAAGCATCTCTTTAGATTGACTTTCCATGAGGCTGTAATAATTAAAGAGGAGGAAGTTTATAAATATGGATATTATATCGGTACTCATGACCGGACTCATTGATCTGCCGTGGTGGGGTTACATTGTCGTAACACTGGTGTTGACCCACATAACCATTGCTAGCATCACCATTTTTCTACATCGTTATCAGGCGCACCGATCGCTGGAGTTGCATCCGGTGCCCAGCCATTTCTTTCGTTTCTGGCTGTGGCTCACAAGCGGAATGGTTACCAAGGAGTGGGCTGCCGTTCACCGGAAACATCATGCAAAATGTGAAACGGTAGATGATCCCCATAGCCCGCAGGTTTTCGGGATCAAAAAAGTGTTGGGTGAGGGGGCGGAGCTCTACAAAGTTGAAACCAAGAACCAGGAAACGCTTGATCGTTATGGACATGGCACACCTGATGATTGGGTGGAGCGTAATGTCTATACCAAGCACAGTGCAGCCGGTATTGCATTAATGCTGGTGATTAATGTACTCCTGTTTGGTCCCATTGGATTGACGATTTGGGCTGTACAAATGATGTGGACGCCAGTAATGGCGGCTGGCGTCATAAATGGTATCGGACATTTCTGGGGTTATCGCAATTTCCGTTCGGAAGATGCCAGTCGTAATATCGTTCCCTGGGGTATCCTGATTGGCGGGGAGGAATTGCACAATAACCATCATGCCTATCCAACATCTGCTCGGTTATCTAACAAATGGTACGAGTTTGATATTGGCTGGATGTACATCCGAATACTGGAAATGGTGGGGTTGGCTCATGTGAAGAAAACAGCACCCAAATTACAGTTGAACAAGGCCAAGGCGGAATGCGATCTTGAAACGTTGCAGGCGGTTATTTCTCATCGTTATGAAATATTGGCAAAATATACCAAATCATTGCAGGTTGCGTTCAAGAGCGAGTTGGTACATTTGCAACAAGCTGCAATTGAAAATGGCGTGGATGGCCTGACTTTGAGGAACTGGGTGCTGGCTGATGCCAAAACATTGAAAGAGGAAGAGCGTGCCAAGCTAGATCAGGTATTAAGCCATGCCCAGGTGCTGGATAAGCTCTATCGCATGAGAGAAGAGCTATCTTCAATATGGGAACGTTCTGCTGCGACCAAGGATGAGCTGCTTAAACAGCTCCAGGACTGGTGTCATCGTGCGGAAGGTAGTGGCATCGAATTGCTGGAGAATTTTTCCCGCAGATTGCGCTGCTATGCTATGGCCTAAAATAGGTTTGGATGAGCAACAAAAAACCCGCTCTAGGCGGGTTTTTTGTTGCATTTTAACATGAAAATATTTGTTGCTTGAGTGTTTGTTACTTGAGCTTGGTCTCTTTGTAGGTTACATGTTTTCTTGCTACAGGATCATATTTTTTGAGTTCCAACTTTTCTGGCTTGGCTCGCTTGTTCTTGGTTGTAGTATAAAAGTGACCTGTACCTGCTGAAGATTCCAGCTTTATTTTTTCCCGCATAAATATACCTTTCTCTGTTTGTTTTGCAGAGTGCTAATCAAACACGCTCTCCGCGTGCGCGCAAGTCGGCAATGACGGAATCAATGCCGTTTTTATCAATAGTACGAAGTGCTGCATTAGTAAGGCGCAGTCGTACCCAGCGACTTTCACTTTCCAGCCAGAAGCGGCGCGATTGAAGGTTGGGCAGAAAGCGGCGTTTGGTTTTATTGTTGGCATGAGAGACATGATGGCCACTCATGGGGCGCTTCCCGTGACCTGACATACGCGAGCTATTACACAACTCCTGATTAAATACTGAAGCTAAACATTATAGCTTGTATGGACATGTTTTTTCAATTCAAATCAGGCCGCGTTCTGCAAAAGATATTACCTCGCCGCTGCCGACAATAAAGTGATCCAGCACTTTTATATCTACTAGGGCTAGTGCCTGTTTGAGAGATTGGGTTAGCACTTCATCTGCTCTACTTGGTTCAGCGACCCCAGAAGGGTGATTGTGCGCAAAAATCATGGCTGCTGCATTGTGGTACAAGGCGCGTTTAACGACTTCTCGCGGATAAACACTGGCCTGAGTCAGCGTGCCGTTAAATAATTCTTCAGTTGTGATGGTCCTGTGTCTGGCGTCCAAAAAAATACCAACAAAAACTTCGTGTGGTTTTCCTCGCAAACTTAGGCAAAGATAATTACGTACTGATTGTGGTGAATTCATAATGTCGCCGCTTTTGAGTTCCTCCGCCAACGCGCGCCTGGCTATTTCCATAACTGCCTGCAGTTGCGCAAATTTGGCGGGTCCCATACCAGGTAGCTCTCTAAATTCGCGTAGATTGGCGGCACATAATTTTGTCAGGCTGCCGAAATGAGTCAAAAGATCGCGAGCGAGTTCGACTGCATTTTTTCCGGTAATACCTGTGCGCAGGAAAATAGCCAATAATTCAGCATCCGAAAGAGAGGCAGCACCTTTCTCAATTAGTTTTTCCCGCGGGCGCTCGGCTTCTGGCCAGTCAGAAATTGCCATATCGATATGAATCCTGTAAAAGTGAATTGGCTTGGTTCAAATAATCAAGAACAGTGAAACGGCTAATATGATCAAAAATAAATGGTTGTTTTGCTTGTTTGCTGGTTAACTTTTAATCTGTTTACATGAGTCTGATAAATTCACTTGCAGGGAAACGTTTGTTGCTAGGAGTGACAGGTGGAATTGCTGCTTATAAGGCGGCCGAATTTGTTCGTCTGCTGATGCAGGAAGGTGTCGAAGTTCAGGCAGTAATGACTGAATCAGCTTGCCGGTTTGTCGGTGTAGCTACATTTCAGGGGTTGACGGGTAGAAAGGTGTTTACCGAACTCTGGGATGATGATAATCAGAATGGGATGGCGCATATCCATCTTTCCCGGGAGGTGGATGCCATCGTGATTGCCCCGGCAACAGCGGATTTTATCGCCAAAATGGCGCATGGGCTGGCGGACGATTTACTTTCCACGCTTTGCTTGGCGCGTGATTGTCCATTGCTGGTTGCGCCTGCCATGAATTTGCAGATGTGGGAAAATTCGGCTACTCAACGAAACCTGGCAACTTTGCATCAGGATGGCGTAATCACACTTGGGCCTGCCAGTGGCTACCAGGCGTGTGGCGAAATTGGAATCGGTCGGATGCTCGAACCGGAAGATTTTCTGGATTTGACCAGGCGCTTCTTTCAACCCAAATATCTTGACGGTAAGCGAGTATTGATCACAGCGGGGCCTACTTTTGAGGCGATTGATGCTGTCAGGGGGCTGACTAACCGCAGCTCCGGGAAGATGGGAATCGCGATTGCGCAAGCTGCGCTTGAAGCAGGCGCACAGGTAACATTGGTGTGTGGCCCGGTTTGCCAGCCGTTACCTGCTGTGCAGAAATGCATTCATGTCGTCAGCGCCGATGAAATGTTTGCTGCTGTTAAAGCAGAAACGGGTGGTAGCGATATTTTTATCAGTGTGGCAGCTGTTGCGGATTATCGCCCGGCTGAGCACTATACGTCCAAGCTGAAAAAGACATCAACAGCCATAACATTGGCACTGATTCCCAATCCTGATATTTTGCAATATGTGGCCGGTCAGCCCAATCCTCCATTTTGTGTGGGATTTGCAGCAGAAACAGACGCAGTCGAACACTATGCGGAAGAAAAAAGAAAAAGGAAGAAGCTGCCACTGATTGTGGCCAATAATGCGATTGAGGCGATCGGTGCAAACGAGAGTGCGCTCACACTAATTGATGATGAGGGAATGCACCATTTGCCAACAGCCGATAAGAATGTGCAAGCCAGGCGGGTTATGGCGCATATTGCTCGTCTCTATAACGTACATAATTGAATATATATCTACCACAATGAAACAAGTTGATATCAAATTACTTGATCCGCGTCTAAAGAGTGTTTTCCCCGGTTACGCCACACCCGGTTCTGCTGGTTTTGATTTGCGTGCCTGTATCAGTGAAAAAACTGAGATTCATCCGGGTGAAACGCTTTTAATCCCATCAGGAATAGCCATTCATCTGGCTGATCCCGGTTTTGCGGCTGTGGTTTTGCCGCGATCCGGTCTGGGGCATAAACATGGAATCGTGCTGGGTAATCTGGTGGGATTGATCGATTCGGATTACCAGGGACAAATTCTGGTTTCCTGCTGGAATCGGGGGCAGATCGGATTCACGCTTGAGCCGATGGAGCGAATTGCGCAACTGGTCATTGTTCCGGTTGTGCAGGCCAGTTTTAATTTGGTAGAGGATTTTCAGCCAAGCAAGCGAGGGGAACAGGGATTTGGAAGTACTGGTAAATGTTGAGAGTCTGTCTTGCGGTATGGTTGATAGTCGGCAATTTGCTGAACACGGCTGGAGCTGAGGATCGGCAGTTACCAATCATGGAGCTCGACATTCAGGGCCACATAATTACTGCCGAGTTGGCGGAGACAGCTTCTGCCCGTACAACAGGACTTATGCATCGTACTCATTTGCCCGAAGATGTCGGCATGTTCTTTATTTTTCCAGTTGCTGGTATTCATTGCATGTGGATGCAAAATATCTTGATTCCTTTAAGTGTTGCCTTCCTGGACGAGTCAAGGAAAATTATCAACCTGGCCCGGATGCAGCCAGAAACACTAACGCCGCACTGTTCCACCAGTGCGGCAAAGTATGCACTTGAAATGAATATAAACTGGTTTGACGAACGAAAAATCAAGGCGGGGGATAAAGTTGTGACAATTCCAGCCAAAGCAGATAGGCAGTAGCTCAACACCTCGCGGGGATGTGTAAATTTTCTGGCTCCTGCCCAGAGAGCCTCTGAAAAACCACCTATGTTGTCATTTTTGCGTTAAAAATTGATTCAAAATGCTCATTTATTACGCATAAACTCCACTTTTTCTCCGATTTTGCCTTGAACTGACTGCCTCACTGACGTTTTTTAGAAGTTTCCTAGCGCATGTTGGGGAGCATTCCTTTGACGGCTCTCATCATTTTTGCCATTCCACCCTTATTCATCATTTTCATCATCTTGCGAGCTTGTTCGAATTGTGAGAGCAGGCGATTGACTTCCTGCACGGATACCCGGAGCCCGTGGCAATACGGCGTTTGCGCGATGCTTTGATGATTTCCGGCTTGGTCGCCTGAGGTGTCATGGAGTTGATGATTCCTTCCGTCCGGTTAATGATTTTTCATCGACATTCATGTTTTGAGCTGCCTGGCTTAACTGGTGAGGCAGTTTTTCCAGCATGGCGCTCATGCCCCATTTTTCATCTGCTGAAATTGTTGCTGAAAGTCATTGAGATCGAAGCTTTTGCCGATCTCAATTTTTTCATCAGGCGCTCTGCTTCCTTTGATCAGAGGTCGTTGCAGCTTCCTCGATCAATCCAAGCACGTCACCCATGCCCAGGATGCGCGAGGCCATGCGATCTGGGTAGAATGGTTCCAGCCCATTCAATTTCTCGGCAACGCCCGCAAATTTGATCGGCTTGCCGGTAATGTGGCGGACGGAAAGTGCCGCACCACCGCGTGCATCACCATCAAGTTTGGTGAGAATCACGCCGGTAAGTGGTAAGCTCGGAAAGGCTTTGGCTGTATTGACGGCATCCTGCCCTTGCATGGCATCGACGACAAACAGGGTTTCGATCGGTTTGAGCAATTGCTCAAGCTGGCTGATTTCCTGCATCATAGCTTCGTCGATGCCCAGTCGTCCCGCCGTATCGACGATGATTACATCGTGGTGATGTTTGCGTGCGAAATCCAGAGCGGCTGTGCAGATCCCGGCGGGCTGCTGGCCGGTCTGTACCGGAAAGAAATCGGCTCCGGTTTGTTCGGCCAAGAGTGCTAATTGATCAATGGCGGCAGGGCGGTAAACGTCACAGGATACCAGTAGAACTTTCTTTCTTCTGATCCATCAGCCATTTCGCCAGTTTGCTACCACTGGTGGTTTTTCCTGCTCCCTGTAATCCCGCCATCAGGATAACGGCGGAGGAGCAACATTCAGGCTGAGTTCCGCTTTGTCACCCCCCATGATGGCGACCAGCTCTTCGTGAACGATACCGATCAGCGCCTGCCCCGGAGAAAGTTTGTCCAGCACCTCATGGCCGATGGCGCGCTGCCTGACTTGCTCGATAAATGTCTTGATCACCGCAAGCGCTACATCTGTCCCTCAATCAGTGCCATGCGCACTTCGCGTAACGCGTCCTGAATATTACTCTCGGTTAGGCGTGCTTCTCCCGCAGGGTTTTGATGACGCCGGAAAGTCGTTCGCAGTTAAATTGTCAAACATGTATGCTCCTGTAAAACGTTACCCGCTGGCGAGATGCCCGCCCCTGTGTTAAACTTTGGCAAGTCGCCAAACACCGTTTCAGCTTTGTTGCAGCGGTGAAGATTGGCGAACTTTTGTCGATTGTTCAGACCGATTACCCATGCCCAGCATTCTAACTTATCTCTGCGCTTCATTGCTTTACGGGATTGCCGGATGGTATTTCTGGCAAGCCATGCGTACTGCCAGTCCTGTTGCGGGGGTGACCCCAAGTGTGAAGTTGCAGCAATATGCAATGTTGATCCCGCTGGGGATGCATGGATTGCTGCTGTATCAATCGGTGTTTACCGGTGACATGCTGAGTTTCGGTATCGGAAATGCGCTATCGGCAATAGTTTGGCTTACTGCCCTGATTTACTGGGCGTCAGGTTTCTTTTCATCATTGCGAGGGTTGCAAAATCTGATAGCTCCGATCTCGGCTATTGCTGCCGTTGCTGTTCTGATACCGCTGCTGCTGCCCTCCATTCATCCGCTTGCGCATGCCGGCATGACGGCTTTCATTGCTCATTTGCTTGCCGCCATGCTTGCCTACAGTCTTTTTACGATCGCAGCTTTGCATGCCGTGCTGATGACCTTGCTTGAGCGCCGTTTGCATCATTCGGTGGTCTCTTCCCTGTTTATCCAGTTGCCTCCTCTGCTGGTAATGGAAAAAATGCTGTTTCGTCTGGTTTGGACTGGATTTACCCTACTTAGCCTTACCCTCCTGAGCGGAGTCGTGTTCTCGGAAGAGTTGTTCGGTCAGTCGGTTACGCTCACGCATAAAAATCTGTTCGGTTTTATTTCTTGGGGAATATTTGCTGCTTTGCTGGCGGGCAGATATTTTTACGGATGGCGCGGCCGCACTGCTATCCGCTGGCTATTGGCCGGATGTGTTGCGCTTGTCCTGTCTTATCTGGGCAGCAAATTTGTGCTGGAAATTATCCTTAATCGTTAATCTTTGTCGGCTTGATAGTAGTGTGATTGTCACTCAATCAGGCTTGTTAGCCAGAATTGGGTTCGTTCAGTGTTAATAAGGCATACACCAAGTTTTTATCATTCCATGGAGTATGTACCTGTATGACAGTTTCTGAGGCTAATGTCCGGATGCTGGATGGATTCGTGGACACCTTGTGGCTGGAAGATGGGTTGTCTCGTAATACGCTGATTAGCTACCGAACCGATTTGACGCTGTTGGCAGAGTGGCTCGGCAGACAGAAAAGAGCTAATGGGCTGTTAAGTGATGTGACTCAGGCAGATTTGCTGGCTTTTTTGGCAGATAGAATCAAGCAGGGAATAAAGGCGAGCACAACAGCAAGAGCATTAACCTGCATCAAACGGTTCTACCGTTATCTCCTGCGTGAGGGGAAAATCCTTGCGGATCCCGCTACAAATATTGATAGCCCAAAAGTTTCCCGCCATTTGCCGGTCAGTCTGACAGAAACCGAGGTGGAAGCTTTGCTGGCCGCACCGGATACGCAGCAGCCGCTGGGTTTGCGTGATCGTGCCATGCTGGAAATGCTTTACGCTGCCGGTTTGCGTGTCTCCGAGTTAATTGGATTGGAAATTTCCCAGGTTCGGCAGGATATGGGGGTGGTGCGTACCATGGGCAAGGGCAGTAAGGAGCGTCTGATTCCGCTGGGAGATGAGGCGATGCACTGGCTGGATTTGTACCTCGAGCAGTCGCGCCCCGTACTGCTGGCCGAGAAACACGGCAATGTGCTGTTTGTTACAGCGCGCGGTGATGCCATGACACGGCAGGCGTTTTGGTATCTGATCAAACGCTATGCATTGCAGGCCAGTATCATGAAAACATTATCCCCTCATACATTGAGACATGCTTTTGCTACTCATTTGCTCAATCATGGAGCCGATTTGCGAGTGATTCAGCTATTGCTTGGCCACAGTGATATTTCAACTACGCAAATTTATACTCATGTTGCTCGTGAGCGATTAAAACAGTTGCACGGCCAGCATCATCCCAGGGGCAAACTGTAGCGTGCCCTCTCCGCAAGGATAAAGCACGCCCGCCAATAAATTTGACAATCAGGAGTTAGTCTCTGGTTTCTACCTGTACCAGAGGCCCGATGTCTTCATCGGATTCCACCGAGCGGACCGGCCGGGTGCGTGTCCTTCTGGAAGGTATTAAAGAAATATCCTCTGCTTCGGATATTTTATCCGGAGCAGTTTCTATCATGACCAAACCACTTTGAGTGAGGTCCGGTAATGTAATTGCTTGGCTTGGTACAGATGTCCCCTGAATTTCTGTATCCGGGCTATTGCTGCCGGTGTTTATTTCCTCGGTCAGTTCGATAGTTGAGATATCAGGCTGACCGGTTACCGAGGTATCCGGGAGATCTGCTGCCGCCAGTTCAATTTCTGGAGTTGGTTCTGCTGTTGGAAGATCTATATGTTCTGCCTCCACCTCTGGACTATCACCAGTTGTATGAATAACAGGCTCAATCAGATTACTAGCGGTAATTGGCGCTGTTTCTTCCAGCTCGGCAATTTGACTTGGGCTTGTCCGGTCTTCCCGGTCATGGTGCGAATTTCCACGACGACGACGCGAACGACCTCGTTTATCCGTTTTTCTTTCGCTGGCTGAATCTGTAATGGCAAGCGAATCAGATGATGCTGTTGCCATGTCGGGTTGCTCACCCTCTGCTTCAGATTTTTGTGGCTGATTCTGGCGGTTGCTTCTATGACGCGGTTGCTCATTGCCATTGGTCTGTTCAACAGAGTGTTCTGCAGAATGTTCAAGCAATGTAGGTTGGCTTGTTTCTTGTGACGATTCGCTAGCCATTACCTGAGCATTTGTTCTGCTGCGTTTGCCACGACCCCGGTCCCGACGGTTGCGGTTGCGTTCGCCATGAACCGGTTTGGCTGGCGTCTCTTCTGCCGTCTGGTCGTTTTCTGGCCGAGTGTGTCCTGCTGATTTGAACAGGCTAAAAAATTTATCTAAAAACGAGGGTTGTTCGCGAGGTTTATCTTCGTGAACCGGAGCGGGTTGCTCGGGTTTGATCCCGGTTACTGCTGCCTTGGGCCGAATGGCCTTGGTTTCCTGGGTGGTAGATGGGAGGGCGACTTCTTCAGTGGTTTTTTCCACCATTTCATAACTTGGGGGTAACTCAGCTGATTTTACATCTTCATGGCGCAGTCGCGTGATTGTGTAGTTGGGCGTTTCCAGATGAATATTGGGGATCAGGATAATTCCGACTTTCAGGCGCGCTTCCAGGGAATAGATTTCTGATCGTTTCTCGTTCAGCAGGAATGTGGCAACATCGACCGGCAATTGCACTTGCAACATGCTGGTATGCTCTTTCATTGCTTCTTCCTGAATAATGCGGAGGATATGCAGGGCGGATGAATCCGTGCCGCGAATATGGCCGGTGCCGTGACAGCGAGGGCAAGGAATATAGTTTCCTTCTCCAAGGGAAGGGCGCAAGCGTTGACGCGATAATTCGAGTAAGCCAAAGCGGGAGATTTTACCGATCTGGACGCGTGCGCGATCCAAACGCAATGCCTTCAGCAGGTTGGTTTCCACTTCTCGCTGATTGCGGGTTACTTCCATGTCGATGAAGTCAACGACGACCAGGCCACCCAGGTCACGCAGGCGCAATTGCCGGGCGATTTCATCAGAGGCTTCAAGATTGGTATTAAGGGCAGTGGTTTCGATATCTGATCCGCGAATAGCGCGTGCTGAGTTGACATCGATAGAAACCAAGGCTTCAGTGTGGTCAATGACAATCGAGCCGCCCGAAGGTAATGTAACCTGGCGAGAGTAGGCTGTTTCAATCTGATGCTCGATCTGGAAGCGGGAAAACAGGGGGATATCATCCTGATAGAGCTTTAAGCGATCTACATTGGCCGGCATGACGTTAGCCATGAACTGGTAGGCTTGTTCGTAAATTTCTGGGTTATCAATCAGGATTTCACCGATCTCCGCGTGAAAGTAATCACGAATCGCGCGAATTACGAGACTGCTTTCCTGATAAATCAGAAAAACACCTTTCTCGTTACTGGCTGCTTCCTCGATTGCACGCCAAAGTTGCACCAGGTAATTCAAATCCCATTGCAACTCTTCCTCGTTGCGCCCGATGCCCGCAGTGCGCGCAATAATACTCATGCCATCAGGTACTTGCAGATTGTTGATGACTTCACGCAATTCCGCCCGTTCTTCTGCGCTGACCCGGCGAGAAATGCCGCCACCTTGCGGGTTATTGGGCATGAGGACCAGATAGCGTCCAGCCAGGGAGATGTAGGTTGTAAGAGCGGCACCTTTATTGCCACGTTCATCCTTGTCAACCTGTACAATCAGCTCGTGGCCTTCACGTAGCCGGTCGGCAACGCGATGACTGGATGAGTTGGTGTCTTTGCCAAAACAGGTAGGGGCAATTTCCTTGTAGGGCAGAAAACCGTGGCGGCCAGCGCCGTAATCGACGAAAGCGGCCTCAAGGCTGGGTTCGAGGCGGGTAACAGCTGCTTTATAAATATTGCTTTTGCGTTGTTCCTTACCGACGGTTTCGATATCAATATCGATGAGTTTTTGCCCATCTACGATAGCAACGCGCAGCTCTTCAGGCTGGGTCGCATTGAATAACATGCGTTTCATTTAGTGTCTCCCGCGCTCGATTTACGGGTAAACCTTTCGTTCATTGTCAGTGTGGCGCCCTGATGATTTATCGCTTGGATATGTCCTTTGTCCGGTTTGCTGGATCATGGTGCGGATAATGATTCCGGCATCCTTTGGAGATCAATTGACAGGTTATCCGGTATCTTGGTCCCAGAATTGGCCGGATCAGGAACGGGCAGGCTACAAAAGCGGCAGAGAATATACCCGGTGTATCCGGGTATGAAATCAGGAACTTGGGTGTGTGTATGTCGAGCACGTAAATTGAATATCATCGCTGCTTTTTTATATGGTGAGCGATATTAACCAGCTGGAAACCAGATTCATCCAGCGTATGAAAACGAAAATTCGGGTACACGATTTCTTGATTGACCGCACAATCGCTTCATGGTGAAAAAACAGATTTATGGGAATTCGGGTATGAAAAGTATAGGTAATAGGAAGGTACCCGGTAAGAGAAAATTTGCCGTCCATTATATCGTGGGAACACGCGGCCATTAAACAGGGTTGATGAAATCCGCTTGAAGGCCAGCGTTGGATGCACCTTCATCAAATCCGCCTGCTGCGTACCCAGACGCCGCATTTATCAACCATTTGCGGTCAGTGCGTTATTAGTCGCGCATTGATGCAAGCCATCGTCAACCGCAGATGCGCATTCCGTCTGTTATCTGGCCGGTGAAATCATCCACGCTAAACGTCCTGGACTTCTGATCGTTCTGATATTCCGTATCAGGATGATGAACTGTTGGTGATCACCAAACCAGCCGGATGCTGTGCATGGCGGCAGCGACTAGCCAGCGGTGATCGAACAAACGGCGCAGACAACATCCAGACTGGAAATTTCTGGAGCTGGTACATCCGTCTTGATCGGAAACCAGACTTGGCTGCTTGCACGGAAACGGCAAGCATTGCTGATCTGCAATCGATCGCGTAGCGCGGCCGAGAAGCATTATTTGACCCTGTCTGAGGGAATGGAAAACCAGGCAGAAATGTCTGCTCGCCACTGAACAACATCTGACCGCAGGCTGGAGAAAGATGCCGCTGCTACCGAATAGAGGTGATTGTGGATAGGCAACCCGGGCGCGCGATTGTTTGATTTCCAAACCAGTAAGAGTTCTAGTTTATGGACGTGAACTTAAAACCACGACTCCATCAGATCTCAAAAATTTACATCTAAATCCCAGGGCATAGCCAAATATATGATTTCACCGAATCAGCGCCCAAGAAAAGACGACAGCGGGTTATGTTAAAGCGCATGTTTACATTGCTCAACGTTTCACTTGGTACAACTGCGACAGGCAGTCCCTTTGCGTCCGGAAGCGCCTGCCGAAGAATTGCGTTATTTTGAGAGAAACCTGATCTGGATACCTGTTTGTCCTGAGCATTTTGCAAATGGTGTTTTATTTTGGCTGCTACCATTGGGGTGATCTGCAGCGCCTGTTTCTTGGCAGATGGGTTACGCCGTCTGGTCGCGTCAATGCAGAAACCAGTGGGGCCAGAGAGATATCCCGCATCTTCCGTGCAGCGCTGGTGGATGGATCTACCCGCTGAAAGAAAAGCGAGTTGATCGCCGAAACCTTCCACGAAAGGTGCCAGCTGCAATGTTGATCCCGCGCCAGGGCGCAGTAAAGATCACGAAATTTTTGCGCATAACTTATGCCATAATTGCGGGTAATTGCATACCTACCAGAAGCGGCTGTTATGCTGCAAACCGATGATGAAGCTCCAGGTTTCGTAGATGGATGAAATCGAATGGATCTTGCAGGCCATCGTTTGCCCCAGCGCAACGGATATCAACATCCGGCACGATCTTGGCGTTTGGTTCAATCCGGTTGCGCCCCGCCCAGGTAATTTCCGCTGATACTGACATAACTGGATCTTGGTAATCAGGGATGGTACGCAATCGTCGTCTGCCAGAGATCCACCCATCCTGTTCCCGGTGAAACCATATCCCGCGGACAGGCTGTCGCCCAGCACCATGATAGTGGCGTCCGTCCGGTGACCAGGTCATTGAACGAACATACCAACAAGCATAATATGACAAGTAATAGTTTTTGCTGAATCCTCTTCTGCAGAAATAATCAGTTGTTGTAAACGATGGCCAGCCCATCATACAGACCCGCAATTTAACCAGAGGTGGAATAGGATATTCGGCTGGTCATTTTGCGATGCCAATCTGCAAATTGACGCGGGGGAATCTATTGCGATTGTGGGCGCTTCCGGTTCCGGAAAATCTACCTTGCTGGGTTTATTGGCAGGATTGGACAGGCCGACCAGAGGCACAGTTCTCCTTGATGGCGTGGATATTTTCAAGCTGGATGAAGATGAGCGTGCCGTTTTGCGTGGCAAATTGCTCGGGTTCATGTTCCAGTCATTCCAATTGTTGCCATCGCTGACCGCGCTTGAAAATGTCATGTTGCCGCTTGAACTGTCTGGTGCTGATAATGCCCGGGAAGTTGCGCATACCTGGCTTGTTCGGGTGGGGTTGGAAAAGAGAGTAGGGCATTATCCAAAACAACTTTCCGGTGGTGAGCAGCAGCGTGTGGCGATTGCGCGAGCTTTTGTCACGCATCCCAAAATGCTGTTTGCGGACGAGCCGACAGGCAATCTGGATGCAGCAACCGGTACGCAGATTATTGATCTGATGTTCACCCTTAACCGGGAGCAGGGAACCACCCTGATTCTGGTCACACACGATGAAAATCTGTCTGCCCGGTGTTCACGCGTTATCAAATTGGCTGCCGGAAAAGTGGTGAGCTGACGCAAGTTCAACCCAATTTTTAATCATCCCTGTTTTGAATCTTCTATTTGAGGTTACTCAAAAATGAACATGATCCGGCTTTCCTTGCGAATGCTGCTGCGGGACTGGCGGGCTGGCGAGCTGCATATTCTTACGCTGGCTCTCATTATTGCGGTGAGTAGCGTTGCTACTGTCAGCTTTTTCTCGGATCGGGTGCAAAAAGCACTGGTGCTGGAAAGCAATCAGTTACTGGGAGGAGATTTGCTGGTCATGACCGATAATCCCTTGCCAACCGGTTACGCCGAGCAAGCAGAAAGACTGGGTTTGAAAACAACACAGCTAGTCAAGTTTCCCAGCATGATCAGTTTTGGTGATGGCAATCTCTTGACCAGTATCAAGGCGGTTGCTCCCGGCTATCCATTACGGGGAGAGCTGAAACTGGCTGATCCGCCAACTGAGGAAATGGTTGCTCATCCTGTCAGGATTGCCCAAGGGATTCCCGAGCCAGGAACTGTCTGGGTAGATGGAAAGGTAATGTCGGCCTTGAAAGTGTCGCTGGGCGATAAAATTGAGGTCGGTGCCGCCGAATTGACTGTGATGTCCATGGTGGAGAGTGAGCCGGATCATTCTGTCGGATTTGTCAGCATGAATCCCAGATTGCTGATGAACGAGCAAGATCTGGCAGTTACCCGGTTGATTCGGCCCGGCAGCCGGATCAGCTATCAGCTTTTGATTGCAGGTGAGGATGGACGGGTAGCGGAATTTCGGCGTTGGATCAGTGAGCGGTTATCTCCTGGTGAGCGTGTCGAGGGTATTCAGGATGCGCGCCCTGAAATTCGATCTGCGCTTGATCGCGCAGGGAAATTTTTAAGTCTGGCAGCTCTGGCCAGTGTGGTTGTGGCCGCTGCTGCAGTGGCGCTGGCCATACGGCGCTTTATCCAGCGTCACCTGGATGGTTGTGCGGTGATGCGTTGCCTGGGTGCAACCGAGTCCGATCTGCTGCGTTTGTATGCTTACTATTTCGCTATGCTGGGTTCGGCAACCAGTGTCCTGGGGTGTGCGTTTGCCGTGCTGGCACAGGAATTTTTGTCGTACTGGCTGGAAGAATTGCTGGGAATAACATTGCCGCTGCCAAGCATGTTGCCGTTTATGCAGGGCATATTGACCGGGATGGTACTGCTGTTAGGTTTTGCTCTGCCACCCTTGCTGAATTTGCGCCAGGTGCCCGCATTGAGGGTGATCCGGCGTGATCTTGAGATGGCCAATCCGCACAGTCTGGTTGGTTATGGATTCGGCATTGCCATGCTGTCTGTGCTGTTTGTCTGGAAGGCGGGATCATTCCAGTTGGGCATCATGATCATGTCAGGATTTTTATTGGCAGTGGTTGTGTTTGGCCTGGTTGGTTTGTTGCTGATCAGATTGTTTTTGCTGACGCGCCCGCAGGGATCAAGCCCATGGAGTTATGGATTGGCCAACATACGCAGACGTGCAATACCAAGCCTGGTACAGGCAACAGCACTGGGATTGGGAATGATGGCACTTTTGACGCTGACCTTGACCCGTAATGATTTGCTGGAGGATTGGCACGCCCGCCTTCCGGAGAATGCGCCCAATCGTTTTTTAGTTAATGTTCAGCCGGATCAGCAGGAAAAACTGATGGCGTTTTTTGATGAACATGCCATCCCACGTCCGAAAATCTTTCCGATGGTGCGTGGCCGTCTGACGAAAATCAACGACCGGCCGATCAATCTCGACGACTTCCCTGATCCGCGCGCCAAGCAATTGATCAATCGGGAATTTAATCTTTCATGGACGGATACGTTGCAACCGGATAACGAGATTGTGGCTGGTCAGTGGTGGCAGGAAAAGCCAGCATCGCTCTCCCCCGAGCTTTCCATGGAAGATGGATTTGCGGAAACAATTGGTCTCAAATTGGGTGATCGCCTGGCTTTTTATGCCGGGGGAAGGGATTTTTCTGCAACGATCACCAGTTTGCGCAAGGTGGATTGGGATACCTTTCAAGTGAATTTCTTCGCAGTGGTTCGTCCCGGCGTGCTCGACAATTATCCCGCCAGTTATATCACCAGCTTTTATTTGCCGTCAGATAAGCAGCCTGCCATGCAGGAAATGGTACACGCCTTCCCAAATTTTCTGGTGATTGATGTGGCGAGCGTAATCGAACGTGTGCAAAGCATGATCGAGCAGGTAACGCGCGCAATCGAATTTGTATTCCTGTTTACACTGCTGGCCGGGTTCGCCGTGATGTATGCGGCGATTGCATCGACTCAGGATGAAAGAATTTATGAAGCAGCCATCTTCCGTACGCTTGGAGCCAGAAAGCAGCAGCTCGCACGAGCTTGGGCGGTAGAGTTTGCAGTGCTGGGAACATTGGCCGGTTTTTTTGCAGCAGTGGGCGCAAGTGTTCTGGGTTTTCTGATTGGGAAGTATGCTCTGCATATCACATACTCTCCCAGCCTGTGGATTGGCGTGGTAGGCGTGTTGGTGAGTGTGTTGGGTGTGACTGTGATCGGTTTGATTGGAACGCGCGCAACTTTGTCTCAGCCACCTTTGCTGGTGCTCAGGAAATAAGATTCTTCAACCATTTCTATTCTTATAGTCCGGCAATAACTCGTTTACCTATAAAAAGCAGATTCTGTTTTTGGAGTTTGTCCGCTGTCATTTTGTAATCTTGTGCTCAAGTCTTTTCCAGCTTATTCGGATAAATGAAGCTGCTCTGACTAGTTTTTACAGGGGTGCCGTGTTGTGCCTATAGTTGACTAATATTGTCGGGTATTATACAGTCACGCCTAAGCAGCATTGACGATAAACGTTTCTAAGTTGCTTTAAAACAAAATGCTAGGGGGTAGCAATGAGGTTGACAACAAAAGGACGGTTTGCAGTAACGGCGCTTCTGGATATCGCAATAAGGCATGGCAGTGGGCCGGTGGCGCTGGCTGACATCAGTGAACGACAAAGGATTTCACTCTCTTATCTGGAGCAGTTGTTCGCCAAACTGCGTCAGCGCAAACTGGTAGATAGCGTGCGCGGTCCGGGTGGAGGGTATTGTCTGGCCAAGGGGCTGGATGAAGTCTCGGTGGCAGATATTATTCTGGCGGTGGATGAGCCTATTGACAGTACACAGTGTGGCGGCAAGGAAAACTGTCTGGGTGACAGCAAATGCATGACACATGATTTGTGGGCGAAGCTTAACGAAATCATTTTTGATTATCTTGGCCACGTTACCCTGAAACGATTGGTAGAAGAGCAAAGTCAGCGTGAATTGTTACGCGAATTGCAGCGCGAGCAGGCGGTCGTCAAGTTGTATGACATGCGGGAAGCTGCATTCTGATTATTTGCTTGCGGGAAATTATAATTATGGCAATTACATTAACCGAGCGTGCAGCCAGTCAAGTCCGGCAGCAACTGGATAAGCGGGGAGGAGTTGCGCTGCGGCTGGGTGTCAAGAAATCGGGCTGTTCCGGGTTTGCGTACAGTTTTGATTATGCTGACAAAATACAGGCAGATGATCAGTTGTTTGAATCAAATGATGCCAGAGTCGTCGTTCAACGTGACCAGCTGGTTTTCATTGATGGCTCCGAGGTTGATTTTGTCCAGGAAGGTCTGAACAGTTCGTTCAAATTTCGCAATCCGAACATAGATAACACTTGTGGCTGTGGAGAGAGCTTCAGCCTTAAAACCGAGTAAATCCAGGAATTATAAAAATGAGTGCTGTATTACAAAATTTGGTGAACCAGCCATATAAGCACGGTTTCGTCACAGATATAGAAGCAGATATTGCGCCAAAAGGGCTTAATGAGGACATTATCCGGCTGATTTCCTCCAAAAAGAGTGAGCCTGAGTGGCTGCTTGCGTTCAGATTGGAAGCCTATCGGAAATGGCTCGACATGGCCGAACCTGCCTGGCAAAACGTCAAGTATCCCAAAATCAATTTTCAGGATATTAGTTATTATTCAGCGCCCAAGCCGAAGAAGAAACTTGCCAGCATGGATGAGGTTGATCCCGAGTTGTTGCGTACCTTCGAAAAGCTCGGTGTGCCTATGCATGAACGGGCTGCGTTAGCTGGGGTTGCCGTCGATGTCATTTTTGATAGCGTGTCCGTTGCAACAACCTACAAGGAAAAGCTGGCTGAGGTCGGTATCATTTTTTGCTCGATTTCAGAGGCTGTGCAGAAATATCCCGAATTGATCAGGCAGTACCTGGGTACTGTCGTGCCGCCTGGGGATAATTACTATGCAGCATTGAATTCCGCCGTGTTTACGGATGGTTCTTTCTGTTTTATTCCGAAAGGCGTCAAATGCCCGATGGATTTATCGACCTATTTTCGTATCAATACGGAAGAATCCGGGCAATTTGAGCGCACGCTGATCATTGCGGAAGAAGGAGCATCCGTTTCGTATCTTGAAGGATGTACCGCTCCCCGGTTTGATACCAATCAGCTTCATGCTGCGGTCGTCGAGCTGGTTGCACTGGATGATGCGGATATCAAGTATTCGACCGTACAGAACTGGTATGCCGGAGATGAGAATGGAATCGGCGGTATTTACAATTTCGTGACTAAGCGTGGTTTGGCAAAGGGCAGGAATTCACGTATTTCCTGGACACAGGTGGAAACAGGATCGGCCATTACCTGGAAATATCCTTCATGTATTTTGCGTGGGGAAAACTCAGTTGGTGAATTTTATTCCGTTGCGGTAACCAATCACCATCAACAGGCCGATACCGGCACCAAGATGATTCATATTGGTCCGAATACACGTAGCACCATCGTGAGCAAGGGGATTTCGGCCGGGCAATCAAACAGCAGTTATCGTGGTCTAGTCAGGATTGCCCCGACCGCCAGGAATGCCCGTAATTATTCACAGTGCGATTCGATGCTGATTGGCAGTCATTGTGGGGCGCATACTTTCCCGTATATCCAGGTACAAAACGAGAGCGCACAAGTGGAACATGAGGCTTCAACATCCAGGATCGGGGAAGATCAGTTGTTTTATTTTGCCCAGCGCGGTATTGGTGCAGAAGAGGCGGTGTCAATGATTATCAATGGTTTCTGCAAGGAAGTTTTTCAGCAATTGCCTCTGGAATTTGCAGTGGAAGCTACCAAATTGCTCAGCTTTAAACTGGAAGGAAGTGTCGGATGATAGATGCAAATAGTAAAACACTGCTTGAAGTACATGATTTGCATGCAACAGTGGGTGGGATCGAAATTCTTAAGGGGGTGAATCTTACAGTCAGAACTGGCGAAATTCACGCCATTATGGGATTGAATGGGTCAGGCAAGAGCACTTTTTCCAAGGTTCTGGCTGGTCATCCCAGCTATGAAATCACCCGAGGTACGGTGCTTTTTGATGGGCAGGATATCTCAGCACTGGCGCCAGAAGAACGCGCACAGGCCGGTGTATTTCTGGCTTTTCAGTATCCGGTGGAAATACCGGGTGTGGCCAACAACCAGTTCCTGAGATTGGCGTATAACACTGTTCAGGGAAAGCGTGGCAAGGAAGAGCTGGATCCACTCGAGTTTGATGATTTCGTGCGTGAGAAAATGAAGCTACTCAAAATGAGCCCGGATTTTCTCGATCGAAGCGTCAATGAAGGATTCTCCGGAGGGGAGAAGAAGCGTAACGAAATATTGCAGATGGCATTGCTTGAGCCTCGCCTCGCCTTGCTGGATGAAACGGATTCAGGGCTGGATATTGATGCGCTCAGAATAGTGGCAAATGGCGTTAATCAATTGGCCAACAAGGATAATGCCCTGATTCTGGTAACGCATTATCAGCGTTTGCTGGATTATATCGTTCCTGACTATGTGCACGTGATGGAAGCGGGACGTATCATCCGCACCAGCGGCAAAGAATTGGCGCAGGAGCTGGAGACACATGGCTATGACTGGATTCATGCAAGTGATCGGGTAGCCGGAGCACAGTCATGAATACAGTTGCCAGGGATGATTACCTTGAAAGGTTGATCGAATCCTGGAAAAAGGAAATCTCTCCTGCTCGTTCTATACCGTATCTGGATCAGCTCCGGGCAAATGCATTGGGCCGTGTTGAACTGCTCAGATTGCCTACAATCCGTGATGAGGAGTGGCGTTTTACCGATATTTCCTCACTCAGGAATACACCATTTCCGAGAGCATCTGCAGTTGCCTCGACGGATCTGGATGATCAGCGGGTTGATGCTTTTCTGGATGAGACGGCTTGTAAACTGGTGTTCATTGATGGCCAGTATATGCCCGGGCTGTCGAATCTGGCGACAGATGATGATTCCATCACGGTTTGTAGTCTGTCTGAATTAACCACCGGTGCCCGCGCCCACATCGCAGAGCAGTATCTTGGCCAGCTTGCTAGTTTTCAGGAGAATGTATTCGTGGCGCTGAATACTGCATTGATGCACGAAGGTGTTTGTATTGTCGTGTCAGCAGATGCAGCTGTAAAAGTGCCGCTCCATATCCTGTATATCTCATCTAGCAAGGATGTGGCTGCTTATCCGCGTTGTCTCCTGATTGCAGAGATGGGAGCAAGGGTGACCCTGGTCGAAGAATATGTGGCTTTGCATGAGGGAGTATCCCTGACAAACGCAGTGATGGAAGTGTATGTCATGGATTCTGCTAGTGTGAACCATGTCCGTGTGCAACACGAAAGCCAGCAGGCTTTTCACATCGCAAACAGTTTTGCGCAGGTTGCAAAGGCCGCTCACTATGATTCGCTCAATCTTGCGTTGGGTGCGCGCATTTCGCGTTTTGACGAGAGAATTACACTGGCGGGTGAGAACGCAGAGTGTGAGGTGGATGGATTGGCTCTGATTGCAGATCGTCAGCTCGCAGATACTCATACATTTATCGATCACGCTCTTCCGTATGGCAAAAGCAGGCAGCTCCACAAATGTATCGTGGACGGGAATGCTCACGGCGTTTTCAGTGGAAAAATCATGGTGCGCCCACATGCGCAACTGACTGACGCGAGACAATTGAATCGCAGTTTGTTGCTATCAGACAAGGCGCGCATGGATACCAAGCCTCAACTGGAGATTTTTGCCGATGACGTTAAATGTGCCCATGGTGCCACGGTGGGCCAGCTGGACAAGGAGTCGCTGTTTTATCTGCAGAGCAGAGGGCTTGCCGAAGTGGCAGCGCGCAACTTGCTGACCTATGCCTTTGGTGGGGAGATCATCGATCGTGTCGTGGTACCTTCACTCAAACGGCGGCTTGAAGAATATATTCTTGCGAGAACACGAATTGGTTAAATCATGAAAATGGCCGACGCATTATTGACACCTGCTGCACGGCAGACGACAGCACTCGGAATGGAGCAGCTGCGTGCAGATTTCCCGATTCTCGATATCAAGGTGGGCGACAATCCGCTGGTTTATCTCGATAACGCCGCTTCCAGCCAGATGCCGCAAGCGGTTATTGATCGTCTGGTGCGTTACCAGAAAACTCAGCATGCCAACATTCACCGCGCAGTGCATCATTTGTCCGATCTTGCCACACAGGAGTATGAATCAGCACGGCGCAAGCTGCAGCGTTTCATCGGTGCGCACGAAGACAGAGAAGTCATTTTCACTAGTGGTACAACTGACAGCATTAATCTGGTCATGCACGGCTACGGCCGCAAATTTATCGAGAGTGGTGACGAGATCATCCTGACGGCGCTGGAGCACCATTCCAACATCGTACCCTGGCAAATGCTGGCCGAGGAAAAAGGTGCGCATATCCGGGTGGTTCCGATCAATGATGCGGGCGAGCTTCTGGTGGACGAGTATGAAAAGCTCTTCAATCCGAGAACTCGGTTTGTGGGGTTGTCCCATGTGTCCAATGCCCTTGGCAGTATCAATCCGGTCAAACGTATGATTGCCACGGCTCATCAGCATGGCGTGCCGGTTCTGATTGATGGTGCCCAGGCAGCACCTCACATGAAAATCGATGTGCAGGATCTCGATTGTGATTTTTATGCATTTTCGGCACACAAAATGTGTGGTCCTACCGGAGTCGGAATTTTGTATGGGAAAGCACGCTTGCTTGAATCCATGCAGCCGTTTAAGGGAGGGGGAGACATGATTACCTCGGTTTCCTTCGAAAAAACCACTTATAACGAGATTCCGTATAAATTCGAGGCGGGGACTCCCCCTATCGCAGCAGTCATAGGTTTTGGTGCAGCTATTGATTACCTGGAGCAAATTGGTCTGGATGCCATTGCTGCTTATGAACATGAATTGCTGGTTTATGCTTCGGAACGGATCAGGCAGATCCCGGGTGTGAAAATTGTGGGTGACTGTCCGGATAAAGTAGCGGTGATATCGTTTGTCATGGATGGTATTCATCCACATGATGTGGGTACCTTGTTGAACCAGGATGGAATTGCCGTGCGCACGGGCCACCACTGCGCACAACCGATCATGCAGCGTTTCAGGGTGGCGGCAACGTCCCGTGCTTCATTTTCGTTTTATAACACTAAAAAAGAGATCGATGCCCTGGTGGAGGGAATCCGGTCCGTACAAAAGGTTTTCGCACAATGAGCCAGAAATCGATCTATCAGGAAGTCATTCTTGATCATAACCGCAAGCCGCGAAACTACGGCTCGCTGCATTCGCCTACCCACCATGCAACGGGACACAATCCCTTGTGTGGCGACCGTATTGATCTGGATATCAATATGATTAACGGGCATATCGAAGAAATTGCATTCCAGGGGGAGTCCTGTGCAATTTGCAAGGCGTCTTCCTCGATGATGACCAATGCTGTCAAGGGAAAAACCAGCCAGGAAGCTGAATCCCTGATACAGGAATTCAGGGAAATGCTGGTGAACGGAGAAGAAAAAGATCTCGATCATCTTGGCCGTCTCAAGGTGCTTGCAGGGGTGCGCGATTTGCCAACCCGTGTCAAATGCGCAATTCTGCCGTGGCATACTTTGCATGCTGCAATGAATTCGGCGGATAGTGCCACAACCGAGGCGGATAACCATGCAAACGAGCTTGTAGCCAACACGCATTGATATATTGCCATGCCAAAAATTGCTGAAATCGAAGGGACACCCAATCCCAATGCATTGAAATTTGTGCTGAAAGAGCCACTGACCTGGGGTGTGGCCAAATCCTACGACAATGCCGGCCAAGTGATTGATGATCCGCTTGCTGCAGCCTTGTTCGATATTGACCATGTTACCAACGTTTTTTACGTGGATCGCTGGATTACGATTACACAGGATGGAGGTGCTGACTGGCAGGATCTGGCGAGGGAGGTGGCTGATCCGATTCGGGCAGCACCGGCAGCAACGGATCAATCGGCGTCAGTGGTCGCTGCAGCCAATGAAGCTCTGGCTAACCTGAGCGAGGAGGATCAGCAACGACTGGAGCGGATCAATATTCTGCTGGATGAAGAAGTGCGGCCCTTTCTGCAGCATGACGGCGGCGATCTTCATGTGCTGTCACTGGAAGGCAGTATTTTGCGCATTCATTATCAAGGTGCCTGCGGTACCTGTCCCAGCTCGATTTCTGGAACCTTGCGAGGAATTGAGCAACTTTTAAGAACAATTGAGCCAGATATCCGGTTAGTTTCTGCCTGATGGCAAAAAGCGGTAGCAATTCCAGTTTCTATCAAAACTCCTCTGTATGGTTGATTTCCACGATCATGTGGAAATCGGCTTCTTCCTTTTCAGCACAGCACGCTGGCTGATCCGGTAACCTGTTTCCTGCTGTTTTCTGGTTGTGGTATTTGCCCTTTCACACATGGGGAAATGGGTTTTTAATGTATGCTTGTTCGCATTGAAATGGTTTCCCTGTTATTCCATTCGGGTATCAGGCTATTTTGATGTTAAAACGCAGAATTCCTGTTTATTTCATAAATTTGCCAGTTTGCGAGCCGTGCTATAAATGTCTAGTTGAATGGCTGTCCGGCTAAAAACTGTAATTGCCGGTTATATTCCGAACAGTGATTTTGTAGATTTATATATTTAATTACCAAAAGAGGTGGATATGGGCAGTTCAGGTAAAAAGATCACCCGAATGAAATCGACTGCAATTCTGGCTCCCGCGATAGCGGTCATCCTGACGCTTACTGCTTGTGGAAAATCCATGGATGCACAGGCACTGGTGGCCGAGGCAAAACAGTATCAGCAACAAGGTAACGACAAGGCTGCCATTATTCAATTAAAAAACGCATTACAGCAAAGCCCGAATGATCCGGAAATCCGTTATTTGCTGGGAACACTGTACAACAAGGAAGGGGACATTCTGTCTGCTGAGAAGGAACTGAGTAAGGCGCTTGATCTCGGTATGGATCCGATCAAAGTGTTGCCAGATCTTAGCCGTGCTTGGCTCGGGCAGGGTAAATTCCAGCAAGTGCTGGATGAAACCGGAAAATTATCCGACAAAGGAAATTTTGCGGAACTGCTAACCCTGCGGGGGAATGCTTCACTGGCACTGGGTAAAATTGAAGAAGCCAAGGCATTGTTTGAACAGGCCTTGCAGGATAAACTGGGATTTGCTGATGCGTTAATGGGTGTGGCCAGAACTGCTCTTGCCCGCAACGATATTGAAGCTGCCATGAATTTCTCCGAGGAAGCGGTGAAGCTCAATCCGGAGAACAGCGATGCAATATTGTTCAGAGGGGATTTACTGCGGGCGCAGAACAAGATTGATGAAGCACTGGCAGATTACGACAAGGCAATAAAACTGAATCCGGAATCAGTGGCTGCCTATATCAATCGGGCGACCATATCAATCAGCACCAAAAAATTTGAGGCCGCTCAGGCTGATCTTGATGCTGTTCGCAAAATTGCTCCTGGCAGCCTGCCTGCAGCCTATACCCAGGCCTTGCTTGATTCCAGCCAGGGCAAGCATGCAGCCGCCCTGGAAACCTTGCAGCAGATTCTGAGTTCCGCTCCGGGTCATTTGCCAAGCGTGCTACTTGCAGGTGCTACACAGTTTGCGCTGGGATCATTGCCCCAGGCGGAGCAGTATGTGGAGCAATACCTGAAGGCGATACCGAACAATCTTTATGCCATCAAGCTGATGGCATCAATTCAGCTGAAAAATAATCAGGCAAAAAAAGCAGTTGCTATCCTGACCCCGGCACTCAAATCGGTTCAACAGGATCCGCAGCTCCTCGCTCTCGCGGGCGAAGCCTACATGCGTTCGGGGGATTTTACGAAAGCAACCGAATATTTTGAGAAGGCTGGTGAGCTTTCTCCGGATAACGCAGCGTTATATACAGCAATGGCTATGAGCAAGATGGGGCAGGGAGACAGCAAAAGCGCGATTGCTGATCTGGAGCAAGCCACCAAGCTGCATGATCAATCCGGACGGGCTGGTGTCATGCTGGTGCTGACGCACCTGCAGCAGCGCGAATTCGACAAGGCTCTAAAAGCCGTTGATTCGCAACTGGCCGAGCAACCGGATAACCCGCTGTTGCATAACCTGAAAGGCGGTGTTTATCTGGGTAAGAAAGATCTGGCCAAGGCACGCGCAAGCTTCAACAAGGCGCTCTCCATCCAGCCGGATTATTTCCCGGCCATTTCCAATCTGGCCAGAATCGATTTGCAGGAAAAACATCCTGAAGCTGCGCAAAAACGTTTTGAAGAAGTTTTGCAGCGGGATAAAAAGAATGTGCAGGCGATGAATGCATTGGCAGGCATTGCCATGGCAGGCGGAAACAAGGATGAAGCTACCCGGTGGCTGGAAAAAGCCAGTGGGGAAAACCCGGATGAGGTACAACCTGCCTTGCAACTGGGGGCGCATTATCTGGCCACGAATGAATCTGCGAAAGCACTGGCGCTGGCGAAAAAACTGCAAGGTACCTATTCCGATAACTTGAGTGTGACGGAGCTATTGGCTCGTTCGTATCTGGCCAGTGGCGACAAGGATGCTGCTCTGGAGAATTTCGAGAAACTGGCGGCGAGACTGCCTGATTCAGCGCCAGCCCAGTTACAACTGGCGCAACTGCATGTGGCCATGCAAAACACCAAGGCCGCTGCCGAGTCGCTGAAGAAAGCTCTGAAGATCAAACCGGATCTTTGGGAAGCCAGGCTGATGGAGGCGCAACTGGCGGCCGGGGAGAACCGTGTGGACGATGCGCTCAATATTGCACGGGAAATGCAAAAACAGCATGAGAAACTACCAGTGGGATTCGAACTGGAAGGTGATCTGCTAATGGGGCAAAAGAACACAGCAGCCGCTGCAGCGGTTTATGAAAAAGCATTGGCCAAACAGAAAAACAGTCAATTACTGATCAAGCTGCATGCAGCCATGAGTCAGAGTGGAAAAGAAAAACAGGGTGATCAGCGTGTCAATCAATGGCTGAAGGAAAATCCGGCTGATGCGGTGGTACGCACCTATCTTGCGGGCGTTTATCTTGCTGGTAAAAAATATGATTCTGCCATCAAGGAATACCAAACTATTCTGAAGCAGCATCCCGATCATGCAGCTACATTGAATAATCTGGCTTGGGTTTATCAGCAGAAAAAAGATCCTGTCGCTCTGGAGTATGCGGAAAAAGCCTATAAACAGGCCCCGGATAGCCCCGCTATTCTGGATACACTGGGCTGGATCCTGATTGAAAAGGGAGATGCCGAGCGAGGTACTTCCCTTTTGAAGCAAGCAGTTGCCGCTGTGCCGGAAGCGACTGAAATCCGTTATCACTACGCAGTTGGGCTTTCAAAATCCGGTAATCAGGCGGAAGCACGTCAGGAACTTGAAAAATTGCTGAATAGTGACAAACCTTTCCAACAGAAAGATGAGGCGCAAAAATTGCTGGAAAGCCTGTGATCAAATAATGCTGGTTTAGCGCATTTGTGGTGAGCAGTGCGAAAGTGGCCAACGTTTACCGGACTACCCGGGAAAAATTAGTCTCGTTCGCGGAATGTGTCAGGCCAGTTACGCAAAAACGCTCCTTGTGGATGCTGCAGGATTTCACAAGGGGCGTTTTTGTATGTGTGAGATAATCTGCTTTTGTTTGTGACAGTATTTATCCGGCATGCATAACTCCATCGAAAGCTTCATCGGCCATACTCCGCTGGTCCGGCTCAGGCATATTCCAGGTGAAACCGGCAATATCATTCTGGCGAAACTGGAAGGTAATAACCCGGCTGGTTCAGTCAAGGATCGGCCAGCGTATTCCATGATCATGCGCGCGCAACAGCGCGGAGATATCCGGCCGGGAGATACGCTAATCGAGGCCACCAGTGGCAACACCGGTATTGCACTGGCAATGGCAGCGGCGGTTCTGGGCTATCGCATGATTCTGGTCATGCCGGAAA
>JABTUQ010000011.1 GCA_015075225.1 Burkholderiales bacterium
TCGCCGAAGCGGTCGAGTACGCCTACGCCCGCGGCATGACCATCGTCGCCGCCGCCGGCAACGGCGACACGGATCAGCCCTTCTACCCTGCCGCATACGACCCTGTCATCGCCGTGATGGGCACCAAACGCCGCGACAACCGCTACAGCAGCTCGAACTACGGCGCCTGGCTCGACGTCGGCGCTCCGGGCGTAGACATTCAGGCGACGTACGTTCCGAATACCGACTCCTACGGGTCGCTGACGGGCACGTCGATGGCGTCGCCGCACGTCGCGGGAGTCGTCGCCCTGCTTTACAGCGTCCGCCCGGACCTGACCGTCGATGACGTGACGGCGCTTCTGCGGAACACCGCCCTGGATCTCGGCGATCCGGGCTTCGACGAGCTTTACGGATACGGACGCGTCCGCGCGGACGAGGCGCTCGCCGCGACCGGCGCAACGCCGATCCCCTGCGGACACCTCGCCCTCTTCAAGGCCGTCTGCCGCAAAGGAACCGTCAAATCAAAAGTGAGGCTCGCGGACGAGACCTACGCCGGGCACGCGGTCTTGATCGGGATTAACGGGGAAAACCACCGTGCCGCTTTCACCCGCGGACGCCGCTGGACCAAGGCGAAGCTCAGCGAGAGCGGTTACGCCGGCGAGGCGACGGTGACGCTGACCACGCCGGCCGGATGCGTCGAGCCGATCGTCGTCAATTGTGACTGAGCCGCCGCCCCCGGAAGGCGGGGATGCGCGATCGCTCAGGATCAGGGTTGAGGGGCCGGCTTCGAGAAAAGCCGCTCCGCTTCCCGGACGAAGTTCCGAATCTCTTTGTCGGACATCAGGCCTGACGCCCGTTCCTGCGCCACGCGCCAGAGGCTTGCGGCTTCGTCAGCGCGGCCGAGGCGGTGCAGCGTCATCGCAAGAAAAATCTGGTCGGCGATCTGCGGAGGCTGTCCCCTCTCCTGCATCAACGCAAGGCATTGCTCAAACGTCGCGCGGGCTTTCTCCAATTCTCCGAGACGGAACTCGGCCACGCCCCGCGTGTTCAGATACGCCGGCTCCTTCGGGAACGCGGCACAGATCGGCTCGATCAGACGGAGCGCATAAGCGTATTCCTCCGCCGAACGATCCGCATAAAGAACAATCCCCCACGCCTCGCTGTTCTGCCAGCCCGTGTTGTTCCCCCGGGCGTTTGCGATCTGCATCGCCAGCGCTCGCTCGATTTCGCTCAGCGGCGGATCGGCGGACAGCGCCGCGACGACGTCGTCGCACAACCCGGGTCGCTCGAAGGCCGCGTCAACGTGCGACCGGACGCGGCGCAACTGGTGCCTCGCGCCCGCGTCGAGCCGCATCGGACGGCTCTCATAAACCTCGATCGACTTCGTGTGAACGCTTAACAGCGCCGACCCCTGCACGGCGAAGGTCAGACCCTTGCAAGCGCCGATGCCGTCCCGCAGCGCAAGCCACTCCGTCCCGGTCCTCGTGTCAATGACGCTGACCGTCCCATCGACGGTTCCCGCCGCCACGCGCTCCCCGTCCGGGGAGAACGCCAGCGATTGCACCGGAGTTTCCGTCGAAAGGCGTGGCGTCGTCCCGCGTCCGATCTGACCGAAGGCGTGAAAGCGAACCTCCCCCGCCGCGTCGCCTGAAACCAGGATATCCCCCTCGTGTGAGAAAGCCGTCGCCGTGACGGCCTCGGAGGACGCAATGATGCGCCCGATTTCGCGCCACGGCTCGACATCCCAGAGCACGATCCGGCCGGCGGCGTCACCCACGGCGATCCGGCGTCGTCCCGCGTCCCAGGCAAGTGTCGTGGGTTGAGTCACGACGCCCCTCGTTTCCACGGCGGCCAACGTGCGCCCGTCGAGAACATGCAGCTTGCCGCGCGCATCCAGCACAAGCAACTGCGTCGAAGCGGTCGTCCACATCAGCCCGAGAATCTCGGCTTCGAGTGGCGCCGATGTCGCCAGCACCTGACCCCGTTCCTCGGAAACCAGGACCACCCGGCGATCCGACAACGCCGCCGCAAGAAGCGTTTCCGCATCATTCAGGTCGAGGCGCCGCACATCGGGCCGCCCCATCAGACTGGTCCAGATCTCCGCCCCCGTGCCCGGATCCCACACCTTGATCGCGCCCCAGACCCCGCAGTACGCGCGTCGTCCGTCGCTGCGAAACACCGCGTGAAAGTTCGGTCCGTGGATCGCACTGATCAGGAAAGGCGCCGGTCCGTTGACATCATCCCAGACTCGGAGGGTCTCTCCGTCGGGCGCAAACATCCCCCCGCCGCGCCGGAAGAAGCGGACGGGTTCGGTCGGGGGATGAACCAGAAGTTGCGTGACGGGTTCGCCGGTTTCCACATCGTAAAGATAGGTGGTTCCCGTCTCCTCCAGCACAGCAACAAGCGTGCCTTCGTCGTTCATGCTGACGTCCAGAATCAACCCCGCGGAAGGCGGAAACGACCTGAGGTGTCGCCCCGTCGACGGCTCCAGGACCGAGGCATGTCCCGGCACGGATACCGCAAGAAGTCCGCCGGGCTGTCCGTAGTCGAACCGGCTCATCGCGCCCGTCCAGAGTTCGCGCCCGGTTTCCGCATCAACGCCCGCTCCGAACCCGTGGTCAAGTCCCGCCAGAACGATCGTGCCGTCCCGGTTGTACCCGACGAACGTGTCCAGCGCCCGCCGCAGTTGATAACTCTGCTGCAGCGCGCCGGTGTCAACGTCGAGCGCCTCAACGCGGTCAGCCCAGGGTCCCACCAGCACGCGGTGACCGTCCGGATGAAACGCCCAACGTGAAATCTGCCCGCGGTGCTCGGCGCGCCAGAGCAAGTCGCCCTGCGGGAAGCTCCGCATTTCAACCCGCCCTTCCGGCCCCCCGATCGCCAGCGCCAGCTTCGTGTCGTCCGCATTGAGCACGATCTGATCGATCGGCGCGCCGCATGACGGGAGGCGTTGCAGAATCCGACCCTCGTCGGTGCTCACGATCACCACGTCGCCTTCGGTCGTTCCGCAAACCAGCGCGGATCCGTCGAGTAAGGCGTCGGCGCAGGCGATCTCTCCCGCGCCCGGCGCCAGAAGGAAGGCCGTTATCCTGGCGGCAAATGTATACCAGAAATTTTTTCCTATGCTGATGACAGCAGCCGGTACGGTCAAGGCAGCGCGTGTACTGGTTCTGGGTGCGGGTGTGGCTGGGCTTCAGGCAATTGCAACTGCCAAACGCCTGGGTGCTGTTATCGAGGCGTTTGATGTCAGACCAGCTGTAAAGGAACAAGTCGAAAGCTTGGGTGCAAAATTTGTGGAAGTGCCCCTGACTGATGAGGAAAAAAAGAAAGCTGAAACAGCTGGCGGATATGCGACGGAAATGTCCGAAGATTATAAACGCCGACAAGGGGAATTGATTCAGGAACGTGCAGCAGCTGCAGATATTATTATCACGACTGCCTTGATTCCAGGACGGCCAGCCCCAGTCCTGATTAGCGAGGAAACTGTCAAGGCAATGAAACTAGGATCAGTAATTGTTGATATGGCAGTTGAAGCCGGGGGAAATTGTCCATTAAGCGAGCTGGGCAAAACGGTAGTTAAACATGGTGTACATCTGATTGGGGTAGCGAATCTTCCAGGACTGGTGGCTGCTGATGCCAGCGCACTGTATGCACGTAACCTGTTGAATTTCCTGAATCTGATACTTGATGCGCAGACCGGTGAGCTCAAAATAAACCGGGAAGATGAAATTATTGATGGCAGTCTGGTTTGTATGGCTGGAGAAGTCATTAACAAATCATAAGTAGAGGCTGACTGCATTGATCACTCACAAATTTATGAATCTCAATAAGGAAAACACATGATTGGAGAAATTGATCCAACGATCATAAATCTGACGGTATTCGTCCTGGCCGTTTTTGTTGGCTACCATGTGGTATGGAATGTGACGCCTGCTCTTCATACCCCCCTGATGTCAGTAACCAATGCCATATCCAGTATTATTCTGGTTGGTGCGATGCTCGCAGCCGGATCGACCGAAGCTGACTGGGGTGCATGGCTGGGAGCCGCCGCTGTGATTCTGGCATCCATCAATGTGTTTGGTGGGTTTCTCGTTACCCAGCGCATGCTGGAAATGTTCAAGAAAAAAGAAAAAAAAGGACAAGCCTAAATGTCAGCTAATTTCATTGCATTGGCCTACCTGATAGCGGCTGTATTTTTTATCCTCTCTCTCAAAGGCCTGAGCTCACCTCTTACCGCACGCCGGGGCAATTTGCTTGGTATGTTGGGAATGAGCATCGCTGTATTTACAACATTGACGATTACCGGAAACTGGATGTTGATTCTGGGGTGTATTGCCGTGGGAGCAATTATTGGCTCGATTGTGGCGCAACGCATCCAGATGACTGCAATGCCCGAGCTTATCGCATTCATGCACTCGTTAGTGGGATTGGCGGCTGTATTTATCGCTATTGCGGCTGTCAATAACCCTGTCTCATTCGGGCTGACCGAAATATTGCCGATGGGTAGTAAGCTTGAGTTATTTCTGGGCACCTTTATCGGCGCCATGACATGGTCTGGTTCCGTGATTGCGTTCCTGAAATTGTCTGGCCGGATGAGTGGAGCACCGATTATCTTTAGTGGTCAACATATGATCAATCTGTTGTTGGCCATTGCTATGATCGGCTTCGGTTTGTGGTTCTTTTTCAGCGAAACCACAAACTGGACAGCATTTTCTGCGATGACTGCCATTGCTTTTCTGCTTGGTTTTCTCATTATCATCCCGATTGGTGGCGCAGATATGCCTGTGGTCATTTCCATGCTGAATTCGTATTCGGGATGGGCCGCTGCAGGAATTGGTTTTTCGCTCGGAAATCCGATGTTGATTATTGCGGGATCGTTGGTAGGTAGTTCTGGAGCCATTCTTTCCTACATTATGTGTAAGGCAATGAATCGGCCATTTCTTTCCGTTATTTTGGGTGGCTTTGGTAGTGATGGAGGAAGCCAAAGTGCCGATGATGGAGCGCAGAAAACTTACCGTAGTGGTAGTGCGGATGATGCAGGGTTTCTTATGGGAAATGCGGATAGTGTCATCATCATTCCGGGGTATGGATTGGCCGTCGCGCGTGCGCAGCATGCAGTGAAAGAGTTGGCCGAGGCTTTACATAAAAAAGGTATCAATGTCCGTTTTGCAATTCATCCGGTTGCTGGTCGTATGCCGGGTCATATGAACGTCCTGCTCGCAGAAGCGGAAATTCCGTACGAAATGGTGCAGGAAATGGATGAAATTAACAGCGATTTCCCGAATACCGACGTTGTGCTGGTATTAGGTGCTAATGACGTGGTCAACCCGGCTGCAAATGTGCCTGGTAGCCCGATTTATGGCATGCCGATTCTGGAAGCATATAAAGCTCGTACCGTAATGGTTGTCAAACGTAGTATGGCTGTTGGCTATGCGGGGCTGGACAATGATCTTTTCTATATGGATAAAACTATGATGGTATTCGGCGATGCCAAGAAGGTTGTTGAAAATATAGTTAAAGCACTATAAACCAGGTGCAGTTGTTACAATTAAAAACCCGGGTAATTTATTTCCCGGGTTTATTTTTTGAATTTAGCCATTCGCGTGCAGCTTTCTGGGCTGATGCAAGCTGATCACGACTAAGTGACCTCATGGTCTTATCGCGCGCACCAATTGCCTGTTCCACTCCTGCGGCTGCTGCCAGATTGAACCACATGTAACTTTTTTCATTATCCATTTCAACGCCTTGGCCGAACTGATAAAGCAATCCAAGTTCGTATTGTGCCAAAGGATGGTGTTGCTCGGCTGCTAAAATAAACCATTTAGAAGCCTCAGAAAAATCCTGGAGAGTGCCTTTACCAGCCAGGTAAAGTAATCCTAGTTGGTATTGAGCGTCTGCATTACCCTGTTTAGCTTTATCTAGAAATAGGGTGGTCGTATAAAACCGATTGTCATCGGGCTCGGGCAATGCGCTTGCACTCTCGTTTTGGATTGTTGGCAAAGCATTCTTTCTCTCGAATCCAGTGGTTTCTGCTACTGCCAGTTTGGTAGATGAAGATTGAGAGTGTGGAAGAGGAGATGGTAGAGCCGTTTGTAATTGTTGTGGTAGATCTTTTTCTGCAGATCCGCTGGGAGCGAATTCTATCCAAACAAGCGCACCCAGCAGGAACATACTTCCAATACCTACTATTGTGACAAGGTAGGCATCATTGTTACGATGCCAGAAGCGCGCTTTACAATCGCGACAGCGGTAAGGAGAAAGTAGCAGGTTTGCAGGAGTGCGTTCGCCAGGCCTTAAACGGGATTTATGAACCCGGCTACTGCCGCACTGGATACAGTGAAAAGCCATAGCGTTCAAGTTACACCAGCCACGTTAATTCTGGCCAGTAAATTTTAAAGGAAGGCCATATTTTACAGCATGCTTTGCTTCAGGTAAAAAGCGAACACGCTGAAGAATATGTTTAAAACGATCTCGCCAGTTTATTTGGAAGTAATTTCAGGTCGGAAAGCAGGGGTTCGAGAAATTAAATCTGACTCTGTAGCCAGTTCTGAATGCCAACGCTCTGAATCATGTCTAGCTGTGTTTCCAGCCAGTCTATATGCTCTTCAGTGTCTTCAAGAATCTCTTTGAAAATTTCACGCGATACAAAATCCTTGGCGGTTTCGCAGGCAGTTATTGCGTTAACAAGAGTTTCCCTTGCGGTACGTTCCAATTCCAGATCACACGACACGCATTCCTGCACATTTTCACCGATTAACAATTTACCGAGTTCTTGCAGATTAGGTAGACCCTCAAGTAAGAGAATACGCTCAATCAATTGATCGGCGTGTTTCATCTCTTCAATAGATTCGTGGTATTCATGCTCGCCTAGTTTATTAAAACCCCAGTTCTTATACATGCGAGCATGAAGAAAATATTGATTGATAGCTGTCAATTCATGTTGCAATTGGCGATTTAACCAACGGATAATTTCTGCATTACCTTTCATGGTTTTTCCTTTAAGTAGAATAGCTGGCGGGTGAAGGCTAGGTAAAACAAAATTCAGGAGGATCTAGCCATGGATTGTTGAGATGCTTCCAGATTCAGCACTTTATCCAAAGTTGCTTTGGCATGACATGCGCAAACGCCACACTGTCCAGTAACACCAAGACTGTTTCTCAAATCGCGCATCCTTACAGCCCCTTGCCGCACAGCCTCGTGAATGTCACGCTCTGTTACACCCTTGCATACACAAATATACATGAAAGATTCTTTTTTAAATAGTTTTCGGAAAAAGCTTCACACTAAAAAATAGCTTTTATACCAAATACTTAATAATGAGAATAATTCTTATAATTATTATTCATCTTTGAAAAAAATGCAATTGTTTACAGGTAATCTGCTGGATCTGAATCAGGTTCTATCAATGTAAGGTTGTATTCAGGCAAAAATATCCAAAGACTCAATTTTTCAGTTTTTTTCTTTGTTTTTCTGTGAAATTCTCAGTTTTTCTTCGGTTGACCAATGGTTTCATCCAACAAAAATCAGATCATTGCATTGAGAAATCGCCTGTTTTGGAATCATCCTTCGCTTCATTCCCTTGTTCCGGTAATTGAAAATCGAGGTGCGACAATTTGTCACATTTCTTTATTTGCCCAAGAGCTTCAAAATTCTCTTTTGTTATCAAATATAAAACTGGAGGGTAAGAGGCTTATGAAACATCGTATCAAACCGGTGGCGGTAGCCGTGGCTATCGCTTTGTCTGCTTTTGCCATGCAACAGGTACAGGCACAGACCACACTGGGAGAGGTTGTGGTTAAAACCAGCAAAATTCGTGATGCCGCAACGCCTGACGAAGTTGGTTCAACCGAAATTGCTGCCCAGCATGCCATTACCCGGGATACGGCTTCTTTGCTGCGGGATGTTCCCGGCGTGCACCTCTATGGTGCCGGTGGCATTTCCAGTCTGCCAGTAATTCACGGCATGGCGGATGATCGCTTGCGTATTACAGTGGATGGTATGGATTTCATTTCCTCTTGTGCCAACCACATGAATCCACCACTTTCCTATATTGACCCGACTAACGTCGCGAAAATCAGGGTATTTGCCGGCGTCACGCCAGTGAGCGTTGGGGGTGACAGCATTGGCGGTACCATCATTGCCGAATCGGCTCCACCCCAGTTTGCTGCACCTGGCCAGCGCTCTCTTATTAAGGGGGAAATTGGTACTTTCTTCCGTAGCAACAACAATGCCATGGGTGGAAATCTGTCTGCCACGCTGGCCAACGAATTTTTCAGCATCAATTATTCTGGCGCGATTGCCGTGGCGGATAACTACAAGGCAGGCGGCAATTTCAAGACAACCACGGCAACAGGGCGTCCAGGGCATACGCTGCCGCTGGATGAAGTGGGCTCCACTGCCTATAAAAGCCTGACACATACCGTGGGTGTTGCCTTGCGAGCGGATAACCACCTGCTTGAGGCAAAGCTGGGTTATCAGAACGTTCCCTACCAGTTCTACCCCAACCAGCGTATGGATATGTTGAATAACGAGCAGAAGCGGGTAAACGTACGCTACCTTGGCCAGTACAACTGGGGAGCGCTTGATGGCCGCGTGTACTATGAAGCGGTCGATCATTTCATGAATTTTGGTGATGACAAGCAGCTTGTTTACGGTACGGCATTCAACGGCATGCCGATGAGCAGCCGTGGCCGTACCCTCGGTTTTAACCTGAAGGGAGATATTGACCTTACCGCTGATGATTTACTGCGCGTTGGCGCTATTTATCAGCATTACACGCTGGATGACTGGTGGCCGCCATCCGGCACAGGTGCCATGTCCCCTCTCGAATTTCAAAATATCAACAATGGCAAACGGGACCGGCTGGGTATTTTTGCGGAATGGGAAAGACGGTTTGGTTCGCAATGGACCACGTTGCTGGGTACCCGTTACGAGCATGTAGAAACGGATGCTGATAATGTTCACGGTTACGGCAACATGATGGGTGGCCAGTTTACCGAAGCGGCGGCTTTCAACGCCCGTGGACACAAACGCACGGATGACAATGTTGATGTAACGGCGCTGGCACGTTACACACCCAATAACATGCTGGATCTTGAACTGGGTTTGGCACGCAAGGTACGCACGCCGAACCTGTACGAACGCTATACCTGGTCCACCTGGGGCATGGCTGCCATCATGAATAACTTTGTGGGCGATGGTAACGGCTATATGGGCAATATGGATCTAAAGCCGGAAAAAGCCTATACCGCATCCTTTACGCTTGATTTGCACGCTGCTGATCGTCAGTGGGAAATGAAAGCCACGCCTTATTTCACTTATGTGGATGGTTATATTGATGCTGTTCGGCTGGCTCCCGGCACCACAACCAGCAATCAGTTTGTTGTCCTGCAATATGCCAATCAGTCGGCTCATCTTTTCGGGGTTGATTTCTCTGGCCGCGCTGTGCTGGCCAAAACCAGCTTCGGTGAATTTGGTGTACGTGGTTTGATGAACTACACCCGGGGCGAGAACAAAAAAACAGGTGACGAGCTGTATAACATCATGCCGCTCAACGGCAAGCTGTCGTTCACTCATCAGTATGATGGCTGGAGCAGTGCGATCGAACTGGTCGGCTCTGCACGTAAAAGTCCGGTTTCTTCGGTGCGCAATGAGATTCATACAGGAAGCTATTTCCTCACCAATCTGCGTACCAGCTACACCTGGAAGAATGTCCGCTTTGATCTGGGAGTGGAAAACCTGTTTGATCGCCTTTATTCCCTGCCGCTTGGCGGAGCCTATACCGGACAGGGGATGACCATGGGCATCAATGCCATACCGCACGGCATCGCTGTCCCGGGGATGGGTCGTTCCGTGTATGGTGGAGTTAACATCAAGTTCTAATTTCCATTATCTATTTGAGCTGATTGGTCATTCATGACTGATCAGCTTCAATCTTCAAGTCGTCAAGTGGATGACACAACCGAAGCAGGCCGGGTATGCTGGACGATGAATTTCTCCAGTTCAACCGTGTAGAACACGATCAATCCGGCAATAGCAGCTTTGCCCCATTCCAGCAGTGATCAATCAGTTGAATCAAAGATAGCCTGCATGGCTGGCAGGTGAGTATAAGCAATCTGCAACAGCATGCAGGCTGCAATCACCAGCAGGACATAACGGTTACCGGTCAAACCGGAAATCAGGGGAGTTGGGGCGATAATATGGCGGTTATTGACCAGATAAAACATTTCTGCCAGCACAATTGCATTGACAGCGATCGTATGCACGGTTTCTATCCTGGCACCACGATTGAGTTCCCACAGAAACAGGCCGAGCGCACCGGCCATCAAACCTCAGTGAGGTAGTCAGTTCAGGGCGAAAATCAACGATGCAAGTAAAACGCAGCAAACAGCCGTAAGGCTGGCCCGTAGGGCGAGAGGCGCAGGCGCCGAGTAAGAAGCGGGGTGTATACGCAATAAATGAGCATTTTGAGCCGATGTTTAACGCAGAAATGATAATGCAGGTAGTTTTTCAGAGGTTCCTAAAATGGGAGAGTGTACGTTTGATGACGCAGGAAGCTTATGCCTGAAGATTATAGCCGCCATCCTGCTTTTTCTTTTGGCTTCGTCAAATCATCACGCTGATGTTCTGGTATCTGGAAAAATGGCGCCGGCGCTGGATTCTCAAGCGTAAATCCATCCCTGAACCAGTGTGGCGTGCGGCGGTGGATCAACTGCCGTTTTTACAGGGATTGACGGCGGAAGAATGTACCCGGTTACGGGAATGGGTGACTCTCTTTCTGCACGATAAAAAAATAAATGGTGTGCAGGGGCTGGTGATGACAGAGGCAATGGGTGTAATGATTGCAGTGCAGGCCTGTTTGCTGATTCTGAACCTGGATCTGGAGTATTACGACGACTGGGCAGAGGTGATCGTGTATCCCAGTAGATTTGTTCTCAACCATATCGTGACCGATGAAACCGGAGTGGTGCATACCAGACGGCTGGTGGCTTCGGGAGAATCCTGGCAAACAGGGCCGGTTGTTCTTTCCTGGGAAGATGTGGCCAGCGCCGGACATGAACACGGCTACAACGTGGTCATACACGAATTTGCGCACAAACTGGACATGCTGAATGGCTCGGCCAATGGTTATCCACCATTGCATAGCGGAATGGATCCGTGTGAATGGGCGGATATATTTACTGTTGCGTATGAAAATTTCTGTACACAGCTGGCTCGGGGAGAATCGCCGGTGATGACTTCCTATGCTGCAGAAAACCCGGCTGAATTTTTTGCGGTGCTAAGCGAAGTCTTTTTTGTACAGCCGCAGCGGATCAAATTTCATTTCCCCGGGGTGTATCAGCAACTGGCCCGATATTATCGCCAGGATCCTGCCGCAAGACTGGAAAAAATCTGAAAACTGAATCGTGGAAACAGGTGTGAATACTATTTCCACATTTTTCAGTCATTACAGCCTTTCCAGCAAAATCTGCCGGATCTCGCCATCCGTGAGCACGATCGGGTTGGTTTTCATACTGCTGCCACGGCAATTGGCGATCACGTGATCGAGTCCTGACGATTGCAATCCGTAGTGCGATAGCCGGGGCAGAGCGAGTGTTTCCGTCCATTGTACCAATAATTCAATCAGCGCATTAAAGGCCGCCGTTGCATCACTGAATGATTGCTGGCACAGGATTTCAGCAACATGCCGGTACTTTGCCAGCGCTGGATGATCCGGTTCGCGTGTTTGCATGCTGTGCAGATTCATTTTCGTGGCAGATGCAACCAATGTGCCGCAGACCACGCCATGCGGAACCGGGTAGAAAGCCCCCAGTGGTGAAGCTAAACCATGCACCGAACCCAGACCTGTTTGCGCCAGCGTAATGCCTGAGAGCAGTGCGGCGTAAGCCATATTTCCCCGGTGCTTTGGCAGATCACCCTGCTGACGATAGAGCGGGACAAGCGATTCACGCACGGCGTGCAAGCCGCTGATTGCCAGTGCATCAGTCAACGGGTTTGCGCGGCTGGAGACATACGATTCCAGCAACTGCGTTAGCGCATCCATGCCGTTGGCAGCAATGACGTCGGGCGGACAGCTGGTTAGCAGATCCGGATCAACGATGGCATATTCGGCGACCAGCTTGTCGTGCCGGAACGATTTCTTGAAACCATGTTTACCCTGCACGCTGAGGACGGCATTTTTGGTTGCCTCGCTGCCAGTGCCGGCAGTCGTCGGAACAGCGATAAACGGTACAGCGGGGCCGTGGTACGGCAATTCCGGGCCCACGCCTTCAAGGTAATCCATTACCGGATGACGTACTCGCAGCAGCCCGGCTATGGCTTTGGCTGCATCAAGCGCGCTGCCGCCACCGATGCCAACAATGGCTGCGAAATCTTCGCCTGCGTATGTTTTGACCAGATCATCAATCTTCCCTGGGGAGGGTTCCTCTGCGATTGTGGCGTGCAGCCAGGTCATGTTGCGCTGTTGGAATTGATTGAGCAGCTGTTGCCAGTGTGGAGTATTGATGAAAGAGTGCGCGCCGGTAACGAGCAGAATATGCCGACCATAACCAGCGACAATATCCGGCAGTTTGTTTAGCGTGCCAGCACCGAATTCGATGCGTGGCAGCCGGGCGATGGAAAAGATCATCAGTTCACAGCCGGAAACAGACCATCGTAGACAACGCCCTTGCGCGGTTCGGCCATCCAGTCCGCTACCGTATCGCGCCATGCCTGGTAATGCGCGGTTTCCTTGTGGGCTGCTGCATCTTCCCGGGTTTTGTAGGCTTCGTATAAAACGAATCGGGCTGGATCATCGGCAGACTGCAAAATATCGAATCGCACATTGCCCGCTTCCTGAACCGATTTTTCATGATTCAGGCGACAGGCTTCCCTGAAAGCTTCCACTTTATCCGCCGTGACGGATACATGAACGCTAGTGACATACATGATGTAAATCCTTGATATAGATGGGTCTGGAACGAATATCGTTGGCCGGTATATTACTCCGGATTGCCGCTCTGTTTGGCCATGCCACACGGAAGGGGCGGGTAATCGGGATATCATGGCGGTTTGTAGCTATTGGCAAATAATTGTTTTGATCTGATCAGGAGTGTTGTTGTACATGGATATATACAAGCTGCAAGATCTGATTGCCAGTCAGAAGGCATCGGGTGAGGAATATCTGGAATTTCTACGGGTGCCATCGTTGAGCATGGGAATGTATACCTTGCCTGCCGGATCCTCCGATCTGCAGGTACCACATACAGAAGATGAGGTTTATTACGTGGCGCGTGGCAAGGCGAGTATGCGGGTGGGGAACGAACATCAACAGATTGCGGCTGGCAGCATTATTTTTGTAGCAGCCAGCGTTGATCACTGTTTTTATGACATTACGGAAGAACTGACTGTGCTGGTATTTTTCGCCCCTGCTGAATATACCCATGCCCCGGGATCGGACACCTATATAAAATAGAAGCGCTCAGATCTTCAATCGCTCGACAATTTTTCCGTTCTGCAAATGCGATTCAATGATTTCGTCGATGTCTTCCTGATCCACATAGGTGTACCAGACTTCTTCCGGGTAGACGACGATGACAGGGCCCTGGTCGCAGCGATCAAGGCAGCCGGCGTTATTGATGCGCACTTGGCCTTGCCCGGATAAACCGAGCGCCTTGATGCGTGCCTTGGCGTAGTCGCGCATTTCCTGGGCGTGATGGTCGTTGCAGCAGCGTTCGCCATTGGCACGCTGGTTGGTGCAGAAGAAAACATGGTGCTGATAGTAGGGCATGTGTTTTACCTTAGTTTGATTTCTGTCCAGATCCGGCTGAGCAGCCGGCGCTGGGTGTGGTCGATATCTTCCAGCATTTCCAGCCGGGCACTTTGTGCTGCATCCGGAAAAATGGCCGGGTTGGCAACGATATCCGTGTGGATATACGGTCGGGCATCCAGGTTGGGATTGCCGGAGCCGGTCAGGTTGGTCAGCTCGGCAGAATTTTGCCCTTCCAGCATGAAATTGATGAAACGGTGCGCCAGATCCGGTCGGCGCCCGCTCTGGTGGAGCACCATGCTATCGAGCGATAGTACCGCGCCTTCTTTCGGAATAGTGAAATCGACGCTGAAGTGGCGCCCTGTTTTTTTCGCATCCTGGGCCGCCTGGAACATATCATTCGAATAACCGTGGGCGACCCACAAATTACCCACGGCCAGCTCGCGGATGTAGCTGGTGTTGCTGAAGGCAGCCCAGTAAGGTTTAGCGCGAATGATCAGCGCCTTGGCCTGCTGCCAGTGGTTTTCATCGGTATCGTTGGCGGAATACCCCAGGTATTTCAATGCTGCTGCCATCAGCTCGCGCTGGCTGTCGAGCACGGTGACGCGTCCCTTGAGTTTCTCCAAATATTTGGGTTCGAAGATGATTGCCCAGCTATTGGTGGGCAGTCCGAGTCCGGCCAGTTTTTCACGGTTGAACCCCAGCAGGGTGATGGTGTAGGCGTAGGGCACGGAATAGCGGTTGTCCGGATCGAATACAGTGCCCAGGTAGTTCGGATCGATATTTTTCAGGTTGGGAAGCTGCGATTTGTCCAGCTCGCGCAGGGCGTGCTGGTGAATCAGCGTGTCCATGGCATTGCCGGTGGGAACGAGCAGATCGTAGCCTGTTGCACCAGCGGCCAGTTTGGCGAGCAGTTCCTCGTTATCCGAGTAATAGTCCTGTGTTACTCGGCACTGGCACGTCTGTTCAAAGCGCTCGACCGTTTCCTGGCTGATGTAGTTGTTCCAGTTGAACAGCCGCAGGATGTTGTCTTTGGGGTTGGCTGAGTGTGCTGCCGTTTTATCTGCAGGCGTGCAACTAGCTAATGTAATAGCCAGCAGGCAGAGGAAACCAGTCAGGGCGCAGCGGATCTTCACGATTTCTTGTCTCCCTGCAACATACCGGCATCCAGGCGGTTGGCAAGGATGATCAGCACCAGGGTCAGCAGCATCAGCAGCGTGGAGATCGCATTGACCTCAGGGGTGACGGCAATCTTGATCATGGTATAGATCTGGATGGGCAGAATTGGCTCGCCAACGCCTTTGGTGAAGAAAGTGATGACGAAATCGTCGATTGACAATGTGAACGACATCAACGCACCTGCAACTACCGCCGGCAGGATCAGCGGCAGGGTAATCAACCGGAAGGTTTGCCAGGGTGTTGCACCGAGATCGCGTGCGGCTTCGAAAATGCTTTCATCCATGCCTTGCAGACGGGCGCGCACGATAATGGCGACAAAACCGATGCAAAAGGTGGCGTGGGCGATGATGATCGAAAACATACCCAGCGTCAGGTTCAGCACTTGCAGAAAGAACAGCAGCAGCGATACGCCCAGCAGGATTTCCGGCATGGCCACGGGAGTGAAGGCGAGCACCGGCAGGAATTTGAGCCGGAAGCGGTGTATCGCCAGACCTGCCATGGTTCCCAGCGTGGTGGCGAGCAGACTGGCGCTGACAGCGATGATCAGAGAATTGCGCGCGGCCAGCAGCATTTCCTCGTTCTGGAACAGCTTGTAGTACCAGTCGAGTGTAAAGCCCACCCATTCCGCATTCAGGCGGGAATCGTTGAACGAATACACCACCACGATGATCAGCGGGATGTAGAGAAAGATGTAAACCAGACTGGCGGCAAGCCACAGGGTCAGATTGGAGCGTTTCATGATCGTTTGTTTGAATTACCGGGAAGTGCGCGGCCGCGCCAACAGCATGGATAACCCGGCTACACATAGCACGGTCAGCATCAGCATGATGGAAAGAGTGGAACCGAACGGCCAGTCGCGCGTACCCAGAAACTGATCCTTGATCAGGTTGCCGATCAGAATATCGCCGGTGCCGCCCAGAATATCCGGTACGGCAAACATGCCCAGAACCGGGATGAACACCAGGGCTGCGCCGGAAAACACACCCGGCAGCGATTGCGGCCAGGTAATCAGCCAGAACCGCTGCCAGCGGTTCGCACCGAGATCCTGTGCGGCATCAAGCAATACCGGATCGTGTTTTTCCAGATTGGTATAAAGCGGCAGGATCATGAACGGCAGATGGACATAAACCATGCCGACAATCACCGCAAACGGAGAAAACAGCAGCATGACTGGTTCGAAACCCAGCATCTGGAGGATATTATTGACGAAGTGGCTGAATGCCGATTCCGGGCCCAGGATGATCATCCAGGCATAAATGCGGATCAGGAAATTGCTGGCGAATGGCAATACCACCAGCAATATCATCAGGTTGCGGTATTTTTTCTCGCTTTTGGCAATCAGCATGGCGACCGGATAGGCCATGATCAGGCAGATCAGGGTGGTGAGCGTGGCGACGGCAAACGATTTCAGAAAAATTTCCGCATAAAGGATGTCGCTGAAAAAGAAGTGGTAGGTTTCCAGTGTCAGGCCATACAAGCCGGAATCTCCTTCGCCTGTCATTGTTTCCAGTGCGGACAGGGGAGCCAGCCCGCCGAATTCTCCTGGATAACGGAACGAGGTTACGATCATGAGCAGGCTGGGTGCTGCAAAGAACAGTAACAGGAACAGCGTCGGAGGCAGGCTCACCAGCCAGCGTGTCAGGCGGAGTTTATTCATGATCAGTTCAGCAAAAATTGGGCGGCTTCCCGCGTCCAGCTCACAATGACCGGATCACCCACTTCAAAGAAACGGGCGCGACCAGGCGCGGAATTGGCCAGCAGGGCTTCCATGTGGATGCCACAATCCAGTTCGACGATGTAGGTGGTGACATCCCCCACATAGAGAAAATCCAGCACTTTGCCGGAATGGGCGTGAGGCAGTTCCGCCTGTTTATCGGGTGCGTGCACACTGATCTGCTCCGGGCGAATCGCGATGACACCCTTGTCACCCACGTTCACTCCCTGTTTGAGCGGCAGCGTGGTGGTGCCGAGTTTATCGGCCTCCAGCGTCATATCCTGGCCAGAAACTTGCGTTACCTGTGCTTCCATCAAATTGATCTTGCCGATGAAATCGGCGATGAAACGGTTGGCTGGCTGGCCATAAATCACCGAAGGTTCCCCAATCTGTTCAACCCGGCCCTGGTTCATGACCGCGATACGCTGCGATAGTGCCAGCGCCTCATCCTGCGAATGGGTGACAAAGACGAAAGTGATGCCGACTTCCTTTTGCAGGTTGATCAGCTCGCGCTGCATGTCCTCCCGCAGTTTGGCATCCAGCGCACCAAGTGGTTCATCCATCAGCAGCAATCGTGGCCGGTTGATCAGCCCGCGTGCAAATGCTACCCGCTGCTTCTGTCCACCGGACAACTCATGTGGAAAACGATGGGCAAATCTGGATAGTTGTACTTCTGCCAATGCCTGTTCCACTCGTTTTTTAATTTCATCGGGTGCTTTTCCCGACATTTTGAGCGGAAAGGCCACATTGTCGGCCACGGTCATGTGCGGAAATAGGGCGTAGCTCTGAAAGACAGTGTGAATCGGACGTTTTTCGGGGGGGGTGTTGGCAATATCCTTTCCATCCAGCAGGATTTGCCCGGAATCGGGTACATCAAATCCGGCAATCATGCGCAGCAATGTAGTTTTTCCGCAACCGGACGGGCCCAGCAGGGTAAAGAGCTCGCCAGCCTCAATCGACAGATTGACGCAATCGACCGCAGTGAAGTCGCCAAAGCGCCGGGTGACATTGCGCAACTCAAGTAACGCCATGACTTTGTTCCAAAAAGCCGGATTTTAGCAAAATTGATTCTGGCGGGTTGGGAAACTCTGAAGGAATGGATAGAGCCCTTGCGATCCATGCACTTGTACTCACAGACAGCATAAACGATGCTGACCCGGTACTCGTACCCGAGGCTTCCTGATTACCGGGTTGCCACGTCAGCCCGGGCTTGCTTGCAATGATGGATTCCAATGTATTTGCTCTTAGCCACAAGAACCATAGGCATGATAAAAAACAACTCACCATCGCGCGATTTGCCTTGTAGCTCCCGCCCGGCGCCATGCCAACCCCGATGTTCTGCAACCGGAACACCGTAGAGCCGTTTATGAAACCGCTCACCCGGGGAACCGGCTGGAAGCCTTATCCGGCGATAGGAAGGGTCAATACAGCATTCGTATAAACGAGCAGTATCGTATTTGCTTTAAATGGATTGAAATGGGGCCTGATGAAGTTGAATTAATTGATTACCACTAGAGGTGAAATATGGTTCGTATGCCTGCACACAGGCAGCCAACGCACCCAGGCGAGATATTGATAGAAGAGTTTTTGCATCCAATGAATATTACACAGCGTGAGTTAGCCGATGCGATTCACGTTCCTTATCAGCGGGTGAATGAGTTGGTTAATCGGAAACGTGGCATTACACCCAGCACAGCACTGCGTTTAGCTCATTTTTTTGGTGTTTCGGCTGATTTCTGGCTTAACCTGAAAATCAGGTGGGATCTTTATAAGGCACAGCAAGCTGAGCAAAATGACCTGTCTAATATACAGACGCTCAGCCAATGGAAACAATTGGCCTGAAGAACCTCTGAACAGCTACCTGCGTTGTCTTTCTACGTTAAACATCGGCTCACAAAATGCGCATTTATTACGTATACACTCCGCTTCTTTGCCGGTTATCGCCTTGAGATGGCTGCCTTGCTGACGTTCTTTATTCCAATTCCAAATCAAAAATGACACGAAGGCGAGCCGCAGACAGTATGAATAATACGGCAAGGCGAAGCCGACAAAGTCAGTCTTGATTTAGAAATGGAATTAGAGGCTCCCTAACTGTTATAGGACAATCGTGGGCACAGTTTTTGTGCTGGATCACCAAGTCGCTGCGTTCCGCGTGAAGACGGTAATGATAAGTTTTTGCGGCGCAGTATCTGCGGCAGCTGCCGGGTTAGAGGTAAATTCTGGTGAGTAATAATCCTGCGAGCAGCAGTGCGAGTACCACCAGCAGCCTGTTTTGTTTTTTCTCCTGTGCCACCAGCTCAGCCAGTCTGTCTTCCAGATTCTGGGCACGTGCCTGATCGAGGTTGTAATGCATCAGGCGGGGAAATTGCGGCAGGATAACCGCCCAGTTGGTCGCTTCCTTTTGCAGATGGGTGAGCAGTCCGCGTAACCCGATCTGTTCGGCCATCCAGTTTTCCAGGAAAGGTTTGGCGGTTTTCCAGAGATCGAGATCAGGATCGAGGTCGCGACCCAAGCCTTCAATGTTGAGCAGGGTTTTTTGCAGCAACACAAGCTGTGGCTGAATTTCCACATTGAACTGGCGGGATGCCTGAAACAGCCGCAGCAGCACACGGCCAAAATAGATTTCCTTCAATGGCCGGTCGAAAATCGGTTCACACACGGCACGGATGGCTGCCTCGAAGTCATCTACCCGCGTGTTCCTCGGTGCCCAGCCGGCCTCAATATGCGCCTGTGCCACACGGCGGTAATCGCGGCGGAAGAAGGCCAGAAAATTCTGCGCCAGATAATTTTTATCCTGGTCGCTCAACGTGCCCATAATGCCGAAATCGATAGCGATATAGCGTCCATCATCGCCAACAAAGATATTGCCGGGGTGCATGTCGGCATGAAAATAGCCATCCCGGAATACCTGAGTGAAGAAAATTTCCACGCCCATGCGGGCCAGTTGTGGAATATCGATGCCTTTAGTGCGTAGTGTGGCGACATGACTGATCGGTGTGCCGATCATCCGCTCCATGACCATGACTTCCGGGTGGCAGTAATCCCAATACACTTCCGGCGCTTTCAACAGAGGGGAGTCCACAAAGTTGCGTCGTAACTGGCTGCAGTTGGCGGCTTCGCGGATCAGATCAAGTTCATCTCCCAGATGCCGGGCAAATTCCGCCACAACTTCACGCAGCTTCAGCCGCTTGCCATCCGGCCAGATCGATTCGAGCAGCCAGGCACCGGTTTCCATCAGCGCCACATCATGCGCAATCACTGGCGCGATGGTGGGTCGCAGAATCTTGACGGCAGCCAGCGAGCCATCCTGCAGCACGGCATAGTGCACCTGGGCGACCGATGCACTGGCGATGGGCTCATGATCGAATTCGAGAAACACTTCATGTACCGGCTTGCCATAAACCTTCTCCAGGATGTTGATGGCCTGATCCGAAGGGAAAGGGGGGACACGATCCTGGAGGAATGCCAGTTCTTCGGCAAAATCCTCTGCCAGTAAATCCCGCCGGGTGGAGAGCATCTGGCCAAATTTGATGAAAATGGGACCCAGTGCTTCCAGTGCCAGACGTAACCTGACCGCACGCGGCAGCTTGAGTCGGGAGCGGAACGGCAGCAAGACAGAAATCACCTTGAGCGAACGCAGGCGGATCTGGTTGATCAGGATTTCATCCAGACCGAAACGGAAGGCGATCAGGATGATTGTAAGCAAGCGAAAAAAACGCATGTCGTAATAAACCGGTTTAATGAAATGAGCAGCAGGAAAAACCGGTCATCGTGCGGAATGCAGGGCGGAACTGCGTTGTTTGATCCGCAGTCATCGTCCGGCCCGGGGCAGATTTCCTGCTATTAGAGAAAATGAAGGAATCAGCGCGGAAACACGGCCTTCAAGTTGCGAGAGTTGTTGTTGTAACAGTTCAATATCGGATGCCAGCAGCTGAAACCGTGCTCTGCCGGTGGCCACATTGCGTTCCTCGGTGAGAAACTCACCCAGTGCGTGCGACAGGTTATGGAGACCATCCAGATGCCAGCGCACCAGTTCCTGTCCGGTTGCGGTAACGCGCCGGGCGAGCACATCGCCGATGAGTGAACTCAGGTTTTCTTCAACGTCAGCCTGAAAAATTTTGCCCAGATGCAACAGGATTCCGGCCAGATCTGGATCGCCACTAATCACGATTTCATCAAACACCGAGCTGTCACCGGCGGCAATGCGCGGAACGAGACTGGCGGAAATATCGAGAATGACTGCTACCTTTACGCCACTGCTGGCGGTCGCAAAATAATCTTCTGGTGTGATGGTGACATACAGATCGGCCAGAGAATCAACGCGGAACAGCACGGTTTTATGGCGATGCGCCTGTAGTCGTTGTCTTGCCCGGGGCGATTTGTCGGTCAGACGATTCAGGCAGTTAACCAGAGGATGAGTCAAGAGCAAAGACTGAGTGATCATTACCAGGAACAGGTTGTCAACATGACCTGCCTTGGGAAATCTCTGATCGGGCCCTCCATGAGCCAGCCGCTATGTGGGATTTAATCAAAGGTTCCTTGGTGCAGGTTGAGTGAATTTATTATTGCCGGGTATGTTTCTTTCCACCCGGCGAGCGGTCAACTGGTCAAATTATAGCGCGATTTGGGAGGCTGGCTGACGACTGCATTGTTGCCGCCCAGCCGGTTGATGATGACTTCGGACAAAGTGGCCTGATCCTGTAGCGCGATCGCGGAAAGGATTTGCCAGGCCTGGTGAGTCACGCTGATCATTTTGTCGGGTTCGATATATCTTGATTTTATTTCCTGCCGACCCCGGGCCAGGCAAATAGACTGCTTGATTTCTGCCCACTGGTTTTCATTCAGCCATTTCTGGCACCACGCATTGAAATTCATCTGCTCTATTCTCGCCTGAAGGTATTCCTGTTCGGCAATCATTCGCAGGGATTCAGTCTCGCCGAGCCATTCGGGGTTTTTATTCACCTGACGATCAATAAAAGTGATTGCTGCATTTATATCCTGCTGACGGATGATGTATGTGTGATTGGTCATTTTTTATTTTTAAGTTATCGCCTGAATTTCCGAAATATAAATAACGCCTTAGTGATGGGGATATTACAAGTGAATGTAGTTTGCTTGCAATGCGATTTCCGGTTGCATCTGGCTTCTTCGCTCATCTTTTTCTCCACGATATTACCCTGCACTTCCGGTTTTCAGAGGGGGAACACGTTAAAACAGGCATCTTTGCATGTTATTGCCGGTTTTGGAATGAATGGAATTAAAGCCGGTTTCATGGTTTGTTCGAAATTACATACTAATTTTGCTGCAGTAATCTGTTGCAAATTTCAGACAGGAGGCCTTCTATGAGCACTGATCTCGAACAGTTTTACGAGATATTTTTTGAGGAAGCGGGTGAATTGCTGGCAGAGATGGAAACACGCCTGCTGAGGCTGAATGTTCAGTCTCCCGATCCGGAAGATCTGAACGCGATATTTCGCGTTGCCCACTCAATCAAAGGCGGAGCAGGCACCTTTGGTTTTGCCGATATGACAGAGCTCACCCACGTGCTCGAATCCCTGTTGGATAGGTTGCGCAAGGATGAACTCGAACTGCGTTCCGAGATGGTCGATGCTTTTCTTCATGCCAGGGATATTTTGGTCAGGCAGCTGGAAGGCCACAAGGGTAATGATTCGGCTGATCCGGCAGAAGTGGAAACCATCATTCGCACACTGAAAGAGCTGGAGAACGATACCGGTGACAGCGCAGCCATGGTTGAACCGGCGTCTGTTCCCATGACATCCATGGAATCACCCCCCGAAGAAGAGCAGATTGTCGCCAGCGAAGCAGGAGAATTAGCCGATGAGACCGAACAAACCCGGGAGATGGCCGAAAATGCATTTGATCCGGAAGGCGCAACCACTTATCTGATTGAATTCGGCTGCGACAATCTCGCCAAACCGGTGATGGATAAATTACTGGCTGATCTGGCGCAGCAGGGAAAACTGGTCAACCTGACCGGGCCGGGTAATGGTCAGATATGCAAATTGCAGCTTGCCACCCGCGTGAGTGAGGAAGATGTCTGGGAATCACTCGCATTCCTGGTTGATCCCACTCGCTTGATCATCAAGGTAGCCGGTAAAACGGCAGACACATCCTCAGCAGACGCGATCACGCCCGAACCGTCAGTCAGACAAGATCAGGTGCAATCGCCTGCTGCTGATCCGGTTCCTGCAAAGGTTGAAGCACAACAGGCCGTAGCAGAACCAGTTGTAACATCCGCAGCAGCTACCGCGCCGCCTGTTACGTCCGAACTGGCAACCGCTGCCAGCCAGGAAACAAAACAACCTGCCAAAACAACCACCAGCGCAACCACCAGCGCACCGCGCACAAAAGCGTCGGCCGAATCATCCGCTGCAGCCAGTGGTGAATCTTCCTCCATTCGTGTCAGCGTGGAAAAAGTGGATCAAATGATCAATCTGGTGGGTGAGCTGGTGATTACCCAGGCCATGCTGGCCCAGACCGCCAGCCAGATTGATCCGGTCATTTACGAGAAACTGCTCAACGGCCTGAACCAGCTCGAACGCAACACCCGCGATCTGCAGGAAGCCGTCATGTCCATCCGCATGATGCCGATCAGTTTTGTGTTCAGCCGTGTCCCCCGGGTGGTCAGAGATGTCGCTTCCAAGCTGGGCAAGCAGGTGGATCTCAAAACCGTGGGTGAAGGTACCGAACTGGATAAAGGGCTGATTGAAAAAATCACCGATCCGCTCACTCACCTGATTCGCAACAGCCTCGATCACGGCATTGAAACCCCGGAAAAACGCAAGGCGCTGGGCAAACCGGAGCGCGGCACCATTACATTACGTGCCTCTCATCAGGGGGGCAGCATCATCATCGAAGTGGCCGATGACGGCGGTGGACTGAACCGGGAAAAAATTCTGGAAAAAGCGCGCAGTCGCGGATTGCCGGTGAGCGAAAACATGACCGATCAGGAAGTGTGGATGTTGATTTTCGAAGCTGGTTTTTCTACTGCCGATGTCGTGACGGATGTTTCCGGCCGGGGCGTGGGCATGGATGTGGTCAAGCGCAATATCGAGGGGCTGGATGGGCGGGTGGAGATCAACTCGGTAACCGGACAGGGAACCAGAATCTCGATCCGCCTGCCGCTGACGCTGGCCATTCTGGATGGATTGTCGGTCGCCGTGGGCGATCAGATGTTCATTATTCCGCTGGGGTATATCACCGAATCGCTCAAGCCCGCAGCCGGGGATATTCGCACCATACGCGGCCAGGGCCGGGTGGTGCAGGTGCGCGGGGAATATCTGCCGGTGATTGCCCTGCATGAAATCTTCAATATCGAACCTGTTGTGCAGCAGATTCACGAAGGCATTCTGGTCATCCTCGATGCCGAGGGCAGCAAGGCCGCCATGTTTGTCGATACGTTGGTTGGCCAGCATCAGGTGGTGATCAAGAGCCTGGAAAGCAACTACCGCCGGGTACAGGGTGTTTCCGGTGCCACCATCATGGGAGATGGCAGTGTTGCCCTGATTCTCGACGCTGCCGGGCTGGTCAATGTCACAAAACAGAGAATGATCAATGCAGCATAAAAATTGATCAAATTCCGGCTGGAAAAGCCGATAAAACTGGCAGCCAATTCGTCACATTACTGAGGAGCAAACCATGTCGTTGACACAAGCCGCAGCCACCGGGGACTCACATCACCCGATTGGAAATCTTGCCAGCAGTGAATTCCTGATCTTCCGTCTGGGCAAGGAGGAATACGGAATCGAGATTTTGAAAGTCCAGGAAATACGCGGCTATGACACGATCACCCGCATTGCCAATTCACCTGAATTCATCAAGGGTGTAATCAATCTGCGTGGTGTCATCGTCCCGATCGTCGATATGCGTATCAAATTCAATCTGGGCGAAGCGCATTACGACCAGTTTACCGTGGTCATCATCCTGAATCTGTCCGGCCGCGTCATTGGCATTGTGGTGGATGGTGTATCAGATGTAATCAATCTTAATACTGAACAACTACGGCCTGCGCCGGAGTTTGGCGGGGTGATTGATACTGAATACATCATCGGGCTCGGTACGATGGAAGAGCGCATGCTGATTCTGGTGGATATCGAGAAACTCATGAGCAGCCCTGACATGGGAATTCTGGAGCAGGCGGTGAAATAACCAGGCGGCTCCAATCTACTATTACAAGATCACTATATTTTTAAGGCAAGTCACTTTAAATCGGGAGTAAAAATGTTGCAAAACATGACAATCAAATCAAGACTGATTTTTATAGTCGGCCTGCTGTCTTTAGCGCTGATTAGTGTGGGATCAGTAGGATTGTATGGATTACATCAATCCAAGGAAAAACTGGAAACGATTTACCAAGATCGGGTGGTGGTGCTTGGTCATTTTTCAGAAGTACTGAATGGCCTGCAGCAAGTGCGCATGCATGCGTTAATGGCGGCCAATTTACGTGATGCTGATCTTTCCCGGCAGCGGGCGGGAGAGGTAATCGACGAGGATGCCAAAATCACCGAACTTTGGCGGAAGTATGGTCTTACACACATGACCCCGGAAGAAAGTGTGCTGGCCAGCCGTTTTATTGAGCAGTGGAAGGCTTACCAGGCGTCACGTAACCAGACGATTAACTTTGCCATCAATGGTAATTTTGATGCTGCGATGGATAACACCTTAAAGGATGCTGCTCCCAAATATGAATCGGTACATGGCACGTTAATGCAGTTGATCGGATTGCAGGAAAATGTGACTGCACAAGAATATGCACATTTACAAGCAACAACCTCCAATATTTTTTCGGCCACAATCAGTCTGATCGTACTGGGAATTCTACTGGCGGGTGGGATAGGTTTTCTATTGATCCGAGGAATCAGTCATTCGATTCATCAGGCGGTTCAGGTCGCAGAGGGGATTGCCAACGGTCATCTGGATCAGCGTATTGAAGTCACTGGCCGTGACGAGATTTCCAGATTGATGCAGTCAATGCACAAAATGGTGGAGGTGCTGAACAGTTTTGTTGCTGCCCAGAAAAAAATGAGCCAACAGCACGAAGCCGGAGTAATCAGCTACCGGATACCGGCCAACCAGTTTTCTGGCAGTTACGGAGAAATGGCCAGTTCGGTCAATGAACTGGTAGCAGCGCATATCGCTGTCAAGATGCGAGTGGTGGAGGTTGTTACACGCTATGCGCAGGGTGATCTGTCAGTGGAAATGGACCGGTTGCCCGGCGAGAAGGCAAAAGTGACCGAAGCAATGGACAAGGTCAGGGCCAGTATGCAGGCCATCAATGCCGAAATCGCGCATCTGGTGGAAGGAGCAGTGGCAGGGGATTTCTCCCGCCGGGGGGATGCCGGCAAATACCAGCATGAGTTCCATGCCATGGTGAGTAATCTCAATCAGCTAATGCAGACCTGCGAAACCAGTCTGGAGGATGTCATCCGCATCATGGATGCTTTGGCCGATGGCGATCTGACCCAGAAAATTACCCGTGAATACCAGGGCATGTTTGCCACCATGAAAGATGACGCCAACCTCACCGTAGGACAACTGGCCAATATCGTCCGACAGATCAAGGATGCCGCCGGACTGATTACCACCGCATCGAAAGAAATTGCTGATGGCAATTCGGATCTCTCGCAACGTACCGAAGAACAAGCTGCCAATCTGGAAGAGACGGCTGCCAGCATGGAAGAACTGACCTCGACCGTAAGACAGAATGCGGACAATGCCCGCCAGGCCAATCAACTGGCGGCTTCTGCTTCTGATGTGGCTGTGAAAGGGGGCGAGGTTGTTGGTCAGGTGGTGGAAACCATGAGTGCGATCAACGACAGCTCCAAGAAAATTGTGGACATTATCAGTGTGATCGACGGCATTGCCTTCCAGACCAATATCCTCGCGCTGAATGCAGCGGTGGAAGCAGCGCGTGCCGGTGAACAGGGTCGCGGATTTGCCGTAGTGGCTACTGAAGTGCGCACCCTGGCACAGCGTTCAGCAGCAGCCGCGCGCGAAATCAAGGAGCTGATCAACAACTCGGTACACAAGGTGGAAGACGGCACCCAGCTGGTCGATCAGGCTGGCCGGACGATGGAAGAAGTGGTGCAGTCGGTCAAGCGCGTGACCGACATCATGGGCGATATTTCCGCCGCTTCGCAGGAACAGAGTCAGGGTATCGAGCAAGTCAACCAAGCCATTACGCAAATGGACGAAATCACCCAGCAGAACGCCGCGTTGGTGGAACAGGCTGCCGCCGCTTCCGAATCCATGCGCGAACAGGCGGATCAACTCTCCCGCGCCGTATCCGCCTTCAAGCTGGAACAAGGCATGGCATTAACCCCGGTAGCCCGTCAGCCTGGGGTCGAACGCCGCAGCCCCAATCGTGCAACTAATGTTGAAAGACTGCCACAGGCGAAAAACACCAAAAGGGCTACTTCCACGAATGCTTCAACCCCGGCACCCACCGGCACAGATGGTGACTGGGAAGAGTTCTGATCCTGATGGTTATTGCCCGTTTGCCCGTTTGCCCGCGTGATTCGCAATGACGAAAACGCCGTCATTGCGAATCCTGCAGGGATGAAGCAATCCAGTGATGAAGAAAGAAATCTGGATTGCCACGCGACCAGCGGTCGGCTCGCAAAGACGGGTTGAGGGTGGTGCAATGATGGGGTTGGTAGATGCGTAGCTTGTAATGACAGGTTGAGGGCGGCGCAAGATAACACGGTGGAGGTAGGTGCAGCTCAGTATCAGGACGAAAATGATGTAACTCGGAATAATAAAAAAACTGCCCGGACGAGGCAGGGATTACCAAGTGTGCTTGTGCGCCTGTTTAAGCAAATAACATAATTTATAGAGGAAGCTGGATCATGCGAGTCAATATGCCGGTTACTAACGTAGAGCATGAGATGAAGGATGGTGAATTCCTCGTTTCCATGACGACGCCCAAGGGGGTAATTACCTATATCAATGAGCCTTTCATCAGAATGAGTGGTTTCACTGGACAGGAGCTGATTGGACAGGCGCATAACATCATTCGCCATCCGGATATGCCGCAGGAAGCATTCAAGGATTTCTGGGATACGATCAAACAGGGCAGGCCATGGAGCGGCATGGTCAAGAACCGGAGCAAGGATGGCAGCTATTACTGGGTGTATGCCAATGCAACCCCAATCAAGGAGCATGGCAAGATTACTGGGCACATGTCGGTACGCAGCAAACCTTCGCGCGAACAGATTCAGGAGGCCGAGACACTGTATCGCCAGATGCGGGACGGAACGGCCAGGGTACGGATCGTGGCCGGGGATGTGGTGGCTGATAGCCTGTTGGGGTCATTACGAGAGAAGCTGCATCATCTCGGCCTGAAAACCAGGATTGCCGGGTTGGGTGCAGTACCGTTATTCACCATGGCGGGTTCTGCCGGGTTGTTGTGGCTGGATCAGCTTGAACTGGCATTGGCCGGGATGGGCGCGGGCGTTTGTCTCACAGCAGGCTTGGGTGCCTTGTTATACCGAAGCATCCGTCAGCCAGTGGATACGCTGGTGCATCATCTGGAGAAAATGGCGCAGGGCGATTACACCAGTCAGATTACAGTGGATCGTCATGATGAAATCGGGCGGCTGACCGAGGCGCTTAAATCTATGCAAATCCGAGCTGGGATCGACTTTACCGAGACAAAACGGATGAACGTGGAAAATCTGCGCGTGCGCAATGCGCTCGATATTGCTACTTCGGCGGTGATGATTGCAGATAATTCCGGCATGATCATTTTCATGAACCGCGCAGTGCGGGAAATTCTGGCGAATCCGGTGGACGAGGCAAAAATATGCGATTCACTGCAAGGTCAATTGAAAACATTGGCCGGGCAACAGCAGATTGATAACGTCAGAGTCGGAGAGCGAACCTACTCGCTGATATTGATGCCGGTGACCAGTGAGTCTGGAGAACGGGCGGGGTCCGTGGTGGAGTGGCGCGATCGCACGCAGGAGCTGACAGTTGAAAAAGAAATCATGGAGATTGTCCGGGCAGGTGTGGCGGGAGATTTCAGCAAACGCCTGGTGCTGGCTGGCAAGGAAGGATTTTTGAAGCAGCTGGCGGAAGGGATCAACCGGCTGATGGAGAGCACTTCCCAGGGGCTGGGCGAATTGGTAACCATGCTGGAAGCACTGGCACAGGGTAACCTGACCATGCATATCACCCGTGATTATCACGGCATGCTGGGCAAACTGAAGGAAGATTCGAATTCAACAGTGGATCAGCTGGCGGGTATTGTCCGGCAGATCAAGGATGCTGCCGGACTGATTACCACCGCTTCAAAAGAAATTGCTGATGGCAATGTCGATCTTTCACAGCGTACCGAACAGCAGGCGTCTAATCTGGAGAAAACTGCCGCCAGCATGGAGGAATTGACTTCAACCGTGAAACAGAACGCGGACAACGCCCGCCAAGCCAATCAACTGGCGGCTTCCGCTTCCAATGTGGCCGTGAAAGGAGGGGAAATTGTCGGTGACGTAGTACAGACCATGAGTGCCATTAATGAAAGTTCGAAAAAAGTCGTTGACATTATCAGTGTGATCGACGGCATTGCCTTCCAGACCAACATTCTGGCGCTGAATGCGGCAGTGGAAGCGGCACGTGCCGGCGAACAGGGGCGTGGATTTGCTGTGGTAGCGACCGAGGTACGCACCCTGGCGCAACGTTCGGCAGCTGCAGCCAAGGAAATCAAGGAGCTGATCGGCAATTCGGTAATGAAAGTGGAAGACGGCACCCAGCTGGTCGATCAGGCCGGCCGGACGATGGAGGAGATCGTGCAGTCAGTCAAGCGCGTGACCGACATCATGGGAGAAATTTCGGCGGCCTCGCACGAACAGAGCATAGGTATCGAACAGGTGAATCAGGCTATTACGCAAATGGATGAAATCACCCAGCAGAATGCCGCACTGGTGGAAGAAGCTGCTGCCGCTTCCGAATCCATGCGTGAACAGGCGGATCAACTCTCCCGCGCGGTGGCTGTTTTTAAGTTGGAGCAAGGCATGGCATCCATGCAATCGGCCAGCCAGCCAATGATCGAACGCCGGGGCCCGAACCGTGCAACCAACGTCGAACGGCTGCCGCAGGCGAAGAGCAACAGGAAAGCTGCCTCTCCGGGATCATCTGCTCCTAAGCCTACCGGCACGGAAGGTAACTGGGAAGAGTTTTGATCCTGATAGTGATTGCCCGATTGCCTGCGTGATTCGCAATGACAAAAACGCCATCGTTGCGAATTGCAGGGATGAAGTAATCCGGTAACACCACCACTGCGGTCTTTGCGAACACCGAAGGTGTGAAGCAACCCAGAAAGTGATGGTGGCAAGGGCGCTGGGTCGCCACGCTGCTGCGCAGCTCGCGAAGACGGGGGTGGATGAGCAGATCGCGAAGATGGAAGTGAGCGTGATACGGCTCGCGAAAACGAAAACGCCATCGTTACGAATTGCAGGGATGGAATAATCCGGTAACACCGCCGCTGCTGTCATTGCGAACACCGAAGGTGTGAAGCAACCCAGAAAGTGATGGTGGCAAGGGCACTGGGTCGCCACGCTGCTACGCAGCTCGCGAAGACGGGGTTGGCGGGTGTGCTGCCCGTGAAGACGGGGTTGATGGATGCGTATAGCTTTTAATGTCGGGTTGAGGGCGGCGCAATGATGGTGTGGGTGTAGTGCAGCCTGCGATGTGCAGATTGAAGATGCGATGCCAGATGAGGATCGGAAAGATTCTGGTGCTGGAGGAATAATTTGCCGGGTTTTAGTCAAATCCAAGCGGAAGATTTGTTTTATTTGGGTTATTTGCCATGAATGTACGCACAGCCAGTGAACAAAACACACGCGAGTATGCTTTTTCCCCGCGTGATTTCGAATGCGTGAAGAAACTGATTTACGCGCGTGCCGGTATTGCTCTGGCGGAGAATCGTCAGGAGATGGTGTATACCCGCCTGTCGCGGCGGTTGCGGGCGACGGGTTCAAGGGGATTTGATGATTATCTGGAACGACTGGAAAGAGATGGTCAGGATGCGGAGTGGGAATCCTTCGTCAATGCGTTGACCACCAATCTGACATCGTTTTTCCGTGAGGAGCACCATTTTCCCATCCTCGCCAATCTTGTAAAAAAACGGCAGCCCGGCCAAACCATGAAGCTTTGGTGCAGCGCGGCTTCCACCGGGGAGGAGCCTTATTCAATGGCGATGACGATGATCGAAACCTTTGAATCACTCAAGCCTCCTGTTCGTATTCTTGCAACCGATATTGATACCGATGTGCTGGCGACGGCGCGTGAAGGGGTGTATTCCCTCGACAAGCTGGATTCGATGACGCCGGAGCGGGTTCGACGTTTTTTTATGAAAGGTAAAAACGACACGGCTGGCTATGCCCGGGTACGACAGGAGGTGCGTGATCTAGTGACTTTCCGGCAACTTAATCTGCTGGATCCCAAATGGCCGATGCGCGGGCCTTTTGATGCCATTTTCTGCCGTAATGTCATGATTTATTTCGATAAGCCGACACAATACCGGATTTTGCAGAAATTTGTGCCGTTACTGGATAGTGATGGGTTGTTGTTCATGGGTCATTCGGAAGTGTTTCAGCATGCCGCCGATCTGATCAAACTGATCGACCGGACGGTTTATAAACCGGTGGTGAAATAGATGGCAATAGAGTCCCTGTTTGTCTCCATTTTTTCACTCTGTTTTCGCGAATTTTCTCTTTTTATTCCGTCTTCGCGAGCTGCGCATCCACTAACTCCGTCTTCGCGAGCTGCGCAGCAGCGTGGCGACCCAGTGCCCTTGTTATCGCCATCACTGGGTTGCTTCACACCTTCGGTGTTCGCAAAGACTGCAGTGGTGGTATTGCCGGATTGCTTCCTGCTTCATTGTATTCGCAGTCGCAATGACAATTTGCGATTAAATCAGCGCTTCCCTGGTTCTGGCTGTCGCGGAATAAATGAGATTTTTGAGTTGATTTTTAACGTAAAAATGACAATGCAAATGGTTTTGCAGAGATTTCCTAGAAAGGTTCGATAAATTACTGGATAGCAATGGCCCAATATGATCAATCCCCAGATTGCCTCAAATTTTTATTTCGATCAGCGCTTGAATATGGAGGCTGTGAAATTGCTGCCTGGGGAATTTTTTGTCACCACCCGGGATATGGTGCTGAGCACGGTGCTGGGTTCCTGTGTTTCGGCCTGTATTTTTGATAACCAGAGTGGTGTGGGGGGGATGAATCATTTCATGCTGCCCAAGGGAGAGGATGATCAGGGGATCCAGAAGGAATGCGCGCGTTTTGGCGGGTACGCGATGGATATTCTGATTCGTGAATTGCTCAGAAATGGCGCCCGCAAGGAAAATCTGGCCGCCAAGGTGTTTGGCGGTGGCAACGTGCAGCGTGCCATGGTGTCCTCGGCAATCGGCTCACAAAACGCAAAATTTGTAAAAAAATATCTGGCGGAACGGGGTATTCCCATTCTGGCAGCGGATCTGGAAGGCGAGTGCCCGCGCAAGATCCACTTTTTTACTAAAAACGGCCGGGTGTTGCAAAAGAAATTATATGTCTCGCGTAACGATACCATTGTTGAACGTGAACAGAATTACAGCCGGTTGCTGTTGTCTGCGGCGCAGCCGGAAATTCAGTTGAGCTCTTGTGAAAATTGAGAGGTGATGCATGAAAAAAATCAGTGTAATCGTCATTGATGATTCGGCCTTGATCCGCAAGCTGTTATCCGAAATCATCAATTCGCAACCGGATATGGAAGTGGTTGGCGTGGCTCCGGATCCGATCATGGCGCGCGAAATGATCCGGACATTGAATCCGGATGTGCTGACGCTGGATGTGGAAATGCCGAAGATGGACGGGCTGGAATTCCTGGAGAAGCTGATGCGCTTGCGGCCCATGCCGGTGGTAATGGTTTCCACACTGACCGAACGAGGCTCGGAAACCACGTTCCGGGCGCTTGAGCTGGGTGCTGTTGATTTTGTCGCCAAACCCAAAATGGATATTCGCAACGGTCTTGAAACCTATACTGACGAGATTGCCGGCAAGATTCGTGTCGCCAGCCGGGCGCGTGTCCGCCGTCTGGAACCGGTTGCCGGTAATGGACAAGGTACGGCGAACGGAGTCGTAGCGCCGATTGCACGCCATTATGGTATTTCTACCGAGAAATTGATCATCATTGGCGCTTCCACGGGAGGTACCGAAGCCATCAAGGATGTACTGGTTCACCTGCCACCGGATTGTCCCGGCATTCTGATTGCCCAGCACATGCCGGAAGGATTTACCCGTTCCTTTGCTGAACGGCTGGACCGGGTATGCAAAATCCGGGTCAAGGAATCGGAGGGGGGGGAACGGGTGCTGCCGGGTCATGCCTATATTGCACCGGGTCATTCTCATCTTCTGCTGAAAAAAAGCGGCGCCAATTATGTAACCGAGCTGAGTCAGGCGGATCCGGTCAATCGTCATCGCCCTTCTGTTGATGTGTTGTTTCAGTCTGCTGCCCATTGCGCCGGGAAAAATGCCCTTGGTGTAATCCTGACGGGGATGGGTAAGGATGGCGCAGCAGGTATGCTCGATATGCGACATGCTGGTGCCTATAACCTGGCGCAGGATGAGGGTAGTTGTGTGGTATTCGGTATGCCGAGGGAAGCAATCGCGATGGGCGCCGTTGATGAAATCGTGCCATTGAAAGATATGGCCGGGCGTATCCTGGCCAAATTGGCGGGTACGGTCAAACAGGCTGTTCGTATCTGAGGGCGTACCCTGAAATCAGGGATCGCCACGGCGCTTCCGCTGATCGCGATGGTACAAATTTTGTGATGTTATGGTTAGCCGTGAGTGTTGTGTACCAATGTTTTGACTTCGGCTGGTGTAATACGCAGTAATTCGCTGATAGCGGTGTAGTCGTCCGGCAAGGCGGCATCATCCCAGCCCTGGGCGCTGTGTCTGGCAAGGTTGACTGCCAGCACAACATTGCGCACCCGGGGATGTGCAGCCTGTTCTTTATCCATCAGCATAATCAGCAATTCGGGTAATCCCCAGGTTTTTATCAGCGTAGTTTGCAAATCCTGTATTGAGAAGCCGAGCACCGTTTTTTGGGCAGCAGTGCTACGCAAGGCTTTATCCTGTTGCTGCAATTTGTCGATTTCGAGCATTTTGTCCGGAACGAAACAGCGCAGCAGCATTTCAGTAATATCGTGCAGCAGTGCGGCGGCCCGGATTTCTTCAAAACGGGTATCGTGCAGGCGCACGGCCCATTCAAACGCATAACCGGATGCTGTGTGTGCACGATGTATCAATTGCAGCAGATGGAGCAGTGCGGCTGAGCGGCTTTGCAACAGGTGTTCCACGAGAGGTTCGGCCGCAACCTGATTGAGCGCATTTTCCACCCCGAGCATGATTAACGCCTGTTCGACCTGCATGATTTCCTGCTGCTGGCGCTTGTGTTTGTGTTGTTGCAGATGACGCAACAATTTGACCGTCATGAGTGGGTCGCGCCTGATGATGAGAGCAGCATCGCGGGCACTGGGGCTGGATTCCAGTTTGCGGAGTGCTGTCAGATCATTGGCGGTTTTCCGTAGAACGGGAATTTCCACTTCACCGAGAAAACGGGTCCACTCGGTCAGTGTGCGAAAATTTTCCGGTTGTATCGTCATTTTCTATTCACTCTTGATAAAGGCTGATTTGGATACACGCCAATGCGTGCGCGCTGGTACGGGCTAATCAGTCTTCTTCGGCAAGCGAATGGAATAGTTTAGTGCTTGCGGAAAACCGCCATGATTTCGACATGCGGTGTATGTGGAAACAGATCCACCAGCTGGATGTCGGCGAGTTCCCAGCCGTGCCTGCAGAATGCCCAGGCATCGCGTGCGAAGGTGATCGGATCGCAGGAGATGTAGCAGATGGTTTCAAGCGCAGCGAAGGTGTCAAAAAATCCCTGCAGGGTTTTCAGCCCGGAGCGGGGAGGATCCAGCACCAGGGTGTCAGCATTTCTGATGCTTTTTTTGAGGGTTTTCCAAATAAACGGATGATAAAGATCGGCTGTTCTGGCTGTAACGTTGGGTAATTGTTTTTGCTGCAGCGCTGTAATTGCCTGGGAATCCGCTTCGTAAGCCAGGATTTCCGGACACCCGGTTTGTGCGATGACTTCAGTGAAATTGCCCGATCCGCAGAACAGCTCCACAATTTTTCGCCGAGGACTATGTTGTTCCAGTTTGTTTCCCAGCCATGTTTTCATCCACTGGTTCTGTGCGCGGTTGCCTTGCTGGAAAGGCTGTTTCCGGTTGAGCAACACGGGCTCTACCGGTGACTGATCGTCCAGATCGATGAAATTCCAGTTGTTACCCGGTGCCGGTATCCATGCGCGATTGGGCAGGCGTTGGCGCAGGGCGTGGAGGTGTTGGCGGCAGGTGTCGTTGAGAATCAGGCAATCTTCAATCGGGACGATATGGTGCGAGCCTTCGGCGACAAAGCCCAGTTTCTCGCCATCGGTTTTGACCTGAAAACGGTTACGGTAGCCGAATTGACTGGGAGCGGGGTGTACTGATCTGGCATCCAGCGTATCGGGGTTGAAGCCAGCACGGCGCATGGCGTGCAGAAACCGGTTTTTCTTTTGTTCCAGCTGGCTGCTGTAGTCGGCAATCATCCACGGGCAGCCGGAGCACTCCTTGCCACTAAAGCCCAGAAACCGACATTCGGGTGTTTTGCGCTGGGGGGAAGGTTGCATTAAACGAAGCAACCGGGCGTAGCCGTATTTCTTGTTGTTCAGGGCGCGATCGGTAATCTCGAATTCGCCCATGTCGCCTGGCCAGGTACCGGCAACAAAGTAGGAAAGGCCGTTTTCTGGATGTTGTACTACTCCCAGACCTTTCTGGGATAAATGGGTAATTTCACCCTGGAATGACATGATGGATTAGCTGAAGAAACAACCCTCTGCCGGTGTTGCTATCTGGCAGAGGGTGTGGGTTGGAGAGCGGTCGCTCAGGCTTGTCCGGCGGCGGACTGGTTTTGCTCCTGCTGCTCCTGATGGCCGGATGGATTGGTGAACTGATCGTTCAGCATCTGGATGTAGTCGTTGGCATCTTCCTTGACTTCAGCCAGGATGCGGCGATTGGTAGTATTCCAGCCAGCAGGTTTTTTCAGAAACATGGGGCGGTAGCCGGCCGTGCTTTTACTGAAGGCGCGGCAGAATTGCCGGGCGGCGTTGTGATCATGCCCAAATTCTTTTGGCAGCTGTTTCAGGATGCTGCGGGCGATACTTTTGCGCACAGCAAAGTGAATATAGCCGATGACACCCAGGACAAGTACGATCGAGAGGATCGGCAGTACACCGCCAGCAGAGATCCCCTCAATGCATTCCCTGGCCAGATGCCAGCTTTCCGTCACGGTCAGTCCAATGCCGGTCAATGCGGCCAGCAAACCGATCAGTATGCCGTCCAGGGTAAATACCTGGTTTCTCCATTGGTCAATGACGGTTTCCAGTTTGCCAACCACCTGGTTTTCGATTGTGTTGGCCGTTTGTTCCAGCATGGCGGCGATACGGTAAGAGCGCTCAATCTCGATTTGTTGCATGCGTGTGCTGATATCGGCCATATCCTCTTCGCGTTTCTGTTCGAAACGCTCCCGGATCTAGGGATCTTCAATCGGGCTGGCAGCTTCCTTGTCATAGATCCGGTAGAAGCGGCCGGCTAGTAATCCGGCTGCGCCAGTGAACGTTGCCAGGCGGAGACTTCTTCGGATTATCTTCCTTCGCCGTTACATCAATCTGCGTTGAGATGCCAAAACTTGTTGGCATCCGGACGGTTGATGGTGGAGGCAACCAGATATTCAGCGTATCTTTCATGGCGCCGGGTTCCGGATGGCGTGCATCGAAGAACACAGGCACCAGATCGGATGAGTCAATGATGTGTTGCGTGAGTCGCAGGGTGGAGGTGCGCTGGCTATCAGCATCAGATCCGGGAATCGATCAGATTTTGCCGCGAATCTATTCGTGACGGCGGTTTTGAGCTGAATGCCAGAGCATCAATGCGCTGCGGCCAGCTTCGGCAATTTCATCAATGCTTGGCTGATCTGGTAGGGCGGAAAACGCGGATCGGCATCAAGCGCCACGCCAGGCAAGGTCTTGACTTCATCAAGACGGCTGTAGCAGATCACCGTGAACTTGTAGAACCGCCTGATTGCCGGTGCGTACTGGCGTCAGGTTGGTAGGGTTGATGAAGTCGATTTTCCGATGAAAGGTCCCCAGTACGGCAATCATTGGCCACCAGGTAACATAGGTGGCATAGGACCGTTTAGTTGCTCCAGCAATCGAGTGCCTGGGCCACGCTATCCAGTTTTCTGAAGCTGTGGACGGCTTTGGTCAGGACCGGATTGTCGGATGTTCTTCTGCGGATGTTTTCAAGATTGGCGAGGTGCTTGACGATGTTGGTCGTACTTGGTTGAAGATCCTTGTGGTTAGTGAATGTGCTGCTTTGCCGGGAGGCGCATGCGATCCGCGTGGCGGACAAGGCGGATTGCAGATATCGGCTTGATTGTGTTGCTGAAAACATGGATTGGTGACACGTTGCTCCTTTTTTCTTTCCCGGCCTGATTTTATTGCGACTGCTGTGACTGACCAATGAACCTGTTCGTTGTTTGGGTGCGTTAAGGTTGGCTATGTTATAATTAATTGTTGAAACTGCCTTGTTTCCCAAGGATGCGAGGAAACAAAGCGTTGGCGTAATTTTGGCCGAGACGGTCAATCATTCATGCAACCGAGATAATTCCCAAGATAGCGTGTTGCCACTCCATGAAATTTCTTCATCCACTGTTTGAGTCGACTGTCGCCAAGCATTGACATTCTGGAACATGATAGATGTTTTCTATCCACGCGCTGACCTGCAGCGATATTGACCGGGCGATGAGCAATGTTTGCCTGCCGGGTAATTTGTTTAGCACGTGGGTAACCCATCAGTGCAGGATGGCCTTATTTAACAGAGGGATAAGCGCTGGTTCAATTTGCTGGGTACTGGTGCCTTGCAGTATACAGCTGGCGGTTTCTGCGATGGCGATCCCGTACCACTAATACCAGGTACCTGTTCTTGATGTCCCTTCGTCAGCTTCCACCTCGCTTGCGTGCAGACCTGGGTGCAACCGACGCTGTCTTTAAAGTTCCAGAAAATAGGTTTCATCGGCCGACAATACCATTTCATTTTGCCGGGTTGACGAGCTGCGGAATTTTGCAGAAAACGATGACGCCACTTAAAGCTTGTATTGGCTATCCACAGCTATCTGCTGATTGACGGATACTTAATCCCTGAATCAGGGTTTGCTCATACTCAAACCATTTATCTTTGTGGCGTAACCGTGCCGGTGGCGTGCCTGTGAGCGCATTGAACGTGCGATGGCATTGGCGGCAACGATAACGTTGCAATTGACTGACATTTCCCCAGCGATATAGCTCAGTAGATTTGCAATCGGGACAAGCAAGTTTGTCAGGCTGATGGCCTTCGATCAGTGCGATGACTTCATCAGTATCCTCTTTTCTGCCAGCACTTTTCGCGGTTGCTCTCGTTGATGACGGCTCATCGCGTTCTATTGAATCATCAATCTTTGAATTCCGTTGATCGTCATTGGACCCTCATTCTATAGCTCAATGCATTCGACAACTCATTCAATAGTGAAGTGTTACATAGCCTTGGTTTGTCTTATCCGGCCAGAAGCTGTTGCATCATGGTTTCTGCCTGGCTTTGATTGCGGCCGAACAGGTTGAGGTGATTCAGGATATGGTAAAGGTTATACAGTTGCTGCGGTGGCATAACGCCGGTATCCGACCAGGCATCATGATACGCGGCATAAAACTGGCCGGGAATCCACCGAGGCAGCTCCGTCATCGCCAGGATCTGTTCCCGGTCACCATAATAACCGCCGGATCAGAAAAAACGGGTTGTCCTTGATCATCGAAAGCAAGGTTTCCCCACAAATCCCATGCAACAGTGAAGGTTGCGGCGTGTAGCAGCCAGTAAAGAAATGCGGCAATGCTGACAACGGCGTTCCCGGTGGTTGCAGCGAGCCGGTGGCCGTTCTCTTACGGGCGAGGCGCAACTGGTGACCCAGGCGGTGCTGCCGCCAAAATGCAATCCAGTCGGTTTCAGCCGGATTGGGTTGCGGGTCGACCGATGGTGTTATCGCGGATCAGCCGAATCTTCGAATCAGCCTGATGCATCTGCGCCAGCCCGTGACCCAGTGCGGCTGCATTTTGCTGCTGCAGGCTGATATATTCAGCACCAGCCAGGCATGGCCATGTCCGCTTCGGCTACAAGCGCCGGGGTACGCAGACTGGCCGCGTTGCGCATCTCAACCCTGCTGCCTCTGGCTGCAAACATGGCCAGATATTCCGCACGGTTCAGTTTGACAAAAATGACTGATCAGCAGCGTGAACGGCAAAGGTCTGGTTGATGGCCACGCCTGCCGGAGAAATGTGATCCGGGTTGAATGGCTGCTGGGTATGTTGCGTAATCTCGCGCGCAATGGTTGCCCACAGTGGTGTGGCCGTATGCGGTAATCCCTGTTGCATTTTCTGTTTTCGTTCGCGGGTTTCTGGCTACTCCTTCTTATCCGGGCAATAGTGAACAGGCACAGCAGATGGCGCGCGTACCAAGTGCCCAGTGCGTACCACCGGAATGATTGCAGCTTTGCAGTGGAGCCTTCCAGCGTCAGTACCGCAAATACATCCTGTTCGATGTTTACAGAGAATGCTGCAGATCGGCCAGAGAGAGTTCGCTCCAGGTCACCGCCTGTTGTTCGGCAAACCGCACTGCCTGGGCCACAATCTCATGCGCATCGCGGAACGGCGTACCTTTCTTGACCAGGTAATCGGCCAGATCAGTGGCCGTGGCATAACCGCGCTGCGCTGCCTGGCGCATAGCTTCCGGGTTGACATGCAGGCCGGCCAACATGTCGGCGTAAATGGTCAGGGTATCCTTCAGGGTATCGACGGTATCAAACAGCGGCTCCTTGTCTTCCTGGTTATCCTTGTTATGTACGCCAATGGTTGTATTTCATCAATGTCAGCAAGGCGACCAGATGGCCGTTGATACGTCCGGTTTTGCCACGCACCAGTTCGGGTACGTCCGGGTTTTTCTTTTGCGGCATGATGGATGAGCCGGTGCAGAACCGGTCTGCCAGCCGGATGAAACCGAATGCCGGGCTTATCCATAGAATCAGTTCTTCCGACAGGCGGGAAAGGTGCGTCATGACGAGTGCTGCGCTGGCGCAGAATTCGATGGCAAAATCGCGATCGGAAACGGCGTCCAGCGAGTTGTGGCAAATATCGTCAAACCCGAGTTCCTGCGCAACCTGCTGCCGATTGATGGGGTAGCTGGTGCCGGCCAGCGCGGCTGCGCCCAGTGGCAGTTGGTTGACCCGTTTCCGACAATCCTGCAGGCGCTGTCCATCGCGCTGCAACATTTCGTAATAGGCGAGCAGGTGGTGCCCGAAGGAGACGGGTTGCGCCACCTGCAGGTGGGTGAATCCGGGCATGATCGTTGCTGCATGCAGCTCTGCCAGATCCAGTAGTACGTGCTGCAGAGCATGGATGAGATCAGTAATTTCGTCGATGGCAGCGCGCAGATAAAGCCGGATGTCAGTGGCTACCTGATCGTTGCGCGAACGGGCTGTATGCAGCCTTTTGCCAGCATCCCCCACCAGCACGGTCAAACGCCGTTCGATGTTCAGATGGACATCCTCCTGTTCAAGCTGCCATTCAAACTGGCCATTCCGGATTTCTTCCCGGATTTGTGTCAATCCCTGCTCGATTGCCGCAAGATCGACAGGCTGAATGATGCCGGTGGCAGCCAGCATGCGTGCATGCGCAAGCGAACCCTGAATGTCGTACTCGGCCAGCCGGTAATCAAATCCAACTGATGCGGTATAGCGTTGCACGAGTAATGCGACGGGTTCGCTGAAACGGCCCGACCAGGTTTTTTTGTCTTTTTCCACGGGAATGCCTGCTGTTTGTTGAAACCCCGTATTTTACCCGCAAGCGGACAGGAATCGACTGGCAGATTTCGCAACACATATGCATAATATGCGCTGTTTATTGACGGCGCTGCTTTCCCTGTGATTGGGAATGGTGGATAATTAGCGCCTTTCATTCGAGTCACTTATTAAGAAGGAGCAATTCATGTCGGATCAATACACGCACAACGAGGGCGATCAGTCCAAAGACAAGATCGAATGGACCAAGCCCGCCTCATTATTCAATATTCTGGGCAACAAGTTTGCGCCGATTGCCGACCTGCAGAACAAGCAGCTGCCTTCCTGGGCATTGCTGGTTTTTCTGGGTGTATTGCTGCTGATGTTTATCTGGAAACAAATTGCGGTTAATCAGGCTGAATCCCGACTGGAAAAAGGCGAAGCCCGGATTGCGCAACAGCTTGAGGAAAAGAGCAAGGAACTGGTTACAAAAGCGCGCGAATATGCGGATAACCAATACAAAAAAGAAGAAGAACGGTTTGGGCAGGTGTTGGCATGGGCTGTGCGTGGCGAGCTGATTCGCAACAATCTGGACCAGATTGACCAGTATTTGACCGAGCTGGTTAAAACCAGGGATACCGAACGTGTTGTGCTGATCAGTGACGAAGGCAAATTGCTGGTATCAACTGACAAAAAACTGGAAAGTGAAGAAGCTGCAAGCCTTTATCCCCAGGAAATTCTTGGCCTGCAAACAGTTACGGTCAAATCGGATGTGAACAACAGAAAATTACTGGTTGTCCCTGTGATGGGTCTGAACAAACGCCTGGCTACCATCGTTATCAGCTACAACCCGCCATCCCTGCTGAAAGACTGATTCAGTCAACAGATTGTCGTTAAAAACCCCCGCATAACGGGGGTTTTTAATTGGTGCGCGTGATTTGTGCGCCAGCCTGAGTCAGCTTGCGTTCAATATGTTCATAGCCCCGATCCAGGTGATAGATCCGGTCAACAATGGTTTCGCCCTGCGCCACCAGGCCCGCAATGATCAGGCAGGCTGAAGCGCGTAAATCGGTCGCCATCACACTGGCGCCATCCAGCCGGGGAATACCGCGCACGATCGCCGTATTGCCTTCCACCTGAATATCCGCATTCAGCCGCTTGAGTTCCTGCACATGCATGAAGCGGTTTTCGAAAATCGTTTCCGTGATGACGGCAGTGCCGTCGGCGATGCAGTTCATAGCCATGAACTGCGCCTGCATGTCGGTGGGAAAAGCGGGATAGGGTGCAGTGCGCAGACTGACCGGCTGTGGTCGTTGTTGCATGCGCAAACGAATCCAGCTCTCGCCTGTTTCGATTGATGCGCCGGCCTCGGTCAGTTTGCCAAGAACAACATCCAGCGTATCCGCGTGTGTCCGGGTCAGGGTGAGATCGCCGCCGCAGGCAGCGGCTGCGGTCAGGAAGGTGCCGGTTTCAATGCGATCGGGCATGACGGTATGCGAACAGCCGTGCAGGCGATCCACTCCGTGAATCACAATGATGTCACTGCCTGCACCCTCGATTTTTGCACCCATGCGAATGAGGCAATCTGCCAGATCGGTCACTTCGGGTTCGCGGGCGGCATTTTCCAGAATGGTGGTACCGGAGGCGAGTGTGGCCGCCATCATCAGGTTTTCCGTGCCGGTGACCGTGACCAGATCCATGACGATGCGTGTGCCGGTAAGGCGGCTGGCCTGGGCACGGATATAGCCTTGCTCGATACTGATTTCAGCGCCCATCGCCTGCAACCCCTTGATATGCTGATCCACCGGACGCATGCCGATGGCACATCCTCCGGGCAGGGAGATATAGGCTTGCCCCGTGCGTGCCAGCAGTGGGCCCAATACCAGAATGGCAGCCCGCATGGTTTTCACCATGTCGTAAGAAGCTGTCGGGTTGGTAATGCTGGCGGCAGACAGTTCTGCAGTACCCGGCTCATTTGCTAGAATGCGCACACCGGTTTGTTCGAGCAATGCCCGCATGGTGGTGACATCCCGAAGGTGTGGAATGTTTTGCAGGGTCAGTGTATCGGCGGTCAGTAGCGATGCGCACAATAACGGCAAGGCGGCATTTTTGGCACCGGAAATACTGATTTCACCCTGGAGCCTGTGCCCCCCGTGAATGACAAGTTTCTGCATGAATTGATGGTGAGTTGAGAGTTAAGCCCGCTATCGGTATGGGTTATATTGCGCGGGCACCGGTTTTTTATCCTATTGTACTATCCGAGGAGTCAGAATGAGCAAATTCACAATCAGTACCGGCGATGCCCCGCAGGCAATCGGTACCTATTCCCAGGCGATTCGCGTGACAGGCGGGGAAACCGTATATCTTTCCGGCCAGATCGGGCTTGATCCGGCCAGCATGGACATGGTGCAGGGGATCGATGCCCAGATCGAACAGGTCATTGCCAATCTCAAGGCAGTCATCTCGGCCAGCGGCGGTAATCTGGGCGATGTAGTCAAACTGAACGTTTATCTGACTGATCTGGGCAATTTCGCCAAAGTAAACGAAATCATGGGCAAGCATTTCAGCCAGCCTTATCCTGCGCGTGCCGCCATTGGTGTATCAGCGTTGCCGCGTGGCGCGCTGGTGGAAATGGATGCCGTGGTGGTGTTGGATAAATAAACACTTTCACACCTTCCGCATTCCCCCGTTGGCCGTGTCGTCTTTTGGTTCGCTGGATGAAGCCTTACGCAAGAAACTCGAAAAACTGGGCCTGTTCAGCGATCTCTGATCTGGTGTTGCACTTGCCGCTGCGTTATGAAGATGAAACACAGCAGATACCCATCAGCGCAGCAATCCCGGGAAATCTCGTTCAGGTAGAAGGCGTGGTGGTTGAGCAGGAGATACTGCTTCGTCCGCGCCGCCAGCTGGTATGCCGGATCAGCGACGACAGCGGCACGCTTTGCCTGCGATTCTTCAGTTTTTATGCCAGCCAGACAGTTGCCTGGTCACCGGGAACGCGCCTGCGTGTGTTGGGCGAAGTGCGGGCCGGATTCCGGGGAGCAGAGATGGTGCACCCGAAATGCCGGGTGGTACGCGACAATCTGCCGCTGGCAACCACGCTGACACCGGTTTATCCGGTGACGGCAGGGCTGCCGCAGCGCACACTCTCCCGCCTGATTACCCAGGCATTTGCTCGTTTGCAGCAAAAACAACTGTTGCAGGAAATCCTGCCGCAAACCATCCTGTCTGCCTGCCAGTTGTCCGGCTTCGTAGACAGCCTGTCCTTGCTGCATTGCCCCCCTGTCGGAGTGCCGATGGCGGCCCTGCAACAGCGTTCCCACCCTGCCTGGCAGCGGATCAAGTTCGACGAATTGCTGGCGCAGCAGCTTTCACTGCGTTGTCATTACCACCAGCGGCACAGCCAGCAGGCGCCTGCGTTGCCGCAGCAGGCCGGTTTGCAGCAGAAGCTGCTGGCAGTGCTGCCATTCGGCCTGACTGATGCACAACGCAAGGTGGTGGCTGAAATCGGCAGGGATCTTGCACAGCCTTATCCTATGCAGAGATTGCTGCAGGGCGATGTGGGCAGTGGCAAAACGGTGGTAGCGGCGCTGGCTGCCTTGCAGGCGATCGGCAATGGTTATCAGGTTGCGGTCATGGCGCCAACAGAGATTCTGGCCGAGCAGCATTTTCGCAAGCTGTCAGATTGGTTGATTCCCCTTGGGGTGAGCGTGGGCTGGTTATCCGGCAGCCAGAAAAAAAACCAGCGCCAGCAAGAGCTGGAAAGAACGGCAACCGGAGCGGCCATGCTTGTCATTGGCACGCATGCACTGTTTCAGGAAACCGTACAGTTCAACCGGCTGGGGCTGGTGATTATCGACGAGCAACATCGTTTTGGTGTGGGGCAGCGGCTGGCCCTGCGCCTGAAAGGAGGCGGCGAGGTATCCATCCCGCATCAGTTGATGATGAGTGCCACCCCCATCCCACGAACGCTTTCCATGAGCTATTTCGCCGATCTGGATGTGTCTGTCATCAACCAGCTGCCACCCGGCAGATCACCGGTGGTCACCCGGTTGATAGACGACAGCCGGCGCGATGAAATCGTGGCGCGTATCCGCGAAGCCTGCCTGGCTGGCCGACAGGCTTACTGGGTGTGCCCGCTGATCGAGGAATCCGAGGCATTGCAGCTGAAAACCGCAGTGGAAACCTGCGAAATGCTGAGCCAGACCTTTCCCGAACTCAGCATCGCTCTGATTCATGGCCGGCTTGGCAGCGAGGAAAAATCCGCGATCATGGCGCAATTCAGTCAGGGAGCGGTACAGCTGCTGGTAGCCACAACCGTGATCGAAGTAGGGGTGGATGTCCCCAATGCCTCGCTCATGGTGATCGAGCACGCTGAACGCATGGGATTGTCGCAACTGCACCAGTTGCGCGGGCGGATCGGCCGTGGATCAGCCGCCGGTGTGTGTGTGCTGCTGTATCAGCAGCCGTTATCCGAAGTAGCGCGTAAACGGCTGCAAATCATTTTTGAACATGGCGATGGCTTCGAAATCGCCCGCCAGGATCTGCTGCTGCGCGGCCCGGGAGAATTTCTCGGCACTCGCCAGAGTGGCGTACCCCTGTTGCGGTTTGCCGATCTGGAAGAAGATGCCGATCTGCTCGAAATGGCGCGGAATGTTGCTGAAGACATGCTGCGCGATTATCCGCACGAAGCGCAGCGCCACATGCAGCGCTGGCTGGGAAGGAAAGAAGACTACCTGCGCGCGTAGTGCTGATTGTATTCTGTCAGGCCGCGATGACGTACCAGCACATGTGCCTCGTCGCAGAAATGCAACGCAAGCTTTTCTGCAAAATAAACCGAGCGATGCTGCCCGCCAGTACAGCCGATAGCCACCGTGAGATAAGCCCGGTTATCCCGGATATAGGCCGGTAGCCAGGTGTTGAGAAAGCTGCTGATATCCCTCAGCATTTTCGAAGCATCCGGCTGGGATTCCATGAAGCGGATGACTTCGGGATCATGGCCGGTTAGTTCCTTCAGTTGTGGATCATAGAACGGATTGGGCAGGCAGCGGATGTCAAACACCAGATCGGCATCCAGCGGAAGACCGTGTTTATAGCCGAATGACTGGAACAGCAAGGTTAATTGGGGCAGGTTGCGGCTCTCGGCGATGAAATCCTTGATGAAAGCACGCAGCGCATTGGGCCGCAACGCGCTCGTATCAATATGATGACCGATCCCTATCAGCGAGGCGAGCGCTTCACGTTCCCGCCGGATAGCTTCTTCCAGCGTAATGTTTGCATCACTCATGGGGTGCCTGCGGCGCGTCTCGGAAAAACGCTGCATCAGCGTTTCAGTACGCGCATCCAGAAAGATGAATCTCGTCTGGATGTTTTTGTCGATCATCTTGAGCTGCCACGGCAGCACGGTGATGTTCTCGCCGCTGCGCATGTCGATAGCCACTGCAATATGCGTGTGCTGCTGCATTTGCAGATGATTGATGAGGACGACGAGCAGTGACGCGGGAAGATTATCGACACAGTAATATCCTGAATCTTCCAGGACATTGAGCGCGATGGATTTTCCCGAACCGGACAACCCGCTGATAATGATGACTTGCATGCGAACGAGTATAACAAAGAGTTTTGTTGGGGAGCCATGGGCAGTCAAGCGGGAAAATGGCAGGGGAGACTGCGATATAACAAATTCCTTCATTGCAGACCCGTAAAAACGAAGCAATCCCGCAACTACCTTGCTGTCTTTGCGAATTGACCTGTTATTGCGGGGAAATCTCGGGCTGACGTGGTAACCCAGTAATCAGGAAGCAACCCGGTAACACCATCACTGCCGTCTTTGTGAACACCGAAGGTGTGAAGCAACCCAGTAGCGGCGATAACAAGGGCACTGGGTCGCCACGCTGC
>JABTUQ010000012.1 GCA_015075225.1 Burkholderiales bacterium
AGCAACAGCCCTGATACTCAGACCTTTGTCCGTGTCCGCTACAACTCGGCGGCGCAAATCCTCTGAATAAGCTTTCGGCATCTCTCACCTCCATCCCTATCCTCTCTTATTTTAACTCACAGGGGAATCCCCACGATTCCAACTAGAAGAAAAACGCTCTAGTGAGGCAGTCAGTTCAAGGTAAAAGCCGGCGACGTAAGCAAAGCGCAGCGAACAGCCATGAGATTGGCCCGCAGGGCAAAGCGCTAGAGCGGTTTTGGTACAAATATAAACAAATCGCTACTTTTTCATGTAGAAAAATGGGTGCTACTGAGAAAGTAGGTGTAAACACTTGATATAAAAATGCTCTAGCGCCGAGTAAAAAGTGGAGTTTATGCATTTTGAGTCGACTTCTAACGCAAAAATGGCAACACAGGTAGTTTCTCAGAAACTCCCTTATGTTTTATATATTCCAAGCTGTTCAGTTCTGCCTTGCACTGCATCCCTTGATTAAGACCTTGAACAGGTTCTCAGGAATGTATCAACACCCGATATGGCTGGCAAACGTCTAACTCAAGACAAATATATTACAAAATAGTAAATTTTGTGGTGTATGGTCAAGTCGGAAACGAGTAAGTTTCCAGCACGGATACGCAGGCGGGAATACCGTTTATTAACGGTACGTGACATAAATGATAGACGATTATCAACCAGGAATCCTGAAGCAGGTCTCATTTATCGTCGGGTCGGGATTGTGAATATAACTGCCGGTGCTTTACGCAGCAGAAGTATTGGCCACGTTCAACGATGCTTTCACTTTTTGGTAAATGCACATCACAATAGGCACAACGGACCATATCCTCGATTACTTTCCGGGTGGTATCAGGTGACTTTCTCTGTATTTTCCGGAATTGCTTAAAAAACCAAAAAACCAGGAAAACCAGCGTGATCAGTAGTATCCACTTGATTACCATATCCCTCCGCTTGCTGCATTTACCCGGAAAGAATCTGCGAAATGCGTCATATCATGACACACAGCACAGTGCTATTTATTTTCATATTCCACTACGCGAAAAAACAGCTCATTCTTGCGTATCATTCCCAGCTCACTCCTCGCAAGCTCCTCGATCGCATCGAACCCTTTTTTCAGATTATTGACTTCCGCTTCCAGAACAGTATTCCTGTTCTGAAGGCGCTGGTTGGCCTCCTGCAATGCAGCAATCTGTTCATGCATTTCCAGGATTGCCAGCCAGCTTCCCTTGCCGAACCACAACGGGTATTGCGCCAGCCCGATCAGGAGAACCAGCAGTCCGGCTACGGTTTTCATGGCTTCAACTGGTAGAATGCCGATCTTCCGGCATATTGCGCCATCTCGCCCAGATCTTCCTCGATACGCAACAATTGGTTGTACTTGGCCAGTCGATCCGAACGCGAGAGTGAACCTGTTTTGATCTGCAAGGCATTGGTGGCAACTGCTATGTCAGCAATGGTCGTATCCTCAGTTTCGCCGGAACGATGGGAAACTATGGCGGTATAGCCCGCACACTTTGCCATTTCGATTGCGTTCAGTGTCTCGGTAAGTGTACCAATCTGATTGATCTTGATCAGAATGGAATTGGCAATATTGCGACTGATACCCTCTTTAAGAATTCGGGTATTGGTGACAAACACATCATCACCAACCAGCTGAACTGTTTTACCCAGCCTTTCCGTCAACAGTCCCCAGCCCTCCCAATCTTGTTCACTCATGCCATCTTCGATACTGATGATCGGATATTTCTCCACCCAGGTGGCAAGATAATCTACAAACTGAGCCGAGGTAAGACTCATCCCATCTACATCGAGATGATATTTGCCATCCCGGAAAAATTCGGAACTGGCACAATCCACACCGATCGCCACCTCGGAACCAGGTTGATAACCAGCTTCATCTATGGCCTGCACAATCAGGCCCAGCGCTTCTTCGTTATGCGCAAAGCTTGGAGCAAATCCACCTTCATCACCTACGGTAGTAGGCAGATTTTTTTTATTGAGTAATGTCTTGAGCCTGCTGAATACTTCCGCGCCGCAACGCACGGCCTCGCGCAGGTTTGGCAATCCCAGCGGGATGATCATGAATTCCTGCATATCCAGACGATTGTTTGCGTGTGCGCCGCCATTAACCAGGTTCATCATTGGTACCGGTAGCCACTTGGCGTTGATCCCTCCCAGATAGCGATAAAGAGGGAGGCTGGATTCTTCTGCTGCGGCCTTGGCAACCGCCAGTGAAACAGCCAGTATTGCGTTGGCGCCCAACCTGGATTTGTTTTCGGTGCCATCCAGCTCAATCAGGGTTTTATCAATGAAACATTGCTCCATGGCATCCAATCCCATGATTGTTTCAGAGATTTCGCCGTTGACGCTTTCAACTGCCTTTAATACACCTTTGCCGTAATAGCGTTGCGTATCTCCATCCCGCAGTTCGACCGCTTCGCGCGTACCGACAGATGCACCGGATGGCACTGAAGCGCGCCCAAGCATGCCCGATTCCAGTAATACATCGGCTTCTATGGTTGGGTTACCACGCGAGTCGATAATTTCACGGGCGATTACATCTACGATTGCACTCATGCTGCCTTCCTTGTGTTGTTCAATGGGTGATGGAAAAAATGGTAAAAATACTCGTAAATCGTACTGCAGTTGTTTGGCTGTTTTGTGCTTCTATTATGTCCGTTTCTGGTAGCCAGAAATTTTATAAAATAACTGAATTACCCTTGCTTATTTAAGTCTCCGGTCGTGGTTGTCATGGCATTTTTCCGTGCATCGCGGTTACGGTGTTTTGGTATGGCCGGGGTCGGGTTGCTCGGCAAAGCTGATGGCGGCCTGTATATAGCTCTTGAAGAGAGGATGGCCATTTCTGGGTGTGGAAGTGAATTCCGGGTGGAATTGGCAACCGACAAACCAGGGATGTTCAGATTGAGGCAATTCAATCATTTCACATAGGTCACCTTCCACAGATAAACCGCTTATCCGCATGCCGGCTTGCTCCAGTTGAGGGATAAATTCTGCATTGACTTCATAACGATGCCGATGGCGTTCAATAATTTTATCTGCACCGTAGATGTTATGTGCCAGAGTATGCGGTTTTAGCAGGCACTCCTGTCCTCCCAGTCGCATTGTCCCGCCCAGATCTGTCTGGGCAGAGCGTTTCTCGATGTGTCCATGGCGATCACGCCATTCGGTAATTAACCCCAATACCGGGTACGGTGTGTCCGGATCGAATTCTGTGCTATGTGCCTTTTCAAGTTGAAGACAGTTTCGGGAAAATTCAATGACAGCGAGTTGCATCCCTAAGCATATCCCGAGGTAAGGAATCCGGTGGCTGCGGGCATGGTTGATTGCCTTGATCTTGCCTTCTACCCCGCGTTTGCCAAATCCGCCAGGCACCAGAATCGCATCCATGTTTGCCAGACAATCTGTTCCATGCTGCTCGATATTTTCCGAGTCAATATAGTGAATGCGGATTTTGCAGCGCGTATGGATTCCGGCATGAATTAACGCTTCTGACAAGGATTTATAAGATTCTGTCAGATCAACATATTTTCCAACAAGGGCAATGGAAACTTCATGCTCGGGATGCTCAAGTGCATGCACCAGTTTTTTCCAGACGGACAGATTAGCTGGTTTGGCGAGGATATTGAGTCTGTGGCAGACGATTTCATCCAGCATTTGTTCATGTAGCAGTGCCGGGATTTTGTAAATATTGTCCACGTCAATCGCAGAAATAACCGATTCTTCGCGGACATTGGTAAACAGGGCGATTTTGCGCCGCTCTTCCAGCGGAAGCGGGCGATCGGAACGACAGAGCAGTACATCCGGCTGAATGCCAATTTCGCGAAGCTCCTTGACCGAATGTTGTGTCGGTTTGGTTTTCAGTTCACCGGCGGAGCTAATGTAAGGCAGCAAGGTCAGATGAATGAAGCAGGTATCCTGATGAGGGAGCTGTACTGACATTTGTCGGATTGCTTCCAGAAATGGCAGGGATTCTATATCGCCGACTGTGCCGCCAATTTCAACGATAGCTACTTGTGCGTCAGAAACGCCATTGCGGATAAACAGTTTGATTTCGTCGGTAATATGCGGAATTACCTGCACGGTTCCGCCAAGATAATCACCGCGACGTTCCTTGCGGATTACACTTTCGTAAATTTGCCCGGTGGTGAAATTGTTTTTCCGGGTCATTTTGGTACTGATGAAGCGCTCGTAATGCCCCAGATCCAGATCGGTTTCAGCGCCATCGTCTGTTACAAACACTTCACCATGCTGAAACGGGTTCATGGTTCCCGGATCAACATTGATATAAGGATCCAGCTTGAGTATGGTTACCTTGATGCCACGTGTTTCAAGTAGCGCTGCCAAAGAAGCCGCAGCAATTCCCTTGCCTAGAGAAGAAACAACACCACCAGTCACAAAGACAAATTTAGTCATGGGAAGTTATATTAGCGTAATTGATATGCCGAAACAATGCGCGCACCCGCGCCAGGCGTGATAAATACTCGCTGGAAGCTCAGGTTGTCTGCTGGCATGGAACGGATTAAACTAGAAAAATAAAGTGCTTGTTGGAGTTACTATTGGGTTATCCACCCACCGATAAACTTACCCGGCCTGATTGGTTATTTTATGGAAGCACGGTATCCGGCGAGAAGACGCCCTAAATATCTGAATCTGCTTAAAATCAGGCAACCTCTTCCTGCCATTGTTTCCATCCTGCATCGCATTAGCGGTGTATTGCTTTTTTTTCCGGGGATCCCATTATTTCTTTACGGGATGCAAATGTTGCTGCAATCTCCGGAGACCTTCGCCAGCCTGCAATCCGGTTTGGATCAGCCCTTGTGCAAGCTGTTTTTGTTGCTGGCCACGTGGTTTTTTCTGCACCATCTGTTTGCTGGTATCCGGCACTTGATGCTTGATTTGCATTACGGCCTGCAACTGGAACACGCCCGCCTCAGCAGCAAACTGGTATTGGCGACAGGCGTAATTTTAACAGTACTGGCAGGAATATGGTTATGGTAAAACCGGCCCATCGTGTTATAACCGGCGCGCACTATGGTTTGAAAGATTGGTTGGTGCAGCGCATCACTCCTTACCTGATGGCAGGTTATACCGGACTGCTGATCGCGCTCGTGGTGGTTTATCAACCGGATAGTCATGAAGAATTCAAAGCACTTTTTTCCATTCAATGGATAAGAATTGCATCACTACTTTTTTTTGCCGGTTTATGTTGGCACGCCTGGGTGGGAGTACGTAATGTCCTGATGGATTATGTCCATCCGATGCCTGTTCGTCTGACACTGCAAATAACGTTTCTTGTGGCATTACTGGGCTACCTGATATGGTTCCTGGACATTCTGTGGGGTTGATGTGAAAGTCAAGCAAAGGAAATTTGATGTGGTCATCGTCGGTGCAGGTGGTGCCGGCATGCGCGCCGCACTGCAATTATCCGAAGCCGGGTTCAAGGTTGCCGTGCTGTCGAAGGTATTTCCCACCCGGTCACATACCGTTGCAGCACAGGGTGGAATTGCTGCCTCGCTGGGCAATATCACTGAAGATGACTGGCGTTGGCACATGTACGATACCGTCAAGGGCTCGGATTATCTCGGCGACCAGGATGCTATTGAATTCATGTGCCGTCATGCTTCCGAAGTGGTGTATGAGCTGGAGCATTTCGGCATGCCGTTTGACCGGCTGGAGAACGGTAAAATTTACCAGCGGCCATTTGGTGGACAATCCCTGAATTTTGGCGGGGATCAGGCCAGTCGTTCCTGTGCAGTGGCCGATCGTACTGGCCACGCCATGCTGCATACGCTGTATCAGCGCAATGTCAGTGCCAATACCCAGTTTTTTATAGAATGGCTGGGACTTGATCTGATTCGTGATCATGAAGGCGAAGTGCTGGGAATCACGGCACTGGAAATGGAAACCGGGGAAATCATGATTCTGCAGGCGCGCGCCACACTACTGGCAACGGGAGGCGCCTGCCGTATTTTTGAAGCAAGCACCAATGCTTTCATCAATACGTGCGATGGTCTGGGGATGGTGGCACGGGCCGGTATTCCGCTGGAAGACATGGAATTCTGGCAATTTCACCCAACGGGTGTATATGGAGCCGGTATTCTCATCAGCGAAGCCGTAAGGGGAGAAGGCGGCTATCTGGTCAATGCTGAAGGTGAGCGTTTCATGGATCGCTATGCGCCCCATGCCAGGGATCTCGCCAGCCGCGATGTCGTTTCCCGTGCGCTGATTACGGAGATCCACCAGGGGCGCGGCTGCGGTCCCAAAGCAGATCACCTGCTGCTGAAACTGGATCATCTGAGTGCAGAAACGATCACATCGAAACTGCCCGGCATCCGTGAAATCGCACTCAAGTTTGCGCATGTCGATCCCCTCGTCGATCCCATTCCGGTTGTTCCGACAGCACACTACATGATGGGGGGTATTCCTGCCAATTATCATGGTCAGGTGGTGGCGCCGTATAAAACCAGCCCGGAGGAGGTTGTGCCAGGGCTTTATGCTGTTGGCGAATGCGCTTGCGTATCCGTGCATGGTGCCAATCGCCTGGGCACCAATTCGCTGCTGGATATCGTCGTGTTTGGCCGTGCCGCTGGCAACCAGATCATCGAGGATCTGACCCGGAACAACCATCACAAGCCATTACCACAAGCTGCGGCAGAACAGACGCTGACACGGCTTTTGCGCCTGGAAACCCAGAAAAATGGTGAAAATGTGGCCGCAACCAGCGACGCTTTACGTAAGACCATGCAGACGCATTGCGGCGTTTTCCGTTTTCCGGACATGCTGAAGGAAGGCGTGGAAAAAATTGGCGAAGTTGCCGAACGGGTGAAACATACGGAAATCCGCGACAAAAGCAGGGTATTCAACACGGCCAGAGTCGAAGCGCTGGAGCTGGATAACCTGATGGAAGTGGCCATGGCTACCATGATTGCAGCAGAAGCGCGGCATGAAAGTCGAGGGGCACACACGCGTGACGATTTTCCCGAACGGGATGATCAGAAATGGCTCAAACACTCCCTGTTTTTCAGCAAAGACAAACGCCTGGACTACAAACCCGTGCGCCTGAAACCGCTGACTGTAGAATCCTTTCCTCCTAAACCAAGAACCTATTGAGCGCATCTTGTCTAAAATGCCTCTCCCTGGTTTGTCTTGCAAAGAAACAAGATTTTGATTTTCAACCACACTTTATTTTCAAATGAAATTTACTGAAAACATGACATTCTCTGCCCGATTGAAACAATCCTGTCTGATGGGCGTAGCGGCTTTATTTTTTCTATTGCAGATGTCTCCTATCCGCGCTGCTGATGCCAATACCAATACCAATGCCAATGTCACTGTGAATCCCGAAGCTGATGCTGAAATCAGCAAGAACGTCGATTTTTTCAAGGCAGCATTTGCGGGAGATGCCCCGGGTGTGGAAAAAATGTTGAATGAAGGCATTAAAACAGATCTGCAATCCCCCGAAGGTTTTACTGCATTATCGGTGGCGGCGCAGAACGGCCACATGGAAATCGTCAAATTATTGCTGGACCGAAAAGCCGCAGTGGATCTGGCAAATATCCAGGGTGGCACCCCCTTGCTGCTGGCCAGCAAGAACGGCCATCAGGAAATTGTTGATTTGCTGCTGGCTAAGGGGGCCAACCCCAATCTGCAGGACAAGAGCGGACTGACCCCCCTCATGCTGGCTACAGTCAAGGGGAATGCCGGAGTAGTCAAAACCCTGCTGGATCATCAGGCGCAACCAGATCTGCAGAATGAAAGCAAGGTGACAGCGCTGCACCTGGCCGCGCAGAACGACTATGCCGACATCGTTGATATGCTGCTGGCAAAAGGTGCCAAAATTGATTTGCAGGACGCTAATGGTGCATCAGCGCTGATTCTGGCTGCTCTGACCGGTCGTCAGGCAATCGTCGAAAAACTTCTGGCTCAGGGCGCTCAGCCGGATTTAAAGGCAGCCAATGATTTTACCGCTCTGATTCTGGCTGCACAAAATGGCCAGAACCCGGTTATCGAAGTACTGCTGGATAAAGGTGCTCATATTGATTTTCAAAACAAGGATGGAATGACTGCACTCATGTCGGCGGTACTGAACGAAAACACCGACACAGTCAAATTGCTGCTGGACAAAGGTGCAGATGCCACAATCAAGACTACCAGTGATAAAACCGCGCTGGACTTTGCCAAGCTTCCCGAGATTGTTGAATTGCTTAAGGCCGCAAAAAAATAAGTTGACTGCTTTCCCGATGCCGGAAAAAATGTTCTGGTCTTTCGGGAAACCACCAGTCAGTCTGGCAGCAATAAAACAAATACCATTCATCCCGGCGCTGCTGCTGGAATCTTTCAACGGATTCGCAGCAGCGTAATTTTTTTACCGCACGTAAAATGAAAAACGTGGTGGCGTTGCTTACGCTGATCATGATTTCGACGCTAAAGATGTGTACATGAGTTCTGCCGATAAGCCCATGGCGAAAAAAGTCGCCAGCAATCCACTTCCCCCCAAAATCAGCCGGTTATTGCGTGAAGCGGTTTCATTGGCGCTGAGCGGGGTTGCCCTTTATCTTGCGCTGATCCTGATCAGTTTTGACCGTACCGACCCAGGCTGGACGCATAGTGGAGCAGTGCAACAGATCGGCAATGCCGGTGGAAGTGCGGGGGCGTGGCTGGCTGATTTGTTGCTGTATTTCTTTGGTGTTTCGGCGTGGTGGTGGGTGGTGTTTTTCTTTGCAACCGTTTGGTGGGGTTATCGCCGCATTGATATTGCCAATGTATTTGATCCGCGTGTACTTATGCTGTCTTTCACCGGATTTCTTACCTTGCTGGTAGCCAGCAGCGGAATCGAAGCGTTGCGTTTTCATACACTGCGTATTTCACTCCCCGCTGCACCTGGCGGCATGCTGGGAGAAATGCTCAGCAAACAACTTTTGTCATTGCTTGGTTTCAGCGGCGCAACGCTGGCTCTGGTCATTATTCTTGCCGTTGGGTTCAGCCTGTTTACCGGGGTGTCCTGGGTGCGTTTATCCGAAGAAATCGGCACTGGCATAGAGTTAATCTGCATTGCCGTGCGGGACAAGTGCCTGGCCTGGTTGAACCGCCATGCCGGAACAACCGTACCGTTCCAGCGGGATAATCGCACCGAAGAAATCAGAAAACCATCTTCCCCGCCAGTGCCGTTGCATATCGGAATGCCGGAAGCCACTCCCCCCAAAATTGTGCGTAACGCCAGGGAACAAACACCGCAGTTTTCTAATTCGCCTGATGCGATCATTCCTCCGCTGCATTTGCTTGACGAGCCGCAGAACAATGTTGAAATGTTGTCCAGCGACAAGCTGGAATTCACATCTCGCCTGATCGAACGCAAGCTGCAGGAATTCGGAGTGGAGGTGAAAGTGGTGGCTGCCTATCCCGGGCCAGTCATTACACGTTATGAAATTGAACCCGCTGTTGGCGTCAAGGGAAACCAGATCGTCAATCTGGTCAGGGATCTGGCGCGTGCCCTGACTGTCGCCAGCATCCGCGTGGTAGAAACCATCCCGGGTAAAACGGTCATGGGTCTGGAAATTCCCAATCCTAACCGCCAGACCGTACGCCTGCACGAAATTCTGGCTTCGGCAGTTTATGCGGATAATCCATCTCCCCTGACCATTGCACTCGGCAAGGATATCAGCGGCCGTCCCGTGGTATCCGATCTGGCCAAAATGCCGCATGCCCTGGTCGCCGGGACTACCGGTTCGGGTAAATCCGTGGCAATCAATGCCTTCATCCTAAGTATGGTTTTCAAAGCCCCAACGGAAAATGTCCGACTGATTATGATCGATAAGAAAATGCTGGAATTATAGGTTTATGAAGGCATCCCACATTTGCTCACGCCTGTGGTCACCGATATGCGCGATGCCGCCAGCGCACTCAACTGGTGCGTAGCCGAAATGGAGCGGCGCTACAAGCTGATGTCAGCGCTGGGTGTACGCAATCTGGCTGGCTATAACCAGAAAGTGCGCGAAGCGGTAAAAAATGAAGAGCCCTTGACCAACCCGCTCAATCCGGTACCCGGTTCTCCCGAATTTCTGGAGGAAATGCCGCTGATCGTGGTGGTGATTGATGAGCTGGCCGATCTGATGATGATCGTCGGCAAAAAGGTTGAAAAACTGATTGCGCGGCTAGCCCAAAAAGCACGGGCAGCCGGCATTCATCTGCTGCTCGCCACGCAGCGTCCATCGGTGGATGTGATTACCGGCCTGATCAAGGCCAACATTCCGACACGGATTGCCTTTCAGGTATCCAGCAAAATCGATTCCCGTACCATTCTTGACCAGATGGGCGCGGAAGCATTGCTGGGACAGGGTGACATGCTCTACCTTCCACCGGGTAGCGGCTATCCTCAGCGTGTTCATGGCGCATTCGTGGCAGATCACGAAGTGCACAAGGTGGTCGAATATCTTAAACAGCATGGCGAAGCACACTACATCGAGGAAATTCTTCAGGCGGGTGAAGAAGGCGTTTTGTCTGACGAAAACGGCGGCGAACCCGGCAAATCTGCTGAAGGAGAATCGGATCCGCTCTATGACGAAGCTGTCAGCATTGTCATCAAATCCCGCCGTGCCTCCATTTCGCTGGTGCAGCGGCAGCTGCGCATCGGTTATAACCGCGCTGCCCGGCTGATCGAGCAAATGGAGCGCACGGGTCTCGTTTCCAGTATGCAGAGTAATGGCAATCGCGAAGTGCTGGCGCCCAACCGCGATGAGTAGTCACGTACCCCCGTACCCGTTTGCATCCCATCAATCAACCTAACCGGATAACTCAATATGTCCCGTTTACTGTTCACTTTCGTATTGTTGTCAGCCTGCCTGTTATCTGTTCCAGCAAAGGCCAGCGCGGTGCAAAGCCTCAAGGCCTTCATTAGCAAGGCACATACTTTCCGAGCTGATTTTTCCCAGACACTGCTCGATAAAAATTTCCAGATTGTCAAAAAGGCGGGTGGCAGCATGATGTTCGAACGTCCCGGCAAATTCCGCTGGATGTACGACCAACCTTACCAACAGCTGATTGTCGGCGATGGCAAGCAAGTCTGGTTTTACGATCAGGATCTAGCCCAGGTCACTGTACACCGGCTTGATCAGGCGCTGGGCAGCACGCCGGCAGCGCTGCTTGCGGGCGGCAACACCATCGAGCGCGATTTCAACCTGCAGGAAATTGACGTGCAGGGTGATACGGAATGGCTGGAGGCCGTACCCAAGAATCAGGAAAATTCGTTTGAGCTGATCCGGCTGGGATTTTCAAAAACAGGGCATTTGCGTGAAATGGTTTTGCGCGATAGTTTCGGTCAGGTCACCTGGCTGATTTTTTCCGGAATTGAACAGAATCCGGTACTCACGCCCGATTTGTTCCAGTTCACGCCGCCGGATGGTGTGGACGTGATTCGTGACTGATCTTTTCTCGTCCAAAAATCCGGCTGCCCCGCTGGCAGAGCGTTTACGCCCGCGCACACTGGATGATGTCATCGGGCAATCTCACCTGCTGGGCCCGGGCAAACCCTTGCGGCTGGCGTTTGAATCCGGCAAACCCTATTCCATGATTCTCTGGGGGCCACCCGGCAGTGGTAAAACCACACTGGCGCGGCTGATGGCGCATGCCTTCGATGCTGAATACATCGCAGTCTCCGCAGTGTTGTCCGGTGTGAAGGATATCCGCGAAGCGATTGAGCGCGCCCAGATCACATTGCAACGCACAGACAGGCCCACGCTGCTGTTCGTCGATGAAGTCCACCGCTTTAACAAGGCGCAGCAGGATGCCTTTCTGCCCCATGTCGAACAGGGTTTGATCACCTTCATTGGTGCCACTACAGAAAATCCTTCGTTTGAGGTCAACAGCGCACTGCTTTCTCGTGCGCAGGTCTATGCGCTGCGATCTCTTGCCGATCAGGAATTGCACCAGTTATTTGAACGCGCCTGTAGCCTGGCGATGCCGGATTTGCAGTTTGCCAGTGATGCGGTCGAACTGCTAACCGGTTTTGCGGATGGCGATGCACGCCGCTTGCTGAATCTGCTGGAACTGGTGCAAAACGCAGCAGAAACAGAAGCAATCACACATATTGATGCCGATTATTTGGGCAGAGTGCTGACACGCAATGCACGCCGGTTCGATAAGGGTGGAGATGCCTTTTATGATCAGATTTCCGCTTTGCACAAATCTGTCCGTGGTTCCCATCCGGACGCCGCCCTGTACTGGCTGACCCGCATGCTGGATGGAGGGGCAGATCCGCGCTATCTGGCACGGCGCATTATCCGCATGGCATGGGAAGACATCGGTCTGGCCGATCCGCGCGCCATGCAGATCGCCAATGATGCAGCGCTGACTTACGATCGTCTTGGCAGCCCGGAAGGTGAGCTGGCGCTGGGTCAGGCTGTCATCTATCTGGCCGTTGCAGCCAAAAGCAATGCAGGTTATGCCGCTTACAACCAGGCCAAGGCATTCATCAAACAGGATAAAAGCCGCGAAGTGCCGGTTCACCTGAGAAATGCACCTACGAAGCTGATGAAGGAACTGGGCCATGGCCGGGAATACCGCTACGCCCATGATGAGCCTGGTGCCTATGCCGCCGGGGAAACTTATCTTCCCGAAGGTATGGAAGAGCCGGGCTGGTATCAGCCGGTACCGCGTGGTCTGGAAGTCAGGATTGGCGAAAAACTCACTTATTTACGCACTCTGGATGAACAGGCAGACAAGAAAAAAGATCGTGTGTAATATCCCGTGCCTACCAGTATGACCCGGCAGGCAACCATACCCGGATCACCTGGCCGGAGACCGCGTTCTACATCACTACCACTTATGACGCGCTGAATCATCCGGCCGCGATTGTCACCGGCAATGTTAAATTGACCCACTAACGGCAATATAAAACTGATCTACCTATGTTTGAACAAGCCTTCAAGAACATCGACGACGCGCTCTCGGTAATTGTCAACATAGTTGTCACTGATTTTAAGAATTTCAGGCCACCCACCTGAAAACAGATGCTGCAGTTCTGGAAGTTGGAGATGTTTTCTCAGGGTTGAGGTAAACAGTTTCAACCGGATTCCAGTTTCTGGTTTTTCCTGACCAGCG
>JABTUQ010000013.1 GCA_015075225.1 Burkholderiales bacterium
CCAGATTGTGATCCGGCCAATCAACTATCTGGCACTTTCCTATGATCATCGCATCATTGATGGGAGAGAAGCGGTTCTATCGCTGGTTGCGATCAAGGAAGCTCTGGAGTATCCGGTCAGCCCATTGTTTGAAAACTGACCGGATTGGGGGGAGAAAGATGTGCAGCCTGGAGTAGCTGACAAGAGAAGAAAATTATTTGCAAATTCTGCCCGGAACCATTGATTCACACTTGGCAAGAATATCGCACTGAGTGGTCTTTAATACTTGCGGAACAATCCTGAGCGGCATTTAATCGTGGCCTATTGAGGCAGACCAAATGAGTGTTTTTTGTGCGCTTTGCCAGGCCAGATCTGCCGGCCTTCATATACGATAGGCATATCACGGTTGATTTGAGCAGCAGAGGGCTTCACTACAACATCCATACCCTTACCACAGGATTCGGGTAATGGCTTAGTCGTCAGGTTACGCACAATCTTCAGCGGAGCAGGTCCGCCAGCCTCCAGGCTGTCAAAAACCGTTCCCAGATCATTATGAGTCCATAATCCCGCCACACCTTCGCCCTGCAATCCACTTGAATTCGTAATCTTGCAGATATCAACAATCGACACCTGGAACGTGACACTTTTTGCACAAGAGCCAGGTACGATATTCACTGCGTTTAAACGGAAAGGCACATAAACCACCATGCCTTCTGGCATCCCAGGGCCACCTGCTGCCCAAAAGCCGACCACCTTCCCTGCTGCATCCTGCTTTGGTTTTACATGATCAAAAGCTGCACGGCTTAATAAAGGACGAACATTATCACTCCAATTGGATACAAAATCGGTCAATGGATTTCCCATAGGTTGACCATCAACCAGAACTGTTGAATCCACGCCGTCTGGAAATACAACCGATGTTCCGATCACCGGGTTAATTCCACAGGTATGTCCGATTACCACATTATTTGTAACCCGAGTTCCCTCTCCCACCGTACCGGTCTCAAAGCGCGTATGTGCAGATACCTCCTGCCCTACACCCAGCAACATGGCTGCCGCTAATGAAAACAATGACAATTCCAGTTCAATTTTTTTCATGTAATTTATCCATTTGTTTATTAATACAAGCCAGACAAAACTCATCCGTGGCTGCACAAAAATCTATCTTGTCCCATTATTCACCTGCAAAGCTGATGAAGACTGCAAAATCAATAGTGGCTATTTATTTTCCTGAAAGAGTAGCCAACAGCCAAAAATATTATCTGATCTGCATAATCAAATAACAATGCGACAAATTGTCGCGCCTGAGAAGATAATGCCTGTTTTTCAATCGGGATAAATCAGAGTAAACACATGATAAACAAAAGGAATTATCCTTAAACAACCTTGGTTTCTTTAGGATATCAGCATGCAAACGCGACAATTTGTCGCACTACGAACTGATTTGAATTCAGGGGTAAGACAACAACAGGCTGCCAGGTAGATAAAAGCAGGACGAGAAAAATCACAGATAAATTTCTCATTAAGAGAAGAAGGAAGCCGGAGATCGGACTACATTGGTTTTTGATACCCGGCTATATTGATAGAGAAGAAGTGAAATTATTGCCGATCAGTTCGAATTTTTTGCTGTCTCCCATTGCTCGGGAGTATAGGTTTTCATTGACAGGGCATGAATTTCCTCGCGCATCCGTTCACCAAGCGCCTGATAAACCAATTGATGCTGCTTGACGATGTTTTTTCCTTCAAACAATTCACTTACAATGATGGCACTAAAGTGATGACCGTCATTACCTTCCACTCTGATCCAGGTGCAGGGCAAAGAGGCTTTAATCGAATGTTCAATTGATTCTGCAGTAACCACTTCTTCTCCTTTATTCCTCAAAATATAAAATTAGATTTACTCGTTCACGAACGGATCTTGTAACCGCTTTTCAGCATCCACAATGCCCACCCTGAAATCACCACAAGACAAAGCAACACAACACTCACACTGATATAGGGAGAAATATCCGACACACCGAAAAAACCGTAGCGGAAACCATCAATCATGTAAAAAAAGGGATTGAGGTGCGATAAAAATTGCCATACCGGCGGCAGAGAATGAACGGAATAAAACACCCCGGAAAGAAAGGTCAGCGGCAGGATAATAAAATTCTGGAATGCTGCCAACTGATCAAATTTATCCGACATGATCCCGGCAATAACGCCCAGCACACCCAGCAGGGCACTACCCAGAAATGCAAACAATACGATCCAGATCAATGATTGTAATGGCGGCGGATAAAACCAGGCTGCAACGGTATAAACACCCAAGCCAACCATCAATCCTCGTAACGTAGAAGCACTGACGTACGCTAAAAAAATTTCCAGATATGAAAGAGGTGACAGCAGAATAAATACAAGATTCCCGGTTATTTTTGACTGAATCAGACTGGAAGATGAATTGGCAAAAGCATTCTGCAAAACAGCCATCATCACCAGACCGGGAATCAAAAAAACGGTATAGGGAATACCGCCATAAACTTCCATGCGAGATGCAAGCACGTGCGAAAAGATCAGCAGATAAAGCAGACTGGACAATACTGGTGCAAGTATCGTCTGAAGGCTGACCTTCCAGAAACGCAATAATTCCTTGTGGAACAGGGTATAAAGGCCGGTCATACACCATCCGCATCTTGAGTTTTCATGATTTTCCTGAATACCGTCTCCAGATCAGGCTGCAACAGTTGCATATCCAGAATCTGCACCCCGGACTGTCGCAATAGCGACAAGATAGTTTCAACTTCGGAGTAATCCTTTATTTCCAGACTGTGCAGACTACCGTCATGCTTGCCTCGCCACATATCCAGTGCGGAAGGCAGAGCACCCGTGGATAAACGCAATTCCAATGTATAGCCTCTGGTACTGCGTACAAGATTATGCATGCTGTCGAGCGCCACGATCCTGCCTTGCTTGAGCACTGCCACGCGGTTACATAACGCCTCTGCTTCTTCCAGATAATGCGTGGTCAATACAACGGTGTGACCTTCAAGATTAAGCCGCCGGATGAATTGCCACAAACTCTGGCGCAACTCCACATCCACTCCGGCAGTCGGTTCATCCAGAATGATAACTGGGGGTTTATGCACCAGGGCTTGCGCGATCAGCAAGCGCCGCTTCATTCCGCCAGAAAGCGCACGCACGTTGACATATGCTTTGTCAGCGAGGTCGAGATGCTGCAGGATTTCATCAATCCAGGAATCATTCCGTTTGATCCCGAAATAACCTGACTGAATGACCAGCATCTCGCGCACGGTAAAAAAGGGATCGTATACCAGCTCTTGTGGAACTACTCCCAGCTTTTTCCTTGCTTCGCGATACCCGGACAGCACATCGTGCCCCATTATCTTTGCTGTTCCGTAACTTGGCCGGGTCAGGCCAGCCAGAATGCTGATGAGCGTGGTTTTACCTGCCCCGTTAGGCCCCAATAATGCGAAGAATTCTCCTGGTTGCACAACGAGATCAATGCGATCCAAAGCAACCAGCTCTCGGTAACGTTTGCCAAGTTGCTGCACCTCAATAGCCGGAATCATCTAAAAACAGGAAATAATCAAGGCATTAAGAATAAAAATCAGGAGGGAGGTAAAGTCTGCCAATTTAACAAACAGATTTTTCCGGGCAGCGCACGGGAACCATATTGCCCACATCGTACAATTCAATAAGACCTGCAAGATTACCCGGCAAATTGACAAACTCAATTTTTCGGCCGTGCACCTGCGCTGTGCGCGTCCATTCAAGCAACATGCTGACAGCCGAGGAATCCACCTGAGCTACTCCTGCCAGGTCGACCAACACATCACCCGCCTTGATCGATTCTTTGCCAGCACGGATCACTTCAACCGTATTGCCATAGGTGATCGAACCTTCAACAAAAAGGCGATCTCCTTCCAGATGAATGCGGGCATCCGCTTTCCCGGCCATCTACTTTCCCTGCATCGATGCATTTTTCTCCGCCAACGCTGTAATCAGCCCATTCACCCCACCATCCTTGATTTGCGTGTTGAAAGTACCCCGATAATTGGTCACCAGGCTGACTCCGGCGACCGTCACATCATAAACTTTCCAAGTACCATCACTTTTTTCCATAGCGTAATCAATCGGAACAGGTTGTTTCCCGCCACCCTGAATTACCTGGGTCTTGACAGTAGCTTTGGTATCCTGCGCACTGACATTGGCCGAGCCAACCTTGATTACTTCGTCACGATACGTGGTCAGCGAATTTGAATAAGTTCGCACCAGCAATGCACGAAACTCCTTCACCAACGATTTTTTCTGTTCAGGATCTGCGAGAGACCAGTTCTTGCCCATTGCCAGCTGAGTCATGCGTGTGAAATTGAAATGAGGCAGAATCTTTTCCCGAACGAGACCCAGTACCCTATCCTGATTGCCTGCCCTGATACCATCATCTTTTTTGAGCACGGCCACCACTTCATCAACCGTATTTCTGATGAGCACATCAGGGGCAGTACCCTGTGCCGACACAGGCGCAATGAAGGCCAGCAATGTTAATAAAAGAAGATTGCCTACAAATGTTTTCATATTTATCACCTATTTCAAATTTCCGGATCCGAATTTTTTTTCTCTGAAGCCTTATCAAACAGGAATCGGCCGATCATGTCCTCCAGCACCATGGCCGAATTGGTTTTCATGATTTTCTCACCATCCTTGAGCATCTCTTCATCACCTCCTGGCAACAGTCCGATGTACTGTTCGCCCAGTAATCCAGAAGTCAGAATGCTGGCAAATGTATCTTTGGGAAACTGGTAATGCGTATCCATCCTCATGGTCACTACCGCATCATACGTTTTCACACTGAACTGTATATCTGTCACCCGCCCCACCACCACGCCGGCACTTTTCACCGGAGCGCGCACCTTCAGACCGCCTATATTTTCGAAATTCCCCACCAGCACATAGCTCTGCTCCGGTTGAAATTCGGTCAGATTGCCCACTTTCAAACCAAGAAACAGCAAAGCTCCGATACCAACCATCACGAACAGGCCCACCCAAAAATCCATCATGGTACGCTGCATCAACTTACTCCTCTGAACATGAATGCAGTCAAAACAAAATCCAACCCCAGAATTGCGAGCGAGGAAGTCACCACTGTCCGTGTAGTCGCACCCGACACTCCTGCGGCAGTCGGTGGCGCATCAAATCCCTCGAACACTGCGATAGCCGTCACCACCACTCCAAAAAAACAACTCTTGATCACACCGTTGACGATGTCATAGCGAAAATCCACGGAGCTTTGCATTTGTGACCAGAAAGAGCCTTCATCCACTCCAATGAAAACCACGGTCACCAGATACCCTCCGAACACGCCCATGACAGAAAACATTGCTGCCAGCAGCGGCATGGAAAATACACCTCCCCAGAATCTTGGCGCAACGATACGCGCAATTGGATCAACCGCCATCATTCCCATCGCGGCCAGTTGTTCGGTTGCTTTCATCAAACCGATCTCGGCGGTTATGGCCGAACCGGCACGGCTGGCAAACAGCAATGCCGCAATAACTGGCCCCAGTTCCCGCACCAGAGACAGGGCTACCAAGGTTCCCACTGCCGATTCGGAGCCGAATTTCTGCAATGTTTCATACCCTTGTAACCCTAGCACCATGCCAACAAACAAACCGGACACCAGAATAATGATCAACGACAAAACACCGGCATAATATATTTCGCGTGTAATCAAACGAAAACGTAGAAAACCGGGAACAGATTTCAGCAATACCAGCAAAATGAAATGCGCTGCACACCCAAGCCGCCAGATACTATCGACCATCTGGTGCCCAACCGATTCAATAATGGTTCTAATTCGCCTGATCAAACTAATTATTCCCCGTATTCATGCTGATAATTTCTGGCTGGATGCTGCTCTCCACCCTGATACCCAGATCCTGAGAATAAGCTTGTGCCTGATAATGAAACGGCACCGGGCCATCCGTTTCGCCATGGACAAATTGATGCACGAACGGTACTTTCGATTCACGGACTTCGTCCGGTGTCCCATGCGCAACAATTACCCCATCTGCCAAAAAATAAATGTAATCGACGATCCGTAGCGATTCCTGAATATCGTGTGTCACCAGAATGGAAGTCATACCGAGGGTATCGGTTAATCGCCGGATCAATCCGCCAATCACACTCAACGAAATTGGATCCAGACCGGTAAACGGCTCATCGAACATCATCAGCATCGGATCCAGCGCTATCGAACGCGCCAGCGCCACGCGCCGGGCCATACCGCCGGAAAGCTGGGCCGGCATCAGCTGATGCGCTCCACGCAAACCTACCGCATGCAATTTCATTAACACCAGATCCCGGATCATTGATTCAGGGAGATTGGTGTGCTCGCGCATCTGAAAGGCAACATTATCGAACACCGATAAATCCGTGAACAGGGCGCCAAACTGGAATAACATGCCCATTTTGCGCCGCAGCTTGAATAACTCGTTCCGGCCAAGCTCATGCACCACCTGACCAGCCACGGTGACGGATCCCGCCGATGGCCTGACTTCACCGCCAATCAGACGCAGCAACGTAGTTTTTCCAGACCCGCTGCCGCCCATGATAGCAATGACCTGCCCACGGGACATGCTCATATCGACACCCTTCAATATAGGCCGGGTGCCGTAGGAAAAATTAACATTCCTGAATTCAATCAATGGATCGGTAGCCATCAATCAATCCGTTTCCTGTCTTTCAAAATTTTAGTGACATCAGTAACATCCCCGGGCTCCAGTCCTATTGCCAATCTAACTACAACCTATTCAATCTGAATAAATCAAGACCAAACCATGCATTTTACCAGAGCGCCTCTAGCACAACCCACCACAACCTTTTCTTTTAAGAAAATTTATTGTTTTACGATCTTGTTGGCCTTCCTGCATATCCAGCCAGGATTAACCGAGACGATTTATCGCTCAATGGATCCACACGGCCAGACACTTTATTCAGATACACACACACCTGCAGCAAAACCGCTGCAAGTCTCCAAACAACCCGCGCGCGAAAAATATCGGGTCAGCAAGGTTATCGACGGTGACACTATCGTACTTGAGAACAAGAAACGGGTAAGGTTGCTGGGTGTGAATGCGCCTGAAATTGAAAACCGGTTCCGTCCTGGAGAACCAGGTGGTCTCGAAGCAAAAAAATGGCTGCAGGGAAAATTACAAGGCCGTAGTGTTTACCTGGAATACGACCGACAAAAGACCGATCACTACAAAAGAATGCTTGCTCATCTGTATCTACCGGACGGAGAACATATCAATCTTTCCTTGGTAGAGAGAGGTCTGGCCACAGTCAGCCTGATACCTCCCAACCTGCTACACGCGAACATTCTTATCAAGACACAACAACGCGCAGAAACGAAGAAACTTGGCATCTGGTCAGAAAAACGCTACCGTCCACAACCACTGACCAGATTAACCGAGAAACCCTTTGGCTGGCAGCGTTATCAGATCAGGGTCAGGGAACTCAAACGCAATCGCCGGTTCAGTCGGCTGATCATTGGCAATAACATTGACATCACTATCGCAAACCAGGATTTGCCCTTGTTTCCGCCACTTGAAACCTATTTGAACAAACCACTGGAAGTACGCGGCTGGGTATCACGTAGAAAAAACCAATTTTCAATACGCATTCAGCACCCGAACGCATTGATTCTGTATTGAACATCTGGACCAGGCCAATCCAGCTCTAAAAATCGTTGTAACGCGAGCGTTTACGCCACTGGATGCGGGGAATGATTAACCCCAGAAATAATCCGGCAAACAGCACTAATGCTCCGGCATAAAACCATTCGCGCTCAACCTCTGCTCCAAGCGCATGATTTTCCTGTTCAAGCTGACCTAGCCTCGTCTTCAGATCAATCAGCTGTTGCCGTATTTCCTGATTTTGTTCACCCAGTTGCACCGCATCGGCAGACAATTGCCTGATTCTGGATAATTCGGCTTCCAGTTGTTTGTTACCCTTTTCCAGTGCCTCGGCTCGTTTTACAAGCGTCTCAAATTCTTGCCTGATAAAACCGGCCTGCGCACGCGGATCATTCAACTGGCTGTCTGGTGGTGAAAAATCACTGCTTAATTTTTCAAGCAACACACGCGCCGCAGGTTCAGTCATCAAATGCCGGGATAGTACCCAGCCTTCCACACCTCCTGCTGTTTTTACCCTGGAATACCCCTTGCTCTGATCGCGCTCCAGCACATCCAGCTCAGCCCCACTTTTCAGCATCTTTACAATTGCATGCTGCTGACTGGGGCCAGTCCGTATCAACACTTCTACTTGATCACTGGCATAGCCTTTTTCCGCCTGAGCGGTTAAAGGCAAGAAGCAGAAGGATATAAACAACAAGGCCAGGAAATAAGTAATTTTGTACATTTCAGTTGTTGCTACATCAGATCTTGAGAACAAATGTACGATATGGACGTACATCGGCAACACAGGAAGTCATTTCATTTTTCAACGACAGTGCTATTTTTTATCGAATCCGGATATGAAGTACTTAATCAGCAGCACCATAAAAAATGGGAAAGCACTAAGTGATGTCATTAAATAATGTTCATAGGTGAACTGATCACCCTCATCCATAAAAATATAGGTAAAAAAAACACCGATAGGGAAGATAATCGTAATGGACTGGAGTAATACAAACAGATTTTTCATCATACCGTTTCACACCATCTTGTTGATTGCCACGAGAAATTGCATTTACTACAATAGAATATCATAGAAACTTAAGCCTACCCGCCGGGACGGCAACTCCCAGAACTACAAAAAAATGACTGGATCGTCGCAAATTTTGCTTGTTCTGACCAACTTCCCAGATGATACGAGCGCCAAAGAGCTTGCTGAAATACTGGTTGATCAACAGCTGGCTGCCTGCGTCAATATTTTGCAAGGTTGTGTTTCCGTTTACCGATGGCAGGGAAAAACAGAAACAACTAGTGAAATCCCTGTTCTGATCAAAACCACACGGCAACGTTATGCCGCTGTAGAACAAGCGATCAAAAGCGACATCGCCACGAACTCCCCGGATTATCGCTGTCCCTATCGATAACGGATTACCCGCTTATTTAAAGTGGATCACTCAAGAAACCACTGAAACAACAAATAATTAACCGAGACAACCCATGCGCTGTATAAAAACTATTTTATTGTTACTGTGTCTGTGTCTGACCAGCTCCCATGCAATCGCAGAAGAAACCCAATCAGGGGGGGTGATGAGCATTCTGCAACGACTGGGTGTTACCTCCGACCAGATCGAACAGGAGCTGTTACCGCCGGACGAAGCATTCAAACTGTCACTGGAAGTCCGGGATGACCGCACACTGGTCGCACGTCTAACGCCTGCCAAGGACTACTACCTCTACCGGGATAAAATCAAGTTTGAATCCAGAAATTCCAGCATCCATATTGACCAGATCAGCCTTCCGCCAGGCAAGATGAAGCAGGATCCGGCATTTGGAGAAACCGAAGTTTATTACCAGCCGCTGGAAGCCATCATTTCCCTGCGCCGGGACACCACTACCCCGGAACAGCTCGCCCTGTCCTCCACTTACCAGGGTTGCAATGAGCCTGTTGGAGTCTGTTACGCGCCCATCAACAAGGTTAATGACATCCTGCTGCCAGCCGTCAAAGCTGCGGTGGATACCGTAGCCAACACTCTCAGCAGCAATGCCAGGGCAGCGGTAACCAAACCGGCTGATGAACTGTTCCAAACTTCTGGCAATGCCCCTTTATTTGAAACGGAAGCCTATAAAATCGAACGCCTGTTCGCCAGTGGCAATTTCTGGCTGATTCTGAGCGGATTTTTTGGCATTGGCCTACTGCTCGCATTTACCCCCTGTGTCTTCCCGATGTTTCCCATTCTCTCCGGAATCATCGCCAGCAAGGGGCAGCAAATGTCAAAATTGCGTGGCTTCATACTGGCGCTGGCCTATGTACTAGGCATGTCGATCACTTATGCTATCGCCGGTGCAGCAGCAGGACTCTCCGGCGCCATGCTTTCTACCGCTTTGCAAAATGCCTGGGTATTGGGAACCTTTGCGCTGATCTTTGTAGCACTGGCTCTCTCCATGTTTGGCTTCTATGAACTGCGGATGCCCTCTTTCATACAAAACAAGCTGGTCGAGGAAACGGATCATTTCAAAGGAGGGCAGCTTGCCGGTGTTTTTGGAATGGGGGCGCTATCTGCCCTGATCGTCGGCCCTTGCGTTGCCGCCCCGTTAGCTGGCGCCTTGATTTATATCAGCCAGACCGGTGATGTCGTACTGGGTGGCTCTGCTCTGTTCGTCATGGCACTGGGCATGGGAGTACCGTTATTGCTGCTGGGAGTCTCGGCCGGGGCACTGCTGCCCAAATCCGGCGCCTGGATGAAATCCGTGCAGCAGTTTTTCGGTGTGCTATTGCTGGTGGTAGCAATCTGGCTGATTTCGCCCGTCATTACGGATGTGGTACACATGCTGCTTTGGGCCGCGCTGCTGATTATTTCGGCCATCTATCTGCACGCGCTTGATCCTCTGCCCGGCCACGCCTCGGGTTTCAACAAATTTCTCAAGGGAATCGGCGTAATCGCATTGCTGACAGGCATTGCCCTGCTCATTGGTGTTCTTTCAGGAAGCCGGGATATTCTGCAGCCCTTGTCCAGACTCAGCCTGGCTGCGACCGCCGCCCCCGAACGGCTGGCCGGATCACCCGCAAGTACGAATGAACCTCTGCCGTTCAAGCAGGTTAAAACCATCGCCGAACTGGATGCACTCATCCAGCAATCGCAAGGGCGTTACGTGATGATTGATTTTTACGCAGACTGGTGTATTTCCTGCAAGGAAATGGAACGTTTCACCTTTACCGATCCACAGGTTCAGGCACGGTTAAAGAATGTTGAACTGGTGCAAATCAATGTAACTGATGGCACTGAGGATGACACAGCACTGCTCAAACGCTTCAAGCTGTTTGGCCCACCCGGAATTCTGTTTTTTGATCGTCAGGGTGTCGAGATCCCCAACATCAAAATCATCGGCTATCTCGATAAAAAAGACTTTGTCACAGTGCTGGATGCAATCCTGCTCTGATAAACAACCCAATTCTCTCTGGAATTTTTTATGACCAAATCCAACAAATTTTCGTTTTATGTCGTGGTAGCACTGATTTCACTGGCGGCGGGTATCGCCTACAAATCCAGAGAAATGGGCATCAGCACTCCCCTATCCAGTACCGATAGAAAAGCTGGTGCTGATAAATTTTTCGGAGCCACCCTGACTGGACTGGATGGCACTCCGCAGGCCATGTCGCAATGGCGGGGGAAGATTGTGGTTGTCAATTTCTGGGCTACCTGGTGTATGCCCTGCCGTGATGAAATTCCAGAATTGATCGACACCTACGCGGCGTACCAGAAAAAAGACTTTGTTATCCTTGGCGTTGCTATTGACGAAATTGAGAAAGTGACGGCATTCAGCAAGGAGTTCAACATCAACTACCCTGTCCTGATCGGGGAATTTGACGCCTTCACCCTGACAGAAGCCATGGGCAACCCGCAAGGCGCCCTGCCTTTTACCGTCACAATTGATCGCAATGGCACGATCGTCGATACCCACCTGGGGCGAATCAAAAAACGGCAAATCGAAGCAATCATTCAACCAATGTTGTAAGAACCTGTTCAAGGTCTCGATCAAGGGATGCAGTGCAAGGCAAAATTGAACGAGAAAGCGGAGCATACTTGAAGTAGTGAGCATTCTGAATTCAATTTCAACGCTGTAATACGCCCTTCAGTACGATATTGAACAGGTTCTAAGCTAGCCGTGATATTTTCCAGATACCAGCAAATGTTCACATCCATCCGCTCTTTGCTTGCCCAGCAGCTATGGGCAAGGATCTTATTGGGGATGGGATTAGGCACGATCACAGGGCTTGCATTATCCCCCGGCGGCTTTGCATTGCTGGAAAATGAAATCGCACTCACTGCGGCAGAATGGATTGCCCTGCCCGGTACCGTATTTCTGGAAATCCTGAAAATGGTAGTAATTCCGCTAATCATCTGCTCCATCGTACTGGGCATTCTGAGCAGCGGTTCACCCCGGCAGCTAAAGAAGATGGGTACATTTATCGTGCCCTATTTCATAGCGACTTCTTTTGTAGCAGTCACAATCGGCCTGGCACTCTCTCTCTTTATCCAACCAGGACACATGATGGGTGCCAGTGCCAGTGCCCATGCAATGGCAACGGATGCAATATCGACCTCCAGCACACCGATACTGGATGAACTGACTGTTCTGACTGTTCCACAACGCATTACCCGTCTGATTCCTTCCAATTTTGTCGAAGCAGCTTTGCACGTCGACATGCTCAAAATTGTGATCATCGCCATCTTTTTTGGTGTTGCCGCGCTGACCATGCCGCGCGAGATCGTAAAACCATTTGAGGCACTATGTCTGTTCGGGCAAGGCGCCGCGATGCAAATTATCGACTGGGCCATGGCATTGGCACCTTATGCCGTATTTGGCCTGATGACCGACGCCATGATTCACCTGGGCTTTGACGCCCTCAGCGCCATTGGCTGGTATATGACCTCTGTACTATCGGGGCTGGCCATTATTCTCAGTTTGTATCTGTTTGGAGCAACCGTATTCGGTGGCCATTCACCAACTACTTTTTTACGAGCGATCCGTGAAGTGCAACTGCTGGCCTTTACAACCTCCATCACGGCAGCAGTGATGCCAGTATCCATCCGAACCGCAGAAAACAACCTCGCTGTCAGCGAAGATATC
>JABTUQ010000014.1 GCA_015075225.1 Burkholderiales bacterium
CTGATCAGGCTATCAACAACAGCCACGTCCAGCACTATAGGCAGCAAACCGATCTTGAAGCAGTTGTTATAAAAAATATCCGCAAAACTTGGCGCGATGATTACCGAAAAACCATAATCCTGCAAAGCCCAGGGGGCATGCTCCCTGCTGGAACCACAACCGAAATTATCTCGCGCAACAAGAATTCTGGCCTCCAGGTAGCGCGGCTGGTTGAGTATGAAGTCCGGATTTGGCTGGCGCAATGAAACATCCTGCCCAGGCTCTCCATAATCAAGATAGCGCCACTCATCGAACAGATTCTGGCCGAAACCCGAGCGCTTGATCGATTTCAGAAACTGTTTGGGAATAATTGCATCTGTATCCACGTTTGCACGATCCAGCGGTGCAACAATTCCCTTGAATTGCTCAAATTTTTTCATTCTACCTATCTGGCGCCTCTTTCGATGGCTTCGCCGCCACGTTGAACATCTTTGCCAAATCCCTGCATGGTATTACAGGCGGTCAATTGCAAAGTTGCGATCAATAGCAAAGATAATATGGATAGTGCTTTCATCATTGATCTCCTTTAAAAGTAAAAATACATTTAATGAACAAACGAACGAACATCAACAAAATGCCCCGCTATAGCTGCAGCTGCAGCCATTGCCGGACTGACCAGGTGCGTCCTCCCCCCTGGGCCCTGTCTACCTTCAAAGTTACGATTGGAAGTCGAAGCGCAGCGTTCGCCCGGCGACAGTCGATCATCATTCATCGCCAGACACATTGAGCATCCGGGCTCACGCCATTCAAATCCAGCCGACCGAAAAATTTTATCCAAACCTTCTTTCTCTGCCATGGATTTCACCAGCCCGGATCCAGGCACAACCAGTGCTAATTTGATATTGGAAGCAATTTGTTTACCCTTCACGATTTTTGCTGCCGCACGCAGATCCTCTATACGCGAATTAGTGCAGGAACCAATAAAAATCTTATCCAGGGTTATATCCTGAATCGCTGTTCCTGGCTTTAACCCCATGTATTCAAGTGCATGCTGGATATCATGACGTTCGTTTGGGTCATTGATTTTCGCGGGATCAGGCACGTATCCATCAACCGTTGTTACCATCTCCGGTGATGTTCCCCAGGTTACCTGAGGTTTGATGCTGCCTGCCTTCAATTCCACCACACGATCAAAAACAGCATCTTCATCACTTTTCAAGGTACGCCAGTAGGCTACCGCCTGATCCCACAAAGCTCCTTTGGGTGCAAAGGGTCTTCCCTGAATATAGTCGATCGTGACATCATCCACACCTATCATGCCCGCACGCGCTCCAGCTTCGATAGCCATGTTGCAAAGCGTCATCCGCCCCTCCATGGAAAGAGAACGAATGGCACTCCCGGCAAATTCAATGGCATAACCTGTACCACCAGCCGTTCCTATCTCGCCAATAACAGCCAAAGCAATATCCTTGGCTGTTATTCCCGTTGGCAATTCGCCTTCAACACTGACAAGCATGTTTTTCGATTTTCTGGCAACCAGACATTGTGTTGCGAGGACATGTTCAACCTCGGATGTGCCTATTCCAAATGCAAGGCACCCAAAAGCACCATGGGTACTGGTATGAGAATCGCCACACACCACAGTCATGCCCGGTAATGTTGCACCTTGCTCGGGGCCAATTACATGCACGATTCCCTGGCGCTCATCGTTCATCCTGAATTCTGTAATTGCAAACTCCTCGCAATTTTTATCCAGTGTTTCAATTTGCAAACGGGATACCGGATCATTGATACCACTACTCCGATCGGTGGTAGGCACGTTATGATCTGCCACCGCAAGAATCGAATTGGTGCGCCACGGCTTGCGTCCAGCCAGCTTCAAGCTCTCAAAAGCCTGAGGGCTGGTAACTTCATGCACCAAATGACGGTCGATATAAAGAATTACCATACCATTTGGATCATTTAATTCCGAATGCACCACATGATCGCTCCAGAGCTTGTCGTATAGGGTTTTCATTTTCCAATTACAATTAGATTGACTGTCTTGTATGCGCGCAATTATCCCACAAAGCCTGGCCTAGTAACAAAACCCTGTTTAGCGCTTGTCATAGAACACATATTCAAACCATCCCATTTTGGGGTGGTTAGATTTGGCAAATTTACCAATTCATGCCCAACATGAATAATGCAATTACATACTCGAAGAACACTTGAAATACCATTCCAAAAATCGCAAAAAAAAACCTTCTCAACCAAAGGGTCAATCTCACCTAACCCAATAAACCACAAGGTAAAAATGGATTTTTGACCGTCAATAATTAGTTGACAGTATCCTGCTTCAAATGTAGATTCCGCCACTTCATTAATCAATGAACGGAGGGGGGAAGTTTAAAATGATCTCAACAGTTTATGCCATCACACTCGTGGGTATCGGCTTGGTCATCGCAGTCTTTTATTTTGTGATTGCCAATTCCAAAGAAAAGGATGAGGATTATCCATCAATCACACAAAAATGGTATGGCGTGCGCAGCAAATGGTTTATTTTTCTGCTCACTTTAGGAGTTACAGTCTCCATACTTTCAACAAATCCATTTCCAACACCTGATCAGAAAAAAGAATACTCAGGTAATGACTATCAAAATGTCACTGTGGACAGCCATCAATGGTATTGGGTAATGACGCCCTCTACTGTCAAGGCAGGTCAACCAGTTGCATTCCAGGTGTCTTCTGCCGATGTCAACCACGGCTTTGGAATTTACGATGAAAAGCTGACACTGGTTGCTCAGACTCAGGCAATGCCGGGTTATACCAACAAGCTTGTTCACACATTTGACAAGCCCGGAAAATACAAAATTCTTTGCCTAGAATATTGTGGCTTGGCTCATCACGCCATGATCAGTGAATTGACCGTTGAATAATTGGTACAACATTTAATACAGCTAAAAACGTATTGGAGGACACAATGAGTGCTACAGAAGTAAGTGGAAAGATTGAGTATTCCGATCCAGAAAATCGGAATGCATTGATCGCCGTTAAATCCCATTTAATTGCGGGATTTTTGGTATTTTTGTTAATGATGATTGCAGGTTTTACCATGCGTGCAGCGCAAGGCACCTGGCTGGAAATTGGCGCTGACCTATTTTACCAAATCATGACCGTACACGGTATCGGTGTCGTAGGGGCAGCGATGATTACTTCAACCGGCGTGCAATGGTATTTCCTGCGCCAATATGTTCGTCTGAGCAACGGAATTTTCTGGACGAACTTCGTTATATTTCTGACCGGTGTCGTCATGTTACTCGGCTCCATTTTCGTGGGTCAGTATGGCGGAGGATGGACCTTCCTTTTCCCGCTACCTGCCATTTCAATGGGAGCCTGGTCAAATGGAGCAGCCGCTGTATTCCAGGCTGGCCTGCTGGTCATCGGTGTTGGTTTCCTGATTCTTTATCTGGATTTCGGTCGCGCCATTCTAGCAAAATACGGTAGTCTGGCTCGCGCCCTTGGCCTTACCCAGCTTTTTGGTAAAGAGCCAGTGGATTACAAACATCCGGCAGCTGTCGTTGCCAGCACAATGGTGCTGATCGTCAACTTTATGGGTATTGCTGCGGGTGCAGTTGTTCTGGTTATGGGATTGATCAACCTGTTCTATCCTGAATTCAAACCAGATGCGTTGTTGATGAAAAATCTGATCTATTTCTTTGGTCACGTTGTCATCAATGCCACCATCTATGCATCGGTTATTGCTGTTTATGAGCTCTTACCGCGCTACACCGGTCGTCCATGGAAAACCAACAAACCATTTTATGCAGCATGGTTTGCGATTGTCTTCATGGTAATGGGCGTATATCCGCACCACCTGATCATGGATTTTCCGATGCCGCATTGGGCACTCGTAGTGGCACAGGTGCTTTCTTTTGGTAGTGGTCTTCCGGTTATGGTGGTAACGGGCTACGGCGCATTGATGATCGTTTATCGTTCGGGCATCAAATGGAGCACTTCGGCCAAATTGCTGTTTCTGTCCATGTTTGGTTGGGCTGGTGGTGTAATTCCTGCCATCCTGGATGCCATGGTGACTGTCAACCGGACATTCCACAACACGCTGTGGGTGCCTGGCCACTTCCATTTCTATCTGCTGCTTGGTCTGCTGCCAATGCTCATTGGCTTCGCTTACTATCTGGCAGGTGAGGGAGACAGCAAAGAAGAAACCAAAGCCATAGACAAGCTCGGGTTTTATGCATACCTGATCGGCGCATTCATGACATCTATGGTCTTCCTGGCAAGCGGTGCAAGCAGCATTCCCCGTCGCTGGGCAGCACACCTCCCTGAATGGGTGGGTTTTGCGCAAGTGGGCACAATTGCTGCATCACTGGTAGTAATAGGAATGTTGTTGTTTATTGTCCGCGCACTGGTTAGTCTGCCAGGCGCTAGCAATCCTCGCTAAATCAGAATTACCGGTAATTCCTGCACATATATATAGGGGTTGCCGGTAACGTCAAAAGGCGATTAGTACAACCTCACCACACAGGAGGAAAAAGGATGAGGACTTTCCTGGCAACGCTCCTCGTAGCAATTTCAGGAGCACTCATTCTTTGGCTAAGTACCGATGGAGGGCGCGCTTTTACAGCCGAAGAGGCGCGCCGCCTCGAAATACGTGAAAATCCCCGCCCTGTACCTGACTGGCAATTGGAAAATCAGGACGCTGAAGCCTTCAGATTCCAGGATTGGCGCGGACACTTTGTTGTCGTGGATTTTATCTATACAAGCTGCCCAAGCGTATGTCTGATACTGAGCGGCAATCTCAAGACCCTGCAAAAAGATTTTTCCGTTGAGGGAAAATTGGATAACCTGCGTTTTATCAGCATCAGCTTCGATCCGGAAAAAGACACACCGCAAAGGCTGAAAGAACACTTAAGTCATTTTTCTGCTGATTTCAAAAACTGGATAGCAGCCCGTCCAACCAGCGCATCACAGAAAGAATCCATTCTGGATTTTTTCAAAGTCATCGTAATCCCTGATGAATATGGCGGCTACACTCACTCTGCCGGTTTCCATATCATCAACCCTGAAGGAAAGCTAGTTGCCATATTTGGTATGGAGCAGCTAGACGAACTGCGCGCTTACCTGAATCAGGTACTGGAGGATAAGGACAATGCATCTAAAAATTAAGCAGGAGTGGCTACTCCTGACAGCATTCATAATACTCGCTCTCCCTCCAATGCAGCAGTTTCTGGAGCAAAGCATGGTAACGCACATGCTGGTACAGATACCCGCTTTAACTATCATTGGCTGGATGTTTGGTACCACATTACCCGAGAACTGGCGCCACAAGCTATCCCCATGGAATCGCTGGGGAATAACGGGTATGGCTTTTGTTATTGTGATTAAGACCTACTGGATGTTACCGCGCGCACTGGATGTAGCTGTATCCGAATGGTATGGCGAACTGGCGAAATTTATTACCATCCCGCTAATGGGAATTGCTTTGGGAATCAGCTGGCCACAACTTAATCCGATTGCACAAGGAGTTCTCAAGCTGGAGTTCTGGGCTACTTTTATGCGCTTGGGATGGCTTTATCTTGATCTGCCCGATCGCCTCTGCGCCAATTATCTGTTGAGCGATCAGCGTGTCTTGGGACAGTTATTGTTACTGATTGGAAGTGCCTGGGCAATTGCCTGGATGCTCCGGGTAATGTTTGGAACCAGAATCATCAATTCCTGAATCAACAGTGACCCTGCGCCTGGCAGGATCACTGCACTCTTCAAATTTATTACGCCCTGTGTGTGCGGTACCACAGAGTTGAATTGAATATTACCGCGCCCAGCGCATTACCAATCGTTACAGGAATCTGATTCCACAACCACCATTGTGAAATGGTGACATCAGCACCAGACAAAATACCAATCGGGAAAACAAACATATTCACGACTGCGTGCTCAAAACCCAGCGAGAAGAAGGTTGCAAGCGGCAACCACATCAGCATGACCTTACCCGGCACACTGCGTGAGCCCTTGGCAAAAACTGGGGCAAGACTCACCAGCCAGTTACACAATATGCCCATTCCAATAGCAGCAACCCATCCATTTATGCCATATCCCGAATAAGAAGCCTTTTTTTCCGCAAGATGCGCCAGTGTGGTGAGAACACCCGGAGGCTCAACAGCCCCTCCTTTGGTTAACGAGAACCACAGTAAAAACGCAAAGAAAACCCCGCCCAATAAATTGGCTATAAATGTCCAGCACCAGTTGCGTATCACGCTACCCAATCCGAATCTACCGGCGTAGAGTCCCATGGGCATCACGGAAAAACTTCCTGTCGCCATTTCCAGACCCAGTATGGATAACATAACGTAACCTGCCGGGAAAAGCAGACCCGCTGCGGCTGTTGGCCAGCCTTGTGAAACCAGTAATGCACACAATGCCGTAGCATAAGCCAGAAAAGGTGTGCATAAAAAACCTCTAATCAAAATCTGCCCTACTTTGAATTTTTTCTTCTTTGTAGCGTCTTCGACAAGATCACTTCCCATTTGTGCAGGGGTGACGCTATCAATCACAGCAGTGGGTTCACTGCCAGATAGAACAGGAGTTGTACCAACTGACACACCACCAGAAGACATGGTTTCCGCAGCAATGCTGGATTGAATGACCTTTTCGTTTGGAACAATGGAGGGTTGTTCAAATTCTTTCATATTTATTAAGCTGGATTAATTGAAGAAATTACATCGGCCAAGCTGCACACTTCACGCGCAGCGGTCGGGAATTCTGACATAACTCAGGACACCCGGCAAGAAAATAGTTCTGCGAATTTAGCAGGTTATCGTTGTTTTCCAGTCAAAACAGAGAAGATGAAACAATATGCGGGCAACAAAGATTGAACTTGCCCTGGAGATTGGAAAATCTTTTATAGAATTCAAGGAGCCTCGATCAAATCCACCATGAGCAGCATTGCAAGAAGCCGACGAAGGTTGTGGCTATTTATTCTACGATGCCGGGGAGTGGGCTTGGTGCTGCGATTGTAAACATGTTCCTACGGGCACATTGACAAGCTGGAGCCGCAACTGCGCCAGGAAGTGCAGCAATTGCTGATGCAGGCAGAACAGGCGGATCAGAGTGCTGTGCCGGATAGCATGGAGCTGCCGGAAGAAATCGCGCGACGGGAAACACGTCTTGCCGCCCTGGCACAAGCCCGGGCAAAGATTGAAGTGCGCGCAAAAGAACGTTATGCACGGGAACTGGCTGACTATCAGGACAAACTGGTACGGCGGGAAGAAAAAGCCAGGATCAGTGGCAAAAAACCGGGTGGCAAACCACCCGCACCGCCTGCAGTCGGGCCGACAAACAAAGACCAGATCAACCTGACAGACGAGGAATCGCGCATCATGCCCACCTCCGGTGGAGGATTTGAACAGGCTTACAATGCCCAGGCGGCCGTTGATACAAACAGCATGCTAATCGTTGCACCGGCAGTCACACCAGCCTGCAACGATCGGGAACAGGTCAAACCGATGCTCAATCAGCTGACACAATTACCCGCCGCACTGGGGAAGATCGAACATTTACTGACCGATAACGGCTTTTACAGCGCAGCCAATGCGGCTGCCTGTGAAACACACGACATTGAACCACTGATGGCAGTCGGACGCGAATCACACCACCCCGGCCCGTTTGAACGTTTTACCGAGCCACCTGCCTTGCCGGACAATGCCAGTCCGGCACAACGCATGGCACACAAACTGAAAAGCCAGGCAGGGCGCAAACTGTACGCACTACGCAAATAAACCGTCGAACCCGTGTTTGGCATCATCAAATCCGTGATGGGATTCCGGCAATTTTCACTACGTGGCCTGGGTAAGGTCAAGGGAGAATGGACCCTGGTTTGCCTGGCATGGAATTTGAAACGCATGGCCTCATTGCGCCTTCAAATGGGAAATTGAGCAAAAAACAAGGGAAAAACCGTCAAAAATGACCTTTCTGACACTTTTTTTCAGCAAAATATCACTTTGTATCGTTCAAACAAAAATCAAGTCCGACAGGCTGCTAGGTAGCGACTGAACTTGTCTTCTCGAGAAAATACATACGAAAGGCGAATTGCTTTGAATGACGCATTCCTCGAAAAGCGTTGCTCAACCTCGCGCTTCATTTCAGCATATTCACCTGCTGGATTGCACACCGCTGACTCGTCGAACGCATCTTCGCGCTCACCATAGACGGTGTCTCTGGAAAAGAAGACCACTCGGGCACCGCGATCGATAACGCTCTGGATAAAATTCGACGTGCCGGTAACGTTCACTGCCCACGCCCGCCCGGCCCATGCTCACGGGCGCAGACGTCGGGTGCAGAAATGGCGGCTGTTAGCAACACGACATCGCCGGAACGGATCTTACCGTAATCGAAATCAGCAGGCGTATCCAGACGGAGCGGTAGAAGGCCGTTCCCACCAGACGATGAAGTGCCATAAGCAAGCCTATCTTTCTTTGCCTTCTCAAACAAAACCTTACCGACATATCCCGAAGCACCTGCGATAAACAAGGCCGAATTATTGCTCACTTTCCCAATTCTCCTGCCTTTAGCATCACGCTTTCCCATCCCTCATCCCAATTTGAGCAAGTGATCGGGGTCAGCCCAAAAGGTTTGGTTTGCCAGAATGCATTGCGGTCACTTGCGTGAACCAGAATATATGCATTCGATGGAGCTCTCGTTCGTGCAATGTTTCTTGTCCTTTGTGCCAGAAGCCACCATAGCCCAGCTTCTTGATCAGACATCCCGACCCCGGCAAAAATCAGAGGGCGATAGAGAAAGTCTGCCACCCAGGTTAAGGGCAAAGGTGGCTCGCCCAACGGCGCTGAAAGATCATTTGCTGTGGTCTAATTTATCCGGACACCTTGATAGGAGGAAAATCCACCAATTGAGGAGCATTACATGACAAGACAGCGTAGGGCATTCGATACCAGTTTGAAGCTGGAAGTTGTTCGCATGATCAAGGATCAGGGGCTGAGTGTGCAGAACGTCAGCGAGACCATGGACATTGGCCCAACGGCGATTCGTCGCTGGGTGAAGCAGTACAACGCGGAGCAAAATGGCCAGCTAGGCATTGGCAAGCCACTCACCGCCGAGCAACAGCGTATCCGGCAGCTGGAGCAGGAGAACCGTCAGTTGAAGGGAGATGTAGACATATTAAAAAAAGCGTCGGCCTTCTTTGCCCGCGAACTGAAATGAGCTACCAGCTTGTTCATCAACTGCAAAAGGAGGCCATTCCGGTCAAACAAACTTGCCGTGTTTTGTCCGTCAGCCGCTCTGGCTACTACGAAGCGCAGAGGCGTTCTGCAAAACCGGTTTTATGCAAAGCCAGCGTCCACCTGAAGGCGGCATTCATGGCCAGCCATCAAAGCTATGGGAGTCGCCGCCTGGTTACTGCGATGCAAAATCAGGGAATTCAGATCGGCCGGC
>JABTUQ010000015.1 GCA_015075225.1 Burkholderiales bacterium
GAGGTCAGACAGCTCTTGTCTGCTAGTTACTCTGGCTGCACAGTTCAAATTTTTTCCAGTTCAACCTCTGAGGGAGCAGAAGAGGCTTCCCGGTTGTTGCAAGACTGGTTTGATGAGGGAGGGGCTGGAATACAGCGGTTGAATAACGGTAAGATCAGTGATCAAAAAAAAACCCCGGCTAAAGGGGATTAAGCCGGGGAGAATCGCCTTGCTTGTAAGGCCTCGCCTCAGGGAGGGAAGGCGAGAGGCAGTTATCAACAACCACCTATTCATAAGAGAGAACTAATTGGAGTTAGTTCCGTGATGCATCAATTTTTTTATTTTCAGATATAAACATGACATTTTTCAGCCAGTTTCCACAAAAAAGAATGCGTCGTAATCGCCGAGATAATTTTTCTCGTCGCCTGGTTCGGGAAAATCACTTGCGGGCGGACGATCTGATCTACCCAGTATTTGTACTGGATGGCCATAAGCGCGAAGAGCAAGTAGCATCAATGCCCGGCATTGTCCGGCAGAGTGTTGATCTGCTTTTGTTTCAGGCAGAGAAATGTCTGCATTTGGGAATCCCTGCGCTGGCAATTTTTCCGGTTATCGATGCTTCCCTGAAAAGCCTGACCGCTGATGAAGCCTATAATCCTGATGGCCTGGTGCCTCGCGCCGTAAGGGAGTTGAAAAAACACTTTCCAGAATTGGGTGTAATTACCGATGTGGCACTTGATCCGTATACTAGTCATGGTCAGGATGGTCTGATTGATGCAAATGGTTATGTGTTGAATGATGAAACTGTCAGTGTGCTGGAGCGGCAGGCGTTAATGCACGCCCAAGCCGGGGCGGATGTCGTGGCACCTTCTGACATGATGGATGGTCGGATCGCAGCGATCCGATCGATACTGGATCGTGATCGCCTCATTCATACGCGAATACTGGCTTACTCAGCCAAATATGCCTCCAGTTTTTATGGCCCGTTCCGCGATGCCGTTGGCTCGGCGGCCATGCTGGGGGCAGGCAACAAATACACCTATCAGATGGACCCGGCCAATTCGGACGAAGCCATCTGGGAAGCCGGGCTAGATATTCAGGAAGGTGCGGACATGATCATGGTCAAACCCGGCATGCCGTATCTCGATATTGTGCGAAGGGTCAAGGACGAGTTGGGCGTGCCCACTTTCGTTTATCAGGTGAGCGGCGAATATGCCATGCTGAAAGCAGCCGCCATGAATGGCTGGCTGGACGAAAAAGCCTGTGTTACCGAGGCACTGCTGTCATTCAAACGCGCAGGAGCCGATGCCATCCTGACCTATTTCGCCTTGCAGGTGGCGGAATGGCTGCAAGAGCAGCGCTGAGGCAAAGCGTCATCACCAAGCCAGCCTGCCAATGCATGTTTTTCCAGCACGCGGGCTTGCCCAATCGCAAGAATTTTTACGACTGCCGCAGGGTTGTTGCAATAACACAACACAATTTGGCTGTAGATGCGTAAAAAGCTTGTTTAATGTTGCACAACAGAATCGGCTTGGGCACAATCCGTTCAACCCTTCTGATTAAAAGGTATGAAATACGCAACACTTCTGATCAGACCGGAACAGTGTTGGAAAGAATGTGCTGTACAGGTATTACCATCTATCTTTATTGACCCAGGTTGTTTTTCTTTAAGGAGAGTTTCAAATGAATAAAAGACTAATCGCACTGGCAGTAGCTGGCGCATTGGCAGCTCCGCTGGCAGCTTCAGCAGAAGGTACCCACGTCACCATTTTCGGCCGCTTGCAGGCTGAATATGCAACTGTTGATGTGGACGGTTTCAACGCACAATCCGCTGTATCAGACGATGCCCTGCAATCCCGCTGGGGTTTGCAGATCGCTGAAGATCTGGGTGCAGGGTTGCGTGCAATCGGCCGTATCGAGTACGCACTCAATCCAGGTGGCGATGTGCATAGCACCGCACGCGAACAGTGGGTAGGTCTGGGTGGCGATCAATGGGGTGAAATCAAATTCGGCCGCGTTCAGTCCGTTCTGCGTGATTTTGCCGGTGGCCACAACATTGATCCATTTGCTGACACCAGCCTGCACGCTACCGGTAGCGGTGGTTTGATGGTGTCATCCGCTAATGGTTATGGTTCTGGCGATCACGGCTTTGTCAACAGCGCCGTGCGTTACGATTCTCCAGTAGTGGAAGGTTTCTCCGTAGCAGGTTTGCTGATGCCAGGCGATGCAGACAAAAATGATCCAGTAGCACGCGCTGTACTTGGTGATTCAGAATATTCTGGTGGTGAAAACGGCGAGTGGGATTTCCAGATTGGCGCCAAGTACAGCGGCCAGTTTGACATCGTTGGTGTCGATGTGTTTGGTGCATATTCCAGAGATAACGTAAGCATTCTCCAGAAAAGCTTGAATTTAGGGAACAAAGATGAGCAAATCTGGCGTGGTGGCGCGATTTTCAGCGTGGCCGATTTCCGTCTGCGTGGTCAGTTTGACTATGTAATCAACGCTAACCCGCTGGGTGGCGCAGCTAGCTGTACCAATGCAGCTGCCTTTGGTGATATTACTGCTCCTGGCAATAATGGTCGTGCACAGTGCAACTCCGCCATGAATGCCAATGGCAACGGCTATCTGTGGATTCTTGGTGCTGATTACACCATCGGTAACACCCAGCTGATCGCTCAAGGTGGTATGACCAGAGCAAAAAACAATGTGGGCGAGGCGTTTGGTGGATTCAGACGTAACGTTGAAAACATTACCGTGGGTGTCATTCATAACCTGAGCCGCCGTTCCAGCCTGTTTGGTGGTTACCAACGCGTTTGGGTGGATGATAAAACACCTTTGGTAGCTGATTCCGATCGTAACGTTTACTCGGTAGGCGTACGCCACGACTTCTAATCGTAACTGGTTAGTAAGTGGTTGATAAAAAGGGCAGAGCAATCTGCCCTTTTTTTATTGGAGAAATGCTGAGAATAAACTGGTACGGGCCCATTGCAGGGCTGTGGTTTTAGCCGTCGTTTGGTGTGCCGAATGAAGCGATCCAGCGCTTCGCTACCTATTGTTACCAGATAACTGTGTCAACCTGCGACCTTCTCGCAATGACCAGTTTATTGCAGGTGAGCGGTATTTTTGAGCGTACCGTCATTGCGAAATCCGCAGGATTGAAGTAATCCAGGTCATCCTGGGGGGGAAGCCGGCCGATAAGCCGGGTTCTGTCGTGGACAGTCATTCCTCTAGACCTGCAGTTACCCGCAGGCTCAAGCGATCTACCCGCAGACTCGA
>JABTUQ010000016.1 GCA_015075225.1 Burkholderiales bacterium
AGACGAGTCCAGTTACATGACGGGGCAGGTGATGGTCGTGGATGGCGGCACAACCCTGAGCAATATTTTCTGACTTCGCAGGTATAATTAGCGGCAGTGATATTGCTACGGCGTGTCATGTTCTGACCTGGCATCCGCAGCATATGCCCCCAATTTGCGGACAATGGGGTCAAGCAGGCGGGTTTGAAAGACAAGGAAGAAAACTGATGCGCTACGCGGTGGTAATTGAATTTGAAAACGGCAGCTACTCCGCTTATGTGCCGGATTCACCCTGGTTGAATATGCGGAAGCGTCCTGATGCAGCTCCTCATTGACGGCACGCCCCACGATTTTACCCCGATCAAAACCTTCCGCGCCGCGCATAAGCTGCCGGAGTCGTTTGGGGTATCCCTGTTTGAGCCCAAAGATTACACCGGACTGGGCAGCATCGAGCACAAAGGCGCGGCCCTCAATGATCTGCGCGAGTTTGTGCTGGAGTCCATCCCGGCGAATCTATCCCCCCAGCAGTGGTTGCAGTTTCTGCCGACGCTGCAAAAAACCTTTCGCCGCCATCTGATGCTCTCCGGCACCGGACTGCGCGAGGCGGAAATTGATTTCGCGTCGGCAGGGCTGGAAAATGTGTGCCAGGCTCTGCTTTATGCCCGGATTCGCGCCGACGCCAACCATCTGCCCGTTCCTCCGTTCGATGTGATCTACAACAACTGGCTGCAAACCACGGTGCGTATTTCCCACACCGTCTATGCTTACGAAGGCTGGCAGGTGCAGATCGTGACTCATGCGTTTGGTCGGGTAGGGCTGATGATCCAGTCGGAAAATGACCGTTATTATGTGCTGGACAACCGGCTGGCGTGTCCGGCGGAACACTTTATGCACGACCTGCTGCGTGACATCGCCAACCGGATGGTTACCGTCCTGGGCAGGTGACAGGCTGCCCCCACCCCCAAGAGCCTTAATTCAGCGGGTCGTCTATGGGTTCCGGGACCACGCGCCCACCGCGCACTGTGCCCCCAATCACTAACCCCGCGCCGATGAGCACCAGATTCTTAACGATGTACTGGCCTTCCAGCGTCAGCCCGAACGGGAAATTATGCCACACAGCCTCCGGCAGCAGCACCAGCGGCAGGGCAGTTCCCGGCATCTGCAAAAACAGCAGCAGCAGGGTGATCCGCATGAATTTGCCAAAAATCAGCCCCAACCCGATGAGCATTTCCCAGACGGCCAGCACCGGAATAAAAATGTCCGGGTCAACAAAATAGACCGTATCACGCACCAGGTCTTCGGCGGGGCTCCATCCGGGGAACAACTTGAGTGCCCCGAACCAGAAAAACACAATACCCAGCCCGACGCGCATTATCAGAACGCCATAATCAGCCATGAAACGGGTAATCACCCGATCCACGGCGTCAAAACGGGTTTCAAGAGTCTCAAGCATGATCGTTCGCTCCTGTTGTCTATAGCGGCATGTCAATAAATCTAGTTCGGAAGGCGAATTTTCATGCCATACAGAATTTAGCAAATCCTGGGTTGGCAGCCCACTGCTGGTTATGGCACTGTAGCGAGACTCTCCCCGGATACAAATAACTCCACGGAAGTGATGATGAATAAAAATCTGCCACATGATCGAAGAGACTGTCCGGTACTCGTGTCGATCATGCGGCAGCACCAATATTATACGCAATGGACGGAATAAACGTGGGAATCGACAGTACCATTGCCGCGATTGCGGGGTGTACCGTGTGCTTCGACCGAAAGAACGTTATACGGCTGGGGATAAAGCCCAGATTTTGCGAGCGTATCGTGAACGCATGAACCTGCGCGGGTTGGAGGACTATGTGGCTCAAATGCCAACCTTGCCCGATACCTTGTTGCCTGTGGAAGCGGGCGATGTGTTGGAAATGGATGAATTGGTCAGCTTCGTGAGCAAAAAATGGTTCAAACGCTGGCTGTGGACCGCCCAATGTCGCCGCACCCTTCAGATCGTGGCGTATGCCATCGGGGATCGTTCGCAGGACACTGGCCGCCTCATGCGGCAAGCGGTGCCAGATGCCTACAAGCGATATCCGTGTTACACCGACCATTGGGAAGCCTATACCTTGTTTTTGCCGCCCGATCAGCACCTTCCTTCTGGCAAAGCCACTGGTTTGACTGCTCATCAGGAGCGTTGGTACAACACGCTCTGCCAATGGTTGGGGCGCTACACGCGCAAGTCCTTGTCCTTTTCCAAGGAGGATTACTATCTTGTTCTCGTTACCCGCTGGCTTATGACCGAACATAATCTCACTATCCGAGCATCACTTACCACTTAACCACTACCCAGTTCCAGCTCGTGACTGTAAAATTGAAAGTCGCTTTTGCTGACCGCCGCCAACTGCCCGTTGATGGGCGACCAGTACACCGATTGCAGCCCGCCATAGCCAAAACTCGCTTTCGGGATAACCTGTTCCCAGGGATTATGGGTTTGTGCCTGGTTGCTGTGGATAAAAAGAATCAGAAAACCAACTAAGAGGGATAAACGACGCATTACCCGGCCCTTTGTATTAATCCTCTTCTATGGTAGGCCAGATTTCGCCGGAAAACACAACGCACGAATATCAGCGCCAT
>JABTUQ010000017.1 GCA_015075225.1 Burkholderiales bacterium
AGGTACGCTTGCCGTGATTACGGAAATCACGCTCAAACTGACGCCGCTACCTATTGCAAAAAGCGGCCTCGTCGCGCATTACCAGGACGCGAATAGTTGCGCCGAAGCCATCGTATCCATCATGAAAGAACCGCAGGGACCAAGCGCGCTGGAGTTTCTGGATTCCGGCTCGCTGGATCTTGTGCGCGCCAGGAACCCTGAGTTATTGCCGAATGACTCTCGCGCCATGCTCATGATCGAAGTGGATGGCACGGAACACGAAATCCGGGAGGCATCCGCCAAACTGTTGGCAGCCTGTCAAAATCCAGGGTTACTGCAGGCGATGACGGTGCAAAACACGGCGGATTTATGGAAAGCCAGAAAAACACTTTCACCCTTGTTGCGCGATATTGCTCCCAAAAAAATCAACGAGGATATTGTTGTGCCCGTGGATAAAATCCCACGCTTGCTGGCCGGTTTATCGGCACTCTGCCAGCAATACCAGATCGCCAACGTGAATTTCGGTCATGCCGGGAATGGAAATATCCACGTCAACCTGCTGATTGACCCTGACAATCAAAATGAAAGTGAGCGAGCGTATCAATGTCTGGATCAGATATTTGATCTGGTAATCAGCCTCAATGGAACGCTTTCAGGTGAACACGGCATTGGTTCGGAAAAGCGCCCCTATATTGGCAAAGAGCTTGACGAAGCCACACTCGCTCTGATGAAGCAGATCAAACTGACCTTTGATCCGGGTAATATCCTCAATCCGGGCAAGCTGTTTCCTTGAGGAATCTCTGATCACATCTCACATGGCCAGGTTCAGGAAAGCAGATACACCAGCCACATCAGCCACCTTATTTGGAATCGCCTTGATTACATTCCCAACCACCATCACATTTTCTGGTGCCGATAGCTGATTGGAAGTTCCATTGAAGATGTGTACATTTTTGAACAGTACACCTGAAGGCTGTGTTTGCTGTTTAGGTGCTGCGTAGATAAAGGTGCAGCAAGAATGACTAATGCGCCCGGTACGCTTTTGATAGACCGTAGCATTGCGTTTTCGCTATAAGGTTAATCGGAAGGTTTAACGTACATTGTCAGTAGCCCAGCCATTTATTTGGTTACATATCGGCTGCAGTGAGCATACCCATTGTTACAAAAATAAACCACCAGTAGCGGTTAGTGAGCTGCATTTCGTTCATTTTCCAAATGGTGCCAGATACGCAATATCACGATGACCTCCATTTGTGCTGCGTAGCGCACGATGTAGTTACCGAACACCATGTCTCGCACCACACCAGGCTGTGGAGCCAATTCAACCTCAACGCCGGTGTGCGGAAACTTGCAAAGATGCTCCATGCGAGCGATCAATTCCGAAGCGATACGTGACGCCGCTCCCGGATCTTTTTCCGCAATGAATTGCCTCAGGCGAACAAGATCTGTAATGGCCTCTTCGGAATATACCAGCCTCATTGATCCGATTTCGGCGGTGGCAACTCATCTTCCGTGCCCCAACTGCGTAACCAGCCATGGACAGCTTCACTGGATACCACCTTGCCCTGTGCCACGGATTCCATGGCCTTCAGGGTTTCCTGCCAACGATCCTGTTCTTGCTCCTGGCGCTCCAGATATTCTTTAAGCGCCTGATTAATAACCCAACTCTTGCTGCGGCGCAATTTCTCGGCGGCGACCTCAAGATCATTTTCAATCTCAGGCTGAAGCCTGACGGTAGTAACGCTCATCGACATTCCTCCAATGAAAAAATGCATTGTATTACATTGCAGTATGGAGAGCGGGCTCAGGGGCACAGGGTGGCATGGCCACCCAGCGACGAATCGCCGTTGGGTCAATGCTCTTGTTAGCCAGCTTACATTGAAGCGATGGCACTATCAATCACACTTTCTATTCCTATCGGAAATTCAGTCCCATGCTGGTGTTCATCATTCATATAGACCAGAGCATGTTTCTCATCCTCCATCCACATGTCGAATTTTGAAAGCCACAAATTGAGATGAATTT
>JABTUQ010000018.1 GCA_015075225.1 Burkholderiales bacterium
GAAGGTACCCTTTAAAGATAAAATTTTGCCGTCCATTATATCGGAACATGCGGCCATTAAACAGGTTGATGAAACTGCCGAAGGCCAGCGTGTTGACAATTTTCTCATCAAATTGCTCAAGGGTGTACCCAGACGTCATATTTATCAACTACTTCGCAGTGGTCAGGTGCGTGTTAATAGTCGGCGTATTGATGCAAGCTATCGCCTTCAATCAGGCGATAAGGTGCGTATTCCGCCTGTTATTCGGCCGGTGAAACCGGCATCCACGCATAAAACGTTCCGGACTGATCGTTTCGATATTCTGTATCAGGATGATGAATTGCTGGTGATCAATAAACCAGCCGGAGTTGCTGTGCATGGCGGCAGCGGTATCAGTCATGGTGTGATCGAACAACTGCGCAGACAACATCCAGACTGGAAATTTCTGGAGCTGGTACACCGTCTTGATCGTGAAACCTCAGGTATTCTGCTGCTTGCACGGAAACGGCAAGCATTGTTGGATCTGCACCGGCAGATTCGTGAAGGTGCGGTCGAGAAGCATTATTTGACCCTTGTTCGAGGGAAATGGAAAAACCAGGTGCAGAATGTTCGTTTGCCACTGAATAAATATCTGACTGCAGAAGGAGAAAGACGTGTTGCTGTTGCTACTGACAGAGGTGATCAGGATAGGGCGCAACCGGCGCATACATTGTTTACTTTGCAAAAAAACCGGGAAGAGTTCAGTTTGCTGGACGCGGAACTTAAAACCGGCCGTACTCATCAGATTCGTGTGCACTTGGCGCATCTTGGGTATCCCATAGTGGGTGATGACAAATATGGCGATTTCACACTGAATAAGCGCTTGCAGAAAGACGATGGAAGCGGGTTGGTGTTAAAGCGCATGTTTTTACATGCTTCAACGTTTACTTGTACCCATCCGGTGACAGGCAGTCCTTTGCGTCTGGAAGCGCCTCTGCCGGATGAATTGCGTGTTATTTTGAGAAACCTGGATCTGGATACCTGTTTGCCCTGAGCATTTTTTTGTAAATGGTGTTTTATTTTTGGTTGCTACTATTGGGGTGATTCGGTGAATATGCCTGTTTCCTTGGCAGATGGGTTGCCGCCGTCTGTTTGTGTCAATGCAGAAACCAGGGTGGGCCAGATATTATCCAGCATCTTTTCCTGTGCAGCGCTGGTGGGATGGATTCTATCGGGCTGAAAGAAAGCGAGTTGATCGCCGAAACCTTCCATCAGGAAAGGTGCCAGCTGCAAATGTTGATCCCGCGCCAGGCGCAGGTAAAGATCACGAAATTTTTGCGTATAACTTATGCCATAATTGGGCGGCAATTGCATACCTACCAGAAGCGGAACAGAGTTATGCTGCTTGCAAATCCGGATGATGGCTTCCAGGTTTTCGTAGATGGATGAAATCGAATGACCTTGCAGGCCATCGTTTGCTCCCAGCGCAACGATAACAATATCCGGCGCATGATCTTTAAGTGCCGGTTCAATCCGGTTGCGCCCGCCCAGGGTAATTTCCCCGCTGATACTGATATTAATCACCTTGTAATCAGGGGACAGGCCATGCAATCGTCGTTCAAGCAGATTCACCCATCCCGTTCCCGGTGGTAAACCATATCCCGCGGACAGGCTGTCGCCCAGCACCATGATAGTGGCGTCCGTCCGTGACCAGGCCGGGCTGAACGGGAACATACCAAACAAGCATAATATGACAAGTAATAGTTTTTTCATGGTAAATCCTCTTTCTGCAGAACAATCAGTTGCTGTAAACGATGGCCAGCCTATCAT
>JABTUQ010000019.1 GCA_015075225.1 Burkholderiales bacterium
AGAGGATGCGCTGGGCATGGTGGAATCGATCGAAGTCAAAAACGGCCTGATTCATATCCATGCCCTGTGGCCCGGCCCGAACGACCCACGCTGCTGCCCGACAGTCAAGAAAACCGCCGTTTATCAATGGCAGGGCAAAGCACTGGCCGATATAACCAGCCGGGTTTCCGGCAAGAAGTAAACCATGGCGATAACACCGACATGCCGGCGCCGGAATCGGCATGTCGCGCCTGCTTTTGAAATATCAGATTTGTTCGCGATTTATATGGCGAACCACCACTTTTGCACAGCCGCGCTGCTCAGCCTGCCATAAATCATACGCAAGCTGACCTTTCAGCCAGCTTTCCGCGCTCGGCCCATCAAGCCATGCTTCCAGGCGTAGAGCGAGATCGACGCTGATACCGGCCTTGCCGTTCAACACGCGCGAGAGGGTAACACGGTTGATTCCCAGCTCTTTTGCCGCTTGGGTTACGGTTAACCCAAGCGCAGGCAGTACATCCTCGCGCAGGGTTTCACCGGGATAAGGGGGGTTGTGCATTCTGGCCATATTGACTCCTGTTCAGTGGTAATCCCGGTAATCAACCAGGATCACATCTTCTCCATCAAATACAAAAATCATCCGCCAGTTACCATTGACCATTACCGACCAATATCCTGACAGATCGCCAGAAAGTGGGTGCAACTTCCAGCCGGGTATATTCATTTCACGCGGATTGACTGCATCATTCAGCTGCCGCAGCTGACGTGCAAGACGTGAGGCATGATCCGGCCGGATACCTGATTTATCTCCTGTTTCAAAGAATAATTGCAACCCTTTATGCTTGAAATGGCGGATCATTTAGAGATTGTAGCGTTATACGCTACAAGAAGCAATTATAAAAAAATACTGGATTGCTTCACTCTTGCAAATCCGCAATGACGGGTAATGAGCTGTTCTTCAAACAATCAGAAAAACGGTAGATCAATCATTTCGCTATTCCAAGGAACACAGCCAGGCAACGCTCAATCTCTACCATAGTATCCGGGTCGATACATCCGAGAACCGGCCCTACCTTGTCACGTTTCACCGTTATGATCTTATCCACCATTACCTGGGAAGGTTTTTGCAAGCCGTTCTCGGCACCAGGCTGTACAGTAATACGTAGCAATGGCGCAGCAACCAGCATGCTGGTGACAGGTAATACCGTTACGCTGGTGTGTTCACTGAACAGGTTGGCCTGAATCACCAAAGCGGGTCTGGGTTTACCAAAATCGCCCTGTACAGCGATGGTCACGAGATCGCCGTATCATTCCATCCAGCCATCACTATCGGCCAGAGCTTCATCCATGAGCTGTTGCATGGATATATCAGCTTTGTCCGCCTGAGCTATGAGAAGGCACTGGCGGCGGCATTCTTCTGCAAAATCCGGACGGCGGGTGTCCGGTACCCAGATTTGTACCGGACGTAATCCGGCCATGCGTAGTGTGTCACGGTGCTTTTTAACACGAGCATTAACGTGTGTGGTTTCCATGTGGAGTTCTCCTGGTGCG
>JABTUQ010000002.1 GCA_015075225.1 Burkholderiales bacterium
TCATTATGCCTGTTGAGGATGTGTTCTCGATTTCTGGGCGTGGAACTGTTGTGACAGGACGTGTGGAGCGCGGTATAGTCAAGGTTGGTGATGAGATAGAAATCGTGGGGTTGCGACCTACAATCAAAACGATATGTACCGGTGTCGAGATGTTTCGGAAGTTGCTGGATCAAGGGCAGGCTGGAGACAACGTTGGCATCTTATTAAGAGGTACCAAGCGAGAAGAGGTAGAGCGTGGTCAGGTTCTGGCTAAACCGGGCAGCATACTGCCACACACCAAATTTTCTGCAGAGATATATGTATTGAGTAAAGAAGAGGGTGGTCGACATACACCTTTTTTTGCAGGGTATCGCCCACAGTTTTATTTCAGGACAACTGATGTGACAGGTTCCATTGAGCTGCCGGCAGGCGTTGAAATGGTGATGCCAGGTGACAATATATCGGTTAACGTCAATTTGATTGCACCGATAGCAATGAGTGAAGGATTGCGTTTTGCTATTCGTGAAGGTGGGCGTACCGTTGGCGCCGGTGTGGTCGCCAAAGTAACTGGATAAGTTTAGATTTGTCGATACTGCTATGGATTGGTAGTCTCATATAAGATAAGCTCCGTAAAATATACAACTTAGAGTGCTTTATGCAAAATCAAAAAATTCGTATACGCTTAAAAGCGTTTGACTATAGATTAATAGACAAGTCAGCTTTGGAAATAGTAGAGACAGCGAAAAGGACTGGAGCTGTTGTTAAGGGTCCTGTTCCTTTGCCTACTCGAATTGAACGTTTTGATGTTCTTCGATCACCTCATGTAAATAAAACTTCTCGTGATCAATTTGAGATCAGGACTCATTTAAGATTAATGGATATTATTGACCCTACAGATAAGACGGTTGATGCATTGATGAAACTGGATTTGCCTGCTGGTGTTGACGTGGAAATTAAGCTTTAAATATAGATAAATAAACAACACAAGTACAAGATTTATTAAAGAGGAAAAAATGAAAGTAGGTCTAATCGGTAAAAAAATTGGAATGACAAGAATATTTACCGAATCGGGTAGCAGTACCCCTGTTACCGTGCTTGATGTTTCAAATAATCGTATTGTCCAGATTAAAACAAAATTAACTGACGGATATAGCGCCATACAGGTGGCTCAAGGGAATTGTGGAAAAAATAGAATAAGCAAGTCCATGTCTGGTCATTTTTCAAAAGCAGGTGTAGAAGCTGGGAAATTTATAAAAGAATTTAAAGTTCATGATGAGATAACAAACATACTTCAATTGGGTGGTGAGATTAACTTAGAGGCCTTTGAGGTTGGAGCTAAGGTTGACATAAGTGGAACTACAATTGGTAAGGGTTACGCAGGTACAATTAAGAAGCATAATTTTTCTTCTAACAGAGCTAGTCATGGAAATTCGCGTTCGCATAATGTCCCGGGCTCAATAGGGATGGCGCAAGATCCAGGAAGAGTGTTTCCAGGAAAAAAGATGACTGGTAGATTGGGAGGGGTGAGATGTACGGTACAAAATCTGGAGATAGTGCGGGTTGATAAAGATAGGGGTTTAATTTTTATAAAGGGATCTATTCCGGGAGCTAAGGGTAATGGGATCATTATTCGCCCAGGGGTTAAACAAATAAATCAATAAAATGGATGGGTGTTAATAAATGATTAAAGTCCCTTGTAGATATGAAGATGGGAAAATAGAAGAGATAGAAGTGCCAGAAACTATTTTCAATAGATCTCAAAATAAAACATTAATTCATCAAGTTGTAATATCTTATTTAGCAAACGCTAGAAGTGGGACCCGTGCCCAAAAGGATCGTTCAGAGGTGGCTGGTACTACCAGAAAGCAGTGGAGGCAAAAAGGGACAGGTAGGGCAAGAACTAGCTCAGCCAAAAATCCAATTTGGCGTGGAGGTGGAAAGATATTTCCCAATAAACCAACAGAAAATTTTCAACAAAAATTAAATCGAAAAATGTATCGATCGGGTATGTGTTCGATATTTTCAGAGTTGCTAAGAGATCAAAGACTTGTGTTTATTGACAAGTTTCAAGTGGATCTGGCAAAGACTAAAAGTTGCGTTGAAAAATTAAAAAAATATAATTTACATAATGCAGTAATTATTATTAATGAAATTGATGCCAATTTGTATTTGGCATCAAGAAACATACCAAATATTAAAATAATTCGAGCGAAATCCATGGATCCAATCAGTTTATTGTCTTATGAAACTGTTGTGGTTACGAGTGGAACGATCAATACAATTGAGAATGTGTTGCAATGAGTGAAAATACGTTAATTAGTGAAAGGATGTTAGAAATAATTAAGGCTCCACAAGTATCTGAAAAATCAACTTTTATCGCAGAAAAGAATAAACAGGTTGTTTTTTTTGTTTCTCGTGATGCCACTAAAATTGATATAAAATCCGCAATTGAATATATTTGGAAATCGCAAAATATTCTGGTCGAGAGTGTAAGAACTATAAACGTCAAAGGAAAGAAAAAAAGAGTTGGGCGTTTTATAGGTAAAAGATCTGATTTCAAAAAAGCATTTATTAGTCTTAAAGACGGTAAAGAAATTGACTTTACTGCTATAAAATTGTTTGGAGACAAATAATGACTTTGAAGAGAACTAAGCCTACTTCGCCGGGCAGAAGAGCAGTAGTTAAAGTAGTTAATAATTTTATATATAGAGGAAAACCGGTTTCTGCTTTAATTGAAAAAAAGAAGAAAACGGCGGGTAGAAACAATAGTGGTAGGATAACAATGCGTCATATCGGTGGTGGACATAAGCAACTGTACCGATTGATTGATTTTCGTAGAGATAAAGATAATATTCCAGCAAAAGTTGAGCGAATAGAATACGACCCTAATAGGAGTTCAAATATTGCGCTGGTTTGTTATGCAGACGGTGAAAGAAGATATGTAATTGCTACCAAAACTATTGAAGCTGGCGCTATTTTAATCAATGGTCCAAGTTCGCCAATCAAACCTGGTAATGTATTGCCAATACGAAACATACCGGTAGGAAGTGTAATTCATTGTATTGAACTAAAGCCAGGAAAAGGAGCTCAGCTTGCAAGATCGGCTGGTTCGTCAGCCCAATTGATGGCTAAGGAAGGTGAGTATTCACAAGTAAAATTAAGATCTGGTGAAATTAGAAAAATCCACATAAATTGTAGAGCGGCAATTGGTGAGGTTGGTAACTCTGAGTATATATTGCAATCAATAGGTAAAGCCGGGGCAATGAGGTGGAGGGGTATAAGGCCAACTGTGCGAGGAGTTGCGATGAATCCGATTGATCATCCACACGGTGGTGGTGAAGGAAAGACTGCTTCAGGAAGACATCCTGTTAGCCCGTGGGGAGTTCCGTCAAAAGGATCTCGCACTAGAAAAAATAAGCGAACTACTAATATGATTGTTCGCAGTAGATATTCCAAGAAAGGTTAAAAATGAGTAGATCTATTAACAAAGGCCCATTTGTAGATCTTCATCTTGTTAATAAAATTTTATCAGCACGTCAAAGTAATGATAAAAAGCCTATTAAGACATGGTCAAGAAGATCAACAGTTTTACCAAATTTTATCGGTCTTACTATAGCGGTGCATAACGGAAAGCAGCATGTGCCGGTTTATATTACTGAGAATATGGTTGGTCATAAATTAGGTGAGTTCTCGCATACAAGAACTTTTAAAGGACATGCTGGGGATAAAAAAACAGCTGGTTCAAAAAGATAGGATGAAATATGGAAACTTCCGCATTATTGCGTAGCGTAAGGTTGTCAGCACAAAAAGGTAGGCTTGTTGCGGATCAAATAAGAGGTTTGCAGGTAGAGCAGGCCATCAAACTCTTAACCTTTAGTCCTAAAAAAGGTGCGTTTATCATTTTGAAGCTTCTCGAATCAGCGGTGGCAAATGCAGAGCATAATGAGGGAGCGGATATTGATGAATTGAAAATTAGAGAAATTTTCATTGGACAGGGATCTACATTAAAACAAGAGTGAGTCCGCGTGCTATGGAAAAGTAATTATTTCTAAACCAACTTGTAATATTTCTCTGACTGTTTCTAATAAATAAAATTTAAAATAGGCAACTTATGGGTCAAAAAATAAATCCAACTGGGTTTAGGCTGTCCGTTTCAAAGAATTGGTCATCACGTTGGTATGCACAAACCAAAAAGTTTTCTGAGTTTTTGAAAGAGGATATAGGCGTAAGGCAATATCTTCAATCGAAACTAGCACATGCATCAATAGGAACCATTGTTATTGAAAGGCCGTCGAAGAACGCCAAAATAACAATACATACCTCCCGCCCTGGAGTTGTGATTGGCAAAAAAGGTGAAGAAATCGAAATTCTTCGTAGGGAAGTGGAAAGGTTAATGAACGTGCCGGTGCATATAAATATTGAAGAAATTAGAAAACCAGAAATATATGATCGATTAATTGCTTCTAGTATTACACAACAGCTTGAAAAAAGAATAATGTTTAGACGGGCAATGAAAAGGGCAATACAAAATGCAATGAGGCTGGGAGCTCAAGGAATTAAGATTATGAGTTCTGGTAGGTTAAATGGAATTGAAATAGCTCGGAAGGAGTGGTATAGAGAGGGCAGAGTTCCACTACATACCTTACGTGCTGATGTGGATTATGGAACATCAGAAGCTAGGACTACTTACGGTATTATAGGGGTCAAAGTGTGGGTATTTAAAGGTGAGCAACTTGGGATTAAAGAAAGGCAAATTTCTCAATAAGTGACGCATACCTAGTCATTGATAGCTAAACTAATTAAATAAAATCCTAAGTAAAACAAGGAAAAATAATGTTACAGCCTGCTCGAACTAAATTCAGAAAACAGCACAAGGGTCGTAATACTGGTATTGCAACTAGAGGATCGAAGGTAAGTTTTGGTGAATTCGGATTAAAAGCTATTGGTCGTGGGAGATTAACTTCAAGACAGATAGAAGCGGCTAGGCGTGCAATGACACGTCATATTAAACGTGGTGGAAGAATTTGGATTAGAGTATTTCCAGATAAGCCTGTTTCGCAAAAGCCTGCAGAAGTAAGAATGGGTAAAGGAAAAGGTAATCCCGAGTATTATGTTGCTGAAATTCAGCCAGGCAAGATGTTGTACGAGATGGATGGGGTTGATGAGTCTCTTGCTCGCGAGGCATTTAGACTTGCTGCTGCAAAGCTACCCATGCAAACTACTTTTGTAATACGGCATTTAGGGAGTTAATCATAAATGAAGTTGGATGATTTACGACAAAAAACGATATCTGACCTTAAAGAAGAGTTAGTTTTACTAAGAAAAACTCAGTTTGGTTTAAAACTGCAACATAAGACACAACAATTAGGCAATGTGTCTCAAATTAGAAAAATCCGTAAGAATATAGCACAACTTAAGACTATAATTGGTGAGAAAAAAATTAGCTATGAGTTTAAATAAACAAACTAAAACCTTAGTAGGGCGTGTGGTGAGTGATAAAAGAGATAAAACAGTCACAGTTAAGGTTGATAGAAAAGTAAAGCATGAGTTGTATGGTAAAATTATTGTTCGATCTAGTAAATACCATGCGCATGATGAGTTGAACCAATATAAATTGGGTGATACCGTGCTCATTAGTGAAAGCCGTCCTATATCCAAAACAAAATCGTGGAAGGTGGTTAACTTGGTAGAAGTTAACTAAAGGTGGGTTTATTTAGATTAATTTTCTATCTGGCAGTTTAATTAAAATTTATTGGGTAACAAATATGATTCAAATGCAATCATTACTGAAAGTAGCTGATAATACTGGTGCACGTACAGTAATGTGCATTAAAGTTCTAGGTGGATCCAAGAGAAGATTCGCTGGGATAGGGGATGTTATAAAAGTTGCAATAAAAGATGCGGCTCCTCGAGGAAAAATTAAAAAGGTGAAGTCTATAATGCGGGTAATCGTGCACACAGCTAAAGGTGTGCGTCGACCTGATGGTTCGTTGGTTAAGTTTGATACAAACGCAGCTGTTATTTTAAATAACAAGCTTGAACCAATCGGTACGCGAATTTTTGGGCCGGTTACACGTGAATTAAGAACAGCTAATTTTATGAAAATTGTTTCACTAGCTCCCGAAGTTATATAAAAGGGACTTTAAAACTATGAAAAAAATTAGAAAAGGCGATAAAGTGGTTATTATCGCTGGCAAAGATAAGGGAAAGCAATCTACTATTATTGGTTTTGAGGATTTTGATAAAATTTTAGTAAGGGATATAAATAAAATCAAGAAGCATGTTAAGCCTAACCCGAATAGGAATGAAGTAGGAGGGATTGTTGAAAAAGAAAGTGGAATACATATTTCAAATGTAGCAATTCTTAATCCTGTTCACAATAAAGCAGATCGAGTTGGGTTCAGATACAACGAATCTGGTATTAAAGTGCGTTTTTTTAAATCTGATGGCACTTTAATTGACTCCTAATTAAGTGGAAATAATAATGGCACGCTTGCTCAAATATTATCGGAATACCATTACTAATGAACTAATACAGTTATTTAGTTATAAATCGGTAATGGAAGTACCAAAAATAACTAAAATTACATTGAATATGGGTGTGGGTGAGGCATCAGCTGATAAAAAAATTATCGAGAATGCTTTTGGAGATTTAGAAAAAATAGCTGCACAAAAGCCAGTTATAACAAAAGCAAAAAAATCGATAGCTACATTCAAAATTAGGCAGGGTTATCCTGTCGGCTGTAAAGTGACTTTGCGGGGCGGAAAAATGTATGAGTTTCTTGATCGCTTGGTTAGTATTGCAATTCCACGCATTAGGGATTTTAGAGGTATTCAGGGAAAAGGGTTTGATGGTAGGGGTAATTTCAATGTTGGTATAAAGGAACAAATAATCTTCCCTGAAATAGATTATGACAAAATTGATAAAATTCGAGGCTTAAATATAACAATAACAACAACAGCTAAGACGGATAAAGAAGCTAAAGCACTTTTGACTGCTTTTAAATTCCCATTTAAAAATTAAGAGCTTATTGTGGCAAAAAAATCTATTATAAATCGTAATAAAAAAAGACAAAAAATTGTCAATAAATTTTTGGATCGTAGGAAAGAATTGATTGCCATTTTAAAAAATGTAAATATCGACCTAGATGCAAAAGAATTAGCAAGGAATTCTCTTCAAAAGTTACCTAAAGATTCAAGTCAAGTTCGTCTACGTAATCGATGTGCGTTAACTGGTAGGCCGCGTGGAGTATTCCAAAAATTTGGATTGGGGCGAATAAAATTACGAGAGATAGCTATGCGTGGAGAAATACCTGGTCTTGTTAAAGCAAGTTGGTAATATTGTGAATATACAAATCCTCGATTTTCAAGGTTAAGGAATGGTTAAAAATTATGTGTATGACAGATCCCGTAGCAGATATGCTTACTCGCATTAGAAATGCCCAAGCTGCTGAAAAAAAAGAAATTAAATTGCCCTCTTCTAGAATTAAGTTATCAATTCTAAAGATATTAGAGGAAGAGGGTTATATTCAAAAATATCAAGAAAATATTGAGCAAAAAAAGAGATATGTAGTAATTACGCTTAAATATTTTTCTGGTTCTCCAGTTATTAGTACGATCAAGAGAATTAGTAAGCCCGGGTTAAGAATTTATAAATCTAAAGATAACTTGCCAAATGTTATGAATGGGTTAGGTATAGGAATTATATCAACTTCAAAAGGTGTTCTATCTATACGACAAGCTAAAAAGATCGGTGTTGGTGGTGAGTTGTTGTGTATAGTTACTTAAGGTGATAGCTAATGTTCCAAGTTAATGCAATTACAAGGCTTATAGAAATACCAAATTCTGTAACAATTAAGCTGGAAAAAAACGGTATAGCAATTAGTGGGCCTTTGGGAGATTTATTTCAATCTATTGATTCAACTCATGTTCAAGTGGGTGTGGAAGCCAATCAGTTATTTGTTAAAGCTATAAATTCTACCAAATATGCTAAGTCTATTGTCGGCACTTTAAAAGCTCTAATATCAAATATGATCAAAGGTGTCACAGAGGGTTTTGAAAAGAAATTACTTATCGTTGGAGTTGGATTTAAGGCGCAGGCTAATGAGGGCAAATTAAATCTAAATCTTGGGTATTCTCACCCAATTGTTTATTCTGTTCCGGGTGGTATAAAAATTGATACACCAACAGCGACAGAAATAACAATTAAAGGGATAGATAAGCAAAGTGTTGGTCAGGTAGCTGCAGAGGTAAGAGCATTTCGTCGTCCTGAACCCTATATGGGTAAGGGAATTCTGTTATTCAAACGAAAAGCATGCTATAAAGAAACAAAAAATTAAGAGCCTTATTATGTTATTAAACACTAAACTTAAACGTTTGAGACGTGCTAAATCGACGAGAATTAAAATTGAAAACTCTGGAAAATTTCGTCTAGTGGTTTATAAAAGCAATAATCATATTTATGCTCAAATCGTTGATCCTTCTTCAAGCTATAATTGTTAGTTCTTCTACTACAGAAGAAAAAGTGAGAAAACAACACCCTCGCGGTGGAACCATTGAAGCTGCAAAATTTATAGGGCAGTTAATTGCAGAAAAATCTATAAATGCTCAAATTACTGAAGTAGCTTTTGACAGATCTGGTTTTAAATATCATGGTCGAATAAAAGCATTGGCTGATGCGGCAAGATCTTCTGAATTAAGTTTAATTAGAGATATATAAGGTGAGTAAAATGGCCAAACCTTCAACAAATAAATTATCGGATGATCCCAAAGCTGATGGATTGAAGGAAAAATGATTTCTGTCAATAGAGTAACTAAGGTCGTTAAAGGGGAGAATTCTTGGTTTTGCTGCTTTGACCGTAGTAGGTGATGGGAAAGGAAGTGTTGGTATGGTAAGGGAAAATCTCGCGAGGTTCCAGTGGCTGTACAAAAAGCAATGGACGAAGCTCGTCATCATCTTTTGAAAGTGAATTTGATTAATGGAACACTGCACCACTCTGTTATTGGACGACATGGATCTGCAAAAGTGTACATGCAACCTGCTTCCGAGGGGACGGGAATAATTGCGGGTGGAGCAATGAGAGCTATATTTGAAGTCGTTGGTGTACGTAATATCCTGGCTAAATGTTTAGGTTCTACTAACCCTTATAATATCGTACGTGCAACTTTAGATGGTTTAAGTAAAATTCAGACACCAGCAATGATTGCCGCTAAAAGAGGAAAACGAACTGATGATATAGTAGAGTGTTCGAACAATGGATAAAAATAAAACAGTGCAAGTTACACTAATAAAAGTCTTATTGGTACTAAAAATAGACATAGATTGACTGTAAGAGGCTTGGGTTTGAAAAAAATAAATCAAACTGTCTCATTATGTGATAACTCTACAATTAGAGGAATGATTAACAAAGTATTTTATTTGTTAAAAGTCGAGGAATAAATGAGGTTAAATACAATTCGACCTGTAGTAGGTTGTTCTAAAGATAAAAAACGTGTTGGCCGTGGAATTGGAACAGGATTAGGAAAAACTTGTGGTAGAGGCCACAAGGGTCAAAAATCTCGATCTGGCGGATTTCATAAAATAGGTTTTGAAGGTGGGCAAATGCCATTACATCGGCGATTGCCGAAAAGAGGTTTTGTTGTCCATAACCGTTTGATACAACAAGAAATTAAGTTATCGGATTTTCAAAATTTGGAGATTAGCAACATTAATCCAGAAACTTTATTGAGCAATAATTTAATTCACTCTTTATCTCAAAGAGTGAAGGTTATTGTAGGAAAGCAATTATTTGATAAGAAGATCCATATTAGTGGATTGAGTATTTCTGCAAACGCAAAAAAAATAATTGAGAAATTTGGTGGATCTGTTGAATTAATTAGTAATGGCATACATGGCAAATAAACCAAAGCAAGCACTAACTGATAGATTTTACGAGCTAAAAAAGCGTTTTTGGTTTTTGTTGTTTGCCTTGGTCGTATATCGTATTGGAGCTCATGTACCTGTGCCTGGTATTGACCCAGCAGTTTTAAAAGATCTTTTTGATTCACAAGAAGGTGGAATTCTGGGCATGTTTAACATGTTTTCAGGCGGAGCTTTATCTAGGTTTTCTTTATTTGCACTCGGGATTATGCCCTATATATCTGCATCAATTATTATGCAGTTAGGTACTATAGCAGTTCCTTATTTAGAAACATTAAAGAAAGAAGGCGAGTCTGGCAGAAAAAAAATTACTCAATTAACTAGATATGGAACATTATTTCTCGCTTCCTTGCAAAGTTACGGAATTTCGATTGCTTTGCAATCCCAACAAGGACTAGTTATAGAACCTGGTTTTCATTTTATAGTTACAACTGTGATTACTTTAGTAACTGGTACCATGTTTTTGATGTGGTTGGGTGAGCAAATTACTGAGCGAGGTATTGGGAATGGTATTTCATTAATAATTTTTGCTGGTATTGCGGCTGGTCTTCCAAGTGCGATTGGAGGTACTCTTGAACTTGTCAATACCGGAGCAATGCATTTTCTTACAGCGTTGATTATTTTTATTGCTGCCGCAGCAATTACTGGTTTTGTAGTCTTTATAGAACGTGGTCAGCGTAAAATTTTGGTTAATTATGCGAAACGCCAGGTAGGCAAGCAAGTTATGGGAGGCCAATCTTCTCATTTGCCTCTTAAGTTAAATATGTCTGGTGTAATTCCTCCAATTTTTGCTTCAAGTATTATTCTTTTTCCTGCTACCTTAGCTGGTTGGTTTTCTGATAGTCTGTCACTGAATTGGTTAAAGGATTTTAGTAGTGCCCTTTCACCAGGTCAGCCGTTTTATGTAGTTCTATATGCTTTTTTAATTATATTTTTCTGCTTTTTTTATACTGCACTTGTTTTTAATCCCAAAGAAACAGCTGAGAACCTAAAAAAGAGTGGTGCTTTTATACCAGGTATAAGACCTGGTGAGCAAACAACAAAATATATTGAACGTATAATGTTAAAGCTTACTTTAATCGGCTCGTTATATATAACGTTAGTCTGTTTATTACCTGAGTTCCTGATTTTAAAGTGGAATGTTCCTTTTTATTTTGGAGGGACTTCGCTTTTAATTATTGTTGTCGTGACTATGGATTTTATGGCACAAGTCCAATCCCATGTTATGTCTGGACAGTACGAGAGTTTGTTGAAAAAAGCAAATTTTAAATCAACTTTAATTTCCTCTCGTTAAATATGGCGAAGGAGGAGACTATTCAAATGCAGGGTGAAGTTATTGAAACTTTACCAAATGCAACATTTAAAATAAGATTGGAAAATGGTCATATAGTGTTAGGGCATATTTCTGGAAAAATGAGAATGAATTACATTCGTATTTTGCCAGGTGATAAGGTGACTGTTGATTTAACGCCATATGATTTAACAAAAGCTAGAATTACATTTCGAACAAAATAATTTTTTTGTTTTGGATTTGAATCTTAAGAGAAAAATATATGAAAGTACGAGCTTCAATAAAAAAAATTTGTAGGAACTGCAAAATTATTAAGCGACATGGTGTGATACGTGTTATATGTGTTGATGCTCGCCACAAGCAAAGACAAGGTTAATACATTTTTAATTCTTAGGATACGTTAGATGGCTCGAATTGCAGGTGTAAATTTACCTAGCCATAAGCATGTCAATATTGCATTGACATCTATTTACGGCATAGGAAATACTACGGCACGTAAGTTATGTTCGGATTTACAAATCCAACCTTTTGTTAAACTTAAGGATTTAGATGATACTAAATTAGAGGAGCTTAGAGATCATATTTCTAAGATACTAGTTGAAGGCGATTTGCGACGTGAAATATCCATGAATATCAAGAGATTGATAGATTTAGGGTGTTATAGAGGCTTGCGACACCGACGAGGTTTACCTGTACGAGGGCAAAGAACAAAGACAAATGCTCGTACTAGAAAAGGTCCTCGCAAAGCAATCGGCGCTAAATAATAATTTTTTTATTTGAAATTTAAAACCTAATGGTTAAGTCTTCATTAAAAGCACGTAAAAAAGTAAAAAAACATGTTATAGAAGGTGTGGCACATATCCACGCTTCTTTTAATAATACCATTGTTACTATTTCTGATAGACAAGGGAATGCGCTTTCATGGGCTACTTCTGGTGGGGTTGGATTTAAAGGTTCTCGCAAAAGTACACCTTTTGCAGCGCAGGTAGCTGCTGAGCATGCCGGTAAACTAGCTTTGGAATTTGGTGTGAAAAATTTAGAGGTGCGTGTTAAAGGACCGGGCCCAGGTCGTGATTCTGCTGTGAGAGCACTTAACGCAGCCGGTTTTAAAATAACCAGCATAACTGATGTGACGCCTGTTCCGCATAATGGCTGTAGACCACCTAAAAAACGTCGAATTTAAGAAGGAGAGTATTTGTGGCAAGAAATTTAAACGCCAAATGTCGTCAATGTCGGCGTGAGGGCGAGAAGTTATTTCTTAAAGGTGATAAATGTTTCAGTGATAAATGTCCTGTAGAACGAAGAAATTATCCTCCTGGCCAACATGGCCAAAAGAAAGCGCGTTTGTCTGATTATGCTTTGCAGCTGAGAGAAAAACAAAAAATAAAACGAATATACGGCTTGCTTGAAGGTCAGTTCAGGAATGTATATAAAAGATCCGAAAAGCAAAAAGGCATTACAGGGGATAATCTTTTAAAGATACTGGAAAGTAGACTTGACAATGTAGCATATAGTATGGGTTTTGGCTCTTCTCGTTCAGAGGCTCGGCAAATAATTCGACATAATTGTATTCTTCTAAATGGTAAGCGTGTGAATATCCCTTCTCATATTGTTGAGCCGGGTGATACTGTTGAAGTTGCAGAGCATGCCAAGAATTACATTAGAATTAAATCTTCAATCGAATCGATTAAGCGCCGTAGTATTCCAGCATGGATGGATGTTGATTTAGATAGTCTAAAAGGTTCTTATAAAAATAAGCCAGATCGTAGTGATTTATCCTCGACAATCAACGAATCGCTTGTCGTTGAACTTTATTCAAAGTAATTGTTTTTTTAATTTGGCGGGTTTATGTCAGCAAATAGTTTTCTAACACCGCGAATAGTTGAGGTGCATAATATTTCACCACTTCATGCTAAAGTGGTCATGGAGCCTTTTGAGAGAGGTTTCGGTTATACATTAGGTAATGCTTTGCGCAGAGTATTACTTTCATCCATACCTGGCTATGCTCCTACTAAAGTTACAATTAATGGAGTAGTCCATGAATATTCTACAATTGATGGATTGCAGGAAGATGTTGTCGATTTGATTTTAAATCTTAAAGGGATTGTTATTAAGCTTCATGGTAACAAGCTAAAATCAGTCCTAAACTTAAAAAAAAATCAGGAAGGTATTGTTACTGCTGCAGATATAGAAATCGGCCATGATGTTGAAATTTTAAATCCAGATCATGTAATTGCCCACATTACAAGTGGCGGTAAAATTGAAGCCCAGATTACTGTTGAGAAGGGCAGGGGTTATTTGCCTGCGACTAGTCGAAGCAGAGAAGATAAAAGTTCTTCTTCATTAGGTGATATTTTACTGGATGCCTCTTTTAGCCCAATTAAGCGGGTAAGTTATAGTATTGAAAATGCTCGTGTTGAACAGAGGACAGATTTAGATAAACTAATTATAGACATTGAAACGAATGGATCTGTAGATCCAGAAGAAGCTATAAGAAACGCTGCCAAAATTTTGGTAGACCAGTTTTCTTTTTTTGCTGATCTAGAAAGTACTCCTTTACCAACAGAGCAACCTAAAGCACCCGTCGTTGATCCTATTTTATTAAGGCCAGTTGACGATTTGGAACTTACAGTACGTTCTGCAAATTGCTTGAAGGTCGAAAATATTTTTTATATTGGTGATTTAATACAGCGTACAGAAGCTGAGCTTTTGAGAACTCCCAATTTGGGTAGAAAATCTCTAAATGAAATAAAGGAAGTTCTTGCAGCACGTGATTTATCATTGGGTATGAAATTAGATAACTGGCCACCAGCTAATTTAGAGAACTATATAAAGGAAACAGGTCATGCGTCATCGTAATGGTTTGCGGAAGTTAAATCGAACTTCTAGCCATCGTCTTGCTATGTTTAGAAATCTTACTAATTCTCTGCTTGAGCATGAAATAATAAAGACAACTTTACCAAAAGCTAAAGAACTACGTAGAGTCGTAGAGCCGGTTATAACACTCGGAAAAAATCCAACTCTAGCTAGTAAACGATTGGCGTTTGATCGGTTACGAAATAGAGATAATGTTATAAAAGTATTTGGGGAATTAGCCCCACGTTATCAAAATCGAAATGGTGGTTATGTTCGTATTTTGAAGTGCGGTTTTAGGAAGGGAGACAATGCTCCTATGGCGATAATTGAATTATTGGATAGGAAAGAAACTGAAGGAAATATTGATAGTAATAGCAACTAGTGTTGTTATAGATTGTTGATTGGAAATCTTTATGGCGTATACTTTTTGACTTTTTTGTGTATTTCTTATTAAAAATTTACGAGAAAACTAGTATTACTGTGTTATTTCTTAAATAAATTATTGTTAAGATCACTTCTATATAATTATAGGACATCAGCCGCAGTAACTCAGTTGGTAGAGTAGCTGATTCGTAATCAGCAAGTCGGAGGTTCGACTCCTCTCTGCGGCACCATGGTGGTCTTAATTTATATAATCTTCCTAAGCTTCTTAAAAACTACATTGCTTTTATACTAAGGCTGTTGATTTTATAAATACAGCCTGGCTTGTGCTTGGCTGAAAGTTAAAGCAAAGACTACACAAATTAATCTGTGGATTTTAGAGATTTTATTTTTCTTCTGGCTTTAGGGTCTACTGATAATAATTTATAAATTTCAATACGATCATTCTTTGCAAGTATTGCATTTAAATCCCTAACCTTACCGTTTATTCCCACCGCATCTATATCTAAATTTTTTTTTAAGTTAGGATAATTTTTGTTTCTGCACAGGGATTCAATAGCATTACTTATAGACGCCCCTGTTGGGATGCGTAGCTCTTTCACATATTGTTTTTGTGATAACGTATAAGCAATTTCTATTAAAATTAACTCTGAATCAAATTCCTGGTCCATACACCTCCTCAGCACGTTCCACGAAAGCTTCCACGAAACTATTTGCTATTACGTAAAATACGGGCCCTACTAATTTTTCTAATATTTTATGAGAAAACGTGTAATGTAATTGGAATTCTATTTTGCAAGCATTTTCTGATAACGGTATAAACCGCCAGTAGCCGCTTAACTTTTCGAATGGTCCTTCTACGAGTTCCATTCTAATTAATTCTGGTGGCCGACGTGTGTTTTCTGTGGTAAAGCTCTGTTTAATATGGTGATAATCAATTTTAATGGTGGCTTGTACTGTTTCTTCATCTTCCAACATTTTCATAGAGGCGCCTGAGCACCAAGGTAGAAATTCCGGATAATTTTCCACCGTGTCTACTAGACGAAACATTTGCGTTGCTGAATAACCTACTAAAACTGTTTTCTCTATTTCTGCCATAACGTATATTCCTTTATTCAGGCTGTAAGGATACTAAAAACTGTTACACTTATTAATAGTTTTTTATTACTGATTCTCTTTAGTAGCGCCTTGATGAGCATTGCACAAAATAAAAAAGCCTTCCACGATTACTTTATTGAGGAACGGTATGAGGCCGGGATTGTGCTTGAAGGATGGGAGGTAAAATCGATACGTGCGGGCCGAGTTCAATTAAAAGAAGCCTACATTATTGTTCGAAAAGGTGAGTTATTCCTTATTGGTTGTCACATAAGCCCACTTTCTACAGCTTCTACACATGTAAACCCTGATCCTGTCAAGACACGAAAATTGCTTTTGCATGCTTCGCAAATTAGGGAATTGATCGGAAAGGTAGAACGTGCTGGATATACGCTGATTCCTCTGGATATGCACTATAAGGCGGGTAGAATCAAAATTGAAGTTGGTCTTGCTAAAGGTAAGAAGCAGTACGATAAACGTGAAACTGAAAAACGTAAAGAGTGGGAGCGTGATAAGCAACGTTTGCTACGAATGTGTCATTCTTAGTTTATATTTTTTTCTATATTAATTTATTTGATCCTGTGACTGTTAAATTGACTGATAAATTTAATAAAAACAATACATCTATTGCGATTTGGTTATTTGTCTGCTGTGCATTGGTATTTGCTATGGTAGTTGTCGGAGGAGTTACCCGGTTGACAGGCTCGGGGTTGTCCATCGTTGAATGGAAGCCGATAGTTGGAACAATACCACCGATAACCCAGGAAGATTGGGAAGTGTTGTTGGAGAAATACCGCCAAATTCCACAATATGAGCAGGTAAATAAAGGTATGTCGCTCGATGAATTCAAAGGGATATTCTGGTGGGAATACTTTCATCGGCTGCTTGGACGTCTAATCGGCCTCGTTTTTTTTATTCCTTTTATTTATTTCTTGTTACGTAAGCGTATAGATCAAGAGCTGGGCCTTAAGTTAACAGGTATTTTTATGCTCGGTGGCTTGCAGGGTTTAATGGGCTGGTATATGGTAATGAGCGGGCTGGCGGATAATGTTTATGTTAGCCAATATAGGCTAACAGCGCATTTGGGGCTCGCGTTTATTATCTATGCTGCTATGTTTTGGGTGGCAACTGGATTGATTTCCCCGGTTAATATTCATTCTTCGGATTCTGCTGCGATACGTAAGTTGTATCGATTTGCGGGATTCCTGGTTTGTTTGATTTTCTTAATGATTTTGTCCGGTGGGTTGGTTGCTGGTATTCATGCAGGCAAAGCGTATAACACATTCCCCTTAATGGACGGTTCTTTTATTCCGTCTGCTTTATTTGTCTTGGAACCTTGGTATCGTAATTTCTTTGACAACATTACCACAGTGCAATTTGATCATCGGATGATTGCCTGGCTTCTTATTTTTTTAATCCCGGCGTTTTGGTTTAAAGCAAAAAAATTGGCTTTGACGAGATCTGGCCATTTGGCATGTCATTTACTGTTGCTCATGGTGATGATTCAGGTGGGACTGGGTATTACAACCTTGTTATTGTCAGTTCCATTGGCGTTTGCTGCAGCTCATCAAGCGGGTGCAGTTTTGCTGTTCACTGCAGCGTTATGGGTTTGTCGTAAATTAAACTGACAGAAAATGTCTTACCCAATTGTCGTGATGGACTTGGTTTGTTGTATGAGGTTTTTAGCTAAAATGGGCAAGCAGTGCGAGGATTTGCGTTAATGGATGGGGTTGTGCCGGGTTTTGGGCGCCGGATGCTGGCATTGATGTACGAAGCTTTGTTGCTTTTGGGTGTTTGGTTTATTGCCGCCTTTTTATTTCATCTTGTTTTCCGCGATCCAGCCGCTGAGTATTTTAGGCCTCTTTTCCAGTTTTATTTACTGGTGGTAGGTGGCATTTATTTTATTTGGTTTTGGACTCATGGCGGCCAGACCCTAGCTATGCAAACCTGGAAATTACGTCTGGTTTCTGCAAATGATGAAAGGATAAGCACACAACAGGCCATGGTGCGTTATCTGATGGCAGTAATTGGTATTAGTTTCCTCGGGTTTGGTTTGTTATGGGCTTTGTTCGATAGGGATAGGCAATTCCTTCATGACAAAGTAGCCCGAACACGAATTATAAGAGTGAGCTGATTTTTGTGGCTGAGTTCATTTAGTAAATTTTGGATGCCCATGGTTGCCTATATTGAACACTGCGGCTTAACTTGTATTCTTTGTGATTTTCTAAATCCAGCTGTCTTTGGGTGTTTTCTTGGGGTAGAATACGCACTTGGCGGGCCTCCCCGCATTGTAAGGTAGTGAATCTGGTCAGATCCGGAAGGAAGCAGCCACAGCTATTTTTTGCAAGTGCCGGGGGTTCGGCTCGCCACTTTTCTTTGTGCAGATTATTAAGTCTGTTTCCTTTTGGTTTTGCCATAATTCAGTTCGTGTTTCTCATCTTTTCGGCTGAAAACCTTGACTGATTCTCAGGTACTCGCCCGTAAGTGGCGTCCCAAAGATTTTTCGGAGCTCGTTGGACAAGAGCACGTTGTCAGGGCACTGATCAACTCAATGGAGCAAAGGCGCCTCCATCATGCCTATTTGTTTACTGGTACGCGTGGCATAGGCAAGACTACAGTAGCCAGGGTACTGGCTAAAGCCCTGAATTGTGAACGGGGGATGACAGCAACACCCTGTGGAGAATGTCCAGCTTGCCTGTCAATAGATCAGGGAAATTTTATAGATCTAATTGAATTGGATGCGGCTTCCAATACTCAGGTGGATGCCATGCGAGAGTTACTGGGTAATGCGCAGTATGCGCCGGTGACAGCCCGCTACAAGGTCTACCTGATTGATGAAGTTCACATGTTGTCCAGATCGGCATTCAATGCAATGCTTAAAACTCTGGAAGAGCCGCCGGATCACGTCAAATTTATTCTCGCAACAACGGATCCTCAAAAAATACCGGTTACCGTATTATCACGTTGCTTGCAGTTTAATTTGAAGCAAATACCGCCTTTGCTGATTGTTTCACGTTTGACTGAAATTCTTTCCTCGGAAGGAATTCCAGCAGATGTGGCGAGTTTGCGTTTGCTTGCGCAAGCAGCCAAAGGCAGTTTACGGGATGCACTTAGCCTGCTTGATCAGGCGATTGCTTTTGGCGGTGGAAGTGTGAATGAGACTAGCATTCGCGCAATGCTTGGAACGCTGGATCTGGATTATTTGTTTGCACTACTGGAGGCTTTGACTGAACAAAATGGATCAGCGATGCTGGCTATTGCGGATCAGATGGAGGCTGCCAGTGTGTCGTTCGACCAAGCATTACAAGATCTGGCATCAATGCTGCACCGTTTGGCAACGATCCAGTTAATTCCCGGGATGCTCGATGAAGCACTGCCGGATAGCGTTCGATTGCTTGAATTGTCAAAGCGATTTAATCCGGAAGATATTCAGCTGTTTTACCAGATTGTTTTGCACGGCCGGGCTGATCTTGCGCATGCTCCGGATGAATATAGTGGCTTTAGCATGACATTGTTGCGAATGCTGTCTTTTATACCCAATTCGCTGTCGTCCGGACAAATAATTGCCGGTGACAAATCCAGGTCCACTCCTGAGATCAAGACTGAATCGGCGGCATACACAGAAAAAGCGGCGAAGTCAGTATCAAAACATTCTCCCAATGACGCTTGGCTTGCTTTGGTAAATCAACTTAAGCTGGCTGGCATGACGCGGATGCTCGCGCAATATAGTGAGGCTAAATCTTTTTCAGAAGAGAAAATAGAGCTATATGTTGCGGAAATGCACAAGCATTTGCTGGAAAAATCCTATAAGGATAAATTGAAATTTCAACTGGAAACGCATTTTGGGAAGCCGGTTAATGTAATTTTTTCCCTAGGTAGTATTACCGGCGTGACTTCAGCCGTATTACATGATCGCGATAAACTTGCCAAACATACAAAAGCTGTTGAAGCAATAGAATCTGATCCCTATGTTCAGGAATTAGTCGAACAGTTCGATGCAAAATTAAACGTTTCTTCCATTAAACCAAATAACTAACGGAGATTTTAAATTGATGAAAGCCAATTTGGGCAATCTGATGAAGCAAGCCCAGCAAATGCAGGAAAACATGAAAGCCATGCAGGAAAAGCTGGCGGCGATGGAAGTGGAGGGACAGGCAGGGGCGGGTATGGTCAAGGTTACCATGACCTGCCGCTATGGCGTGAAACGTGTCAACATTGATAACAGTCTGGTTGGGGACGACAAGGAAATGCTGGAAGATCTGGTGGCGGCTGCCATGAATGATGCTGTGCGCCGGGTCGAATCCATCACTCAGGAACAAATGGCGAGTGTGACTGGTGGTCTGGGTCTGCCTGCTGGAATGAAATTTCCTTTCTAAACAATCTAGTTACACCCAATCAACACACATACGGGATATAAAACCATGTCGGTTAACCGGCCGAAGGATCAAAGAAACCGGAGGACACACAGATCACTTTCTGATCTTAAGAAGCCCGGTGTTGTAGCTGATGCTGCTGAAACCTGCCGGTTGCAGAAATTGCTCGCACGCAGTGGTTTGGGCTCCCGGCGGGAAATCGAAGACATGATTGTTGCTGGCCAGGTAAGTGTTAATGGCGTGCTGGCCAAGCTTGGTGATCGTGCTGGAGCAGGAGATATAGTGCGGATAGATGGGAAAATTATTCGTTTCCGGCTGTCGACCCTTTTGCCTAGGGTTATTATTTATCACAAACTGGAAGGTGAGATTGTCAGCAAACATGATCCGCAAGGGCGGCCATCGGTATTCGATAAGCTGCCGCAGGTTAAATCTTCCAAATGGATTGCAATTGGGAGACTGGATTTCAACACAAGTGGATTATTGATTTTTACTACGGATGGCGCACTTGCCAATCGTTTGATGCACCCTCGTTACCAGATGGAACGGGAGTATGCGGTGCGTATCGTTGGAGAACTGACACCGGAACAAATCACTCATCTGACGACTGGTATCGAGTTAGAAGATGGATTGGCAAAATTTGATCTGTTGCTGGATGAAGGTGGAATGGGAACAAATCATTGGTATCGCGTTGCACTGAAAGAAGGGAGAAATCGTGAAGTGCGTCGTATGTTCGAAGCACTCGGGTTGACTGTCAGCCGCCTGATTCGGGTCAGATTTGGTCCTGTTAATTTGCCGCCCCGGCTTAAACGTGGCATGTGGATAGAGTTGATGGATACAGAAGTAGAGCAATTATTGAAATTGGTTGAACCGCCGGTTTCTGCAACTCCGGATAAGCCTCTTTCTACACGGGCAGGTCGCCGCGCCTGATCATCAGGACAAATTGGTCTCCCTCTCCGGTTTCTAGCCAAGTACACGGAAGCTGGGGAAACGCTTGTTCAAGTTCAGCCTGGTTGTGGCCAATTTCCATGATCAGCAAGCCATCTTCCGTCAGGTAGTGCGCTGCTCCTTCGAAAATACGGCGGACAATATCCAATCCATCTGCTCCCCCGGCAAGCGCAATGGAAGGTTCGTGGCCGTATTCTTCGGGAAGTGTAGCCATTGATGGGGCATTGACATAAGGAGGATTGCTGATAATAAGGTCGTATTTCTTGCCTTGCAATCCGGTAAAGAGATCGGAATGAATCAGGTTGATGCGATCCAGCAGATCGTAATTCCTGACGTTTATGGCTGCAACATCCAATGCTTCGGTGGAAATATCCACTGCATCAATTAAGGCATGCTCAAAGGCATGTGCCATTAAAATAGCAAGACAGCCTGAGCCAGTGCAAAGATCAAGAGCGGTGCCAATATCATGTGAATCCATTATCCAGGGAGAGAGGCGATCCTGCAGCAAGTCGGCAATAAATGAACGCGGGATGATGACCCGCTCGTCAACGTAAAAATTAAAATCACCCAGCCAGGCTTCGTGTATCAGATAGGCTACCGGGATTTTCTCATTCACGCGTCGTTCAATAATACGGAGTATCTGTTCACGTTCGTTACGGGTCAGCGCAGCATTCATAAACAGATCCAGCTGATCGGTATTCAGATGCAGTGTGTGCAGAATTAGACAGGCGGCTTCATCATAAGCTGTCGGCAGACCATGTCCGAGGAAAAGATCGGAGCGGTTGAAATAGCTGACTGTAAACCGCAACATATCGCGCAAGGTACGCAGTTCCTCTGCGGCCTGACGGATGGAAGAATCGCCAGGAGAATCGTTTGGTTGCCTGATAAGATTCATGATAGTTGATCCCGGATTTGTCTGACAGGCAATTTAGCATAAAAAAACCGATGAAAATACAGGCGATTCGCGTACCGGTTCAGGCCGAAGACGAGTATTTCATGCGTCAGGCGCTTGACCTTGCTCGCACGGCGGGTGTTGCAGGAGAAGTACCGGTAGGGGCTATCATCGTCAGAGATGGATTGATCGTGGGTCGTGGGCATAATTCCCCGGTCACAGCTTTGGATCCAACCGCGCATGCTGAGATCAGCGCCTTGCGTGATGCTGCTCACAAGCTGGGCAACTACCGTCTGCCGGAGTGTACATTGTACGTCACCCTTGAACCCTGCTTAATGTGTATCGGATCCATGTTTCATGCCAGAATCAAGCGACTGGTTTATGCGGCAGATGATCCCAAAACCGGTGTCTGCGGCAGCCTGCTTGATCTGACCGCTGATACACGGCTCAATCATCATCTGGTTGTCAGCCAGGGGGTACTGGCAGAAGAGGCGAGCACCCTTCTAAAACAGTTTTTCGCTGCCAGGCGCAGCCTAAAAGACCGGAATACAGCATGAAAATCACAGTCGATATTGCACAACAACAAATGATTCTGCTGGATGAAGCAGGGCGGGATATTAGGCGTTACCTGATTTCTTCTGCGCAAAAGGGTACAGGACAGGAGCGCGGCAGTTATTGCACACCATTGGGTAAACACATCATACGTGCCAAAATCGGGCAGGGTGTGCCGGTCAATACCGTATTTATCCGTCGGCGGCCCACCGGTGAAATATATACACCGGAACTGGCGGCCAACCACCTGCGCCGGGACTGGATCCTCACGCGCATACTCTGGCTTTCGGGATGTGAACCGGGGTTCAATCGCCTGGGTTCGGTCGATACCATGCGGCGCTATATTTATATTCACGGCAGCCCTGATAGTGCCAGGATGGGCGAACCTGGCTCGATTGGCTGTATCCGGATGCATAACCATGATTTGCTTGATCTGTTTGAACGTGTATCCGTTGGCACTCCGGTTGAAATTTATGCCGGACAGACGACATGATGAAAATTGTGCGTGGCAGAGCATTATTGAACGATCCGGCACACAACAAATCCACTGCTTTCAACCTGGAGGAGCGCGATCGCTATGGTCTGCAGGGTTTGTTGCCATACAGCGTAACCGATATCAAAAAACAGCAGCAACGTGTACTGGCCCATTTGCGAAGCAAAGCCAGCAATCTTGAAAAGTACGTTTACCTGAATGACCTGCTTGAGCGCAACCAACGGTTGTTTTATCGTACGTTGATAGATCATATTGGTGAAATTATGCCCCTGGTCTATACACCCACCGTGGGTGAAGCTTGCACAAAATTCACACAGATTTTCCGCAAACCACAGGGGTTTTACATTACACCGGCAGATCGGGGGAAAGTATTGTCCCGATTCGAGAATTGGCCGGAGAACGATGTCCGTATCATCGTTGTCACCGATGGAGAACGCATTCTCGGGCTTGGAGATCTGGGAGCAAACGGTATGGGGATACCGATCGGAAAAATGGCTTTATATGTCGCCTGTGCGGGTATTCACCCCGATCATTGCATGCCGGTCATGCTGGATGTGGGTACTGGCAATCAGGCATTGCGCGATGATCCGTTGTATCTGGGTTATCCGTATCCGCGTCTGACCGGACAGGATTACCTGTCGCTGGTGGATGAGTTTGTGGAGGCAGTTCAGTATAAATTTCCGGATGCATTGATCCAGTTCGAGGATTTCAGCAGCCAGAATGCATTTACTTTGTTGGATCGTTATGTTGGATCGATTCGATGTTTCAATGACGATATTCAGGGTACCGCCGCAGTAACACTGGCGGGTATCCACGCTTCCTGCCGGATCACTCGTAAAACATTTTCCAAGCAGAAAATCATGCTGTTGGGAACCGGATCTGCCGCCACCGGTATCGCCGGATTGTTGTTATCAGCCTTCAGAAAGGCCGGATTGAGCGAAGCTGAAGCCCGTTCCCAAATCAGTTTTGTGGATAGGCAGGGGTTGGTAGTGGTTGCGCGGGAAAAAATCAAGCCACGAATCCAGCCATTTGCCAGAGAACATACCGCAATGGATTTCGTGAATGCCATTGCCGTGATCCAGCCGGATGTGCTGATTGGTGCGACAGGAACTGCGGGGGCATTCAGTGAAGCTGCCATCCGCACAATGGCGCAATACCAGGAACATCCCGTCATCATTGCACTCTCCAACCCCACCTCACATACGGAATGTACAGCTGAACAGGCTTACCGTTGGAGCGGTGGACGGGCTATTTTTGCCAGCGGCAGCCCATTTGCGCCGGTGGTGCTGGGAGAACGGTGCTATTACCCCGCGCAGGGGAACAATGTGTATGTTTACCCCGGAATCGGGCTGGGAGTGATGGCGAGCCAGGCGCGATTGGTGATTGAACGCATGTTCCTGGCTGCGGCCGAAGAGCTGGCGAATCAGGTCACGACTGCCGAAATCGAACGTGGATCGATTTATCCCGATCTCACCCGGGTGCGCGCGGTTTCATTGCGAATTGCCATCAGGGTTTGCCAGATAGCCTGTCAGGAAGGGTTGGCTGGCGTGAAACTGCCTGATGACCTGGAAACGCACGTGCGAGCCTTGATGTATGAGCCTGACTATTGAAGCGCGGGAGCTGTCTACCCCCGCCCACCGCTGGATGCGGGGAGAGGTAGAGCGGGATTACTCGAACAGGTTGATGATGCCGTCAAGCCCGACATGATTGAGTGAGAAAGTGGCTTTCTCACGCAAGATTGGCTTGGCGTGAAAAGCAATACCAACACCGGATTCTTCCAACATCTTCAGGTCGTTGGCGCCATCTCCAACAGCAATGACCTGATCTTTTCTGAGTCCGAGTTCATCTCGTATGCGCTTCAGGATTTCTCCCTTGCCGGAGGAGCCGATAATGTTGCCCAGTACTTTCCCGGTCAATTTCCCATCCTGAAGCTCGAATGTATTGGCAAATGCGTAATCGAGACCGAGTCTGTCTTTTACCCGGTCGGTGAAGAACGTGTAGCCGCCCGAGATGACCATGGTCTTGATACCCACGGATTGCATGCGCTGGAGCATTTTTTCGGCACCCTGACTCAACCGTACCCGCTCATCATAAACTTTCTGAAGTGCTTCCTCTGGCAATCCAGCCAGAAGGGCAGTGCGGCGGGTAAGGCTTTCGGCAAAACTGATTTCGCCGCGCATGGTGCTTTGGGTAATGGCGGAAACCTGTGGCTTGACATCATGCATGTCAGCAATTTCATCAATAGATTCAATGGCAAGCAATGTCGAATCCATATCCATGGCGATCAGGCCAAAATCAGTCAGCTTTTTACCAGCTGGGACAAAAGCATGATCCATGCGGGCTTCCTCGCAATACTGCGCAATGTCCGGGTGGGGTTGGGCTTCCAGTAGCCGGAAGGCCTCTCCGTTAATGCGGTCAATCTGGCTGGCGGCTGCAAGTTTGGCAACAGCGCGTAAATCGCTGTTCTGGATATCGCTTCCTTGAATGATAAGGTTCATGAGAATTGTTTTATTTTGATTGAGTGACGAATGCAGCCACTATACATGGAATGTTGTGCTGTATAAATGTTGGCCCGGGGATGCGATCAGGTTTTGAGGGGGGATGCGAGCATGGGGTTCCATTCAACCACCCGGTTACGGCCAGCGTGTTTAGCGGCATACAGTGCCCGGTCAGCCGCTTCCAGCATTTCACTGAAAGAATCGAAGGATTTTTCTTTATCCATGTTGACAGCCAGACCGATCGAAGCAGTGATGCGGACAGTATTGGCTTCATCAGGCTTGTGTGTGATCTGCTCAATGCTTTCCCTGACCCTGGCCAGAATGTTGCGCGAGGCAGCAAGTGATGTGCCAGGGAGAATCAGGGCAAACTCGTCGCCACCATAGCGACAAAGCATATCGGTCTGACGGATCTGGTCAATAATGGTTCTGGCAACAGTTACCAGCACGCCATCGCCTGCGATATGTCCATAGGTATCGTTAAATGTCTTGTAATTGTCGATATCAATCATTGCCAGAGAAATGGGTAATCCCTGCTGGCTTGAAAGCTGGAATTCGTTCCGGAATGCCCCATCAAAATAGGCCCGGTTGCGTGCACCGGTTAGGCCATCATGCTGGACCTTGTCCTCTAGCAGCCTGTCGGACTTTACAGATTAAGGGATATGTTTTTCTGTTTGCGGGATATTGATATGAGTCGCTTCGTCAGGTATCGTGGTACGGGCTATTTACTGCCACCCTCTGTAGATGAATGGCTGCCGGAGGAATCATCTGGCGCGTTTTACAGTTGAAGTGGTGGAAAATCTTTCCACAACGCAGCTTGAACGGAGACTATGCCGGACGTGGCAGTGCGGCCTATCATCCCAACGTGCTGACTGGCACTGATGGTTTACGGCTATGCAAGCAGGGTGTTTTCCAGCCGTGTTGAGTTGAGCTACTTACGATTCGGTGGCCCAAGCTTTTATTCCAGTGCGTAGCCACATCCGACCATGACACGCTGGCAACCTTCCGTCGGCGTTTTTGAATAGATTTTTCCGAACTGGGTTGTGCAGGTATTGCAGGTTGCATGCGAGATGCAGCAGCTTCACTGGGAACAATCAGTCCGTGGGCAGCAATACACGCCAATGCTTGCTCGCCAGCGTTATGGTCTTGACAGTTCGCATTGACCAGCTGGAACGGTGCAGCGCCGAGCAAGTGCGCAAATGGTGCTGATTATCAGGATTCCAGGCAATCGGTTTCTGGTGCTGGATAGATGAATCTGCCGGAAGAAATCGCGCGACGGGAATACGAAACCCCATGGAGACGGAGCCAGGGCGCGATTGCAAGCCGCAAAAGAGCTTGATGCACGAGGAACTGGCTATCCATCAGGACTGGCGGTACGCTGATTGACCAGGATCGGTGGTAATCCCTGGCAATCCGACCCGCCCGCAGTTTGGCCGACAAAACAAACCATAGATCAACCTGTTCACGTGGAACCGCGCACTCAATGGCGTGCCTTGTGGAAGGATGGCATTTACACAATGCGATTCGCATTGATAAGCAACGCGATAACGTGCCAAAACCGGCAGTCACACCAGCCTGCAACGATTCGGGAATTGGTCAAACGCTGATGCTCAATCAGCAGTGGCGATGCATCGTGCCGCACTGGGATCGAAGATTTTGAACATTTAGCGACAGATAAACGGTTTTTACAGTAGCCAAATCCGGCTGCCCGGAAAATACCGAGATTGATCACTGTGCGGTCGGACGCGAATCACGTAAAGCTGACTCTTTCCGTTTGGACTTTTCACAAAGCCAGCTGTTTGATGACGGCTCATGCGTGTCATGCCTGAACGCATGGCACACAAACCGAAAAGCCAGGCATGGCATTGTGGTACGCACTACGTCTGGAATAGCTGCATGGCAAACCCAATGTTTGGCGCAACAAATCATTGGTGGGATTCCGGCACTGCCTGCCTGGCGTGGCAAATCAACGCATTGGTGCAGGAGAGTGGAATCCCTTCAACAATCTGGCGTGGAATTTGAAACATGGCCATGCTTGCGTCTTGAAGATGAATGAATCGCCCATCACCGGCAAGGCCCTTTGACGACTCTTAGTTTTATCCGCAAGCAAAATAGGCTCGGTTGCGTGCACCGGTTAGGCCATCATGTTGGACCTTGTCTTCCAGTTCGCGAACTTTCATGATGGCGTGGGTTGTAAGCAATTCTCTTGCTTCGGTAATGATATTGCTGAGATGAACAGGGCTAAGGATGGAAATCTCGAACAGATCTTCCACATACTGTAGCTCAGTTTGCATGACTTCAAGCACTTCTATCAATGCATGTGCATCCAGGCCGAGATAGGTTTCTGCTACGCGCGTAACTTCATCTATTTTCTTTTCCTTGTCTTGGGAAAGGAAGTAATCCGTAACGTATCCTGAGGCGGCGACACATTCTCTGATTCCGGCATTGGGTTTTTCCGGTGTGGCGTGACTATGCCGACAGGCGTCGGGTGCGTAACTGGGAAATTTCCAGTAGTCAAGCAGTGCAGCGCCCAGCACGTCATGCCCTATGCCAAAAATCTCGTATTCGGCAACCAGCAGGGCATGATGATTATCAGTGGAAGAAAATACCGGAAAATATTCCTCGGGCAGGAGAGCATGAAAAGCGAGAATGCCGATATCCTGGAGCAATCCGGCCAGGAACAAATCGTCCAGTTGTTTGTGCATCCCAAGACGCTTTCCCAAGGCACGGCTAGCCAGCGCGGCAGTGATGGAACGACGCCAGAAGTTATTGCTGTGGACTGCACCCAGTTTGGCTCTGGATTGTTTTACCAGGGAATCGGCAAGCGAGAAGGATAATGCAATAGTAATAACACCATATGTGCCCAGAATATTGGTTGCCTGGTTGATGTTGCTGACCGGATACCTTGATTTATACAGTGGTGAATTGGCGGTCTTGATGATTTTGGCGGTGAGCGCTGGATCATGCGAGATATAATGATTTATCTGTGTAAGGCTGGTATCCGCTTTTCCTGCCAAATCAACGATTTTGAGCACAACAGAAGGCAAACTGGGCAGGTTGGAACAGAAACGCAATTGTTCAAGAAGATTTTCTTTCATACATTCTTTCTCTGTTGTTTTGCGGATGGCCAGCGTATTCATTTGGGATTTTCGGAAGAATAATTCTAACCGATATGATCTTGCGTTGATGTGAGAAAAAAGCGGTAAAACAGGCTCATTAGTGGCAAATGTCGCAAGCAGGGTTCCAGGATATGGCGAGGTATCCGGCTTTTTATCGGGATTGAGTATTGGAAAATGTGAATGTGGCCATAATCCAGATCGTAGCTATTATCAAAAATAAATAAAACAGGAGAAACGCATGGATTTTGCAATCAAATCCGGTAGCCCGGAAAAATACCGTGGTGATTGTATTGTTGTGGGTGTATTCGAATCCCGTAAATTGACCGAGGCAGCCAGAGTGCTGGATGAAGCCAGTCAGGGCTATCTGGCCAAGATTATCAGTCATGGGGATATGGATGGCAGGGCAAACACGACGCTGTTACTGCATGGCATTCCCGGTATCGGCAGCAAACGTCTGTTACTGGTAGGGCTGGGCAAAGAGAAGGAGTTTGGCGAAAAGATATTTTTGGGTGCTGTACGCGCCACATTCAAGGCATTGCAGCAAACTAATGCAAAAGATGCCGGTTTGTATTTAACCGACCTTTCCATCAAGCAAAGGGATATTGCCTGGAATGCATTGCAAATGGTTGTGCTGGCTGAAGATAGTCTGTATCGCTTTGATCGCCTCAAGAGCAAACCGGAAGAACATCAGCCATCCTTATCCAAAGTCAATCTGTGCGTGACTGACAAATCTGCTGCTGCCATGACAGAAACGGCAGTGCAACAGGGTGCGGCTATCGCATGTGGTATGAAAGTGACCAGGGATCTGGGTAATCTCGCGCCCAATATATGTACCCCTACCTATTTGGCGGAACAGGCTGCTGACATGGCCAAGTCATACAAGCTCAAATTTTCCGTGCTGGAAAATAAGGAAATGGAAAAGCTGGGTATGGGAGCATTGCTGGCAGTGGCGCGGGGAAGCCGCCAGCCGGCCAAACTGATCGTGCTGGAATACCATGGCGGAAAAGCAACAGGAAAACCGGTGGTGCTGGTGGGCAAGGGCGTCACTTTCGATACCGGAGGTATTTCGCTGAAACCGGCGGGTGAGCTGGATGAAATGAAGTACGACATGAGCGGTGCGGCTAGTGTGCTCGGTACATTGACAGCCGTGGCAGAAATGAAATTGCCACTCAATGTGACGGTGATCATTCCGGCGACCGAGAACATGCCGGGTGGCAACGCGACCAAGCCCGGTGATGTCGTCACGAGCCTTTCCGGGCAGACAATCGAGATACTCAATACCGATGCCGAAGGTCGGCTGATTCTGTGCGATGCGCTAACTTATGCAGAGCGCTACAAGCCGGAGGTTGTGGTGGATGTTGCAACCCTTACAGGCGCTTGCGTGGTTGCATTGGGTCATGTGGTGTCTGGTCTGATGGGTAACGATGAGAATCTCGTTGAGGAATTGCTCCAGGCGGGAGAGCAGTCCGGTGATCGCGCATGGCAACTGCCATTGCGGGATGAATACCAGGAACTGCTCAAGAGCAATTTTGCAGATGTTGCCAATATCGGCGGCCGCTGGGGTGGAGCCATCACTGCAGCGTGCTTCCTTTCACGTTTCACTAAAAAATACCGCTGGGCACACCTCGATATTGCCGGCACAGCATGGAAATCCGGCAAAGAAAAAGGTTCGACAGGACGCCCCGTTCCTCTGCTGACACAATTTCTGATCAACCACGCCAGAAAACACACATCATCGTAAACGGGCGTGACACAGATCGATTTTTATACCGGGGCACCAGACCGGTTGTTGATTGCCTGCCGTTTGTGTGCGAAAGCGATGCAGCAGGGGTTGAGAACCATCGTTCATGTTCCGGATACGGATCTGGCAGAGCGGTTGGATAAACTGCTGTGGACTTTCATGTCCACCAGTTTTGTGCCGCATTGCCGGGTGGGAGACAAACTGGCAGAAGTTACCCCCGTGGTGGTGAATAACCAGCCTGGATTATCAGGAGCTGGCAACTTCGATGTCTTGCTTAATCTGGACGGGGTTGTGCCACCGGAAATCGGGCAATTTCGGCGCGTGGTGGAGGTTGTCGATGAGGCGGAGGAAAACAAGTTGCTGGGGCGCAAGCGCTACCGGATTTACCAGGGACAGGGATATGACATTCGTCATCACCGGCTTGGCGGAAGTTAGTGGATATTTGGCGATATACAGGTTGTCTGTGTGCCGGATAATATATTTTTCACCCGATCAGGAGCAAACAGGTGACGGATAATCAGCCTGATATCGCGGAAGAATTGGAAGACGAGCTTTTGCTCGGGAAAGTGGATTCAATGTTGCGTCGGCATCGGCGTGAGCAATTTTCTCTCATGCAATCGGCGGAACCGGTGGTATCCGAACAACGTGACCTCGTGGGGGCACCATCAGCTGAAGCTGGCTTGGTGGAACTATCCCGGGAGGAAGCTGATGCCACCACCGAAGTGGGCGGGATTCCGGTGCTGACCGAACAGGTGATGCTTGTCATGGAGGCGTGGCCATCGCAATCCGAAATCTCCGAATTGCTGTATTTTGCTTTTGACGAAGCGCTCAGGGAAGCATCCATTAATCTCGACCCTGCCAAACGGTTGATGCTGGTCCAGGCGCTGGGAAAACGGCTGCCCAAAAATCTTTAGACCATCAACCCTCCCCCCATTCGCTATAATAGCCGGTTTTATTCTACCGGTTCACGCCGGAAAACCCTGAAGAACGATTGCATCTGACCACATTCCGAAATTGGTCGTGTTTCATTCTTTTCAGTGTTTTTTCAATATTTCTGATCGCCATGGAACTTGCAAAAAGCTTCGATCCAAAGGACATAGAAACCCGCTGGTATTCAGCCTGGGAAGCCGCCGGCCATTTCAGCCCATCCCGGCATGAGAGCGCGGATGCCTACTGCATCATGCTGCCCCCCCCCAATGTGACTGGCACGCTGCACATGGGGCATGCCTTCCAACATACCCTGATGGACGCACTGATCCGTTATCACCGCATGCTGGGTGACAACACCTTGTGGCAACCGGGTACGGATCACGCCGGGATCGCCACGCAAATCGTGGTTGAACGGCAGCTGGACCAGGAAGGCAAGGATCGCCGCCAGATGGGACGCGAGCCTTTTCTCGAACGGGTCTGGCAGTGGAAGGAAGAATCCGGCTCCACCATTACCCGACAGATGCGGCGGATGGGCACATCGTGTGACTGGTCGCGCGAGCACTTCACTATGGATGAAACGCTATCCCGTGCGGTGACTGAGGTATTCGTGCGCCTTTACCGGGAGGGATTGATTTATCGTGGCAAACGGCTGGTGAACTGGGATCCGGTATTGCAAACAGCGGTGTCCGATCTGGAAGTGGTCTCGACCGAAGAACAGGGGGCACTCTGGCATATTCTTTATCCGTTTGAACAATCGGAAGGAAATGGCGAGGGCAAGGGGTTGGTGGTTGCTACCACCCGTCCGGAAACCATGTTGGGAGACATGGCCGTGGCAGTTCATCCGGAAGATGAGCGCTATCGTCATCTGATCGGCCGGCATGTGCGCCTGCCGCTATCCGAGCGCACGATCCCGATTATTGCCGATAACTATGTCGATCCTGCTTTTGGTACCGGTTGCGTAAAAATCACCCCGGCGCATGATTTCAATGATTATCAGGTGGGGCAACGACATAAGCTGATCCCGCTCAATGTTTTCACGCTGGACGGCAAAATCAATGACAGTGCCCCGGCTGAATTTCAGGGGTTGGATCGTTTTGCAGCCAGAAAGAAAGTGATTGCTGATCTGCAGGCGCAGGGATTACTGGTTGAAACCCGCCCGCACAAGCTGATGGTGCCGCGTGGAGATCGCACCAATACTGTTATCGAACCAATGTTGACCGACCAATGGTATCTGGCGATGGAAGGGCTGGCCAAACAGGGTCTGGCGGCAGTTGAAAGTGGCAAGGTCAGGTTCGTACCGGAAAACTGGACGCATGTATACAACCAGTGGCTGGAAAATATCCAGGATTGGTGTATTTCCCGGCAACTGTGGTGGGGGCACCGGATCCCGGCATGGTATGACGAGGACGGCAACGTGACTGTTGCCTATGATCTGGAAGAAGCCAGAAAACTGTCCGGTAAGGAAAACCTTCGTCAGGACGAGGATGTACTCGACACCTGGTTTTCATCGGCATTATGGCCTTTTTCGACACTGGGCTGGCCGGAGCAAACATCTGAGCTCAAGACTTTTCTGCCAGGATCCGTGCTGGTCACCGGGTTTGACATCATCTTCTTCTGGGTGGCGCGCATGGTGATGATGTCCCTGCATTTCACCGGAGAAGCACCTTCCGGGAGGTGTATATCACTGGCCTCATCCGTGATGCGGAAGGCCAGAAAATGAGTAAATCCAAGGGAAATGTGCTTGATCCGCTCGATTTGATCGACGGTGTTTCGCTGGCTGAACTGATCAGAAAACGCACTACCGGCCTGATGAATCCCAAACAGGCGGAATCCATCGAAAAAACTACCCGCAAGCAGTTCCCGCAGGGCATTCCTGCCTTTGGTACCGACGCACTGCGTTTTACCTTTGCTAGCCTGGCATCACATGGGCGTGACATCAAATTTGATCTGCAGCGTTGCGAGGGCTATCGCAATTTCTGCAACAAGCTGTGGAATGCTACCCGTTTTGTACTAATGAATTGTGATGGCAAGGACACTGGCCTGGATGAAACCTTGCCACTGGATTTTCAACGGCAGACCAATGGATTGTTAGTCGTTTGCGCAAGCTGAACAGGGCGTGGTACGGGCTTTCGATGAATACCGTTTGATCTGGCTGCGCGCGAGATGTACGAATTGTCTGGGATGAATACTGCGATTGGTATGGAGCCTGCCAAAGTACAGTTGAACGGCGGCAATGAAGCGCGTCAGCGTGCCACGCCGGACGCTGGTGCGCGTTCTGGAAGCAGCATTGCGGCTGGCTCATCCGGTTATTCCGTTCATCACCGAAGAACTTTGGCAGGCCGTTGCCCGCTTGCAGGCAGAGCCGGCGGCAGCATCATGTGCCAGCGCTATCCGCAGGCCGATCCTGCACGTATGGATGAGCATGCTGTTGCGGACATCCATTTGCTCAAGGAAATCGTGAACGCCTGCCGCACACTGCGCGGAGAAATGAAATTATCACCAGCGGAACGGGTGCCACTGCTGATGGCAGGAGATCGCACCCGGCTGGATGTTTTTTCACCTTATCTGCTGGCATTGGCCAAGCTGTCTGAAGTGACCATTCTGCCAGATGGATTGCCTGATACCGATGCGCCGGTTGCCATTGTGGGCGAGTTCAGACTGATGCTGAAAATCGAAGTGGATGCTGCTGCCGAGCGCGAGCGTCTTGACAAGGAAAAACAGCGCTTGATAGCCGAAATCGGAAAAGCCGGAGCAAAACTGGATAATCCCGATTTCATTCAGCGCGCACCGGAAAAAGTTGTATTGCAGGAAAAAGAGCGGCTGGCTGCTTTCAGCGCGACTCTGGAAAAACTGGAAGAGCAATTGCGTAAACTGGGCTGACGGTATTCACTGCAATAAAATTGCTGTGAATCCGGCTTTAACTGCTTAATTATTTTCGGGAATTTAAGGGTATTTATGATGACCAAACTGGAAAACGACACTTTCATCCGCGCGCTGCTGCGCCAGCCTGTGGACTATACCCCCGTCTGGATGATGCGCCAGGCAGGCCGTTATCTGCCGGAATATAACCAGACCCGGGCCCGGGCGGGCAGCTTTCTATCGCTTTGCAAAAGCCCTGATTTTGCCACGGAAGTGACATTGCAGCCTTTGGCCAGATTTCCGCTCGATGCAGCAATTCTGTTCTCCGATATTCTGACAATTCCGGATGCAATGGGGCTGGGGCTGTATTTTGCAGAAGGCGAAGGGCCGCGTTTCGAACGTCCGTTGCGCGAGGAATGGGAAATCCGCTCGTTGACTGCGCCTGATCCCGATACCCATTTGCGCTATGTCATTGATGCTGTCAGCCAGATCCGCAAGGCACTGAATAATCAGGTGCCGCTGATCGGATTTTCAGGCAGCCCGTTCACACTGGCCTGTTACATGATAGAAGGAGCAGGCAGCAGCGAGTTCAGGCAAATCAAGACCATGCTGTATGCCCGCCCTGATCTCTTGCACCATATTCTGGATGTGACAGCACAAGCGGTAGTGGCTTATCTAAATGCCCAGATCGAAGCTGGTGCACAGGCTGTAATGATTTTCGACAGCTGGGGCGGTGCGCTTTCCCATGCCGCTTATCAGGAATTTTCACTGCACTATATGAATCAGATTCTGGCCGGCCTGAAACGCGAGCATGAGGGTGTGCGCATTCCCAATATCGTGTTTACCAAGGGCGGCGGGCTGTGGCTGGAATCTATTATGGCCAGTGGTTGTGATGCCATCGGCCTTGACTGGACAATTGATATTGGCGAAGCACGTCGGCGTACCCAGGACAAAGTGGCACTGCAGGGGAATCTGGATCCGGCCGTACTATTTTCTTCTCCGGAGGTGATTGCTGCGGAAGCCGAAAAAATACTGGCAAGTTATGGCCATGGCCATGGCCATGTATTCAACCTCGGACACGGTATTTCGCAATTCACCCCACCCGAGAATGCACGTGCACTGATTGAATCAGTCCATGCACAAAGCGTGCGCTACCATAAATAAAATTGCCGAGTGGGTTATCAGATGCTGATGGCCCGCTTCTCCCATTCTTCATCCCCGGGGAAACAGCACCAAATCTTCAAAACCTTGGATGAATGCTCAGTGACAGCATGGCTGATAGCTGGCACAGCGGCCTTCCCGAATTTTGCTGTAACTGATTGAAAATATCCTGTACTGCTTGCAAATCGCGCTGACTGGCCGGTGCATGATCAATAACACCTTCAACTTTCAGCCGTGCTACAACATCACTGGTCAGCAGAAAAGTATCTTTCCCGGCCAGCCGTAAAAAACCGGCAGCCGAGCGCCCGCCCAAACGAGCACCACGTTTCGCCAGTAAGCACCATAAGCCAATGATATTGGAACCCGGCCAGTCAGCAATAAATTCACCAAAACTGCAACCCCGCTCCTCGCAAATTTCCAGAATAAACCGGGCATTCAGGGGGATGGTCTGCAACTTGGTGTAATGGCGAATGATATTGCTATTTTTCATATAGCCTTCGATCTGCTCCGGACCGAGCAGCACCATTTTTCCGGGCGCGAAACCCCAGAAGGCTTCTTCAAAGGCAGGCCACCTGGCATCGACCACCGAGTGTTGCATCCCGGCCTGAAACACCCGCTGGCTCATGACGGAAAGATAACGATCATCCCCTTTTTGTTTTAACTCTCCGGAAGTAAGTGCCTTGGGCAGGAAAATCTCCATCGCCTCGTCAGATTCAAAACGGCTGCGTACCGTTTCATAAAGCCAGCGATAGTTAATAGCCATACTTGTGTACATTAAAACCAATCGGTTGTTACGTTTCTCAGGGATGACTAACATCTCTATAGCGGAAGAGTTTTATCGAGAAATCAGTTGGGCTGGCTTAACTTAAAAGCCAATGTCCGCCTAAATTCTCAATTTGCTTTTAATGACAGTGCGGGTGCACTGCCATTAAAAGCGGGGTAATTCTGGCAGGATGCCGGCAGGGTTTGCGAAGTCCCTTGCCAGATCAGAGTCTGGCCAGAACCTTGGCGACGGTTTCGCCCATGAGTGATGGGGTTGGGCAGATGGTCACGCCGAGTTCCTTCAGGCGTTCCACTTTTTCTGCTGCGCTTTCTCCGGCAGAGGAGATGATTGCTCCGGCATGTCCCATCCGTCTTCCTGGGGGGGCGGTCAGGCCGGCAATATAGGCGACCAGTGGTTTGCTCATGTTTTCCTTGGCGAATATCCCGGCTTCCACTTCCATGGGGCCGCCGATTTCACCAATCATCAATGCAACTTTGGTTTCCGGATCTTCTTCCAGCTTCTCCAGCACATCCCGGTGTGAGCTGCCAATGATCGGGTCTCCGCCTATACCGACCGAGGTCGAGATTCCAATATTCAGCCGCCGCATCTGATCAGCTGCTTCATAGCCGAGCGTACCCGAACGGCCTACTACACCCACGACACCACGGCTGTAAATATGCCCAGGCATGATACCGAGCATTGCGCGTTCCGGGCTGATGGTGCCAGAACAGTTCGGTCCGGTCAGCATCATCCTGCTCTGTTTGGGAAACAGGCGCAGGAAGTTCTTGACTGTCATCATGTCCTGAGTCGGGATGCCGTCAGTGATGGATACGCAGTACTTGATTCCGGTATCGGCTGCTTCCATGATGGAATCAGCTGCAAATGCCGGTGGGACGAATACAATGCTGGCTTCCGCGCCTGCTTGTTCAACCGCTTCCCTGACGGTATTGAATACCGGTAGCCCCAGGTGTTTTTGTCCGCCTTTCCCGGGGGTAACGCCCCCGACAACATTGGATCCATAGTCGATCATTTCCTGAGCGTGGAAGGTGCCGATCCGGCCGGTAAAACCTTGTACGATGATCCGCGTCCGCTCATTGATGAGAATTGCCACTTTTTATTCCCCTTTTCTATATCGTTATTCAGGCTGCGGTCTGGTTGCGCGCCTGTACTACTTTTTCGGCGGCATCGGCCAGGGTTTCTGCAGTGATGATCGGTAATCCGCTGTCAGCGATGATGCGGCGGCCTTCTTCCACATTGGTGCCGGACAGGCGTACTACCAGCGGAACAGTCATGCCGATATTGCGCACAGCCTGGACCACGCCTTCGGCAATCCAGTCGCAGCGGTTGATACCGGCGAAGATGTTGACCAGCATGGCTTTCACGTTTTTGTCGGCCAGCACTAACCGGAATGCTTTTTCGGTCCGCTCGGCCGAGGCGCCACCGCCTACATCAAGAAAGTTGGCTGGTTCGCCGCCTGCCAGTTTGATCATGTCCATCGTGGCCATGGCCAGCCCGGCGCCATTGATCATGCAGCCGATGTCGCCATCCAGCCCGACATAGCTGAGTCCGGCATCTGCTGCCGCGACTTCGCGCGGATCGATTTGCGAATTGTCGCGCAGTTCGGAAATCCGGTGGCGGCGGAACAGCGCATTTTCATCAAAGCTCATCTTTGCATCCAGTGCGATCAGCTCATTGTTGCGAGTGACCACCAATGGATTGATTTCAAGGATATTGGCATCCTGATCACGCAGCGCGCGATAGCAACCTCGGATGGTTTTGACGGCGTGATTGAGCAGATCGCCATCCAACCCCAAAGCAAAGGCCATGGTTCTTGCCTGAAAATCCTGCAGGCCGACTGCCGGCTCAATATGAACTTTCTTGATAGCATCCGGATTGGTAGCAGCCAGGGCTTCGATATCCATGCCACCTTGAGCGGAGCCCACCATGACGATACGTTCATGGCTGCGATCTATCATGAAGGCAAGGTACACTTCTCTGGCAATATCAGTACCAGCCTCGATATACAGTTTTGAGCACAGCTTGCCTGCCGGGCCGGTCTGGTGTGTCACCAGTTTTTTTCCCAGTAATGATTCTGCTGCCGCTTCGATTTCTTCGTGTGTCCGGCATAGCTTGATACCGCCTGCCTTGCCACGTGCGCCGGAATGAATCTGCGATTTTACGACCCAGACGTTGCCGCCAATTTCCCGGCTGCGTTGCACCGCTTCTTCCACAGTGTGTGCCAATCCGCCTTCAGCCAGTTTGATACCGTATTCAGCCAGGATTTCCTTGGCTTGATATTCATGGATATCCAATATGTTCTCCCTTGAGTTTTATTGAATTGTGCAGGATGTGTTTGTATGGTTATTTGCTCTTGGCAGCAATGGCTTCAGCCATTCTGACGATGTTGTTTGCCATTCTTTCCGAAGCGGCATCAATCAGCCGTCCGTCAAGTGAGGCGGCACCTCTTCCCTGGGCAGCGGCTTCTTTCAGTGCGACCAGAATGCGTTTGGCTTTGTCAACCTCGGTTGCCGGAGGGGTGAAGACTTCGTTGGCCAGTGCAATCTGTGATGGATGAATGGCCCATTTGCCTTCGCAACCCAGCGCAGCAGCGCGTCTGGCGGCGAGTTTGAAACCTTCGGGATCCTGAATGTCACCAAACGGGCCATCAATCGGCCGCAAGCCAAATGCACGGCAGGCGACGGTCATTCTGCTGATGGCTGCGTGCCATTGATCACCAGGGTAATCCGGATTGAGACCGCCGATGTTGGTGGTGCGGGCGCGGTTGCTGGCAGCGTAATCAGCAACGCCGAAATGTAGCGCTTCCAGACGCCCGGCGGTTCCCTTACGGGCGATATCTTCAACATTGGCCATTCCCAGCGCGGTTTCGATCAGCGCTTCGATACCGATGCGGTTTTTCAGCCCCTGCTGCATTTCAAGCTGATTGAGCATGGCCTCTACCATGTAGACATCCGAATACACGCCGACTTTGGGGATCAGCAATGTATCGATCTTGTGCCCTGCCTGCTCAACCAGATCGACCACATCGCGCACCATGTATTGAGTATCCAGCCCGTTGATGCGCACGGAAAGGGTGATGCCATGGCCTTTCCAGTCCAGATCATTGATTGCCTGGATAATGTTCTTCCTTGCCTGGATTTTGTCATCCGGTGCGACGGCATCTTCCAGATCCAGAAAAATGAAATCCACTCCGCTTTTCAGCGCTTTTTCGAACATTTCCGGGCGGGAACCCGGCACAGCCAGCTCGCAGCGATGTACACGCGGGGTTTTTGTTTCGTATAGTGTATGACTCATTATTCCTCCAGCTGATTAAATAGGATGTGATGCGTGAATACCGGGATGCAGGGGTAACAGTATGTGAACGTTACGGCTGCTTGTGACAAAGCCAGCTTTTTGAAATGCAAACCGGGGGTAAATTTTTCCCTTGAAGGGCAGAATTGGGTACACGTAAGTGGTGTTTTTGGACAATTTGGCAGCATTACCAGTCGGATTTGCGAAATTATAGCACTGGCAGCAGCCTGTTTTCAGCCATTCCTGATGTTCTCAGCCGATCTATCTCCGGATGGAGCGGGTGCCGTCGCGGTTATTTTCCGATACAAAAATTGGAGAAAATTTCGCCTAACAGATCATCACTTGTGAATTCACCAGTGATGGAAGATAGCGCCTGTTGTGCGAGACGCAGCTCTTCGGCGAGCAGTTCCAGTTGATCAGCGCTTTGCAGCCAGCTTGCTGCCTTGTCCAGTAATTCCCGGGTGTGCGTTAGCGCTTGCAGGTGACGTTGGCGGGCCATATAAATGCCTTCCCCGGCAATGTTGGCCTGCCACCCGGCGGTTTTAAGTAATGCCATTCGTAGCAATTCCAGGCCTTCGCCACTTTTGGCTGAAAGGTAAATGGCGGTTTCGGTGGCGCAGTCTTCCATACGGGAAATCTGGCCAGATAGATCGATTTTGTTATAAACCGTGAGCACGGGTAGTTGTTTTGGCAGGCGCTCCATCACTGCACGATCTTCTTCCGTTATGCCGTGGCGACTATCCACCAGTAACAATATTAGATCGGCCTGCTCGATAGCTGTATAGGTGCGGGCAATCCCATGTTGTTCAACGATATCGCTGGTTTCTCTCAGTCCTGCTGTGTCAATCAGATGCAGTGGAATGCCTTCGATTTCGATGGATTGGCGGACAGTATCTCTTGTGGTGCCAGGGATATCGGTGACAATGGCAATTTCGTCTCCAGCAAGCCGATTGAGCAGACTGGATTTGCCGACATTGGGCTGGCCTACCAATACGACTTTGATGCCTTCCTGTAGTAAATTTCCCTGCCGGGATGCAATCAACACCTGTTCCAGCTTTGCCTGAATGGTGATTAGTTGTTCTGCAGCTTGGGCGGATTGAAGGAAATCAATTTCTTCTTCAGGAAAATCGAGTGTTGCCTCGACCAGCACACGCAGATCAATCAGTGCACTGACCAGCTGCTGGATGGTTGCCGAGAATTCGCCGTGTAGCGAGCGGATAGCACAGCGTGCGGCATTAGCTGTGCTGGCGTCTATCAAGTCGGCGATGCCTTCGGCCTGTGCGAGATCCAGCTTGTCGTTGAGGAAGGCGCGTAGAGTAAATTCTCCCGGCTCTGCCAGACGGGCACCCAGTTGAAGGCAGCGATCCAGTAACAGATTCATCACGGCGGGGCCGCCATGTCCCTGCAGTTCCAGTACATCTTCGCCTGTATAGGAATGAGGGGAGGGGAAGTACAACACTATTCCCTGATCAATGATTTGTCCGTTCTGATCAAGGAAATCAAACAATCCGGCATGGCGCGGATCGGGATGCTTGCCAAGAATTTCCCGGGCAAGCTGTGCTAGATTGGTTCCGGAGATCCGGACGATACCAATGCCACCCCGGCCAGGTGGGGTGGCAATAGCTGCGATGGTGTCATTGTTCTGCACAGAAGCGATGAGCTGTTGCATCTCTTTTTCATTTCAAGAAATGCAGAACAAGCAGAGTCAGGAACGTTTATTATCCTTGGCTTTTTTCTCGATTTTTTTCGGTTTGCTGGCAGCTGATCCAGTCTCATCCTTATTGGCTGGTTTGCCGTACATCTTTGTAATCTGCCACTGTTGTGCAATCGAAAGAATATTGTTAACCAGGGAGTACAGAACCAGACCTGCCGGGAAGAAAAAGAAAATGGCACTGAACGCAATCGGCATGATTTGCATGACCTTGGCCTGAATCGGATCAGTCGGTGTCGGGTTAAGCTTGGTTTGTACAAACATGGAGATGCCCAGCAATGTCGGCAACAGATAATATGGGTCAGGTGAAGACAGATCATTGATCCATAAAGCAAATGGTGCATAACGCAGTTCTACAGCAGCAAGAATTGTCCAGTACAGGGCAATAAAGACTGGGATTTGTACCAGGATGGGTAAGCAACCACCCATCGGGTTGATTTTTTCCTCCTGATAAAATTCCATCATGGCTTGGTGCATCCGTTGCCGATCACCTTTGTATTGCTCCTGGATACGTTGCAATTTTGGCGTTACCAGCCGTAACTTGGCCATGGAACGATAGCCGGCCGCAGATAACGGGAAGAATAGAAGCTTGACCGTCATGGTCAGCAGAATGATTGCGATTCCCCAGTTGCCAATCCACGAGTGATAGAAGGAAAGCAGGCGAAACAGTGGTTTGGCAACCATGGTCAGCCAGCCGTAATCTACGGTAAGTTCAAGGCCGGGAGCCAGTTCTGCCAGATCATCCTGTTCCTCTGGACCTGCATAAAATGGCATGGTGGTTGTGATGGTTTCACCTGGCGCAGCTGCTCCTGCAGGTACAATGACACCGGCTGTGTAGAGATTATCACTCTGCCGTTTGGCAAAATACTCGCGAGGTGTTTGTTGTTGCGGCAACCAGGCTGTCAGGAAATAATGCTCCAGCATGGCAATCCAGCCATCGTTTGCATTGGTTGGATAATCTGCATTGCCTTTGTCCAGATCGGAAAAGGGTATTTTCTGGTATTTGTTTTCTTCCGTGTAAACAGCCGCACCCAGATAGGATGGAATCATCATCGTTTTGGCAGGCGGTGTGTTGCCGTCACGCAGCATCTGAAAGTAGGCAAACGGACGAACTGTGGCATTCCCCCTGTTTTCTATTTCAAAGCCGACATCAATTACATAACTGTTGCGGTGAAAGGTATAGGTTTTGATAACCTGCACACCCTGATTTTCGGGTGCCAGCAGGCGAATGACAACTTTGTCCTCACCTGTTAGAAGTTCATAGTTGCGCGTATCGGATTCCGGACGATAGGTTGTTTTATGGTTGGGCAAGCCTTCGCCAACTAGACCGGATTGTGCAACATAGGTACGCGCTGCTTCGCTGTGCAGCAGGGCATAAGGCGTATTTTTATCTTCCGATGAAGGTTGCTGCAGTAGTTCCAGGCGGCGTAAATCGCCCCCCATGGTGTCAATTTCAGCAATTACCCTATCGGTGACGACGCGAATCTGTTCTCCTGCTGGCAGAAGACGTGGAGTAGCCGAATCCTTGTTTTCGCTGCTTGCGGGTATCCCGTTAGCATCTGTGGTTGTTTGTGATGATATGAGTTCGTTGCCGGGAACAGGAAGGCTGCTGTCATTATGAGATTGCGCCAATCTGGTTGAATTACCGGTTTGCGTAATCGCTGGGGGATTTTTAAATTTTTCCTCTTCCTTTATCCATGCATCCCATAAAAATAGTAACGATGTCGAAAAGATGATAAGCAATACGATTTTTTTATTGTCCATTTTTTTGGAACTCGGAAAAGCTAAAAATTTTAGTGGTAAATGTTGAGTAACTGATTAATACAAAGATATATTCTCTGTTTTTTATGGAACGGGATCATGCCCACCCTGATGCCACGGGTGGCAGCGCAACAAACGCTTGATGCCCAGCCATAGACCTTTGGCAAGGCCGTGTTTGTCCAGGGCTTCATGCATATAATTCGAACAGGTTGGGTAAAATCTGCAAGAAGGTGGAATCAAGAGACCAATGCTATACCGGTATAGTTTGATAAGGCCAATGATCAGTTGTTTCATAATTGATTCGCTGCTTTGTTAAAAGCATCACAGCTTCCCGGTATATGCGAGGCGAGTCCAATAATCAACCGAGTGCCGGAGCTGCACAACACAATCTAGACCCCTGAGTACCTGCCGGTGTCTTCGGAATGCTTCCCTGATCAAGCGTTTGATACGATTTCTTTTGACGGCCTTGCGTTCAATCTTTTTTGCCACGATCAAACCGATACGTGCATATTCCAGATCGACCGGTTTTATATATAGCCTTAGTGAAAGGCTTTCATATAACACGATTTCGTAGCGCGGCGCGAAACTCATCCGCTTTCCGCAATCGGCACTGTCTGGGGAGCGTGCAGATTTGTCCGGCTGACAAAAATAAAGCCTAAACAGAGAACTGGGTTTGCATTTATGGCTACACGCTGAGTCTGGCTCGTCCTTTGCTCTGCGGGCGCGAATAATAGCTCTCCCGCTGCGCGTTTTCATGCGGGCACGAAATCCATGGGTACGTTTTCTGCTAATGGTGGATGGTTGATAGGTACGTTTCATTTTTTAACAATGTCCATTGTTGCGGTAAGAAATCCAAGTGTGGTCCGAAAAGTTCTAATCTCTATTAGAACTTCATATTAACGACCTGCCCTTTGTGGACCGGGCATTATAGCGTAATCTAAAAGATTGCGCTATACGTGTTTTGGATGGATTGGGTGGATATAAACCATCGCTACTTGTGGATGGCGTGTTGCGCTGCGGAACTGGTGGCTTTACACTTGGTTTTAGTTTCGATTGAGGTGTTGGATTGATACCTTGAGAGGGGAAAAATTAAAACAAATTTTTACCAAGAGGTAATAAATGACAAGCCAATTTGCCATGGATCAGCGATTGCAGGAGAGGAGAGCCAGGGTTTCCTTGGTTTGTCCCTATCAGCTGGGGATTAAGCAAGGTAGGCGGGTTGCTCAAAGACGTGCAGGTAAGGGCGCAGCTTATGTTGATAGATATGGCTGGTCGTTGATGTTTTGTTGCCTTGCTATTGTATTGCTTAGCGCAACGGATGCCTTTCTGACGATCGATATATTGTCTGGTGGGGGCGGAACTCAACTATTTTATGGCAGTGCTATTAGAAGAAAACACGGACAAGTTTGTACACTTCAAGTTGCTCCTGACTTCTCTGGCGGTAATTATCCTGACGATGCACCATGAAGTGCGGATTCGTGGCGTATTTCGGTGTGGGCATCTGCTTTATATGATCTCAACGGGTTATGCGTGCCTGATTGGATATGAGCTGGTGTTGTTGCAGGAGATCGGTTTTAGCTCAGAAACTCATTGGATTGCCAAATGGCCGCAAGTTGGCTATAGAGATACAAGCAGCGATGCTACCTAAGGAACCTCTGAAAACCACTTGCATTGTCTTTCTGCGTTAAAAATTGGCTCAAAATGCTTATATTACGTCGCTTTTACGCCGATTTTGCCTTGAACTGACTACCTTACTGACGTTTTCAGAGGTTCACTAGTAGATTATTCAGGTTTAATAAAATTCGTAAATTTTCCCTGAGTTTTCTTATTGATTGAGTGGGGCAGATGGCGAAATGGTTGATGTTTGGGGTGTGGTATTGCTTGCAATTGGCTTGGTGTTGCATTTTGCGCCCTGGTTGCTGAATTGGTTTGGAAAGCTGCCAGGTGATATCCGGATTGAAACTCGACATAGTAAGGTGTTCATACCTGTCACTTCCATGATTGTTGTCAGTGTCGCATTAAGTGTAATAATCAACTTGTTCAAAAATAATCTTCAATATTTTCCTTGTTTTGTAGTTCATCCATTAATAAAGATAGCGGTTATTTTATGAAAATCACTTTTATCGGTGGCGGAAATATGGCGGGAGCCATGATAGGGGGGGTGATCAGGCATGGGTGGTCTCCTTTGCAAATCACCGTGGTGGAGATTGATGCATTGCGGCAGCAGCAACTTTCAGAACAGTATGGAATTTTAGCTACGGCATCTTTGCCTGATGGTGTTCACGACAGTGAGGTTGTGATACTCGCTGTAAAACCTCAGCAGTTGCATGATGTGGTAAGCCAATCTGTTCAATTTTTTCAGAATAGATTGGTCATTTCAATTGCTGCAGGAGTTCGTGCCAGTGATTTGAGTCAGTGGCTGGATCAGCATGAGTTTATTATTCGTGCTATGCCCAATACCCCGGCCTTAATTGGGGAAGGTGTTACGGGCTTGTATGCAATGCCCCAGGTTGATATCCGGCAGAAGGAACAGGCTGCTTCCATACTCAAGGCCATTGGAACGATAATTTGGGTGGATGAGGAATTACAGCTGGATGCAGTGACTGCTTTATCAGGCAGTGGCCCAGCCTATGTTTTTTATTTCCTTGAGGCCATGCAGGAGGCTGGGGTGGAGTTGGGCCTGACAGCTGATATGGCGAAGCAGCTGGCAATGCAGACATTCCTGGGCGCGACACATCTTGCTGCACAAAATGCGGATCCACTTGCCTTGCTGAGGATGAAGGTAACATCAAAAGGCGGGACAACCGAACAGGCTTTACTTAGCATGGAGCAAGCCGATATCAAGGGGTCATTTATCCGTGCCATGCATGCTGCCCATGATCGTTCCAGACAAATGGGCGAGATATTAGGGCGTGCATAATCAAGCCTGAAACCGGAAGCGGTTTGGCAAAATCCATCAATTTCGATAGAAAAAACATGCCCAATCAAATCATCATATTTTTGCTGGATACTGTAGTTGGTTTGTTTTCCACCGCGTTGTTGCTGAGGTTCTACGTGCAGCTATCACGTGTACCTTACTATCATCCGTTTTCAAGGTTCCTGGTTACGGTAACGGATTTTGTTGTGCGGCCAGCGCGCCGGGTTATCCCCAGTTGGCGGGGTCTTGATATATCCACATTTGTGCTGGCTTGGCTGGCTCAATTTATTATTCTGGCTGGTATCAATATGCTGGGAGGTTTTGGCGCAGGAGGAAGCGCACTCGCATTCGTTTTGCTGGCTTTGGTTAAACTGGCCGGTACGACACTCAATATCCTGCTGATCACGATCATTGTTCAGTCCGTTTTATCCTGGATTAATCCGCATAGTCCGCTGGCACCGGTGCTTGAAAGTTTCTCCGGCCCTATCCTGCGGCCATTGCAGCGTATTATTCCTCCCATAGCCAATATTGACCTTTCTCCCTTGTTTGCGTTTATCTTGCTGCAGGCGTTACTGATGGTGGTTGAAAATCTGCAGCGCCAGATCATGCATATATTTTAATGAGCTGGCATAGCCTGGGCGGCAACGGCAGTTTGATACTGAAACTCTATGTTCAGCCAGGTGCCAAGCAGACCGAGGCTGCCGGCGTATATGGGGAAGAGTTGAAAATAAAACTGGCAGCCCTTCCTGTTGATGGCAAAGCTAACCGTACATTAACCGAATTCTCTGGCAAAACGTTTCAAGGTTCCCCAAAAGGACGTCACTTTGAAACGAGGCGCGCAGTCTCGTCATAAAATTGTTGAAATCCTGCGGCCATCCAGTGGGCCGGAGGTATTGTTCAGCGAGTAAATACGAAACAGTCTGCCGTATCAAGCTTCCGTTTTGCCAAATCATATCTATTATTCTCGGTTGTTATCGGGTCGTGCATCAGAATTGACAAAATTTCTCGGAGTATAAACAGGAGGTTGTTTTCTTATGTTGGGCAGAGATATACAGGATCGTGCTGCGGGTGCCATCATGGGAGCATTTATCGGAGACGCGTTGGCGCTGGGGCCGCATTGGTACCTACGATCTTGCCGAGTTGCGCCGGGATTATGGTAACTGGGTTGGTGACTATTCTGACCCCAAACCCAATCGATACCATGCAGGCTTGAAGGCAGGGCAGTTGTCGCAATCCGGTTTCATTTGAAACTGATGATTCGTTCGCTGATTGAATGTGGTGGCTATGATGCTGAAGATTTCTGCCGCCGTATGGATGAAGAGCTGTTCCCGTTACCAGATGGCACACCAGTCAACGGTCCTGGTGGCTATACCAGTCAGTCAATTCGTGAAACGTGGCGGCGGCGTGTGCAGCAGAAGCTGCCTTGGGGGCAGGCTGGCGGTCATGCGGATACAACTGAGGCGGTGGAGCGTGTGTTGGCAATCGCTGTTCGTTATGCGTATCAGCCAGAGCAGCTTGCGGCGGCAGTTTCTGCTAATACAACACTGACCCAGACAGATGAAACAGTCGTTTCGATGACCGTTGCATACGGTGCGGTGCTGGGGTTGCTGGTTCAGGGGCATACGCTTGATACCAGTTTGTCGGGAAAACTTATGGATCTCGTAAAAAGTGGTGTGTTGCCGTTCCACGCTGTTACTGGTGATGATCTGCAACCGCCGCGCCCTGGTGATCCGGATCCGCCGCGTGCGGGCCGCTTTGCTTCTCCGGATGCGTTACTCACACCTTCGTACATGGCTGCAGCAGCTGTAGACCCCGGAATTCATATTGAACCGGCATGGAGGGTATCTATCGTGTATGGTATGCCATGTGCAATTTATCATCAGTTACCAGCTGCCTATTATTTGGCGGCAAGGTTTTGTGACGATTTCAAATCAGCCGTCCTTCATGCGATCAATGGTGGGGGGCAGAACCAGGCGCGTGCCATACTGACTGGGGCGCTCGCGGGTGCACAAACCGGTTTATCCGGGATTCCGCAGTATTTGCTTGATGGACTCGATGATTCTGCGGTACTAGGCAAGCTGGCTGTGGAACTTTCTGCCAGTGTGAATCCGGTCTGAGATTGCACCCGGAATAATCGCCGGAATTCCTGATTGACCGGGTGCTTCCTTCTGGCCATCTCTATAAAGGAGGGAATATGGAATTCGGTATGGTGGGTTTAGGGCGCATGGGCGGCAATATGGCGCGCCGCTTTGCCCGGTACGACAAAAAAATTGCGATAACCAACCGCAGTTTTGATGTGACCGAGACATTGGCTAGGGAAACGGGGCATATCGCATGTCGGGATTATATTGATCTAATTGCTGCTCTGAAGAAGCCGCGTATTGTGTGGTTGATGTTGCCAGCAGGTGAAGTAACCGAGAGGGCTTTTTCGGCATTATTACCAATGTTGTCACCTGGGGATCTGATCGTGGATGGTGCTAATGCCTATTATGCAGATGATGTGCAGCGAGCCGAGCGTTGTGCAAAATTGGGTATTGAATTTGCTGATGCTGGAGTTTCTGGAGGGGTGTGGGGATTGGAAAATGGCTATTGCATCATGTTCGGTGGATCTGATACGGCGGCGATACGATTGGGGCCCTATCTGGAAATTTTGGCACCTACTCCAACAACGGGATGGCTGCACACCGGGCCGGTTGGCTCGGGGCATTATGTAAAAATGGTGCATAACGGGATTGAGTATGGAATGATGCAGGCGCTTGCCGAGGGATTTTCATTAATGAAGGATAAGCCCGGATTTAATCTTGACTTGGCTGCGATTGCAGAATTATGGCGGCATGGGAGTGTGGTGCGTTCTTGGTTGCTGGATCTGTCTGCTGATTTTCTGGCAGAAAATCAAGCGCTGGAAGATGTGGCTCCTTTTGTGGCGGATTCGGGTGAAGGGCGCTGGACATCGCTTGCGGCGATCGAGCAGGGTGTACCTGCTCCCATTATCTCGCTTTCATTGATGATGCGTTTTGCGACCCAGGGAAAAAATGACTATGCAGCAAAAATGCTTGCCAAAATGCGGCAGGGATTTGGCGGTCATGCCATCAAAAAGGAGGAGGGGTAGTGGATGGCATGAAATCAGGTCGGATTGAAAATTTACCTTGCTCATTTGTCATTTTTGGCGCAACGGGCGATCTGGCTTCAAACAAGTTGCTGCCAGCATTATTTGATCTGGAGAATGCTGGACGTTTGGCGGAGAACCTTTCGATTATTGCTTTTTCGCGCCGTGAATGGACAACAGATGAATGGCTTGAGCATCTGCGCGAAATTCTGAAAAACAAGATTGGTCAGTCTTTTCAGGAATCAGCTCTGAACCGGTTTCTTGCGCGTTTCAGATATCAACGGGGAGATCTTAATGATGTTGAATCCTATCGCACACTGGCGGCTGATTTAGTACCCGGACCGACATGTTCTCGCACTGTATTTTATCTTGCCATCAGGCCAGCTGACTTTGTTGCAGTGATCAAGAACCTCAAGGCAGCTGGACTCAACGAGCCGCGTGGTATGAACCGGGTGGTGATAGAAAAACCGTTTGGGGAGGATCTTGAATCGGCGCAGGTTTTGAACAAGTTGCTTCACCAGTATTTTGACGAAGAGCAAATTTATCGTATTGACCACTTTCTTGGCAAGGAAACGGTGCAGAATCTGCTGGTTTTTCGATTTGCCAATACACTGATCGAACCGTTGTGGAATCGTAATTTTATTGATCATGTGCAAATTACGGTAATGGAATCAATCGGTATCGAGAAACGGGCGGGCTATTATGATCGCGCGGGCGCTTTGCGCGATATGCTGCAAAATCATTTGATGCAATTGCTTACCGTGGTTGCCATGGAGCCACCGCCGGCTCTTGAAGCGGATGCCTTGCGTGATGAAAAGGTCAAGGTATTGCGTTCAATTCGCCCAATATCAAGGCAGGCAATACATGCTCATGCTGTGCGAGCACAGTATACACATGGAAATGTTGATGGGCGCGTGGTGGCGGGCTATCAGCAGGAAGACAATGTTGAGCGGGATTCAATCACTGAAACTTTTGTGGCGGTGAAATTTTATATAGATAACTGGCGCTGGCGAGGGGTACCTTTTTATTTGCGTACCGGCAAGCGTATGCCGAAACAAAGCTCAATGATCGCTATTCGTTTCAAGCATCCGCCCCAGCAACTTTTTCGAGAAACGCCGTTGGAATGGATTGCGCCGAATTGGGTGCTGCTTTCGATCCAGCCTGAAGAATCCATGCATATGGAAATCCATGTTAAACAGCCTGGCCTTGACATGAATACCAGGGTAATGCAGATGAACGCAAGCTTCCTAAAACAGATGAGCAGGCGTTAGATGCTTATGAGGCGCTCTTGGCAGTGTTATTGAAGGAGATCGTTCACTCTTTATACGTTTTGATGAGGTTGAATGGGCATGGCAAGTCATTGATCCGATACTGAAACATTGGGTTGTGGAGCGCAGTATATTCCTACCTATCCCGCAGGAAGCTGGGGCCCACCAGAGGCTAATCGTTTGTTTGACAATGATGATCAAACTTGGCGCAATGAGCTTTAATGAGCCCTAAATACAGATAAAGCCGAGATAAATTAAAAAAATTGGGTCAGGAGGGCTGAGCGAATCGCATCATTGACTTGGTTTTGTAAAACGTTCATAATGCTCTGCTATTTTGGAGGGGTTCCCGAGCGGTCAAAGGGATCAGACTGTAAATCTGACGGCTCTGCCTTCGAAGGTTCGAATCCTTCCCCTCCACCAGTTTTAGTAATAAGTAAATTAAAAATACACAAAAAGTTAATAGGCCGACTGTGCTGCGACTGGGTGGTTGTGCTGAAATAACTTTTTCGCGTAACCGTAAGGCAAATAGGCTGGGCATAAGCGGGTGTAGCTCAATGGTAGAGCAGAAGCCTTCCAAGCTTACGACGAGGGTTCGATTCCCTTCACCCGCTCCATATAGTGGCTAATTAAAATTGATTGCCCATGTAGCTCAGTGGTAGAGCACTCCCTTGGTAAGGGAGAGGTCGCCAGTTCAATCCTGGCCATGGGCACCAAGAAATGGCGGCTAAGTTTGATGATCTGCTGATGCAAGGCATTTATATAAAAGGAAACGGATGTAATGGCGAAAAGTAAATTTGAGCGGGTGAAGCCGCATGTGAATGTGGGAACGATTGGTCATGTGGATCATGGTAAAACAACGTTGACGGCAGCGATCACGACAATACTGACAAATAAGTTTGGCGGTGAAGCTAAGTCGTATGCTCAGATAGATTCGGCGCCCGAAGAGCGTGCGCGTGGAATTACGATCAATACATCGCACGTTGAATACGAAACCGACAAACGCCATTATGCGCACGTAGATTGTCCTGGTCACGCAGATTATGTGAAGAACATGATTACAGGTGCGGCGCAAATGGATGGGGCCATTTTGGTGGTCTCATCGGCAGATGGTCCGATGCCGCAAACCCGCGAGCACATATTGCTGGCCAGGCAGGTTGGGGTGCCTTATATCATCGTCTTTATGAACAAGGCAGATATGGTGGACGATGCCGAGTTGCTTGAGCTGGTCGAAATGGAGATACGTGAATTATTGTCCAAATACGATTTTCCTGGTGATGATACTCCGATCATAGTGGGTTCGGCCTTGAAAGCACTAGAGGGAGATAAGAGTGAAATAGGCGAGCCTGCTATACTGAAGCTTGCTGAGGCGCTGGATACGTATATACCGGAGCCACAAAGAGCGATTGATGGGGCGTTCATTATGCCTGTTGAGGATGTATTTTCGATTTCTGGTCGTGGCACGGTAGTGACTGGGCGTGTTGAGCGAGGCGTCATTAAGGTAGGTGAGGAAATTGAGATTGTTGGATTGAAGCCAACGGTCAAGACGGTCTGTACGGGTGTGGAAATGTTCCGGAAATTGTTGGATCAGGGGCAGGCCGGTGACAATGTGGGTATTTTGTTAAGAGGTACCAAGCGCGAAGAGGTGGAGCGCGGTCAGGTATTGGCCAAGCCTGGCAGCATACTTCCACATACAAAATTTACTGCAGAAATTTATGTATTAAGCAAAGAAGAGGGTGGTCGCCATACGCCATTTTTTGCTGGGTATCGTCCACAGTTTTATTTCAGAACTACGGACGTGACTGGTTCAATTGAATTGCCAGCAGGAGTTGAGATGGTGATGCCTGGGGATAACGTATCTGTGACCGTTAATCTGATTGCGCCAATTGCAATGGATGATGGTTTGCGGTTTGCTATTCGTGAGGGTGGGCGTACCGTTGGAGCAGGTGTTGTTGCTAAAGTAATTGAATAAGTAATTTATCGTTTATAAGTGGAAAATAGGCCAGTAGCTCAATTGGCAGAGCGTCGGTCTCCAAAACCGAAGGTTGGGGGTTCGATGCCCTCCTGGCCTGCCATCAGAAAAATAAAAAAGTAGTGGCGTAATTTGGAATTGGAATTTAAAGCATAGGATTTTTTCATATCTGTTTTGTTTGAAGAACTAATGAATCTGATATGTTAAATGTAAACCAAGAGATAAAAGAGTGAATAAACTTAAGCTTGGATTGGCAATATTTTTAGCGGTTGCTGGTTTTTTCAGCTTTTATTTTTTTCAGGATAATCCAATGGTGGTCAGGGTGTTGGTCCTGTTGCTATCATTGGTATTTGCTTTTGTGGTTGTGTTATTTACGACACAGGGAAAGCAGTTATTTGTTTTTTTTAAGGATTCAATAGAAGAAGTAAAAAAAGTAATCTGGCCCAGTAAAAAAGAAACGTTGCAGATGGCGGGGGTTGTATGTGCGTTTGTTGTAACTATGGCGTTTTTTTTGTGGATTGTGGATTCAAGTTTAATGATGATCGTGAAATATGTTATGGGACAGGAAAATTGAAAGTGTTCCGGGAGGAATATGAGTAAAAAATGGTATGCCGTACATACCTACTCAGGTTTTGAAAAGAGTGTAAAAAAGGCTATAAAAGATCGAATAGCGCAGCAAAAACTTGAGAGTAAGTTTGGTGAAATTCTAATACCTGTCGAAGAAGTGATTGAGGTTAAAGGTGGCCAAAAAAATATAAGTGAACGGAAATTTTTTCCAAGTTATATTTTGATTGAAATGGAAATGACCGATGAAACTTGGCATTTGGTAAAAGGTACGCCGAAGGTCACGGGTTTTGTTGGGGGAACTGCAACACAACCAGTCCCAATAAGCCATAAAGAAATAGAAAATGTATTTAATCAGGTAAGAGAGGGTGTAGAGAAGCCTAAACCAAAGGTGATCTTTGAAGCTGGTGAGGCTGTTAGAGTAAAAGAGGGGCCGTTTACCGATTTTCATGGAAATGTAGAAGAAGTTAACTATGATAAAAGTAAGCTGAGAGTGTCAGTATCAATCTTTGGAAGACCCACTCCTGTTGAGTTGGATTTTCATCAGGTTGATAAAACATAATAAAAATAGTTCCTATATAAAGCACCGTATATTATTGAAGGTTTGCAAAAATTAACAAGGGGGAGGGTATTAGGAAAATTACTCGACTGAACCCCAAAACAGGAGAAAATCTTGGCAAAAAAAATTATAGGTTATATAAAACTACAAATACCGGCGGGTAAAGCTAATCCAAGTCCACCTGTAGGTCCGGCACTTGGGCAAAGGCAGCTGAATATCATGGAATTTTGTAAAGCGTTTAACGCAGCAACACAAAAAATGGAGCCGGGGTTGCCTGTTCCGGTAGTAATTACAGCTTACGCTGATAAAAGTTTTACATTTGTTCTAAAAACAACGCCTGCAGCTGTGTTAATTAAAAAATTGGCTGGTCTAACTAAGGGCAGTGCGCAGCCGCATATAGATAAGGTTGGTAAATTAACGCGTAGCCAAGCAGAAGAAATTGCAAAGATTAAAATGGCCGACCTCACTGCTGCAGATATGGATGCGGCCGTACGGACGATTGCTGGTAGCGCTAGAAGCATGGGCGTAGAAGTAGAGGGGGTGTGATATGGCTAAAACGTCAAAGCGTTATAGGGAAATAATTCAGAAAGTTGATCGCGATCGTTTATATCCATTAATGGATGCATTAGCACTTGTGAAAGAGACAGCAGTAGCTAAATTTGATGAATCAGTTGATGTCGCTATAAATTTGGGTATTGATGTAAGAAAATCGGATCAAGTGGTGAGAGGATCTGTGGTTTTGCCATCAGGAACAGGAAAGACGATTAGAGTGGCTGTTTTTGCACAAGGTGATAAAGCCAAAGAAGCATTGGATGTTGGTGCAGATGTAGTCGGCTTTGAGGATCTTGCGGAGCAGGTGAAGGCTGGTGAAATTAATTTTGATTTGGCTATAGCAAGCCCAGATGCGATGCGAATAGTTGGGCAATTAGGTCAGATATTAGGTCCGCGAGGATTAATGCCAAATCCAAAGGTCGGTACAGTAACAGTAGATGTTGCTGGTGCAGTAAGAAATGCAAAAGCTGGCCAAATACAGTACAGAGCTGATAAGGCAGGTATAGTTCACTGTACAGTGGGCAGAGCTTCTTTTGGTGTAGAAGCTTTAAAAACAAACATTATGGCTTTAATTGATGCTTTAAATAAATCTAAGCCTGTAACATCAAAAGGTGTATACCTACGCAAGATGGCAATCTCAAGTACGATGGGGGTTGGTGTGCGAGTGGATCATACGGGAATTAATTAGATTTGATGGAAAGGCTTTGGGCTGCTGGTGATAAATCAGCAGGTTATCAAAGACCGTTGGGGTGAAAGAAATCCATAGCAAATGATTTTTATTTAAAATAAATTTGTTACTGGTTAACTTCAAAACAGTAACTTAATTGTAATCGTACACAAATAGTGCTGGTTTAGTATAAAAGTACTGTAATTGTTACGTTTATGCCCAACGTAGATGGCGAACCCATAGGCAGGTAGAGAAAAATCTCCTGATTAGGACGCCGTTTAAATTAAGGTGTTATCTTTTTGATAACGGTAGGTTTTATTGGCTGAATTCTAACTGGAGAGAAGTTTTGAGTCATAATCTCGAGGAAAAGAAGGCAATAGTGGCTGAAATAAACAGTCAAGTTGCTAAAGCTCAGGCGATAATTATTGCCGAGTATCGTGGGTTAGAGGTTGATCAGTTTACCCGATTGCGAGTCAAGGCGCGTGAAACTGGAATTTATTTTCGGGTAGTTAAGAATACATTTGCAAGAAGAGCTGTAGCTAATACACCGTTTTCAGGTTTGGCTGAGTCAATGGTGGGGCCATTAGCATACGGAATAGGTGGAGATCCTGTTGCTACCGCGAAAGTTTTTCATGATTTTGCCAAAAATAATGACCGTTTTGTAATTAAAGCTGGGGCGATGGCTGGGGTGGTAATGTCCGACAAAGACGTGGCTACTTTGGCTGCACTACCAAGCAGAGAGGAATTGTTATCTAGATTACTTGGCACCATGCAAGCGCCTATTGCAAAATTTGTTAGAACACTTAATGAGGTGCCTTCAAAATTTGTACGTGGACTGGCAGCAGTGCGAGATAAGAAATAGCTTGTATATTATCGAAGCAAAGTGCGATAAGTAAACTGATCAAAATCATAATTTAATTGATATTAGGAGAAAAAATGGTTATGGCAAAAGCGGAAATTTTAGAATCCATTGCAAGTATGACGGTTTTAGAATTATCTGAACTGATTAAGGAGATGGAGGAAAAGTTTGGTGTTTCAGCGGCTGCCGCTACAGTCGCGGTTGCAGCTGCTCCCACTGCAGCTGCTGCGGCTGTTGAGGAGCAGACTGAATTTTCTGTGATTCTTACTGCAGCGGGTGATAACAAGGTTAATGTGATTAAAGTTGTCAGAGCTGTTACAGGATTGGGATTGAAAGAAGCAAAAGATTTGGTTGATGGTGCTCCCAAGACGGTAAAAGAGGGTATCTCCAAGGAAGATGCTGAATCTCTTAAGAAGCAGTTAGTTGAAGCTGGTGCTGGCTGTGAAATAAAATAAAATTATTGTTTTTTTAAGGCTGGCAAGTGCGCAAAGTGCTGCCAGCCTTTTTTGTATGTGAAAGACTTTTTACGTAAAATAACGTTTTTTAGTTGCGCAGCTACAAAGATTTGAGTATTAATGCAAACTCTAGATCCAATCAAAAGGCTTGTTTACATATCTTTATATATAAATAGCGAGCCACTTGGAGACGGGTTCTCTATATGGTTATCGCGTCTTTTGCAGGTAGGTTAAAATTACAATTTTGGTGGAATTTGGTTTTTCCAAATACACTTTCAATATCCCGCAAAATCATCACACCCCAGAGCACGGAGAAATTTAATGAATTATTCATTCGCCGAGAAAAAGCGTATACGGAAAAGTTTTGCCAAGCGTGCCAGCATTCTACCATTTCCATTTCTTCTTGCCACCCAAATACAGTCCTATAATGATTTTCTGCAGGCTGAAATAGCTCCGGGTAAACGAAAAAATCAAGGGTTGCAAGCAGCATTTAATTCCGCCTTTCCAATTGAAAGTCATTCAAACAATGCTCGGCTGGATTTTATAAGCTATACACTTGGCTCTACTGTATTTGATGTCAAAGAATGTCAGCAAAGAGGGCTCACATACGCGGCGCCATTAAGAGCCAGGGTTAGATTGACTATTTTAGATAAAGAAGCATCGAAACCCACAGTCAAGGAGGTAAAAGAGCAGGAAGTGTATATGGGGGAAATCCCTCTCATGAATGATACAGGCTCTTTTATTGTTAATGGTACTGAACGTGTGATTGTTTCGCAGTTACATCGTTCACCCGGAGTATTTTTTGAGCACGATCGTGGTAAGACTCATTCATCCGGCAAGTTACTTTTTTCTGCTCGCATAATTCCATATCGTGGATCTTGGTTGGATTTCGAATTCGATCCCAAAGATTATGTTTATTTTAGAATTGATCGTCGCCGTAAAATGCCCGTAACTACGCTATTAAAAGCGATGGGTTATTCCCCAGCTCAGATTCTTGCGGATTTTTTTGAGTTTGATCACTTTACTTTCTTGGGTGATAAAATTTACTTTAACCTCGTGCCTGAGCGTTTACGCGGGGAGTTGGCTGTTTTTGATATTGTCTCTGACGATGGTAAGGTTTTTGTTCAGAAAGATAAGCGAATAACGGCAAAGCATGTTCGTGATTTACAGCAAGCGAATCTTACTAAAATTTCGGTACCAGAAGAATTTTTGCTTGGGAAGATTCTGGCTAAAGATCTTGTAGATAAAGAAACGGGTGAAATCGTAGCCCTTGCAAATAGTGAAATAAATGAAATCTTACTTGAGCAGATCAGAAAAACACAAAACGGTGAAGTAAGTACACTGTTTATAAATGATCTTAATCATGGGCCTTATATTTCACAAACACTAAGAGTGGACGAAACTGCTGATCAGATGTCAGCGCAAGTCGCTATATACAGAATGATGCGTCCTGGCGAACCGCCTACTGAAGAGGCGGTATTGGCATTGTTCAACGGCTTGTTTTATTCCCCGGAGCGTTATGATTTGTCCGTTGTAGGGCGGATGAAATTTAATCGTCGAGTGGGACGTGAGGAATTGACCGGGGCGACAATCTTATCAAATGACGATATTGTTGATGTCATCAAAATCCTGGTTGAGTTGCGGAATGGTCGTGGAGAAATTGATGATATAGACCATTTGGGTAATCGTCGTGTCCGCTCTGTTGGTGAACTGGCTGAAAATCAATTCAGAGCTGGGTTGGCTCGTGTAGAAAAGGCAGTAAAAGAGCGTTTAAGTCAGGCTGAATCTGAAAACTTGATGCCGCACGATTTTATTAATGCTAAGCCGGTGTCTTCCGCTATCCGTGAATTCTTTGGGTCGAGTCAATTGTCCCAGTTTATGGATCAAACTAATCCATTGTCAGAGGTTACTCATAAAAGGCGTATTTCCGCATTGGGGCCAGGCGGCTTGACTCGTGAACGAGCAGGCTTTGAGGTGCGAGATGTGCACCCGACTCATTATGGTCGTGTTTGCCCAATTGAGACACCAGAAGGTCCTAATATTGGACTGATTAACTCGCTGGCACTTTATGCCAGGACAAATGAATATGGATTTATAGAAACTCCATATCGAATGGTCAAAAAAATGGGCATGTAACCGAAGACGTTGTATATCTTTCCGCTATTGAAGAAAGTCAGTATGTGATTGCACAGGCAAACGCAAATTTTGATGAGCATGGTGTCTTTGCTGACGAAGTTGTTTCTTGCCGTCATAAAAATGAATTTACCTTGGCATCCAAAGACCAAGTTGAGTATGTCGACATTGCTCCTGCGCAAATTGTTTCCGTAGCCGCATCGCTAATACCATTTCTTGAGCATGATGATGCTAACCGTGCATTAATGGGATCCAACATGCAACGGCAAGCCGTTCCGTGTTTGCGTGCTGAAAAACCTTTAGTGGGTACAGGAATTGAACGGGTGGTTGCTGTGCATTCAGGGACAGCAGTCAGGACGGTTCGTGGTGGCGTGGTGGATTATGTTGATGCAGGTCGTGTAGTCATACGTGTGCATGATGCCGAAGCGCGCGCAGGTGAGGTTGGTGTAGATATCTATAACCTCACAAAATATACACGCTCAAACCAAAATACTAACATTAATCAAAGGCCCATCGTGAAAGTGGGCGATATGGTTGCTCGTGAAGATGTGATAGCGGATGGTGCTTCTACTGATCTGGGTGAGTTGGCTCTTGGTCAGAATATGCTGATAGCGTTCATGCCCTGGAATGGACTTAATTTTGAAGATTCAATCCTGATATCCGAGCGAGTGGTGTCCGATGATCGGTTTACTTCAATCCATATTGAAGAGCTTTCTGCTGTTAGCCGGGATACAAAACTTGGAACTGAGGAAATAACGGCTGATATACCTAACTTATCTGAGCGTCAACGCGCTCGTCTTGATGAATCCGGGATTGTTTACATTGGAGCCGAGGTTGAGGCGGGTGATGTCTTGGTGGGTAAGGTAACGCCTAAAAGTGAAACACAGTTAACTCCTGAAGAAAAATTATTGCGGGCGATTTTTGGAGAAAAGGCTTCCGATGTCAAGGATACATCCTTGCATGTGCCGGCTGGTATTTCTGGTACTGTGATTGACGTGCAGGTTTTTACTCGTGAAGGGGTTGATCGTGATAAACGTTCAAAGCAAATTATTGCGGATGAACTGGGTCGATTCAAAAAAGATCTTGCAGATCAGATGCGTATTGTAGAAGCAGATGCATTTCAACGTGCGGAACGCTTGCTTACTGGAAAAGTAGCTGCTGGCGGGCCAAAAAAACTGGCGAAAAACTCGACTATCACTCGCGAATATCTCGAAGGTGTGGAAAGACATCATTGGTTTGATATACGGTTGGTTGATGAGAGCGCAAGTTTGCAGCTAGAACAAATTCAAGATAGTTTGGTTCAAAAGCGCAAGCTGTTTGATCTGGCATTTGAAGAAAAACACAGAAAACTTTCTCAAGGTGATGAGCTGCCACCAGGAGTACAAAAAATGGTGAAAGTGTATATTGCCGTTAAAAGGAGGTTGCAGCCCGGTGATAAGATGGCGGGCAGACATGGAAATAAAGGTGTTGTTTCCAAGATTGTACCAGTGGAGGATATGCCTTATATGGCTGATGGCACTCCAGTTGATGTGGTGTTGAATCCATTGGGTGTTCCGTCACGGATGAATATCGGCCAGGTACTTGAGGTGCATTTGGGGTGGGCAGCTAAAGAATTGGGTAAGCGTGTGAATGAAATGTTAGTCTCCCAACAGAATGTTTCCGAGATTCGAGGCTTTCTCAATAAAATTTATAACGATAGCGGTAAGAAGGAAGATCTGGTTTCTCTAAATGATGTGGAAGTGCTGGAGCTGGCAAAGAATTTATCAAATGGCGTACCTTTTGCCACACCTGTCTTTGATGGAGCGCATGAATCGGAAATTAAACAGATGTTGGGCCTGGCTGGATTGCCAGAATCAGGCCAGGCCACTCTTTACGATGGCAGGACAGGAGAGGCTTTTGATCGTCCTGTGACCGTGGGTTATATGCATGTGTTAAAACTTCATCATCTGGTAGATGACAAGATGCATGCGCGCTCGACAGGTCCATACAGCCTTGTTACCCAACAACCACTCGGCGGTAAAGCACAATTTGGTGGCCAGCGGTTCGGAGAGATGGAGGTTTGGGCGCTAGAGGCTTATGGTGCGTCCTATACGCTTCAGGAAATGCTGACCGTCAAATCTGATGACGTTAATGGTCGAACTAAGGTGTATGAGAGTATCGTCAAAGGAGATCATAAAATTGATGCAGGCATGCCGGAATCATTCAATGTGCTGGTTAAGGAAATCAGATCTTTGGGGCTGGATATTGATCTAGAGCAGCATTGATGTTTAATTTCTTCAATATTTACATGTTCTATCTTGATTCTGCACGATAGTTTTGTTGGTCCCTATAAAAAATAGCGATCCGGATTTCCGTTGACATAGTCCAGGTTTATACGTTGATTCACAGGAGTGACACGTGAAAGCATTACTTGATTTATTCAAACAAGTTACACAAAAAGAAGAATTTGATTCCATAAAAATAGGCTTGGCTTCTCCAGAAAAAATCCGTTCTTGGTCATATGGAGAGGTAAAAAAACCTGAAACAATCAATTACCGGACATTTAAACCTGAGAGAGATGGTTTGTTCTGTGCCAAGATTTTTGGACCGGTCAAGGATTACGAGTGTTTGTGCGGAAAATATAAACGGCTTAAACACCGTGGCGTGATATGTGAAAAGTGCGGTGTTGAAGTTACCTTGTCCAGAATCAGGCGTGAGCGGATGGGTCATATTGAACTAGCTTCACCTGTTGCCCATATCTGGTTCCTGAAATCGCTACCTTCGCGCTTGGGCCTCGTGCTCGATATGACTTTACGGGATATCGAGCGTGTTTTGTATTTCGAGGCTTATGTTGTTACAGATCCTGGCATGACCCCACTTACACGCGGGCAGCTTTTAACTGAAGATGATTATCTGAATAAGACAGAAGAATTTGGAGATGTTTTTAGTGCTGCCATGGGTGCGGAAGGTGTTCGTGCCCTGTTAAGCAATATGGATATTCAATCTGAAATAGAATCGTTGCGCTTGGAAATTCAGACGACTGGTTCGGAAACCAAGATCAAGAAGGCCGCCAAGCGACTTAAGGTGCTTGAGGCATTCAATAAATCTGGCATGAAGCCCGAATGGATGATACTGACAGTATTGCCGGTACTTCCTCCTGAACTGAGACCATTGGTTCCATTGGATGGCGGTCGTTTTGCAACTTCTGACTTGAACGATCTGTATAGACGAGTGATCAACCGTAATAACCGTTTAAAGCGATTGCTGGAGTTGCGAGCACCAGAAATTATCATTCGTAACGAGAAGCGTATGCTGCAAGAATCGGTAGATTCATTGCTTGATAACGGGCGTCGCGGGAAAGCAATGACTGGAGCCAATAAACGGCCATTGAAATCGCTGGCGGATATGATCAAAGGTAAGGGAGGACGTTTCCGTCAGAATTTGTTGGGTAAGCGTGTTGACTATTCTGGTAGATCAGTAATTGTGGTAGGGCCGCAACTTAAACTCCATCAATGCGGTTTGCCGAAGAAAATGGCATTGGAATTATTCAAGCCTTTTATTTTCAATAGGCTGGAAGTGATGGGGATTGCAAGCACAATCAAGGCCGCCAAGAGAGAGGTGGAAAATGAAAATCCGATTGTTTGGGATATTCTGGAAGAGGTCATTCGTGAACATCCGGTAATGCTTAACCGTGCGCCCACCTTGCATCGGCTTGGTATTCAGGCATTTGAACCTGTGCTCGTCGAAGGAAAGGCTATTCAACTACACCCCCTCGTATGTGCTGCTTTCAATGCGGACTTTGACGGTGACCAGATGGCTGTGCATGTTCCTTTATCGCTTGAAGCACAGATGGAATGTCGTACATTGATGTTGGCAACCAACAATGTACTTTCTCCAGCGAATGGAGATCCAATTATTGTTCCTTCGCAGGATATTGTATTGGGCCTCTATTATATGACGCGCGAAAAGATGGGTGCCAAAGGCGAGGGAATGATTTTTTCGGATATTTCCGAAATTGTGCGAGCTTATGAAAATAAGATTATAGAGTTGAATGCCAGAATTACAGTTCGAATCAAGGAAAAGAAGAAATCTAACCTGTCCGTTGGAGAGCTTGTAGAAACCATAACACGTTATGAAACTACTGTCGGCCGTGCATTAATTTCTGAAATATTACCGGTGGGGCTTCCTTTTTCTGCCGCCAACAAAGTGCTTCAGAAGAAAGAAATTTCGAAACTTATCAATGCTAGTTTCCGTTTATGCGGTTTGCGAGAGACGGTTATATTCGCAGATAAACTTATGAATTCCGGTTTTTCGTATGCTACACGTGGCGGTATTTCTATTTGCCTGGATGATCTTGTTACACCTACACAAAAAAATAACATTATCCAGGCCGCTGAGCAGGAGGTGCATGAAATTGCCAATCAGTACATATCCGGCTTGGTAACTCAAGGCGAACGTTACAACAAGGTTGTTGATATCTGGGGGCGTGCAGGTGATCAGGTCGCCAAGGCAATGATGGATCAGTTGAGTGTTGAGCCAGTGGCAGATTATGAAACTGGTCAGGTTAGAACTGATGAAAATGGTCGGGTTGTTACGCAGGAATCATTCAACTCAATTTATATGATGGCGGATTCCGGGGCGCGGGGATCCGCTGCCCAGATTCGTCAACTTTCCGGTATGCGCGGGCTTATGGCGAAGCCAGATGGTTCCATTATCGAAACGCCAATTACAGCCAATTTCCGCGAAGGGCTCAACATTCTTCAGTATTTTATTTCAACGCACGGTGCTAGAAAGGGGTTGGCTGATACAGCGCTTAAAACAGCGAACTCGGGATATCTTACCCGTCGCCTGGTTGATGTAACTCAAGATTTAGTTATCACGGAAGAAGATTGTGATACTGATGGCGGAGTGGTCATGAAGGCTCTGGTAGAGGGGGGGGATGTCATTGAATCTTTGCGGGAGCGTATATTGGGCCGTGTCGCTGCAACCGATATTGTAAATCCGGAAACCGGTGCGGTGATTTATGCGGCTGGAGTGTTGTTGGATGAGGATGCAGTTGATGAAATAGAAGCTTGCGGTGTGGATGAAGTCAAGGTTAGGACACCGCTTACCTGTGAAACCCGTTATGGTTTATGCGCCAAATGTTATGGACGTGATTTGGGTAGAGGGGTGCTTGTCAATGCTGGAGAGGCTGTGGGGGTAATTGCAGCTCAATCAATCGGCGAGCCAGGAACGCAGCTAACTATGCGGACATTCCATATTGGTGGAGCAGCTTCAAGAACGGTGGTGGCGAATCAGATTGAATGTAAATCCAACGGTGTAATTCGTTATTCACATCATATTCGTTATGTGAAAAATGCCCAGAATGAGTTGATAGTAATTTCACGTAGTGGCGAGGTTTATATTCAAGATGAAAATGGCCGCGAACGTGAGCGGCATAAAGTTCCTTACGGCGCGACATTGCTCGTTCAGGATGGTGAACCTATCAAGGCTGGGCGGATCCTGGCTTCATGGGAGCCACATAAACGTCCAATTATCGCTGAATATGCAGGTAAAGTACGTTTTGAGAATGTGGAAGAGGGTGTAACCGTCGTTAGGCAAATTGATGAAATAACCGGTTTGGCAACTTTAGTGGTTATTGATCCCAAACGGCGTAATATTGCACAATCCAAAGGATTGCGGCCGTTAGTCAAATTCTTGGATGAGAATGACAAGGAAATTAATATTCCTGGTAGTGATCAGCCTGTAAGCATTACATTCCACGTTGGATCGATTATTACAGTAGTTGATGGGCAGCAGGTGAGTATTGGTGAGGTTCTGGCACGCATTCCTCAAGAAACATCGAAAACCCGTGACATCACGGGTGGTTTGCCTCGAGTTGCAGAATTGTTTGAAGCCCGGATACCAAAAGATGTGGGTTTCTTGGCAGAAGCTACTGGAACAGTGGCATTCGGAAAGGATACCAAGGGCAAACAGAGATTGGTCATTACCGATCTTGATGGAATTGCTCATGAATATCTGATCCCCAAAGATAAGCATGTAACCGCACATGATGTACAGGTTGTGAATAAGGGGGAGGTGATCGTTGATGGGCCCATTGATCCTCATGATATATTGCGACTACAAGGCGTTGAAGCGCTGGCTCGTTATATCAGTGATGAGGTGCAGGATGTTTATCGTTTGCAAGGTGTGCGCATCAATGATAAACATATTGAGGTAATTGTTCGTCAGATGCTGCGTCGTGTACAGGTAGTAAATGCGGGCGATTCAAGTTTTATTCCCGGTGAGCAGGTCGAACGTGCAGAAGTATTGATCGAGAACGAGAAACTCATTGCCAATAACAAAATGCCTGCTACTTATGAACATGTATTGTTAGGTATAACCAAGGCATCTCTTTCTACTGATTCGTTTATTTCGGCTGCTTCTTTCCAAGAGACAACTCGAGTCCTTACTGAAGCGGCTATTATGGGTAAGAAAGACGATTTGCGTGGTTTGAAGGAAAATGTAATCGTTGGTAGGTTAATACCGGCTGGCACGGGGCTGTCTTTTCACAGTGTCAGGAGAAGGCAGAGGCTGTCGGAAAGTACAGCTTACTTCAATACTGATTTGGCGGAAAACGAAGTTGCGGAGTGATGATATTGTTTTCAGTTCTGTTCACCAGGTTTGTCAAGGTTAATTTTGGGTGTGTTAAAACCTTGACTTACCCCTGCTGACGAAGTAGTCTTGTTTTGGATGAAGTAAGGAAGTGACTAAGGCTGGTTACCTGGGAGGGGTTGGGGTGACCAGTTATTGTTTTGTGTACAGGAAATGCCGCAAGGTAGATTACGGAGGAAAGAGATGAAATTAGGGGAGTGGTTAAAGGGAGTACTAGTTTGCACGGGGCTGATGCTGTGCGGATCGGTGCAAGCTGACATATCGACGGTACCGGACGAGACGTACGAAGCGTTGAAGCTGGACCGCAGCAAGGCAACACCAAAAGACACCTATGAAGCGCTGGTTAAGCGCTACAAGGACCCTGCTCATGGAGCGGGCAAAGGCAAATTGGGGAATTACTGGGAACCGATAGCGATCAGCTCCTACATGGACCCTAACACCTTCTACAAACCACCTGTTTCACCCAAAGAAGTAGCAGAACGCAAGGATTGCGTGGAATGCCACTCGGACGAAACCCCGGTATGGGTAAGGGCATGGAAGCGCAGCTCCCACGCCAACCTTGATAAAATTCGCAACCTCAAGCCAGAAGATCCCCTTTTTTACAAGAAAGGGAAGCTTGAAGAAGTTGAAAACAACCTGCGCTCCATGGGCAAGCTTGGGGAAAAAGAAAACCTCAAGGAAGTGGGTTGTATTGATTGTCACGTAGACATCAACAAAAAAGACAAGGCAGATCACACCAAAGACGTGCGCATGCCATCAGCCGACATATGCGGAACCTGCCACCTGAGAGAATTTGCAGAACGCGAATCGGAGCGTGACACCATGATCTGGCCGAACGGACAATGGCCGAATGGACGTCCATCTCACGCACTGGACTACACCGCCAACATCGAAACCACCGTCTGGGCAGCCATGCCACAGCGCGAAGTGGCCGAAGGTTGCACCATGTGCCACACCAACCAGAACAAATGTGACAACTGCCACACCCGTCACGAATTCTCGGCTGCGGAATCACGCAAACCGGAAGCCTGTGCCACCTGCCATAGCGGCGTGGACCACAACAACTGGGAAGCCTACTCCATGTCCAAGCACGGCAAACTTGCCGAAATGAACCGTGACAAATGGAACTGGGAAGTTCGCCTCAAAGATGCCTTCTCCAAAGGTGGTCAGAACGCACCGACCTGTGCAGCCTGCCACATGGAATACGAAGGGGAATACACCCACAACATCACCCGCAAGACCCGCTGGGCGAACTACCCGTTTGTACCTGGAATTGCCGAGAACATCACCAGCGACTGGTCTGAAGCCCGGCTGGATTCTTGGGTACTGACCTGTACCCAGTGCCACTCCGAACGGTTTGCCCGCTCCTACCTGGACGTCATGGACAAAGGCACACTGGAAGGACTGGCCAAATACCAGGAAGCCAACGCCATCGTTCATAAAATGTACGAAGACGGCACACTGACCGGACAAAAGACCAACCGTCCCAATCCGCCAGAGCCCGAGAAACCTGGTTTTGGTATCTTCACCCAGCTCTTCTGGTCAAAAGGTAACAACCCTGCCTCACTCGAACTGAAAGTTCTGGAAATGGCAGAAAACAACCTTGCCAAGATGCACGTAGGATTTGCCCACGTCAATCCGGGTGGCTGGACCTACACCGAAGGCTGGGGCCCGATGAACCGCGCCTATGTTGAAATCCAAGACGAATACACCAAAATGCAGGAACTGACAGCACTGCAAGCCCGTGTAAACAAACTGGAAGGCAAACAGACCAGCCTGCTCGACCTCAAGGAATCCAGCGAGAAAATCTCCCTGGGTGGCCTGGGTGGTGGCATGTTGCTGGCAGGAGCGATCGCCCTGATCGGCTGGCGTAAACGCAAGCAGACACAAGCTTGACTACACCGCTGACAACTGACCAGCGCGCACAGCCGCGCTGGTCCGACCGACTCCTCCCGTCACTGGGAATACTTCTAGTGACGGGAGGTTTGGTTTTGCTGACCTGGTATGCCTGGCTCATACTGACACCGGACACATCACCCTACCGTTATCAACAAACGGCTACTGGCAAAGCCGGTGAATTTCCCGAGCTGGAACTGGACGCCTGGCCGGACCTGGCCATCCACCAGTACGACATCCGCGTTGAAGAAACCGAACAACCCGTGGCACAAGCCTGGTTTGGCCAACATGCCAACCAGCAAATATTGCTCAACTGGAAAAACCTCGCCGGAGAACAACTCCTGGCACTGGACCAGAAAGCATCCGAATTAAGTACACTTGCAGCAGCAATAGACAAACACGCCCCGCGTGATGCCCTGCTGCTGGGCTGGTGGGACACCTCGCGGCAACTAGCACTCTTGACCGGACGAGACGTCCTGTTTCATACACCGCTACATCAACCGCTGATCATCCCGCAAGCATGGCAAACGCACGAACAAGCCATACGCGCCTATGAAGACCAGCAAGCCGGCATCGCAGCCGACCCGCAGGAACAACAACTCTTCCAGCGTTTTACCCAAAGCCTGGTCAACCCACTGACAGAAGGGCTGGATGAATTACGGCAACTGGCGGGCACACGGGACACCTACCTCGTTGTACACGTCAGCGACCTCTACAAACTGGGCCTCCTGTACCCGGACAAATTTGGCGTAGCCTACAAACACTACCGCATGACTGGCAACCTGCACGGCATGATCAGCCACCTGAAAACGGAAATGGGCACCCGGGGTTACTACACCTACACCCTGCAATCGTTATCGGACGACCTCATCCGAGCCTTTTTCCTGATAGACGAAGCCAGCGCCAACACCCTGCTGGCAAAACTGCTGCCATTTACCAGCCAGCCATCCCCGCTGGAGCGCACCACCCCCCAGCTGATCTACCAGCAGGGAGGGTACTGGGTCTACCGGATCACAGAAAAAGCACTGGAACAAAGACAGCCCACCGCAGCCCCGTACGAGGCTGGACAAGAACACATGACGGATTCAACCCTTCCGGCTGATCAGGTACAATAACCGCCGGAAAAACCAGTATAACCCGAGTTAACAGACCTAAATCAAGAGGAGAGACCATGAAACTAATGACCGTTTGCGGGCTGATAGCAGCTGCCGTGTTCACGTTTGTCAGTGGACAAAGCATAGCGGCAGATGCCCCGTTTGAAGGCCGCAAGAAATGCAGTTCCTGCCACAAAGCCCAGGCACAATCGTGGAAAGACACCGCGCATGCCAAAGCGATGGAATCGCTCAAACCCAATGTCAAGACAGAAGCCAAACAGAAAGCCAAACTGGATCCAGCCAAAGACTACACCCAGGACAAGGACTGCGTAGGCTGTCACGTGGATGGATTTGGTCAGAAAGGGGGCTATACGATCGAATCGCCCAAACCCATGCTGACTGGTGTAGGTTGTGAATCTTGCCATGGACCTGGACGCAACTTCCGGGGGGATCATCGTAAAAGCGGACAAGCCTTTGAGAAATCGGGTAAGAAAACACCTCGCAAAGATCTGGCAAAAAAAGGACAGGACTTTAGCTTTGAAGAGCGCTGCAGTTCCTGCCACCTGAACTACGAAGGCTCACCCTGGAAAGGAGCTAAAGCGCCATACACCCCGTTCACCCCGGAAGTGGATGCGAAATACACCTTCAAATTTGAAGAAATGGTCAAGAATACCAAAGCCATGCACGAACACTACAAACTGGAAGGCGTATTTGACGGAGAGCCGAAATTCAAATTCCATGATGAATTCCAGGCCAGTGCCAAACCTGCCAAAAAAGGAAAAGAGTAATGACCAGACTGCAAAAAGGATCGATTGGCGCCCTGTTGACAGGAGCGTTGCTGGGTATAGTCCTGGTGGCTGTTGTATTCGGTGGGGAAGCGGCATTATCAACCGAAGAGTTTTGTACCAGCTGCCATTCTATGACCTATCCGCAAAAAGAGTTGAAACAATCCACCCACTACGGTGCCCTGGGTGTCAATCCGGGCTGTAAGGATTGTCATATTCCTCAGGGAATAGAAAATTTTCACCTTGCAGTAGCGACACACGCGATAGATGGAGCCAGAGAGCTTTATCTGGAATTTGTCAACGACTACTCCACGCTTGAGAAGTTTAATGAAAGAAGGCTGGAGATGGCGCATGACGCCCGGATGAACCTCAAGAAATGGGACAGCATCACCTGTCGCACCTGTCACAAGAAACCGGCGCCTCCAGGAGAAAGTGCACAGGCAGAACATAAAAAGATGGAAACAGAAGGTGCAACCTGTATAGACTGCCACCAGAATCTGGTGCATGAAGAGGTGCCGATGACGGATTTGAATGCCAGCATTGCACTAGGAAAACTGGTATTGAAACCTGAAGATGAAGGCGAAGATGAAGAAGGCGAAGAAGATGAGGCTGAAGAAGCTGCTGAAAGCGCGGATAGCGGAGACAGCGAATCCTCCTCTGGCGATAATGATAACGACAGCGATGACGAGTAAATCTTAATCGCTAACGCTTGCTGTTAACGTATGAGCAGGTTGCAATCTTTGTGGGAATGAATAGTTCCAGGGTTGCAACCTGTTTTTTGTTGAAAATCTGTGACTCTGGGTTGGTGAGTACAAGTAGTGGTGCTTAGATAGGGGGCGAGTAAAAGGCAATATGGGTAGTAAGCTTTATATTAAAACTTTCGGTTGTCAGATGAATGAATACGATTCGGACAAAATGGCTGATATTCTTTTGTCTGAAAAGAGTATGGAGTTAACTGAAATAGTGGAAGAAGCCGATCTGATCCTGTTTAATACATGTTCTGTTCGTGAAAAAGCACAGGAAAAGGTATTTCATGATTTGGGGCGTGTTAGACACCTTAAAAATAATAATCCGGACCTGCTGATTGGTGTGGGGGGGTGTGTAGCCAGTCAGGAGGGTTCGGAGATAGTGAAGCGTGCTCCATTTGTGGATCTGGTATTTGGGCCACAAACATTGCATAGATTGCCTGATTTGATTGATGCTCGTAGGCGTACCGGGAAACCTCAGGTCGATATTAGTTTTCCTGAGATAGAAAAATTTGATCGTTTGCCCCCTGCACGAACAGAAGGAGTCACAGCTTTTGTTTCAATTATGGAAGGGTGCAGCAAATACTGTAGTTTTTGTGTTGTTCCGTATACCCGAGGAGGAGAGGTTTCGAGACCGCTGGATGACGTGCTTGCCGAAGTGGCTGGACTTGCAATACAAGGTGTTAAAGAAATTACTTTGCTTGGACAAAATGTAAATGCGTATTTGGGCAAGGCCGCTGGTGATGAAATTGCTGATTTTGCAACATTATTGGAGTACATTCATGAGGTTCCGGGTATAGAGCGAATCAGGTATACGACCTCCCATCCAAGAGAATTTACCGCCAGATTGATTGAAACATACCGGCATTCGCCAAAATTGGTAGGTCACGTACATTTGCCAGTGCAGTCTGGCTCGGACAGAATTTTGACAGCGATGAAGCGTGGTTACACCACGCTTGAATATAAATCCATTATTCGTAAACTGCGTCTTGCCCGGCCGGGGATATCAATATCATCCGATTTTATTATCGGATTTCCTGGAGAAACAGATGATGATTTCGAGGCAACAATGAAACTGATTGATGATATCAATTTTGATGAATCATTCAGCTTTATTTATAGCCCGCGTCCAGGAACACCGGCTGCAGATTTGCCTGACGATACACCTCATCAGACAAAGTTGACAAGACTGTATCGTTTGCAGGAAAAAATTCAGTTGAATGCCCAAACGATTAGTCAGGCGATGGTGGATACGGTTCAGCGTATCTTGGTAGAAGGACCATCAAAAAAAGATCCAGGCGAGCTTTATGGAAGGACGGATAATAACCGGGTAGTCAATTTCGCAGGTCGTGCCAAGCTCATAGGAAATTTTATTGATATCAGAATAACAGCAGTTTCATCCCATACATTGCGTGGTCAAATTCTTACCTGATAGCGGTCGCAGTATTTCGCCAACTTTCAATTCACATAGTTAATGCCAACTTCAGATATAGATGTGGAGTATAAATTGGCAAACCAATCCAAGCCTGTTGAACTGGTATTTTCTCCTACGAACAATGAGCGTCTTGCTAATCTTTGTGGCGCGCTTGATGAAAATCTTAAGCAGATTGAATCAGCTTATGATGTAGTTATTTTACGTAGAGGGGCACATTTTAAGATATATGGCCCTATAGAGCGTAAGCGTTTGGCAACACAGGCGCTACAGAAATTTTATGATGAAGCTAATCATCATCTTGGTGTTGAGCAAATACAACTGGGTTTGATCGAAATTCAAAAAAATCCTTCTTTTTCTTCTGGAGATTCAGAAGAAATTACTGCAAATTCCAACACGGCCTCAGTGGAACTTGTGACTCGACGCGGCAATATTCATGGGCGCACTATACGGCAGACAAGCTATCTCTCTCAGGTCAAGTCTCATGATGTTACATTCGGTATTGGACCAGCAGGTACAGGTAAGACTTATCTTGCAGTTGCCTGTGCAGTTGATGCGTTGGAACGGGAATTGGTCGGGCGGGTAATTTTAGTGCGCCCGGCAGTAGAGGCAGGAGAAAGATTGGGTTTTTTGCCGGGAGATATGGTGCAGAAAGTGGATCCTTACTTAAGGCCGCTTTATGATGCACTGTATGACTTAATGGGCTTTGAAAAAGCCAGTAAGAATTTTGAAAAAGGTATTATCGAAATTGCTCCATTGGCTTTTATGCGCGGCCGGACTCTCAACCAGTCATTTATTATTTTGGATGAGGCTCAGAACACCACGCCCGAACAGATGAAAATGTTTTTGACTCGTATCGGTTTTGGTTCTAAAGCTGTTATTACAGGTGATGTAACTCAAATAGATTTGCCCAAACAGCAAAAGAGTGGGCTGGTTGAAGCTGAACAAATTTTGAAGAATGTGAGTGGGATTGCATTTACGCGTTTTAAAACGGAAGATGTAGTTCGACATCCGTTGGTTCAACGTATAGTCAATGCTTACGATGAATATGCTACTGAAAAAAAATCTTCCAGTTGATCTATCAGATCATGAGTGCAAGCTCAGTTTGACGGTGCAGTATGCTGTTGAGAAAGCAGATATTCCAAGTAGACAGCAGTTTCGTAAATGGGTAAAAGCAGCATTAAAAAAATCGGCAGAGATTGTAATTCGTATCGTTGATGAGCCAGAAGGTGAAATACTCAATCGTGATTTTCGTGGCAAAAATACAGCGACCAATGTGCTGACGTTTGTGTACGAAGATGAAGCCCCTCTATTGGGTGATATAGTGTTATGCGCGCCCGTGATTTACAGCGAAGCGCGGCAGCATGGAAAAGATTTGATAGCGCACTACGCCCACCTTACCATCCACGGTGTGTTGCATTTACAAGGCTATGATCATATTTGTGATGACGATGCTATTGCGATGGAATCCCTCGAAACAAAAATTCTTACCAGACTTGGCTACCCTGACCCATATATCATCCAACATTAAGTTGATATAGGCTGGCACGAGACCATCTTTTCATTTTCGATGTTATAAGACTTCATGAACGAAACTTCCTCTAAAGTTGGCTGGTTTGAGCATATCAGCACATTATTATCACGCAAACCGGAAGATCGCGATCAGCTGCTTGCTTTGTTGCATTCTGCTTATGAGCGCAATTTGCTTGAAGCTGATGCATTAGCGATGATCGAAGGGGTGATGCAAGTTTCCGAAATGCAGGTGCGCGATGTCATGATTCCTCGCTCGCAAATGGATACGATCGATATTAATGAGAAGCCTGAAGAATTTATTCCTGTCGTTATTGAGACTGCGCACTCACGCTTTCCAGTTATAGAGGGTAGTAAGGATCAGATTATCGGTATATTGCTGGCAAAGGATTTATTACGTTATTACGCGAGCAAGGGAGAATTCAATATAAGAGATATGCTGCGTCCAGTGGTATACATCCCTGAATCGAAAAGATTGAATATCCTGTTGAAGGATTTTCGTAGCAATCGTAACCATATGGCCATTGTTGGCGATGAATATGGTGGTGTAGCGGGGCTTGTCACAATTGAAGATGTTTTGGAACAAATTGTCGGGGATATTGAGGATGAATATGACTTTGACGAAGAGGACGCCTATATCGTTGCAGATACAGATGGTCACTATCGCGTCAAGTCTATTACAGAAATATCCAGTTTAATGAGACATTGGGCGCAACACTTAGTGACAAGGAGTTTGATACGATTGGGGGCTGGTAATTAATAAATTTGGCAGACTTCCCAGAATGGAGAATCAATTGCTATTGAAGATTTTAATTTTACCGCGATACGTGCGGATAGCCGCCGTTTGCACTTGTTGAAAGTGGGAGCGTATTAAGCTTGGAGAAATTGAAAATTCTGATCCGCGTGATCAAGTCTGATTTTGTAATTTCTTCATCAATTACATAACCTAATCAATAGGATATGTTTTTCAATCAAGGTGGGAAACGGTAAATTGTTAACCAGGCCTGTTAATCTATCTAATTTTGAGAATCTGAAAATGGGTGATCGTGAACTCGATCAACAGTTGGTAGAAAAGGTACAGCGGGGTGATAAGCATGCATTTGATCTGCTAGTTATTAAGTACCAGCGGCGGTTGGCGCGTTTGTTGTCGCGATTTGTTCGCGATCCGGCTGAAGTGGAAGATATAGCTCAGGAAACATTTATCAAGGCTTATCGGGCTTTACCTTCTTTTTCATGGCGATAGCGCTTTTTATACCTGGCTGTACCGAATAGGAGTTAATACTGCAAAAATTTTCTGGTATCACAGGGCCGCAAATTCCTGCTGCTTCCGTAAGCGGGCTTGATGCTGAAGAAGCTGAAAATTTTGAGGGAGCTGATCAGCTTCGGGAGGTAAATACTCCTGAAACTGAACTTATGGGAAAACAAGTTGCCCAAACGGTAAATCAGGCGCTTGAAGTGTTACCCGAAGAATTAAGGACTGCAATCATTCTCAGGGAGATAGAAGGACTGAGTTATGAAGAAATTGCCGAGATTATGAATTGCCCTATCGGTACAGTGCGTTCTCGTATTTTCAGAGCGCGCGAGGCTGTAGCTGATAAATTGAGACCTTTGTTGGGTACGGATAAGAGTAAAAGATGGTAATAAGAGGTGAAATCGTGAAAGATAAAGTTTCGGAGCTAACGGATGGCGAACTAGATGATGCTGATGATGCCAAAGTTATTGATGTAATCAAGAATGACGACAGTTTGTTTTTGGATTGGAAAATTTATCATGTAATTGGTGACTCAATGCGTCAGTCGGTCGTAGATATTGATATTTCTGAAAGAATCCGGAAGAAACTCGCTAATGAGCCTCCTTTGTTAGCACCTTACACACCAAAAATTTATCAAAATCATACACAAAAAAGAGTAGGTTTTGCGATTGCCGCGTCGGTTGCTGTATTATCAATTGGCTGGCTGATATCTCAATCCATGGAGCAGAGGGAAACAACATTCGAAAAAGTGTTTGTAGCTGAAAAAGAGAACGGGAAAGCTGCTCCCATCGGAGGGCGGCGCTCTCTATTAACTTTTGGGCCTATCCCCGCGTACTCACCTCCTTCTGTACCCGCTGGTCACAGTTATCATAATGATCTCTTGATTTATAGAGGGCTAACCTACGGGGAAGCTGTTCGTTACTCTGCTCCAGGTATGATCTCTCCAGTTGATATTGTTGATGGACGATCGAATACATCTACTAAATAGCGTTATCCTGCTCATCTTGAATCAAATTGTTAGTTAGTCAATTGGCTAAATTACATGGTTAACATACCTCTCCCTTTTATTTATATCCCAAAGTGGTGCAAATTGTTGGTAAATACAGTCGTGAATATGTGGCGAAGAGCTGCTTTTGCTATTTATCTGTTCTTGTTGGTGTTTGTGTTGTCTGCCCCCTTGCACGCAAAGGATTTGCCGGATTTTACCGATTTGGTAGAAAAGCACAGTCGCGCGGTTGTGAATATCAGCACGGTGCAGACACAACAACTAGATGCAAATCATCTTTTTCCTGAAATCCCCAATATTCCGGAAGATTCTCCATTTTACGAATTCTTCCGCAGGCATATGCAGCCTTTCTCTGGTCCGAGAAAGTACGAATCCCGTTCACTGGGTTCTGGTTTCATAATCAGCAAGGATGGCTATGTTCTGACCAATGCGCATGTGGTTGAATCAGCTAATGAAATTACAGTAAAACTGTCAGATAAGCGGGAATTCAGTGCAAAAGTCATTGGAGCTGACCGGAAAACAGATGTAGCCTTGATCAAAATTGATGCAGATGATTTGCCTGTAGTTACTCAAGGGAACCCTGATCAGCTGAAGGTAGGAGAGTGGGTGATCGCGATTGGTGCTCCTTTTGGTTTTGAGAATACGGTTACGGCGGGGATTGTAAGTGCTAAAGGTCGTTCGCTTGCCCAGGAAAATTATGTCCCCTTTATCCAAACCGATGTGGCAATTAACCCAGGTAATTCGGGTGGACCACTGTTTAACATGAAAGGGGAGGTTGTCGGAATCAACTCGCAGATCTACAGCCGTACAGGAGGTTTCATGGGACTTTCCTTTGCCATTCCAATTGACATGGCGATGGAAATTGCTAATCAGCTCAAGGCTTACGGCAAGATTTCACGAGGGAAAATTGGTGTCCTGATTCAGGAAATGACCGAAGAACTGGCAGAATCTTTTAGCCTGGATAAATCACGTGGTGCATTGGTTGCTTCGGTTGAGAGAGGCGGGCCAGCAGATAAAGCGGGAATCAGGACAAGAGATGTGATTCTTAGCTTTGATGGTAAAAATATCGACACTTCAGTTGATTTGCCCCGCATTGTTGGAAATACAAAACCGGGTACTAAGGTTCAGGTTGAAGTATGGCGTGACGGTTCAATCAGGAAATTGATGGTTGTTGTAGGAGAAATGTCTGGTGATGAAGGTGCTCCCGTCCAGAAGCAAAGTAGATCAGGAGATGCCGCGAGTAAGCTGGGTCTTGCCCTGAAAGAGCTTTCTTCCGATCAGAAGGATCAGATTGGGGTTGATAACGGTCTGTTAGTTGAAGAGGTATATGACGGAATTGCGGGTAGTGCGGGCATTCGCCCGGGAGATATAGTTTTGGGTTTTAACAACCAGGACATAAAATCAATCAAACAATTCAATAAATTATTACGTGATGCTAAAAAAGGACGAAATATCGCTCTGCTGATTAGAAGGGGAGATGTCACGACCTTTATTACTATAAAACTTGCTGAATAAGGGTTGCTGATAGCGCTATGAATAATCAGGTAATACCAAAAAAATTTCTTGTATATGGGAGAGAGGGTTGTCATCTATGTGAGGAGATGATTGCTTCTCTTCGGGAATTACAACAAAAAAAACAGTTTGAATTAGACATAATCAATGTTGATAACAATGAGCAATTAACCCAGTTATATGGCGAAAAGGTTCCGGTTCTTTTTGCTGTGAATGAGAACAAAGAGTTATGTCATTATTTTCTTGATGCGGGAGTGGTTGATACTTATCTTTCCTGAATTCTGGGTGCTTCTCAATTTTCATATGAGTCGCATTCTTCCATCCTGTTTTGTAAGGTACGTAAGCTACAGTGTTATAGGTTATTTGGGTTTGTACACCCGTAAATCTTCCTGTGGTTGCTGAAATTATCAAGGTTATACCCTGTCACGGTCGTTCCATCAGCTGCGGCTGAATCTATCTTCCCCATGCTGATTTGTATACAATCGCTCCTTTCGTTTTTGGCTTTTGTCAATTTCTCAGCCGACCGGTGACTTCCTTTGGTACAACATATCCGTAATTTTTCCATCATTGCTCATATTGATCACGGCAAATCCACGCTTGCTGATCGCATCATTCAGTTTTGCGGAGGATTATCTGATCGGGAAATGGAAGAGCAGGTACTTGATTCGATGGACTTGGAGCGTGAACGTGGCATCACGATCAAGGCGCAAACAGCAGCTCTTCGGTATCAGGCCAAGGATGGCAAAAATTATTTGCTGAATCTGATCGATACTCCAGGCCATGTTGATTTTTCCTATGAAGTTTCCCGCTCATTGTCAGCGTGTGAAGGGGCCCTGCTGGTTGTTGATGCTTCCCAGGGCGTTGAAGCGCAGACAGTGGCAAACTGTTACACCGCGATCGAACAAGGCGTTGAAGTGATTCCGGTGCTCAACAAAATTGATTTGCCTGCATCTGATCCTGACAGAGTCATCGCTGAAGTGGAAGATATTATCGGGATTGAAGCCAAGGGCGCTTTGCGTATCAGTGCAAAAACCGGTGAAGGTGTGGACCAGGTGCTGGAGATGATCGTGGCGCAGATTCCGCCACCTGAAGGGGATGTAGACGCACCGCTCAAGGCATTGATCATAGATTCCTGGTTTGACAGCTATGTAGGTGTCGTGATGCTGGTTCGGGTTATGGATGGGACGTTGAAACCGGGCAACAGGATTCTACTGATGTCCAGCAAAACAAATTATCTATGTGAGGAGGTGGGCGTTTTCCAGCCCAAAGCGGTAAACCGTGAATCTCTGAGCGCTGGTGAAGTAGGATTTATCATTTCGGGGATCAAGGATCTGAAGTCTGCCAAGGTAGGAGATACGGTTACACTCGCCGACCATCCTGCCAGCGCACCTCTGGCCGGATTCAAGGAAATCAAGCCACAGGTTTTTGCCGGATTGTATCCGGTCGAATCCAATCAATATGACGCATTACGCGCAGCTCTGGAAAAATTGCAGCTGAACGATGCTTCCCTGCATTTTGAACCGGAAACTTCGCAGGCACTGGGTTTTGGGTTTCGTTGTGGATTCTTGGGGCTGTTGCATCTGGACATCGTTCAGGAACGGCTGGAGCGGGAATATGATATGGATCTCATCACCACTGCGCCCACAGTGGTTTATCAGGTTTTACTGCGTGATGGCAAAATCCTGGAAATCGAGAATCCATCCAAACTCCCGGATTTATCCAATATAGAAGAAATTCGTGAGCCGATCATTACAACTACAATTCTGGTGCCCGAAGAATATGTCGGCGCGGTGATGACGCTGTGTACTGGCAAGCGCGGTATCCAGAAAAATATGCAATACATGGGCAGGCAAGTCATGCTGGCTTATGAAATGCCTTTAAACGAAGTTGTTATGGATTTCTTTGATAAATTGAAATCGGTAAGTCGCGGCTATGCTTCGCTTGATTATGAATTCAAGGAATTCAGAACGGCTGACTTGGTAAAACTCGACATACTGATCAACGGTGATCGGGTGGATGCCTTGTCCCTGATCGTGCATCGCGCTAGCAGCCAGTATCGCGGAAGGGAGCTGGCACAAAAAATGCGCGAGCTCATACCACGGCAAATGTTTGATATTGCAGTGCAGGCGGCAATAGGTGCCCATATTGTGGCGCGTGAGAATGTGAAGGCAATGCGCAAAAATGTATTGGCGAAATGTTATGGTGGCGACATTACACGCAAACGCAAGCTGCTGGAAAAGCAGAAAGCAGGGAAAAAGCGTATGAAACGGGTCGGTAATGTCGAAATTCCCCAGGAGGCATTTCTTGCTATCCTTCAGGTGGATAACAAATAAAAACGTAGCATGTGCAATAAGTAACGTATTGGTTAGTCTATTTCCGGGTCAGGTAGGTAATTGGGGTGTTATGAATTTTCCTTTGGTATTGTTTGTTTTATTGCTGGTAACAGGTGGAATCTGGTTGCTTGATTATTTTGTGTTGAGGCACAAGCGCATTTCCGATGGCACCGAACCGTGGTGGATCGAATATCCCAAGAGCTTTTTCCCGATCATTCTGGTGGTATTTTGCTTGCGATCATTTCTGGTAGAACCTTTCAAGATTCCTTCCGGATCAATGATCCCAACTCTGTTGATCGGAGATTTCATCCTGGTTAACAAATATACCTACGGTATCAGGCTGCCGGTGGCCAATCTGAAAATCATCGACATGAATGCACCTCAGCGTGGTGAGGTAATGGTATTCCGCTTTCCTGAGGATCCTTCCATTGATTACATTAAGCGAGTGATTGGCGTGCCTGGAGACACTGTTGCCTATCGCAACAAACAGCTGAGTATCAATGGCATTCCTGTTCAACAGGAGCGGGATGGGGATTACAAATATATTGACGGGACAGCCTATATTTACACCCAGAGGTTAAGGGAAAACATGGATGGCAATGAGCACGACATCCTCGTCAATGATGATATGCCTGATATTCAACTGTCCGCTGTCCACCAGTTTCCCAATCGGGAAAACTGTACCTTTGACCGGGAAGGGTTTTCCTGTAAGGTTCCAGAAGGTAATTATTTCACTTTGGGGGATAATCGCGATGGCAGTAGTGACAGCCGTTATTGGGGATTTGTTCCAGAAAATCATATTGTTGGCAAAGCTTTCCTGATCTGGTGGAATTTTAATGACCTGAGCAGAATAGGAACATTGATCAAATAATCTTTGAATCTTCAGTATGGCACGGGAGGTATTTATGTATTCGGAGTATTCCTCGACACATAGAAGACAGCAGGGAGTAAGCTTGCCTGGCCTCCTGACCTGGTCAGTGGCCATTGTCCTGGTGGCGATTTTTGGAATGAGGCTCATTCCTGCCTATGTTGAATTTGCTGCAGTCAAGAAGGTGCTGGTAGCGATTGCCAGTGATCCCGATCTACGTAATGCCGGATCCCGTGAGATTCGCATGGCATTCGACAAGCGTGCGAGTGTGGATGACATCAAAACGGTAAACGGAAGTGATATCGTCATCAAAAAGCAGGATGAGCAAATTGTGCTGAATGTAAGTTATACGGTGACTAAACCCTTGTTTGCCAATCTTTCGTTGCTGATCGATTTCGATGCTGCCAGTAATTGATGACCCGTCCCAAATTGGTTTTGTCCAATATAAAAAATAAACAAGCGAAAATAAAAAAAGAGCGGAATTACACAGTGTTATCTCAGAAATTGGGGTACACCTTCAAACAAACTGATTTACTCCAGGAAGCTCTTACTCACCGCAGTCTCGGTTTTCCGAATAACGAACGTTTCGAATTTCTCGGCGATAGCGTATTGAACTGCGCGGTATCAACACTGCTGTTCAAACATTTTCCATCGTCACCGGAAGGTGATCTGACGAGGCTACGTGCTAATTTCGTTAATCAGCAGGCGTTGCATCAGCTGGCATCCACTCTGGGTATCGGTGAACTGATTTTACTAGGCGAAGGCGAACGTAAGAGTGGTGGTCACTGCAGGCCCTCAATTCTGGCCAATGCAGTGGAGGCCATTATCGGCGCGATCTACCTCGAAAGTGGATTCACAGCAGTGGAACAGGTTGTTGCAGCTTTGTATGAACCTTTGATTAGGCAATCAGGCCCGGATATTTCCGGCAAAGATCCCAAAACCCTATTGCAGGAATACCTGCAGAGTCGCAAGATGGCGCTACCAGAATACAGTGTGCTTTCGGCTCAAGGTGACCCTCATGCACAGGTTTTTCAGGTGGAATGTGTCATCTCCAGGTTTGACATTCGTACTCGCGGCGAGGGAACCAGCCGCCGCCGGGCCGAGCAGGAGGCTGCCCGCCAGGCCTATGAACTTGTCATCGTCAGGCATTGAACAACCCCTTCATATCACTAGTTACAGGAGATATCCATCTTGATCAATCCCGGCCTCCATTTTCTGAAAAAACACTTATCATGAGCGCATCCGGTTACAAAACTGGCTATATCTCCATCGTGGGACGTCCCAACGTGGGTAAATCAACGTTGCTGAATCATCTGATCAAACAGAAGATCAGCATCACTTCCAGAAAAGCGCAAACGACTCGCCACCGGATTCAGGGAATACTAACTGACGCGCAGTCACAATTTATTTTTGTGGATACACCCGGTTTCCAGATGCGCCATCGTAGCCAGCTGAATCAGGTGATGAACCGGGTTGTCCTCCAAAGCCTGCAGGATGTGGATGTTGTTGTGTTCGTGATAGAAGCAGGGCGGTATGGCCGCGAGGATGAACAGGTTCTGGAACAGCTGCCCCGGAATCTGCCCGTGGTTCTGGTAATCAATAAAATTGATACATTGGCGGATAAATTGCAGCTGTTGCCTTTCATGCAAAAAATGGCAGGCTTGTTTGCATTTTCGGAAATTATCCCGGTCAGCGCGCTGCAAAACAAACAGCTACCCGCGCTGATCGAGGCCATTCGTCAGCATTTGCCGGAAAATCCACCTTTATTTTCTGAAGATGAAATTACAGATCGCAGCGAGCGATTTCTTGCAGCTGAGCTGCTGCGTGAAAAAGTTTTCCGGCAAATTGGCGAAGAGGTGCCTTATTCGGTCAGCGTAGTGATCGAACAATTCGCCCTGGAAGGTAATTTGCGGCGTATCCATGCCTGTATTCTGGTGGAAAGGGAAAACCAGAAGGCCATCATTATTGGCAAGCAGGGGAAAAAGCTGAAGGAAATGGCGACGCAGGCGCGCAAGGATATGGAAGTTTTGTTTGATGGCAAGGTTTATCTGGAAGTCTGGGTCAAAGTGAAATCTGGCTGGGCGGATGATACCGCTGCACTAAAGAGCCTGGGTTACGAGTAGAAGCAAAAAATTCAGGAATCATTCACTGTCAACAAGCGGGAAAATGGAATAATCATGATAGCTCTGGGTGTCAATATTGATCATGTGGCAACGGTACGGCAGGCGCGTGGTACAACTTATCCCAGCCCGGTTGAAGCGGCACTGGTTGCCGAAGAAGCTGGTGCCGATGCGATTACGCTGCATCTACGCGAGGATCGCCGTCATATTCAGGATGAAGACGTCATTATCTTGCGTGATAGGCTTAAAACCAGAATGAATCTGGAGAGTGCCGTCACCGAAGAAATGATAGCCTTCGCTTGTCAGATCAAGCCACATGATATCTGTCTGGTGCCCGAGCGACGCGAAGAGCTCACAACGGAAGGCGGGTTGGATGTGATCCGGCATTTTGAGCAGGTGAGCGCGGCATGCAAGCGCCTGGCCGCAGCCGGAGTGCGAGTTTCCCTGTTTATTGATGCGCGGGCCGAACAAATTGATGCAGCAGTCAGGGCAGGCGCTCCCGTGATTGAACTGCATACCGGGCGTTATGCCGATGCGGCAACACCTGCTGCGCAACAATCCGAGTTGGAAACTATCCGGACCATGGCAACTTATGCTTCCGGTCTGGGGTTACAGGTCAATGCCGGGCATGGGTTGCATTACGACAACACCATACCGGTTGCGGCGATACCGGAAATTGCCGAGTTGAACATTGGCCATGCCATCGTTGCGCGAGCACTGTTCACTGGTTTTGCCGCAGCGGTTCGCGAAATGAAAGCCCTGATGCTGAAGGCGCGCGCTTGATCTACGGTATCGGAACCGATCTGGTCGATCCCGCCCGGATTGCCGGCTCACTGGAGCGTTATGGTGAATCATTTGCCAGGCGAGTGCTGGCGGATTCCGAATGGCCGGATTATCTGGAACAGGTTAAGCCTGCATTATTTCTATCCAAACGCTTCGCCGCCAAAGAAGCTTTTTCCAAAGCAGCTGGCACGGGTTTGCGTGCTCCGGTTTTGTTCGGAAATCTGGCAGTACAGCACGATTCTCAGGGAAAACCATTTTTTGAGTTTCATCCGGAGCTATCCGGCTGGCTGGGCCAGCGTGGCATTACTTGCCACCATCTTTCCATCAGTGATGAACTGGCTATGGTAAGCGCCTTTGTCGTATTGGAAAAATAGGAATGTCCGCTGGCCCATTGATGCTCGATATAGCGGGCACTGGATTAACCCATGAAGACTGCATCCGGCTGAGCCACCCACTGGTGGGGGGCGTCATTCTGTTTGCACGCAATTATGAATCACCGGCGCAGCTGGACAGCCTGACAGCAGCGATTCATGCACTGAGAAACCCTCCACTGCTGATTGCAGTGGATCAGGAAGGCGGCAGGGTACAGCGTTTTCGTGACGGTTTTACCCGTTTGCCGCCCATGCGTACACTGGGAAAAATTTATGACAGCGATGCCGGGCGAGCCCTTCATTTGGCGAACCAGACTGGTTATGTACTGGCCTCGGAGTTGAAGGCCTGTGGCGTGGACTTGAGTTTTACCCCTGTGCTGGACATTGATTATGGGCAAAGCTGCGTGATCGGCGATCGTGCCTTTCATCGTGAGCCACAGGCCATCGCTGATCTGGCCTGCGCCCTTATGAATGGGATGAAATCGGCTGGAATGGCTGCCGTAGGTAAGCATTTTCCCGGTCACGGCGCAATTCAGGCAGATACCCATGTTGAAACCGCCGTTGATACACGCAGTTACGCTGTAATTGATAAGGAAGATCTGATTCCGTTCCACCGGATGATCAATGCGGGGCTTTCCGGCATCATGGCGGCGCACGTCATTTATCCGGCAGTTGACCCAAACCCGGCAGGTTTCTCCAGCAAATGGTTGCAGCATATTTTGCGGCATGATCTAGGGTTCAATGGCTGTGTGTTTAGTGACGATCTGTGCATGCAGGCGGCTAGAAATTATGGCAGCATCACTCGCCGGGCAGAACAGGCTCTGCAGGCAGGGTGTGATATGGTGCTGATTTGCAACGATTCCGATACGGCAGACGAACTACTGAGATCGCTGCAATGGGAATGTTCTGCAGCCAGCATGGCCAGACTGGAACACATGCGCGGACAGCCAGCGATTCATTCCTTGATGCAGCTGCGTGAAATGCAATCATTTTGCCAGGCAACTGAAGAGATCAGCCGGATCAATCCGAATTAAGCTCCATGTATCCTTGTAATTCTCCGATTTTTAAACAAACTATTTATTCTCTTGATTGATATGGATAATTTATTCGATGTGGCAATCATTGGCGCCGGTCCCGGTGGTTATGTGGCTGCTATCCGCTGTGCGCAGCTTGGGCTTAAAACGGTATGTATCGATGACTGGAAAAACGAGCAGGGCAAACCCAGTCTGGGAGGAACCTGTCTGAATGTCGGTTGTATTCCTTCCAAGGCGTTGCTTGAATCTTCCGAGAATTTCGAGCGTGCCGGGCACAAATTTGCCGAACATGGCATTAAGGTGGAGGGATTGTCGATTGATGTTCCGGCCATGATTGCCCGCAAGGACAAAATCGTAAAAGCCTTTACCGGTGGTATTGGCATGCTGTTCAAGAAAAACAAGGTAACTGCCCTGCATGGCCGTGGCAGCCTGCAAAAGCGGGGTGAGGGGGAGGATGGCTGGGAAATCCGGGTGAATGCTGATGGAGCAGAGCAATCGGTACATGCCCGGCACGTCATTATCGCGACGGGCTCCACACCGCGCGTCCTGAAGGCGGCACCGGTTGACGGAAGCAATGTGCTTGATAATGCAGGTGCACTGGCTTTACAGCAAACGCCCGGCAAGCTTGCGATCATCGGTGCGGGGGTGATTGGTCTGGAGCTGGGGAGTGTCTGGCGCAAGCTGGGTGCGGAAGTGACATTGCTGGAAGCCCAGGCGGATTTTCTGCCGGCAGCGGATGAACAGGTGGCCAAGGAAGCCTATAAGGCGTTGACACGCGAGACAGGGCTTGTCATCCATACCGGGGTTGAAATTGGTTCCACTCAGGTGAATGCAGAAGGGGTGAGTATCGGGTATGTTGATCGGGACAAGAATGCACAGAGCCTGCAGGTGGATAAACTGATCGTGGCTGTGGGACGGGTTCCCAATACCACGGGTTTGGGAGCAGAGGCTGCAGGACTGAAACTTGATGAACGCGGATATATCAGTGTGGATGAGTTTTGCCAGACCAGTCTGCCGGATGTATATGCAATTGGAGATGTCGTCAGGGGACCGATGCTGGCGCACAAGGCCTCCGAGGAAGGCGTGGCGGTGGCCGAGCGGATCGCGGCAGCCCGGCAGGGTGCGCTGGATTCGGCAGCCCATGTTGATCTTGGCATGATGCCGTGGGTAATTTATACCGCGCCGGAAATTGCTTGGGTGGGCAAAACCGAACAAGCGCTAAAAGCGGAAGGGGTGGCCTACAAAGCTGGGCAGTTTCCATTCATGGCCAATGGCCGCGCCCGTGCACTGGGAGAAACAACCGGGTTCGTCAAGATTCTGGCTGATGCGGAGAGTGATCGTATCCTGGGCGTACACATGGTGGGCCCTTATGTTTCAGAGATGATTGCCGAAGCAGTCGTGGCCATGGAATTTTCTGCCAGCAGTGAAGATCTGGCGCGTATCGTACACGCACACCCCTCGCTTTCCGAATCACTGCACGAAGCGGCTCTGGGTGTAGATAAACGGGCCATTCATATCTGATTTACGAGATTCCGGTCTCGATCCTTTAGGGAGTGCACTATATGAAACAGCTGTTTCTTTGTTTATGGCTAATTGCACTCCCTGTTTTTGCAGCAGCGGATAACGAGAAGCAGATTTCCGGACTGGAAGCCGCCATCCTGCAGCAGCAACAGGAACAGCAGATTTTGTTTCAGCAGTTTCAGATGCTCCAGGAGCTGCGTCGCCACGAGATCACCCAGATCAATCAGGTACTGCCATCCGGCAGTGACATCACAATCAATGGTGAAGCGCCCAAATATGAAGATCCGGCCAAACAGCGCAAGGAACAGGCTGACAGAATACAGCGCTATACCAATGAGCTGAATGAACTCTACACACGCTATCAGGAAGCGGAAAACGAAAGACGGGCGCTGATCGAACAGCTGAATGGCCTGAAACCAGGCAAGGATGTGTCAATAGAGCAAAAGAAATAGGCCCATTATGGAACCTCGTGCAAAACGACCTGTATTGTCTTTCTGCGTTAAACATCAGCTCAAAATGCTCATTTATTACGTATAAACTCCGTTTTCTACCCCGGTGCCAGTGCCTCGCCCTACGGGACAGCCTTACAGCTGTTCGCTGCGTTTTACTTGCATCGCCGATGTTTGCCTTGAACTGACGACCTCGCTGACGTTTTTCAGAGGTGCCTGATCTTTATCGCTGTTATTCGCTGGCGGAGGTCATTTGTAAAAATGCCAGCAACTGTTCTTCATCCAGAACAGGAATGCCCAGCTCAATCGCTTTGGCGTACTTGCTGCCGGGGTCTGACCCGGCAACGACGTAACTAGTCGCGGATGATACACTGCCGGTTACCTTGCCACCCTGTTGTTCGATTCTGTTTTTGGCCTGATCGCGTGTCATGGACGGTAATGTTCCGGTCAGCACGAAAGTTTTGCCGGAAATCACCGGATTAACCCCCGATAGTTGCTGATTGGCAGAACCGGGTTGCTCCCACTGCAATCCGCTTTTGAGCAGTTGTCCAATCACTTCCCTGTTATGTGCTTCAGCAAAAAAATCGGCGATGCTTTGTGCAACAACCGGGCCTATATCCGTAATTTGCTGTAATTGTCCGGCATCCATATTCATCAGAGGCTCCAGTCCCTCGGTATGAACAGCTAGTGCTCTGGCTGTTGCTTCTCCGACATGACGGATGCCCAGTGCATGGATAAAACGCGGCAGCGTGGTTTTTTTGCTGTTTTCGACAGCAGTGACGAGATTACGGGCGGATTTTTCGGCCATGCGTTCCAGTCCGGCCAGCGTATCGATACGCAGCTGATACAGATCAGCGGGAGTACGAACCAGCTCCTGATTGATCAATTGATCCACCAGTTTTTCTCCCAGGCCGTCAATATCCATGGCGCGGCGGGAAGCAAAATGCAAAATCGCCTGCTTGCGCTGCGCCGGACAATATAACCCCCCGGTGCAGCGGGTAACGGCTTCATCCGGCAGGCGCACGGCTTTCGATCCGCACACCGGACAATGGTCCGGCATGGCGAATGGCCGGGCATGAGCGGGCCGACGTTCCAGTATCGCGGCCACCACTTCCGGAATGACATCACCTGCCCGCCGCACGATGACGGTATCACCGATCATGATCTGCTTGCGCTGGACTTCGTCTTCATTGTGCAAAGTGGCGTTGGTGACGGTGACTCCGCCTACGAATACCGGAGCAAGGCGAGCTACCGGAGTCAAGGCGCCGGTTCTGCCGACCTGGATTTCGATCGCCAGCAGCTCGGTACTGGCTTCCTGCGCTGGAAATTTGTGCGCAACGGCAAAACGGGGGGCTCGCGAAACATAGCCGAGTGTTTCCTGTTGCACCAAATCATTGACCTTATACACTACACCGTCGATTTCATAGGGCAGGGACAAACGTAATCCACCCATTTGACGGTAATAAGCTAGCAATTCCTCTACACCTGTTACGGTGCCGCTTTGCTGTGCCACCAGAAAATGCTGTGAGGCAAGATAGGCAAGAATTTCGCTGTGGGTTGAGAGCATCGGCTGATTTTCATGAAAAGCGCCGATACCGTAGGCAAGGAAAGTCAGCCTGCGCGCAGCTGTAATGCGGGAATCCAGCTGGCGCAATGAGCCGGCAGCGGCATTGCGTGGATTGACAAAGATCTTTTCGCCCTTCTTGTGCTGTTGTTCATTGAGATGGGCAAAATCCGCTTTCAGCATGACGACCTCTCCGCGCACTTCGAACAGATCAGTGGCAGACATTTGCAAACGCAGGGGAATCGACGGGATCGTGCGCAAATTTAGCGTAATGTCCTCGCCGGTATAGCCGTCACCCCGGGTAGCGCCTTTTGCCAGCATGCCGTTTTCGTAAACCAGACTGACAGCCAATCCGTCGAACTTGGGTTCTACCGCATACGCCACCCGATCCACCCCCAGTATTTCGCGAATGCGCCGATCGAAGGCGATGACTTCATCATCAGAGAATGCATTGGCTAGTGACAGCATGGGTGTCTGGTGGGTGAGCTGGGCGAATGTCTTCAATGGTGGAGCACCCACCCGTTGTGTCGGAGAATCCGGTGTAATCAGGTGAGGGTAACGTTGTTCCAGTTCCTGCAGGGTACGGAAGAGCGCGTCGTATTCGGCATCCGGAATCACCGGCGCATCTTGCACGTAGTAATGAAAATCATGCTGTGTGAGCGTGGTGCGCAGTGCCTTTAAGCGTTCTTCGATTGTTTTTTCAGATACCATGACAGGATCACTTGGTGGTGGGGGTTGTTCAAAAACCACATAAACTTTGTGAAAAAGGCATTGTCTACGATGTTTTGCAGTTCATACAACAGGAGAAATTTCATGAATATCAGAGCAACCGGAATATCACTGATTATTGGTGCCTTGTTTGCCATTCCTGCCGCCACGGCAACAGCGTCTTCTTCATTGACAGGAACAGCAGCCCAGCAAAGGGATGCCAGCTATCTTGTTCTGGCTGAAGCTCCCCAGCAGGCAGATCAAATCAGGGAGAGAAAGGGGCAGGGCCAGGGCCAGGGAGATTCGGGACATGGTGGACATGGTCAAGGAGATCAGAGCAAGCAAAATGAAGGAAAAAGCGGACACGGCGGGGGAGATAGCCATTCAGGTGGCCACGGTGATCACGGAAAAGGTGATAAGGATCACCACCATCACCATGGCCATAATCATAGCTACGCCCACAGTATTGCCAAACAGGCGGATGCCCTTGGCCTTTCCGATGAACAGCTTGGCAAAGTGGTACGCATGCATCTGAAAGAAGACAAGCAGGCGCACGAACGCATCAAACAGAAAATGATGGAAAGCATGAAAGCCTTCCGCAAGGCAGTGGGCGAACCCGCTACTGACGATGAAACCTTGCGCAAACTGGGACAGGCGCATGTTGATAGCTTTAATGAAATGGTCAAATACCACCTTGACGAGCGCAAAGCGGTTGACAGTATTTTGACTCCCGAACAGATCGGGAAATTGAAAGATATAAAATCAGGCCATGATCACCATAATCATTAAACCTGGTCATTGACCTTAACCGATCGCTATTAACTAAAGACCGGCAGTAGCAGAAAATGCACTGCCGGTTTTTTTAATTCTGCAATATTTCCTTCCGGTTCCCGCCAGGGGACATCTATTTTTCCTTGCGGTTATCTCGTTGTTTGAGAAATGATTTCCAGGTGCTTAATCATATACTGAGGGCCTTCCTTCCGGTTCTATTGAGTCGCGTCATGTCTCTTCCTTCCAGAATTAAAACTAAAGTTTCTGCAAAACATGGTCGTTGATTTGGAGTAAACCGGAGAAAACGTAGCGGCCAGGTGGGTGTAGCCGTTCACGATTCTTCTTCATAAGCTGCTCCAACAATGGAAACAAAGTGATGATCGTTCCAGTCTGTAAGGGTTTTACTCTGGTCGAACTGATGGTGACAGTCAGTATCGCTTCCATCCTGCTCGCCGTGGCGGTGCCGAGCTACCAATCCATCATGCGGGAATCACGCCTGACTACACAGGCAAACGAACTGATGGCCGCACTGCATTACGCCCGTTCGGAGGCAATAAAACGGGGAGTGAGGGTAACTATCTGTAAAAGTGCGAATGGCGCAACCTGTGGTGGTAACTGGAGCGATGGCTGGATAGTGTTTAGTGATACCGGTGCAGCAGGTGCTGTGGATGCAAGTGACGAAGTATTGCGGGTTTTCACGGCCTTGAAAGGCAGTACGCTGGGTGGAGGCTCCAACTTTGCCAACTGTATTTCTTATCTGCCTAACGGTCGCAGTCGTGGGAACGGAAATTTGCCGGATGGGACATTCAATTTATGTAATCAAGGAAATGGTCGCAATATCAAGGTAAATAATGCCGGCCGACCAAGAGTGGAGAAAGTGTCGTCATGTTAAATAAGCATAAAAATCATTTATTTGTTTATGGTCAGGCGGGTGTCAGCATGATCGAAGTGCTGGTATCCATCATTATTCTGTCGATCGGATTGCTGGGGCTGGCTGGGCTGCAAACAGCCAGCCTGACCCAGAATCACAGTGCCAACTTTCGTTCAACCGCCACAGTGATGGCTTATAGCATTCTGGACAGCATGCGCGCCAACCGGATTGAGGCAGGCGCAGGCAGCTATAACCATGCGTTGGAGGATTCGGCTCCTGCAAGCGGTACTTTATCCGGACAGGATGTAGGCAACTGGCTCAATGAGCTGGCTTTGCGGCTGCCGGAAGGCTCCGGAAGTATCAATGTGGATGCGAATAACAGGGTAACTGTTCTGATCCAGTGGGACGATAGCCGTGGTGCGGCAGCAGCCCAGCAATTCGCCATGACAACCCGGCTGTAACAGACAACATGATAAGCAAGAAGATGAATCACTCATCCGGCCGCAATCAGCGAGGATTAACTCTGGTGGAAATGATGGTTGCCATGACCATTGGCATGATATTGCTGGGTGGGGTAATTACGGTGCTGACTTCAAGCAAGGTGACCTATCGCGTCAATGAAGCAATGGCTCGCATGCAGGAAAACGCCCGTTTCGCTTTTCAGCTCCTGTCTCGTGATCTGCGTATGGCGGGATACTGGGGGTGCGGGGGGGTTGTCCCGCAAGGAGTGGATCAGCCACTGGAGGGATTGGACGCGGTAACCGATACTTTTGTGATTAGAGGAGTAGATGGGAATGGTGTTGTTGTTGATTCACATTCTCCTGCAGATATGAATTTCAATGTACCTGCCGGTGCCGGATTTAAGGCGGGACAAACAGTGCTGGTGAGTAATTGTCAGTCAGCTGCCATTCTTCAGGTTACTGGCGTTATTACCGCATCAGGAAAAGATGTTATTAGCTATGCGCTTGTGAAAAATAACCCAAAGGGTAATTTTGACTTTAAAAATGGAGAAGCCATAAGGATTAACACACGAGAGTATTACATTGGTGCAGGAAAAAGCGGAGTGCCAGCCCTTTTTCAAAAAATTGTACAAACACCTCCGCAGTCTTTTGAGCTGGTTGAAGGCATAGAAGATATGCAGATTCAATACGGTGAAGATACCAATGAAGATCTGGCAGCAGACATTTACCGGACAGCGGATGAGGTAGCTAATTGGGAGGCCGTGGTGAGTGTACGTATCGATCTGCTGGTGCAATCCGTGGAAGATGGTATCGCCAGCCAGCCACAAACCTATACTTTCAATGGCGCAACCCAAACACCTACTGACCGGCGATTGCGCCAGACATTCTCCACCGTGATTTCTCTGCGTAATCGTGCTTCTTGATTATCTTTTTGAAGAGCTAAAAGTATGGAAGCAAATTTTTCAGCAGATTCCGATAGTAACAAAGATCAGTTTTTTAAGCCTAAGCGGGCTGCTATGCCGACTGCTTGTCCTGCTTCGTTCACGGTCAGGATTCGGCTTTTTCATAATGATCCGGAAAGTTCATTACAGAATACACCTGAGTCAGTTGCTACCGCGTTACATACCCAACATCACAAGTTGCGCCGTAATCCTTTAACCGCAATCGTGAACGGAATATGGCGGGCGGCTGGCAGCAGGTGGCAAATAGTGATCCAGCGTTTTCGCATTCGTCTGCCTGGGTTGCTTCACGCCGCTGGCGTTCGCAATGACAGAAGGTTGATATGCTGCTACAAGACCAGTGGTTTGGATGCGCTGCAACAACAATTTACCCGTCTTTGCGAGCACAGCAGTGCGAAGCAATCCAGAACATTATTGGTAAAAATACCGGATTATCGCGTTGGCTTGCAGCCTTCCCGCAATAACAGTGGTGGCCGAATGAATCGCTACGGCAACCTTTCATCCTCAGTCGTCGCGAACTACGCAGCAGTGCGGCGATCCAGGGTTTCAACCGGATCAGAAACCGGATTGCTTCACACCACAGGTGCTTGTAATGATGGAATGCATGTTGCTTCCGCTCAACGAGGGGCTGTGTTGATTACTGGATTGATTTTTCTGGTCATCCTGATGCTGATTGGCACTACTGCCATGCAGGGAACGTTACTAGAAGAAAGGATGGCAGGTAATCTGCGGGATGAAACGCTCGCTTTCCAGGCGGCAGAAGCTGCTCTACGATCAGGAGAACAATTCTTGGAGCTGGTCACAATCCCTGTTTTTAACGGTTCGGATGGGCTCTTTCATTATAGAGATGCGCCTGCTCCTTTGGATTTGGTTGGCTGGCCATCCTGGGAAACGGAAGGCAAGCTGTCTACTGCTGGGGCAGGTGGAAATCCGAGCCTGCCAGACATTGATGCTGGTGGAGAGAATAATCTGTCTGATACAGAGGAGGGTGGATCGGATAGCCAGCCGGATATTGGAGTGAATGGAGGGCAGAATCAGCCCCGCTACATTATCGAGCAGCTTCCCAGTGTTCCTTTGGATGATAACGGTAGCGCCCAGCAATCCGGTGCATCGCTGAATGCAAGTATGTTCCGGATCATTGCTCGTGGTGTGGGCGGTAGCGGAACCGCAATCGTTCTATTGCAAAGTACTTATCGCAGATAGCAAAAGGGGCTTGAAGTGAAAAACAGATCTATCCTGTTCAATATCCGGATCGCAATTCTTTCGTTTATTTTGATGCCACTGCATACACAGGCATCCATGACTTTGTCTGATGTGCCGCTTTTTCTGACGAGCGCGGTTCATCCTAATGTCATTTTTACGCTGGATGATTCCGGCTCCATGCAGTTTGAAATCATGCCGGAAGAGCTGATTAAAGAGAATGCGCGTTTTGTTTATCCTAGAGCAGATAGTGTGTACGGAGGGGGTGATTACACAGGTAATGACTACCGAGTAGTTGGCTTCGACGCAGGTAATAAATTTACAGCTACGTTGCGTTCCAGCCATGTCAATACAATCTATTACAACCCGAAGGTACGCTATCTGCCATGGAGTAAGGCTGATGGATCGCTGATGGATAATGCCAGTCCCACTTGTGCCCCACATAATCCGCTTAATACTGCTAAAGGCTGCCGTGATCTGGCCAAAACGAATACGCAGAGCGCTGCCTGGCTCCAGGCTGATGGTTCTGTAACCTCAAATGAATCTCGAACTTTCTACCCGGCTGTCTATTTTCAGTACAACGGAAGTGGCGCAACTGATTCTGCTGCCAGCTACACGCAGATCGAAATTAAATCCAGCACACCAACCTATACCGGTGGCTCGGATCGTAAGGATTGTGCAGCTGCACCAACATGCACCTATGACGAGGAAATCCAGAACTTTGCCAACTGGTACACCTATTACCGTTCCCGGGTATTGCTGGCGCGCGCCGGTGTCGGCCGTGCGTTTGCGGCACAGGGCAATAACATGCGTGTTGGATTCGGTGCCATCAATAAGGCAAGTTCAACGATAGATGGACAATCCACCAGTACGCTCGTAACTGGTGTTCGACAGTTTTCCGGGACGGATCGAGTCAATTTTTTCGATAAGCTTTATCAGCACACCATTCCAGCGCAGGGAACACCATTACGTACCGCTATGAAAGGTGTTGGTGAATAACTGAAGCGTACTGATGACAAGGGGCCGTGGGGTGAAAATCCGGGTGTGGGAGGGGGGAGCCAGGCGGTATGCCGGCAGAACTATCATATTCTGATGACCGATGGCTACTGGAATGACTCATATTCTGGAGTGGAAAATTCGGATGGCAGCAACGGCAATATCATTACCAATCATTTTCCCAACGCAGCGCCAGCAACTTATCAGTACAAACCTGTTTTACCGTATTCAGACAGTTACAAAAATACCCTCGCCGATGTGGCAATGTATTACTGGAAAACCGATCTGCGTACTGATCTGGACAACAAGGTACCGACCAACGCCAAAGATCCAGCTTTCTGGCAGCACATGGTGAATTTTACAGTCGGGCTGGGGGTTAAGGGTACGCTGACCAGTCTGCCGGGCAGTTCTGGCGGGCCGTCAGCCTGGCCGAATCCGACAAGTAGTAATCCGGAAAAAATTGATGACCTCTGGCATGCGGCGATCAACAGCCGGGGAGAGTTTTTTAGTGCACAGGATCCGGTAACTTTCGCCAGCGGATTGAGCAGCACGCTCAACAACATCACTGCCAGAATCAGCTCGGCTGCAGCCGTGACAACCAATACCAGCCGGCTTAACACCGGTGCGCAAATTTATCAGGCGAAATTCAACAGTGCGGATTGGAGCGGTCAGCTGCTGGCGTTTAATCTGGAATCCGATGCCTCACTTGGTGCAGTGCAGTGGGAAGCTTCCGGGCAATTGCCAGCGCCTGCAGCCCGGAAAATTTTCACGCATAACGGGACAACTGGCCTGGCATTTACTGCCGCCAATTTTTCTTCGCTTTCAGCGACACAACAAACGGTGCTGAATAAAGATATTTCCGGAGTGACCGATAGCCAGGGCGCAGCCCGTATCAACTGGCTGCGGGGCGACAAGAGCAATGAATCGCTGAAAGGTGGGATTTTCCGGGATCGTAACAACGGCGTACTGGGTGACATCGTCAATTCAGATCTGTTGTATATCAAATCGCTCGATTTTGGCTATGACGACTTACCTGCTGCCACACCCGGACAAACGTCCTACCATAGCTATAGACAGTCCAATAACAGCCGTGTCCCGGTGGTGTATACCGGTGCCAACGATGGCATGCTACATGGCTTTAGTGCTGAAACCGGTGAAGAGCTGTTCGCTTATGTTCCATCAACCATTTATCCGGGCCTAAGTCGGCTTACCGCACCTAGTTACACACATCGTTATCTGGTGGATGGCAATGCTTATGCCGGGGATGCCTATATTGGCGCTACGCCTGCCTGGAAAACGGTATTGCTGGGAACGCTGGGTGGCGGTGGTAAAAGTGTGTTTGCGCTGGATATTACCGATCCGGCCAATTTTTCTGCATTAAATGTGCTCTGGGAATTTACTGATACAGATCTCGGTTTTGTCCATGGCCAGGCCAAAATTGCCCGATTGAATGATGGTTCCTGGGCAGCGATTATTGGCAATGGCTATAACAGTACGGGTGGATAAAGCCTATCTGCTCATTGTTGATTTGCAGACAGGCGCGCTCATCAAAAAAATTCCAACCAATGCGAGTGCCAGTAATGGCTTGTCAGCGCCGGCGCTGGTGGATACCAACGGTGACAAGATTATTGATGTCGTTTATGCAGGCGATTTGCAGGGCAATATCTGGAAATTTGATCTGTCGCAATCTGATTCTACCCAGTGGGGCGTGGCGTATAAAAACAGTGGTAACAATGCGCCGCTTTTCACCGCCAGGAACACGAGTAACCAGGTACAGCCGATTACTTCTCCAGTGGAGGTGGGATACCACAAACAGGGTGGATATATGATTTTCTTTGGTACCGGCCAATTCATTGCTTCTGGCGATGTCACTGACAAGAAGACACAAAGTTTGTACGGCATTGGGGATAACGGAAGCCGGATCGCGGAAACAAATCGTAGTGTATTGCAGCAACAAGCTATTACAGCGGAAACGGTTATACCGCCTTATGAGCGCACTGTTTCCAGTAACATGGTTGATTGGACAAGCAAACGTGGCTGGTATGTTGATTTGTTGCAACCGCCCGGATCAACGGCGCAAGGTGAGCGCTCGGTGATTCAGCCCATGCTGAACTCTGGGCGAGTCATTTTCACTACACTGATTCCTTCAGTTGATCCCTGCGAGGCAGGGGGGCGCAACTGGCTGATGCTGCTGAATGCGGAAACTGGCGGAATGATGCTGAAACCGCAGTTTGATACCAATGGCGATGGTATGTTAAACAGTAACGATAGGGTGATTGCTGCTGTAGGTTCGGATGGTATTCGCAGTGAATCTGTTGCCATTAGTGCAGGTAGCGTGACCCATTTGATTGCGGCGACAACAACGGGTGCGGTGGAGAAAGTTACCATTAATAATGGTGCTCCGCCCCCCCGCCGTTCATGGAAACAGATTCAGTAAGCAGGAGAAATAATTCAATGAAAACAATTTCGCTGAATATAAAAACTAGCGGATTTACACTGATCGAACTGATGGTGGTCGTGGCTATCATCGGAATTTTGGCAGCAGTTACTTATCCTTCCTATCAGGAGTATGTGCACCGCGCCAATCGTGCAGAAGCCAAGAGTATTTTGCTGGAAATGGCGCAGTTACTGGAGCGCAATTACACCGAAGCCAACCGTTACGATCAAACCAGTAGTGGAGGTGATTTTACGCTGCCGGTTACGCAATCACCCAGATCAGGTACGGCAAAATATACTATCCAGTTTGCAGTAGGCACACTAACCCGGAATGCCTACACGCTGGAGGCAGTGCCAGCGGGCAACATGGCAGGAGACACCTGCGGGACACTAGCGCTGACACAAACGGGAGCCAAGAGTGTTTCAGGAAGCAAATCCGTGGATGAATGCTGGTAAAAACAAGATCTTCGATTTTTAGCTGCTTGTTGATATTTCTTCTTGTATACCTGTTCCCCCTGGGATGCTTGATGCTGGGGGCTTTGATGCATCATTGGTACGCTGTTAATCTGAAAACCGCAACACAACTGATTCAGAAACCAGCTTCAGAAATATAATCAATAAATGTGTCATGTGTGCTATTTGTTGCTGTGCGGGGCAATTTCGGTAATAATTGCGTTCCTGCAGTAGCTGGCCGGGATGGCGGAATTGGTAGACGCACGGGACTCAAAATCCCGCGATGGTAACATCATGGGGGTTCGATTCCCCCTCCCGGCACCAGAAACACTTCAAAAATACCCCGTAACCAAGCCAAACCAGAATATGGAATTTGGCAGCAGTATTGATTGGTAGTCCTCTTTCGTAAGAAATAAATTCTCTATTTACCAATGCAGTTACTTGCTCTCTGTAAGATCAATATTGGTATTAAAAGCAATTTGTGTGTGCGAGGACTGATAAACTTTATCGCTTAGGTGGCGAACATCTTTGTTATTTCAGACAATACTTTTATGATTTCTAAAATCTTGGCATGATAGTTGCCCGGATTTGATCGTTTGGAAGAGTTGGAAGGCTGCTGACACTATTTAAATTTATCTGGAGAAGGACAAATGAATCTCAAGACGTGGACAGACGAAGAATTGGCTTCAACCCGAGGTCAAATCGAGGAATGGTGCGCCAAGCATGCGCAATCGGTCTGGAGCGGGCGCAAGGGATACATAATCGGGTTGTTGGGTGTGTTTGGTATTTCGACAGGAATTGTTTTTCTCATTTTTGATGGTATTGAGGTCATTAGTTTTGCGCCTATGTTGCCTGGAGGGGCGGTTTGTTTTTCCTGGTGGAGGGTAAATCAGCAGTACAAGAAAAATAGCGGTTTTCTTGAGGAGGTGAAGGAAGAAATCGCGCGCCGCATAAAGAAAGCGGAAAAGAATAAGAAAGCTGGAAAAATGGATAAAGTGGAGAAAGTAGAGGAATCGGTCTCTACCGGGAAAACCGAAGAAGCCGGGAAATCCGGGGGGGAGTAAACACTGCCTATTTGGACCATGCTGACCAGGTAGTTTGGCAACATGGCGCAATTCACAGATGAATCAGATTCCCTGATCAAGGAAGTTCAAGCGACAGTTGCGAAATATCTGCTTTGTGGACCCGGGTGGGCAGTGAAAGGCGTAGGGTGTGCAGGACTTTCCGGGCTGTTGCACGGCAAACGGTCAGTTTCCCTCCATAAATTCCCACAACCCGGGGCGTGTGGAGGGAATCACACTGCAGATGGGTTTCACGCGAACGGCTGAACGGGCTATTGTGTGATGCGGGTAATACACGCAGACCAGCAAAGCGTTCGCGCACTATGGCGTCGTGATCAGGGAAATAATATCGGAAGCAGCCCAGCAGGTACGCTTCTTCCGGGGCAAGCGGATGAGCCCTTTCGGGTTCTCCTTCAAATATTGTTTCGGTCGTGCCCAGCAAAATATGCTGTTTCCACGACAAGGCAAAGATAGCTCGCCGATCTTGCGGTGATTCGAGGTAATAACAGCCTTTCCCTAGTTTTCCTTCCAGTATCAGATGAGTGCCCTGCACCAGCTCCACCGGCATACTCGGTGGCGCGGGCGAAATACGTTTTGCCACCTGATTGATCCAGGGACCGGCAGCATTGACAAGCGCACTTGCCGTGCATTGATGGGTTTGGCCATTTTCCTGAAATTCTATTTCACAAATATCTCCGGAAATGTTTGCCTGGATGAATTCAGCCGGGCAGCGCAATTCTGCCCCCAGCGTGGATGCTGAATGCATGATGGCACGGGTGAGCGCCTGATCGTCAGTTTGGGCATCCCAATACTGGAAAACATGTTTGAGTCCGCGCGTCGAAAGACCATCCAGTGCGCTCCATCCGCTTCTCGGGATGGAATGAAAACCCGCTCCCTTACCCAATCCTGCCAGTAGTGCATAGAGACTGAGTCCTGCGCGTATGGTCAGTGCATCGCGTGAAGTTTGATTATAAACAGGAATATGAAAGGGTTGCAGGCTGACCAGAGAAGGCGCGAGGCGTAACAGTTCTGTGCGCTCTTTCAGGCTTTCCCGCACCAGGCCAAACTGACCGCTTTCCAGGTAGCGTAGGCCGCCATGGATCAGCTTGCTGGAGCGGCTTGAGGTTCCAGCAGCCAGAGCGGTTTTTTCCAGCACCAGCACACTATGGCCGGAGGCTGCTGCTGCCTGGGCAACGGCAACTCCCTGGATCCCTCCTCCAATAATTACGATGTCGTAGTGGCGGGTAGTGGAGGGGGCTGAGGATAAAGGAGACAACATTGTGCCAATCGTGTCGGTTTCAATCAATGTAATACCGGCTTGGGCGTAGTTCAGTGCTGTCAGGTAATCATCTACTGTATAAATTACCCATTGCCAGGGGCCGGACCAGAGTTGATCCAGTCTTTCAGGAAGGCAGCGGATGCTGCTGAACAGGTAATCCGGCTGCAAACGGGTTGCCATGACTGACTGTTCATCAGTCCAATCCTCAATGATCCAGCCTGTGTTGTACTGTTGCCGCGACTTGACCAGTGTCATTAGTTCCCAATCAAATGAAATCACGACACATTGTTCCCGTACCGGGTCAATTACCGGAAGAATCGCATTCAATGTTTGATTCAGACCAAACCGGGCAATACTTTCCGCCTTGATTTCAATAAATGCGGTGACCTTGGGATGTTGCGCAAGATACGAACAGAATTCTGTCAGGCGGGGGATCGGGGGAGGCGCTGAAGTATCGATCGAATGTGCGGAAGCCGGATAAGGAACCTGGAGTACATCGATTTCATCGTCGCTCAATTCCGTTAGGCAGGCATTATTTCCGGTTAATTTGTCCAGATTGTCGTCATGACAGAGATAAGGGGTGAGCTGGCGGCTAAGCTGAATATCAACCTCGACATAACGGGCGCCTGCCTTTACTGCCGCCTGAATCCCGGGTAAGGAATTTTCCGGATACAATGCGGGAAACCCGCGGTGGGCAACGAAACAAGGAAGGTTGTGCGTCATAAAAGGAGAATCAAACTGATTTTTCTTTTGAGTCTACTCTCTATTCCATTGGATTGCGAAGTCGTCCGATAACGGGAAGGTTGTTCAGGTTCAATTCAGTTAGGAGAGAGTATGCTTGTCAGGAAAAATGTTCGCTTCCGCATGGCGCTGCCAGTTTTGCTGGTGGCTATTTTATTTGTCCCGTTTGTCATGAATTTTCTGGGTCATGCCATATTTGGACAGAAACACTTTCCGCCACTGATCATGATGAAACTGCCGGCTGACAGTTCGGTGATCAGCTTGCCACGGGAAATCAGGCAGTACAAACCTTTTGAAATCAGGTTGCGGTTGAACTCCAGGGATCTGGCACAGCGAATCAATGACATTACTAAAAAAGCACTCCCTGGAACCGAGTTGCAAGGTATTCGTAGCGAGGTTTTTCCGGAGATGTATGCCGGGATTACTGGCGATGCTTTTGCCATTGATCCGCCGGAGCCAAGGATGCAGCTTTCTTCCAGCCAAAATGAGACAGACTGGTCTTGGATCATAACGCCTGAAAAAACAGGGCGTTATAAATTGTCACTGCAAATGTATTTGCAGACGACAGAAACGACTCATGAACACCCATTGGTGGCTGATCTGGCGGAAATCCAGATTTTTGTACAAAAAAATCCGGAATCCTGGTTGCGAACATACGGCATCTGGTATGCGATTCTTGTCCTGTTGGTGGCAGGATGGTGGTGGAAAAGTCGTTTGGCACGGAAACAAAAAGCGGCTGAAGAGCAATAATTTTCTATTCCATCGCGGTTGTCATCGGGTTTGTCAGCAGTCCCCTGCCGAGGGGAGGCTGCTGGCAAACCGGCCTCATTTCTGATTTTTATAACTGCAGATTTTTTCGTTTGCACTGCGGTATTCCTGCTTCTTAATCGAAATCCGTTTTTTTATTGTTGTTTTATATGCGAAAGATTTTTATCAGCGCACTTTCCGGTTTCGCCTTGCTGTTGTCGGGTAACCCGCTTCTGGCGGCGGAAAGCGGATATACCGTCACGGATATTCAGCGTATGGGTTTACAGGCGAATGGCCTGCTGCAGGCGGCCCGTTCGCAGGTTGACATAGCCAGAGCGGAGGTTACCAGCGCATCGGCATTTCCCAACCCCGAAGTTACCCTTATGGCCGGTCCTGATAGCAAACGCCTGCCCGAGAGTGAAACTGGTCCTTCATCCATGCAGCGGCAGGTCACCGTCAGCCAGCCTCTGGAAAATCCATTTGTGCGGCGTGCGCGGATCGGAGCGGCGGAATCGGGTGTTGAAGCCAGTCTTGCCAATCTGGAACAGGCGCGGGCTGATCTGGCTGCACAGCTTCGGGTGCAAACCTATGAATTTTTGTTGCGGCATGATCTGGCGGATATGGAGTCGGATATTCACGGCCTGATGAAAGAAATACAGCGTCGGATCAAACTGAGTGTTGAACTGGGTGAGACTGCCCGTTTCGAATTGATTCGAGCGGATACCGAGGTGATGACAGCGGCCAGCAGAAAAGAAGCAGCATCCCTCAATACAGAGCGGGCTCGGATTGCCTTGCAGAAATTAACTGCAGGCGCTTTGCCTGCTGAATTCAACGTGGCCGCTTCACTTGGCGATCCGGTTACGCTGCCTTCACTGGAAGCGTTGCGTGCCGAGCTGCCAGCGGCCAACCCGGAAATTTTGCGTCTGGAAGCGGAGCAAAATCGTGCGCGTTTACGGATCGATCAGGAACGTGCTTCAGTGCTGCCTTCAATAGATGTGCTTTACAGCAATTATCAGGATAAGCAATTTACATCGAATACCGCCGGGCTTAGTGTGCGGATTCCACTTTTCTATCAGCGGCGGGGTGAAGTCGATGCAGCCGTTTCGGATGCAGCCCGGGTGCGAGAGACGCTTGATTATCGCCGCTACGAGATCGATCGATTGCTGGAATCTGCCTGGCAGGCAATGGAAATTGCGCGCCGCCGGGTAGAAATGTTTGAAGGCGGCATCGTCAAGGAAGCAGAAGCTGCGCTACGTGTGGCGGAAGCGGCTTTCCGGCTGGGAGAAAGAGGGTTTATCGAGGTGCTGGATACCCAGCGGGTATTGCGTAATACGCGTTCGGAATTATTACAGGCCCAGTTCGAATTACAGTCAGCGGCAGCAGAGATAGACCGGCTGCGGGCGCATTATCCAAAGGAGTAGTTTTTCTCTATGAATTTCCAGATATCGATCATCGCTGTTTTACTTGCGTGCGCCACGCTGTTTGTTCCGGGTTGCAAGAATGAAGAAGCGCCAGAGCCACCGGAGAAGCATGTGCAGGCAGAAACAGACGATGCCAGTACGATTTTTTTGAGACCGGATTTGCTGGAGCGGATTAAAACTGGTAACCCGTTTTATGCCGATATTGCCGAGAAATTGAGTGTTCCCGGGCAGATCAAGGTGAATGAATTGAAGCTCGTCCAGGTCGGGGCGAGCTTCACCGGGCGTATCGTGGAAATTTACGCGCATCTAGGGGATAACGTTGCAGCTGGCACTAAACTGGCACGGATTTCAAGCCCGGAATTGACTCAGGCGCAACTGGCCTATCTGCGCGCCAATTCGCTGGCTGTACTGGCGCAGCGTGCGGCGATACGTGCAAAACAATTGTTTGAAGAGGATGTTATCAGTGCGGCCGAATTGCAGCGTCGCGAATCGGAACTCCAGGTGGCCGATGCTGAACTGAGTGCGGCGAAAGATCACTTGCGTCTGCTGGGAATGAATAACCAGTCCGTACAGGATCTGACCAAACACGGACAAATCCAGCCTTCCGTGGTTATCACCGCGCCACACAGCGGTACGGTGATTGTACGCAACGTCGCGCTGGGGCAGGTGGTGCAGCCATCGGATCAGCTGTTTACACTGGCAGATTTGTCAGTGCTGTGGGTGGTGGGTGATGTACCTGAGCACGCGGCACATTCCGTCGAGCAGGGTCAGCATGTGCAGGTGCGTGTGCCCGCATTGGGGGACAGGAGTTTTGATGGAACCATCATATTCGTATCCGACATTGTCAATCCGCTGACCCGGACTGTAACAGTCCGCACGGAAGTGGATAATCCCGAGCGCAGGCTGCGGCCGGATATGCTGACCACAGTGCATATCGATGAACATGCGCGCGAACGTCTGGTGATCCCGAAAGGTGCTGTGGTCCGCGAAAATAATGAAGATCATGTGTTTATTGCCCGGGAAGATGGCGGCTTCACGCTGACTCCGGTCAAACTGGATGTGGCGATTAACGGGATGAGACCCGTTCTGGAAGGATTGACGGCAGAGCAAACGATTATTGTCGAAGGTGCCTTTCATCTGAATAACGAACGCAAGCGCAAGGATCTGGAATAGCCATGATTGTTTCCCTGGTACGCGCCATGCTGGCGCAGCGGTTGGTGGTCGTTGTGCTGACGTTGATTCTGATGGGCTTTGGTTTGCATGCGGCACAGCGCCTGTCGGTGGATGCTTTCCCGGATGTCACCAATGTTCAGGTGCAGATTGCAACCGAGGCCATCGGCCGCAGTCCGGAGGAAATCGAGCGGCTGGTGACGGTTCCGCTGGAAATTGCCATGACCGGTATGCCGGGACTGGAGGAAATGCGCTCGCTGAACAAGAGTGGTTTATCCATTATTACGCTGGTATTTACCGATGATACCGATGTGTATTTTGCCCGGCAACTGGTCATGGAGCGGCTGCTGAAGTGGCCAGTAAAATGCCACCTGGCATCATTCCGCGCCTTGGCCCGGTTTCTACGGGGCTGGGAGAGGTTTATCATCACACGATTGATCACCCTGATGATGGTGAGCGGGCGCTGACCGTCGAAGAGTTGACCGAGCGGCGCATCGTGCAGGATTGGGTGGTGCGGCCGATGTTACGTTCTATCCCTGGAGTGGCGGAAATCAATTCGCAGGGAGGGTATGTCAAGCAATACCATGTACTGGCGGATCCTAACAAGCTGCGTCACTATAATCTGACGCTGGAGCAGGTAGAGAAGGCCATTGCAGAAAACAATGCCAATGCCAGCGGCGGAATTTTGCCGACCGGCAGTGAACAATATCTCGTCAAGGGCGTCGGGTTGATTCGCAAGCTGCAGGATATTGGCAATATTGTTTTGTCAGAAGAACGTGGCGTGCCCGTGTTTGTGCGTGATGTGGCAGAGGTAAAACTGGGCACGGAAGTCAGGGCGGGTGCAGTTATCAAGGGGGGATATACCGAATCGGCTTCCGGTATCGTGCTGATGATCCGGAGTGGCAATGCCAAGGAGATCGTGGAGCGCGTCAAGGCAAAGGTGGCTGAGATCAACGAACAGAAACTGTTACCCGGCGGATTGCAGATCGTTCCGTATTACGATCGTACCGATCTGGTTGATGCTGCCTTGTGGACGGTTAGCAAGGTGTTGATGGAAGGTATTTTCCTGGTCATTGTCGTGCTGTTTATTTTTCTGGGGGACGTGCGTTCAAGCCTGATTGTAGTGGCAACGCTGGTGGTGACACCCTTGCTGACATTCATGGTGATGAACCATCAGGGGATCTCGGCCAATCTGATGTCGCTGGGTGGACTTGCGATCGCAATCGGATTGATGGTCGATTCGACTGTGGTGGTGGTGGAGAACGTGTTTCACCGTCTGGGGCATAGTGGCAGCTCAGAGGAGTCGCGTGCACGCACCATTATCGAGGCCGTGGGTGAGGTGGGGACACCGGTTATTTTCGGTATCTGTATCATCATCCTGGTTTTTCTGCCGCTGATGACGTTGCAGGGAATGGAGGGCAAGCTGTTTAGTCCGCTGGCCTTTACGATCGCGATTGCCCTGGCAATTTCCCTGATCGTTTCACTGACGTTATCTCCGGTGCTGTGTGCCTATATTTTGAAAGGAGGAGCTGATCACGATACGTTGATCATTGCCAGGCTGAAGGCCGCGTATCACGCTTTGCTCAATGCTGCCCTTAAGAGGGCAAAACTCACTGTGACTACTGCGCTGGGGTTGCTGTTGCTGTCTTTTGTATTGTTCCCATTCCTGGGGAAATCGTTTATTCCGACTTTGAAGGAAGGTGCATTGACCCCCCAGATCAACCGGGTAGCCTCGATTTCACTGGATGAGGCGATTGGAATGGAAATGGAGGCGATGAAGGCGGTATCGAAGGTACCGGGAGTCAAAAGTGTGGTTTCCAAGCTGGGCCGAGGTGAATCGCCTGCTGATCCGGCCGGACAGAATGAATCCGATCCGATCGTAATGCTTGATCCGGAAGCCGGCCGTACCCAGGATGAAGTGGATGAAGATATCCGCAAGTTACTGGAAGTATTGCCCGGTGTCAGCATTGTTTTGTCGCAACCGATTGCCGAACGGGTGGACGAGATGGTGACCGGGGTACGTTCTGAAATTGCGGTAAAAATTTTCGGGGATAATCTGAATAAATTGCGTGAACTGTCGGAACAGATTGCCCGTATTTTACGTAATGTTCCGGGGGCGCGGGATATTCGCATAGAACGATTGTCCGGCCAGCAATCCCTCAGTATTGACGTTGACCGCAATGCCATTGCACGTAACGGTATCAATGTGGCCGATGTGCATGAGCTGATTGAGACGGCTATCGGGGGGCGTGAAGTAAGCACCTTGTATGAAGGTGAACGGCGCTTTGCCATTGTGGTGCGGTTTCCGCCACATTTTCGCGACAGTATTGAAAGTATCCGCAACTTGCCGCTGCGAGCACCGGATGGCGCTATCGTGCCGCTCTATACCGTTGCCAGTATCAATATCATCGATGGCCCTGCCCAGGTTTCGCGTGAAAATGCCAAGCGTCGTGTAGTGGTGGGTTCAAATGTGGAGGGCCGTGATCTGGGTGGATTTGTAGCAGAAGTACAGGAGCGGATTGCGAAGGAAGTGAAACTGCCTGACGGCTATTTTTTCGAATGGGGCGGGCAGTTCGAGAATATGGAACGTGCCATGAATACACTTTCGGTGATTGTGCCGATCACGATTTTTGCCATCTTTTTTTTACTATTCCTGTTATTCAACTCCATCAAGCTGGCTGCCCTGATTATTCTGGTGCTGCCATTTGCCTCGATAGGAGGCGTATTCGGCCTGTTTGTCACAGGCGAATATCTGTCGGTACCCGCATCGGTAGGCTTTATTGCGCTGTGGGGAGTTGCGGTGTTGAATGGGGTCGTGCTGATTTCCTATATCCGCAAATTGCGTGATGAAGGTTTCAGTGTCAAGGATGCCGTCATCAAGGGATGTGAGCAGCGTTTTCGTCCGGTTCTGATGACAGCCACGGTAGCCATGCTCGGATTGGTTCCGTTCCTGTTTGCAACCGGCCCAGGCTCGGAAGTGCAGCGGCCACTCGCCATCGTGGTGATCGGTGGACTGATCACCTCTACATTGCTGACGCTGGTCGTGCTTCCCGTGTTATACCGCTGGTTTGACCGGCCTTCACCTGCGCAGCAAATTCAGGTTTTGAAGGAATCAGGAGTTTGAATTTGCCTTGATTTTTTGCATTGCTACAGTTCTGCACACATAGTTCTGCCGCATAACTCGTTTTATATTGCGATGATCAACAAAGAGCTGTGAGAAGCTGGGCGGTTTCTGGAAAAGCTTCTCTATTTCGCGTATAATTCTCCAACGCGGTGTGAGGTTAACTTTGATCCGCTTTTTCTATCTATCCGCATCATCGTATTAGGGGAATTCTGTGTCTAACCGTCCGCACGCTGTACTTGTTCTGGCTGATGGTACTGTTCTTCACGGAGATTCAATTGGAGCGGAAGGGATTGCTGTCGGCGAAGTGGCTTTTAATACGGCCATGACTGGCTATCAGGAAATTCTTACTGACCCTTCTTACTGCCGTCAGATCGTTACGCTGACTTATCCGCATATTGGCAATACCGGTGTCAATGATGAGGATGTCGAATCTACAATTGCTTCCACAGTTATCCATGCAGCCGGTTTGGTGATTCGTGATTTGCCGCTGGTGGCTAGCAACTGGCGCAGCCGTCAAACATTGCCGGATTTTCTCAGGCAGCATAATGTTCCGGCAATTGCCGGGGTTGATACCCGCAAGCTTACGCGTATTCTGAGAACAAAAGGTGCGCAGGCAGGTTGTATCATGGCCGGCCACGTTGATGAAGCTGAAGCACTCCGGCAGGCACAGGCATTTCCTGGTTTGACGGGGATGGATTTGGCGCGTGAGGTCAGTTGCAGCCAGGTTTGGGAGTGCAATGAAGGTGCATGGTCGCCGGAAATAGGTTATCAAACGATGGGTGAGCGTAGCTACCGGGTGGCTGTGCTGGATTTCGGGGTCAAGCGGGCAATTCTGCGCAAGCTGGTGGAGCGAGGTTGTCATGTCACTGTTTACCCTGCGCAAACACGAATTGACGAAATTCTTGCCGCCCGTCCTGATGGCGTGGTGCTTTCCAATGGCCCGGGTGATCCGGAAGCTTGTGATTACGCGATTGATACGGCGCGCGCATTGCTGACAAGCAAAATCCCTGTTTTTGGTATCTGTCTGGGTCATCAGATCATCGCTCTGGCGATCGGTGCCAAAACAATCAAAATGAAATTCGGGCACCACGGCGCCAATCATCCCGTGCTGGATATTGATAATGAACGGGTGATGATTACCAGTCAGAATCACGGGTTTGCAGTGGATGAGGGTACTTTGCCTGCCGGTGTGCGGGTGACCCATCATTCATTGTTTGATGGAAGTCTCCAGGGATTTGAGTTGACAGATCATCCTGTTATTTGTTTCCAGGGGCACCCTGAGGCCAGTCCTGGTCCACAAGATGTTGATTATTTATTTAACCATTTCATCAGCCGGATGATGAAAAGCAGGCAATCAGCCTGAGTTACCAGAGCAACTTTCTTCTTCAATGCCAAAGCGTACCGACCTGAAATCCATTCTTATTATTGGCGCAGGTCCGATTGTTATCGGACAGGCTTGTGAATTTGACTATTCTGGTGTCCAGGCCTGCCGGGCATTGCGCGAGGAAGGTTATCGTGTCGTTCTGATCAACTCCAATCCGGCAACGATCATGACTGATCCAGAGCTGACAGATGCTACTTATATAGAGCCAATTACCTGGCAGGTCGTTGAAAAAATAATTGAAATAGAGCGTCCGGATGCACTGTTGCCGACCATGGGCGGGCAGACTGCACTCAATTGCGCTCTGGATCTGGTACGACATGGTGTGCTAGAAAAATACGGTGTGGCGCTGATTGGTGCTTCCCGTGAAGCCATTGATAAAGCCGAAGATCGCGAGAAATTTAAACAGGCAATGACGCGTATCGGGTTGCAATCAGCCCGTTCTGCCATGGCACACAGCATGGAAGAAGCTTTGCAGGCACAGGCCATGATCGGTTATCCAGTAATCATTCGGCCTTCTTTCACACTGGGTGGGAGCGGGGGTGGAATTGCCTATAACCGGGAAGAATTTATCGAAATCTGCGAGCGTGGGCTTGAGGCTTCGCCTACTCGCGAACTGTTGATCGAAGAATCGGTTATCGGTTGGAAAGAATATGAAATGGAAGTGATCCGGGACAAACAGGATAACTGCATCATCATTTGTGCCATCGAAAATGTCGATCCTATGGGTGTCCATACAGGTGATTCGATTACAGTAGCGCCTGCCCAGACACTGACAGACAAGGAATACCAGCGTATGCGCGATGCGTCGATTGCGGTGCTGCGGGAAATTGGAGTGGAAACAGGCGGTTCCAACGTGCAGTTTGCCATCAATCCCGAAAATGGGAATATGCTTGTGATCGAAATGAATCCGCGAGTGTCGCGTTCCTCTGCGCTGGCTTCGAAAGCAACAGGTTTCCCAATTGCAAAGGTTGCTGCCAAGCTTGCAATCGGCTACACACTCAACGAGCTGGGCAACGATATTGCGGGCGGCATCATCCCGGCGTCGTTTGAGCCCACCATTGATTATGTCGTCACCAAGGTGCCTCGTTTCGCATTCGAGAAATTTTCGCAGGCAAATGATCGTCTGACGACGCAAATGAAGTCCGTGGGTGAAGTTATGGCGATCGGACGCACTTTTCAGGAGTCGCTGCAGAAAGCATTGCGCGGACTGGAAACTGGTGTGGATGGTCTGGATGAAAAAACAACGGATCTTGAAATCATCAAGGCCGAGCTGGGCCATCCAGGGCCTGAGCGTTTATGGTATGTGGCTGATGCATTTCGTTGCGGTATTCCTTTTGATGAAATTCATGCGCTTACCCGGATTGATCCCTGGTTTTTGGTCCAGATTGAAGATCTGGTTAAACAGGAACAGGTGCTTTCAGGGAAGCGGCTGGAAACACTGAATAGACAAGAGTTACGTCAATTGAAGCGTTGCGGCTTCTCGGATAGGCGTTTGGCCGCGCTTCTTGGTACCAGTCAGGACAAGGTGCGTGCAAAGCGGCATGAACATGGTTTGCATCCAGTTTACAAACGGGTGGATACCTGTGCTGCCGAGTTCGATACGCATACAGCATATATGTACTCAACATATGAAGAGGAGTGTGAATCCCGTCCGACAGACAAAAAGAAAATCATGGTGCTGGGAGGGGGGCCTAACCGCATTGGCCAGGGAATCGAATTCGATTATTGTTGCGTACATGCCGCCATGGCGCTGCGCGAAGATCAGTATGAAATTATTATGGTTAACTGTAATCCTGAAACAGTTTCAACTGACTATGATGTTTCTGATCGCCTGTATTTTGAATCTCTCACTCTCGAAGATGTTCTTGAAATTGCGGCTGTAGAGAAACCGGTGGGGGTCATCGTTCAATATGGCGGGCAGACTCCACTCAAATTGGCTCGCGCGTTGGAGGCCAATGGAGTGCCCATTGTTGGTACCAGCCCGGATATGATCGACTGTGCTGAGGATCGGGAGCGTTTTCAGACGATGTTGCAAGAATTGGGCCTTAAGCAGCCGCCCAATTTTACAGCACGCACGCCAGAGGCTGCTTTGGCTGCAGCAGATAAAATCGGTTATCCACTTGTTGTCCGGCCAAGTTATGTGCTGGGTGGGCGTGCCATGGAAATAGTGCACGAGGCTCGCGATCTGGAGCGCTATATGCGCGAGGCTGTGAAGGTATCCAACGATTCTCCCGTATTGCTGGATCATTACCTGAATAATGCAATTGAGGTTGATGTTGATGCGATTTTTGACGGGGAAACCATATTGATCGGCGGCATTATGGAACATATCGAGCAAGCCGGGGTTCACTCTGGTGATTCCGCGTGTTCATTGCCTCCTTACAGTCTTTCTATGTCTTTGCAGGATGAATTGCGTCGGCAAACCGGAGCTATGGCTCGGGCATTAAACGTCAGAGGATTGATGAATGTACAGTTTGCCATCCAGGACGATACTGTTTATGTGCTGGAAGTCAATCCGAGAGCTTCGCGCACGGTGCCTTTTGTATCCAAGGCAACGGGTTTGCAGTTGGCTAAAATTGCAGCTCGTTGTATGGTGGGGCAAACCTTGGTTGATCAGGGTGTGACCAATGAAATTCATCCTTCTCATTTTTCAGTAAAAGAGGCAGTTTTCCCATTCGCCAAATTTTCTGGAGTGGATCCTGTACTTGGGCCGGAAATGAAATCAACCGGCGAGGTAATGGGTCTGGGTAAAAATTTTGCAGAGGCTTTTGTTAAGTCCCAGCTCGCTGCAGGCGTGCTATTACCTGATTCAGGTAATGTACTGATAAGCGTTCGGGACAGCGATAAGCAAGAGATAATTGCGATTGCTGTCAAACTGATCGAGTTGGGGTTTTCTCTTTACGCCACACGTGGCACAGCACAAGCTTTATTGCAGGCTGGGGTGCCAGTTATTGCCGTAAATAAAGTGGCAGAGGGTCGGCCCCATATCCTGGATATGATCAAAAATGGCGAGATTGCCATAATTTTTAATTCGGTTACCAATAAACGTAGTGCTGTGCGCGATTCCAATTCGATTCGACGAGCAGCTTTGCAGGCTAAAGTAACTTATTACACCACTATTGCCGGTGCGCGCGCGGCTTGTGCTGGCATAGCAAACCGCAGGGAGTTGCAGGTTTACCGTTTGCAAAGTCTTGCTGTCTAGACAACAATAACATTCTCTGAGTTTGGTAGATCCTGATCTGGAAAGTTAATTGCTCTCGTATTGTATAAATAGTACGGTGTAAGTCGCCTATTGTTTGATAGGTTCCGTATTGTTATTTTTTTCTTGGAAAGATAAATCAAGTTATGAATGCCATACCCATTACTCAAGCAGGTGCTGAAAAATTGCGTGCGGAACTGCACGAGATGAAAACTGTGCATCGTCCTGCAGTGATTGCTGCCATTGCAGAAGCCCGTTCTCACGGGGATCTGTCTGAAAATGCTGAATATGATGCTGCAAAAGAAAGACAGGGATTCATAGAGGGGCGTATCGCCGATCTGGAAGGTAAACTGGCTAATGCACAGATAATCAATCCTGCAACACTGAATGCTGATGGTGCGTGCGTATTCGGTGCTACAGTTGATCTGATGGATCTGGATAATGAGATGGCTGTGACTTATCAGATTGTTGGTGATGATGAGGCTGATATCAAACAGGGCAAGATTTCCGTTAGTTCTCCCATCGCACGGGCCTTGATCGGAAAATATGCAGGTGATGTGGCAGAAGTCCAGGCGCCTGGCGGTGTTCGGGAGTATGAAATTCTGGATGTCAAATATATCTGAAGATTAATTTTCCAGGCTTTCGGAAATCAGGGTCGGAATGCCGTTTCTTGTCTGGATCGCCAGATTCAGAATTTCCGGGTTTATTCTTGTGTTTTTTATGATGTTCCCACTAGAATCCCTTGCTGTTTTTTCAAGAAACCCGGAAATTGCATCGTGAACTTTTTGCTCATAGTCTGATGATGTGGTGTCATCTTCTTCCAGCGGCGGGTGTAATTCAATAAATAAAAGATTCTCTTGCCATCCTAGTTTGATAGGTTGATTGACGATTTGTACCGGGGTACCTGTGGGTACAAGATTAAACAATTTTTCAATATCTTCAGGATACAGGCGCATGCAGCCGTGTGTAACACGCATACCTACTCCAAACGGTTTGTTGGTGCTGTGAATGAGATAGCCGGATAAGCCAAGATATAATGCATAGCGTCCAAGAGGATTATCCGGGCCGGGCAGAACGACATCCTGCAATGGCGGTTTTCCTTCCGCTATGGCTTCCTTTTTAAGCGATAGAGGCGGTGTCCACGTTGGATCTTTTTGCTTTCTAACGATAGAGGTTCTTCCCAGTGGCGTATTCCAGTCCATTCGACCAATACTGACAGGATAAGTAATTACCACGGGCTTTTGGTTTTTTACTGGCTTGGGAAAATAATACAGTCGCATTTCCGGCACATTGATTACTAAACCGGTTCGTTCGGCTTGCGGGATTATGAAGCGCAGTGGTAACACAACTTCTGCTCCTTCTTCAGGCAGCCAGCGATTTACATTGGGGTTGGCTAGCATCATTTCGTCTTGTCCAATATCATAGCGACGCGCAATATCCAGTAGTGTTTCTTCGCGATTGGCAGTTGTTGTTTGGATCTGGCCGAAAATATCAACATCTTCGGGTGGGAGTATCCAGCTACTGGCGCTACTATATGTTGGTACGTATAGTAGCGTTAACAGCAGTAACGAGCAGATATCGATTTTTTGTTTTTGGTTCATTTTGTATTACGTTGTAAATAATTCTGAAGTTTTTTGTATTATACGTAGAGGATTTTTGTTTTCTTAAGCTTTTGACCATCCAGTTTGGGTCTGAGGAGTGTTTGGTATTTTTGCCAATTTGTTGCATTAAAGCAACACAAAAACCAGGATTCCTTGACAGCTAAGGAGCCCTTCTATAAGCTCGCTGCCCATACATACCATGGGACAAAAGCCGTGCGCTGCAAAAACTATGAGTATTGCAGTACATATCAAGTGGCTAGTTGCCATTCAATCTATTCAGTTAAATTGGCCAAAAATATTTCTAGGGGAAGATTTTGAGTTCGACAATAGCCACGTTGGGCGTTCCGCCAGTACAAAAAACTAGTTCCCTATCCTCCGGAATAGATGTTGTTGAGCCAACGCCAACAATTAATTTGTTAACCCAGAGAAGAGCAGATTTTACGACTTTGGTGGAGTCGTTAGAATATGCTGCACAAGGAGAGACCGGTTACAATTTTTATGACGCCAAGGGCAATTTAAAGTCAGTTCTTTCGTACAGAGATTTGTGTGCGAGTGCGAAGGTGATTGCGCGGAGATTATCTGGTCTTGGATTGGCTCGTAATAGCCGGGTTGCTCTGATTGCGGACACAACTCCAGAGTTTGTTGAGCTATTTTTTGCCTGTCGGTATGCAGGCTTTGTTCCTTTTGCGATGCCGGTTCCTGTCAATCTCGGCAGTCGTGCTATCTATGTGCAGCAGTTGAAAGGTATGCTTGAAAGTAGCAAGGCAAGCGTTGCTTTGGCTAACCTTGATTTCATTGAATTTCTTAATGAAGCTATAGGTGGCCTGAGAAACGATGAGCTTAAATGGTGTGGTACGCCAGATCAGCTTGATTTGTTGCCGGAAGCTGATGTGGCACTGCTGCAAAATACTCCTGACGAAACGGCCTATCTCCAATTTACTTCCGGTAGTACTCGCTCGCCAAGAGGGGTGGTTATTACCGAGCAGGCCTTGATGACCAATTTGCGGGGTATTGTTTGTAATGGCCTTGATGTTCGTCTGGGTGATCGATGTGCTTCGTGGCTTCCCTTTTACCATGATATGGGCTTGGTCGGCTTGGTGTTAGCTCCTTTGGCGGCTCAACTGTCTGTAGACTATCTTGCTACCAGGGATTTTGCAGTCCGGCCTTTGCAATGGCTTAAGTTGATTAGCCGTAATCGCTGTACTATTGCTTTCAGCCAGCCATTTGGTCTTAAGTTATGCACCCTGCGCGCGCGGGATTCGGATTTGGTTGATCTGGATTTGAGTTGTTGGCGAGCAGCAGGTGTCGGGGCTGAAATGATCCGGTTGGAAACATTGAAAATTTTTGCGGCCAAATTTGCAGCGGCGGGTTTTGATGAGCGTGCTTTTCTGCCGTGCTATGGATTGGCTGAATCAACGCTGGCGGTTTCGTTTCCTGATATTGGTCAGGGAGCCAAGAGTCTGCGAGTGGATGCCAAGACACTGATCGAGAAGAAAGTTGCGGTAAGGGTGCAGGCTGACGGTAGAAAATATAACGAATTTGTAAACTGCGGCCGTCCACTGCCAGACCACGAAGTTCGTGTAGTGGATGACACTGATCACGATGTTCCCTCCATGGCTGTGGGAAGTATTCTGGTCAGAGGTAGGAGTGTAATGAGCGGTTATTTTAACAATGCAGAAGAGACGGCAAGAGCCATCAGAGCGGATGGCTGGCTGGATACTGGTGATATAGGTTTTTTGTTTGAGGGTAACTTGTATATTACAGGTCGGCGGACAGATGTCATTATTGTCAATGGCAGAAATATCCGAGCTCAGGATGTGGAAGAGCTGGCCGAGCAGCAGCCGGAAGTCAGAGCTCGCGAAGCTTCCGCATTCGGGATAAGCAATGAGGATGGATCAACGTCTGTTGTTCTGGTTGTTGAATGTCGGCTGGCCTCGGCAGTAGATCGGCAATCTTTGATTAATAGGCTCCAGCAGATGGTATATATGGCATTCGGTGTCAATTGTTTGGTCGAGTTAGTGCCACCGCATACCCTGCCTCGGACTTCATCAGGAAAATTATCACGCTTCGCTGCGCGCCAAGGATTCTTGCGGCGCGTAAATATGGAACAGCCAGTTGTAACGATCAACACTGTCAGTTGATATAACGTCCCTATCAAGAAAACGAACCAGCTTACTCCTGCATGAGAAGGAAACACATTTTCTTTCTCATGTTTCCTTATGAATAAAACGGTTGCATTAACTGGTGCAACAGGATTTATCGGCCACGTTCTTGTTGCCAGATTGGTGGCGTCCGGATGGAAGATACGCGCTCTGGCAAGGGAAATACCTTCTGATCGTGCTTTTTCTGAGGTGGAGTGGATCCCAGGAGAGCTGAGTTGTGATAGCGCTCTATCCGCTCTGGTTTCTGGTGCAGAGGCAGTTATACATTGTGCTGGAGCGATCAGGGGAGAATCCCAGGATGCCTTTTTCCATACCAACGTGGTTGGCACGAAAAATCTGTTACAGGCTGCTTCCGGGTCATCTTCGTGTTCAAGGTTTTTATACATTTCCTCGCTGGCGGCACGTGAACCCCATCTCTCCTGGTATGCTCGAAGCAAATTCGAAGCGGAACAACTGATTCCAGAGTTTTCTGGAAGATTGGCAACTGCCATATTCCGTCCGGCAGCTGTTTATGGCCCCGGTGACAAAGCGATGCAGCCATTTTTTCAGGCAATGCGCTACGGTGTGCTTCCGGTTCCGGGTAATTCCAATAATCGTTTCGGCATGGTGCACGTGGATGATATGGTGGCTGCTGTTCATGCCTGGCTTGAGGCTAAACAGCCGGTGAAGGGTACCTATGAGCTGGATGATGGCACGCCAGGCGGGTATGACTATGTTTCCATTGCCGCAATAGCTGAACAGGTTCTCGGGAGGCCAGTATATTGTTTCTCGATACCGTTAGGTGCTATACATACAGTGGCTCGCTTTAATCTATGGCTGGCACATCTCCTGAACTATCCTCCAATACTGACCCCGGGTAAAGTGAAGGAATTTCAGCACCCGGACTGGACTTGTGATATTTCTTCGTTGGAAAAAGAGCTGGCTGGCTGGTCTCCGGTAACCAAACTGCAAACAGCTCTGCCCCTACTTCTCAAATCCTAATGGATATTTATCCTTGAAGCATTTTAAATGTTCATCGACAATATGCAGCTTTTGCAGGAGTTGTTTTCATTCAGGGACCGTGTATTTTCATATTCCCTGATGCGGGGATAATTTGTCAGTTTGAACATTCCGGGATTGATCGTATGTCTGAAGTAACTCAAGAACAAATTACAGAGCTGCTTTGCCAGCGTCTGGTATATTTTACCGAGATTGAAATGGAGGTATCTCCGGAAACCAATCTCATCACACATCTTGCAATAGATTCGGTCAAGCTCCTGAATCTGGTCATGGAAATCGAGGATGAGTTTGATATATCTGTTCCATTAAATACACTCGTTGATGTCCTGACAGTACAGGATCTCGCCAATCTGATCCATAAAATCAAATTATCATCACAATGAATCTGCTGGAAAAACTGGATGCGGCTGCAGCGGCAAGGAAAGCACAATTACCTGAAGGTGTCGGTGCTTTCGGCATTCCTATAGAAGAATCTTACTCGGCAACTGAAGCCAGAATTGGTGAGCGCCGGGTATTGATGCTGGGTACAAACAACTATCTGGGGCTTAGTTTTGCGCTTGAGTGCAGGGAGGCTGCCCATCAGGCAATTGATCAGGAAGGTACGGGAACGACGGGTTCGCGTATGGCCAATGGCAATTACTATGGTCATCGGGCACTGGAACGGGAATTTGCCGAGTTTTATAACTGCCGTGAATGTATTGTTTTTACAACGGGATATCAAGCCAACCTGGGCACTATATCCGGATTGGCAGGAGCTGGCGATGTCGTACTGATCGATGGAGATGCACATGCCAGTATTTATGATGGGTGTATTCTGAGTGGAGCAGATATCATCCGTTTCCGGCATAACGATCCGGCAGATCTTGAAAAACGGCTCCGTCGATTGGGGGAGCGCAGCCGGAATACCTTGATCGTGGTTGAAGGGATATACAGCATGCTCGGTGACCAAGCACCCCTGGCCGAGATCGTTGAAATAAAAAATGCTTATCAAAGCACTTTATTACTTGATGAGGCTCACTCACTTGGAGTTCTGGGGAAAACCGGGCAAGGATTGGTAGAGCAAACCGGATTAAACAATGAAGTTGATTTTATTACCGGAACCTTCAGCAAAAGTTTGTGTGGTATTGGTGGCTTTTGTGTCAGCAATCATTCCCAGCTTAACCAGCTTCGGTATATCAGTCACCCTTATATATTTACCGCATCTCCCTCACCGGCAACCATTGCTTCCACACGTGCTGCGCTGAAATTGTTGCGCGAAGGATCTTCGTTGCGTGAGCGCTTGTGGCAGAATGCGCATCATCTTTATTCCAGCCTCAAAACAATCGGCTATCAGCTTGGCCCGCAACCAGGCCCCATAGTGGCGATCCTGCTGGATAATCCCAGGCAGGCACTGGCTTTATGGAATGGATTGATGGAGCATGACATTTATGTGAACCTGGTGCTGCCGCCTGCTGCGCCGGAAGGGAAGTCGCTGGTTCGGTGCAGCATTAATGCCGCCCACACGACCGAGCAAATAGACCGGGTTTGTGATGTATTTGCCAGGTTATATTCCTCTATAGCGGAGTGAGAAGGTGCGACTATCCGATATCGGTCCCGCATTGTTTGGCCGGGTAATTGGGGCATTACCCTGACCATGGAGCGGATTGTGCCGGATTGGCCTGCGCCTGCGAATGTCAACGCCCTGTTTATCACCCGGAACATCGGTGCGGTTACAAAGAGTCAGGGAATTTATGCCGGATTGAATCTGGCAAATCATGTGGATGATGATCCGCTCATTGTTCAACAAAATCGTAGCCAGCTGCGCCAGTATCTGCCTGAAGATCCGTGCTGGCTGATCCAGGTGCACGGTACAAAATCAATCTGGGTGGATTCCGGTAATGAAACACTGGAAGCCGATGCTGCGATGAGTCGTCGTCCCGGTGTAGTCTGTGCGGTTCTGGTGGCGGACTGTTTGCCGGTCATGCTGTGCGATCAGGCTGGCAGTGTAGTGGGTATAGCCCATGCAGGCTGGCGCGGGCTGGCCGGAGGGGTGATCGAAAATACTGTAAAAGAGTTACGTAAGTTCAGTCATAGTGATCAGCTCATGGCTTGGCTGGGTCCGGCAATTAGTTCTCGATATTTTGAGGTGGGGGATGAGGTGCGTACCCGGTTTGCCGAGTACGATCCTCAAGCCGTTTGTGCATTTTTACCGGGTAAGGAAAAAGGGAAGTGGTACGCCAACCTGTTTGATCTGGCACGACAGAGATTGCGTCACAGTGGGGTGGAACAGGTTTATGGTGGTAATTACTGCACATTCAGTGACCCTGAGAAATTTTATTCTTACCGCCGCGATGGAAAAACAGGGAGAATGGCTGGCTTGTTATGGTTGACACAACCTGTCAAAGAATAGAAGTTGTAATGCAGTTACAACCGTATTTTTATCTATGCCTACCAGAAATTGATTGAACTCTGAGAATAATCCTCAGCTTTATACCGTTATTTCCCATCAGCACTTCAATCTCTAGCAATCGATAGCGTTTCTCCCCAATTCTGATTAGTGTGGTACACAATTTATGCCAGTGTTAGCCTGGATCATCTTTGCCAGTGTAGCCAGCGGTCTGCTGAGTATTGGACTGGCAGCTTTATTCGCCCTGAATGTACGTAGCAATCAATGGATTTCCATACTGGTTTCCTACGCAATTGGCGCACTTCTTGGTGCAGCCTTCTTGAATGCGTTGCCTGAAGCGCTTGAACTTACGGAATCTCCCAGGCAGCTAACGATGGTTTTGCTGTTGGGCATTCTTATTTTCTTCATTCTGGAAAAACTTTTGCTATGGCGCCATTGTCATTTGTCCGAATGCGAAGGGCATGAAACCGCTGTCCAGCTGAAACCGGCTGAAGTTCATGATCATGGACGTAGCGGCATGATGATCGTGTTGGGGGATACTTTCCATAATTTTGTGGATGGCATTTTGATTGCAACAGCCTTCATGGCTGATATCCAGCTTGGAATTGTGACAGCCATTGCCATTACTGCACACGAAATTCCACAGGAAGCAGGTGATTTTATCATCCTGCTCAATTCGGGTTTTACCCGGGCACGCGCACTCTGGCTAAATCTGTTATCGGGGGTTGCAACCCTGCTTGGCGGTCTGCTGGGCTATTTCATGCTGTATCAGCTGGATCACATGATTGCACCTATTCTGGCTCTGGCTGCTGCAAGCATGATTTACGTAGCAATGTCTGATCTGATTCCCAGCCTGCATAAACGTCCTGAAATCGGGGCAACTGTTCAGCAAGTCATACTTATTGTTCTGGGAATCGGCACAATATGGTTAATAGGGGTGTATTTTGGCCACCATCACTGAAAAAGCCAGTCAATTCCTCTTTCTGACTGGAAATGGCTATGGGGTGGTGTTGCCACGGTAGCCTTCGGCTGTCCGGTAGTAAAGTGTGCGCAACAAGAGGCCATCCTGTCGATAGACTGGACGGGAATGTATCTCTCCTGTATTGATCAGTTTGTCCTCAAAATTTCCCGTTGCGGCACTGGATTCCAACGCCTGTTGCTTCATCCCGATCAATAGTACCGGCCGGCCAGAAGGCGCAGGGATCGGATTCCAGAAACTGTACATGGCAGCGTGTTGCCCGAACAGGTTGCGTGACTGAATATCCAGAACAGGTGCCTTGCTGTAAAACGCAAGCGCACTAGCAGCTGACCATTTGCTCATTCCGACTACGATGGGCTCTTTTCCAGTCGTTTGTCTGATTTCTCCTGCAATTTTCTCGACTTCTGCTGTCGTTTCTTTCCAGAAATAGTGTTCGCTCAGGAATTGGTAAGGTAACCCGGGTATGCCCAGTGTGACGTAATGCAGAACGAAGGCATAAGCCAGTAGGGATATGGTGATCATCGGCCGCCAGGCCGTGCGGAGCTGTGCTGGAATGTTTCCGGATATTCCATTCTGACCGATCATCCAGGCCATGGTAGGGATCAGCGCCAGCCAGAGCGGACTGGTCCAGTGAAAACGCAGGGAATCGAAAGTGCTGATGGCCAGAAAAACCAGCAAGGGAACTCCGGTGAACACGGCGATGAAGAGATGTTTGCGAGGTGCTTCACGGTAATGCAGGGCGATGGATCGTAGTGCGAGAACGGCGGCAACCAGACCGACCGGCGTCAGTACGGTTGCAATTTGGAGTAATAATTGATGAGTGGCAAATTCATGCTGTGTGTTGCCAACCCTACCGGTCTGGAACAGGAAGGAAGCCCAGTTATTTTCCATATTCCAGATGATTACCGGGCTGAACAGTAGCAGTGCGACCAATACAGCAAGGTAAGGATGGGGGCGCAGCAACCAGCGGCGTGCAACCGGATCCAGAATGACATAAACCAGTGCAGCGATACCAAGCAGTCCGAGTGTATATTTGGATAAAATTCCCAGTCCGAAAGCAATGCCGACCCCAAGCCATGCCTGGCTCTTATTGGCAAGCAAAGCGCGTTCCATGTAGTAGAGTGTGGCTACCCAGGCGGCAATCAATGGGGCATCCGGTGTCATTGCCAATCCTGTTGCAAAACCAAATGGCATGATGACGAACAATAATACCGAGCGCATGGCCGTGGATTTATCGTAGAGGTTGCATGCAAGAGCGAATAAATAAGCCATTGCAATCAACCCGCACAGGAAAGCACCGATTCTGACGCCAAATTCATTCTGCCCGGCCAGTGCAGTTCCCAGCCAGATCAACCAGGCCACCATTGGCGGATGATCGAAAAAGCTCAGAGCCATGTGCTGTGCATATTGCCAGTAATACGCTTCATCAGGTATCAGTTGCGCTACATCCATGTAAACCAGGCGTAACAGGATAACGAAACACGCGACACCTACAGAGGCAATGCGCCACCGTGTATCGGTAGAAACAGGAGGTTCTGTCCGTGGGAATACATAAAAAGCGGAGCCGAGATAGTTCACCATCGCAGTGATCAGGATTGCGGGGAAGATTGCCCATTCGGCGGGCATATCCCAGGTATGGACCAGCCATGCGAGGACAGCCCCCCTTAGAAGCATTGCAAATACACCCACTGTCAGAAAACGGGCAAATTGTTTCCATTGCAAATGGCCCGCATGATGTAACCGGAATGACCATTTTGAATTCAGGGCATAGTTGAAACTGGCTGCCGCGATGAAGCTGGAGATATGGGCAGAAGCCAGGCTGGCTCCATGTCCGGTCATCCATTGAAAAATGAATACATCAACGAAAACTCCGAGAAATCCAACCAGGGCGAAGCGGCTGGCTGTGTGGAGAGAAACGGTACCCCCTGCCAGAGTGATGAGCTGCAACAAATAGGCAAGGTGATGGGTGAGGGAAAGCTTGGAGTTGCCATGCTGTCGATCACGAAAACTGATGGGTATTTCTTTGATGCGCAGCTGGCCTTGTCCGGTCATCAGTAATTCGAGCAAAATTTTATAGCCACGCGCATTTTTTGTGATATTTCCAATCAATTCTTTCCGGAAGGCAAAGAAACCGGAAGTGGCATCGTTGACATCACAAATGCTGCGTGCCAGCCAGCCACCAGCCCGTGACAGCCAGCGCCGGTAGAAAGGCCAGTTGATAGTATTCCCGCCTGCTATGTACCGGCTGCCGACGGTGATGTCGTGAGTACCATCCACTACAGGCTGAATCAGGGCGGCCAGTCTGTCCGGCGGGTGACTCAGATCCGCATCCATGACAGCAATCATTTCATATCTGGCGGCGGCTGTTCCATCGAGTATGGAGCCGGTCAGGTCAGGCTGTGCGCGTCTTTCGATCAGACGTACATCATGCGTTTTTTGCCACTGCCTGACTTTGTCGGGAGTTCCGTCAGTAGAACCGTCATCGACGATAATGACTTCAAATTGATTTCCCAGGGTATCAAGCGAAAAGATGCTGGATAGTAGTGGATCGATATTTCCAGCTTCATTCAGGGTGGGAATAATGAGTGAAAATGTCATGTTAGGCTCAAATTATTTCCCGATGCCTTGCCAATCAAGGAAAGGGGAGAGGCTTCTTCTGGACAAATACGCCACTGTCAGGAGCGGGTTGATGGATAGAATGCTTTATGGTCGATTTTTCTGATACTTCAGGACGGCACGGTTATGCTCTGCCAAGGTGGATGAAAATTGGGAGGAGCCATCACCTCTGGCAACAAAATAAAGCTCATCTGTCGTTGCGGGATTGAAAGCTGCCTGGATAGAAGCCAGCCCGGGCATGGCAATGGGTGTGAGGGGCAATCCGGAACGGGTATATGTATTGTATTCATGGTCGGTCTGTAGATCAATTTTGCGCAGATTTCCGTCAAATTTGTTTCCCATGCCGTAAATTACAGTCGGATCGGTCTGAAGCCTCATATTGAGGCGCAGGCGATTGATAAATACACCGGCAATCTGGGCACGCTCACGATTTGCCCCGGTTTCTTTTTCTATAATTGAAGCCAGAATCAGACCCTCATATTGATTTTTCAGAGGCAGAGAATCTTGCCGCGCCAGCCATGCTGTTTCAAGGTGCTGTTGCATGGCTTGATAGGCGCGTTTCAGAATAGTCAGATCACTACTGTTTCTGGTAAAGAAATAGGTATCCGGAAAGAAAAGTCCTTCAGCTCGAGATTCTTTTGCTCCGATTGCACGTAGCAATTCCAGATCGTCGAGTTTCCCGGATTCGTGCCGCAGAGCCGGATGTTCGTTCAGTATGTTTCTGAGCTGTGAGAAGGTCCACCCTTCAAGAAAGGTGATGGCATATTGCCTGACTTTTCCCTGCGCAAGGTATTCCAGCAGACCTAATGGTGATAGATCACTGGAAAGTTGATAGTCTCCAGCTTTGAGCGATGCGTTATGTCCCGTAATATGCGCAAGCAGTATGAAAGACCACTCGTCAGGGAGGATGTCAGCTTCGGTTAATTGCCGTGCGATATTGCGCAGGCTGCTTCCGGGTTCAATGGAAAATTCAATTGTTGATACTGGATATTTTATCGGAGTGGTGGCGAGCTGATAAAACCAGGCCGAGAACACGCCTAAGCTAACAAGTATAAAGACTAAAGCCATGATGACTGGCTTCAGAAAAAGTGCTGGTTTGGACATGTGCCGGGTATTAAGTTAACCGTTCATGCCCTGAATGGTTCGAAAGGTTCTGGAATAGGTAAATTCGGTTGTACTGGATTGGGCTTTGACGGTTGCCAATGGCCTATCCAGTACATCCCGGAAAACCTGGAAATGATACTCAGATTTTCCGGAAAACCAGTGTACCGTTAGTTCCACCAAACCCGAATGAATTTGACAGGGCAGCATCAATTTTCATTTTTCTGGCATTGTTTGGCACATAATCCAGATCGCATGCGGGATCGGGTTCATCAAGGTTGATAGTGGGGGGAGCAATTTGGTGGTGAATGGCTAAAGCAGAGAAAATGGCTTCTACGCCACCAGCTGCTCCCAACAAGTGTCCTGTCATTGATTTTGTGGAGCTGACTGCCAGATTTTTTGCATGTTCACCGAAGCAGCGTTTGACTGCGATTGTTTCTGCAATATCTCCCAGAGGCGTTGATGTTCCATGTGCATTGATATAGTGAAGCTCATTCACATTCATATTGGCATGAGTCAATGCATTCACCATACAGCGGGCTGCACCTTCTCCATCTTCACAGGGTGCAGTCATATGGTGGGCGTCGGCACTCATGCCGAATCCGGCCAGTTCTGCATAAATTTTTGCACCACGTTTTTTTGCATGCTCCATTTCTTCCAGAACAAGGATACCCGCACCTTCTCCCAGGACGAATCCATCTCTTTGCATATCCCACGGCCGACTGGCAGTTGCTGGGTTATCATTGTTTGACGATAAGGCACGAGCTGAAGCGAATCCACCTATCGCCAATGGTGTGACGCACGATTCCGTCCCACCGCAAATCATGATATCTGCATCACCGTACTCGATCATTCTGGCAGAGCTGCCTATGCAGTGAGTGGCGGTCGTGCAAGCTGTGACGATTGCAAGATTGGGGCCCTTATAACCAAACATGATGGACAGGTTACCCGCCACCATATTGATGATGGTGCTGGGGATAAAGAAAGGGGAGATTTTCCGGGGACCACCCGCATGATAGGCAGCATCGGTATTCTCGATCATGGGCAAGCCACCAATGCCGGAACCGATGTTGACACCGATACGTTCTGCATTGAACCCGGTGACATCACTGATCCCAGCATCTTTAATCGCTTGAATGGCTGCTGCCATTCCATACTGGATAAAAATATCCATACGGCGTGCTTCTTTTGGGGAAAGATATTCCGCGACGTCAAATTCCTTGACTTCTCCCGCAATTTTCGAGGAAAAATCCGAGATATCAAAGCGAGTGATCTGTGTAATACCGGATTTCCCGGCTATGATGTTTTCCCACGCTTCGGGAACCGAATTGCCGACAGGCGAAACAATACCCAGCCCGGTAATTGCTACTTTACGTTTGGACAAAACAACTCCAGTGAATCATTAAAAAATCTATTTTTACTGAGCTGCATTAGCTGCCACAAAATCAATTGCCTCCTGGACGGTATTGATTTTTTCAGCTTGCTCATCGGGGATTTCGCACTCAAATTCTTCCTCAAGCGCCATGACGAGTTCAACGGTATCGAGTGAGTCTGCGCCCAGATCGCTGACAAATGAGGATTCATTTTTAACATCGGATTCATTGACACCCAACTGTTCAGCTACGATTTTCTTGATACGCTCTTCTATTTCAGTGATTTCCATTGATGCACCTCATCCTTTTCAGGTAAAAAATTTCTGCAAGTTTAACAAATTTCAAACTACTGGCAAAACCTGCACACATTGCAGGCATGGCCTTTTACTGCTTAAAAACGAATCATTGATCATTCTGGGAAATTCCGGGTAAAAAGGGTTTGTACCCGGTTATTCCATATACATTCCGCCATTTACATGCAACGTGGCTCCTGTGATGTAATCCGCAGCAGGAGAGGCCAGAAAAAGGACGGCTGCAGCAATATCTTCCGCGCGCCCCAATCTGCCAAGAGGAATATGCTGGATCAGTGCCTGTTGTTGATCTGTTGAAAGCGAGCGCGTCATATCGGTATCGATAAAACCGGGCGCTATGCAGTTTACGGTGATATTCCTGCTACCAATCTCCTTTGCGAGCGATTTGCTGAACCCCATCATTCCGGCTTTGGCCGCCGCATAGTTGGTTTGCCCGGGATTGCCGGTTGCACCTACTATCGAGGAAATATTGATGATTCGTCCACTGCGCGCTTTCATCATGGCACGCAAAACAGAGCGGCTAAGACAGAATACAGATTTCAAGTTGGTCTGAACCACGCTATCCCACTCATCATCCTTCATACGGGCTAGCAGATTGTCGCGTGTAATGCCAGCATTATTTACCAGTATTGCAACATCACCCAGCGATTTTTGTATAGTTTCAATCCCATTATTAATCTGATCGGTATTGCTGACATCCATGACTAATCCCATGCCTGGAATACGCGCTTCGCCAAGATACTGGTTAATATGGTTGGCTCCGTTTTCGGAGGTGGCAGTTCCTGCGACTACGGCACCATGCTTGCCCAGTTCCAACGCAATGGCTTTGCCGATTCCGCGGCTTGCGCCTGTTACCAAGGCAATTTTACGATCTAATAGCATGCAAAAGTTTGTGAGAAGTTGGGTGAATTATTTCTAACAATACGGTGCCGGGATATTATTTCAGCGCTTCAATTGTTTTGTAAAAAGAATCTGGATCAGTTAACGCAATATTTTCAAGACTCTTATCAATGCGCCGGTTTAGGCCAGATAAAACCTTGCCCGGGCCACATTCCACAACATGCTTTACCCCCTGAGATGCGATGGCACGGATTGTTTCTGTCCAGCGAACGGGATTATAAAGCTGGCGCGCCAATATTTCCCGAATGGAAGTAGCCTCCGAATGCGACCCGACATCTGCGTTGTGTAAAACAGGAACTTGTGGAGGTTGTAACTGGATTTCCTTTAACAATATAGCCAGTTTTTCTGCTGCGGGTTGCATAAGCGAACAGTGCGAGGGAATGCTCATTGGCAATATAACTGCCAGCTTTGCTCCTTTTGATTTTGCTAGCGTTACTGCCTGGGTGATCGCTTGAATGTGGCCAGCTATTACTACCTGGCCAGGCGCATTGAAGTTTGCCGGTTCAAGTGAAGTGCCGGGTGTCGCATGCATTACTTCAGTACACACAGAGGAAACCATATCATCATCCAGCCCGACAATGGCAGCCATACCTCCTGTTCCCTCTGGAACAGTGGCTTGCATTACTGTTGCGCGGTAACGTACCAGTTTCAGGGCGTCAGCAAAAGTGAGTGACTCGGCAGCTACCAATGCGGCATACTCACCAAGGCTATGCCCAGCCATAAAATACGGCCTGGTTCCACCAGCTTTGCCGCCACGCTCTGTCAATAGCCACAGTCAGCATTACGGGCTGGGTATTGGTAGTGAGGTTTAGGCTATCTTCAGGTCCATTACTGGTTAAGGACCACAAATCCTGTTGCAGAATGTCCGATGCTTCGGTAAAGGTTTCTCGTATCAATGAAAGTTCTGTGTAAGCACCCATCATGCCGACAGTTTGTGAACCCTGACCGGGGAAAACGAAAGCAATCTTCATATTTGTTTACCAACGTACCAGAACAGATCCCCAGGTGAAACCACCTCCTACGCCTTCCAGTATGATGTGTTGGCCGGGTAGGATGCGCCCATCGCGCACCGCCTGATCAAGTGCCAGAGGAACAGATGCAGCTGAAGTATTGCCATGTTGTGAAACTGTTTTCACCACCTTTTCCTCAGGGATTCCCAGTTTTTTTGCTGTTGAAGTGATAATGCGGATATTGGCTTGGTGTGGAATTAACCAGTCGATATCGGAGGCTTGTAGCTGATTTTCTTGCAAAGCTTCTAACACTGCCTCTTCCAGGACTTTGACAGCAAATTTGAAAACCGTGCTTCCTTCCATGGTAACGAAAGGTGTGCCTTGTATTTTGCCGGAATGGATTGAAGCAGGAGCAGAGAGGACTTGATTGTAACTCCCATCCGCATGCAAATGGGACGAAAGGATACCGGGTTTTTGATCGCGTGCAAGTACTACAGCTCCCGCACCATCGCCAAACAAAACGCAGGTAGTGCGATCGTTCCAGTCCATGATGCGTGAATAAACTTCTGTACCAACTACTAATGCATTACGGGCTTTCCCCGAGCTGACAAACATATCTGCTGTGGCCAGTGCGTAAATAAATCCACTACAAACTGCCTGAATATCAAACGCTGGTCCACGGGATGTGCCTAGCTTGTTCTGCAAAATACAAGCCGTGCTAGGAAAAATCATATCTGGTGTTGTTGTTGCAACAATGATCAGATCAATATCCTTTGCCTGGAGGCCTGCAGCATCTATGGCATTTTGACTTGCTTTAAGAGCAAGGTCACTCGCCATCTGGCCTTCGGCAGCGATATGACGCTGTTCGATACCAGTACGGGTTCGTATCCATTCGTCGCTGGTATCAACCATTGACTCAAGATCCTGGTTGGTCAGGATCTTTTCCGGTAGATAGCTACCGGTACCAATAATCCGTGAATACATGGTCATGTTCAGCTACTCATTCTACTGATGCCGGTTGTGCAATGTTTTGCTGCAATGTTTCAATGTGTTCAACAATGTTCCGCAAAGTGCCGCCGCGAACTTCTTCCACGGCACGTTTGATGGCGCAACGGAATGCGTGGCTATCAGCTGATCCGTGACTTTTGATGACGACCCCTCGTAACCCGAGCAAGCTTGCTCCATTATATTGACGATGATCGACTCGTCTTCTAAAAGCGTTGATAACCGGTAATGCTACAAGCCCTGCCAGTCTGGTGAACAGAGATTGTTTAAACTCCTCGCGCAGGTAGCTTGCCAGCATTTGGGCCAATCCTTCTGAAGTTTTAAGAGCAACATTGCCAACAAAGCCGTCGCATACTACTACATTGGTCGTCCCGCGGTAAATATCATCACCTTCAATGTTGCCGTAAAAGTTCAAATCACTGGAACGGAACAGCTCGGCTGCTTGCTTGACTACATCATTACCCTTGATTTCTTCTTCACCGATGTTCAGCAACCCGATACTCGGATTGGGTTTGTTCTCGATTGATGCAACCAGGGCGGCTCCCATCATGCCAAATTGGAACAGATGTTCAGCCGTACAGTTAACGTTTGCTCCCAGATCCAGTACATAGGTATGCCCGGAAATTGTAGGAAGAATCACTGCCAGCGCAGGGCGATCTATCCCTGGGATGGTTTTAAGAACAAATCGCGATGTGGCAAGTAATGCACCCGTATTCCCCGCACTGATACATGCCTGGGCTTCACCTTTTTTGACCAGCTTGATCGCTACCCGCATGGAAGAGTCTTTCTTGTTGCGCAAAGCTATGGCAGGGTGTTCATCCATGCCTACCACTTCACTCGCCGGATGTAATCTGAGCCGAGGGTTGGGTGAAACCTTGAGTTTATCAAGCTCCTTGGTGACAATTTCGGGCTTGCCAACCAGAATGATGTTGGTTTCAGTATCGTGCTGTAAGTGTTCGACAGCGGATGGAACTGTAACATGCGGGCCGTGATCGCCACCCATGCAATCAATTGCTACCGTTATATTCACTTGTCAGAATTTGGCAACAAGATCGGTTCAGTGAAAAAGAATTACGATTATTCGTCGTTTTTGGTTTTAATTACTTTTTTACCACGATAAAAACCATTTGGGCTGATATGGTGCCTCAAATGAGTTTCTCCAGTAGTGGGTTCAATCGCAAGCGGTGGATTGGTTAGTGCATCGTGAGAACGGTGCATCCCGCGTTTTGAAGGAGATTTTTTATTTTGTTGTACAGCCATATGTTTAACTCCAGAGTAAAAACGATTCAGTGAATATCAAAATTCAGTGTGGATGCTTCAGCGATGCCAATATGGAAAAAGGATGTTTTTTTTCAATATCTTCGTGTGTTTCTGTTTCCGCTGAAATGTGGCATCCGGTATCTTCATGCCGGGGAGAAACCGGCAGGCTCAGGATGGCTTCATCTTCTACCAGAGCCAGAATATCGAGCTCATTCGAGGCGTAAATTGCATCTACAAAAATATCCTCGTCGTACAGTGCCAATTCATCCTCGGTTCTGGCTAAAAGCAGTGTTGTTTTAACATCAAGTACATACCCGATTGTTTTTAGGCAACGCTGGCAACTTAAATCGAGCGTGGCGTTAACAGCTATTTCCAGCATTGGTCGGTTAAGGTCATCCAGCTGGCCGCTAATCTCGTAAGTCAATTCCCCCGTTGAGTCCAATAAATAGCTTCCAAGACGTTGCAGGTCATGCAAAGGGATACTTCCCCGAAGTGCTTTACCGTTTCGGATGAAATCCAGTGTATCTATAACGAGTTGGTCGGACATAAGGCGCGCATGTTATATTTTTTATAACACGGTGTCAAAATCACAAACCAGCATACTACTATAATATTTTGAAAAATCTTAGAAATTGCCCTCCGCTCGTGCTGGGTTCCAGCTCGATTTACCGATGTGAATTGTTGCGCCGCCTGCAAATTCCCTTTGACACTGCCAGCCCGGCCGTGGATGAATCCGTTCTGCCTGGAGAAGCGCCTGAAGCGACAGCTTTGCGGCTGGCGAAGGAAAAGGCGCATGCAGTGGCAGAGCAGTTTCCCGATGCACTCATTATCGGGGCTGATCAGGTTGCAGCTTTGGGTGATATGCAGCTGGGCAAGCCACTGAATCATGCAAATGCTGTCCGGCAACTTCGTCTGATGAGCGGCAAGGAGGTTGTTTTTCATTCGGCGTTATGCCTGTTCAACAGTCGTACATCCCGTCTGCAGACACGTGTTGTACCTTGTGCGGTGAAATATCGTGAACTGAGCGATAGCCAGATTGAATGCTATCTTGCCAGGGAGCAGCCTTATCATTGTGCCGGCAGTGCAAAAGCGGAAGGGTTGGGAATCGTGTTGATTGAGCGTATCACCGGGGAAGATCCCAATGCATTGATCGGATTGCCATTGATAGCATTGGTGGAGATGCTGGCGAAAGAAGGGGTAACGCTATTCTAGCCCAGGATTTTTCCGATCCGGCTACCGGGTTGTTCCTTCGGCATTCCAGTCGGGTACGAAATGGCGGAAATCTGTGTTTTCGTGATACATTGGCTGCAGTTCAATATGAGTATCAGCCGTTTTCAATGAATAAACCTTCTGCAGTCAGACTGATTGTCCTGGCGTTTCTTGTCAGCATGTTGGCAAATACATTTGGATGGTCGTTCAACGGCAAGGTATTCGCACATGAACTGGCGCATCATCATTACAGGGAACTGTTTCTGATGTATCCGGATGCACATCTTGAGCTGCACCATGCACTTGACGGCAATGTCGATCTGGATGCCGCCACGCATTTATGCCTGCATGCCGCGGGTCAGTTCCACCCGTTTTATTTCTCGCCATCATTGCAGATCAATACTGCCGATACCAGGGAAATGTTGCTAGTCACGGTTGACAGCACTTTCCCGGAAACCATACCCAATCGTCTTTATCATCCTCCCCGGCTGCTTGCCTGACCGTTTTCTGGCTGGCTAATTACCCTTGTAAAGCTGGTCAATCGCCGGAAAGACATGTTGGTTCCGCATGAAAACGGATATTGACCTGGCGATCCGATTCATTTGCTGTGTGTATCAATCCATATTCACAGCACGATTTCGTTATCAATCATCATGATGAAATATCAGGTAATCAAAAAACAATTGGGTGTATTTCCCCCAGTACATGTGATGTTGTTTCTGGCATGCATAGTGACAGGAATGGCACATGCTGAGGTGGGCGCTGTGCAGGGTGGGGAAGGACAGCAGGCCAGCAATATCAGCGAAAAGGGTGATCTTGTCCTGGGACAGGTATTACAGCTGGTTTTGCAGAATAACCCCGAACTGGCAGCCTTTTCCAGAGAGGTGGCCGCACAGGAGGGCTTGAAACTGCAGGCAGGCTTGTTCATCAACCCTGATTTCAGTATCGAGGCAGAAGATATCAATTCTTCCAATAAAGCCATTCAAAATTTACGACTTTTCGCATCAGCCAGCTGATTGAGCTTGGTGGTAAGCGATCAGCCCGGATAAATGTAGCGACGCTGGGTCAGGAACAGGCGGATCAGGCGTATGCTGCCAAACGATTGGAGATCATCGCCCGCACAGCCAGTGCCTTTGTCGATGTACTGGAGAACCAGTCGCAGGTGAGTGTGCTGGAAGATACCCTGCATCTGGTCCGGACTGCGATGGAATCCGTAATCAAACGGGTTGATGCAGGAAAAGCGCCCCCCATGGAGGCGATTCGTTCGAAAGTCGCGTTATCTCACCGCAGTATCGAATTGGAACAGGCCCGGCGCAACCTGGCTGCTGCCAGAATGAGGCTCGGCTTGCTTTGGGGTGAGGCAGAACCTCGATTCGGCCAAGTGCTGGGGAGCTGGAATCGTTTGTCGAAATACCCGGATTTGATCTGCTGATAAACCGTCTTGAAGCTAATCCGCTTGTGTTGCAAAGCCTGAAAAATATTGCACAACGCGAGGCAATGGTTGAGCTGGAAAAGGCAAAAATTCCGGACATAACAGTTGGCGCAGGAGTTCGGCGTTATCTGGGAACGGATGACACTACTGCCGTGGTGGGCATGTCGATTCCCATTCCAATTTTTAACCGCAATCAGGGAAATGAACTGGAAGCCCGCCAGCGCCTGAACAAGGCAATGGATGAGCGGATGTCGGTCGAATTACAACTCAGAACCGAATTTACGCGTAACTACGAGAATCTGCTGGCAGCCCGGAATGAAATCAGGGTATTGCGACGAAGTGTTGCCAGGTGCGCAAAATGCCTTCGAAAATCACCAATCAGGGGGTACCAGCTGGGCAAAATTCAGTTTTCTGGAAATGCTGGATGCCCAGCGTGCCTTTTTTCAGAACCGTATTCTTTATGTGCGGGCGCTGGCCAATTATCAGCGCCTGGTCAATACAATCGAGCAACTGATTGCCGGGTCGCTGGCCGATTCTGCCGGGGATTCCGCAAGACTTAACAATCAAGGGAAGGAGCATATTCAATGAACATGTCTGGGCGATTACCCGTCGTTGCGGTGATTCTGGCCGGAGTTTTACTGGGAACATGGCTGCTGACCCGGGATCAATCCGGATTGCCGGATGTCGTGGAGCCATTTTCCACTGCAAAAAAAGGAGATGTATCTGAACCCGTGACAGGCCCCAAAGGGGGAGAGCTATTCACGAAAGATGATCTGGGTCTGGAACTGACCATTCACGAAAGCGGTACATTTCCCCAGTTCAGAATCTATCCGTATCTGAAGAAACAACCCTTGTCACCGGCAGAAACGAATGTAACCGTGGCCCTGTCGCGCCTTGGCAGGTCGGCTGAACTATTTCACTTCCGGCCGGAGAGCGATTATCTGGTCAGTGATCAGGAAGTGGGAGAGCCGCATTCTTTCGAGCTGGTCATCGCCGCTGAATATCAGGGGAAAACCTATCGCTGGAATCACAGCCAGATCGAGGCGCGTGTGGAAATGTCTGATGCAACGATGCGAAGCAGCGGAATTGAACTGGCTACCGCCGGTCCGGCTGTGATCCGCTCGCAGATTACCCTGCCGGGCGAGATCATCTTCAACGAGCATAATATTGTGCATGTCGTGCCCCGTTTACCTGGCATGGTGGTGTCGATTGAGCGCCATCATGGGCAGAAGGTGAAAAAAGGCGAAGTGCTTGCTGTTATGGAGAGTGCCATGTTGGCTGACCTGCGCAGTCAGTATTTGCTTGCTCTCCGGCGCCAGGTACTGGCGCAGACGATCTACGATCGGGAGGAACAATTGTGGCAGGAGAAGATCACCGCCAGGCAAGATTACCTTACTGCCCAACAACAGCGGGAAGAAGCCAGTATTACAACAAAACTGGCGGCTGAGCGCCTGCTGGCACTGGGTGTGCAGCCGGAATCTGGTTTGTCCAGGAAAAATCTGGCCCGTTATGAAATCCGTTCCCCAATTTCCGGGATTGTCATCGATAAAGCGATCGTTACCGGGGAGGCCGTCAAGGAGGATAAAACCGTATTTATCATTGCCGATATTTCCACGATCTGGGCGGCTGTCAGAATATTCCCTGGCAATCTGCACCAGGTTCATATCGGGCAGCGGGCAGTTATCCGGGCAAATGCCTATGATCTGACGCAGGAAGGCGAGGTGATTTATGTGACGACGTTGCTTGATGAGCAGACTCGCACCGCAGTTGCCCGGGTGCAGCTCGATAATCAGGATGAACAATGGCGTCCCGGCATGTTCGTCAAGGCCGATTTGCTGACTGAAGCAGTTGAGGTTCCGGTGGCGGTGTCGCTGGAAGGAGTGCAGGCAATGGGAAATCAGTCGGTTGTATTTGGCCGGTATGGAGAGTATTTCGAAATGCGCCCACTCAAACTGGGGCGCAGTGATGACCAGATGGCCGAGGTGATCGACGGTTTGTCCGCAGGCGAAGATTACGCCGCGAGCAACAGCTTTGTCATCAAATCGGAACTGGGCAAGGCAGGAGCAGCGCATGATCACTGAGAGCATGCCGGTTGTTTCGTTGCAATATCGTCTTGTTCCAGGTTTTGCAGGTCTGATGTTCTTTTGTCATGCAGATGGCTGCCGTAAGCCGGTTGGGGAGTGCGCTCATGTTTGAACGTATGCTTGCAGCAGTGATCCGGCAGCGCGGGCTGGTGCTGCTGGCCGTGCTGGCCATGGCTGTTCTGGGATTTTACAGCTATCAGAAGCTGCCGATTGATGCCGTTCCGGACATTACCAATGTGCAGGTGCAGATCAATACGGCCGCACCGGGTTATTCGCCGATGGAATCCGAGCAGCGCATCACTTTTCCGGTTGAAACTATCATGGCGGGATTGCCTGGGCTGGATTACACACGCTCTTTGTCCCGGTATGGGCTTTCCCAGGTGACGGTGGTATTCAAGGAAGGTGTGGATATTCATTTTGCCCGCCAGCTGGTCGGTCAGCGTATTCAGGAAGCAAAAGGGCAGCTGCCCGCCGGTATCGAACCGGCAATGGGGCCGATTTCCACCGGCTTGGGCGAGATATTCATGTGGACGGTTGAAAGTACGACGGATGCGCGCAAATCCAATGGAACAGCCTACACGCCGACCGATCTGCGCGAAATCCAGGACTGGATCATCCGCCCGCAGTTGCGCATGGTGGAAGGTGTAACCGAAATCAACACCATCGGCGGATTCGTCAAGCAGTATCACGTTACGCCCTACCCGGAAAAGCTTGTTGCCTACGGATTGACGCTGCAGGAAATCGTGGCAGCGCTTGAGCGCAACAACCTTAATCTGGGAGCAGGCTATATCGAAAAACGGGGAGAGCAGTATCTGGTACGTCTGCCCGGCCAGGTCAGCAATTTGGATGAAATCGGCGAGATTACGCTGGGAAGCCGGCAGGGAACGCCACTACGCATCAAGGATGTAGCCGACATCCTGATTGGCAAGGAATTGCGTACCGGTGCGGCTACCCGCAATGGTGAAGAGGTGGTGCTGGGAACGGCACATATGCTAATCGGGGAAAACAGCCGCACCGTGGCACACGCAGTCGCCAGGAAACTCACGGAAATCAATCGGGCTCTGCCGGCAGGTGTGGTTGCTGTTCCGGTGTACGATCGCACCACGCTGATTGATGGCACGATACACACTGTCGCGCGCAATCTGATTGAAGGTGCATCCCTTGTAATCGTTGTGCTGTTTCTGTTCCTCGGTAATTTTCGTGCGGCAGTGATTGCTGCGCTGGTGATTCCGCTGTCGATGCTGTTTACATTCAGCGGCATGGTGGCCAATCATGTCAGCGCCAACCTGATGAGTCTGGGGGCGCTGGATTTCGGCATCATTGTCGATGGTGTCATTGTCATCATCGAAAACAGCATCCGTTGTTTTGCGCAGGAACAGGCGAGGCTGGGGCGGGCCCTGAGCCGGGAAGAACGGCTGAAGCTGGTGTTTACGGCCACACAACAGGTACGGCGGGCAGTTTTTTACGGGCAGTTGATCATCATGTTCGATTTGCTGCCGATTTTTGCGCTGTCAGGTGTGGAAGGAAAAATGTTTCATCCGATGGCGTTTACTGTGGTGGCGGCATTGCTCGGCGCGCTGATATTGTCGGTTACTTTTGTGCCAGCTGCCGTTGCTTTGTTTCTGACCGGCAAGGTAGCAGATGAAGAAAGCCGGATTGTCGTATGGTGCAAACGTTTCTACCAGCCGATGCTGATCAGGGTGATGCGTAATCAGGGGTTGACCATCACACTGGCGGCCGTCGCCATGGCTTTGTCAGTATTGCTTGCAACCCGCCTGGGCAGTGAATTTGTACCCAGCCTGAATGAAGGGGATATTGCATTGCATGCTATCCGTATTCCCGGCACCAGCCTTTCCACTGCCATTGCCATGCAGGGCGAGCTGGAAAAGGTGATCCAGTCATTTCCTGAAGTGGAGCGGGTATTCAGCAAGATCGGCACGGCCGAAGTGGCTACTGATCCGATGCCACCCAGTGTGGCTGATATTTTCATCATTCTCAAACCGCAAACGGAGTGGCCCGGCAAATACCGGACCAAGGATGAGCTGATTGGGGCTATGGAAAAAGCGGTATTGCAGGTGCCGGGCAACAATTATGAATTTACCCAGCCGGTGGAGATGCGCTTCAATGAGCTGATTGCCGGTGTGAGAGCGGATGTGGCCATCAAGATATTTGGAGATGATATGGACAAGCTGCTCGCCGTGGGCGAACGCATCGAGGCACTGGTGGCCACCGTGCCAGGCGCTGCGGACGTGAAAGTCGAGCAAGTAACTGGTTTGCCGGTGTTATCCATCCAGACTGATCGCAGCAGTATTTCGCGTTACGGGTTGAATGTGGCCGATGTGCAGGATGCGGTGGCCATTGCCGTAGGTGGCAAGAGCGCCGGGTTGATTTTCGAGGGAGATCGCCGCTTTGAATTGCAGGTGCGCCTGCCAGAATCGTTGCGTGCCGATATGGAAGCATTGCGTTATTTGCCTCTTGGCTTGCCGGTTCAGCCCGGCACACGGGTGGATCCGCTGGCGGGGCAGTTGCCGCTGGCGGGTTCGACCGCTTTTGTGACACTGGGAGAAGTGGCTGATTTCAGGATCATGCAGGGACCAAATCAGATCAGCCGCGAGAACGGCAAACGCCGGGTGGTGGTGACAGCCAACGTGCGCGGGCGTGATCTGGGTTCCTTCGTCAAGGAAGTGCAGGCGCTGGTGAACGAGAAAATACAGGTTCCTTCAGGTTGCTGGCTGGATTGGGGTGGCCAGTTCGAGCAAATGATTTCAGCGGCGGAACGCCTGCAGATCGTGATACCGGTTGCGCTGATACTGATTTTTGTTGTGCTCTATACCATGTTCGGCAATTTTCGCGATGGCATGCTGGTATTTACCGGCGTACCTTTTGCGTTAACGGGAGGGGTGCTGGCTTTATGGCTGCGTGATATTCCGCTGTCCATTTCGGCCGGAGTGGGGTTCATCGCATTATCGGGAATCGCGGTGATGAACGGGTTGGTCATGCTGACCTTTATCCGGGAGCTGCGGCAGGAGGGGCATGCACTGGCAGACGCCGTTCAGACCGGGGCGCTGACACGGCTCCGCCCGGTATTGATGACTGCGCTTACCGATGCGGTCGGATTTATTCCCATGGCACTGGCAACTGGCCTGGGTGCGGAAGTACAGCGCCCGCTGGCAACCGTCGTTATCGGCGGTATTTTGTCTTCAACCATGCTGACATTGCTGGTGTTACCTGTGTTGTACTACGTCTTCTACAAACATCAGGAAAAGAATGGGCAGGGAGATCAGGCAGGAACGAAAATGCTGCCTGTCTGAGCGGAAATTCAACTGGGGTTGTTGAATGTAATGCGGATGAATTGAGTATGTGGCGTTGTGGGTGAGTACAGTGGCCATTGTTTAGGAATGAATCAAAGTATGTCGATTTTTTTTACACTTGCATTGCTTGCGAGACTGCTGCTGCTGACAAAGTGTTTTATAGCCTTGTTTTTTATGGAATAAAAATATATTGCAGGGTCAGGCATGAAATGTGCATGTTGATCAGATAAGCGGATAGCACAAGCATAACTTTTTCAGGTTGCTATACTGCTACAACATTTTTCAGGATTGAGTTAAAAGGGGTTGAACATGTCTGAAAACGAAAAACAGAAACAGCCTGTTTCAAGTGAAACCAATCATCAACAGGTAGTCAATGCCACACAACCGGCGCGCAGGCGATTGCTGAAAAGTACGGTTGCCATCCCGGTCATTATGACACTGCATAGTGGTGCGGCACTGGCTCGGACGAGCAATTTGGTAGGAGCGATAACTGAAGCAAATCAGGCAGCTACTGTGACAAACGATCTGGGCGCGCCGCGAATTGTTTGTGTTAATCCAGGAGATGGACCTATAGAACCTGGTGGATCTACCTATGATCTAGGCCTTACGCCAACGGCAACTTTGGGAGAAGCATCACAGGATTTGGAAATACAGGCCCAGAATTGCCAGGCGGGAGGTGGCATTTTAATTTCGGGAGGGGCTTTTTCCTCATTGCAAGGTAGAGGTTTTTTTGCTGATCTTTAATACATAAGTAGATATTCAGATTTAATGGAGTTTATTTGGCGTGTGAACTATTTTTCAGCACTGCGCGTAGAAAGTTTAGAAGGGGAGTTTATTGTATTTCAACGGGAAGCCGGGAAAACCCATTTTCTGAATGAAATAGGTTTGAAAATCCTCTCCATTCTTGATCAGTCACCCGCCACGCTCGACTCGCTTTGCCGGGAGTTGTCGGAATATTTTACATTGCCGCCTGATACGCATTTTTCTGCACAAATTAACAGAACATTACAGCGTTACGAGGCATTGGGTCTGGTTTCAAGAGTGAAAGAAAACGCGTGATTGTCGGGCAGTTGTCGCGTGATACGTTCCGCGCTTTGCTTGTCGGATCGGGTCTGCGTGTAAAGGCGGGGCCATTCAACCTGTCCATTCGTACTCGGTTGCCTTATCTCGCTGATCAGCTTCACCGGATGTATGCCCATTATGCGCTGATGGATGAAGCCGAGATTGCCGAATTTCACGTTCAAGTCATTTCAAAGCGTTCGATCAGGCGGCCATTTGCCCAGTTGATTCAGTTCGAGGTAGACGGTCGTTCTCCTTTCCCGCCTGTTCCAGCAGAACAGGCACTGGCCACGCTGGAGTGGGGCATCAATCTGGCGATAGCGATGCGCATTAATCATCTGTTGCTGTTTCATTCTGCTGCCGTGGAGCGCAATGGCCATGTGTTGTTGTTGCCAGCCTGGCCTGGTAGCGGCAAGACCACCTTGTGCACAGCGTTGATTCATCGTGGCTATCGCTTGTTTTCCGATGAATTTGGGTTGATGGATCCGCAATCAGGTAATTTTTTTCCACTGCCCCGGCTGATGCCGCTCAAGAATCAATCCATCAAGGTAATCCGTGATTACCTACCGGAAGCCGTGCTGGGGCCGGAAATACCTGGCACTCTCAAAGGTACGGTTGCACATGTACGACCACCGCAGGAAAGTATTGAGCGATCTGATGAATCGGCAAAAGCCCGCTGGATTGTTTTCCCGAAGTGGTCGGCCAATGCCAGTTTGCAGCTGGAACCCTTGCCGCAATCCGAGGCCTTTCTGTTACTTGCCAGTAATGCAGTCAACTATGAGGTGCTCGGGGAAACTGCATTTGATGCGGTAACCAGTCTGGTTCGCAACTGTGAATGCCGCAAGCTGGTGTATTCCGGTTTCGATAGTGCGCTGGCAGCACTGGATGAACTGACCGATGACTGATTTCAGGGCAGATCATCACCGGTTATTGCTGGAAGCAATTATTCAGCCTACTTCCCTGACCGGGTACAGCAATCCGCAATGGGAGTTGCTGTTGCGGTTGGCCAGGCGGGTGAAACTGCTTGGCTATCTTGCCGCCAGACTGGAAAAAGAGGAATTGCTGGATCGGATTCCGGTGCGGGCTGCTAATCTGCTGCGTTCCGCTTTGATTCAGGCAAGGAAACAGCAGCAATCAGTAGGCTGGGAATTGAACCGGGTGATGTGGGCGCTGGACGATCCTGACCTGCCTATCATTGTGCTCAAGGGCATGGCTTACCTGTTGCAGGATCTGCCCAACGCGGCAGGGCGTATATTCGCCGATCTTGATTTGCTGGTGCCGAAGGAGAGTCTGGCCCGGATTGAAGCCAGTTTGCTGAAGAAAGGCTGGCAACACCACGCTCTGACTGATTATGACGAGCGTTACTACCGCGAGTGGAGTCATGAAATCCCTGCACTGGTGCACCCTGAGCGTGGTGTTGAAGTTGATGTTCACCATACGCTTTCGTCCCCACTGGGTAAGCTGAACATTGATCCCCTGCTGTTCCGGGAAGCGGCAGTCAAGGCAAAAGATACTGCGGTTTACGTGTTAAGCCCGGAAGATATGGTGCTGCACTGTGCGGTCAATCTGTTTCAGAACAATGAGCTGGCCGATGATTTGCGGCATTTACTGGATTTTAACGAGATGCTGCTGTTTTTCAGCGATCAGCAGCCGGATTTTCAGCAGAAATTGATCGGCCGTGCCAACCAGCTCGGACTGGGAAATCCGCTGTTCTACAGTTTGTATTTCAGCCGCGTGCTGCTGCGATCGCCGATTTCGGTGCATCTGGAAAAACAGCTTGACCAGCAACCTGGCTGGATTGCACGGCGTGCCATGCATCATTGTGTACCGCTGGCACTGTTGCCGCAGCATCCCGACCATCCTTCCAGGAAAACGAAATGCGCGCGAGTGTGGCTTTACTGGCGCAGCCACTGGCTGCGTATGCCGTTATACCGCCTGTTGCCGCATCTGGCCTATAAATTTTATCTGTCTGTGTTCCCAGGCAAAGCTAAAACTTCAAAGCAGAAATAACGTAGCCAGGCCCAGAAAGATAAAAAAACCGCCACTGTCAGTAACGGCGGTAATCAGGACGCTGGAGCCCAGTGCAGGGTCGCGTCCGAGTTTAATGCGTATCAACGGGATAAGTACGCCAACCAGTGCGGCCAGTAACAGATTCAGCATCATGGCCAGCGCAATGACCAAACCCAGCTGCATGTCATGGTAGAGCGCATAAGTGAAGATTCCCACCACGCTTCCCCAGACAATACCGTTTACGATGCTGACACCGATTTCCTTGCTGATCAGCTTGGAGGTGCTGTCCTTGTTCACCTGTCCCAACGCAATGGCGCGCACGATCATGGTGATGGTCTGATTGCCCGAGTTGCCGCCCACACCCGCCACAATTGGCATTAGCGCCGCAAGAGCCACCAGTTTTTCGATGGATTCTTCAAATAGTCCGATAACGCGGGAAGCAATGAATGCTGTGACCAGGTTGATGGCTAGCCATGCCCAGCGGTTGCGCACACTTTTCCAGATGGGTGCAAACAGATCTTCTTCCTCACTTAAACCGGCCTGATTGCGCGCTTCAAGATCTGCTTTTTCGCGTATGAAATCGAGCGCGGCGTTGACCGTTACCCGGCCCAGCAATTTTCCATCTAGTGAGACGATGGGTGCGGTAACCAGATCATAACGTTCGAAAGCATGCGTGGCCTGTTCTGCTTTGTCATCCGGTTGAAACTTGACTGTATCGCGTGTCATCACTTCTGCCACTGTAGCTTCGGGGTCACTTACCAGCAGCTGGTTTAGCAGCAGAACCCCATGCAGCTGTTCATCACGATCAACTACAAATAACTGGTCGGTGTGATCCGGCAACTCACCAAGCCTGCGCAAATAGCGCAGCACGACTTCAATACGCACATCTTCGCGCACAGTAATCACATCGAAATCCATTAACGCCCCTACCGCATCCTCTGAATAGGACATGGCGGCACGCAGTTGTTCGCGTTCTTCGGTAGGGAGCGACCGGAAAACATCTTCCATGACATCGAAGGGTAAATCCGGTGCCAGATCCGCAATTTCATCGGCATCGAGCTGCTCGGTTGCTGCGACCAGCTCCTCGCTGTCCATATCCTCGATCAGCGTTTGCCGGACGGCATCGGAAACCTCGAGCAATACCTCGCCATCCTGCTCGGCTTTGACCAATCCCCAGATAATCATCCGATCTTCCAGCGGCAGAGCCTCAAGGATATGAGCGATATCAGCAGGGTGGAGCTTATCCAGCGCCTGTTGCAGGCTGGAAAGATTCCGCTTTCGTATGATTGATTCGATCAGTTCCGGTTCTGGCGTATCCTGCAGACGGACAAAACCTTCCACCAGCTTGTATTTTTGCAGCAGGTAGATAACTTTCTGCAGTTTTTCTTCCAGATTTTCGTGATTTTCTTCAGTCATGGCCGGTCTGCTGTCCAGGTTGCGGGTTGGAAGGCATTATAGAAATGCGCGGTGATTACATTTTCTGCCAGAAAACTAGTGTGGAGAATACCAGTTGGCAAAAATGCGGAAAGAGAAGATTATAAAAAACTTTCGGCAAGAAAATGACAGTTTGGCGGTTCAGCCGGATTACGGGATTTTTGCCGTGGGCAGGCGAGACAAAATAATGCCCGATTTTCTGAGCAGTTTCGGCTGTTTGCGATTGTTATCGTAAAAACGGGGATTGGGAATGATGGAAGCCAGCCAGGCCGCTTGTGAGGGCGTGAGCGATGAGGCCGGTATGCCAAAATAATGGCGGGCGGCAGCTTCTGCACCGAAGATACCTTCACCCCATTCGATGACATTCAGATACATTTCCAGAATCCGCCGTTTTGTCAGGAATTTTTCCAGCATGAATGTGATGATGGTTTCCTGAAACTTGCGCCCTACTGTTTTTTCAGTGGACAGGAACAGATTTTTGGCGAGCTGCTGGCTAATGGTCGATCCACCGGCCGCCAGTTTCCGCTGTTGCAGATTTTTTTTCCAGGCCGCTTCAATAGCTTTGTAATCGAATCCCTCGTGTTGCAGGAAGCGTGCATCCTCGGCGGCGACGACAGCGCGTTTGAGATGCACTGAGATCTGTTCGTACTTTACCCATTGCTGCTGCAGTTTCGCAGCAGGGTTCTGCTGGTGCATGATTTCCAGGCGATTTTGCATGAAAGCACTGCTGGCCGGATCATAGGTGCGCCAATAGACGATATGTAGTAGAAACCAGGCCTGGTAGAAAAATGCAGCGGCCAGGATCAGCAGTAATGGCCGCAGCAACCAGGTGCTGATCAGCCGGGGTCTGGATGAGGTGGCTGGCGAGGTTTGTGTCTGCTTCACGGGGCATGGCGGCGTAACTCATCCCGGAGTTGACTGATGACGATCCGGGTTTCAGGGCGGATGCCATGCCATAGCAGGAAGGATACTGCTGCCTGTTCCACCAGCATGCCGGCGCCATCGGCCAGATGTTCAACGCCTTCTGCCCTGGCTAATTCCAGAAACGGTGTCAATCGGCTGCTGTAGAGCATGTCGTAGGCCAGTGCTGTGCCGTGAAACAGATCCGGCGGGATGGGCGGGAGTTCGTTATGCAGACTGGCGGAAGTGGCATTGATGACAAGATCGAAACGCTGCCCGGCAAAATCCTGATATGACCCGGCGGCGATAGGGCCATGATTGGCAAATTGCTGTTGCAGTATTACGGCTTTTTCGGGTGTGCGATTGGCAATAGCCAGCAGGCAGGGTTGCTGCTGTAACAAGGGCAGGATGACGCCACTTGCGGCACCACCCGCACCCATCAGCAGGATTTGCTTGCCCGCCAGCGGAAAATTCAGGTTGATTTCAATATCACGTACCAGCCCGACGCCATCAGTATTGTCGCCGAGTATTTCCTCTTCCGCTTCGAACCGGAAAGTATTGACGGCATGCGCAGCGCGGGCGCGATCAGTCAGCCGGGTGGCCAGTGCGTAAGCCTCGAATTTGAAAGGAACGGTGATGTTCATTCCCTTGCCGCCATTTTTCCGGAAATCCAGCACGGTTTGCCTGAACCCGTCCAGCGGTGCCAGCAGGGGGGTGTAGTGCATGATTCTTCCGGTTTGTTGTGCAAACCGGGCATGAATGAAGGGGGATTTGCTGTGTGTGACCGGGTTGCCGATAACTGCGTAGGTATCCATCCTGATTGTTTTCTGGTTGGCCGGGGGGTTATTCGCTCGACAGCTTGTCCGAGCGGGAAAATACCCAGGTGCGGGTGATATGCAGAATATCGGTATCGCGGCGAATATCGGGTGGAAAGGGGGCAAATCCGTTACGGGCAGCCAGCCGTACAATATGAATGGCTGCATCATCCAGTATCTGTACTCCTGAGGAGCGGTCGATACCGATGGATTCCAGGCTGCCGTCAGAGCGGATGCCGACAGTTAGTTGCAGGCTGCCATACAATTTCTGCTTTCTGGCTGCTTCCGGATAATTCAGGTTGCCGATCCGCTCGACCTTGAGCCGCCAGTCTTCCAGATAGCGGGCAAAGCGGTATTCCTTGGTGCGTGCTCCGATAAATTTCCGTTTGGGGCGCTTTTGATAGGCTTCATGATCTTTTGCGATTTGTGCTTCCAGACGCGCAATTTCAAGGCTGCGTTGCAGCAGATCACTGTAATTGTCAGGATTGGCAGTGGCGGCCTGGCTTGGTACGAGCTTGTTTTCTCCCGGCTTGGCTTGCGGTGGTGGCTGTACGACTTTGGGCTTGCTTTCGGCCGCAGTCAGCAGTTTCTTGACTTCCTGTTCCAGTTGTCTGGTTTTGTGGGTGGCTTCGGCCAGATTCGTCATGGGTTTTACACCAGGCAGCACCGGCAACGGTGTTTTGGCCCGGCGATCTTCTTCCACATTGCCACCGCCATCAAGATTGGCCTGAGCCAACGCCTTGGCATCTACAGGTTTGATCAGTGATTTGCTGTTGACCAGGATCACATCCATGGATTTGGTGACTTTGGTTGTCTTCGATCCATGGTTGAGTGATACGCCGGCAATGACGGTGATATGCAATAACAGCGAGATCAGTAACGCTGGAAATATGCGATGACTGGATTGCATGGAAAAACCGGAGTTGGCTACGATATTTTGCATCAAACGTCAGCCTTCATATTTCCCGAGAAAGCTGGCACCAAGAGAACGATCGATCAGATCGATCTGCGAAATACCAAGGGTTATCAAAGTGCCGGGTGCCAGATCTGGCAGCGAGGGAACACGGACAACCAGCGGCATACGATCCAGTTTGACTATGTTTTCCTTGATGACAACAGCGCCGGAAGTGCTGATATTTTCCTGCAACAACCAGCGCAGACACCAGTAGCGTTCCATGCCGCGCTGAAATTCCGCGTAGGTGGCATACGCCATTTCAAAATCGCGCATGGTGATCAGCAGAGTATCGTTTTCCCGGGTGTAGGGAGGAGGATGGCCCGATACCAGTGCGATCAGCTGGCGCTGGTTGATAAGATCGACATATCGCCGCATGGGTGAGCTGCTCCAGGCATATTGCGCCACGCCCAAACCCTGATGTGGTGCGGGAGATAGACTCATTTTTACTTTGCCATTTCCCTGGCTGCGGTAAATTCCGGCAAATCCGGCTTCCGCTAGTTGTTTGCCCCATTCGGCATTGGCAAAAATCATTAGCTCCGATACAACTTTGTCGATAGGGGCTCCCCGGCGTCGCTCGTAAATGGCAACGCGATCCTGATTGATGACAAAACTGTAATCGGTTTTTTCGCTATTGGCCTCCTGATCCTTGCCGCGTGTCTTTTCCATCTTGCAGGAAAAATTCCAGAGCAACCTCAATTCCTGGGCAAAGGGATAGTTTGTCAGATTCTCGCGTAGCGTTACTTCGTTAAATTGCTGTTCCAGCGTATCGAGACGCAAGTTGGTGGAAACTTCTATCGTTTCAATCCGGCTGAATGTACGGGTGACGGTGAAGTCATCCGCAACTTCCAGATAAAGCGAGAGTACCGGGCGCCGGTGGGTTTCTCCCAGGGTAAAGTGCTGGATGATGCTTTCAGGAAGCATGGTGATTTTGCGACCAGGCAGATAAACCGTGGATAGCCGCTTTGCTGCCATTTTGTCAAGCAAGGAATCCGGCGTCACGCCCAGCGCGGGGGTGGCGATGTGTATGCCGATCCGGAAACTACCGAAAGACAGGGGGGTGACTGAAAAGGCATCGTCAATTTCGGTCGTGGTGGCATCATCGATGCTGAATGCCTTGACGTCCGCCTCTGGCAGATTATCCGGGTCCATGCGGTGAACATCGGCAGGAAGTGAATCTGTGCTGATTCCTTCTGGGAAATGCTCATGCAGAAACTGATTGAAATGGTAGTCGTGCGAGGAAGGAATGGCGCCGCATTGCTCCAGCAACTTGGGGGCACTTAGCCGGGTGGCATCACATGCTGCTTCCAGCGCTTTCCATTCGATCGTGTTCTTGTCCGGGTGGTATAACAGATCATCCAATATCGGCTGGAATGTTTCGGGCAGCTCGAATGATGTCAACTGCTGGACATAACCAGCCTGTTTTTCTTCGGCCAATCGTTTCTTTTCGCGACTGGCAAGAGCCGCCTTGAGGATTTCCGGTGGTGCCGCCTTGAAGCGGCCGACACCTCTTTTGTGAAAGTAGACCGGATTCTGGCTGAGTAGAATCAGGATAGCGGCAGTTTCGGCGGGATTGGGTGTGCGGCCGAAATAATCGTTTGCCAGTTCCTGTCCGCTGAATTCCCGGTTTTCTTCACAGCATTCCCACAGGAAATTGACATCAACACCAGCCGCAATTTCCTGTGCTTGCTGCATGAATCCGTGAATGGGTGGATTTTCAAAGCGCAATAAAACCGATGCAGCCTTGATTTTTGAACGTTTTCCATGCGCCGCTTCAACTTGCAGGGAGGTGGTGTTGTCGGCCAGGACATTGCCGACCTTGAATGCGCCCGCTTCCTCGTAAAAAACGTTTACCAACTCAACCCCCGGCCGCAGACCGGAAAAGCGAAAGAAAAAGCATGCTCTAATGTTATCCGATTCAACAAATGACAAATAATGGAGTAAACAAGCGGATTATGTCTGCTGGATCGAAACCGGGGCAAACGCCAGAGGGTGTGCCATCCGGGGAGACAGGGAAACACGCCGTTCATGGTAACATAATGGCGTCATTAGCAAAAAAGAAGGGCTCGACAGGAGATGGTTTTCTGCCTGCTTTGTGACCCCTTTGTCTGGATAATTCTTGCCCGTATGTTTCAGCCGGGATGGCCGGGCAACAACCGCATATAACAACATTCCAACTTTAATGTAATCAGATGGTAAAGACACGTTTCGCCCCCAGCCCCACCGGTTATCTGCATATCGGTGGTGCGCGCACTGCTCTTTTCTCCTGGGCATTTGCCCGGAAACAGGGTGGAAAATTTGTTCTGAGAATCGAGGATACCGATCTTGAACGTTCAACCCAGCAATCCGTGCAGGCGATTCTCGATGGCATGGCCTGGCTGGGGCTGGATTATGACGAGGGGCCGTATTACCAGATGCAGCGATTGAATCGCTATCAGGAAGTGGCGGAGCACCTGCTTGCGCAGGGACTGGCCTATCGTTGCTATGCCAGCAAGGAAGAGCTGGACGTGCTGCGCGAACAGCAGCGTCAGGCCGGATTGAAACCGCGTTACGACGGCCGCTGGCGTGACAGCAAACAGACGCCGCCCGCTGGTGTTCAGCCGGTGGTGCGCCTGAAAACACCTCTGGAAGGGATCGTGGTGTTCGATGATCTGGTCAAGGGCAAAATCAGTGTGGCCAATCATGAACTGGATGACCTGGTGTTGCTGAGGAGTGACGGTACGCCCACTTATAATTTTGGTGTGGTACTTGATGATCTTGACATGGGCATCACGCACGTCATCCGGGGTGATGATCACGTCAATAACACGCCGCGCCAGATCAATATCCTCAAGGCGCTGGGTGCGTCTATCCCGCAATATGCCCATGTGCCGATGATCCTGGGTGCGGATGGCGAACGGCTGTCCAAGCGGCACGGTGCGGTGTCAGTGATGCATTACCGCGATCAGGGTTATCTGCCGGAGGCGTTGATCAACTATCTGGCGCGGCTCGGGTGGTCGCATGGAGATGAGGAAATCTTCAGCCGGGAGCAATTGGTCGAGTGGTTTGATCTGGCGGCAATCAACCGCTCACCGGCAAAATTCAATCCGGAAAAACTCACCTGGCTGAACCAGCATTATCTGAAAGTGGCGGATGATGCACGTCTGGCAGAGCTGGTGACCCCTTTTCTGCAGGAAAGAGGCTATGGCCAGCCAACGGCGGGAAACCTGCCGGGAATTGCCGGTTTGTTGAAAGATCGGGTCAGCACGATTGAAGAACTGGCGGATGCCTCGGCCTATTTCTTCAAAACAATCGAACCGGCTGCGGCACTCAGGGAACAGTATTTCACTGCCGGCATCCGCCCGGCTCTGGAAGATCTGACCGGCCGACTGACCGGGGTTGAGTGGAAGCGGGAAGCCATTCACCATGAGATCAAACAGACCGTTGCGTCGCACAGCCTGAAATTTCCCAATCTGGCAATGCCGTTGCGCGTCATGGTAACCGGGGAGGTGCAAACTCCGGCGATTGATGCCGTGCTGGAATTGCTCGGGAAAGAGGAAACGTTGCTGCGCTTGCGTGACCGCCTGAACGATTTCCCAGGGTGAGATAGCGGTATCGTGGTGCGTTGTCCGTTCGAAATAATCTATTCAAAGACCTGTTATGACTATGCATGAAAGAGCCGATTTGCTGAAACAGCTGCTTGCCGAGCGCATTCTGATGCTTGATGGCGCCATGGGTACGATGATCCAGAGCTACAAACTGGGTGAACAGGATTACCGGGGTGAGCGTTTCGCGGATTTCCCGCACGATCTCAGAGGTAACAACGATTTGCTTTGCCTGACCAAACCGGAGGTGATCCGCGCCATTCATCGCGCTTATCTCGAAGCAGGGTCGGACATCATCGAAACCAATACCTTCAACTCGAATGCGCCCTCGATGGCGGATTACCACATGCAGGATCTGGTGTACGAGCTGAATGTGGCTGGGGCGCGTCTGGCGCGCGAAGAAGCGCAGGCGATGGAAGCAAAACAACCCGGTAAGCCGCGTTTTGTTGCTGGTGTGATCGGCCCCACCACCAAAACAGCCTCGATTTCACCGGATGTCAATGATCCCGGGTTCCGTGCCATCACCTTCGATGGTCTGGTGGAAAGCTATACCGAGTCGGTACGCGGGCTGGTTGATGGGGGGGCGGATATTCTGCTGGTCGAAACCATTTTTGATACGTTGAATGCCAAGGCGGCTCTATTTGCCATCGACCAGTATTTCGAGACTCATGGCGTGCGCCTGCCGGTCATGATCTCGGTTACGATTACCGATGCTTCCGGGCGCAATCTTTCCGGACAAACTCCGGAAGCCTTCTGGAACTCGGTATGTCATGCCCGGCCTCTTTCAGTAGGAATCAACTGTGCGCTGGGTGCGGAACTGATGCGCCCCTATGTGGAAGAGCTTTCCAATGTGGCCGAAGTTTATACCAGCGCTCATCCCAATGCCGGTCTGCCCAATCCGTTGGCTGAAACCGGCTATGATGAAACTCCCGAATACACCGCCCGCCTGATCAAGGATTTCGCACAATCAGGGTTTGTCAACATTGTCGGGGGATGCTGTGGAACAACACCGAAACATATCGCAGCCATTGCTGAGGCAGTCAGCGGGATAGCGCCACGCAAACTGCCGGATATACCCAAGAAATTGCGGCTATCCGGTCTTGAGCCGCTTAACATCGATGAACATTCCCTGTTCGTCAACGTGGGAGAACGCACTAACGTCACGGGCTCGAAGGCGTTTGCCCGGCTGATTCTCAATGGCAATTATGCCGAAGGGCTGGCGATTGCCCGTAGCCAGGTGGAAAACGGTGCGCAGATCATTGATATCAACATGGATGAGGCCATGCTGGATTCACAGAAGGCGATGGTGACCTTTCTGAATCTGCTCGCTGCCGAACCGGATATCTGCAAGTTGCCATTCATGCTTGATTCCAGCAAATGGTCAGTGATCGAAGCCGGGTTGAAATGCGTGCAAGGCAAGGCGATCATCAACTCCATCAGCCTCAAGGAAGGCGAAGAGGAATTTTTGCATCACGCCAGACTGGCGCGCCGTTACGGCGCCGCTGTGATTGTCATGGCGTTCGATGAGACCGGCCAGGCGGATACACGGCAGCGCAAGGTGGAGATCTGTACACGCAGTTATCACACTTTGGTGGAAAAAGTCGGTTTCCCGCCGGAAGATATTATTTTCGATCCGAATATCTTTGCCATTGCTACGGGAATCGAGGAACACAGCAACTACGCGGTGGATTTTATCGAAGCCATCCGCATCATCAGGCAGGCACTGCCTTACGCCAAGGTGAGCGGGGGGGTTTCCAACGTCTCCTTCTCGTTCCGTGGCAATGAACCGATCCGCGAGGCGATTCATACCGCATTTCTGTATCACGCCGTGAAAGCCGGTATGACCATGGGGATCGTCAATGCAGGACAGCTGGGCGTTTATTCGGATATTCCACCCGATCTGCTGGAGCATGTCGAAGATGTGTTGCTCAACCGGCGACCAGATGCGACCGAGCGGCTGGTGGAGTTTGCCGAGCATTTCAAGGGTCAGAAAAAGGAGCAGGTGGAAGATCTCGCCTGGCGTGATGAACCGGTGCGTCAGCGTCTGATTCATGCGCTGGTCAGAGGAATTGATACCTACATTGTCGAGGATACCGAACTTGTCCGGCAGGAAATCGACAGCCAAGGAGGTAAGCCGATCGAGGTGATCGAAGGTCCTCTCATGGATGGCATGAATGTGGTGGGTGACCTGTTCGGCGCAGGCAAGATGTTTCTGCCGCAGGTGGTCAAATCGGCGCGAGTGATGAAGCAGGCGGTTGCCTATCTGCTGCCGTACATCGAGGCCGAGAAAAAGATTTCCGGAGACAATAAACCCAAGGGCAAACTGGTGATTGCCACCGTCAAGGGTGATGTGCACGACATTGGCAAAAATATCGTTTCCGTTGTGCTGCAGTGCAATAACTTTGAAGTCGTCAACATGGGTGTGATGGTGCCCAGTGCGCAGATTCTTGAAACAGCCCGGCGCGAGAACGCCGATATGATCGGTCTGTCCGGCCTGATTACGCCTTCGCTAGAAGAAATGGCGCATGTAGCTAAGGAAATGGAACGTGAGCAATTCACCATTCCCTTGCTGATAGGTGGCGCTACCACTTCGCGTGTGCATACATCCGTCAAGATTGCACCGCATTACAGCGGGGTGACCGTATGGGTGCCGGATGCCAGCCGGGCAGTCGGTGTGTGTACTAACCTGATGTCGCAGGATCAGCGTGATAGCTATATCGAGCAGGTCAAGGCCGAGCAGGAGAAGAATCGTATACAGCATAAAAACAAGAAGGGGCCTTCCAAGCTACTCACTTTCGAGGAAGCGCGGGCAAATGCATTCAAGACGGACTGGAGTAGCTATACGCCACCTACACCGGGTTTTCTGGGGTTGCGCACGCTCAATAACTATCCGTTGGAGACACTGGTTCCGTATATTGACTGGACACCGTTCTTTCAGGCGTGGGAGCTGCACGGGCGTTATCCGGCAATTTTGCAGGATGAACTCGTTGGCGAAGCGGCCAGTAACCTGTTCCGTGATGCGCAGGTCATGCTCAGGAAGATCATCGAGCAGAAATGGCTTGCAGCCAATGCTGTTATCGGCCTGTTCCCGGCCAATACTGTCAACGGGGATGACATCGAGATTTACGCTGATCGCAGCCGCAGCAAGGTGGTCATGACCTGGCATTCATTGCGCCAGCAGACCGCCAAACCGGCTGGACGCCCCAATCTGGCTCTGGCCGATTTCATCGCGCCGCGTGAAACCGGGATAGATGACACCATCGGTTTATTTGCGGTGAGTTCCGGATTCGGTATTGACGAGCGTATACGTGCTTTTGAGGCGGCAAATGATGATTACAGCGCGATCATCCTGAAGGCGCTGGCGGATCGTCTGGCAGAGGCCTTTGCCGAGCACATGCATGCACGGGTACGGCGTGAATTCTGGGGGTATGTGAAAGATGAAAATCTGGGTAATGAACAGCTGATTGACGAGCAGTATCAGGGTATCCGCCCGGCTCCGGGGTATCCGGCCTGTCCTGACCATACTGAAAAAGGCCCGTTGTTTGCACTGCTAGAAGCAGAAAAACGCAGCGGAATCATCGTGACAGAATCCTTCGCAATGGTGCCAACAGCGGCCGTATCCGGCTTCTACCTTGCCCACCCGGAATCCGATTATTTTGCCGTCGGAAAGATCGGCAAAGATCAGGTGGAAGATTACGCTCGCCGCAAGGGATGGACACTGGAGCAGGCGGAGCGCTGGCTTGCACCCATACTGGCGTATGAATCCTGATTATCCGGACAGATCGGGGATGATCTGACTTTCTTCCACTGAGGCCGGGTGGACAGCGAAATCCTGCTTTCTCTCCCGAATCTGATGATGTTGGAAACAGTTTGCCCTGATGATCCTGGCGGTATCCGGCAACAGGTTTTTGCCTGCTGGAATTTTTTAGAAATGGCTTGCAATCTCCCCCCGGAATCAGTGAAATTTTGCGATTATTATCGGCTGTGGATTGGTGGCCGATTTTTTTGTGCGTTTACTTTGACATTATTTACGGGGGTAGAAAATGAAGTACGGCAGTATCGAGGAATTCAAGAGTTATGTATCCGAGAGGAATCCAGGGCAACCCGAATTCCTGCAAGCTGTTTCGGAAGTCATTGAAAGTTTGTGGCCTTTTATTGTTGAACATCCTCGTTACGCTGAACAGGGTTTGCTGGACCGGCTGATCGAACCGGAGCGTATGATCATTTTCCGGGTCGCCTGGGCGGATGATCGTGGCGAGGTTAAGGTCAACCGGGGATACCGTATTCAATACAATTCCGCGATCGGCCCCTACAAGGGCGGTACACGTTTTCATCCCTCAGTCAATCTTTCCATTCTCAAATTCCTGGCATTCGAACAGACATTCAAGAATGCACTGACCACACTACCCATGGGTGGCGGTAAAGGAGGGTCTGATTTTGATCCCAAGGGCAAAAGCCCGGGCGAAATCATGCGCTTCTGCCAGGCGTATGCAGCAGAGCTGTTTCGCCATGTCGGCGCTGATACGGATGTTCCTGCCGGAGATATCGGGGTTGGCGGGCGGGAAGTCGGTTATATGGTTGGTATGGTGAAAAAGCTGACCAATCGCTCGGATTGTGTTTTTACCGGTAAAGGGTTGTCCTTTGGTGGATCATTACTGCGGCCGGAGGCTACAGGTTACGGTCTGGTTTATTTTGTCGAGGAAATGTTGAACCATGCCGGCCGTTCGCTAAAAGATCTGCGGGTATCCGTGTCCGGCTCCGGGAATGTGGCGCAGTTCGCTATAGATAAGGCTATGTCATTGGGCGCCAAGGTGATCACTGTTTCGGATTCAAGTGGCACAGTGGTGGATGAAGCCGGATTTACTCCGGAGAAACTGGCAGTACTGGCTGAAGTCAAGAATCGTCTTTACGGACGGGTCAATGACTATGCCGAACGGGTGGGTGCCCAGTTTCTTCCGGGAGAAAAACCATGGCATGTGCCGGTGGATGTTGCCCTGCCTTGCGCTACCCAGAATGAATTGAATGATAATGATGCGGCTACGCTGATCAGGAATGGGGTGTACTGTGTGGCTGAGGGTGCCAATATGCCGAGCACTGCGGGTGCTGTGGAACGGTTCCAGCACGCAAAAGTCCTGTTTGCCCCTGGCAAGGCGAGCAATGCCGGTGGTGTAGCTACTTCGGGCCTGGAAATGAGCCAGCAGGCAATGCGGCTTTCCTGGGCAAGCGGAGAAGTCGATATGCGGTTGCAGGAAATCATGCGTGCCATTCATCGTTCCTGTAGTGACTATGGCAAGAAGAGCAATGGTACGGTCAACTATGTGGATGGCGCCAATATTGCCGGGTTTGTGAAAGTGGCCGAAGCCATGCTGGCACAAGGGGTCATCTGACGTAGCAAAAAAATACGGACTCCGGCGAAGGAAGTGAGTGATAACCCTTTTTATTGTGGCATGAATATGTTGTTTCTCCGGTAGGCTGGTCTGGTTGCTGGCCAGTTGCTGTGTGAACCGGCCAGCCGCGCAACCGGGTTTGATCATGGTATTGAATAAAATGGGTGGGTTATGAGAAAGCTGTTCGCCGGATTGTTTCTTTTCTTCTGGGTGCCGCTGGTTGTGGCAAGCGGGGATGAGGATTATCTGGAAGTACGGGAAGCATTCCGGGTGGGGGATGCAGCCCGTGTAGCCGAATACGTCCAGCGTATGAGGCATCATGTATTGTTGCCTTATGCCGAATATTTCCAGTTGCGTTTGTCGCTGACCACGGCTGATATAGCCTCGATCAGGGCTTTTTTGAAGCGTCATGATGGCAGTTCCGTGGCAGACAGATTGCGTGCCGACTGGCTGCAACTGCTCGGCAAGCGCCAGCAATGGACAATGTTTGCCGAGGAATATCCCAAACTGATTACCCCCGAGGAAAGCCTGCGGTGTTATGCATTACAACACCGGCTGGCAACCGGAGATAGGACAGCCAGCGCAGAAATCCGCACACTCTGGTTGACCGGGCGCGATATGCCAGCCAGCTGCGTGGCTGTCTTTGATGCATTGATCGGAAGCGGCGCTATTTCGACAGAAGATATTTGGGCCAGAATCAGGCTGGCTTTCGAGGCTGGCAATACGGGTGTGGCCAGAAGTGTCAACAAATACCTGCCGCGCCAGCAGGCACTGGATGTACAGAAACTGGATGTGGTGATGAAAGATGCCAGGCGTTTCCTGGATCGGCCGGTATCCGTCCAGTCCCGTGCTGACCGGGAAATCGTGCTGTTTGCACTGTCGCGCTTGTTGCGCAGCGAAACCAACCAGGCACTTGTTCGCTGGCAGAAAATCCGGGAGCAGTTTCCTGCAGTAGATCAATCCTACTTTATGGGAAATCTCGCTTACTGGGCAGCAATCAGGCAGGATTCACGGGCATTGGGCTGGTTCCTGGAGGCCGCACCTTACCCTTTGACTGAAGTTAAACATGCCTGGAAAGCACGCGTGGCGCTGCGTGAAGGCAATTGGCAGGTATTGCAGGACAGTATCAGCCAGATGCCTGCCACCATGCAGCAGGAGGATGTCTGGCGTTACTGGCGTGCACGTGCATTGAAGGCAGACAGAAAAAATACCGAAGCCAATACCTTGCTGGTTCCCCTGAGCCGTGAGCACAGTTTTTACGGGCAAATGGCACGAGAGGAGCTGGGTGAAATGCTTAGTGTGCCAGCTGCGGAATACCAGATCGGGCCGCAGGAAATCCGCGTGATGGAACAGAATCCGGGAATTCGCCGGGCGCTTGTATTGTATCGGCTGAATCAGCGAGTGGAGGCAAACCGCGAATGGGCCTGGACTGTGCAGCATTTCAGCGATGAACAATTGCTGGCAGCGTCCAGAGTGGCCCAGCGGTACGGTATTTATGACCGGGCGATCAACACGGCCATAAGAACAGTTTCCCGCCACGATTTCAGCCTGCGCTATCTGGCACCTTACCGTGAGCAGATGCGTGCTGTTTTGCAGCAAAACCAGCTGGATGAAGCCTTTGTGTACGGATTGATACGGCAGGAGAGCCGCTTTATTGCGGACATCAAATCCGGTGCCGGGGCAGCCGGGCTGATGCAACTCATGCCTGCCACAGCCAAGTGGGTGGCTGGCAAACTGGGGGTGCAGGATTTTCGTTCCAGTCTGATTACCGACATCAATACCAATCTTCAGTTGGGCACCTACTATCTCAAGCACGTGCTGGATCAGCTGGATGATCAGCCGCTACTGGCTGCTGCTGCTTATAACGCCGGGCCCGGACGGGCAAGACAATGGAAGGATACCCGGCCGCTGGAGGGGGCAATTTATGCCGAAACTATCCCGTTTAACGAAACACGCGACTACGTCAAGGTGGTGCTGAGCAACTCCATGTATTACGCCAATAATTTCGGCCACAAAAACAAGCCTACGTTGAAACAGCGGCTTGGCACGGTGGCACCAAAGCGTTGAGATGCCGGAGATGAAAATTTACCGGGTGGGTGGATCAGTGCGCGACGAGCTGCTCGGTCTGCCTGTCAAGGATCAGGATTATGTCGTGGTGGGAGCCAGTCCGGAAGAAATGGTGCAGCTGGGCTATCGCCCGGTGGGCAAGGATTTCCCGGTGTTTCTGCATCCCGAGACACACGAGCAATACGCATTGGCACGCACCGAACGGAAAGTGGCCCGGGGTTACAAGGGTTTCGAGGTGTATGCCGCGCCTGGCGTAACGCTGCAGGAAGATCTGGCGCGCCGCGATCTGACCATCAATGCCATGGCCAGGGATGAATCAGGCCAAATTGTTGATCCGTTTGGCGGCATTGCCGATTTGCAGGAGGGTATTCTGCGCCATATCGGCCCGGCATTTGTTGAAGATCCCGTCAGGGTATTGCGGGTGGCGCGTTTTGCAGCGCGTTTCGGTTTTCAGGTGGCGCCGGAAACCATGGCACTGATGAAAGAGATTGTGCATACCGGAGAAACCGATGCTTTAGTGCCGGAGCGGGTCTGGCAGGAAATCGCCCATGGCCTGATGGAGCAGCATCCCTCGCGCATGTTCCATATTTTGCGGGAATGCGGTGCACTCACCCGCATACTGCCCGAGCTGGATGCCTTGTTCGGTGTACCCCAGCCAACCCATGCCCACCCTGAGATCGATACCGGCGTGCATGTCATGATGGTTATTGATTATGCCGCGTCACAGCACTTTCCGCTTGAAGTGCGTTTCGCCGCATTGACCCACGATCTGGGAAAGGGCACCACATCACCGGATGAATGGCCGCGCCACGTTGGCCACGAGGCGCGCAGTATGGAACTGGTGATGGGCCTGTGCGAACGTATCCGGGTTCCCCGGGAATCCCGGGATCTGGCGCTGCTGGTGGCGCGCTTTCATGGCGATGTTCACCGCGCGCTGGAATTACGCCCAGATACAATTGCCGATATGCTGCAGGCAACCGATGCCTATCGCAAGAAGGCGCGTTTCAACGATTTTCTGCAAGCCTGTGCCAGTGATTTTCATGGTCGCCCGGGATTTGCAGATCAACCCTATCCACAGGCAGAACATCTGGCCGGGGCGCTGGAAGCAGCCAGTAGTGTGGATGCTGGCGCTATTGCCATGCAGCTCGGTCAATCCCGTGCCGGAGATGCCAACCTGCCCATTCTGATCAATCGTCAGGTGTATACAGCACGGGTCGAACGGATCCGGTCTCTGCTTCAGCACCCGTAATACCGCGTGCAGTGGATGTATGTTCCAGGGTGCGGCTGGCAGTATCCGGTAGCAGTTCAGCCTTGCCACCCGAGACAATAAACACCCGGCTTGCTGCGTTAATCACGGCCGGCTGATGAGAGACGGCGATGATGGTGAATTCCTTTGCCAGGTTTTGCAGTGTTGCGCAGATCATGCGCTCGCTTTCCGGGTCCAGCGCGCTGGTGGGTTCATCCAGCAACAACAGTTTGGGCTGGTGAGCCAGCGCCCGGGCAATGGCGATGCGCTGCCGCTGCCCGCCAGAAAGCATCCCCCCCCGTTCACCCACAACCGTATGCACGCCATCCGGGAACGAATTGACGAAATCCCATGCACCCGCCTGTTTGAGTGCGCGTTCCGCATCCTCTGGGGTAATTGAGGGCTCGCCAACGAGGATATTGTTCAGGATGGTATCGTGCAGCAGAACGGTATCCTGGGAAACATAGCCGATCATGTGGCGCCAGCGACGCAAATCAATGTTATGCAGCGATACTCCGTCGATCAGGATTTCACCGGATTCCGGCTCGGCCAGCCCGCAGAGCAAATCCAGCATCGTGCTTTTGCCTGCGCCCGAGGAACCCATCAGCGCTGTGAACGAATGCACCGGAACTTCAATATTCAAATCAGTAAAAATTGCTTTCCGTCCGTAGCTGAAAGCAATATGGTGCAGATTTACCCCCTGTTCCAGCGTTGGCATCAGGGTACCGGTCGATCTTTCCGCTTCCATACGTGCTTCATCCGCAGCATTGCGCAAGGCCCAGTAGGCGCTTTCTTGAGCCACCAGTTGCTGATAGCGGCGCTGCGTTTTGTTCAGCAACCCCAGAATCCGGGTTAGCAGGAACACCATGACCATGACTTCCGGCAAGGATAATTTCCAGACCACCAGCGCCAGATAAAGGCCGCTTGCGGTCAGAGCGGCGAGGATAGGTTCCTGCAGCGCCTGCAGGGCAGCCCGGTTGGTGACTTCCTTGCGCGTGGCTTTCTCCAGCATCCGGGTTTGTTCGTGGAGTATGGCATCGGCTACGTTATCGCGTGCCATGGCTTTTAGCGATTTGACCGAGCTGAGCACATCGGACAGATAGGTCAGCAGATGGCGCAGTAAATGGGTTTGCTTGTTGCCCGCGCGTTTGGCTGCCCTGACCAGACGATTGAGTATCACGAACAGGACAGTACCGATCAGCAGCGAGGCCAGCGTGGCTTCCCATGAAATGAACAAAGCTACGATGCTGCACACCAGTGCCTCGATTGCCAGTGCCAGCACATTGACACTATGTTCAAACCCCATGGCGGCACGATAAGCTTCGGTGGCAACCGAGTTGGCCAGCGCTCCGGCAGGCTGGCGCAGATAGTATTGCCAGCGGCTGGCAAGCAGTGCCTTGATCAGATCCAGCCGCAGCGCAGTGGCAACATGGGCGACAGTATGACCCACCTGCTGATTGGTCAGCAGCAGGATGGCGCCCTTGAGGAACATGCCGCCGACGATCACCAGCAGAATCACCTCCAGTGTTGGCGAAAGCCCGGCCTGATGGAGCACATCGACTACCATCCTGCCCATTTTGGAATCAATCGAATCGCCTACGGCAATAGACAGCAGCGGAAGCAGCGCAGTCAGGCTGAGCGCCTCGGCCGCACCCGCTAACAGCAGCGCAACCAGCACAAACGCACTGCGCTTTGGAAAAACCATGATGTAAGTAATCAGCGTGCGCATGGGAAATGGATGATGAATCGGGATTGGAAAAATGATGAAACGCAAGATGACACGGCAAAATCAGCGTGTAAGCAGTCTTTTTTATTGGAATTCGAACCGTGATTTGTCATAGCGGAGGGCTTACAGCTCAATTTTCCCCTCAAACACAGTTACAGCCGGGCCAGTCATCCAGACTGGCTGATGTTCTCCTTCCCAGCGGATACGAAGATAGCCGCCACGCATGGCGACTTGTACTTCTGAGTCGAGTAGGCCGCGCGCGATGCCACTGACGACCGCCGCGCAAGCGCCTGTTCCGCAAGCCAGTGTTTCGCCGGTTCCGCGTTCGAACACACGCAGCCGGATATGGGTACGGTCAATGATCTGCATAAAACCGGCATTGACCCGTTCGGGAAAAAGAGGGTGAGATTCAATGGCCGGACCTTCGGTTATAACAGGCGCCAGGTCAACGTCAGGTACGATCTGCACCGCATGCGGGTTACCCATCGAGACCGCAAAGATCCCGATTTTCCGGCCATTTACGTTCAGCGGGTAGGTGAGGGCGCGTTCTTGTGCAATAAAAGGAATTTCAGCCGGATCAAACCGGGGAATGCCCATATTAACGGTGACTTCGCCACTATCTTCAATGGTAGGGGTGATGATGCCGCATGCCGTTTCAACGCGGATGGTGTGTTTGCTGGTCAGGGCATGGTCATACACGAAACGGGCGAAGCAGCGGGCACCGTTGCCGCATTGTTCCACCTCGCCACCATCGGCATTGAAAATACGATAACGGAAATCGCCACCTTCCCGGGGTGGTTCCACGATTAGCAGTTGGTCGAACCCAATGCCGAAATGACGATCTGCCAGCCGGCGGATGGTGTCTGGATCAAGGGATACGGGCTGGTTGATGGCATCGATCACGATGAAATCGTTGCCCAGTCCATGCATTTTCGTGAATTTCAGTTTCATCAGCAGTGTCTTTCAGTTTGGCCGGAGGTGTGTGCCTGTCCCGGATTACGGGATGACAACAGGGTTTGGATACCGGAAATAAATGTCATATTTTCCCGCTTGACCGGGATGGAACGCAACTCTACTATACCCGACTTGAAGTAGGTCAGAGCTTGGCCGTGGTGGTGCAGGGCGCGATTGCTTCTACTCCCGGCTGTCCATAAAACGAGGATGGGGCAGGTTACAAAGGCAGCTTATGATGCGCGTGTTATCGTACTGCAATAAAACCTCTTCTGCATTTGCACCGATAAACTTGTTTGGCGGGGTAATATCCCCGGTTTCCCGATCATCATCCTGTTGCAATTTCCTGTCTGCTTCCTTCTCCGGGGAGTGCCCGAAACAATCTAAATTCAAGGATCATCGAACTATGAAGCGTATATCAAATACCTGGTTGAGCGTGGCGCGCGAGCGTGGATTCACCTTGCTTGAATTGCTGGTCGTCATGGTGATCATTGGTCTGCTGGCGGCGTATGTCGGGCCCAAATATTTCTCGCAGGTGGGTAAATCCGAAGTCAAAATGGCGCAGGCGCAGATCGATTCTCTGGAGAAGGCACTGCATCAGTACCGGCTGGATGTTGGTGCCTATCCCACAACCGAACAGGGATTGAATGCGCTGCTTGTTGCTCCCGCTAACGAATCGAAGTGGCAGGGGCCGTATTTGAGCAAGCGCCTACCGGCTGATCCGTGGGGAAAGCCTTACCAGTACAAATATCCGGGTACACAAAGTGATTTTGATCTGTTTTCCTTCGGCAAAGATGGTCAGCCGGGAGGAAGTGGCGAGGATGCAGATATCACCAACTGGTAAACGTATCCAATATTGCTGATGCGCTACACGGTAAGAGCCTTGCTATCCGGAAAGGGTACGGTGCTGCTTGAGCTTGAGGCAACCAGCGAGGCCGAGGTACGCAGTCAGATCAAGGCTCAGGGAGGCGTGGTGCTGAGCATCCGGCGGAATTTCTCCGGTTTTCTGCCCAGATCGCGCACCCGTTTTCCGCTTGCCAATTTTTCCCAGGAACTGCTCGCATTGCTGACCGCCGGTTTGAGTCTGGTGGAGGGGATTGAAACCCTGGCCGAAAAGGAAGAGGACAGTACAGTGCGCGAGCTGCTGCAGCAGATTCTGGTGCGGCTGCGTGAAGGCGTGACGTTCTCGCGTGCGCTGGAATCCTATCCGCAGGCATTCCCACCGTTGTATGTGGCTACTATCCGCGCAAGCGAACAGACGGGAGATCTGGGCGAGGCGCTGACACGTTATCTCACCTACCAATCGCAAATGGATCTGGTGCGCAAGAAGCTGGTGGGTGCTTCCATCTATCCTGTTTTGCTGCTGGTGCTAGGTGGCCTGGTGGCCATCTTTTTGCTGGTTTTCGTGGTGCCCAAATTCAGCGCCATTTATGAAGACATGGGAGCGGATCTGCCCTGGATGTCGATGTTGCTGATCGAATGGGGACATCTGGTACAGAAAAACGGCTGGATGCTGGCAGTTGGTGCTGCAGGTGTCCTGTTTCTGTTTTTTTATATTCTATCGAAATCCGCTGTACGCGCGCGGTTGTTACAGATGATCTGGCGGATTCCAGCGGTAGGGGAGCGCATGCGGGTGTATCAGCTGGCCCGTTTCTACAAAACGCTTGGCATGTTGCTGCGCGGCGGGATTCCCGTGACACAGGCGCTGGAAATGGTGAGCGATCTGCTGCAATCCCATTTTCGCCCCCGAGTCAGGGCGGCCGCTGCCCTGATTCGTGAAGGCAAGACTATTTCCAGTGCGATGCAGAGCGCAGAGCTGACTACTGCGGTGGGGAGTCGCATGCTGCGTGTGGGTGAGCGTACCGGGACGATGGGCGAGATGATGGAGCGTATCGGCAATTTTCATGATGAGGAAATCAGCCGCTGGGTCGAGTGGACTACCAAACTGATTGAACCCCTGTTGATGGCGGTGATCGGGACGGTGATCGGCGGCATCATCATTCTCATGTATCTGCCCATTTTCGAGCTGGCCGGGAGTATCAACTGATGCAGATAAATGTTGCCTTGCCGGATAAACCGGTAATTGATCCGGCTATGCTTGGAGAAGCGCGCGAACAGGCCGCTATTCGCCGTACGTCGCTGATCAGGGTGCTGGAAGAAAACTGGCCGGGTACGCCAGGCGAGCTGGTGGCCGTATTGGGTGCGATGTTGCGCATGCCGGTGCTGTCCATGCCGGATTTGCACGCGTTGCAGCCGGCTTTCGAGAGTTTGCCTTTCGCACTGGCTGCCAGACATGAGTGTGCATTGCTGCAAAAACCGGATCAATCGTATCTGCTGGCAGTAGGGGATCCTTTCCGGCCAGGGTTGCGTGACTGGGTGGAGGAATATGTGCCGGTGGGCGCATTATGGCATCTGGTGCATCCGGCGGATCTGGCTGCCTTTTTCGTGCAGCAGGAACAGAATATGCGCGCGATGGACAATGTGCTGTCTTCCGCTCAGGAAAATCTGGCACAGACCGGCATCGAGGAGCTGTCGCTCAAGACGATTCATGAAGGCACCAGCCAGGTGGTGCGTCTGGTGCATTCCACCCTGTACGACGCGCACAAATCCCAGGCGAGTGACATCCATCTGGAGACCACGCCGGGTGCCTTGTCCATCAAATACCGGATAGATGGTGTGCTGACCAGCATTGGCACAATGCAGGGGATGGATCTCGCCGAGCAGGTCATTTCCCGGATCAAGGTCATGTCCGATCTGGATATTGCCGAGCGCCGTATTCCGCAGGACGGGCGTTTTAAGGTGTCCATCCAGGGCAGGGAAATCGATTTCCGGGTGTCGGTCATGCCCAGCATTTTTGGTGAAGATGCGGTGTTGCGGATACTGGATCGTCAGGCACTGGCCGATCATGTCGAAGGATTGACACTGAACCAGCTGGGATTCAATGCCACTGCCATTGCCAGTGTGCGCCGCCTCAGTTCCGAGCCTTATGGCATGTTGCTGGTGACCGGGCCAACCGGCAGCGGTAAGACAACCTCGCTGTATGCCGCCATTTCGGAAGTCAATCACGGTCATGACAAGATTATTACCATCGAGGATCCAATCGAATATCAGTTGCCGGGGGTGTTGCAGATACCGGTCAATGAAAAGAAGGGGCTAACTTTTGCGCGTGGTTTGCGTTCCATTTTGCGGCACGATCCCGACAAGATTATGGTGGGTGAAATCCGGGATGCCGAAACTGCGCAGATCGCCATTCAGGCGGCGCTTACCGGGCATCTGGTGTTTACCACGGTACATGCCAACAATGTGTTTGATGTCATCGGCCGGTTTGCGCACATGGGAGTAGATCCCTACAGCTTTGTTTCAGCGTTGAACGGCATTGTGGCGCAGCGGCTGGTGCGTCTGTTGTGCCCGAATTGCAGGGTGGCAGAGCAGCCGGATCAGCAGTTGATCGAAGAATCGGGGATTACGCCGGATCAGGTGGCGCAGTTTGATTTTCATCACGCAAAAGGTTGTGGTCATTGCCGGGGCAGTGGTTATCGCGGGCGCAGTGCCATTGCCGAGATTTTGCTGTTGAATGATGAAATCCGCGAGCTGATCGTGGCCCAGGCGCCGATTCGCCGTATCAAGGAGGCCGCCCGGCTCAACGGCACCCGTTTTCTGCGCGAGGCAGCGCTGGATATGGTCAGAACCGGGCAAACCAGTTTACAGGAGGCCAATCGTGTCACTGTTGTGGCGTGACCGGATGCAGGTGTTTCTGGGCGCTGACCAGGTAAATCTGGTGGGAATGACGCGTGGTATCAAACCAGTGCAGCGCTTCAGGCAATCGGATACTTGTGTTCAGGTAAATGATCCAAAACCGTGGAAGGCATCGCTGCAATGTCTGGAGTTGATGCTCGGGCAGGTGGATGACGGTTTCAGGCGGGGTGCCAGGCTGCATGTCGCGCTTTCCAATCATTTCGTGCGTTATGGTGTCATTGCACCGCAGCCTTCCCTGTCGAATCCGGAAGAATTGATGGCCTATGCGGATTTCCAGATGCGCGAAATTTATGGTGAACGGGTGGATGACTGGGTGCTCAGCCTGAGTACCTGGGATCCTTGTGGCGGGGCGCTGTGCGCTGCCATTGCGCATGATCTGCAATCGGAGCTGGAATCGCTTGCCAGGCGATGCGGAACCCGGCTGGCGAGCATCGAGCCTTATCTGGCTGCGGCACTGGATCACTGGGCAAAACAGCTGACTGGAAGGCAGGTGTGGTTTGTGCTGGTGGAGCCGGGACGCTTCTGTCTGGTTTCGTTGCAGGATGGTATCTGGCGTGGCGTACGCAATCAGAGAATTGTGGAAAATCTGCAGGAAGAACTGCTGTCGGCACTGGAGCAGGAATCGGTGATTTCAGGTGTAAATCAGCCGACAGGACAAGTATATGTGTTTGCTCCGGAGTATTCCGGTCAATGGCCGGGGCGCGATTCTCGCTGGCAATTTGTGCGTTTGCCGGATCATGCCCGTTCTGCCCCAGCGCATTTTCCCTGGGTAAAGGGTACAAGCAATCTGAATGACAGGCAGGATCATGCGTAGCCTGAAACTGAATTTTCCCTATCGCAGACAGCAAATTCCCCTGGTGGACTATCTGCTGCTGTTTCTGGGAGGCGTGCTGCTGGTGGGGGCAGTGTTGCTGCTCAGGCAGACCATGACGAAAATCACTTACTGGGAGGCACGCGAGGCGCGCATTACCCAGCAGCAGAAACATTACCGGCAACCCAGAACCCCAGTGGCGCGCATCAACAAGGCCACGGAGCAGGAACTCAGGCAGGTGGATGGCATTTTGCGCCAGCTCAATCTGCCCTGGGAAGGATTGTTTGATTCGCTGGAAATGGCTGCCAGCAGGGAAATTGCACTGTTGTCGCTGCAACCCAGTGTTTCCGGGCAAACCCTGCGTATCACCGGCGAAGCGCGGGATCTTGCTGCGCTGGTGGAATATGTGCAGGCACTCGAACGGGAACCAGTACTGAAAAATGCGCATCTGGCCAGTTACAAGACTCGCCAGGATCATCCACTCCATCCCGTCACTTTTTCAATTATCGCAACGTGGCACGAATCACACTAGAACCCTGGCTGATCAGGGCACGCTGGCACGTTACCCGTCTGGGCACTGCCGGAAAAATAGGCGTCGGGCTGCTTGTGCTGACGCTGGTGTTTTTCATGGCGGCAGTGTTGCCACAGAAGCAGGCTCTGGTTGCACTGAAAAACAGGGTAGAAGCCATGCAACAGGCACAGCCCGATTTGGCCGGACAGGCAAAGCTGACCAACAATCAGGCGTTGCAGGTTTTTTATGAATTTCTGCCGCATAGTGATTCCTCACCTTACTGGATCAGCGAAATTGACCGCATTGCCAGGGAAAGTGGAGTGGAGCTGAATAGCAGCGATTACCGGTTGATGGCGGAAAAAGATTCGAAACTGGTACGTTATGAAATCCAGCTTCCCTTGCGCGGGACCTATCCCCAGATACGTGCATTTATTGCGGAAGCCTTGCAGGCCATACCATCGCTGGTACTGGCAGACATTGCCCTCAAGCGTGAAACCATACAGGCTGGCAGAGTGGAAGCCCGCCTGAATCTGTATCTTTATCTGAATGATTACTGACGCGTTGCTGGAAAATGACTATGGTACCCATCCGCGAGGGAGCGTGGCGCTTGCTCCGACAGGTGTGCGGCAGTGGTTGGAACAGCCATGAATAACGGATTTTTGCGGAAATTGATCATTTGGGGCGCCCTGGCGGCTACTGTGCTGGCTGCATTGCTGATTGAAGATGAGACCGGCTCGCTGGAGGACGATGTGGTGCAGGCAGTGCAACCGGCATCGGGTACTTCCACAGGCAGGCGTGATGCCGGACAAGCGCGGCAAGCGGGAGAGACATTGCCGGTTGACCGGCTGGGAAAACGCACGTTCAGTGCCAAGGCGGATGATATCTTCGCCGTGATGTCCTGGCAGCCAAAGCGGAATATATCCGCCGAGGCGGATGAACCGGTTTTTTTGCCGAAACAGGAGATTATCAGGCGGCCACCACCTCCTTCGGCGCCACCATTGCAGTTTGAATATCTGGGGCGCGTGGTTTCAGAAGGTAGGACCCGGGTATTTCTTGCGCAGGCAGACCAGAATTTTGTAGCTGGTGTGGGGGAGCGGATCAATGATGAATACCGGGTTTACCGGATCCGGGAAGATGCAATTGAGCTGACTTATCTACCGCTGGGTATCAGACAAACCTTACCTATTGATTACCAAACCTATCCGGGAAAGATGGAATGAATACAGGGAAAAAAATCTTTTTGCTGCTGTTGTTTGCATTGGTAGCAGGTTGTGCAACGCAGATGACGCGAAATCCATCCTTTCTGGAAGGAAAAAAACTGATTGCGGAAGGAAAGCTGGAGGAGGGTCTGGGCAAGTTGGAACAGGCCGCCCGCGAGGAACCGGACAACAGGGAAGTGGGTGCGACTCTGGCAAGGGAGCGTGACACCATTATTGGCCAGGTTTTGTTCGAGGCGGATAATGCCCGGCTGGCAGGTAATCTGGATCAGGCGGATCAGAATTACCAGCGTGTGCTTGACATCAGTGCCAATAATGAACGCGCCAGAGAAGGGCTGAATGCCGTTGAACTGGAAAGGCGTCATATTGCAATGGTTAACCGGGCAAAAGAGGCGCTGGCACATAACAATGTGGATGAGGCGGAAAAAATCGTGAGAGGTGTGCTGGCGGATAATCCGATGCAATCCGAGGCAAGGCTGATGATCAAGGCGCTTAGCGAACGTATTGCGCGGGCAGAGACCAGCGAACTGTCGCTGATATCCGAATTCAGGAAGCCGATCACTATGGAATTTCGCGATACTCCGCTGAAAACCATGTTTGAGCTGATTTCGCGCACGGCCGGGATCAATTTTGTATTTGATCGCAATGTGCAGCAGGAATCCACTGCTTCCATCTTCGTGCGGGACAATTCGATCGAGGATGTGCTGAAGCTGATGCTGCTGACCAATCAGCTGGCGTATAAAGTACTCAACAGCAATACGCTGCTGATTTATCCGGATACACCGGCCAAACAGAAGGATTATCAGGAACTGGTCGTGCGCAGCTTTCATGTGGCCAATACCGATGTCAAACAGATGGTGGCCATGATTCGCGGACTGGTCAAGGCGCGCGACGTTTATGTCAACGAGAAACTCAACCTGTTTGTGATACGGGATACGCTGGAAATGATCCGGCTGGTGGAGCGCCTGGTTGCCATCAATGATTTTCCTGATCCGGAAGTGATGCTGGATGTGGTGGTACTGGAGGTGAAACGCGATAGCACACTGGATCTTGGGCCTAATATGCCGAATTCGGTGACTTTCAGTGCTGTTCCTGGTATCGGGGCTCCAGCGCAGACGGCGGCCGATTCCATAGTCAAGATGAGCATGATCAAGAACACAGGGTTCGAGGGGTTGCGCAGCTTTACCATCAGCAACCAGGCCAGAATTGATTTCGGTAGAACGCTGACCAACGCGGATGTACTGGCCAATCCTCGCATTCGTGTCAAAAGCCGGGAGAAGGCCAAGATTCACATCGGCAACAAGGAGCCAGTGTTTACCGTAACAAATACTGCCAATGTTGGATCAGCTGCTTCAGCAACCTATATTGATGTTGGTTTGAAATTCGAAGTAGAGCCGGTGGTTAGAACCAATAACGAGGTTACACTGAAAGCATTGCTGGAAGTCAGTAGCAATCTGGGCGAAAAACGATCCGGAAGTGGGGAAAACGCAGCTACGGCCATCGTTATCGGCACGCGTACAGCAGAGACTGTGCTGGAGTTGCGCAACGGAGAAACGCAGGTGCTGGCCGGATTGATTCAGGATGATCTGAGCAGAGTGAAGTCGGGTATTGCAGGATTGACCGATATACCGGTACTGGGCGATATTTTTTCCAAGCAGGTGAGAAAACATAATAAAACCGAAATTATTTTGCTGATTACCCCGCATATCATCCGCAATGTTATCCAGCCCAATCACTTTGAAAGCGAGTTTTATTCGGGCACGGCCAGTGCCGCCGGGAAATTGCCGGTCACTATCCGCAAGACGGCTCCGCAATCGCTGGCAATGGAATCTTCGGGCAGAGCCCCATCCCATGGGTATGCGTCATTTGAACAATCGGGCGGAATGCCTGGTATCTCACCCGACTTGTTTGGGGAAGCCATTGCCCAGGCGCGGGATGCCGCTTCCTCGTTAACGCTGCGAGCTCCGGAAAATGTGGTGAAGGGGCGGGAGTTCACGGCTACTGTCAGGCTGGTGACTCAAAACCCCCAGTTATCCGGTGAGTTCAATCTGACTTATGATCCGGAGGCACTGGAATTGATGGATGGAGGGGAGAAATCCGGAATGCGCAGCCTGAAACTGGGACGGGATCAACCGACTGGAATGACATCCGTGCTGCGTTTCAAGGCTGTTGGCACAAACGAGTCGTCCACTGAAATTGCTTTGCAGGGACTACAAGTGCGGGACGAGACCGGGCAGTCGGTCGAGGTGAATTTGCCGCCACCTGCGAGTATCAGGGTTCAATAATGATTGCATCCGGTTCTTTTTGAAGGGTATGTCGCCAACGGGATCTTGCCGGGGATTTACCCTGATCGAGCTGATGATGGTTGTGGCCATCATGGGAATTCTGGCTTCTGCTGCGATGCCGCTGGGCGAAATGGTGGTCAGGCGTGAAAAAGAGCGGGAATTGCGCACGGCGTTACGCCAGATCCGCGCAGCCATTGATGTGTACAAACAGGCTGCGGATGATGGAAAAATCGAGAAGAAAGCAGATGAGACAGGCTATCCTCGCCGGCTGGAAGATCTGGATCTGGGCTTGGATAATGTAAAAGATCCGGACAAGAAGAAAATTTTTTTTATGCGCCGTTTGCCGCGCGATCCGATGTTTGCGGATCCTGACGTGCCAGCAGCCGAAACCTGGGGCAAGCGCAGTTATGCCAGTGCACCCGATAGCCCTGAAGAAGGGGATGATGTTTACGATGTATATTCCCTTTCAGAAAAAGTGGGCCTGAACGGGATTCCTTATAATCAGTGGTAAAACTTGTTGATCAGATTGTTATCAGACCGGCTAGAGCGATCCCGCAACAGCTTGCGTAAAAAAGGATTTACGCTGGTGGAGTTGCTGGTAGTGATGGCCATTATTGCGATTCTTCTCACGATCGTTTCGCCACGATATTTCAATTCAGTTGATCGCGCCAAGGAAACAGTGCTCAAGCAAAATCTCGTCATTTTGCGTGATGCCATCGACAAATACTTTGTTGACAAGGGTAAATATCCAGCCGATCTGCATCAGCTGGTCGAGGATCGGTACATTCGGGCCGTGCCTGTTGATCCGATTACAGAAGACGATGTCTGGGTGGAAGTGCCGCCACCCGATCCCGAAATGGAGGGCGTGTTTGATGTGCATACCATTTCCGACCGGCAGGCGCTGGATGGTACGTTTTACGAAAAATGGTGACAATGTCATGCTGGAGGAACCGGGGATATATTTATATCTGGATGCTGTTTGCTGTTATGCTTGCGGGCGTGATGCTGGCAGCCGCCGGAGTAGTCTGGCAGACGGAAGCCAGGCGGGAAAAGGAACAGGAATTGTTATTTGTAGGTGATCAGTTCCGCCGTGCAATCGAATCCTATTACAACGCTTCCCAGACTGTGGCGGGAGCAGGGGTTAGCCGCTACCCGACCTCGCTTGAGCAGCTGCTGAAGGACGAACGTTCCCTGGCTGTAAAGCGGCATCTCAGAAAAATGTATCTGGATCCGATGACCAACAGTCGCGACTGGGGAGTGGTCAGGCAGCAGGATGGTGGAATTACCGGCATTTACAGTATTTCAACGAATGAACCAGTCAAGCGCGCCAATTTTCCACCCGATTATGCTGCTTTTGAAAAAGCTGAAAATTATCAGGGCTGGAAATTTACCCATGTGGTGGGTGCTGCCGGAGGGCAGGGTGGGCAGATGGCAGAAGGCCAGGGAAATTTTCCGGGAAACACTATGGTGCCGGGATTGCCGGGAAATGGATTGAATCCGTTTCCACAACATCCTTCTGCGCCGGGCATGAATCCTTCTCTGCAATCTCCTGTGGTTTCGCCATCAATCGGTAATGATGCATTTTAAGGAATTGTTGTTGGCAAGCTGATGAAAGAAAAATATTGAAACAGGCGGATATGCCGTAATCAGTGCAAGAACCGGGTGGGTTGTTTGCAAGTCTTAGCGTGAATAAAAGGTTGTCGAAGGCCGATACGAAATGAAAGTAATTTTGACGATACAGTTAGCATTGTTGTTGAGCATGGTGGGGTGTACCCAGCTTCCCAAAACCGGGGATAACCCGGGTTCCGGGGCATCCGGTAGTGCAGCGCCGGTCACGGAATTGACTGCGGATTCCTTTTTTGATTTTCTGGTGGGCGAAACGGCATTGCAGCGCAATCAGCCAGATGTAGCCGTGGAGAGCTTCATCCGGCTAGCGAGGGAAACGCGCAACCCGAGATTTGCAGAGCATGCTACTGATGTGGCATTGCAGGCGCGCCGTTTTGGAGAAGCACAGGAAGCTATTGATTTATGGGTCACACTGGAACCAGATTCCATGCAGGCGCGTCAAGCAGCGGTTGCACTGTTTGTGGCCAATGGCCAGCTCGAAAATGTGCGCCCGCACGTTGAGCAACTGCTGAGATTGGAACCAGAAACAGTCGATAAAGCGTTCATGCAGATCAACAAGCTGTTATCCAATCACCCGGACAGGGAAGCTGTGCTGAAACTGGTGCGGCAACTTGCGTCCGCTTATCCTGATTTACCGGAAGCACATTTTGCCGTATCCCAGGCTGCCTGGTCTGCCAATGAATTCAAATCTGCTTCGGAAGCCATGAATCAGGCACTTAAGCTACGGCCAGAATGGGAAATGGCAGCTGTTCATCAGGGACAGATTTTGCAAAAAATAGACAAGAACAAGGCTCTGTCTTTTTATGATCAATTTCTTGAACAATTTCCAAGGGCCAATGATATGCGGATTGCTTATATCCGCATGCTCATGGAGGAAAAGGAATTTGATCGCGGTCGCGAGCAATTCCAGAAACTGGAACTGGCTAACCCCTCCAATGCCGATATTGCACTGGCAATCGGCCTTTTATCTGCTGAACTGAATGATCTGCAAAGCGCGGAAAAATATTTCAAACGTGCCCTGCAACTTGGATTTGAGGATGCCAGCACGGTTTACTTCAATCTGGGGCGTGTTCATGAAATCGCGCAGCACGATGCGGAAGCGATGGAAGCCTATCGTAAAGTAACTGGCGGAGAACGCTTTATTTTTTCCAGGGTGCGTTATGCTTTTCTGCTTGCCAAGCGGGATGGTGTGGCGGCTGCCAGAAAATATCTGAAAACAGTCCGGGTTGAAAACCAGCAGCAGCGTACACAGTTGCTGATCACGGAATCACAACTTCTTCGGGATAATAATGATTTTCGTGGTGCATACGATTTGCTGGATGCTTACCTCAGGAAACATCCGGATCAGATCGAATTACTATATGACCGCGCATTGATGGCTGACAAGATTGGTCGGCTAGATGTGCTAGAACGGGATTTGCGCAAACTGATCGAGCTGAGACCAGATAATGCCCACGCCTATAACGCTTTGGGTTATAGCTTGGCTGAGCGCGGTTTGCAGCTGCCAGAAGCACTGTCGCTAATCCGGAAAGCCATTGAGCTGTCTCCGGATGATCCCTTCATCATGGATAGCCTGGGCTGGGTTTATTACCGCATGGGCGACCTGAAAAAAGGCGTGAAATACTTGAAACAGGCCTTTGATGTACGATCTGACCCGGAAATCGCAGCGCACTACGGAGAATTGCTCTGGATGAACGGTGCAAAGGAAGATGCCAAAAAAATCTGGCAATCGGCACTGGAAGAACATCCAGAGAATGAAATGCTGCTGGAAACCGTCAAGCGATTCCGGAAGTAAATAATGATATTTTTCCGGAGCTGGAGAACCTCTGATTAAACTTTGCATGGCCGCACATCGTGTTCTCCGGATGAATGCAAGGTGAGCGAGGCAGCGAATAGTTGGACCCCTTCACAACAAGATCAACGCCGCGTTCATCTGCAAAATCACTGCCCTAAAGGGCTGCGAAAAATCATGCTCTCGCTATGTTACGCTTCTTGCGGTCATCATGATTTCTCCTGCAATGTGGCTCATGAAAGGCTTGATCATAGGCTCTCTGGAGCCTATGGCCTGGATCAGGCTATAAAAAATCTTTCCAGGGTTTGACCTGACCAGTCTGCGCAAACAAGAGTTGTTTCTACAACATGCGTTGCTTGATCCTGCCGCGTCTTATTAGTTCATCCTGTGTAATTTCCAGCGCTGGTGGTTACTCAATTCCTGCTTCATGTGCCTGCTGATCGGCGTGATAGCTTGAACGTACCATTGGCCCGCAAGCGGCATTACTGAATCCCAGATTTGTGGCAATGCGTTCAAACGTTTTGAAATCTTCAGGGGAAACATAGCGCGTAACAGGGTGGTGACCCTTGCTAGGTTGCAGGTACTGGCCAATGGTCAGCATTTCAACCTGATGCGCGCGCAAATCACGCATGACTTCGATAATTTCCTCATCGGTTTCGCCTAACCCCAGCATCAGACCGGATTTGGTCGGAATGTGAGCGAAGGCAGCCTTGAAATCCCTGAGCAATTGCAGTGAGTGCGCATAGTCTGCGCCGGGTCGGCATTGCTTGTATAACCGTGGCACTGTCTCCAGGTTATGATTCATCACATCGGGTGGGCTGGCAGATAGTTTTTCCAGTGCAATTTCCAGTCTGCCACGAAAATCAGGGACAAGAATCTCGATCCGGGTTTGTGGAGATTGAGTGCGAATTGCGCGGATACAGTCGGCAAAGTGTTGTGCGCCACCATCTCTGAGATCATCACGATCCACGCTGGTGATAACAACATAATTGAGTTTGAGTGCCGCAATCGAGTTTGCCAGATGCATTGGTTCGTCCGGATCGGGAGCGTGGGGGCGGCCATGTGCTACATCACAAAACGGGCAACGTCTGGTGCATAAATCACCGAGTATCATGAATGTGGCTGTGCCACGACCGAAACATTCTCCGATATTCGGGCAGGAAGCTTCCTCGCAGACGGTATGCAATTTATTTTCGCGCAGCAGGCGTTTGACTTCCTGATACCGCTGGCTATTGGGTGAACGGACACGAATCCAGGACGGTTTGCGTAACAGCTGGCCAGATTGTTCCAGATCAATTTTGACCGGGTTGCGTGCCGTTTTGACAGCGCCTCGTTGGTGGGTATCAGCGGTCATGGGTAGTGGCTATCCTTTGTTTTGAGTATTCATGAGTCGGGCAATAAAACACTGTGCTAGCCTGGCAGCAAGCACCTCTTTGCTGTCGGTGATGCCAAGATCTTTTGCCTGCGTTACGCGCAGGCCACGATAACCGCAGGGGTTGATCGCCAAGAAGGGTGCAAGATCCATGTCGGCATTGAAGGCTATTCCGTGATAACAGGCGCCGCGCCGGATTTTGAGTCCCAGGGAGGCGATTTTGGCGCCATCTGCATAGACGCCGGGCGCATCCTCACTGCCTTGCGCTGCTACATTATATTCACCGAGCAAGTCTATCACGGCCCCTTCCATTTTTCTGACCAGTTGTCTGATGGTCAATTGCCAACGGTGCAAATCGAGTAACAGATAGAGGATGATTTGTCCTGGTCCGTGATAGGTGATTTGCCCCCCCCGGTCGGTTTTGATAACCGGATATGATTGGGAAAAAGGAGGTGTTCCGGCAATTTCCTGGGTGTAAACGGGCGAGTGTAGCAGCAGGCGGGTGTTCCAGCAGCCAGATTTCATCCGGCGTTTCTCGGGTACGCTGTGCAGTGAAATCCTTCATGGCTTGCCAGGCGACAAGATATCCGGTCATGCCCTTGTTCTTTATGGTTACAGTGAATGCATTGCCCGCGGCCTGGTTTGTACCCAGCTTGTGTGGAGGTTGAGCAGGTGTCAAGTTCGTCGAGGTTTCGGTGCTTTAAAGCAGCATGGTGACCATCGGATGAGCATGCAGTGCCTGGTAGATGGAATCCAGCTGCGTGCGGGAAGTTGCCTGGATGGTGCAGGTAAGGCTCAGATAGGTTCCGCTTTTACTGGCACGTACCTCGATGGTGGTATCGTCGAAATCGGGCGCATGCATTTTGACAATGGCCAGAATGGATTGAGTAAAACCCTGCTGGGATTTTCCCATGATTTTTATCGGAAAATCACAAGGGTATTCAATAAGGGATTCTTCAGTCATGGATCTGTATGTTCAATGCGGGACATGTGCGCGCATTACTTCCTGTTTGTACGCCTGATAAAGCTGGTTGAGCTGATGGAATACCGGACCCGGGGCACCGTTGTTGCCAACGGGTTGACCATCCAGCCGCGTAATCGGCAGCACTTCCTTGGTGGAAGAAGTCAGCATGATTTCCTGTGCTGTGCGCAATTCTGATTCGGAGACATCCCTGACAGCGTGGGGAACACCATGCGCTTTGGCCAGTTCCAGTACGACATCATAGGTAATGCCCGGCAAAATACGGTGATCCTTGGGGGGGGTTAGCAACAGGTTGTCTTTTACAACAAAAATGTTACTGGCCGCACCTTCGGTCAACAGTCCGTCGCGTAGCAGGATGGTTTCGGTGGCCTGTTCATCCACAGCAAGCTGGCGCAACAGGATATTGGGCAATAGCGAGATAGCCTTGATATCACAGCGACCCCAGCGATTGTCTCTGGCGGTGATGGCTGGGACACCGGAAACAAGCAACTCCCCAGGGGGTGTCAGCAGCGGGTTGCTCATCATAAAGACGGTGGGCGTTGCCGCACGGGGAAAGGCATGGTCACGTTTTGCCACGCCACGGGTGATATGCAGATAAAGATACTGATCCTCGCCTTCATTCAGCTCGATGATACGCTCAATCAAATCGGCCCACTCTGCTTCAGTATGTGGATTCTGCAGGCGTATACCGTCCAGACTGTGCTGCAAACGGGATAGGTGTTCACTCAGCCGGAATGGTTTGCGCGAATAAACCGGTATGACTTCATAAACACCATCACCAAAAATGAAGCCTCTATCCAGAACGGGAACAGTAGCCTGTTCCATTGGTAGAAATTTGCCATTAAGGTAAATCATGCTTGTTCTTTATTATCCGGGGTTAATTGAACAACATTTTCAGATTATCCCAGGAGCGCCCAAAGAAACTGGCGGTGTCCACCGTTTCCAGAGCAATCAAGGGATAAGTAGCTATTTCCTGCCCATCCAGAATAAATTTCACCATTCCCACTTCCTGGCCCTGATCAATCGGTGCGATGAGTGGTTGACGGTATTCCATCCTGGCTTTTAATCCTTCCACCTTGCCTTTGGGGAGTGAAAAATAGATATCCCGGTCAAAACCAACCTTGAGTTTGTTTTGGGCCCCTTTCCAGATTTGCACATTGGCCACGGCCTGATCTTTTTTATAGGGATGAGCTGTATCGAAAAACTGGAATCCGTAATTTAGCAGGCGCTGGCTCTCTATGCTGCGCGCGTTGGGTGAAGCGGTGCCCATGACTACAGAAATCAGGCGCCGCTGATCACGCTTGGCCGAAGTAACCAGACAATATCCGGCAGCTTCTGTCCAGCCTGTTTTCATCCCATCAACATTGGGATCTATCCACAGCAGACGATTACGGTTTTGCTGAGTGATATTGTTGTATTTGTATTCGCGCAAGGAATAAAACGGGTAGTGCTCTGGAAATTCTCGGATGATGGCAGCTGCCAGCAATGCCAGATCATGTGCGGTACTGTAGTGGTCAGGGTGAGTCAGACCGGTTGAATTCATGAAATGCGTGTTATGCATACCCAGCCGTTTTGCGTCCTCATTCATCATGTGCACAAACAGATCCTCGGAACCGGCGATCAGTTCAGCCAGTGCAACACAGGCATCATTACCTGATTGTACGATTACACCGTGAATCAGCTCATCAACAGTTACCGGCTTGTTTGGCTCGATGAACATGCGTGACCCCACCATACGCCAGGCTCGGCTGGATACAGGCACAACCTGATCCATCTTGATACGATCCTGTTTCAAGGCGGAAAAAACGACGTAAGCTGTCATCAGCTTGGTGAGTGAGGCTGGGTCCAATCGTTCATGAGGATTGGAACTGGCAAGCGTCTGGCCACTGTGGAAATCGACCAAAATAAAAGACTTGGCAGCAACGGTCAGTTCCGGCTGCTGTGACCATGCCGGGAAAACCGCTGCCAACAAAAACAGTGAAAGGATGAGCTGTTTCATGAAATTCTGCAAAAGCCTAATTATAACCTGCGACATATATTACCAGCTCATTTTCAATGTTCCAGGCCAGGCTGCTAGCGGCCAGTGGCATAAAGTTTCTCGATATCAATTTGATTGCGCTCATAAATCTTCTTTCGCTTCAGCTTGAGAGTGGGAGTGAGCATTTCGTTCTCCACCGTCCATGGATCGGAAATCAGCAATGCACGATGAATTTTGGCATAACCTGGAAATTCGCTGATCTGCCGTGCAATTTTTTCCAGCACGATTTCTTCTGCATATTCATCGCAGGCCAGTGCATCAGGATCATTCTTGGCATTGCAATGAGTAGCAATCATTTCCCAGCCGCGTTTTCCCGGAACCACCAAGGCACTTAGATAGGAACGGCCTTCACCAATCACCATAACCTGTTCGAAGATCGGATCGCGCAAAATGGCGGCTTCCATGTCCGCTGGGGGGATTTTTTCCCCGGTGGAAGTAACGATGATGTCTTTCAGTCGGCCAGTGATGGTGATTCTTCCCTGTGCATCGATATGGGCGGTATCGCCGGAATTGAGCCATCCATCCGGGGATAAAATAGCGCGGGTAGCTTCCGGGTTGTTCCAGTAGCCCAGCATCACATTGGGCCCGTGAATCAGCAGAGCATTTTGTTCCCCCAGCCTGACTTCCACACCCGGAATGGGCTGGCCGACACTTGCCGGGAGATTGTCATCCAGCCGGTTGGCGCTGACGACCGGGCTGGTTTCAGTCAGGCCGTAACCCTGCAGGATGGGGAGCCCCAGGCCAATGAAAACACGCGATACATCTGGTGATAATGCGGCACCGCCACTCATCACCTGCCACAAACGTCCTCCCAGTTTTGCCATGACCTTGCTGGCCACCAGCCGGTCGAGCAGAGGCCATAGCAGGAACGAAAGCTGCCAGCCGATCCGCTTTTGTCGGTATTCAAACCGGCTGTAACCCACACCGACCGCCAGCTGAAACAGCCATCTGGAAACGGCCGGGCCTTCTGCCAGTTTGGCCTGTATTCCTGTGTGAATTTTTTCGTAAATGCGCGGAACTGAAATCAGGATGGTTGGCCGGATAATCAGAAGATCTTCCGGTAACTGCCGGGAGGAGCGAGCATAAGCGATCGTGGCGCCGCACAGCATGGGGACGTAATAGCCGGCTGTGCGTTCGAAGGTATGGGATAACGGCAGAAAAGACAGCAGAATGTCATCCGGGGTGACAGTAACGATTCGGGCGCAGCCGTAAGCATTGGATAAAATGTTGTGATGGCTGAGCATGACACCCTTGGGCCGTCCGGTTGTTCCTGACGTGTAAACAATGGTGGCCAGTGAATGAGGGTCGTTTTCTGCAAGGGGAATATCTTCCGGGGTTTCCGGTAGCCAATCCTGCAGAGCGATGCCCCGTTCATCGTTTACCTGGTTTATATCTTTGGTGGCGGCATTTAGAATGACGATGCATTTCAGCTGCCGGAGCCGGGCTGCGGCTTCACGCATTTCTTCCCACTGCGTCAGATTTTCCAGTAGTAACAGACGAGCACCTGCGTTATCCAGACACCAGGCAGCATTTTCTGCCCGATCTTCGGTATAAAGTGGCACCACCACCAGACCCAGACCGAGTGCCGCCTGCTCAAACATGACCCACTGCGGGCAATTGCGCACCATGATGCCCACCCGATCGCCAGGAGCAAGATTTTCGCGGGAAAGTGCCGTCTGCCAGAGTTTGACAGCGCTGGCCATGTCGTCCCATGTGTAATCCCGCCATTTTTCCTGATCGACATCGTAGTCCCGATAGGCTACGGCAGCAGGCGAGCACCGTACCCGCTCCCTGAACAGTCCATCAAGTGTCCGGACCGCTTCCAGTGGGATCACCTCCGTATTCCGGGCTGGTGCGAAATCCGTTGATTGATTCATGCCGCTGTCTCTCCATATTGACTGCTGGCTTGGCGAAAATCAGGCGAAAAATCATCCACCATGATGACCCGGCGCCGCAGAGTTTTCATCTGTTCGAGCAATTCCGCTTCACGGCTGGTGATAATGCCCAGTGCCAATGCCTGACTGATCAGTCCGTTTTCATGGGAGGAGAGGGTTTTATCCCTGACCGCCTGCCGTAACCGAGCCTCAACAGGTTCGCAGGCAATGGCGCAGCTCAGGGCTTTTTCAAGCAAAGCCAGCGGATCATTTTCCTCTTTGGGTAGATAAATTCCTGCTGTCAGGCGATCGCGCACCTCACCGGGGGTCAGAATGAGTCGTGCCACCTCGTGTGAAAGTGAATCGGCGGGAGGCAGGCAACGCATGCCCAGTGGAAAGATGATGCAGCGCAGCAATCCGCGCATCATCCTGTTTACGGGGAAGTTGAGCAGAAATTCGTGGAGCGCCTGCTGAGTACGATAAAGCGCGTCCTGCATCGACCAGTGCAGCAAGGGCAGATCGGCTGCAGGGCGGCTATCATCCTCAAAGCGTTTGAGAGTGGCCGAACACAGATACATCATGCTGAGTATGTCTCCCAGGCGGGCAGAAAGGCGCTCTCGCCGCTTGAGTGACCCCCCCAGCTTCAGCATGGCGACATCCGTCAGCAGTGCAAAAGAAGCGGAAAAGCGTGTCAACTGCTGGTAGTAATGGATTGTCTCGCTGGCTGCGTTTTGCGGTACATTCCTGACCAGCCGTGAACTGAATCCATAGATCAGGCTGCCAAGCGCATTGCCAAGCGTAAATTTGCTGTGTGCAGCCAGCGCTTCATCAAATGCCTGCAGCCCGCGTTCCTGATTCCGATCCCAGGCAGCATTGATTTCCCGCAGGGTGAAAGGATGGGCACGGATAGCACCCTGCCCGAAGATAATCATGTTGCGCGTCAGGATATTGGCGCCTTCTACCGTGATACCCACCGGAGTTTGCTGGTAGGTGCGCGCCAGATAGTTGGAAGGTCCGAGACAGATACCCTTGCCGCCGTGAATATCCATGGCGTCGTTGATGATCTGGCGGCTGCGCTCGGTCAGATGATATTTGACGATGGCGGAAATGACAGAAGGCTGTTCACCCAGATCCACCGCGCCGGCAGTCATGACACGCGCAGCATCCATCATGTAGGTATTGCCAGCAATACGGGCGAGTGCTTCTTCCACACCCTCGAAATAACCCACTGGTGATTTGAACTGCACACGCACCCGGCCATAGGCTCCGCTGCTCCAGGCAGACAATTTGGCTGCGCCTACGCTGGTGGCCGGCAGCGAAATTGACCGACCGACGGAGAGGCTGTTCATCAACATGCGCCAGCCTTGGCCCACCTTGTCCTGTCCGCCAATTACCCAGTCCATGGGGATGAAGACATCCTTGCCGGAATTGGGCCCATTCTGGAAAACGCCATTTAGCGGATAATGTCTGCGGCCGATCTGAATGCCGTGGGTATTGGTCGGGATCAATGCGAGCGTAATACCGATTTCTTTCTCACTGCCAAGTAATCCGTCTGGGTCATATAACCTGAAGGCCAGCCCCAGCAAGGTGGCAACCGGTCCCAGCGTGATGTAGCGTTTCTCCCAGTTGAGGCGGATACCGAGTACATCGGGGTGGCCATCGAACACGCCGCGGCAGACAATACCTGTATCGGGAATCGATCCCGCGTCCGAACCCGCATCGGGTCCAGTCAGTGCAAAACAGGGAATCTCGGTTCCATTGGCCAGCCGTGGCAGGTAGTAATTTTTTTGTTCTTCCGTTCCGTATTGCAGCAGCAGCTCGGCCGGACCAAGCGAATTGGGTACCATCACGGTAACAGCGGCCGTATTGCTGCGTGAGCCGATTTTCATGACCACTTCCGAATGGGCCAGCGCGGAAAAGCCAAGCCCGCCATATTCCTTGGGAATGATCAGTGAAAAAAAACGGTTTTCCCGGATGAACTGCCAGACATGCGGAGGCAGATCATGGCGTTCGTGAGTGATATGCCATTCATCGAGCATGGCGCATAACTGTTCGACCGGGCCATCGAGAAAGGCTTGTTCTTCCGAAGTCAGGGTAGGTTTGGGGTAGGCAAGCAGCTGATCCCAGTCCGGCTTGCCGCTGAACAGCGCGCCTTCCCACCACACGCTGCCGGCATTGAGCGCTTCCTGCTCGGTTTGCGAGATTTGGGGCAACAATCTGCGAAAAATCTTCAGAACAAGGTTGGAGACGATATTGAGGCGCAGAAATGGTACCGCGAACAAGGCGGTCACAATAACCAGCAGTGCAAGCAGCACAAGCAGGAATTCAAACATGGCTTCTCCCGGGTTTTTATAAGTTGTTGAACGTTACACTACCGGAGAATGAGCTGCTGTCAAGCTTTGTGTGTATCCGGAATTACAGGAAATCATCCCTTCATAAAACACCCGGCTGCACGCAACCGGGTGAATCACCATCACGGAATCCGTGATTTCATCAGGATCGGGCGCGGCGGCTATCCAGGCTGTAACCACCTGCACCATGTACTGCCAGTAAAATGAAGCCGCCCGTAATGGCTATGTTTTTCATGAACATGATCATTTGTGTCTGATCGGCAAGGTTTTTGTGAAAAATGAACGCAGCAGCCAGTGTGAATGCAGCCAGTGCGATCGATGCCAGCCGGGTTTGCCAGCCGGCAATAATCGCCAGGCCGCCGCCAACCTCCAGTGCAATTACCAGCGGCAACAGCGTGCCCGGTACACCCATTGCTTCCATATAACCTTGCGTTCCTGCATAGCTGTCGATTTTGGAAATACCTGCCAGCAGGAAGATTTGCCCCAGAAACAGCCGCGCCACGAATTGACTGATTTTTTCCATTTTTATCTCCTTGTAATGAATGATTTTTTACTGACTCCGTTTGACCCATGCCCGGTCACGCACGAACTGGTTGGATTGAAAATCCTTCAATGCCTGGTCGATCTGTTCGCGGGTATTCATGACAAAAGGCCCATGCTGCACGATCGGTTCATGCAATGGCTTGCCACTGACCACGATAAAACGTGCACCTTCCTTTCCTGCGGCAAAATCAAAAGCATCATCGCCTCTACCAGCAGCAACCAGGGAATGTAGCGGGACATCCTGTCCGTTAAATTGCCCGTTTCCCTCGAATACATAGATGAAATTCGTATTCTGCGCTGGCAGCCGGTGTTGAAAATGCCGCCCGGGTTGTAACTGCACATCGAGATAAGTTACTTGCGTCAGGTCATCCCGGATTGGCGCAACGGTATCGCCGAAACAACCAATCAACACTTTCAGCTGGTAATCCTCCGTTTTAATTACAGGAAAAGCGGCAGCGGGAAATTCCTGATATTCCGGGTGATCCATTTTGTTGGCTACCGGCAGGTTGATCCACAGTTGAAATCCGCGCAGCAAGCCATCTGCCTGTTTCGGCATTTCCGAATGGATTACGCCGCTGGCTGCTTTCATCCACTGCGCTGAGCCCGGACCGAGATCGCCGGTATTGCCCATACTGTCCTGATGCTGCATGTGACCATCCAGCATGTAGGTAAAGGTGACGAACCCCCGGTGCGGATGCGGCGGGAAACCGGCAATGTAATCATCCGGATGATCGCTGCCGATGTGATCCAGCAACAGGAAAGGGTCGTAATTGCGCAGCGCCGCTGTGCCGATCGTGCGGTGCACAATTACGCCAGCACCTTCGGGCACTGCCATAGCTGAAATGATTCGTGCAGCATTTGTTGATGTATTCATCGTTTCCTCCTTTTCTGTGATGCGCTGACAAGTCTCGCTTACACCAGAGCCATTATCATTGTTGTTGATGATGGAATAAATGGTGTTTAATGCAAATTATTGTTCTTGTATTGATGACAATCAGAAGATTCCATGGATCGATTTGAAAATATGAATGCATTCGTGCGCATCGTGGAAGCGGGTAGCATCAGTGCTGCTGCGGATCGTATGGACGTGGCCAAATCCGTTGTCAGCCGGCGTTTGAAAGAGCTGGAAGAACATCTGGGAGTTGAATTGTTTCATCGCACCACGCGGCAGATGAATCTCACCGACAGTGGGCGTGTTTTTTATCAGCAATCCGTGCGCATCCTTGCAGATATTCTCGAAGCCGAGCATGCCACATCGCAATTTCATGGCACCTTGAAAGGTAATTTGAAGGTGGCGGTTCCGCACAGTTTCGGCTTGATGCATCTGGGTCCGGCCATTACTGAATTTCTTCAGACGCATCCGGATATTGAATTCGATCTGGATTTCGACGATCGGCAGGTCGACTTGTTGGCGGAAGGATTTGATCTCGCCATTCGTATCGCCAGCTTGCCCGATTCCAGCCTGATTGCACGCCGTCTTGCACCGATCCAGGCCGTTATGTGCGCCAGCCCGGCTTATCTTGAGCGTATGGGCACCCCGCAAATCCTGGAAGAACTCTCCGAGCACCGTTGTCTGGTCTATAACCTGGTCAGTCATAGTGATCATTGGCAGATTTATGATGCCGCAGGAGAATTGATCAAAACCCGGATCACTCCCTGTTTGAGGGCCAGCAATGGCGAATTTTTGCGGGATGCCGCCGTTGATGGTCTGGGTATCGTGTTGTTGCCCGCTTTTATCGTTTACCGGGAACTTGAGCGCGGTGCATTGACTCCGCTATTGACCAGGTACCATTACGGCCAGTTGGCTGCTTATGCCATTTACCCGCAAACCCGTCATCTTTCCCAGCGGGTTCGAGTATTTGTCGATTTTTTAAGCCAGCGGTTTGAAGGAATGCCTTATTGGGAGGCGTGTCTGCTTCGCCAGAAATAATCTGCTACTTTATCCGGCTTTTTTGCTGATTGACGAATTCAGCGAGGCTGGATCCGGTCACCTCTGCCGGATCCGGTTGCTGTTTTAATGATGTACGCGCAATAGGCAGCCAGATTCAGGTTTTTCAGCATGCGTGCATCTGTTTCGGCCAGCAGACGGGGTGTTGACATGTCAATGCCCTGGATCTGGGCAAGGCCGGTAATCCCTGGTCGCACATCAAATACATGGCGTGCCTCGCGCTCGGCGATCAACGCTTGCTGGTTGAACAAACAGGGCCGTGGCCCAACCAGACTCATCTCGCCCTTGAGAACATTCCACAGCTGGGGCAGCTCATCCAGCTTGGAACGACGTAGAAAACGTCCCATTCTGGTCACGGCTGCCGGATTGGCCAAATGCGTAGCCACCGACTGCGTGTCCGGCCGCATGGTGCGGAACTTCACCAGTGTGAAAGGATGCTTAAATCTTCCCACACGCACTTGCCTGAACAAGGGTGCGCCTGTATCAAACAGTCCGATCAGAAACAGAACCACCATCAGAGGGAGGGCAAGCAGTAGCCCGATACCTGCCAACACTATATCCAGCATGCGCAACATGACTAATTTTCCTTTAGAAAGCCTTTGAAAAACGACCTGCGTTGTCATTTTTGTGTTAAAAATCGGCTCAAAATGCTCATTTATTACGGATAAACTCCGCTTTTTCTCTGATTTTTTCCTTGAACTGACTGCCTTGCTAACGTTTTTCAGAGGTTTCTTAGCTTGTGATACCACTGCGCCGTCAGCGCCAAACCTGCCTGCATGCTCCACGGTGGTTGCCAATCCAGCGCGTGCTGTATGGGCGTACCATCGACCGCCAGTGATCCAGTCAGACGTGCTACAGCGGCTTGCCTGCCCGAGATGCTTCCCACCCATTTGATCCAGGAGACAGGCACAGGTACAAGTAGTGGTTTGCGATCCAGCGCGGCAGCTATCCGGCGGAGTAGCTCGGGCGTGGAAACATCCTCGCCATCGCTCAGCATGAATGTCTTTCCAGCAGCGCCAGGGTGGGACAAACATAGCCGGATGGCATCTACCAGATTGCCCAGATAAATCAGACTGCGCCGGTTATGAATCGCCCCCAGAGGCAGCGGCATTCCTCGATCCATCGCCTGCAACAGCCGGAAGAAATTACCCTTCACACCAGGCCCATACACCAGTGGCGGGCGCAGAATGACTACTTCCATCCCGGTTTCAGCTGATATTTGCCAAAGCGATTGCTCAGCCTCCCATTTCGAAATGGCATAGGCATCATCCGGCACAGCCAGATCATCTGTCTGATAGCGCTCATCTTGACCTTCGCCCAGCACTTTCACCGTGCTGACGAAAACAAATCGCCTGACACCTTTTGCTGCGCATTCCCGCGCCAGATGAATGGTTCCCAGCGTGTTCACCTGATAGCATGAATCAGCTGTTTCCGATCCTTTTTCGCCGGATGATAACTGGCCAGCCAGATGGACTACGCTATTGACATCCGCAGTAAGCGCCGTGCTCCAGTCCGTTTTTTCATTCACATCACCCACTGAAACTTCCTGGGGATTGGTGGATGCGCGCACCGCACGAACGACCCGGAAACCGGTTTCTTCCAGCATTGGGCATAACATCTGGCCAACAAAACCATTTGCACCTGTAACAAGTACATTCAACGTTAATTACTCCATCAGCAAAAGTTTCTGGCGGGCGCCTCGAATTACCCGCGATGTTCAATTGTTCTGGCTTTCTGGTTACCGGACGATGCCTCCGCCCAAATCAGATACAGGTTGCTCCTTTCCAGGAATCTACTGCCTTTCGGGCAGAATTCCTCCTGTCTGGAAGTACGCCAGCCGCTCCAGATTGTAGCAAGCCACCATCATCGCCATTACAAAGTTAGTATCTGCTGGTCGTGTTCATGATCAAACGGGTTTTTTCAGGCGGTAAAGTGATCTTGTAACCTGTTTCACAGCCATTTCGCGCCTCTGATGAATGATTTGGGTTAAATTCTTTCAGGGAAAACGCTTTATCTGCCTGACATTTACTGGATGACATGAAACTGAAAACAGGAAATCTATCTTTGGAACCTCTGAAAAACGTCAGTGAGGCAGTCAATTCAAGGAAAAAATCGGAGAAAAAACGGAGTTTATCCGTAATAAATGAGCATTTTGAGCCAATTTTTAACGCAAAAATGACAACGCAGGTAGCTTTTCAGAGGTTCCCTTTGTTCGTTCGCGCTTTCTTTTTGCTGGCAAGTAACCTGTTTCTGATCCTGCTGGCGGCCTGCAATACAGTTCCCGCTGTTCAGCAGGCAAATATCCCGCCGGTATCACCGCCTGCTGTGGTGGCTGCCACAGCCTACGATTGGGATATGGATATATTCCATCCTGTTGTGGCGCGTCATGGCATGGTGGCAACCGAACAAAAACTGGCTTCAAAAATCGGTCTGGAGGTGCTCAAGGCTGGTGGCAATGCGATTGATGCTGCTGTCGCCATTGGTTTTGGCCTGGCAGTGGCGTTACCCAACGCGGGCAACATTGGCGGAGGTGGTTTCATGCTGGTTTATGATGCCAGAACCGGGCGCACAACTGCGCTTGATTTCCGCGAAATGGCGCCGGCAGCTGCCACTCGCGATATGTATCTGGATGCGGCGAAAAATGTGATTGAAGGCCAATCGCTTTACAGTCACGCTGCTGTTGGTGTTCCGGGCACTGTGGCTGGACTGGCGCATGCCCTGGAGCGATGGGGTTCCATGCCTCTGGCAGAAGTCATGCAACCGGCAATCATGTTGGCGCAAAAAGGCTATATGGTCAGTGAAACCCTTGCTAAAGGCTTGCGATACGCTGCGGATAACATGAAAAAATGGTCGGCGACCCGGGCAATCTTCTGGAAAAATGGCGCTCCTCTGAAAGCCGGTGACAGGTTGGTACAGAAAGATCTGGCCGAAACATTGCAATTGATAGCACGCGATGGCGCCAGGGCATTTTATGAGGGAGAGCTTGCGCACAAAATTGCTGCCGACATGGCCAGTAACGGCGGCCGGATAACGCTTGAGGATCTCAAAAACTATCGGGTGATCGAGCGAGAGCCGGTGCGCGGCACCTATCGCGGTTACGAGATTGTCACCATGCCGCTTCCTTCCTCGGGTGGCATTCATCTGGTGCAAATACTCAATATGATGGAACGCTGGCCACTCAGGGATTGGGGGCATAACAGCGCTTTGACTATCCATCACATGACTGAGGCCATGAAACTGGCTTACGCGGATCGCTCCCGATATCCGGGAGATCCGGATTTCATCAAAATCCCGCTTGCCGGTCTGATCAGCAAATCCTATGCCGAGGCGCTGGCATTACAGATTGACCCGGATCACGCCCGCTCTGCTGATGACATCAAGCCCGGCCAGCCGCAATCACATGAAAGCAACCAAACCACTCATTTCTCGGTGGTGGATTCGGTTGGCAACATGGTTGCCGCCACCTACACGCTCAACACCAATTTTGGCAGTGGCATTGTTGTACCGGGCACAGGCGTCGTGCTCAATAACGAAATGGATGATTTTTCGGTTAAACCCGGCGTACCCAATGTCTACGGCGTCATTGGCGGTGATGCCAATGCCATTGAAGCGGGCAAGCGGCCGCTTTCATCCATGACACCCACGTTTGTTTTCAAGGATGGCAAACCGAGACTGGTGACAGGCAGTCCTGGCGGGCCGCGCATTATTACCACGGTTTTGCAGCAAATCGTGAACAGTATCGATTTTGCTATGAACCCGGCTGAAGCAGCATCGGCTGCCCGGTTTCATCATCAGTGGACACCGGATGAATTGCGGATGGAAAAAGGCTTCTCACCCGATACCATGCGTCTTTTGCGGGAAAAGGGCCATCACATCGTGATCAAAGCTACCATGGGTCGTACCCAGACCATCCAGGTGCACAATGATGAACCAGGGCTATTCCGATCCACGCAATCCGGATGGAGAAACCATGGGATTTTAATTTTTGTTTGCCGGCCTGGCTGCAGGATGTGCAGGTGGCGTGCCGCTGGTGTTTATCAGAGCCAGCGTCTGACTCTGGTTTGATAGTCCCGGTAGGGTTCCCCGAATCGGGCTTCGAGGTGAGCTTCTTCATGGCGGATGACGCCGTAGCGCAGCATTACCCAGATCAACGGTGAAAAGAGCAGTGGCCACCAGGTTGATAACAACATCGAGGTGCCGGTGAAAATCAGCCAGTCTCCCAGATAAATCGGGTTGCGGCTGTAGTGGAACGGCCCGGTGGTGCACAGGCTGGAGGCGGCTTTGTAGGGATTGACGGTGGTTCGGTGGTACCAGAACGTAATGGCAGTCCATACCATCAGTACCAGTCCTGTGATGATGCCCAGCCAGCCCAGTACCAGTGAGGCTGCGCCCAGTTCAGTGTAGCGGCTGGAGGTTGCGATCAATCCACCAGCCGGCAAGGATGGCTGCAGCATAGGGAGCAGGTGGAAGAATCAGTGTCCGTGGGCGGTGAATGTTGTGGTTCATGGTCTTTCATAATATTTCCGTGATGGAAGCAGCATACCGGATATGGAAATTTACTCAAACGTAAAGCGATGGCAAAACGCTCGTTTTAGGTGCAAAGATCACGATTACTTGATAGAATGTAGCCGGTTTGTATAACCAAGGTCGGCGGGAGGGTTAAGGTGCCGGCCAGTAATCTGCCGATGATTGGAGACGGTTTTTCAGGAAGCCGGGGAAAAATGATCAGGGGACAGGTTACAGGGAGGCCTGAGGGATTATCAGGTAATAGATTTTGTTTTGGGAAATTTGAAGAGGAGTGCAAATGAACAAGGTGATCGTCGCAGCTTTCGTTTCTGCTTTTGTACTGGGTTCCACAGCAACGTATGCCAGTGGAAACCTGGAGTCTTCCCTGGTACATATCAGTGCCAAGGATATGCTTGACCATCTGGCTTGCAAAGATAAAAAACCAACTGACGTGGTTAAAAGCCATACTGAAGTCGAAAACGGAAAAATCGTCCGGGTGAAGTGCGGCGATGTTGAAGCTACCATTCAGAAAGCAAGAGAAAAATCGGGTGACGCCTGGAAAGGTGGTTATTAATCCGCTGTTCTCATTAAAAAAGGCCTGTTCAGCAGGCCTTTTTTTTTCGTTCTCAATCTTGTAATTCCACCATGGCAGAAAATGATTCTGCATGCTTCCAGTTCCGGTTTTTAGCCGGAAATCATAGAAATTTCCTGATTTTTCCGGATAAATGAGGTTGTGGCGCTGGCGGTTTGCTCTTGCCGTGCTGATTGGCTTGCTGGGGGGCGCTGTATATCTATCACCGCAGGGCACGGCCATTGAGGAGCAATTTGGTCTTTACTGGCTGTTTCATCTGCGCGGAGAAAAGACAGCTCCTGCCGATGTTGTTGTCGTGGCGATCGATCAGGCTTCTGCCACACACCTGGAGCTGCCGCTCAAACCTTCGCTCTGGCCACGCATGCTACACGCCCATCTGGTTGACAGCTTGGTGCAAACCGGGGCAAAGACAGTGGCGTTCGATCTGGTATTCGACAGGCCCGGCAGCAATGTTCATCACGACCAGCAATTTGCTACGGCACTGGAACGTGCTGGGAATGTGATACTGGTGGAAAGGCTGGATTTCGAGGAAACCCGGTTTTCATCGGAACAATCTCCTGGCGCAGCGCCAAACAGTATCCTGCGGGAATACACAGGGAATATTTTGCCGGTCATTGGCAATGCTGCGCGTGCCCATGCACCTTTCCCGCTGCAAAAATCTTCCTGGGTGAGTTATTACTGGACGTTCAGGCCCGGTGGCGGTGACAGACCTACACTACCATCGCTGTTGCTGCAACTGGCGTCCGCTGATATGTATGCTCATTTCCGCGATCTGCTGGCCAGTGTCGATTCTGGTTTGATCAGGTTGCTTCCTGCAGAGATGAATACGGCCGATGTCGAGGATCTGGCACTTGATTTGCGCAATTTATTCATGCAGCGGCCTGATCTGGCTGAGCAGCTGCAGCAAAAATTTCGGGGAATGCATCTGGATGCCGTGCAACAGCGCATTATCCGTGCACTGATCGATCTTTATGGCGGCAGTGAGGTGCGCTATCTGAATTTTTACGGCCCGCCGCGCACGATTAGAACCCTGCCTTATCATCTGTTGCTGGAGGAAGATGGGGGTGAGCTGGATCTGGCAGGAAAAATCGTGTTTGTCGGTTTTTCAGCGGAAACGGTTTCAGGCCAGGACCGGGTCAGGGACGATTACCAGACGGTGTTTTCCCTGCCGGATGGATTGACACTCAGCGGGGTGGAAATTGCAGCCACCGCCATGGCTAATTTGCTGGAAGGAGAATCAATCCGCCCGGTATCGCCGGTGAACGGTGCAGCCATTCTGTTACTGCTGGGAGTGGGTGTCTGTCTGCTGTGTTTTGTGATTCCGGCCAACACGACTTTGGTGCATGCGCTGGGGATGGCGCTGGCAGGTATCCTGGCGATTGGTGCTTATGGCTATGCCAGCATCACCCTGTTCGGGCAACAGCAACTGTGGCTTCCCCTGGCTATTCCATTGATGGTGCAATTGCCTGCGGGAATCATCGGCATTGTTACGCTGCTGTATGTCGAGGCGGATCTGGAACGCAGGCGGATCAAAGCGCTATTTGGCGGTCACCGGCCAGAGCCGGTGGTGCGGGATATGGTGCGGAGCGCCGGGCCGGTACATACGGAAGGGCAGCTGGTTTACGGAGCTTGTCTGGCGACGGATGCGGAAAAATATACTTCGCTTGCTGAAACTATGGACCCGCGCCAGCTTGCTGCACTCATGCATGTCTATTACGAATGCCTGTTTGAACCAGTTGAGCGTTATCAGGGCAAGGTATCCGATGTGATTGGCGATGCCATGCTGGCCATCTGGGCGGCGGGTTCTGCTGATCCGCTTTTGCGCGAGCGGGCGTGTTTGGCTTGCCTGGACATGGTTCATGCAGTGGAGCGCTTCAATCTGGGCAGGCACGATCGCCCGCCGCTTCCTACCCGGCTCGGGCTGCATTTTGGTGAAATGGTGCTGGGTAACATCGGTGCGCGGCAGCATTATGAGTATCGTGCAGTGGGCGATATCGTCAATACGGCCAACCGCATTCAGGGGGTCAATAAATACCTGGGCACGCGGCTGCTGGTATCGGAAGAAGTGATCAAGGGACTGGAGAATCTGCTGTTGCGCCCACTTGGACGGTTTTGCTACCAGGAAAATCACAGCCAGTCACACTGTTTGAGCTGGTTTCCCGTCAGGAGTAACAGCCATGCCGTGCAAAGGCAGCTTTGTGCCGCGTATACGCAGGCTTTGCGTGTTTATCAGACGGGTGATCAGGTAGGGGCATTGCGCCAGTTTGCCATGGTTCATCAACACTTCCCCGAAGATGGCCCTACCCGGTTCATGCTTGCCTATTGCCGGGAATCCAGGGCTTTTTCTGTGCGGGAGACAGGGGGGCTGGTTATCTCTATGCAATCGAAATAGCATCTGGCTCTTGGGTGGTATTTCCATCCGGCATATTGGTTTTTCTTTCTGTAACACCAAAAAATTCGTTGATACAACGGCTTGCCAGTTTGATCTGGATAATTGAATGCGGTTGTATTGGAGTTGCATGATCCGGCAATTTGTTATGATTGCCAGTTTTCCAAAGATGGAACAGGGTGATTTATGGAAAAAGCACCACGGACCGGGTGGATTCCTGCAACGCTGCAGCTGTTTTATAAAGCACTGCCAGGATTGTGCCTGCTCGTAATGGCGGGAGCTACCCCGATAGTTTTTGCAGAAGAGACATGCAATCAGCCGGTGGCACGAATGGTTTCGTTGCAGGGGGCGGTGGAGTATCAACGGCCGGGGGATTCCGGCTGGCATCTGGTGGTTGCCGACAGCACATTTTGCGCCGGTGACCGGGTGAGGGTGCGTGCCAATAGCCGTGCCGCACTCCGGCTCAGCAACGAGAGCATGCTCCGGCTGGATCAGAGAACGGCCATCACCATCATCGGCCCGGATGTTGAACAAAATACTGTGCTGGATTTGATGAACGGGGTGATGCATATCATTACCCGTACACCCAAGCCTTTCAAGGTTAGAACCCCCGTGGTCAATGCTAGTGTCGATGGTACGGAATTTCTGGTGAAGGCCGGCGGCAAAAATGATCCTGCTGCCGGGGCGATGGTTGTTGTCTATGAAGGCAAAGTCAAAACCGGGGAAGGCAAGGATGGTCTGGCGCTGACCAATCAGGAAGCGGCGGTATTTCAGGAGAATCAGCGCGGCAGGAAGGAGACCATGGCGCATCCGCTCGATGCGGTGCAATGGGCACTGCATTATCCGGTGCTGATTGATTTGCACTCTTGGTTTGGTCATGAAAATCAATCACCGGAAGTACGCCATGCAATCGGGCTGTATCAGCAGGGGAAGCTGGCGAAAGCGCTGGCCGAACTGAAACTCTTGCCAGCGGAGGCGTTGACGGCCGATGTGCTGATTTTACGTTCCGAGCTATTGCTGACAGCCGGGCGGGTGGAGGAAGCACTGCCGGACCTGCAGCGGGCAGAGCAGCTCGAACCGGGCAACAGTGATGCGCTGGCGCTGCGTGCAATGGTATTCGTGACACAGAATCGCAAACAGGAAGCACTGACGTTGGCGGAGCAGGCGGTTCAAAACAACCCGGCTTCATCTACTGCAAGACTGGCGCTTTCCTACGCCCAGCAGGCGCATTTTCAGATCGAAGCGGCATTGGCCAGTATCGGGGAGGCAGTCCGGCTTGACCCGCAAAATGCACTGGCCTGGGCGCGCCTGGCAGAATTGCAGATGTCTGCCGGGAAATCCGATGATGCATTGCAATCGGCCAACCGGGCAGTGAATCTCAATCCGGATTTGAGCAGAACACAAACTGTGCTGGGGTTTGCCCATTTATTGCAGATCAGAACACAACAGGCGGAAGCCGCTTTTTCGCGGGCGATTGCGCTCGATCAGGCTGATCCGATGCCCCGGCTGGGAATCGGGATCGCGCGGATACGCGAGAACAGGCTGGAAGCCGGACGTATTGATATTGAAACGGCAGCCAGCCTTGATCCGGCCAGTTCTCTGATCCGTAGTTATCTCGGAAAAGCCTATTTCGAAGAGAAGCGCTATCCGCTGGCCGATACTCAGTTTGATCTGGCCAAAACGCGTGATCCGAATGACCCCACCCCGTGGTTGTACGATGCCATTCAGAAACAGACGCAGAACCGGCCGGTGGAGGCATTGAGTGATGTTCAGAAATCGATTGAACTGAATGATAACCGGGCGATTTATCGTTCGCAGCTACTGCTGGATCAGGATCAGGCAGCGCGCGGCTCCAGTTTGGCGCGGATTTACGATAATCTCGGGTTTGAAGAGCGTGCGCTGATGGAAACGGCCAAATCGTTAAGCTTTGATCCAGCCAGCCATTCCGCGCATCGGTTTTTGTCCGATGCTTATGCCAATGTTCCGCGCCATGAAATCGCGCGGGTGAGCGAGCTGCTGCAGGCGCAACTGTTGCAGCCGGTCAACGTCAATCCGGTTCAGCCGCGCATGGCAGTGGCCGACCTCAATCTCATCACTGGCACAGGCCCTTCGGCACCAGGGTTCAATGAATTTGCGCCACTGATGGAGCGCAACAAGGCGCAACTGGTAGCTTCCGGCGTGTTTGGCAATCGTGGCACCTTTGGCGATGAAGTTGTGTTGTCCGGCGTATATGACCGAGCTTCGGTCAGTGTAGGGCAGTTTCATTACCAGACTGATGGATTCCGTCCCAATAATGACCAGAAGCACAATATCTATAACGCATTCATGCAGTACGCGGTGACGCCGGATTTGAATGTGCAGGCGGAGTTGCGCCGACGGGAAAAGCGGCATGGGGATTTGTTGATGGATTTCAATCCAGACCGGTTTTCCGGGGTGAGACGCCTGAATCTCGATGAAGATACGGCGCGCATAGGGGCGATGTACCGGATTTCACCCCGGCAGAATTTCCTATTCTCGACGGTTTATACACATCAGGCGGCCGATGTCATAGAAGACCTGGGAGGAGATTTCCCGTTTTATGGAAATCAGCGCAGCCATGGCTATCAGGTCGAGGTGCAGCATATTTTTCGCAAGGAGCGGTTGAATGTGGTTACGGGAGGGGGAATTTACCGGATCAATCTGACGGACGATTTCAGAAAAAATGCTGATCCGCTGGTTTGCATGGTGATTGGTGGCTGTGAAAAATTGGGATCGGACCGGGAGCAGAATACAGCGTATCTGTATTCGAACCTGAACATACTCAGGAATACGGTAGCCACGCTGGGTTTCAGTTATCACGGTTACTCCGATAGCGCGGGTAATATCAATCGCAAGATCAGCGAAGTGGATCCCAAAATCGGGTTGCAGGTGGATTTCCACAAAAATGTCCGTTTGCGCATGGCCTGGTTTGAGGCATTGAAGCGAGATTTGATTGGTCAGGCGACCATTGAGCCGACCCAGATCGCTGGATTCAATCAGTTTTATGATGAAGCCAGCGGGACAAAATCACGTCGTAAGGCAGTCGGGCTGGATGTGCATGTTACCAGTGCTGTTTATGGTGGAGTGGAGGTATCCGAGCGCAATCTAGATGTGCCGGTAATAGCTATTGATCCCGTAATTGGTGCGCCAGACAGGGATTATTACTGGGAACGGCAGAGGGAACAATTGTTCCGGGGTTATGTTTATGGCACGCTTCGCCCGAATTGGGCGGTGGCAATTGAACCGGAATATGAAAAATTTGATAGAAGGGAATTTTCTCCAGATCAGCCGGTGAGCATTCATACCCTGAGAGCGCCCGTCAGTCTGAATTATTTTAATTCGAACGGGCTTTGGGCAAGGTTGACCGGCACCTATGTCATGCAGGATGTGAAATGGGGGCGGCTTGATGCGGATACCGGGCTTGATTGGGTGGAGAAAAAGGATTCCGACTTTTTCCTGCTGGATATGATTGCAGGATACAGATTGCCCGGGCGCAGGGGATTGCTGAGTTTTGAAGCCAGAAATCTGCTGAACAAGCATTTCTATTACAGGAATCAGCATCTTTATCTGTCGGAGCCTGCCTTGCCCAGATATGTCCCCGAGCGGACGCTGTTTGCCAGAATAACCCTGAATTTTTAATAACCGGAGGAAGGATAATGGGAGGTTACGATCGGGAAGCTCTGCTGACCAAATACAGAATCAGTATTCTGGTCAATCTTGTTTTGCTGGTGATTATTCTTTTTTATCTGATGAAACTCGGTCAGGTGGGGATCCCGGTAGAAGTTGTGTCATACGAGAAGCAGGATTTGGCAGTCAAAAGCCTTGAGGATTTAACCGGGGAATCTGCAAAATCTGAAAAAACAGAGGGTGTGCTTGTCATTCAGAAAGAAGATGATGGAGAAACAGGTATCATTTTTTATGGTAAGGAGCCTGGGATGGCAACCACGGGTGGCCTGGATGCCCGGGAGCTATTGTTGCAGCTGGGAAGCGGCAGTATGAATGCCTATGCGGGAGGGGGGTGCAGTTCTACGTTTGTATACCGTGGACGGATTTATTGCGTACCCTGATACTTGTGGCAAGATCACTTCGGAGATGGTGCCACATCTGCAACAAGCCGCTATAAGGAGTGACGATCATGAATGCATGTGCCAATAATTTTAACAAGCCGATCAGAGGGGTAACGGGTGCCCAGCTAGCCGTGATCCGCGAATTTCAGGATTTTTCTGCAACAGATCTGAACATGATCGCGCAACCCTTGCAGCTGCAGCATTTTTGCCGGAGAAGAAATCATCCGTTATCTCGATCATAGTGATAGCGTATTTTTTGTGCTTGAGGGCAGTGTGCGGGTTCATTATTTCGGTTATTCCGGTGATGAGGTGATTTTGTGTGACTTGCCGCAAGGGGAGATTTTCGGTGAACTGACGGCAATTGATGGTCAGCCGAGATCAGCGGCAGTCGTAGCTCGATCCGATTCCTTGCTGGCTGTCATGTCAAATCAGGCTTTTCAACAGCTGATATGTGAGAGTCCGGTGTTCTGCATGGCGATCATGCAGCGCCTGGCGGGGCAGATCCGCCGCCTGACCGAACGTGTATTTGATTTCAGCACGCTTGCTGTACGCAATCGTATTCATGCGGAACTGTTACGGTTGGCTAGGCAGAATATGGATTCCCCGAATACGGCTATTATCAATCCAGCGCCCACACATGCAGAGCTGGCTTGTTTTGTCAGTACGCACCGGGAGGCGGTTACCCGCGAATTAAGCGAGCTTGCCAGAAACGGCCTGATTCAGCGAACAGGCCACGAGTTGCGCGTGCTTGATATTGAGAGATTAAGAAAAATGGTCGATACGGCGCGCGGCTCGATTGGAGATTAGCGTTGTTGGCCTTTTGTTGCAGATTTGATTATCTGCCGTTTCTTTCGGCGATATTGTGTTCCAGGGCGTCAATCATCAATCCTGCTACGTTGATTCCGGTCTGATCAGTGATTTCCCGCATGCCGGTCGGGCTGGTGACGTTTATTTCTGTCAAATAGTCCCCGATGATGTCTAGACCCACTAGTATCAGGCCGCGCGCATAGAGAATCTGCCCGAGCGTTTCGGCAATTTCCCGATCCCGGGTTGATAGGGGTTGTGACCTGCCGGTGCCGCCGGCCGCCAGATTGCCGCGTGTTTCTCCCGGCTTGGGAATGCGGGCGAGAGCATGGTCAACAGGTTTTCCTGCGATCAGCAATATGCGTTTGTCACCTTCCCGGATTTCCGGCAAATAGCGCTGTGCCATGATGGTGCGCGTTCCGTAGCGCGTCAGTGTTTCGATAATAACGCCAGTGTTATGGCCGCTATTTTGAACGCGGAAAATGCCGGCGCCCCCCATGCCGTCCAGCGGCTTCAGGATAATGTCTTCGTGTTCCGCCAGAAATTCGAGAATCAGTTGTTCCTGGCTGGTAACCAGCGAGGGGGGGGTGAACTGGGGAAATTCGGCAGTGGCCAGTTTTTCGTTGTGGTCGCGAATGCCGCGCGGGCTGTTTACGACATAAGCACCTTGGCGTTCAGCCAGTTCCAGCAGATAGGTGCTGTAGATATATTCGGTATCGAAGGGCGGATCCTTGCGCATGAGTACAGCGTCGAATCCGGACAGGGGAATTTCTTCGGTAGCACCCTCGCTGTACCAGCGGTAAGGATTATCCGGAGGATCAATCAGTGTCAGTAGTCGTGCAAAACCGGCCACCCTATGATTTTTCCACGCCAGATCACTTTGTTGCAGGGTATACAGTTGATGGTGACGCGATGCGGCTTCACGCATCATGGCATAGCTTGAATCCTTGCCGATTTTGATGCTGTCGAGCGGGTCGAGGATGAATGCCAGTTTCATCAGTTTTCAGTCAGTGCGGGTAGGGGTGTCTGCTGATACCGTTCCAGCTCAATGGCCGAGGCGAGCAGCGCGAGCCGGGCAATGACACCGTAAGTATAAAAACGGTTGGGAGCTGCATCCGGCTGAGCAGTAGGATCGGTCTGCATGCAGTTGGTGTCGAATGCCAGCGGCACGAAATGCATACCCGGCGCATTGAGATTTTCATCAATTCCCCGGCCGGTATGCACCCGGTAGAACCCTCCCACGACATGGCGATCGATCATGTAGATCACCGGTTCGGCTACAGCTTGGTGAATACTCTCGAACGTGTGTACTCCTTCCTGTACCAGGACATTCTTGACTACAAGCCCTTCCTTGACGACAGCCATTTTGTTGCGTTGTTTGCGATTGAGCGCGTAGAGCTCGGAGCCATCCTTGATGCTCATGATGCCCATGCCGTAAGTGCCTGAATCGGCCTTGCAGATGACAAACGGCTTTTCACTGATGCCATACTGGGCATATTTTTCCCTGATCTGTTGCAGAATTTCATCCACGCCTGCTGCAACACACTCCAGTCCTTCTTTTTCATGAAAATCGACCTTTCCACAGGAGGTGAAATAAGGGTTGATGAGCCAGGGATCAATGTCGATCAGATCTGCAAAATCCTGTGCTACGTTATCATAGGCGCTGAAGTGCCAGGATTTTCGGCGAGTGGCCCAGCCCGCGTGGAGTGGTGGAATGATCGTCTGATCCAGATTTTGCAGGACTTCAGGCACACCACCGGATAAATCATTGTTCAAAAGAATGGCGCAGGGATCAAAATCGCCGGTAACAAGCCTGTTTTCCTTGCGCTGTATGGGTTCCAGCAACAGGGAATCACCATTGGGCAGCGGGATGGGTAGAGGCTGGCTGATGTCGGGTAATAGCGAGCCTATGCGTACATTCATTCCTGCTTGCTGCATGATGGATTGCAACATGGCAATGTTTTGCAGGTAAAAGATATTGCGGGTATGGTTTTCCGGGATTAGCAGGATGTTATGGGCATCCGGGCAGATTTTTTCGACAGCTGTCATCATCGCCTGAATGCACAACGGAATGAAATCCGGGTTGAGATTGTTGAATCCGCCGGGAAACAGGTTGGTATCGACCGGCGCCAGTTTGAAGCCGCTATTACGCAAATCAACCGAGCAATAAAATGGCACGGTGTGGTGCTGCCATTGCTTGCGGAACCAGTGTTCGATTGTCGGTTTTGCTGCCAGGATACGTCTTTCCAGATCCAGGGTGGGTGCATTCAGTGCATGAGTGAGGTGGGGTACCGGCATGAGATATCCATAGCTTGGAAATAAACCGCCAGATTATAACACTGACCCGGTCCGGCCAATTTTGTCTGCAGCAAGCGATGTTTGTGCCAGCATGCCTTAACACAGAATACTGTGGCACGACTGAATTTATTACACAAAATCTACGGACATCATTATAATACGCGGTTCTAGGACGGGAGATGGATATGTACGCAGTAATCAAGACAGGCGGTAAACAGTACCGGGTTGAAGTTGGGAATAAATTGAAGGTGGAAACATTGCCGGTAGGAGTGGGTAGTGATATCCAGCTGGGTGAAGTTCTGATGGTCGCGGATGGCGAGGTTGTATCAACTGGTGCGCCGTTGCTTAATCAGGCGAAAGTCAGTGCAACAGTGCTTGGTCACGGACGGCATGACAAAGTGCGCATATTTAAAATGCGTCGCCGCAAGCATTATCAGAAGCGGCAAGGACACCGACAGAATTACACTGAAATTCAGATTACCGGTATTTCTGCATAAGGAGATTGGTTCATGGCACATAAAAAAGCGGGCGGTAGCTCCAGAAACGGGCGCGACTCTCATTCCAAACGATTGGGTGTAAAGCGCTATGGTGGCGAAATAATCAAGGCTGGTGGCATCATCGTGCGTCAGCGTGGCACAAAGTTTCACCCTGGTGAGAATGTTGGAATTGGACGTGATCACACTCTGTTTGCGAAAGTGGATGGAAAAATTGAATTTGTTGTCAAAGGCGAATTAAACCGGAGAACAGTCGTAGTTATTCCTTCCTGATTGTTGAACGAGTAGACTGAGCAAGTTTGAGAAAAGCCCCATTTGATGGGGCTTTTTACTTTGATTATGGTTTGCTACCGGAAAAAATTTCTCCGTCCGCAATCAAAATAGTTGCTTCGGAGTATCCATGAAGTTTATTGATGAGGTAAAAATACAGGTCTACGCTGGGGATGGCGGCAATGGCGTTGCCAGCTTTCGTCGTGAGAAATTTATTCCAAGAGGCGGGCCGAATGGAGGGGATGGTGGCCGTGGTGGTAGTATTTACGCGCTGGCCGACCATAATCTCAATACCTTGATTGATTACCGGTTTACGCCGGTTTTTCGGGCGAAACGGGGAGAAAACGGGCGGGGTTCCGATTGCTACGGCAAAGGAGCAGAAGACATCGTGTTGCGCATGCCGGTTGGCACCATCATTACCAATCATCTGACTGGCGAATTCATTGCCGATCTTGAACAGGATCAGCAAAAAATATTGCTGGCAAAAGGTGGTAATGGCGGATTGGGCAATCTCCATTTCAAATCCAGTACCAACCGTGCCCCCCGGCAATTTACCCATGGTGAACCGGGAGAACAGTTTGAGCTCAGGCTGGAACTCAGGGTGTTGGCCGATGTTGGGTTGCTGGGTTTACCCAACGTCGGTAAATCCACGCTGATTCGAGCTGTTTCCGCAGCACGTCCAAAAGTGGCTGATTATCCGTTTACCACCCTTTACCCCAATCTGGGGGTGGTACGAGTGGATGCCGGGTGCAGTTTCGTGATGGCGGATATACCCGGGCTGATCGAAGGTGCGGCAGAAGGAGCCGGTCTCGGACACCGCTTTCTTAAACATCTCAGCCGGACCCGTTTGCTGCTGCATGTGATCGATGTGGCACCATTTGATGCAAATATCGATCTCGTTCATTCAGCCAAAAGCCTGGTGGAAGAACTGCGCAAGTTTGACGAAACACTCTATCGTAAACCGCGCTGGCTGGTATTCAACAAGGTGGACATGCTGCCTGAAGAGGAGCAGGAAGCTGTCTGTGCGCGTTTGCTACAGGCGATGGACTGGCAGGGGCGTTGGTTTGCCATTTCCGCACTGACTGGCAAGGGGTGTCAGCCGCTGGTTTACGCCATCATGGAATATCTCCAGGAATTACAGTCTGAGAGTGAAGAAAACTGATTTTTATGATGCAATCAATTCTGCAATCTGCCCACCGGATTGTTGTGAAAGTTGGCAGCAGTCTGGTGACAAATGAAGGACATGGTCTTGATCGCCGTGCACTGGGTGGCTGGGCCGGACAAATTTATCGGCTCAGGCAGATGGGCAAAGAAGTCGTATTGGTGTCATCCGGTGCGGTTGCGGAAGGTATGCAGCGTCTGGGGTGGAAAACACGCCCAGCTGCGCTTTATGAACTGCAGGCGGCTGCAGCCGTGGGGCAGATGGGGCTTGCCCAGGCTTACGCCGATTGTTTTGGTGGATATGAATTGCAGACCGCGCAAATTTTGCTGACACATGATGATTTATCCAGCCGCAAGCGTTATTTGAACGCTCGTTCGACCCTTCTTACCCTGCTCAATCTGGGTATCATTCCAGTCATCAATGAAAATGATACCGTGGTTTCCGATGAAATCCGCTTTGGTGACAACGATAACCTGGCAGCCCTGGTTGCCAATCTGATCGAAGCCGAAGTACTGGTGATTTTGACCGACCAGGAAGGTCTGTTTACTGGCGATCCGCGCAAGAATGCCGATGCTACGCTGATTCCGGAGGTGAGTGCTAGCGATCCGGATATTGAGGCCATGGCGGGTGGTGCAGGCAGTGGTATCGGACGTGGCGGCATGCAAAGCAAGGTAATGGCAGCCAGGCGTGCCGCCCGCAGCGGGGCCCATACTGTGATTGCATCGGGGCGGGCAAAGGATGTGCTGGTTCGTCTGGCAAGTGGGGAAGCTATTGGAACCACTCTGCTGGCCGACATGCCCGTAAAAGTGGCACGCAAGCTGTGGCTTGCGGATCATCTTCAGGTGCGGGGAAGTGTAGTTCTGGACGCTGGAGCCAGCAGGGCTTTGTTGTCGGAAGGCAAGAGCTTGTTACCGATTGGCGTGGTGGAAGTCAGGGGTGAATTTGAGCGGGGTGAAGCCATATCCTGTCTTGATGCCAGCGGCCGAGAGATTGCTCGGGGGCTGACCAATTATAGCGCTCGCGAATCGCGCAAAATCATGCGTCGACCTACTGGCCAGATAGAGGCCGCGTTAGGGTATGTGGATGAATATGAGCTTATTCACCGGGATAATCTGGTTATTCTGTAACGGCATGGTACAGAGAAATTCTATATGGCTTGGGTACATCATCGATAATGACTAATCCTCATTTCCCGGCGCGATCAGGGTTGGTTGAAACCTACCGTGCTCCCGGCTGGTTGCCAGGTGGAAACGCGCAAACCATTTTTCCCTACTTTATCAATCTGAACCCGGAGATTGGTTACCGGCGTGAACGCTGGGAGATGGATGATGGCGATTTCGTGGATATTGACTGGCTGGACGGTGCGCCGGACAAACCGCTGGTTATCCTGCTGCATGGCCTGGAAGGGAGTTCGCAAAGCCATTATGCATTGAGCCTCATGCGTTTTTTACAGAAGCTGCAATGGCGCGGTGCGGTTGTTCATTTTCGTGGTTGTTCCGGCACACCCAATCGTTTGCCGCGTGCCTACCATGCTGGCGATTCGGCAGAAATAGACCGCATGCTGCGCCATGTAGTGCAGCAAAATCACTTGCAACAGCGGAAAACTGCCTGTTATGTTGTGGGAGTATCGCTTGGAGGGAACGCGCTGCTGAAATGGCTGGGAGAACAAGGTACGCAGGCGGCCGGGCTAGTTGCAGGTGTCGTTGCGGTTTCTGTTCCTCTTGATCTGGCAGCAGCTGGCGGAGTGCTTGATTCCGGTTTCAACCGGGTGTATGCCCGTCATTTTCTGACTACCCTTAAACGCAAGGCACTCGGAAAAAACAGGCAGTTTCCCGGCCTGCTGAATGCCCGAGCGGTTGCGGCCTGTAGTTCGCTATATGAATTCGATAATCTGGTCACAGCACCGTTGCACGGTTTCAGGGATACGAATGATTACTGGCACCAATCCAGCAGCAAACCCTGGCTTCGATCAGTGCAGGTGCCTACATTGCTGATCAATGCGCGTAATGATCCTTTCCTGCCCGAGAGCGTGCTGCCAAAGAAATCCGAAGTATCTGCCTTCGTTTCGCTGGAATATCCACAACAGGGTGGCCATGTTGGTTTCATGCAGGGTGCTTTCCCGGGAAAACTGGATTGGTTGCCGCAGCGTATCGTGGGGTTTTTTACTTTGTCATGCGCTCCCGGCGTTGTTCCGGAATAAAAGTTGAAACTGGATGTGGTGATATCCGTTGTGTCCGGTAAAATCGAACGGAGAAATCCGTCTCATCCCTGCCTGTAATTATGTGAACACTTTCTGGCTAAGTCTTGTCCCTGTTTTCTGGCTGACTCTCATTGCCGTACTGGCGGGTATGATGTTTGACCCCGCTATTGTGCTTGGTTTGTACAGTGTCATCCTGCTGGGAATCGTTATTTATCATGTTCGTACACTGCATGCACTAGAAGAATGGCTACACCAGCCGGATCTTTCCTGTTCGACCATACCCGATCGATCGGGCTTGTGGGGGATGGTATTTGCCAGACTGGCACGCTTCGTCCGTCGTTATGACAAAGAACGACTGGGACTGAATACTTCGCTGGAGCGTTTGCAGCGTGCGACGTCTGCATTGCCGGAAGGCGTTGTCATTCTGGGTGACCAGGATCAGATCGAATGGTGTAATTCTGCCGCCGAGTTGCATCTTGGCCTCAACCTAGGGATGGATACCGGTCAGCATATTACCCGCATGGTGCGCCAGGTGCGATTTGTGGCCTATCTTGAAGCGGGTGATTTCAGCAAGCCATTCTTGCTCAAGCAATCACGTTTGCATGATGCGCTACTGCTGATTCAGATTGTGCCTTATGGCGACAGGGAAAAATTACTGATTAGCCGGGATGTAACCCGTTTTGAGAAAATTGAAATCATGCGGCGTGATTTCATTGCTAATGTTTCGCATGAGTTACGCACTCCCCTAACTGTAATTGGCGGTTTTCTTGAAACGCTGCTGGAAGACAATAAAATATCCGGCGAAATGGAAAAAAACGCGTTGCGGCTAATGTCGGATCAGACTACCCGCATGCGCCGCCTGGTAGAAGATTTGCTGACACTTTCACGACTGGAGAATGCTGGAAATAATCTGGTGGAAGAGAAGGTGAATGTGGTCAAGCTGTTACAGGAACTTTACCAGGAAGCACAGTCACTCAGTAGTGGGCGTCATGTTATTTCACTCAATCTTGCTAGTCATGCCATGTTGCTGGGCAGTGAAGATGAACTGCGCAGCGCGTTTGAAAATTTGATCAGCAATGCTGTGCGGTATACCCCGGAAAACGGGATCATTTCCCTCAACTGGGCAGTAGAGAGCGGGAAGGGGATATTCTACGTTCAGGATAGCGGAATTGGTATCGAGCCGGATCATATTCCTCGATTGACAGAGCGTTTTTACCGGGTGGATCGCAGCCGTTCCCGCGAAACCGGTGGCACTGGGCTTGGCCTTGCCATCGTCAAGCATGTTTTGAACCGCCATCAGGCGAGTATGGAAGTAACCAGTCAGCCGGGGGTGGGAAGTGTTTTCAGGATATGGTTCCCAGCCAACCGGGTGATGCCAGTTGAAGCTATATGCGAGATCAAATCATCCGGGCACCATTGGAAGAATCTGCCTGAAATTTATTTGTGCGGGCCAGGATTGACTGTTTTGATCTGGTAATCAGGTGCCCGTTTTATGGCAAGAGATAAAATAACTGTGTTGCATAAATGGCCAGATCTACCGTGCTACACTTATTGTGTTTCGCAAAAGGCACCAGGCGGCGTCAAGGAACAGGGGATGAGCTTTGATGAGTTTTTGATTTCCTGTTATTGATCTGAGGATGTTTTCCATATTCCAGATCATGACAAAATGACTGCTGGAGACAGCCAGCCAACCCAAAAAGAGTATTTAGACGTAGTCAGATAATTAAAAATTTACCAGGGAGGATGGATAATGGGCGTTAAAGGGCAGTTACTGCAGGATCCTTTTTTGAATATTTTGCGCAAGGAGCGTATCCCAGTCTCAATTTATCTGGTCAACGGCATCAAGTTACAAGGCCAAATTGACTCCTTTGATCAGTATGTGGTTTTGTTGAAAAATTCTATTACCCAGATGGTATACAAACATGCCATCTCTACCATCGTGCCGGCCAAGGCAATTTTAATGCCGATACCAGCCGATGCCCAGTCCGAGCAAGATGAGCCATGATGACGTTACCGGAACGACGATCGAAAATACCGCAGTATTAGTCGATATCGATTTTGGTGAGGGGGATAAAGAAAGCCTGGAAGAGCTACGAGAACTTGCGCGTAGTGACCAGCTTTCAGTTGTTGCTGTTGTTGAGGGGACGCGAAAACAGCCTGATCCTGCTACTTTCATCGGTAAAGGCAAAGTAGAGGAAATCAGGCAGATTCTGGCACAAACACATGCTGCCATCGTGGTGTTCAACCATGAATTATCCCCAATACAGCAAAGAAATCTTTCTACGGCACTGAGCTGCCGCATCATAGACAGGACGAGTCTGATTCTGGATATTTTTGCGCAACGTGCCAAAAGTCACGAAGGCAAACTGCAGGTTGAGCTGGCTCAGCTGGAATATCTTTCAACACGGCTGGTAAGGGGGTGGACTCACCTTGAGCGCCAGAAAGGGGGTATTGGCTTACGTGGGCCGGGCGAAACCCAGCTTGAGACAGACCGTCGGTTGTTGGCAAAACGGGTAAAGCTTCTGAAAGAAAAACTCGCGCATGTTAAACGTCAGCGTGAAGTACAGCGGCGAGCCAGAAAACGGGCGGAGATTTTATCTGTTTCCATCGTGGGGTATACCAATGCCGGTAAATCGACCCTGTTCAACCGGTTGGTTCGAGCGGATACATATGCAGCAAACAAATTGTTTGCCACGCTGGATACGACTACCCGGAGATTGATGCTTCCGGGGCGAGGGGTAGTCGTCATTTCTGACACGGTAGGGTTTATCCGTGAATTGCCGCATACTTTGGTGGCAGCTTTCAGGGCAACTTTGGAAGAAACCATACAGGCTGATCTGCTTTTTCATGTGGTGGATGCTTCCAGCTCCAATCGGGATGGGCAGATCAGTGAGGTTAATAAATTGTTGCGCGAGATTGGGGCAGATACCATACCGCAAATCCTGATCCTGAATAAAATCGACCTGCTTGAGCCACATTCGTGTGGGAATTACATGCGTGATGAGTATGGTAGAATCGAAAAGATCCAGCTCAGTGCAAAGACGGGAGCGGGTTTTAATTGTCTGTATAAAGCACTGGAAGAGGTGTTTGATCAGAATTTGAACGAACTGGAGCAGCATTCAGCAACACCTGTAAGCATGAACGACAATGTCCGTGCCGCTTTTATAAATAACGAAAAGGACTAAATCACATGGGCTTGAATGATCCACAATGGGGAAAGAGGAGAGGCAATTCAAGTCCTCCTGACCTTGAAGACATAATGCGTAATGTTAACCAGAAGATGAGCGAGCTTTTTGGGAAAAGAGGCGGAGGAAGTAACGATGGCGATTCTGAAGGCGATGGCCCCAATCTTCCTAGTGGCAAAGGTATCGTAGCTATTGTCGTTTTGCTTGTTCTGGCATGGGTAGGAAGCGGTTTTTATATTGTTGATGAAGGTCAGCGCGGTGTGGTACTGCGTTTTGGCAAGCATGTGGAAACAACATTGCCAGGGTTGCGCTGGCATATTCCTTCGCCTGTTGAAGCCGTTGAATCGGTCAATATTGGCCAGGTGCGCACGGTGGAGATTGGCTATCGCAACAATGTGCGCAGCAAGGTACTCAAGGAGTCACTGATGCTGACAGATGATGAAAATATCATCGATATCCAGTTTGCCGTGCAGTACATCCTGAATAGCCCAGAAAATTTCCTCTTCAATAACCGTGATCCGGAAAGTACTGTTCTACAAGTAGCAGAAACAGCTATCCGGCAAATTATCGGTACCAGTAGAATGGACTTTGTCTTGTATGAAGGGCGTGAAGAGGTTACAGCTAAAACAACCAGATTGATGCAGGAAATTCTCGATCGCTACCAGATTGGTATTTCCATTAACCGGGTGACGATGCAGAATGCGCAGCCTCCCGAGCAGGTGCAGGCTGCTTTTGATGATGCGGTCAAGGCAGGCCAGGATCGTGAACGGCAAAGAAACGAAGGACAGGCTTACGCAAATGATGTGATTCCAAGAGCACAAGGTGGTGCCGCTCGCCTATTGGAGGAAGCTCAGGGGTATAAGCAAAGGGTGATTGCTGCTGCTGGGGGTGATGCTAGCCGCTTTGCACAGGTACAGGCTGAATATGCCAAAGCACCTGAAGTCACACGTGACCGTATGTATTTCGATACTATTCAGCAGGTTCTCTCCAGTACCAGCAAGATTCTGATAGATCAGGAAAAAGGAGGCGGGAACTTGCTGTATCTACCGCTTGATAAACTTATTCAAGCTGATGCCGGTGCAGCAAAATCTTCTACTGCAACCATTAAGCCACAGAGTGAATCCCAGGAATTTTCCTCGGATATTGGCTCACGTTCGCGTGAGTCCTTTCGTAGTCGTGAACGGGAGATGAGATAATGAAAGCGGTTTCATCTATATTTGGTGGGCTTTTACTCCTGCTGGGTGTGTTTGGTAGTTCGGCCATCTATATTGTTGACGAACGTGAACAGGCATTGTTGTTCCAGTTGGGAGAGGTGGTGGATGTTAAAACATCTCCTGGTGTTTATTTCAAAATACCCATTGCCCAGAACGTCCGTTTTTTTGATTCCCGTATCCTGACAATGGATTCAGAGGAACCAGAACGCTTCATTACATCCGAGAAGAAAAACGTTTTGGTGGATTTGTTTGTTAAATGGCGCATCGTGGATGTCAAGCAATACTACGTCAGCGTGCGTGGAGATGAAGCATTGGCGCAGACCCGTCTTGCACAAACAATCAATTCCAGTATGCGTGATGAATTCGGTAACCGGACGGTGCATGATGTGGTTTCCGGAGAGCGGGACAAGATCATGGAAATCATGCGGCAGAAAGCGAATGCAGATGCCAGCAAGATTGGTGTGGAAGTTGTTGACGTAAGGCTGAAGCGTGTGGATCTACCTCAGGAAGTCAGCGAATCTGTGTATCGTAGAATGGAGGCAGAACGCAAACGGGTTGCAAACGAGCTGCGTTCAACAGGTGCAGCAGAGGCAGAAAAAATCCGTGCTGATGCGGATCGCCAGCATGAAGTGATTCTGGCGGAAGCCTACAGCGAAGCACAGAAAATCATGGGGGGAGGCGATGCTGAAGCAACTGCTATCTATGCCGATGCTTTCCAGAAGGATGCAAAATTCTATGAGTTTTACCGGAGTATGGAAGCTTACAAAAAATCCTTTAAGAACAAGGAAGATATACTTGTTCTGGAGCCTAATTCCGAGTTTTTCAAATATATGAAAAACCCGGCAGATCGTAAGAAATAAAAGATTGAGCCTGACATGCAGATCCATATGGACTATAAAAACAAAAACATATGTTCCAACCTGTTCTGGTTGGTAGAGGGTGGCTGCGTATCAGGTGGTGCCGTATTTACTGATGTTCAGAGCTGGATATGTGGGATACCTTCCTGAAAGCGGTTGCACTAATGCTGATACTGGAAGGTATCTTTCCTTTCTCGTTTCCTGGTTCCTGGCGTGAGACCTTTCTCAAGCTCATGCAACTTGAAGATAGCCAAATAAGATTCATGGGGCTTAGCACCATGCTGGCTGGTCTTGTTATCCTTTTCTTGCTCAACTGAATATCTTGTCTGTTGATAACCTTGATTGTTCCTGTTATTGATCGGGATATGATTTATTTCGATCAACACTGAATATGCGTAACTGGTTGCTTCCTGAATACATCGAAGATGTACTGCCGCGTGATGCTTATCGTATAGAGAAGATCCGTCGCTTGATTATGGATAAGCTGTTCGCCCACGGGTATCAGTTTGTCATGCCACCCCTGCTGGAATATGTGGAATCGCTACTGGCTGGTAGTGGTAGTGGTATGAATTTGCGTATGTTCAAGGTTGTTGACCAGCTTAGTGGCAAGATGATGGGGTTGCGTGCAGACATGACGCCTCAGGCGGCCCGGATTGATGCTCATATGCTGAATGCCAGTGGTGTGACGCGGCTCTGTTATGCCAGCAGTGTGGTTCATACAGTGCCGGATGAAATTACCCGTACACGGGAGCCGTTACAGGTGGGGGCTGAGCTGTATGGGCATTCCGGTATCGAGAGTGATCTTGAAATCCAGCGTTTGTTACTGGAATGCTTGTCAGTCTCTGGTATCCAGACCATTCATCTTGATCTTGGCCACATCAAGGTTTTCCGCAGTCTGATTCGTGATTCAGGTATCAAGCCCGAATGTGAAATGGAGCTGTATGCGGCATTATGGGCCAAGGATGTCAGCTCTCTGAAGGAGTTGGTGCATACAGGCCTGAATACACGTCTGGATAAACCAGTGCAGGATGCTTTGTTGTTGTTGCCGGAGTTGTACGGTGACAATACCGTCCTTTTGCGTGCCAGAAGGTATTTGCCGGATTTCCCAGAGATTGGTGAAGCGCTGGATCAACTGGAGCATGTTGCCAGAGAGCTGGAACCCTATGTGGGCCAGATCATATTTGACCTGGCTGATTTACGTGGCTATCACTATCATACAGGTATGGTTTTTGCTGCCTATACACCAGGGTGCCCTGCCCCCATTGCTTTGGGGGGACGTTATGACGAAATCGGTAAATCATTTGGTAGAGCAAGGCCAGCTACCGGATTCAGTCTTGATCTGAAACAGCTATCCCGTCTGACGGATATGAACGACTATCCCATGGGAATATTGGCGCCATGGAAACCGGAAGATAGGAACCTTGCCGAGATGGTTCAACAACTGCGCGCCAATGGCCAAATTGTGGTAACCGAACTCCCGGGAGAAGATGATCAGGGAAGGAAGGGTTGTGATAGAACGCTTGTTTTCCGGAATGGTAACTGGGAAATTGATCCTGTCGGCCCGGATAAAGTGATTTAAGAGGGAATCAGCAGTTAACCGCTGAAAGAGCATATTTACGCACCGCGCCATGAACAGCGCGGTGCTTTATTTTGGAAATAATTCTGAGAGAGTAATAGGGTATGGCCAGGAATGTTGTAGTCATCGGAACACAGTGGGGAGATGAAGGTAAGGGCAAGATCGTCGACTGGCTGACTGACCGGGCCAAAGGGGTTGTCCGTTTTCAGGGAGGGCACAACGCCGGCCACACGCTAGTGGTGAATGGCGAAAAAACCGTATTGCATTTAATCCCGTCAGGGATCTTGCGCGAGAATGTGGTCTGCTACATTGGCAATGGCGTAGTTTTGTCTCCCGGCGCCTTGCTGGAAGAAATGGATATGCTGGAGCAGGCTGGGGTGGATGTATCCAGCCGCTTGCGTATCAGTGAAATCTGTCCACTGATCCTGACCTATCACATCGCTATTGATAGCACTCGTGAACTGGCAAAAGGATCGGAAAAGATCGGGACAACTGGCCGAGGGATTGGTCCTGCGTATGAAGATAAGGTTGCACGTCGGGCAATCCGGTTGCAGGATCTGTTTCACCCGGAACGACTGGCCTGCAAACTGAAGGAAGTACTCGACTATCATAATTTCCTGCTGAAAAACTATTACCATGCAGCAACGGTTGATTACAGCCAGGTACTGGATGATTGTCAGGCAAAAGCCGAAAGAATCCAGCCATTGGTGGCGGATGTGCCGAGATTGCTGTTTGAAGCTGGCCAGGCGGGAAACAGCCTGTTATTCGAAGGTGCGCAGGGTGCCTTGCTTGATATTGACCACGGTACTTATCCCTTCGTCACGTCCAGTAATTGTATTGCCGGTGCTGCTTCGGCGGGCAGCGGCGTCGGGCCGCAAATGCTGAATTATGTGCTGGGAATTACCAAGGCCTATACCACACGGGTTGGTTCCGGTCCTTTCCCTACCGAGTTGTCAGATTCGACCGGAGAACACCTGGCTCAGCGTGGTAACGAGTTTGGTTCAACCACAGGGCGTCCGCGCCGGTGTGGCTGGTTTGATGCTGTGGCTGCCCGGCGTTCCATCCAGATTAATGGCGTTTCTGGGCTGTGTATCACCAAGCTTGATGTGCTTGATGGCCTGGAAACACTGCGTATTGGCATAGGCTATAAATCAGGACAATCAGACAGAATTTACGATGCCTTGCCTTTTGGTGCGGATGACCTGGCCGCAGCCGAGCCGGTTTATGAAGAATTGCCGGGCTGGCAGGAATGTACTGCCGGAATCAGGGAGTTTGACCAGTTGCCGCAAGCTGCACAAAACTATCTCAGACGTATGGAAGAAGTGTGCCAGACACCTATTTCGATGATTTCAACTGGTCCTGATCGCTCGGAAACGATCGTTTTTCACCACCCCTTCGACTAAGAAGAATTTTCCTATCGGAAGTGACGGGGTAAGGTGCCGCCTGGTGGCTATGGTTTGTCCTGTCGCCCCATTTTACCGGCGCCACTGTTGATAAAGTTCACCCGAACGGTCATTCCATCTTTTTCTGGAGGCGGATAGATTTTCTTCAGCTCGCTGTGCAGCTTGCTGGGCAGCCTGAAGTTCCTTCTCGATTTCCGTTACTTTTTCCTGATGGTAGCGCAAATTATCTTGCTTGATTTGCACATCCTTCTTTGCTTTGCTGGCCTGATTTTCAGCCTGTTTCATTTGTTCATACGCCTGATTGGTTTGCTGCTGCAGATCAGACAGACTTCCCGCTGTTACTGAAACAGGTGCGGCCAGCAATAATAAGGTCATGGCAAAATGTTTCATTCTTCGTTTCCTTGAAAGAGTTGGTGTTTTTCGCAAGTCACTCGCCCCATTATAACGGGCATGGATAACAAAGAGGGGATCTGGTCAGGAGTGGGTATCAGAATCTGGATTTGAGCCGGTTTGAGCCTCGTCTTTCAGGTACCGGGTATAAATTGGTTGCCCAGGAGTATGCGGAAGCGGATTGAGGGGAGATATTGTGCTGGGGGCACAATATCTCCGTTCGTGGAGGATGAGAATAAGAGGATGAAGATAAGAAAAATTCGCAGAAACAGCTATGAATTGGGTGTTTCTGCCAGTAGGTGCCCAATTTTTTGCAAATCGTCATGGATTGCAGCCGGTTTGCGTTTCAGCACGGTGGCAAGCACTTTCGAATCAGTTGTTTCCAGAATAATGCTGGCTTCAAGCAGCTGGAGTAAAGAAGGAGGAAGAATTTTTCTGTTATCGAAATCACCGATCAGGCGCGCCGCATGCATCCTTGCGCGTCGCAGCTGACCGGTTTCATATACATGCTGGCATTTTTCAGGTTTATTGTGGAAATGCGGTGAATTTGTTGTGAACCGTGCTTCGTTTGGCATAAAAACTACTCCTTTCATTGATTCAAAATGCAAGGATAACGGCTATACCCGACAAACATATGACAGATGAAAAAGTATGTCTGCCCGGTGATTCATAATGTAACCCGGATTTCACCTGATAACCATGTGACAAATTGCCGCTGCTGTACACCGGGTTGGCAACGGTTGTGGACTCAAACAGATCAAGCACCTATTTTGCCGGACGCGCCCAGTGCTGCCTGTACTGCCTCGTCGGCCGTCTCCAGAAAAATAAACTGCATGGCTGAACGTGTCGATTCGGGAACATCGTGCAGATCTTTCCGGTTTCGGGCCGGTAGCAATACCATCCGGATACCGGCGCGCTGGGCTGCCAGCACTTTATCCTTGATTCCGCCGACTGGCAGAACCAGGCCGCGCAGACTGATTTCACCAGTCATGGCAACATCATGCCGCACCGGCCGATTGGAAAACAGGGAAGAAAGCGCAATGAACATGGCCACCCCCGCACTTGGCCCATCTTTGGGAATGGCACCCGCAGGCACATGCAAATGCACATCGATACCTTCAAATACAGAAGTGGGGACATTCAATTCATCTGCACGTGCCTTGACCAGTGTGAGAGCTGCCTGTGCGCTCTCCTTCATGACATCGCCAAGCTGTCCGGTCAGAATCAGGCGGCCGCTGCCATTAATCCGGGTTGCCTCGATGAACAGGATGTCGCCGCCCACCGGTGTCCACGCCAGGCCTGTGGCTACACCCGGCAAATCGGTGTGCAGTGCGAGCTCGTGTTCGTATTTTTCCGGGCCCAGAATCACGGGCAGATGATCTGCATCGATCCTTACCTGCTGCTGTTCCTCTTGTGCGATTTGCAAGGCAGCATGACGCATGATCCGGCCAATTTCACGTTCAAGCTGGCGTACCCCGGCTTCGCGCGTGTAGTTGGCGATGATGCCTTGCAAGGCAGCAGGTGTAAGCTGGCATTGATCCACCAGCAATCCGTTGGCTTCACTTTGACGCTGTAACAGATAACGCTGTGCGATCTGCAATTTTTCTTCCTGGGTGTAGCCCGGCAAATCGATGATTTCCATACGATCGCGTACGGGTGGAGGGATCTGGTCAATTACGTTGGCTGTGGCGATGAACACTACGCGGCTCAGATCAAACGGCACGCCCAGATAATTGTCGCGGAAAGTTGCATTCTGTTCCGGATCCAGTATTTCCAGCAATGCGGCTGAAGGATCGCCGTGCGCGCTGGCCGTCATCTTATCGATTTCATCAAGCATCATCACGCAATTGCGTGCACCAGCCTTGCGTAGCCCTTGCACAATATTCCCGGACATGGCGCCGACGTAGGTGCGGCGGTGTCCGCGCATTTCGGCTTCATCATGTACGCCGCCCAGAGATACTCTGACGAACGGGCGCTGCAAGGCGCGTGCAATACTTTGCCCAAGCGAGGTTTTACCGACACCGGGCGGGCCTGCAAAGCAAAGAATCGGTGCGCGACCGTGCGGTTTCAGTTTTTGTACGGCAAGAAATTCAATGATGCGCTGCTTGATGCGTTCCAGACCAAAATGATCGGTTTCGAGAATCCCGCGCGCGGCATGGAGATCAATCGGCTTGTCCTCCGGCAGCTGCCAGGGCAGTTCTGTCATCCACTCGAGATAGGTGTGCAGCATGGAAAACTCACTGGATGCAGCAGGCATGCGTTGCAAACGCTGCAATTCCTTGCGGGTTTGCTGTTCGATCTCTTCCGGCATGCCGGCTGCCGTGATAGCTTCATCTAGCTTGGCGATCTCCTGTTCGTTCTCGCCATCCTCGCCTAGCTCTTTCTGAATGGCTTTCAGTTGCTCGCGCAGCAGATACTTGCGCTCGCGATCTTCCATTTGTTCCTTGGTGCGTTCGCTGATTTCCTGTGAAAGCCGCAGCACCTCGATACGCCGTGCCAGGATTTGCAGAACTTTGTGCAGACGTTCTTCGATATCAATGGTTTCCAGCAATTTCTGCTTTTCGGCCACTTCGGTATCAAGGAGGCTGGCAGTAATGTCGGCCAGATCGGAGGGCGCGCGGGTCGCTTGCAAAGCGTGTGCCAGTTCAGCAGGCACACCGGGTAGCAAGGATACAAGCTCCATGGCCCGCTCGCGTAATTGCAGCGTGAGTGCTTCCACCTGAGCTGAATCTGGTTTTATTTCCGAAATGCGCTGGATACGTGCGGCCAGAAAAGGGTAGCCTTCAACCAGTTCTTCGATTCGGAAACGCTCAACGCCCAGACAGACAGCGTGATGCGTCCCATCTTCAGCGGCAATGTGGCGTACTACATTGGCAAGGGTGCCGACCGGACAGAGTGCATCCAGCCCAGGTTCATCAATGGCAGGATCCTTTTGCAGGATAATGCCGACAGGGGTTTTTGCCTGCAGGATATGTTCAACGGCTGCAACCGACCGTGCCCGGCCGACAGCAACCGGCATGATCACATGAGGAAACAGCACGACATTGCGCATGGGTATCAGCGCGATAACATCGGCGGGCAATTCTTGCGGGGTGGCAGGGGTGTGTTCCATGGCGCTTGTTCTCATGAATTATTAAACTGGCACTAATATTGCGTGCTTTGCCGGAAATTCAAGATAGTTGCCAGAAAACGATACGCACCCCCTGACTGATGAGGTTTATGCTGGCAAGTGGTAGTGCAGGTTGATCAGGGTCGTTGCCGTGTCTCCTTTAGTTGTCCTCGCCGGATCAGCCTCGCAAAATCCAGTATTTCCTCCGACAGTATTTCCAGCAGATCATCCATTGTCAGGATACCGACCAGTTCACCGGTTGCATCCACAACCGGCAGACGGCGAACAGCCTTGCTGCGCATGAAATCAACCGTGTCGTGAATAGCGATATTTTCTTTAACAGTAAACAATTCTTCCGCCATGATATTGCCCACTGTCACGACACTCTCATCCAGCCCGGTGGCCAGAACTTCCACTACCAGATCACGATCAGTGATAATTCCAACCGGTTTGGCGCAACCGCCGGTTCGATCAATGACGATGAGCGAACCGACGTGATACTGGCGCATCAATCTGGCAGCTTCCAGCACGGATTCATCACGCTGAATGACGATGATTTCACGATTGCAGATTTCACCGGCGGTCATGCCAGCCTCCTGTAAATCTTCTGATCATGGCTGTTTTGCGAGATTATCAAATCAGCGTGACCAGTACGCACGTAGCAAATTTTCATTCTCGTTATACTGGAGGTCTAGATTGCCTTGGTAGGCGCTATGTATGGCTTCGCCGATTCCTCGTGCCAGGTGGATATCTGTGGTCGTGATCAGTAAGCCGTTGTCTTGTCCTTCCGTGGCCATGATACGTTGCAACGGGTATTGCGATTTTTTTGTTTTTTCGAAATTCTGCACAAGATTCATGATTTCATCATGGTGCTCCCTGAGGAAATCGCCTTCCAGCATTAGAAATCCGGCTGGGTAGTTATCCTGTATGCGCTGGCACGCCGGACAACGGTGCTCGCGTGCATTTGCGGGTGCTGGAAGCCATTGCCACCGGCCTTGCTGAAACACTGCACTGCATTGAGGACATGCAGTCGGTTCTGGCAGCTTCCCTTTAACCTTGTAGGCGTCATCGACACGTTCCTGAAAAATGGTGTCGCGTCGTGTAATTTGTCGATAGCCGGGGCGGACGTTTGGAATACCCATGTTGATGCTCTCCTTTCATTTAATTGGTTGATTTATAAAAACAACTCACCGAAAATGATAGATGCTGCAACCTTCTGCGATATGCCTTCATCTTGCGCCATTTAATGATTTTGTCAAGATTGGCGCTGGAGAAGCGCCTGCAAGTTGTGGCGTTTTCTGAAAAATGGTTCGCTTGTCAAAGCGATGCGCCATACCGGCAGGTGTCATAGCTACCGGGTACGTTTCTTCCGGATTCCATCTGATCATGGCTCAGGCGTTGCCTCGCTGACGTGATGTGCTGGTTGGAAGTTACGCCATGGCAGGAGCGACCTTCTGTCTTTTTTGTAATGGAAATTTATAGAATTTACAGCGATGTTTAACCCTTCAAGAAGCCAGGCACGACGACTGTTTTTTGATACCTGGCAGAAATATCATCAGAAAGAGCAATTGTCCGGAATGGAAACCATCGCGCTGGAAGTTGTTCTGCAACATCCGGAGTATCACGCGCTTTTGCGGGATGCAGATCGTTATCTTGACAAGGATTTTCCACCCGAGCTGGGGGAGACCAATCCTTTCCTGCACATGAGCATGCATGTCGCCATTCGTGAGCAGCTTGCCATTGATCAACCTGTAGGGATTGTGAAGCGCTTTGAGCAACTGAAAGCCAGGTTGCAGGGAAATGAACACGAAGCAATGCATCAGACGATGGAATGCCTGGCAGAAATGATTTGGTATTCACAGCGTAATCAAACCGCACCTGATGCCAATATTTATCTCGACTGTATGGATCAATTTACCGGCGTATCCAATAAGCGCTGATCTCTGTATTTTGGCGGGTGGACGGGCGGAAAATCCAGATGTGTTTATGGAGAGAGCGGTCCATCAGCCGGAATGGATAACGGTATAATCGTTTTTTTACCATTCCAGCTGAAAGTAGCGATTAATCCATGCAAGAAAAATACCATCCCCAGGAAATAGAACAACAGGCCCAGCAGAGCTGGCAGGAAACAGGCATTTTCAACGTCACCGAAATACCGGGCAGGCCGAAATACTACTGCCTGTCGATGTTTCCCTATCCTTCCGGCAAATTGCATATGGGGCATGTGCGTAACTATACGATTGGCGATGTATTGTCCCGCTATCGTCGCATGCAGGGGTACAACGTCATGCAGCCGATGGGCTGGGATGCATTCGGATTACCAGCCGAGAATGCGGCCATCCAGAAAGGAGTACCGCCAGCCAGGTGGACTTACGACAATATCGCCTACATGCGCAGCCAGCTGCAAAGTCTGGGGTTTGCCATTGACTGGAAGCGGGAACTGGCTACCTGTGATCCACAGTATTACCGCTGGAATCAATGGCTGTTTTTGCGCATGCTGGAAAAGGGTGTTGCCTATCAGAAAACGCAGGTGGTCAACTGGGATCCAGTGGATCAGACTGTACTGGCCAACGAGCAGGTAATTGATGGATGCGGCTGGCGTACCGGTGCGGTAGTGGAGAAACGGGAAATTCCCGGTTATTACCTGGCCATTACCCGTTATGCCGATGAGCTGCTGGCTGATCTGGAAAAACTGCCTGGCTGGCCGGAACGCGTAAAAACCATGCAGGCCAACTGGATTGGTAAAAGTTTCGGTGTCGATATTGTATTTCCGCCTGATACTGCTTCCGGCATGTCACAGCCGCTCAAGGTATTCACCACCCGTGCAGATACATTGATGGGAGTGACTTACGTGGCCGTGGCGGCTGAACATCCCGTTGCCTTGCAGGCTGCACAGAGCCAGCCTGATCTGGCTGCTTTTATCGAAACCTGTCGGCAGGGCGCCACCATGGAAGCAGAACTGGCTACTCAGGAAAAAAAAGGGATGGCAACCGGGCTGTATGTGCTGCATCCACTCACGGGCGAACGCTTGCCAGTATGGGTTGCCAACTATGTGCTGATGAGCTATGGCGAAGGGGCGGTCATGGCCGTTCCGGCCCATGACGAACGCGATTTTGATTTTGCCCGCCAGCATTCTTTGCCGATCAGGGCGGTGATCCAGCCTGAAAATGACGAATTGCCAATACCGCCAGATCAGGCGTTTACCGAATACGGAATGACATTCAACTCGGGTCAATTTTCCGGTATGAAATCGTCGGTAGCGGTGGATGCAATCGCGGCGGAATTGGGGCGAAAAGGACAAGGGGATAAACGGGTGCGTTACCGTTTGCGTGATTGGGGAATTTCACGCCAGCGCTACTGGGGATGCCCGATTCCACTGATCCATTGTGACCACTGTGGTGTGGTTCCTGTGCCGGATGATCAGCTGCCTGTCGTATTGCCGGATGATTTGGTACCGGATGGTTCCGGTAATCCACTCACAAAAACGCCATCGTTTTATGAATGTGCCTGTCCGCGCTGCGGGCAGCCCGCGCGGCGTGAAACCGACACCATGGATACGTTTGTCGATTCCTCGTGGTATTTCATTCGCTATTCCTGCCCGGATCAGCATGCGGCCATGGCTGACCAGCGGGCTGATTACTGGCTGCCGGTCGATCAATATATTGGCGGTATCGAGCATGCTATCCTGCATCTGTTGTATTCGCGTTTCTGGAGCAAGGTCATGCGCGACCTTGGTCTGGTGTCGGTAGATGAACCGTTTGCCAATCTGCTTACGCAGGGAATGGTGCTGAACGAAATTTTTTTCCGTAAAACCGGCAGCGGGCGGATCCAGTATTTCAATCCGGTAGAAGTGGATGTACAGCACGATAGTGAAGGAAAAAGGATCGGTGCCGTGTTGCGGGCCGACGGCGAGCCGGTGGAATCCGGTGGTATCGGCACCATGTCCAAATCAAAAAACAACGGGATTGATCCGCAGGAAATCATCGAACAATATGGAGCGGATACCGCCCGGTTATTCATGATGTTTGCCAGCCCGCCCACACAGACGCTGGAATGGTCGGATGCCGGTGTCGAAGGTGCTTTCCGGTTCCTCAAGCGGTTATGGCGGCAGGTTTATCTGCATCAGCAGCAGGCTGGCAAAGCTGACGCAACGGCTCCCGTACCACACCAGGAATATCCGGCCAATCTGCGGGACTTGCGTTGCCAGTTGCATCAGACCATTGTCAAGGTGACGGATGATCTGGAGCGGCGCCATACGTTCAACACCGCAATTGCAGCCATCATGGAACTGATGAATGAATTGGCCAATGTACAGGAAGGCAGTTTGGCAGCATATCAGCTGATGCAGGAAGCACTGGAAAACATCGTGTTGCTGCTTTCTCCCATCGCTCCACATATTTGCCATGCGTTATGGCATGAACTCCGGCCTGGCACGGCGCTGTTCAATCAGCCATGGCCCAAGGCAGACGATGATGCCTTGATCCAGGATGAAATTGAAATTGTTGTGCAGATCAATGGCAAGTTGCGTGGACAGGTGCGTGTAGCCCGGGAAGCAGACCGGGCAGCGATTGAACAAATTGCACTGAAAAACGAGCTGATCCAGAAAAATATTGCCGATCGACCCGTCAAGCGCGTGGTTGTTGTGCTGGGCAAGCTGATCAATATCGTTGTTTAACGGACAGGAGTCCTGTACATGGCAATGCTGCGAACCTTATTGACCGTATTGTTCGTACTCGGACTGGCCGCTTGTGGATTCAAGCTGCGGGGGCAGATCCCTGATCTTCCCTTCCAGCGGGTATACATTACGGCACCTGCAGGGCAGACCATTGGCTCCGATCTGGAAAGAGCAATTAGTACGCATACCCGCGTGCAGGTTGTCAAGAAAGTAGAGAAATCCGAGGCCATCATTCAGGTGGTGCATGCTATCAGGGAAAAAAGGATTTTGTCGCTTTCTGAAAGTGGCCGTGTACGCGAATTTGAATTGATTTACCGCGTGTTGGCGCGACTGCTGGATACACAGAATACCGAGCTGGCACCTTTGCAGGAAATTCGTCTGACGCGCATTCTGCCTTTTCTGGATGCACAGGAACTGGCGAAAGCTGCCGAGGAAGAAATGCTATACAAGGATATGCAAAAAGATGCTGTACAGCAGATACTTCGACAGGTTGCCGCTATCGCTACTTCCAAATAGCGCACATCTTTATGCGGCCTAATCCGCAGCATACCGATATCGGGATGGCACCTCTGCATGTCGTGTTTGGAGGAGAGCTATTACTGGTTACTGAAACCGTTGATGCAATACGTGTGCGCGCCAGATCACAAGGCTACACCGAGCGAACCGTCTTTACTGTGGATACCCGTTTTGATTGGGCAAATTTATCTCAATGGGGGTGCCAGTCGTCCCTTTTTGGTGAGCGACGTGTTCTCGAATTGCGTATCCCTACCGGCAAACCAGGTAAGGAAGGCGGCGCGGCAATTGAGGCGCTGTGCCGGAATTTGCCGCGTGATGCGGTCATTATCGTGACGCTGCCGGAAATGGATAAACAGGGCCGGGCGAGCAAATGGTTCAAGGCACTTGAAAATACGGCCAGGATGACAGAGATCAAGCCAGTGGGACGAGATCGACTGGCGCACTGGGTAAAGCAGCGGCTTGAACAGCAGCGGCAGACGGTGGATCGGGATACATTGCAATTTTTTGCAGATAAGGTTGAGGGCAATTTGCTGGCGGCGTATCAGGAAATCAAAAAACTTGAATTGCTTTATTCACCGGGACCATTGTCTTTCGAGCAGGTCAAGGATGTTCTGCTTGATGTGACGCGTTTTGATGTATTTCAGTTGCCGGAAGCCCTGCTGTCGGCTGATATGGTGCGGTATGGACGTATTCTGAAGGGATTGGAAGGAGAGGGGATGGCGCCCCCGCTGATACTCGCTGTTTTATCGGAGCAAATCCGGCTGTTGCTAAAAATTTATCTGCTGACGGATGCCAATAAAGGAATGCCGATTGAACAAGCCATGACCGCATTGCGAATATGGCCTGCCAGACAAAAACTGATGCTGAATGTAATTCAGCGTGTGCGTTATCCGCAACTGGTACAGGCTTTACGACAGGCGGCCTTGATTGATCGTGTGATCAAAGGTGTGGAAAAGAGTGATATTTGGGAAGAATTTCTGAATCTTGGAGCCTGTTTTGCAGCCGATGCCAATTTCAGGATGGCGAGGTGAAATGATTTTTTATCTACGATTAACTCATCACAAAATTAAATGAAAGCAAACATTACATGGCAGGAAGGTGTCAGTTTTCTCGGGCAGACGGGTAGCGGGCATTCTGTATTGATGGATGGCGCGCCTGAAGCGGGTGGGAAAAATCAGGGGCCGCGTCCAATGGAGATGATGTTACTGGGTTTGGGTGGCTGTACCGCTTTTGATGTGGTGCATATTCTGCGCAAGGGTCGGCTGGCTATTACTGGCTGCCAGGTGGAGATGGATGCACAACGAGCCACCGAGGATCCAAAAGTATTTACACATATTCACCTGCATTTCATCGTAACCGGAAAAGATCTTGATCCACGACAGGTAGAGCGGGCAATTCAACTGTCGGCTGAAAAATACTGTTCTGCCTCTATGATGCTGAAAGCAACCGTGAATATTACCCATGATTATGAAATCATTGCCGGATAAGCAATCAATTATGAAGGTGGTATAGGAGCAAGCGGGCAATAAGGTTTTTCCGCGTTTTTTCAGGATGTCCTTGCAGAGCTAAATAAGATGTAAAGCTGATTAGAATCTTCTGGACAATAAATTTTGATTCTGATAAAAATATCGGGCGCTGGTTCTTCAGTATTGAGAGCCGGGCAGCAACAAGTTATAAAAAAGACGATATTATTTTTAAATTTGTATAAGGGAGATAAAAAAATGAAACTTTCACTCGTGCTGGCTGCTGCATTGGCAGTAGCAACTGCTTTGACTGCCTGTGGAGATCCAAAACCTGCCCAATATCCACCAAGCATGTCGATGGAGCGCGATTCCATGCCTGATAATGTAGATAAGACAGAACAAAATAAAAAATGAGGTAGGAATGGTTCAAATTTTCTAACCGCCCTTTCGGGCGGTTTTTTTATTTGGCATTTCCTGTTTTTAATACAAACAATTTACCGGGGTGCGGGATTATTGAGTGAGGCCGGTTGCGAAAAAGCTATATTGTCTGGAGAGTAATCGTGACCAATATTTTATGAAATATGTCGATCACAAGCGGAAACAATTGCAAATCAATAGTCAGTGCTTACGCAGGCATCCAGGTTGTTCAATGAGCAGATGGTTATTTTGTTTTATCCGGGAAAATTTCTTCAGCAGGTACGGGTGTGCCGACGTGATAACCTTGAGCGAAATCAACGTCCATCTTGCTCAGGATATTTAATACTTCCTGGTTCTCAACGAATTCTGCCGTGATTTTTTTACCAAAACCCTTTGCTACTGTACACAAGGCACTAACGAGTATCAGGTCATCCGGGTTGCTGGCAAGATTGCGGATAAACGAGCCATCAATCTTGACAGCGTCTACCGGTAGCTCGCGCAGATAATAGAAAGAAGAGAAGCCCACACCAAAATCATCCAGAACAAATCCGCAACCAAGCTGTTTTAATTCACGTAAAAGATTGCGTGTGCCGGGCAGATTATCCAGAGCAGCAGTTTCTGTTATTTCAAATATCAGCAAACTAGGATCAATTTGCCAGGTTGAGAGCGCCTGGTTAATAGCAGGCAATAATTCCGGGTCATTAAAAGCGTGCGCTGACAGATTGATAGATAAGCCGATTGGGCTATTTCCAGTTTGATTGATTCTGGCTGCAAGTGCTATGGCTCTGCGCAGCACCATATGATCAATCTTATGGATGAGTCCGGTATGCTCTGCTGCCTGGATGAATGCGGCGGGAAGATGAATGGTTCCATCATCGTCCCGCATGCGCAGCAAGATTTCGTAACGATAAACCCGATTATCACTCAAGGATAAAATCGGCTGGAGATAGAGCAAAAACTGGTTATGGGCATGGGCATGTTCAATTTTTTCTTTCCAGTAAACCAGTGTGTGGACGCGTTCTCGAGCCTGGTCGATACTGGAGTAAACATGCCAGGTTCCGCGCCCGATTTCCTTGGCTTGGTACATTGCAAGATCTGCGGCTGCTAGTAGATCATGCACGTTATTACCATGTTCAGGAAAAATTGCAATTCCGATACTGGCCGAGATACTGTGTGTCCTGCCATGAAGCGTAAGCTGGGTTTCACTTAAACACCCCAGGATTTTTTTTGCCACTTCGACCGCTGCATTGGGTGTGATTTCTGGCAGGATGATAGCGAACTCATCTCCCCCTAATCTTCCGGCTATATCAGCGGTGCGAATAGTGCGCGATAACATATCAGCGACCATTTTCAACATGGCATCACCTGCCTGGTGGCCGCTGGTGTCGTTTACAAACTTGAATCTATCCAGATCAAAGAATAGCAATGCGCCAGGGTGCTGATATCTTTCAGCCCAGGCGAGGATCTGTTCCAGCTCTTCGCTAAAGCGTCGACGGTTATACAGATTTGTTAATGGGTCATGATCCGCAAGCCATGCCAGATGGCCCTCGACCCGCTTATATTCAGTAATATCCAGCCCTACTGACAAGATTGCCGAAGGATCATCCTTGGATTGCCAGGTTAAGCGCGAATGGAGCCAGGCAATATGTCGTTTTGAATCATCTTTGCACAATACGACAGCTTCGTGCCGTAATTGATCGCGCTGACTCTGGCGGATTTCGAGCAAATGCCGGTCAAGATTATATTGTTCACTATCAGGCGCGAGCAGTTCCAGGAAATACCTGCCTCGCAATTCGCTCTCGCTATATCGGGTCAGCATCTCTCCATAAGCGTTGAGCACCACTATTTTTCCGCTTAAATCCTGTGTCAGGATGATGACCTGGGCTGTATCCAGCAGATTTTCAATAAAAACCTTTTCCTTGCTGAGTTCATCACGCTGGCTAACCAGCATTTTGGTACGGTAGGCGACTTTTTCTTCCAGATTTTCCAGTTTTTGGGAGAGCGCCAGAGATGCTTCTTGTAGAAGGTCTATTTCATCTTTAAAGAAACGTTTTTTCCAACTGGAATCCAGGGAGTTGCGGAAGCGGCCAAAACCACCTCCAGCCAGTAGCGGCATGATGGATACCAGATGTTTAAGTAGTGATAGTGATCTGGAAAGGATGCTGAAAAGAATTATCCCGGAGAGCAGCAAGCTGCCCAGTCCAATGACAACAATGCGCCAAACGGAATCCTGAATTGCCCGAACGATATCGGTGACTTCCATGATGATGACCAATTGTGCTTGATCGGCGATGCGGATTCCCTGCAAGGGGAGTAGTTTTATCTGGTGATACCGGCTGTTCCACTTATTTTGTATACCCTGATTGATATCTTTCAGTTCAGGGTAGGCCATGGCTGTTTTTTTCAGAATGGCGAAATTTTTTTTACTATCGGTCAAGGCGGCAACATGAACACCCCAATCCGGGATACTCATGCCTCCATTATTGGGCGTCTCATCGGTATGTCCGGGCATGGACGAGCGTTTGATAAATAATCCGATATCCGAACCCGAAGCACGCTTGAAATTGAGAAATACATCTACCAGGGATGAGCCTATCACCATAGAGCCCACACGCCTGCCTTCAACCAGTAAAGGTTCAATAATGTACTGGGTGCAGCTTTCCACACATATCATCAAGGTGGCAGGTTGTTCGTGCAGATTGACCTCGTGAATATGATCGAGGAGAAGGTTGTCACGGTAATCATCCGCTTCGAAATTACCCCATTTTGCCAAGAGCAAGTTGGATGAATCATAAAAGCGGACATCTTCGATATCATTCTGGATTTGAAACAATGTCCAGTAACGATCAAACGTTTTGAATATAACGTCTGCTTTGGCTGATATTAGACTGGCTTCCATGCCCATCATATAAGGGATGATTCTGACCAGGGCGTGCAGATTTTCAGAATTGCGGCCGATCAGGCTTTCTATTTCCCGGGAGTAGCGCTGGTATTTGGCTTCCCGTTCCTGATCGATAGTGTCGATCAGGCTCTGGTAATTGATGGCACTAAATGATGTCACCACGAGCAGCAGGATCAGGCTGCTCAGGAGTGAAATTTTCCAGTTTAATCCGATAAATATTCTTGGCGATTTTTTACCGGCTTTTTTTTGTATATCTGAATCCACGAAGGTGATGGATTTTATTGGGTTATGTGTCAGAACCGGTAGGATGCCTGAACGGCAAACAAATTCCAGTTCTTTTCAAATTGAGTTATATCGGGGTTATCTAGCGGAGACAGCCAGGCCGTACCGTTTACCCGGTGATATTCGGTGCTCAGCATGATGGCAGGAGTGACATTCCAGCGTAGTCCGATGGTAAGATCCCTGGCATATTGACTGTGTGCCGGGCGTACATAACCAGTCCGGGCTGCGTATTTTTTGCCGCTACGATCCTTTCTGTTATTAAACAGCATATCGTAACGTAACACGGCTTCCCAGCCAGGGTAAAAGCGATAAGTGCCCTGCAGGTAGAAGCTTTCGCCAGTAAAACTTTGACGGAACGCCGGATTGTTGCTAAAACCCTTCCATTGTGTATGGCGCAATGCATATTCGGATGTCAGGCTCCAGCGCTCTGCATTATATTGTGCTGACAGTATTAAAGGTGAAAATCTGAATGAACCCGCTTGAAGAATATCGTTGCTCGCTGGGTCATAATCTACATTAGCTTGTGCCCCACTTACGGCAAAACGAAACTTGCCATCCGGTTGTTCGTAGAGTATACGTCCAATATAAGAGGGTTTTGTTTCCAGATCTCCCTGGTATTTTAACGAACGCAAAATCGAAATTTCTGTATCGCGATCTTTGACCTGTGGAAACCCAACACCAAATTGAGCGGTAATATTTCCCCAGTCTGCTCGCGACTCTCCATACAATTGTGCCCCATCCGAAGCCAGCGCCAGGTTGCGGGTGCGGTCAAAATAAATGGATTGTGGTAGCAAAATAGTAGGGCGTGTGAATGGGACATCGCGCGTATCGTTATAAAACCCGAATGGGTTCTTCATTCTTCCCAGGCGTACACCCAATTCAGTTGAAGGTGTATTGATGAAATTGTAATCAAGAAAGCCATAATCAATACGAATACCACCGGCACTGCCCACTCCAGCCCGGCGATGGAGCAATTGCCCTGAAAGTTGCAGTTTTGGAGAGGGACGAAGAGAAGCGGTAAGGCCGATTTCCCGGAAATCGAAACTGCCCGAGTTATCGCTATGACCAAAAAAATTATTTTTGTCGGTCTTGATATAGCCCTGACTCAGAAAACCATTCAATTTAAACAGATCCAGATTTCCCAGTTTGGGTTGTTCTTCAGCCAGGCTGGATTCTGTCAAGGAAATCAGTATCAGTGCAGCACTACCAAAAAGGGCTGCATCGAAAAATTTGTGGTTACTCATCGGTATGAACGACCTGGATACTATCGTTAATCATGCTTTCGCTTAAATAACCAATTGCACCTGGCGTAGATGCAATCCGTGTCCGCATTTCCAGCTCAGTATGCACGATAAATGGCGCTTGTCCTGTTCCGGAATACACCAGGCGATCCCATGTGGATCGCAGTTGATAAGGAAAAATATTCAGTTTCTGTTTTGCAAAGATGCTATGCAGGGGAGCATCATCTGGCAGAACAAAAACGCTTACCGGCAAACCATTTTCCCAGGTTCTGAGGCGCATGCTGAAAATGGAGCGTAGTAAATTTCTGGAAAGGGAGTTGGTAGTGACGCTTGGATGGATGATAACTACAACGCTTTCATCGGATGATAAGGCAGTGTCCGCAAAAAAGGATGTAACTAGCAGGGTGAGAATAAATGCTCCCCGAAGAAAATAAGTAGATGTCCCAGCCACAATATGAAGGTTATAGGTTTCGTGTTGGTTATCCCGATATGCAAGTCTTGTTGGGCTGGTATGCTATCAGCGATTTTCTACGCATGGAGATGAGGTCAGCTGGCCAGATTTTTCCATGGTCGGTAACCAGTTCCCAAATCGTGCGATGCTCCTGGTACATTCTGTCAAGCATATCCAACAAATAAACATAGTAGGGAGTACGCAATCCGTGATAGTCAGCCGAGGGGCCAACCGGATTGAGCTGTAAACCGTAAAATCCTAGTAATCTGTTTAGCGCGGGCTCCATGGATGAAATTACGTGATAAACATGGTGGCGCGCACATAATTGTGCAATACCGACAACCAAAGCCAGCATCGGATGGGGGAAGCGTCGGCGTTCTTGTGTTTTTTGCTCTGTTTCGATTGATTGGGACAGCATATTTTGTTCGCCTTTTCTCTTGAAGAAATCATTCAGCATAACAAAACGTGATATTTCGGCTGTATATTTTCTGGATGATTCGTTTAGAACAAATCCTGGGTAAAAACGGGTGCGAAGCTCTGTTGGAAATTTGATCTCGGAGTTTTTGGGGTCCGGTAGTATCAGGCGGGTTGTGCCTATAAAAATACCAGTAGGCCGGTGGCGCAATAGAAGGTGAGTTGAGCGGTTATCGTATCCATCATTTTCGAGCTTGTTAGGGTATTTTGTCATATCAAAACCAGGGGTGGCGTTATGGATACATAACACTCGATATCGTAAATCATAAACAGCCTCAAGCAGCTTTGGCGTATCAGCCGTGAGAATTTCAAAATATTGGTGAAAAGCTGCTTCGAGATCGTTCATATTTTTCCCTGATTGGATTTTGTCTGAAACAAAACCTGAGTTTTTCTGGATAGGTTGAATTTTATTATCCGGAATCGACAGCAATTCATGGAGTATGTAGACAAAACGCTAGATATTTACATATTTGATATCAGTATTCATTTCATGTGCCATACCAACAAGATGTGTGGATGCCCGGAATTTAACCTTGGTTTACAGCTGACTAAAACACAGCAGACTAACCACACTTGCTCTATGTCTCCAAAATATGACAAATCTCTAAAAGTTGCAAGCCAGCCAGTCAGGTTATCTTCACTTTTTTGATGGATTATGCTGTTTGAACCAGTACTCTAGCATCATCAGCAGCCATACCATTGTGCCGTGGTAACTGGCGTGTTCATGAAGATGCTGGTCGAGCAGTTTGTCGATGAAATCATTGCGTATGATATGGCGTGATTTCAGGTCATTCAGGCTATCTGAGGCAATATCGCGCAAAGCTTTGTGTGTCTGTAACCATACGCCAAACGGTAAGCCAAATCCCTGTTTTTGTTTGGTAATGATTTCATCAGGCAGGAAACCTTGCAGTGCCTGTTTGAAGAAATAGCGTAATTGTGTTCCCTTCAGTTTCTGGTCCGGTGCAAGCGCAAGCGAGAAAGCAAGCATTTCATCATTAGCAAATGGAAAAGCCACTTCCATGCCTGCCAGATGGCAGGATTGGGCGACTTTGGGGAAATCATTGTCAGCCAATGTAAATTTCCAGTCGAAGGCCAGCATGCGATTGATCAGGCTGCGTGCACCAGAGGCTGCCTGATAGGTTTGCTCGATCATCCTCCCTGGCTGGGTAGCATCCATTTTATCCAGCAATTCTGGTGAGAATACGGTATCAAATCCGTAATGCATCAACAGGTTATAGGTTTCCATGCGATGAGGCATGGGAATTGATGCCTGTGCAATATAGCTGCGTGCCTTGCGCAGCAATTTTGGGCCGGTGTCGGGTGGTAGAGATAAAAATAGTGGGGAAAGCAGGTAATTTCTCAGTGGAGCTGGAATTTTGTCATATAGCGAAAAAATATATTGCTTGGCATAGCGTACATTCCCGCCAAACAGCTCATCCCCTCCGTCGCCTCCAAGCAACAAATCGAGTCCATCATTTCTTGCCATGCGTGCGCAATAATAAGCCGGGAGTGCCGAGGCATTGCCAAAAGGCTGATCAAAGACCGAAGCAATCAGCGGAATCGTTTCAACCACGTCATCCGGTGTGACATAGTATTCGTGATGATCAGTCGAAAAATGTCTGGCGGCAATGCGCGCATAATGCATTTCATCATAACCGGTAGCTTCAAAGCCGATTGAATAGGTTTTGGCCGGTTCACCAGTTACTTCTGTCAGTATGCCCGCAAGTGTAGAGCTGTCTGTCCCGCCGCTCAGAAATGCACCTGCTTTCTGATCCTGTATCGCTTCACTGACACTTTTCCTTAGCAGCGAGAGAAATTCCTGTTGAAGCTCCGGAAAGGGACGTTTGATATCTTCATGAAATTCGATCTTCTGGTAATGGCTGGTTTCCACATGGCTACTCCGATAAAGCAGGTATTCACCGGGAAGCAGTCGTTTTTGTGCCGAATAAATGGTATCCGGCCCTGGAATCATGTGAAAGTAAAAATAGTTGAATAATCCTTGCGGATTGATTTCAGAATTGGCCTGGGGATGAGTGAGCAATGCATCGGCAGAAGTGGAAAACAGCAGGCCATCACGCAATAACTGGTAATAGAGTACATGCGTTCCCAGGGGGTCAATGGCAAGTGCGGTTTCGCCAGTGTGGCTATCTATAATGCAGCAAACAAATTCACCCGCAAGATCGGCGAATGACAGTTTGTTTTTTTGCCGCCACTGATCCGCCAGTGCCATCGCCATTCCCTTGGCATCTATTGCAGCCTGGAAATGCGTATCACGGGACTTTATCCTGCCCCAGATGCCAACAAGCAATCCATCGTTTTCGTACAGGTGTGCATGGCTTGTCTTGGCTGTAACCGATAGAGCAGCATTGCCGCGTATGGCGGTATGTGCAGGGTGGCCATCGAAACGAGACAATTGGCGAATCATGTGTTCGATGGTTTGCTGATTTTCAATGGCGGAATGATTGGAACCCAGCCAGCCACATATACCACTCATATCATCTCCTTATTGGTGGGGGGAATCGGGAAATTCCGGCACGATTTCAACCCGGTTATTACAAATATGTCTGTAGCCTGCATCAGGCTGGTGAATTTTTCAGACCAGAACTTCCAGTGGCGCAGGATGGCTGAGAAAGGCAGAGGGACTGGCTGTCAGGCCGTAGGCTCCTGATTGGAACACAACGATCAGATCTCCAGGCGCGGCTCTGGATAGCTCCATCCGATCGGCCAGCAAATCCAGCGGGGTGCAAAGAGGCCCCACCACTGAAACCTTCTCGGTTTCATCCGTCCCTATTCTGTTGCCAACGACAACGGGATAGTTTTTGCGTATCACCTGCCCAAAATTTCCCGACGCCGCCAGGTGATGATGCAAGCCACCATTGGTCACCAGAAAGATCTGACCTCGCGATATTTTCTTTTCCAGTATCTGGCAAACATAAATACCTGCTTCAGCCACAATATAGCGTCCCAGTTCAACAACGAACTGGATGGATGAAAAGCGGGGGGGAACATCAGCCAGCAGCCGCTTCAGGTTGTTTCCTGTGGCACTTAAATCCAGCGGGGATTCTCCGGGAAAATAAGGTACGCCAAACCCACCTCCGATATTGATGGTGCGCACAGGGAGAGGCGAGATCGAAGCGAGTTGCAGACCCAGCTGCAATGTTTTTTCGTGTGCTTCCTGAATGGCCTCGACCCGAAGATTCTGCGATCCGCTAAAAATATGCAATCCCTCAAAATCCAGCTTGAGCTCTGCAATGCGTTGCAGCACTGCCGGAACACACTCGGCATCAATGCCAAATTGTTTGGAACCGCCACCCATTTTCATCCCGGAGGATTTCAGTTCGAAATCGGGATTGACCCGTATCGCGACCCTGGGCTGGAAACCGGTTTCTGTTGCCAGTTGCGCGATTGTTTCCAGTTCCTGTCCGGATTCAACATTCAGGGTGATACCTGCTGCAATGGCGCAGGATAGCTCCTGACGGCTTTTTCCCGGTCCGGCAAAGCTGATGTTTTCAGGAGCAACACCTGCATCCAGCGCCACCTTCATTTCGCCAGCCGAGGCGACATCGATTCCATCCACCTGTCCGGCGATATGGTGTACCACGGCGGGCATGGGGTTGGCCTTCATGGCGTAATGCAGCTGAATACCCTCCGGCAGATGCTGCCTGAGAGATTGAACGCGGGCGGACATTAACTGGCGATCATAGGCATAGAAGGGGGTGTTGCCAATACGTTGAGCCAGGCGAGTGAGCGGGATGCCACCGATGACAAGACAATGGTCGTGCACCGGAAATTGGTTCATCGGTGCATGTTTGGGTGCTGTTGTTGTCATGATTTTTCTACCTGGAAAGCCTGCTGAAATTCATTTGCCAGTATTTTGCGGTCGATTTTGCCATTCGGGTTACGGGGCAGGCTGGTTTGCCTTAGTTCGATCAGACCAGGCTGCATAAACGCGGGCAGGTGCTGCTTGCAGGCGGCTTGCAACATGGCCTGATCAAGCCCGGTTCCGATTCTGGGAACAGCTACAACCACAATTGCCTGGCCAAGTGTGGGATGGGGCACGCCAAAGGCAGCAGTTTCAGCTACCTGTTCGGTGGCGTAAATTACTTCCTCTACTTCGGTTGGGCTGACGCGATAACCGGAGGTTTTGATCATGTCGTCACGCCGGCCAATAAAATACAGATAGCCTTCGTCATCCATGCGCACTGTATCGCCCGACCAGACAGCCAGCTCGGGAATCATCAGCCCGGATTGTCTCGGGGCAAGCGGCCGGAAGCAGGCGGCAGTTTTGTCAGGATCGTTCCAATAACCCAGTGATACAAGCGGGCCACGATGTACCAGTTCACCCGGTTCACCCGGCGCACAATGAGAACCATCCTCGCGCAATACCATGACTTCAGCGCCCGGGATGGCTTTGCCCATCGAATCCGGTCGCTTGTCTACTTCCCCGGGTGGCAGATAGGTCGAACGGAAAGCTTCGGTCAGTCCGTACATCAGAAAAATCTGGGTGTTGGGCAGTGCTGCGCGCAAGCTTGCCAGCGTGGAGCGGGGCATGGCACCACCTGAATTGGTGATGTAGCGCAGGCTTTGTGTGTCTTTCCAGTCCAGTTGAGCCAGCTGGGCCCACAATGGCGGTACCGCTGCCAGACCGGTTACCTGTTCGCGCCGGATGGTGGAGAGAATATCGCGCGGCAACAGATAATTCATCAGGATGGCGGTGGCGCCGGTATAAAACGCGGTATTCAGTTGATTCAAACCGTAGTCGAAGCTGAGCGGCAACACAGCCAGTATCCGGTCATCTGTCTGGTTATCCAGATATTTGGCAACACTCATGGCACCCGTTACCAGATTGCGATGGGAGAGCACCACTCCCTTGGGTTTGCCGGTACTGCCAGAAGTATAGAGAATTGCCGCCATGTCGCTGTCTATGCAGCGTGGCAGCCGGTTTTTATGATCCGGAGAGGATTGTATTTGCTGCCACGAGACGATATTTAACCCGGGAGGCGGTGTTTCCTGCCGTTCATCCACCAGAATGACAGTATGCAGATCATGGCATTGGGCTAATGCCGGTTCGAGCAACTTGAACCTTTCGACTGAAGTGACCAGTACCCTGACGTTGCAATCTTTGAGGATATAGGCCACCTGTTCGGCCTTGAGCAACGGATTGACGGGGACAAATACACCTCCCGCAGCGGAGGCGCCAAACAGTGCGATTACCGTTTCCAGCCGTTTTTCGAGATAGACAGCCAATCGTTCTCCACGATCCAGCCCGAGCGTATGCAGATAACTGGCCGTGGATTGCACGGCTTCGGACAATGCAGCGTAGGAAAGATGTTGCTTCCGGTCGATCAGGGCGATGGCATCAGGATTTCGGATGGCTGATTGATAAATCAGCTCGGGATAGAGATGAAGCATTGATCAGTATGTAAGAGTCATAAAGTGTCCTGATTTTACAATCTATTTGAGTCCGTGACGATTCATCAGGTCATACATGGTCGGCCGGGTGACCCCCAGCAGTTCGGCAGCCTTTGCGATATTGCCATCAACCCGTGCCAGTACTTTGATAATCGTTTCACGCTCGGCCTTGTCTCTGGCTTCACGCAGGGTGATGGGCTCGGAGGAATCAATATTGGATCGTAGTCCAAGATCGGCCGCCGTGATCTGCATTCCTTCTGCCATGATGACGGCACGCTTGATGCAGTTTTCGATTTCGCGCACGTTGCCGGGCCAGGGATGACTGCCAATAGCATCCAGTGCATCCTGACTGAAATTGAGCGTCTGGCGTTTTTCCTTTGCCCGGAACAGGTTCTTGAAATGGTGGGCAAGCAGGACGGCGTCGCCAATACGATCCCTCAGCGCCGGGATTTGAATGCTGATTTCACACAGGCGGTAATATAAATCCTCGCGGAAAGTACCGGCCTCGATCATTTTTTTCAGATCCTGATGCGTGGCACAGACGATTCGCACATCGACAGGAATTAATTCCCTGCCCCCGATGCGTTCGATGATGCGTTCCTGCAGGAATCTCAGCAATTTGGCCTGTAATGACAGTGGTAAATCACCAATTTCATCCAGGAAAAACGTACCTCCCTGTGCCAGTTCGATTTTGCCTGGTGTTTGTTTGATTGCCCCGGAAAAGGCACCTTTTTCATAACCAAATAATTCTGCTTCCAGCAAAGGTTCGGGAATGGCTGCGCAGTTGACTGCAATCATGCGCTTGTTACTCCGGCTGCTGAGCTGATGCAGCGCTTTTGCCAGTACTTCCTTCCCGGTTCCACTTTCACCCAGCAGGGTAACTGCAACATCAGCAGAGGCGATTCGCCTGATTTGCTGGCTTATTTTGACCATGCCGGGATCACTAGTAATGAGTCCGGGGATGGCTGTATCCGAAGAAGATTTCAATAATTCACGATTTTCACGCTGCAACCGGTGCAAGTAAAAGGCCCGATCCACAATCAGACTGAGTACGCCAGCATCAAGCGGCTTCTGGTGGAAATCATACGCACCCATATTGATCGCTTTCAGTGCATTCTCATGATTCTGATTGCCGGTTAGTACAATGACCTTGGTATCCGGTGCCTCAGCAAGAATTTGCTGTAGGGTTGCCAGTCCCTCGGTTGCACCATCAGGATCGGGCGGCAATCCCAGGTCCATGGTAACGACTGCAGGCTCATGCCGACGGATTTGGGCAAGTGCGCTTTCGCGATCAGATGCAACAGCCACGTTGCAATCATCAAAGCTCCAGCGTAACTGTTTCTGGAGCCCGGGATCATCTTCTATTACGAGCAGTTTCTTTTGTGTCGGATTTGCATTCATGTCTTCGCGGCTCAATCAAGCGTTATCAAGTGTAAATTTTATCGACACATTTTTGGGAATATTAAGTAAAACATGGCCAGTCTGGAAGACGACAGGGATTGATACCTGATTTGTCATACCCTGGTGGGTTGCCAGCAGACGGCCGGGACATGGCATTGCTGTTTAATTACACGTTATTGAATGGTTTCAGCCGGGTGGAGATATAACATTTGCTGTGTTGCGCCCGGCAGGAATGGCACATGCTTTCCGGTTACCCAGTCGGCATGCCCGCTACCGTAATAGGGGGAGAGCGGGTGTCCGCTCTGACCACCGGGCATTTCGAAATAACCCTTGTCTTCTTCTCCGGGAGCGACGACAAAACGCAGCGATGCGCCGAAATTCGGTGCTTGCACACGCGGCATGTGGTGATCACCCGGCAGCGGGTCGGATGGCATGTTCAGCCAGGTTGCTATCCAGGCTGGCAGCGCGCGGCTGACAGGATGCCGGATATCGGCCGTGTTTTCCTCTCCCCAGGTACGGGCGGCCAATCCACCGGGCTGGGCCTGCATCTGTTCTGCAATCCGGTTGGCACGGGCGGCAAGCATGCTATTCCAGTCTGTGTCACTGGCGGGTAACAAATGAAGTGGACGCTGCTCAAGTAGTTGCCATATCGCATGTTCCGCCTGGCTGAGACGCGGCATCTCGAATTCGGGGTAATCTTGCTTTACTTTGGCAATAAAGCCGCCGAGCAGATGTTTCATGACTTCAAGACGGAAGTTGCGCACGATCCGGTAGGCAACCGACTGCACGGAAGCATGGTCATCCCAGTCGGATAAGGCTTGTTGTATTTCATTGCGCCGTGGCGAAGCGGGTGACGTTTGCAATGTTTCATCCAGCAACTGCTTCCAGCGAGTGAGCAGGAGCGCTCGGTTATCCAGCTGAATGGCCTGCAGGTCAGAAGGGGAAAAATGGTTGCGTGTATATAACCCATCGCGGATCTGGCGAGCCCGGGCGCCAAGTTCATAACCGCCATCTCCCAGTTTCTGCAGCAAATCACCATCAATCATTCTTGAATTGCCATTCCAAAGACGCCCTTCCGGCGGATTGATGACTAGCGGGTAATCAGCCGGTGCAAGCCAGCCATTCCATCCTGCGGATTCACGGCTCCAGTCCACAGGCAGGGCTGGATCATAGTTACCGGTGCGTTGCGGAATACGGCCGGCAATGGTCCAAGCAATATCACCATTCCTGCTTCCGGCAATGAAATTCTGCGCTGGAATACCCATATTGCGCGCAATATCCACCGCCTTTTCCAGGCTGTCCGCCTGTTCCAGTCCGATAAGGTCAAAATTGATCGCGCCGGACTGATATGCCGCCCATATCAGCGCCAGGGGTGTGCCATCAAAATCCCGCGCCAGTATGGGACCCCACTCGGTTTCGCGGATAACGAGAATTTCATCAGGAACATCGCGCACATGCAGGGTTTCATGCCACGTTTTCACCGCTTTCCATTCGCCGTGATTTTGATAGCGATCAGGATTTTCTGGATCAAGCTTCACCCTGACCCAATCGGCAAAATCACCATAAGCATTGGTAAACCCCCAGGCAAGGTGGCGATTGGAGCCCGCAACAATGGCTGGTGTACCGGGGAGGCTGATTCCGGTCACATCAATTTTCTGGCTGATATGGCTGGGGTCCGGATAAATTAGTCTGGTACGAAACCAGAGATTGGGGGCTTGCAGGGTCAGATGCATGTCATTGGCCACCAGCGCGCTGCCACCAGTCAGCATGCCTGCCACGGCAAATCCGTTGCTGCCAACTGCAGGAGATTCCTGAAAGCTGTTATCGGCCACAATCTGATTGCCAGAAGCGTGCAAATCCAGCTCGGCAGCAGGTGGGAAAGGCGGCCATGCAGACGTGCTGCCATCCAGCGGGGTATCCCATTCACCTCCGGCTGCAGTCAGGAAACGGTAGGCAGACGCCGGCAATGCAGCATGCATCGTGGATAAACCCAGCTCGCGATCAATGCTGTTTTCCTGCAGCGTCATATACATGGCGAATACGATCAACAGACTGTCTTCGCTTTGCCACGGGCGCGGAGTGGTTTGTGTCAGCAAATAACCAAACTGTCTGACGGCAAGATGATCCAGCCCGGAGTTGACACCGTCGCGATAAGCTTCGATCAAATGCAGCTGATCTTGCGGCAGTGTTTGCAGTGCGATCTGGGCACGGGCACGCAGGCGATGCATTCGCGCCTTGCGATCGATGGGTAGTGCGGCTGCGCCAAATAATTCGGCTAATTCACCGGCAGCCTTGCGCCGCATCAGATCCATTTCGAGGAAACGTTCCTGTGCATGGATAAAACCTAGGCCGCGCGCCAGATCCAGCCTGTTTCCGGCATTCAGTGTCACGGTGCCGAGTGCATCCCGTTCAACAGACACGGTTTCGATCAGGCCTGGAACAGCTCTTTCGCCTTCATAGACAGGCAAACTGGCTTTGAGTAGCAACCAGGCAGTGGCCAGGATAATCGCCGAGAATATAAACAGAAATAACAGGGATTTGCGCAACATATCTGTGTCTATCTTTCAAAGAAGGATTTATCTGGATTGTCCCAAAGAGGACAATTATGCATATCGAAAAATGGATGAAGTGTTTGCATTTCATCAACCTTAATAATTCGTCCACAATTCCTGTGGATAAGTCTGTGTGTAATCTGAGGATGAGTGAGCTAAGCTTGTCTTTTCAAATGATATTTTAAAGGTTGCTGAAATTTTACACTAGAATTTTTTCATTAAAAACAATTGCTTATATTTATCGTTAATGCTGGGGCGGGTTTGCCGGGTTGTTAATTCTGTTGATTGCAGGATGTGGATATTTTTGTATGTGTCAAGTCGGATTTTTTATGCCGTTTGAAATATCCGGATTTTCATCTGTTTCAAAGCAGAGAGCAGTGACAATATTCCATGTTATTTCCAGTTTGCAGTTTTCCAGGCAAGGATATTTGCATTCCAGACACATCATTATTTGTCCACAATTCCTGTGGATAAGTTTGTGTACAATTTGAGGATGAATCACCTAAGGTTGTCTTTTCAAACGGCATTTTCAAGACTGCTGAAATTTTGAACACATATTTTATTGTTAAAAAACAGATGGTTATGATGAGAATCAATGCTGGCGTGGATTTGCCGGGTTGCCAGTTTTATTGATGACAAGATGTGGATATTTTAGTGTGTGTCAAGCCCGATTTTTTATGCTGATTGAAAAATCCGGATTTTTATCTGCATCAAAGTAACGATCAACCATGATTTTTCATGTTATTTCCGATTTCTGGATGGGTGGAAAATACTTTTGCGAGTAATTGAATGAGTGCGGACGACTTTACATCCCTGATCAGTCAGGTTCGTCAATGTACTTTGTGCGCTGAACATTTGCCGCTGGGTCCAAGGCCGGTATTTCAGCTGCATGAAACGGCCCATATTTTGATTGCCAGCCAGGCACCGGGCAGGCGGGTGCACGAAACCGGGCTTCCGTTCAATGATCCCAGCGGGGATCGTTTGCGCGATTGGCTGAATATGTCGCGTGACATATTTTATGATCCGCACCGGATTGCAATTTTACCCATGGGGTTGTGTTTTCCGGGAACGGGCAAATCTGGTGACTTGCCACCCCGGCCAGAGTGCGCACCTGCATGGCGATCGGAACTGCTGTCACACCTGAAAAACATTGAATTGACTTTGCTGGTAGGCCAGTACGCCCAAATTTATTATCTTGCCCGGCAGGATGGAAAACCAGCTGCAACGCTTACCGAGAACGTTCAATCCTGGCGAAAATTCTGGCCCGGCATCGTGCCGCTTCCTCACCCCAGCCCACGTAATAACCTCTGGCTGAAACGCAATCCATGGTTTGAGGAAGAAGTCATTCCAGCCTTGCGGGAGAGAGTAGCTGTGATTCTGAACCAGACAGCCTGATGTTGATGGGCATAATGCTTTCCTTGAATTTGGAATATTATGCCCCGGCAGATCCTACCAATAAGGGTCGGCCGGTTTCCGGTCTCTTGAACAGGATGATCACGTAACCTGCCTCTCTGTCCACTCGTATTCTGATAGACAAGCTGCCTTGTCAGCGTAATTCCCGGTGGATTTTTTCAGCGAGTGCGCGGCTGATGCCTTCAGTTTGCTGTAATTCCTCGATACTGGCGTTTTTTACTCCCTTGAGGCCACCGAAGCGGGTGAGCAGGCTTTGACGGCGTTTGCTGCCAATACCTGAAATCTGCTCAAGCGTTGAGATCTTGCGGGTTTTGGCGCGTTTTGCCCGATGTCCCTGGATGGCAAAGCGATGTGCTTCATCACGGATCTGCTGGATGAGGTGCAGGGCAGGATGATCATCCGGCAGATGCAGGGCTTCTTCCTGCCAGGGGAGGATGAGTTGTTCCAGTCCGGGTTTGCGGGTTTCTCCCTTGGCCACACCCACTAGCGGAATGTCATTGAGCCCCAGTTCTATCATTACTTCAGTGGCTACCCTGAGCTGCCCCTTGCCGCCATCGATCAGGACCAGATCAGGCAGTTTGCCTTCCTCCATGGCGATTTTTGCGTAGCGCCGGTGCAGTGCATCGCGCATGGCAGCGTAGTCATCCCCGGGAGTGATGCCGGTGATGTTGTAGCGGCGGTATTCGCCGTTGCGCATGGCGAAGCGGTCGTACACCACACAGGAGGCAATCGTGGCTTCTCCCATGGTGTGGCTGATGTCAAAGCACTCGATGCGTGCCAGGCCGGGTAGATTCAGCGTTTCCTGCAGGGCTTGCAGCCTGTCCTCCTGGCTGGCCTGTTGAATCAGCATTTGCTGCAGGGCCAGTTGTGCATTCTCGGCTGCCATATCCAGCCATTTGCGCCGTTCTCCAGTTGGGTTGGTTATCAGAGTGACTTTATGCCCTGCCTGTTCGGATAACAGTGTTTGCAGCAGCGTGATGTGGATTTTCTGGCCGAGGATGATCAGGGGAGGGGCGCTGCGGCCGAGATAGTGCTGGGTGACGAACGCTTCCAGTACCGTGCCGATATCCTCTGCGTGAGCGTTTTGCGGGAAGAAGGTTTTATCGCCCAGATGGCGCCCGCTACGGATCATGACCAGGTTGACGGCAATCGCATGATCATCCGTTCCGGTTGCGCAGGCAATCACGTCAGCATCCAGCGTTTTGCCGCTATCGACAAACTGTTTCTCCTGGATTTTGCGCAGCGCCTGCATCTGATCACGGAACAGGGCCGCTTGTTCATAATTCTGCTGGCTGGATGCTTCAAACATTTTCTGTTCGATGGTCTTCAGTACTTCATCCTGTTTGCCTTGCAGGAACAGGGCGGCGCTTCTGACATCCTCCTGATAGGCTTCCGGCGTGATCAGGCCGACACAAGGCCCGCTGCAGCGCTTGATCTGATAAAGCAGACAGGGCCGTGTGCGGTGATCGAATACCGAATTTTCACAGGTGCGCAGGCGAAACACTTTTTGTAGCAGCTGGATGCTGGATTTGACCACCCCTGCATTCGGGAACGGGCCAAAATACTGATGACGGTTATCTAGTGCGCCACGATAAAATGCAAGCCGGGGGAAAGTGTGGCCGGTCAACAGCAGATATGGATAGGACTTGTCATCCCGGAACAGGATGTTGTAACGCGGCGTCAGGCTTTTGATCAGATTGTTTTCAAGCAGCAGCGCTTCTGCCTCGGAACGGGTGACTGTGGTCTCAACTCCCGCGATCTGTGACACCATCAACTGAATGCGTGGCGACAGGCCGGATTTCTGGAAATAGGATGAAACCCTTTTGCGCAGATCAATCGCCTTGCCGACATAAATGACATCGCCCGCCGCATTCAGCATGCGGTATACCCCTGGCTGGGCGGGCAGTGTCAGGACAAATGCTTTACCGTCGAAAGAAGAATCTGGCAAGGCCGAGGTGCTCCTTTATTTGTCATCACCGAGCAATTGACCACCAATCGCCCAGCTTTCATGCGGCATTTCATCAAAGGCGATGTAGGTGTAGGACTTGGGTTTGTGCGCGATGCGTTCCAGCGTATCAGTGATTTCAGTAGCGATTTGCTGTTTCTGCTCGTTGGTCAGCGTACCGGCCAGCCGGATATTGACGTAAGGCATTTTTATTCCCCTGTGAAAAAAATTTGGCGTGAGTTATAGGTGGATTAGTGAAATCGGTTCCGAGTATTTCATAAGGTACAGCGTTGTTCAAACACAGATGTGGAGTAAGGATGGGGGGCTTTGATTTCTTGTATGGAGAATGTCACACATGATCAAGCGGGGGGTGTACTTGACTAAGTGTGAATGGATTTTTTAAGGTGTTGATGTTGTATTTTTTGATATAGCCCCAGATGTCGTCATTTGCAAGAAGATAGATCAATGCAGATCGCAAAATAAAAATAAGTTGCCGGAGATGGAGGGGTAATGGTCTTTAGAATATTGCTGAAATTGTTATGAAATCAAAGCTTCTTGGCGAATTCTCGGCTGCAAGATAATCCAGATCCAAAAAATGAGAATGAGTTTACTGCTTGAAATACCGGATCAGGCCGAGCGCTTGCGAGCACTTGATCCGCATAATTCCTTCATCGTTCAGGCGCCGGCGGGATCGGGCAAGACGGGGTTGCTGACGCAGCGGTTTCTGGTGTTGCTTGGTATGGTGGATGAGCCGGAGGAGATCGTTGCCATTACATTTACACGCAAGGCGGCCAGTGAAATGAAACACCGGATTCTGCAAACCTTGCGTGATGCAGATGACGATGTGACGCCACCGCAGGATGCGCACCAGCGCCGGTTACGGGAGCTGGCGAACCAAGTGTTGGCGCATGATGCGGCGCGGGGTTGGCAGTTGCTGCAAAATCCATCACGTTTGCGTATCCGGACGATCGATTCTCTGTGTGCCTGGCTGGTCGAGCGTATGCCGGTATGTTCCCGGCAGGGGGCCTTATCGTCGATTGCAGAAGATGCAGACAGGCTGTATCTGGAGGCAGCCCGCCTGACGATCGGGGCGCTGGAGGAAGAAAGCGAGTGGGCTGCTGCAATCGAACATCTGGTTGGTCATCTGGATAATCGCCTTGATCGTCTGCAGCGGCTGATTGCCGATATGCTGGCCCGGCGCGATTTATGGTTGCAGCGTGTTGTCGATGCTGCCAGCGTTGATAGTGCCGGTGATCTGCGTGAATACATGGAATCCGCACTGGCCGGCCGGGTTGCAGAAACACTCAAGGCACTGACTGAGTCGGCGCCCATTGGCTGCCGGGCAGAAATCACCGGGTTGATGCAGTTTGCTGCGGCCAATCTGGCTGAAGAGGGATCGGCGGGCGGGGAGGGGATTGTTCACTGGCCGGGTGGGGAACTGGCAGATCGCCCGGTCTGGGAAGCAATGGCGAATTTTTTATTGACGCAAGAAGGGAACTGGCGCAAGCAGGTAACGAAAAAAGAGGGGTTTCCTGCACCCACATCGGCACGTGCTGCGGACGAGAAAGAACGGTTGGCCGGAATGAAACAGCGGGCGGCCGAATTGTTATCCGCTTTGCAGGATGAGGAAGCTTTCCGCCAGAATCTGCTGTTGCTCAGGGAATTGCCGCCGCAGCACTATGCCGATGCGGAATGGGAGACACTGCAGGCGCTGTTCAGCTTGCTCAAAGTGGCTGCTGGGTACTTGCTGGTCGTTTTTCGCCAGCAAGGTCAGGTGGATTTTACCGCGATTGCCATGGCGGCCGTTCATGCGCTGGGTGAGCCGGAAATGCCGACTGATCTGGCATTGGCGCTCGATTACCGTATCCGTCACCTGCTGGTGGATGAATTTCAGGACACCTCTTCCAGCCAGACGGAGCTGTTGCAGCGGCTGACTGCCGGCTGGCAGGCTGGAGACGGGCGGACGCTGTTTCTGGTGGGTGATCCGATGCAATCAATTTACCGTTTCCGACAGGCTGAAGTGGGGCTGTTTCTGGGGATCCGTGATAGCGGATTTTTCGGCCAGATTCCCATGGAATTTCTGCGCCTTTCGGTTAATTTCCGTTCACAGAAGGGGGTGGTCGATTGGGTCAATCGCTACTTTCCGCAGATATTGCCGGATGTGGATGACGTTAGCACCGGTGCTGTGTCGTATGCGGATTCCGTAGCGTTTCATGCGGCTTCCAGCGGGGAGGCGGTCAGGGTTTATCCGTATTTGCAAAAAGAGGATGTGCGTGAGGCGGAACAGGTGGCAGCCATTATTGCACAGGCGCAAGCAGCGCAGCCGGATGGGAAAATCGCTGTTCTGGTGCGTAATCGCAGTCATCTCGCGAGTATTGTTGCTGATTTCAGGCAAAAGAAATTGCCTTTCCGGGCGGTGGAAATCGAGCAGCTGGCGCAGCGCGCGGTGATCCGGGATTTGATGGCATTGACCCGGGCTCTGGTGCATCCGGCGGATCGTATTGCCTGGCTGGCATTATTGCGTGCACCGTTTTGCGGATTCTCCCTGCAGGATTTATATACTGTTGCCAATACGCTGCCGGGGCAAGTGCTGATGGAGGCGTTGCGTGTCTGTATGAAATCGGGGACGTTAAGCGGGAATGGCCATCAGCGGGCGGAAAGGATATTGCCGATTCTGGAGCGTGCGCTGATGCTTTACGACAGAATGTCGCTGCGCAGGTGTGTGGAAGGAATGTGGCTTGGTCTGGGTGGGCCGGCGGGTGTGCAGGATGAAACGGATCTGGCGGATGCTGAAGTCTATTTCCAGTTGCTGGAAAATCTGGATATTGCGGGTTACCGGCCGGATGTGCAGGAGCTGGACGAGAAGCTGGTGCGGTTGTTTGCGTTGCCGGATGTGGCAGCAGACGATTCATTGCAGCTGATGACGCTACACAAAGCCAAAGGGCTGGAGTTCGATACGGTAATCCTGCCGGGGCTGGGCAAATCGCCCAGAAGGGATCAGGAGAAGCTGCTCAACTGGCTGGAATTTCGCGATCAGTCACAGCACCCCGGCTTGTTGTGCGCACCGATCAGTGCGCTGGGAGGGGAAAAAAACCGGATTTCTGCCTATATCCAGTCCGAAGAAAGGAAACGGGCTACGCTGGAAGAAGCTCGATTGCTGTATGTAGCCGTTACCCGGGCAAAAGGTAGCCTGCATTTGCTGGGACATATCAAGGCGGATGCAGAAGCGCAGGAAGAGGATGTATTGAAACCTCCGGAGGATACGTTGTTGGCAAAGTTATGGCCTGCCGTGGCGGCAGATTTCCGGGTGTGCTGGAGTGAAAAAAAAAGCGGGAACGGAACCGGAGATTGGCCCGTGTCCGGTATGGATGCCGGTGCGCAGCCTGTTAGCCGGATATGTCTGGCACCCGATTGGCAGCCAGTACCATTGCCGGAGGCGGTTGCGGTTCACATGTATGCAAATGAAGGTGGAGTTGCAGAAGAACCGGTTGATTTCGATTGGGTAGGTGAGCCCGCCCGTCTGGTAGGTGTGGTCGTGCACCGCCTGCTGCATCGTATCGGCTTGGTTGGAGTCGAGAGTGTGCATCCACAGGATCTGGCCGATTTCGGGCTGGCGGGGCGATCGTTACTCATGCAATCCGGTATCGGGCCTCAATATCTGGAAGCTGCCGTGCAACAGGTGGTACGGGCGCTCAGGATAATGTGTGTGGAGGATGAAACAGGCCGCTGGATTCTGAGTAACCAGCATCGGGAAGCGCATTGTGAATGGGCTCTATCTGTTCCGGCAGCGATGACAACGGGTCAGTCAGTTGCTGTCAGTGTCATCGATCGAACTTTTGTGGATACGGCTGGCGTGCGCTGGATCATCGATTACAAAACAGGATCGCACATGGGTGGCGGTATCGAGGCGTTTCTTGATCAGGAGCAGCAACGTTATCAGCCGCAACTGGAGCGTTATGCGCATGTACTGCGGCGGATGGAGCAACGGCCCACCCGCCTGGCGATTTACTTTCCATTGCTGGGAAGATGGCGGGAGTGGGCCTCTGCCGGGGAGTTTGCCTGATGAACCTGCAAGGGAACCTCTGAAAAACGTCAGCGAGGCAGTCAGTTCAAGGCAAACATCGGCAAAAAAGCGGAATTTATACGTAATAAATGCGCATTTTGAGCTGATATTTAACGCAGAAATGGCAACGCAGGTATTTTTCAGATATTCCCAAGAGGGAATTGACGCGATATTCCGCTGCTTGAATTCTCTGCAGAGGAAGAGGGTGTACGGGGACGCCTATCTGATTTCTTCTTCGTCAGCCAGTTTTCTGGCTTCATCTTCCAGCATGACGGGAATGCCGTCCCGAATGGTGTAAGCCAGTCTGTCAGCTTTGCAGATCAGTTCCTGGTGATCTTTTTTATAGATAAGAGGGCCTTTGCATAGTGGGCAGACCAGAATGTCCAGCAGTTTTGGATCCATGAATTTTTCTCTCAGCTTCTTGAATATGGTTTCGCGTAACCCGGGATCGGCACGATATTCCTGTTGTAGAACCCAGATACGGTTATCGTGCAGATCTAGGCATTTTACTGCATCTTCTTCCGTTATCAGGATGATTTCGGCCTGGTCAGATTGAAAATCCGTTGCGGCAAAATGATGATCTTCCGGAAAGATGCAGGGGGTAACGGTCAGTTTCAGGAATTCCAGATTATCCAGAAAATTTTGTATGTCCGGGTCGCAGACAACGGCATGAATTCGCTTGCCTGTCAGATCTGTCGCGTTGGCAGTCAATCCGGGTTGCGACAGGTTGAAGAAATGCTCCTTTAGTTGATGCACGCGAATGATCCTGACTTCTTTGCCGATATCCGGCATCTGTCTGTGGTGGCCCGCCAGGATGACAGCATGGGCTTGCCCAAGACGTGCAAAACTGTCCCGGAGTGGCCCGGCCGGCATGATCAGGCCGTTTCCCGAGTTGATGACGCTGGTATCGACGATTACAGCTTCGAAATCACGCTGCAGGTACAAATCCTGCAGACCGTCATCGCAAATCAGTACATTGCATTCCTGATGCGCCTGCAGCAATGCTTTTGCTGTTTCGATCCGGCTATAACCAATCCATACCGGGCAGGTGTCGCGTAAATGGTAGGTGAGTAACAGTGATGTTTCACCAGTCAGATGAAGTGGTTTATCCAGGGAAACCCGCATAGGCGAGTGATGGTTGTCAGGATGGCCACGGCTGATGATTCCGGGCCGTAATCCTGCTGATTTCAGGGTATTGACAAGCTGGATGATGAGCGGGGTTTTGACCGGACTTTTTGTGGTGATGCCATCAATGACGATGACCGGTACGGGCAGCCGGGCCGGGATCAATATTTTGTGCCGGTAAAGCGCACGCCGGATGGCATGAAACAGAACAAGCATCTGACTGACCGGCCATAAAAAAAGATGCAGCGGCGTGATGCGTTGCCAGTACAGCTCGGACCAGTTCATGAGATAGTCGGGATGAATTGTTTTTGAAGTGCGTTTTTCGGTAAACGCAGCATCAGCGGAATCAGCGGCCTGGCATCAGGAACAAGCAATTTTTGCATAGGGTGTGGAATCTCCTCGGCCTGTTTGCGGGAGTGATCAATCCGGCAGATTTTAAGAAACTGCCTTAAAATGCCGCCAACATCAAGAACAATCTTTTGTGGAGTGATTATGCAGCATCTTGAAGCAGTCAGAAACATTTTGGGCGATGTGCTGAATCTCGGAGAGAGAAAACATGCGCTGACAGCCGGTTCTGTTTTGCTCGGAAATATTCCCGAGCTGGATTCGATGGCGGTGGTCAATGTCATTACCGCACTGGAGGAGTATTTCGGTTTTTCGGTGGATGACGATGAAATCAGCGCTCAGACTTTTGAAACACTCGGAAGCCTGGCGCTTTTCGTCGAACATAAATTGTCACACTGAGTTCGCATGCATAACCCGCCGGCTGAACCTTTTTTTTTGGATGCTTCTCCGGGAAAACGTTTCTGCCTTTATCACCCGCCAACCGGGGATATGCCTCTAAATCAGGCGTTTATCTATCTTCATCCATTTGCAGAGGAAATGAATAAATCCCGTCGCATGGCGGCACTACAGGCTAAGGCGTTTGCAGCAGCGGGGGTGGGGGTGTTGCAGATTGACCTATATGGCTGCGGGGATAGTGATGGAGATTCTGGCGATGCTACCTGGACGATCTGGAAGGAAGATGTTGCGCATGCCAGGCAGTGGTTGATTCATGAAGGGTTTGCATCGGTTCATTTCTGGGGGTTGCGGCTGGGTGCGCTACTTGCACTGGATTATGCCAGGGATAAGGAAGAGGAAAATGATCCGGTGAAATTTGTGCTCTGGCAGCCGGTTATTAACGGTAAATCGTTTTTGACCCAGTTTCTGCGTCTGAGGATGGTGAATGAACTCATGTCGGAAGATGCGGGCAAGGCTTCGAATATTCAGGGTTTGCGTGAAAGGTTGGGGGCAGGTGAATCTCTGGAAATAGCCGGATATATGCTTACTCCCGTAATGGCCGCCGCGATTGATGAGTTGAAACTGGATCAGCTGACCGTCAGGAATGGTGAAATTTACTGGTTTGAAATTACACCGGATGCCGGGCGCGGGTCCCCTGCTGGTGTTTCGGTCGTGGAGAAATGGAATCAGACTGGTGTTTTTCCAAAGGTAGGGCTCATGCCCGGTTTGCCATTCTGGGCGACGCAGGAAATCAGCGAATGCCCGGAGTTGGTGGCGGCGACTGTCAAACCATTTGCCGGGGTTTCGTCATGAGTTTTCAGGAACGGGCCATACGTTTTCGCTGCCAGCAGGAATGGCTTTATGGGATTCTGCACATACCACAACAGCCGGTTGCGCGCGGTGTGCTGATTGTCGTGGGCGGGCCGCAATATCGTGCCGGTAGCCATCGGCAATTCGTGCTGCTTGCACGTCATTTGACCGGGCGAGGTATTCCTGTGATGCGCTTCGATTTCCGGGGAATGGGCGACAGTGATGGTGAAATGCGAACCTTCGAGCAGGTCGGCGAGGATTTGCGTAGCGCAGCCGATTGTTTCTTCAGTGAGTGTCCATTTTTGAAGGATATCGTGATCTGGGGATTGTGCGATGCAGCATCGGCTGCGCTGTTTTATGCCCATCAGGATCAGCGGGTGAGCGGGCTGGTGTTGTTGAATCCCTGGGTGAGGACTGAACAGGGAATCGCCAGGGCGTATCTGAAACATTATTATCTGGAACGTTTGTTTGATCCGGAATTCTGGAAAAAGCTGCTGCGTGGAAAATTCAATCCACTGGCCTCCATCCGGTCTTTGTATGCATTTGGCAGGAACAGTTTGCAAGGTATGAAATCAGCCGTTGCAGAAGGCAGTTCCGGTTCATCCTGTGGTCTGGCCGCACCTTTGCCTGAGCGGATGCTGGATGGCCTAAAGCATTTCCAGGGAAATGTACAGATCATTACCAGTGGCAATGATTTAACAGCACGCGAATTTCTGGATTTGATCGCATTATCGCCAGAGTGGCAGGCAGCCATGCGAGCAAGGCAGGCGGAGTGTTTTCATATGGCCAGTGCCAATCATACTTTTTCTACGCGCGAATGGCGTGACCAGGTAGCGGAATTGACTGCAAAACGGGTGCTGTCACATGGTAAAGCGGGTGTTAATGATTGCTTATCATTTTCCACCCATGCATGGTGGTAGTGGTATACGGCGGACATTGCGCTTTGCAGTATTTGCAGATCATGGCTGAACCGATTGCTGGCACCTTCGCCGCGTGCCTATCAACCAGACCGATTTGATCAATTTGGCAGATATACTGCAACAGATTGCGTGTTCACCGTGCATTGCGCTGGATACAACAAGACGGCAGCAGTAATGGGGCGTTACCGGAAGTAATGGCTCTGCCGGATCGCTGGGTGAGCTGGTAGTTGGGTGCAATGCCTGCAGGATGGGCCCTGATCAAAAAATATAAACCGGATGTAATCTGGTCAACTTATCCCATTGCAACGGCGCATCTGATCGGGCTGAGCCTGCATCGTTTGACGGGTATTCCCTGGGTGGCGGATTTCAGGGATCCGATGGTACAGCCGGATAATCCGGCTGTACCATTGACTTACCGTGCTTTTGAACGGGTTGAAAATAAAACGGCCGTGCACTGCTCTCGCACGGTTTTCGCATATCCCGTCTTCTCGATTCCATTTAATAGAGAACGGATACGATGAATTCAGTTTTGCTTCAATAGTTCCCGGTGTGAATCAGACGTCCAAACCCGGCCGGATTACGTTGTTGCACAGCGGCATTATTTATCCATCAGAACGTAGTCCCGCCGCCTGTTTGACGCTTTGTCCGCGTTGCTGAAACGAAATGTCATCAATGCTGACAGTTTGCATATCATCTTGCGTGCCTCGCATCACGAAAATTATCTGCAATCACTGATCAATCGTTTTGAAATTGGATCCATTGTTTCCTAACCTCCTGTTTCTATAATGAGGCGCTCGTAGAGATACTGGCGGTTGATGGGTTGCTCCTCCTGCAGGCAGCAAACTGTAACAATCAGATTCCTGCCAAATTGTATGAATATCTGCGTGCGCAGCGGCCCATCCTGGCATTGACTGATCCGGCTGGCGATACAGCAGAAAAGCTTAAAAATATGGGGATTGATACCATTGCTCCGCTGGATTCGAAAGAAGCGATCGTGGAAGGATTGAACCGGTTTCTCTCGTTGTTACGGGAAAACAAGGCGCCGGTTGCGCCAATGGATAAAATACAATCCAACTCCAGGGAAGCAGGAGCCGAAAATTTTTCTGTGTTGTTGAATGAAATTAGGGAAGACCTGTGAGTGATGTTTTGGAAGGTGGAAGGTTTATGAGAATTTTGTCGATTTTTGTTATTGCGGTGTTATTTTTTACTATGTCACCATTAGCGACAGCGGCAAAGAAAGTTTATTGGTGAGTTGAAGGGATCCCATTATGGTCCTTTTGATTATATGGACCGCTTTAATCAAGAAAAGAACTTATGGCTTGTAGAGATGGCTCATTTTACTTCTGATGTAGAAAACTTGATTAGAGGCAATACAGATACGACGCCGGCACATGATTTAGCCTATACACTCACAGCTTGGCCCAATCATCACCGTGCTTTGACAACACTTGTCAAATATTCGATCAGGGAAAAATCCACCCACCTTCCTCATATGAAATTTCCAGTCGAATGTTATTTCGACCGGGCAATCCGTATGAATTCGAAGGATGCGCGGGTGCGGTCGATTTACAGTGCATTTTTGTCGCATCGCGGCAGAAACAAGGAAGCATTTGAGCAGCTGGGGGCAGCAACCAATCTGGAGCCTGATAATGCAACGTTTCTTTACAATCTAGGATTGATGTATTTCAAGCAAAAAAACTACGATAAGGCCAGTCAGTATGCTGAGAAAGCTTATGCGCTGGACTATCCGTTGCCAGGCCTCAGAAATAAATTGATTCAGGCAGGAAAATGGCATGGATCACCGGCAGCCAGGGATTCCGGAAAATAATCTTTGTCCGGATTGCCTGAATTACCCCATTAGGGAATCTCTGAAAAACCTCAGCGAGGTAGTCAGTTCAAGGCAAAAATCGGCAAAAAATCGGAGTTTATACGTAGTAAATGAGCATTTTGAGCCGTTTTTTAACGCAGAAATGACAATGTAGGTAGTTTTTCAGAGATTCCTTGGCATTACTCGATATCAATATGGATGATAATAAAGAAAACATACACGCGGATATGCAGGCTCTCGGGCGGGCAGCGCGTGCAGCAGCGAAATCCGTTGCCAAATCGGATACCAACGTCAGGAACCATGCATTGATGGCCATGGCCGTGGCGATTCGTCGTGATGAAGCATTACTGTTGGCAGCCAATGCCCAGGATGTGGTACAAGCCAGAAATAAAGGTCTTGAGCCTGCCATGGTCGATCGCCTGACATTGACCCGGAAGGGTATTGCCAGCATGGCTGATGGTCTGGAACAGATTGCCACGTTGTCTGATCCGATTGGAGCAATCACTGATCTGGACTACCGTCCATCCGGTATTCAAGTAGGCAGAATGCGGGTGCCGCTTGGGGTGATTGGCATCATTTATGAAGCGCGTCCAAATGTGACGGCGGATGCTGCCGGATTATGTCTGAAGGCCGGTAATGCAGCGATTCTGCGCGGGGGTTCTGAAGCTATACAAAGCAACCAGGCGATAGCGGCTTGTGTCAGGGAAGGACTCAAGTCTGCCGGTTTGCCCGAGCACGCCGTTCAGGTGGTGGAAACGACAGATCGCGCCGCCGTGAGTGCTTTGATCACCATGAACGAATATGTGGATGTGATCGTGCCGCGTGGTGGCAAGGGTTTGATCGAGCGGATTGCCAATGAGGCACGGGTTCCCGTTATCAAACATCTGGATGGCGTATGTCATGTTTATGTCGATTTGTCGGCTGATCTGGAGAAAGCCATACGAGTTACAGATAATGCCAAGACACAGCGATACGGTACATGTAACACCATGGAAACGTTGCTGGTGCATACCGGCATTGCTGCGCAGTTTCTGCCTCGTATTTGCCAGATTTTGCTGGAAAAGGGAGTGGAGCTGCGCGGTGATAATGCAGCCTGCTCTCTGATTGCTGGGATGAAGTCGGCAACAGAGGAGGACTGGTATACGGAATATCTCGCACCGATTCTGAGCGTTCGTGTTGTAACCGATATCAATCAGGCCATCGAACATATTGCTACTTATGGATCGCAACACACTGACACCATCGTGACCGAAGATTATTCCCGTGCCCGTCAATTTCTGCGCGAAGTGGATTCCAGTTCAGTCATGGTGAATGCATCAACCCGTTTTGCTGATGGATTTGAATATGGCCTCGGAGCAGAGATTGGTATTTCCACCGACAAGCTGCATGCGCGCGGTCCGGTCGGGCTGGAGGGTTTGACCAGCCAGAAATTCATTGTGCTGGGCGATGGCCATATCAGGGAATAGAAAAATGACGCAATTGATGAAGGTGACTTTGCCTGATATTGGCGATTTTAATGATGTTCCAGTAGTGGAAATCCTGGTGAAACCGGGTGACGTAGTCGAACAGGAATCACCCTTGCTGGTGCTCGAAACCGACAAGGCTTCAATGGAAGTTCCGGCACCTCGCGCAGGCATTGTGCGGGAGATACACGTCAAAGCAGGCGACAGAATTTCACAAGACTCTCTCATCATTACACTGGAAATCAGGGAAGCAGCTATCCAGGCAGCAGCAACATCATCCATTGATGCAGGCAGGGCTGGTAATCAGCCGGTTACGCCAGCCGGCATGGAAGAGGTGCTTGCCAAAAAAATCGCATCAACTTCGACAACAGTTAGCACTGAACGAGGAGAAATTCACGCTGAGGTGGTTGTGCTAGGTGCCGGACCAGGTGGATATACCGCAGCATTCCGGGCAGCTGATTTGGGTAAACAGGTGGTGTTGATTGAACGTTATCCCTCGTTGGGTGGTGTGTGCCTGAATGTGGGTTGTATTCCTTCCAAAGCGTTGCTGCATGCGGCAAAAACGCTTGATGAAGCAAAGGAAGCAAGCTTGTACGGCATTCATTTCGGGCAGCCTGAAATTGATTTGGGTAAGCTGCGTACCTGGAAAGAATCGGTGATAGGCAAGCTGACCAAGGGGTTGTCGATGCTTGCCAGGCAGCGCAAGGTGGCTGTTATTCATGGCACGGGAAAATTCATTGATCCGCATCTGATTGAAGTGCAAACCCCGGATGGAATCAAAACGATCTCGTTCGATCGTTGTGTGATCGCTGCTGGATCGAGTGTGGCACGTATTCCCGGGCTGCCCGCTGATGATGAGCGCATTATCGATTCAACCGGAGCGCTGGCTCTGGCAGATGTTCCTGGGCGTATGCTCATATTGGGAGGCGGAATTATCGGCCTGGAAATGGCAACGGTCTATCATGCCCTAGGTGCCAGAATCAGTATTGTGGAGCGGATGGCGCAACTCATTCCGGGCGCAGATGCCGATCTGGTCAAGCCACTTTACAAAAAACTGAAAGCAGAATGTGAAGCCATTTACCTCAATACCAGTGTTAGCCGGGTGGAGGCTGACACTAGCGGGTTGCAGGTATATTTTGAAGGCGAACAGGCTCCGGAGCCGCAGCGCTATGACCGGGTACTGGTGGCGGTTGGGCGCCGACCAAATGGAAAACTGATTGATGCCGGTGCGGCTGGTGTCAACGTGGATGAACGTGGATTCATCCCGGTGGATAAGCAGATGCGTACCAACATTCCCCACATTTTTGCAATCGGCGATATAGCCGGGGAGCCCATGCTGGCGCATAAAGCTTCGCATGAAGGCAAGATTGCGGCTGAAGTCATCGCCGGACACAAGGCTGCATTCGATGCCCGTACCATCCCCTCGGTTGCCTATACTGATCCTGAAATCGCCTGGATGGGTCTGACAGAAACCGAAGCCGGAAAGCAGGGTATTGCTTACGAGAAGGCGGTGTTTCCCTGGGCAGCCAGCGGCCGTGCCATTACCATGATGCGCGACGAAGGCATGACCAAACTGCTTTTCGATAAGGATACCAAAAAAATCCTAGGAGCCGGCATGGTTGGGCCGCATGCGGGGGAACTGATTGCCGAAACCGTGCTGGCACTGGAAATGGGGGCGGATATGCAGGATATCGGACTCACCATCCACCCGCATCCCACTTTATCCGAGACTGTTCTTTTTTCTGCTGAAATGGCAGAAGGCACGATCACAGATCTGTATGTGCCGGGGAAGTGAGTGGCAGTGAGTAATAAATACGGGCTGGCTTTGTTTTTATGGCTGTTCGTAAAAGCAGGCGGGCGCCGGGTGCTGGCGCCGGGCAATCGCGACATCATCAATCGGACATTGTATGTGTCTATGTGCCGATGCTGAAACCGATGCACGCCTGACCATGACTGCAATGCGGAAGCGGCAATGTGGCGTACTTGGCCGAGCGCGTTAATGCGTATGGAAAACCATCATCTTGATGACTTCTTGATACGCCCTCCAGAACTCTTGATCTCGTTCTGATACCAGAATCTTTATCATTGCGTCGTTAATAACACGGAGCAATGCCATGTCCATTAAATCTTCGTTTCCTCAATCTGCTTTCTGTTACGGGGGACTCTCATGATCTCGCCTTCGTTCATACATTGGCTGGCCTTCGCGGGTGCCGTGTTGCTGTTCGTCTACCTCGGTTACGCCTTGTTGCGTCCCGAGCAATTTTAACCTCGAGGATTGGTTATGGGAGATCTGCTGTTCATTGGCCTGTCATTGGCATTTTTTGTTGTCACCATGTTGGCGTTGCTTGCGCTACGCAGGCTTTGAGGAAAGATTATGGAAATCAATATCGTGGGCTTTGCTCTCGTGCTGACCATTATGGGCGGTCTTGCCGTGCTCATGGGGAAGTGGCTGGCCTATACCTTTGAAGGTCAGTGCCACTGGGTGCTGGAACGTTGGAGTTATCGCGCACTGGGCGTCAATCCCACTGAGCGCATGGGTTGGGCGCGTTACGGTCTGGTTTTGCTGGTGTCAAATGCAGTTATGATGGGCTTTGGATACCTGGTGTTGCGTTTGCAGGTCGTGTTGCCATTGAACGGGTTGGGTAACGCGGCACAAACGCCTGATCTTGCGTTTAACACGGCGGCTTCGTTCATTACCAATACCAACTGGCAGGCGTATGGCGGTGAAACTAGTTTGTCCAACGCTACGCAGATGCTGGCGATTACCTTTTTGATGTTTTGCGGTGCCACGGCTGGAGTCGCGGCAGCGGGTGCATTCATTCGAGGATTGGCACGGGCCAGTAGTCAGGATATTGGCAACTACTGGGTGGATTTCATGCGTATTCTCTGGCGCGTGATGTTGCCTTTGTGCTTTGTGATGGCGCTGGTGTATGTCTGGCAAGGAATGCCGCAAACGCTGGACAGCCAGGTCATGGCTACCACGCTTGAAGGTGCTCGCCAACAGATCATCCTCGGTCCGGTGGCAAGCTTTGAGAGTATCAAGCACATCGGCACCAATGGCGGTGGTTTCTTCAGCATGAATGCGGCACATCCTTTCGAGAACCCGACACCACTGACCAATACCCTGCACATATTGTCAATGCTACTGATTCCCTCATCATTGACGGTCACCTTCGGGCTGATGCTGGCGCGCCGTCGTCAGGGCTGGGTGTTCTTCGGGGCTTTTCTGGTTATGTTTGTTGGCTTTCTGGTGCTGATGTATGGGGCAGAGCAAAGTGGCAATCCGTTGTTGACCCAAGCGGGTGCTGATCAGGTACTGTCGAGCACTCAACCGGGCGGCAACATGGAAGGCAAAGAGCTGCGTTTTGGCATTGCGGGTACGGCGCTGTTCGTGACCACCACGACGGCGGCGACCACCGGTTCGGTCAATGCCATGCACGATTCGCTCACACCAATGGGCGGCTTCGTGCCACTGGCGCAGATGATGCTCAATACCGTGTTTGGTGGCGATGGTGTGGGATTCATCAACCTGATTCAGTACGCCATTCTCACGGTGTTTCTTGCGGGCATGATGATCGGCCGTACTCCCGAATTTCTCGGCAAGAAGATCGAGGTGCGTGAAATCAAGCTGGTGATGCTCTCTGTACTGGCACATCCGGCGTCGATTCTGGGGTTTACCGCACTTGCCATGCTGTGGCCGGACACGGGGACAAGCCTAGCCAATCACGGTGCCCACGGGTTTTCGGAAGTGCTGTATGCCTACGCCTCAGGCACGGCCAATAATGGCTCGGCGTTTGCCGGATTCAATGCCAATACGCCGTTTTTCAACGCCACTATCGGATTGGCAATGTTAATTGGGCGCTACTTCACCTTGCTGCCCTTGCTGGCGGTGGCCGGTTCGCTGGCCGCCAAAAAAACTGTTCCAGACAGTCCGGGCACCTTCCCCACAGCTACGCCGCTGTTCATGGGTCTGCTAGTGTTTGTGGTACTGATCGTCGGCGGCCTGACCTTCCTGCCGGCATTGGCTCTGGGGCCGGTCGTCGAACATTTCCAGATGCTGGCTGGCCAGCTTCAACCCTAAATAGAAAACACTGCCATGAATATATCTACTACGGTTCAAAATGAAATACAGCGCGAACTGTTGCGCGGCTTGGTGGGCCCCTGTCTGCGCGGCGCTTTATTTATCGCGGCCATCACCGGTATTGCCTATCCACTGGCAACAACGGGGGTGGCGCAGTTGCTGATGTCCGAGGCGGCGTCCGGCAGCCTGATTAAGCAAGGTGACCGCGTGATTGGCTCCCGCCTGATCGGGCAGTATTTCACCGCAACACATTACTTTCATGCGCGTCCCAGTGCCACCACTGGTGCTAACCCCGATGGCAGTGGCAGCAGTGTGAGCCAGCCTTATAACGCCGGTGCGTCATTGGGCAGTAACCAGGGCCCGACCAATGCGGTGCTGATTGAGACGGTGCAGCGGCGGGCGCAGGATTATCGCGTCCGCAATGGATTGCCTATGGATACCGCTGTACCAGTGGATGCTGTGACCGCTTCAGCCTCAGGGCTTGATCCACATATTTCTGTGGCTAATGCGCTGCTGCAGGCAAAACGGGTGGCAAGTGCGCGTCAGTTGCCTGTGGAGAACGTGCAAACCCTGATCAGCCAACATACTGAAGGACGCCTTTTGGGATTATTGGGTGAACTCCGCGTCAATGTGTTGCTCTTGAATATTGCACTGGATAAACAGGCATCCGAAAGCGCTGCGCCTGCATCGGCAAATGCTGTAGGAGAACATCATGTCCAGTAAGAATACCTTGTCGCTGCTCGACCCAACCCTTACACGCCAAGCACTGCTTGACGCGGTGCGCAAGCTTTCGCCGCACGCACAGTGGCGCAATCCCGTGATGTTCGTGGTTTATCTTGGTTCGATCCTGACCACTTTGCTGTTCGTTCAGGCCATAGCTGGGCAAGGAGAAGCGCCAGCGGGCTTCATTCTGGCGATCAGCCTGTGGCTGTGGTTTACCGTACTGTTCGCCAATTTTGCAGAAGCGTTAGCCGAGGGCCGAAGCAAGGCTCAGGCCGCCAGCTTGCGAGGTCTGAAGAAGAGCACCTGGGCCAAGAAGCTCAATGGTAAAAATTATGAAGCACGAGCGTACGAGCGTAAGGAACTGGATTGGCTTTCAATTGAAGCTGATGATCTGCGCAAAGGTGATGTCGTCTTGATTGAAGCGGGTGAAGTGATTCCCGCCGATGGCGAGGTGATTGATGGTGTGGCATCAGTGGATGAATCCGCCATTACCGGCGAATCCGCTCCAGTGATTCGTGAGTCCGGCGGCGATTTCTCAGCCGTCACCGGTGGCACGCGCGTGCTTTCGGATTGGATTGTCGTGCGCGTTACGGTTAATCCGGGCGAAACTTTTGTTGACCGCATGATCGCCATGGTCGAAGGGGCCAGACGCAGAAAGACGCCCAATGAAATTGCATTGACGATCCTGTTGGTTGGATTAACGATGATATTTTTACTTGTGATTGCGACCTTGCTGCCATTCTCCCAATTCGCCGTGGCACAGGCGGGAACGGGTACGGTCGTCAGCATAACGGTGCTGGTGGCGTTGCTGGTTTGTCTGATTCCTACTACCATCGGCGGCCTGCTGTCGGCCATTGGTGTGGCGGGCATGAGCCGCATGATGCAAGCCAATGTGATTGCCACCTCGGGCCGCGCGGTGGAAGCTGCGGGTGACGTGGATGTCTTGCTGCTTGACAAGACTGGCACGATTACCCTGGGGAACCGTCAAGCCAACAGTTTTTTGCCCGTGCAAGGGGTGAGCGAGGCACAGTTGGCCGACGCAGCGCAATTGGCTTCGTTGGCAGATGAAACCCCTGAAGGCCGCAGTATCGTGATTCTGGCCAAACAAAAATTCAATCTGCGTGAGCGTAATCTGGAAAACCTGGGTGCACAGTTCGTGCATTTCACCGCGCAAACACGCATGAGTGGGGTTGATCTCGGTGATGACCGCAGTATCCGTAAAGGCGCGGCTGAGGCTGTGCGTCACCACTTGCATGCTCTGGGTGGTGATTTCCCTCAATCCTTGCAACGGCTGGTGGATGAGGTGTCTCGTCGAGGCAGCACACCATTGGTAGTGGCAGATGGTAACCGGGCGCTTGGAGTGGTGGAACTCAAGGACATCGTCAAAGGGGGCATCAAAGAGCGCTTTGCAGAACTGCGGCGCATGGGCATCAAGACTGTAATGATTACCGGTGACAACCGCTTGACTGCAGCGGCGATTGCCGCAGAAGCAGGAGTGGATGATTTTCTAGCTGAGGCGACGCCGGAGGCCAAACTGGAGCTGATTCGTGAATATCAGGCCAAAGGGCAGTTGGTGGCGATGACGGGCGATGGCACCAATGATGCTCCCGCACTTGCGCAGGCCGATGTGGCGGTGGCCATGAATACCGGCACCCAGGCCGCCAAGGAAGCTGGAAACATGGTCGATCTGGACAGCAATCCAACCAAGCTGATCGAGATTGTCGAAACCGGCAAGCAGATGCTGATGACGCGCGGCTCGCTGACCACGTTCAGTATTGCCAACGATCTGGCCAAGTACTTCGCCATCATTCCGGCAGCTTTTGTCAGCACCTACCCGCAGCTGGCGGCGCTCAATGTGATGGGGCTGGGAAGCCCGTCGTCGGCCATCCTGTCGGCGGTGATTTTCAACGCGCTGATCATCGTCTTTTTGATTCCGCTTGCACTTAAGGGTGTGAAGTATCGTGCTGTGGGTGCCGCCGCCTTGCTGCGCCGCAACCTGCTGGTCTACGGGATCGGAGGCGTGATTGTTCCTTTTATCGGCATCAAGTTCATCGACATGTTGCTGGTGGCGATAGGTGCGGCTTGAAATATCCAACGATATTTGGCAACACTCATGATGGCACTTTCCGATCCAATGCCAGCCAATCCTTATGTCAACAGATGAATTACGCCCAGATCCGGACAAGCTGCTGATACAGGTTCAGCAGGAAGAGGCGCGGGCGCAGCAAGGGCGGCTGAAAATCTTTTTCGGTGCCTCGGCAGGGGTCGGAAAAACCTACGCCATGCTGTCTTCGGCAAAGGTGGCGCAAGCGCAAGGTGTGTCTTTGACCATCGGTTTGGTGGAAACGCATGGACGCGCAGAAACAGAGGCGATGGTCGCTGGGTTGCCTCTGCTTTCCATGAAGGAAGTACCGTATCGCGGTCGGCTTCTCAAGGAATTCAATCTTGAAGCCGCGCTTGCATTTGGCCGAGCGCATAGCGGCGGTATGGAGCCACCTTTGGTGCTGCTGGATGAGCTGGCGCACAGTAACGCGCCCGGTTCCCGCCACCCCAAGCGCTGGCAGGATGTGGAAGAATTGTTGGCGGCAGGCATTGATGTATGGAGCACAATGAATGTGCAACATCTCGAAAGCCTGAATAATATCGTCAGCGGAGTAACCGGTATCCGCGTGTGGGAAACGGTGCCGGATACATTGTTTGATGCCGCTGATGAGGTGGTGGTGGTCGATCTTCCCCCGGATGAGTTGTTGCTGCGTCTGGCGGCGGGCAAAGTCTATGTGCCAGAGCAGGCCAGGCACGCCGCCGCAAATTTTTTTCGCAAGGGAAATTTGATTGCCTTGCGCGAGTTGGCCTTGCGTCGAACTGCAGACCGGGTCAATTCCCAGATGCAGCTCTGGCGAGACACCAACGACAGTTCGCTGAAGAATCAGCCGCAGTGGTCAACGCGTGATGCTATCCTTGCTTGCATTGGTCCAGGTGTTGGGAGTGAGGCTGTCGTGCGTAGCGCAGCACGCCTGGCTGCACAAGCCAACCTGCCCTGGCATGCCGTGTTTGTTGATGTGCCGTCTCAGCAACAGGTCAGTGAACGAGAACGCGAACAGGCCTTACGTGCACTAAAACTGGCCAAGGAATTGAGCGCCATCACCGCTACACCGACCGGCAGCGACATTGCGGAGGTAATTACCCGCTATGCACGTGAACACAATTTGTCGCGCCTGGTAATGGGGTGGCAAGGAAACAGAAAATTCTGGTGTCCTTCACTGGTGGAATACTTGGCCGCCCAAACTCCAGACATGGATATTCTTCAAATACCGATCCCCAAATCGGAGAAGCTGCCTTTTGGCGTTCATAAGGCAACGGAGGAAAAGCTTCCGCATCAATGGACAGGTTATTTTGCTGCCATCGCTACTTGCGGTTTGTTTGCAATCGCGGCCGTGCCGCTACGTAGTGTGTTGGAACTAACCAATATTGTCATGCTGTTCTTGCTGGCCGTGGGTGGTCTGGCACTGCGCTTTGGGCGTAGGCCTGCAATTCTCGCTGCATTTCTCAGCGTTGCCCTGTTTGATTTTCTTTTCGTTCCGCCGCTGCTGTCATTCAATGTGAGCGACGTACAATACGTGATCACTTTCGCCGTCATGCTGTCTGTTGCGCTAGTGATCGGGCAGTTAACTGCGGGTTTGCGCGTGCAGGCACAGGTTGCAATAGAGCGTGAGCGGCGGGTGCACGGGCTTTATCAGTTGTCACGCGAGCTTTCGGCGGCCTTAATGATTGAGCAGGTGGCTGAAATTGCTCAACGTTTCCTGAGTGCCGAGTTCTTATCCAAATCGGCAGTGCTGGTCGCTAATGATGACCATATGCTGGAGTTGCTGCCACATTCAATGACTGCGGTCGATACGGCCGTGGCGCAATGGTGCTTTGAACGAGGCGAGATGGCCGGCCGTGGCACGAATACTTTGCCAGCTAGCGACTGCCTGATGCTGCCTCTCAAAGGGCCGATGCGCTTGCGAGGGGTGCTGGCTGTGCAACTATCGCAAACCACCTCATTGACACCGGAGCAACTACAGTTACTCGAAACCTGTGCCTCGTTATTGGCAATTTCCATCGAGCGAATTCATTACATTCGAGTCGCACAAACCAGCACCGTACAGATGGAAGCTGAACGTTTGCGCAATGCCTTGCTTGCGGCGATTTCACATGATTTGCGCACACCGCTGACCGCTTTGGTAGGGTTGGCTGATACGCTCACAACGCTGCAACCCACCCTTGCCAGAGGCGCATGCAGGTATTGTTGCCGTGATCCGTCAGTCTGCACAGCGGATGAATGCCCAAGTCGATAATTTGCTGGATATGGCTCGCCTGGAATCCGGCGCAGTCAGCTTGCGACGTGAATGGGTGCCACTGGAAGAGATTATTGGGAGTGCACTTGCTGCATGCGGTTCTTCCTTGGGCAAACGGGAAGTCAATATTCATTTACCGGAAGATTTGCCATTGCTTTACATTGATGCGGGTTTGTTCGAACGCTTGCTAGTTAATATATTTGAAAACACCATCAAATACACCCCGACGAATACCACGTTGCGCGTTGATGCGCAGTTGCTGGAGGCACGGGTGCTCTTGAGTATCGAGGACAATGGACCTGGCTTGCCAATTGGGCGTGAAGAGTCGGTGTTCGAGAAATTCGAGCGAGGTAATAATGAAGCCACAACCTCTGGTGTTGGGCTTGGGCTGGCAATCTGTCGCGCTATCGTACAAGCACACGGCGGGCGTATTTGGGGTGAAAACAGGTTGTGCGACGGGCGGGTATGCGGGGCGCGCATCATCCTTGAATTGCCGTGTGAAGAGCCGCCCGCAGAAGATGGAAGTCATGCCGCCGACGTAAGTCAAGGAAATATTCCGCTGTGAATGAATTGCGTGTATTGATCGTCGAGGATGAGGACAATATTCGGCGTTTCGTGCGACTGACCTTGCAGGCTGAGGGATACGAGGTATTTGAAGCAGCTACCTTGCAGCGTGGCCTGATCGAATCGGGAACGCGATCTCCTGATATTCTGGTGCTGGACTTGGGGCTGCCCGATGGTGATGGCGTTGATTTGATCCGCGACTTGCGTAGTTGGTCGGCCATTCCCATTATCGTGCTCTCGGCACGCAGTACCGAAATGGAGAAGATCAACGCACTAGATGCCGGGGCAGATGATTATCTGGTAAAACCCTTTGGCGCCGGCGAGCTGTTGGCGCGTGTGCGTGCCCAGTTGCGGCGCTATCAAGGGCAAACGCAATTGCATGACCCGATATTCCACTTCGGTGCTATCACCATTGATACTGTAAAACGTATCGTACTGAACAATGACACCCACTTACATCTGACGCCGATCGAATACCGACTGCTGTTATACCTGGTGACCAACCCGGAAAAGGTACTGACGCACAAGCAATTACTGTTGGCAGTATGGGGGCCAGGGCATGTTAGTGATACGCACTATGTTCGAGTGCACATGGCCAATTTGCGAAAAAAGATCGAGAACGATCCTGCCAGACCGAGACACCTATTGACAGAAACGGGAATCGGCTATCGATTCGTTGGTGAGTCAGTGTAATTGAGGCATTTGGATATTTAAAATAGATCGGTTCTTGCTGAACTGCCCCGAGTTCTGAGGAGGCTCTTATCCTGTTCAGTTGATCAGGTTGGAAAGATTGCCAGCCAGGAAAATCAGAAATGCAGGATAGCACTGGCCGAGAGCAGTATCTGATCGTTGTCTCTGCCATCTTTGAACACATCATGACGTGTTGCCACATCGTAGCGAATCTCGGGACGTAGGGTAATTCCGGCAATCGGCTTGTAGTTCAATCCTGCGGTAATACCGATAAAGTCTTCGTTGTTACCATCCCCCATTACGCGCGTGCCGTTTTTGTCATGGAACCACTCAAAACGCAATCCTGCGCCCAGCTTGTCTGAAATATCGTACAGAAGATACTGATTGATGCCATACCATGCGGCAGAGGGAGTGCTGGCCGTTCTGGCCTCAACAGCGAAATCGTGCTGGAGCACATAGCGCAATTTTTCAAGCAGCCGGTGTTCTACTACTACGCTGTACATGGTGCGATTATGATTTTCATGCAGATCGGCGGTTCTTGCATCGCCAGTAATCAGTGAAACTGCAAAATTGGTTTTCTTGTCATCGCTGGTGTAGTTCAATCCGCCCAGGTAGTTTGGTATGTGCCGGGAGAGGTTGTCCCAGCCGGTAACCACGCCGCTTTTGACAGTCAGATTGCTGTTGACCGGATAGGAAAGCAGCATGCCCATGTGGGTAAAGGGTTCGCCATAGCGCATGGTATAGGCGTGTGAGAAAAAGAAATTATTGGGCGACATCACGGATTCATACCCGATAAGCGTATAAAAATGACCCACTGTCAGTGTCAGGCCATTTCCAATTGGCGCATACAGATTGGCGTACAGTTGGGGAAATACCAATTGATGTTTGGGGTTGGCTCCCAGAATAGTCGTGTCGAAATTGGTGGTTGCCGAAAATTTTGCATCCGTGCCATACAGAAGATCGGCGCGCATACCAATATCCCAGGCATTTCCACTGGTATCAATTTCCTTTTCGATATAGGCATAAATCTGATGGAGTTTGAACTGGTTGGCGCCATCGTTGAATGACACGGGATAGTTGGATTTATTATGCGGACTATGCGGATTGCCGGTAAATCCGGTTTCTACCCATCCGCCAAATTTCAGTTTGATCGCTGGAGCGGGCGTGATTTCATTGATGTTGTAGCCAGTCAACGTCTTGACCAAACCACCTTCATCTGCATGAGCAGGAGTAATCGGGAGCAGAATTGAGGCGATGAAGAACGGGGTGATAATTTTTTTTGACTGCGATGAGAGCATTGGATGATCGCCTGTTGGTTATTTTGCCGGGTGAGAAGGTCGCAGCTGTTTGTAGTGGTCAAGTAATTTCGGACACCTCGATAGGTTTTTGCGCTGCCATTTTTCGTTCATAGACAATGGGTGGCAGATTTCCCAGTGCCGAGTTCAGTCTTTTGCAGTTGTAAAAGCTGACGATGTAATCATCGATATCATTTTTAGCCTCGGTGTGGTTCGCATACTGTCGCTGCCAGACGCGTTCCATTTTGAGATTCAGGAAGAATCGCTCGGCGATGGCATTATCCCAGCAATTTCCCTTTCTGCTCATGCTGCAAATAAAGCCATGTTTATTGAGCAGGTTCTGGTAAAGCTCGCTGGCATATTGACTGCCCCGATCAGAATGAACGATCAGGCCGGATACCGGCTGGCGCTGCTGGATAGCCATGCTCAATGCGTCACAAACCAGCGTGGCTGACATGTTTGGGGCCATTGCCCAGCCGATGATCCGGCGGGCGTACAGATCCATTACGATCGCCAGATAAAGCCACCCAGTGCCAGTGCTGATATACGTAATATCTGACACGTACGCAGTGTCCGGTGCGACTGGATTGAACTGCCGGTTAAGCACGTTGGCGGCCACGGGCAAATCATGCCTGCTGTGTGTCGTATGGATGAATTTCCGCTTCCAGACCGGTTTTAGAGCGGCCTTGCGCATCAAACTGCGCACCTTGTGCCGGCCGATCTGAATTCCCTGATTTTGCATCGCAGTAACCAGGCGGCGACTCCCATAGCTTTGATGGCTGGCCATGAATGCCGCCTTCAGGTGGACGCTGGCTTTGCATAAAACCGGTTTTGCAGAACGCCTCTGCGCTTCGTAGTAGCCAGAGCGGCTGACGGACAAAACACGGCAAGTTTGTTTGACCGGAATGGCCTCCTTTTGCAGTTGATGAACAAGCTGGTAGCTCATTTCAGTTCGCGGGCAAAGAAGGCCGACGCTTTTTTTAATATGTCTACATCTCCCTTCAACTGACGGTTCTCCTGCTCCAGCTGCCGGATACGCTGTTGCTCGGCGGTGAGTGGCTTGCCAATGCCTAGCTGGCCATTTTGCTCCGCGTTGTACTGCTTCACCCAGCGACGAATCGCCGTTGGGCCAATGTCCATGGTCTCGCTGACGTTCTGCACACTCAGCCCCTGATCCTTGATCATGCGAACAACTTCCAGCTTCAAACTGGTATCGAATGCTCTACGCTGTCTTGTCATGTAATGCTCCTCAATTGGTGGATTTTCCTCCCATCGAGGTGTCCGGATAAATTAGACCACAGCAGTTTATCTGTGTTGTAAAGGTTGTAAATGAAGCCGGAAAATTATAGCGCTGCTATTTGCAACTGGTGTGGCTATCACGATTATGATTCTTTTGTGCCGGTTATTTTGAAACGGCAATGTTTACCACCTCGCACAATACATTCCGTATGCTCGATATCAGCCTTCAATAGATGTTGCAAAAAACTGATATCGAGTTGACAAAATTCATTGTGCTGTTGCGCAAGCTCCTGGTAAACACAGTTGTTTGCAACAATTTCCGCCTGATTTTCCGATAATTGGCGTAATTCGGTATCGTAGCCAAGTTCGCTCATGATGGTGATGGCTTCCTGAAGCTTGTCGTTGCGGGAAGTGTGTTGCTTGAGCCGGTGCTCCAGTCCGCTGGCCATTTCTTTTCCGAGTTCGATCAGACAGGTGTTGAGCTCATCCTCACCCATATTTTTGTCGATCCAGGAAAGCAGCAGCTTTGCCAGAAACGAATATCTTCTCTGGAATAGCTCCAGACCATTGGCTGTCAGCGTGTATATCCGGCCAGGCCGGCCGCCAGTGCTTTCTTGCAATGTGCTCTGGATAAAATTGCTGCTGCCCAGTTGAGTAAGATGCTGATTGACAGCATTGCGGGAAATGGCCAGCAGGCTGGATAGTTCCTCTACTGTCAATCCTTCCCGGTGGTGCAGCAGGGCGGTGAGCAGGGATTGCTGGCGTTCTCCTAATAATGACAAGGCCGATTTCATGACATGAGAAAAATAAATTTAAGTTTTAACATATTTATATTGCAAAAGTATTTTAACTTGCAGTATAGTGAAACCCTCTTAATAAAAAAAGAAGGGGGTAACTAAAATGTTGAATATATCGATTCTGATCTTTGCCATTGCTGCGTTGGGTGGTGTATTTCTGGCTTCCAGGGTATTTGCAGGCCAACTTGCTCCGTGGGCTGTTTCCATTGTACATGCCCTGCTGGGTGCGGCTGGACTGGTGACGCTGATTCTGGTGGTCATGGGAGATTCTGGTAATGGCCGCCTTACTGCAGCACTGGGCTTACTGGTAGTCGCGGCATTGGGTGGGTTTTATCTTGCTTCGATCCATGCAAAAGGCACCGTAGTGCCGAAGACAATTGTCATTGTGCATGCAGGTGTGGCCGTTGCTGGTTTTCTTACGCTGTTGAGCGTGTTGTTATAAATTCCGGAAAGGAGATGCTGTTATGAGACACCCCATTCATCCGATGCTGGTTCATTTCCCCGTCGCAACCTGGTTTATTTCGACTCTGGGAGATATTGCAAGCTTGTTTACCGGTGGGCAGGTAGGTTGGGTGGCTGGGGTGCTGCTCGCGATTGGTACCGTGACTGCATTGCTTGCTATGGTGGCAGGTTTGATGGAGTTGGGGAAAATTGACCAGCAAAGCCCTGCCATGAAAATCGCCAATCAGCACATGATGTTGATGATGACTAGTTGGTCGTTTTACGCGATCAGCCTGTTTTTGCGGCTGGAGGAAAATCATTTGATTCAGCCGGGCGCGATTGCAATCGCCTTGTCGGTTGCGGGATTGATTACCCTGTGTATTGGGGGCTGGATGGGAGGCAAACTTGTCTATGAATACGGGGTGGGTATCCGTTCAAACTAATCCTGATTAGTACAGCGGGCTGGTTGTGTGTTGTATAAAAGATGCTTGCAACCAGCTTGTTTTTCGTAGTACCTGTTTCAGGTGATTGTGCTGTCGAGCCCTTTTTCGGCAATTTCTGCTGCCCGCATGAGCGCCCTGGCCTTATTACAAGTTTCAATCCATTCGTTTTGTGGAACGGAGTCAGCTACGATGCCGGCACCTGCCTGTACATGCAACATTCCATCCTTGATGAGGCCGGTGCGGATGGCAATGGCCAGATCCATGTCGCCATTGAATCCAAGATAACCCACGGCACCAGCGTAAATGCCGCGTTTGGAAATTTCCAGTTCATCGATAATTTCCATCGCCCTGACCTTGGGTGCTCCGCTGACGGTGCCAGCAGGGAAGGTGGCGCGTAATACGTCGATGGCTGTCAAATCCGGCTTGAGTTTGCCTTCAACATTGGAAACAATGTGCATGACGTGCGAGTAATACTCTATCTGCATGTTTTCAGTGACTTTTACACTGCCCGTCCGGGCTACCCGGCCAATGTCGTTGCGCCCCAGGTCCATCAGCATGATGTGCTCCGCTCGCTCCTTGGGATCTGCCAGTAAGTCTGCAGCCAGCTCCAGATCGGCTTGCTTGTCCTGCCCGCGCGGACGGGTGCCGGCAATCGGGCGAACCGTGACTGTATCTTTTTCCAGTCTGACCAGAATTTCTGGTGAGGCGCCGACAATATGGAAATCTCCCAGATGGTAATTGAACATGTAGGGAGAGGGGTTGAGGCTGCGTAGTGCGCGATACAGCGCCAGTGGCGAAGCGGAATAGGGCTTGCTGGTGCGTTGCGAGAGGACAACCTGCATGATGTCGCCTTCCAGGATGTAGCGCTTGGCTTTTTCTACAGCTGTAATGAAATCGGTTTCGGGAAATTCGCTGACAGCCGATCCGGAGGGAGCAGGATGTTCAACCGGGATGGATAATGGTTCGCGCAGTTTGTGCAGTAAGTCCCGGAGGCGGTTCTTCCCTGTCTTGTAGGCGTTTTCTACTGCTGGATCGGCATAGATAATCAGATATAGCTTGCCGGACAGGTTATCCATCACGACCAGTTCTTCCGAAAGCAACAGCAGGATATCCGGCGTTTTTATCGTATCTGGCTTCGCATGCCCGGCCAGTCTTGGTTCAATGTAGCGCACGGTATCGTAGGAGAAATACCCGGCCAATCCACCATTGAAGCGGGGTAAACCGGCGTGTGGGGCCACTTTGAACCGGTCAAGAAAATGGCCGATAAAACCGAGCACATCGTTTGTGTCGGTTTCTTCTTCTGTTTTGTTGCCATTGATAACGCGGATATTGCTGGAGCAGGCTTCCAGCCGTTTTTTGGCTGGCAACCCGATAACCGAGTAACGCCCGAACCGTTCTCCTCCCACTACCGATTCCAGCAAATACGAATAAGGCTGGTTTGCCAGTTTGAGATAAACAGAAAGAGGTGTATCCAGATCAGCAAATGTCTCCAGAACCAGCGGGATACGGTTATATCCCTGTGCTGCCAGAGTGTTGAATTCACTTTCAGTTGCGCAATGATTCATAGAAAGCAGTTATTGCTGAAACGGTTGGATTGATGGAGTGAAACCTTGCCGGCAGGCTTGTTACGCGGTTTGCAGTTCCACCCCGAAGGCGTTTTGCCGTTACATACCAGTCAAGCATCATGCAGATAGGTGATCAACCGGGTGGCATCTACAATGGTATCCACGACTGCATCACAATCGAGCGTGCGTACATCATGTCCTTCGTTGTAGCCATAAGGCACGCAGAAGATATGACAGCCTGCCGCACGTGCAGCAATGGCATCATTCAGTGAATCGCCAATCAGCAACGCTGATCTGGGCGTTATACCGAAATGTTGGCAGGCGTGCAGCAATGGGAGCGGATCCGGCTTTCTTTTTGGCAGGCTGTCGCCTGACAATACCAGTTCGAAATAATCCAGCAACCCGGTTTTGCGCAGTAATGGCAAGGTGAAGATTTCAGTTTTGTTGGTGATGCATACCAGCCGGAAACCCTCTTCCCCGAGCCGATCAGGTCCTTCTATCACGCCCGGGTAGGGGCGGGTATGTGTACATGCAGATTTTCTGCATAACAACGCTCATAGATTGGTAAAGCCTGTTCGAAGAGCTCCGGATCCGGCTCGCCATCCGGGTTGTTGGTCAGTGTGCGCTTGACGAGCTTGGGCACACCCTTGCCAATGAATGTTTGTATGGTAGATGCCGGTAACTCCGTCATACGCAGTTCGCGTAGCATTTCATTGGCGGCCAGTGCCAGATCCTGTGCGGTATCTAGCAAGGTGCCATCCAGATCAATGATAACGGCCTTGAGTGATAGCGGAAATGAGGTTGATCCGGATGTTTGAGGAGTGGTTTGAATCATGGAAATAACCGTCTGCAGATCAGGCAACTTTCGCCAGTTCGGCGCGCATGGCGGCAATGACGCTGTCGTAGCGATGCGGATCACTATCCTTGCCTGCGCCATAGATGGCCGAGCCGGCAACAAAGGTATCAGCACCAGCACGGGCAATTTCTGCTATGTTGTCCACTTTCACGCCGCCGTCGATTTCCAGCAGAATGTCACGGCCGCTTGCATTGATACGTTCTCTTGTCAGCCGCAGTTTGTTCAGTGCTTCCGGAATGAAGGCTTGTCCGCCAAAACCGGGATTGACCGACATGATCAGGATCAGGTCAAGTTTGTCGATCACGTGATCGAGGTATGAAAGCGGGGTGGCTGGGTTGAAAACCATTCCTGCCTTGCACCCTTGTTCTTTGATGAGCCCGATGGTGCGATCAATATGGCGCGATGCTTCCGGATGAAATGAAATGATATTGGCGCCTGCCTTGGCAAAATCCGGGATGATGCGGTCAACCGGTTCCACCATCAGATGCACATCAATCATTGCCTTGGTCAGGGGGCGGATCGCTTCGCACACCAGCGGTCCGATCGTCAGATTGGGAACGTAATGGTTGTCCATGACATCAAAGTGAATGATATCTGCGCCGGAATCCAGGACTTGTGTGATTTCTTCGCCCAGTCTGGCAAAATTAGCGGAAAGAATGCTTGGTGCGATGCGGTACATGATCTAGCCTCATAAGGAAATTCCACATTTTAACCATAAATGGAAACGGAGAGTGAATAATGCTTTTGAATATGTACCGGGTTTCCGGCATCCGCAAGAAGGGAGGTAATGCGGCTGGTTGCGTGGCTTCCTGCATGATTCCTGTGGGAATCCGTTGATATGACTTCAATTCGGACTTTTATCGATCGCAGAAAGCGGTTGCTGTCAAAAATGCGGCAAGGTGTGGCCGTCATTGCCACCGCTCCGGAAAGATACCGCAACCGGGATACGCATTATCCCTATCGTTTCGATAGTTATTTTTACTATCTGACAGGGTTCAGCGAGCCCGAGGCAGTTCTGGTACTGATTGCAACCGGTGATGAAAATACATCGCAGCAAATCCTGTTTTGTCGTGACAAGGATGTGGAGCGTGAAACTTGGGATGGATTCCGTTATGGTCCGGAAGCCGCGCGAGAAGCATTTGGTTTCGATGCAGCGCATTCCATTATCCGGCTTGATGAGCTGGCTGGCGAGTTGCTGGCGAATCAGCCCGTGGTATTTCACGCATTTGGCCAGGATGTTTCCTGGGATCAGCGTGTGGTGGGATGGATCAATCGCGTGCGTGAGCAGGTTAGAAAAGGTGTTTCAGCTCCAGCCGGAATACAGGATATCCGTTACCTGCTGGATGAAATGCGCCTGATCAAGGATGGCAGCGAACTGGCAATTATGCGTGAAGCTGCCCGTATTTCAGCCGAAGCGCACAAACGCGCCATGCGGGCGACTCGTCCCGGTAAATACGAATATGAAATAGAAGCCGAGCTGCTTTATGAATTCCGCCGTCAGGGTGCCGAGGCGCCTGCCTATACGTCGATCGTGGCGGGTGGTGCAAATGCATGCGTGCTGCATTACATCCAGAATAACGCACCGCTGCAGGCAGGAGATCTGCTGTTGATTGATGCCGCCTGTGAACTGCACGGCTACGCTGCCGACATTACGCGCACCTTTCCGATCAATGGCCGGTTTTCTGCCGCGCAAAAAGATGTTTACCAGCTGGTGCTCGCAGCACAGGCTGCTGCAATCGAGACAGTCAGGCCCGGCAGCGACTGGGATGCACCGCATCAGGCTGCCTTGCGCGTGCTGGTGCAGGGCTTCATTGATTTGAATTTATGCCAGGGCAGTCCGGATGCAGTGATCGAAACGGAATCCTACAAGCGTTTTTACATGCACCGGACCGGGCATTGGCTGGGACTGGATGTGCATGATGCTGGCGAATACAAACAGGCTGGCCAGTGGCGTAATCTGGTTTCCGGGATGACGCTGACTGTCGAGCCGGGTTGCTACATCCGTCCTGCAGAAGATATTCCGGAACATTTCTGGAATATCGGTATAAGAATTGAAGATGATGTGGCGGTGACACCGAATGGCCATGAAGTGCTCACTGGCGCAGTACCCAAACAAGTGGCTGAAATAGAGGAGTGGATGCAATGTACGACGATTTCAGAAAAATAATTATCAGGCGGATTGTTTATGGTAACCAGACCAATCCAGCGGATGAGCCGTTGAATTCATCACCAGCCAACCGGTGGATGTTTTACCTTACCCTCATCCCGGTTGTGGCGGTGGTTGTCGTTCTGGGTGCTTTCTTTTTTTCAATCGTGCTGGCGTTGTTTGCGGTGGTAGCAGCCGGAGTGGGTGCACGGTTATGGTGGTTGCGGCGTAAATTCCGGCAAGAGATGTCTGCTGCGGCTGAACAAAACAACGCAATGATCGAAGACGCGGAAATCATTGAAATTCGTGAAGATGATAAAAACGACCGCAAACATCGTTAAGAAACCTCTGAAAAACATCAGCGAGGCAATTAGTTCAAGGTAAAAATCAGCAAAAAATCGGGGTTTATACGTAATTAATGAGCATTTTGAGCCGATTTTCAACGAAGAAATGACAACGCAGGTAATTTTTCAGAGATTCCCTAAACTTCATTCGCCAGGGTTGCCATGCGCAAATTCATAGCATTCATTCTGTTTTCTGCGGCAGGTACATCCGCCTGGTGTGCAGACACCATCCGGCCGGGGTTGTGGGAGGTAACCACCCGGTCGGATCTGCTCGGACTGGCAGCACATGTTCCATCCGATCAAATGCAGCAGATCACCAGCCTTGCCAGGCAGTACGGATTGAAAATGCCCCGTATCCGGGATGGCGCTGCCATTTCGAAGGTGTGCATCACTCCGGAGATGGCACAACAGGATATTCCCTCCCGCTTATATGAAAACCAGTCCGGCTGTGCTGTCGTCAATGGCAGTCGGTCCGGGAATCACTATCAGGTGGAGCTGGTCTGCGATCATCCCCGTTTCAAAGGGAATGGCCGCGCAGAAGGTGTTTTTTCCACGCCGGAGCATTTCACCGGGAAAACAGAGTTCAACAGCACGGTTCAGGGCGCACCGCTGTATGTGTATGCCGAAACGAGTGGCCGGTGGGTTGGCGCACAGTGTGAGGTAACGCAGCCGGTACGATAAGCGATGGCTGCGTTGATTGAAGGAACCTCTGAAAAACTACCTACATTGTCATTTCTTCGTTGAAAATCGGCTCAGGATGCTCATTTATTACGTATAAACTCCGCTTTTTACTCCTCGCCCTACGGGCCAGCCTTACGGCTTTCGCTGCGTTTTACTTGCATCGCCGATTTTTGCCTTGAACTGACTACCTTGCTGATGTTCCCCAGAGGCTCCTGAGCATTTCTCACCAACCCGGCTCCAGATTTGAAAAAATCTGCCGGGCCGGATCAAATCTGTATGCGATTCACCACCCGGCCTGGAAGAGACAATTCACGGAGCAAAGATAAAGGCCGGTTTGCGCTGGGCTTGAATCAGCATCATGGCCTAATTGGAGGGTATCCGGAGATGTGGATAGGGAGAAGGGGTTCCGGGTGGAACCAATGGATCATTGCCCCAGTCGGGATAGTTGTCTGTCAGCGTGTTCATGAACGCGATCAGAGCAGTTCTTTCCCCGGCTGACAGATTCAGATTGCCGAATTTGTCACTGACGTTTTGCTCGATTTCGGGCAGTGGCCAGCATTGCGAGGGGAAGCGCGGTGAGGTGTTGTCGCAATCATGTGGCAATACGTCGCGTGTATTGTAAAAATGCACGATCATTTGCAGGGATGCAAAAACACCGTTATGTCCATAAGGCGGTGTTATCGCCACATTACGCAAAGACATGACCTTATGTTTGCCGATTTGCAGGCCTTGTTTGTCCTGCTTCTGGATATCTGCCCGCCCGCCAAGACCCAGATCGGGTTCAGGTAATCCCGGAATTTTCATGTTGCGGGGCGCACCGATATTTATGTAGCTAAAGTTGGTAAACAAAGGTGGGACTGCGATATTTCCTTTTTTATCGAGAGTGCTATCCACGGTATGACAAACAGCACAATTGCCCTTTAGCGGATCCTTGAAAAGATCGAATCCTTGTTGTTCGACTGGAGTGAACGTCGTTATCCCGGTCAGAACATAATCAAACTTTGAATTGAATTTACTGAATGACTGGTCTCGTTCGAACGCGGCTATAGCCTGGGCCATGCTTTGAAAAACCTTTTCGATCATTCTGTCCGATTGATTCTTGAGCGGCAGTGAAATGCCGTAAATTTTTCTGAACAGCTTGCGATAGGTGGTGTTTTCACTCAAGCGATTAACAACGTCACTCGCGTTGGGCATGGCCATTTCGACCGGATTCAGGAAAGGTTCCTTCGCTTGCGCCGCCAGATCTTTGGCGCGGCCGTTCCAGAAAAATCCGCCAAAATAGGCATTCAGATTTTTATCCCATTTGAATTTCGGGCTGAAGGCGGCATAGCCAACACTGGGTGTATTCAGTGTGCCGTTGAAGGGTAGGCCGGTTCCGGGATCAATATCGGAACCATTCGATACGGGAGAACCTTTGGCGATATTGTCAGGATCGACGAAACCCGGCACCAACGGCAATCCTGGTTTTGCGACAGGGCTCAGGCTATGACAGGTTTCGCATGACTGATTTCTGTTCAGGGATAAATCCTTATCCTTGAAAAGCAGCTCTCCAAGCATGATTTCTTCAGCCTGTGTCACTTTTCCATCATCTGCAAAATTCAAACCTGTGTAGGACAGTATCAAAATAAAAAGAATTTTTTTCATGGATTCAATAACCTCTTGCTGGGGTAGTAATTTCGCGCGCATTATCCGGATAACAAGGGGAAATGAGAATGCGGCAAATTGTCGCAGGAGGCGGGACTGGCAATCTGCTGCTGGAATTCGATGTTTATCATCCCGGGCGAGGCTGGACGTAAGCCGTTGCCGATGCGCGTATACTGGACATTGCTGACAGCAACCAATTGGCCCGGTTGATTTTTCAAGGAGCAAATCATGAAAGCGACACAACTTTTGCATGATCTCGGCCAGAGTCTCTGGCTTGACAATATTACGCGCGATCTATTGATCAGCGGTGCCCTCAAGCGGTATATCGATGAATTTTCGGTAACGGGGCTGACCTCGAACCCATCCATCTTCAACCACGCAATCAAGAATAGCAGCGCCTATGAGGCGGCAATTCAGGTTGGTTTAGCGCAAAAAAAGACGAACGAAGCAATTTTTCTTGATCTGGCACTGGGAGATTTGACGCAGGCGGCTGATTTGTTTAAACCGGCTTATGATCGCACCCATGGCATCGATGGGTGGGTATCACTGGAGGTGTCTCCCTTGCTGGCCTACGATACCGCCAGCACTATAACGGCTGTCAAGGAAATCCATAAGCGGGTGGACAGGCCGAATCTGCTGATCAAGATTCCGGGAACTCACGAGGGGTTGCCTGCCATTGAAGAGGCCATTTTTGCCGGAATTCCCATCAATGTGACTTTGCTATTTAGCAGCGGACAGTATGTGGCTGCAGCCGAAGCCTATTTGCGCGGGATCGAGCGGCGCATCGACGCTGGTCTCGATCCTGATGTGATCTCCGTTGCTTCTCTGTTTGTCAGCCGATGGGATGTCGCGGTGGCTGGCAAGGTTCCGGAGGTGTTGCGCAACAGATTGGGGGTTGCGATCGCCGGGCGCACCTATAAAGCCGCCCGTGATCTTTTTGATTCGCCGCGCTGGCTGCGTATCTACAATGCCGGTGCCCGGCCGCAGCGTCTGTTATGGGCTAGCACGGGGACCAAAGACCCTGCTGCTTCGCCTATCCTGTATGCGATGGCCTTGGCTGCGCCTTTTACGATCAATACGATACCTGAAGCCACTTTGAAAGCACTGGCCAGTCAAGATAATCTACACGTCGAATACATGCCTGCCGACGGCGGAGATTGCGAGCAGGTTCTGGCGCAATTTGCCAGAGCGGGTGTGGATGTTGATGCGCTGGCGATGCAGCTTCAGGAGGAAGGTGCGAAAGGATTTGTCACTGCCTGGCAGGAATTGATGGCAGGAATTGAATCGAAATGTGCCGCTATGCAGGAGAAGAAAAAAATATAGGAGAAGCGTGTTTTTATGGCTGATAAGGTCAGCGTTTGTGAGCTATGAACTGCCTTGTGAAATTAAGGCTATTCGTAAAAATGTGTGGGCGCCGGATGCTGATCCAAGTCGAACATTGGAGTACAAGAGCGCAGCAATTCTCACTGCGTGGCCTGAATAAGGCCAAAGGAGAATGAGCCCTGGTTTGTCTGGCGTGGAATTTGAAACGCATGGCCTCATTGCGTCTTCAAACGGGAATCAAATCCGACAGGCTGCTAGCTAGTGTCTAATTGCGTAAATTAGCTATTGTATTTTTTATTTGACTGCCTTTAACTTCAGGACGGCGCCACTTAAATGGCTGAGCATTCTGGTTGTGACGAGTAATAAATGCTTCGATTGCTTCTTTTAATTCTGTGACATTACTGAAGCTTGCTCCTTTTAATGTCTTACGGATAAGATACCGAACCATATTCAATTTGATTTAACCAGCTTGCCGAAGTGGGCGTAAGTGAAAATGTACTCGGCCTGAATATCTGTTCAGCCACTCATCGTTCCTTTTATGTGTGCAGTAGTTATCTAAAATAACGTGCACCTCTTTGTTTTCAGGCAAATCCTGTATTACAAGATCCATAAAATTCTGAAAATCTTCTCGTGTTTTGGTTTGAGTGGTTTGAGCTTTGATGTGAGCGTGGCCACATTTAATGCGGCAAACAGATTGAGCGTGCCATGACGCTTGTATGCTTTTGTAGCACGCACAAGCTTTGGTCGCGCGTTTCGATATAGCCGGTTTCTCGTTCCAAAGCCTGGATGCTGGTTTCTCATCAATACTTAAAACTAACGCATTAAGAGGCGGATTCAAATATAGCCCGATAATATTTGCCGATTTCTCTGCAAACTCAGGATCAGTACTGATGCACCAGCTACGTGCTCTGTGCAGATAAATCCCTTCTTTCTTTAATGCTCGCCAAACTGCATGAGTACTTGATCCCAGTTGCTTTTGCCAAAGTTGGACAATCCCATCTGGCCAGGCCTTGAGGTGGTTCGCTATCCAACCTGGATAACAGTTTGTCCCTGAATGCTTTTCCATATGCCTCAGGTTTGCCGGGTCGTCGCTCATCTTTAGGTCCGGCAATACCATGCTTTGCATACCGTTTGCGCCATTTACTGACACGAAATTCTGTGGTTTCACTCTGCAGCAACCGTCTGGTTCTGCGCGCCTTGCACAGCGCAGGCTAAGGATGATCGCTCGCTCAACCATCCTGCGCGCGCGCTAATGGCTGTAAACGCACGATCTTCTCCTTCTTCCTTTTGGATGGTTTCTTTGCTCTTCCGTAAGAGTGATTTCTATCGCTTTTTCTGAACGCATAATGCCTAGGGTGTTAGGGTGTTCTCAATCAAGTCAACCAGACGATAGCGCAAGCTAGCTGGACGAACGACAGGAAGGATTGTGCGAGTTTGTCGTAGCGCGTGGCGATGCGTCTGAATTGCTGATACGTGCGAAAAAAACTCGATCAGATTGCGGCTCTTGTAGATATGGCGGTCGAACGTGCGCGGGTTGAGTCTGTTGGGCGTGGCGGGATGACCGCCTGACTGCCTTGGTTTGTAATCGCGGTGACGAAGGCATCCAGGTCGTACCCTTTGTCGGCCACAACAGATTCGACGGGCTGATCCTTGATCAGTGCGGTCGCTTGTTCGATATCGGCAATCTGGCCGCCGAGAGAATTATCCGCAGCGGATTGCCCAAGGCATCCACGGCGACATGCAGTTGGTGGTCAGTCCGCCCCGTGAACGGCCAATTTCCTGTTGGCCTGCTTTTTTTAGGCGCCAGCGGAGTGCTGGTGGGCGCGCACGATGGTCGAGTCAATGAACAAATGCTCCATGTCAGCATCGCCTTGCAGTGCTGTTGCCACGCTCCCAGACACCTTTCTCGCGCCAGCGCGAAAGCGGACGAAAGTCCGATGCCAATGCCAAGCTCTTCGGGCAGGTCACGCCACGGACTGCCGGTACGCATGATCCAGAGAACGGCTTCGACAAAGCGTCGGTTGTCCTTCGCCGTACAGCCAGGATCGCCCTTCTTGCCCGGCAATAGCTGCTCAATGCGTGCCCACTGGTCATCTCGTAACATCGTCCAGGTCCATCCTGACTCTGCGCAAAAGTCAGGATATGACCATAATTCATCCTGTGAACAGCCCCTCGCCATGTCATTGACCGTGAACGATTTATTCGGCGTCAATTGCATATGGCATACAGCTATTCGCATGATTGAGAACAAACCCTAGTATAAATAATAATTAACTTTATTAACGCAATTAAACACTAGCAATCATATTTTGTTTGCGCAAGTGCTGTGCCAGCATAGAGCTGACGATTAATTGCAGCAAGTGGAATAGCATCAGCGGCATGACACCGATCCCCACCAACGAAGCAGGAAACAGTACTTGAGCAATAGGTACGCCACTGGCGAGGCTTTTTTGTGCGCCACCAAATAAAGTTGTAATACGATCCTCTCGACTAAAGCCAAGCCATAGCGCCAAACCATATACAAAAAGCATAGCCAAGCACAGAAAGATCAAACAGATTGCCACCAAACTGAAAATCATTTGTGATGAAACCTGTTCCCAGATGCCGCCAATGACAGCCGTACTGAACGCACCATAGACCACCAGCAGGATCGACCCACGATCAATAACTGAAAGGGTTTTCCCGAGTGTTCGAAATGGTTTTTCAAGCCAGGGCCGCAGGAGATGGCCCGCCAGAAAGGGTAACATCAATTGCATGAAAATTTTCATGATCGAATCAAAGGATGAAACTGATCCAGCCGTAGGGATGACCAACCAGTTGACCAAAAACGGCGTTATCAAAATACCGAGTAAGGTCGAAGCCGATGCACTGCAGACCGCAGCGGGCACATTACCGCTGGCGATCGAAGTCAATGCAACGGCTGACTGCACTGTGGCGGGTAGCATGCAAAGATATAAAACACCCAGATAAAGTTCAGTGCTGATCATAGGAAGCAGCAAAGGTCTCAGGGTGAATCCCATCACGGGAAAGAAAACGAAAGTAGTCCCCAGAATCAATGCATGAAGGCGCCAATGTGTAAGTCCATCGATAATCGTCTGACGGGGCAATTTTGCCCCATGCAAGAAAAAAAGCAGAGCAATTGCCGCTGTAGTTAAGTATGACAATGACGCGGCTACGCTTCCATGAGCAGGTAATATCGTGGCGAAAATGACGGTGCCGACAAGCAATAGCGTGTAAGTGTCAGGCAGGAAGAGTAAACGTTTTATAACTCGCATTGAACGATGAACCTTAAAAACAAAGAAGGTGAAATATCATTTCCAGTGATTTTTCGGCGATAAGCCAGTCTAATTCACGGGTTTATTCTATTAATCTGGGAAGATAGACCGTCTAACGATCCGTTTCTCGAGCATTTGACAACCAACTTCTGGTTGCTTACTAATAACCCTGGTCAGTGGTCTGTGCCGTGGGTAAGACTTCTTGATAATAAGAATAAAAATTGATGAGGTAAAATGATTCTATCTCAACAATTAATAAATTTATTTCATATATCATGCTTGATCGTATTCATTTATCCATCGTGCAAGAAGTGGAAAAGCAAGGCTCGCTAACCGCAGCTGCAAGTGTTCTTCATGTGACTCAGTCGGCGCTGAGCCACTGCATGAAAAAATTAGAGCAGCAACTCGGGACCGATATCTGGTTGCGTGAAGGTCGTAGCCTACGTTTGACCCAGGTCGGCCAATATTTGCTCGTTGTGGCCAACCGGATATTGCCACAGCTGAGTTTGGCTGAAGAGCGCCTGCAGCAGTTTGCCCAAGGCGAACGGGGCACTCTGCGCATCGGAATGGAGTGCCACCCGTGCTACCAATGGCTGCTGAAGATTGTTTCTCCCTATTTAGCAGCCTGGCCTGATGTGGACGTAGATGTCAAACAAAAATTCCAATTTGGCGGCATTGGTGCCCTGTTTGGCTATGAGATTGATCTTTTGGTCACACCAGATCCACTGGACAAGCCAGGCCTGGTTTTTGAGCCAGTGTTTGATTACGAGCAAGTCCTGGTTGTTGCGGCTAACCATGCGTTGGCTAAAGAGGAATACATCAAGCCAAAACAGTTGACTAATGAGGTGTTAGTGACGTATCCGGTCGCCATCGAACGTCTGGATATTTACAGCATGTTCCTGACGCCAGCCGGAATCACGCCTAAACGTCATAAGCCGATCGAGACAACCGACATCATGTTGCAGATGGTCGCTAGCGGGCGCGGGGTGGCTGCATTGCCACGATGGCTGGTACTGGAATATGCCGAAAAAATGGATGTAGTGCCAGTGAGATTGGGCAAGAGCGGTATTGCCAAAAACATTTTTTTGGGTGTTCGTGAGGCTGACAGGGGAATTGATTACTTGCGTGCATTCATTGAAAAAGCAAAGACCCTTGAGACGAAATAATGAAATCTAACTAGATCAGGAGCGGTCCTTCTGGCAGTGCGCTCTTCATATAGCAGGCTGATCTATGAATAGTTCGACCATGCTATATTTCATGAGAAAATATAATTGATTAATGAAATAAAATCACTTTTATTCATTAGTTAAAAAACCTAAAATTCAATTCAAGTATCCATGCAGGATCAACTGAGTTAGAAATTGAGGTCAAAAGTCACATGAGTAAAGAGTTCACATTTGCTATTAAGAGCATTTGTTTCGACGAGGACTATCGTCCTTCTAATGCTACGCGCATTACAACGAACTTCGCGAATCTGGCTAGAGGAGCGAATCGTCAAGAGAACCTGCGCGACACGCTCAAGATGATCGATAACAGGTTCAATGCCTTGGCGCATTGGGACAATCCCAAGGGCGACCGCTACAGTGTGGCGATTGAAATTATTTCGGTTGAGATGAATATCAACGGTGAAAGCGCTGGAAATGGCCTTCCGCTGATTGAAATATTGAAGACCAACATCATTGATCGAAAGACGAACGAACGCATTGAGGGTATTGCGGGAAATAGTTTCTCCTCTTACGTACGCGATTACGACTTTAGTGTACTGCTGCTAGAGCACAACAAAAATCAGTCCGGCTTCAGCACTCCAAATGATTTTGGCGATCTACACGGGAAGCTTTTCAAGTCATTCGTGAACTCGGACGCCTATAAAGCGCACTTCTCCAAGCCACCTGTTATCTGCCTGAGTGTCTCAAGCAGCAAGACCTATCAGCGCACCGAAAACAAGCATCCCGTCTTGGGTGTCGAATATGTGCAGGACGAACACTCTCTGACCGATGAGTACTTCAAGAAGATGGGACTGCAAGTACGGTACTTCATGCCTCCGAATTGCAAGGCACCCTTTGCGTTTTATTTCTTTGGCGATTTGCTTAACGATTACACGAATCTCGAGTTGATCAGCACGATCAGCACAATGGATACCTTTCAGAAGATTTACCGACCTGAGATCTACAACGCTAACTCCGAAGCCGGTAAGTTATATCGTCCAAGCCTGAAGCATCGGGATTATTCCTCCACCTGCATCGTGTACGACCGGGAAGAGCGCAGCCGACTGGCTGTTCAGCAAGGAAAATTTGCTGAAGAGCACTTTATCAAGCCATACCAAGCAACGCTCGAGCAGTGGGCTGCGAACTACTCGCTTTAATTAGTCAAAAAACAGGTTATTTATCATGAAAAAATTATTACCGACATCGACTACGGGCAGCTTGCCGAAACCCTCTTGGCTCGCAGAGCCCGAAAAGCTGTGGTCGCCCTGGAAATTACAGGGGGAAGAACTATGTGAGGGAAAACTGGATGCCCTGCGTCTTGTTCTGCAAGAGCAGCAACTTGCGGGAATCGACATCGTCGGTGACGGCGAGCAGACACGGCAGCATTTTGTGACCACGTTTATTGAACACTTGGATGGCGTCGATTTTGATAAGCGCGAGACAGTCAGAATCCGTGACCGCTACGATGCGAGCGTGCCGACAGTTGTTGGTGCTGTTTCACGTCAAAAACCGGTCTTTGTCGATGATGCTAAATTTCTTCGACGATTGACTCATCAGCCCATTAAATGGGCGCTGCCAGGTCCGATGACCATGATCGATACACTCTATGACGCTCATTACAAGAGCCGTGAAAAATTGGCGTTGGAATTTGCCAAAATCCTGAATCAGGAAGCCAGAGAGCTGGAAGCAGCGGGCGTCGATATCATCCAATTTGATGAACCTGCCTTCAATGTCTTTTTTGATGAGGTGAATGAATGGGGCGTTGCCACCCTAGAGCGGGCGATCGAGGGCCTCAAATGCGAAACCGCTGTTCATATCTGCTATGGCTACGGCATCAAGGCCAACACCGACTGGAAAAAGACCCTAGGGTCCGAGTGGCGGCAATATGAAGAGGCGTTCCCAAAGTTGCAAAAATCCAGCATCGATATTGTTTCGCTTGAGTGCCACAATTCGCATGTCCCGATGGACTTGATCGAGCTCATCCGTGGCAAGAAGGTCATGGTCGGAGCCATTGATGTGGCAAGTAACACCATTGAGACTCCCGACGAGGTTGCCGATACGCTGAGAAAGGCCCTCCAGTTCGTCAACGCCGACAAGCTCTATCCTTGTACCAACTGTGGCATGGCACCACTAGCTCGTGGTATGGCACGAGGCAAGCTTCGCGCTTTAGCTGCCGGTGCAGAAATCGTTCGGCAAGAACTTTCGAAATAACTTCGAAGCATCAACGGGTCGTCGTCAGTTGATTATAACGGCCCGTTGACCCGGCTCATTCCCACCTCCCCCAACACAGATAAGTTGCATACAGTATCCAGTAGCCATCATGTCATTCAACATTACGTCGATCGATCCATCTCGCTTTCGTGAAGCGCTCGGGCACTACGCATCAGGTATCACGGTTATTACTTCACTTGTTGATGGTGAGCTGATCGGCTTCACTTGCCAGTCGTTCTATAGCGTATCGATGAGCCCGCCGCTGGTGTCCTTCAGTGTCATGGCTTGCTCAGTCAGCTATCCGAAGATTCGCAAGGCCGGTCGATTTGCAGTCAATATCTTGTCAGACAGGCAAACATGGATATCCAACCAGTTCGCTCAGCGAGGTAGCGACAAGTGGAAAGGTATTGAACGGCGAGAATCTCCACTGGGTAATCCGATCATTACGGGCAGTCTGAAGTGGCTTGATTGCAAAATTCACGCCGAACATGCTGCGGGGGATCACATTATCGTAATTGGGGAAGTGAAGGCTCTGAACCCGGAAGACGCAGTTGCGAGGCAACCTTTGCTGTATTTCAAAGGGCAATATCACCATCTTGCCGACCATAGCATGGCTTGAGAGCTTACTGCTGCCCCCTGGGGGGTCGAAATTACTGCTTACCAGCGATTGCATCGCCCTCTCATACAAAAGGTATCAAACTATCTTGAGCGTATTAAAACAAGCGCTGCACGAAGGGCGTTTCGTCTGTGTACTGGAGATCATTCCTCGGCAGTCCTCATCAAGCTTTTCTGCACTTGAACAAATCATACAACGCGGACATTTGGCTGGCTGGCCCTTGTTTCCCTCCTTCTCAGATCGGGTTGGCGCGCGTTGCGATCTGAGCCCCCTGGAGGGTGCTGCGGCATTGGAAGATCCGTCTTCATCGGTGCTCCACTTTTCAGGCAAGGATCGAGAACGAACAGATTTGCTGTTCTATCTAGAGTCAATGAAGGCTCGCGGCTTGAACCAGTTATTGCTGCTGAGTGGCGATCGCTTGCTAGGCCACCATCCCGGGCAGTCACCCATACGCTATCTTGAGTCGGTATCTGCGCTACAGATTGCTCGTGCACATTATCCTGATTGGCTTTTGGGCGCGGTATTAAATCCATTCAAATATCGCGAAGAAGAAGGCTGCGCCCAGTATTTGAAGGCACAAAAAAAGCTCTTGGCCGGCGCTGATTTCCTAACTCTGCAGTTGGGTTTCGATGTCGCCAAACATCTTGAAGCCCAGAACTGGATGCATACTCAGGCCGATGCGAAACCGATGCTGGCCTGCGTGATGCAGCTGACCTACAAACGCGCAGCTGCGCTCAATGATGTGCCCGGTATTGTCATCACCGAGTCCATGCGCGGCGTGCTGTATCGAGAGCTGAAAGTGTCCTCTGCCTACGCAGGCACACGAAGCCTCGAACGCCTGGCCTTGCAAATTGTGGGGCTTCAGTTGATGGGTTATGCCGGCGTTCACGTGTCAGGTGTGCATACCCTTGATGAACTGATGGCATTGGAGAAAATCATCAACCGACATCTTGGCAGCATAAGCTCACTGACCGATTGGATGGTACGGTGGCAAGCGAGCTGGGAGATGCCTGAGGCACCCAAAATACGTTTCACCCCTGACATCGGCGGCTGGCAAATGGGGCAATCCCATGTTTCTGCCACTCACCGAGAGCTACTGCGATACACGTTACTCGCTAGGGTGCATCGTTTACTCTTTAGTGGTATCGGTCGGCTCAGCAAAGCGTTTGGCTGGAGCGTGACGCGGCCTTTCTGGAAGGACGCAATAGCTGCACACACAATGCACACTATCGAACGAGCGATCAAACGCCCGCTGGTCGGTTGTGATACATGTGGCACCTGTCGCTTGCATAACACCCTGTATATATGCCCAGAAACATGCCCTAAAGGCTTGGCCAATGGCCCTTGCGGTGGCACCTACCTCAATCGTTGCGAATTTGGCGATCGCGAGTGCGTGCACAGTGTCAAATATCGGATTGCTAAATCTGCCAATCAGTTGCCTTTACTTGCCCAGACCTTGATCCCGTGCATTGAGGCAAAAGACAGGCACCGTAGCTCTTGGCCTAAATGGTTCAGGAAGGATGATTAGTTAATTAGTTGATGAGCTGTGATATCACCTGGTATCGGTATCTTTGTAATCGTCCGCAGACTACCGTCGTCGCTAAATAGCGAAAATAGGCATCACCGCCGCCCAGGAATTACGGGGCGGACATTTCAACACTCATCCGCATGATTGAGGCGGGAGAACTTTGACCCCGTTTCAATACGCTTTTACGAATAGCCAAAATTAAAAATAGTTAAGCCGTTTCTGGAAAATTACATAGTAGAATGGCGTTTTTAAAGGCACAGGTAAGGCTAAGTCTGTCAATTGGCCGGACAAAACCGGGTTGATTAAACAAGCTGAAATTTTGTGATTCAGTTTTAATATCAGAAAATCCATTAGTTTTTTATACAAGGAGATTCGGGAATGAAAGTGATAAATCTTGATCATTTTGTAAAGAGTGCTCTGGTGTTGTCTATTGCTGCTTTTATAGCAGGCTGCGGTGGTCAGCCGGAAGAAGTTGCCAAGAAAAATCCGGCTGGCGCAGCAGAAGAAATTATCCAGAGTGGGGACGTTGTGGCTGATACGGCTGTGGATGAATCTAGTGACGTCGTTGAAGAGGAATCGCTGGAATCCATACTGGCAAAAGCGGATGAAATTATCCAGCGTACCGGAGCTTTGAGTGAGAATGTGAAGCATGAGCCAAAGGAAACAGCCGCGAACGCTATTGAGGAAACCACTTCTATGGTTGCTTCTGACTCTAAAACAAGCGCGGGAGTGATTTCATCCGGTGATGGCGAGGAGGTGGTCAAGGCTACCGCTGATCTGATTCGTAAAATCCAGCAGGCTTTGGCGGATGCCGGTTTGAATCCGGGAGTGGCAGATGGAAAGCTGGGTCCGCGCAGCAAAAATGCATTGATAGATTTTCAGAAAAAACATGGTCTTGCTGAAGGAAAAATAACCAAAGGAACCTTGCGTGAACTGGGCATTGCTTTCTAATTCTCCTTGTTTATGAAATGGAATTATTTCAGAGAAATGTGTAGAATTTACCGCCATTTAGGCTGTTAATCATTTATTCCAGAGAAAAATTTGTGGCGTTCTTTGTTCAAAAATATGGCGGCACTTCGGTAGGCAGCACAGAGCGTATTAAACAGGTTGCGCTTCGATTGGCCGAGTACAAGGCCCAGGGGCATGAGTTAGTTGTGGTCGTTTCGGCCATGAGTGGGGAAACCAATCGCCTCATTTCCCTGGCAAAGGAAATCCAGCCTGACCCCAATCCTCGCGAGCTTGATGTTGTTTTATCTACTGGCGAGCAAGTTACAATCGGTTTGCTTGCAATGGCTTTGCACGAGCTTGGGATCAAGGCAAAAAGTTATACCGGGTCGCAGGTGAAAATTACGACTGACGGTGCTCATACCAAGGCGCGCATCCTTAAAATTGACGAAGAACCTGTTCGCTCTGATTTGGCAGCGGGTTACGTAGTTATCGTAGCCGGATTTCAAGGTATTGATGAAAGGGGTGATATTACAACCTTGGGGCGTGGTGGTTCGGATACGACTGCTGTTGCACTTGCTGCAGCCCTCAAGGCTGATGAATGCCAGATTTATACCGATGTTGACGGCATTTATACCACGGACCCGCGTGTGGTACCTGAAGCACGGAAACTGGACACCATTACATTCGAAGAAATGCTTGAAATGGCTAGCCTTGGTTCCAAGGTATTGCAGATACGATCGGTCGAGTTGCTGGTAAGTACAAGGTCAAACTCAGGGGTTCTGTCCAGTTTTGAGAAGGGCGAAGGTACACTGATCACGTTTGAGGAAAATAAAAAGATGGAACAGCCCATAATTTCGGGGATTGCATTTAATCGTGACGAATCAAAGATTACCGTGGTGGGTGTGCCTGATCACCCGGGTTGCCTATCAGATACTGGGACCGGTGGCGGATGCCAATATTGGCGTGGATATGATCATCCAGAACGTTGGGCATGATGACACAACAGATTTTTCATTTACGGTTAACCGGAGTGATTATGTCAGGACGATGGATATCCTGAAGCAGGTGGTATTGCCTCATATCGGCGCACGTGAAGTGATTGGTGGGGAAAAATTGCCAAGGTCTCGTTAATTGGCGTAGGTATGCGTTCTCATGCGGGTATTGCCAGCAAAATGTTCCGTGTTCTGGCTGAGGAAGGGATCAATATCCGGATGATCGCGACTTCAGAAATCAAAATTTCTGTTGTAGTAGATGAAAAATATATGGAACTGGCTGTTGGGGTTCTGCATAGGCATTTGATCTGGATCAGGAAAATAACGGTAGCACAAAAGGCGCTGCTAGAATTACCGACTTCTTTGGAATGAGTAGATAAAAACACCACCCCCCGGAGAGATGGCCGGTGGTCGAGGGCGCTCCCCTGCTAAGGGAGTATAGGCTCAAAAAGCTTATCGAGGTTCGAATCCTCTCTCTCCGCCATAGTTTCAATAAAATCAAAGATTTGCACGAGTTTGTAGTTCTTGATTTACATCAAGGCCCATAAGGCGGCGGTAATGTAGAGATCCGACCGCAACCGGTGTAAATTTCAGCTGCAAATGTTGCGTGTCGGAGATTGTTCCTGGCAGGCCAAAGGTAGCAACGAATCCAGCGAAGCCTTGCCCGAGCCTTGCCGCAATCGGAAGCGAGCGCTAAATCATTCAGATGCACAGCAGCTTTGCGCAACCTCGGCAAGCGGTGCGCAGATTTCGGGGTGACCATCGCAGCAATCGGCGACAAGGAAGCCTAGCAAGGTGCGCATACCGTTGTAGTCGGCGGAATAAATGACGGAACGGCCATTGCGGCGCGATTGAATCAACCCGGCGTGCCCAAGGATCGTCAGGTGTGACGAAAGTGTGTTAGGCAGAACGTCAAGTTCGCGCGCGATTTCACCTGCTGGCAGGCCACCCGCCCCCGCCCGGATTATCAGGCGGAAGACGGCCAGCCGGTGCTCGTGGGCAAGCGCGGACAGAGCTTCGACGGCTTCGGGCAGCAGCATCAGCACGCTGCTTTAGGAGCCGCAGAGCCAGCGCAGCAGGCGCTACCCGCAGAGGTGGGCAACACTTCATCTTCGCCATATTCGGTCGCTTCGCCGTGTGTGTAGAAGGTTTCCCACCGAATGCCCGCCGTGTCCGTCACCCAAGACTTGTCCGACTTCGCATAGCAACACGTCGTCGCTTCTTGATCGAGCGTCGTTTCGCCTGCCGCCTTCAGCCGCGATGCCAGTTCGGCCAATTCGTCCGGGTTATCGACCTGTACGCCGACATGATCGATGCCGGTTGCGTGGGTGCGCGATGAAATCGCCAGATTGACGCGCGGATCTTCCAGCATCCACTTCGCATAGTCCGTCTTCAATACGGATGGCGGCGCGTTGAACAACACGGTGTAGAACGCAACGGCCTGTTCAATGCTCGGAACGCTAATGTGCAGGTGCAAACGCTTCATGTTCAAACCTCCTTTATTTCGAAATTTCGACTATACACGAAATAACAATGCAAGTAAGATTTATCCGAATGTAGCTGAGTTGATGTCCGCCATTTTAAATAAATAGTATTTGATTTATATAGATATTTTTCGACATATTTCGAAAATGCTGCATGCCGGCCATCATCTTTGAAACTGCATCTGCTCCCGGAGAAAAAAGCCCAATACGAAAGCCGGGCAAAAATCTCCAGTGGCACTTGGGTTCGTTAAATCTGAACGCGCGTCAAAACCTTCACCGCAAGCGTCAGGTTGTAGAAGCTGCTGCTGCGAACGCTGCCGATAGCCTTGTCGAACTTCGGTGCGAATTTCCGAAGCGCAATACTGTCGATCATGCGCTTGTAGGCACCGGGCACTCAACGCTGATCACATCGTTCAAAAGCCTGTCGATAGTTTCTATGGTTTCGATGTTATCGTATAAGGCAATGTGGGCATTAGTTGAATCCGGACCGATACCGCCGTCGAACTTTTGGGAGACGCCAAGGAAAGCTTTCGGCCAGCGATAAAAACGATGATGCGGCCTCAATCTGAATAAAGCCGTTCGTTGCCTGGTTTATCGTGAGAATTCCTTTGAAGGTTGTGATGCGGGATGCTGGTGCTCGAACATCCCGGATATCAACCCTCCCCAAATTTGCCGGCTTCATGGTCGGGCATGCGTCTGCCCAAGCTATTTTTTCCCGAAAAACAGGGAATCTGTGTACATATTTCATTTACAGATATGGCGCGACGGTCTGAGTTTGAGAATCGATTGCCTAACGACTGGGCTCGGATCTTACTGGTTAGGCCGGATCGGATAATTTATCCATCCGTGTCCAGCACTAGGGTGTGTTCTCAATCAAGTCAACCAGACGATAGCGCAAGCTAGCTGGACGAACGACAGGAAGGATTGTGCGAGTTTGTCGTAGCGCGTGGCGATGCGTCTGAATTGCTTGATACGTGCGAAGAAACGCTCGATCAGATTGCGGCTCTTGTAGATATGGCGGTCGAACGTGCGCGGGTTGAGTCTGTTGGAGCGTGGCGGGATGACCGCCTGACTGCCTTGGTTTGTAATCGCGGTGACGAAGGCATCCGAGTCGTACCCTTTGTCGGCCACAACGAATTCGACGGGCTGATCCTTGATCAGTGCGGTCGCTTGTTCGATATCGGCAATCTGGCCGGCCGAGAGAATTATCCGCAGCGGATTGCCCAAGGCATCCACGGCGACATGCAGTTTGGTGGTCAGTCCGCCCCGTGAACGGCCAATTTCCTGTTGGCCTGCTTTTTTTGGGCGCCAGCGGAGTGCTGGTGGGCGCGCACGATGGTCGAGTCAATGAACAAATGCTCCATGTCAGCATCGCCTTGCAGTGCTGTTGCCACACGCTCCCAGACACCTTTCTCGCGCCAGCGCGAGAAGCGGACGAAAGTCCGATGCCAATGCCCAAGCTCTTCGGGCAGGTCACGCCACGGACTGCCGGTACGCATGATCCAGAGAACGGCTTCGACAAAGCGTCGGTTGTCCTTCGCCGTACAGCCAGGATCGCCCTTCTTGCCCGGCAATAGCTGCTCAATGCGTGCCCACTGGTCATCTCGTAACATCGTCCGGTCCATCCTGACTCCTGCGCAAAAGTCAGGATATGACCATAATTCATCCACTGTGAACAGCCCCTCGCCATGTCATTGACCGTGAACGATTTATTCGGCGTCAATTGCATATGGCATACAGCTATTCGCATGATTGAGAACAAACCCTAGCCCCGAGGAGGTGTTTTTAATGGTATGTAAAATCATAAATCTATAAGTCGTTTGGTTATTTTCCCGGGAGGCTGGCTGTCCCGAGATCTGCATCTTATGCGTGCCTTGTGCAGCGCATGGCATCTGGACCGTATTTTTCTAGCCAGAAACATTTGTGAAATGTCATCGTTTTGTCATTATTGCCTCGTATGATGCTGATTTTCAGGCTATTCCCTTCCGGTGAGGTGAGAGATGTCTACAACAGTTCTGGTAGTAGAGGATGAATCAGCGATTCAGGAGCTGATTGCCTATAACCTGCGCAATGCCGGCTTTGCCGTCGTGTGTGTAAACAGCGCGGAGCAGGCTGCGAAAATGGTTAAGGAGGTATTGCCAGATCTGGTACTACTGGACTGGATGCTTCCCGGTAGAAGCGGTATCGAGTTTGCCCGTTCGCTACGGCAGGATCCGCGCACCAAGCAAATTCCCGTCATCATGTTGACTGCGCGGGTGGAGGAGGGCGATAAAGTGGTCGGACTGGAATCGGGGGCGGATGATTACATTACCAAGCCATTCTCTCCCCGCGAACTGATTGCGCGGATAAAAGCCGTTCTGCGCCGCAGTTTACCCGAAGCTTCCGATGAAATTCTTGATGTCGGAGGAGTGCAGATTAACCCGATAACACATCGGGTGACTGTTACCAATCTGAACGAGGGGACGGGAGAGAGAGAATTGCTGCTCAGTCCAACCGAGTATCGTTTGTTGCATTTTCTGATGGCGCATGCAGAACGTGTGCATACACGGGCCAAGTTGCTTGACCGGGTATGGGGGGATCACATTTTTGTCGAGGATCGGACAGTTGATGTGCATATACGCCGGTTGCGTAAATCTCTGGAAGTGGTGGGCAAGGCAGATCTTGTGCAAACGGTCAGAGGCGCTGGATACCGTTTTTCCGTACAAAATGAAAGCGAAATCTGAAGGCAGGCCCATAGCTGGCCAATGACAGAACGGTAGGCTATACTGCGGCAAAAGGTGCCGGGAGCCGGGCTGATTGTTTACCTGACAATCGCAAGGTGTTTCCCGGCTTTTCATTTTTTCAAGAGTAATCGTTATTCTTCATACAAGGCGAGGTGCCACAGCTAGTTGCACCCACTCGCCAGTCGTTTTCAGTTGCAAAACAGTTCCGGGATGTGTTTTCTCCGGAGCATCCTGTGCTGCAACAATCCGGATATTTCCAATAGATAACCCGATTAGAGGAATTTAAGAATGATCGTTAAACCCAATATCATGATCTCTTCATTCGATGCAGAGCGGCTGGAGATGTTGCTGGAATCCCTCCCTCAAAGTGCATTTCCCGGCAGGGATGACCTGGAAGCCGAGCTTGCCCGGGCTGAAGTAGTGGATCCAGAGAAAATTCCACCCACTGTGGTGACAATGAATTCAACCGTCAGATTCAGGGTTGAATCCTCTGCCGAGGAATTCTGCTTGACGCTGGTTTATCCCAGGGATGTAGATACCAGTGGTGAGAAAATTTCGATTCTTGCGCCAGTGGGAAGTGCACTGCTGGGTCTTTCCCAAGGAGATGAAATCGAATGGCCTAAGCCAGGTGGCGGTATATTGCGGGTACGCATCGTTGAAGTGACTTATCAACCGGAACGTTCCGGTGAATATAACCGGTAACAGGTGTTGATGAACGGCGATGGTGCTCACTATTGATGCTTCTTGATTGTTATGCAAAATTTACCTTTCCAGATTCTTCAGTCTGTTACCAGGAGTGTTGCCGGATAACCGCCGCGCAGTTCTGTAATCATGTCAGCCATGAGCGATCAGCCGACTATTTTGGCCATTGATCAGGGGACGACCAGTACCCGTGCCATTCTGTTTTCGGCAGAGCTGGACGTACTTGCAGTGCAGCAAAAACAGCTGAAATTATATTATCCGCACAAGGGATGGGTTGAGCAGGATCCAGCAGTCATCTGGCAGGATACGCTTGCAGTCTGCCGTGCGGTGCTGGCACATGGTACAGGCCGAGTAGAGTCGCTTGCTGCCATCGGCATCACCAATCAGCGCGAAACCACCATTTTGTGGGATCGTACAACCGGCGAGCCCGTCTATCCAGCTATTGTCTGGCAGGATAGACGTACCGATGCCGATTGCAAGCGATTCAGAGCACGGGGAGTGGAGCCGGTGGTAACGGCTCGCACTGGCCTGCTGCTTGATCCCTATTTCTCTGCTACCAAAATTGCCTGGATACTGGATAACGTTACAGGTGCGCGCGCCCGGGCAGAACGAGGTGAATTGGCGCTTGGTACGATTGATTGCTACCTGCTCTGGCATCTGACCGGTGGGCGTGTGCATGCCACTGATGCAACCAATGCAGCACGGACGCTGTTATTCAATATCGTCGAACAGAAATGGGATACAGATCTGCTTGCATTGTTCAATATTCCGGCAGCGATTCTGCCAGAAGTCAGGGATAATGCTGCCGGGTTTGGGATGACTGATCCCGCGTTGTTCGGGCGGGAAATTTTCATCGGTGGCATGGCGGGAGATCAACATGCTGCCCTGATTGGGCAAAGGTGTTTTCGGCCCGGCATGGTCAAATCCACTTACGGTACGGGTTGTTTTGCGCTGATGAATATCGTTGCGGATTTTAAACTTTCTTAACACCGGCTGTTGACCACACCCGCGTATCGCCTGAATGGCAAGATGACATATGCCATCGAGGGATCGATTTTTATTGCCGGTGCAGCCATTCAATGGCTACGGGATGGGTTGGAGTTTTTTCAGGATGCGGCAGCCAGCGAGGCTCTGGCGCGCAGTGTGCCGGATAGTAATGAAGTCTATTTCGTACCCGCCTTTACCGGACTGGGGGCTCCCTACTGGCGGCCGGATGTGCGCGGCATGATTACAGGTTTGTCACGCGAGACGACACGGGCGCATATTGTTCGTGCTGCGCTGGAAGCCCAGGGATACCAGACACTGGATTTGTTGTCAGCGATAGAAAAGGATGGCGGTCACCAGGCCGATATGATCCGTGTGGATGGCGGATTGGTGACAAACGGATTCATGTGCCAGTTTCTCGCCGATATGTTGAACAGATCGGTGGAGGTACCGAAAGTAACGGAGGCAACGGCACTGGGTGCGGCTATTTTGGCTGGTCTGGCAGCGGGTTTGTTTGCCGGACTGGAAGCAACCGAATGTTATTGGCAGCGGGACAAAATCTACATACCTGGAATGGCAAAAACCGACAGGGAACAATTGTATGCTGGATGGAAAACGGCCATTGAGGCACTTTTGCATACATGATTATCATCCTGCCGAAAGAAGAATTGCCGGGCGGGTTGTAAAATACTCGCCTGATATTGAAACCGATTGGAGTTTTCTGATTTATGCTGATGAATCTCCCCAATTTCCTGACATGGCTACGTATCGTAGCTATTCCGCTATTTGTCGGCATTTTTTACCTGCCAGCAGACTGGATTTCACTTGAAACACAGAATCTGGCGGCCACACTGGTGTTTGCTGGTGCTGCGCTGACTGACTGGCTGGATGGCTATCTGGCGCGGATACTCAACCAGACTTCCGCGTTTGGCGCTTTTCTTGATCCGGTGGCAGATAAACTGATGGTAGCGGCTGCGCTGATCGTGCTGGTTCATCTGGATCGGCTGGATGCATCAATCGCCTTGATCATCATCGGTCGTGAAATTACGATCTCCGCATTGCGGGAGTGGATGGCGCTTATCGGCAAATCCAGGAGTGTGGCTGTTTCATTTCTGGGCAAGATCAAGACAACCGCGCAAATGGTGGCGATTCCGCTACTGCTTTATCACGACAAGATTGGCGATGCACTCGATGCACACCAAGTGGGCACCTGGCTGGTTTATTTTGCTGCCGTGATGACGCTCTGGTCTATGGTGTATTACGTCAAGGCAGCCATTCCGCATGTGCTGGATCATCACCCGCATTAAGACGGCTGATTCAGCCCGTCGCATAAAAGCCGGATAATCAAACGGAATGTAATACGGTTTCGGTAACGCAGGTATCTTCATCGGGAGTATCTTCATCCTGGCTGATTCCGACCGGGATGTCGGGAAGCGGTTCTTCATCAAACGCCTTGTCGCCTTCTTCAATCGCAATTCCATGAGGTTTGATTCCGGCAAAATCATATCGGCTGGTATCAGCCAGATGCGACAACTGGATGTTCTGCAACGCGGTAAACATCGTTTCCAGCCTGCCAGGGTGTTTTTTATCCCATTGCTGCATCATTTCCTTGATTACCTGTCGCTGCATGTTTGGCTGTGAACCACACAGATTGCAGGGGATAATGGGGAACTGGGCTATCCTTGCATAGGCGGCCAAATCCTTTTCCTTGCAGTACGCAAGCGGCCGGATCACTACGTGACATCCATCATCGCTCACCAGCTTGGGTGGCATTGCCTTCAGCTTGCCACCATAAAACATGTTCAGAAAAAAGGTCTCCAGAATGTCGTCGCGGTGATGCCCCAGGGCAATTTTGGTCGCGCCCAGCTCGGTCGCTACCCGATACAGCACCCCTCTGCGCAAGCGAGAGCACAGACTGCAGGTTGTTTTGCCCTCGGCGATCACCCGCTTGACGACGCTGTAGGTATCCTGTTCGACAATGCGAAAAGGCATATTGATGGCAGTCAGATATTCAGGCAGAACATGCTCGGGAAAACCCGGTTGCTTTTGGTCCAGATTAACGGCAATCAGCTCGAAATCCAGTGGGGCATGTGCCTGCAGGTTGCGCAAAATATCCAGCAATGCATAACTATCCTTCCCGCCAGACAGGCACACCATAATCCGGTCACCTTTCTCAATCATGTTGAAATCGGCAATCGCTGTGCCGACAAGACGCCGCAGCCGTTTCTGTAATTTGTTGGCGTTATAGGCAGATTTTCTGGTAACTGTGTCCGTAATCATGGAAATGTGTAAATTAATCAGCGAGAAATATTTGCAAAAATTGTCTGGGCTGATAGCCTCAGAAAAAAATTGAAAGTCGGTTATAGTTGCGCACTCAAGGTAAAGATCCTTGAATCGGGGTGGTTGAACAAATAAAAATTATAGCAATGCAGCAATGGGCTAGCCAGAAACAAGAGAGAACGTTATCAGTGCTCTGGTGGTCAAAATGCCCGGGAGAGAGCTGGTATCAACAAATATCGATTACCGTCCGCTCTTGCTGGCTGTTTCGAACGTATGCAAGGCAAGTTTACATTGGAGAGCAAATGAAAAAACAACTTAACAGATTTTTTACCCGTTCCGTACTATCCGCAGCTTTGGCTGGATTTGCCGGCGTGGCAGCCGCAGCGACCGTGGAAGTGTACAAAAGCCCGACTTGTGGCTGTTGCGCCAAATGGGTGGATCACATGCGCGACAACGGATTTACCGTCAACATCCATGACATTGGTAACGATGAGGCAAGAGCAGAAGCGGGCATCCTTCCCGAGCTCGGATCGTGTCACACCGCCATGGTCAATGGTTACGCCATTGAAGGGCATGTCCCGGCTGACGATATCAAGCAATTGCTGAAAGAGCGCCCCCGGGCAGTCGGCCTTTCTGCGCCTGGCATGCCTCATGGCTCTCCCGGCATGGAAACCGGCCGCGAGGACACCTACAATGTACTGCTGATCAGAAAACCAGGGGATAAACGCAATGCTGCAGAAATTTACAACCGGTACGGTCCTGGTCTGTCGCAACCAGCAGAAAGCACTTCCGAGAATAACGCTGCTCAGTCAATTCTAAGGCTCAAGTAACGTGACACTTGTAAAAGCTGTCGCGTTCGCACTGTTTTTCCTTGTTACTGCCTGCTCGGAACAGACCGGCGTTCGTTCCGCAGGCAGTACGCTGGATCAGATCCTGGGAAGGGATTTATCCCCGGAGCAGGTGGTGCGTAATTTTGACCCCGAACAAGTCGCGCGCGGACAGGCTCTTTTCAGGAAAAATTGTGCAGTGTGCCACGGCCAAGATGCCGAAGGCACACCCGACTGGCGCAAACCTCTGGAAAATGGCAGATACCCGCCACCACCGTTAAACGGTACGGCGCATGACTGGCATCATTCCACGGAAGAGCTGAAGCGTTTTATTCTGAGCGGTGGCCCTGCGGGAGAAGGACGTATGCCCGGGTGGGAGGGGATTCTGAAAGATCAGGAAATTGATGACATTCTGGTTTGGATCAAATCCCTGTGGCCGGATGAAGTCTATCAGGGCTGGTACACCAGGATAGAGAACCGATAGCGGGTAAAGAAGTTAATCAATTTTTATCCTGATTGGGTCGATTGTTTGGTGGAGGAAGAGGTGTTGTACGAAAACGCATTCTGCCAAACCACAACATCAGGGCGGGTAGGGCAGGGGATGAAAAGTGGCAGCAGGGTCAGTCATGGTCTGCGGGCGAACCATGATTCCCTGCCAGAATGGCGGGGATTTCCTGCATGCCCAGTTCGGTCAGTTCTTCCTCTTCCAGTGAGCCGAACAGGGTGAGCAGGGCGGACAGTGCGCCTGTCCAGCCGGTTTGGTGGCTGGCGCCCAGGCCGGAGCCATCTTCAGCATGAAAGTATTCATAAAACAGCAGATGATCCCGCCAGTGAGGATCAGTCTGAAATTTTTCAGCCCCTCCAAACACTGGCCGCTTGCCTTGTTTATCTGGCAGAAAAACACGCACTAACCGTGCGGTAATCATTCTGGCGACCTGGAACAGGTTGCGCTGATTGCCCGAGCCGGTGGGACATTCAATCCGGAAATCCTCGCCGTAGTAGGCATACAGTGTCAGCAATGCACGGATGATCAGGATATTGACTGGTACCCAGACGGGGCCACGCCAGTTGGAATTGCCGCCAAACATGGGTGAGGTGGATTCTCCCGGCTGGTAATCGGCGGTGAAAGTCTGTCCGTTCCAGTGAAATTCGTAGGGATGTTGCTGATGATATTTTGACAGGGAGCGGATGCCGTAAGGGCTCAGAAACTCCTGTTCATCTAGTAACCGCATCAGAATACGTTTCAGTTTCTTTTCATCCACGATGGCCAGCAGGCGGCGGCCTTCCACACCGGGCCTGGTCGGGCAGAAGATGTGTTCGGTCAGATGTTCCCTGCGCCGGACCAGTTCCCCGAAATGTTTTGCCACCAGCGGCAGTTTATCGAGTGTGGTTTGTTCAATGACAGTCACGGCGCACAAGGGCAGCAATCCAACCAGCGAGCGTACCTTGATGCGGGTCGAGTGACCATCCGGAAAACGCAGGACATTGTAGAAAAAGCCATCTTCATCATCCCACATATCCCGGTGTTCATCGCTGATATCCTGCATAGCGGCAGCCGTGGACATGAAGCGGTTCAGATAGGAAAGTACCCGTTGCTCATAATTCGCATCGTACAGGCTCAGTTCCAGTGCAATCTGCAGCATGTTCTGCGAAAACAGGGTCATCCAGGCGGTGGCATCCGATTGTTCCAGATGCCCGCCAGTGGGCAATTCCACGCTGCGATCGAACACGCCGATATTGTCCAGGCCAAGGAATCCGCCTTCATACACGTTTTTATCCGGCTCACGGTGCGTTTCCCACCAGCTGTAGTTTCGTTCCAGGCTGGCAAAGGCTGATTTCAGAAATACGAGATCATTCTGGTCATGGTAGTCCTGGCAGATCTGATAAACCATGTAAACAGCCCAGGCGTGAACCGGCGGATTCACATCACTGAAATTCCATTCGTAAGCTGGAATCTGTCCATTCGGGTGTTGATAGCGGTTTTCCAGAAACAGGCCAAGTTGCTGTTTGGCAAAGGCGGGATCAATCATGGCTAGCGGTAGGGCATGGAAAGCCATATCCCAGGCAGCAAACCATGGATATTCCCATTTGTCCGGCATGGAGATGATATCTCGACATTGCATGTGCCCCCAGCCGGTATTGCGTGTACTGTGCCGGGGATGTCCATCCAGCCAGTGTTGTACATCGAATTCGTAATATTGCTTGGTCCATATCATGCCGGCCAGAGCCTGCCGCACAATACGCCGCTGTTCCTTGCCCAGGTGTTTGCCAGACAAGTTTTTATAAAAATCATCCGCTTCCTTTTTTCTCTGGCGGATGAGTGCATCGAAGCCGGTAAAAATTTCATCTGGATTGAGTGATCCGGTATGGCACAGGCGCAACTGGATTTCTCGCGTTTCGCCAGGCGGAATGTGCAGTGCATAATCTGCTGCCGCCTTGGTGCCGTGACACGCGGGATTGATGGCGTTGATCTGGCCGCAGACGACATGATTATTGATGCCGTCCTTGGTATAGGGGCTTATGTTGTTGCTACTGAACAGCCGCCAGGCATTGGTTTCATTTTCACAGAACAGCAGAGCCGGGGTATCCGCACAATACAGCTGGTAATCGCCCAGCGTGTGATGGCTGGCGTGGATGATCCGGCAATTGTTTCCGCGTTCTTCCCGATACAGTTGTGGCTTGATTGAATCTGCTTCCCATGACCAAGTATTGCGAAACCACAGCGTTGGCAGTACCTGCAAATCCGCTGTCCCGGGGCCCCGGTTGATGACGTTGATGCGGATCAAGATGTCTTCCGGGTCGGCCTTGGCATATTCCACACAAACGTCGAAATAGCGGTTTTCATCAAAAATCCCGGTATCCAGCAACTCGTATTCCGGCTCCTGCCGGGAGCGCCGTTCGCTGGTGGTTACCAGATCTGCGTAGGGATAAGCCGCCTGCGGATATTTGTAGAGATATTTCAGATAGCTGTGGGTGGGGGTGGCATCCAGATAGAAATAGTATTCCCTGACATCTTCGCCGTGATTGCCTTGCTGATTGGTAATGCCAAACAAGCGCTCCTTCAGTACCGGATCCTGACCATTCCACAGCGTCAGGGCGAAGCAGAGTTGTTGCCGGTCATCGCAGATACCGGCCAGGCCATCCTCTCCCCAGCGGTAGGCACGGGCGCCGGATTGCGAATGGGGAAAATAATTCCAGGCGTCACCGTTGTCACTGTAATCCTCGCGTACCGTTCCCCATTGCCGTTCGCTCAGATAGGGTCCCCATTTTTTCCAGGGGATGCCTCCTTCATTACATTGCTCAAGCCGCCGGGATTCTGCCGTCATACAGTGCCTTGCCGGTAATTGTCTGATTGATCCCGATTTCTGCTGGGGTTACCGGTTTTTTTTATCAAATTGCAGGGTGATGAGTTGTTCGTGGATGGTGATTGGCCAGGTCAACCTCAATTTGACCGCCTGCATGATTTTTTCGAAACCGCCTTCCGATTGCGAAACCGTAAAATGGGGACTGGCATGGCATTCTGCTGCGGGGGTGATATTGAGTGACAGGCTGCCACCCAGAGTGTCATCTTCCAGCACAAGGGCAGTCAGGTCATTGAGTTCGATGGTGTTGCCGAAGCCGGACAGGATGGCGCCGTTCCTGACATAACGCCCGCCTGGCCCATCACAACTGGGCATGGCCAGATTGATTTCCGTCTGCATATATCCGGTCATCCCGCTGGCACATTTGTATATGACCTGCAGCTGGTTGCCGGATATTTGAAAACACTTGCGTACCAGTCCCGTACCCGCTTTTGCCTGGAAAACAATTTCACGTTCCCGTGTTGCGGGTTGTAGCTGGTAGTGCAGGGGCGTACTGTTCAGCCGGTCAATGAAAAGATGCTGCGGGTACAGATCCGGCTCAAGATCGGCAGGACTGATTTCATGCTTGAAACTGACGCGATCATGCGCTGAGGCGATGCCGGATTGATCGTGTGTCGGATTTTCTCCGGAGTTCAACCGGATTTTGCGATAGTAATGCTCAACCTGCCGGGTAAGCGTGTCAGCAAAATTGTGCCGGAGTTTGTAGGCGTCCAGCTCGCAGATGCTGGCGCTGCCATCTAGTTTCAGGACAGCCTGCACATTGCCATTCTGCAGGTAGATTTCCTCCGTCCCATCCAGATCGGTATCTTCCTGATATTGGGGGGTACGGGGTGCGCATTGGTCAAGCAGCGCTTCCAGTTCCACCAGATTGTTATAGATAGCACGGCGCAAATGGGGGAGATACAGGCCGCCAAACAATCCATGCCAGTAGGCATCATTGGCTTGTGAGGCATACAGGCACTGGCGCATGGCTTCCGTTCGCTGTTTTGCCGGTAACTCGGCATACCGTGCGGAAAGGCTGAGCATGCGCTTGTGCATCCAGTTGGATTCCGGATAGCGTGAAAGAAAGTTTTTCCAGATTCCGCCGCGCAGAAAGGATTTGCTGTGCGCGTAACTTCCCGCTAATTTGGCTTGTTGCACCAGATCGGCATAGATGTGTGCCGGTCCGGCGGGGAGTGTCCATTCGTTCATTTCGATGTAGGACGTGGTGGGGAGATAAATAATGCCCCGGGTTTTCTCGCTGGCATGGTAATCCCGGTAATGTTGCAGCCGGATATGGGGCGAGGCCAGTACCCCCTGGATAAATTGTTCCAGCCAGCCGCGTTCATAAACCCATTGATAGGTTTCCGGCCAGATGCCGAATTTCTCGATGTCATCAAAATAGACAGTGGCCGGTTGATGGCCAGCTACCCCGGTATCAGCCTGATCAACCAGGGATTCAATATAGGCAATGGCTTCCTGGGCAGGTGAAAACGGCAGCCGGTAACGCAGCTCTTCCGAAATTGGAAAGAGATCGAGTGTTTGATGATCTTCTTCCGTGGTGAAATAGCCATTCAGCTCTGATTTTTGTTTGCCGGCGCAGATAAAGTGGTAATCGTCCACAATCACATAACGAATTCCGCAATTGGCCAGCGCCGGGATAACAGTGGATTCCCAGACGCGCTCGGTCAGCCACGCGCCTTGTGGCTGTTGGCCAAGTTTTTTCTTGAGCCTGGTCGAGAAGGTTCTGATCTGACCAATCCGGTCACGTTCAGGAATGACAGCCAGTACCGGCTCGGTATCACCTGCGCCAAACAGTTCGATCTGGCCGCGTTTGACCATTTCACGCAATAACGCCATATCCTGCGGATAATGTTCAAACAGGAAATCCAGCAACCAGCCTGAAAAATGAACAGCAAAACGAAAATCCGGGTAGCGGTACAACGTATGCAGGAATGGCTTGTAACAGCGTTCGTGTGCATCGACGATTACTTCCGGGAAATTGCCGATAGGTTGATGTGCGTGGACACCAAAAAGAAGTGATATGGATGAAGTCATCGGCAAGCTCCAGTAGTTAGGGTTTTATGTGCTGCTTCATGCAGGTTGTGCCCGGTTTCAGGTATGCATATCAGGAGGCGGCGTGCCGCATCGCGCCACTTTCTCCTGTGGAAGTCCCGCCACGGCTAATGGGTTCAAGCAGCGTGATGGGTGCCGGGATTTTCAGCAGGCGGTAGAGGTTGGTGAGATTTTTGCGAAAAGCGAGGTCAAAACTTTCTACCGAGTGGGGCGAGTTGTAATCCCCAAACCACCAGAACCAGTCCGAACTTTCGCACGAGGCGAGCTGTTTTTCGGCGGCTGCCTTTTCTTCATCGGTCAGGCGCGGGCTTTGCATGACGAGATCGTAACTGTGCTTGGCGGCGCATAATAATTCCCAGGCCAGATTTTTATCGTGATCACCAATCCAGGTGGAAAAACTGCCATAGACCCAGCTTCCGGCAGCAAGTGCAGGCAAACGGGTGATTTCAACCTTGTCTTCGGCAAGCCTGGTGGTATATGCATGGAAGGTGGTGGTACGGATAGCGGGGTGATTTTCCAGCATGCTGTACAGGTCATTCAGGAAGTAATAGCCGTTGTAGGGATAGGTTTCCCACGCATTCTCTCCATCCAGAATCACACTGACGATCGGAGCCGGATTATTGCCAGCTTCGTTGTGGATTTGTTCGAGCTGTTGAACGAGGTTTCCGGCTGCGTCATGACCAAACCATTTGGCGTATTCGAATCCAATCATATCGGACAGCCGGTCATCCCGGAAAAAACACAGAATGTTGCTGTTTTCGGTGCCGTAACGGTATGGGCGATAAAGGTATTCGTTGCGCGCGGGTAAGGGTTGTTCGGGATAGGATTTGCGCAGACTGTTGGCCAGAACATTCTCGCCACTGGCACACCACTGGCGCTCATGCTCGATCAGAATATCGAGTAATGGTCCGGATACTGCACCTTCTGCCGGCCATACCCCGGATGGAGCGCTGCCGAAACGTGCCTGGTGGCTATTGATAGCGGATTGCAGGTGAAATGCCACGCGCTTTTTCCCGCCCGGATAGACAGGATGGGCAGGCAGTGCAACTTCAGGCTGGCTGTCCCGGGCGGAAGTAAAGTCGATCAGCAAAGGTGCAAGCGGATGATAGTGCGGTGTGGTTGAAAGCTCGATCTGCCCGGATTCCGCCAGTTTGCGGTAACGCGGAATAATATCCCGGATCAGTTCACCAATAAGATTGAACAGAAGGATACGGTCGCCATGGCTGAACAGCTTGCCCTGCGACATGAGATTGACGATGCATTCATGCTCGCGGCGCACGCTTTCTCCGGTCCAGGCAAGGTGGTACCACACCAGCAGATCGGCCAGATATTGTCCGGATACATACATCAACTCCTTATCGCCCATTTTCTGCAGATGATCGTACAGATCACGTAAATGCTGGTAGCAGGGATAGGGCTTGAGCATGGTGTCGTGATTGTTCAGAAAGCAGCTATTCAGGATCAACAGCCGCTCGCTGGGTGAAATCCGGTCAAAATCGGGTGTGGCAAGCAGGCGCAATAGCGGATCACGCAGGGCGCCGCTGGAAAATTGATCGACGTAGTCTTCCAGCTGATCCAGCAGAACGGGAACGAAATTCACCACCAGCCGGATACCCGGGTGCTTTTCCAGATGGTGGGCCATGTCGGTATAGTCCTTGATGGCGTGCAGATAAACCCACGGCAGCATGAATTCGCCGGTGTTGTAGTCGCGATAATCTGGCTGGTGCATGTGCCAGAGCAGCACGAGATCGAGTTCAGAAGAACGGCTAGTCATCATCAATCAGTTATGTACAAAAATATAGGAAACCTCTGAAAACTACCTGTGTTGTCATTTTTGCCTTGAATTGACTGCCTCGCTGACGTTTTTCAGAGCTTCCATAAATCAGCCTTCCGGCCAGTCCGGTAAATTCAGCGGATGTAGTGAATGCGCTGCCGCAGCATTTCCGGTGTGACCAGGGTGATCCCGTTATCGGAGACATAAAAATGCTTTTTGTCTTCTTCCGGATCAAAACCAATATTCAGCCCTTCCGGGATCTGGCATTCTTTTTCTACAACCACCCGTTTGAGATGGGTATGTCGGCCAATGCTGACGTTGGGCAGGATGACCGAATCCTCGATCGAGCTGTAGCCGCGTATCTGCACATCAGAAAACAGCAGTGACCGGCGCACGGTGGCGCCACTGATGATACATCCGCCTGATACCAGCGAATCCAGCGCCTGGCCACGCCGGTCATCATCGTCAAATACAAACTTGGCGGGTGGCAATTGTTCCTGGTAAGTCCAGATTGGCCAGTCTTCGTCGTACAAATTCAGATCCGGCGTGACAGTGGTGAGATCGATGTTTGCCTCCCAGTAGGCATCCACGGTGCCGACATCGCGCCAATAGGGAATACCGGAAGCCATATTGACGCAACTGTTCTGGAAGCGGTGTGCATAGACCCGGGCATTGCCCGCCACCAGCCGAGGGATGACATCCTTGCCGAAATCATGCGAGGAAGATCCTATGTCATGATCCTGGATCAGTTGCTCGTACAGGAATTTTGCATTGAATACATAAATGCCCATGCTAACTAGCGATTGATCCGGCTTGCCGGGAATGGGCGTGGGGTGTTCGGGTTTTTCGGCAAAACTCGTAATGCGCCAGTCATTATCCACGGCCATGACACCAAATGCACTGGCCTCGGTAACCGGTACTTCCAGGCAGGCAATCGTCAGATCAGCTTGTTTCTCAACGTGCTCGGCCAGTATCCGGCCGTAATCCATTTTATAAATGTGGTCGCCACCAAGGATCAGCACGTAGCCAGGGTTATGCACCCGCAGAATGTCAAGATTCTGGAAAACCGCATCGGCTGTGCCCTGGTACCAGGTTTCTTCTTCCGTGCGCTGTTGGGCAGGCAACAGTTCGATGAATTCCTTGAACCGTCCATCAAGAAAACTCCAGCCGCGCTGGATGTGGCGGATCAGACTCTGTGCCTTGTATTGCGTGACAACCCCGATACGACGCACGCCGGAATTGACACAGTTGGACAGCGTGAAATCAATGATGCGGAACTTGCCGCCGAAGGGAACAGCCGGTTTGGCACGCCAGTCTGTCAGGTTCTTGAGCCGTGTTCCGCGCCCGCCTGCCAGGATCAGTGCCAGTGTGTTGCGGGTAAGTGTGCTAACAAAGCGTGGATTGTCGTCCATCGGGGTGGCTTGCTGAGCTTTCATGGTTGCCTCGCTGATTTGCAGTGTTCTAAAAAACCGCATACCCTGTATTTACCTGATTCATCTTACTTGATCCGAATAACCATTACCAGCTGCCCTTGCAGGGGTTGGTGAATCCATGTCAATGAAATCCTTGCCTTTTTCATCCCCGGATTCTGCGGGAAATACTGCGCAATCACTATTGCTGGCAGCGAGGCTGCATAATCCTGGCAGTTTTCTGGGAATGCACACTACACCGAATGGCAAGCGGGTTAGAGTGTTCCAGCCACACATGGCGCAAGTGTGGCTGCATACCTTGCCGGGCTTTCAACTCATGCGGCGCACTCATCCAGACGGGATCTTCGAATGGGAAGGCGAAGGCATCATGCATCCCTATTTGCTGCGTATGGAAAATGCAGAAACCGGAGTGATCGAGGAACGCCATGATCCCTATGCATTTCCCAGGCAGATTTCAGGCCACGACCTGTATCTGTTTAATGAGGGGAGACTACTGCAGGCGTATCGCATGCTGGGCGCACAGCGGGTCAAAAATCATGGCGTGACCGGCATCCGTTTTGCCGTATGGGCACCCAATGCCGAGCGGGTAAGCGTGGTGGGTGATTTCAATCGCTGGGATGGCCGCGTCCATCCCATGGCAGCGCATGACCACAGTGGTGTGTGGGAATTGTTCGTTCCGGATTTGCCCGATGGAACGCTGTACAAGTATGAAATCCGCAACCGTGCTTCCAGCGAGATTTTGCTCAAGACCGATCCTTACGCCACTGCCTGCGAACTTCGCCCCAACACTGCCGCGCTGACACCTGCTGAACATAAATACAGCTGGCAGGATGGCGATTGGATGGCCCGGCGTAAACACTGGGATTGGCTGCATGCCCCGGTAAACATTTATGAACTGCATGCCGGTTCATGGAAACGCCACCCGGATGGCCGCTTCTATTCCTATCAGGAGCTGGCCGATCACCTGATTCCCTATCTGCAGGACATGGGTTTTACCCATGTCGAACTGCTGCCGCTGTCAGAGCACCCGCTGGATGAATCCTGGGGATACCAGACTACCGGCTATTTTGCCGTAACCAGCCGTTATGGCAGCCCGGAAGCCTTCATGCATTTTGTCGATCGGTGTCATCAGGCCGGAATCGGCGTGATTCTCGACTGGGTGCCCGCCCATTTTCCACAGGATAGTTTCTCCCTTGCGCGGTTTGACGGCACTGCCTTGTATGAACACGCCGATCCGCGCCTCGGTTATCACCATGACTGGGGAACGTACATTTTCAATTACGGCCGCAACGAGGTGAAATCCTTTCTACTCTCCAGCGCCCATTTCTGGCTGTCCGTTTTTCATATTGACGGGCTGCGTGTGGACGCGGTGGCCTCCATGCTGTACCTGGATTATTCCCGCAAGGAAGGGGAATGGCTACCCAATCGCCATGGCGGGCGTGAGAATCTGGAGGCCATTGATTTTCTGCGGGCGCTCAACACCATGGTGCATGGTGAATTTCCCGGCGCACTGACATTTGCTGAAGAATCCACTTCCTGGCCGGCGGTCTCCCGGCCGGTTTACCTCGGCGGACTGGGCTTTTCGATGAAGTGGAACATGGGCTGGATGAACGATACCCTGCGCTACATGCAGCATGATCCGGTTCACCGGCAGTTTCATCACAATGAACTAACGTTCCATCAACTCTACGCCTACACCGAAAACTTTGTGCTGCCGCTCTCGCATGATGAAGTGGTGCACGGCAAAAAATCCCTGCTCGACAAAATGCCAGGCGATGCCTGGCAGAAATTTGCCAATCTGCGCCTGCTGTTGACCTACCAGCTGACTTGCCCGGGCAAGAAAATCAATTTTATGGGCAATGAATTTGGCCAGGGGCGTGAATGGCGGGTCGGTCATGAACTGGATTGGTATCTGCTGGCGCACGATCAGCATCGCGGTATACAAGCATTGATGCGCGATCTGAACCGGCTTTATCTCAATACCCCGGCGTTGCACGAACTGGATTTTTTCCCGGAAGGGTTTGCATGGATCGATTGCAATGATGTCGAACAATCGGTCATCAGCTACCAGCGGCGTGCTCGTGATGGTTCGCATGTGCTCGTCATCTTGAACTTCACGCCGGTGCCGCGTACCGGTTATCGCGTTGGCGTGCCGGAATCCCGCACCTACCGGGAAATCTTCAACAGCGATTCAGCCTACTATGACGGCAGCAATACTGGTAATCCCGGAAACATCCATCCGACCGGACAACCCTGGTCCGGCTGGCAGGATTCGGTGCTGATCACACTGCCGCCGCTGGCGGGGATTATCCTGAAGACTGCGGGAGATTGACCGTTTCTGGTTTGTACAGGGAAGGATGGCACATATACCGCTCCTGCAAGCCGTGTTGCAGATCCTGATCTGCGAGCAGAATGTGGCATGATCCAGCCCATCCCCAAACAGCATTTTTGTCGGTATTTTTTACACTCTCTCCTTCCTGCTTATTCATCCTTGAAATTTCACATCATTTTTCTTGTTCTCATGAAGAAGGACAGAAAAATACATTGAGAATCCCGCAAAAGTTCAAAAACTTTGCAGTGTACCTAGAAATGTGTCGAAAATCTTGCATGCCAGATCGTCGATATTCTATTATTACTACTGCTACTACTTAATTGTTTTATTCAACATCTTATTATATTGGCGAAAATTGCTTACATAACAAATGGGATTTCTGCGAATAGTGCGTCCTGAAAGTTAAAAGTTTTTGTTGCTTGGTTGTAGCGTGCAGTAAACAGAAAATCCAGGTACAGGACTCGTATTGAAGGAATTCTGTAAAAAAATACTTATTTCAAGGCATAAAAAGGGGGATTAATAATGTTGAAAATCACGATGGACTTACAGCTAATACGCACGGGGTTTGCGTGCTATGTTATCTGCGGCGTTTGCTTCGCATGCCGATCCAGTTTTGACGGTTAGCACTGGCGGAGGCCAGTTGGCAAACGTCGACGTTGCGACTGGTACAACGACGGTTCTTGGAAACACGGGGACTGTTCTCACGGACATTGCGTTCAGTCCCACGGGTGATCTTTTCGGCATCTCATTTAATGGCTTGTATAAAGTCAATCCAACCACAGGTGCGACGATCTTGGTAGGTAGCTTGGGCTGGGCCGGTACCGCAAACGCTCTTGTGTTTGGTTCCGACGGCACCTTGTATATGGCCAGCAACACGCTTTACACGGTCAGCACCACCTCCGCTACTACAACCGCGATTGGATCGATCGGCTTTCAGTCGGGCGGCGACCTTGCATTCGTCGGAGGCAATCTCTACATGGCTTCCGACAGTGTAGTGGTCAAGTAATTTCGGACACCTCGATAGGTTTTTGCGCTGCCATTTTTCGTTCATAGACAATGGGTGGCAGATTTCCCAGTGCCGAGTTCAGTCTTTTGCAGTTGTAAAAGCTGACGATGTAATCATCGATATCATTTTTAGCCTCGGTGTGGTTCGCATACTGTCGCTGCCAGACGCGTTCCATTTTGAGATTCAGAAGAATCGCTCGGCGATGGCATTATCCCAGCAATTTCCCTTTCTGCTCATGCTGCAAATAAAGCCATGTTTATTGAGCAGGTTCTGGTAAAGCTCGCTGGCATATTGACTGCCCTGATCAGAATGAACGATCAGGCCGGATACCGGCTGGCGCTGCTGGATAGCCATGCTCAATGCGTCACAAACCAGCGTGGCTGACATGTTTGCAGCCATTGCCCAGCCGATGATCCGGCGGGCGTACAGATCCATTACGATCGCCAGATAAAGCCACCCAGTGCCAGTGCTGATATACGTAATATCTGACACGTACGCAGTGTCCGGTGCGACTGGATTGAACTGCCGGTTAAGCACGTTGGCGGCTACGGGCAAATCATGCCTGCTGTGTGTCGTATGGATGAATTTCCGCTTCCAGACCGGTTTTAGAGCGGCCTTGCGCATCAAACTGCGCACCTTGTGCCGGCCGATCTGAATTCCCTGATTTTGCATCGCAGTAACCAGGCGGCGACTCCATAGCTTTGATGGCTGGCCATGAATGCCGCCTTCAGGTGGACGCTGGCTTTGCATAAACCGGTTTTGCAGAACGCCTCTGCGCTTCGTAGTAGCCAGAGCGGCTGACGGACAAAACACGGCAAGTTTGTTTGACCGGAATGGCCTCCTTTGCAGTTGATGAACAAGCTGGTAGCTCATTTCAGTTCGCGGGCAAAGAAGGCCGACGCTTTTTTAATATGTCTACATCTCCTTCAACTGACGGTTCTCCTGCTCCAGCTGCCGGATACGCTGTTGCTCGGCGGTGAGTGGCTTTTGCGGCAATGCCTAGCTGGCCATTTTGCTCGCGTTGTACTGCTTCACCCAGTGACGAATCGCCGTTGGGCCAATGTCCATGGTCTCGCTGACGTTCTGCACACTCAGCCCCTGATCCTGATCATGAACAACTTCCAGCTTCAAACTGGTATCGAATGCTCTACGCTGTCTTGTCATGTAATGCTCCTCAATTGGTGGATTTTCCTCCCATCGAGGTGTCCGGATAAATTAGACCACAGCACAGTAACAAGCTGATCCAGGTGAACGTCACCACCGGCGCTGGTACCGTGATCGGTGACTTGGGTGTCTCGGAGATGTTTGGTCTCGCAACCCCCGACAACGCGACCCTCTACGGCGTGGCCGGGCAAAGTATTTATAAGATTAACGTTTCAACGGGTGAAGCCATTTTTCAATCGACCTTCGACCCGACACTCTCGAGCGGAGCTTTCGGCCTTTCGTTTTATACCGAGGCTGGTGCTACCGGTACTCCCGGTACTACAGTCGTCCCCGAACCCGGTATTTTCGCAGTTCTTGGTATCGGTCTCGTCAGCATGGGTTTCGCGCGGCGTAGGAAGGCGAACTACTAACAGCCTGTTATTCGGATTCGGTGCTCTTACGCTATTGTGAATGCACCATCGTAATAGCTGGACGTGAGATGAACAGACTGAATGACTGATTCAGTTTGTGAATTATTGCTGCAGTAGTTTTTGACAAACACGCGGGGAAGATATGTTTTGTACCTTCCCCGCGCTTGCATGATTTTTCCGTAGCGGGCGCCTGTAAACCAATTTGTTTTTTCCTTTTGCGCATGTCGAATTTCTTTACACTTTCAATTCTTCCTGGGTTGCCGTGAAACTCCATTGATGTTCCTGTTCCGTCCTTCCGGATTGTTCACCTGATAAAAACTTGAGCTGTTTGGGAAAAGGTTCGTGGTTACAGCTCCTCCATTTTGAATGTGCTGTACCTTCGTAAAAATAGCTTAATCAATACCTTTCATGAACAAGGTAAGGCGGAGTGGTTTATTCCCCTCCTGTGGAGGGGTGGCAGGCGCAGCCTGACGGGGTGGTGAACCACTCTCCCTAAATGCCTCGTGTTGTTTTTCACGCAAGCACCTCTTCCATATTCTGCAGCAGATCTTTGGTTGTGATACGAATTACAGTAAGCCCCAGGCTTTTCAGGTAATTATCCAGCCGGGTATCTATTCCTCCCGTCCTTTTCATGCGGAATATCTGCCTTGCGTAGCGCCCTGGCACGCTCTTTCAATTTTGGGTTGAAAGGCAGGGACATGTAAGGTTTTGTGTTTCTTATTCGCTACTCTGTCAGGTTGCGCTGGGGAACCACCCCGTCCGCCTGTGGCGGCCACCCCTCCACCGGAGGGGAATTGGAAAGAGGATGCCCGAAAAGCCAGCAGATCCCCGAAAAGCCAGCAGATCGCCGAAAAGCCAGTAGATCGCCGAAAAGCCAGTAGATCGCCGAAAAGCCAGTAGATCGCCGAAAAGCCAGTAGATCCCCGAAAAACCAGTAGATCATAGAAAACCCTGGTCCGGCCAGGCGGGTTCCATCATCATTACGCTGGCAGGTGTCATCCTGATCTGACGGCTGCAAACCGGGCTGCAGTTACGCTGGATCTGTGTTTGAAGTAATCAGTGATTCATCCCTGATCCGTGTGTGCCACTGATCCATCCATCCGGCCAATGCTTCGGCTGGCATAGGCCTGGAGATAAAATTGCCTTGCGCCAGATCGCAGCCGGTTTGGCGCAGCAGTTCCCAATCCTCGCGATCTTCCACACCTTCTGCAACTGCTTCCATGTTGAGCTGTTTGGCCAGTGCCAGGCTGGCATCATAGATGGCGCGCAAGGTTTCATTGGTGGAGGCATGGTGTACAAATCCCTGGTCGATCTTGAGTTCACCAAAGGGAATGTCGCGCAATTGCGCCAGTGAGGAATGGCCTGTGCCGAAATCGTCAATCGACAAATGAAAGCGCTTCAGGCGCAAGCGTGCCAATATTTCCAGTGAAATACGCATATCACCCATCAGCTGGCTTTCGGTAATTTCCAGCACGATTTTGCCCGGCAAAATTCCCGCTTCGGCGGCCAGTTTGACCACTACATCCTGAAAATCGAGCGAAGTCAGATTGTCCATTGAAACATTGACAGCCACTTTCAGCTCAAGCCCCGATTTCTGCCATATCCCCGCCTGGGTAAAAGCCTGCCGGATTACGGCCTGTGTCAGGTGATCAATCAGGCCGTGTTGCTCGGCCGCATGCACAAACTGGCCGGGATAAACCATGCCATCCACCGGATGACGCCAGCGCACCAGTGTTTCCACACCCACTACCGCCCCGGTCGCCACTTTTACCTTGGGCTGGTAATAATTGATCAGTTCGCCGGAATCAATCGCTGTTCTGATTTCCCCGGCGCTATAGATTTTCTGGTGTTTTTCCTGTCCGTTATGTGCTGATGTTGTTGCCAGTTTCATGAGCAATGCTCGCAGTGCATCAGGCTGCACCGGTTTCTGCAGATAACCCAGAATGGGAATCTGATGTGCCTGCACCAGTTTTTCTGCAGTCTGCAGCATGCGTTCTTCCTCGCCGCTGACCAGAATCAGATTGCCGGTGAATTTTTGCCCAACTAGGTGGCGGATAAATTCAATTCCATCCATCCCGGGCATGTTGAGATCCAGCAAAATCAGCCCGGGGCGGGTGGCGGTATCCTCCAGCAGCTTCAGTGCTTCCACTCCGTTTTCGCAGCAAATAACCGATGCAAAACCCATATTGGCCAGCATGCGATGCAGCAGCTTTAATATGAACGGATCATCATCCAGAATCAGGATTCGGGTGGTATGCGGCTCGGTGTTCATTCGGAAATCTCCAGTGAATCAGGCAGGGATGGGGACGTGGCTATCATCGCACTAATTCAGCCATAACATTATCCTTTGGTACGCCGCCTCACCTGGTGCGTTACCGGATTGATCCATTATTTTGCCGTTGGCAGCGGCCGGAGCAATTGCGCGAACTACGCTTGAGTGACGTTGCGAACAGGGAGATGAGCGGAAGAAAAAACAAAAATTTGTCGAAAAATTTTACACTTCACTTCACTTCACTGGGGTAATTCCGTTTTTAATCACTGCTAATCAATAGCTTATGTAAACAGGCATAAAAATTGCTGTTTTATTTCTGCCAGGCGGTTTTTCGTAATTTGATTTCCCGGCAGAAGGTCACTAAACAGGTGACACTTGAAACGATCTTGTAACCATATTGGAGTTATTGAATGCGTAAATTCATCACAAGAACATCGCTGACCATTGCCGCTTTATTGTTCGCCATTCAGGGCCATGCTCAAACAGTAAATCCCCCTTGCCCTGAAATACCAGGAATGCAATCTTTATGTAGTTATTGGGAAAACGTTAGCGTACCTATAATTATGGATGTAGGCGGGCCACCAACCAATCAGGTTCCGGAGCCCACAACGCTTGCCCTGATGGGTCTCGGGCTGGCAGGTTTCGGTTTTTCCAGACGCAAGCGCAAAAACAAGGATCAATAGCCAGATGAACCAGGAAAAACAGGCTGAACGCCGATTTTTCCTGTGATTTCCCGGTTTTGTAGTTTTCCCCGTGAATTTTTGCCCGATTGAATCTGGTGTGGTTCACGGTTATCTGTTCTTTCACCTGCATCATGCGCTCCGCAGTTATGTTGAGCTTCCACCATATTCCGCAATATCCCTGTCAATCAGTTTTTTCATTCCCGTTGCCGGGTTCTTTCACATCCTTGCATTTCCAGAATTGTAGCTGGCGAAAACCACCTCTGTTTTTTACAATCAGTGTTGTCGAAAAATTTTACAGTCTGCCGGGTTGGCATTGCGTGCTCGCCCGGTGGTAAGGTGAGGGTTGTCTGTCCACTGAATATTTTTACAGGAAGCAGAAGATGAGCACATCAAACAGCAATGGGGTTGGTATGACGGATACAACGGTGAGCCTGCCGATCGAGGGGATGACATGTGCAAGCTGTGTCGGCCGGGTGGAACATGCCTTGTCGAAGGTGGAGGGGGTGGGCGGGGTATCAGTCAATCTGGCGACCGAACGTGCCGAGGTGCGCCTTGCCAGTCCAGTTGACCGTATGGCGCTGATTCAGGCGATCCGCAAGACGGGTTTTGATGTTCCTGCGGCAACTGCCGAGCTGGCTGTGGAAGGGATGACGTGTGCTTCATGTGTGGCGCGCCTTGAGCGTGTGCTGAAAGCGGTGCCAGGTGTGGAGGAGGCGGTTGTCAATCTGGCTACGGAGCGTGCCACGGTGCGGGGTGTGGCGGATATGAATGCGCTGGTTGAAGCGGTTGGGAAAGCGGGCTTTACCGGCAGGGCGGTGGATGCGGTAGCCCAACCTGACGAGGCTGCAGCCAAAAAGGATGCGGAATTGGCAAAACTCAAGCGTGACCTGATTTTTGCTGCGGTGCTGGCGCTGCCGGTATTCGTGATTGAAATGGGTTCGCACCTGATTCCCGGTATGCATGAATGGGTGATGTCCACCATTGGCATGCAGCACAGCTGGTATCTGCAATTTGTGCTGACGGCACTGGTGCTGGTTTTTCCGGGGCGGCTGTTTTACGCCAAAGGTTTCCCGGCGTTGTGGCATCTGGCGCCGGATATGAATTCGCTTGTGGCGGTGGGTACATCCGCCGCGTTTGGTTATTCCGTGGTGGCCACCTTTCTGCCAGGTTTATTGCCTGCGGGGACGGTCAATGTCTATTTTGAAGCCGCTGCTGTCATCGTCGTGCTGATTCTGCTAGGGCGTTTTCTGGAGGCACGCGCCAAGGGGCGCACATCGGAAGCCATCCGGCGGCTGGCCCGCCTGCAGGTCAAGGTGGCGCATGTGGTACGTGATGGCCGTGTTGTGGATGTCCCGATCGGCGAGGTGGTTCTGGGGGATGTCGTAGAAGTCCGTCCTGGCGAGCGCATTCCGGTGGATGGAGAAGTGGCGGATGGGCGCAGCTTTGTTGATGAATCCATGATTACGGGCGAACCTGTGCCGGTTGAAAAAACGCCGGGTAGTCCGGTGGTGGGCGGCACGATCAACCAGACCGGTGCTTTTTCCCTGCGTGCCACTGCGGTGGGCGGACAAACCATGCTGGCGCAGATCATCCGGATGGTTGAACAGGCGCAGGGCTCCAAGTTGCCGATTCAGGCGATGGTGGACAAGGTGACATTATGGTTTGTGCCGGCCGTCATGCTGGCAGCTGTTATTACCTTCGCAGTCTGGCTGATTTCTGGACCGCCCCCTGCGCTGACTTTTGCGCTGGTGAATGCCGTGGCGGTACTGATTATTGCCTGCCCTTGTGCCATGGGCTGGCCACACCGACCTCGATCATGGTCGGCATCGGCTGGGTGCCGAAATGGGGATTCTATTTCGTAAGGGAGAAGCGCTACAGCTGCTCAAGGATGCGGTGGTAGTGGCAGTGGACAAAACCGGTACGCTGACTGAAGGCCGCCCCGTGCTGACAGATCTGGAAATCGCGCCCGGCTTTGACCGCACGCTGGTGCTGGCACAGGTTGCAGCAGCAGAATCACGTTCAGAACACCCGATTGCCCGCGCTATTGTCGAAGCCGCTTTGCAGGAAGGGATAACGCTGCCTACCCTGACCGAATTTGCTTCAGTAACTGGCATGGGCGTGGATGCCGTGGTGGAGGGCATCAGCCTGAAAATAGGCGCGGATCGTTACATGCACGAGCTGGGAATTGATGTTGCCGATTTTGCTGAAACGGCCAGGCGGTTGGGGAATGAAGGAAAATCACCGCTGTATGCGGCGATTGATGGCCAACTGGCAGCGATTGTGGCTGTTGCCGATCCGGTCAAATCTGGTACGCCGGAAGCGATTGCGGCCTTGCACCAGATGGGTCTCAAGGTGGCCATGATTACCGGCGACAATGCACATACCGCACAGGTGATTGCCAGACGGCTGGGGATTGATGAAGTAATTGCGGAAGTGTTGCCGGCCGGCAAGGTGGAGGCGGTGCGTAATCTGAAGGTAGCCTACGGGCGCGTGGCGTTTATTGGTGACGGAATCAACGATGCACCGGCGCTGGCCGAGGCGGATGTCGGGCTGGCGATTGGCACCGGCACCGATATTGCGATGGAATCCGCCGATGTGGTATTGATGACTGGCAATCTGCAGGGTGTGCCCAATGCTATTGCACTCTCCAGGGCCACGATCCGCAACATTCGCCAGAACCTGTTCTGGGCATTTGCCTACAATACCGCCCTGATTCCGCTGGCAGCCGGTGTGCTTTATCCTGCACTGGGTCTGCTGTTGTCACCGATTTTTGCTGCTGGTGCAATGGCGATGTCAAGCGTGTTCGTACTGGGCAATGCGCTGCGTTTGCGCCGGTTCAAGCCGCCTGCAGTGATTGCCGGGCACTGAGAAAAAATGTTGATTCATCTTCATTCGACAGAAATGTCATGACTACCCCCCAACCTGCATCCAATCACGACCATGATGAAGCCAGCCATGATCATGCTGGCGATCATCAGGCGGGGCGCCATTATCACCACCATAAACAGGTGGTTACGCGAACCAACGCGCGCCGGATTTCTCTTGTTTTCTTTTTGACTGCCGGTTATGCGCTGATTCAGGCGATTGGCGGCTGGTTGTCCGGTTCGCTGGCGCTGATTGCCGATTCTGGTCACATGGTTTCGGATGCGGCTGCACTTTTGCTGGCGCTGATTGCTTACCGGATTGCCGAGCGTCCGGCTGATGGTACGAGAACCTACGGCTTCCACCGTGTTCGTGTGCTGGCGGCACTGGCTAATGGGGTGGCGTTGCTGTTGCTGGTGATCTGGGTCATCCGCGAGGCGATTGAGCGGATGCATGCGCCATCCCAAATTCTGGCGGGCCCGATGCTGGTGGTGGCGGTGATCGGGTTGGTGGTGAATGTTGCCGGAGCCTGTATTTTATGGTCGGGCAGCAAGGGGGACAGCAATCTGCGCGGTGCTTTGCTGCATGTGCTTGGCGATTTGCTTGGCTCGGTGGCCGCGATTGCGGCTGCTGCCGGTATTCTGCTGACGGGCTGGGTCGTGCTTGATCCACTCCTGTCGATATTCGTTGCCTTGTTGATCGTTCGCTCAGCCTGGGGGTTGGTCAGGGATGCTATTCAAGTGTTGTTGCAGGCGGTACCGCGCGGGCTGGATGCGCTGGCTGTGGAGATGGGGCTGGCTCAATTGTCGGAAATCGCGGAAGCCGGGCATTTTCATGCCTGGACTTTAGCGGATGATTCCATTATTGCAACAGTGCATGTCAGTCCGGCGTATGGCGTAGATCCACTGGCGCTGCCGCCATTGGTGTCATCATGGTTGCACGAACACTACGCTATTGATCACGTTACTGTTCAGGTTGATCCACCCGGGCAACTGGATCGCGAACACCGGTAATTCCGCGAAAAAGATTGGGCGGACAGATTCAATATCAATGAACCTTTCAGGGTATATTCCACTCTCATAATTGCTCCTGTTTATCTGTTTGGCGTGGCAGCTTTCTTCAATTTATTTTATCCCGGGGTGTTATTCGATGATGGTTGGGCTTGGTGCCGGTTTATGCTTGAAAGATAAAAAAGGAGGGGAAAAATATTCTTGATGAATGAATAGACCAGCTAAAGGCCGGCCGGGTTATGACGATAACAAAAATATGATGGTGCACTAGATTGACTTTTATATTTTTGATATTAAAGAAGAAATAAGATGAGACTTTTTAATGACATACCTAATCCCAAAGAAATTCGTCAGAAATTGGGTTTGAATCAGCAGGAATTCTGGAGCAAAGTGGGGGTAACCCAAAGTGGTGGTTCGCGCTATGAAAGTGGGCGCGAAATACCTAAAGCAGTAAGAGAGTTGTTGAGATTGGTTCATGTCGAGCATATCGATCTGACCAAAGTAAAGCGGGATGATCTTCTTGTCGCGGCCATGCTCAAAGCTCAATATCCCGATCTTTACAAGAATCTCAAGAAAGCAGTCAAGCAGTTGAAATAAGATCGTTTCTTTAAAGAATTGCTATTCCTAAACGGCAATTTTTACGGGTATGCCAAGTGCCCGGATTTTATCGGCGAAGGTTTCCATCCAGACTGGATCGGCTTTTGAAAGCGCAGGTGCTTCCGGTTGCAAAGCCGGACGGGCCAGGGTGTAGAGCAACACACCCTGTATCCGGGTGCCTTCCTGTAATAGTGTGCCAACAAAGCCGGTATAGGCATTCGTTTCCGCGGTATTGGGATGAACACCATTCAGTTTGAATACGCAGGTTTGCAGCCAGGTGGGGCAGAGTGATGCGGCAGTCTGCAGATTTTCACGCATGCGTTGCAAATTTGCCCGGGTACTGTTGATACGCAGGCGCCCGGCTGGTGTCACGCTGTCCAGCTTGAACCAGATTTCGCCGTTGAGCCCGGCCATCCGGAGTAGTCCTTTCTGGACATGCGCCCGGTTAATCAGGCTGCCATTGGTAATGAGTACCAGCTTGAGTTCTTTTGGCAGAGGAAAATCAGCCTTGACCCTGCCGATCATTTCAATCACTTGTTCAAATTCCCGTGCGCTGGTGGGTTCACCATTGCCGGACAAGGCAATGTCCTTAATGATCCTGGCTTCGGTCGGGACTCTTTTCTGCATGAAATGGCCATATACCAGTTCATGCAGAAAAATACGCAATTCCTGTTCCAGTTTGATCAGATCAATGGCAGGGGCGGTGCCGCGCTTGAGATCGGGCACCTGACAGTAGATGCAGCGCCAGTTGCAGGCATTGTTGGGGTTGAGATTGATGCCAATGGAGACGCCGCCCGCACGGCGGGAAATGACGGGGTAAACATAGGTCATCCCGGCACTGTCGCGGCTGTGATCAGCCTGGCTTAATCGTTCGTCTGCAGGTGGCAATGCTATAATTCCCGGGATGTTGATTACACGAAAATTCGAGTTTGATGCGGGTCATCGCATTTCTACGCACCAGAGCCAGTGCCGCAATCTGCATGGGCACCGCTATGTGCTGGAAGTGACGATTTCCGGGGGTATTATCACTGATGCCGGGGCACCGGAGCAAGGAATGGTCATGGATTTCTCGGATGTCAAGCGCATTATCCGGGAGGCGCTAGTGGATCAGTGGGATCATGCTTTCCTGGTATATGCCGGTGATACTCGCGTGCTGGAATTTCTGCAATCACTGGACAATCACAAAACAGTCGTACTGGAAGTGCAGCCCACCGCTGAAAATCTTGCCTTGCTTGCCTTTGGCATATTGCATCGTACATTCCGGGATAGTTGTGCAGACAGGCTAGAGCTGGAGCATGTGCGCTTGTTTGAAACCCCCAATTGCTGGGCGGATGTGGATAAAGCTAGCTTTAAAACTACATCTGCCAGCACAATTGCGAAATCATAAACGCAGACTATTCATATTTTTCGATTGTATTTTCAACAATAAAACCGGATCAGAATCCGTTTTGTAAATCCCATGTTCATTGATTCACATTGTCATCTTGATTTTCCTGATCTCGCCAGCAATCTGGATGAACTGCTGGCGAACATGCAATCCAGTCAGGTCACCCACGCCTTGTGTGTTGGCGTCAATCTGGAAAATTTTCCGCGTGTGCGTGCCCTGGCCGAATCGCATCCGCATCTTTATGCTTCGGTGGGAGTGCATCCCGATTATGAAGACATATCGGAACCCGATGCAGATCAGCTGGTGGCACTGGCGGATCATGCAAAGGTGGTTGCGCTGGGAGAAACCGGTCTGGATTATTTTCGGCTGAAGGGCGATCTCGAATGGCAGCGCGAGCGATTCCGGCAGCATATCCGTGCCGCCAGGCAATGTGACAAGCCGCTGATCATTCATACCCGGTCAGCAGCAGAGGATACGCTGCGTATCATGGAGGAAGAGGGGGCGGATAAAGTGGGCGGTGTTATGCATTGCTTTACTGAATCCTGGGAAGTTGCCCAGCGCGCGCTTGATCTGAATTTCTACATTTCATTCTCCGGAATCGTGACATTCAAGAATGCGGCCATCATCAAGGACGTAGCCAAAAAGGTGCCCGCCGACAGAATGCTGATTGAAACGGATTCTCCTTATCTTGCGCCGGTTCCGCACCGGGGTGAAACCAATCAGCCTGCCTTTGTCCGGCATGTTGCCGAGGAAATTGCCCGGTTGCGCGAAACTACACTTGCTGAAATAGCCTCGGTCACAACAAACAATTTCTTCAACTTGTTCAAGGTGGTTTGAGATGAAATTCATGTGGAAACAATGGCGTATTGCGCCCGTAATTGCCCTGTTTTTGACTGTCTGCCTGCATTCTCCTGCCTATGCCGGAGCTGATGAGGATTTGATCCGGGCAGTTGAAAACAACAATACCTATCGCGTCAGGAATCTACTGACGGAAGGAGCCAATCCGGATGTACGCGATCTGCAGAGTGAAACGGCCCTGATGCTGGCTGCGCGCAACAAAAATCCGGAACTGGGCGGGTTATTGTTGGAAGCCGGTGCAAACCCGGATCTGCGCAACAAATATGGTGAGACCGCTACCATGCTGGCGTCTTATTACGGGCAGCTGGATCTGATCAAGCGTTTATATGCGAAGGGTGACAAAATTGACCACGATGGTTGGAATCCCCTGATTTACGCTGCCAGTAAGGGCTACAAGGAAATCGTCGAATTTCTGTTGAGCTACGGAGCAAGAATCAATGCGACGACAGATAACGGTACTACCGCGCTCATGATGGCGGCACGCGGTAATCACTACGACACGGTTGAGTTGCTGCTGCAGCGTGGTGCCGATGTATCGGTCAGAAACGAGGCGGATGGTACGGCACTGGCCTGGGCAAGAAAACAGGGGCATGCCGACATCGTGCAGTTGCTGTCGCGCAACGAAACATCTCATTAAAGCGACCGGAAACCGGTTTCTGGTCGCGCCGGAGATCAGGTTGCCAGATAGGGAAGCGGTTGTATCGCCAGCTGCAGACCATCCGGCGTTTTCCAGTGCACAGGGCCGGTTTCCGCGCTGCTGGTCTGGATCACGGCCAGTACATCCACTCCTCCAGCAGGTGAAGGTGCGGCATTGACGATCATGCCACACGCCTGATCGCCGGTATCGGCACTGAACAGGCTATCTCCCGCGCTTACTTCCATGTGTGAATCCGTATCCAGATGGGCGCGATACATGCGGCGCTTTACCTTGCCAAGATATTGTGTGCGGGCAACGATTTCCTGACCGGGATAACATCCTTTTCTGAAGTTGACGCCGTCAATACTGTCCAGATTGATCATTTGCGGAATGAACTGCTCCTGAGTGGCTTTGAAAATGACCGGGATACCTTCACCGATTTCCAGCCAGTCCCAGATTGGTGCGCCAGCACAGCGCACCTGTTTGCTCAACTGCTCCCATAATGAAGGCGCCTGGGCTGGAATGGTGAGGATTTCAAACCGGTTTGCGCTGTGGCAAATAATTTGTCCATCCGGAATAGAGGTTACCGTCATGGGTGCTGCCGTGATTGGTGCATCCGGCAAGGTTTCCTGCAGCCATGCTTGCGCGTTTTGGCCAGCTATGCCGATGCGGATGAAATGACCGGAATTGTCCTGGATCAACACTTTTGAGCGCAACATGAACATGCGCAGCCGCTTGGCGATTGATTCCACCAATTCGGCCGGCAATTGCATGAGGTAACTGTGATCGGAGGCATCCTGCCATATCAGAAAACTGCACAACAGGCGGCCTTTGGGAGTGCAATAACCGCCATAGCTGGCTTTTTCAGGAGTGATCGCACGGATATCGCAACTCAACTGCCCCTGCAGAAAATCTTGCGCATCCTCGCCAGAAAAACGGATCAGGCCAAGGTGAGAGAGATCAATCAGTAGCGGGCCGGATTCTGCTTGTGTCAACTCGGCGGCAGGTTGTCCGAAATGCAATACCCGGTTTTGTTCAATATGGGCATTGTGGTTTGTCAGGAAGATGAGCCAGTCGGGATTCATAGGGGAAACGAGGGGGTGTCAGGTTGGGTTATACCAATAATCAATCGATGAATGCATTGTCAATTCAGCTGCACCCTTCCAGACAACTGGCGGTGCTGTTGAGCCTCGCGCATTGTACGGCAGCCGGTGTGTTCTGGCCATTGACGCTGCCTGTGATGATCAAGATCGCCATCTCCCTGGTGCTGGCGGGTAGCCTTTACTATTATCTGCGCCGCTACGCCTGGCTTGTTTCCCCTCAATCGACTGTGGAACTGCATTTATCAGAAAAAAACCGCTGCAAAATCCGGTTTCTTTCCGGGGAGCGCATCAACACAGTGATTGATGCCAGTACTTTTGTCGCATCCTACATGACCGTACTTTGTCTGCGCCTGGAACACACCGGGCAATACCGTACCGTTGTCATCCTGCCGGATGGGATCGACGCTGACAGCTTCAGACGCCTACGCGTCTGGCTGCGGTGGAAGTGGCAGAATGAACCGGGGAATCGTGAAAAACAAGGTTGACTGAGTATTGCTGTAACTGCGGTGGTTGCTTTCCTGCATTGTGCGCAACCAGTTCAGTTATTTTCATGATTGTTAAAGCGATATTTGATTATGACGTTATATAAAACCGGTGCTAAGGAATCTCTGAAAAATTGCCTATGTTGTCATTTCTGCGTTAAAAATCGGTTCAAAATGCTCATTTATTACGTATAAATTTCGCTTTTTCACCGATTTGCGCCTTGAACAGACTACCTCGCGGAATCAATGAATTTTTTGGCGGTTTAAAACGATCATTTAATCAATTCTTGTTCAAATGCGTATAGAAGGTTTTCTTTCAAAGTGGAATGACGATCGGGGATTTGGGTTTATCACTCCTACGGCAGGTGGTCAGGAAGTTTTTGTGCATATTTCTGCATTCCCGAAGGATGGACTGCGTCCGGTGCCTGGTGAAAAACTCACATTTGAAGTTGAAATCGGCGATCAAGGAAGGCCAAGAGCCAGAAACCTTTTATTCCCGATGCGGCCTGTAGTTACCCGTGCTCCTTCACGCAAACCTGCATCAGGTCGTCGCAAGACTGGCACTGGTTTCCTGAATCGAATGATTTCACTGATTATTTTTGTCGGACTGGGTTTGTATGGTTATCGTGAATATTCCCGCCATGTTGGCCCATTGGATGGTGCTGTTTTCTCCCATCTCCCCGCGCTGGTGAGCCGTGTCGTTGCTTCTGAACCGGGGATCAGGGAGATTCAACCCTCTTACAGTTGTGATGGACGTACCTATTGTTCACAAATGACATCCTGTGCGGAAGCTACCTTTTTCCTGAAAAATTGTCCTGATGTTCGGATGGATGGAGATCACGACGGGGTTCCATGTGAACAACAATGGTGCAACAACTGAATCAGTACCTGATTGATCAACTGGTGTTGTATTCTCGAAATTGCACCCGGGGTATCTATCAAAAACAAGGCAAACAAGGGATTGTTGCTGAAAACAGTCATTCAGGCAGGGGTTCCTTAGTATAATCCTGAAGAACTGGTTTCCTGTCAGCGTGATGTGTAACCAGCTGAAAATAAAACATTACCTTGTTCATATCTGCCCATGTTCTGCATGTGCAATGCATCAGTTAATACCTTCGGCATGATTTTCCAGGATGATCCGGTTATGAAATTCGATATTGTGGTGATTGGTGGTGGCCTGGTTGGGGCAAGCCTGCTAGCTGCGCTTAAGAATAGTGGGCTCAGACTGGCGCTGATTGAGGCGCGGTCGCCGGTGCCATTGCCAGAGGATGAAAGCTGGGATGCGCGGGTGTATGCGATCAGTCCGGGTAGTGTGGCGTTTCTGCAAGCGGCCGGGGTCTGGCAGCGGATGGATGCGGCACGAGTTACACCGGTTCATGAAATGCGGGTGCATGGGGATGACAATGCGGCCAGAATCGATTTCAGCGCGTATGAAAGTGGTGTGCCGGAACTCGCCTGCATTATCGAGAATCGCCAGTTGCAGCACGCGGTCTGGGCGGAGCTGGCCCAGGCGGAAAATGTGCAATTATTCTGCCCCGCGCAATATGTATCACTGGATTGGCATGAATCTCATGTGGAGTTGACGCTATCGGACGGAACAGTTTTGCAGACGGCTTTGCTGGTGGGTGCGGATGGTGTCAATTCCCGGGTGCGCGAACAGGCCGGTATTGGTGCTAGTCGCCACAGCTACGGCCAGACGGGTGTTGTTGCCAATTTTGAAGTGGAGCGGCCGCATCACCACATTGCGTATCAATGGTTTCGCCGTGATGGCATTCTCGCGCTTTTGCCATTGCCGGGTAAGCGGGTTTCCATGGTCTGGTCGGCGCATACAGCGCTTGCCAATGAGTTGCTTGATTTGCCCGCAGAAATGCTAAGCGACCGGGTTGCCCGGGCAGCGGGGCATGAATTGGGCGAGATGCGGTTGGTTACACCTCCGGCTGGATTTCCGCTGAATTTTGTCGAAGTCAAATCGTTGATTAAACCCAGGCTGGCTTTGATGGGCGATGCGGCGCATGGCATTCATCCGCTGGCCGGCCAGGGGGTGAATCTCGGGTTGCGCGATGCTCGCGAACTGGCCACGCTTGTCCAGAGGTTTGGGGAGATGGGTGATTGTGGTGAATTCACCCTGTTGCGTTGCTACGAACGCAATCGCAGGGAGGATATCCTTGCCATGGGGTGGGTGACTGATAGATTGCAGAAATTGTTTGGCAGTGAAGATGCGGCCATCCTGCGAATCAGGAATCTGGGGCTTGGCATTACCAACCGGCTGCCGTTGCTGAAAAACAGATTGATGCGTCATGCACTAAGTTAGTCAGGGAACTTTGCAGTTGGTTTTTTTACATTGGAGAAATGGTATGCGTTTGTTTTTGCGTTTGATAAGTTTGTCGAGCCTGTTTTTTGCCGGGGTTGCCCTGGCGGATAGCACCGATCTGAAGGAGGCGATCCAGGCCCATTTTCCGGAAAGCCGGGTAGAAAGCGTGACACAGACTCCCTATCTGGGATTGTACGAAGTGGTGATTGATGGAGAAGTTTTTTATACAGACGAAAAAGTGGATTACTTCTTCATGGGGCATGTGGTAGATGCCAAGCGGCGGGTTAGTCTGACTAGCGAGCGCATGCAACAAATCCGTGATGCACGGCGGATCGCTATTGATACTTTGCCGCTGGAACTTGCGATGAAGACTATCAAGGGGAATGGCAAACGTACACTGATTGTGTATTCCGATCCCAATTGCCCGTATTGCAAAAAACTGGAGAAGGAGTTGGCCAATGTGACGGATGTCACTATCCACACACTGCTTTATCCCATTTTGAATGGTTCCCTGGCAACGGCTGAAGCCATCTGGTGTTCGGAAGATCGGGTCAAGGCATGGGATGATTTTATGCTGAGATCAGTGGCACCTGTTGGCAAGAGCTGTGAAACGCCATTGCAAAAATTATTGGCATCCGGTCGGGAAAATAATGTTACAGGGACACCTACCCTGATTTTTGCTGACGGCTCGATTGTGTCAGGGCTGATTCCGCAACAGGAAATCGAGAAACGGCTGGATCGGGCGCAAGATAGCAAGTAAACAGCCATTTTTCAGGCTGTTTGTTGCTGGTGTTTTTATCAGGCCGTTGAAACGGTGATGAGAATGGCCGGCAGATAAGCGCTGCAGGTGAATTCTGCAGCGCTTTTTCAGCAATATGTTATTCCCGGTATTGCTTGGGTAGCAAAACCCACATCTGGGCAGATTGTTTCATCTTGCCGGCCTGGGTCTGGGCTTCCGGGCTGTATCCCCAGAAGAAATCTGCGCGTACCCCGCCTTTGATGGCGCTGCCGGTGTCCTGGGCGATCATCAGCCGGTTGAGTGGCTGGCTGGTATTGGGCCAGGTGGTGGCAAGATACACTGGTGCGCCTAGCGGGATGCTGCTCGGATCAATCGCCAGGCTTCTACCGGCAGTCAGGGGTACGCCCAGCGCACCAATCGGCCCGGTGACATCCGGCGGCAGTTCACGAAAGAAGATATAACGTGCATTCTGCTGGAGCAGAGGCTTCAGTTTGGCAGGGTTTTGCCGGCCCCATTGCTTGATGCTTTGCATGGAGGCCTGCCACGCGGGCATTTCGCCCCGATCAATCAATACTTTTCCGATAGAGCGGTAGGGGTGTCCGTTATGATCGGCAAACCCGATTTTTATGGTTTCCCCATCCTCCAGTACGATACGGCCGGATCCCTGTATCTGGAGAAAAAACAGATCCACTTCATCCTCGACCCATAATAGTTCTTTCCCTTTCAGCAGGTTACGATTGTTTTCAATTTCCGCCCGGGTGTAGTAGGGAACAATTCTTCGTCCCTGCAGACGGCCTCGCATGGATGTCTGGCCAGCTCCCGGTTGCGCGTCCTTCAGTTCAATTGAGAGCAGATTATCCGGAGCAGAATAAATCGGGTAGCGGAAACGGCTGGAATATTGGCGGCTGCCTTTGAGCAGGGGTTCGTAATAGCCCGTTGCCAATCCGGTAGTAGTGCCATCCGGGTTAGTGACTTGGTAAGGGGAGAAATGATTTTCAAGAAAATTCCGGACAGCCTGTTCACTGGCGGGCTGGATGGCGTTGGCCTGAGTACACACTGTTTGCCACGATGGGCGCCGTTCGAGTGATTTACAGCTTTGGATGAAGGTGTTCCATGCCGGGATCAGACTATCATGCTTCCAGCCTGGCAGCATCGACCAACTGGCAGCCTTGAGCAACTTCTGCGACTTCTGGTTTGTTTGGGTTTCTACCTTATTCTGAGCAGGTTTCTCCGGTTTTTGCTCAGTAGGCGCGGTCGCACTCTTTGCCGGAGTCTGGGGTACAGCAGCCTTGGACGTAATGGTTTCAGTTTTGCAACTTGTCAGGCTGAGCGAGGTCAGAACCAGCAAGGCGCTAAATTGGGTTTTGAACGGATATCGTTTAAAGTAACTACCTTGTAAAAACATTTTATCTGGAGTGAATATGTGGGTTTTGGCACTTGAGGCAGCGTTGGCACTGGGTTTGTTTATTTTTCTCATCTGGTGGACGCTTCCTCGTAAAAAGAACAAACAATCGGATGATAATAAGAAAGAAAATTAGTAAAGGAACCTCTGAAAAGCTACCTGCGTAGTCATTTTTGCCTTGAACTGGCGGCTTCGCTGACGTTTTTCAGAGGTTTCTAAATAACCCTCCCTTTTATTCGATAGCTGCAGACTGGTTTTGTTCATGATGCACTCCCGGTATGCAGTCATACCGGATTTTCCACTTCTATGAAATGGTGCGCAATACCGAACTGTTGCGCAATATGCTCACCCAGGGCCTGTATTCCGTAACGCTCGGTGGCGTGGTGCCCCGCTGAAATGAAAGCAATACCTGATTCCCTTGCCGTGTGTACGTTCTGTTCGGAGATTTCACCGGTGATAAATGCATCCACACCCAGCCGGATTGCTTCCTCGAAATAACTCTGGGCTGCACCGGTGCACCAGGCAATACGCTGTACCGGTTTGAGTGGATTGCCAATAATCAGCGGCTTGCGATCAAATGCCGAATTCAGCAGATTATCCAGCATATTCAGGGCAATGGGTCCCGGAAAACGGCCATAAGCTGCGATGTTCTGTTCACCAAAACGGCCTTCCTCAATGATTCCCAGTTTCTTTCCGAGCAGGGTATTGTTGCCCAGTTCAGGGTGTGCATCCAATGGCAGATGGTAGGCATAAAGATTGATGTCATGCCTGATCAGTGTGGCGATGCGCTGCCGTTTTATGCCACGCAAGCAGGCATCCTCGTCGCGCCAGAAATAGCCGTGGTGGACGATGACAGCGTCTGCTTTAAGCCCCAGCGCCGCATCTATCAGGGCTTGTGAGGCTGTGACACCGCTCACCAGTGTTTCTATCGAGGCGCGTCCTTCCACCTGTAAACCATTGGGGCAATAGTCGCGAAACTGCGCAACGTTGAGCAGTCCATTCAGGTAATTTTCCAGCATATTTTGATGCATAATAGCTTTTCCGTTTATTTGGAATGTAGGGCTTTCCATGCAAAAACTCTGGCTGATTTTTACACAAACCGTAACAGTTCTTCTTGCCATTTTCTTTGTTGTTTCAACCTTGCGCCCGGAATTATTGCCGTGGACTCCGCGCGGAAAACTCGCAACCATTCGCGAAGCGGTCAAGGGAAAAGTTGAACAAACGTTAGGTGCAGGAGGCTTCCATACAGCGGCAGAAGTGGCAATGCCTTCAGTGGTCAATATTTTTACCAGCAAGGAAGTCCGGGCGGCTCCCCATCCATTTATGGATGATCCTACGTTCCAACGGTTTTTTGGTGATCGTTTTGGTCCCCGCACCGAACGCAGCCTTGGCTCAGGGGTAATCGTAAGCCCGGAAGGTTATATTCTCACGAACCACCATGTGGTGGAAGCCGCTAATGAGATCCAAGTAGCGCTGATGGACGGAAGAAACGCACAGGCACGTGTTATTGGTTCAGATCCTGAAAGCGATCTGGCAGTGCTGAAGATTGATCTGGATAACCTGCCCAGTATTGCTTTCGGGGAATCCGAGAAAGCCAGAGTAGGGGATATCGTACTGGCCATCGGTAATCCGTTCGGGGTGGGGCAAACCATGACAATGGGGATTATCGGCGCGCTGGGACGCTCCCAGGTTGGATTGAGTACATTCGAGAATTTTATCCAGACGGATGCTGCCATTAATCCCGGCAATTCTGGAGGTGCGTTGACCGATACTTCCGGCAATCTGATCGGGATCAATACTGCGATTTATTCACGTTCCGGCGGTTCACTCGGGATCGGCTTTGCCATTCCGGTGGATGCTGCCAAGCAAATCATGCAACAGATCATAGAAACAGGCAGTGTCGTTCGTGGCTGGCTGGGAGTGAGCATGCAGAACATTACTCCAGAACTGGCGGAATCGTTTGGCTTGAAGAAGCAGGGTGGCGCCCTGATTGCAGGGGTGCTTAAAAACGGCCCGGCGGATGATGCTGGAATCAAGCCGGGAGATATTCTGGTGGCAGTGAATGGCAAGCAGGTTTCTGATTCTTCCGAGATGCTGAATCTGGTGGCATCGCTTGCGCCAGGTAAGTTAGCTGCCCTTACCATTTTGCGAAACCGGGAACAGCAGGATGTTCAGGTACGCATCGGCAAACGGCCTGGCTGATATACGATAAGTGGATATCTGGCTGGCTGTAACAAGGCTGCCTGCCGTATTGGTCAGGTGGGTTGATATCAATTTGCTGTCTTTGGGCAGAGAAATGCGACTCTCCTATCTGCCGCCCCTGATGGTTTATGTGGCGGCGGGGATTTCGAGCCTGACCGGGATAGTCGGCACCTTTTATGTCAAGGAACGACTGGGGTTGTCCGCCGAATTTCTGGCGGCACTCGGTTTCTGGATGGCCCTGCCGTGGGCGCTGAAAATGCCGCTGGGCCATCTGGTGGATCTGATGTGGCGCTGGAAGAGCTTGCTGGTTTATCTGGGAGCCGGTCTGATCGCAACCAGTCTGTTCATCATGATTGGATTGCTTGGGCATGATGAAGCAATGTGCGAATTTGCACCGCTGGCGCAATGGTATGTGCTGGCCTCCTTGCTTGCTCCCATCGGTTACGTGTTGCAGGATGTGGTGGCCGATGCGATGACGGTGGAAGCAGTACCCCGGGTTGAAGCCGATGGACAACTAGTTGATCCGGAAAAACGCAAGCAGATGCATATTACGATGCAGACGCTTGGCCGCGTAGCTATTATTGGCGGTGGTATTCTGGTTGCGGTGGCCAATGTGATCCTGATGAAGGATGTGGCTATTCTGTCGGAAACAGACAAGGCGGCAGCGTACTTGCTGGTGTATGAACTTGCACTGGTGATCCCGCTGGTTTCTGTGTGCGGAATCTGGCTGGCAGGCTGGATGAAGCAGCGCGAAATAAAACATTTTTCTGCACGCGGGCTGGATCGTGCCCAGATTGATGTTTTGACAGGAGCGCATGTGGATGCGCCACCAGTCAACTGGTGGATACTGGGTGGCGGCTTGGCGTTTACCATCATTTCCCTGGGGGTCGGCATTGTGCAAATCCCGGGTGCGGAGGAGATCATCTTTTGCCTGTCGATGGGTATTGTGCTGTTTCTGATCAGGCAGCTTACAGCCGATCTGGAAAGTGAAGCTCGCAATGTTCTGGTGGGAACCGCCTTGCTGGTATTTGTGTTTCGCGCCATTCCCTCTCCTGGGGCAGGTTCAACCTGGTGGATGATTGATGAATTGGGCTTTGATCAGCAGTTTATGGCTACGCTTTCATTGATCGGCTCGGTTCTGACATTGTTTGGCATGTTTATTTTTCGCCGCTTCATGGCCGAGCGGTCCATGGCGTACGTCATTGGTGTCCTGACTGTGGCCGGTACCATTTTGTCGCTACCGGTCATTTCCATGTATTTCGGCCTGCATGAATGGACGGCTGCGCACACGGGCGGTGTGGTCGATGCGCGTTTTATTGCCGTGATTGATACAGCTTTGGAGTCACCGCTGGGGCAGATATCCATGATTCCCATGCTGGCCTGGATTGCCAATTCTGCACCTGAAAAACTCAAGGCCACTTTTTTTGCAGTCATGGCTTCCTTTACCAATCTGGCTTTATCTGCCTCACAGCTGGCGACCAAATATATCAATCAGGTGTTCACAGTGACTCGTGAGATCAGGGATGCAGAAACTGGCAGTATGTTGGTTCCCGCAGATTACAGCGAGCTGGGCGCTTTATTGATTACAGTGTCGATTCTGGGATTTGTATTGCCCATGCTGGCTGTCTTGGCGATTAGATATACCCGCTTGCGTAGTGCTTGATAGCAGTTGGTTGATGCAAGTGTGCAACAGGAATGTTTGAGTTAGTCAATTTCTGCAGGAGGTAGGGATGTATCAAAAGATTCTGGTCGCGGTGGATGGTAGCGTTACTTCCAGCCTTGCCTTACAGGAGGCGATCAAGCTGGCTAAACAGCTGGATGCCAGGCTTGAGCTGGTGCATGTTTACGAAGATGCGGTTTATCTGGTTGATGAAAATTATTTCAATTATGAGGAATTGCTGAAAACGATCCATATCCGTGGTGAGAAAATACTGACCAGTGCCGAGGCGATGGTTCGTGCTGCCGGCATTCCGGTCGAAACCAAACTGATTCCATCGAATAATGAACGTGTGGCCGGTATTCTGGAGGCAGAAGCTGAGCGGTGGCGGGCGGAGCTGATTGTAATCGGTACCCATGGTCATTCGGGTTTCAGCCGGTTGCTGCTTGGCAGTGTGGCCGAGGGCGTGGCGCGAATTGCATCGGTTCCGGTGTTGTTGATTCGCGGTCCTAAAGAGTAAGTTGAGCTATCTTTGCGCGGACTGGGTTCAAAGTATCAGGGGATCGATATCCAGGTGCCAGCGTATTTTTTTGCGAGCTGGTGGTGCGGTGATATGCCGCAGCCAATCCCCAAGGAACGTTTGCAAATGTTTGCGTGAGCGCGACTGAATCAGCAGCTGCGCCCGTTCCAGTCCCTTGAGCCGTACCATCTGGGCGGAAACCGGATCAAAAAGCTGTACGCGGGAATACTCTTGTGCAGTGACTGCAACGGTTGCTGCCTGTTGTAAGAATTCCACCGCATCCACGAGCGCGGGTGCTTCTGCACGCAACACCGCCAGATAAACAAAAGGTGGGAAACCAGCTGCTTTGCGTTCTTTTAACTGAATTTGCGCGTACAAGGCATAATCCTGCCGCATCAATGCCAGATAAAGCGGGTGTTGCGGGAGCTCGGTTTGAATCAGAACGGTACCGGGAATATGTGCCCGGCCGGCACGTCCCGCCACTTGCATCAGCTGTGAGAAAAGATGTTCTTCTGCGCGAAAATCGGTGCTGTAAAGCGATGCATCGGCATTAAGTACACAAACCAGCGCGAGATTCGGAAAATCATGCCCTTTGGCGAGTATCTGGGTGCCGACCAGGATATCTGCTTCTCCCCGGTGAATCCGATCCAGCATTTTCTGCCAGGCATCCTTGTGGCGAATGCTGTCCCGATCGACGCGCAAAATGCGCGCATCCGGGAAATGGTGGGTCAGTGCCGCCTCGACCCGCTGTGTACCGTGGCCAAACGGCAGAACATCCGGATCTCCACATTGCGGACAGGCCGGTGAGACTGGCTGCTGATCCCCGCAATAATGGCAGCGCAGCTGGCGTTCACGCAAATGGACGACCAGGCGACTGGAACAACGTTTGCAGGTGGCAATCCAGCGGCAGGATTTACATAGCAATACTGGCGAATAGCCGCGCCGGTTGATAAACACCAGACTTTGCTGTTTCCGGGCCAGGCAGTAGCGCAGTGCATCAAGCACTGATCCGGTTAATCCTTCCTGAACCGGAGTAATCCGTAAATCAATACAGCGGATGGCTGGCAGGGTAGCCTGGCTGATGGCGCGCGAGCGCAGTTGCAGCAATCGGTAACGGCCGATGCGTGCCTGATGATAGCTTTCCAGAGAAGGTGTGGCCGATCCCAGAATTATGGGAATATTGGCTTGCCTGGCGCGGTAAATGGCCAGATCGCGCGCTGAGTAACGCAAACCATCCTGTTGTTTGAATGAATGATCCTGTTCTTCATCGACAATGATCAAACCCAGCTTCGGCATGGGGGTAAAGATAGCCAGGCGCGTTCCCAGAACAATGCCGGCTTCTCCCTGTTGCGCCCGCAACCAGCCTTGCAGGCGCTCGCTGTTATTCAGGCCGCTGTGCAGACTGACAAGATTCGTTCCCGGAAAACGTTGCCTGAAAACACCTTCCAGTTGCGGGGTCAGGTTGATTTCTGGTACCAGGATCAGGATTTGCTTTCCTTGCGCCAGTAATGCGGCAGCGACCCGTAGATAAACTTCTGTTTTGCCGCTGCCGGTGATGCCATTAAGCAACCAGGGTGTAAACCTTTCTGCGTTATTCAGGATTTCTGATATGGCGTGTGTTTGTTCGGCTGTCGGCACAGGAGCAGGAGTCGTGCTGAAAACGGTTTTTTCCAGTGGGGCGATCACTCGTTCTACCCAGCCCAGCTCCTCGAATTCATGCAATAGTCTGCGCGCATGGGGTGACATGGTTTTGCAGATTTCTGCTGTAAGCATCCCATGCTCAAGCAGCAGGGAAAGTAATTGGCGCTTTGCCTTCGCCCGCACCGGTATATCGGAAAGAGAGAGGGATTTGCCGACGGAAGTTAATACCCGGTGAATGTATTGCCCGGATGTTGGGTGGGCGGGTTGTTTGAATTTGCGCAGCAATACGGGCAAGCTATTCATGATCACTTGTCCGATCGGGTAATGGTAATAATGGCTGCAGAAGTTGAATAATTCGAGTATTGACTGGGGCAGGGGAGGAACCGAGCGGTTGATGTGTCCCGCGTTCTTTAGCTTTTCATCCGGGAGGGTGGATGTTTCGCAGATAGACAGGATCACTGCGGAAGTTTGCCGGTTGCCGAAGGGGACGGAAATGCAGCGGCCAATATCAGTTGCATTTGCATCCGGGGCGAGATAGTCGAACAACTGGTTAACCGGAACATCCAGTGCGACGCGAACAACTGTCATGCCGGAAATTTCCGGAACCGGTTTACCGGAAGAATGGTGTGGTTATCACACGTTTCCGGTAAACCGGTTTTTCTTTGAGCGATTGTCAGTTGGAGATGCGTTGCAGGGAGATAGGTGCGAGCCCATTTCCCGAGAGTGTTGCATTTTGTGCATTGCCATTGATCTTGAAAGTGATCGGTTTGCCGTCATGCCCTGACAAACCTGCGCAACCGGCCGGGTTATAGGTGAAACTGGATAGTTTCAGTGTGCTGCTGGCCGGATCAAACGAGTAGGTGGCCAGCTCAACACCAGGTTTGGCGCATGCAGCCGGTGTGGACTGTGTAGCGTTGCCGGTCGGATCAACCAGCATATAGCGGTTATCTGGGAAAAACAGGAAAACAGGCGATTTGATCGAATCCTTATTTGCTGTCCAGGCGCCTACGATACTTTCCGAGTTATTCATTCTCGGGTAACGGATTTCCTGTACGGTAGTCTCGGCTACTTCATCATCAGAGCTGAGTTGCAGTGGCTCAGAGATATGGAACAGTTCACCAAACAGGCTTGCCTGTTTTCTTTCGCGTTGTACGATCACGATATCAGAGATGATCAGCTCGTTTCCATCAGTGTAAATACGCCATTTGGGGCGAGGGTGCGATAACCCTGACTGTAAATCGGTATCCACCTCGGTTGTGCTGACGAGTTTGAAGCCGCGCTCATCATATTCGACTGCTTTGGCTGTGCCGTATTCCACGCCAGCAGTAAATACCAGTTTGCTGCCACAGGAACGGTTGGCATCGCATGAATCATCCGGAGTAGCGATTCCATGCAGATATTCTCCGCTGCCATCAGTTGAAAAACGGAAGAAATTCAGGCTGGTGTCATCCTGATTTACCCAGAGATGGCTGCCCAGAAGATTGACTGCTTGCGACAAAAAATGTGTATTGGCTTCATCCGCTGTTTTGATACTGCCAGGAATGCTGGCGGCCTCACGGGCAGCAGCAAGAGCCGGGGAGTTTGAGAAGTTGGCGGGATCAGTTTTCAGATCAAGAGAGGCATCGAGGGCATCAGCTGCAGCCAGTGGGATGGAGATACCATTGTTGGGGTCATTGTCTGCATCGAGCGATTGAAACAGAATCAGCAGATTGAGCAGTTTGTTCTGATCGCCAGCAGCAAGTTCGATTGCCGTAGTCAGCCCTGTTGCATTAATTTTGCCAAGATTCAGCTTGCCAATACGGAATTCGACGCTATCACCGTGGTTGAATTTGTAAAGACCGGTTGCATCGGTTATTCCCGATGCGCCAGATGCAGCTGCATACGATACGCCTTCCACGGCGGAATCAGTCAGGACGCCAGTAGCCGGCCCCTGAAGTTTTACAACCTGTTTTTTATCGACAATGGTTTCCTGCTGGCTGTCGCACGCTGTCAGGTTTAATGCGAACAGGCTTGTGATGAGCAATTGGATGGTGGTTTTCTTGTTCACTATTTTCATTGTATTGAGATAATGCAAGTTAGATTGTTTGTGACATGGCAATCCGCTCGTTAGTAGCACATTGCAATTGTAATCCTGCAATAGAAGAGGATAATGCGCCATTTTAACGGTATTTGCAGATTACAACCCGGTATGGATGGCTGATTATAGTCGATGAATAAAGCAGTGTGGCTAAATCTTGAAATGACGGGATTATGATGTTATCCGGCGTCGATATGCTTGTAACAAATTGATTTGCTGTTATGTTTATGCCCATCTGCGTCAAGTGATTGAGTGGAAAAAGATCATGTTCACTGCTAAGGTATTCTGTCGCAGCAATTTCAATTTTCTTTCCCGGTGGGTTTTGTATTTGTTTCCTGACAGAGAGGTGATACTGAAAATATATGTCCAGCTTTGTACAAACTTCCGATGCTGCACTCGCACAACCGCAACTTTCTATTGATTGGTATTTGAATCCACGGATATTCGAGCTGGAAAAACAGTTGTTGTTTGATCAGGGTCCGGGGTACGTCGGGCACGAACTGATGGTGCCAGAGATGGGCGATTATTATGTATCGGCCGCACAAAACAATGCCAAAGTCCTCGTTCGTAACGAAAATGGTATCGAGTTGCTGTCAAATATCTGTCGCCATCGCCAGGCTACTATCCTTGAGGGGCGTGGTAATTCCAGAAATATAGTGTGTCCCATCCATCGCTGGACTTATGCAATGGATGGCAAATTATTGGGTGCGCCGCATTTCAGCAAAAATCCATGTCTGAATCTGGGAAAAACAGGTTTGCAGCACTGGAATGGGCTGATTTTTGCCGGCAAGCGTAACATTCACCGTGATCTGGCTGACATGCGATCGCAAGCTGAACTGGATTTTTCCGGGCATGTCCTGGATCGGGTGCAGATAGACCACTATCAGTGCAACTGGAAAACGTTTATAGAGGTTTACCTGGAAGATTACCACGTTGATCCCTTTCACCCAGGGTTGGGCCATTTCGTGGATACCAGGCAGCTTGAATGGGAATTTGGTGATTGGTACAGCGTACAGACGGTTGGTGTGAATCCCGATTTTAATCATGCGGGTTCGGAGGTGTATCAGGAGTGGCACGCGCAAGTGCTGCAGCAGAACAATCAGCAGATTCCCCGCCATGGAGCGATCTGGCTGCTTTATTACCCTAATATCATGGTTGAATGGTATCCAAATACGCTGGTTGTCAGCACACTATTGCCAACTGGTTTGGAGCAGTGCATGAATGTTGTCGAATTTTATTATCCGGAAGAAATTGCCCTGTTTGAACGTGAATTTGTAGAGCGAGAGCAAGCTGCCTATCAGGAAACCGCCAGGGAAGATGATGAAATCTGCAGGCGAATTACAGCAGGGCGGCGTGCTTTATATGAGCAGGGGATGAATGAAACGGGGCCTTATCAGCAGCCGATGGAGGCGGGCATGGAACATTTTCACCGTTTCCTGCGGCGCGAAATTGAGCCGCATCTTTAATAAACCGGGGTTTGGCAGCTGGAATGGCCTCGTTATGGATGCTGGTGGCAGGTTTCTTGTTCGCCTGTATGGGGGTGCTGGTCAAACTGGCTGCAACGTTCTTTTCCAATACCGAGCTGGTATTTTATCGGTCGTTGGTGGGGGTTGTTACAACTTTCCTGGCCATGCGCGCCTATGGCATGCCTCTTGTGACCGAACATTGGAAAACCCATTTTTGGCGTGGATTGTCCGGGTTGTGTGGCGTGCTGCTGTTTTTTTACTGTATTTTGCAATTGCCATTAGCAACCGCGATTTCGTTAAATAATACCTGGCCGCTGTTTTTGGCATTTTTGGCCATGATGCTTCTGAAAAAAGAATTCAACTGGTTACTGGCAGCAGCACTGGTAATGGGTTTCATGGGTGTGATTTTGCTGCTGAGACCTACTTTGGCGGAAGGTCAGTGGTATATGGCGCTAATCGGTATAGGTTCCGGCTTGTTCGCAGGTGTCGCTCATTACCATGTCAAGCAGTTGAGTGAACTAGGTGAGTCAGAGTGGATCACTGTGTTTTATTTTACCCTGGTCTGTACAGTCGTCACCGGCGTGTGGCTGGTATTTACTGCCTTTAGTCCAGTCAATCTGCATAGTCTGATGCTGGTGCTGGGTATCGGCGTGACAGCAACCTTGGCGCAGCTGGCCATTTCACGTGCGCACCGAGGAAGCAATATCATCACTGTTGGCGTGCTTTCTTATAGCTCGGTACTATTTGCTGGATTGCTGGATTTGTTTCTCTGGGATGCACGTTTGCCCGTTTCTGCGTGGATGGGAATGGGACTGATCATTCTGGGCGGATTGTTATGTATCCGGAAGATACCGGCACAACGTCCGGACGTTATTACTCTGGATGATTGATCTCCTGTATGGCAGATTTTCAATGATACCAGCGTCACCCCGATTGTTTTTATTCACAATTAACATTCATCACACGGAGTTTATGACCCATGATCAATATTGAAAAAAATGACAATCTTATTGTTGTCGCCATTATCGGGGAATTTACCCTGGATGATTTCAAGCAATTCGAAGATCAGGTGCTGTACCAGTTTCATTTTAGTGGGGAGGCCAATTTGTTGCTGGATTTGCGTGATATGGTGTCATATTCGATGGATGTTGCCTGGAAAGAAATCAAATTTATGCGCGAGCATGGCAGTAAAATCAACCGTGTGGCTGTGGTAACAGATAGTCAATGGCAAGTGTGGAGTGCGTGGGTTTCCAATTTGTTTACGGATGCGGATGTGGTCGTATTCCCTGATTACGATGAAGCGTACGGCTGGGCTGGAGAGTGATCAGATTAAAATGTTGGATTCGGTTTAGCTAGCCGGAGGGTGGTCGAAATGGAAGATTTTGTGTTGGCAAGAGTATTGCATGTGCTGGGCGTGGTGCTGTGGATAGGTGGTGTTGCAATGGTGACAACCACATTGTTGCCGGTAATAGCGCGAATGCCACCGGATTATGACCGGATGAATATCTTTCAGCGTATTGAGAAACGTTTTGCACGTCAGGCCAGATTCACTACGATGCTGGTCGGATTGAGTGGTTTTTACATGGTTCATGTGCTTGATGCCTGGTATCGTTTTACCGAGATACGCTACTGGTGGATGCATGCTATGGTACTAGTGTGGGGTATATTTACCCTGTTTTTGTTTGTGCTGGAGCCGCGCGTATTGCATAAAAAAGCCAGTGAAAGTGCACAACAGGATCCCGAGGCTACTCTGGACAGAATGCAACGAATGCACTGGCTTCTGTTGAGCCTAAGCCTGGTTGCTGTGGCAGGTGCTGTTGCAGGTAGTCATGGCTGGCTATTTTTCTGAACATGATGATTGACTACTTCATACTGAAATATTTGCATGTGTCGTGCGTGGCCATCAGCTACACGCTGTTTGTATTGCGTGGGACATGGATGCTGACGACTTCTCCCCGGCTGCAGCAACGCTGGGTTAAGGTTGTACCACACGTTAACGATACGGTTTTGTTGCTGAGTGCCATTACGCTCGCAGTTCTAACCCATAGAAATCCGCTGGTTGAAACCTGGTTGGCAGCCAAGATTGTTGGCTTGCTGGTTTATATCCTGCTCGGCTTTGTTGCTTTCAGATTAGGTAAAACACGACGGACAAAAGTGACAGCCTGGATATTGGCGCAAATCGTGTTTGCCTACATTGTGGCAGTTGCGCTGACCAAAAATCCTTTTGTATTGTGATCTAATACAGCACACGCAATAATCGTCAGGCGTGCTCTGGTAGCTCGGAAGTTTCTCAATAACTGGTGATGCCTGTGAATACCTCATACCTGTTATTGATCCGCTATTTTTCTCCTTGGCATTTTTGTTACTGATTTATAATGGTCACCAAATATGTGTATAAAGTCGGGTTGGTGTAAGTAAATACTGCCCGATATTTGAAGAAAAAATTTGATGGTTTTGTGATTTAGAGGCAAGTCAATATGGATTATTTCTACGAATCAGAGCACACAAAGTTTATGCGGGAATTGTTGGCGAAACGGCCGGAACTCGTAGAAAAACAAAAGGAAGCACGAGCAATTTGGTGGGATAAAGAAGTGGATCGTGAGGCACTGAAACGATTCAAAGAGGCAAAAATCCCTCAAAAGGGCTACGTTTATTTTTCATGGCCGAGTCAGGAACAGAAAACAAAAAAATAATTTCTCGCTTCAGTTGCCTTCTTTTGATGCCGCGTTAAAACAATTACCAGAAGATTGTATAATGGCGGCTCACTATTTGAGAAACGCTGGCCTGATCCATAAAGTTTTTTTGCGTATTAGCTGCATTTTGCTCATTTCCTGCAAAAAACAAGACTCCAACAAGAAATTCCTCTCCAAGCGCCCATAGCTCAGTGGATAGAGTACCGCCCTCCGAAGGCGGGGGTCACACGTTCGAATCGTGTTGGGCGCGCCAAGTATTCTTTCAGCTATAAGTACATAAACGTTTTGTTATCACTCTTGCCAAGCATAGATTCTGATGCTTGATCGTCCATCGGTGTAAGGTAACTGTTTATATCGCCAAACACACTTTTACTTGGCCAGGAGTGGTAGTTCCCCCTTTTATGGCAGTGCTTAGAGCCTGTTCAAAATCTTATTTTGGTAGATACTTTTTGAATGAGAAAGTACTATTCTAGGGCATGTTCTCAATCATGCGAATAGCTGTATGCCATATGCAATTGACGCTGAATAAATCGTTCACGGTCAATGACATGGCGAGGGGCTGTTCATAGTGGATGAATTATGGTCATATCCTGACTTTTGCGCAGGAGTCAGGATGGACCGGATGATGTTACGAGATGACCAGTGGGCACGCATTGAGCAGCTATTGCCGGGCAAGAAGGGCGATCCTGGCTGCACGGCGGGACAACCGACGCTTTGTCGAAGCCGTTCTCTGGATCATGCGTACCGGCAGTCCGTGGCGTGACCTGCCCGAAGAGCGGGCATTGGCATCGGACTTTCGTCCGCTTCTCGCGCTGGCGCGAAAGTTGTCTGAGCGTGGCAACAGCACTGCAAGGCGATGCTGACGGAGCATTGTTCATTGACTCGACCATCGTGCGCCCTACCAGCACTCCGCTGGCGCAAAGCAGGCCAACAGGGGAATTGGCCGTTCACGGACTGGACCACCGACTGCATGTCGCCGTGGATGCCTTGGGCAATCCGCTGCGGATAATCTCTCGGCCGGCCAGTTGCCGATATCGACATAAGCGATGCACTGATCAGGATCAGCCCGTCAGATTCGTTGTGGCTGACAAAGGGTACGACTCGGATGCCTTCGTCACCGCGATTACAACCAAGGCAGTCAGGCGGTCATCCCGCCACGCTCCAACAGACTCAACCCGCGCGTTCGACCGCCATATCTACAAGACCCGCAATCTGATCGAGTTGCGTTTCCGCACGTATCAAACAATTCAGACGCATCGCCACGCGCTACGACAAACCCGCACAATCCTTCCTGTCGTTCGTCCAGCTACTGCGCTATCGCCTGGTTGACGATTGAGAACACACCCTAGTGATATTGGTCGAACAGTTTGAGCAGGTGCGCCTGTTGTTGAGGGTGCGCGGAAGAAGACACGTCCGCGAACCGTGGATTTGTACGAGGTATTCTGTGCGGTACTATATTTACTCAAGAGCGGCTGCCAGTGGCGCCTGTTGCCGGACGGTTTTCCGAAGTGGCGCACGGTGCATGCATACTTCACGATCTGGAGCGAGCCAGATGTGCAGGGAGTGAGTCTGCTGGAGCGGGCGTTAAAAAAAATCCGTTGGCGAGGTTCGTACCAGACAAGGGCGCAACGCTTGCAGCACGTTCTTGATCGTGGACGCGCAGAGCGTGAAGAACACGGACACGGCGGGTCAGAAGGGTTATGACGCAGGCAAGAAGGTATCGGGCATCAAACGCCATATCGCGGTAGATACGCAAGGTTGCCGCGTGCCATTGCGGTGACAACAGCGGAGGTAACCGATCGCAAAGGCGCATTGCAAGCGCTGGAGCGCTGCAAACCAGAACTGGAGCACGCAAAGTCTGCTGTGCGACAGCGGCTACCCGAAAACTGTTTGCTGAAGAGGTACGAAAAATCTGGGAGAGCCTGTCACAGGCAGATTGCCAAGCGGAGTGAGCTGCAGTACCTTCAAGGTCATGCCCAAACGCTGGATTGTTGGGCGTAGCTTTGCCTGGCTGAGAAGAATCGGCGGCTGTGGAAAAACTGCGAGCGTAAACCACTACCAGCTTGCGGTTTATCCATATGGCCTTCCAGCTCTTCTTGTCAAAGATTTTGAACAGGTTCGGTGGTTTACAATCTTTCTCCATCGCTGATAATACGGGGATGAAGAGAACGAAATATGCTAGCGATATCAGCAGAGAACAATTTGCCGGGATAGAGCCACTTCTGCGTAGTGTCCGACGCAGCACCAAGCCCGACGGTGGATCTATGCGAGTCCCTGTGCGGTACTGTATCTGCTGCACCGGTTGCCAATGGAGGTTCCTGCCTGGCGAGTTTCCCAAATGGCAGAGGTGTACGCCTATTGGCGTAATGGAGGATGTGACCAGCACGGTGTAAGCGTGCTGGAGCGGCGATAAAAATCAGGTTGGCGCGGCCCTGAGAACAGGGCGCAACGCGCAGCGTTCTTGATCGTGGATGCGCAGAGCGTGAAGAACACGGATGCGGCGGGTCAGAAGGGTTATGACGCTGGCAAGAAGGTATCGGGCATCAAACGCCATATCGCGGTCGATACGCAAGGCTTGCCACGCCATTGCAGGTGACCAGCGGGTAAACCGATCGCAAGGCGCATTGCAGCGTTGGCGCGCTGCAAACCGAACCTGGTACGTGCAAAGTCTGCTGGCGACAGCGGTTATAGCCGGAAACCGTTTGCCAGAGGTGCGAAAATCCTGGGAGGCCGTCACAGTGCAGATTGCCAAGCGGATTGAGCTGCATACCTTCAAGGTCATGCCCAAACGCTGGATTGTTGGCGCAGCTTTGCCTGGCTGGAGAAGAATCGGCGGCTGTGGAAAACTGCGAGCGTAAACTCAATACCAGCTTGATTTATCCGCCATGGCTTTCCTGGCTCTGCTACTCAGAAGATCGTAAACAGGCTCTTAGATCTATAAAAATTTGGCGACAAATGCTTTTTCGATGTCGCCATTCAGCGGGATTCGGACACGGTGGCCGCTGCCAGGCGCGATGCTGACGGTATTGCCGTCGAGATCCTGCATTTGTTCAAGCTGGATGACACGATTGCCGGAGGGGTGAATGATCTCAGGCGATCACCGGTCTGAAGCGATTCTTGACCAGAATCTCGGCCATGCCGGTGGCGGTGTCCATGTTCGATATCGCCACATACTGGCTGCGGGAGGATTCAGGAATAGCCACGCAGATAATTCTGGGTTTCCTGGCTGTGATGGCGCTGATGAAACCAATCGGTATAGCCCGGTTCGCCAGTCCTTCCAGCTGGCTGAGCAGCGCAGGATTGAAAGGATGCTGTACGGCATCATCGATCGCCTGGCGGTAAACCTGTGCCGTGCGGGCGACATAATGGCCGATTGGTTCGTCCTTCGACCTTGAGGGAATCAATGCCGATTTCAGTCAGGCGCGCGACATGCTCGACCGCGCGCAAATCCTTTGAATTCATGATGTAGGTACCATGCTCATCCTCCATCACGGGCATCAGTTGCCCCGGCCGCTGGCTTTCTTCGATCAGATAAACCTGATCGGCCGCAGGGTGCCGTTTGATGGCCGTGTTACTGAAGGAAGAGGATTCCGTTGCCTGAAGTGCCTCGCTGAAATCAAAATCGATTTTTTGCAGTTCAATGTCGCCGCTGGCATTTTCTTCAGCGGCCTTGACCTTGTAATCCCAGCGGCAGGAATTGGTGCAGGTCCCCTGATTGGGGTCGCGATGGTTGAAATAGCCGGATAGCAGGCATCGTCCGGAGTAGGCGATACACAGGGCGCCGTGCACGAATACTTCGAGTTCCATATCTGGGCAGAGTGTGCGGATTTCTTCGATTTCCTCCAGCGACAGTTCACGCGAGAGGATGACGCGGGTCAGGCCGATCGGATTGCCAGAATTTGACAGCGGCGTAGTTGACGGTGTTGGCCTGGACAGACAAATGGATGGGCACATCCGGCCATTTTCCCGCACCAGCATGATCAGGCCGGGATCTGCCATGATCAGCGCATCGGGCTGCAGTTCGATGACCGGCCCATGTCGCGCAGATAGGGTTTGACCTTGCTGTTGTGCGGCATCAGGTTGCTCGCCACAAAAATTTCTTGCCGAGCTGATGTGCTTCGGTAATGCCTGCCTGTAGCTGGGGCAGTGTAAATTCATTGTTACGGGCGCGCAGCGAGTAACGTGGCTGGCCGGCGTAGATGGCGTCTGCTCCAAAAGCATAGGCAGCACGCATTTTTTCCAGAGAGCCGGCGGGCAGGAGTAGTTCAGGGGCTTTCAGCATGATGTAAAATGGACCAGCAAGACAGGAAGTACCCTTGCCCCTCTGGTTATCCAGTTATTTTTCAAAAATTTAGTCAGTGTTGTTATTGTATCACCATGCCGATTGACCCTGTTTTTGTCCATTTGCGGTTGCACAGCGAATACTCCGTCGTGGACGGTATCGTGCGGATCGAGGAAGCCGTTGCAAAAGCGCGCGATACCGGCATGCCGGCGCTGGCGTTGACAGATCTTTCCAATCTCTTTGGCCTGGTCAAGTTTTATCAATGTGCGCTCAAGGCCGGGATCAAGCCAATAGCTGGCTGCGATGTCTGGATCACCAACGAAACTGATGCTGATCGGCCTTTTCGCTTGTTGTTGCTGTGCCAATCCTTTTCCGGCTATTTGCTGCTGAGCCGCCTGTTATCCCGTGCTTATCGCGAGAATATGCGCCTCGGCCGCCCCGAGCTGAAAAAAGACTGGTTCCGGGAAGAGGAGGCTGGTACAGCAGGGCTGATCGCCTTGTCCGGGGGAGAGCAGGGGGAGGTTAGACAATTATTGCCGGCAGACCGACCTGCCGCAGTCACAGCTGCGCTGCAATGGGCGGATTTGTTCCCCGGCAGGTTTTATCTGGAGATACAACGTTGCGGCCGGCCCGGCGAGGAACAATCAGGATATGCTTTGCTGGATCTGGCTTCCGGCCTGAAATTGCCGGTGGTGGCAACACACCCGGTGCAATTCATGCAGCCGGAGGATTTCAGGGCACATGAAGCGCGCGTGTGCATTGCACAGGGATATGTGCTGGGAGATCGCCGGCGCCCCCGGGATTTCACTGAACAGCAGTATTTCAAAACCCCGGCGGAAATGAGCGAACTGTTCCGCGATGTTCCACAAGCACTGGCCAACAGCGTGGAAATTGCCCGGCGTTGTTCGCTGATGCTGGAACTGGGTATCAACCGGTTGCCGGATTTTCCTGTGCCTGCCGGAATCAGCATCGAACAGCATCTGCGTGCGCAGGCTCAAATCGGTCTTGAAGCGCGCCTGCAGCAATCGTTTCCGGATGCTGCACAGCGTGAAGCCAAACAATCGGCCTATCAGGCGCGGCTGGATTTTGAGGTGGATACCATCATCCAGATGGGATTTGCCGGTTACTTTCTGATCGTGGCGGACTTTATCAGCTGGGCCAGGCGGCATGATGTGCCAGTTGGTCCCGGGCGCGGTTCCGGTGCGGGATCGCTGGTGGCTTATTCCCTCGGGATTACGGATCTGGATCCACTGCTTTACGATCTGCTGTTCGAGCGATTCCTGAATCCGGAGCGGGTTTCCATGCCGGATTTCGATATCGATTTTTGTCAGGATCGGCGCGAGCAGGTGATCGAATATGTGCGTGGCCGCTATGGTACGGAGAGCGTAGCGCAGATTGCAACCTTTGGGACCATGGCCGCCAAGGCGGTGGTACGCGATGTCGGGCGAGTGCTCGATCTGCCGTATAACTTTGTCGATCAGCTGGCCAAGCTGGTGCCGTTCGAATTGGGTATGACCTTGCGCAAGGCGCGTGAAATCGAGCCATTGCTCAATCAGCGTGCCGGGGAAGAGGAAGATGTGCGTAATCTGCTGGAACTGGCAGAACGGCTGGAAGGGTTGACGCGCAACGTGGGCATGCATGCCGGAGGGGTACTGATTGCGCCGGGGAAAATCACGGATTTTTGCCCGGTTTACTGTGCGGATTCGGGAGATGCGGTCGTCAGCCAGTATGACAAGGACGATGTCGAGAAAATCGGTCTGGTGAAATTCGACTTTCTCGGGCTGCGGACATTGACCATTCTCGATCGGGCAGTGGCCGATATTCAGCGGTACCGGGCTGCTTCACCCGGATTGGCTGCTGAGCCGGATGCGCAACCCATGGAAAAGGATCCTTTCTCACTGGAAAGGATTTCCTTGCAGGATGCAGCCACGTTTGCCCTGATGGCGAAGGGCAATACCGTCGGAATTTTCCAGTTTGAATCGCGCGGAATGAAAGATTTGCTGCAACGGGCCAGGCCTGACCGGTTTGAGGATCTGATCGCGCTGGTGGCGCTTTACCGGCCGGGACCAATGGATCTGATTCCCGATTTCATCGAGCGCAAACATGGCAAACGGGTGGATTATCTTGATCCCCGTTTACAGCCGATTCTCGGGCCGACCTACGGCATCATGATTTATCAGGAACAGGTGATGCAGATTGCCCAGGTGATTGGTGGCTACAGTTTGGGCGGAGCCGATCTGCTGCGGCGTGCCATGGGCAAGAAGAAAGTGGAGGAAATGGCGCAGCAGCGTGCGATTTTCGTTGAAGGTGCGATCAAGGGCGGGATGGCCGAAGCTGATGCGGTAACGCTGTTTGGCCTGATGGAGAAATTTGCCGGTTATGGCTTTAATAAATCCCACGCAGCCGCGTATGCGCTGATCGCTTACCAGACCGCCTGGCTCAAGACACATTATCCGGCAGAGTTCATGGCGGCCTGTATGTCATCGGATATGGATGATACGGACAAAGTGAATGTGTTTTACGAAGACTGCAAGCTGAATGGTATTGCCATTCTGCCGCCGGATATCAATCAATCGGATTATTACTTTGTTCCGGCTGATCATAAAACGATCCGTTATGGTCTGGGAGCGATAAAAGGGACGGGAGAGGCGGCAATTTCATCCATTGTGCAAGCCAGGGAACAGAAAGGTGCATTTACCGGTGTATTCGATTTCTGCCAGCGTATCGACCGGAGAATCGTCAATCGCCGCACCATTGAAGCACTCATTCGTGCAGGTGTATTTGATTCACTTGAAGCCAATCGTGCTGCGTTGTTTGCATCCGTGAGTAATGCTATTGAGTATGCCGAGCATTGCAGTCTGACAGCCAGTCAGGTAAGCCTGTTTGATGAAAGTGCCGACCAGATTCAGCAACCGGCCATTACCGGCGTTGCACCATGGCCGGAGAAAGAGAAGCTGTTGAATGAAAAAATGGCGCTGGGGTTCTACCTGAGCGGTCATCCTTACGATAGTTATGCCGGGGAACTGAGCCGCTTCATCCCGGCACGCCTTAACCGGATTGGTCCCGGACGCGAACTGCAACTTATCGCTGGAGTGATCTATGCCATACGCACGCAAATGTCCCGCCGTGGGAAGATGGCGATTGTCACGCTGGATGATGGCCTGGCGAGGGTGGAATTGGTGGTTTATAGCGATTTGCTGAGCATGAGTTCACACTTTATGAAAGCAGATCAGTTACTGGTTGTCAGAGCCCTGATCAGCAACAGCAATGGGGAAAATGCCGAAAGGCGCATCGTGGCAAAGGAAGTTTATGATTATGCTTCTGCCCGCTCGATGCACGCCAGGAAACTGAGAATCATGATTGATGATCCCGGACACATTACCCCTATACAGTTGAAGGAGTTGCTATCTGCCTATCTTCCGGAAAGTGGGCTGGGTGGCGCTATTTCTCCGACTGGTTGTGCAGTATCGATAGATTTTCGTAATCAGGCGGGATGTTGTGAAATCGATTTAGGCAGCCGCTGGCGCGTTCATCTGTATGAAGAGCTGATTGAGGCGCTGGCAAGTAGCCTGGGCAGCGATAAGGTGGAAGTGATTTACTGAGGATGTTGATAGATCCGGGTAGTCTTATACCCGGACAGGGATGCAAATACAGCTTGTTTCAGTTCCCGTTACCGTGAATATATTCGATGTACACCCATAACATCATGAGTATGAACAATACCAGTGAGAGCGTGATGCGCATGGTGAGTGATTTGACCATGCGGGTGCTGTCGCCTTGATCCTTCATCATGAAATAAAACGCGGAACCCAGGCTGTACAGGATGGAGAGTAAAAGTAGAATGGCTAATATTTTCAAGAGTTCTCCTGATGGGTGGAAGACAATGTTTACTGCTTTTTTGTTGCTGTGTGGAAATCGTAGTGGATAACGGCCGATAGCACCCGAAGTGCCTACTAACAACCAGCTCCGCTTTTTATTCTAACTGATAACAGTCCACTGTGAATCATCCTGATATTGAATTTCCACCAGCAATTTTCCTGATGGGGCCCACAGCCAGTGGAAAATCTGCCATGGCTCTGGAGATTGCGAGACGTTTCCCGGTGGAAATCATCGCTGTCGATTCAGCTCAGGTTTACCGGTATATGGATATTGGTAGTGCCAAGCCGGATAAATCAACTCAAGCGGAAATTCCTCATCATCTAATTGATTTGATCAATCCGGATGAAAGCTATTCTGCCGCACGTTTCAGGGAGGATGCTCTTTTGTTAATGCATGAAATTACAGCGCACGGCAAAGTGCCATTGCTGGTTGGGGGTACGATGCTGTATTTCAAAGTGTTGCGGCAGGGGCTTGCTATGCTGCCTGCGGCAGATGATGCCATGCGTGAAGAGCTGGAACACCTGGCTCTCAAGCAGGGGTGGCCTGCTATGCATGCTGTTTTAAGCCAGCTTGACCCCGTAACGGCAGGTCGTATTCAACCGAATGACAGTCAGCGGATACAGCGTGCACTGGAGGTCTGCTATCTGACTGGAAAACCTATGTCGGAAATGCTAGAGCAGCAGCAAAATACCAGTTTTCCATTTCGTGTTTTCAATATTGCTTTGCTTCCAAGCGAGCGCGGTGTGTTGCATGAACATATCAGTCAGCGGTTTTCGGTCATGCTGGAAGCTGGTTTGGTCGATGAGGTACGCACGGTTCGCGAACAATTCAATGTCAGTGGCGATATGCCTTCAATGCGGTGTGTGGGATACCGTCAGGTTTGCATGTATCTGGATAATGAAATTGACCTGGAAAGAATGCGGGAAATGGGCGTCTTTGCGACCAGACAATTGGCCAAACGTCAGTTGACTTGGTTGAGATCGATGAATGAACTGCGGGTATTCGATTGTCTGGATGAGCAATTGAGCAGCCAGATTCTCAGATTTATTCAGGAGAAACGTATATTTTCCTGATGTGTTGTTCGCTTATATGACCCGAATTCTCATTCCAGGTGCGGCGGTGGTATAACACGAAAAGGCTGTTGCGCTAAGAAACTGCATCAATAACTATTAGTGCGGTGTGGTGATGTGAAACTAATACTATTTACGCCAAGTTATGATGGCGTCCCCAAGGGGATTCGAACCCCTGTACTCACCGTGAAAGGGTGATGTCCTAGGCCTCTAGACGATGGGGACCAAGGTGAAAGGTGATGCTGAATGCTGGTGGAGATAAGCGGGATCGAACCGCTGACCTCTTGCATGCCATGCAAGCGCTCTCCCAGCTGAGCTATACCCCCGGTCAAAACAAGTCGGCAATTATACTGACGGGACTGCCCATTGTAAAGTAGCAGTGCACGTGGTTTCTGGTTTTACGTATTACTTTTTGTGAATGCTAAAAAAGGGAGGGCTGTCTGTACGTCAGTTTGTCATCTGATTTTTTTGAGTAGTTGATTTTTCTTGCTGATCTATAACAAGATCGGGGCCTACGGAAAGGGATATTTACTGCCAAGGGGTCTCTGAAAAACGGCCTGTGTTGTTATTTTTTGCGTTAAAAATCAGCTCAAAATACTTACTTATTACGTATAAACTCCGTTTTTTACTCAGCACTAGCGCCTTGCCCTGCGGGCCAGCCTTGCGGCTGTTCGCTACATTTTACTTACGCCTCCAATTTCTTGCCTTGAACTGACTGCCTCGCTGATGTTTTTCAGAGGTTTCCTAATAATTCTGGCCACGTGGCTTGATTCCCAGTGTTTTGATTTTCCGGTAAAGGTGTGTGCGTTCCAGGCCAGCACGCTCGGCAACCCGGGTCATGTTGCCGCCTTCCTGTTCGATCAGCTTTTCAAAATAATTTTTCTCGAAAATATCTCTGGCCTCACGCAACGATATATTGAGTGGGATATCTGAAACGACAGAAACGGCCTCCCGTGAGGAAAAAATTAGTGCCTGCTGCACGGCATCCACAGAAATTTCATTGCCCGTACAGGTTAGAGAGAGCGAATGAACGATACTTGTCAGCTGTGCAAGATTTCCCGGCCAGTCATAATTTCTTAATGCATTCAGTGCTGCTGTGCTGAAGTGCATAAGTGAAATTTCTCCAGACTCAATCCAGCCCGAGAGCAATTGGTTGGCCATTTCCGGCACATCCTCGCGGTGGGCTCGCAAAGGTGGAACGGTAATGCAGAGGTGGCTCAATATTTCAAATAATTTTGGGTGATAAATACCCTGTGCTGTGAGTTCTGCCAGAGGGCGCGTCGTGGCGCAAACCAGTCGGACACCGTATTGCTCCAGTTTTCCGAGTAGAAGTAGCAACCCTTTTTGTTCCAGTTTGCTCAGGTCGCCGATTTCTCCCAGAAAAAGTAATCCTCCTCTGGCCTGTTCCAGTTGAGCCAGAGGGCTATCAGCAAGGAAGGAGCAGGATTCTGGAGCAACCCAGGCGGTGTTGGGACGATGCAGAAACCGGGCGCAGTGTTCAACACCGACACCAGGTTCTCCTGTTAGCAAAACAGGAATTTTGAGGTTTTCCACCTGTTCGAGTTTTTTTCTGAGATCGGTAATCAGTCCGCTGTGTCCCAGGTTGGACAGGGAGAGTGTGGAGGAGGATTTTTGCTGCTTGCCGCCGCGCATGACTTGCCCAACGGTATTGAGTAGTTTCTGCAGTGGGATCGGTTTTTCCAGATAGCCAACCGCACCGACACGCGTGGCCTCTACTGCTGTATCAATTGTGCCGTGTCCGGACATCATGACTACAGGCATAGTGAGAAGGCCATTATTCGACCAGTCTTTCAGGAGCGTAATACCATCCGTATCTGGCATCCAGATATCCAGCAATACCAAATCGGGACGGGTCTGACTGCGATAATTTCTTGCCTGTTCCGCATTCTCTGCCAAAGCTACGTTATAGCCTTCATCTCCCAGTATTTCAGATAATAATTCTCGAATTCCCAGTTCATCATCTACTACGAGAATAGTGTTATTAGTCATATGATCCTTACCTTTGTAAAACGGAAGTGCAAGAATTTTGAGTGCTGAAACGAGTATATTCGCCCGTGAAGTTTTGCCACTTGAAACTAGCGGGTTTTGTTATTGGTTGCCAAGCGCGTGTGACAGAGAAATGACGTTATTATTGTGCCTTTCCTGTTTTCAGCATGCAAAATTTTCTGGCCAGGCAAGCAGATTTTCTGCCGTGTCATGATATTTGAATAATTTGGTTCTTAAATCGGGGTGGATTGAGTCGCAGTTTGTGCGTTATTGCCGGATAAAGCGGGCAACGTAATCGAGATCTGGGCACCATGGGGCTGAATGTTCTGTATTTTGATTGTGCCCCCGTGTTCATCCACAATTTTCTTGACAATCGGCAGTCCTAAGCCCGTTCCCTTTTGCTTGGTAGTAACGTAGGGTTCAAATGCATGTGCTTTGACCTGCTCCGGGAATCCCTTGCCATTGTCAGTCACATTTAATTCGATGCCATTGTTCGCCGCTCTGGTCTGCACAGTGATTCTGGCGTCTTCTGTATTCACCAGAGCATCCTGTGCATTTTGCAGCAGATTGTGGATGATCTGACGAAGTCTGGCCGGATCTCCCCGGACTTGCGGAATATCTCCCGCCAGTTGCAGGGTAATGGGAGGGTGCGGAGATTCGTTTCCAGTGTTGTCGCTTGCCTGGTAAAGCGCCAGAACTTCCTGCACCAGTCGATTGATGTCCAGCTGGCACAATTCCAGTTCGGGAACACGCGCATACTCGCGAAATTCATTCACCATTCTTTTCAGGGCTTCAACCTGGCTGACAATGGTTTCAGTGGATCGCTTCAGTATTTTGACGTCCGGTTCATCAAGTTTGTTTACCAGTTTGTGTTGCAGGCGTTCGGCAGATAACTGGATCGGCGTCAGCGGATTCTTGATTTCGTGAGCCAGTCGTCGTGCGACTTCTCCCCAGGCTACGGTGCGTTGTACCTGCAACAGGCTGGTGATGTCATCGAATACCACCACACCACCACCGCCGGATGTCTGGGGTAGGCGGGAGCCGCGCAGAAGCAGGACCTGTTCCTTGTCTGCTGTGAAATGCAATACCTGGCGTTGCCATTCACCCGCTTCCCCGGTATTGAATCCACTTCTTATTTCGCCAGCCAGTAGTTTCAACCCGGATTCCTGTTCGGCACATTCTTCCACGGTTAATCCTGCAAAACGCATCAATGGGATCTGCAGGATCTGTTCAGCACTTTGGTTGACAGCACGTATTCTCAATGATTGATCAAAGACGATCACACCCGATGACAGATTGGCCAGAATGTTTTCCAGATAAGCTCGTGCATTCTCGACTTCCTGCTGGTTTTGCTGGGCTATTTGGCGTGCCACAGCCAGTTGCTCGGTCATGAGATTGAATGATTCCGTCAGTGCACCGAATTCATCGGTACTGTGTATCTGGTGCCGGCGGCTAAAATCTCCCTGTGCCACCGCCCGTGTGCCTTCAGCCAGTAACCCCAGTGGTGCGCTCAGTTTTTCGCTGATTACAAAAGCACTGGCGAGCGCAGAAAACAAGGCGAGCAGCAAGGCCAGGGTGAGTGTGACGCTATATAGCCGTGTCAGCCCCTGACGGGATAGCATCAGTTCCTGATAATCGCTGAATCCGGCTTGTACGATTTCTGCATTATGTGCGATGGATTCCGGTACACGTTGCAGCACCTGCAATACCCGGATATCTTCTTCGGCACTGAGCACGTTGACGGGAACAAGGACACGCAGATAGAGCGTGTTGTTGGCAAGTGTTTCAATCGCGCTGTAATTCTTCTGCATGCGGATATGCCGCATAGCTTCCGTATTGGGAATTTCGGGAAATAATGCAGCATCATCCAGGCCGGTAAAGGCAATGACCTTTCCTTCCTGATTGAACAGGGTGGCTTCCTGTATTTGTGATTGAATCAGGAGCTGATTTAGAACTGTCAGGGGAAATGTAGCTGGTTCGGCCAGATTAAGCGCGGCAGCCTGTGCTTTTTTCTGCAATTCTTCCAGGAGATTATCCAGTACCGTCTGGCCAAGCGTGAGTCCACCTTCCAGCGCCCGATCCACTTTGACATCGAACCAGGATTCGATACTTTTCTCCAGGAACTGTACCGAGATGCTGTAAATAAGCGCGCCTGGAAGAATGGCCATCAATGAAAACACGATCAATAGCCGGAGCGCCAGTCTGGAGCCAAACTGTCCGGTCTTGAGGCGGCGGCGTAACCGTCCGAGCAGAAATCCTGTGATCCCGATCAGAAGTACCAGAAAAACGGTAATGCTGACAATCAGCCAGCGGTAATGACGCTCAAAAAATTCGGTATTGGCTCCGGATGAGGCCAGCAAATACAGCATCACGGTACTTAACCCGGCCACCACCAGAATGACATATTTCATGGATTAGCCGATCCGCGAAGATCAGATTTATTCCCGGCTTCAGCTGCAGGAGGGAACTTGATCTGCCAGATTTTTTTCTCAGAACTGAGATTCCAGTCCTCGGAATCAAGCCATTCCAGTTGAAAGGGCTTGGATAGGCGTGAAATATCCAGCCAGATTTGTAGAACGGCCGTATAAGTGGAATCGGGCAGCAGTGGTTTGTTTTCCCTGATCAGCAGATCCGGCTGATGTCCAAGTGCTGCCAAGGCTGCCTTGAGTGTGGGGAAGCTGCGGGATTGGCCGCGCTGAACCAGCCGGTATTGCCGGGTCAGTGCCTGGTAGCTGAGTTCGATTCTTTCCTTGGAGCGCGCAATTTCTTCATCTAGCCAGTACCAGCGTGGCTTCATGATCAAAAGCCGCGTGACGAAATAGAGATTCACTCCGTTCCTTAGCGCCCGTTTCATCGTTTTGCTCAGCACAAAATCAGCTTCGACATCAATACGGAAACTGTCGCTGAACTTTTTGACACGGAAGGAATCGATCTCGATCCGGCCTTTTTCCGCTGCAATGGGGGTTGATGAAAACAGCGCAATCAACAGCAAAAATACCAGATTGAGCCAAGGGCGACTGATGGTGGCTGTCATGTCAATTTTTCTGAAATAGGGCGTAAAAGAAGCCATCGTGATTGATTTCCGGCAGTAACTGCCCATTGTGCATTGCTTCATGGAAACAAGGCAGCCTGCTGGCATCATTGTGCATCGTGAGAAATCTATCCACTACCGTATCGTTTTCTTCCTTGAATATGGAACAGGTGACATACAAAAATTTTCCTCCGCGCTGCAGCAATGGCCACAGTGCATTCAATATGGCTATCTGTGTCTGTGCGAAGTGATGAATATCTCCAGATCTTCTGAGCCATTTGATATCGGGATGACGCCTGACTACACCCGAAGCCGAACACGGCACATCGGCCAGTATCCGGTCGTACAATTGGCCATCCCACCATTGCGCTGGCTGGGTTGCATCGCCACAAGCCAGGTGGTAGCCCGTTATCCGCAGACGGGAGAAATTTTCTTTCAACCGGTTGAGCCGATCTTCATGCTTGTCCAGCACGATCAAATCAATGTCTTCTGCCAGTTCGATCAGGTGGGTGCTTTTGCCACCCGGCGCAGCGCAGGCATCCAGCACACGCATTCCAGATCCGGCATCCAGCAGAGGGGCGGCAAGTTGTGCGCCGGCATCCTGTACGGTGACCCATCCTTCAGAAAATCCCGGCAGTTTTTCCACAGCAACCGGTTTTGCAAGCCGCAAGGCATTTCCCCATAACCAGGCGGATTCAATGTTGTGTGCTGCGAGCATGGCTTGATACTGGCTGATTGAAGCCAGTCGCGGGTTGATGCGTAAAATCATCGCCGGGTGTTCGTTACCCGCAAGCAGGATAGCTTCGTAGTTTTGAGGGTATTGCTGGCGTAATTTATCGATCCACCACTGTGGGTAGGAGTAGCGTGCAACATCATCGTCGGTTTTGATCTGATCCAGCAGCTGGACACGCTGGCGCATGAAGTTGCGTAATACAGCATTAACCATGCCTGATATAGCAGGGTTGCGCGTGATTTTCCGGGAGGATGAAACTGCGTGATCAACAATGGCATGTGCTGGTGCCTGACTATAACAAAGCTGGTACAGACCGGCGACCAACAGATAATAAAGTGGTTTGTTTTGTACCGGTTTGTTCAGTAATTTGCGAAGAATGGCTTCAAGCTGTCCGTAATGGCGGAGCACGCCATAGCTAATATCCTGAATGGCGCCACGTTGCTGGGGTGAAAGGCGGGGGTGAGCCTGCCAGAGCGAGCGTAATATTTCTGTCAGATTGGCGCCGGCTAATACTTCTCCAATCACCTGCACGGCCAGTAGTTGAACTTCGATCATGTTTGGCCGCTGTCCTGGTTGTTCTGATGATCCAATTCCATTTTATGGAAGCGTTCCCCTGGCTGCAGCGGTGTTCCTGCCAGAAATTGTGCTGCGGTCAGTTTTTTGCCGCCTGCTTTTTGCAGCATGTTGATGGATAAAGCGCCGTGGCCGCATGCAACCATAATTCCATTGGGGTCTGCAGCGACGATTTCCCCGGGAGAATGCTTCTCTGCTCGGTTGACAATACTGGCCTGCCATAATTTGACCGGATTTCCATGCAGGCAGGTAGATGCACCGGGATGCGGATTGTAGGTCCGGATCATGCGATTGATATGCGCTGCGTCGTGTGTCCAGTCGATTTCGGCATCGGCTTTCCGGATTTTGGCGGCATAACAGGCTTCTGCATCATGTTGTGGTGTGGCGATCAGCCGGCCTTGCTCCAGCAATAACAATGCTTCGACAATACATTCGCCACCCAGATCGGCCAGTTTGTCATGCAGCGTGCCTGTAGTGTCATGCGGCTCAATGGTAAATGCACGTTTCAGCAGGATTGCGCCGGTATCAAGTCCCTGATCCATCTGCATGATGGTAATACCGGTTTCGGCATCACCTTCCAGCAGGGCTCGCTGGATAGGGGCCGCACCACGCCAGCGCGGCAGCAGCGAGGCATGGATATTGATGCAGCCGTGGCGGGGAATACGTAATACAGCTTCGGGCAGCAGCAACCCATACGCTGCGACGATCATGACATCCGGTTCGAGTGTTGCAAGTTGTGCCTGTATGTCTGGTGACTTGAGTGTTTCCGGCTGGAGTAGTGGAATACTGTATTGTTGAGCCAGTATTTTGACCGGACTGGCTTGCATTTTCATGCCTCGCCCGGCAGGGCGGTCTGGTTGAGTCAGAGCGAGAATGATGTTGAATCCTGCTTTCTGCAGAGCTTCCAGTGCCTTGGCTGCGAAAACAGGAGTGCCAGCAAAAATGATTTTCATGCGTGAATGTGCTCGCCGGAATGAAGGGGGATTACCGAAGAATAAACACAGGTTGTATCTGGTTCAGGCAGTTTGCCTGCGTGCCTGTTTCTTTAGCTTGCTCAGGATGCGGGATTGTTTGAAAGGTGACAAATACTCAACAAATACCTTGCCCATGAGATGATCCATTTCGTGCTGAATGCAGATCGCCAGCAGCCCGGTTGCATTCATTTCAAAGGATTTTCCCTCGAGATTGGTTGCCTGAATGGTGATTTGCTCGGCACGGGTAACCTTGTCAAAAATATCCGGTACAGAGAGGCAACCTTCCTGGGCCTCTGTTTTTCCATGACTGGCGATGATTTTCGGGTTGATCAGCACCAGTAGTTCATTCCGAGTTTCGGAAATATCAATCACGATTATTCGCTGGTGAACATCAACCTGGGTGGCCGCCAGCCCGATGCCCGGAGCAGCGTACATGGTTTCGGCCATATCTTTGACCAGAGTGCGTATTTCCTGGGTGATGGCGGACACTTCGTCTGCAACCTTGTGCAGTCGTTCATCAGGGTAGCGGAGTATATTCAGAATTGACATAACAAATTTGCATAATTCGGATATTAGAGCTCAGGAGAGTGGTTTTATCATTGCGCACCGGCCTGTTTTTTTCTGACCCACTTGGGGTACTTTGATGGAGATGAAGAATCTTTATGCGCACTTTGACAATTATATCCGCGATTTTGTTTACCAGCCTGCTTTCTGGGTTGTCTCTGGCGGCGAATGAAATAACACTGCGGGATGACGCGCCAGATCATTATCAGGTTGTTCCGGGCGATACCCTTTGGGGAATTTCCTCCCGTTTCCTCAAGGAGCCTTGGCGCTGGCCGGAGATTTGGCAGCTGAATCGTGAGCAAATCCGGAATCCGCACCGTATCTACCCAGGTGATGTCATTTTTGTGGAAAATACCTTGTATGGTAAGCGCCTGGGAATGGCGGGCGAAAAAGGTACAGTCAGACTCTCTCCCAGGATTCACACCGAAGAATCTGCTCTAAAAGCGATTCCCAATATTCCAGCTGAAAAGATCGAGCCTTTTTTAAGCCAGCCGCTGGTAATCGAAAAAGGCGAATTGGAGAAAGCGCCTGTGATACTCGGTGCCAGCGATGAACGGGTGATTTTAAGCCCCGGGGACAAGATATATGTGGGTGATCTGCCCGTTGATCAAGGTGTGATCTGGCAGGTATTCCGCAACGGGAAAGCGCTGATTGACCCGGATCACAATAATCGCATCCTCGGTTACGAAGCTGTTTATCTGGGCACAGTTGAAATCACGAATTTTGCAGCGATCAGTACAGCAAGGATTGTCCGGTCTGCGCAGGAAATCTTGAAAGGAGACCGGCTGTTACCCCTTTCGGCCACAAGAATTGATGATTACTTGCCACATGCGCCTGATTTTTCGCTAACAGCCCGAATTATCTCCGTTTATGGTGGGGTGAGCGAAATTGGTGAAAATATGATTGTGACGCTCAACCAGGGGAGAGATAACGGGATTGAGCCGGGACATGTACTTGCAGTTTTTCGCGAACATGGCGTGCGCTTGCATGAAGGGAAGAAAATTGGTTTGCCGGATGAACGGATAGGTCTGATGCTCGTTTTTCGTGTGTTTGATCATGTTTCTTATGCGCTGATCATGCAGAGTTCCCAGACAATCAAGGTGATGGATGCAGTGAAAACACCCTGACAGAGGAGGGCAAAGTTACTATACTCATCCCTTTGTTTATATTGAATACAGCCGTGCACTGCATAAGTGTACGGCTGTTGGTTATTAGGGAGCCACTGATTAAATCCTCCATGAGCCGCATTGCAGAAAGAATCGTAATGATCGCAAGAGGTGCGACGAAGGTTGTAACTGTTCTGCGATACCGGGGAGTGCGACACAGCGAGTGCATGATTTTTCCGCAACTCCTTTGGAGTACTGGTTTTGCTGAAGAACTGCGGCGTTGGGCCTGTTGTGAAAGAGTTAGATTCACTGCTTCACTTGTCTTGTATTCCATCTCATCTCATCCGCAAAACACAGTGTGCTGCCATGTGGGATTTGATCAGAAATTCTCTGTATGAATTCTTCCATTATGCAGATGAATCAGGATATTGAGTCTTGGTTGCGTCTTGGTTTGACGGAAGGAGTGGGCGCGGGGACTTTGCGCCGGTTGCTGGTTGCATTTGGTGATCCGGCGGAGGTGCTTGCAGCCAGCCAGCTGGCGCTTGAAGGCGTCGTGAAAAAAACAGTGGCCGCTGGTATTTTTCAGCGCAAAGTTGATGAGGAGAAGCTTGCCAGGACGCTGAAATGGCTGGAAGATCCGCTTAATTCGTTAATTACACTGGCAGATCCGGATTATCCGGAATTGTTGCTTAATATAACCGATCCCCCCCCCTTACTTTATTTCAAAGGCCGGCGCCAGTTTCTGGCCAGGCCAGCTATGGCTATCGTCGGTAGTCGCAATGCCACGCCCCAAGGATTGGCAAATGCCGATGCGTTTGCCGAAGCTGCCAGCAATGCTGGATTTTGTGTTGTTAGCGGCCTGGCACAGGGGATTGATACCGCAGCTCATCAGGGAGGTTTGCGCGGCATATCTTCCAGTATGGCGATTGTTGGAACCGGGCTTGATCTTGTCTACCCATCCAAAAATCATGAGCTTGCCCATAAGCTGGCGAATGAAGGTGGATTGATTTCGGAATTTCCGCTGGGAACGCCGGCCATGAGCCGAAATTTTCCGCGCAGAAATCGTATTATCAGCGGGGTGTGTCATGCTTGTCTGGTTGTAGAGGCAACACTGCATAGCGGATCTCTTATTACTGCCAGGCTGGCTCTGGAGCAGGGGCGTGAAGTGATGGCCATTCCCGGATCTATTCATTCTCCCTTGTCCAAGGGATGTCATGCATTGATCAAGCAAGGCGCAAAATTGGTTGAGAGCATCCAGGATATTCTGGATGAATTGCATTACCCATCGGTACAACCTTCTGTGGGTGCATCAGACCGTGATAACGGAAAAAATGAGGTGGAAAATATTATTACTGGGGATGATGCCGGGTTGCTGCCGTATTTTGGCTACGATTCGATTGATATGGATACCCTTTGCCTGCGTAGCGGCTTGACGGTTGAGGCTGTATCCGCCATGCTATTGAACTTGGAGCTGGAGGGCTTGATTGGCAGCCTTCCTGGGGGGAAGTATCAGCGTATTCGGTAATTTATGCTGCACCTAACGGATACAATACTTTTCTCCTGTTTTAGAAGCCTTGGTTTTTATAGTGGTTCTGACCTGGAGCCACAGAGCTGAAATTATGTTTGATATCCTCGTATATTTGTTTGAAAACTATTTCGATGCTGGAAATTGTCCGGACTCTGCCACATTGACCCGAAAACTGACGATGGCAGGTTTTGATGACGAGGAAATTACATTGGCACTGGACTGGTTGTCCGACCTTTCCCATCACGGTGAAGAAGGTTATCCGGACGAATTGGCGAAAAGTAATTCAATGCGCTTTTTTACGGATGAAGAGATGGAGATCATTGATACGGAAGGGCACGGATTCATTCTGTTTCTTGAGCAGGCGGGTGTTGTCAACCCATTGCAGCGTGAAATATTGATTGATCGGGTTATCCGTATGGATGACAGTGATACATCCAGTATCGAGAAAATAAAATTGGTTGTGCTGTTTGATCTCTGGATCCGCAACCAGCTGACTGATCGTGGTGTTGTCGAAGGATTATTCGTAGTGGGTGATTCCCTTCAGCGACATTGATTCTCTGCAGATATTCCCTCCAGACTTATTGATAATGGATAGCCCGCAAGCCGGACAATTTGATGGGCAGGAACGGCCTGCAACTCTGCTGGCCGTTTATTGCGTCCGCAGTAATATGAATACTTTATGAGTAAAAAACTAATCATTGCTGAAAAGCCTTCTGTTGCAAATGATATTGCACGGACCTTGGGGGGATTTACCAAGCAGGGGGACTATTTTGAGAGTGATGAATTTGTTTTGTCGTCAGCCATTGGCCATTTGCTGGAGTTGATCGTTCCTGAAGAGTATGAGGTCAAGCGGGGGAAGTGGAGTTTTAATCATTTGCCTGTTATTCCTCCGCGTTTTGACCTTGCACCACTCGAAAAAACAGCTGATCGCCTGAAATTGCTTGGCAAGTTGATCAAACGCAAGGATGTGGATACGTTGATCAATGCCTGTGATGCGGGGCGAGAGGGGGAGCTGATTTTTCGCCATATCGTACGTCATGCGGATAGCAAGAAGCCTATTAAGCGTTTGTGGCTGCAGTCCATGACACCCGCAGCGATACGTGATGCGTTTGCCAATTTGCTGGAAGATGCAGAAGTGCAACCACTGGCGGATGCGGCGGTAAGCCGGTCTGAAGCTGACTGGCTGGTTGGGATCAACGGGACACGTGTCATGACCGCATTCAACTCGCAGGAAGGTGGTTTCCATAAAACCACGGTTGGGCGGGTGCAGACACCCACTCTAGCCATATTGGTTGAGCGGGAAGAGGCGATCAAAAAATTTGTGCCTCGGGATTACTGGGAAATACATGCCACTTTTCAGGCTGAGGGCGGTTGCTACAAAGGAAAGTGGTTTGATGAAGATTTTAGAAAACGCAAGGACGAATCTGAAGCCCGAGCTGACCGGATTTGGGAACTGGCGAAAGCCGAAGTCATCCGGGATAAGTGTGATGGACACACCGGTGTGGTTTCGGAAGAGAGCAAGCCTGCCAAAGAAACTTGTCCACTACTCTACGACCTTACCAGCCTTCAGCGCGATGCCAATAGCCGTTTCGGTTTTTCTGCCAAGACGACATTGGGGTTGGCGCAGGCTCTGTATGAAAAACATAAGGTGTTGACTTATCCTCGTACAGATTCGCGCGCACTTCCAGAGGATTATCCGGCGATTGTCAAAGATACACTGCAGGCGTTGAAGAGTTCGCGTTACGATCCGTTTGCCAGTCAAATTTTGGAATCGGATTGGGTGAAGCCGAATAAACGGATTTTCAATAATGCCAAGGTTTCAGATCACTTTGCCATCATACCGACCGCGCTCGTACCCAAGAAACTGAATGAAGCAGAAGAAAAACTCTATGATTTGGTAGCCAAGCGGTTTCTGGCAATCTTTTTCCCGGCAGCAGAATTTCTGATTACCACACGTATTACGCGCGTGGAGGACGAGCCCTTTAAAACGGAAGGCAAGGTGCTGGTTCATGCTGGTTGGCAGGCTGTTTATGGCAAGGTGGATTCTGCCCGGGGGCAGGAGGAAGAATCAGCCCTTGTAGCGGTCGCGCCCGGAGAAGTAGTGCAAGTACAAGAAATGGTGGTAACTGCCAATCAGACCGCCCCGTCAGATATAACGAATCCACCTTACTTTCCGCGATGGAGGTGCAGGAAAACTGGTGGAGGATGAGGAGCTGCGTGCAGCCATGAATACCAAGGGATTGGGTACCCCTGCCACACGTGCTGCCATCATAGAGGGATTGATTCACGAAAATTATGTTGAGCGTTCAGGTAGGGATTTGCAACCAACGGCCAAGGCATTTTCTCTGGTGACCTTGTTACGCGGACTTAAGGTTCCGGAGCTGATTTCGCCCGAACTGACGGGGGACTGGGAATTCAAACTGCGCCAGATTGAACAAGGTCAGCTCAAGCGTGATGTTTTCATGGAGAAAATAGCTGCGATGACGCGCCATATCGTCGAGCAAGCCAAAATGCACCGGGATAAAACTATTGATGGAGATTTTGCAACACTCCAGGTGCCCTGTCCTGGGTGTGGCGGTGTGGTAAAGGAAACGTATAAAAAATTCCAGTGCCAGCAGTGTGATTTCGCTTTATGGAAAATTTTGGCGGGTCGACAATTCGAAGTGGGAGAAATGGAAACGCTGATTTCTACGCGGGAAGTTGGGCCTTTGTCAGGTTTTCGCAGCAAGATGGGGCGGGCTTTCAACGCTATTATCAGACTGACGGATGACTACGAAATGAAGTTTGATTTTGGTAATGAAGCTGACCAGGAGCAGGAGGAGGTTGATTTTTCAGGGCAGCAGGCACTTGGAAAATGTCCGCAATGTGGCCATTCTGTTTACGAACATAAATTGTTTTATGTATGTGAGAAAGCTATCAGTGCGGGTTCGGCTTGTCGTTTCAGAACTGGAAAAATTATTTTGAACCGTACGATCGAACCGGAGCAGGTATTCAAATTGCTTGAAGCGGGTAGAACGGATCTGTTGGCTGGGTTTATTTCCAAAAAAGGACGGCCATTCTCAGCTTATTTGGTGGTGGGGCCGGAAGGTAAAATCGGATTCGAGTTCGAACAGAAGAAAACAAAGGGTAAACAGGCAGATACTGTTCCGGAAACCGGGAAAGCTGCTTCTTGATCAGACTGGCAGTGTTCTTTCATATTTCCGGAATAGTAATCGGATTAGGCATAGACGTAAATAATGTAGCGCACGATGCCTGAAACAGCGGTGATGAGAACGGATAAGCTGCCAATCAGCGCAATTCCTTCAACGATGAAGAAAGTTAACGCCTCGCCAAGGGTTTTGTATTCTATTTCTCCAGCTTCATTGCGTCTCTTGTCTTTGCGAACCTTTGTCCAGTAAATAATCATGAAAGCGACCGGAAGGGCAAGAATCGAATAAAACAGGGTCATTATCGGAGCAGTATCTTCCATCAGTTAACCTCATTGAATATAAAAATGATGCGTAAAAAGGGAGACATTGTATTTGATCTGGGGCGGCTTTAGTAGACGGTTGCGATAATGTTAAAGCATCAACGGAAAAACATGCCGGATAATGATCACAGTGGCTTTGCAAGTACGGCCGTAGCCAAAATCCCTTTATTATTAAATTATTATCAAATAACGTGAAAAAATCAGTTTTCCGGTCGAGTCGCTGGTTAAATATCCATTTTTTTATGCACATAGGGTTATTGACTAATGCAGTGGCTTGATCTGCCGCATGTACATCGTGCGCAAGGCAGCGTGTGTCTGCCGGGCTCAAAAAGTATTTCCAACCGGATTCTTTTGCTATCAGCACTGGCCAAAGGCACTACAACCGTCAGTAGCTTGCTGGAATCTGATGATACCGAGCGGATGTTGAATGCGTTGCAGCAGCTTGGGGTGAGTGTTTTTCGAGCAGAGGATGGAAGTTTCTTGGTAACGGGGTGTAACGGAAAATTTCCAGCAAAAGAGGCCGAGTTGTTTCTCGGTAACGCGGGGACAGCTTTTCGCCCGTTGACGGCTGTGCTGGCGCTGATGCAGGGCCATTACCGTCTGTCTGGTGTGCCGCGAATGCATGAACGCCCTATCGGGGATCTGGTGGATGCATTAACGCAGATTGGTGCTGAAATTACCTATCTTGGACAGCAGGGTTTTCCGCCTTTGGAGATACATCCGGCTGTCATTCACCCCGGTGCTATTTATATCAATGGAAATATCTCAAGTCAGTTTCTCAGCGGTTTGCTGATGGCATTGCCTCTAACAGGTGAGCCTGCTTCTATCATTGTCAATGGCACACTAATTTCACAGCCTTATGTTGCTCTTACCATTGCGCAAATGGCGCGTTTTGGCGTGCAAGTGAAGCAGGAAGGCTGGCAATCCTTTGCCTTGGCTGGAGGCCAGATTTATCGTAGTCCGGGGAAAATCACCGTTGAAGGAGATGCTTCTTCTGCATCTTATTTTCTTGCAGCTGGTGCGATTTCAGGTGGTCCGGTACGTGTTGAGGGTGTCGGGAGTGAGAGTTGTCAGGGAGATGTTCGTTTTGTTGAAGCGCTTGAAGCAATGGGTGCAAATATCAGAATGGGGAGTGACTGGGTGGAATCGAGTGCTCCTGTCAACAGAATCTTGAAGGCAATTGATTTTGACTGTAACCATATTCCTGATGCGGCCATGACACTGGCAACAACAGCCCTGTTTGCACAAGGTACTACCACGCTCAAAAATATTGCGAGCTGGCGAGTCAAGGAAACAGACCGGATTACAGCGATGTCCACCGAGTTGCGTAAATTAGGCGCTAGCGTAGAGGCGGGAGAGGATTTTCTGCGGATTACTCCGCCAGATAAGCAGCTGAGTGATAACGCCATTATCAATACTTACGATGATCATAGGATGGCAATGTGCTTCTCCCTGGTATCATTCGGCGCGCCGGTGCGTATTAATGATCCGGGGTGTGTGGCCAAAACATTTCCTGATTATTTTGAGAAATTTGCGTCAATTACGCATGCCTGATTCGCAAAAACCAGCCGGTATTTATAAAAACATAAACAATATCAAGCATTCCGCATGGGGATTAACAAACCTCGACGGTGTTGATCGGGGAGAATAAATTTTGGATAAACAGGATGTGCCGGTAATTACACTGGATGGCCCTTCGGCATCGGGAAAAGGCACAATTGCCAGGCTTGTGGCACAAGCGCTTGGATTTCATTATCTTGATAGTGGTGCCCTTTATCGTCTGGTGGCACTGGCAGCCATGAAGCGCAATATCGATGCCAGTGATGAACAAAGTGTTGTGGATATTGCCCGGCAATTAAACGCGGGGTTCCGGGGTGGATCCATTTGGCTGGATGGGGAGGATGTGAGTGACGATGTGCGTACAGAAGCATGTGGAGAATACGCTTCCAGAATTGCGCGTTATCCAGCGCTTAGAATCGAGTTGCTGGAGCGCCAGCGTAATTTTCGTAAATTGCCAGGATTAATCGCGGATGGGCGGGATATGGGTTCAGTAATTTTTCCTGACGCCACGCTTAAAATCTATCTGACGGCAAGCGAGGAGGAGCGCGCTTCCAGACGACATAAGCAGTTGATGGAGAAGGGAATAAATGCTAATATCACCGACCTGATCCAAGCCCTTGGGGCGCGCGACGAGCGGGATAGCAACCGATCTTCCTCACCATTGCAGCAGAGTGAGGACGCGTGTCTACTGGATACTACCGGCCTTGGTATAGATCAGATTGTCGCCAGAGTATTGGATATGTACGCTGAAGCTTGTAAAGCTTGAGTCAATTTGGATTTGGAATTTCCAAGTTGTTTTTTATTAATTAACTAACCTGTTCCCTCTTTTTACGAGGGGAATTGTTTACGATCGGGTATTTTTTAAATGACTATTGCAACTAATGTAGCGGGTTCCTCGGAAAATTTTGCTGAACTTTTCAATGAAAGCCTTTCGCATAAGGAAATGCGGGTGGGTGAAGTAATCACTGCTGAAATCATTCGTGTTGATCATAACGTTGTTGTGGTCAATGCAGGGCTTAAATCCGAGAGCTATATCCCGATTGAAGAATTCAAGAATGACAGGGGAGAGGTTGAAGCCCGTGAGGGTGATTTTGTGAGTGTGGCTATCGAAGCCCTTGAAAATGGATTTGGTGAAACACGTTTGTCAAGAGATAAAGCCAGGCGCCTGAATGCTTGGTATGAGCTTGAAGAAGCTATGGAAAATGGGAAAATTGTTGCTGGCATGGTCAATGGCAAGGTAAAAGGTGGATTGACAGCCACGATTAACGGCATTCGTGCCTTTTTGCCTGGTTCTCTGGTGGATATACGTCCAGTTAAGGACATGACACCTTATGAAAACAAGGAAATGGAATTCAAGGTGATCAAGCTCGATCGCAAACGTAATAACGTGGTTGTATCCAGACGGGCAGTGCTGGAAGAAACCCAGGGAGCGGATCGGGACGAATTACTGGTCAGTTTGCAGGACGGTGCAATTGTTCAGGGTATCGTCAAAAATATTACGGATTATGGCGCGTTTGTTGATCTGGGCGGAATAGACGGTTTGCTGCATATTACTGATCTTGCCTGGCGCCGCGTAAAACATCCAACCGAAGTGATCAACGTTGGCGATGAAGTGACTGCCAAGATTCTGAAGTTCGATCAGGAAAAAAACCGTGTTTCCCTGGGATTGAAACAATTGACGGAAGATCCGTGGATTGGCCTCTCAAGACGTTACCCACAAGGTACTCGCCTTTTTGGCAAAGTGACTAACATGACCGATTACGGCGCGTTTGTTGAAATTGAGCAAGGTATTGAGGGTTTGGTGCATGTTTCTGAAATGGACTGGACCAACAAAAATGTTTATCCATCCAAAATTGTGCAGCTGGGCGATGAAGTCGAAGTCATGATCCTTGAAATTGATGAGGATCGTCGTCGTATTTCGCTGGGAATGAAGCAATGCAAGCCAAATCCGTGGGAAGAATTCTCGCTGGGTCACGAGAAAGGTGAGAAAGTTACAGGACAGATCAAATCCATTACGGATTTTGGTTTGTTTATTGGCCTGCCTGGTAATATTGACGGTCTGGTGCATTTGTCTGATCTTTCCTGGAATCTGCCTGGCGAGAAAGCAATCGGCGAATTCAAGAAAGGCGATGAAGTCGAGGCGGTTGTATTGTCCATCGACGTGGAAAAAGAGCGCATTTCTTTAGGCATCAAACAACTGGAAGGTGACCCTTTCAATGTTTATGTTGCCTCGCATGATAAAAACAGTATCGTCAAGGGCATAGTTAAATCTGTTGATGCTAAAGGTGCCACTATTGCGCTGACTGACGAAATAGAGGGTTATTTGCGTGCCTCCGAACTTTCTCGGGATAAAATCGAAGATATTCGTTCCCGAGTTAATGAAGGAGACGAGATTGAGGCAATGATCATCAATATTGATCGCAAGAACAGAAGTATCAGTTTGTCTGTTAAAGCCAGGGTTCAGGAAGAAGAGGACAAAGCTGTCAAATCACTGGCTGCGGCACCAAGTCCAGCAAGCGCCGGCACAACTAACTTGGGCGCGTTACTCAAGGCCAAGATAGATAGCAAATCGTCAGAAGAATAAAGGCAGGTTATGACGAAGTCTGAACTGATTTCCCGGTTAGCGGAACGTTTCCCCCAGTTATTGGCAAAAGATGCTGAGCTGATCGTCAAGATTATTCTGGATGCAATGGCAACGAGTCTTTCCAGGGGAGAACGTATCGAGATTCGTGGATTTGGTAGTTTTGATCTGAATTACAGACCTTCGCGTATTGGCCGCAATCCAAAATCAGGCGAGAAGGTGCATGTGCCGGAGAAATACGTTCCGCACTTCAAAGCTGGAAAAAAAATGCGTGAGTTGATTGATTCTGGTACTAAACAACCCAAAGTGCTTGACCGGGTAATGAGTTAAGCGTGTTTTTTGTCAGTAATGGGCAGGAAGGCTTGTTATAAAAATCAATTTAACAGCCTCCCTGCCTTAATGCTGAGCAGGATTAGTTGGTTGTTTGTTTGTAACAGTTATCGGTGTGTTTTGATAAATCATTTTCATCTGTTTTGCTGTTCTGAGTGAAGCCTGATGAAATATACGTCCTTATGACCCTGCTACGCCTGATCATTTTTTTGTTTCTACTTAGCGTTGCTGTCAAGAATTCCGAGATGGTAACAATACACTACTACCTGGGCTTGGAATGGGAAGTACCGTTGGTGGTAGTACTCCTTATCTGTTTTGCTGCGGGTACATTGTTTGGGTATTTGTCCTGCTTCATAAAAAGAATCTTTAAAAAATCCTGATATTTCAACGACATGAATGATCCGCGTATCATTGTTGCGTTGGACTTTTCTGATCCTGATGTGGCCTTGAATTTTGCTGCCCAGCTGGATAGTGCACTTTGCCGAGTCAAAGTGGGTAAAGAGTTATTTACTCTGGCAGGGCCACAACTGGTCGAGAAATTGATGAAACTGGGTTTTGATATTTTTCTTGATCTGAAATTTCATGATATTCCCAACACGGTTGCAGCTGCTTGTCATGCCGCTTCAAGTTTGGGTGTATGGATGGTTAATGTACACGCGCTGGGCGGGAGCAAAATGCTGACTGCTGCCCGGCAGGCGCTGGAAGGAAAAAAAACCAGGCTCATTGCAGTGACGCTGCTTACCAGTCTGGCTCAGGATGATCTGACTGAGTTGGGCTTTATTGATACAGCTGAATCAATGGCTCAGCGGCTTGCATTGCTTACGCAGCGCTGTGGTCTGGATGGCGTGGTTTGTTCGGCATTGGAAGCAGCCCGCCTTAGAAAGGTAACCGGGGCAGATTTTTTATTGGTTACACCTGGCATTCGATCTGTTGATGATAGCAAGGATGATCAAGCCAGGATTGCTACACCCGCTATGGCCATACATAATGGTGCTAACTATCTCGTCATCGGCAGGCCAATCACTCGTTCACCCGATCCTCTGAAGGTACTTCAGCGCTTCAATGATGAAATCATGCTGGCTGTATAAGTCGGCAACCCGTTTGCTACTATCGTGTCGCTGGCAGATTTCTAGTTGATATTGCGAAAATCTTTCTCAACGCCCAATCATGACTGGCCAAGAGATTAGTGATCAGGATAGTTGTTCTGACGCTTCGTCTGGAAATTTTTACCTGTGTTCCAGCCGTAAAATCACGTTTGTGATTGATTTTGTTCAGAGTAAGCACAGCCATGCCAATCGCCCATAGGCAAAACCGCCGTATTCCCGTTTCGTGTGGTGGAATCAGGCAGGTGTAGGTCAGGGCATTTTGCAGATGAGATCTGGCAATACCGATCAGGATGCCCAATCCGGCATGAAAACCCTGATTGGAACAACCCGGTTGTAAATCACCCAGATCCAGCCCCTCTTTCAGGAAAACATCCCTTGGCAGCCAGCAAGCTCCCCGTTTTCTGTCTTCCCAGATATCTTTCAGAATATTGGTCATTTGCAGTCCCTGTCCGAAAGATACGGATAGAGGCATCAGCTCTGCCTTGTGTCGATTGATTTCGGACGAATAATCGCAGAATAGTTCGGTCAGCATTTCACCCACGACGCCAGCAACGTGGTAGCAATAGCGATCCATCTCGGCCATGTTTTCAAGCCCTGTCAGGGATTCGCTCTCCTGGTAGGCGGCCATGCCCTGACTCATGATGCGTATGCAGCGTTCCAGTGCCTGGCGTTGTGCCGGGTTAAAGCTGTGGGTGATGCGTATGACAGAAGGCGTGTGCTTGATGAGATCATGCTCTGCCGGAATGGTGTGCTCCGAAAGCAGGGGGTACAGAGCCTGGGCAAATGTTTCCGCCGCAATCTTGCCATTGACAACATCGGTAAACATTCCGGCCAGTTCGCGCGTCTGTTCCAGTGTCAGGGCGCTGTCATCTTCGACCGTATCAACAATGCGGCATAACAGATATGCATTTCCTACGACTTCGCGTAATGCTGGTGGCAGTTGCGGGATGGTCAGAGCAAAAGTACGTGAGACACCTTGCAGGATATGTTCCTGATAACGCGCATCATCAAGAAGCGTGGCGATATTTGACATGGTCTGGGCTGACATGTAATTCCTAGAAGGGCAGTGTTTTTTCCTGGGCATACAGATCGTCAATGGTTTCACGTGCACGGACAAGATGTATCGTGTCACCATCAACCATGACCTCGGCTGCGCGTGGGCGGGTATTGTAGTTGGAGCTCATGCTCATGCCATAAGCACCGGCGGACATGACTGCCAGTAAATCGTTTTTTTCCAGGATCAGGATACGATCATGACCGAGAAAATCTCCTGTTTCGCAAACTGGCCCGACTACCTGGTAAGTTTTGATTTCCCCGGTTCGTCTGGCAACCGGCAGAATGGCATGGTAAGCCTGATACAAGGCTGGTCTCAGTAGATCGTTCATTGCAGCGTCAACAATTGCAAAATTGCGGTGTGGCGCGTGCTTGAGATAGTGCACCCGGGTCAGCAACAACCCGGCATTGCCCACCATTGAGCGGCCCGGTTCAATGAGTAATTGCTGCGGATAGTTTGTCGTGACCGCACATAATGCATTGACGTATGTTTCTATCGAAGGGGGTGATTCCAGATCATAGCGAACACCCAATCCTCCACCAAGATCCAGATGTTCAATGGTGATTCCCGTGGTTTGTAGCCGTGCCAGTAAATCCAGCATTTTGTTGGCGGCTTCAATGAATGGTGCTATTTCGGTCAGCTGTGAACCTATGTGGCAATCCAGACCACGGACATGGATATGGGGGAGCTGGTGTGCCAGCGAATAAATCCGCTCAGCGTCAGCAGCGGGAATGCCGAACTTGTTTTCCTTCATTCCCGTCGAAATATAGGGGTGGGTGTTGGCGTCCACATCCGGGTTGACGCGCAGGCTGACCGGTGCAATTTTCCCCATTTGCCCGGCGACTTCATTCAGTGCCAGCAGCTCCATTTCCGATTCCACATTGAAGCAGAGGATATTGGCTGCCAGCGCCGCGCGCATTTCATCGAGTGTTTTGCCTACACCGGAGAAAACTGTTTTTTGCGGATCACCGCCGGCTTTCAGTACACGCTGCAATTCTCCGCCGGAAACAATATCGAAACCGCTTCCTAGCCGGGCGAGCAGATTCAGTATGGCAAGATTTGAATTGGCTTTGACTGCATAGCAAATTAGATGATTGCGTTGGCCAAAGGCGTGATCGAACGTCTGATAAGTCGTGCGGATTGCCGCGCTCGAATAAACATAGCAGGGAGTGCCGAATTCGGCGGCAATCTCGCCCAGCGGTACTGATTCTGCAAAAAGCTGATTATCGTGATATTCAAATGAGCTGAAATGGCTCATGGTTTTTCCTGTGTTTGGTGTTTAATGGGTGGCGGATTTTGCGGGAGATAAAGCGGCCCTTTATGGCCGCAGGCCGACAGAAACAAATTCAACAAAAGAATCAGGGCAAGGATGCGCATCATTAAATTGCTGGAGTATGGATGGAAAGCCGGTTCGTTTTATAGCACTTCAGGCTGGTAATTACAGTGCCGGTCATGTTTCATCTGCTATGGTGGATGGCAGCGAGCCACTGTACCAGTTCGCCCAGCAGATTGTCACTTGCCTGTATGAAAGCGGCAACAGCACCTGCTGCATCGGCTGTTGTTGCTGGTTGTGTCATCGTAAAGCTGTGCAGGGCAATTGGCAAATGCGCATCGGGTTCATACAGGGTAGCCCTGAGCTGTATGACTGCATGGCTGTCATTTTGTGTGCTGAAAGCCTGGGCGAACTCGCTTAGTTCGATTTTAAGCAGGTATTGTGTGGACGGGGTTGTCTGTCTTTTATCGTTGTCTGGCCCGTCAGCGTCATGACTTGCAAGGAATCGCCTGAAATGTTCGGTTAGCAATTGTGCCGGAGGGGCCGCCCAACGGCTATTGGCATAAGTGTAAATACGCGCAGGATCATGATAGGCGAGCCGGTACTGGATTGCCTGGGTATCCAGCCAGATCGGTGCGGAAATTTCCATGATCCGGACAAATGTTTGTGAGAGAGAAAATGTGTGTGGTGTCGTTATGGGTGCCGGGCCCAGATCGTACACTTGGACGGGTGCTGGTGTTGTGAGGGTCAGGCTGCACCCAGTCAACAGCGCAGCCAGAAGCACGGCCAGAAATTTCTTTATCATCATTTTTCTGGCCGTGGCGGTGAAAATCCCGATTCACCCGGCCCAGGCGTGGCAGGCGGTTTGCCAAACACCAGGCTTTGTGGATGATTTTCCAGCAGATTCAGCAGTTGATCCAGCTTGCGAGCGCTTTGTGTGATGGCCAGCCCTGTTTCATTCAGGCCAGCCAGGGTATGCGTCATTTCCAGTGATCCCTGCGTCAGGTTATCTACCAACCCCTGCTGCTGGTTAAGTTTTTGCAGAATCTGGCCAGTATTTTCCATGACTTGCCGGGTTTGTTTGAAAGTGGCAGTGAATTCATCAGCCAATAGAGGCAATCCTTGTAACCCTTTCTGTAGTTGTCCGGTCAGCTTGTCGTAATTTTGCACTGCCTGTTCCAGATGATTCAGAATGTTACCAATATGTTCCTGATTTTTATCGTTTAACAGGCTGCTGATCTGTTTGATGGCGGCATTTGAGTTTTTCAGTATTTCTTCCAGAGAATCGGCGAGTGTCTTGATGAGGGACGATCTGAGGGGGATGTGTGCTTCATCTTGCAGAAGGCCGCTTCCCGTTTCAGTTACGTCATCATTCAGCTCGATATAGGTTAGCCCGGTAATGCCCTGGCTCGCCAGTTGCGCATAGATATTTCCCGGGAGAGGCACTTGCTGGTTGACAGCAATTTTCACAATGATATTGCGGATATTTTCCTTGTCGAAATAAATTTCCTCGACTTTGCCGACGATGACGCCACGATAGCGGACCGATGCTTCCGGGTTTAATCCGGAAACGGCTCCACCGGTAGAAACCAGAAAATAATGGTTATAGCTAAGGCTGTCGCGGCTGAACCATTTGACCGACATGATTGCCGCAGCTCCCAGCAGCAGTATGAATAGACCGGCTGCGAATGCGTGTGCTCGATTTTCCATCAGATTTGCAGGGGATGATTCAGCCGCAAAACTATTCAGCTGGTACGCGATTTTCAGCGAGAAGCTGCTCGGTCAAATGCGGGGCGATAATCTGAAGAAGCTGGGTGAAAACCTTGGGATTGCCCGCAACGATCTGTCCGCTTTGCATATAGCGTCCATTACCTTCGAAATCGCCGACCATGCCGCCAGCTTCGAGAATGAGCAGGCACCCGGCGGCGATATCCCATGGTGCCAGTCCAGTTTCCCAGAAACCGTCATAGCGCCCGGCCGCAACATAGGCCAGATCCAGTGCGGCAGAGCCCGGTCGGCGTATACCCGCCGTTTTGGGCATCATGTCTTTGAATATAGCCAGATAAGCTTCCACATGGGTGAAATCACGGAACGGAAATCCAGTGCCGATCAGGCATTCGCCTAGCTGCGTGCGCTTGCTGACACGAATGCGGTGATCGTTAAGGAATGCACCACTACCACGCGTGGCAGTGAACAGTTCATCTTTTACCGGATTATAGACAACTGCCTGCGCCAGAATTCCCCGGTGCAATAGTGCAATCGAGACGCTGTATTGGGGAAATCCATGCAAAAAATTGGTGGTGCCATCCAGTGGATCAATGATCCACTGGTATTCCGGTTGATGGGCATTTCCTCTGGCGCCGCTCTCTTCTGCTAAAATCGAATGTTCTGGATAGGCATCCAGCAGGATTTTGATAATGGCATCTTCGGCCGCTTTATCCACTTCACTCACGAAATCACTATGAGCCTTGCGCGAAATCGTCAAACGGTCCAGATCCTTCGCGGCACGGTTGATAATATTGCCGGCGCGGCGAGCAGCCTTGACCGCAATGGTAAGCATGGGATGCATGAAAAACCCCGAAAAACAAACGATTGGAAAGCCGCTATTCTAATATGAATCCCGCCTCACCGCTCGATAATGTCCGGATCGTGCTTAGTCACACCAGCCATCCGGGTAATATCGGCGCCACTGCCCGGGCCATGAAAACCATGGGCTTGAGCCAGCTTGTTCTTGTCAATCCGAAATCCTTTCCGGATAGTGAAGCGGATGCCCGAGCCTCCAATGCGCGCGATATTCTTGAATCGGCGCATGTATGCGCCAGTCTGGAAGAGGCGATGGGGGATACTTTTCTGGCGGCCGCGCTGACAGCACGATCGCGGGATCTGTCGCATCCCACCTGCAATGCGAGACAGGCAGCGGTTGAATTGATGCGGCATGCGCGCCATCATCCGGTAGCGCTGTTGTTCGGGCGGGAAAGTGCTGGGCTTACTTCAGCAGAAATCAGCCAATGTCAGTTGACTGTGCAAATTCCGGCCAATCCTGTCTATTCCTCGCTTAATCTGGCAGCTGCAGTGCAGATTATGGCCTACGAGCTGCGAATGGCTTTGGAAGCAGAGGAATGTGCAAACGAACCGGTTGCGCGATTGCCCGAAGCAGCCAGTTTGCAGGAAATCGAGGGGTTACACCGTCATCTGGAGCAGGTCATGATTCAGAGTGGATTTCTTGATCCGGAACAGCCTAAACGCTTGATGCGCAGGATGCGCCGCCTGTTTGCCCGTACCCGGCTAGAAAAGGAAGAAGTGAATATCCTGCGCGGTCTGCTGACTGCGGTTGGTTCAGAAAAAAACAGGTAGATAGCAGAAGGGTGCTGCGTTGGCGAGGAAGATTCGATGTGCCCGGTGAATATCAGCCAACCGGGCAATTTCTGCTTGTTTTTGTTTTCAGCTGCTCAAAGAACCTCTGGGAAACTATCGGGGTTATCATTTTTTTGTTAAAAATCAGCTCAAAATGCTCATTTATTACGCATAAGCTCCACTTTTTTGCCGATTTTTGCCTTGGACTGACGCCTCATTGACGTTTTTCAGAGGCTCATTAACAATCTCTGATTGGGATTTAATCAGAGGTTTTCTAATTCGGGGCGACAGTCGTTTTGAATGATTGGCGCTCTGCCAGTTTGTTGGCCAGCCTGACGAGATTGGGGTAAGTATCGCGCCATTTGACTTCGGGGAAACGGGCATCCAGATAGCCGAAGGCGCAACCGAGTGCAATATCGGCCAGCGTCATAGAGTCACCTTCACACCATGATTTGTCGCCCAGATCGGAAGCAGCTGCTTGTACTCCCTGGTCGATTTTTTTTTGCTGACGTTCGATCCATTCCTTGCTTTGTTGTGATTCCGGGCGCTTGCGTTCAAGATAAATCGCGACGCAGGCATCAATAATCCCATCAGCCAGTGCTTCCCAGCGTTTGACGCGAAGACGCTGCGATCCAGTGGCCGGAATCAGACGAGCCGAACCGGTGCTGTCCTGTTCATCCAGATATTCAACGATGACACGGGAATCAAACAAAACAAATCCGTCATCCATGACGAGAGCGGGTACTTTGCCAAGTGGGTTGACCTGGGCTACCCGGGTATCCGGGCTGAACGGCGGGTCATTGGTGAATTCGTGGTTGATGCCTTTTTCAGCCAGAACAATACGTACCTTGCGTACATAGGGGCTGGTGAGTGATCCGATAAGCTTCATTTTTGTGATCCTTTTTGTTATTTGAATAGTGACCCGCACAATTCTATCCCAGCCGGGGAGTGATAGCGAGCTATGTTAGAATGCGCGCTCCTAAACCGATGAATGCCTGAATTTAAACGATAATTTATGGAAATCCCGACACTTCTCGCCTTGTCCCCGCTGGATGGCCGGTATCAGCAAAAAGTTGCAGCCTTGCGATCTTTTTTCAGTGAGTATGCCTTGATCCGCAACCGGGTTCATGTGGAAATCGAATGGTTCAAGGCGCTGGGCAGTACCCCGGCCCTGACTGGAACGCCGTCCTTATCGGCGCATGCCATGGCGCAGCTGGAACAGCTTGTGGAAAGTTTTTCTGTGGCGGATGCGCAAGCTGTCAAATCAATCGAAGCGCGCACCAATCACGATGTGAAGGCAGTGGAATACTGGCTGAAGGAGAAGTTAGCCTCCGATCCGGAAGCGGTGGCGTTGTCAGAATTTATACATTTTGCCTGTACTTCGGAAGACATCAATAACCTGTCGCACGGATTGATGCTCAAGCATAGCCGCGATCAGATCATGCTCCCGGCGCTTGATGACATCATCCTGAGACTGACTACGTTGGCAGGAGAATTGGCTGATGTGCCGATGCTTGCCCGTACGCACGGACAGACGGCTACGCCCACTACCCTGGGCAAGGAAATGGCCAATTTCGTCTATCGGCTCCGCCAGGGGCGAGAACGCCTTGCCAATGTGGTCATTACAGGAAAAATCAATGGTGCCGTGGGTAATTACAATGCCCACATGATTGCCTTTCCGGGATTCGACTGGGAATCTTTTGCCCGGTCTTTCGTTGAAAATCTCGGGATAAGCTTCAATCCCTATACCATCCAGATCGAGCCACATGATTGCATGGCAGAACTGTTTGATGCCTATGCTCGCATCAACACAGTTCTTGTTGATCTGAACCGGGATATATGGGGTTACGTTTCGCTGGGTTATTTCCGGCAAAAAACCAAGGCCGATGAAGTGGGTTCATCCACCATGCCGCACAAGGTGAATCCGATTGATTTCGAGAACTCGGAAGGGAATCTTGGTGTAGCCAATGCGTTGCTCAGGCATTTGAGTGAAAAATTGCCCATTTCGCGCTGGCAGCGTGATCTGACCGATTCGACCGTGCTGCGCAATATGGGCGTGGCACTTGGCCATACCCTGCTGGCCTACGATTCCTGCCTCAAGGGGCTCGGTAAGTTGCAGGCGGATCCGGCGCGTTTGCTGGAGGATTTACAGAATGCCTGGGAGGTTCTGGCTGAACCAATCCAGACGGTCATGCGCCGCTACGGAGTACCCAATCCCTATGAGCAGCTCAAGGCATTGACACGAGGAAAAACAGGGATTGATCGGGCCGCACTGCAGCAATTCATTGAGCAACTCGCTATTCCGCCAGCTGAAAAGGAACGATTGCTGCAACTGACGCCCTGGAGCTATACCGGTCTGGCTGCCCATCTGGCAAAAAATATCAGAGATTGAATTGGGGTGACGATACCCTGCCCACCAGGGCAATACATAAACTGTAGAAAAATTCTATTTTTTACAGATTGAGGGTTGAAAAACAAATATTGATCCCAATAACTAGCGGCACCGTAACAGGAGGAGTCTATGCAGGAGCCACACAATCAAGCATCTAACGAAGAACAAATGCTGCCGGGAACGGATGATATTTCGCAAACCGGATATTCCGGCGATTCGGCAGGAGGTACGGAAAGAGCAGGAGAGGAAGTCCCGCTCAGCCTTGAACAACAATTAAAGGATGCGGAAATCAGGGCGGCTGAGCATCACGATGCCTGGCTGCGTGCCAGAGCGGAAACTGAAAATGTTCGCAAACGGGCTCAAACCGATATTGCCAATGCGCACAAATATGCGATCGATAATTTTTCTACTCAATTGCTGGCCGTGATGGACAGTCTAGATGCCGCGCTGGCAACAGAAAATTCCACACTTGAAAATATGCAGGATGGTGTTGAGCTCACTCGCAAACAGCTTCTGGCAGTTTTCGAGAAATTCAACATTCACACCATTGATCCGCAAGGAGAAAAGTTTGACCCGCACCAGCATGAAGCCATGTGTGCAGTCGAATCGGATCTGCCAGCCAATACAGTCATGCAGGTCATGCAAAAGGGATATGTGCTGCACGACCGGGTCATCCGGCCCGCCATGGTTGCTGTTTCCAAGGCCAAGGGCACTTGAGATTTTCAGAAGCAACCCCATTTCACGCTGCAGGATGAATTTCAACTTATAAAGGAAATACTATGGCAAAAATAATTGGCATCGACCTTGGAACCACCAACTCATGCGTTGCCGTCATGGAGAACAACGCGCCCAAAGTGATTGAAAATGCAGAAGGTACCAGAACAACCCCATCGATCGTGGCTTACGCAGAAGATAACGAGATACTGGTTGGCGCTTCGGCCAAACGGCAGGCTGTCACCAATCCGCAAAACACGCTGTTTGCCATTAAACGATTGATTGGCCGCCGCTTTGATGAAGATGTGGTGCAAAAAGATATCAGCGTAACGCCTTACAAGATCGTGCGCGCTGACAATAATGACGCCTGGATCGAGGCGCGCGGAAGAAAGATAGCTCCACCGGAAGTCTCGGCCCAGGTGTTGATGAAGATGAAAAAGACGGCTGAGGATTATCTGGGTGAACCGGTTACAGAGGCCGTTATTACCGTTCCGGCCTATTTCAATGATTCCCAGCGCCAGGCAACCAAGGATGCCGGCCGTATTGCGGGGCTGGAAGTCAAACGGATCATCAATGAACCTACCGCAGCAGCACTCGCATTCGGTCTGGACAAGAAGGAAGGCGATCGCAAAATTGCGGTTTACGATCTGGGTGGCGGTACATTTGATATTTCCATCATCGAGATTGCGGAAATCGAGGGTGAGCACCAGTTTGAAGTACTGGCAACCAACGGTGATACCTTCCTCGGAGGTGAGGATTTCGATTCCAGGGTCATCGAATACCTGGTGGAAGAATTCCGGAAAGAAAGCGGTATTGATCTGAAGAAAGACATGCTGGCGTTACAGCGCCTCAAGGATGCAGCTGAAAAAGCCAAGATCGAGCTGTCTTCCAGTCAGCAGACCGAAGTCAACCTTCCGTACATTACTGCGGATGCATCCGGTCCGAAGCACCTTGCAATCAAGATTACCCGTGCCAAGCTGGAAAGTCTGGTGGAAGAACTGATCGAACGTACAGCTGGCCCGTGCCGGACTGCGCTGAAAGATGCCAATTTATCCATCTCCGATATTGATGACGTCATTTTGGTCGGCGGACAAAGCCGTATGCCGAAAGTCCAGGATAAGGTCAAGGAAATTTTCGGCAAGGAAGCGCGCAAGGACGTCAATCCGGATGAAGCCGTTGCCATCGGCGCTGCCATTCAGGGTGGTGTGCTGAAGGGGGATGTGAAAGATGTGTTATTGCTGGATGTCTCCCCGCTGTCTTTGGGAATTGAAACCCTGGGCGGAGTCATGACCAAGCTGATCCAGAAGAACACGACCATCCCGACCAAGCAAAGTCAGGTGTTTTCGACGGCTGATGATAACCAGTCGGCAGTGACGATTCATGTATTACAGGGTGAGCGTGATATGGCTTCCGGCAATAAAAGTCTGGGCCAGTTCAATTTGACCGACATCCCGCCTGCACCACGCGGTATGCCGCAAATCGAAGTGACTTTCGACATTGATGCCAACGGTATTCTGCATGTTTCTGCCAAGGACAAGGCAACCGGCAAGGAAAACAAAATCAAGATCCAGGCAAGTTCCGGATTGTCCGAGGATGAAATCCAGAAAATGGTGAAGGATGCAGAAGCCCATGCAGAAGAAGACAAAAAGGCATTGGAGCTGGTCAACAGCCGTAACCAGTGTGACGCCATGATTCATTCGACCAAAAAATCTCTGGCCGAACATGGAGATAAACTGGAAGGCGATGAAAAATCCAGAATCGAAGCCGCATTGAAGGATGCCGAGGAAGCACTTAAATCCGGTGACAAGCAGACGATCGATGCCAAAACACAGGCATTGACCGAAGCCTCGCACAAACTGGCCGAGAAGATGTATGCCCAGGAGCAGGCCCAGGCTACTGGCCAGCAGGCGGGTGCTGCTGGTGCTGGTGGACAAACCCAGGATAAACCGGTTGAAGGTGAAGTTGTTGATGCCGAGTTCGAGGAAGTCAAGGATAAAAAATAATTTCCCTGGATTCACAGGACAAATAGCGGTATAGGTGGGTTAGTTCCCTAAGGAACTCCTGAAAATAAACGCAGAGAAAAAGAGAGGAAAGTTCTTCTCTTTGACTCTGCGTTGTACGTTTAACACTGTAAATTTGGCTCGCTTGATCCGGATATCCCGGACATGGATGTCAAAAATAACGGCATGATTTCTTGCTAGCAGGATTTTTTATGAGTCAACGTGATTATTATGAAGTGCTCGGTGTCGGTCGGGATGCTGACGAAAGCGAGCTGAAGAAGGTATACCGCAAACTGGCGATGAAATATCACCCCGACCGGAATGCGGGTGATGCCAAGGCAGAGGAAAAATTCAAGGAAATCAAGGAAGCCTATGAAGTGCTGTCCGACCCAAACAAGCGGGCGGCCTATGATCAGTTTGGTCATGCCGGTCTGAATGGCGGCATGGGTGGGGCTGGTGCGCAAGGATTCAGTGATGCCTTCAGCGATATTTTCGGCGATTTGTTCGGGATGCGTGGAGGTGGGGGTGGCCGTTCAAATGGTCATCGTGGTGCCGATTTGCGCTATAACCTGGAAATTACACTGGAGCAGGCGGCACGCGGCACAGAAACACAGATTCGTATTCCCAAGCAGGAAACCTGTGATACCTGTCATGGCAGCGGTGCCAAGCCGGGGACATCACCCAAAACCTGCCCCACTTGTAATGGACATGGCCAGATCCGTATGCAGCAGGGTTTTTTCTCGATTCAGCAAACCTGTTCGCATTGTCATGGCAGTGGCAAAGTCGTTTCTGATCCCTGCAAGGATTGTCATGGAGCAGGGCGCATCAAACGTCAGAAAACACTGTCAGTCAGAATTCCGGCTGGCGTGGATGAAGGCGATAGCATCCGGCTGACGGGAGAAGGGGAAGCGGGTATCAATGGCGGACAGGCAGGTGATTTGTATGTCGTCATTCATCTTGCCAGCCACCAGGTTTTCCAGAGAGAAGGTAATCATCTGCATTGCGAAATACCAATCAGTTTTACTGTCGCCGCTCTGGGTGGTGAAATCGAGGTGCCTACACTTGATGGCCATGCCCGGATCAAGGTTCCGGCCGGTACCCAAACTGGAAAAATTTTCCGTTTGCGCAGCAAGGGAATCACCGGGGTACGCAATCAAACCACTGGTGATCTGCTTTGCCATGTTTCGGTGGAAACACCGGTTGACCTGACTGCACGGCAGAAGGAATTGCTGGAGGAATTCGATGCAATCAGCCAGCAGGATGGTTCGCGCCATCATCCACGCGCGAAATCCTGGATGGAAAAGGCGCGTGAATTTTTTACCGAATGACCCTGTTTTGATGGGGGTGTGATAATTTCTGCCCGGTCCCGTCCGGAAGATGGTACCGGGCAGAGACAGACTCAATCCCTGATATTTTTGGTGTTATTCCTGTTGCTATGGCCGGACAGAGTTTTATTCTGGATATTTGTCTGTATCCATGGCTGCGGTGATACCAGTTCTATTCCCTCTTCTGCAAAGCGCCGGTTGATCTCCAGATGTAGCTGATGGACAAGTTTGACTCGATCTGAAACCTGGCCAACAAAAACCCGTAGTTCAAAGTTCAGGGTGTTGTTGCCAAATTCCAGAAATAAGGCGCTGGGCTCGGGATCACGCAAAACCAGAGGCTGATTTTTAGCAATCTCCAGCAGCAAAGCACTGACCCTATCGCCATCGGATACATAGGCAATACGCACCGGGATAATCAGACGGGTGATCTGGTCGCTTAAAGTCCAGTTAGTCAGTTGCTGGGTAATAAATATCTTGTTGGGCACTACAATTTCCTTGCGGTCACTGTCAATCAGCGTGGTCGCGCGGATATGGATCTTGCTGACAGTGCCGCTGGTGCTGTTCAGCGTAATCATGTCGCCGATCCTGATAGGGCGCTCGAACAGCAGGATCAGGCCGGAGACGAAATTGGCAAATACTTCCTGCAGGCCAAACCCCAATCCAACGCTCAGTGCCGCTACCAGCCACTGGATATTTGACCATTCCATTCCCAGCTTCTGCAGCGTCACCATGGTTCCAATAATTACGATCGTATAGCGGAGCAGGGTGGTCACTGCATAACCTGTGCCGGGATTGAGCGATAAATGCCGCAATACCAGTAATTCAAGTGTGCCCGGCAAGTTATGCGCCGCAATCATGGCAAGGCTGAAAATGATGAGTGCAATCAGCAGGGTTTTTAATGTGATGGGCTGCATGATGATTTCACCATCCATTTCGGCAGAAATATGCCAGATGGTGATTTTCTCCAGAAAACCGAGAGCAGGCAGTACATCAATCCAGATAAAGCCGAGTCCGGTAATCAGCAATGCCCAGGTGCTGATTTTCAATAACGTGGCAGATTGCTTGCTGATAGTTTTGACATCGATATAGTTGTCATCCAGCAGATCGGTTTCACTTTTTCCCGCTGTCGTGCGCTGAGCCAATATCTCGCCGCGTTTCTCGATTGCCCGTTCAAATGCAATCTTGCGCTGGATGATGAGCAGGCTGCGGAAGCTGACAAAAAAGATCAATCCGCAGAAAATAATCCAGCTGATGGACTGGAAAACCAGCAGATATTGATAGATAGCCGCAAAATAATAGCCAATGCCGGCCATGATAATCATGCTGATCTGCAGGATAAACAGCAGCGTCATCCAGAATCGGGGGTTGAGCATCAGATTGAAAGATTCGCCCTGGTAAAGTGCCTTGCCGGAACGTGTCACAGCAATCCAGCCAGAGGAAAATACAGCCAGCACCAGGCACAGCAGCATGAAAATCAGTCGGCCAAAACCATTGCGGACGAGATCATCATCCAGCGCATCGGTAAAAGCGATGAGTACACTCAATAAAGTTACCAGGGGTGCATACAGACTGAGATCCCGGTGCATTTTGTTGACCAGCTTCTCGGAACATCGGAGTTGTCCAGTTAGCAATCCATCCGGATGACACAGCATTCGTGTAAATGACCAGACGAAGGCTGCAATAGCCGCCACATGCAAACTAACCGAGAGTGCATGACCCACTTCTGTATTTGTGCTATGGCGCAGGATGAGGGATGACAATTGAAAAGGCAGATAAATGCTGCCCGATACCAGCAGCGCAGCGAGCAAAATGCCTGCAGGATATAACTGCCTGTCCTGATTGACCTTTCCGCGCAGACTGTTGCCAGAGCGTGCCCAGGCGAGATAAGCGGGCCAGTAGGTGTGTCGTAGTATGGTGAAGAGCAGCACAAATACTACAGAGACGATCAGAATATTTTTCCAGCTCGCATGAATTACTTTTTCGATTGCCGATTGTGTTTTGCGCGAACTCAGCCAGTTGATGGCATCCTGAATATCCTGCACAACATCAGGGGAAATGGGTTGTGCGCTGCGCGTGACCAGCAGATTTTCCTTCAGCAATAACTTGTGTTGATTTATTTTCTCGATCAGCTGTTGCTGAACGGCCAGATGGAGTTGTAGTTCCTTAGTATAACCATGCAATACCTGAACAAACTGATCGATCATCTGTTCGCGTGATTGCTTCAACTCGCCGAACGCTTCCGTGATTTGCCGATATTCGGGCGTATCATCAGTCGGCATTTCCTCGCCATTCATGATCTGCTTGAAATAGCCGCGTTCGTTCAGCATTTGCAGCTTTTCCTGCTCAAACCGGAACAGTTCCAGCCGGGCACTGTTCAAGTCTTTTTCGGTTTGGGCAATGGCCGGCTCGATCATGATTTCCTTGAACTGCTTTCGAACCTCAGTGCCCAGCGCCGTATCTTCACCCTTTAGTTCCAGCCGTTGCTGGAGTGCGGCATAGCTTTGGGTAATCAGGGCGAGCCGTTTTTCGCTGGTTATTTTCCGGTTAACCAGCTGGGTTGAAAGATCGGCATAGCTGCTCAGTTTCTTTGCGATGGATTGATTATCCTGTGCAAATTTCTCCAGCGCTGGATATTGCCATGTCTTCTCGATCAGCAATTGCTGGGATTTTTCAACCACCTGCTCGGTTTCAACCCGCTTCTTCCGGTTGATTTCTTCAGATAACAGTTCGATATCCTGCTCAAGCGCCTGGATTCTGGGAATCAGCACGAGCTTTTCCTGCAATGTGGCCACTTCTATGGCATTGGGCAATACCAATGCCTCCAGTTCCAGCATGCGTGTTTTGTCGGTGAGCGCTTGCAGCTGGGCATCCTGATAATTTTCCAGTGCGCCCAGTATCTTTTTATCGGTTATTTTGCGCGCTTCGACCGGATTTTCTGTCAATTCTGTGCGTACCGTATTGATGGATGCCAGTTCTTCACGAACTATAATGGCACGTTGTCGTAACTTGTTGATCTCGGCTGCCAGTTTCTGTTGCTGGTTTTGCAAATCCGATAGATCCGCCTGTGCAGCAACGTGATGGTGCTCCATTTCTTCCGGGGTCAGTTTCTCCAGCCTGGCTTGTGAAATTGTGGCTGTGGCTGGCACAGTTTCACGTTTTTTCAGGCTTTCCAGTTGCTTCGGATATTTCTCCAGTTGCTCGGAATAAGTCGCGGTCTTTTTCAGATATTCCTGATGATCAAGCAATATTTGCTGATGATCGTTATAGATCTCGCGCAGACGTTTCTTTTGTGGCGTCTCTTCCCCGCTACCCAGCGCCTCCAGCTTTGCCTGAAGTGTTTGAAGCTCCTCGCCCAGCTCGCTGGCAATGCTTGAACTCATGCCTGACATGATCAGGAAAATGAAAAAAACGAGGTAAAACAGTCTGTTCATGGCTTAACGTTGGTGGAAAAAATATCAGACCGATTTTTTCAGTATCGGTTGTGAAGATTAAGGCAGGTTTTTTTATTGCAGAGGAGTGATTCTAACAGGCTTAAGACAAATACAATCCTGTCGATGAGTAAGAAAGAAATCATCGTGTTGTTCTAAAAAATAATATGAAATTGAGCAAATTTTGATAAAGAAAACGAAACGCAATTCTCCTGAAGGTCATATAAAAATTTCCTTTGCTAATTGCCCAGCTAAAACATTTCAAAATCTGAGTGGTAAAAATTGTCTTGGCCGCGACGTATTCAGTCATTGCCAGATTGTCGGTGAGGTTGCCAAAGAGCTGATTAATCGTTCAGCGATAAAACATTTATTTCCTGATGGGTCAGCATTAACGGCAGGAACTCATGATATTGGCAAGGTTAGCCCAACTTTTTATAACAAGCTGCATAACGCTTGTGATTTATCGCTTTTGCCAGGGGTCAACGCGGATCTGGAAAAAGGTTGGGGAGGTCACGCTGGAGTGAGTCAGGTAACGGCCAAGGCTCTGAATGCGCCTGAGTTTGTACCTGAAATTCTGGGGCAGCATCATGGTTTTGCCCCAGCTGTCACGGGTCGTCGTGCTACTGATGAAAGTTTTGGTGGTGAAGCCTGGCAAGCCGAGCGGGAAAAGCTGGTGCAAGCCTTACGAGAAGCCTTGCAGGAAGATTGGCCGCAGATTGACAGCTATGCCATCGCCCGCTTGCTGGCAGGATTGACATCGGTTGCTGACTGGATTGGTTCAGGCAAACATTTTGAAAATCCTGAAGAAGATTGGCAGCCAAAAATCAGGCAGGCGCTGGATGAAGCCGGTTTTGTTCAGCCTGTGTACCGCAAAAATCTAAGTTTCTCTCGGATATTTGGCTTTGAGCCGCGACATGCCCAGCAGTTGCTGTTTGAGCAGGTTATCGGCCCAGGTGTGTATGTCCTCGAAGCCCCGATGGGAGTGGGAAAAACTGAAGCAGCCCTGTATGCCGCCTATCAGATGCTGGCCAAAGGTCAGGCTAGCGGTATTTATTTCGCACTGCCAACCCAACTTACTTCCAACAAGATTTACGAGCGTTTCAATCAGTTTTTGGAGCAGATACTGGATAGAAGTTGTCAACATCGTTCGCTGTTGCTGCATACCAATGCCTGGTTGTTTGAAACGGAAATGGGTGAAGAAGGCCGCCCAGGAGGCGCATGGTTTAATCAAACAAAACGTGGTTTGCTAGCGCCTTTTGCGGTGGGCACCATTGACCAGGCGTTAATGGCAGCGATGAACGTTAAACACGGTTTTGTGCGCGCGTTTGGGCTGGCGGGTAAGGTGATCATTCTTGATGAAGTGCATACCTACGATGCCTATACCGGCACCTTGATGGATGCACTCATCCTCTTGTTGCGCCAGCTGGATTGCACAGTGATTATCCTGAGCGCCACGCCAACCAGGAGCGCCGGCAGGAGTTGATGAGCTGCCGAACTGAATCTGCAGATTATCCGCTGATTACGGCGCTGCCTAATGCTTCTGATACGGCGGCAGAAATTGCTGTGCCGGTCACAGGCTCACAGTCGCTAGCGATAAAACTGCAGCAGGATGATGGGGCAGCGGTAGAAGAAGCCTTGCTACGAGCTGAGCAGGGGCAACAGGTGTTGTGGATTGAAAACACTGTCAAAGAAGCACAGGAACGTTATCTGCAACTGGCTGAGCGTGCCCGTAGCCTGGGTGCAGACTGTGGTTTGCTGCATTCACGTTACACCTTTGCCGACCGTCAAATGATCGAGGACAGATGGGTCAACCTGTTTGGTAAGCCTGGCTGGGCAGATAGTCAGCGTCAGCAGCAAGGCCGTATCCTGATTGGCACCCAGGTGCTGGAGCAGTCACTGGATATTGATGCGGATTTTTTGGTTTCACGCTTTGCCCCAACCGACATGCTGTTACAGCGTTTTGGCCGGCTTTGGCGCCATTCTGAAACACCCCGTAACCAGCATGCGTGCCAGGAAACCTGGTTGCTGGTGCCTGAACTGGACAAGGCAATCGATAGTCCGCAGGGCGCTTTTGGTGCCAGTGCCTATGTCTACAGTCCCTATGTGCTATGCCGCAGTCTTGAGGTTTGGTATAGCCTGGATCAAATTTGTTTGCCGAACGACATTCGCTCGCTGATTGAAGCTACTTACTGTAGCCGTCAGGAAAGCGGCAATCTGGCCAGGTGGCTGCATGAACTCGAGGAAGGCAGTCGTACCCGTATCGGACAAATCGCATTGAAGCAGCTGGCGAGAGTTGGATTGGCGCAGGCGGGCAATACGCTGCCAGAAAGCAAGGCGCAAACCCGCTATAGCGAGTCTGATAGCTTCGAGGTTTTGTTGCTTCGCAGCATTCGTTATGACAGCGAACAGAAGGCTGGTGTACTGGTTTTACTGAACGGTGATCAGGTAGTGCTGCCACTAAACCGAGCCTCACTTGGGCGTGCCGACTGGCGTGCGCTGACCAAGCAGCTTATACAACAAGTTGTATATGTGCGCCCCGGTGATGCGCCCAAACAAATCAGTCGCGAGCGTTTGCAGAAATTTGGATTGCAGCATTGTTTTTATCTGGGCAATCCGTTGTGGGAAAACGATGAAAGTCTGCTGCGCATTGCGCTGGTCGATGAGGCTGACCAGTTGTTCGGGCTGGAAAATCAGCAGTTGCATGACAAGTACGCCATTGAGTACCGGCCGGATCTGGGCTACCGAGTTATCAAAAAATAGGAGAGGGCATGGAAAGTAGTTTCAATCTGATTGATGAGCCGTGGATACCCGTGGCCGATTATGAGCGGGTAAGCCTGCGCGATATCTTCAGCCGATCAGAGTATCAAAGCCTGGGTGGTAATCCAGTACAGAAAATTGCTGTATTCAAATTGTTGCTGGCTATTGCTCAGGCAGCTGCTACGCCCGCAGACGAAAAAGAATGGCGAGAGCAGGGTGCGCAGGGCATGGCAGAAAAATGCCTCGCCTATCTGGATAAATGGCACGACCGTTTTTTTCTCTATGGGGAAAAGCCGTTTTTGCAGATGCCGGCGATTGCTGCAGCTAGAGCGTTGTCTTTTGGTGCGTTTCTGCCGGAAGTCTCGACTGGAAATACCACTATATTGACCCAATCCCAAGTGGAAACAAATCTTTCGGATGCCGACAGGGCTTTGATTGTTTTACTGCAAATGGGCTTTGCCTTGTCGGGTAAAAAAACCGATAACGGTGTAGTGCTATCAGCTGGATATGTCGGTAAACGCAACGACAAAGGCAAGCCTTCCACAGGTAAACCAGGGCCATCTGTTGCACATATGGGACTGCTGCATAACTTCGTTATGGCGAAGAGCATCCTTGATTCCATTTGTTTGAATTTACTATCTGCACAGGCCATAGATTCCACTGGGATTTTCACTGCTGGTGTAGGTACTGCCCCGTGGGAGAACATGCCGCAAGGTGAAGCCTGTGCTACGGCTAGCCAGTTGAAACAATCCTATATGGGACGGTTGATACCTCTGTGCCGATTCTGTTTGCTGGCCGATGAAGGAATGCCTTACTCGGAGGGTATTGCTCATGCTGGTTACAAGGAAGGCATGCAGGATCTCAGTGTGGCGATTGATAGTTCAGGTAAAGAGCCTAGAGCCCAATGGGTAGATCCGAATAAGAGGCCATGGCGTGAACTAATCAGCCTGCTCAGTTTCATTGATCAGTCCGGCGGCAGCGGGTTTCAGAGCTGGCAGATACGCTTCGGCCTGGACAGGGCGAGGGATGCGCAGAAAGTTTTTAGTATCTGGTCGGGCGGATTACGAGTTAGCAGTAATGCAGGCGAACAGTATGTCTCAGGCACGGATGATGTGGTCGAATCAAATATCTGGCTGGAAAGCGAAGCGCTGGGTCAGAGTTGGTTTGAGCAATTGAAACAGGAAATGGATGGGCTGGATGATTTGGCCAAGGCCCTGTACGGCCGGGTACTGGCTTATTTCAAGGGGCTTACTGTAGATGGCAAAAACACCGCAGCCCAGGCAACCAATATGTTCTGGCAACTTTGCGAGCGGGATTTTCAAGAGCTGGTAAACAGCTGCGACACTACAGATGAAACCAAGAAAACCAGGCAGCAACTCCGGCGCAAGTTTGCCGGTTATCAGCACCAGTCCTATGATCATTTTTGCCCCAACGAAACCGCACGGCAAATAGATGCCTGGGCACACAACCGCCCCAATCATTACAAATACATCAGTCAGGAGGCTTCATGATGGAGCAAGACCAGCAGGCGCTTGTAAAAATGAAAAGCAAGGAACAGCAATTTGTGCAGTTCATTATTGAGCGCTGCATGCAGGATAAAGGGTTTGCTGCCCGCCTGCGTCGCGCAGATAATCCGGCAACCGAATACCAAAGCTGGGAAATTCTCGGCCCCTGGGTGGATCTGGAAGACAGGTATCAACGGCTGCCCTATGCCACCATTGCAGCCGCTATTGGGCGCGCCAAGGTTGATACCAACGGTAAGCTGTCACTGGGCAAGGCGATTGCTGATGCCTATGCGGAAAAGGGTTCAACCCAATATAGTGATCAGGCCAAGGCAAGGCTTCGCCGCTTGCTTACCTGCGACAGCGTAGAAGAAGTTTGCCGCGTTATCCGTCCAGTGCTGGCCCTGATTGACAGCAAGCTGGGCCATCCGCTGGATTACGTCAAATTATTGCGCGAGCTGCGCTATTTTGGCGAGAAAAGTAAAATTCACTGGGCACAGGATTTTTACGGTCAGCGTGCCAAAGAAGGACAGGAGATCGGTGAATGAAGCTGATTGCCAGTGTTTTCCACCTCGACCGGAAAGCAGTACAAGCATTAAAAATCAACGATGCTTATGGTCTGCACAAAGCGGTATACAGCCTGTTTCCAGATATACGCAGTGCGGAAGAAAAGCAGGACAACACCCCCAGTGGATTTCTGTATGCCGATCAGGGGGGGGATTACAAATCACACAAAATTCTACTTCTGTCCAATCGCCAACCCATGGCACAGATAGAAGGCCAGTACGGCGAAGTACAGAGCAAGCCGATTTCGGCTGATTTTCTGCAGCACGGTATTTACCGCTTCAAGGTTGTGGTGAACCCGACCCGTCGTGACAATGCCAGCCGTAAACTGATACCGGTCAAAGGGCGTGAAGCCATTGCTCAGTGGTTTATCGAGCGTGCCCAACAAAGCTGGGGTTTCAAAGTGATGCCCTCGCAGCTGCAGGTGGACCGCATTGATGTTTTGCAATTCAAGGATAAAGCCCAGCGCAGCATTACGCTGGCGCAAGCACAGGTTCAGGGCGTACTTCAGGTTGACGATCATCAGCAATTTATCCAGAGCTTCAGCCAGGGCATTGGCCGAGGCCGTGCTTTCGGTTGTGGCCTTCTGCAAATCGTGCCTGTAGTTGAAAACCCGTTTGCCTGATTTTTACCTATCTCGTATTTATCCATAGAGGAACACACCATGGTCAACTCATACACTAATACCCGCATCGAGTTTCACATCCTGCAGTCTTTCCCGGTGACCTGTCTCAACCGTGATGATGTCGGCGCACCTAAAACCGCCGTGATTGGCGGCACTACTCGTTCCCGTGTCAGTTCGCAAAGCTGGAAGCGTCAAGTAAGACTGGCTTTGCAGGATTTCGGGATTAAATTGGGCATCCGTACCAAAAAAATTGAGCCACTGATGGCCGAGTCTTGCAAGGCTGCAGGTGCCAGCGAAGAGCAAGCCCAGGTATGTGCAGCAGCCATCGCCAAAGCCTTGAGTGACGATACCTTGCTGTTTATCAGCGCAACTGAAGCCGAAGCATTTGCAGCGTATGCCAAGGAGCTGGAGTTTGATGCCAGCAAACTGAAAGACAAGGAACTGGCCAAAGTCGCCAAAAAAGCCCTGAATCCCGCCGTGGACGCGCTGGATATTGCACTGTTTGGCCGCATGGTGGCCAAGGCGGCCGACATGAATGTTGAGGCAGCAGCTTCCTTTGCTCATGCTATTTCCACCCACCGTGTCAGCAACGAAGTGGAGTTTTTCACAGCACTGGATGATATGCAGGATGAGCCGGGTTCCGCACACATGGGTAGTCTGGAATTCAACTCGGCCACTTACTACCGCTATATCAGCCTTGATCTTGGCCAGCTGGCGCAAACCCTGGGCGAAGATGCTGATCTGAAACCGGCTATTGAGGCCTTTACCAAAGCCTTGTTTGTTGCTGTACCCAGTGCCCGCCAAACCACCCAGTCTGGTGCCAGCCCGTGGGAGTTTGCCCGTGTGCTGGTACGCAAAGGGCAGCGCCTGCAGGTGCCATTTGAGACTGCAGTCAAAGCGGAGCAGGGCGGCTATTTGCAATCCAGCATCAATACACTGAAGGCTTATCTGGATAAAAAGGAAAAAATGACCGGCAGCCTGTTTGGTAAGCAAGCCAGTTACGACTGGGGTGAAAACGAAGATTACCCGATTGACCAGCTGATTGCTGACTTGCAGAGCCATGTTTGAGGTGCGACATGAGTGAACCTTATTTGCTGATGTGGCTGGAAGCGCCATTGCAAGCCTGGGGGCACGACTCCAGATTTGGTCGGCGGGATAGTCTGGATTTTCCAACTAAATCCGGTGTTCTCGGTTTGTTGTGCTGTGCACTGGGTAAAAGTGGAAAGCAAACCGACTGGCTGGCGTGTTGGGCAAAACGCGATATGGTGGTACAGGCTTTTGTACCGCAGGACAAACATGGTCAACCGCTGCCGCGTTTGCCCATGCTGCGGGATTTTCATATGGTGGGCAGTGGCTATGACGATGCCGACCCCTGGCAAACATTGCTGATTCCGAAGAAAAGTGATGGCAGCAAGGCGGTAGGTGGTGGCACCAAAATGACTTATCGCTACTACCTGCAGGACATGGCCTTTGCCGTGGCCTTACAGGGGCCGCAGGCCGAGCTGGAAGCGCTGCAGCAAGCGTTACACAACCCAGTCTGGGATCTGTATTTGGGACGTAAAAACTGCGTGCCAACAGAGCTGATTGGGCAGGGCGTGTATGCTGATCTGGAAGCGGCTTTGGGCCAGGCAGATGAGTTGGCGAACGATGTTGAACGGCAGATTAAGCGTGTGACTGCTTTCAAGATATTGCAGGGAGAGCATGAAGGCGACGAAGTGCTGACGCTCAATGATGTGCCTCTGCAGTTTGGCGAGCACAAGTTATACCGTGATCGGCGCGTGACCATTGTTAAATATGGCTGAACCACAGGAAGTACAGCGCTTACTGGTCAAGGTGACCCGCGAAACCTTGCCCCAGATAAAAGACAAGTATCCGTTCATTTATCTGGAGCGTGGCCGATTGGAAATCGACGACAGCAGCATAAAATGGATTGATGCCAACGGACAGGTCATCCCGCTGCCGGTTGCCACTCTCAATTGTTTGTTGCTTGGACCCGGCACCAGTATCACCCATGAAGCAGTCAAGGTAGCCGCTGCGGCTAACTGCTCGGTTTGCTGGGTGGGTGAGGATAGCCTGCTATTTTATGCGGCAGGTTTTGTTCCTACCGCAGATACTCGTAACTTGCGTCAGCAAATGGAACTGGCTACTGATCCTGAGCAGGCACTAGCCGTAGCGCGGCGTTTTTTTGCCAGACGCTTCCCGGATGCGGATCTGCAGGATAAAACCTTGCAACAGATGATGGGTATGGAGGGCCATCGGGTACGCGCTCTTTACCAGGCCAAGGCCGAGCAATATCAGGTCGGCTGGAAAGGGCGCCAGTTTGTACCCAATAAATTTGAGATGAGTGATGTCACTAACCAGATTCTGACCGCCAGCAATGCTGCACTCTACGGAATCTTGAGCTCGGCGGTGCATAGTCTGGGCTATTCTCCGCATATTGGCTTTATCCATTCGGGCAGCCCCTTGCCATTCATTTATGACCTGGCTGATCTTTACAAGGAGTATTTGTGTATTGATCTTGCTTTTTCGCTTACAAAGGATATGGCAGGACGTTACAACAAACACAAGATTTCAGCTGTTTTTCGGAAGCGTGTGCTGGAAATGAATCTATTGGAGCAGGTTGTACTGGATATTGCTGAGCTATTTGGAGAAAAGCGTGCTCGTCGTTCTGGCAAATGATCTACCTCCGGCTGTACGTGGACGAATGAAGCTATGGTTTACTGAGCCTCGTGCCAATGTATTTGTGTCGGGCATCAAGGATTCGGTAGCACTAACGGTAATTGATTATCTGCAAAAGCATTGTCCGCCCGAGTCAGGCGTGATGATTTTTCGTTCCTTGCCAAAAGCGCCAGGCTATGAAATTCAGACGATTGGACCGACCCGGAAGATGTTGATGGAAATCAGCGGATTGCAGTTGATCGTCGAAACTCTAAAAAATCAGTAATCCGAATATCTTGTGATTTGATTGGAGTTCCTTAACAATATGTTGCTGTCTTCCCCACGCCCGTGGGGGTGTTTCTGAAGCTCCACTGCTTACAATGACCAAACGCCTGTCTTCCCCACGCCCGTGGGGGTGTTTCCAGCATAGCCTCCTCAGAGGATTGATAGTCGCCGTCTTCCCCACGCCCGTGGGGGTGTTTCCTCGCATCCACGACAGCAGTCCCGCTATCCCCAGTCTTCCCCACGCCCGTGGGGGTGTTTCCTGACCTCGATCTCGGTGTCGATGTGCCTGGGTCTTCCCACGCCCGTGGGGGTGTTTCTCAAATCTCAGGCGGAGAAGGCGCGAGCGGAGCGTCTTCCCCACGCCCGTGGGGGTGTTTCCTGATCGCCGCGCTGAAGGCTAAGTACAAAACGGTCTTCCCCACGCCCGTGGGGGTGTTTCTTTTGGTGTGTACGTCTACGATTCCGCAAATGAGTCTTCCCACGCCGTGGGGTGTTTCACCTGCTGATCGGCTATCGGCATATTGTCGGGTCTTCTCACGCCCGTGGGGTGTTTTCTGGCAGGTACGCGCACGGTGTTGACCAGCAGTGCCTTCCCACGCCCGTGGGGTGTTTCTGGCATCACTGATACTGGGACTTCCAGCGGTTCAGTCTTCCCACGCCCGTGGGGGTTGGCGATTCCGTGTTGCAAGACCCCTGCAAAGAGTCTTCCCCACGCCCGTGGGGGTAAGCGTTTCTCTGGTACACCCTGCACAGTGAATGTGCGACGGTCTTCCCCACGCCCGTGGGGGTGTTTCCATGCGTCAAGGATATAAGTATCAGTACTCACCGTCTTCCCCACGCCCGTGGGGGTGTTTCCGTCCAGGCCGGCCGCTTGGTTCACTTGGGCCTGTCTTCCACGCCTGGGTGTTTCCATTTGACCACTAAACGGACTCATCACCAGCCGGTCTTCCTACGCCCGTGGGGGTGTTTCTGGCTTCCGCGCTGGCGACGGAGTTGACTAGGGGTCTTCCCCACGCCCGTGGGGGTGTTTCTGAGCAAGCTGGGCAAAGCCCTTTTTGCGGCATGTCTTCCCCACGCCCGTGGGGGTGTTTCTGTGGTCGGCGTGGAACCGGAGGATGAAAGCTGGTCTTCCCCACGCCCGTGGGGGTGTTTCCTCGCTACAATGCGAAGAGGTTCTGACCAGAGTCTTCCTACGCTGTGGGTGTTTCCGCACAACGGAGAATTCAAAGAAGCGCTGGTGTCTTCCCCACGCCCGTGGGGGTGTTTCCGTTTAAAAAAGTAGCAAAACGATTTGAAGTGGTCTCCCCACGCCCGTGGGGGTGTTTCCATTAGCTCTTGCAGCGCGGCGTGTGTTGATGGGGTCTTCCCACGCCCGTGGGGTGTTTCTAGCCGCCGCTGTCGTACCATACTACTGAAGCTGTCTTCCCCACGCCCGGTGGGGGTACTCTGATATTGGCAAATCGACTGACGCGCGCGCAGTCTTCCCCACGCCCGTGGGGTGTTTCCGGTTTTGCCATAAACTCTGACATGTACTCGTTGTCTTCCCCACGCCCGTGGGGGTGTTTCTCCAGCACTATCGCGCGAAAAATCCCCGTATTTGTCTTCCCACGCCCGTGGGGGTGTTTTACAAGGCATGAAGCATTTGCAGTTCCATGCAGTCTTCCCCACGCCCGTGGGGTGTTTCTCTTCCTGTTGTCCCTGCTAAGCTTGGTAAAGTCTTCACGCCCGTGGGTGTTTCAAGTCACTTTCGTGAACGAGCTTGGAGAAGTTAATTTCCCCACGCCCGTGGGGGTGTTTCATCAGCACCAAGAACAGCAATCCTTTGCTATGTCTTCCCACGCCCGTGGGGTGTTTCCACGCCATCCCGCTCTGCTTTTACTTTCTCAATGTCTTCCCCACGCCCGTGGGGTGCTTCATAACCTGGTGACGAAGAGACTTTCCAACGCTGTCTTCCCCACGCCCGTGGGGGTGTTTCTAGCCCATGCGTATGGCATCGCGCGCAGGCATAGTCTTCCCCACGCCCGTGGGGGTGTTTCTAATGCTTTTTCCTGCTCCAGTTGCCGCTTCGAGTCTTCCCCACGCCCGTGGGGGTGTTTCCGTCCGTTCCGCTGATCCTACATATCGGACGTCGTCTTCCCCACGCCCGTGGGGGTGTTTCCACGAACGGCAAGCCAACAGGGTCCGCACACCCAGTTGTTCAAGAACTGTTTTCGCTTCGATCAAATCGAGGTTGTCAGTGCATTCGTTAAATTTGGAGTACGCAGTATTCAAGATGCGTTTGGCATCCTCCACTTTATTGAGTTTTTTCCAAAGCCTGGCCAGGCTCGTGGCGGCTCGAAGCTCGCCATTGTTGCATGCTGATTCTGTGCGATCTTCACGGCTGCACAAACATTCTTCTGCTTCACGAACGGGTTGCCGGATTGCCCCAGCAGCAGTTCGCCTTTCAGTCGAAATAATTCTGCTTGCCAGAACAATGCTCCCTCGGTAACCGCAAGTTTCTGCGCTTCCTCAATCGCAGTCAGGCCTTCATCAATTTTATTCCTGCGTAAATAGATTTCCGCCAGCAACGCCAGGCTGGGCAAGTCGTGGATACGCGCCCTGGTGGCCCGGGTGGCGGAAAGCCCATCAATCAACTTGGCGATACCTTCCTCTTGCTCGGTATCAGCCAATGCCCAGTCTGCGAGGCGGTCGCCCGAAAATAATCCCAATTCAAACGAGTACTGTGTTGAAATCGCATTACCATTGGCGACCTGCGTTTTCCGCATTGCGGGCACTGGAATAAAATCCAGGCGCGAAAAACAAGAGTAAAAACACGCGCAAACGGATGCTCCAGTGCTCGCCATACCCATCGTCTCCAGCGCCAGTGTTCCATTGATCGGACTCACCCAGTATCCATATGAACGGGCCAGCAGAATCATGGTTATCCTGGATCCTGGCCGTAGAAGAAAGCCCGTGAATAATGTTGATTTGAATCATCCAGAGATTTCGCAGCGAGCAGCTGGGTTCTGGTTTCGTCAAACCGGCCAAGGTAGAAACAGGTCGCACCCAGCGCATGACGAGCTTCAATCAACAGCTCTGGATTTTGTTCCCGATGAGCCAGTGCAAGGAGTTCCTCAGCAAGACTATGCGCATTGGCGAGTTGCCCTCTGACCAGATGAAAGATCCATAATCCCCGAATGGCACTGAATTGATGCACGGGACTGCTGTTCTTTTGCAGCAGATCCTTCGCTCTTCGATAATTACGTTCCATTTCGTCGGATGCGTATCCTTTAACAGACAGCAACGGAACTCCCCGTGCAAGCAGGAGCTCAAGTTCCAGAACATTTCGCTCCGGATCTTGTGGCAGCTCCTTCAGCAGCTCCAGTGCCCGATTAAAATGATTGAGCGCTTCGATACTGGCTGATCGTTTCACATCGCGCCGGGCCGCACGGTGATAATACTCAACGGCCAGGCCAGCCAATCCCGCCTGTTCATAGTGATAAGCGAAGAGCTCCGGCTCCGTACTCACCTGATCAGGGAATTGCCTTTCCAAAGCTTTGGCAATGCGGGCATGAAGCGCACGCCGGGATTTTTTGGGCAGCATGTTATAGGCTGCTTCCTGAACCAGTGCATGTTTGAAATAATACGTTGCAAGAGGGATTTCACCCTCTTGAAGAACCAGTCCAGAAGCAACAAACAGGTCAAGCGCATTCTTCAACTCGCTGTCCGGCACTTCCATAATGGCCTGCAACAACCCGTAAGTGAATTCACGCCCTATTGCTGCGCCGGTTTGAACGATTTCCCGGGCTGCCCCCAACCGATCCACCCGCTCCATGAGCAGGGCTTGCAAACTGTCCGGGATAGGCAACTCTTTTAACGGATCCTTCAAGATAAATGAATCGTTTCTCTCGGTCAGCAATTCGGATCCAAGCACATTTTCTGTCAACGTTTCGATATAGAGCGGTATGCCATCGGCTTTGGCCAGAATCGCCTGCTGCACTTCAGGCGGAAGTATTTTCCCGCCCGCCATCATCGCAACGAGTTCAGCACTATGTCGGCGTGGAAGCCGGCAGAGTGTCAAAGATGTTACGTAACTGTATTCTGCCCATGCCGGCTTGAAGCCAGGCCGGGAAGTAATCAGCAACAACACGCGCATCTGCCGGATACGGCTGATAATGCGTGTTATGAGTTCCAGCGTGGTTGGATCAAGCCAATGGGCATCTTCCACAATGAACAACTGGGGACGGTGATCAGCCAGCCTTTGCAGATGTTGCACAAGCGCATCCAGTGTCATGTCTTTGCGTTTTTCGGATGACACATTAAGGGATGGGTAGCGATGATCTCCCCGGATCGAAAGCAAATCTGCCAGCAGCGAAATAGTTTCCGGATTATCGATTCCGCTTTCGGCAGCCATGGCGTCGAGTTTGTTCAGTTGTGTTTCGGCACTATCCTGATTTGTGAATCCCGCTGTCTGCCGCAAAAAATTGATTGCCGGATAGAGCGCTGTATTCGTGTGATACGGTGAACATTGAAACTGAATCATCTGGTGCCGTTCATCTGCGAGATGGTCGCACAAACTACGGGCGATTCTCGATTTCCCGATGCCGGCCTCACCGTTTAAAAGCACGACCTGTCCTTCGCCGCCAACAGCCTCACGCCAGCGATCCAACAGGAGTGAAATCTCCTGCTCCCTGCCCACGAGTTTGCCTAACCGGTCGGATCGATAGGACTCAAACCGGCTGGCTGATGGTTTAATGCTCAGAACTTGCCATGCCTGGATAGGTGTGTCGAACCCTTTCAGCAAGGAAGCACCAAGATCCGAGAGTTCGAATTCATTTCCGACAAGCCGTTTTGTCGCCAGATCGATAATCAATTGACCAGGTTTGGCCAATGCCTGGAGGCGGGCGGCAAGATTCGGAGTTTCGCCGAATACCGATCGTTCTTTGGCAATATCCTGTCCGATGAGCTCACCGACTACGACAGTACCGGTGGCGATCCCGATTCGGGCAGCAATGCGCAGCTGCGGGTGGGAATCGTCCAGATTGAATGCTTTCACTGCATCCAGAATGGAGAGGCCGGCATGTACTGCCCGTTCCGCATCGTTTTCATGGGCATGTGGGTACCCGAAATAAGCCAGTATCCCGTCTCCCATATATTTTGCGACATAGCCATCGAGCTGGCCAATCACCTGGCTGCAGGCACCTAAAAACCGCCTGACCACATCCTGGAGGTCTTCGGGATCCAGTCGGCAGGATAGTGCTGTCGAATCTACAAGGTCGCAAAACATCACCGTTAATTGGCGACGTTCCGCTTGATTTCGTTCGAAGGGGGGCAATTGTTCTCCCGGAACAACACCTGTGGGCATGGATCCCGGATCTACAATTGTAGTGTTCTGTGACAATTGCGCGATTGCGCGCAAGAGTATTTTCCGATGCCCCAGCAGGATACCCAGCGCCTCCAGATCACCTTCATTCAGCTCGGGCAGAACATCCCAAGTGATCGCATTGTGCTCAAATAACTCGTGATATACACTGAGACCAAGGCTATCCAGCCACGCTGATACGCGATCATTCATCATGACAGCCATTGGTAGCAGGTATCCGGCCGCTTTGTTATGAACACCGTTAAGCGCAGAGAGTTACTCATTACCGATTGTAATTCTTTAATTGATAATAGACCCATGATGAACAATGCTTCCATGAAAACGGTTTCCAAAGGGTCTTTGACTCGAAAAATGGAACGTTGGTTACTAGTGTTTAATTGCGTTAATAAGGTTAATTATTATTTATACTAGGCATTATGCCTAGAAAAGCGATAGAAATCACTCTTACGGAAGAGCAAAGAAACCATCTGGAGAAGATCGTGCGCAGCCATAGCGCGGAGCGCAGGATGGTTGAGCGAGCGGGGATCATTTTAGCCTGCGCTGCAGGCAAGCAGAACCAGACGGTTGCTGCAGAGTGTGAAACCACAGAATTTCGTGTCAGTAAATGGCGCAAACGGTATGCAAAGCATGGTATTGCCGGACTTAAAGATGAGCGACGACCCGGCAAACCTGAGGCATATGGAAAAGCATTCAGGGACAAACTGTTATCCAGGTTGGATAGCGAACCACCTCAAGGCCTGGCCAGATGGGATTGTCCAACTTTGGCAAAGCAACTGGGGTCAAGTACTCATGCAGTTTGGCGAGCATTAAAGAAAGAAGGGATTTATCTGCATAGAGCACGTAGCTGGTGCATCAGTACTGATCCTGAGTTTGCAGAGAAATCGGCAAATATTATCGGGCTATATTTGAATCCGCCTCTTAATGCGTTAGTTTTAAGTATTGATGAGAAACCCAGTATCCAGGCTTTGGAACGAGAAACCGGCTATATCGAAACGCGCGACCAAAAGCTTGTGCGTGCTTACAAAAGCACATACAAGCGTCATGGCACGCTCAATCTGTTTGCCGCATTAAATGTGGCCACGGGTCACATCAAAGCTCAAACCACTCAAACCAAAACACGAGAAGATTTTCAGAATTTTATGGATCTTGTAATACAGGATTTGCCTGAAAACAAAGAGGTGCACGTTATTTTAGATAACTACTGCACACATAAAAGGAATGATGAGTGGCTGAACAGATATTCAGGCCGAGTACATTTTCACTTTACGCCCACTTCGGCAAGCTGGTTAAATCAAATTGAAATATGGTTCGGTATCTTATCCCGTAAGACATTAAAAGGAGCAAGCTTCAGTAATGTCACAGAATTAAAAGAAGCAATCGAAGCATTTATTACTCGTCACAACCAGAATGCTCAGCCATTTAAGTGGCGCCGTCCTGAAGTTAAAGGCAGTCAAATAAAAAATACAATAGCTAATTTACGCAATTAGACACTAGGTGTGGTAATGATGATTATCGCCTACCTGGTCGAGAAGGTTGTATTACGTTCGATCAAGCGCAGTGACACAAAATTTTCGGCGCAGGACAACTCTGCATCGTAAACCGTTGTTATCTTCAACGTCCTCGCAGCAGATCAATAACCAGCCCAAGCGTCAGAAGACCTGCGACGATCCCGAATGCTATCGGCACCCACTCGGCAACAACTGTTGATGTAGTCGTGAGTCCACTGGCCAGCACACTTGCCGCAGCAGTCAGGCCGAGCGCCAGCCGCCGCCCTGTGTGGCGCACAATATTCTCCAGTGAATTGGCCTTGAAATTCACTACAAGTTTTGGACCGCCCGGGCGAACACCGACAAGATTTTCGAGTGCTTCGATCACGCGCGAAGTCCGTACTTTCAATTTTTGCGATTGGTACATGAATGTTTTTGGATTGAGCGCAGTGCCAATACGTTTAGCCATCAAGCGCATCAGATATTTGCCCGCCACATCGTAAGGATCAAGCGCTGGATCAAGCTCGGCAGTTGCCAGCTGCACCTGCGCAAGCGCTTTGGTGGCGAGCGTAAGCGAAGCTGGCAAAGGCACCCTGTGCCTTAACGAGACTGTGCTCATTTCTTGTAGAAGTGGCCCGATCTGCATCTCAGCAAGCGAGGCAGCACGATATTTCGCCATCACCTCCCCGATCTCGCTCTGGAATCGGGCAACATCAAGATCATTGTTATTAATGGCATCCGTCATCATCAATGTGACATCGGTGAGAAACCCGGCATCTTCCTGCCACAAAGCCATCAGCATTAACAAAAGATGCTCGCGAAGACCGGCTTCTACTGCGCCGACCATTCCGAAATCGAGAAAATAGATGCAATCCTTCCACCACATCAGGTTGCCCGGATGGGGATCGGCATGGAAGAAACCATCGACAATGATCTGTTTATAGTAGCTCTCCAACAGTTGGCGAGCAGCCTGAATACGCGCTTGGCCTACTGGTGCCTGCTTGATCGGAATGCCCTGGATTTCTTCCATCACCAATAATCGGGACGTGGACAGATCCCAGTGTATTCCGGGTACTGCAAGGCGATCATAGTTTGCAAGCACTGCCCGCATCCGCTCGATATTATCGGCTTCCTGGCGGAAATCGAGTTCGCGATGAAGCGAGGTAGAAAGATGCTTGAACACATCCCCCATATTGATCACCTGATTGAGCGCAGGACGCTTCCCGACTTTCTCTGCAAATATCTCGAGCAGGGCAAGATCCTGTTCGATATCAGCACGGGCGGCAGGACGTTGAACCTTGACCACGACGCGATCCCCGGTTTCGAGTACTGCACGATGAACCTGGGCAATCGTGCCGGCAGCGAGGGGGTTCGGATCAAGCGACTTGAATACATCCTCCCACGGAACGCCTAGTTCCTGTTCAAAGACCTCGACGACCTCGCTCTCGGACATTGGTGGCACGCGGGACTGTAACAGAACAAGTTCCTCGATATATTCGGCTGGCAAGAGATCTGGGCGGGTCGACAATATTTGTCCCAGTTTCGAAAATATCGGGCCAAGCTCTTCCAGAGCGCCGCGCAAGCGTCTGGCCTGCTGGCGGCGGATGGATATATCCGGATCGCCGGATTGGCCAAACAACTCTGTAAGGCCATGTTTCGCCATCACAGCCGCGATATGTGCAGCGCGTGCTGCCAATCGAGGTTCAAAAGACGGGGCTTCGCCTCTGGATAGGGGGGCTCGTACCGGATCTGATGCGCGCTCATCGGTAGAGTGCGCGGTATTTACAATAATCACGGTGCAGTGGGCACTGTGACTGATGCGGTTCGGTATGTTGCCGAGCAAAAATTTTTTCCGGCCGGCCATACCAAAATTGCCAACCACCAGAACATCAACTGCTTTCTGCTCAGCGGTACGGACGATTGCTGATGCCGGATCAGCATCAATGACGACCAAAGCATGGCCACGATCCCCGGCAACCCGCTGCGTAAAGTGCACCAGGTCATTGTTGGCGGCTCCAGCATTTGTTTGTTCGAATTCGCCAAATTCCGTGGTGGATGGATACTTCGGCACTATCACCTGTATTACGAATAACTCTGCATCGTAACGATTTGCCAGTTCGGCAGCCCATTGAACAGTCCGGTCGGCGGTCTCGGAACGATCGGTGCCTACCATCACACGCCGTATGACATTACTTTCCAGAGAATTTTTCACAGATGTAATAACCATAAATAAGAGCGATACCGTTATTGCAGGACGAGCTATTGTAGTTATATAAAAGGTGATTATGGCCAAAGAGCTTCTGAAAAACTATCCTCGTTGCCATTTCTGCGCTGGAAGCCGGCACAAAATGCTCATGATTAAGCTATAGCCTGGTAAGCAACCGGGTTGAAATTTGACGATTACGCCATATAGTAGGGGCATTCCAACGCTTACTTCAGGAGATGACATGCGATTTGACAAATTCACCACCAAGTTTCAGCAAGCACTGGCCGATGCGCAAAGTATGGCGCTGGGGCAGGATCATCCCTATATCGAACCGCAACATCTCCTGCTCGCGCTGATGCAACAGGAGGATGGCAGCATCAATTCGCTGTTGCAGCGTGCTGGCGTGAATATCCAGCCGCTGCGCCAGGCGTTGACGCAAAACCTGAAAACCCTGCCCAAGGTGGAAGGCACGGGCGGAGAAATCAATGTTTCCCGCGATCTGGCCAATCTGCTTAACCTGACTGACAAGGAAGCCCAGAAGCGGGGAGATCAGTACATTGCCTCGGAAATGTTCCTGCTGGCTGTGCTGGATGACAAGGGAGAAACCGGGCGATTACTGAAGCAATATGGCGCTGCACGCGCTGCGCTGGAACAGGCAATTGATTCTGTACGTGGTGGCGAGAAGGTAACTGATGCTGAAGCCGAGGGCAGTCGTGAGGCATTGAAGAAATATACGCTGGATCTAACCGAGCGCGCACGTTCAGGCAAACTTGACCCGGTAATTGGCCGTGATGATGAAATCCGCCGGACGATTCAGGTACTGCAGCGGCGCACCAAAAACAATCCAGTACTGATTGGCGAACCGGGTGTCGGTAAAACTGCGATTGTGGAAGGGCTGGCACAACGGATTGTGAATGGCGAAGTGCCCGAAACACTGAAAAACAAGCGGGTGCTGTCGCTGGATATGGCCGCTTTGCTGGCGGGTGCCAAATACCGTGGTGAATTCGAGGAACGGTTGAAATCTGTGCTGAAAGAACTGGCGCAGGACGAAGGCCGTACTATCGTCTTCATCGACGAATTGCATACCATGGTGGGCGCAGGCAAGGCGGAAGGTGCAATGGATGCAGGCAACATGCTCAAACCGGCGCTGGCGCGCGGGGATTACATTGTGTGGGTGCGACCACGCTGGATGAATACCGTAAATACGTGGAAAAGGATGCGGCACTGGAGCGCCGTTTCCAGAAAGTGCTGGTGGATGAACCCGGTGTGGAAGCCACGATTGCCATCCTGCGCGGCCTGCAGGAGAAATACGAGCTGCATCATGGCGTGGAAATCACCGATCCGGCTATCGTTGCAGCCGCCGAGCTCTCGCACCGTTACATTACTGACCGCTTCCTGCCGGACAAGGCCATTGATCTGATCGACGAAGCGGCGGCACGTATTCGCATGGAACGGGATTCCAAGCCGGAAGTCATGGACAAGCTCGATCGGCGTCTGATCCAGCTGAAAATCGAACGCAGAGCCGTCAAAAGAAAGGATGAAGCCTCGAAAAACGTCTGGCGTTGCTTGAAGAGAAATCGGCAACTGGAACGGAATACGCCGATCTGGATGAAATACTGAAAGCGGAAAAATCCCGCGCGAAGGCTCACAGGAAATCAGGAAGAGCTCGATAAACTGCGGCGCGAGGAAGAGGCTGCGCGGCGCAGGGCGATCTTCACCGAGCCTCGGAGCTGTTGTACGGCCGTATTCCGCAGCTGGAGCACAGCTGGCGAACAACTGCATCACGATGAATCCGCTGAAAGCTGCGCAACCAAATTATTCCGCACCCAGGTGGGCGCCGAGGAAATTGCCGAGTGGTTTCATGCAACCGGCATTCCGGTTTCAAGATGATGCAGGGTGAACGCGAAAAACTGCTGTTCATGGAAGACAAGCTGCATGAGCGGGTCATTGGCCAGGATGAAGCCGTGCGGCTGGTTTCCGACGCGATCCGCCGTTCTCGTTCGGGTATGGCCGATCCCAATCGTCCATATGGATCTTTCCTGTTCCTGGGGCCGACCGGGGTGGGCGAGAGACCGAAGACTATGCAAGGCGCTGGCAGGATTTCTGTTCGATTCGGAAGAGCATCTGATCCGGGTGGATATGTCCGAATTCATGGAGAAACATTCGGTTGCACCTGATTGGCGCCTCCCGGATATGTTGGCTATGAGGAAGGCGGTTACCTGACCGAACAGGTGCAGCGCAAACCCTACTCTGTCATTCTGCTCGACGAAGTGGAAAAAGCGCATCCGGATGTATTTAATGTTCTGCTGCAGGTGTTGGATGATGGACGGATGACGGATGGTCAGGGGCGCACTGTGGATTTCAAGAACACGGTCATCGTCATGACTTCCAACCTTGGCTCGCAAATGATTCAGCAGATGAGCGGGGATGATTACCAGGTCGTCAAGCTGGCGGTGATGGGTGAGGTTAAAACCTATTTCCGGCCGGAATTCATCAATCGTATCGATGAAGTGGTTGTATTCCATTCATTGGGCGAAGCGCACATCAAGTCGATTGCACAGATTCAGCTAGGCAATCTGGGTAAAAGACTGGCGCAAATGGAAATGAAACTGGTGGTATCAGAATCGGCGCTGGAAAAATTGGCCGAAGCCGGATTCGATCCGGTATTTGGTGCCCGGCCGCTGAAGCGTGCCATTCAGGCCCAGATCGAGAATCCGCTGGCGAAAGAGCTGCTGGAAGGCCACTTTGCCGCTGGAGATACTATTCTGGTGGAATACGACAACAACCGCATGATGTTTTCTGCACAGCGTTAAACCACGCCATGGCGGCTTGTTGAAGTTGAATGAAGACGGGTTGTTTCGGGTAGAATAACGGCTGTTATTTTTAGACGGACAACATGCCATGTTCAAAGGCAGCCTGGTAGCTATTGTCACACCCATGCTCGAAGACGGGGCGCTGGATCTGGACAGATTCTGCGCCCTGATTGATTTTCATATCGAACAGAAAACAGATGGTATCGTCGTGGTCGGCACCACCGGAGAATCCCCCACCGTGGATTTCGATGAGCACCATCTGCTGATCCGTACCGCTGTCACCCATGCAGCCGGCCGTATTCCGATCATTGCCGGCACAGGGGCCAATTCCACACGCGAAGCAATCGAACTGACGGTATTTTCAAAAAATGCCGGAGCCGATGCCTGTTTGTCCGTGGCACCCTACTACAACAAACCTACCCAGGAAGGGTTGTACCGGCATTTCAAAGCCATTGCCGAAGCCGTTGATATTCCGATGATTTTGTACAACGTTCCTGGGCGAACGGTTGCAGATATCGGCAACGATACCGCGTTACGATTGGCACAAATACCCGGTATCGTGGGAATCAAGGACGCAACCGGCAACATTGCACGGGGTTGTGATTTATTACAGCGTGTGCCCAATAATTTTGCTGTGTATAGCGGGGACGATGCCACTGCGCTGGCACTGCTGCTACTTGGAGGGCACGGGATTATCTCGGTTACCGCGAATGTCGCTCCCCGGCTGATGCACGAAATGTGTACCGCAGCCTTTGCTGGTGATCTGACCCGGGCACGGGAAATCAACACCCGCTTGTTCAAGCTGCACACCGATCTGTTTGTCGAGGCCAACCCGATTCCGGTTAAATGGGCCGTAGCTCGAATGGGGCTCATCAATGACAGCCTACGCCTGCCACTAACGGTTTTATCCGACCAATATCACGAGCAGGTCAAAAAAGCCATGCTCCAGGCTGACATCACGGTTTAAAGGTTCACCCATGCGCAACAAGCATCTGGTAACACTTCTGATTTCAAATATCACTCTGGCAATCCTGGTATCAGGCTGCAACCTGTTGCCTGAAAACAAGAAAATCGACTACAAGTCAGCAGGAAAACTCCCTCCGCTTGAGGTTCCTCCCGATTTGACCAGTCCGGAAACAAATGACCGTTTTGCCATACCGGATGTAGACGCGTCAGGCAGCGCCACCTTCTCCGCCTACAGCAATACACGTAACGGGCAATTGAGAGACCGGTCAGGATTGCCCGTACTTTCCGCCACCATGCAGCAGGACGGAATCCATATTGAGCGATCTGGCAATTTGCGCTGGCTGGTTGTGCCACGCGATCCGGCTACCGTGTGGCCGGTAATCAAGGAATTCTGGCAGGATCTGGGGTTTTTGCTCAAGGTGGAATCTCCAGATGTGGGTATCATGGAAACCGATTGGGCGGAAAATCGCGCCAAAATTCCGCAGGATCTTATCCGGAGCGCATTATCCACTTTTCTCGACAGTCTTTATTCCACCGCCGAGCGCGATAAATTCCGCACTCGCCTGGAACAGATACAGCCGGGGGTGACCGAGGTTTATATTAGCCACCGCGGTATGATCGAGGTACTGGCAGATCGCAATACTAATCGTACCGTATGGCAACCACGCAAATCCGATCCCGAACTGGAAGCCGAAATGCTCAGCCGGCTGATGCAGCGCTTCGGTGTGGATGAAGAACGCGCAACCGCTGAAGTGGCTGCCAGCAGCTCTTCAACAGAAGAGCGGGCCTTTATCGACAAAACCCGGAAGGGTGTGTTGATCGTCAAGGAGCCGTTCGACCGTGCATGGCGACGGGTGGGTAATGAACTCGACCGCATCGGTTTCACCGTGGAAGACCGAGATCGTTCAAGCGGTATCTATTTCGTGCGATATATCAGCCCTGACGAGGAGACGCGCAAGGCGGCGGAAGGTAAGGGACTGCTCTCGAAACTGGCTTTCTGGTCAGGTGACAGCGACAAAGATACTGCAGCAGAAAAATATCAGATCAGAATCAGCGAGGTTGGGCTGAACAGCGAAGTCAGTGTACTCAATGCCAACGGGATTGCCGATGGATCAGAAACCGCACAGCGCATACTTAACCTGCTACGCGAGCAACTCAAGTAAAGCAAATAGACTGCTTGTGCCTGCGTTATCAAGACAAGTCTGGATAAATTCTTATTCAGCGCATTCCCGGGTAAATTATCAATAAACCTGATGGATACGCCAAATATCCCGGCCATAAAAAAACCGCCTAAACGGCGGTTTTTCTTTTTGAAGCTTTTATAGTTTAGTGTCCTTCAGGGATACCAGAATCACCTTCTTTCAGGCAATTACCGTTTCCATCCAAACCATGTGGGCACTCCAGTTTTTGACCGGAAATGATTTTCTCGTAATTTGCTTTCTCAGTTTCTGGAAGTGCTTGCGAAGGACGTCCGCATGCTGTCAGTAAAACTGCTGCGACAATAGCAACTGCGTAAACAGATTTCATTATAAAAGTTCCCTTTAAAATTTACTTAAAAACCTTGCTGCGACAAGCAGTATATAACAAAAATATCTTTTGGCTCAAGCCTTGGATAAGCCCCCTAATTCATTCGCAATAGAGAGGATGAATACGCGGCTCGCCTGGCAAAATTTCATTATCTTTGGCGATAATCAAACAAAAACAGACAAAAAACCCTACAGAAAAAAAGTTATTGCCGTGCAAAATCACGCAACCGGAACCCCAGTACCCATAGGCACGCAAAATAGCCGGTTCCGCCCAACATTACTACCAACCCCAATTTGATCGCGCGTCCGGTCGCTGTCAGAGCAAACCATTCAGCACCATCCCCGGAAGCAAACCACAACCCCGCACCCATTACAACTAGCGCAATCGCTATTTTGAGTATAAAAATCCCCCAGCCAGGCAAAGGCTGGTAAATACCTTGTGAACGCAGCTTGAAATACAGTATCCCGGCATTAAGGCAGGCGCCCAATCCAATAGCGAGAGCAAGCCCGGCATGCTTTAACGGAACGATAAATACAAGATTCATCAGTTGCGTGGCTACCAGTGTCAGAATTGCAATCTTGACCGGGGTTTTGATATTTTGCCGGGCATAGAAACCCGGCGCCAGCACTTTAACCAATATCAGCCCAAGCAACCCGATGCTGTAAGCAATCAGGGCCTCGCGCGTCATCCATACATCTTCCACAGAAAAAGCGCCATAGTAAAACAGCGTTGTAATGAGAGGAGTTGCCAACAGTGCCAGCGCCACAGCGGCGGGTAACGTCAATAGAAATGTTAGACGCAACCCCCAGTCCAGCAAACGTGAAAATTCATCCGCACTGTTTTGCGCGTAGTGGCGTGACAGCGAAGGCAGAATCACGGTACCCAGTGCCACTCCCAGCATCCCGGCCGGAAATTCCATCAACCGGTCAGCGTAATATAGCCATGAGACACTGCCGGTGATCAGCAATGATGCAAAAATAGTGTTAATTAGCAAACTGATCTGACTGATTGAAACACCAAATACGGCTGGCCCCATGAGTTTAAGCACACGCCATGCGCCACTGCTGCGGAATCCAAAACGCAAACGTGGCATTTTTTGCAAGCGCAATAAAAAAGGCACCTGAAAAGCCAGTTGCAGGATGCCACCGATAAATACAGCCCAGGCTAGCGCCAGAACGGGGGGGGCCATCAGGGGCGCCAGCCATAGCGCACAACCGATAAAGGAAAGATTCAGCAATACCGGTGTCAATGCAGGCACCGTAAAGTGGCTATAGGTGTTCAGTATTCCACCCGCAAGCGCCACCAGCGAAATAAAAAGAATATAAGGAAAGGTAATTCGAAGCAGCGCGATGGTCAGCTCGAATTTATCCGGCACAGAAGCAAATCCGGGAGCGCTGATATAAATAATCAACGGCGCAGCCAATATGCCCACCAGCGTCACAACAAACAGCGCCGTACCGAGCAACGTCGTCACATGATCGATCAGCTCCCGGGTCTGTTCCTCGGTACGATTGTTTTTATACTCCGCCAGCACTGGAACGAAAGCCTGAGAAAAAGCACCTTCAGCAAACAGCCGTCGCAACAGGTTTGGAATGCGGAATGCCACGAAGAATGCATCAGTCGCCACTCCCGCACCGAATATCCTGGCTATGATCAGATCCCGTACAAATCCCAGGATGCGTGAAACCAGTGTCATGCTGCTGACAGTGGCAAGTACTTTGAGAAGATTCAATTTTCAGAATTCAGGATGGGTAATACTAACGAATCGCAGAATTTCGCAGGAAACCCTGATTCCGTCTGGGAAATTTCAATTTTGGCCGATTATCCGGGATTTCATGGCCAAGCACCAGAAATTACCACCCCTTGAGGAACCCATGATCAAATCCTCCATGAGCCGCATTGCAGGACAAATCATGATGATCGTAAGCTTAACAATGACGGTAGAGGTAGCGCCCGATCTCCTGAAATTACCGGGCTGGAGCCATATCCCGCCGGATGCTGTCGAAAATCTGTTCGAACATGGTTTCAGTCAGGCGCCGGGTCTGGGTGTTGTAGCGGCTGCAATGGTAGCTGTCATAAAGTCTCAGATTGCCTGGCACTGTATGAATGGCACCATGGCTGAAGGGAAAATCGGCATTACGGCAGCCTAGTGCCATCAATACTGCCTGGTGGGCGATGGTGCCCAGTGCCAGTAGTGCCTGCCCACCATGTTTGGCAAATTCATTCAGTTCAGCCGCCAGAAAAGGATTGCATTGCCGGATTTCGGCTGGCAGAGGTTTGTTTGCAGGTGGCAGGCATTTGACGGCGTTGGTGATCCGGCAATTGATCAAGCGGAGAGCATCGTCAGCGGCAATTGATTCGGGATGGCTGGCAAATCCGAATTGGTGCAATGTCCGGTACAGCAGGATACCGGCATAGTCGCCGGTAAACGGGCGGCCAGTTCGGTTGGCGCCATGCAGGCCGGGAGCCAGTCCGACGATCAGCAGTTTTGCGGTTTGGTCACCAAATGGTGCCACTGGCCGGGCATGGTAATCCGGGTAATCTGTTTTAACCTGATCCAGATGCTGCGCAAGCCGTGTGCAGTTGCGGCAATCCGGCTGGAATGGGCATGATGCGGTCATGAAATCCTTTTGCGGTAAAATGGGGCATTCGATATTGGCAAGTCGTTACTTATGCCTCTTCTTTTTGCCCCTACTAGCTGTAGCAACAATTTAATCTGGTGGAGACTGTGTTTGCGGTATTTCCCCGGATGTTACCACGGCCGTGCCCGCTGGCTGGCTGTGTTGCTGATCTGTTGCCTGTTGTATCTATCCTGTTGCGGCGTTGTTCTGGCAGCCTTTTCCGCTGAAAAGGAAAAGAAACCGGATCCTGTTCAAGTGGCGATTATTGCGCCTGCTTCGGTCAAGAAATTGCTGGAGAAATATATCACCTTGCCGGCCAAGCCTTTTGTGGATGACATCGGCCAGGCTGCGTATGCACGCAAAATCCGGCAGGAATCCATCGAATTACTGGCAACAGAAGGGTATTTCACCCCTGAAGTTACATTTGGCGAGGAAAAAGGAAACAGCAAGATTTACGAGCTGCGTATTACGCCCGGCCCACGAACACGCGTAGCCACGGTATCGATTGAGTTTCAGGGAGAGCTGGCGACGGATGAACCTGAACATCGCGCAAGAGTGGAGCAGCTGCGTGCCGAGTGGCCGCTGAAACCAGGCAAGGTTTTTCGCAGTGCACGCTGGGAAGATGCCAAATCTGCCTTGCTCACCAACGTGGCGGACAGGGATTATGCCACCGCCCGCATCGTTGATAGCCAAGCGAAAGTGGATCCGGATAGCGCTCAGGCTGCGCTGACGATCACGCTTGATTCCGGCCCGGCGTTTCGCTACGGCGAATTGCAGATCACCGGGTTATCACGCTATCAGCCGGATGTGATACAGAACAGCGTGCCTTTCCGTCCCGGTGATCCGTACCGCCGGGAACAGCTGCTGGCATTCCAGGCGGCGTTGCAAAACAGCCAGCTGTTCAATGCGGCGGCAGTCAGTGTCAAACCGGATGTGGGCCAGCATGAAGCCGTGCCGGTGATTGTTACCATTACCGAGGCACAATCCAGGCATATTGGCGCGGGTCTTGGTTATAGCTCCAATAATGGCGCACGCGGTGAGATCAATTACCGTGACTACAATTTTCTGGGGCGTACCTGGAATCTGAGCAGCCTGTTGCGTCTGGAGCAGAAACGCCAGACTTTTCTGGCGCGCGTGGATACCTTGCCCGATGCCCGGCGTTATCAGTATTCATTTGGTGCCCGTATTGAAATGACAGATATCAAGAACCTGAAAACATTTAACCAGCGGGTGGATTTCTCCAGAATGCGCACGACCGCGCATTCCTTCTGGCAGGCAGGTATCAACTGGCAACGCGAGGAGCGGGAACCTTCCGGTGCGCCCAATACCGTTAACGAGACGCTGGCACTGGATTTCTGGTATCGCTATCACGACATCAATGACCCGGTGAATGTGCGTAGCGGATTTGTTTCCGAAGTGCGGCTGGGGGGCGGTTCCCGTTATGCCTTGTCCGATCAGGATTTTTTGCGCAGTTACGCTCGTCATCAGCACTGGTTCCCTGTTGGCAAGCGGGATACGCTGTATTTTCGCGCTGAAGCGGGTTATACGCTTGCGCCTTCACGCCTGGGTATCCCGCAGGAATATCTGTTCCGCGCTGGGGGGATTCAATCCATCCGTGGGTATGATTTTCTGAGCCTGGGTGTGCGCGAAGGCGATGCTGTCGTTGGTGGACGTGTGCTGGCGACTGGGACAGCCGAGTATGTTCACTGGCTGACGAATGACTGGGGGGCCGCAGTGTTTGCCGATGCCGGTGATGCGACCGATCGCCTGAAGAAATTTGATCTGGCACTGGGCTATGGTGTGGGTGCACGCTGGCGCAGTCCGGCCGGCCCTTTTGCGCTGGATCTGGCCAGGCGGCATGATACCGGGACATTGCGGTTGCATTTTTCCATTGCGGTAGCTTTCTGATATGGACAGTCACGCAGAAAACCAGAATACACAATCTTCTCCAACGAAACCCGAAAAGCGTTTGAGCAAGCGGCTTGCAGGCATGCTGACAGCTTTTATACTGGTTGTGACCAGTGGTTTCTACTGGCTGATGTTTACTTCTGGCGGTTTGCACTGGCTGCTTGCGGTGGCAGCGCAAGCCACAGGTGGCGCACTGACGTTCACGAATGTGACTGGCAGCCTGCATCATGCCTTTCAGGCCGAAGCAATTGCCTATCAAAGTGATGGATTGACCGCCCGTATCGAGGGCATGTCCATGCGCTGGCAGCCTCAGGCGCTGTTGACCGGGAATCTGCATGTCGAAGCGCTGATGATGCGTTCGGTGGAAGTGCATAGCACTGCTCCGGAAGAAAAAAAGAAAGAGCCTGCCAGCATGCCCGAAAGCCTGTCACTTCCTGTCGGGATCGTGATCGGGAAACTGGGCATCCGGTCATTAAAAACCTACACGCTGGGAAAAGATCAGCCAGATGTCGTTCTGGCTGATTTTGCCTTGCGGTTGGATAGTGATGGCAGGCGTCATCATTTGCCAACCCTGGCGCTGGAGTCGGAATGGGGAAAAATAGCGGGTACGCTGGAAATTGGTTCCAGTCCGCCGTTTGATTTGAACGCGCAACTGGTTTTTTATGGCTGGCCAAATGCCACAAATGGTGAATCCAGCCACGCTGCCATCCGGTTACGTGGCGATTTGCAGCAGATGAAAGCGGATCTCACTGTGAAAGATGGGGCGCTGGCGGGTCAAGGCAATTTCATTCTCCACCCCTTCGATGCACTGCCACTGTTTGAGGCTGATGTGGCGTTTGGAGGATTGAATCCCAATACATTTTCCCCGGATTTTCCCAAGGCTGACCTGAGTTTCGGCAGTGTGCTGGCACAAAAACAGGCGGGTCGGCTCACTGGCCACATCACTGCCAGTAACGCGATAGCGAACCCAGTGGACAAGGAGGGTATTCCGCTCAAAGCGGCACGTATGCTGCTTGATCTGACCACCGACAGGGTGCTGCTGACCGAGATCGCGCTGCGTTTGTCAGAACAGGAAGCCAGGCCGGGTAGTCTGACGGGTGAAGCCGGCTGGCAAATGGATACCGGAACCGGACAGGTGGATATTCGTGTCCGGCAACTGAATCCGGCTGATCTGAAAAGCAATCTGCGCCCGGCAAAATTATCAGGTCATCTGCATTTTGAAGGTGATCCGGATGCGCAACACGGCCTGATCAAACTTCAGGACGAGGCGTTGCGGCTCAACATGGATATGGCGCTGCTCCGCAGGGCTTCCCTGATCACAATCGAGAAGCTGGATCTTGCGCGTGGAGATTCAAGCATGTCCGGTCATGGCCGGTTGCAGCTGGATGAGTCACAACCCTTCACTTTCGAGGGATTGCTCAGGCAGTTCGATGTGTCTGCATTTGCCGATGTGCCTCCTTCCAGTTTGAATGCGAAATTTGATCTGGCCGGACAACTGGCACCAAAACCGGCGGCCAGTATCGGTTTTACGATTGAACCGGGGCATTTTGCCCACCAGCCGGTTTCCGGTCAGGGCAATCTGGTGTTGCAGCCATCCGGTCAGATACACAGCGATACCCGCTTGCGCCTGGGGGATAATCAGCTTGAAATCAGGGGTGATCTTGGTCTTCCGGGCGACCGGCTGGTGATGACGTTATCTGCGCCCAGGCTGGCACAGCTGGGGCTGGGGTTGCAGGGAGATGTTCGCTCCCGGATCGAGCTTGCCGGGATGATCGAACGTCCGGATGCCGTATTCGAGATTGATTCCGGGCATTTCAGTGTTGGCGGGGAACATCGGCTTGCCGGTCTCAATGCCAGGGGAAGCCTGCATGAAACGGCGATTCAGCTTGATCTCCAGACCGGGGAATACCGGAAGGGAACACAGATTTTTTTGCAGAAACTTTCGCTTGGGTTGAGCGGGCCACAGGCACAACATCAGTTATCGCTTGTGAGCCAGATTGACCAGACAACTGGAGTGCAGTTTCAGGCAAGGGGAGGGTTGGCTGAACCGGGTAAGGCATCACTATCCAGACAGTGGAATGGCGTGATCGAGAAACTGGAGCTGACAGGATTGGTGCCGGTCAATCTGGTAAGCCAGCCGGATCTCCATATCAGCTCCGACGCGGTTGCTCTGGGGCACACCCGAGTCAACGTGGCAGCGGGTAGTATCGACATTCAGGAGGTGCGCTGGGCACCCGGGCAATGGTCCACTCAAGGTCATTTCACCGGGATTGCGCTACGGCCGGATGGTGTGTCACTCCGGGATATTGAACCTCTGAAGTTGGGAGGAGACTGGCAGTTTGCAGCCACTCGCCAGCTGGCCGGACATCTGCATATACAACGGGAGCAGGGCGATCTTGTCCTGCCAGCAGAAGTGCCTCTGGCGCTGGGGTTGCAGGCGCTGGTGCTCGATCTGCAGGCAGAAAATAATGATTTGAAAGGACAGCTGGCTATTCGCGGGAAACATTTGGGGGAAACCTCTGCCCGGGTTAGCGTGCCGCTGCAATCGACCGGCACGGCCTGGGAAATCAGTAAAAATGCGCCATTGAAGGGCGAGTTGCAACTGAATGTGCCTGATTTGGCCTGGATTGGCCCGGTATTGAACGACAATGTGCGCAGTGCAGGCAGCGTAACAGCGCAGGCTAGGCTGGCGGGAACCCTGGAACAACCGGAACTGCAGGGCAGGGTGACGGGGGAGGAGCTGGTTATTGCCTTGCTGGATCAGTTGAAGCTGAACGAAGGTAAGCTGGCGATGACCTTCAATCAGGACAGAGTGCAGTTGAGACTCTCAGTTTTACCTCGCCGCTTGAAAAACCCGGGAAAGATCGGTTGCTCCGGAATGTGAAGCTGTCTCAAAAATCCGGCCGGTTGCAGGCGCATGGCAGTCTGGATATGCATGACCGGCAAAGTAACATGACAATCGAGCTCGATCATTTACCGATTGCACAACAGCCTGATCGCTGGATTGTGGTTTCCGGCAACAGTTTGATTGGTTTCAAAGAGCAGGCGCTGGCGATCACCGGAAAAATTGTGACTGATGTCGGGTTTATCAAGCAGCCTGCGGCAGGGAAGCCGGGATTGGCTGAGGATGTCGTCATTGCTGGCAAATCAGATGCCGTAACCGAGCCAAAATCGCCAGCCATGCAGGTGAACCTGGATGCCGTTCTTGATCTGGGAGAGCAATTCTTTTTGCGCGCTTCCGGGCTGGAAGGGCGATTGCAATGTTGTTACGTCCGGCCAACTGTTGAGTGCTGTTGGAACCATTTCCACCCGCGATACCCGTTTTGAAGCTATCAGCGATTGCAGGTACGGCGTGGTATCGTCAATTTGATGGGCCGCTGGATAATCCAGGTCTCAATATTCTTGCCATTCGCACCAGCCAGCAATCCGATTCGGGCGCCGATTCTTCCGATGTGATCGACCAGCCTTCACAGGATAGCACTGTCAATGCACTGGCTGTACGCAGCGGTATGCGCGTGGAAGCCGGAGTGGAAATTAACGTGCGGTAAGACATCCCAAGATCCGGCTGGTATCGCAACCGGGACGGATTCGGAAAACTGTCCTGGATTGTGGTTGGGACGTCCTGCCGACATTAAAGTGGTCTGATAACGCCTTGCTGTAGCGCGACTGGAAGCATCCTGGGCGGTACGGATGAAGGTATTCTGGAAAATATTACCCAGGGACTGGGTGATGAGTTTTCCATCCGGCAGCAGGCAGGCGGTTCTCGACCAGCCAGGTGGAACAATCGGCAAGCGGCTTCAGCTTGCCCTATCTAAGCTATGAACATTACGTCCGCCTCGACCGGCGTTGCCAAACTGACTTACAGTCTGTTTCCCCATATTTCTGTCGTTACCCGGGCGGGCGATGACAGTGCCGTTGATTTGTTCTACAACTTCCAGTTCGATTAGTCAGACAGGCTTTCGGATAGCAGATGGACATTGAGTTGTTTGCTTAGCTGGCGTCTGGGAGTGATCAGATCTGCCAGTGTGTAGTCATCCAGCACGGCCATGAACGCGGAAAGTGCTTCCGAGATCGCTGTACGTAGCACACAACTGCAGCCGATGATGCAGGCACTTTGACTGCCAAAACATTCGACAATATCCATGGTTTCAGTATGGCGAATTACCTCGCCAATCTTGATTTCTTCAGGCGCACGCGCCAGGCGAAGTCCGCCATTCTTGCCTCTCAAGGTATCCACATAGCCTAATTGACCCAGCTGATGCACGATCTTGACGATATGGTTGCGAGAGATCTGGTAACAACTTGCGATCTCCGAGATGGTGGATAGCTCTTCTTTTTTCAAACCGAGATAGGTGAGGATGCGCAGCGCGTAATCACTGTAGTTCGTCAGTCTCATGATGTATTACCCATTTATTGAGTATGGATTAGCAGTATATCTTTACTTTTTTATTTCTGCCCGAAAAGGGCGCTATATAAAGCCGTTACGTCGCCAATCATTATCCATAGGGTTGATATGGGTTTCTTACGGGTAGTAAAGCTGTCCTGCATCCTGTTTCACTGCCATTTCACGGTCTTAATAATTATTTGGAATAAATTTTATTGATCAGGTTGACAATCAAAATCGAGGGAGTAGAATTCGCTAAAAGATGTATAAACAATACATCTTTTAGGAGGGTGGTTAAAGATTACTAAAGAAGTTAAATACGATTGTATTTAAGGATCTTTTGTGCAAAAAAAGATGTATCCAATATACACCAAAAGGACTGTTTTATGAAAAATTCAATCTCATTGTTTTCCTGTTATCGCGTTACCCGCACAACTCTTGTGCTGATTGCGCTGGCGCTGATTCCTGCAGCCAGTTGGGCGGAAAAACGTGAATTCGATTTATCCATTGAAGACACTCGTATTGTTCTGGTGGGCAAAAGAGATTTCCATACCTTTGCATTCAACGGCCAGGTTCCTGCACCGCTCATCCATGTCAAGGAAGGTGATGATGTCACGGTTAACGTAACCAACATGACTACGCTGCCGCATACGATTCACTGGCATGGCATGCTCCAGAAAGATTCCTGGAAAAACGATGGCGTACCTCATGCTACCCAGCATGCAATCGAACCTGGTGACACGTTTACCTATAAGTTCAAGGCCGAACCTTCGGGCACCATGTGGTACCACTGCCACGTCAACGTTAACGAGCACGTCACCATGCGTGGCATGTGGGGACCGTTCATCGTGGAGCCGAAAGATCCTCTTCCGATCGAAAAAACCGTCACCAAGGAGTACATCATGATGCTTTCCGACTGGGTGTCATCATGGGCACACAAACCAGGTGAAGGTGGTATTCCGGGTGATGTTTTCGATTACTACACGATCAATGCCAAATCATTTCCCGAAACCCAACCGATACGGGTGAAGAAAGGGGATGTCATCCGGTTGCGTCTGATTGGTGCAGGTGATCAAGTTCACGCCATTCATACGCATGGCCACATCTCGCAGATCGCGTTCAAGGATGGTTTTCCGCTGGATAAACCCATCAAGGGCGATACCGTCCTTATCGGACCAGGTGAGCGCTATGACGTCATTCTCAATATGGATAACCCCGGTCTATGGATGATTCATGACCATGTTGATTCGCATACCACCAATGGCGATAAGCCTGATGGCGGAATCATGACAACGATCGAATACGAGGAAGTCGGTCTCGACCACCCTTTCTATGTTTGGAAAGACAAGAAATTTGTACCCGATTTTTACTATGAAGAATCCCTGAAGAAAGATCTTGGAATGCATAACTCCAAGGTATTTAAAGGGGAACCCATTGAAGAATAACGAGTAATTACAACTAGAGGAGGAATTCGATGAAACCTTACTTGTTAGCAACCATCGGCGCGAGCTTGTTTGCAGTGTCTCTTGGTACCCAGGCGGCAAATGTGCCCGAGGTATTGCAGTCAAAATGCGCTTCCTGCCATGCACTGACCCAGCCGGAGAGTACTTCTCTGGATAGGTTGTGGGAGCGGAAAGGGCCGGATCTTTATTATGCTGGAAGTAAATTCAACAAGGACTGGCTGGTGAAATGGCTGCAGAATCCGGTGAAAATTCGTCCGGCAGGAGAGTTTTACCGCAAACATGTCAAGCCTGGTACCAAGGAAGATGTGGTGGATGAATCTTCCCTTACAGCACATCCTGAACTGATAACAGCTGAAGCTGAAGCAGCGGCCAATGCGTTGATGACGCTTACCGGTCCGGCTGATCTGGTTGAGAAGGGAGCCTTCAAAAACCAGAAAGTGACAACCGCAATGGGTGCCATGTATTTCAACAAGCTGCGTGGTTGCTCTGCCTGTCATACGACGGCTCCCGGGAAAGGTGGTTTGTCCGGTCCTGAGATAGCAACAGCCGGGGAACGCTTGCAGCCTGATTTTATTTACAGCTATATCAAGGATCCACAGAAAATTGATAAAGGAATCTGGATGCCAAAACTCGATATTTCTGACGCAGATTTACAAAAACTTACCAGCTATATCGTACAACTGAGTGCAAAGGAGGATAAAAAATGAATAGCCGGAATTCAGTTTCATCTTCATGGTTGGCCGGCATCGGTCTGGCAGCGGTATTTGCCTTTATACAGCCAGTTTCTGCTGGCGTGGACGATCAGTTCAAGTACGCAGAAAAACTGTATGACACTTACTGTACCCAGTGCCACGGTGTGAATCGTGACGGTAACGGTGTGAATAGTGTGTTCATGTCGGTACAGCCGCGTGATCACAGCGATGCCAAAGGAATGGGAGATATTCCTAATAGTCAAATTGTTGATGTGATTAAGAAAGGTGGGTTGGCAGCGAATAAATCGGTACTGATGCCAGCCTGGGGTGGGGTTTTCAGTGATGATGAAGTCAATCAGCTGGCAGCATATTTACGGCATGTCTGTAAATGTGGTTCGGATCAATAATAAAAGAGAGGAATAAGAGGATGGAATACAAGAAATTACTGAATATGGGTGTGGGCACGCTGGCAACCGGGTTTTTGCTGATGGGCGCGCAAGCTGAGGCCAAAACAGTTCAGGTGACCATCAATGCTGTTGAAACCGATGTGGTTTATGACAACAAGGGTAGCACCTATCGGGCCTGGACATTTGATGGCAAGGTTCCGGGCACGGTTGTGCGTGTCACTGAAGGGGATGTGGTGGAATTTACGCTCGTTAATAATAAAGAGAACAAAAACTCGCATTCCATGGATTTTCACGCAGCCAGAGTGGATGTAATGGAGGATTTCGATTCTGTTAAACCGGGTGAAACAAAAAAATACACTTTTTCTGCTGATAATCCGGGTGTGTTTTTTTACCACTGCGGTTCCGATCCGATGATCCAGCATATTGCACGGGGCATGTACGGTGTGATTATTGTTGATCCAAAGGATCCCGGCGCGCTTCCCAAGGCTGATCGTGAATATGTCCTGATTCAGGCGGAACACTATGAGAATCCGGATGACAAGACCGCCATGATGCAAAACAAGTGGAGTAACGTTGTATTCAATGGCGGGATATTCAAATACGATCCGGTGCACGATTCCGAAGCTACTAAATGGCTGCAGGCAAAACCAGGCGAGCGTGTCCGTATTTATTTCGTGAATGCGGGACCCAATGAATTCTCATCACTTCATCCTATTGCGGGAATATGGGATCAGGTACACCCGAGCGGTAACCCCAAAAACACGCTATATGCTATGCAGTCGTATGTAATTGGACCCGGAGATGCAGCGTCAATGGATCTGATTTCTCCGGTAGAAGGAGCAAACGCAATTGTTGATCACTCGATGTACCATGCCATGTCTGGTGCGGTCGCGGTCATCATGTTCTCTAACGAAGCGGATCCGGAAGCAGGCCGTGGAGACAACATCCTGCTTCGATAAATAACAGTAACATCATGGGGCAGTTTTTGGTTACCTCATGAAAAGTTACCCCTAGGCTTCATGTCACAAAAAACCCGCGTGGTGAGAGCATCATCATTGCGGGTTCTATCGGGTACAAGTTGCAGGTTGTAAACAGTGTTGTACAGATAGCGCTTACCAGACCAAGGCAATAACCCCCGTCCGACGGATTGGCAAGTGCTATCCCCACCTAAGCAGCAACGATACGGGAATGGATATAGCCTAGCGCCTGTTCCACCTGATCAATCAGGATAAGACAGAGTTCACCCGCTTCCAGATTGGTAAGAGCAGTATCAATTGCCTTGAACTCGCCCCGAATCTCGCTAACCTTGCGTACACGCTTGGCATTTACCAATCCCTCTCGCAGTAATTCGAGTACCTCGCCATCAGCCCGTCCACGCTGGCATTTGTCCTGAAATAACACCACTTCATCAAATACATCGCCCAGAATCCGGGTTTGCAAGCGGATGTCTTCATTGCGGCGGTCGCCTGCTGCGCTGATGACTACGGTGCGTTTCTTTGCCGGGATATGATTGATAGCACAGACCAGCGCCTCCATTGCATCGGGGTTATGGCCATAATCCGCAATCAGGGTAGCCTCACGGTAATTGAACAGATTGAAACGGCCTGGCACAGTCTGGGCATCGCTGACAAAATTGGCCAATCCCGTACAGATCGTTGCCCAATCGAGCCCTATTGCCAGTCCTGTGCCGATGGATGCCATGGCATTGTCTATCTGGAAGCTGATCATGCCATTTTTGGTCAACCGGATATCGCAGAGCGGAATACGTTGTTCGGTGCCTGCTTCAGCAACGACAATATGTTGATCTTCCATGTAAATCACACGTTTCCCCTGGACACGTTGTTCCAGAATGACCGGATGACGGTTGTTGCGCGAAAAGAAGGTGACCGTGCCCGGGCAATGGTTCGCCATGGCAAGCACCAGTGGATCATCTGCATTCAATATGGCATAGCCGGTTTCAGGATTGACGTTTTCCACGATGGTGCGTTTGACGGCCGCCAGCTCTTCGGCGGTGTTGATATTGGCTAAGCCAAGATGATCTCCGCGCCCGATATTGGTGACGACTGCCACGTCACAATAATCAAATCCCAAGCCTTCACGCAGAATGCCGCCACGGGCGGTTTCCAGTATGGCTGCATCGACATCGGGATGAAACAGGATATTCCTGGCACTTTTCGGGCCGCTGCAATCACCCGTATCCACACACTGACCGTTGACGAATACCCCATCTGTGCAGGCGATCCCCACACGCAATCCATCGTTTTCCAGCATATTGGCAATCAGGCGGGCGGTAGTGGTTTTTCCGTTGGTGCCGGTAACAGTCACTACCGGTATGCGTGCCTTCTCGCCTGTTATAAACAGGTGATCGATAATGGCTTCCCCGACTGCACGTGGTTTACCGTAGGAAGGCTGCAGATGCATGCGCAACCCCGGTGCAGCATTGACTTCGATAATTGCGCCACCTTGTTCTTCCAGCGGGCGTGACGGGTTATTGCAAATCACGTCAATTCCACAGATATCGATTCCTGTCATCCGGGCTGCCATCACAGCACATTCTGCAATGTCGGGATGGACTTCATCCGTGACATCCGTTGCTGTACCACCCGTGGAGAGATTGGCGTTATTGCGCAACGTTACTAGTCTGCCTTTATCCGGAACGGAAGTTGCAGCAAATCCTTGTGCCGCCAGGTGTGCCAGGGAAATTTCATCCAGCCGGATTTTGGTCAGCAGGTTTGCATGTCCTTCGCTACGCAGCGGGTTGCTGTTGACCTGTTCCACCAGTTGGGTGATGTTATGGATGCCGTCGCCTACCACTTGCGGCGGATCACGTCTGGCAGCAGCGACCAGTTTGTTGCCAACGACCAGCAAGCGATAATCATGACCACCGATATAGCGCTCAACCAGTACGTTACGACTCTTTTCAGCTGCGATATGGTAAGCCGCTTTAATCTGCTCGCAATCGATCAGGTTAGCGGTCACACCTTTGCCCTGATTACCATCGCGAGGCTTGACCACGACAGGTGCGCCAATTTCACAGGCAGCCGCCCAGGCATCTTCGGCACTGATAACTGGCCGGCCGGTTGGAACAGGAATGCCAGCTGCATGTAACAGCATTTTGGTGAGATCCTTGTTTTGCACAATGGATTCTGCAACAACGCTGGTTCGATCGCTTTCGGATGCCAGGATGCGCCGTTGTCGGCTTCCCCAGCCAAATTGAACCAGACTGCCATCGGTGAGGCGGCGATAGGGAATTTTGCGTCTGATAGCCGCCTGTACGATCGAGTTTGTGCTGGGCCCAAGGCGGACATCCTCGTACAGCTCGCGTAATTCATGGATTGCCAGAGCGGTATCAAACAGGGTAGCTTCCGCTACGGCCTGGCACAAGGCAAGGGATTGCTCCAGAGCCTGTCTGCCAACACGTTCTTCAGTGTATTCGACAACAATACACCAGGTATTGGCTTCTGCCATTTTCACCACACGGTTGAAACTGACTGGACAACCAGCCTGTTCCTGCAGTTTGAGTGTAATGAACGCCAGGATGTGGGCCAGCGTTGTTTTCTCCTGGCCGGCAGGTTGAAGCAGGGCGATATCCGGAAAATATTCACGCAGGCGCATATCAAAATCAGGAGTGTTCTCAAGCTGGCATTCATTCATCTCCAGAGCAAGAGTGGCTTCAATAGCGGTAAGTTTGCTCCAGATATTGGGTCCCCGTAGTGCACGAACTTGTAATACCTTCATGGATATTTTCCTTTAATTAACAGACCTTAGAGAGTTTGATAAACCGATGGTTGTTTTTCCTGGTTCTGCAGGAATGTGATCAGGCCGGTGCGGATAAGATCGGGTGACAGGCCCAGCGCCCAGCCTGCACCCACTCCTGCCAGCAGGAGTGCTGTTTCCACCGGGCGATTGCCGGTTCTTGCCTGTAGTTCATCCAGCCGGATGAGCGGGATCTCGTCTGCACCATCCATCAGCAGGATTTCCCAGTTGCGTACCGTCACGGCACGTTTGCCCCGGGTGGGGCCACTTCCTTCCTGCCGGTGTGTATGGAGTACAGCCAATCCGGGATCACAACTGAAGTAAATGATTTCTCCCTGGCATAAATCGGCCATTTGCACCAGTGCGGGATCATCGGCATTCAGGATGGCTGCCCCGGTTGGCAGTATAGCTTCCGGTGAAATATCTTCTTTTTTGCCTCCAGTAGGAGAGACGACATCCACTTGAGTCCTGAATACCTTGAAGATTTGTTCGGGTGTTTCAACACCCCACGGGCCGGTATGCAACGCAGGATCAATCCGGGTAACAATACCCACCTCGCAGCTGTCATATGCCAAACCCTCCTGCAGCAAGGTATCGAAGCCATTTTCAAAAACAGCAGCTTCAACAGTACGGTTCATCAGAATGCGGCGGGCTGACGGATGATTGGCGCGGTTGCCGTGATCAATTTTTCGGTGATCCAGATATAGTCCGTTGCTGCAAGCTAGGCCGGTACGCTTGCCTGACAGCGTGAGCAGGCTGGCAATCAGGCGGGCAACGGTTGTTATCCCCCGGCTGCCGGTAACGCCGATAACAGGGATGCGGCCCTGATTCTGGTTTGGAAATAACTGGTTCACAATGGCTTCACCTACCGGCCGTGGTTTGCCGATCGCGGGTTTGATGTGCATGAGCAGCCCGGGCCCTGCGTTGACTTCCACGATTGCACCATTCTGTTCGACTAGCGGGCGTGAGATGTCTTCCACTACCAGATCAATCCCGGCAATATCCAGGCCGATAATGCGGGCAGCCAGCGCAGCCAGTTCCGCTGTAACCGGGTGAACTTCATCAGTAATGTCGATGGCGTGATTGCCATGACGCTGTATCCGCACCTTTGCTCCGGATGGCGGGATAGATTCATCGGTATATCCCTGGTGTGCGAGCACCATCCGAATCGCGTCGTCAATTTGGATGAGATTGAGCGGATGAATTTCGGAATGACCCCGGCGCGGATCGGAATTGATCTGTTCTTCGATCAGCTGAGTGATGTTTGAGGCACCATCTCCAGTAACAAAGACCGTATCTCCCCGGGAAGCAGCCACGAGCTGCCCGCCCACGATGAGCAGGCGATGTTCGATGCCTGGAATATAGCGTTCAACCAGTACATCGCTCCCTTCCCGCAAAGCCATTGGAAAAGCGGCTTCAATTTCTTCGCGCGTGCTTAATTCGATAAACACGCCGCGCCCGTGATTTCCGTCATCGGGCTTGATTACAACGGGCAGGCCGATATCTTCGGCAGCCAGCCAGGCATCTTCGGGATCAGTTACGATGCGCCCTTCGGGGACAGGGACACCGCAGGCCCGCAACAGGGATTTGGTCAGTTCCTTGTCACGCGCGATGCTTTCGGCAATAGCCGTGGTCTGATCGGTTTCAGCGGTCCAGATATACCGGCCGAGTGCGCCTTGTCCCAGTTGAATGAGGTTGCCTTTGTCCAGCAGACGGATATAGGGAATGTTGCGCGCGGTGGCTGCATCAACGATACAGGCAGTGGAAGGGCCTAACCAGAGCGAGTCAATCATGTCCCGCAGTTGTGCGAGGGCATTTTCCACGTTGTAAACAGGCTTGGCCTGATCAAATCCCATCGCCGCCAGCACCAGTTCGCGTGCCAGATACAGTGCCTTGCGTGTGATGGCTTCATGCCATGCGCTGACGACTACTTTGTAAATACCCCGGGTTGAAGTCTCCCGCGCCCGGCCAAATCCACCACGCATCCCGGCAAGATTCTGTAATTCAAGCGTGACGTGTTCGAGAATATGACAGGGCCATGTGCCTTCCTGAATCCGGCGCAGAAAACCTCCTTGTTCACCATAGCTGCAGCGATGCTCAATGAGCGATGGCAGCCACGATGACAAACGTTCGTAAAACCCCGGGATCGTATCCGACGGATAATCCTCCAGCTCGCCAATATCAACAACAGCCTCCAGAACCGGGTGGTAAGTCCACATGTTGGGGCCGTTCAGATACCGGATTTCGATAAATTTGAGATCCTTGTTGCCGTGAGCGGAAGAATCAGAATGAATTGCAGTGGGAATTGACATGAAAATGAATTTGAAAGATTACCCCCCGATTAACGCAGGGCTTGCCAGATTGGTTTACATCCGGGCAAATTTTTACTGTGTTTGATAGAAAAACCAGATTCTGGAACAGGGCTGATGCAACAGATTTTTATGTGTGGTGAATCTGGTTTGTCGGGTGTATTTGGTGAGGGGCGGTGCTATCTTTTTTGGTTGCGGGATTCTGGTGAGGAATTTTTATATTTCATCAAGGCCGTGATTCACGCCATAGTGGAAATCAAAACCGGCTTCGCTGTGCCGGTGCGTATTACACGATCTGGATGTCCTGCCGCATGTTTTGTGTCATTCGCAGTACATAGCGCCATTCACTTTTGTCCCAAGGAGTGAAGCGTGGTAACTGGAACAGATCACTATCTTGTCGAGCTGCCCCCCAGGCAGTGGAGACCGCGGCTTCAAAGCCAGCATCCTTTACCATTTCCACATGCGCCGACAAATAATCTTTTCCCGGTTTGCCATTCGGATAGGCAAACAGGCGTAGCGGAGTGCCGGTGATGGCTTCGAGTTTTGCCTTGCCTTTCGTGATTTCCATGCGCGCAGCAGTTTCATCGATACTGGCGAGAATCGGGTGGGTGAGGGTATGGCCACCAATTTCCATGCCGGCATCGTGTAGTTGCCGCACTTGTGCCGATGTCATCATGAGGTTATCCGGCAATTTTGCGGATATAAGGGTGCGCAGTTTTTCGATCTGGGAAGCTCGGGTTCCGTGGGGTAGATATTTCAGCTTGCCGATCAACAGATTCAGGGTCTTCCGTCTTTGCTCAAGTGTGGCGATGTCATGATTTCCCAGATCGATGGCGCTCAGATCAAGTTGATCGCCCCTGGCCAGGCGTACTGATTCGATAACGGTATCGTTCCACATTCTGCCGCCATCCAGAAAACCGGCGGCAATGAAAAATGTTGCAGGTAAACCATATTTTTGTAGCAGGGGAAGCGCAATTTCAGCATTGTCCGCATAGCCATCATCAAACGTGATGCAGGCGGTGCGGTTGGGCAGGGTGCCGTTACGCAAGTGGTTGGCTGCTTCGGCCAAAGGCAGGATATGGAAGTTACGGGCCAGATAACCTAATCCTTTTTCAAAATCTGCGATTCCTCCTTCTCCCGTCAGAAAATCCGGTTCAGGCAGAACGCGATGGTAAATGGCAATGGATAATTTCGCATTTTTTCCTGCTGGGGAAAACAGGGATGGCAGTATTTTCATGAGTATCGTGTTTGTTTCGATCCGGTTAGTAAAAAGCCGGGGATAACCGGCGGATTGGTTGTGTCAGATCGCTAAAACGGCGGTTTCTCTTGTTTTTTGAGGAAAATGGCTTTCTGCCTCACAGTATTTCAGGGGTGATCACAGCGCGCAGAATGATACTTTCCCGTTCTTCTTTTTGTTTGTAACTAAACCACCAGATGGAGCCTTTGCGCACGGTGAAACCGCTTTCATCTCCTTTCAGCAGGAGGGAGGCAATTTTTCCCAGCGTTGGTTGATGTCCTACAACCAGCACGGTGCCTTCTTCCTCTGGCCAGGCAACTGCATTGAGGATTCGCTGTGGGGTGGCTGTAGTACCGACCAGATCGCTGGTTTCAAAGCGGGTTGTCAGTGCTGCGGCGGTTTGCTGGGTGCGTCTGGCCGGGCTGACAATAATGCGGGTGTCCTTTGGCAATTTTGGCTCCAGCCATCCGGCCATTTTTTGGGCCTGTTTGTGCCCTTTCTCGGTCAATTCCCGTGCTTCATCCGGAATGCGGTATTCCGCTTCGGCATGACGCCATAAAATCAGATCCATAACTACGTCCCTGTCTCGATAAATAGTGAATAGGCCTGTTGCCTGCCCTGTTTAGGCAACGCTTCCGAAGAGCATGCCGGTGAGTGCGGTCACTCCCATGGCAAGCACTCCCCAGAAAACCACGCGCGCGGCTCCTGTGATCAGGCTGGCTCTTCCCAGATAGGCTGCCAGCGCACCAAGGCTGGCTAGCGAGATCAGGGAAGTTATTGCCACAACTGGGATAATTTGGGTTGCAGATGCGGCAATGGCAGCTGCCAGGGGCATTGCCGCTCCCATGGTAAACATGCCGCCTGAAGCAAGGGCTGCCTGAACGGGCCTGGCATGGATGCGTTCATGTAGTCCCAGTTCGTCTCGAAGATGTGCGCCCAGTGCGTCATGAGCCATCAATTCATGGGCAACTTGTGCAGCCAGTTCGGGCTGAAGTCCTCTTTTGATATAAATATCTGTGAGTTCCTGCAGTTCGAAATCGATATCCTGGTCAAGATGGAATTGCTCAAGCGCAACATCCGCTTTTTCCGTATCCGATTGTGAACTGACGGAAACGTATTCTCCTGCAGCCATTGACATGGCGCCGGCAACGACACCCGCCACACCTGCAAGGATAATCTCGTCCGCCGATGTGTGGGCAGAAGCCACGCCAATAATCAGGCTGGCAGTGGAAACGATACCATCGTTGGCACCCAGCACAGCTGCGCGTAGCCAGCCCGTACGGTGAGAGTAGTGATGGTTATCATGCGCCATTGTTCTGAATCCTCTCTATTTCAGAATGGTTTTTAGCCAGTGAGAGATGTCGGCTAACTCTTGATCGCACACGGCATGTTCCATCGAATACTCGTGCCAGTTTACGGAATAGTGGTATTTGCGCAACAGCTGTAGCGAAGCTTGTGCCAGTTCGACAGGGACAATCGGATCATCGCTGCCATGCGCCATGAATATGGATGTTGACTGGTTGGCGGCGTGTGTTTCCTGTGTGAATTTGTGTGTGAGGGGAAGATAGCCTGACAGGGCCATGATGCCGGCAAGTTTGTCCGGATGATGCAATCCTGTGAGTAATGCCATGGCGGCCCCTTGCGAGAACCCGGCCAGAATGACGTGGTCAGAGGGGATGCCTCGCTGGTTTTCACGATTGATCAGTGCTACGATTGCGCGCCGCGATTCTTGCAGACCAGTTTCATCTTCTTGTTCTGTAAAATCAGTACGTTGAATGTCATACCAGGCACGCATGACGTATCCGCCATTGATGGTGACCGGTCGAAAAGGCGCATGCGGAAACAGAAAACGGATCGGGATTGCTGGTAAATCGAGTGCTTGTATAACGGGCACGAAATCATTACCGTCTGCGCCCAATCCATGCATCCATAAAATTGTGTATGCCGGATCCGGCCCGGTTGTAATCTCGATTGCAGAAAGCTGGAGTGGGTTGTCTGACATGGGTTTGCCGGGGATTGACGAGGCTGACAGGCAGCGATAAATTTACCGGGTTCTATACTATCATTGATGAGGAGTCGTATGAAACGCAGGAGTTTTTTCAAGCTGGTGGGGTCAGGAGCTGCGGCTGCAGCGCTTTTTCCAGTGATCGGCCGTACCGCAGCGTTGCCATTGAGTCAGGCCAAGTGGCGGGGTTATCAGTTGACCTATCAGATCACCCTGCCGTCTGCGGGAAAAACGGCAAGGCTCTGGCTGCCATTGCCGGATACCAGTGAGACGGTTTACCAGTTTACGCAGGGAAGTAACTGGAGCGGGAAAACCAATAATTCTGCCTTTTATATGTTGCCTGGCACCCTTTCCCCCGTATTTTATGCAGACTGGAAAGGCGAGGGTGAGCGTACAGTCAAGGTCAGCAGTATTATCAAGACAGCCGACCGAAGCGTTGATCTGCGTTTTTATCAGGCATCTGCCAAGGCCGCTCCGATTCCGCCCGCGTTCAAGCGCTATCTGCAGCCAACCAACCAGATTCCCCTGGATAATGCAGTGAAGAAGCTGGCACTTTCCATAACCAGCCAGGCCAATGCGCGCACTCCTTTACAGCAGGCACGCGCTATCTATGATTGGGTGATTGATAACGTTGCTTACGATAACAATCTGCGTGGCCAGGGCAGGGGAGATCTCCGCAGCATGCTATCCAGGGAAAATTTCAGTGGTAAATGCGCAGATATTCACACTCTGTTTGTCGGGCTTGCGCGTGCTTCCGGTATCCCTGCCAGAATGCAGAACGGAATCCGTATCAATGATTCGTCCTTGAATAAAAATCTGGGTAATTACGGTGATGTAAGCACTTCCCAGCATTGTCAGGCAGAATTTTATCTTTCCGGGTTGGGCTGGGTTCCTGTGGATCCGTCTGATGTGGCCAAGGTTATGGCATTGGAATCAGCGCCGCACAATGTTGAATCCATCAGCCAGTTAAGGGAGAAATTGTTTGGCTCCTGGGAGATGAACTGGGTGGCATTCAATGATGGTGAAAATGTTGATCTGGGCAAGGGGTGTGCCGCAGGAAAATTACCTTTCTTCGCATACCCGCATGCTGAAATTGACGGGCGCCAGCAGGATAGCCTCACGCCTGAATCATTTTCTTACAAAATTACTTCTGCATTGCTGGTAGGAACCGGCGCCAAGCTGTAGTTCATACAGCCTGACAATCACAATTTGAGGAAAGTGATTGTCAGGCGCTCCTGGTAGTGCCGCATCCTGAGCATGTCAAGAATCACTCCGGATTCAAAAAATTGCATGATCCCGATTCATTCGGTCGCTGTGCGTTTTTCCAGTGCGTGTTTTATCGTTTCTGCGTTCAGGTGTGGAGCAAACATTTCGATAAAGTCGTAAACGTAGTGGCGGATGTAGCTGTTCCGGCTAATGCCGATGCGGGTAGTGCTGGATTCGAATAGATGCGCTGCATCGATTGCCCGCAGTTTTTTATCACGAACCGGATCGAAAGCCATTTTCGCCAGAATGCCGACGCCCAGCCCGATTTCGACATAAGTTTTGATGACGTCGGCATCAATAGCCGTCAGTACCACGTTGGGCTGCAATCCCCTGGCTTCAAATGCCTGGTTAATTTTAGAGCGGCCGGTAAAGGCAAAATCGTAGGTCACGATTGTGTACTGTGCGATGGCCTCCAGGGTCAATTCCTTGAGCTGGAGCAGCGGATGCCGGGGTGGGACAACGATGCACCGGTTCCATTCGTAGCAAGGCAGCATGACGAGTTCATCAAACAACTCGATTGCCTCGGTGGCAATGGCGAGATCTGCCTTGCCGGATGAAACCCAGGTGGCTATCTCAATCGGGCTGCCCTGGCGCAAGTTCAGTTTTATTTTCGGATAACGCCCGATAAATCGCTTAATAACGGATGGCAGTGCGTATCGTGCCTGTGTATGCGTGGTGGCAATGATCAGCGTGCCGCTTTCCTTGTCGCTGAATTCTCTTCCAATTTTTTTCAGGTTATCTGCATCCTGCAGCATTCTCTCGGCTGTTTCCAGAATTGCGAGTCCGGGCGGAGTGATGCTTGTAATACGCTTGCCATTGCGTATGAAAATTTCAACTCCCAACTCCTGTTCCAATAACTGGATTTGCCGACTAATTCCTGGCTGTGATGTGTGCAACGCACCAGCAGCCTTTGACAGATTCAGCTTTTGCTTGGCAATTTCACAGAGAAACCGTAGTTGTTGCAGCTTCATTTATATGATTTTATGTAATATATATTTAACTTATTATTATTTAATATTATAAAAAATTATTGTTATGCTTGCGGGCGGTAAAAGGGTATTGAGTGGAATATATGCCACGGGTTGTGTGAAAAACTGGAAGAGTTGGATTATGGTAGGGTTGCAAGGGTGAAAAGACAATGGTTTAGCCTTCTGATTGCAAGATTGGCGCCACGTAAAGCAGGATTATCGGATAGAATAACGGGTTTTCGCTGTTGAAAATAATCAGCAACTTTATAATAAACAGCAATATAGCGCACTGAGAAAAGCCACGGAGAGTAAGAATGGATTATTTGACTGATCTAGCTGATAGCAAGGAAATTGATGCCTACGAGCAGGCTATGCTCGGAATGTTGAATGGACAGATTGATGGTGACCGGTTTATGGCTACCCGTCTGCAATTGGGCATTTATGGTCAGCGGCAGGAAGGTGTCCACATGGTGCGAGTCAAGATTCCCGGTGGCCGCTTGGTGCACGGACAGCTTGAGGCGATTGCCGATGTGCTGGAAAATTATGCTCAGCATGACAAGGCGCATATCACTACTCGGCAGGATATCCAGTTGCATTATGTTCCTTTGCGGGATACACCGAATGCCATGCGTCGCTTGTTGCAGGGTGGCCTGACAACACGAGAGGCATGTGGCAACACAATTCGTAATATTACGGCCTGTCCCCTGGCTGGAGTCTGTTCCCGCGAGCATACCGATATTACCCAGCATCTCAACGCAACAGTTCGCCACTTCTTGCGCAAGCCACTTAATCAGTTGATGCCACGTAAATTCAAGATCAGCTACTCGGGCTGCGAGTCGGATTGTGCCCAGTCCATGATCCATGATCTGGGGGTGGTTGCGGTTAAAAACCAGGAAGGAAAATTTGGCTTCAAGATTGTCATTGGTGGTGGTCTTGGTCATAAACCTCATGAGGCAATTGTGGTCGAGCCATTTGTCGAGGAAAAGGATTTGTTCCTGGTCATCGAGGCAGCATTGACTGTACACAATAAATATTCTGATCGAGCCAAGCGTGCCAAATCACGTATCAAATTCCTGGTGGATAAATTTGGCGAGGAAGGTTTTATCGAAAAATATCGTGAGGAGCTCGTCCGTATCAAGGAAGTGTTAAAGAATCAGCCTTACCCAGAGGGAAAATGGGTGGCAGGCAGGACTGATATCGAAGCGCCTGGTCAAGGGGCACCTCGCCGGATTTTTGAACAGAAACAGCCCGATTTGAAAGTTGTGCCCATCAGTGTCCGTTTGGGGCAGCTGACTGTCGTGCAGTTGCGCGGTTTGGCCGGATTGTTGAAAAAACACGATTTTCTTGAAATCCGGACAACTCAGGATCAAAACATGATGCTGGTTAATGTGCCGCAGGATTTACTCTCCGAAATCCAGCTGGCATTGGCCGGACTGGATCTGGGTTTGCCCAAGGCGGGGGACGATGTTGTTGCTTGCCCCGGAACTTCCACTTGCCGCTTGGGAATCACGTCAAGCCCTACTATAGGCGGCAAGTTATCGGGTGGAAAGCATGATTTGAGGATTCGTGTATCTGGTTGCCACAAGGGGTGTGCGCAACCCGAGGCCGGGGATATCGGGATATATGGCGAAGGCAAGCGCATGCACGGAAAACTGGTACCTCATTATCAGATGTACTTCGGTGGTGATGGCATGGCTGGAGGAGGTCTTGCTTTCAAGGGGCCCTCGGTGCCAAGTGCCCGTATTGAAACAGCAATTGATCGTGTGAAATCTTCGTTTGATTCGGATCGAGCCGCTGATGAATCGTTTTTCAACTGGACCCGGCGCAAGGGTGCGGGATATTTCAGTGAACTGGTGGCTGATCTGATGGCTGTGAGTGCAGAGGAGCTTGCTTCGGTTGCGCGTGATCATGGTCATGCGGATGATTTCAAGGTGTTGCAGTTAGGGGGAGGAGAATGTGCGGGTGCCAAGCAGGTGCAAATTGGCACCACTTTCTTTGATGCCGCAAATGAGCGTAATTATCGTAATGCACTGAAATTTCAGCGTGATTTTATAGAATCCATGAAGTCGGCTGAAGTGGTTGTGCAGATGATTGGTCAGGGAGTTATCCAGCTGGCAGGTGGTCGCAAGTGCGAAACCCTGGAAGAGCAGGCCCAGGAGTTGTTGCAAGTGCTTCCGGATCAACCGGCTCTGGCAAAATCACTTTCCAGTTTTGCGCGATATTTTTCCCATCCAGTTGCCGAACTAAATGATCCACTACTGACCGAGTGGTATGCCGAAATGGATGCCTGGACAAATGCAGCAGCTGCGTTTTGCATGAAATTTGATGGTCAACTGGATTTGAGTGGCGCGTTGCCACAAATTTCAGGAGTTACAGCACTGGGGCGTCAGGTAGGTGGTTCGACTTCGGCCGTATGATGCATGAGTGACGGAGTTCAGTGATGGGTGCCCAAACACTCGAACAAAAAGTTGATCAGTTGCATTATCTGCTGTGTGACATTCAGAAAAATTTCACGCCCGCAGTGTTTGCTAATAGTTTGGGTGCCGAGGATATGGTGTTGACGGATTTGATTGCACAACATTATCCCGGCATTGGTATGTTTACCCTTGATACCGGGCGCCTGCCACAAGAAACTTACGATTTGATGCAAAAAGTGAAGGAGCGTTATGGTGTTGCCATTTACGCCTATTTTCCTGATGCATCGGCTGTCGAGGATTATGTAATTCAACACGGGCCTAACGGATTTTACGACAGTGTTGCATTGCGCAAGCGTTGCTGTTTTTTACGAAAAGTTGAACCCCTGAAACGTGCGCTGACCGGCAAAAAAGCCTGGATTACGGGAATGCGTCGAGAACAATCCACTACACGCGAGGAGTTGGAGTTGTCAGCGTATGACAGTGATCACGGTTTGCAAAAATTCAATCCGCTCTGTGACTGGTCCGAGAAAGAGGTTTGGAGTTATATCAGGCAGAACAACGTTCCTTACAATGCCTTGCATGATCGTTTCTATCCCAGTATTGGCTGCGCTCCTTGTACCCGGGCGGTTACTCCGGGTGAAGATATCCGTTCCGGGCGTTGGTGGTGGGAAAATCCGGAATCCAGAGAATGTGGTTTGCATACCAGGAAAACAGAAACTTAAATCAATGTTTTTAGAATAATTGAAATGAATCAACGGTTGAATTTTACTCATCTGGATGCGCTGGAAAGCGAGGCCGTCCTTATCATGCGCGAAGTGGCTGCAGAATGTTCCAATCCCGTTCTGCTGTTTTCTGGTGGAAAAGATTCGGTAGTTTTGCTGAGGCTGGCAGAAAAGGCTTTCCGTCCAAGCCGTTTTCCTTTTCCGTTGATGCATATTGATACTGGTCACAATTTTCCGGAAGTCATTACATTCCGGGATTATCGTGCAAAACAATTGGGAGAGCGTCTGATTGTGCGCAGCATGGAGGATTCCATTGAGCGGGGCAGGGTCGTTTTACGATCCGAAAATCAGAGTCGCAATCCTTTTCAGTCGATTACGCTGCTGGATGCAATCGAGGAATTCGGGTTTGATGCCTGCATTGGTGGTGCGCGCAGAGATGAAGAAAAGGCCCGTGCCAAGGAACGTATTTTTTCATTTCGCGATGAATTTGGTCAGTGGGATCCGAAAAACCAGCGTCCGGAATTGTGGAGTCTCTACAACACGCGTACTCATCCTGGAGAAAATATCCGGGTTTTCCCTATCAGCAACTGGACAGAGCTGGATATATGGGAATACATCGGACGAGAACAGCTTGAAATTCCCTCTATTTATTTTGCGCATGAAAGGGATGTGATTGTGCGCGATAACAGCCTGCTGCCTGTATCGTATCTGGTTCAGCCCAAAGCTGGCGAGTCTGTGCAAAATATGACGGTACGGTTCCGTACTGTCGGCGATATGAGTTGTACCTGTCCGGTTGCCTCCCATGCAAAAGATGTTGGCGAGATCATTGCTGAAACAGCGCTAACGAGAATTACTGAGCGTGGTGCAACGCGCATGGATGATCAAACTTCCGAAGCATCAATGGAATTGCGCAAGCGTGAAGGTTATTTCTAATCTCTGCTAAACACAGTATCTGAACTATTTTTTATCTTCATGGGTTTTTCTGAGACATGCCTGTCGTTGAAAATATCGGCCTAGATCATGCCGAGTTATTACGGTTTATTACCGCTGGAAGTGTGGATGATGGTAAAAGTACCCTGATCGGGCGATTGCTACATGATTCCAAATCTATTTTTGAAGATCAGCTGAGTGCCATTGAAAAAACCTCTAACAAACGGGGAATGGAAAAGGTGGATCTTTCGCTGCTTACAGATGGCTTGCAAGCCGAACGTGAGCAGGGAATCACCATTGATGTCGCCTACCGTTATTTCACTACACCCAAACGCAAATTCATCATTGCGGATACACCTGGGCATGAGCAATATACGCGCAATATGGTTACAGGCGCTTCCACCGCCAATCTGGCCATTATCCTGATAGATGCACGCAAGGGCGTGCTTACTCAATCGAGGCGGCATGCCTATCTTGCCAGTTTGGTCGGGATTCCCCATCTGGTTGTGGCGGTTAATAAAATGGATCTGGTGGATTATTCCCAGGATGTCTTCAATCAGATTCGTGACGAATTTTCTGCATTTCTTGGCGAGCTAGGGTTGCACTCCGTTGAATATATACCCATGTCTGCCCTGGCAGGAGATATGGTTGTGGGGCGCGGCGACAATCTTGACTGGCATACAGGTAAACCTTTGCTGGATTATCTGGAATCCATTGACATAGAACACGATATTAATACGCGGGATTTTCGTTTTCCGGTGCAATGGGTATCCCGTCCACAAACTGAAGAAATGCATGATTTTCGTGGTTATATGGGTCGTATTGAATCAGGATCGATACGCGTGGGAGATGCTATAACAGTACTGCCATCCGGTTTGACTTCGCGCATCAAGGAAATTCTTTTTTTTAATGACAGGTACGATACGGCATTTGCGCCGCAATCCATCACATTCACGATTGAAGATCACCTGGATATTTCCCGGGGAGACATGTTGGTCAATGGGGGCGAACCACCCCGGATAACCAAGGAGTTTGACGCCATGCTTTGCTGGTTATCTGATCAGGCTTATGATTCTCGCCGCAAATATATCGTTAAACATGCCACACGCCTGGTTAAGGGGTTGATTGCGCGCATTGATTATCGGGTTGATGTCAATACGATGAATCATGAGGATATCAATTCCTTGAGCATGAATGATATCGCCCGGGTAGGCATTAAAGTTCAGCAACCACTTGTTGTCGATACTTACACGCAAAATCGCGGAACAGGCTGTTTCATTCTAATTGATGAAGTCACTAATAACACTGTTGCTGCAGGCATGATTTGTAATTCATAAATCCAGTCATTGCCCGAGGCGAAAATTAGAGTGATTAGCCCGGGCATATAAAGCGGCTGTTCACAGATTGTCTTCTGAAAAATCCCGAAAATTGGTTAAAAAAATGATTGATTCCAGATCAACCCCTTCTGATTCTGCAATGGTTGCCGGCAAGACACTTTCTCTCGAATTTGGCATGACTTTCCCCGAGTTGTATACACATGCCGGGTTGGTCAGGCTTGATCAAATTTTTCTTGATTATCTCAATGAAGGCGATCACATGCTGCCATCGCCTCATCAAGCGCGACATGATCCGGATCGTTGGCAGCGAAGGATAGATCAGCTTTGCTGATTGAAGTGGCTCCCTGGCTGGAAGATTTCATTGCAATCCTGTTTGGTATCAAAGATGAAGTGAATGCTTTGGCAGCTCGTCACCATGAGCTGGCACCACTTTATTTCTGCAAACGGCAGTTTGTGCAGCGACGTGCAAAAACCAAAGTAAGTGATGACGTATTGCAAATATTGAATGGTCTGGAGCTTGAACAAAAGCTGGTTAAGGAATTTGGGCAACCTTTCTCCGAGCTGGTTTTTGCATCTCATGTCACCCGCTGGATGGAAGATGAGGCAAATTACGCTTCACAACTTGAGCTTGCGTTGAATTATGCCGCCTGGGCATTGCGAACTGTCGAGGGACAGGCGCATACCTGCCAGGGCATTTTATTCAAATCACCCCACAAACTGGATCCGCAGCATCTGTTATCGCTGATGAGTGATGACCGTAACGGGTATACGGTTCATAGCCTGGAGCACATCCGTCACCGGGAAGGATTTTCACTGACGGATCAGGGAACCGATCTGACAGGCGCTCTGGATGAAGCCAATTATTGTATTTGGTGCCACGAGCAGGGCAAGGATTCCTGTTCAAAAGGATTTTTGCAAAAATCAAAAGAAACTCCTGAAGTAAAGGCATTCAAGCGGAATGATCTGGGTGTGTTGCTTGCCGGTTGTCCTTTGGAAGAGCGTATTTCCGAGTTCCACAAATTAAAAACGCAGGGTGTGGCAGTAGGCAGTCTTGCTATGATCGTGCTGGATAATCCGATGTGTGCCGGCACTGGGCATCGTATCTGTAATGATTGCATGAAATCATGTATTTATCAGAAGCAGGATCCGGTCGATATTCCGCAGGCTGAAACCAGGACGCTGAAGGATGTGCTCGAATTGCCCTGGGGATTTGAAATTTACAGTTTGTTGACTCGCTGGAATCCTCTCAACTTGCTCAGGCCCTATCCCAAGGCGGCAACAGGTAAGAAAGTTCTGGTGGTAGGTATGGGACCTGCTGGCTACACGTTGTCGCATCATCTGATGAATGATGGACATGCTGTAGTTGGTGTGGATGGGCTAAAAATAGAACCATTGGATACAGATCTTTCTGGTGTGGATATCAAAGGTGAACGAAGTACATTTACGCCAGTTTTCGATGTAAAACAGTTAAGTGAAGATCTGAATGAACGGCTGCCAGCTGGATTTGGAGGGGTGGCCGAATATGGCATTACGGTACGTTGGGACAAGAATTTTCTTAAACTGATTCGTTTATTACTTGAGCGTCGTTCAGAATTTGCACTTTTTGGTGGAGTGCGCTTTGGTGGCACATTAACTGTCGAAGATGCCTGGCAGCTGGGATTTGATCATATTGCGCTGGCGGCTGGCGCGGGTCGCCCGACAATTCTGGATATTCCTAATGGATTGGCTCGGGGGGTGCGGGCAGCTTCTGATTTTCTAATGGCGCTTCAGCTGACGGGGGCAGCTCAAAGCGATTCCATCGCCAATATGCAGCTTCGTTTACCGGTAGTGGTGATCGGGGGCGGTCTGACGGCTATTGATGCTGCAACAGAAGCTCTGGCTTATTATCCGGTTCAGGTGGAAAAATTCCTGAAGCGCTTTGAAATACTGGCTGCAGTAGAGGGAGAGGCTGTGGTAAAAGCGAACTGGGATAACGAAGAACGTGAGATTGCTGAAGAGTTCATACGTCATGCTCAGGCCATTCGTAGCGAAAAAGCATTGGCTGCCCAGGAAGGGCGTGAGCCTCGTGTTGCGGCATTATTGCAATCCTGGGGAGGCGCGACGCTTGCTTACCGGAAACGTTTGATTGATAGCCCGTCCTACACCTTGAACCACGAAGAAGTGGAAAAGGCATTGGAGGAGGGAATCTATTTCGCCGAAGGGTTGACACCATTAAGAATCGACGTGGATCAATGGGAGCATGTGCAATCTATCCACTTTGCGGTTCAAGCGCCGAATGAAGAAGGAAAATGGCAGAAAGTGAGAGAAGTCACCCAACCTGCCAGAACCATTCTGGTGGCAGCAGGAACGCAACCAAATACTGTTCTGGCGCGTGAAGATGCGGAAAATTTCAAGCTGAATGGGCGTTATTTTGCTTCCTGTGATGAGCAAGGACAACTAATTGAAGCAACACGGGGTAATCCCAAGCCAGATGTACCAGCTGTTTTACTGAGCCAATCCGATGGCGGACGTTTTATCAGTTACTTTGGTGATTTGCATCCATCCTATTCAGGCAATGTGGTCAAGGCAATGGCTAGTGCCAAGCAAGGATATCCGGTGGTCAGCCGGGTACTTGCCCAAGTGAGCCCGGTATCAACACAACCAGTTCCGGAATTCTTCGCCAGAATGGGCGGATTGTTGCATGCTACAGTGCATAAGGTGGAAAGGCTGACTTCAAATATTATTGAGGTAGTTGTTCATGCGCCATTGGCTGCGCGCCATTTTCATCCCGGGCAATTTTACCGTTTCCAGAATTATGCTTCACTTGCCCAGGTATCCGAGCAGACTCGTCTGGCCATGGAAGGTATCGCGCTTACAGGTGCATCGGTTGATGTTTCCAAAGGTCTGGTGTCACTGATTGCATTGGAAATGGGCGGATCAGCCAATTTATGTACATTACTTCAACCGGGCGAACCCGTTGTATTGATGGGACCTACTGGTACACCAACCGAAATTGAACCGGATGAAACGGTTGTGCTGGTAGGTGGCGGTCTGGGTAATGCGGTACTGTTCTCGATTGGCGCTGCTGCTCGTGCAGCCGGGTGCAAGGTGCTGTACTTTGCCGGGTACAAAAAATTATCTGACCGTTACAAAATCGCCGAAATAGAAGCAGCTGCGGACACCATCATCTGGTGTAGTGATGAGGCACCCGGATTTCAGCCTTCCCGCCCGGGGGATCTGAGTTATGTCGGGAATATCGTGCAGGCAATGGTGGCTTACGCTAGTGGCGAGCTTGGCAAAACACCTATTTCCATGCTGGCGGCTGATCGTATCATTGTGATCGGTTCTGATCGTATGATGGCGGCAGTAGGTGCGGCGCGGCATAATCAGCTTGCGCCATACCTGAAGGCAGAGCATTTTGCTGTCGGTTCGATCAATTCCCCGATGCAGTGCATGATGAAAGAAATTTGTGCGCAATGCCTGCAACCACAAAAAGATCCAGTAACGGGTGAAATTACTTATGTGTTTTCCTGTTTTAATCAGGATCAACCGCTGGATCTGGTTGATTTTGGCGGATTGGCTTCACGTTTGCGCCAGAATAGCGTTCAGGAAAAACTGACAAGCCGCTGGATTGGCCATTGCCTAAAACGCGGCAGTAGTCACGTTTCCTGATTGGGCAGAAAATGCCATCAGAATTCAACCGGCTTTAAATTGATTTATAATTTCGCATCAATTAAATCCGTACCACAATTTTAACTTAATGAACTATCAAAATAACAAGGGAGAATATCCATGCACATAGGCATACCGGCCGAAACGCGTGCAGGAGAGACACGCGTGGCGGCCACGCCAGAAACCGTCAAGAAATTGGCGGCCAAAGGGTTACATCAAGTTCTGGTGCAGGCAGGTGCTGGTGCCGGAGCCAGTATTCCGGATTCTGCCTATCAGGAAGCAGGAGCCACAATCGTCTCGAGTGCATCGCAGCTATATGAGCAATCACAGATTGTGCTGAAGGTACAAGGA
>JABTUQ010000003.1 GCA_015075225.1 Burkholderiales bacterium
GTTTCCGTCAGCTTGTATCGATTGGCAGCGCGAGTGATGCCCGCTACGGCGGCAACTCGGCCCATGGCCGCAGCTAGGTCACAACCCGGATCGCACTGGACGCATCCGCCTGACACGTTGTCCCCACCTGCCGCCAGCACAGATTTCTGGCGAAATCAGCGCAAGCGGCCACATTCTTTGAGCTCGAAGAATACAGCCCAAAGAATGTGGGGAAAACGATGGGGACAGCTCTCTCGGCCTGATGCGTCCAGCTCGATTGTGTGAAGAATGGCGCCAACGAGGTGAGAAACAGTGTGCTACCTGTGCGCCAAGCAAGTGGGGACAGTGTGTGTGGGCAGTGGCAACAACAAGCCTCTCAATGTGTGAACATTGTGGCGGGATTCAGCCGCCAAATGTGTCATCAGTATGGCGCACCTTGTGCCAAGAAGCAGCCCATCACTTGACGAGGCGTTGTTCCTTGCGTGCCTTTTCCAACTCCTCATACAGCGGTGGATAGTCAATCCACCTCATCGGCTCCACTGAAAACCACATCACTTTCATCGCAAGAAATCCACAGATGAGCGCACCTGCGATCGCAAATTCACCGGCGTGACCAAAGGTGGCCTTCACCTCATTGAGAAGCGTCGGGGCGTGGATTCCAAGCAATCCTGGAAAATAGTTCAAAAACCCAACCAAGAGAACTGAAAAAACGATCTGACCGGCAGCCAAGGATTCGACAATTGATTTTCTTTCGAGCTCTTGGTGTGAAGCAACAATATCCAGTAATGCTCGGTCGTCCTTTTGATAAGCGTATTTTTTCAGTTCACTTGGAAGGACGCCTCCGACCGGTCGTCTGTAATCTCGTTCGTTTTGCATCCAGCGAGGCCACGGAATCGCGATCAGCAAATCCCAAACAAGTCGCCGAACAAATTCGCCAGTCAGCGGTATAACGACAGACATCAGCACGCCGTACCCTAATACGGAAACCAGCAAGAAGCCTGAATTCGCAAGCAAATGGTCAGCTTGAATCGACCACTGGACAATGCCCGTTCCAGTCCGCCAAGCCAGAAGAAGGTCTGCAAATAGGACGGCCGTTGCCAGCTGCAAAGTCCACCTCAACTCCTGCGCTTTCTCAATCAGCGACAAGCCAGATTGCAGGGATGGTTTCGGTTGATTGCTATTCGAATCCATGCGCCCCTCTCAGTAATACTGCCGAATGTAGCTGTAGGCCTTTTCGAACAGCTCCTCATCCGCGTGCAGCTTGTATTTGAAGAGGGCCTTACGCAGTGCCTTTTTAACCTCGCGCTCACCCGCTTGAGTGCCTTGCCAACCTAGGAAGCGGACGAGGCGCACGATCTCGTCAATGTCTGCGACCACCCGTTCGACCATGATGGGCGTCTCTGATGTTTTGACCTCGTTGAACAGCTCGGTCAACGCCGCCTTGCCACGATCCTCATCTTCTTCCGGTGGCACTTCCTTCTCTGCCTGCAGCGTTTCCTTGGCGATTTCCAAAAGCTGCTTCAAAAATTCGACACTGTTGATCTGGCCAGATTCGAAACGGTCCTTCAGTGCATCCAAGCGCTCGGATAGCTGTTTGAACTTCGGGTTGCCCACATGTTTACGCATGCGTCTGTTTAGCTTGATCTCGATCTCCTTGGCCTTTTTGGGGTCAGGATTGGAGAGCACTGCTTCCAGAAGATCAGCGTCAAGCACTAGCGTGTCGAGGTCGTCGCGCACGGCATCGACGTGCATGTTCTGATGGATCAGCTCGATAGTCTTGGCGCCCAGCGAATGCCAGATCAGCTTGCCGTGCCCGCTAGAAGGCTGCACAGACTGGTACACCTGCGACAGCCACTTGTAGTCCTTCTCGAACGGGCCCAGCACCGTGTCCGGTGACAGCGCCTCCCAGATACGGCCCAGCACACTGAACTCGGCGGCAAAGTTGTCGCGCACCTCGTTATTGGGCAGGCACTGCTGCGCGGCGATCAGGCCTTCATAGCCCTGCAAGCTGCGATCACAGCCGGTGAAAAAAGCCAGGCACTTCTGCATGACCTCGGGCAACTTGTCTTTCAGCTCCTGGATGTTGCTGACCACCTGCTTGACGCTCTGGTCGTCGAACTCCAGCGCTGCTGCCACGTCATCAAAGATGCCGAGGTAGTCCACGATCAAGCCGTGCGTTTTCTGCTCCGAGTAGGTGCGGTTCACGCGGCAGATGGCCTGCAGCAGCGTGTGATCGCGCAGCGGCTTGTCCAGGTACATGGCCTGCAAAATCGGCGCATCGAAGCCGGTCAGCAGCTTCGCCGTTACGATGATTAGCTTCAGCGGGTCGGCTGGGTCGCGGAAGCGATCCAGTAGTCATTCTTCTTCGTCGCGGCTCCGGTCGTAGGGCGCGTACTCAGGGTGTTCTTTTTTGTCCGTCGCCTGCACCGACATCACGATGTCCGTGGCCTCGGGCGGCAGCAGTTTGTCCAACTCGGCCTTGAACAGCAGGCAACTCTCGCGGTCGAAGGTGACGATCTGGCCCTTGAAACCGTTGGGCTCAACCTTGGACTGGAAGTGCTCGACGATGTCCTCGCAGATCTTGCTGGATGCGTCAAGCGTCTTGACCAACACGGCCATCTTGGCAGCGGTCTGGCGAGGTTGTCTGTCCAGATCCGACAGGCCGCCCGTCAGGTCTTTGTACGCGGCATCCAGCGCGGCCTTGTCGATGTGCAGGTCAATCAGCCGTGGCTCGAAGTGCAGCTTCAGCGTCGCACCGTCGCGGATCGACTCTTCGAAGCCGTACCGGCTCATGTAGCCCTTTTCGTCCTCTTCGGCACCGAAGGCATAGAAGGTGTTGCGGTCTGCACGGTTGATGGGCGTCCCCGTCAGGCCGAACAAAAACGCATTGGGCAGGGCCTCACGCATCTTGCGGCCGAGGTCACCCTCTTGGGTGCGGTGCGCCTCGTCCACCAGCGCAATGATGTTGCTGCGGTCGTCGCTTTCCAGTATGGCCTTCGCGCTGAATCACGCCGTGCATCATGGAAAAAATCATGTGATCTACGTTATCCCCTACACCAGTATTCTGGAACAGACAGCGGAAATCTTTCGCGGCATTTTCGGCGATGAAAATGTCATCGAACATCACAGCAACCTCGATCCGGACAAAGAAGATTCGCGCTCCCGGCTCGCTACGGAAAACTGGGACGCCCCCATCATCGTGACCACCAATGTGCAGTTCTTCGAATCGCTGTTCGCTGCCAGAACCAGCCGCTGCCGCAAGCTGCACAATATCGTGAACAGCGTAGTTGTGCTGGACGAGGCGCAGCTGCTGCCGCCTGGATTCCTCGACCCCATCCTGTATGTTATGCAAGATTTGGCACGTAACTACAAGGTGAGTTTCGTGCTTTCCACCGCAACGCAGCCAGCCTTTTCGCCACGCCCAAAATTTGCCGGTCTCAAGGAAGTATGCGAACTGATGGATGATCCGTCGCAGCTTTATGCAGACCTCAAGCGCGTCGAGGCCAAACTACCCGACGACTTTGCAATCCAGACCACCTGGGAATCCATAAGACCCCTGCATAACTTCCTCGGTTATTTTGATAAGCTTTTAAGATAAGCTGGTTTAAAAAAGGCAAGGAGAGGAAGATGCAGATGAGTTTTGGCTCAGCTGAACTGGAGCAACGACTGAAGCGAGACAGCGTACTCATGAAGATAAACGCGCTGGTTGACTGGAAGCAGTTACAACCGAATTTGAGCGGACTGTACAAGCGTGAGCAATCACGTGGTGGCGGTCAGGAGCCGTTTGATGCCCTGATGATGTTCAAGGCGATTCTGCTTGGGCAGTGGCATAGTTTGTCGGATGCGGCACTGGAACAGGCGTTGTACGTGCGGATCGATTTTCTGCATTTTTGCGGTTTGAACCTATCGGATGCAATTCCTGATGAAACGACTCTGTGCCGCTTCCGTAACCGGCTGGTCGCCAACAACAAACTGGAGGGTCTGCTAACGGTAATCAATGAACAGATTCAATCGCACGGATTGATGGTCAAGGGGGCAACGGGGGCAGTAATAGATGCCACTTTAATTGAATCAGCCGCCCGTCCTGACAGGACGATTGCCCTGGAAATGGATGCTGAAGGTCAGGTGGTTCAGTTTGAGGATGGCAGCCAGCCGGGTGCTTTCTGTGCCGACAGACAAAGTGCTGACCCGGATGCTACCTGGCTCAAGAAAGGTAAAAAATCCTATTTCGGTTACCGTAGCTACCTGGTGGTCGATGCGCAAGCAGGTTATGTACGCGGGGTACACACTGCCCCGGCCAATCAGAGCGAAATGACACATTTCGAAGCAGCCATTGCGGGAGCATCAATCCAGGCCAATCGGGTGTATGTGGATAAGGGTTCAGCCAGCAGTGCCAATCGGCAGTTTCTGAAAAAGCGCAAAATCAAGTGCGCCATCATGCATCGGGTGTATAAAAACAAACCCCTTTCAGCACGGCAAAAACTGGCGAACAAGCTGATCAGTAAAAAACGCTATATCGTCGAACAGTGTTTCGGCACCGCCAAACGTTTATTCGGAATGCGACGTGCCAGCTATTTCAGCACAGTCAAAGTCAACGCCCAGGTCATCATGAAATGCATCGGCATGAATCTGAAAAAAGCAGCCAACAAAATTTTTATAGATCCGCTATTCAGGGGAGTAGTCCGTCCTGATGCAGCATAAGAGAGGAAATATCCCTGAAAAAGGCAGAAAACTTCCTCTTTTTTCCAAAAATTAATCGGTAAAACTGTCTTGTCGAAACTACTCCACCCATTCCAGCAAAATTTCCAGAGTTGTGCAGAGGTCTTTGCTTTGATTTTTATTTACTCATTTGATGAAATGGCATTAATGAATACATGGGCTTATGCATCAATGTGTCTATATGTTTTATCTGTTTTTTGTGGGAAAGCCTGAGGGTGTGTATGCTTGGATTTTTCTTTTTCTTGGATCAATGGTGCTATTTCAGGAGTTTTTAGAGGTGCTGATATTAATTGCCACCGGGTCGGTAATATTGATGCTGCTGTTGGTTTTGCCAAAAAGAGCAAGAATGTATTTACTGAAATTGCTTTTTGTAGTGTTCGTGGCTTCTTTGTCCGCAATCGTAATAATCAGATTTCTGACTTATTTATTCAGAATTTTGTGACGGAAAAATTCCTGTTGTTACCGCTGGCGATTATGATTTTCGTGTGAATCCTCCTGTCCGCAAATGGAGCCATACGTTCGTGCCAAGCGTAGAGCTTCGCAGAAGGAACCAGTTCTCGCATCTTGCCGATCACATTGAAGGGGATGTTGCCGCCGTGATCTTGAATTGATTTGCCGAAAGTTGGGCGAATTTCAAGGAGATTCAATTAGGGAACCTCTGAAAAACTACCTGCGTTGTTATATCTTCGTTAAGAATCGGTTCAAAATACTCATTTATTACATATAAACTCCGCTTTTTCTCCAATTTTTGCCTTGAACTGGCTGCTTCTCTGGTGTTTTTCAGAGGTTCCTTAGATATTGAACGGCATCGCAACGCAATAACAACGGGAAATTCATGATCTGGAAGAAGCGCTCGCCAAAATTAAAGCTGAACTCGGGATGTTAGTGTCATCCCCCTGACGATAAAAATCAGATCTTTTTTGTGTAAATATGAGTCAAACCGCATTCTGTTTGTGCTTGCCGAATGTTGCATCTAGTGAGTGGCGGTATAATCGGCCGTTTCCAAATATAACAAGATCATTATCTTTAGTCGTTTTATGTCTCCCAAACCCGAATTTTTCCAAAGGACGCCATGGTTGAATGGCGAAGATATCGAAGCTAAACGCGCAGAGTTGCGTGCGTATTTTCATACTACGCTGGACAGGTATGAGCTGCTGTTTGAGACCCTGCGCAGTGATGAGGCCTATTACGAAAAACCGATTTCGTTGCGTCATCCCCTGATTTTTTATCTGGGGCATACCGCCACTTTTTTTGTGAACAAGCTGGTCTTGGCCGGTGTGTTGTCTGGGCGTATCAACCCAAGGCTGGAATCCATTTTCGCCGTGGGCGTGGATGAAATGAGCTGGGATGATCTCGACAATGCACACTATGACTGGCCAACGGTAGAGGAGGTGATGGCTTACCGTCGCGCCATGCGCAACGAGGTGGATACGTTGATCAGTTCTTTGCCGCTGACTTTGCCCATTACCTGGGAAAGTCCGTGGTGGGCGATTGTGATGGGAGTAGAACATGAGCGTATTCATCTGGAAACATCATCTGTACTGATTCGCCAGCACAAGCTCAAATATGTGCAATCTCATCCTGCCTGGCAACCTTGCCGCAAGAGTGGTAGTGCGCCCATAAACGGGATGGTTGCAGTTCCGGCGGGAAAGGTCATCCTGGGCAAGAGCAAGTCAGATCCGGTTTACGGGTGGGATAACGAATATGGCCATCATGAGGCCGGGCTTTCTGCTTTCCAGGCCAGCCGCTATCTAGTGAGCAATCAGGAATTTCTTGGTTTTGTCGAAGCAAAAGGGTATGAAACCAGCGATTATTGGGAAGAGGAAGGATGGGGGTGGCGACAGTTCAGCGGTGTAACCTGCCCGACTTTCTGGGTGCGGGAGGGTGATCAGTGGCGGTTGCGCCTGATGACGGAAGAAGTGCCTATGCCGTGGAACTGGCCGGTGGAGGTGAATTACCACGAAGCCAAGGCTTTCTGTAACTGGAAGAAAAAAGTTACCGGACAGCCGGTGCGTTTACCGACCGAGGATGAGTGGTATCGCCTGTACGATGTTGCTGGCCTGGCCGAGGTGCCGCAGGCAGGGCTGGCGCAGGGCAATATTCACCTGGATTACTATGCTTCCAGTTGTCCGGTGGATGAATTCCGGCAGGGTGAATTTTTCGATGTTGTCGGCAATGTCTGGCAGTGGACGGAAACGCCAACTTATCCTTTTCCTGGTTTTGATGTTCATCCCTTGTATGACGATTTTACGACGCCCACTTTCGATGATCGCCATAACCTCATCAAGGGAGGGTCGTGGATTGCCTGTGGCAATGAATCCATCCGGGCATCGCGCTATGCGTTCCGCAGGCATTTTTTCCAGCACGCCGGATTCCGCTATGTGATTTCCGATATGCCTGCCACGCATCACAGCTCGCATTATGAAACCGACAAACTGCTGTCGGAGTATGCTGAATTTCATTATGGCGATAGCTATTTCGGAGTGCCTAATTTCCCCGCAGCACTGGCTGAACTGGCGATTGCAGCGATGGGTAATCGCCCGGCACGCAGTGCGCTTGATCTGGGTTGTGCTTCTGGGCGAACCACATTCGAGCTGGCGCGCCACTTTGATCATGTCACTGGGGTTGATTTTTCAGCACGTTTCATCAATCAGGGCGTGATGCTGGCCGAACACGGCATTCTGCGCTATACGCTGGTGGATGAAGGCGGACTGGTTTCTTATCGTGAATGCGCGCTCAAGAACCTTGCGCTTGAAGATGTCCGGCACAAGGTCGAATTTTTCCAGGGCGATGCTTGCAATCTCAAGCCGATCCTGACCGGATACGATCTGATTTTAGCGGCCAACCTGATCGATCGTTTGTACGAACCGGCCCGATTCCTTTCTATGGTGCACGAACGACTGAATCCGGGAGGGCTGTTGTTGATTGCTTCTCCTTATACCTGGCTGGAGGAACACACCAAACGGGAATACTGGATTGGGGGCTTCAAACGGGATGGCGAAAATTTCACCACGCTGGATGGCTTGAAAGAGATTCTCGGCAAGCACTTCCGTTTAATCAGCACCCCACAGGAAGTGCCATTCGTTATCCGGGAAACGCGGCACAAATTTCAGCACACGCTATCGGAAGTGACCATCTGGGAGAAAAAACGGGGTGAATGACAGCTTCGACCGTGACATTGATCGTGCCGGAACATTCAGCACGAAATATGATGGTCGCGCAGCCATGTTCGGCCATCCGGATGTCATGCCGCTGTGGGTGGCGGATATGGATTTTGCTGCTCCGGCCGCTGTGACTGAAGCGCTGGTTGCGCGTGCTGCTCATCCTGTTTATGGCTATACGCTTTTTCCTGACAGTCTGTATGAAGCTCTGATGGACTGGCTGGAATCACGCCATGGCTGGAAAGTTGAGCGGGAATGGATCATCCTTTGTCCCGGTGTTGTGCCTTCACTGAGCACATCCATTCTTGCGCTGAGTGCACCGGGAGATGCGGTGATCGTGCAGCCGCCGGTTTATTTTCCATTTTTTTCGGTGGTGAAGAAAACAGGCAGAACACTTCTGACCAGTGCATTGCAACTGGAAGAAGGCGGCTACCGGATGGATGTTGCCGATCTTTCGCGGCAGGCAGCTTCCGCGCGCCTGTTGCTACTCTGTTCGCCGCATAATCCAGTTGGCCGGGTATGGAGCAGGCCGGAGCTGGAAAAGCTGCTGGAAATAGCCAGACAGCATAACCTGGTTATTGTCTCCGATGAAATCCATGCTGATCTGATTTATCCGGGGAACAAGCATCATATATTGGCTAGCCTGGCAGATTCCCCGGAAGCAGTTATCACTGCGGTAGCACCGAGCAAAACCTTCAATATTCCCGGCCTCAATCTGTCCGCACTGATTATTCCCGATCCGCAACATCGGGCAGCCATTCGTCATCAACTGGAGATGATGCATGTCAGTGCCGCCAATCCGTTCAGCATCGTGGCGTTTGAAGCAGCCTATCATGCAGGCGGTGAATGGCTGGATGCACTGATGGCCTATCTGGAAGCTTCGCGCGAGATGGTTCAGCACTATCTGGCCGAGTATCTGCCGTCAATCCGGCTGATTCCTTCACAGGGCACCTATCTGTTGTGGCTGGATTGTCGCGCGCTGGGCATGACTGATGATGAACTTAAACATTTTTTCGTAGTTGAAGCCGGAATCGGACTGAATGCCGGTATTTCCTATGGCAGAGAAGGCAGCGGCTTTATGCGTATGAACATCGGTACCCCTCGCCAGCGGATCAAACAGGCACTGGACAGCATTCGCAATGCGCTTGAACAGCGTAGCAACAAATCTTCCTGAGAACCCTGTTCAATATCTCACTGAAGGGCGCATTACGGCGTTGAAATTGAACTCAAAATGCTCACATACTTTAAGTATGCTCCGCTTTCTCGCTCAATTTTGCCTTGCACTGCATCCCTTGATCGAAACCTTGAACAGGTTCTTATGCGCGATAGCAATCTCCCGGTTCCAGATATCCGGTAACTTCCAGGCCAAAGCCGGTCATACTGGGCATTCTGCGAGGGGTTGCCAACAGGCGCATTTTGCTGATACCCAAGTCTTTAAGAATCTGCGCACCGATACCATGATGACGCAGATCAGATATGGGGTTGTCTGCTGGATGCGGTGTGGTCTGCAGAATCCGCTCAGCCAATACGCTGGCATCATTTTTTCGCTGTAACAGTACGACTACGCCCTTTCCGGCATGTGCGATGGCTGCCATTGCATCATGAATACTCCAGGAGTGGGTATGGTCATCAATTTCCAGCAGATCAATCACCGTCAGCGGTTCATGTACCCGTACCAGTACTTCCTCACCGGCATTCCATGTCCCTTTTGCCAGTGCGAGATGGGTAACGCCGGCAATTTTATCATGGTAGGCAATCAGTCTGAATTCTCCGTGAGCAGTTTGCAGGGGGCGTTCAGTCGTTCGTGTGACCAGGCTTTCCGTGAGACGGCGATATTGAATGAGATCAATTACCACGACATAAAACGAAAATTTGTTGGTTGGTCGCAAAAAATTCCAGAGAGATTGGAGTTGTTTATCAGAGCAGGATTGCATCCAGCACTGCATGACGAAGTCTTTTTTTATCGAGATAGCCGATAATTTTGATATTGGGGTTCTCGGCACTGACGATCAAAGAGCAGAATTCCGGGTGCATTGCGACAACTTGAAGCGTTTGAGCAGTGCTGTGTCATCTCAGTGCCATCAACAGTTACATTGATTTGCACCAGTTCAACATTCTTTAACCGTGCCTGAACCTGTGTGGATCGAGGTAAAGGTGGGCGATTCCATTTCCTTGCAGGGAATACACCGGTCTGCGTAAAATCAATCATCACGCGCCTTACGTTTGCTGGATGGAGTGCATCCAGTTCGGCGATGGTTTTTAACCTGGCGAACGGCAGGGTTCATTCGTACTTGCGTTGATCCAGCCAATACGTTCAAGGGGCAGCATGATCACCAGCCGAGGCTGAGTCTGGACAGGGGCTGCAGAATATCCCGGCTTCCTGAAAGAACGCAATGAGCAGGGCCAGTACCTGTCAACTTAATGCGATTACGCCAGTTCCGCCAGAGATTTGTTGAAACCCGAGGCGTGGCCGGGCAGAGGATCAAGCGCGTGCAGATAGATGGCCAAATAATCAGCAGCGGCCCAAAGCAGCATGTACATCCGTAATGACGGGCGAAATCAATAGATTGCTACCACCAGCAATAGCACACCGAAAAACTGCCTGGATTTCATCCAGGCGCCGGTTGGGCGGCAGTGCAGCCAGGACTCAGCAGCAATAGCATTGCTCCATGCCCAGTGCCATGAACAGAGCAGAGCCACCAGTACGACATCACCAGTCTGGCTGATATAAATCAAAGGCGCCAGCTAACGGGGCGGCAACGCAGGGCCGACGATCAGGAATAGCGCCCCAATTCAAAACACCGGCAAGCTGCCCTCCTGAAATGATCCGTTTTCGCAAACCAGCTTGTTTTGTATGAAGAAGGCATCCGCAGTTCACCGAAGCCAAACATGGAAGGCCAATTACTACAAAGTCAGCGCAAAGTTCCCAATACGGGCATTTGCAAAGCGGTGAAAGCATGGCGCCAGAAGTCCTGCTGCACCGCGATATCGTGATCGACATGCCACCTGGTACGCCAGCGCCAGTATGAAGCCGCAGATTTTGACATTTGCTGCCCCTTGCTGGCAGTGATTCCGGAGAAGAATGGAAACATCAGGAAGACACAGGGGTAAATGCGAGCAGTGACCAATGCCAAAATCCACTCCAGAATCAGCCAGAAATTGCCACTGGCGAACAGGCGTTCGATTTTATAGGCTTCCGTTTCTGGAAATAAGGGGCATTGCCAGAAGTTTGGAACAGTTCATCAATGGTTTGGTTACCGCTGCCCTGGCATTGCTGCTGAGTGTGGCTGATATCCACCCGCAGCGACGGCTGGCAGCAGGATGTCGTGGTGATGGGCGCGTAACAGACTCAACAGGCTCATTGCAACCCTGTTAAGTGGAGGACAGGGCAGGGGAAACTGTTCCGGGGTAGTGGTGTCCAGCGCGCAGAAATGATGGCTTCCAGCGGCTGTTAATAAACTTCGGTTTCTCAAATACCGGATCCTGCTTCCTCTTGCCTGGCGGGCTGATCTGGTCAATATGGATGCTGATTTCTGGTTCAAACTTGATTTTATCGGTAGGTAGTAGTCAGCAGGCGTTAGACGTGCGACCAGTGTACGATCATCGGACTTCCAGTGACAGTTTGAATCTTCGTCCGTGATAACAGCTCCTGTTCGATCTGGTCGAGTAACACCCAGTCATTTGCCAGAATGCTCATCACCCCCTGATTGGGTTTCTTCTGCGATGCATGGGAGCTGGTCGAACCTGAACCTGGTAACAATAAAATAGTTTTATACAGCACGTAGGTTGTCTCTCAGTTAATTGTTGTTGTTTCAGTGGTTTCTTGCAGGTGATCCACGCTGATAAAACTAGGGTAATCCGTTATCGATAGGGACAGCGATAATCTCAGGAGTTCGTAAGGATGTCGTGTTTGATCGCTTGTTCTACAGCTGACGGCATAACGTTGCCAGTGGTTTTGATCGAACAGGGATTTCACTAGTTGTTTCTGTTTTCCCTGCCATCAGTAGGCGGAAACACAACCTTTACTGAAAATATTGACGCAGGCAGCCAGCTGATCAGCAGTATTTCAGCAAGCTCTTTGGCGCTCGTATCATCTGGGAAGTTGTCAGGAACAAGCCGTTACGACGATCAGTCATTTTGTAGTTCTGGGAGTTGCCGTCGGCGTTGAAGCAAGTTTCTGCCGACCTTCCTATTGTAGTAAATGCAATTTCTCGTGGCAATCAACAAGATGGTGTGAAACGGTATGATGAAAAATCTGTTTGTATTACTCAGTCCATTACGATTATCTTCTATCAATTGTTTTTACCTATATTTTATGGATGAGAATTTGATCAGTTCCACTATGAACATTGTTAATGACATCTTAGTGCTTTCCATTTTTTATGGTGCTGATTAAGTACTTCATATCCAGTTCGATAAAAATAGCACTGTCGTTGAAAAATGGAAATGACTTCCTATAATATTTGCCGATGTGCGTCCATATCATTGTTTGTTCTCAAAGATCTGATGTAGCAACAACTGGAAATATCACCAAAATTACTTGATTTCCTACAGCCTTACATTGTTTATAGCCAGCTATTCTTTAACCGCTCGGGCGGAAAAGGCTATGCCAGTGATCAAGTAGGAAGTGTTGATGCGGATGGCCCCAGTCAGCAAGCGCCACAATTGTAAAGATGCTGAAAGTGGGGCTGAGCTGGATGTGCTGGGCGCGATCAGAGCAAGGGTATTCAGGGTAAAAACAGGAGGTGTGGAAGGCTGGGTACTATCCCGGCATTTGATGACTGAACCTGCGGCGCGTGTGGTAACGAAAATTAAGCAGTGATTTTCACCGCAGACAGCCAGTTAAGATGATCCGCGTGCGCAGGCCCGGTTTTATCAAGGCAGAATTTGGGGCAACGTAAAACAGGCGAGGCACTGGAAAAGGAGTAACAAGCAACTGGAAGCCGAATTATCAGAATCAGGCGGTGTCTGCCACGATGCGCACGGTGCAACTGGGTGAACAAAATCGGAAATACGGCAGCAGCTGGATGGTGAAGACAGGAAGCTAGGTCGCTTGAACAGGAAAATCATGCGCTTGGAAGGTTGAGCGCGAATGGTTTTATGCGGAGCAGTAGTGCTGTTTGCCGGATTATTTCTGGGGTTAATCATTCCCCGCATCCAGTGGCGTAACGCTCGCGTTACAACAACGATTTTAAGGCTGGATTGGCCTGGTCAGATGTCTTCAATACAGAATCAATGCGTTCAGGTGCTGAATGCGTATTGAAATTGGTTTTCTACGTGATACCCAACCACGTACTTCCAGTGGTTTGTTCAAATAGGTTTCAAGTGGCGGGAAACAAAGAATGGCAAATCCTGGTTTGCGATAGTGATGTCAATGTGTGCCAATGATCAGCCGACTGAACCGGCGGTGCGTTTAATTCCCTGACCCTGATCTGGTAACGCTGCCAGCCAAAGGGTTTCTCGGTTAATCTGGTCAGTGGTTGTGGACGGTGGCGTTTTTCTGACGGATGCAGGTTTCTTCGTTTCTGCGCGTTGTGTCTTTGATAAGAATGTTCGCGTGTAGCAGGTTGGGGGAGGTATCAGGCTGGCTGTGGCCAGACCTCTCTCTACCAGAAGATTGATATGTTCTCCGTCCGGTAGATGCAGATTGAGCAAGCATTCTTTTAGCAGTGATCGGTCTTTTGTCAGTCGTATTCCAGGTAAACACTGCGGCCTTGCATAATTTTCCCTGCAGCATTTTTTGTAAGGACCACCTGGTTCTCCAGGACCAGGTCAGTTTTCAATTTCAATTTCCACACCCAGCAACCTTACCCGTTTCTTGTTCTCAAGAGTACGATGGTGTCACCGTCGATAACACTGACCCGATATTTTTCGCGCGGGTTGTTTGGAGACTTGCAGCAGTTTTGCGCAGGTATTAATGTGTATCTGAATAAGTCTGGCCGTGGATCCATTGAGCGATCGTCGTCTCGGTTAATCCTGGCTGGATATGCAGGAAGGCCAACAAGATCGTAAAACAATAAATTTTCTTAAAAGAAAGGTTGGTGATGCAAGGTTGTACTAGAAGCGCTCTGGTAAAATGCATGGTTTGGTCTTGATTTATTCAGATTGAATAAATTGTAGATTAGATTAGCAGTAGGACTGGGCTGGGGATGTTACTGATGTCACTAAAATTTTGAACGAAACGGATTGATTGATGGCTACCGATCCATTGATTGAATTCAGAATATTAATTTTTCCCTACGGCGCAGCCTATATTGAAGGTAATCCTGCAGTCATAGGCATCATCCGTGGGCAGGTCCCATTTGCCTATCATGGGCGGCAGCGGGTCTGGAAAACTACGTTGCTGCGTCTGATTGGCGGTGAAGTCAGGCCATCGGATCCGTCACCAAAACAGTCAGGTGGTGCATAGGCTTGGCCAGACGAGTTATTCAAGCTGCGGCGCAAAATGGGCATGTTATTCGGTTTAGCGCCTGTTCTGAATTATCGGTGTTCGATAATGTTGCCTTTCAGATGCGCAGAGCACAATCTCCTAGATCAATGATCCGGGATCTGGTGTTAATGAAGAATTGCATGCGGTAGGTTTGCGGTAGGGCGCATCAGCTGATACCGGCCCAGCTTTTCCGGCGGTATGGCCCGGCGCGTGGCGCTAGCGCGTTCGATAGCGCTGGATCCGACTACTGATGATGTTCGATGAGCCGTTTACCGGTCTGGATCCAATTTCGTTGGAGTGTGATTGGCGGATTGATCGGCGATTCTTGATACCCTCGGTAGCGACTTCCATTCTGGTGACACACGATGTTCAGGAATCGCGCTACGGATCGTCGATTACATTTATTTTTTGGCAGATGGGGTAATTGTTGCGCTGGGACGCGGACCAGAAGTCCGTGAATCGAAATACCGTTGATACATCAATTTGTCCATGGCAAACAGATGGCCAGTGCCGTTTCATTATCAGGCACAACATTCTCAGGATCTGGGTATCAGTTGGAGGCAGCATCCAGCCAAATTATCATGAATGGGAATAGTGGTTTGATCGGGCGAATTAGACCATTATTAGATCGGTTGGGCACCAGATGGTCGATGGTATCTGGCGGCTTGGTGTACAGCGCATTTCATTTTGCTGGTATTGCTGAAATCTGTTCCCCGGTTTCATTTTCGTTTGATTACACATGAAATATATGCCGGTGTTTGTCGTTGATCATTATTCTGGTGTCCGGTTTGTTTGTTGGCATGGTGCTAAGGATTTACAAGGGTATGAAACATTGCAAGATTCAACCGAATCAGCGGTAGAACCAGGTAGCCCATCTCTGATGCGGAACTGGGGACGGATTATTGCAGCATTGCTGTTGCCAGCCGTGCCGGTTCATTACGCAACAACCGGATCGGTTTGATAAACAACCGAACAACTGGCCGATAGAATGATGGTTGATCCAATTGCGCGTATCGTTGCGCCAAGATTCTGGGAGAATTATATTTTCCATTGCCGCTGCTGGCAGCAATGTTTTCTATCATGGGCGTGTTCGGAGGGTATCTGGTGGCCGTGGTTTTCATTCAGGTGGATGAAGGCTCGCATTGCGATACGAAACTCGTAGTTTTCGCTATGACATCGTCAACGGTGTGATCAAGGTTGTTTTGGAGTGGTGGTGACGGCTATCACTGATGTTCCAGGGGATTTGATGCATACCGACTGCCGCAGGGTGTCGGGTGCGACTACACGGACGTGGTAGGCTTCCGCTCGCAATTCTGGGGTTGGATTTTGTTTGACTACATTCCTTGTTCAGAGGTAAGTTGATCAAAGCGTACCAGCAGTGGATTTTGGGTGGGCCTGTTCGTGATGGTTGGTATCAGGCTGCTGTTTCTTGGTTTGATGGGCAATCTGACCAATTTCAACCAGGTGAGAACTATGTGCTGGTGGGGGAATTTCGAAAATATGGAAGCGGTCTGAAGGTGCTGCGCTCGGTGAAAGTGCCGGCGTGGTGGTGGGGAGACTGGGTGACAGATATACAGTTCGGTGTGAAAACGTAGCAGTGCGGTAGTGACCATGAGGATGGATGCATTACCAGTTTCCCAAGATACATTTGCCAACATTCTGACCTGGTTACTGGGCGAACAGTACATCGGACTGTTGCCAGGAGGTGATGAAGGATGCTCAGGATGGTGAAGAATCATGAAAACCAATTCGGCCTGTGGTGCTGGAGGAGGACTGATCGATGATTCCTGTTGATAAGGCTGAGAAAAAATTCTGGATCCGGAAATTTGAAATGGGTGATAATATGAAACATTTGTAGGCAATCTTCTTTATTAACATTGCTGGCCTTCATTGCGCCTGTGTCGGCTGGGGTGCTGCCTGATGTGTCATCAGAATACGGTTGATGTGAAGTGGTGGCCGTGCTCGAAGATGATGGTATCAGGGCAGGCAATCAGGATGGTGCTGGGTCTCGTTCGGGAAAAGATTCTGCCTCATTCAATTTCACACGCAGCGACTCCAGCTGGCGTGGGCAGAGCTGGTCTCTCGCGGATCCTGAACAGAAAATCGTTGGTGAAGGAGTTCGTGCATTGCTGGTACGAACTTGTCAAATTCGCTGACCGCATATCGTGACGAAGAAGTAATCAAGGTTGGCTCGGCCAGTATCGGTGCGCAGGATACCAAGCTACTGTGTCAGACCAGGTAATTCAAATTGACGAAACAACCTGTTCCGATTGGTTAACTATGGAAAAAGTGATGATGGTACTTGGGTTATGATGTGACGGTCGCCCGAGTCAGCTGGTGACCAATTGTCGGTACTTTCAACACGCAAATCAAGGATGGTGGGGTGATGGGCTGAATTACAGCGTTGGCGGATGTCGTGCGGGAAAGTAGATGGCCGGGAAGCGGATGCCCGCATTCATCTGGAAGGAGATCGCCTTTTGTTGGTTCGATCACCTATGGCAATACCAGTTGAAGTGATCCGTGCTGGCAAAGAATCGATCAAGGCGGGTGATGTTGGTCGACCCTGGCCGATGGCTCAGAACCGTTCCTCGGCTGTCAACGCTCTTCCATGAATGGATGGCGCACGGCGCGCGGGTGCACAACCGAAGTGGGTTTGTCAATTTGCCGGAGTAATCTTACCAGGTCTTATTAGTTATGCGATGTGGTGATATGGTTCCCGTGCGCTGCCGGAAAAATCTGTTTGTTAAATTGCTTGGACTTACCTCCCTCTGATTTTATTCTTAATGCCTTGATTATTTCCTGTTTAGATGATTCCGGCTATTGGGGTGCAGCAACGGCAAACGTTACCGAGAGCTGGTTGCTGGATCGCATTGATCTCGTTGTGCAACCAGGAAGTTCTTCATTATTGGGGCCTAACAGGGAGGTAAAATACGCTCATCAGCAGCATTCTGGCTGGCCTGGCCCGGCCAAGTTACTGAACAGCAAGATAATGGGGCACGATGCTTGCTGTCGGTATCATAAGAGCAGGAAAAACTGAGATAGTTCCACAAAGAGCTGGTATACGATCCCTTTTTACCGTGCGCCGAGATGCTGATCATTTCAGTCAGGTTATTTCGGGATCAAACGGAATGATTCCTGGATTGATGAAATCCTGCGACATCTCGACCTCGCTGACAAAGCATATGTCCAGCATGCGTGCGCTTTCTGGCAGAATCGACGGCGCTTGCTGATCGCGCAAACCTAGTGCATAAACCCCAGTTATCATTCTGGATAGACGACTGCCAGGTGGATGTGGAGTTGCGCCAGGTTTGGCAACAATTCATCCGGCGGCAATCTTGAGTCCACCGTTGTATTGACCGCATTATCTGGAAGAAGCAGAGCGTTAATCTTAACCGCGTGGCAGTGCTCAAGCAAGGAAAGACGGGATCGTGGCGCTCGACAGCGTGCATAATCTTGTGTACGCAGTGCCAGAGGCTGCTCACATTGGGTGTTTATCCGGTTATCTGTGCCTGGATATGTGGCGAGGCAAACATGACGGTGAATCTGCAGTCTGGAAATAAAGTTACTCGAGTTGAAACTATCTTGTCGCTATTGCGACGGTCAAGTGCAGATTCTGGATATGCAACTGTTGCAGCCTGATCTGGACGGTATTCAGGAAAATCGCGAAAACTCAAGATGCGGATGGTGTATGACCGGCCTTTATACCCTGTTCCACAAGGGTGTGCGTTTCTGGAAGGTCAATGAACGATACTTGCACCAATGTCCAGTTTTCTTTATCTGCTGATCTTTCGCGTCTTATCTGCGTAGGTTATGGCAGTATTCTACGTTTTGATTCAGTCTGGTGATGATGGCTGTTTGCGAGATGCTTTTGCCAATTCATCTTCCAGTCGGATTGATCAAAAATAACCAGATCTTGTTCTGCTATCACCTCTTTCATATCTGGAAATTTTTTAGCGTACGTCAGATCTTCTACGTTACGAGGATTGATGGATTTGGCTTGGGTGTTTATACCGTTGCAGCCTGGTTTTTATCCGCCGCCATTACAATCGATGATCTGGATCGTATTGTTTGCATTTCTGGGTAGTGCCCTGCTGGTTATTGCTGGGCGTTATTGCCGGGATCATGTCGGATCGTTGATCGGTTGGCATTCCAGAATTTTATTATCCTGCCGCTGACCTTTCTTTCCGGGTGTTTGTTCGTTCATTCTCTGCCGCCGGTACTTAATTTTATCAACACCTCAATCCCTTTTTACATGATTGATGGTTTCCGCTACGGTTTTTCGGTCATCGGATGTTTCTCCCTATATCAATTGAGTGTTGTGTTGCTTTGTCTTGTGGTGATTCAGGGTGGGCATTGTGGATGCTGACGGATTTTAAAGATCCGTTGTTGATCGATAATTTTTATATTTTGGGGAATAAAGGAAAGTGGTTACTGCAGATCAATTGAACATTCGATTAAAACCTCTTGCCCTGCACCTGGATCAGGTGGAAAGGTAATGACGGTCATCACTTTAAGGTGCCATCATTGTAAGTGGGTGTTTGAAGGAAAAACATCGTCAAGCAGCATCAATTGGTTTATCAGGCGCTTGGTGAACGGATGCGCGGGGAAATTCACTGCCTATCGTGAAACCTATCTCCACAGGAGCAATGGGGACGGCAAAATTCGAACACAGTCGACGTAATTTACTTCTTCTCTATCAGTAGCCGGTATCAAAACCAATGTGGTCGGTCTCGGCTTCGCTTCTTCTCTTAATGATTTATCTGTGATTTTCTCGTCCTGCTTTTATCTACCTGGCAGCCTGTTGTTGTCTTACCCTGGTTAAATCAGTTCGTAGTGCGACAAATTGTCGCGTTTGCATCACTGATATCCTAAAGAAACCAAGGTTGACAGGATAACAAAATTCCTTTTGCATTTATCATGTGTTTACTCAGTTTATCGATTGAAAAATATAGGCATTATCTTCCAGGCGCGACAATTTGTCGCATTGTTATTGATGCAAGATCAGATATAGCTTTTGGCTGTTGGCTACTCTTTCAGGAAATAAATATACTATTGATTTTGCGGTCTTCATCAGCTTTGCAGGTGAATAAAAGGGACAAGATAGATTTTTGTTACAATACGGATGAGTTTTGTCTGGCTTGTATTAATAAACAAATGGATAAATTACGTGAAAAAATTGAACTGATTGTCATTGTTTTTCATTAAAGCAGCCATGTTGCTGGGTGTAGGACAGGGTATCTGCACATACGCGCTTTAAGGACCGGTACGGTGGAGAGGGAACTCGGGTTACAAATAATGTGGTAATCGGACATACCTGTGGAATTAGCGGTGATCGGAACGTGGTTGTATTTCAGACGGCGTGGATTCAGTTCTGGTTGATGGTCAACCTATGGAAATCCATTGACCGATTTTATCAATTAGATGATAATGTTCGTCAGCATTAAACCGTGCGGCTTTGATCATGTAAGAACCAAAGCGGGATGCGGCAGGGAGGTGGTCGGCTTTTGGGCGGCAGGTGGCCCTGGATGCCGGCATGGTGGTTTATAATGCTTTTTCCGTTTAAACGCAGTAGATATCGTACCTGGCTCTTGTGCAAAAGTGCTCACGTTCCAGGTGTCGATTATTGATATCTGCAAGATTACGAATTCAAGTGGATTGCGGGGCGGAAAGGTGTGGCGGGATTATGGACTCATAATGAGTCTGGGAACGGTTTTTGACAGCCTAAGGAGGCTGGCGGACCTACTCCACTGAAGATTGTATAACCTGACGACTAAGCCGTGCGAATCCTGTGGTAAGGGTATGGATGTTGTGAGTGAAGCCTCTGCTGCTCAAATCAACCGTGATATGCCTATCGTATGCAGAAGGCCGGCAAGATCTGGCCTGGCAAAGCGCACAAAAACACTCATTTGGTCTGCCTCAATGGTACGATTAAATGCCGCTCAGGATTGTTCATAAGTATTAAAAGACCACTCAGTGCGATGTTACTAACACCAGAGTGTGAATCAATGGTTCCGGGCAGAATTTGCAAATAATTTTCTTCTACATCAGCTCTCCAGAGCTGCATCTTTCTCCCAATCCAGTCAGTTTCAAACAATGGGCTGACCGGATACTCTGAAACTTCCTTGATCGCAGCAGCGATGAAGACCGCTCTCTCCATCAATGATGCGATGATCGCCGAGAAGTGCCAGATGGTTGATTGGCCGGATCACAATCTGGCCATTTTCAACTACCGGGCGTTGTTTCGTGGCATGAATGCCAAGAATTGCGCTCTGAGGTTGATTGATAATGGGTGTGGAGAGCATAGAACCGAACACTCCGCCATTCGTAATCGAGAACGTACCGCCTGTCAGTTCTTCTATTGCTAATTTCCCTTCCTGAGCCCGTTTGGCCAGATCGGCAATTTGTTGTTCGATTTCGGCAAAAGTGAGCTTGTCCGCATCACGAATGATCGGTACAACCAGGCCGCGCGGGCTGGCGACAGCTATACCGATATCGTAATACTCGTGATAGATGATGTCATTTCCATCCACCGAGGCGTTAATGATGGGGAACTTTTTAAGGGCAGCAACCGCCGCCTTGACGAAAAAAGAGGTAAAGCCAAGTTTGACGCCGTGTTCCTTTTCGAAACTGTCCTTGTAACGCGCGCGTAAATCCATGATTGCCTGCATGTTGACTTCATTGAATGTAGTCAGAATGGCTGCCGTGGACTGAGATTGCACTAATCGTTCGGCAATGCGCATGCGTATTCGCGTCATGGGTACGCGCTTTTCCGGTCTACCCGAATTTCCTGTTTGATTATCTATTGGGAGAATGGCAGTTTTTTTCACCCCGGCAGCTTGTGTCAACTGTAAAGCTGCCTGCTGGCTGGAAGTTGTGTTCTCTTTATGTTTTATGTGAGCCAGCACATCTTCCTTGGTGATGCGCCCACCACGGCCTGTGCCATGAATCATTGCCATTTCTTCTTCGGTAAGGCCGTTTTCCTCGGCTATTTTTTTTGCAGATGGCATAAATGATTCAGCCTGGTGTGTTGCCACTGCAGAGAAATCTGCAGTTTCCGTAAGCCGGGCATCCACTGAAGCGGATTGCTCTGGGGTCGATTGGGTTTCTTTGGCAGCAGTATTGATCCGGGCAATAATTTCTCCGCTGGTGACAGTGGCGCCATCATTTCTGATGATTTCAGCAAGAACGCCGGATTGTGGAGCAGGGAGCTCCAGCACCACTTTATCTGTCTCAATATCAATCAGATTTTCACCTCGTTCAACATGATCACCCTGCCGCTTATGCCAGCTGATGAGTGTGGCTTCTGCTACGGATTCTGATAATTCGGGGACTTTGACTTCGATCAGCATAATGAATGCTCCATGAATTTTTTCAGATGGTGTCGCGGAATGCAGCTTCGATTAATTCTTTCTGTCTGAGCCGGTCTACCGCCAGATAGCCAACCGAGGGCGAGGCGGATGAGGGGCGCAGTGCGTACCCAAGTTTCTGATCAGGACGCATATGGCGCAGCAGGTAGTGCTGGATACGATGCCAGGCTCCCTGGTTGCCTGGTTCTTCCTGGCACCAGAGAATTTCTCGGGCATGCACATATCGGTTGATTTCAGCCTGGAAATCCCCATGTGGGAAAGGATACAGCTGTTCCAGCCGGACGATGGCCATGTGGGTGATCTGGTGCTCGCGCCGGTAAGCCATCAATTCGTAATAGATTTTTCCACTGCAGACGATCAGCCGTTTTATTTTTTCCACTTCGAACAATTCGATTTCGGGGATGATCGGCTGGAAATGACCGTTTGCCAGATCATCCAGGGATGAAATGGCCTCTTTGTGGCGCAACATACTTTTGGGTGACATGACGACCAGCGGTTTGCGTATCGGCCGGATAATCTGGCGCCGGAGAAGATGAAATATTTGCGCTGGAGTGGATGGAATGCATACCTGGATGTTGTATTCGGCGCACAATTGTAAATATCGTTCCAGTCGGCCCGAAGAATGTTCCGGTCCCTGGCCTTCATAACCATGCGGCAGCAGTAGAACCAGTCCACATAAGCGTCCCCATTTGGCTTCTCCGGATGCAATAAACTGGTCAATAACTACCTGAGCACCGTTGGCAAAATCACCAAATTGCGCTTCCCAGATAACAAGTTCATTTGGCTGGGCGGTGGCATAACCGTATTCGAAGCCCAGTACAGCTTCTTCCGATAATATCGAATCAATCACAGCAAAATCGGGTTGTTTGGGCATGACATGGCGCAAGGGAATATACGTGCCGTCTTCCCACTGATCCTGTTTCCGGTTCTGGTCATGCAGGACGGCATGGCGATGAAAGAAAGTGCCGCGCCCGCAATCCTGACCGGAAATGCGGACTGGGTAGCCCTCTTTCAGCAAGGTTGCATAAGCGAGGTTTTCTGCCATGCCCCAATCCAGCGGCAACTCGCCCGTACCCATTTTCCGGCGATCCTCAATGATTTTTTCAACCCTGGAATGGAGTTTGAATGTAGCCGGAATTGCTGTCAGCCGTTCGGACAGATATTTTAGATCTTCAACAGATACGCCCGTGTTTACCGATTGATCCCATTTTTGTGTACTCTGGAAGGGAGCCCAGTTGGCAGCGTTGGGTGATTTATAGTCGTAACAGATGGTGGTGTTGGGATTGCGCCCTTCGTCCATGGCGCCCTGATAGGCCTGCACCATGTCATCGGCGTCGGCTTGTTTAATCACATCCTGACGGATAAGAGCATCCGCATATAGCTGGCGTGTGCCAGGATGCTGGTGAATGACGCTGTACATGGAGGGCTGGGTGACCATCGGCTCATCCTGCTCGTTATGTCCCTGCTTGCGGAAACAAACCAGGTCAATGGCCACATCCTTGTGAAATTGCATACGAAAATCCAGTGCAATTTCAGCGATCAGAATTACGGCTTCCGGATCATCACCGTTGACATGAAAAACCGGTGTATCAATCATCTTGACAACATCGGTGCAATACAGGGTGGAACGGCTGTCCCGGGGGTCGGATGTGGTAAAGCCGATCTGGTTGTTAATAACGATGTGAATGGTACCACCCGTGCCATATCCACGCGTTTGCGACAAATTAAGCGTTTCCATTACGACGCCCTGTCCGGCAAAGGCGGCGTCTCCGTGAATCAGCACAGGGATAACCTGATCGCCATTTTTATCACCGAGCCGATGCTGACGGGCGCGTACCGAGCCTTCAACCACTGGGTTGACGATTTCAAGATGCGATGGATTAAAGGCAAGCGCCAGGCGCATGACGCCACTTGGTGTCATCACCGCTGAGGAAAATCCCTGATGGTATTTAACATCACCAGATGTCAGCGCCTGCGGATTTTTTCCCTCGAATTCCTGAAACAGTTCCGTTGGCATTTTGCCCAATGTATTGACCAGTACATTCAGCCGCCCACGGTGAGCCATCCCCATGACAATTTCCTGTATGCCCGAGCTACCTGCTTGTTGCAGCAGCTTGTCCAGCAGCGGAATGAGGCTCTCATTGCCTTCACCAGAAAAACGTTTTTGACCGACATAACGGTTATGCAGATATTTTTCCAATCCTTCTGCTGCGGTCAGCCGTTCCAGAATGTGGCGTTTATATTCAGGTGTGAAACTGGGTTGGGCGCTGATGGATTCAAGCCGGTTCTGTATCCAGCGTTTCTGCTTGATGTCGGCAATGTACATGTACTCGACACCAATGCTGCCGCAGTAGGTTTGCTGTAGCCGGTCGAGAATCTCGCGCAAAGTGGCGTGTTCAGGGCCGACCAGGGAGCCGGTATGGAACACCTTGTCCATATCTGCTTCGGTAAGCCCATGAAATGCCAGGTCAAGCTCGGGAATTTCCTGTTTCTGTTGCAGGCCGAGGGGATCAAGGCTCGCTTTGCGCACACCCAGAAACCGGTAAGTATTGATCAGCTGCAGAACGGCAATTTGCTTGCGTTCCTGTATCTCGGTTTCGGTTAATTCCCCTGATACCTGTTTTGGCGAGATGAAGGGTTGGGATGGTTGATGCCGGGTGGCAGTGCGTACCAGTGACTCGACAATGGGTGTATGGGGGATGTCACGCGCAGAAATGGTTTCCGTTGGTTGCAGTGAATCGAAATACTGCCGCCACTGATCGGATACAGCAGATGGGTCCCCCAGGTATTGTTCATAGAGCATTTCGATAAATGCCGCATTGGTGCCAAACAGTTTCGAATCTTCCAAGAGTTGTTTTATCACGGTAGCCACCTGGAGCTTGTGAAATTATTGCAACATTTTTTCAAGAAACTGAAAAGAGGATTTGTAGACGAAGAGCTGCTCACCCGGATGACTTTTTGGCATTACGGCCGGTTAGGTGGCAAACCCTGTCTCTTATGGCAGAGCCGGATTCATTTGGGGACATCCCTGCGAGGGGCACCTACATAAAGTTGACGTGGCCTGCCAATTTTTTGTTCCGGATCGGAAATCATTTCATTCCATTGGGCAACCCAGCCGACGGTACGGGCGGTAGCAAAAATGGCGGTAAACATCGAGGTTGGAATACCCAGCGCACGCTGCACGATGCCTGAATAAAAATCAACATTGGGATAAAGTTTTTTCTCGATGAAATAGTCGTCTTCCAGCGCAATTCTTTCCAGTTCCAGTGCGAGTTTGAACAAGCGGTCATTGTGCAGCCCCAGCTCATCCAGGACTTCATGGCAGGTTTCACGCATCAATGTGGCACGTGGGTCGAAGTTTTTATAAACCCGGTGGCCAAATCCCATCAGCCGGAAAGGATCGTTCTTGTCTTTAGCCCGTGCAATGTATTCATTGATACGTGAAACATCACCGATCTGTTCCAGCATGTTGAGGCATGCTTCATTCGCGCCACCATGGGCCGGGCCCCATAAACAGGTAATTCCGGCGGAGATACATGCAAACGGATTGGCCCCGCTTGAACCGGCAAGGCGGACAGTCGAGGTGGATGCATTTTGTTCATGATCAGCATGCAGAATCAGGATGCGATCCAGTGCCTTGACAATCACCGGATTGGGTGTGTACTTCTCAGCCGGTGTGGCAAACATCATGTGCAGGAAGTTTTCTGTGAAATCCAGATCATTGCGTGGATAGATAAAAGGCTGGCCGATATTATATTTATAGGCGATGGCTGTGATAGTTGGCAATTTTGCAATTAGCCGGAAAATGGATTGCTCGCGATGTTGTGCATCGGAAACATCCATCGCATCGTGATAAAAGGCTGATAGCGCACCTACGACACCTACCATGACAGCCATAGGATGAGCATCACGGCGGAATCCACTAAGAAACTTGATTAGCTGTTCATGCAACATGGTGTGGCTTCTGATGCTGCTGACAAACTGTGCTTTCTGATCGGGTGTTGGCAGTTCGCCGTTTAACAACAGATAGCTGACTTCCATGAAATCGCAGCGGGTAGCCAGTTGCTCAATGGGATAACCGCGATACAGCAGAATTCCCTTGTCTCCATCGATGAATGTAATGGCTGATTTGCAGCTGGCTGTCGATACAAAACCAGGGTCGTAGGTAAACAGACCACTCTGGGCATATAGCGAGCGAATATCTACCACATCCGGACCTTCATTTCCGGACAGGACGGGTAGTTCAATCGTTTTTTTGCCTTCACCCAGTGACAAAGTGGCTATGTTTTGTGGCGGCATGGTTTTCTCCATTTATTCTCTCTAATTCAAGTTGTTTCTGCAGATGCCCAAAATCCGGGTCAATTTTCCTGTAACAGCCGCAATACAGGTCGAAATCGATTATCTGGCACTTCCGTGGTGCGAATAATCATATTCCACAGGTCATGATCAGGAAGCGATAGTAGTACTTCAAACAGTTCAAGCTGGTGTTCATCCAACTGCCCGTAATGGTGGTCCACAAAACGCTGCAGAACGATGTCCAGCTCCAGCATGCCGCGACGACAGCGCCAGCGCACGCGGGCCTGGTGATTCATACCGTTTTATTCAGCATCATGATTTTTATGCTTTCTATCGCAGCTGTGGGATTTAACCCCTTGGGGCAGGCATCGACACAGTTCATGATGGAATGGCAACGGAATAAGCGGTAGGGATCTTCCAGATCATCCAGCCGTTCAGAGGTGGCCTGATCCCGGCTATCAGCCAGGAAACGGTAAGCCTGTAACAATCCGGCCGGGCCAACAAATTTGTCGGGATTCCACCAGAATGAAGGGCAGGCAGTAGTACAGCAGGCGCATAAAATGCACTCATACAGTCCATCCAGTCGTGCGCGTTCTTCCTGTGATTGTAATCGCTCGGTTTCCGGAGGCGGATCATTATTGATCAAATAGGGTTTGATCGAATGATACTGTTTGAAAAACTGGCTCATATCGACGACCAGGTCCCGGATGATCGGTAATCCAGGCAAGGGGCGAATCTCGACTGGTTCACGCAGATTGGCAAGCGGGGTGATGCAGGCAAGCCCATTGCGTCCATTGATATTCATGGCATCGGAGCCACAAACCCCTTCCCGACAGGAACGCCTCAGGCTGAGGCTATCATCGATTGTTTTGATGCGTATCAATGCATCCAGAAGCATTTTGTCCGTAGGTTCGAGCTGGATATCGTAATCCTGCATGTACGGTTTCTCATCCTTGTCCGGATCATAGCGGCTAATCGAAAACAGCATGAGGTACTCCTTTTTCCGATTGTTGCGTTTTAGTCAGAAAGACATTTATAACAGGGTAGATAAATTGCATTCTTACCAAGTTATTCGGTGGAAGGCTAGCAATATATCAGGATTTCGTCAGTTTCTCCGATGCACTCGCTTTATTTGGTGTGTCAATCTTGCTGGCCATGAACTGCTTGACCTGCGTCGCATCAACCGCCATGCGCTCGAAGCGTTGTGGCAGATTTTCCAGATTATCGTAACCAGCCGGCCGTTTGGGATCGAATCCGACTGCTTCTCGGATGCTGTCCGCAAATTTCGCTGGTAGCGCTGTTTCCAGGCAGATCAATGGTATGCCTGGTTCACGCAACTCCAGGCCGACTTTGAGCCCATCAGCCGTGTGAGTGTCGATCACAGCATTGAATTTGCGATAGGTTTCGCGAATGGTGTCAATTCGGGCAGCATGATTGCTGGTGCCTGACACGATGCCAAAATCTTCGATTTTTGCCCACAGGCCGGTGGTAGACAAATCAAAGGATTTTCCCTGATCGACCGAGTTCCAGAGCTCCTTGACACGTGCTGCATCCCGTCCGGCCAAATCGAAAATGAATCGCTCGAAATTCGAAGCCTTGGAAATATCCATTGATGGGCTGCTGGTCTGTCTGGTTTCTGCCGTTGAGCGGGGGCGATACAAGCCAGTATGGAAAAATTCATCCAGCACATCGTTTTCATTGGTGGCCAGTATCAGCTTCCTGATTGGCAGACCCATCATGCGTGCTACATGGCCGGCAAAAATATTACCGAAGTTGCCGGAGGGGACGGAAAACGAAATCTTTTCCTGGCTTGAGCGGGTAACGGCAAAATAAGCCTTGAAGTAGTAAACAATCTGGGCAGCGACACGCGCCCAGTTGATCGAATTAACTGCTCCGATTTTGTATTTTTGCTTGAATGTCTGGTCGTTGCTGACAGTTTTGACAATATCCTGGCAATCATCGAATACCCCTTCGATCGCGATATTGAAGATATTTTCATCCTGCAGCGAGAACATTTGTGCGGTCTGGAAGGTGCTCATCTTTCCGTAAGGCGACAGCATGAATACACGGATTCCCCGCTTCCCGCGCATGGCGTATTCCGCACTGGAACCGGTATCACCGGATGTGGCGCCCAGAATGTTCAGTTCATCACCGTTTTTTGCCAGAACATATTCGAACAGATTGCCCAGGAATTGCATGGCAATATCCTTGAATGCCAGTGTGGGACCGTTGGACAAATGCAGCAGATACAGGTCAGGCTCCAGTATCTGGACAGGGGTCACATCTTTGCTGCCGAAAACGTCGGCTGTATAGGTGCGGTTTATCAGTGTGCGTAAATCCTCAGCCGGAATGTCGTCCATGAAACGCGACAAAATCTCGAATGCCAGTGATGGATAATCGAGCGCGCGCCACGATTCAAGTGTTGCCGGGCTGATTTGGGGATAGGTTTCCGGCATGGCCAGTCCGCCATCGGGAGCCAGACCGGTGAGTAGAATTTCAGTAAATGTTTTGGGGGACATGCCGCCCCGGGTCGAGAGATAGCGCATATATGCCTGTGATAAGCGGAATACAAAACAGCCGGATTTATCCGGTGAAGGTGTGTCAACCCCGCGAGGATGCGGGGAATGATTCAAGCCTGGGTAAATTCAAACTGGAAAAGTCCTGGTGCCTTAACTGCCAAGCTCTTCAAGCCGGATCCGGATGATTTTATCAGCCATGGCCGGGAGACTCTGGATTTTTTCGATCGCAGTGTTGACGTTCTTTTCTCTGGTCCTGTGCAGCAGCATGATGATATTGACCTTATCTTCCTTGTCCGCATGTTCTTTCTGAATCATGGCGTTGATGGAGATATGGTTGTCTGCCAGGATGCGAGTAATATCAGCCAGTACGCCAGGTTTATCCAGAACCTGGAACCGCAGGTAATAAGCTGTTTCAATGGCTTCCATCGGCACAATCGGAGTGTCGGAAAGCAATTCCGGCAGGAAGGCCAGTACGGGTACGCGGTGTTCCGGGCTGGAAGTGAGCAGGCGTGTTACATCCACCAGATCAGCAATAACTGCGCTAGCAGTGGGTTCGGCTCCGGCGCCGGCGCCATAGTAGAGTGTTGGCCCGACAGCATCGCCTTTGACGATGATGGCATTCATGACACCTTCCACATTGGCGATCAACCGCTTGACTGGGATCAGCGCTGGATGAACACGCAGCTCGATTCCGCTGGCCGTGCGTTTGGTAATACCCAACAGTTTGATGCGATACCCCAATTCTTCGGCATAGCGGATATCGTCATTGGCCAGTTTGGTGATCCCTTCAATGTAGGCCTGATCAAACCGGACCGGGATGCCGAAGGCAAGGGCAGACATGATGGCGATCTTGTGGGCAGCATCGATGCCTTCGATGTCATAGGTCGGATCTGCCTCGGCATAACCCAGTTGCTGTGCTTCAGCCAGGACAGTTGGGAAATCCAGCCCCTTTGAACGCATTTCGGACAGGATGAAATTGCTGGTTCCATTGATGATGCCAGCGATCCATTCGATATGGTTGGCGGCCAGACCTTCACGCAAAGCCTTGATGATGGGAATACCACCTGCCACCGCAGCCTCGAAAGCGACAATGACATTACGCTGCTGTGCCGCTGCAAAAATTTCATTGCCATGATTTGCCAGCAATGCCTTGTTGGCGGTAATGACATGCTTATCGTGGGCGATGGCTTCAAGGATTGCCTGTTTCGCTATGGTTTGTCCTCCCATCAACTCAACGACGATATCAATGTCAGGATGTCTAGCTACTTCAAGCGCATCGGAGGTCACGATCACATCATCACCAGCGGTGAGGTGGCGCGCTTTTTCCTGATTCAGATCGGCAACCATGCGGATGATGATATTGCGACCGGTTCTGCGGGTAATTTCCTGCTGATTGCGTTTGAGAACGGTATAAGTGCCGCCGCCAACGGTGCCAACACCGAGCAGCCCTACATAAATTGGCTTCATAACAGAATGGGTTTGTACGTCAATGAAAGTAAACTGCGGATTATATACGGAATAAGGCTGGGCAAGGCGGTTGCCCGGCTTTTATCCGTGGCCAGACTGGTTGCTGTGGCGGGCGCGGTAGCGATCGAGAAACCGTGCAATGCGGCCGATGGATTCTGTCAGATCATCGCTGTTGGGTAAAAAGACGATGCGGAAATGATCGGATTGCGGCCAATTGAATCCGGTTCCTTGCACGATAAGCACTTTTTCTTCCAGCAGCAAATTCAGTGCAAATTGCTCATCATCTTCAATCGGGTAATAAGCCAGATCCAGCCGTGGAAACAGATACAGGGCGCTTTGCGGTTTGAAGCAGGTTACACCCGGAATATCGGTCAGCAGTTTCCAGGCCAGATCACGTTGCCGTTTCAGCCGCCCGGTAGGCATGGTGAGGTCGTGTATGCTTTGATAGCCACCCAGTGCAGTCTGGATGCCGAATTGCGACGGCACATTGGCACACAGGCGCATCGAAGCCAGCATGTTGAGGCCGGTAATATAGTCGCGTGCATGCGCCTTGTTGCCGGAGACCACAGCCCAGCCAGAGCGGAAACCAGCTGCGCGATAGTTTTTGGATAGCCCGTTGAAAGTCACAAACAGGACATCATCGGCAAGTGATGCAACAGAAGTATGGGTGGCTCCGTCGTAAAGAATCTTGTCATAGATTTCGTCGGCAAAGATGATCAGGTTGTTCTGCCGGGCAATTTCGATAATTTCACGCAGCAAATCATCCGGATACAGTGCGCCAGTCGGATTGTTGGGGTTGATGATGGCGATAGCCCGTGTGTTTCTGGCAATTTTTGCCCTGATATCTTGCGGATCGGGTAGCCAGCCGGATTGCTCGTCACAGGTGTAATGCCGGGCCACGCCGCCCGCAAGCGATACGGCGGCGGTCCACAACGGATAATCCGGCGAGGGTACCAGTACCTCATCTCCGTTTTCCAGCAATGCCTGTGTGGCCAGCATGATCAGTTCCGATACGCCATTCCCGATGTAGATGTCATCCATCTGCACGTTGGCGATATTTTTCTCCTGTGTGTAGTGCATGATGGCCTTGCGGGCGGCAAACAATCCCTTGGAATCACAGTAGCCAGATGCGGCAGAAAGATTGCGGATTACATCCTGCAGGATCTCGTCCGGTGCCTCGAATCCAAAGGAGGCGGGGTTGCCGATGTTGAGCTTGATGACACGCTGGCCTTCATCCTCCATTTGTCTTGCGCGATCAAGAACTGCAATGCGCACAAGAACCGGGCCGCGTATGTAATAGCAGACGTTGTTGAGTTTGCTGGATTTTTTGATGGGTTGCATGGATGGTTTGAAGATGTTTGGTACGAAAAAAAGCATACCATGTTACGCTAGTCTTCGTTCGGGTGAAAATGGCTGTGAGTGCGGCCTGCACTGCCCGGCTTGCAATAAAATAAATTTTTTCGTCATGAGGAGTTTCCATGAAGCTGCATCTTTCGGGCCAAGCCGGTTTGAATATGTTTTCCGGCTATGGAGAAGGTTATGTCGCTGTCAATCAGATGAGGTACACCAGCAACATGATTGTGCTGCCAAACCGGATTATCGAAAACTGGCAGGCAAGTAGTGTTGATTCTCTGGGTGTCGAGCATCTGGATCCATTGCTGGTCATGCAGCCAGAGATCATTTTGCTCGGAACAGGGTCTATATTGCGGTTCCCGGCTGCATCATTGATGCGAACGATTCTTTCCCGTGGCATCGGATTCGAAGTGATGGATACGCAGGCAACTTGCAGAACCTACAATATCCTGTCATCGGAAGGCAGGCATGTGGCGGCTGCAATACTGATTCAATCTGTTGGCGCATAGCCGGTGTGGGGTTTTTATTTCTGCTGTGGGAACCTCTGAAAAACGTCAGCGAGATAGTCAGTTCATAGTGGAAATTGGAGAAAAAGCGGGATTTATACATAATAAATGCGCATTCTTAGCCGATTTCTAACGCAAAAATGACAACGTAGGTGGTTTTTCAGAGGTTCCTTTGATCAAAAAAAGAAGAGGGTGTTGTATGCGCCATCCTGTTCTACAACGGAGGATAAATAATGATGAATCATTCTGATTACATTTTGTGGCTGGATCAGGTGGGCATGAGCGATATAGCGAGTGTAGGCGGCAAAAATGCCTCATTGGGCGAGATGATCGGAAACCTGGCCCGTGCCGGGGTGAAAGTGCCGGGTGGATTTGCCACAACGACACATGCTTATCGTGAGTTTCTCGAAACCAATAATCTGGATGATCGTGTCAACGCCTTGCTGGCCGGGTTGGATGTGGATGATGTAGAAGCCCTGGCTGCGACGGGCAAGCAGATTCGCTCTTTGCTGCTGGCTGCACCATTACCAGATGGATTGCTGAAAGCCGTGACGCAGGGATATGAAAAACTCGTGAACGATATTGGTGAGCATATCTCCTTTGCTGTGCGTTCATCGGCAACTGCGGAGGATTTGGCTGATGCTTCCTTTGCCGGTCAGCAGGAAACATTGCTGAATGTACATGGGATTGAAAACCTGATCGATGCTATCAGGAGGGTGTTTGCTTCGCTTTATAACGACCGGGCCATTGCCTATCGGGTTCATCACGGATTTCGTCATGATCAGGTGTTTTTGTCTGCCGGTGTGCAAAGAATGGTGCGTAGTGACCAGGGCGCTAGCGGCGTGGTGTTTACGCTTGATACCGAATCCGGTTTTCGTGAGGTGGTGTTCATCACCTCCGCCTATGGTCTGGGTGAAACCGTGGTTCAAGGTGCAGTCAATCCAGATGAATTCATTGTTTATAAACGGAATCTGGAAATCGGATTGCCAGCAATCCTCTCTCGCCGGCTAGGAGCGAAGGCGATCGAGATGATCTACAGTGATGGGCAGACAGGGCAGGCTACCGAAATTCGCCCGGTTTCACCGGAACGAAGCCAGCGTTTCAGTTTGCCGGATGAACAGATCGAATCACTGGCGCGGCAGGCGGTGATTATAGAGCGGCACTACAATCGTCCGATGGATATTGAATGGGCGCTTGATGGCACGGATGGTCAGATTTATATAGTCCAGGCGCGTCCTGAAACGGTGAAAAGCCTTGCTGGACAATCAATCGAGCAGTTTCGCCTGAGCGAACGCAGCCGTGTGCTGGTCCAGGGGCGTGCGATTGGCCAGAAAATTGGGCAAGGCAAGGCGCGAGTGATCCTGGGTGCTGCGCAAATGTCGGAAGTGCAGCCGGGTGATGTGCTGGTAACAGACATGACCGACCCTGACTGGGAGCCGATCATGAAACGCGCTGCGGCGATTGTGACCAATCGAGGCGGGCGCACCTGTCATGCAGCAATTGTTGCACGGGAACTGGGCATCCCGGCAGTGGTTGGTTGTGGTCATGCAACAGAACATATTAATAATGATCAGGAGGTAACCATATCCTGCGCCGAAGGAGATGCAGGTTTTGTTTACGAGGGCCTACTTCCTTTTCAACGCCTGGCTTCGGAGGTGGAGAGTTTACCCGGGCTTCCAGTCAAGATGATGCTGAATATCGGTAATCCGTCACAGGCTTTTACTTTTGCACACTTGCCTAATAATGGCGTGGGGCTGGCGCGTCTGGAGTTTATTGTTAATAACAGTATTGGTGTCCATCCCAAGGCTCTGCTGGGATTCGATACGTTGCCGGATGATTTGCAGGCGGTGATCAGGAAGCGAATGGCGGGCTACTCTGATCCAGTGTCTTTTTATGTGGAAAAACTGGTGGAAGGAATTGCCACGCTGGCAGCTGCTTTTCATCCCAATCCCGTAATTGTGCGTTTGTCTGATTTCAAATCCAATGAATATGCCAACCTGATTGCCGGTGACCGTTTCGAGCCTCATGAAGAAAATCCGATGATCGGATTTCGGGGAACCTCGCGTTACCTGGCTGATTCTTTCCGGGACTGTTTCGAACTGGAATGCCGGGCTTTACGCAAGGTGCGGGATGCAATGGGATTGGCCAATGTCGAAGTGATGGTTCCCTTCTGCCGCACGCTGGAAGAAGCGCAGCAAATCACTGAATTACTGGCGGCTAATGGATTGAAACGCGGTAATAATGGGCTGCGGCTGATCATGATGTGCGAAATTCCTTCCAATGCTGTACTGGCTGAAGAATTTCTTGAATATTTTGATGGATTCTCGATTGGATCGAATGATATGACCCAGCTGGTGCTTGGCTTGGATCGTGATTCCGGGCTGGTTGCGCATTTGTTCGATGAGCGTAATCCTGCAGTCAAGCGATTGCTGAAGATGGCCATTGATGCCTGTCATAAACAGGGGAAATATGTTGGCATTTGTGGCCAAGCACCTTCCGATTATCCGGATTTTGCCCGCTGGCTGGTTGAACAGGGTATCAGCAGCCTGTCGCTCAATCAGGATACGATAGTGGATACCTGGTTGTACCTGGCTGGCAAGGAGTAGGAACAATGCGGCAGCGCAGCGTATTTTTCTTGTCCGATCGCACGGGGATTACTGCCGAAACGCTGGGCCACAGCCTGCTTACCCAATTCGATGGAATCGAGTGGAACAAGCACTATGCTGCTTTCCTGGATAGCGCCGAAAAGGTGCGGGCAACCATTGAGCAGATCAACGGTTCTGCGAAACAGGAAGGACAGCCACCACTGGTGTTCAGTACGTTGCTGGATCCGGTGATACTCGCCGCCATTCGTCAGGCGGATTGCATCCTTTTTGATTTTTTCGAGATGTGTCTGGGTACACTCGAGACGGTATTGCAGCAACCACCTGCGCGCATGCCCGGGCGTTCTCATGTTCTCAGGCAGGATGCTTCCTATTTCAAGCGTATTGCTGCGATTCAGTATGCACTCAACAGCGATGATGGCGCAAATGCCAGGATACTTGCCGATGCCGATGTAATATTGGTGGGTGTTTCGCGCACAGGCAAGACTCCGGTTTGTGTCTACCTTGCCTTGCAGTATGGTGTGCTCGCAGCCAATTACCCGCTTACGCCGGAAGATATGACCTCCACGCAACTCCCGCCATTATTGCAGCCGCTCTGTAAAAATCTGTTCGGATTGACCTTGAGCACTTCAAGGCTTTGCTCCATACGGGAGGAACGTTATCCTGGTAGCCAGTATGCCTCGTTTGCAGAATGCCAGCGCGAGCTTCAATGGCAGAATGAGTTATACAAACGATTTAGCATTCCTTCTATAGACACGACGGGTGTATCAATAGAAGAGATCAGTGCCTCAATTATCGATCAGGTCCATTTGGAACGACGGCAGCATGGAACCTGATTTGTACAAAGGCTGGTTTTAGCGGCTAGCGACACCGTGATAATACCGGGCTTTAAATTCTGACCGACTTCCAGTATCTGGATTTCCAGTAAGTATCGTCCAGTTGGGATATCGTCACGCCCTGGCTGGTTGAGACATGTAGAAATTGTCTGTTTTCAACATAAATCCCTACATGCTGGGAATTTCTACCCGTTCTGAAGAATACCAGGTCGCCTGGCATCAATCCATTTTGGCTGATTTCATTACCCAGATTGGCTTGTGAAAGAGCTGTCCTGGGGAGTGTCATGCCAAATTCTTGCTCGTAAATAATCTTGACGAGTGCCGAGCAATCGATTCCAGAATGATCCGACCCACCTAGCCGATAACGAACTCCGCGCCATTCTTCGTATTGGCTGTACAGACGATCCCGTACAAAATAAGAATATGGATTGTGTTTTGGAGTCTCTTCTGAAGGGTTGAGTCGTGATTTATGCCAATGACGTGAAATTTTTTCCTGATTTTTTTCTCTTGGTACGGTGTTGCATCCCACTATCTTGCCAACGCTGAGCAACAGAATGACAATGTGTTTTAAGGACATTTTTTCAATTCGTGTTGTTAAAAACGGAGGTCGAGTATAACAAGAAAATAACCGGTTTGTGGAACAAGTAAGGGTATTTCCAGAGTTTATTTTGGGATTTTGTTGGTATGCTAATGTATTTGTAGTTGTTATTTTTTATTTGTTTATTGTTGATTTGTTGGATATTTTTTCCCAGGTGTTGCGCAGTGATGCGGTGCGGTTGAATACTGGTTTTTCTGGTTTGGTATCTATCGGATCTGCCACGAAATAGCCATGACGTTCGAATTGGAATTGTTGTTCCGGTAGTGCGTTGCATAACGCGGGCTCGACATAACCGGTAATAATTCGTTTTGAATCTGGATTCAATGAAGTTTTGAAATCCTTGCCTTCCGCATCGGGGTGTGGATCAGTAAACAGGCGATCATACAATCTGATTTCAACTGCTTTGGCGTGTGTGGTGGATAACCAGTGGATATTGCCGCGCACTTTCCGTGTTTCAGCTCCGGCGGTGCCGCTTTTGGTATCCGGATCATACATGCAGTGGATTTCCAGGATTTTTCCCTGGTCATCCTTGACGAGATGGGTGCATTTTACGATGAATGCATAGCGCAACCGTACTTCCGTACCGGGTGTCAGGCGGAAAAAGCCTTTTTCCGGGATTTCCATGAAATCTTCACGATCGATATAAAGCCGTTTTGTCAGAAGTAGCTCGCGTGTGCCGAGCTCGGGTTTTTGCGGGTGATTAGGTGCATGACAAATTTCTTCATGATCTTCCGCAAAATTATCGATAACCAGCAATACCGGATCAAGCACGGCAATGCGACGCAGGGCGTGCTCGTTGAGATCTTCGCGCAGACAATCTTCTAAAATGGCCATGTCAATCCAGGAATCTGCCTTGCTGATACCGATGCGCTCGGCGAATAACCGGATTGCGGCAGGTGTATAGCCCCGTCGGCGCAAGCCAGCCAGTGTATTCATGCGCGGATCATCCCAGCCATCCACCAGTTTGTTTTCCACCAGATCAATCAGCTTGCGCTTGCTCATCACGCTATAGGTGAGATTAAGACGGGCAAATTCTATTTGCTGCGGGTGACAAGGAACCTTTTCAGTCAGCTGATCTAGCACCCAGTCATACAGCGGCCGATGATCTTCGAACTCCAGTGTGCAAAGCGAATGGGTAATATGCTCCAGTGCATCGGAAATGCAGTGTGTGTAATCGTACATGGGGTAGATGCACCATTTATCCCCCGTGCGCTGGTGATGGATATGGCGGATGCGGTAAATGACCGGGTCGCGTAGATTGATATTGGGTGAGGCCATATCGATTTTGGCACGCAGTACATGCGCGCCATCGGCGAATTCCCCGGCCCGCATGCGCCGGAACAGATCAAGATTTTCTTCTGCTGGGCGATTCCGATAGGGGCTGTTCGTGCCTGCTTCGGTCAGGGTGCCGCGCAATTTTCTGATTTCGTCAGCAGGTAGGCTGTCCACATACGCCTTGTCCCGCATGATCAGATATTCTGCAAATTCGTATAATCGGTCGAAGTAATCGGAGGCATAGTAAAGATGCTCCTTCCAGTCAAAACCCAGCCAGCGTACTGATTCGATGATGGCATCGACGTATTCCTGGGCTTCTTTTTCCGGGTTTGTATCGTCGAATCGTAGATGGCAGATGCCGTTGTATTCAAGGGCAAGGCCAAAGTTCAGACAAATGCTTTTTGCATGGCCAATATGCAGATAACCGTTGGGTTCGGGAGGGAAACGTGTTTCCACGCGACCGTTCCATTTGCCGGTGCGGTTGTCTTCTTCAATGATATTGCGAATAAAGTGGGTCGGTGTAGAAGGTGTGTTCACAAATAATTATCTATTGGTTTTGTTGGAGTGAATGTTGGTGTTTTTAGCCGGAGTGAGTGTATGTCCTGCCTGAAAACACTGCTGCATCGCAGATTTCCCATCAAGTGGTTTTTCCTCAGTCCGCTGGAATGATGCAGGTAAAGTAACGATATAATACACGCTGATCGGTAGTGTGGCAGCGGCCCAAAGTCCGGGTACTGCTCAACACCGTAACAAAAAAATTGTATACCAATAAAAATTACCAAAAACTTGGAATAGATATGGCCCAGGAAGATATATCCGGTGTTTCCCAGGATGAAAACAGTCTCATTGCAGAGCGGCGCTCAAAATTAGCTGCATTGCGCGAGACTGGCAATGCATTCCCGAATGACTATCGCCGGGATACCCTGGCGCGTGTCCTGCATGAAAAATATGATGGCTCTTCCAGAGAAGAACTGGAAAGCAATCAGGTAGATGTGAAAGTTGCCGGGCGGATGTTGTTCAAGCGCGTGATGGGCAAGGCTAGCTTTGCAACCATACAGGATATGAGCGGGCGAATTCAGCTCTATATTTCGAATGACCATACCGGGGAATCCGCGCATGAAGCGTTCAGGCATTATGATCTGGGCGATATTCTCGGAGCGGAAGGTGTTTTGTTCAAAACGAAAACGGATGAACTCTCCTTGCGGGTGACGCGACTTCATCTCCTGACTAAATCCTTGCGTCCGCTGCCGGAAAAATTTCACGGATTGACCGATCAAGAGCAGAAATACCGGCGCCGCTACCTTGACCTGATTACCAATGAAGATGCGCGCAAGGTATTTGCAGTTCGTTCGAAAATCATTCAGGCGATCCGTGAGTTTCTCGTCAACCGGGATTATCTCGAAGTTGAAACACCGATGATGCATGTCATCCCGGGTGGGGCTACTGCACGGCCATTCATCACTCACCATAATGCGCTGGATATGTCGTTGTATCTGCGCATTGCGCCGGAGCTTTATCTGAAGCGGCTGGTGGTGGGTGGTATGGAGAAAGTATTTGAAATCAACCGTAACTTCAGGAACGAGGGAATATCCACTCGCCATAATCCCGAATTTACCATGATGGAATTTTATGAAGCCTATCAGGATTATCATTACCTGATGGATCTGACAGAATCCATGTTGCGTGAAATTGCGCTGAAAGTGCTGGGAACTACTCGTATTGTCTATCAGCAACGTGAAATGGATCTTGCCCGGCCTTTTGCCCGGTTGACCGTCACGCAGGCTATCCTGAAATACCATTCCGAATACTCCGAAGCACAGCTTAATAATAAAGATGAATTGATCAAAATTCTGCAGGCGAAGGGAATCGGGTTCAATTCTGGTACCGGGATCGGTGGGCTGCAACTGGCTTTATTTGATGAAACGACCGAACATTTGCTGTTCGAACCCGTATTTATCGTTGATTATCCGGCCGAAGTTTCTCCGCTGGCGCGCCGTAATGATGCCAATCCGGAAGTTACGGATCGCTTTGAGCTTTATATTGCTGGGCGGGAAATTGCAAACGGATTTTCCGAGTTGAATGATCCGGAAGATCAGGCTAACCGCTTCCTTGAGCAGGCAAAGGCTAAAGAGGAGGGTGATGTGGAAGCCATGCACTATGACGCTGACTATATCCAGGCTCTGGAATACGGATTGCCGCCAACGGCGGGCGAGGGTATTGGTATTGATCGGCTGGTGATGTTGCTGACGGATTCTCCCAGCATCCGTGATGTCATTCTGTTTCCGCAGTTACGCAAGGAAGACTGACGATAACTGCCAATTTCAGTCTGTTTGTTTCCAGAGTGCAGTCCGAGTTGATATAACCCCGGGTTTTCTCAAGCAGTGAATATGATTGCCGATGTGGTACTTCCTATATCAACTCATGGGGTTTGCTATGTCTGGCTGCATATTCCTCCTTCTGGACAAACGGATAGTGATTGCCTTGTTCCTGTTTATTCGTACAGGGCTCTCTGAAATTGCACTGGCTTCCGGTGTGCGGACAAGCGAGGTTGTGAGCAGCCGGGAAGCGGCCGGATCGTATTCAAAGTTTGGCCAGCAGGGGGGACCTGCGGGGGAGGTCATTTTTTCTACCAGGGAGGCCGGTAGCAATGAGCGCAGATTGAAACGGCCCGCCTATCGCAGCACCCGCAGTACCGATGTTTCCAGACCTGTGTTTGATCCTTCCCGACTTCCGGCTGATTATTGCGCAGTAGTGGAACATATCGCACCCCTTATGCCTAATCCCGTCAATAGTGGCAATACGGATGCATTTATTTCGGGCACAACTGCAATTCCCCTGGGTAGATCTGGTGGAAATTTTTACACAGAAATCGTTGTTCCGGCTAATAGCGGCTATACCCCGCCTGAGAGAAACATTGCCGAACCCGTTTATTACAGAATCAGTCTGCTGGCAAATGATGGCAATCGTTATCTAATCAACCAGCAATTCCCTCCCGCATTCAAACCGGGAGAAACCGTCAGATTCAATGCAAATGGTTTCCCGGAGAAAGCTGATTGTGTGATGCGTCAACCTGATCCGTTTCATCCCGGGCAGTAATTTTTCCCATGTTCCGTTTCTTCGCGCAGTCCGGAACATCTTTTCTTTTTTGCCTCTTTATTCGAATAAATTCTTTTTTATCAGGGAATAATGCCCTTTTCCCGTTCCTAAACCGCATTTCTACTCAGTCAAATTGTGCATGTGACAAATTGTCGTGCGGCAATTTGTCACATGTTCAACTTCATTTTTTTGATTTAAATTTCTCGGGAATCAATTACAAATAATGATTTTTATGCAATCCAGGTGTTGTTTGGGCATTGCAGTGATAATGGGGACGCTGTTTTCTGTGCAGATTTATGCACAGAAAGCCGATTCCGCCTCCTTGTTATTGCATGCTGCGCAAGTTTTCGATGGAAATGAAATGCACAGTGATTTGTCTGTGCTGGTGAAAGATGGACATATTGCAAAAATCGGGCCGCGCCATTCGTTTGGTTCAGGCGATGCAACAGCTGTCATTGATCTGGGAAATGCGACGCTGTTGCCCGGATTCATCGAATTACACGCGCATCTGACCTTCCAGAAAGTATCGGCAGACGCTGTCCTGCGACATGGGGTGACTACTGTCCGGGATGTGGGTGGACCTGTCCATCAGCCTTATGGAGGAGATGGCAGCTTGCGTGTGTTGACTTCGGGCCAGATCATCACCGCCCCGCAGGGGTATCCGATCGTGACCATGGGCGCCCGGGATCTGGCGATTCCCGTGGCTACCGAGGCTGAGGCGCGGGGAGCCGTGCGTCATTTGATCAGCCAGGGGGCAGTGATCATTAAGATTGCGCTTGAACCTGGCAGCGAGGCAGGCGCGCCCTGGTCGTTGCATCATGACCATGCACCACATGACTCAGCGCATGGTGCGCAGGCTGATTCTCATCCCCATGCGCATACGACCCTACGTGACCAGTCTGACTGGCCGATGTTGCCGGAATCCATTGTCAGGGCCGTGGTTGATGAAGCACACCGGAATCAGCGCAAGGTATCGGCGCATGTGGCAGAGTCGTCGGGTGTGCAGGTGGCATTGAATGCCGGTGTCGATGAGTGGGCGCACATGCCTTGCAATCTGATTCCCGAATCTTTGCTGAAACAGGCCAGGGCGCAGAACGTCACCATTATCAGTACACTCGATACGCTCTCAAAATGTAGTGGGGTTGCACACAATACGGCAGTCTGGGCAGATCTGGGCGGTGAGCTGCTGTATGGCACGGAGATTGCTCATCCTGATATTCCCTGGGGGATCGATGCGCAAGAGCTGGTGTATCTGATGCATCAAGGGAAGATGAAACTGCTGGACGCATTACGGGCAGCAACGGCAAAAGCTGGGCAGCACCTGGGTATTCCTCTGCTGGGAACGATCCGGCCTGGTGCCCCGGCTGATCTGATTGCAATTCGCGGCAACCCCGAACAACAGCTGAAACAGCTGGAATATCCCGATCTGGTGATTTCAGGTGGGCAGGTGATCGTCAATCATTTCGGCTTGCAGCAGTAGTATGTGCTGGATAAATCTCCATGATCGCACGATCTTTGCTGCAGGAAAATTATCGGGAGAATGCAGGTTGAGTGATGCAGTAGGCGGGCGCTTTGCCAGGTACAGTATCAACCTGCAGCTTGGCCTGGTTGCCTGAGGGTCTGTTCCAGCCAGATTTCAAGTCCTTGCGCATTGAGTCTGATGTCGGTCTGCAGCAGTGAGAAGGCGTCATCCTGGGTAAGGGTGCACCGATGGGCAGTCAGCCGTTCCCAGAGCAGATCCTGCAATGCCTTCATGATAAAGGGCTGCCGGTCTGGCATGTTTTCGGCTTGCCGTACGATACCGACAAAAGCATCGATGAGTGCATGCATCTGTGATGCATGATGTGAAAGATTGCGGATGCGCCCGTAATGTGTGAGAAATGCCTGTTCTGGCTGCAACTCCATCAGCCGATCAATGGAAGTATGTGCGGCTTCGGGGTCGAACTGCACTGGTGAGGTGGTCGGAAAAATAAACTCCAGCCCGTTGGTATCGAGTTCGCGATACGACACACCAAAGGTGTCGCCGGTGAAGATAGATGCACTGCGAGAGTCATGAATGCAGTAGTGGTGTCGCGCATGTCCGGGTGTATCCAGCAGTTGTAATGGGCGGCCATTCAGTTCGATCAGGGTGTCATCAGGTGCTTCGATGATGCGCTTGGCAGAGATCGGCAGGATTTCTCCGTAGACGCGACGGAATTCGGATTCGCCATACACGGCCATGACACCAGCAATCAGCTTCACGGGATTGGCCATGTGCGCTGCGCCACGCGGATGAACTACCAGTCTGGCATTGGGCAGTTGTTGCATGAACTCACTTGCACCACCGGCATGATCAAGGTGGATATGGGTGAGAAAGATATAGTCGATCTGTTCGGGAGCAATGTGCTTGTGTGCTAGCGCCGCCATGACACCGGGAACCGAGAAACGGGTACCGGTATCTACCAGCGCGGCTTTATCTCCTTCCGTGATCAAGTGGATGGCAGCACGGCCCGGCCGGTGGTAGCGGGCATCAATGACACTGATACCGTCCGGGTAATCGATGATGGCTGGAAGTTGTTCCATAAATTGAGAGATTCCGGTTATACCGTCTGGCTAAGTTGTTCGAGAATCACCGGATTTTCCAGTGTTGAAATATCCTGGGTGATAGCTTCGCCTCTTGCCAAGGCGCGCAGGAGACGGCGCATGATTTTGCCGGAGCGTGTTTTGGGCAGATTTTCCCCAAACCGGATTTCTTCCGGCCGGGCAATAGCACCAATTTCACTGGAAACCCATTCGCGCAAAGTTGCAGCAATTGCAACGGCTCGTTGGTCTTCAGGCAAATTTTCTCTGAGCACAACAAATGCCACGACTATTTCTCCCTTGATTTCATGCGGTTTTCCAACGACAGCGGCTTCGGCAACCAGAGGATGTGCCACCAGTGCAGATTCGATTTCCATGGTGCCCAGGCGGTGGCCAGAAACGTTCAGGACGTCATCAATCCGGCCCATGATCCAGAAGTAGCCATCCTGATCACGGTGAGCCGAATCACCCGCAAGATAATAACGCCCGCCGGCAATATCCGCCGGGAAATAGGTGTTCCTGAAACGATCGGGATCATTCCACAAGGTACGCAGCATTGAAGGGAAGGGACGCTTGATGACGAGAAATCCGCCCTTTCCCTGTCCTACCGGGAGCCCAGTCTCATCCACCACAGCTGCATCGATGCCTGGTAGTGGAAGGGTGCAGGAGCCGGGTTTGGTGGGCACTGCGCCTGGAATTGGGGCGATCATGTGGGAACCGGTCTCGGTTTGCCACCAGGTATCAACTACCGGGCAGCGTGACTGACCAACAACGGTGTAATACCACATCCATGCTTCCGGATTGATCGGCTCGCCAACCGAACCAAGCAGACGCAACGAGGAGAGATCGTATTGTCCAGGCAGGTCAGCACCCAGCTTGATCAGGGAACGGATGGCGGTAGGCGCTGTATAAAAGGTTGTAACCTTGTGTTTCTGGATGATTTCCCAGAACCGTCCAGGGTGGGGATGGGTCGGGGTTCCTTCAAAAATCACCTGGGTGGCGCCGATCGCGAGCGGGCCATAGGCGACATAACTATGCCCGGTGACCCAGCCTACATCGGCAGTGCACCAAAATATGTCGTCTGTATGATAATCAAACACCAGTTGCATGCTGGTCATCGCGCCGAGCAGATAACCTGCCGAGGAATGCTGCACCCCTTTCGGTTTTCCGGTCGAGCCCGAGGTATACAGGGTAAACAGTGGATGTTCAGCATTGACCCAGGCCGGCTCGCATACGTCAGACTGTTGAGAGACGAGATCATGCCACCAATGGTCTCGCCCCTTTTGCCAGGCGATATCAGCACCGGTACGCCGGAGAACCACGACACTGTGAACCGGATTGGTATCACTCATTACCAATGCCTCATCTACGGTAGCTTTCAGTGAATGACGCTTGCCTCCACGGGTTTGTTCATCTGCAGTGATGACGACCGAGGCGCCAGCATCAATGATGCGCTCGTGTACGCTTTTCGCTGAAAACCCCCCGAATACGACCGAATGAATCGCGCCAATGCGTGCACATGCCTGCATGGCAACCACGGCCTCAATCCGCATGGGCATATAAATGACAACGCGATCACCCTGATGGACGCCGAGTGTTTGCAATCCATTGGCAAAACGGCAGACTTGGCTGTGCAGCTCGCGGTAACTGCAGTGGATCACCTCACCTTCGTCGGATTCAAAAATAATGGCGGTTTTGTCAGCTTGGGTGGTCAGGTGCCGATCAAGGCAGTTCCATGAGATGTTCAGCTCGCCATCATCGAACCATTTATAAAAAGGTGGATCGGTATCGTCAAACACCCGTGTGAAGGGTTTATGCCAGGTAAGGTGCTGTTTTGCGAGTTTTGCCCAGAAACCGGTGTAGTCGCGTTCTGCTGCCTGACGCAATGTTTCGTAGGCATTCATTCCAGACAAGTTTGCATTTCTGACAAATTCGCCGGCAGGAGGAAATACTCGATTTTCGTGCAAAATTGATTCGATTGTGGCCATGTTGCTCCCTGTTCTGCTAATAAACACGGTTGTCAGACCCAATTGTATCACTCGACCAATAAAGCCAAGAATGCAAACGTAAAATGGAAAGCTAACCTCGTGAAATCAGGATGTTCTGTATTCGATTCATCAAGAGCCTTCACACGATAGAAAGAATTGATCGAAGTATGTTCGGTAAGGATGCGTTATCGATTTTTGCATTACGCATGAAATGAAAGTAAAATCGCGTGGTTCAAGATACGGTATTAATGGGCAGTGTATTAAAAATTAACGGAGAACTAGGAATTTATGGCAAATACAGCACAGGCTAAAAAGCGAGTGAGACAGACCGCCAAGCGACGTGGGCAGAATTTTGGATTGCGCTCCAGATTGCGTACCGCGATCAAGAGTGTCAGGAAGGCGATTGCGGCGGGTGATAAGAGTCTGGCTGAAGCCGTGTTCAGTAAAGCGATGAGCGTTATTGACTCAACCGCAAGCAAGGGAATCATTCATAAAAATAAAGCATCGAGACATAAAAGCCGTCTTTCCGGTGCGGTAAAGGCCATGGGTTGATTGTTATCAGATCTATGTAATAAAAATTATCCAGAAATGGGAATTGAATGTTGTGTTGATAAGACAGCTACAAAGGAGAGAGAGATGAAATTAGGGAGTGGTTAAAGGAGTACTAGTTTGCACGGGCTGATGCTGTGCGGATCGGCAAGCTGACATATCGACGGTACCGACGAGACGTACGAAGCGTTGAAGCTGGACCGCAGCAAGGCAACACCAAAGATGACCTATGAAGCGCTGGTTAAGCGCTACCACAAGGACCCTGCTCATGGAGCGGGCAAAGGCAAATTGGGGAATTACTGGGAACCGATAGCGATCAGCTCCTACATGGACCCTAACACCTTCTACAAACCACCTGTTTCACCCAAAGAAGTAGCAGAACGCAAGGATTGCGTGGAATGCCACTCGGACGAAACCCCGGTATGGGTAAGGGCATGGAAGCGCAGCCCCACGCCAACCTTGATAAAATTCGCAACCTCAAGCCAGAAGATCCCTTTTTACAAGAAAGGGAAGCTTGAAGAAGTTGAAAACAACCTGCGCTCCATGGGCAAGCTTGGGAAAAAGAAAACCCTCAAGGAAGTGGGTTGTATTGATTGTCACGTAGACATCAACAAAAAGACAAGGCAGATCACACCAAAGACGTGCGCATGCCATCAGCCGACATATGCGGAACCTGCCACCTGAGAGAATTTGCAGAACGCGAATCGAGCGTGACACCATGATCTGGCCGAACGGACAATGGCCGAATGGACGTCCATCTCACGCACTGGACTACACCGCCAACATCGAAACCACCGTCTGGGCAGCCATGCCACAGCGCGAAGTGGCCGAAGGTTGCACCATGTGCCACACCAACCAGAACAAATGTGACAACTGCCACCCGTCACGAATTCTCGGCTGCGGAATCACGCAAACCGGAAGCCTGTGCCACCTGCCATAGCGGCGTGGACCACAACAACTGGGAAGCCTATCTATGTCCAAGCACGCAAACTTGCTGAAATGAACCGTGACAAATGGAACTGGGAAGTTCGCCTCAAAGATGCCTTTCTTCAAAGGTGGTCAGAACGCACCGACCTGTGCAGCCTGCCACATGGAATACGAAGGGGAATACACCACAACATCACCCGCAAGACCCGCTGGGCGAACCACCGTTTGTACCTGAATTGCCGAGAACATCACCAGCGACTGGTCTGAAGTCTGGCTGGATTCTTGGGTACTGACCTGTACCCAGTGCCACCTGAACGGTTTGCCCGCTCCCTACCTGGACGTCATGGACAAAGGCACACTGGAAGGACTGGCCAAATACCAGGAAGCCAACGCCATCGTTCATAAAATGTACGAAGACGGCACACTGACCGGACAAAGACCAACCGTCCCAATCCGCCAGGCCCGAGAAACCTGGTTTTGGTATCTTCACCCAGCTCTTCTGGTCCGTGCTCAGCAACAACCCTGCCTCACTCGAACTGAAAGTTCTGGAAATGGCAGAAAACAACCTGCCAAGATGCACGTAGATTCGGCCCACGTCAATCCGGGTGGCTGGACCTACACCGAAGGCTGGGGCCTGATGAACCGCGCCTATGTTGAAATCCAAGACGAATACACCAAAATGCAGGAACTGACAGCACTGCAAGCCCGCAAAAACAAACTGGAAGGCAAACAGACCAGCCTGCTCGACCTCGCGAATCCAGCGAGAAAATCTCCCTGGGTGGCCTGGGTGGTGGCATGTTGCTGGCAGGAGCGATCGCCCTGATCGGCTGGCGTAAACGCAAGCAGACACAAGCTTGACTACACTGCTGATTAACTGACCAGCGCGCACAGCCGCGCTGGTCCGACCGACTCCTCCCGTCACTGGGAATATTTCCAGTGACGGAGGTTTGGTTTTGCTGACCTGGCATGCCTGGCTCATACTGACACCGGACACATCACCCTACCGTTATCAACAAACGGCTACTGGCAAAGCCGGTGAAATCCCTGAGCTGGAACTGGACGCCTGGCCGGACCTGGCCATCCACCAGTACGACATCCGCGTTGAAGAAACCGAACAACCCGTGGCACAAGCCTGGTTTGGCCAACATGCCAACCAGCAAATATTGCTCAACTGGAAAACCTCGCCGGAGAACAACCCTGGCACTGGACCAGAAAGCATCCGAATTAAGTACACTTGCAGCAGCAATAGACAAACGCCCCGCGTGATGCCCTGCTGCTGGGCTGGTGGGACACCTCGCGGCAACTAGCACTCTTGACCGGACGAGATACGTCCTGTTTCATACACCGCCACATCAACCGCTGATCATCCCGCAAGCATGGCAAACGCACGAACAAGCCATACGCGCCTATGAAGACCAGCAAGCCGGCATCGCAGCCGACCCGCAGGAACAACAACTCTTCCAGCGTTTTACCCAAAGCCTGGTCAACCCACTGACAGAAGGGCTGGATGAATTACGGCAACTGGCGGGCACACGGGACACCTACCTCGTTGTACACGTCAGCGACCTCTACAACTGGGCCTCCTGTACCCGGACAAATTTGGCGTAGCCTACAAACACTACCGCATGACTGGCAACCTGCACGGCATGATCAGCCACCTGAAAACCGGAAATGGGCACCCAGGGTTACTACACCTACACCCTGCAATCGTTATCGGACGACCTCATCCGAGCTTTTTTCCTGATAGACGAAGCCAGCGCCAACACCCTGCTGGCAAACTGCTGCCATTTACCAGCCAGCCATCCCTGCTGGAGCGGCACCACCCCCAGCTGATCTACCAGCAGGGAGGGTACTGGGTCTACCGGATCACAGAAAAGCACTGGAACAAAGATAGCCCACCGCAGCCCCGTACGAGGCTGGACAAGAACACATGACGGATTCAACCCTTTCGGCTGATCAGGTACAACAACCGCCGGAAAACCAGTATAACCCGAGTTAACAGACCCAAATCAAGAGGAGAGACCATGAAACTAATGACCGTTTGCGGGCTGATAGCAGCTGCCGTGTTCACGTTTGTCAGTGGACAAAGCATAGCGGCAGATGCCCCGTTTGAAGGCCGCAAGAAATGCAGTTCCGCCACAAAGCCCAGGCACAATCGTGGAAAGACACCGCGCATGCCAAAGCGATGGAATCGCTCAAACCCAATGTCAAGACAGAAGCCAAACAGAAAGCCAAACTGGATCCAGCCAAAGACTACACCCAGGACAAGGACTGCGTAGGCTGTCACGTGGATGGATTTGGTCAGAAAGGCGGCTATACGATCGAATCGCCCAAACCCATGCTGACTGGTGTAGGTTGTGAATCTTGCCATGGACCTGGACGCAACTTCCGGGGATCATCGCAAAAGCGGACAAGCCTTTGAGAAATCGGGCAAGAAAACACCTCGCAAAGATCTGGCAAAAAAGGACAGGACTTTAGCTTTGAAGAGCGCTGCAGTTCCTGCCACCTGAACTACGAAGGCTCACCCTGAAAGGAGCTAAAAGCGCCATACACCCCGTTCACCCCGGAAGTGGATGCGAAATACACCTTCAAATTTGAAGAAATGGTCAAGAATACCAAAGCCATGCACGAACACTACAAACTGGAAGGCGTATTTGACGGAGAGCCGAAAATTCAAATTCCATGATGAATTCCAGGCCAGTGCCAAACCTGCCAAAAAGGAAAAGAGTAATGACCAGACTGCAAAAGGATCGATTGGCGCCCTGTTGACAGGAGCGTTGCTGGGTATAGTCCTGGTGGCTGTTGTATTCGGTGGGAAGCGGCATTATCAACCGAAGAGTTTTGTACCAGCTGCCATTCTATGACCTATCCGCAAAAGAACTGAAACAATCCACCCACTACGGTGCCTGGGGGTGTCAATCCGGGCTGTAAGGATTGTCATATTCCCTCAGGAATAGAAAATTTTCACCTTGCAGTAGCGACACACGCGATAGATGGAGCCAGAGAGCTTTATCTGGAATTGGTCAACGACTACCCACGCTTGAGAAGTTTCAATGAAAGAAGGCTGGAGATGGCGCATGACGCCCGGATGAACCTCAAGAAATGGGACAGCATCACCTGTCGCACCTGTCACAAGAAAACCGGCGCCTCCAGGAGAAAGCGCTCAGGCAGAACACAAAAAGATGGAAACAGAAGGGCAACCTGTATAGACTGCCACCAGAATCTGGTGCATGAAGAGGTGCCGATGACGGATTTGAATGCCAGCATTGCACTAGGAAAACTGGTATTGAAACCTGAAGATGAAGGCGAAGATGAAGAAGGCGAAGAAGATGAGGCTGAAGAAGCTGCTGAAAGCGCGGATAGCGGAGACAGCGAATCCTCCTCTGGCGATAATGATAACGACAGCGATGACGAGTAAGCTGTAAAATAAATAGTTACAATATTGTTGATATAAACGAAAACCCGCGGAGATTTTTTATAAAGGCTCTGCGGGTTTTTTATTGGCATAATGCTTTTAAGCTATAAAATGAACTTATGCAGTTAGTGTTTCCTGATTAGGAAGAAACCTCAGCCATCCACAACTTTGGCCCTACATCAAGGCCCGTTGATGCTTCGAGAATGGGACTTTGTGGGTGATAACCGCGGATTTTTGGCCATCGCGGAGGGTCACGCGACCATCGGATCGACATAGTTGAGGTTCGTTGCTAATCAAGTAATGTTTTGATACATGCAGAAGTGGGTTGGTATATTCTTTGCTCCAAATTGATGCTAGATACTAAGGCTTTTGATAACGATATTTGTTCAAGATGTGAGGTAAGTACGTGACAGTTGTTCATCTACCAGATGGTACAGACAAAAAATTTGATTATCCTGTAACTGTAAGAGAGGTTGCGGAGTCTATAGGCCCTGGGCTTGCTCGTGCAGCATTGGCGGGAAAGTTGAATGGCAAGTTGGTGGATTTGACAGAACAGATAAATACGGATAGTGATTTAGTATTAATAACAGACAAAGATCCAGATGGGCTTGAGATCGTGCGTCATTCTTGTGCGCATTTATTGGCGCATGCAGTTAAAGAGTTATTTCCAGAGACGCAGGTTACTATCGGTCCGGTTATCGAGAACGGATTTTATTATGATTTTTCTTATGAGCGGCCATTTACACCTGAGGATTTGGTAGCTATAGAAAAAAGAATGCAGGAGATCAGCAAAAAGGATTTGAAAATCGAGAGGATGGTCTGGGAACGATCAAAGGCAATTGCTTTTTTTAAAGAAATTGGGGAGCACTATAAAGCTCAAATAATTGAATCGATTCCTGACACTGAACCAGTTTCCTTATATTCCCAAGGTGACTTTACTGATCTATGCCGTGGCCCGCATGTGCCCTCCACATCAAAAATCAAGGTTTTTAAACTGATGAAGATAGCAGGTGCTTATTGGCGGGGAGATTCCAAAAATGAGATGTTGCAACGGGTTTATGGTACGGCCTGGATAAGCAATGAAGATCAGAAAAATTACCTGCAGTGTTTGGAAGAAGCGGAAAAACGCGATCATCGCAAACTAGGAAAGCAGTTGGATTTATTCCATACCCAGGAAGAGGCTCCGGGGATGGTGTACTGGCATCCTAAGGGCTGGGTTATCTGGCAACAAATTGAACAATATATGCGCCATATTCTTGCCGGAAATGGTTATGTTGAAATACGTACACCCCAGGTGTTGGATAGATCGTTATGGGAGAGCTCCGGTCATTGGGAGAATTTTCGTGAAAATATGTTTATCACGGAATCAGAAAATCGACATTACGCCATTAAACCAATGAACTGTCCGGGACATGTGCAGGTATTTAATCATGGATTAAGAAGTTATCGTGATTTGCCGCTTCGTCTGGCTGAATTTGGTTCATGTCACCGAAATGAAGCATCAGGAGCTTTGCACGGGCTTATGCGTGTACGTTCATTTACGCAGGATGATGCCCATATTTTTTGTACAGAAGATCAAATTCTGGAAGAGGTTATAAAATTTGTTGATCTGTTAAATCAGGTATATGCGAATTTTGGTTTTAGTGGAACGCTCATAAAGCTTTCAACACGCCCTCTTAATAGAGTTGGATCGGAGGCGCAGTGGGATAAAGCTGAGACAGCCTTGGCGGCTGCGCTAAATCAAAAAAATATTGACTGGGAAGAGCAACCAGGAGAAGGTGCATTTTATGGTCCGAAGATTGAATTCACCTTGAAGGATAGTCTTGGTCGTAAATGGCAATGTGGCACTTTGCAGCTAGATTTTTCTATGCCAGCAAGGCTTGGAGCGGGGTATATAGCTGAAGATAATACAAAAAAAATTCCGGTTATGCTTCATCGTGCCATTCTGGGATCTATGGAGCGCTTTATTGGTATTCTCATTGAGCATCATGCGGGAGCGCTGCCTTTATGGCTTTCTCCAGAGCAGGTGATCGTGCTCAATATTTCCAAGAATCAAGCTGACTATGTTCTATCAATTACAGATCAACTGAAGCAAGTCGGTATAAGAGCCAGTTCTGACTTGAGAAATGAGAAGATAAGCTATAAAATTCGCGAGCATAGCATGCAGAAGGTTCCTTACCTACTAATAGTAGGGGACAAGGAAGTGGAGAGCCGGACAGTTACTGTGAGAGAAAGATCAGGGCAGGATCTTGGATCGATGGCTATCGAAGAATTTATTAGCCGAGCTCAAAATGAAATAACTGAAAGGCTATAGTAGATAAATTTAGTGAGTTTGCGGAGGGTGCCATAGCTCAAGAAAAGACTGTAAGGGTCAATGACGAAATCTCGACGTCACAAGTTAGGTTGATTGGTGTTAATGGTGAGCAAATTGGAATTGTATCAATAGCCGAAGCTAGGGATATGGCTGAAGAAGCGGGCGTGGATGTTGTTGAAATAGCGCCGGGGGCAGAGCCACCAGTTTGCAGGCTGATGGATTATGGAAAATTTCTCTATCAGGAAAGCAAAAAAAAACATGATGCCAAACTGAAACAAAAACAAATACAAGTTAAAGAGATTAAGTTCAGACCAAATACGGATGAGGGTGATTACGGTATCAAGCTGCGAAATCTGATTAATTTTTTAAATGATGGTGATAAGGTAAAAATTACTCTCCGCTTCCGGGGTCGAGAAATGGCGCATCAGGAATTTGGAGTGAAATTACTGGAAAGAGTGCGTGATGATTTGTCAACACATGCTGTTATAGAACAATTTCCAAAATTAGAGGGGCGGCAAATGGTTATGGTGTTGTCGCCCAAGAAAAAGGAAGTGAAAGCAGTTAAACCTACGAAGCAGATGACGGAAATTGTTTCGAAAAACGAGGGCGTAACACAGCAATAGTTGCTTTACTCTGTCAATAGAAGTTATTTATTACAAGTGATATCAAGGTTTTTAAAGATTTTCTGAAAGAAAGCACCTTGGTTCATGTTAAAAAAGGGGAAATTATGCCTAAAATGAAAACAAAAAAGAGTGCTGCCAAGCGCTTTAAGATCAGAGCTGGCGGGAGCATTAAGCGTTCGCAAGCCTTCAAGCGCCACATTCTTACCAAAAAAACAACTAAAAATAAGCGTCACTTGAGAGGTGTGGCTGCTGTCCATCCAAGTGACATGAAATCTGTTCATGTAATGATGCCTTACGCCTAAGGAGATAGACAATGCCAAGAGTAAAACGTGGTGTAACGGCAAAAGCCCGTCATAAAAAAATTCTTAAGCTGGCAAAAGGGTATCGCGGCAGAAGAAAAAATGTTTACCGGATTGCAAAACAGGCGGTAATGAAGGCTGGGCAATATGCTTATCGTGATCGCCGTCAGCGTAAACGACAATTCCGAGCTTTATGGATCGCGCGTATCAATGCCGCAGTTCGGGAGTTAGGAATGACTTATAGTACTTTTATGAACGGAATCAAGAAAACTGGTATTGGGCTCGATAGAAAAGTGCTGGCCGATTTGGCTGTGTTTGATAAAACAGCTTTCGAAAAAATAACCAATCAGGTAAAAGCCAGCTTAGCAAGCTAAATAGCAGTTGGCGTGTAAGTGTATCAGGGGGAGGTCGGCAATTTTGGCTAGACCTCCTTTTTTTATGAACAAACTGTTTCATTGCCATGAATAATTTGGAAGAGTTGGTTGCCACTGCGTTAAAACTATTCGAAAATACTGAAAATAACATTGAATTGGAGCAAATCAAGGCGCGATATCTGGGAAAAACGGGTGAAATGACGGTTTTATTAAAAAATCTAAAGGAACTGGCTCCAGAAGAACGACCAATAATGGGTGAGCGAATCAATCAGGCGAAGAAGTTGCTTGAAGATGCCTTAATTAAACAGCGTAGCGTAATCCAGGAAAAAAATATGTCGGCTCGTTTGGCGCAAGAGAATCTGGATGTTACTTTGCCTGGGCGAGGCTTGGGGATGGGGGGCGTACATCCTGTCACACGAACTTTATTGCGCATACAGTCGTTATTTCATTCGATTGGTTTTGATATTGCCACCGGGCCGGAAATTGAAACGGATTTTTATAATTTTACAGCTTTGAATATCGCCGAGAACCACCCCGCGCGCGCAATGCACGATACTTTTTACGTTGATGGTGGCAAATTGTTGAGAACTCACACATCACCTGTGCAGATTCATTACATGCAAAACCATCGGCCTCCTATAAAAATAATTGCGCCTGGACGGGTCTATCGTTGCGATTCCGATGTAACCCATACTCCTATGTTTCATCAGGTTGAGGGATTGTGGATAGATGAAGATGTCAATTTTTCTGCGTTGAAAGGTTTGTTGATTGATTTTATGAGGAATTTTTTTGAAAGAGATGATCTGTCGGTGAGATTTCGTCCTTCTTTTTTTCCTTTTACTGAGCCTTCTGCCGAAATGGATATTGCATGCGTGATGTGTAACGGTGGGGGTTGCCGGGTTTGTAGTGAGACTGGCTGGCTAGAAGTGCTTGGATGTGGCATGGTGCATCCCAATGTAATGAAGCATGTTGGATTGAATGGTGAAGAGCATGTTGGATTTGCTTTTGGTCTGGGTGTGGAACGTCTGGCCATGTTGCGTTATGGCGTTAATGATCTGCGTTTGTTCTTCGAGAATGATCTGCGATTTCTTAAACAATTCAACTAATCGGCAGAATTTGTAAACATGAAATTTTCCGGGAGATGGCTCCGTAAACTGGTTGATTTCCAGTATTCCGACCATGAGTTGGCGCATAAGTTAACTATGGCAGGGTTAGAAGTTGAGAATCTAGTTTCTGTTGCTCCATTTTTCGATAAAGTGGTTGTAGCTCATGTAATTTCGATTCAAAAACATCCCGATGCTGATCGTCTCAATGTATGTAAAGTCGATGCGGGGGATCAATCAAGAGAATTATTGCAAATAGTCTGTGGGGCCCAGAATGTAAGGGAAGGCATGAAAGTAGCCTGTGCCCTGGTTGGGGCCAAGTTACCAGAGCTTGAAATCAGGCGCGGTAAGATACGCGGTGTGGATTCCTTTGGCATGTTGTGTTCTGCTAAAGAACTTGGCTTGATGAGTGATGCCGATGGGCTGCTCGAGTTATCAGATGAAGCAACTACAGGAATGGATCTACGTGAATACCTCTTGCTTGACGATTACATTTTTACTCTGAAACTGACACCTAACCGAGCAGACTGTCTGGGTATGTTTGGTATTGCACGCGAAGTTGCTGCCATTACGGAATGTGAACTAGTTTTGCCAGCAATTACTCGCATTGATCCGGCTATTGAAGATGTATTGCAAATCCGGGTTGAAGAGCCCGAATCTTGCCCGCTGTATTGTGGTCGCATCATCAAAATGTAGCGATCAATACTAATACTAAAATTCCGTTATGGATGAGCCAGCGTCTGGAGCGTTCTGGTTTGCGCCTGATTAACCCTGTGGTAGATATTATTAATTATGTGATGTTGGAAATGGGGCAGCCGATGCATGCCTTTGATCTTGCACGAATAGGGAGCGGCGCAAAGGGTGATATTTGTGTGCGTTATGCTCGTGAGAGTGAAAAATTATTGCTATTAAACGGTGAGGAGCTGGCTTTACAGAAAGATATGCTGGTGATTGCTGATGATAACAAACCATTGGCATTGGCTGGAATTATGGGAGGTTGTGAGAGCGGAGTAACAGAGGCTACAACAGATATTTTCCTTGAAAGTGCTTATTTCTCACCTGCTGTAATCAGTGGGAAATCGTTTAAATTGGGTTTTACTTCGGATTCAGCGCACCGGTTTGAGCGAGGAGTCGATTTTTCCATAACGCGTAGTGCAATAGAACGTGCTACTGCATTAATACAGGATATATGCGGTGGTAGTGTGGGCTCGGTCGCTGAAATCAGGCATCAGTTGCCGGAACGAATAGCTGTGATGGTGCGTCCGGGGCGGGTTACTAAGATTTTGGGTATAGAGCTTGGTATAAAGCAGATATCAGCCTGTTTTCGGCGTTTGCAATTCAGTTACTCGGTCACTGAGGATATTTTTTACGTTGTTCCGCCAGCATCTCGCTTTGATTTGGTGATAGAAGAAGATTTTATTGAGGAAATTGCGCGAGTGTATGGTTATGATTTGATCCCTGCGCAGCTATCCAGAGCACCGGTGCGCATGCTGGCTGAGCCCGAGACCAAAGCATCGCCCATTAAGCGTTTACATCAAATCTTGATATCGAGAGATTATCAGGAGGTTATTAATTACACGTTTGTAGATGCTCAGTGGGAGTCTGATCTATCTGAGAATAATGACCCGATCAGATTGAAAAACCCGATTGCAAGCCATATGGATGTGATGCGTAGCAATCTCTTCGGTGGTTTAATCAATAATCTGCAATTCAATCTGAATCGCAAACAAAGTAGGGTCAGGATATTTGAGATAGGTTCGTGTTTCAGAAGAGAGGGAACTGAAGGGCAAGAAGCAGAGTATCTGGCGGCTCTTTGCTCGGGTAGTGTTTATCCAGAGCAATGGAATATGCCAAGTCGAAATATAGATTTTTATGATGTGAAAATGGACGTTGAATCCTTGTTCTGGCCAAGAAGTTTAGAGTTTGAACCGACTATACATCCAGCCTTGCATCCAGGTAAATCTGCCAGGATTCTGTTAAACGGGAAGTCGGTAGGCTGGATTGGGGAGCTCCATCCTCGCTGGCAAGAAAAATATCATTTATCACAATCTGCAGTACTTTTTGAATTGTTGGCGGAGGCGCTTGCTACAGAGCTATTACCAAGAATGCGATCGCTCTCCAAATTTCCTCCAGTGAGGCGTGATATTGCAGTTGTTGTTGAAAATAATGTCAGTGTAGCGAATTTGCTGGCCGCTATGAATATAGAAAAAGATCGTAGTGTCAGCGAAATATCGTTATTTGATTTATATAGCGGTGAGAAATTAGCGCAGGGTAAAAAGAGTCTTGCTTTCCGGGTTTTATTGCAAGATAGTGAAAAAACCCTTACAGATCAGGAGATCGAACAGTCTGTTCAACGACTGATTAATGCTCTTGAACGAAAATTTGGTGCAACGTTACGTAGTTAGTAAATAGTGTTGTATTGTGTAGTTACTCTATTTTCTATCTTAAGGGTGGATTATGGCTTTAACCAAAGCAGAGCTTACTGATTTATTGTTTGAAAATATCGGATTGAATAAGCGTGAAGCAAAAGAAATTGTCGAGTGTTTCTATGAAGAAATGCGAATCGCTCTTCAAAATGGCGATGGTGTGAAACTCTCTGGTTTTGGTAATTTTCAATTAAGGACAAAACCGCAACGTCCAGGGCGAAATCCTAAAACAGGAGAAGAAATTCCGATTTCAGCCAGAAGAGTAGTGACTTTCCACGCAAGCCAAAAATTAAAATCCATGGTGGAGGCAAACTATCATGGAGAATCTGGAACAAACTGACGCACTGCCACCCATACCTGTAAAAAGGTATTTCACGATCGGGGAAGTAAGCGATTTATGTGGCGTTAAGCCGCATGTTTTACGTTACTGGGAGCAAGAGTTTACTCAACTTGGATCAATCAGGCGCCATGGGAATCGGCGTTATTATCAGCACCGTGAGGTAATACTCATCAGGCGAATACGCGAATTATTGTACGACCATGGTTTTACTATAAGCGGAGCTAGAAATCGTCTGGGTACAGGGCTACAGAATCTACCCAGGAGTAAAAATAATGTGACTGACAGTCAGATAGATTTTAATTTGATCAAGTTGAAGAACGAAATTGAGCAAATTATCTTGCTGCTTGAAACAAATTGCTAAAAAACAAAGTAGGATTGGCTTGTGAACAAAAACAAGGCTAAAAAATTAGCTTGGCATAAGATCAGTAATAGTTATGAGTGTTTTGTTATAATTAGCAGATCGGGGCGTAGCGCAGCCTGGTAGCGTACTTGCATGGGGTGCAAGTGGTCGGAGGTTCAACCTCTCTCGCCCCGACCATTTATTGGTAAAACTTTTCACCGGGGTTTGTAAATTAAACCGGGGGATCGCTGTTTGCCATCTACATTTAAGTCGGTTATTTGATTTTTCACCATCAATGAAGTGTTTCGGTTGAATCTATATGATAGCCGGTAGCAATATTCAATTACCTAAGGTGTATTCGAGTGCGCATTTTGCTCAGTAACGATGACGGGTATTTTGCGCCAGGTATCGCTTATCTGGCTAAAGTGATATTCTGAAATTGCGGATGTAACAGTAGTTGCACCGGAGCGCGACCGCAGCGGAGCAAGTAATTCACTTACTTTGGATCGTCCACTCAGCTTGCATAAATCCCATAATGGTTTTTACTATGTCAACGGTACGCCGACTGATTGTGTTCATCTTGCGGTAACCGGAATGTTGGATGGATTGCCGGATATGGTAATTTCCGGAATCAATGACGGAGCTAACATGGGTGACGATACAATTTACTCAGGTACTGTGGCGGCAGCAACAGAAGGTTTTTTATTGGGATTGCCTTCAATTGCAGTATCTCTGGTGAGTATGTCACGCGGTAATTTTCCCACTGCAGCCAGGGTTGTTTTGGAATTGGTCAAGAGATTCATGGAAAACAGGTTTCATATACCAATCCTACTTAACGTTAATGTTCCCGATATTCCGTATGAAGAATTGCAGGGGATGGATGTTACGCGTCTTGGCCGCCGTCATAAAGCGGAACCCGTAATTAAATACCGAACGCCAAGAGGGGAAACAGTATATTGGGTGGGCGCAGCAGGAGCAGCTCAGGATGCAAGTGAAGGCACCGATTTTTTTGCTCTTCAACATAACCGGGTTTCGGTAACCCCCTTGCAAATAGATCTAACGCGTTATGATCAGATCGGTTATGTAAAAAATTGGTTGGCACTTTAGCGGTTATCTAACGTTTGGCTGAAGAGTTTAATTTCTGATAGTGAAAACTGGCTTTTTGGGGGTGACTCGCTCTCGTTATTTCGTTTGTTTGCTGTATAGAAATAGGGGAATTGGTTAGTGAGTGTGCGCCATTCTGGTATTGGTATGACATCGTTGCGGACGCGAGTGCGTATGGTTGAACGCTTGCGGGAGCAGGGGATCAAAGATGAGGTGGTATTGGCTGTAATGGGGTCAATTCCGCGTCATCTCTTTGTTGAAGAAGCTTTGGCTTCTCGCGCATATGAGGATGTGGCTTTGCCGATTAACTACGGACAAACTATTTCAAGCCCGTGGACTGTAGGTCGTATGACAGAATTGTTGCGAAATGGCGGTATTAATCCACTCAGGAAAGTCTTGGAAATAGGTACTGGGTGTGGCTATCAAACTGCTGTCCTAGCGAAGATAGTAAACGAGGTTTATTCAGTTGAGCGGATAGGCCCTCTTTTGACACGCACACGTATCCGGCTGCGTGAATTGGGTATCCGCAATGTTCATTTGAAGCATGCTGATGGTATACAAGGTTTGCCAGAAATAGGGTCATTCGATGGAATCATGATGACAGCGGTTATACCAGAAATACCTGAAACGCTTCTTGCACAATTAGCAGTAAATGGGAGGATGGTGTTTCCCAAGGGGAGTAAAAAACAGTATTTATGCGTAATAGATCATACGCTTGAAGGTTTTGTTGAAACCGTTCTGGATGAAGTAATGTTTGTACCAATGTTGCCAGGGATCATCAACAGGTAGACACTGTTACAGTTAAGTGCAATCAAAATTTGAAATAAGGATGTATATAAACTAACGGTATATGTTTTGTAATCCTATGAATAAATTGCGTTATTCTAAATCAAACGTATCTATCTCAGCTTTGTTTTGTGATTGTTAACTCGCTCGTTAATATCAATCAAATCGGATCAGTGGAGCTCTGTTTAAATTCATAAAATTCATGCGCATATTATTTTTTCTTCTTGTCCTGCCCTTGAGCTCTTGTGTTTCAAAGCCAGATCCTGCTCCTGTTATTGATCGATCACCAGGTCGTTCTGCTGAAATGCCAATAAGTAACTTAAGTGGTTATACAAGAAGGGATGTATATATTGTGCAAAGAGGTGATACTTTATATGGTATAGCTCAAAAAAGTGGTTTGAATATCAATCGATTGGCTGAAATAAATAATATTGTGGCACCGTATGCGCTTAGGATTGGTCAGGAGATTTATCTGCAAGAAATCGCTGAACAGCATGCTACTCAACAAGAGAATTTTTCCTCACAGCCAAAACTTTTTTCAATTTCACAATCGGGAGAAGCCATTACTGCAAATGACCAACTTAATTCTCAATCAGGTGAAAGTAATAACGGTATTTCTGGTTCTTTAATAACGGTGCCTAAAGGAATGCTATTGCCTTATTCCGCAACACGCGATCAACAAGATAATCGTCCTGGTGCAGCACAAGTCGAAGCACAAACCAAGAAAAATTCTGAATCTTATCAGGTAGCTAATATAGATCCGGCTACTGTGAGTAAACACGGCCAATTAATAGATACGCAAAAAAATAGTAGTGGCATCAGTTGGGGGTGGCCAGCGAATGGGCAAATTATTAGCCGGTTTTCTGAAAAATCCAAAGGTGTAGGTATAAGCGGACAACTCAAACAAGCTGTATTGGCATCCGCCTCAGGTAAGGTTGTTTATAGTGGTAATGGTTTGCGTGGATACGGGAATTTAATTATTATTAAGCATAACGATAATTATTTGAGCGCTTATGGTCACAATAGCAAAAATTTTGTGCTTGAAGGGGATAGTGTAGCTAAAGGACAAAAGATTGCCGAGATGGGTAACAATGATGGTGGTACTGTGAAGTTACATTTTGAGATTAGAGAAAAAGGGAAGCCTGTCGACCCCCTTGACTATTTACCTAATAGATAGAAGCCTATTTACTTATTTTGTTTTTGATTAAGTAGGTTAGAAATGGTTCGAGTATCTATCTGTTTACCTGTAGTTTCTAAATCCTCTAAAACGAGGATGGCGTCACTGAAATCCTGCTTTTGCGTATATTCACTAATAGTGATTATTGTTCTAATACCTGCTGCAGTGGATGATTTAAGTCCATTCTCCGAGTCTTCAATTGCAATGCAGGTTTCAGCGGACAGATTAAGCTGCTTGAGTACCCATTGGTAAATATCTGGTGCGGGTTTCTTATTTGGAACAATATCCCCAGCCCCAATTACGTCAAACCACTCTAGAGCGTCATTTCCAAGAGTGCATTGGAGTAATGTGCTTACATTTTCGTAGGTTGTGGTAGTGGCAATGGCCACTTTAATGTTATTGCTACGTAAATCATCTAGCAGTCGTTTGATACCGGGCCTCAGGGGTATCTTTCCTTCTTTCAATAAATTTAGAAAATATTTGGTTTTAATTTTATGGATTTGGGCAATCCAATCTTCAAGATTATTTTTGTTAAGAAAAGAGGGTGCGTAATTTTCTATATAAAAGCGGATGCGCTCCTTACCCCCTGTAATCTGCAATAAAACACCGTATAAATCTACATCCCAGTTCCAATCCAGCTGGCTTTCTTCGAAAGCCTGATTGAAGGCAATGCGATGGCCATCACGCTCGGTATCTGCGAGTGTGCCATCTACATCAAAAAGAACAGCTGCGAGAGTCATATTTTTTAAGTTGTCTATTTTCGAAACGAATGGCTGGCGCGAGTTAATCTATCAGCAACAGCCAGCCATTCTAAATCATCCGGCGGCGCTTCAATCAAAATTCGCTCAAAATTAGCTTCATCAAGTTTGCGTAATGTTGCGTATAAAAGTTTTCCGAAGGCTATAGGCTCATCTGGCATGAGTACATGGTGTAGTTTATCAGATGAAATTTGAGGGGCGCTGCGTGTAACTGCGGCCGTATAAATACCCTGTTGCAGAAGCGTGGAAGATCGAGAAAGAAGAATCTCGCTGGTTGGGCAGATTTCAAGAGGTGTTGAGGTCGCGTAGTGCGAAGCCAAAGAGCCAGGTGATCGAATTTGGCTGTGTGGCTGAATTTGAATATTTTGTTTAAGTAAATCATTGATTGAAGATAATGGAGTGCCACCGGGCCTGAGAAGCATAACATTATTGTCAACGCAATTAATGATGGTGCTTTCCAAGCCAATTTCACAAGCTCCCCCGTCAAGGATTACATCAATTTTATCGCCAAACGCACATTTGACGTGGTCAGCATTTGTGGGGCTGACAAACCCATAGCGATTAGCTGATGGAGCAGCGATAGCTTTTCGGCTCCCAAGTTGTTCGAGAAGATTTAACGCAATCGGGTGTCGAGGGATACGTAATGCAACGGTCTCCTGCCCACCAGTTACACTAACTGGTATGAGCTTACTTTTGGGCAAGATCAATGTAAGTGGCCCTGGCCAGAAATGTTCGGCTAGTTTCCATGCGGTAGCAGGAATATCTTCGGCCCAAAATTCTAATTCAGATAAATTGGAAAAATGAACAATAAGCGGATGGTTGGAAGGGCGACCTTTTATTTCAAAAATTTTTTGAATAGCCTGGGGCTGAGAAATATCGGCACCGAGTCCATAAACTGTTTCAGTTGGGAAAGCAACAACACCGCCAGCTAATAAGCGCTCAACAGCTTGCTGAATATGAAATTTTGTAAATTCTGTGATCAGTTTGTCAGTTTCCAAGATAGGGAAAACTAAATGTAAAAAAACAAAAACCTATTATAGATATAACAAAATACAAAAGATATTAACCATGATTTTAAGATGGTTAATATCTTTTGTATTTTGGTAGGGTTATTTTTGATTTTCTGTTGTTGGTACGGATTTTAGTAACTATTTGATTATAGGGTACTGGGTTGATTCTGATTGGTGTATGAACCAAAAAGGGCTTGACTAAAATAGTTAAGATGACTAGCCTTTCGGGTGTATCTGGTGAAGGGGTTTGAGCTTTACTGGAACAAAACGAGAAATACAGAGTCGAAAATCGAGCAGAGACCATGTGGTGTTTATGGTTTTTGTAATGGTTGGTGGTGAAGGGTTTTTATTTTTCATCACTGGTTTTAACAAAATGTGGTGATTAGGAGGATAAAGAGATGGCAACTACGTTAGGAACGAGCAGTGCCTCATCGGTCTCTTCAAGAGGCTATGACATGTCACTGTGGTATGACTCCAAATTTTATAAATTTGGCATGATTACCATGCTTTTGGTAGCGATTTTCTGGGTTTGGTATCAGCGTTACTTTGCGTATTCACATGGGATGGACTCGATGGAGCCGGAGTTTGATCGCGTGTGGATGGGATTGTGGCGTGTACACATGGCAATCATGCCGTTGTTTGCATTGATTACCTGGGGCTGGATCCTGAAGACCCGTGATACCAAAGAGCAATTGGACAATCTGGATCCAAAACTGGAAATCAAACGCTACTTCTATTACATGATGTGGTTGGGTGTATACATTTTTGGTGTTTACTGGGGCGGTAGCTTTTTCACAGAGCAAGATGCTTCCTGGCACCAAGTGATTATCCGTGACACCAGCTTCACACCAAGTCACGTAGTAGTGTTCTACGGATCATTCCCGATGTACATCGTTTGCGGTATTGCAACCTATCTGTATGCAATGACCCGTCTGCCGTTGTTCAGCCGTGGAATTTCCTTCCCGCTGGTTATGGCGATTGCCGGTCCACTGATGATTCTGCCAAACGTGGGTCTGAACGAGTGGGGTCATGCTTTCTGGTTCATGGAAGAACTGTTTAGCGCACCGCTGCACTGGGGATTTGTAGTGCTGGGTTGGGCAGGTCTGTTCCAGGGTGGTGTTGCAGCCCAGATCATTACTCGTTACTCCAACCTGACTGATGTGGTTTGGAATAACGCAAGTAAAGAAATTCTGAACGACCGGATCGTAGCTTAATCTGGCAATACGCAAGATACGGGAAGCTGTATCTTTGTGTTAGAAAGGAAAAATGACTGGCGAGTGGCGGAAATATAGCTTTCGCCAGTCAAAACCAGTGTGCGGTACCTTAAAAAAAGAGGAATCGTAATGTTACTTTTAAAGTATAAGAGGGGAGGACAGGGTGAGTATATTTAGAACGGAAGAAATCCTGAAAGCGGCCAAGATGCCGCCGGAAGCGGTTCATATGTCACGACTGATTGATGCAGTCTATTTTCCAATTTTGGTGATTTTGCTGGTGGGCACCTACCACATGCACTTTATGTTGCTGGCGGGTGACTGGGATTTCTGGATGGACTGGAAAGATCGTCAATGGTGGCCAGTGGTAACTCCGATTGTAGGAATTACCTACTGTTCAACAATTATGTATTACCTGTGGGTTAACTATCGTCTGCCGTTTGGTGCAACCTTGTGTGTTGTGTGTTTGCTGATTGGTGAGTGGCTGACACGCTACTGGGGTTTCTACTGGTGGTCACACTATCCAATCAACTTTGTAACACCAGGGATTATGCTTCCAGGTGCGTTGATGCTGGATTACACCATGTACTTGACTCGCAACTGGCTGGTAACAGCATTGGTTGGTGGCGGATTCTTCGGTTTGCTGTTCTATCCAGGTAACTGGCCAATTTTTGGACCAACCCATCTGCCTATCGTTGTAGAGGGAACATTGTTGTCAATGGCTGACTACATGGGTCATCTGTATGTTCGTACAGGTACACCAGAGTATGTTCGTCATATTGAGCAAGGCTCGCTGCGTACCTTCGGTGGTCACACCACGGTTATTGCGGCATTCTTCTCGGCGTTTGTATCAATGCTCATGTTCGCGGTATGGTGGTACCTTGGAAAAGTGTACTGCACAGCTTTCTTCTACGTTAAAGGGAAAAGAGGTCGTGTTGTACAACGTAATGATGTCACTGCATTTGGCGAAGAAGGCTTTCCTGAGGGGATAAAATAAAATGGGTATCAAAAACCTTTATAAACGGGGAGTGATGGGGCTGTACGGTGTTGCTTATGCAGTAGCCGCAATGGCCATGACAGTAACACTGGATGTATCGACAGTAGCAGCTCACGGGGAGCGTTCCCAGGAGCCGTTTCTTCGGATGCGTACAGTTCAGTGGTATGACATCAAATGGGGTCCTGAAGTAACCAAAGTTAATGAAAATGCAAGAATCACCGGTAAGTTTCACTTGGCTGAAGATTGGCCACGTGCAGCAGCGAGCCCTGATTTTTCTTTCTTTAACGTAGGAAGCCCGAGTCCAGTATTTGTACGTTTAAGCACGAAAATCAACGGTCATCCATGGTTTATTTCCGGTCCATTGCAAGTAGGTCGCGACTACGAGTTTGATGCTAACCTGCGTGCGCGTATCCCAGGACGTCACCACATGCATGCCATGTTGAACATCAAGGATGCAGGTCCGATTGCTGGACCAGGCGCCTGGATGAACATTACCGGCAGCTGGGATGATTTTACCAACCCGTTGAAATTGTTGACAGGTGAAACAATTGATTCAGAAACATTCAACTTGTCGAATGGTATTTTCTGGCACGTTGTCTGGATGTCGCTGGGTATATTCTGGATTGGTATTTTTGTAGCACGTCCAATGTTCCTGCCACGCAGCCGTGTGCTGCTGGCCTATGGTGATGATTTGTTGCTTGATCCAATGGACAAAAAAATCACCTGGACACTTGCTATCCTGACACTGGCATTGGTATGGGGTGCGTACCGTTATACGGAAACCAAGCATCCATATACCGTACCAATTCAGGCTGGTCAATCCAAAGTGGCACCATTGCCGGTAGCACCAAACCCTGTTTCGATCGTGGTTACATATGCTAACTATGACGTACCTGGACGTGCACTGCGTGTAACCATGGAAGTGACCAACAATGGTGATACACCTGTCACATTTGGTGAGTTTACTACAGCCGGTATCCGCTTTATCAATACAACCGGTCGTAAATATTTGGATCCTCATTATCCACGTGAATTGATCGCTGTCGGATTGAATTTCGATGATGAAAGCGCAATTCAGCCTGGACAAACCAAAGAACTGAAGATGGAAGCCAAAGATGCATTATGGGAAATTCAACGTCTGATGGCGTTGTTGGGTGACCCGGAAAGCCGTTTTGGTGGGCTGCTGATGTCTTGGGACGAAGAAGGAAATCGCCATATCAACAGTATTGCTGGTCCGGTGATTCCAGTCTTTACCAAACTCTGATAAACAGTACCGAGGTACTGCGTATCGTCTGAAAGATAAACCGGTACATCACTGTCGCAAGGCAGGGGTGTACCGGTTTTTATTACAGTATGTGTTTTGAACAAAGTAACAAATAGCCTGTCGAATTTAGTACCTTGAATACTGAATTGAAAGGGGTTATACAAAATGAAGAGAGAGAATTTGCTGTTACAAGATAAAGGTGTTACAAAAAAAACAAAGGCTATTGTCGTCATGAAGCAATTACTACAAACGATCCTGAAAGCAGGTGTTTTCGCAATTTTGTGTTCGACAAGTATCGCGTGGGCTCACGGCAAGGTTTCATTGGAGGAAGATTCCTGTGTGCGACAGGTGGGTGAGAATATGGTGCACCTAAATACATATCAGCCTCAATATGACCGGGGCGGACATTACTGCACAGAGATTCCGGTAGCTGGAGATACCTATCTGGTAGTGGATTTGATTGATCCTGCCTTGCGCAATATGCCGGTTAGCATGAAAGTGTTTAGAGGAGAAGATAAAGAGGGAGAGGCAATTGTTCAGGTAAACGCAGATTATCACCCGGATGGGGTAGTGAATGGAATAGGCAGACTGGACAAGGGGCTTTATTCGGTAATGGTGACAGCAGAAGGAATCCCGCCACTAAATTATTATTATCAGCTGCGGGTTGAAATGGTTGACTACGGAAAACTGGCCCGTACTTGGGCAGGACCGGTAGTTGCATTACTATTTTTAAGCTGGCTGATGTATAAACTGATACAGTCCGGACGATTAAGGAGCTGGTTTAAAGCGCAGGATGATTAAGTTGAGTTTAACTTGATTAGTGAATAGAAAATTAGCGACAAAAAACAAAGAACAGGGAGGAGTGGTAATGGCAAAAGAGTGGACAACATTGGGAATGAAATGGATTGGTGGTGCTTTAATTGGGATGATGTGTTCAGTTCAGGTGCAAGCTCATGGAGGGCTGTCCTTGGCTGAAGACATGTGCAAGCTCACAATTGGCCCCTATACCATGCATTTCACAGGATATCAACCCGAGAGCACACAAGAAAAGGAATTCTGTGAAGACATACCCAATATTGGCCGGACGATTGTCGCACTGGATTATGTTGATGAAGCGCTACGTCCGATGACAACAGAAGTGCGGATAATTCGTGATACAGGTTCAGAACCAGGTGCAGAAGAGAATATAGAAGAACTGACCATCTTTCATGTTCCTCCCAAGGTATACCTGAATGGATCAGTGACCTTTGAACATAATTTTCCGGCAGAAGGCAGGTTTGTTGGGTTAGTGACAATCAGAGATGAAGGTGGTGTTGAGCATATTTCACGATTCCCATTTGCAGTCGGTACTGGTGGTAAATCAAATATGCCATTGATATTCGGATTGCTGGCTGTGGCTGCAGGTGCTGGCGCTTTCTTCTTTATGAAAAAGAAAAAAAATAGTAATGCTTGAAGTTGATATTTGATCTGGTTTAACAGTAATACATGTCAAATAGAGCTTCCAGTTGATAGGGATCTCACCTCTATTAATATAGCTTGAGTTCCAGGAAATAATCTCATAGGAAATCTTTCACAGAACATCGTGAAGTTGTAGGCTAGGGAAGCTTTACACGCTAAAAATTACGTTAGAAAAATTGAATTTGGCCTGACAGTTATTTTCACCCTATCGGATAACTGTCAGGCCATTTCTACTACAAAACAAATTTAAGGTGTTGTCTTTTCAGTAGAGGTGTTTTCTTCTTGCACACTTACTTGATCTCCCAGATACTTGAGCGTTCCGGCTCCAATACCCTTTACGTTAGTGAGCTCTTCTACTGATTTAAACATGCCATGTGTGTTCCGGTATTCGATGATTGCTTTTGCTTTTACAGGCCCTAGTCCCTTTACAGATTCAAGATCTGCCTGACTGGCTGTGTTGATATCGACGCCAGCCAATACCGAAAAGTTAAATCCCAGTAATACTGCCAGAATTACAAAAATTTTCTGCATTCGTTTATCTCCAAAAGAAATTAGAAGAAAGGTTTCGTGATTGATTCAACGAAATTCTGGACTGGTGCATATCACCCGACCACAAGTCTCATCGGCAATTTTCTTGTTGTCTTTAGCCGAGTCATTTGGAGAAAGCATGCGATGGTCAAGTAATTTTGGATACTTCAATAGGCTTTTAGATACTGACATTTTGTCTGAAGACATCTGTTTCATTTTGATTAATGACTTTACAGCTTTGTTTGCAAAGTTTTTAGCAATAACCATGGCAAAATTGCAGATATTTTTTATTTGGGGTAGCCATGAATCAGTTAATCAAATGGGCAGGCTGGTTACTGTTTTCTCTGTTGGGGGCGGCAGCAATAGGTGTTATTGCTCTCAATCGGGGAGAATCAATCAGTGCAATCTGGGTTGTGATTGCAGCTGTCTGTGTATATGTAATCGCCTTCCGGTTTTATAGCCAGTTTATAGCGAATCGGGTACTGAAGCTGGATGCCACAAGAATGACACCAGCGTATAAATACAACGATGGATTGGATCATGTCCCAACAAACAAATATGTGCTGTTTGGTCACCATTTTGCTGCAATAGCTGGTGCCGGGCCGCTGGTCGGGCCGATCCTTGCGGCGCAAATGGGATATTTGCCAAGTATGTTGTGGCTACTCGCTGGTGTTGTTTTTGCCGGCGCCGTACAGGATTTCATTATCTTGTTCATATCAACACGGCGCCATGCACGTTCACTCGGTGATCTGATCAAATCGGAACTGGGATATGTTCCTGGCATGATTGCGCTATTTGGCACATTTTTCATCATGCTGATCCTGCTTGCCGTTTTATCGCTGATTGTAGTCAAGGCGCTGGCTGAATCGCCATGGGGAACATTTACCGTGGCTGCAACGATCCCGATTGCAATGTTCATGGGTATTTATTCACGCTACCTCCGGCCATGTGCCATTGCAGAGGTATCACTGATCGGATTCGTGTTGCTGGTTCTATCGATCGTGGCTGGCCAGTATGTGCAGGAAAATCCTGTATGGGCAGCATTTTTTACAGCAACCGGCGAACAATTGACCTGGGTATTGATCGGCTATGGTTTTATCGCTTCGGTATTGCCGGTATGGCTGCTGCTGGCTCCGCGTGATTATCTGTCAACGTTTCTCAAGATCGGCACTATCGTAGGTCTGGCTATTGGGATCATTATTATTTCGCCGGAACTGAAAATGCCCGCATTGACGCAATTCGTTGATGGTTCGGGTCCGGTCTGGTCGGGTGATTTGTTTCCGTTCCTGTTTGTGACCGTTGCTTGTGGCGCGATTTCCGGCTTTCATTCCCTGATTGCATCGGGTACCACGCCAAAAATGATTCAGAACGAAGCTGATGCACGCTTTATTGGTTACGGCGCTATGCTGATGGAATCATTTGTAGCGATCATGGCACTGGTGGCCGCGTCAGCTCTTGAGCCTGGTATTTATTTTACGATGAACAGTCCGGCTGCCATCATCGGCACTACGGCGGAATCGGCTGTACAAACCATCTCGCAATGGGGATTCCATATCACACCGGAAATGATCGCGCAAACTGCACAGAACGTCGGCGAGCACAGCATTATTTCACGTACTGGCGGTGCGCCGACACTGGCGGTCGGGATGGCGCAAATTTTGTCTGATGTAGTGGGAGATGGCGCGATGATGGCGTTCTGGTATCACTTTGCCATTCTGTTTGAAGCGTTGTTCATCCTGACGGCAGTGGATGCCGGAACGCGCGCTGGGCGTTTTATGCTGCAGGATCTGCTGGGCACGTTCATCCCAGCAATGAAACAGACCGATTCGCTCGTGGCCAGCCTGATTGCCACGGGTATTTGTGTATCCGGCTGGGGATATTTCTTGTACCAGGGTGTAATTGATCCACTGGGCGGTATCAATACACTGTGGCCGCTATTTGGTATTGCCAATCAGATGCTTGCTGGTATTGCACTGGTTTTGTGTACTTGCGTGTTGTTTAGGATGAAGCTCGATCGTTTTGCCTGGATTACGGTGATTCCCGCCATATGGGTTTATACCTGCACCCTGACCGCCGCCTGGCAAAAAATATTTCATGACAATCCGCGAATCGGTTTCCTTGCACATGCTGGGAAATATCAGGATGCGGTGATGCAAGGTACCGTGCTGGCTCCGGCCAAATCCGTGGCACAAATGCAGCAGGTTATATTCAACGACTACATCAACACCGTATTGACAACATTGTTTATGGTCGTGCTTGTCAGCATGCTGGCATTCGGTATCCGGACCATTCTACAGGCGCGCATTGTCCGTCACCCGACAACCAGTGAAGCACCATTTGAATTGTTACCTGTTTACGTAGCCAGTGAAAAATGATCGAGGGAAATCATCGCGATGAATAATGTAATAAACCATGTCTGGAAACAGCTCACCCAGAGTTTGCGGCTGATGGTTGGCGTACCGGAATATAGTACTTATATCGAGCACATGAGAAGCGCGCATCCCGGTCAGGCAATCATGTCGCAAGAAGCATTTTTTCGTGAACGTCTGGAAGCACGTTATGGCAGCAAGGGCAGGATGAATCGTTGTTGCTGATCTTTGGTGGCTGGAGATGCTGGAACTGGAACGATGCAATAATCCTGGCCCCGGGCCTTTGAAGAACAAAATACCGCTATAACAGAGCGCGCATGATTGCAATTCCGGTTCTTATCAAGCTGGAACAGGGATGTTATTACCTGGGAGTTGCCGAAGAAAATCCGGTTTTAGCCGGGGCGTGCCATAGTAGGGTAGGTGATGAGGCCGGGTGGCTGAATAGATGCGCTTTCCGTCAAATGGGCGGTTTCTATCCTGTTATATCCCATCAGGTGCAAAACGGTTTCACCGTGTATCAGCAGGTAGTCGGAAATGATGCGCCGGTGACAGCGCCACCAGACGGACTCGGAACACATGATGGCACATCTGTGTTTCCGTCCCAGTGCGATCAGTTTGCCAAGGCCATCATGGAATGTGTCGGAAAGCGCGTAATCGGCAAAATTGTGAAAGCTCTGGTTCTCCCAGAAACCGTTGACATCAGGCGATACTGTTTTTGACTTGGCGCGTAAACCACCTAGTTGTGGAATGTGTTCGTAGCCAATGCCGGACCTGGTCAGGCTGGCAGGGAACGTTTCCTGGTTGTATTGCGGATTGGTGCGCGAGCGTGGAACGGTGCGCACATCTACCACCCATTCCACTTTTGCTGTGCGCAATAATTCGATGAATTCTTCCAGCGTGCGAGTGGAATGCCCAACGGTGTAAAAAGGCAGATTCACTTTCCGCCTTGCGCCCGGAAGATCAGCATGGTTGTTGCGCCATCAGCGCCCGATATTCAAGTGCCTGTTTGTCGCGACCAATGGCGGCAACAGCAATCGTCCTGCCTTCTTTCTGGTAACGGATCAGGCAGTCATGCATGTCCAGATCGCCTTCGATTTCGAGTTTGTCCCATGATCGGGCATGGCCGACATAGCGAATCGAGATGTCATAATGTGCGCTCCAGAAGAAGGGAACATCGCAAAAGGCTGTGCGCGCCCCGAGCATGTTTTCTGCTGCAACTTGTCCATGCCGTTCGGCCAGCACCCAGTGCTCGATCCGCTGCTTCTGGCCGCTGCCCAGATCGTGCCAGCGTGCTGCATCGCCGGCTGCAAAAATGCCGGGTACGCTGGTTTCCAGGTATTCGTTCACCAGAATGCCGTTATCGACGGTGATTCCGGCAGCTTCTGCCAGTGATACGCGCGGCCTGACACCTACGCCGAGGATGACGAGTCCAGCTGCCAGTTCGTTGCCATTGTTCAGCACAACCTTGCTTGCATCGATACGGGTAATGGAGGTGCCCATGTGAAATTGCACGCCATGTTGCTGGTGGAGATTGCGGATAAATACACCCAGTTTGGTGCCAAGTATTTTTTCCAGAGGTTCCTGATCCAGCGAGATCACATGCACATCCAGTCCACGCGCACGCAACGCGGCAGCGGCTTCCAGGCCGATGAATCCGGAGCCCAGTACAACAGCGGATTTGGCGTGCTTTGCCTGTTGGATGATAGCGCGGCTATCGGCCAGTGTACGCAGGGTGAAGACGTGATTCTGGTCGGCGCCGGGAATAGGTGGCCGAACCGGCTCAGCACCCGTTGCCAGCAGCAGGCGATCAAATGGAAAAACCTGTCCATCGCTGGTCAGGACGGTGCGCGCGACGGTATCGATGCTTGTTACTTTTGTTCGAAGATGAAGATCGATATGATTTTTTGTATAAAAACTGCCGGGCTTCAGCGGAATCCACTCTTCCGGCGCATTGCCCGCCAGATAATCCTTTGACAGATTGGGGCGGTCACAGGGGGCGTCAGCATCATCGCTTAGCAGAGTGATCTGTTCCTGATAACCGCGTCGCCGCAACATTTCTGCGCAGGAGAATCCCGCAGCGCCACCACCGATAATGACGATATTGGCAGGCGGATCAGGTGTTACAGCAGGAGAGGGAGAAAGTGGTTCCGGCGTAATTTTGTTTCGCACGATGATTCGGCCTCCATCGCGTTCAACCTGCCAGCATGGGAGTGAATCAAATGCGGGAGCGCCAAGCGCTTCACCATCGCGCAGTGAAAAACAGGCGTGGTGCCAGGGGCAGCGTATCGTTTCGCCAGCAACCAGCCCTTCTTCCAGTGGAGCGCCATAGTGTGTGCACGATGCGCCAACCGCCATGATTTCATCACCTACATGAACCAGGATGACCGGCTCGTCTGCCACATGTCCGCGTAGCAGCGGCTGATCGCCAAAATCCTGGAGGGAAACCCCTTTTGTCAGGTCCGGGCCTGTATTTGCAGATAAGTATGAAGCCATTGTAATTCTCCTTCTCAAGAGCTGTTACCGGCAGCAATACATGTCATCTGGTCAGCCTGAATAACAGCGGTAAACGATGCACCTGAAAACCCTCTTTGCTGTGAAGCTATTTGTAGGATAGCACGGTAGCATTTTGTCTGCCGACATTACCCTGGCATGTTTTTGGATGATCCAGTGTCTGTGAATAGACCGTGGTATCAGGTCAGATTCCACCTTCGAAACCGGCTTGTCGCCAGGCTTCAAATACGATCACTGCAGCGGCATTGGAGAGATTCAGGCTGCGGGAAGTGGGGCGCATGGGAATGCGGATACGGCGATCCTGCGGGAAGCTTTCCAGCACCTGTGCGGGTAATCCACGGCTTTCTGAGCCGAACAGAAACGCATCTCCACTGATATAACTTACCTTGTCGTGATGTTGTGTTGCCCGGGTGGTGATTGCAAAAATACGGTGGCCATCCATCAATTTCAGACAGGCGGCCAGATCTTCATGTACGGCGAGACTGGCCCATTCGTGGTAATCCAGCCCGGCGCGTCGCAGATGCCGGTCGCTCAAATTGAATCCCAGCGGCTTGATCAGATGCAGTTGTGCGCCAGTATTGGCGCAGAGGCGGATGATGTTGCCGGTATTGGGCGGGATTTCTGGTTGGTGGAGAATGATATGGAACATGTTGATGGATGAAGATTTTTTCTGGTTATCCGGTAGTTCTGTTTTTGGGCGAATGTGTTTGCTGATTTGCAGGGAAATGACCCGGAAATGCTCTGGCAATCACCCAGGCGTGGACCCCGGTTGCACCCTGACGACGTATGACTCTGGCCAGTTCATTCATCGTCGCACCACTGGTCATGACATCATCGACGATGGCTATCCGTTTGCCAGAAAAATCGCGCGAACAGGTAAAGGCATTGCGGACATTCTGCTGCCGGTTTTTCCACGGCAGCTCGGTTTGCGAGGGTGTGCTGCGGGTGCGTGCACAGGCGGAAGGCAGCAATTCACAACCTGTTTTTTTGCATAAATGGCGGCTGATTTCCAGTGCCTGGTTGAAACCCCGGGCCTGCAGCCTGTCAGGATGAAGAGGTACCGGAATGACATAATCCGGCAAGGGTTCGTTGCGCAATCCGGCCAGCAATAAATCGGCCAGTATTGGTGCCAGAGGTAAATCGGAGCGGTATTTCAGCGCCTGTATCAATGCATCAGCCGGAAAGGTATAACGCAGGGCGGCACTGACATAATCCCAGGTAGGCGGGTTGCGCAGGCAGGCTCCGCAAATTTCGGGAGTGGGCACCGGCAACAGACAGGAAGGGCAGTGTACTGGCGATAGCCTGGGCAGATCCTGCAGGCAGGCATGGCAGATATTCTGATGATCCGGCGCCAGACACAACACACAGTGCTTTTGTCTGAAAAATTGTGCAAAATTTAATCGCCTGTTCAGATTTTTGGTGGAAAAAATTGACAACTTGAGGGTTTATCCGTGATGATCATCTGTTATTTATTATAGCCTGGAGCAGGCGAGAGCCGAGGATGATCATGGAAAGTGGAACGGGTTTAACTTCTGAACAACAATGTGGATGTGCATGTTCCGGAGCGGGTTCGGCTGCACAGCAGGAATCGTCATTGCGCTGGTCGATAGCAGCGATTGAATCACTACTGGATTTGCCATTTGCTGATCTGATTTTTCAGGCGCAAACGCTGCACCGCCAGTATCACGATGCCAATGGCGTGCAATTATCCACCCTGATTTCTGTAAAAACCGGCGGATGTTCGGAGGATTGTGCCTATTGCCCGCAAGCTGCGCGTTACCACACAGGCGTGGAGAATCAGGCCATTCTGTCGCGCGAGGAAGTCGTGGCAGCGGCATTGCAGGCCAAGGAAAGCGGTGCCACTCGTTTTTGCATGGGTGCCGCCTGGCGTGGACCCAAGCAGCGCGACATCGAGCACATGACCGGGATCATCAGTGCCGTCAAGGAACTGGGCATGGAAACCTGTGCCACACTCGGTATTCTGAAACCGGGGCAGGCAGCCCAGCTCAAACAGGCCGGGCTGGATTACTACAACCATAACCTCGATACTGCACCCGAATTTTATGGCGAAATCATTACCACGCGCGAATATCAGGATCGGCTGGATACGCTGGAAGAAGTGCGCAGCGCCAATATCAATGTCTGCTGTGGCGGCATTGTCGGCTTGGGCGAATCCCGTACTGCGCGGGCAGGGTTGATTGCGCAACTGGCCAATCTCGATCCTTATCCCGAATCGGTACCGATCAATTATCTGGTGCAGGTAGAGGGAACGCCTTTGCACGGCACACCTGAGCTCGATCCATTTGAATTCGTTCGCACCATCGCAGCTGCGCGCATTACTATGCCCAAGGCGATGGTCAGGCTGTCTGCCGGACGCAGACAAATGCCGGAAGCGATTCAGGCATTGTGTTTTCTGGCAGGAGCCAACTCCATTTTTTATGGCGATAAACTGCTGACAACCGGTAATCCGGAAACAGAAAGTGATCTGGCATTATTCGAAAAACTGGGGCTGCATGCATTGTAACGAGCGGATTGCGTAGCAATATGCTGGCAGATCTGAGCGAGGCACTGCAACAGCGCCAGCAGCAGGGATTGTACCGCTCGCGTCCGGTGCTGGAAGGACCACAATCGCCACATGTCACGATTGATGGCAGGGAATTTCTCGCTTTCTGCAGCAACGATTACCTGGGGCTGGCCAATCATCCTGCTTTAATCGAAGCAATAGCAGAAGGGGCGCGGCGTTACGGCGTGGGTTCGGGAGCATCGCATCTGATCAGCGGCCAGTCACAAGCGCATCATATGCTGGAACAGGCACTGGCTGCGTTTGTCGGGCTGCCACGCGCATTGCTGTTTTCTACCGGCTACATGGCCAATCTGGCTGCGGTCACTGCACTGGTTGGCCGCGAAGATGTGATTTTCGCGGACCGTCTCAACCATGCCTCGCTCAATGATGCTGCTTTGCTATCACGCGCCCGGTTTATCCGCTACCCGCATCTCGATCTCGCTACGCTGGAGAAACAGCTGGAGAAGACAGATGCACGGCGCAAGCTTGTGATCACCGATGCGGTATTCAGCATGGATGGAGACACAGCACCGGTTGCCGGATTGCTGGCGTTGTGTCGGCGTTTTGATGCCTGGCTGCTGCTGGATGATGCGCACGGCTTCGGTGTACTCGGCGAACGGGGCAGCGGCAGCCTGTATTCCCTGCAACAGGAAGAGCGGGCTGCGCCGCATCTGATTTACATGGCGACACTGGGCAAGGCGGCGGGCGTATCCGGTGCTTTTGTGGCGGCACAGGCGCCCGTTATCGAAACACTGATCCAGCACGGCCGCACTTACGGATACACCACAGCAGCCGCTCCTTTGCTGGCACATGCCCTGCTGACCAGCCTGCAGCTGATCGAACAGCACTCCTGGCGGCGGGAACAGCTTGCACGGCTGATCGGACGATTGCGCAACAATCTGCAACCGCTACCCTGGCAGCTATTGCCTTCGGAAACACCGATACAGCCTTTGCTGACAGGTGAAAGCCAGGAGGCTGTGCGACTGGATCTGGCGCTGCGTGAACAGGGTATCTGGGTGCCGGCCATCCGCCCGCCGACCGTGCCGGAAGGCAGGGCGCGGTTGCGCATCAGTTTGTCTGCCGCGCATACCGAAACGGATATCGATCGGTTGAGCGTAGCTCTGCAGGCACTGGCCCGACCCTGACATGGCCGGTATCCATATTGAAACGACCGGAAACGGCCCTGATCTGGTGATGCTGCATGGCTGGGCCATGCACAGCGGGGTGTGGGATAGCGTGGTGGAACCAGTGTCGCGTCGTTTCCGCCTGCCTCGGGTTGATTTGCAGGGTCTCGGGGCCAGCCGTGTTTGCGTACTGGAATGACTGGAACAAATGACTGCAGTGATTGCGGACCGTTTGCCCGGCAGTTACAGCGTGTGTGGCTGGTCGCTTGGCGGACAGGTGGCTATCCGGCTGGCATTGCAGGCGCCGGAACGCGTGCAGCGGCTGGTGCTGGTAGCCAGTACCCCTTGTTTTGTCAAACAGGCAGACTGGCCATGGGGAATGGAAGCGACTACCCTGACCCTGTTCATGGAAAACTTGATGCGTGACTACACCCAGACGCTCAATCGCTTTCTGACACTGCAGATCAGTGGTAGCGAGGATCAAACCCGTGTGCTGGCACGGTTGCGCGAGAGTGTTTTGTGTGACCGGCCACCGGACGCCACCACCTTGCAGATCGGGTTGAAAATACTGCAAACCAGTGATTTGAGAGCTGAATTGAACCGGATTGGGCAGCCTGTGCTGCTGATTCACGGCCAGAACGATGTCATCACCCCGGCCGGTGCTGCAGAATGGATGCAGCAGCATTTGCCACAAGCGCACCTGAGATTATTTCCTCATTGCGGCCATGCGCCGTTTCTTTCCTTTCCTGAACGATTCGTGAGTTGTTTCGATGCATTATGATCATATCCTCGACAAGCGCCTGTTGCGCCGGTCATTTGAACGGGCGGCAACCGGCTACGACCAGTCTGCCGTACTGCAGCGGGAAATATGTGATCGCATGTTATCCCGGCTGGAATACATCAAATATGTTCCCACCCGTATTCTCGATGCGGGTAGCGGAACCGGCTACGGCACACGCAAGCTGATCGAACATTATCCGGATGCGGAAATCATGCCGCTGGATATCGCGCTGACGATGCATGACTGTGCACGGGCAGCAGCTCCAGGGCAAGTATCCGGATGGCAGCGCTGGTTGCCGTTCAGCCGTCCCCAAACCGGAAACTATTTATGCGCGGATATCGAGCAATTGCCTTTGCGCGAGGCCAGTATCGGGATGATCTGGTCTAATCTGGCGATTCAGTGGTGCAACGATCTCGGACAGGCTTTTACGGAAGCGCACCGTGTGCTGGTGAACGGCGGATTGTTGATGTTCAGCACATTCGGACCGGATACGCTGAAGGAGTTGCGCCAGTCATTTAAATCGGTGGATCCGTTCAGCCATGTCAACCGTTTTACGGATATGCACGATATCGGCGACATGCTGGTGAACAGCGGTTTTTCGCTGCCGGTCATGGATATGGAATACATCACGCTGACCTATGAGGATATCAGGGGGGTGATGCATGATCTCAAAGCAATCGGCGCGCACAACGTGACCCAGGGGCGCAGGCGCGGATTGACTGGCAAAGGAGCATGGCAGCAAGTGATCGACCAGTATGAAACGCTGCGTCAGCAAGGAAGGTTACCCGCCACGTATGAAGTGATCTATGGCCATGCCTGGAAACCGGAGACGCGCACAGTGCAATTGAAACCGGAGACACGGCGCAAGCTTGGCCTGGCACCCTGACCATGCCGATAGGATTTTTTATCACTGGCACCGATACCGGGATCGGAAAAACAACGGTGAGTTGTGCTTTGCTACATGCGTTTGCTGCGCAAGGCCGTAGTGTGATCGGCATGAAGCCGGTAGCAGCGGGCTGCGAAAACAGCTTCTGGCAGGATGTGGAACACTTGAAAGCCGCTAGTAACATCAGCCTGCCGCAATCGCTGATCAATCCTTACGCTTTTGATGCACCGATTGCACCGCATATCGCCGCGCAACACACCGGTGTCCGGATTGATCCGGAAGTAATCCGGCAATCCTGTGAAAAATTGCAGTCGGTGGCAGAAGTAACGATCGTCGAAGGTGTTGGTGGGTTCAGAGTGCCGCTATCTTCATCAGGTGTACCGGGTAAGCGCTACGATACCGGAGATCTTGCCGGAATGCTGGGGCTGCCGGTGATTCTGGTGGTGGGCATCCGGCTGGGTTGCCTTAATCATGCCTTGCTGACCGCCCGGGCGATTGAATCTGCTGGACTGAAACTGGCCGGCTGGGTGGCTAACACCATTGATCCAACCATGTTGCAATTGGAAGCCAATCTTCAAACACTGACTGAATGGCTGGACTGCCCGTTGCTGGGTGTGTTGCCGTTTCAGGAACAGCTTGATGTGCGGCAGCTCGCCGGGCTGATGGATCTGTCCCGGCTGGAGTGAAGCCGGAACAGAATCGGAGTTATACATGCACTTTGTTACTGTAACTGCTTAAATTTCTCGGTGGCCTTGACGAGTTCGGTGAGAATGCCGGGCTCCCAGGCTGAATGACCGGCATCGTTGATAACAATATAGTCTGCTTCCGGCCAGGCCAGGTGCAGATCATAAGCACTGGCGATCGGGCAGACGGCATCGTAACGCCCTTGTACGATGACGGCCGGCAGGTGTTGAATCTTGTGAATGTTTTCAAGCAGGCTGTTCTCCGGCAGAAAGATATTGTGCCGGAAATAGTGCGCTTCCATCCTTGCCAGACCGAGGGCGACGGTATCACTGGCGAAATAATCGACTGTACCTGGGCTGGGTAGCAGGGTAGAGCAGCTTCCTTCGTAGCGCCCCCATGCTTTTGCTGCGGGCATGTGCACAGCAGGGTCGGGATCCATCAACAAACGGTAGTAGGAAGCCAGAACGTCACATTGTTCGATTGGTGACAGGCGGGCGGTAAATTCGCGCCAGACTTCAGGGAAAAAATTGCGCAAGCCATACAGAAACCAGTTGATTTCACCAGGCCGGCAAAGAAAGATACCGCGCAGGATGAATCCCAGGCAGCGATCAGGATGAGCCTCGCCGTAGGCAAGCGCCAGTGTGCTGCCCCAGGAGCCACCAAAAACCAGCCATTGTTCAATCCCGAGATGTCGCCGCAACGTTTCGATATCCTCGATCAGCAGCGGAGTGGTGTTGTCCCTGGTTTCACCCAGTGGCACGGAACGTCCGGCGCCACGCTGATCGAAAATAACAATCCGGTAGCGGGCGGGATCAAAGAAACGCCGATGGGCAGGGGTGGCACCTGCACCTGGCCCGCCGTGTAAAAACAGGACAGGGATGCCGTTGCGATTGCCCGATTGTTCCCAATACATGGTGTGAATATCATCCAGCTGGAGCATACCGTGATCATAAGGCTCTATGGATGGAAAAAGGCCAGTGTGTGTCATTGTGCGCTCTCCTGGTTATTGTGGTTATTAGAAAAATGAACCGTGCCGGGGCATTTTAGCACTGTGGCATATCGGGATTGCATTCGGGGCGGGATTGACTATCGCGGGATTTTTCACACCCTATTTTCTGGTTGAAAAAATCTCGCGAAAATGGCAGTTGTTGTATAGTCGCGCGGGTGTCGGCGTGATCTTCAGTCTGCTGGTTCAGGCAATCCGCAGGAATTTTGTGTGTCAGGCATTGTTTGCGACATGGGGAAACCGGAAAAACAAGAAAGGAGCGGAAGGATTGATGCTGGTAAAAATCGGGGTGAAGTAAATTGCCCGTAGATAAAATGGCCGTGCAAGATCCACGACCATCGAGACTGGGTCTGGTTCTGACCGGAGGCGGGGCTCGTGCCGCCTACCAGGTAGGCGTATTGCGGGCCATTGCTGAAATGTTGCCGCCCCACGCACGCAGTCCTTTTCCAGTGGTCTGCGGTACTTCGGCCGGAGCAATCAATGCTGCAGGCCTTGCCATGGCCGCAACCCATTTTTCTACGGGGATCAAGCGGCTGGAAGGGGTCTGGGGCCATCTGCATACCAGCCAGATTTATCGCTCCGATTTGGTCGGGGTGCTGCATAACGCGCTGCGTTATTTTGGCTCGATCGTATCAAGCAGAATGGCAGGCAGGCCGGTTTCTCTGCTGGACAATACCCCGCTCCGGCAGCTGTTGGCTTGTCATCTGCCTTTCAGGGGAATACGTAGGAGCATTCACGCTGGGGCGTTGCACGCACTCGGAATTACAGCTTGGGGATATGCCTCCGGGCAGTCGGTGACTTTCTATCAGGCTAATCCCAGCATTATTCCCTGGAAACGGGCGCAACGCATCGGTGTTCCATCGCGCATAGGCATTCAGCACCTGGTGGCATCGGCTTCGATTCCATTTATTTTTCCGGCAATCCGGGTGAATCGCGAATATTTTGGTGATGGCTCCATACGGCAGATTGCACCGCTGAGTCCGGCATTGCATCTGGGTGCGGATCGTGTGCTGGTGATCGGTGTAAACGAGAAGAAAGAAATGGATTGCGAGCGCGTCAAGGTAACGGGTTACCCACCGATGGCGCAAATAGCCGGCCACATGATGAACAGTATTTTTGTCGATAATCTGGATTTTGATCTGGAGCGCCTGCGTCGTATCAACCAGACGCTTTCCCTGATTCCGGAAAGCCAGGTGGCAGATACACCCAGATTGCGCGTGGTGGAAAGCATGGTGATCACCCCCAGCGAGAAAATTGAGGATTTTGCGCGGGAATATGCCAACAGCCTGCCGCGTCCGATACGTTATTTCTTTCACGCAGCCGGTGCAATGGGGCCAAAAGGTTCTGCCATGCTCAGTTATGTATTGTTTGAAGCTCCTTTTTGCCAGGCGCTGATTGATCTGGGCTACCGGGATACCTTGCGGCGGCAGGATGAAGTATATGCTTTCATTTTCGAACGACAGGAGTAAAAAATATGGAAGTCACCGATCCGCAGTTCTGGATTGCTGTTTTGCAGATTGTTGCCATCGATATTGCGCTGGGTGCCGACAATGCCGTGGTGATTGCGCTGGCTTGCCGGCATCTGCCGGAGCACAAACGTAATCAGGGAATCTTCTGGGGAGCGGCAGGGGCGATCGGCATACGGGTCCTGCTGGTTTTTTTTGCGCTTCAGTTACTAACCTTGCCTTATCTGAAAATTGCTGGTGGAGTGTTGCTGTTATGGATTGGCGTTAAATTGTTGTTGCCGGAGCCGGCCAGTGAAAGCGGGCCGATTGTGAAAGGGGGCGCTACCACTCTGCCGGGTGTGATCAAAACCATTATCATCGCCGATACTGTGATGAGCCTGGACAATGTCATGGGAATCGCCGGTGCGGCCAGGGATAGTCTGGCACTGGTAATATTCGGCTTGTTGTTCAGCGTTCCTATCATTGTCTGGGGAAGCAAGCTGGTGATGAAGTGGATCGAGCGTTTTCCAGTAATCATCATCATTGGCGCCGGTTTTCTCGGTTGGGTTGCCGGTGGTTTGCTGATAGGCGATGCTGTCAGTCAGGAATGGTTTGACACACAGTCGGCTATCCTGCAATGGGGTGTACCGATAACCTGTTCACTGCTGGTGATAGGCACCGGAAAATGGTTGGCTGCCCGGACACAAAAGAAAGCGCGGGCGTCCATGGATTTGCTGGAAAAAGACTGATTGCTGGATTGTTTGTGTGGTGATGCGGACCGCATTGAGATCCGTGATTGAAACCAGCCGCAATCCTGCTATTCCAGTTGTGGAACAAAATGTAGTTTATGGTGAAACACACGTGAGGGAGAAAAATCCTATGTTAAAAATGTTGCTACCAGTTGATGGTTCCGAAGCGTCTGCCCGAGCGATCGAGGAATTTGTGAAAAGGCTCGATTGGTATCGTGAAAAACCTGAGGTTCATCTGCTGAATGTACGGATGCCGCTGACCGGCAATGTTTCCATGTTTGTCAGCAAGGAAGAGATTGGTGATTACTACCGGGAGGAAGGGCTCAGAAGCCTGCAGCAGGCACGCGATTATCTGGAAGAAAAGGGAATTGCCTACCGCCATCATGTCGTTGTGGGAGAGGTGGTGGATATGGTTCTCCAGTTTGCCGACGAGATAAAATGTGATCAGATTGTCATCGGGCCGCGCGGACTGGGCGCGGTCAAGGGTTTGTTGCTTGGTTCGGTAGCCAGTAAGCTGATCCAGCTTTCGACGATTCCGGTATTGCTGCTCAAATAGCGAAAAACGGCCGTAATCCTCCATCTACTACAGCAAATGGCCTGCCGGAGGTTGCTGTTAAATCCATGATGGAGGGTTAATAAATTTGAAATTAAAAGTACTGGGTTGTGACGGTGGAATCGGGAGCAATTCCCATACCACTGCAATGTTGCTGGATGAGGATATTCTGATCGATGCTGGTACCGGGGTGGGTACGCTCTCTCTGGATGATCTGCTGAAAATCGATCATGTATTTGTAACGCATTCCCATCTGGATCATATTGCCTTTATTCCTTTCCTGATTGATACGATTGGCGGTTTGCGTAATCGCCCTCTGGTTGTACATGCTTTGCCCGAAACACTGGAAAGTCTGCAGAAGCACATTTTTAACTGGCATATCTGGCCGGATTTTTCATGCATCCCTGATGTCGCTCATCCCTATTTGTGTTACGAGCCGATTGCGATAGGCGATACGGTGGTGCTGGGCAGCCGCAGGATCACGCCTTTGCCAGCCTGTCATATCGTTCCATCCGTAGGATTTCAGCTGGATTCCGGTCAGGCAAGTTTGGTGTTTACCGGAGATACCACAGCCAGTGACGCATTATGGGAAGCCATCAACCAGATTGCCAACCTGCGCTACCTGATTATTGAATCTGCTTTCAGCAATGCCCAATGCGATATAGCCAGGCGATCCAGACATTTTTATCCTGCCTTGCTTGCGAATGAGCTGAATAAACTGCAACAAAATGCCGAAATATACATTACCCATCTGCGCCAAGGCGAGGCTGAGGTCACTATGCGGGAAATCGTTGCCAAAGCAGGCCACTTTAATCCACATAGATTGATGGGCAATCAGATATTTGAATTTTAGGATTGGATGAATATGAGTACACCTCTGACTTTTGGAACCAATCCCGGCATTGTTGCGAGTTCCGGAAATTCGTTGGGTGTTGACGGATATTTACAGGCGGTGATTGACAAAATCCACACTGCCAGCAATGTAGATGAGATCATTTTTGAAGTGAGCCGGGACATCTGCGAAATCTTTAATGCAGATCGTCTGACAGTTTATGCCGCGAGTGATGATAAAACCTGTTTGACCTCGCGCGTTAAAACCGGGCTGGATTCCTGGCAAGATTTGAAATTGCCGATCAATGAACACAGTATTGCCGGTTTTGTCGGTTTGCACAAAAAAACGGTCAATTTCAAGGATGTATACGATCGTGGTGAGCTCAGAGAGCAGAGTGAATATCTACGCTTTTTGCAGGAGGTGGACAAACGGACGGGTTACCGGACCAAACAGATGCTGGTAGTGCCGGTGCTGAATGCTGCTGACAACAATCTGCTGGGTGTGGTGCAGCTGATCAATAACAGGACAGATGAACCTTTCCCGCAGAGCGTAGTGGATGGTCTGAGTGAAATCTGTCAGGCACTGACTGTTGCTCTCAAGCAGCGTCAGATGCAGCAGATACTGGGCAGAACCCGTTACGATCAATTGATCGTTGATGCCCTGATCAGTGCCAGTGAATTTGAACTGGCAACCAGGCAGGCTCGTGAAACGGGCCATGATCTGGAAGATGTATTGATTGATGAATTTGGCGTGAGTGTGGCGCAGGTGGGCGAGGCGCTGGCTACTTTTTACAGTGTGAGATATGAACGTCACCGGCCGGATCGGATCAAGCCGATGGATCTGCTCAGGAATCTCAAGCGTGAATTTGTCGAGAGCAGCAGCTGGTTACCAATAGATGAAGGTAATGACGGGTTGGTGGTGCTGGCGCTCGATCCCGAGCGGATCAAGGCGTTGCGGATCGTCAATCAGATTTTCCCAAAACGCAAGGTAATCTACACGGTTTGTACCCGGCGCGAATTTCAGGCTACGCTGGATTTGTTTTACGGTGGCAATGAAACCGAAAATATTGGTGGCAGTATTGATGAAATGCTCTCCAGTCTGGGAGACGGGGGAGAGGAAACCAGGGAGACGGAAGCCGATGAAGCTTCTGCGGCAGCAGATAACGAACTGGTCAAGCTGGTGAACCGCGTCATCATGGATGCCTACAAAATGGGCGCCTCGGATATTCATATCGAACCACTGCCTGGCAAGGGAAAAACCAGCATCCGTTTCCGCAAAGATGGTTCGTTGATGCCTTACATTGAAATTCCTGCCAGTTACCGTAACCCCCTGGTGACACGTCTCAAGATCATGTGTGATCTGGATATTTCGGAAAAACGCAAACCGCAGGATGGCAAGATCAAGTTCCGCAAGTTTGCACCGCTTGATATCGAGCTGCGGGTTGCAACCATTCCTTCGGCGGGCGGGGTGGAAGATGTGGTCATGCGTATTCTGGCGGCGGGCGAACCGATTCCACTGGAGAAAATGGGATTTACCTCTGCCAATCTGCAACAGTTGAAATCAATCATCAGTAAACCCTACGGTCTGTTTTTGTCTGGCCCGACAGGTTCCGGTAAAACGACGACACTGCATTCCATTCTCAAATATTTGAACCGCCCGGAAACCAAGATCTGGACTGCGGAAGATCCGGTGGAAATCACGCAAAAAGGATTGCGTCAGGTTCAAATCAATCCCAAGGCAGGCCTGACTTTTGCCACCATCATGAAATCTTTTCTGCGGGCGGATCCGGATATCATCATGGTGGGGGAAATGCGCGACAAGGAAACAACCAGTATCGGCATTGAAGCCTCGCTTACCGGCCATCTGGTTTTCGCAACCCTGCATACCAACAGCGCGCCGGAATCTGTCATCCGCTTACTGGATATGGGAATGGATCCATTCAATTTTGCCGATGCATTACTGGGAATCCTGGCGCAACGGCTGGCCAAACGGCTGTGCAAGTGCAAAAAACCGCATGTCGCCAGCCAGGAGGAAATTCGGACATTGTTGGCGGAGTATTGTGAAGAGCTGAAGAATATCGAACATTTCAAAACTGATCCCAAGGCCGCCATGCGTGAAATTGAAAGCCGGTGGATTCAGCAATATGGTGATGAAAAAGGGCAGATTGTTTTGTATGAGCCGGTTGGTTGCGAACATTGTTCGGAAACCGGTTATGCCGGCCGGGTGGGATTGCATGAATTGCTGACCGCCACCGATGCACTTAAGAAAAACATTCAGGAGCATGCGCGTGTTGCTGAAATGCTGGTGACTGCGCTGCATGACGGCATGCGTACCCTGAAACAGGATGGGATCGAAAAAGTGTTGCAGGGCATTACCGATATCCATCAGGTGCGGGCGGTATGTATCAAATAGTGCATCCAGGGCAGCTGTAAGGCGTATATGTGCGAAAAGCTGTGGCTACGCCTGGCTGAGTATATCCACCCAAGCTAACCCGCAGTGATTGATCATGAATTTATTGTGTGCAGATGGGTTTTCTCAACAAAGGCATAGCTTGATAACCGGCATGGTTTTCCCCTAATTCCACCTTTTGTTCCTGAGTGAATCTGCTAGTCTTGCAGCTAAAAAATGCATACTTCGACTAGTACTCGTTCGGTTCCGGAGTGTGCTTCACAAGCAATCAGTTCAAATAATTGCAGCCAAGTTCAGGAGGATGATCATGCAGGTTAACGATGATGACAACGTATTGCAGCTGATCAAATCTGCAACTACCGGCAAGAAAAAAGCCAGAGGAACAACAAAAAATCGAGAACCGGTGGTGGGTGCGGATGAATATAGCCAGCAGGTGGAGCAATATGCACGCCGTATCCGGGAAACCAGTGATGTAAACGAGATTATCAACATTCTGGGTACTGTATTGGGCGAAACGAGGAGTCTGCGTTATAGCAACGAGGTTTATAGTGCGCAGGAGCAGGTGCGACATGCGGAAAAACAAATCGAATCGCTTAAGCAGGAGCTGGAGCAGCTACGGGAACTGGTGCATTACGATCCGATGACCGGTGCGTTTAACCGGCGTGGCCTGGATGCTGTTTATCAGCGGGAAGCAGCGCGTGCGGATCGCAATGAAAGTACATTGTGTGCGGCTGTACTCGATCTGGATGATTTTAAGCAAATTAATGATACCTACGGCCACCAGTTTGGTGATGATGCCCTGATTCACTTGACCAAGATTGCAAAAGAATCCTTGCGGTCAAGTGATGTGGTGGCCCGTTACGGTGGTGAAGAATTTGTCATATTACTGCCGGACACAACCCTTGAATCTGCTGTTTGGGTGATGCAGCGATTACAGAACAATTTTTCCAAAAAAGCATTGACGAATATGGATGGAAACGCTGTGCCCATTAGTTTTAGTGGCGGAGTGGCTTGCCGGCAATTTCGGGAAAACCAGAAATCCTTGCTTAAACGTGCAGATGATGTGCTTTATCAGGCAAAAAAATCCGGCAAAAGCCGCATCTTGATTGCCCCTGTGAACGAGTACTGTTAATGAAAAATATTTTTCTAGCAGCCTGTCGGACTTTACAGATTAAGGGATAATATGTTTTTTCTGTTTGCGGGATATTGATATGAGTCGCTTTCGTCCGGTAGATCGTGGTACGGGCTATTTACTGCCACCCTCTGTAGATGAATGGCTGCCGGAGAATCATCTGGCGCGTTTTATTGTTGAAGTGGTGGAAAATCTTTCCACAACGCAGCTTGAACGAGACTATGCCGGGCGTGGCAGTGCAGCCTATCATCCCAATATGCTGCTGGCACTGCTGGTTTACGGCTATGCAACGGGAGTGTTTTCCAGCCGTAAGATTGAGCGAGCTACTTACGATTCGCTGGCTTTTCGTTTTATTGCGGCCAACCAGCATCCTGACCATGACACGCTGGCAACCTTCCGTCGGCGTTTTTTGAATGAATTTTCCGAACTGTTTGTGCAGGTATTGCAGGTTGCATGCGAGATGCAGCTGCTTAAGCTGGGAACAATCAGTCTGGATGGCAGCAAAATACACGCCAATGCCTCGCGCCATAGCGCGCTGTCTTACAGGCACATTGACAAGCTGGAACCGCAACTGCGCCAGGAAGTGCAGCAATTGCTGATGCAGGCAGAACAGGCGGATCAGAGTGCTGTGCCGGATAGCATGGAGCTGCCGGAAGAAATCGCGCGACGGGAAACACGTCTTGCCGCCCTGGCACAAGCCGGCAAAGATTGAAGTGCGCGCAAAGAACGTTATGCACGGAACTGGCTGACTATCAGGACAAACTGGTACGGCGGGAAGAAAAGCCAGGATCAGTGGCAAAAAACCGGGTGGCAAACCACCCGCACCGCCTGCAGTCGGGCCGACAAACAAAGACCAGATCAACCTGACAGACGAGGAATCGCGCATCATGCCCACCTCCGGTGGAGGATTTGAACAGGCTTACAATGCCCAGGCGGCCGTTGATACAAACAGCATGCTAATCGTTGCACCGGCAGTCACCAGCCTGCAACGATCGGGAACAGGTCAAACCGATGCTCAATCAGCTGACACAATTACCGCCGCACTGGGAAGATCGAACATTTACTGACCGATAACGGCTTTTACAGCGCAGCCAATGCGGCTGCCTGTGAAACACGACATTGAACCACTGATGGCAGTCGGACGCGAATCCACCACCCGGCCCGTTTGAACGTTTTACCGAGCCACCTGCCTTGCCGGACAATGCCAGTCCGGCACAACGCTCAGCACACAACTGAAAAGCCAGGCAGGGCGCAAACTGTACGCACTACGCAAACAAACCGTCGAACCCGTGTTTGGCATCATCAAATCCGTGATGGGATTCCGGCAATTCTCACTGCGTGGCCTGAATAAGGTCAAGGAGAGTGGACCCTGGTTTGCCTGGCGTGGAATTTGAAACGCATGGCCTCATTGCGTCTTCAAATGGGAAATTGAGCAAAAACAAGGGAAAAACCGTCAAAAATGACCTTTTTGACACTTTTTTCAGCAAAATATCACTTTGTGTCGTTCAAACAAAAATCAAGTCCGACAGGCTGCTAGGCAAGCAGCCTATTCTGGATCAAAACCAGAACCTTGTGGCATACGAACTTCTGTTCCGGACATCGACAGATAATGAGGCAAGAATTTCGGATGGTTTCACGCTTCTGCCAATGTGGTGGTAAATGCATACGGTCATCTGGGAATCCAGCAGGTGCTGGGAAATTTGCGTGGATTCATCAATGTCAGTCACGAGCTGCTACTGGACGATGCGATTTTGTTGCTACCCAGCAAGTATGTGGTGCTGGAGCTACTGGAGACGATTTCTGCCACACCCGAGGTGGTGCAGCGTTGTACTGAACTGAAGCAGCTGGGTTACCAGCTTGCACTGGACGATGTCACCCGGGTTGATGGCAAAATCGGGCCATTGCTCCCGATCGTCAATGTGGTCAAGGTAGACGTGCTGGCCATGACAGATAACGAAATCAGCGAATTAATCCAGGACCTGAAAGCGTGGCCGGTTATCCCGCTGGCAGAAAAAGTGGATAGTCCGGAACGTGCAAAATTGTGTATGGACCTCGGATTCGAGATGTTTCAGGGATATTTTTTTGCCAAGCCGATCATTATTTCCGGTAACAAAATCGAATCTGGCAAATTATCTCTTCTGCGATTGCTTTCATTGGTCATGCGCGATGCCGAGATTGGAGAAATCGAGCAACTGCTCAAGCGTGAACCGGGCTTGAGCTACAGTTTGTTGCGTATGGTTAATTCCGTAGCGGTAGCATTGCCACAGAAAATTGGTTCCATACGGCAAGCCATTATCGCAATGGGTTACCGGCCTTTGAAAAGATGGGTCCAGTTGTTGCTGTATGCGACGACTTCTTCAGGGGCGAATGAGATCAATGCGTTGATGCAAACTGCGGCCATCCGTGGAAGGATGATGGAACTGATTGCAATTATTGATCGTCCGCATGATAAAATTACCAGGACCGGGCTTTCATGACAGGGATCATGTCTTTGCTGGATACGCTGTTTGGTATGGAAATCCGGCAGGTCGTGGACAAACTGGAAATGCCGGAGGAAGTTGTCCGTGCGCTAATACATCGTGAGGGTCGGCTCGGTTGTAAATTGCGGTTGATCGAGGCCAGAGAAAAAGGGGATGTGGAACAGATCGGGAAAGTCATGGCAGAGCTTGAATTTCTCGATCAAACCAATTTGGTGAAAACAGAGCTTGACTCCTTGAATTGTGCCAACCGGGACAGTCAATCAGCTTCTTCGTGATCGATAAGGCGCGTTGCTATTTGCCTGACATACTCTGCGCAGGGCGTGGTGCAGTGGTTTTTCAGGCTGGATGAATCGTGTTTGTTGCCAGAATAGTTTTGCTTCCCTTGTCAAAAAATCTGGGTTAGAATCCTTCTCAGCTTTATGGGTTTGAGGAGGAAGGAAACACATAAAGCGAGTAATGCCGGGTATCTGGACTAGAAAATCATCATCAGTTTCCCGCGCGAATGGGAGTTTATCTGAGACAGGATAAAGCGTTTAAATATATTAGGAGGATAAGGCATGGGATACGATGCAGCGACAACCCAGAGAGAAATTGAGAAAAATGCTTCAGCATGGAAAGTAACCCTGATCAGCACAGTAGTGTTCATTGTGATTGGTGCTGTCATCTGGTTTGGTGGAATCGGCGGTAAGTACTAATTTACCTCGAAAGCCCTACCCGGCAACCTCGGTTCTGATTGAACCCTGGTTGCCTTGTTTTTTTGGGGGCGCGTTTTTAAATTGATTCGCTTCCCGAGCAGTTGTAATACATATCTTTTTCCTTCTTCTGGTGTTTCTTTCAGATCCCCGTCATTTTTTGTGGATCAACCCACACATCGAATTGCTCTGCAGTAACATAACCCAACCCGATTGCAGCTTCTTTCAATGTCAGCATTTCCCGATGGGCCTTTTTGGCAATTTCCGCCGCCTTGTCATAACCGATGTAGGGATTGAGCGCGGTCACCAACATCAGTGATTCCTGTAAATGCTGCTTGATTCGCGTTGTATTGGCAGTAATACCGGTTGCGCAGTGCGTGTTGAAGCTGTCAGCACCATCCGCAAGCAAGCGTGCGCTTTGAAGAAAATTGTGGATGATCAGCGGCTTCATCGTGTTGAGCTCGAAATTGCCCATGGCGCCACCCAGATTGATGGCAACATCATTGCCCATTACCTGACAGGCCAGCATGACCACCGCCTCGGATTGGGTGGGATTGACTTTTCCGGGCATGATCGAGCTACCGGGTTCATTTTCCGGAATCAGGATTTCGCCGATGCCGCAGCGCGGGCCGGATGCTAGCCAGCGTACATCGTTAGCAATTTTGATCAGCGCAGCCGCCAGCGTTTTCAGCACACCGTGTGCGTGAACCAGTGCATCATGCGCCGCCAGGGCTTCGAATTTATTGGCAGCCGTGACGAAAGGATAGCCACTTAAACGGGCAATTTCGGCCGCGACACGCCGCGCAAATTCCGGATGAGTGTTGAGACCGGTTCCCACTGCTGTTCCTCCCAGAGCCAATTCAAGCAAATGTGGCAGTGCGGATTCAAGGTGGGCGAGGCCATGGTCAAGCTGCGATACATAGCCTGAAAATTCCTGGCCCAGTGTCAACGGGGTGGCATCCTGCAAATGGGTGCGGCCAATCTTGACAATCTCCGAAAATTCAGCTGATTTGGAAGCCAGGGTTTGGCGCAAGGTTTTCAATGATGGAATCAGCTGGCTGCGAATGGCCTCTACCGCCGCAATATGCATGGCGGTAGGGAAAACATCATTGGAAGACTGCCCCTTGTTGACGTGGTCGTTCGGATGCACCTTGCGGCCTTTGCCGCGCGTTCCACCCAGGATTTCAGAGGCGCGGTTGGCCAGCACCTCGTTCATGTTCATGTTGGTTTGCGTGCCGGAACCGGTTTGCCAGACCACCAGTGGAAATTCGTTCGGGTGCTTTCCCGCCAGCACTTCATCGGCGGCGGAGATGATTGCTTTGGCAATAGATTCTTCCAGCAACCCAAGATCATGATTGACGCTGGCAGCAGCGCGTTTGGCCAGCGCCAGTGCATGGATCAGGGCGGGCGGCATGCGTTCGCCCGAGATGTTGAAGTTGCTGAGAGATCGCTGTGTCTGTGCGCCCCAGAGAGCATTGGCGGGCACTTGCACAGCGCCCATTGCATCATGTTCTTCGCGATATTGATCCATAAGAGGCCTTTTCAAAACAGATTGATGAAGCTAGCGGGTGAGATGGGTTAGCCGCGAGTGTTGAATTGCTGTTCGAATGCCTCAAGAAAAACCGGGACTTGAGGTTGCCAGCCTTTTTTGCGATGTTCCGCGACCACATTGGTGAAAATACCTCCGCGTACATAAAATTTTGAAGTCAGCCGGATGAAGCGGGGTTTCATGGCAGCTACCAGATCATCCAGAATCTGGTTGGTTACCGCTTCATGAAATGCACCTTCATCGCGATATGACCAGATGTAGAGCTTGAGACTCTTGAGTTCGATACATTTTTTGTCGGGAATGTAATCCAGCGTTAGCCTGGCAAAATCCGGTTGTCCGGTTTTGGGACATAGGCAGGTAAACTCCGGTATTTCCATGTGAACCCGGTAGTCACGTGTCTGTACAGGGTTTTCGAAGGTTTCCAGTTGTTTCGAGGGTTGGGTGGTCATATTTTCCTTGATTTTTTATGACAGGCAAATCGTTTAAAATAGGCGACTTGTTTTACTGAAATTATAACCCCTTACTTTCCAAATTGCGCCTGACCGAAATCAAGCTGGCCGGCTTCAAAACATTTGTTGATCCTGCCGTCGTTCCCGTGCCAGGAAATCTGGTCGGGATTGTCGGGCCGAACGGCTGCGGCAAATCCAATGTCATCGACGCGGTACGCTGGGTGCTGGGGGAATCGCGTGCCTCGGCGTTGCGGGGAGAATCGCTGCAGGATGTGATTTTCAACGGATCGGCCTCGCGCAAACCAGTCGGCCGGGCCAGTGTCGAGCTGATATTCGATAACAGTTCGGGCAAGGCCGCTGGCCAATGGAAAGTCTATAACGAAATTGCCATCCGGCGCGTGATCCAGCGCAATGGTGAATCATCCTGGTACATCAATAATATCCACGTGCGTCGGCGGGACATCACCGATATGTTTCTGGGAACAGGTGTCAGTGGGCGCGGTTATGCCATTATTGAACAAGGGATGATTTCCCGCATTATTGAAGCTAAGCCGCAGGAGTTGCGCACTTTTCTCGAAGAAGCAGCCGGTATTACGCGTTACCACGAAACGCCATGAAACCGGGCTGCGCTTGACAGATGCCCGTAGCAACCTGCAGCGTGTGGACGATATTCTTGAGGAGCTGGAAAAACAGCAGCAGCATCTTGAAGTGCAGGCCGAGCGTGCCACTCGTTATCAGGATTTGCACAGACAATTGATCGCAGCGCAGCACGCTCTCTGGTCACAGCGCAGGCAGCAAGCTATTACAGCGCGGCAAGCAGCACAGGACGAGATTGCGCGTCTGACGCAGGAAATGGAAATTATCCGGGCCGGTGTACAGGAAACCGGTGAGCAACTGGATGAGCGGCGGATGCATCATCGTGCTGTGAATGATCGCCAACACCAGATTCAGGGTGAGTTGTATGCGGCCGATGGCGAAATTGCACGCATCGAACAAGCCATTCGTCATATCCGTGCCAACAAGGAGCAGCTGGATCGCCAGATTGCCGAGGCAGCGCTGCAATTGCAAAATCAGGAAGAGCAACTCGCCGGGATCCGCCAGAATCAGATGTCCTGGCAGGATAAACTGGCACAGGCAAAGGAGGTGCTTGCTGCCAGCAAGGAAGAGCATGCGCTGGAAACCGTAAAACTGCCGCAGATGGAGCAGGCAGCACAGTCAGATCAGGCTGGATTGGCCGGTTTGCGCGAGAAACTGGCGCTGGCAAGGCAAAACGAAAAACTGCAACAAAGCCAGCGTACATACGCTGAAAAAACGCTCAACCAGCTGTTGATCAACCGCGAGCGTTTGCTGGCGGAGCAGGCAAGCCAGCCGGAAATTGATCCGGCACAACTGGAGGAGTTGCAGATTGAATCTGCCGAGCTTGCTGATCTGCTGGAGCAAAAAAAGGATGCACTGGTCGCACTGGAGGCACAAATACGCAGTGTGCAACAGGAACGGGACGATATCCGGCAAACCATCGAATCACTGCAACGTGATCTGGCACAGGCTTATGCCCGCTGCGATGTTTTGCAGCGGCTGCAGGACCGAATCGGAGATAACCAGGATCTGAATGCATGGATGGCGCGGTTGCAACTGGATGGATTACCCCGGTTATGGCAGCAGATTGTGGTGGAAGCAGGCTGGGAAACCGCTTTGGAAGCCGTGTTGCGCGAGCGTATCCAGGCGGTTGTTGTGGATCAGCTGGAACAGATACTGGATTGGGAGGCACACCGCCCATCGGCGAAATGGTCGGTATGTGCGCCAGTTCCGCTGAATCAGTCTGTGAGTGATAACGCGGCCACTAGTCTGGGCAAACGAATGTGGAAGCCGCTCTCTGCCACGCTGAATTGTCCGGATCCGGCTGTGCAGGCTGTGTTGGCAAACTGGCTGCGGGGCGTATTTGTAGCCAGTAGCCTTGAGCTTGCTCTGGCAGAACGAGTGCAGCTTGCCCCCGGCGAGATGCTGGTCACGGCAGAGGGGCACAGCATCACCGCTTGTGGAGTCAGTTATTTCGCACCTGATTCTGCAGTACACGGCATTTTGCAGCGCCAGCGCGAAATTGTGCAGATCCGGGAAGAATGCGACCTCACTGGTAAGTCAGTTTCATCCCGGCAGGAGGCATTGGCGGAAGTAGAGCAGCGTTATCAGTACATCACAGCGGAAGTTGTGCAGATGCGCCAGACGATTGAAGAAATCCGGGTGCAGCAGCATGATCGGCAAATAGAGATCGTGCAATTGATGCAACAGGCCGAGCGGGTGGCACAGCAGCAAACCCGGCTGGAAGCCGGGCTGGCTGACCTGGCGCTGCAAATCGAGGAAGAATCGTTGCAGCAGCATCAGGCAAAAACGGCGCTGGCTGCGTGCGAAGCAGAGCGGATAGAGCTGGATGCGCAGGTTAACCAGGCGGAAGCCGGATGTCAGGAATCCGGCCGGGTTCTTGCAGTGCAACGATCTCTGATACAGCGTTTGTCGGACAGGCTGCATGAGGCTGTTTTCAGTGAGCAGAACTGCCAGAGCAGAGTAGTGGATTGTGAGCAGCGCATCGGCATGATCGGCCAAAACCAGATTGTTCTGACCGAAAACCTGCAGAAATTGCAATCTGCTCATGCTGATCTGGATGAATCCCGATTGATGACAGAAACGGAACACTGGCGCAATCAACGTGAAGAGCATGAGCAATCTCTGATGGCGGTGAGGCGCGAGCTGGAAAGTATGGATGATACGTTGCGGGCAATGGAGCAGGCTCGGATGCAGGCCGAGCAACGGTTGCGCGAATGTGGCGAGGCAGTGGGGCAGGCACGGCTGCGTGAGCAGGAGGCGGGCATGACTGAAACCCAGTTTGCCGACAAACTGGCGGAGCTGGGTGAGGTGGCAGCGGAAATACTGTCGCAATCCGTGAACGAACCAGCGACAAGGCTGCAGGCACGTATCAATCGATCGACAGGAGAAATCACAGCCCTGGGTCCGGTTAACCTGGCAGCGTTACAGGAGCTGGAAGCATTAAAGTCACGCCGGATTCACCTCGAAGAACAATCACAGGATTTGCGTGAGGCCATTGCCACGCTGGAGCAGGCCATTTACCAGATCGACGGGGAAACCCGGGAGCGCCTGCAGGAAACATTCAAGCAGGTCAACCAGAACCTTGGTGAATTGTTTGCGTCCATTTTTGGTGGAGGACAGGCGGGGCTGGTGTTGAGTGGCGAGGATATTCTGGATGCGGGCGTGCAATTGAACGCACAGCCGCCGGGCAAGCGCAATAGCTCCATCCACCTGCTTTCCGGCGGTGAAAAGGCGCTGACGGCGCTGGCGCTGGTGTTTTCGCTGTTCCGGCTGAATCCTGCGCCATTTTGTTTGCTGGATGAAGTGGATGCACCGCTGGATGACAGCAACGCCGCACGCTACTGTGAGCTGGTCAAGCGTATGTCCGGGGAGACGCAGTTCCTGTTTATCAGTCACAACAAGATTGCCATGCAGATGGCGCAACAGTTGATTGGTGTGACCATGCGCGAACAGGGTGTTTCCCGGGTGGTGACAGTGGATATTGGCAAAATGATGGAAGCCGGTGATTTATCCGCGAATGTGTGATGTTTATTGATGTATTACTGGAGTGTAGCCAGAACGATTATAATCGTGCCAGTTGCGCCAAATAGGGGATAACAGTTTATGAGTGACTTGCAGATCAGTCTGGTGATTATCGGGGTTGTAGTGATTGTCGGTGTCGTCATTTTCAACAGGTTTCAGCTGGCACGCTACCATCGCAAGGTTCAGAGCAGTTTCAGGCATGAACATGATGATGTTCTGCTGCATGATCCGCAAAAACCGATGTTCGGCAATGAGCGGATTGAGCCGCAGTTTGGTGACGAAGCTCCTTCAATCCCATCTGACGGAATAACGGATTTTGCCGATGCTCCGGTTGAGCGGTCCGCTGTGGATGAGCAGCCACCGGTACAGAAAGAACCTGTTTTCCAGAAGAAAGCAATGACTACTGTTGATACGCTGATCAACTACATTGCCGATATCCGTGTCGATTCTCCCATTCCTCATGAGCGGCTGATTGATCTGCTGCAGCAGAAATTTGATTATGGCAAGCCGGTACGCTGGTACGGACTGCAGTCCGATGGGCAAACATGGGAAGAAATCGCGCTTGATACACTTAGTCCCCGCAATACTTACACCCGGTTGAAGGGGTGTTTGCAGCTGGCGGATCGTTCCGGCCCGGTAACGGAAATCAACTTGTCGAGATTCCGTGATATGGCCGAAGAATTTGCTGCACAGATTCTGGCGGAAGTTGAATGTCCCGATATTTCGGAAGCGCATGCCAAGGCTATTGATCTGGACAAATTTTGTGCCGATGTTGACGTGATTATGGGTATCAACATTATTAGCAAGGATGGTGGCGCTTTTGTCGGGACCAAGATTCGTGCTCTGGCAGAAGCTTCCGGTTTTCGGCTGGAATCCGATGGTGTTTTCAAATATCGCGATGGTGAAACCAATGAAGTGATGTTTGTACTTGGCAATTTTGAATCAGCCCCTTTCCTGCCTGCCAACATGCGGACACTGGCTACGCACGGTATCACTTTTCTGCTGGATGTCCCCAGAGTTGCCAATGGTGAAAGAGTATTTGACCAGATGGCACATATTGCCAGGCTGTTTTCATCAACACTGAACGGCATTCTGGTTGATGACAACAGGGTGCCTTTGAGTGAAACCGGCGTAAAAAGAAGCCGGCAGCGGCTGGCGGATATCCAGTCTGCCATGGCCGCACATCATATCGTGGCTGGCAGTGAAACCGCTCTGAATCTGTTTGATTGACGCATCATCAATTTATCCTGGCCTGAATCATGGATAAATCTGGGCCGGAATCTACGCTGCTTCCGGCCCAGATTCAGCTGGAAGCCAACAAGCGGTATTACTGGTGTCAGTGTGGCCTTAGTCAAATACAACCGTTTTGTGACGGTTCCCACCGGGGATCAGGAGTCAATCCGATGGCATTCTCTGTAGGGGAAACCGGTCCGGTTCTGCTCTGTGTGTGCAAGGAAACAGGTAATCCCCCTTTCTGCGATTGTGATAAATCGCGTTCATAACACCAGTTTGATTTGGTGCCTATCAGCCCTCGTTGCCTATCCGAAGGCTGTGCTTTGATCAAATTCTCTTCTGTCGTTTTACAGATCACCCGCCTAAATCGCAATGTTTCCATTGCCGACAGGATGTTGGTTTCCAGGATTGTTGAATAACTCTGGTTTTCAACCTGGATCCAGTATGAAAATTCCTGGTTTTCCCGCTATTGCACGGACTGATAATGTTTTTCGGTCAGGTAAGTAAGCTACTAAAAGCGAATGGTGCAGATCGAAGTGGGTATATTCATACATCGCTTCCCGGTTAGCACGTTATCATAATCAGCCTGGACAGCTGGCTGGTTTCATTGCTTTATATGTATGCTCATAAAACAGGAAAGGCCCGATTTTCTGGTTTTATCTGCAGCATGAGAAGAAGGATCGCTCTGATAGGCTATGCGTGTGCGATAAACCAGCCATGTAGTTATTCTGATTCAGACAGTTTGATTCGGGCTAATCGAAAAGACAGTAAAGACAAAGAGCTTGAACATATGAAAATTGCGATTGCTGGCACAGGTTATGTAGGGTTATCCAATGCGATATTGCTGGCCCAGCATAACGAAGTCGTGGCGCTCGATATCATTCCGGACAAAGTGGAAAAACTCAATCGTAAGGAATCCCCTATCGAAGATGCGGAGATAGAGAATTTTCTGCGGGATAAATCCTTGAACTTCCGGGCTACGCTGGATAAGCATGAAGCCTACAAGGGTGCTGAATTTGTCATTATCGCCACACCCACAGATTACGATCCTGAAACCAATTATTTCAATACACAATCCATAGAAGCGGTGATCCGTGATGTTATAGCGATCAATCCGCAAGCAGTGATGGTTATCAAATCCACCATTCCTGTAGGTTACACCGCCCGGATATGCGAGGAATTGGGTACCAGCAATCTTGTTTTTTCTCCTGAATTTTTGCGCGAAGGCAGGGCGCTTTACGATAATTTGCACCCTTCGCGCATTGTTGTGGGAGAACGATCCCGGCGTGCCGAAATCTTTGCCAACCTGCTCAAGCAGGGCGCCATCAAGCAGGATATACCACTGTTATTTACTGATAGTACCGAGGCTGAGGCGATCAAATTGTTTGCCAATACCTATCTTGCAATGCGGGTTGCCTACTTCAATGAACTGGATACCTATGCGGCTACCCACGGCTTGGATACGAGACAGATTGTTGATGGCGTGTGTCTTGATCCACGTATTGGCAATTACTATAACAACCCAAGTTTTGGCTATGGTGGCTATTGTTGAGGCAAACACTACACGCAAGGACTTCATTGCCGATGAGATTATCCGTAAAAAACCAAGAATTGTGGGAGTTTACCGGCTCATCATGAAAGCAGGTTCTGACAATTTTCGAGCCTCAAGTATTCAGGGAATTATGAAGCGCATCAAGGCCAAAGGTATTGAGGTGATTGTCCATGAACCGGTGTTAAATAGAATCGAGTTTTTTAATTCACGGGTGGTAAATGATCTGGAAATATTTAAATCTGAATCAGATGTCATTATCGCCAACCGCAAAACAGCCGCGTTGGCGGATGTGGCAGATAAAGTTTATACACGCGATTTATTCGGGAGCGATTAATTGAAAGTACTCATCACCGGGGCTGCCGGTTTTATCGGTTCTGCATTGGCCCTGCGGTTGCTGGAACGGGGCGATACCGTTATCGGAATCGATAACCATAATGACTATTATGATCCCAAACTGAAGGAAGATCGTCTGGCTCGATTTGCGGATCACCCCCGTTATACGCATTTGCGTCTTGATCTGGCGGATCGTGAAGGCATCAAGGCCTGTTTTGGAACTTACCAGCCGCAACGTGTGGTGAATCTGGCTGCCCAGGCCGGGGTGCGCTATTCCATTGAAAATCCGCTTGCCTATATTGATAGCAACATCACTGGTTTTGCCCATATTCTCGAAGGCTGCCGTCACAATAATGTCGAGCATCTGGTCTATGCCAGCAGTTCCAGTGTTTACGGTGCCAATACCACGATGCCGTTTTCAGTGCATCACAATGTGGATCACCCGCTCAGTCTCTATGCCGCCAGCAAAAAATCGAACGAACTGATGGCGCATACCTACAGCCATTTGTACAACCTGCCGACCACCGGGTTGCGCTTTTTCACGGTATATGGCCCTTGGGGGCGGCCGGACATGGCGTTATTTAAATTTACCAAGGCCATCCTGGCCGGAGAGAAAATCCCGGTTTTCAACCATGGTAAGCATCGCCGGGATTTCACCTATGTCAGCGACATCGTGGAAGGCGTTATCCGCGTGCTGGATCAGCCTGCCCGGCCTAATCCGGTCTGGAGTGGGGCAAGCCCGGATGCGGGCACCAGCATGGCTCCCTGGCGTGTCTATAACATTGGCAACAACAGCCCGATCGAATTGATGGATTACATCGCCGCACTTGAGAAAGCGCTTGGCAGGAAGGCGGAAATGGAAATGTTGCCACTGCAGCCGGGTGATGTGCCCGACACCTATGCCGATGTTTCCGATCTGGTAGAGCAATTTGATTACAAACCTTCCACGCCGGTTGAGCAGGGGATTGCCAATTTTGTGGCGTGGTATCGCGATTATTTCAATTTGTAGGAGAAAACATGCAACTGCAGGATATCCGGCTTGCCATCATCGGACTTGGGTATGTTGGCCTTCCACTGGCTGTGGAGTTTGGCCGGAAACGGCCCGTAACCGGGTTTGACATCAACCAGCGGCGTATCGACGAGCTCAAAAACGGGAATGACTTTACGCTGGAAACCACATCTGAAGAACTGGCGGTAGCAAAACAGTTGGCGTTTACCACCCATCTTGATGATTTGCGTGCCTGTAACTGCTATATCGTTACCGTTCCTACGCCAATTGACGAACACAAGCGTCCTGATCTTACTCCGCTCATCAAGGCTTCCGAAACAGTCGGCAAGGTACTGAAAAAAGGTGATATTGTCATTTATGAATCCACGGTGTACCCCGGCTGTACTGAAGAAGATTGCGTGCCTGTGCTGGAACGTGTCTCCGGCCTGAAATTCAACCAGGATTTCTACTGTGGCTATAGCCCGGAGCGTATCAATCCGGGTGACAAGGAACATCGTGTCACGACCATCAGGAAAGTGACTTCTGGCTCCACTCCGGCAATCGCCGATCTGGTGGACAGGTTGTATAACGAAATCATTGTCGCCGGTACACACAGGGCGGAAAGCATCAAGGTGGCCGAAGCGGCCAAGGTGATCGAAAACACGCAGCGCGACCTGAACATTGCGCTCATCAACGAACTGGCGCTCATCTTTAACAAAATGGGGATCGATACCGAAGCCGTACTCAAGGCAGCCGGCAGCAAATGGAATTTTTTGCCGTTCCGCCCCGGCCTGGTGGGCGGGCACTGCATCGGGGTGGATCCGTATTATCTGACCCATAAGGCGCAGGCAATCGGCCATCACCCGGAAATCATACTGGCTGGCCGACGGCTGAATGACAGCATGGGAACTTATGTCGTTGCCCAGCTGGTCAAGGCCATGACCAGGAAGCGCATTCAGGTGGAAGGTGCGCGTGTGCTGGTGATGGGCCTCACTTTCAAGGAAAACTGCCCGGATTTGCGCAATACCCGCATCGTGGATATCGTTGCTGAACTCAAGGATTACAACTGCGTGGTGGATGTGTACGATCCGTGGGTATCTTCCGAAGAAGCGCAGCATGAATACGGTATTACGCCAGTCAAGGTTCCCGGACCCGGCAGCTACGACGCCATCATTCTGGCCGTGGCGCACCACCAGTTCAGAGAGATGGGTGCTGCGTTAATCCGCAAACTGGGTAAGCCGGACACAGTTTTGTATGATCTCAAATATGTGCTTGATCCACAGGAATCGGATCTGAGGCTATAAGCTTCTCCTGCGAAGGGAAAGCCTTGTTTTTCCAGTTTACCCGGCTTGCACCAGTCGACCGTACATGGGTTTTTCTGGTTTTGCGGCAGTATTTGATATTTTTCCGCAGGATGACTGGACAAATACGCTTGCAGCCGGGATGAATCGCTCAGGCATGGGCAAAAGAATTTATATCAGGAGGCAATAAAATACCGGTAGCTGGAACCATATTTTATTACCTTCCATTGCCACCGCTTTGTATTGCTCTCAAATTGCTACAAATCAGCCCAGTTAAATTCCCAAGACCTACCTAATGCAAATATGACAATTCTGGTTACCGGTGGCGCCGGGTTTATTGGTGCCAATTTTGTACTTGACTGGCTGGAGCATTGTGATGAACCAGTCATCAATCTTGATAAGCTGACCTACGCAGGCAATTTGCATAACCTCGATAGTCTGCAGGGGGATGTGCGCCATATCTTTGTGCAGGGCGATATTGGTGACCGTGCGCTGGTGGATAAATTACTGGCAGCACATCAGCCGCGCGCCATTATCAACTTTGCCGCAGAGAGTCATGTGGATCGTTCCATCCATGGCCCAGAAGATTTTATCCAGACCAACGTTGTCGGTACCTTCAGGCTGCTGGAAGCTGCAAGGTATTACTGGCAGGCACAGGCAGATGCTTCAAAAAATATTTTCCGCTTCCTGCATGTCAGTACTGACGAGGTTTACGGTACTCTGGCTCACGATGCCCCGGCCTTCACCGAGGAGCACAAAATTGAGCCCAATAGCCCGTACTCGGCCAGTAAAGCCGCCAGTGATCATCTTGTACGCGCCTGGCACCATACCTATGGCTTGCCGGTGCTCACCACTAATTGCAGCAACAATTATGGCCCACTGCATTTTCCGGAAAAACTGATTCCGCTGATTATCGTCAATGCGCTGGCGGGCAAGAATCTGCCTGTGTACGGCGATGGTATGCAAATCCGGGACTGGCTTTACGTGCGCGATCATTGCAGTGCAATCCGTCGTGTGCTTGATACTGGTCGTCTGGGTGAAACCTATAACATTGGCGGCTGGAATGAAAAACCCAATATCGAGATTGTGCAGACGGTATGCTGCCTGCTTGATCAGCTGCGCCCACGCACGGATGGGCAGGGTTATGAAACCCAGATTACTTATGTAAAGGATCGCCCCGGGCATGACAGGCGCTATGCCATTGATGCGCGCAAAATAGAGCGTGAACTCGGCTGGAAGCCTGCTGAAACTTTTGATACCGGCATTCGCAAAACCGTGCAATGGTATCTGGATCACCCTGAATGGGTAGCGCAAGTGCAAAGCGGCGCCTACCGCGACTGGGTGGCCAAACAATATGAAGATAAAAGCGGAACAGCATGAATATTTTGCTGTTTGGCAAAAACGGACAGATAGGCTGGGAGCTGCAGCGCAGCCTGAGCGTACTGGGTCGGGTTACGGCGCTCAGTCATGATAACCAGGATTACTGCGGCGATTTCCGCCACCCGGAAGAGATTGCCGCCACTGTGCGTTCTCTGCAGCCCGATGTCATTGTCAATGCAGCGGCCCATACTGCAGTTGATAAAGCTGAAAGCGAGCCGGAACAGGCTCGTGTGCTCAATGCCACCACTCCGGGCGTGCTGGCGGAAGAAGCTGCTCGTCTGGGCGCCTGGCTTGTTCATTACAGCACCGATTATGTATTTGACGGCAGTGGCAGGCGTCCCTGGGTGGAAACCGATACACCCGCGCCGCTTTCTGTTTATGGCACAACCAAGCTGGAAGGAGAGCAGCTTATCCGGCAAGCAGGTTGCCGACATCTTATCCTGCGCACCAGCTGGGTCTATGCCGCACGGGGCAATAATTTTGCCAGAACCATGCTGCGCCTTGCCCGGGAACGCGAGCGTCTGACTGTGATTGATGACCAGTGGGGTGCTCCTACCAGCGCCGAATTGTTGGCTGATGTGGCTGCGCATGCTATTCGTCATCTGCAACAACATCCGCAAGATGGTGGGCTGTATCACTGTGTTGCGGGAGGGGAAACCACCTGGCACGCCTATGCGCAGTACGTTATAGCGCAGGCCAGGCAATGCCAATCGGCGCTGCAATTCAGGGCAAGCGAGATTGCTGCTGTATCAACCAGCGCCTTTCCCACTCCGGCGCGGCGCCCGCATAATTCACGTTTGAACAATCAAAAACTGCAAACCACATTTGGTCTTGTTCTGCCGCACTGGCAACAGGGCGTGGCGCGCATGCTCGCCGAAATTCTGTAAGGGAACCTCTGAAGTCGAGGCTGGGGACAGCTGGATGAACAGTGAAAAGATGTTCGCCGGAATTGTTTTCAATCGAAAAATACGTTCGATTGTTTCAATCGACAGTACAGGGAAAGATAGGCCGAGGCACTCACTTTCCAGCTGAAATCCCTGTTCATCCCGTTCAGCTGGAGGGTTTTCCATAATCCGGCATTGGAATAGGTATCTATTGCCCGTCTGATTGTGCGCATAAATGTGTCGGCATCCATTGCATGGAAATGGAAACCGCTTGCCGTTCTATCGGCCAGGGTTTCGGTATTGAGGTCAACTGCGGTATCAATTAGCCCACCGGTGGCATGGACGATGGGAGGGGTGCCGTAACATTGGCTGTACATTTGGTTCAGGCCACAGGGCTCAAAGCGCGATGGCATCAGAAAACAGTCTGCGCCGGCATTGATCCGGTGCGACAGTGCTTCATCGTAACCAATGTGGACCGCTATTTTCCCGGGGTAAGTCTGCGCCAGCGTCAGCAATTGTTTTTCCAGCTGGCTATCTCCGCTTCCCAGCAGCACCAGCTGCGCGGGAAGATGGGTGAGCATAGGTGCAATCTGCAGCAGAATATCGTAACCCTTCTGGTAACTAAGGCGGCTGATACCGGCAAACAGCGGGATTGCCCCGTTTTCTTCCAGCCCCATTTCCCGTTGCAGTGCAAGTTTGTTGAATTTCTTTGCGGCGAGATTCCGTGTCGAATATTTCCTTGCGATGTATGGATCGGATGCCGGATTCCAGATGGCAGTATCGATTCCATTTACTATTCCAGAAACATCCTCGCTGCGGCCGGCCAGCAGACCTTGCAAGCCGAAACCCAGTGGTTCCTGCTGGATTTCCTGTGCATAAGTGGGGCTGACCGTAGTGATTCTGGTGGCGTAATAGACTCCCGCCTTGAGAAACGACAGATTGCCGTAGTATTCAACACCATGCATGCTGAAACTCCCGGGTGGCAAGCCTAATTGAGTAACTTCTTCAGGCGGGAAGCAACCCTGGAAAGCCAGGTTATGCAGCGTCATCAGACTGGCGGCTTTTTTCCCGGAATGGTAATGGAGGTAGGCGGGGGTGAGGCCGCTTTGCCAGTCGTTGCAGTGAACGATATCCGGTATCCAGGCAAGCGGGCTGGCATCGCTGCCAAGGAGCGCGCCGATTCTGGAAAGCAGGCCGAAACGTTGTGCGTTATCTGGCCAGTCCTGCCCGTGATCATCCAGATAGATGCCACCCGTGCGCTGATAAAGTTCCGGGCAATGGATGATGTACAGGGGCACGCTGACGGATTCGCTGATTTGCAACTGAGAGGAATACAGTACTGCTGGCGGGAAATGCGGCTGGAGGTTGAGTGCTGCTACTTTGCGCTTGTGCCCGATTCCGGACAACACGGCGGGATAACCGGGCAGAAGCAGGCGGACATCCGCTTTCAATTCGCGTAGTGCAGCAGGCAAGGCCGCACTGACATCTCCCAGCCCGCCGGTTTTGCAAAGCGGAAATGCTTCGGAGGTGATAAACAATACCTTCGGATGTTTGCGGGAAGAAGAGGCGGGCATAATTTTCAGATGTATGAATTTTTGTGATGTTCCGGCTGAGAAAAGAGTTTTACAAAATCAACCAGGTTGTTTCACGTCTGGCGGTGTTCACAAGAATGGAGGGAGTTGTCCTTGCGAAATCGCAGGCCGTGGTGATCCGGTATTAATAAACAGGGCTTGATACACATCGGGTATGGCGATTTTCTGTTTTTCCCTGCTCTGTCTGACTATCGCTGTGCCTTGTAAAAATCGATCAGGCCGCGAGTGGAAGCATCATGCTGTGCAGGCGGCTGGTCTGAAACCAGTTCGGACAAAATCTTTCCGGCAAGCTGCTTGCCCAGTTCCACGCCCCATTGGTCGAATGGATTAATTTCCCAGATAACGCTTTGTACAAACACTTTGTGTTCATACAGTGCGATTAGTTGGCCCAGGGTTGCCGGATCCAGTTTTCTGAACAGGATGGAAGTCGTGGCCTGATTGCCCGGAAAAACGCGATGCGGGAGCAGGCGTCCCACTTCATCGGCGGGTAGATGTTGATTCAGCAGCTCGGTTCTGACTTCCTGTTCGGTTTTGCCGCGCATCAGCGCTTCGGTCTGGGCAAGGAAATTGGCCAGCAGGATGGGGTGATGTTCGGGCAGGGAGTGATGGCATTGGCACGGTGCCAGAAAATCAGCCGTGAATTTTTGTGTTCCCTGATGCAGCAGTTGATAAAAAGCATGCTGGCCGTTGGTGCCGGATTCTCCCCAGATCACCACGCCGGTGCTGTAATCCACGGTTTCTCCATTCCGGTTGACACGCTTGCCGTTGCTCTCCATTTCCAGTTGCTGCAGATAGGCCGGAAAGCGGTGCATGGACTGGTCATACGGCAATATGGCCTGGCTGGTGACATGAAAGAAATTGATTTGCCAGATACCAATCAGGCCCAGCATAACGGGTAGATTTTGTTCGAAAGGGGTGGTCAGGAAATGGTGATCCATTGTCTGTGCGCCAGCCAGCAGAGAGCGGAAATGTTCCATCCCCACAGCCAGTGCAATCGGCAGGCCAATGGCTGACCACAGCGAATAGCGCCCACCCACCCAGTCCCAGAAGGCAAACATGTTGGCCGGGTCGATGCCGAATTGGATGACAGCGTCGCGATTCGTGGACACGGCAACAAAATGCGCAGCAATCGATGATTCGCTGCCACCATTGGCCAGAAACCATTTACGAGCGGAATGGGCGTTGGTAAGCGTCTCCTGGGTGGTGAAGGTTTTGGAGGCGATGATGAACAGGGTGGTGGCCGGATCGAGATGCTGCAGCGTGCCGGCAAGGTGGGCGCCATCGATATTGGAAACAAAGTGCACACGCAGTTGTGGTACGTGATAGGGCTTGAGCGCTTCGGTTACCATTACCGGCCCTAGATCAGAGCCGCCGATCCCGATATTGACTACATCGGTGATTGATTGGCCGGAATAGCCACGGTGTGTGCCGTTGTGAACTTTTTCTACAAAATGACCGATTTGCTGCAGGACTCGTTCAACTTCCTGTGTTACATCCACACCATCCGTGAACACCGGGGAATTGGCACGCAAGGCAATATGCAGGGCGGCGCGGTTCTCGGTGAAGTTGATTTTTTCACCATTGGCCATGCGGGATAGCCAGTCTGCAAGTTTTTGCTGTTTTGCCAGCGCCAGCAGAAGATGGATCGTGGCCTGTTCAACTGGATGTTTGCTGTAGTCGAGCAGCAAATCTCCGAATTGCAGTGAAAATTTGTCGAATCGTTGCGGATCTTCGTCAAACAGCGCGCGTAGCGGACGGTTGGCTATTTTTTTCTGGTGTGCCTGCAGCGCCAGCCAGGCAGGGGATCGGGTTAGAACAGACATTTTGTTTCTCCAGTGAAAGAAAAACAGGAATCAGAGTCTTTCGAATATCGCGGCGATTCCCTGGCCGCCACCGATACACAGTGTGACCAACGCGTAGCGGCCATGGGTGCGCCGCAGTTCATATATGGCCTTGATGGCCAGTATACAGCCGGAAGCACCAATTGGATGTCCCAGTGCCACGGCGCCGCCATTCGGGTTGGTTTTATCCGGATCGAGCCCCAGCTCCTGCGCAACTGCACAAGCCTGAACCGCAAACGCCTCGTTGGATTCGATGATATCCATATCTGCCAGTTTGAGCCCAGCACGATCCAAAGCCTGCCGCACGGCGGGTACCGGGCCGATTCCCATGTAACGCGGATCGACACCGGCATGGCCATAGGCAACCAGACGCGCCAGCGGCTGATGCTGACCACGTTCAGCCGCACTTTCTTCCATCAGTACCAGTGCGGCAGCGCCATCATTGATGCCGGAGGCGTTACCCGCCGTGACTGTGCCGTTATCGCGGAAAACAGGGCGCAGTTTGCCAAGTGTTCCCAGGCTAACGTTATCACGCGGGTGCTGGTCGGTATCAAACAGGATCGAACCTTCGCGGCTGGAGAGTTCGACAGGGATGATCTGTTCCCGAAAATAGCCGTTACGGATGGCGTGAAGGGCGCGCCGATGGCTTTCCTGCGCAAACTGATCCTGCTGTGCGCGCGTGATTCCCCATTTCTCTGCGATATTTTCTGCGGTGATCCCCATGTGCACCTGGTCGAACGGATCGGTCAGAGCACCGATCATCATGTCGGTTGCGATGCTGTCATGCATGCGTTGTCCCCAGCGCAATGCGGGCAAAAGATATCCTCCCCGGCTCATTGACTCAGCGCCAGCGGCGATGGCGGTTTCCGTATCTCCCAGCGTGATCATCTGGGCTGCAGAGATGATGGCCTGCAGTCCGCTGCCGCAAACCCGGTTCAAAGTGAGGGCGGCAACCTGCTGCGGCAGCCCGGCTTCCAGTGCGGCTACACGTGCCAGATACATATCGCGGGCCTCGGTGGGGATAACGTGCCCGGCAACCACATGGCCGATCCTTGCAGGATCAGCGCCGGCACGGGTGATAGCCTCCCTGATCGTGATGGCAGCCAGTGTGGCGGGTGCCAGGTGTTTCAGTGCGCCACCATAATCCCCAATGGCGGTTCTTGCGCCGCTCAGAACGACGACGTGCTTCATCAAGGGCAGTTACAGCACGTAGCGGGCCAGATCCTCGCTTTGCACGAGTTTGCCAAGGCGTTCATCAACGTAAGTGGCATCAATGACATGGGCACGCCCGCTGTAACGGGTGGCATTGAATGAAATATCTTCCAGTAGTTTTTCCATCACGGTATGCAGCCTTCTGGCGCCGATGTTTTCGGTTTTTTCATTGACCGAATAGGCAATTTCAGCCAGCCGTTCGATGGCATTCTCTGAAAAATTCAGCTCGATACCTTCGGTTCGCAATAGTGCCTGATACTGGCGAATCAGGCAGGCATCGGTATTGGTCAGTATCTGCTTGAAATCTTCGGTACCGAGGCTATTCAGCTCCACCCGGATCGGGAAACGTCCCTGCAGCTCGGGAATCAGATCCGACGGTTTGGCGAGGTGAAATGCTCCGCTGGCGATAAACAGGATGTGGTCGGTGCGGATCATGCCGTATTTCGTGGAAATGGTCGTGCCTTCCACCAGTGGTAGCAAGTCACGCTGCACGCCCTGGCGCGAAACATCGGAGCCGGCAGCTTCCGAACGGCTGGTAATTTTGTCGATTTCATCAAGAAACACGATACCGTTTTGCTCGACATTCTGCACTGCGCCCAGTTTCAGTTCTTCGTCGTTGATCAGGCGAGCGGCTTCTTCTTCGATCAACAGTTTTCTGGCTTCATGGATAGGCAGCTTGCGTGATTTTTTCTTGCTGGTACTCATGTTCTGGAACATGCCCTGGATCTGGGAGGTCAGTTCTTCCATGCCAGGCGGGGCAAAGATTTCCATGCTGGCTTGTGCCATGGCAACTTCGATATCGATTTCCTTGTCGTCCAGTTCGCCTTCACGCAGTTTTTTGCGGAATTTCTGGCGGGTTGCATTGTTTTCTTCGCTGGGGCTGGTGTCAAAACCGAGGTCGCGCGCTGGCGGCAGCAGGGCATCAAGTATCCGTTCCTCGGCACGATCTTCAGCCAGCGGCTGGTTTTTTCTGATTTCGCGCTCACGTGCCTGCTTGATGGCGGATTCCACCAGATCACGAACGATGGAATCGACATCCCGCCCGACATAGCCGACCTCGGTAAACTTGGTTGCTTCAATTTTGATAAAAGGGGCATCCGCTAACCTGGCAAGCCTTCGGGCAATTTCGGTCTTGCCCACACCGGTCGGGCCGATCATCAGAATATTTTTGGGTGTGATTTCATGACGCAGGGTCTCATTCACCTGCTGGCGGCGCCAACGGTTTCTCAGTGCGATGGCGACTGCGCGCTTGGCTGATTCCTGCCCGATGATGTGTTTATCCAGTTCGTGGACGATTTCCTGCGGGGTCATATACGACATGATGATATTCCTGATATGGGATGATTTCCGGGTTTAATCGAGCTGTTCGATGACATGCACCTGGTTGGTATAAATACAAATATCACCGGCAATCGCAAGTGCTTTGGTAACCATTTCCTTTGGATTCAATTCGGTATTTTCCAGCAGGGCACGTGCCGCTGCCTGAGCGTAGGCGCCACCACTACCAATGGCCGCTATTCCTTGCTCCGGCTCAATGACATCTCCTGCGCCTGTAATAATCAGAGTGGCCTCGTGATCGGCGACCACCAGCATTGCTTCCAGCCGACGCAGGATGCGATCGGTACGCCAATCCTTGGCCAGTTCGACTGCAGAGCGCAGGAGATGTCCCTGATGTTTTTCCAATTTGGCTTCAAAACGCTCGAATAATGTGAAGGCATCTGCTGTGCCGCCAGCAAATCCGGCCAGCACCTTGCCGTGATAAAGTCTGCGCACTTTGCGCGCACTGGCTTTGGCTACGACTGCGCCGAGTGTTACCTGGCCATCGCCGCCCAATGCTACCTGTTGTCCGCGCCGGACCGATACGATTGTTGTCATGTTTTATATTTGTGGCGAAAACGCCAATTATAGCGCCTGTTTTATAACCAGGTTCAGGCACTCGGCCGTTTTGGTTCGGTGGATATGCTAGACTTGGCCAGTTATTTGAGTGCTGGACTGTTTTCTTTTGATATGTAAATACCTGGTGGGTGCCGTGAAAATGAAGTTTGTTTTATTTGTGGCGATTTCTGGTTCTTTGCTATTTGCATTGGGTGGTTGTGCCAGAAAAAACGACTATATGCCTCCTGCCGGAGCGACTGGTGAAAAAATTTTCAAAAGCGCCTGTGTTCAATGTCATTCGCCGGTCAGCGGCAAGGTGATGATGCTGAGACCCGAGATGGCCAATAAAGAGGCTATTGTTGAAAGAGTCAGGAACGGAAAAGGATTCGGGATGCCCGCTTTCCCAAATCTGACAGGGGATTCGGTGCAAAGCCTGGTGGAATATGTGCTTGAGAACAGTGTTACCCAATAATCAGGAAGTAATCGAATTTTCCAGAAATGAACATGCTAAAACTTGCAGATGAAGCAGGAATCAGTTGTGCATAACTGCGCGATACCCGGTTTCGCCACGGCGCCGCAGCAAAAATCCGGTTGTATGACTTGCAGCCTTCGTGAGCTTTGTCTGCCGGTAGGATTGACCGATGATGAAATAGAGCATCTGGGTAATCTGATCAATCATAAATTCCGGGTGCGCCGGGGAGAGTATTTGTTGCATGCCGGATCTGATTTCCGCTCTCTCTATGCCGTTAAAAACGGTTCATTCAAGACCTGTGTGCTGAAAATGGACGGGCGCCAGCAAGTAACTGGTTTTTATATGACTGGTGAGCTGCTGGGGCTGGATGCGATCAGCCCGGAAAAGCATACGTGCGACACAATTGCGCTTGATGACAGTGAGGTTTGTGAAGTTCCCTTCAAGAAGCTTGAAGAAATCGGGCAAAGCATTCCTTCCCTGATGTGCCAGTTTCATAAAATCATGAGCCGTGAAATTGTGCAGGACAGAGGGGTCATGATGCTTTTGGGCAGTATGCGGGCAGAAGAAAGATTGGCAGCATTTCTGCTTAATCTTTCCACTCGTCTGGCCAGAAGAGGATATTCGCCAACTGATTTTATTTTACGTGCGACCCGGGAAGATATTGGTAGTTATCTCGGACTCAAACTGGAAACAGTTAGCCGGTCATTTTCCAAACTCCAGGAAGAAGGCCTGATTACGGTGAATAACAAGCATGTCACCCTGCACGATCTGGACTTGCTGAATCGCAGAATCGGTAATTCGCTTGGTTAGACCTGGCTCCATTGGCAACACTTTTTTGAGCGCAAATAATGTCATGTTATAATCGCGCGCGGTTCTGCGAGCAATCATAAGCTGCAAACAGCACCTTCCCGAATCGGGAAAATCTTTTTATTCCATTAATTTTATATAGCCAACAATTCGCACTTGTCAGGATAGGGTGTCTTCCTGTGGAAGTATGTTGATAAGTAGCGGTTAACCCTAAGGAAAATTTATGTCAGTTACTATGCGGCAAATGTTGGAAGCGGGCGTTCATTTCGGCCATCAAACCCGTTTCTGGAATCCAAAAATGGCTCCATATATTTTTGGTCAGCGTAACAAGATTCATATTGTTAATCTTGAACATACGATCGTCATGTTCAGAGAAGCGCTGAGCTATGCCCGTAGGCTGTCAGCAAACAAAGGGGTAGTCCTTTTTGTAGGTACCAAGCGTCAGGCTCGTGACATTGTCAAGGAAGAAGCGATGCGATGTGGTGCTCCTTACGTTAATCAGCGCTGGCTGGGTGGCATGCTGACCAACTTCAAAACAATCCGGCAGTCGATCAAGCGCCTGCAGGAAATGGAGAAAATGGTGCAGGATGGAACATTAAACAAGCTGACAAAGAAAGAAGCCCTTGATTTTCAGCGGGAATTGGAAAAGTTGAATAACAGCCTTGGCGGTATCAAGGAAATGAAGGGGTTGCCAGACGCTATTTTTGTGATTGACGTGGGTTACCAGAAAGGCGCGATTGTAGAAGCAGAAAAGCTCGGAATTCCAGTTGTGGGTGTTGTGGATACCAATCACGACCCGGCGGGTGTCCGCTATGTGATACCGGGTAACGATGACTCCAGCCAGGCGATACGGCTTTATGCGCGTGCAATGGCAGATGCTGTTCTGGAGGGGCGTAATCAATCCATTCAGGAAATTGTCGAAATGGTTAAGTCTGACGAGGAGCTCATGTCAGACAAGGATCAATCTGCAGATGCGTAAGATGGCATGATTGGTGCCATTTTCGAACAAACAGAATCATTCGGAATTTTTTGTATTAATTTGATTTGGAGTCAGTATGGCGGAAATTACCGCGAGCATGGTTAAAGAATTACGTGAACTTACCGGTCTTGGCATGATGGAGTGCAAAAAAGCTCTGGCCGAAGCTAACGGAGATATGAAAGCGGCTGAAGATCTTTTGCGAATCAGGAGTGGCGCCAAAGCTAGCAAAGCAGCGGGTCGTATTGCTGCAGAAGGAGTTGTTAGCGGGTTTATCGCTGCCGATGGCAAGCAGGGTGCGCTGGTGGAAGTCAACTGTGAAACCGATTTTGTTGCCAAAAATGAAGACTTCATCAATTTTGCCGCTGGTTTGGCCAAGTTGATGGCAGGCAACAATATATCGGATACAGCTCTACTGGCCGATGCGGTTATGGCTGACGGAGAAACGGTTGAGTCTGTTCGCAAGGCACTGGTAATGAAACTGGGTGAGAACATAAGTATCCGACGCGGTATCGTTTATCAGACAAAAGATCGCCTTGCCATGTATCTGCACGGTAGCCGGATTGGTGTAATGATTGATTACGCAGGCGGTGATGAGGTTTTGGGTAAGGATCTGGCTATGCACATTGCTGCCAGCAAGCCGGTGTGTGTGTCAGGTGATCAGGTGTCGGTAGAATCACTGGAGCGCGAGCGCCAGATATTTACCGCGCAAGCTGCAGAAAGCGGTAAACCGGCCAATATTGTGGAAAAGATGGTGGAGGGGCGAATCGCCAAATACTTGGCTGAGGTCACTTTGCTAGGACAGCCCTTTGTTAAGGATCCGGACCAAACTGTTGAAAAATTGTTGAAGGCAAAAGCTGCCAAAGTTGACGGATTTACGCTCTATATTGTGGGCGAAGGGATCGAAAAGAAATCCGACGATTTTGCTGCGGAGGTTATGGCGCAGATCAATCAATCCAAGTAAGGCCAATTTCTGGAGATTGTTGTAATTGGTGATTTCGGAATATTGAAAATCACGGCACTCCCGATCTCCAGAAAAATTTTCAGGTAATTCTTGTTCACAGGCGTATATGCCAGTCACCTATAAGCGTATTTTATTGAAGCTGTCGGGCGAGGCCCTGATGGGAGAGGGCCATTATGGCATTGACCGTGCTGTTGTTGACCGTATTGTGGTCGAGATCGCCGGGGTGCTGCAGCTAGGAGTTGAGGTTGCAATTGTGGTGGGGGGGGGTAATATTTTTCGTGGCATGAAGTCTGCGGGAGATGGGATGGATCGTGTCACAGCCGATTATATGGGAATGCTTGCTACCACCATGAACGCTCTGGCCTTACACGATGCGATGAGGCGAAGCGGGGTTGTGTCACGGGTACAATCCGCTTTGCGGATAGATCAGGTGGTGGAACCTTACGTTCGTGGTAAAGCATTGCGTTATCTGGATGAGCGAAAGGTGGTTGTGTTTGCAGCTGGGACAGGTAATCCTTTTTTTACTACGGACACGGCGGCGGCTTTGCGTGTTATGGAGATGAATGCCAATATCGTTCTTAAAGCAACCAAGGTTGATGGAATTTATACTAGCGACCCACTTAAGGATAAGGATGCGCAGCGTTTCCAAAGACTGACTTTTGATGAGGCAATCAGTAAAAATCTGCAGGTAATGGATGCAACAGCACTAACTTTGTGTCGTGATCAGAAACTTCCCATCAATGTATTCAGTATTTTCAAAACCGGGGCACTCAAACGGGTTATTATGGGCGAAGATGAAGGTACCTCGGTATCCATCTGAGTTTGGAATGTTTACGGACAAAATCGCTTGATCAAACGATTTAAGACAGAGTTTGCCTCCGTTGCCGTGAATGCACTTAAACATCAATAAGCCGACTTAAATATGATTGCTGATGTAAAAAAATCTGCAGAGCAAAAAATGCAGAAAAGTTTGGAAGCACTTAAAACCGATTTCAGTAAGGTGAGAAGCGGGCGTCCACATACAGGACTGCTTGACCACATCATGGTCGATTATTACGGCACACCGACACCAATCAAACAACTGGCCAATGTAACGCTGGCTGATGCGCGAACCATAGGTGTGATCCCGTGGGATAAAAAAATGTTTTCACCAATCGAGAAGGCAATACGCGATTCGGATCTGGGTCTGAATCCGATGACTGTAAGCGAGATGGTGCGGGTGCCCATGCCTTCTTTGACAGAGGAACGGCGTAAGGATCTGACCAAGATTGTCAGAACAGAAGCCGAAACAGCGCGTGTCGCAATGAGAAATATCCGGCGTGATGCTAATGCGCATTTGAAAGAATTGTTGAAGGATAAATCAATTGCTGAAGATGAGGACCGTCGCGCACAAGATGAAATCCAGAAATTGACAGACCGTTACATAGCTGAAGTGGATAAGCTGCTTCAGGCGAAAGAAGCTGAATTGATGGCTGTCTGATACATGCTTTCAATATTGAGTTCGACACGTGCAATCCCTGAAATTGGCCCGATACCTCAGCATATCGCCATTATTATGGATGGTAACGGACGGTGGGCCAAGAAACGTCTTTTGCCACGAATTGCTGGCCATAGGCAAGGCGTTGAAGCAGTAAGAGATACGCTTAAGGCCTGTATTGAAAGAGATATTTCCCATTTGACAATTTTTGCGTTCAGTAGCGAAAACTGGCGCAGACCCGCAGAAGAAGTCAAGTTATTGATGCAACTGTTTCTTGCCGCTCTTGAGCGGGAAGTAGCCAATCTGCATCAAAACGGAATCCGGTTCAGAGTGATTGGTGATATTTCGAAATTTGATCCAAAAATAATCGACTGCATACAACGTGGTGAAGCTCTGACTGCCGGTAATACGCGTTTGAATTTTACTGTGGCCGCAAATTATGGCGGACGCTGGGATATCATGCAGGCAGTGCGCAAAATGATTGCAGAAAATCCGGATTTGGCTACAGATTTTGATGAATCCGATGTTGCCAGATATCTAGCAATGGCTAATGCACCTGAGCCGGATTTGTTTATTCGCACTGGGGGCGAATGTCGGATCAGCAATTTTCTTCTCTGGCAGCTTGCTTATACCGAGTTGTACTTTACCGATACGTTATGGCCGGATTTTGACGCAGCAGCACTTGATCGAGCTATTGCATCTTATCGGCAACGTGAGCGTCGGTTTGGACGGACAAGCGAGCAGGTTGCTGATCAGCAAAGAAATAAAATTCCAACCATAACCAAGGAAAAAATTTAATTGCCATTGTTTTATCAATGGGATTGGCACATGCATGCTTAGTATCCGGCTTTTTACCGCTTTCGTAATGTTGACCGCCTTTCTGGCGGCATTATTTTATCTGCCGGATATTTTCTGGGCGATATTATTGTTGGGACTGACAGTGACAGCAGCGAGGGAATGGTGTCGCCTAGGGTTGTTTTCAGTTGGTCAGACGGTTCTTTATATGATTCTTACCACCTTGCTGGGGGGGGAGCTGTTATTCCTCATGAGTGTGGTTTTATCCAAAAATCCGGCAGATCAGTCGATGATCTGGTTCTATGTCGCGTCTGTCTTATTTTGGCTGCTGGCTGTACCCATCCAGCTGGCAACAGTCCGGGCAATCCGTAATCCATGGTTGCTTATGTCGATCGGCTGGCTGGTTCTGTTGCCTGTGTGTCTGTCGCTCTATCAGCTTCGTGCGATGAACCCCATGTTGCTGCTTGGATTTATGGGGGTAGTATGGATTTCGGATAGTGCTGCTTATTTCATTGGCCGTGCTTATGGAAAAAACAAGCTTGCTCCGCAGATCAGCCCGGGAAAAACCTGGGAGGGCGTGGTGGCTGCCTTGATTGGAGTGCTGGTATACGCTCTGATCTGGTTTTATGCGATTAATAACAACCAGCCGATGGTTGGCTGGCTGGTTCCATTGTTACTTATTCTTGCTGTGCTGGGAATAGTGGGCGATCTATACGAATCATTGTTAAAACGGCAGGCGGGTGTCAAGGATAGTGGACGTATACTTCCCGGCCATGGTGGTGTGCTGGATCGTATCGATGCATTGTTACCAGTACTTCCTGTTGCCACTCTTGCGGCAATCCTATTTTATTCGACTAAATCATGACAAAAACCCGTCATCTGACCATACTGGGCTCAACCGGCAGCATCGGTGAAAGTACGCTGGATGTGGTGGCCAGACATCCTGGACAGTATCAAGTGGTGGCACTGACTGCCGACAAGAATGTTGACAAGATGTACGAGCAGTGCAAGCAGTTTCATCCGTCGTATGCTGTCATGCTTAACCCGCAGAGTGCTGCGCGTTTGGAAGATAAATTGCGGATAGCGGGTTTGGATACCTTGGTGCTGTCAGGAATAGAATCACTGGAGAAAGTGGCATCCCTGCCGGAGATTGATACAGTAATGGCGGCCATTGTGGGCGCGGCGGGTATCCGGCCTACGCTTTCAGCCGCGCGAGCGGGAAAACATATCCTTCTGGCCAACAAAGAAACACTCGTGATGGCAGGGCGTGTCTTTATGGATACGCTCAGACAGCACAATGCAACATTACTGCCGATAGACAGCGAACATAACGCAATTTTTCAATCCTTGCCCCACCATTTTAATGGTGATCTGACGGAATCGGGAGTGCGCCGGATATTACTAACCGCTTCGGGAGGGCCCTTCCGTAATGTGGATCTGGATGTGCTGGAAACGGTGACTCCGGAGCAGGCTTGCGCGCATCCCAATTGGGTGATGGGCAGGAAAATATCGGTTGATTCAGCCACCATGATGAACAAAGGGCTGGAAGTCATAGAAGCATATTGGTTATTTAATGCGGCGCCAGAAAAAATCCAGGTTGTGATTCATCCCCAGAGTGTCATTCACTCGATGGTGGAATATATTGATGGCTCGGTACTCGCCCAGCTAGGCAATCCCGATATGCGTACACCGATAGCACATGCGCTGAGCTATCCAGAAAGAATGGAAAGCGGTGTGCAATCCCTGGATATATTCAAGGTCGCACGGCTCGATTTTGAAGCACCGGATTTCAAGCGATTTCCCTGTCTCAGGCTTGCATACGAAGCGCTGGCAGCTGGCGGTAACATGCCGGCTGTACTGAATGCTGCTAACGAGGTGGCAGTCGAGGATTTTCTCGCTGGTGCAATACCCTTTACGGCAATTCCTGCAATGATTGAGCATGTGATGAAATCAACTGAAAGGCAGGAAGTAACCGATCTGGAAGGCGTGCTTCTGGCTGATGCACAGGCGCGTGAACAAGCCCATTCCTGGGCGGCCAGCCACGCTCGGCAGTATATAAAACAAACAGGAAGACCATCATCATTGAGTGCCAGGTAGTAAACGGATCACTCTCACCGATTCTGACATGACAGTGCTTTCAACAATTTTTGCATTTGTAATTGCTCTCGGCCTGCTGATCACTTTTCACGAGCTGGGCCATTATCTGGTTGCCCGCTGGTGTGGTGTAAAGGTTTTACGTTTTTCGCTTGGATTTGGTCAGCCTTTCTTTAGAAAGCAGTTAGGTAAAGACCAGACAGAGTGGGTTGTGGCAGCGATCCCTCTCGGGGGGTATGTCAAGATGCTGGATGAGCATGAAGGTCCAGTTTCCCCAGCGGAACTGCCGCGCGCTTTTAACCGCCAGCCTGTTTCCAGGCGATTTGCTATTGTTGTAGCTGGCCCGGTTGCCAATTTTCTTCTTGCCATCCTGTTGTACTGGCTGCTTTTCATACTTGGCGTCAGTGGTGTAAAGCCAATACTGGGGGAAATCGAATCTTCCACTCTTGCAGCTTCGGCTGGTTTCAGAAATGGAGATGTCATTACTGGAATTGGCGATCAGGCAATTACCACCTGGCAGGAAGCGCGGCTGTTATTGCTGGACAACGCGGTAGACAAAAATGCGGATGTCAGGGTGTCAGTGACAGGGGAAAGTGGCATTGCGCGCCAACTCAGGCTTGATTTAAGCGGTCTTGGAGCTGAAGATCTGGAGAGTGATTTTCTGAGTAAGCTGGGGTTGAGCGCCTATCAACCGGTTATTGTGCCGGTAATAGACCAGGTGATGGCCGGAGGTGCTGCAGAGCTTGCAGGATTCAAGTCAGGCGACAAGATTCTGGCGATTGATGGCAAGGAAATTATTTCCTGGGAAGATGTGGTAGCAATAATCCGTTCAAATCCCAATCATACACTCCGGTTTGAAGTATGGCGGGATGGCGTGGAGCTTGATTTGTCGTTGCAACCAGAAGCAGTTACCGAGGGACAGATCGAAATTGGCAAGGCTGGAGTTACCCCAAAGATTGAACACGCTGTGCTTGAGGCGCTGATGGTGAAAACAAGTTATCCGCCTGTAACAGCACTGGCCAGAGCTGTGAACAAAACTTGGGAGATGTCTTACTTTACCTTGCGCATGCTCGGCAAAATGATTACTGGCGATGTGTCCCTGAAAAATATCAGCGGGCCCATTACCATTGCAAATTATGCTGGCCAGTCGGCAAAAATGGGGTTAACGGCTTACCTGGGTTTTCTGGCTTTGATCAGTATCAGCCTGGGTGTACTGAATCTCTTGCCGATTCCAGTGCTGGATGGTGGGCACTTGATGTATTACTTGATTGAGGCGGCAAGAGGCGTCCCATTGTCCGAAAAAATCATGCAAATTGGTCATCAGATTGGCATGATTCTACTGGTGACATTAATGATTTTTGCTATTCATAACGATTTACTTCGCCTAGTTTCTGAATAAACCATGAAATTCAGATTCCTATTATTACTGTTTTCCCTTTATTCAATCGGGTGTATGGCGGATGAATCATTCGTCGTGCGGGATATCCGCGTGGAAGGGATCCAGCGTACCGAAGCCGGAACGATATTCAGCTATCTGCCTGTCAAAGTCGGCGATGTGCTTGATAGTAAAAAAGCCAGTGCAGCCATCAAGGCTTTGTATGCCACTGGCTTTTTCAGTGATGTCAAACTGAAATCGGAAGCAGGATTGCTTATAGTGCAGGTTCAGGAGCGTCCTGCCATTGCACAAATCAGCATTAATGGTGCAAAGGAGTTTGACAAGGACAAGCTCAAGGAGGGTCTGAAACAGGCCGGTTTGTCCGAATCCCGTATTTTCAGTCGATCGTTGCTGGATAAGGCCGAGCAGGAATTGAAGCGCCAGTACATCAGCCGTGGCAAATATGCAGTCAAGATCACCACGACGACCACCCCGCTGGAGCGTAACCGTATTGGTATCAACTTTGATATCAAGGAAGGCAAGACCGCTCGCATCAAACAAATTAACATTGTGGGGAATCAGGTTTTTCCTGAAGATGATCTGGTCGGGTTGTTCAGTCTTAAAACACCGGGATTGATGACCTGGTTTACCAAGGATGACCAGTATTCCAAGCAGAAACTGTCGGCTGATCTTGAAACTTTGCGTTCTACTACCTGGATCGGGGCTACCTGAATTCAACATTGAATCCACGCAGGTTTCAATCACACCTGATATGAAGGATATTTATATCACGGTTAATGTGACTGAAGGCCCGCAATACACGGTATCCAATATCAAGCTGGCAGGTGAATTGCTGGTGCCGGAAGAAGAATTGCGCAAACTGATCAAGCTGGAACCGGGTGGAATATTTGTGCGCGAAAAGCTGACTGAATCTATCAAACTGATCAGTGACCGATTGGGGAATGATGGTTACGCGTTTGCCAACGTCAATGCTTCGCCCGAGCTGGATAAGGAAACCCGGCAGACTGCATTTACCTTCTTTATTGATCCAGGCCGCCGTGTTTATGTCAGGCGGATCAATGTCAGTGGTAATGATCGCACACGGGATGAGGTCATTCGCCGTGAATTCAGGCAGATGGAGGGAGCCTGGCATTCTACCGAGCAAATCAATCGTTCCAGGCAGCGTGTAGATAGGCTGGATTTCTTTACCAGTGTAAATATCGAGACACCTCCGGTTGCAGATGTTCCGGATCAGGTGGATATCAATGTCAATGTTGCCGAGAAACCAACCGGGGCTATTATGTTTGGTGCCGGTTATTCTGATCGTGAAGGAATCATCCTGAATGGATCAATTGCCCAGAATAATATTTTTGGAACCGGAAACTTCCTGAGCTTGCAGGTAAACACGGGTAGCGTTAACAAAGTTATTTCTGCTTCATTCAATAATCCCTACTATACGATCAATGGAGTGAGTCTTGGACTGGAAGCGTTCAAGCGCGATATCAACACCCGTTCCCTGAGTAGCGTGGGTATGTTCAACACGGATACAACCGGCGCCAATATCCGTTTTGGTATTCCTGTTGCCGAGAACGATATCGTCTCATTGGGTTTGGGAGCCGAGCATACGGCTATTCATTTGCGTGATGATAGCCCGCAACGATTCAAGGATTTCGTCAATCAATACGGCAAGGCTTCCTACAACCTTCCCTTGACCCTGAGCTGGGCACGTGATCGCCGTGACAGTGCCATCTGGACAACATCCGGGATGACACAACGGCTGTTTGGTGAATTTAGCATGCCGGTCGGTGATCTGAAATATTACAAAGTGAGCTATGAGCAGCGGTGGTTTTTTCCCATCTCGAGAATGTTTACTTTGATGCTGAACGGCGAAGTGGGAATTGGTGATGGTTATTCCGGCCGATCCCTGCCGTTCTTCAAAAACTTTTTTGCAGGTGGTTTTAACTCTGTGCGAGGCTACAATATCAATACACTCGGACCGCGTGATAGCGATAACCGGGTACTGGGTGGCAGCAAACGTATCGTAGGAAATGTTGAGGTATTATTTCCGGTGCCTTTCATGAAGGAAGATAAATCGGTACGTCTGAGCGCCTTTGCAGACGGAGGAACGATTATCAATACATTCTCTGGCTTGGGTTTTGATGATTTTCGCTATTCTGCCGGACTGGCAGCAACCTGGATTTCGCCCATGGGGCCGCTTAAATTCAGCGTTGCGCAGCCACTTAATGATCAATCGGGCGACAAGTTGCAACGCTTCCAGTTTCAGTTCGGGCAAACTTTCTAAGCATCAGGCTATTGGAAAACATGGCGAAAATGGTTGAATGCACCAGGGCAGCTGGATACCCCTCTGGTTTTTCAATAACCATCATGAGTAGACATAATCTGAAAGTAATGAGATACCTATCAAATAGATGCTGGAAAAGGGCACTCTCCTGGTCTGTGAAAGTATGCATGACCGCAGTGATTTTCATGGTTCCGGTGCATTCATTCGCCGGAGAAATAAAAATCGGGGTAGTGAATACAGAGAAGGTTTTGCGGGAATCCAGGCCTGCTATCGCTGCACAGAAAAAAATAGAAAAAGAATTTCAAGCGCGCGATGCGCGAATCGGCGAACTTTCTGCCCAAATTAAAGCATTACAGCAAGAGCTTGAGAAAAATATGAGTGCTGCCCATGAAGAAGAGCGGCGTCTGAAGGAGCGTGAGCTCGCCAGCCTCAGTCGCCGGTATCAGCGCACACAGCAGCAGATGCGGGAAGATTTGAGTTTACGCCAGAACGAGGAATATGGCCTGATTCTGGAACGTATCAACCAGGTGATTAAGGAGCTGGCTGAGAAACAATCTTACGATCTGATTTTGCAGTTGCAGGATTCGGTTTATCGGAGTGCGCGTATTGATATTACCGATCAGGTGATCAAGGCATTGAATGCCATGGAATCTGCAGCAGGTAAACCTTAAGTTGACGATTACTACGAAAAAACAGGGAGACAAACAAGCCGTGATGGATATTCATGAAATACTGAAATACCTGCCGCACCGTTATCCGTTGATTCTGGTTGACCGGGTGGTTGCCCTGGAAGAGGGTAAAAGGATTCATGCCTACAAGAATGTTTCCATCAATGAACCCTATTTTTCCGGACATTTTCCACATCATCCCGTCATGCCGGGGGTGTTGATCGTTGAAGCACTGGCTCAGGCTGCTGCATTGCTGACCATCCGTTCGGAGAACATGGAAAAGGATAATGGGCAAGTGTATTACTTTGTCGGTATCGATGCTGTCCGCTTCAAGAAACCGGTCATCGCAGGCGATCAGCTGGTGTTGAAGGTTGAAATTACCCGCCAGCTCAAGGGTATCTGGAAGTACACCGCCTGTGCGGAAGTGGATGGCCAAGTGGTGACCGAAGCACAATTGATGTGCACTGCCAGAACAATTTGACCTGTATCACTGCAAGTTCAGAAAAAACAAAGGATAATTCCGGTGGTGGATGGAAATATCCGGAAGGAAAGGTGATCTACGGTGTGGATGAAGCGGGTAGGGGGCCGCTGGCAGGGCCAGTGTACGCTGCCTGCGTAGTGCTTGATCCTGTTCGCCCGATCGAAGGGCTGGCAGATTCCAAACAGTTAAGCGAGAAAAAAAGAACCAGTCTGGCTGACCGGATCAAACAACATGCTCGTTTCTGGTCAATCGCTTCTGCCTCGGTTGAGGAAATTGATCAGATGAACATTCTGCAAGCCAGCCTGCTTGCCATGCAAAGGGCAATCGTCCATCTGGAACCGGTTACCGATGCACTGATTCTGGTAGATGGTAACCGTGTGCCTCAACTGGATTACGAGGTGCAGGCCATCGTCAGGGGAGACAGTCTGATTGCCGAGATCTCGGCAGCCTCGATTCTTGCCAAAACGGCACGGGATGCCGAGATGTTGCGGTTACATGAAATTTATCCGGCTTATGGCTTTGACCGGCATAAAGGCTACCCTACCCGGGTACACCTTGAGGCAATCCGTTTGCACGGAATAACGGATATCCACCGCAGGAGCTTTGCGCCGTGTGGCAGACAACCGGCATTGGGATATTGATTAACCATTTTTATTAACCAGAAGGAAGCCTGATTCAGGCAGAAAACATGCGCATAGTGAAAGATACGGTAGTGACACTCCACTACAAAATGATTGACCAGGAAGGCAACGTGATGGAAGAAACAGAGGAGCCCATCAGCTATCTGCATGGTGGCTATGACGGGATATTTCCAGCTGTGGAAGAAGCGTTGCACGAGAAAGAGACCGGAGCCACCCTGTCTCTGGAAATGGAGCCGGAAGATGCCTTTGGAGATTACGATGAAGAATTGATGCGGGTTGAACCGCGCAGTGCCTTCCCCGAGGAAATCGCTGTCGGCATGCAGTTCGAGGGCGGCGAGGAAGATTCGGATGATTTTTATATCTACACGGTGAGAGAAGTCACTGACGATGTCGTAGTGGTGGATGGCAATCATCCCTACGCCGGCATGGCGTTCCAGTTCGAGTGCACGGTGACGGCAGTGCGCCCGGCAACAGCCGAAGAACTGACTCACGGGCACGTGCATGGCCCCCATGGCCACGAGCACTGATCAACCCGTTTGACTTAGCATTGATTTGATCAGATAAAGCTGTTCCAGTGCATCCCGGGGTGTCAATTCATCCGGGTGAAGCTGCTCAAGATAATCGAGCACCGGGTGCACGGAAGCCGGGACAGCTTCCCCGCTTTCCACGGTGGTTTCAAATAGTGTCTGCTGCGGGCTTTTGCCGAGCGATTCCTGTTCCAGTCGTGCCAACATTTTTCCGGCGTTGCGGATGACTTTATCGGGCACGCCTGCCAGTGCGGCCACATGCAGCCCGTAACTCCGGTTTGCGGGCCCTTCCTCTATCCGGTGCAGAAAAACAATACGTCTTTTGTGTTCCACAGCAGCAACATGTACATTGGCCGCCTGCGGAAATTCTTCTGCCAGCCGGGTTAATTCGAAATAATGGGTGGCGAACAGGGTATAACTCTGGTTCTGTGTCAATAGATGGCGAGCGATGGCAAAAGCCAGCGCAAGCCCATCAAATGTTGAAGTGCCCCGGCCAATTTCGTCTACCAGCACCAGACTTTGTGCGGTGGCGTTGCGCAATATCCCGGCGGCTTCCGTCATTTCCACCATGAAAGTAGAGCGTCCGCCTGCCAGATCATCAGCTGCGCCAATTCGCGTAAAAATCTGGTCGATTGGTCCGATGCGGGCAAATCGGGCTGGAACAAAACTACCGCAGTGCGCCAGCAGGACGATCAGTGCTGTTTGCCGCATATAAGTGGATTTTCCACCCATATTGGGCCCGGTAATGATCAGCATTTGCCGTCCTCCCCGGGTGATGGCGCCCAGCTGGGTGTCATTGGCGATATAGTGCTCCACCTGATTTTCCACCACGGGATGTCGTCCATCTTCGATAATCAGAACGGGATCATCGGTAAACACGGGTTGGGTGTAGCCGGACAGATCCGCGCGTTCGGCAAAGGCACACAGGACATCCAGCTCTGCAATCGAGCGGGCCATTTCCTGCAAGGGCGTGATGTCATCAGCCAGTTGTTCCAGCAATTGTTCGTACAGCATTTTTTCCCGTGCCAGCGCCTGTTCACGTGCGGACAGGGTTTTATGCTCGAAGGCCTGCAACTCGGGAATGATGTAGCGTTCCGCATTTTTCAGGGTTTGTCTGCGGCGGTAATCCGGCGGGATTTTTTCTCCGTGGATGCGGGTGACCTCGATATAAAAACCATGCACTCGATTGTATTCGACCTTGAGACTCGGGATGCCGGTACGTTCGCGCTCCCGTGTTTCCAGTTGCAGCAGGAAATCACCGCAGTTCTCCTGCAAGGCGCGCAGTTCATCCAGTTCGGCGTCGAAACCATCCGCAATCACGCCACCCTCGCGAATCACGGCGCCGGGCACTGGCTGCAATGCGCTGACGAGTAGTTGCGAGAGTGCAGCATCCGGCTGTATGGATAGAATAAAGCGCTGCATGGCCGTTGCTGTCGTGGCTGTCAGCAAGGTGATAATTCCGGGTAGTGTGGTCAGGCTGTCACGCAAGCCGGACAAATCACGGGGCCGGGCTGTTTTCAGCGCAATCCGGCTGGTGATGCGTTCGATATCGGCGATTTGTTTGAGCTGTGCCCGGAGGGGAGCGTAAAGATTTTCCGGATTGGCTGCAATCAGTGCGGAAATAGTGTCAAGCCGTTGCTGCAATGTGGCCCGGTTGCGTAACGGGTGATGCAGCCAGTGGCGCAGCAGGCGGCTGCCCATGCTGGTTGAACAGGTATCCAGCAAAGAGGCTAGCGTGGGGGTGTCTTCACCACGCAGCGTAAGCGTAATCTCCAGATTGCGGCGGGTGGCCGCATCCATCCGCAAATAGGCATCCTGCCGTTCCACCTGCAATGTGTGCAAATGGCCGGGTAGCTGCCTGGATGATTCGTCTGTTGCGGTCTGTTGAGTCAGTCTGACGTATTCGAGCAATGCCCCGGCTGCCATGATGGCAGCGTGCAGATCTTCGCAACCAAAAGCCTGAAGATCACGGGTGCCGAATTGCCGGGTGAGTTGCTGCACGGCATGTTCATAATCAAACTGCCAGTCCGGCAACCGCCTGGGCGTGGCAAATTGATGCAACATCACGGGCAGAGCGAGCGATTCCGGCAGCAGGATTTCTGTCGGGCGCAGGCGTTCCAGCTCACTGGCCAGGCTATCCGGAGCCGTTTCCAGTACACGCATATCGCCTGCGGCCAGATTGAGCCATGCCAGCCCGATCTGGCCGTGATGCAGCGCCAGAGTCAGCACGATACTGTTGTTGCGTTCTTCCAGTAGTCCGGCATCGGTCAGCGTGCCGGGGGTAATGATGCGTGTCACCTGACGCTCCACCGGCCCTTTGCTGGTGGCCGGGTCGCCGGTTTGCTCGCAGATGGCGATGGATTCACCTAACCTGACCAGCCTGGCCAGGTATTGTTCGGCTGCATGAAAGGGTACGCCCGCCATCCTGATCGGCTCGCCAGCCGAGGAGCCGCGTTGCGTGAGGGTGATATCCAGCAGCTTTGCCGCTTTCTCGGCATCCTCATAAAACAGTTCGTAAAAATCGCCCATGCGATAAAACAGCAGCTTGTCAGCATGCTGTGCCTTGATGCGCAAATACTGCTGCATCATCGGTGTGTGCACAGGGGACTCCGGTGTATTCGCCGGGGGGTGCGATCTGGATGTTTTTGCCACGATTTCAGTCGAAGAAATTTGCAATCAGTCCGGGATGAACTTCAGCACATTGCCATTGATGCAATAGCGTTTGTGACTGGGGGGCGGGCCATCATCGAATACATGGCCAAGGTGGATGCCAGAGCTGGCACTGCGGACCTCGATGCGTTGCATGTAGCTGGAATTATCCTCGTGGTAGGTGACAGCGTCTTCAATGGGTTCGAAGAAACTGGGCCAGCCGGTTCCGCTGTTGAATTTGGTCTTGCTGAGAAACAGTGTGGCACCGGTGATCGGATCAACAAATCTGCCCGGACGTTTTTCATCCAGATTGGAGGCAGTAAAAGGCCGTTCCGTCCCTTGCTGAAAAGCAATTTTCTGCTGTTCCGGGGATAGCATCTGAAAACCGAGCCACTGCCAGAAATTTTCCTTCTCTCCGTTGTAACCAGTGTAGCGGGCCACTTCCTTGCCTTGTTCAAACAATACGATCGTTGGCGCGGCAAACAGCGGTTTATCCAGCGCCCAGCCAGCAGGTGGAGCAGTGTGCAGTGTCCTGATCATGGAGATGTCTGCCTGCCAGTGATCAAGAATATCCCGGCTGAACTGGGCGCAGAATTCGCAATTTTCCGACTCGAAAATCACCAGTTGTCGGCCGGGATTCAGGTTTTTGCCATCCAGGGCTTCAGTCGGCTCTCCGCCCGGTTTGTGAGAGGTTTCATCCGGAACAATCTGGCCGGAAGCGGGATATTTCACGCCTGTTCCGCCCAGGCTGCAGTAGCCATCCGGATTCTTTTCCAGATAATCCTGATGATATTCCTCGGCAGTGATGTAATTTCTCAAGGGCAGGATTTCTGTCGTAATCTCGCCAAAACCAGCTGCAGCCAATGCCTGCTGGTAGAGCTTGCGCGTCGCCAGTGCCAGCGTTTTCTGCGCTTCATCATGGTAATAAATGGCGCTGCGGTAGTTGCTGCCAATATCATTGCCCTGTCGATTACCCTGGGTTGGGTTGTGACTTTCCCAGAATCGGGCCAGCACACGTTCCAGTGGCACCTGTCCGGGATCAAAAGTGACTTTCACCACCTCGGCGTGGTTGCGTCCGGCTGCCTTGCCGGTGCGCAATGCACGTTCCAGGTTGAGAACATCCTGATAGCCGGCCTCCGCATCATCTCCGCCTGCATAGCCACTTTCCACATCAATGACGCCGGAAAGTCCACCCATGCGCTTTTCGGCGCCCCAAAAACAGCCCATTCCCAGTACGATGTTGTCTGTTGTTGAGCTCACGCCCTGTTTTGATTCTGAAGTTTGGTTCGTCATGACGTTCTCCATTGCAAATACATTCATGGTCATTATTAAACCAGTTAAAACCGCAATAATGATTTTCATTTTTTTACAGAGGTAAAGTAGAAACAATTTTTCGACATGCCGGATGATCTCCAGTTCTGGATAATCCGGAGATCAAACAGTGATTTTTTTCTTGACGGATCATGCCATGAATTCCTGCAAAAGTGAGATCAGGGCGGGAATTGGCAGGCAATTTCCGGACAGGATTCCTTGGCAGCCTCATTATCATGATCGAAATGAAAGCATTTTTCCGCAAGTTCGGTTTAAGATCCGGGGTTCACTGTATTTGTTGGCTGTTTTTGAAGAAATGAAAAATATATATCTGGCGCCTGGCTCAGCTAATCATTGTTCAACAAGAGCGTACAACCATAATACGAAAGAAGGTGAATCGCGTTTTCAAACAGCATTTGAATATGCCACTGTCGGTATTTCAATTGTTTCACCGGAAGGGCGCTGGTTACGTGTCAATCGTAAATTGTGTGCCATCCTGGGTTACACACAGGATGAACTGATGGCACTGACTTTCCGGGATGTAACCTATCCAGATGATCTGAAAAAAGATTCCGATAATACCAGGCACCTACTCGGTGGCGAGGTTTCTACTTTTTCCATGGAAAAGCGTTATATCCGCAAGGATGGCGGTGTAATCTGGGCCAATCTGCAGGTTTCACTGGTACGCAAGGCAGATAACACCCCGGATTATTTCATCTCTGTTATCGAGGATATACAAAGACGCAAGAAAGCCGAAATAGCATTGCAGGAGAGCAGGGAGCAGCTCAAGTTATTCATTGAGTATGCGCCGGCTGCGCTGGCCATGGTTGATCATGAAATGCGCTATCTTGCCTGCAGCCAGTGCTGGCGATCGGACTACGGTTTGCATGGCCGTGATCTGCTTGGGGTGAGCCATTACGAAATATTCCCGGAAATCAGCGAGGAATGGAAAGCCATTCACCGCCGTTGCCTGGCGGGTGAAACCATCCGTGCTGAAGAAGATCGTTTTGTACGGGCGGATGGTAGCGTGCAGTGGTTGCGCTGGGAAGTGCGGCCCTGGTATCAGGGCGGCGCAATCAGCGGAATAGCAATGTTTGCTGAAGATATTACTTCCCGGAAGCACTCCGAACTGGTATTGCAACAACTGAACATTGATCTGGAAGAGCGCATTGCAAATCGTACAGCGGAACTGAAAGCACTTAATCAGTCACTGGAAGGTTTTGTTTATTCCGTTTCTCATGATTTGAAAGCGCCGCTACGGGGAATTGAAGGCTATAGTCGGCTACTGGAAGAAGATTACACGGATCGACTGGATGATGAAGGCCGTCTGTTCGTTCGCAATATACGGACCGGTGTGCGGCGGATGAACGAGTTGATTGATGATTTACTGGCTTATTCACGTATGGAGCGGCGTCATCTGGAATCTGCTGTTCTGGATTTATCCATGCTGGTAAAGCAGGAAATAGAAGGGTTTCGCGAAGAAATTGCGGCCAATGGGGTTGAAATCATTGCTGATTTGCCGCCACTCCTGGTCAATGGAGATCGTGACGGATTGGCGATGGCATTGCGTAATTTGCTGGAGAATGCAATCAAATTCAGCCGCCATGCAGCACATCCTCGTATTGAATTTGGCTTTGTGCACGATGATGAGTACATTACCTTGTGGATTCGTGACAATGGCATCGGTTTTGATATGAAATACAGCGAACGTATATTCGAGCTGTTTGAACGTCTGCACCGGCAGGAAACATACCCGGGAACGGGTATCGGCCTGGCTTTGATCAGGAAAGCCGTACACCGTATGGGAGGGGAGATCCGGGCGCAGAGTACGCCCGGTGAAGGAGCCACTTTCCATTTGCGATTACCCAGGGCGCTGGAAAAAACTGCTACAGTGATGGAGCCGTAACGATGCGTGCATGCCCACCCATATTGCTTGTTGAAGATAATCCACAGGATGTGGATTTAACACTGCGCGCCTTTCAGCGGCGCAAGCTGGCCAATCCCATACTGGTTGCCTGGGATGGCGAGGAGGCGCTTGCCTGGATACCACGCTGGGAAGCCGGGGAAACCCTTCCGGCGGTCATTCTGCTTGATCTGAGGTTGCCCAGGATTGACGGCCTCACCGTGCTGCGGACATTAAAAACGCATGCTGCATTGCGCCGTATTCCGGTTGTCGTTCTCACTACTTCCAAAGAAGATCACGATATTCAGTCGGCCTATGATCTTGGAGCCAATTCGTACATTGTGAAGCCGGTTGATTTTAATAATTTTATGGATGTGGCACAGCAAATAGAACTTTACTGGTGTGCGCTGAACAAGGTGGAAAAATAACTGAAATGAAAATCCTTTACATTGAAGACAGTTCCAGCGATGCAGGTCTTGCATGCCGTACGCTGGCGCGTACTTCGCCCGAGATTGAGCTGACCACGGTTGGGTCGCTGGCGGAAGGACTGCAATATCTGGAGAAACCGGATCAATATGATGTGTTGCTGACGGACCTCAATTTGACAGATGGCTCGGGCCTGGAAATATTGAGCCATGTCAGGGGACGGCGGCTACCATTGGCCGTGGTGATTGTGACCGGAGCAGGCGATCATGACAGGGCGGTTGCAGCCTTCAAGGCTTGTGCCGACGGCTATGTGATCAAGGAAGGTGATTATCTGCAGCGGTTGCCGCGCTTGTTGCATGGTGCGTGCTTGCGTTTCCACACCAGAAATACAGAGCGTTATTCTCCCTTGTTAAGGGTGTTGTATATCGAGCATGACAGCTTTGATATCGATCTGATGCACCGTCACCTGGCTCAGTATGCCCCCCATATCGAACTGACTACAGCGACGGATGTGCAGGAAGCGCTGGCGCTACTGCCGACCAGATCGGATCAGGTAGCTGGTTTCGATATACTTCTGATCGATTATTGTATGCCCGGCATGGATGGTCTGGAGCTTGCCAGGTTGCTGCGCGAAGAGCGAAAACTGCCCATACCCATCGTACTCATTACAGGGCATGGGGATGAAATGGTGGCTGCACGTGCGCTGCATTTGGGTGTGGAAGACTATCTGATCAAGTATGAGGATTACCTGTTTGAAATTCCAGCCATACTGGAGAAAGCACAGCGGCAATCCGAGCTGGCGCGCGAGCGCATTATTCTGAAACAAACCAGCTTGCGACTCTCTCATCTGCTGGCTGCCAGTCCGGTAGTGTTGTACAACCTGCATATTACAAAGGACAAACCTGAAGTTGCTTGGGTCAGCGAGAATATCGAACTGTTGTTTGGCTACACCCGGAAAGAGGCGCTTGCTCCAGGCTGGTGGGAGTCCCATGTGTATCCGGGAGATCTTGAAGCGGTATTGGCCCGGCAACCGCTGTTATTCACCAAGGGCGAGTTGGTGCATGATTACCGTTTTTATCGTGGTGATGGAAAACTGATCTGGATTTTCGATGAATTACGGTTGATACGGGATGCCGAAGGCCGACCATCCGAGATTGTCGGCACCTGTCTGGATATCAGTGAACACAAGCGTGGCGAGCTCATCAGACAGGCACATCAATCAGCACTGAATCTGATCGTTGCCAATCAGCCATTACCAGTCATTCTGAACGATATTGCCACACACCTGGAAGTGATCAACCCCGATATGCTGGTCTCCATTCTGTTGCTGGATAAGCGGGCCAAACACCTGAATCTGGGTGCCGCACCCAGCCTGCCGGATGATTATAATGCCGCGATCAATTCGTTGAAGATCGGCGAAGGGATTGGTTCCTGCGGGACGGCAGCTTTCCGTGGGGAAGCGGTGATTATCCCTGATATCGACCACCACCCCTATTGGCAGCCCTATCTGGAATTGACGCGCAAGGCGGATTTACATGCGTGCTGGTCTGTGCCTTTCAAGGATGAAAAAGGCCATGTTTTAGGCACCTTTGCCATCTATCATCGCATGGCGAGCGAACCTGGCCCGGGTGATCTGGAGCTGATTGAAGAGTTCGTCTCGTTTACAGCACTGGCAGTACAAAAGGTGTATGCAGCAGAGGCGCTGAGACTGGCGGCTACGGTATTCGAATCTATCCGTGAAGGTGTGGTCATTACTGATCTGGAGCCGCGTATTGTTGCAGTGAATCGGGCGTACACGGAAATAACCGGCTACAGTGCCGATCAAGTGATCGGTAAAAACCCCACGGTGATCAAATCGGGGCATCACGACAAACTGTTTTATCAGCAAATGTGGGCGAAACTGAAAAAAGATGGCTACTGGAGCGGGGAAATCTGGAATCGACGCAAGAGTGGTGAGGTATACCCGCAATGGCTGACCATCAGCGCGGTAAATTTCGGCTCTGAAGATGGCAAAGAAGCCGGTCCCAGCAATTATGTCGGGGTATTTACCGATGTTTCGCAAATAAAACAATCCGAAGCACAACTGGCGCGTCTGGCGCACTACGATTCACTCACAGGCTTGCCCAACCGGCTGCTGATGCAAACCTATCTACAGCATGCGGTTGAACGGGCACAGCGCAATCACTTGCAGGTGGCTGTCCTTTATATCGACCTGGATCGTTTCAAGAATGTCAACGACAGCCTGGGTCATCCGGTCGGGGATGAGTTGTTGATTATGCTGGCAGAGCGGCTGAAAAAACGGCTGCGCGAGGAAGATACGCTCGCCCGTCTGGGTGGGGATGAGTTTTTGTTGATACTGGAAGATGTCAAGGATGCAAGCGATCCCGCCATTGTTGCGGCAACCTTGCTGGATTTGCTGTCCACCCCGTTTTTGCTGCCCAGTGGCCATGAAATTTTTATCAATGCCAGTATCGGGATCAGCCTTTTCCCGGATGACGCCAGTAATGTGACTGAATTGATTCAGCATGCCGATATGGCGATGTATGAGGCGAAAAAGGCGGGCGTTATACCTACTGTTACCATACGGAAGCTTTGAGTATCGCTGCGAACGAACGCCTGGCACTGGAGAACCGTTTGCGCCACGCTCTCATTGCCGGAGAATTTGTTCTGCATTTTCAACCCCTGATTGATGCGCATACGAGCCATGTAGTTGGGGTGGAGGCGTTAACACGCTGGCAACCTCCAGGAGAAGCCATTATTTCACCGGGAAAATTTATTCCCATTGCTGAAGATACCGGCCTGATAGTGCCACTGGGAGAGTGGGTGCTGCGTGCCGCCTGTGAACAAAGTCGTGCCTGGATGGATGCCGGAATCCCGCCGCTGGTGGTGGCCGTTAATCTTTCAGTACGGCAATTCCAGTCTGAAAATTTGGTCGGGATGGTTCAGAGAGTGCTGGAGGAAACACGCCTTCCGGCAACATATCTGGAACTTGAATTGACCGAAAGCATGTTCGTGGCACAGGCAGAGCGTTCAATTGAAACCTTGAATCAGCTGAAAGCGCTGGGGGTGCGGTTGGCGATCGACGATTTTGGTACGGGCTATTCGTCATTAACGTATTTGAAACGGTTTCCCATCGACAAGCTGAAGATTGATCAAAGTTTTGTGCATGGCCTGGCGCATGACGCCAATGACCGCGAAATTGCAGCAACGATTATCGCCATGGCGCGCGGGCTAAAACTGGATGTACTGGCAGAAGGAATCGAATCGGAGCAGCAGCTGGAGTTTTTGCGTCAGCATGACTGTGATTACTACCAGGGATACTTGTTTCATCGACCCGTACCCGCAGCGGAGCTTGAAAAATGGCTGCGTAAACATTCTGTACCCCAATGAGGCGGCAGACTGCCGGTAAATAACAAGCCGGTGTGGTACCTGTGATATGGAAATGGCCGCAGGATAAGACCTGCAGCCATCTGTTGCCGGTTATTCCAGATCTGTTTTATGGGAAAAGCGGTGCGCCACAGAGACCACTGCACATCAGATTCACCAATGGCTTTTTTTTGTCATCAGTCAACAGTCGGTTGACCCAGTCTTTCAGATAAATACCTCCAGCACTCTTTTCGGTATAAAAGATACTTGGGGTAAATGCATCCAGTAACGTTACGTGCCCAGTGCCAGCGGCGATATAGTATTTCACATTGGGGTTCAGCAAGGCGTTGGCGTTGAGCGTGGCCAGCATTCTCAAATTCCATTCCACTGCAGTTGCCGGCGTCAAATTAAGCCATAGCCAAGGATTATTTTGTCCCTGATCTGTTTGTCGCATGGTATTAAGAAATAACATTTGAACACCATCCCAGGCAGTCGTGACATAAGCAAACTTGCTGCTGGCAAAATGGTGTTCTATTCCTGCTGTTACGTTGGTGAAAAAATTAAGGGCGTTATAGCTGCTGATGTTGCTGATCCCTGGTATCCAGCGTGCGAGTGTACGTTCCGTTCCCCAGGGGCCGCCGGGTTCAAACACCGTATCCAGAAATTGATTGGTAAAGACACCTGCTCCGCCATCGGACAGCAATGAAATTTTTGTTCTTTCCGGGTAAATGCTGTGTATCCGTGAAAAATTCATCAGTGCTCCATAAGCACCCGCACTGGATCCGGCTACCAGTACTTGTATGGTTGTGGATTGATCAGATTGTTGTTTTAACCATTCGCGCACCGCCATGAAGTTGTCAAAGCCACGATGCTGCACTATGACAGGATTACCAGCGTTGATGATTTCCAAAGGGTCCGTATAGGTTTCATCCCTGGAGCCTATATGCGCATCTCCCGTGCAATAGGGAATAAACACCATATTCCAGTCTTTCAGTGGATTGTCTGCGTGCGTGGAATCCATGATTCCACCGGCAACGTTGGGATCGTTCTCGGTTTCAATTGAAGGGTTGTAGGAAGGCCGGGTGGTGAGTGTGATTGGTACATTCAGTGAAGTCAGGCATGTGGCGCCATTCCAGCAAGCACCGCCGCCGTTGAAATAAATCAGCGTTTTTGCTACGCCTTCTTTTCCTTTCCGGTAATAAAAATGAAACGGCTGATTGGGCAAACCGGCTTCATCTGGCAAATGACTGAATGCACAGCCAGGTTTGATTGCTTTACTTGTGCCGTCATCATCTGTAACGGTTTGTGCGGATACGGTTATTTCTTCCCAAGCTGATTCCTGCGCATACGCTCCCGGAAGAGAGAAAGTCAGTAATAGTGAAACCAAGGCGATCCTGTTGAATTTCAGCATCTTTTCCTCCTGTTTTATGTGAATTTATTATGTACCTCCGTATTCACAGTCGAGATTTTCCTGGCTGCTTGATGCCATGGTAATACCGCATAATTATCCATGGAGAATTTTCATGGAAGTCACTGGCTGTTATTGAATATTTGCCAACGACATACCGAGATCTCTTCAGGCATTCAGGCGTTATGGTATCTCCGGTAAAATCCTGGGATCACCAAATGCTGTTTTTATTGTGGCTACCTTGAAATACAGCCTGCCACTGGTACTTCAACCTATCGACGAGGAAAAACAATGAAACGGGAAACACTTGCCATTCATGGCGGTTTTGCGGGGGATCCGCAGACTCATGCTGTTGCAGTCCCTATTTACCAGACGACCAGTTATTATTTTGACGATACCCAGCATGGGGCAGATCTGTTTGATCTCAAGGTGCAGGGCAATATTTACACGCGCATCATGAATCCGACCACAGCGGTGCTGGAAGAGCGAGTGGCGTTACTGGAAGGTGGCGTTGGCGCACTCGCACTGGCTTCCGGTATGGCGGCGATCACTGCCTGTATCCAGACATTGGCCAGGGCGGGTGACAATATCGTTTCCACCAGCCAGGTTTATGGCGGCACCTACAATTTTTTCTGCCATACCCTGCCCAATCAGGGAATTGAAGTGCGTATGGTGGATGGCCGCAATCCTGCTGCTTTTGCGGATGCGATTGATGACAGGACGAAGATGGTGTATTGCGAGTCACTGGGCAACCCGGCGGGTAACGTGGTGGACATCGCAGCGCTCGCTGAAGTGGCGCACGCAGCAGGTGTGCCGCTGGTGGTGGACAATACCGTGCCAACCCCGGTGTTGTGCCGGCCTTTCGAACATGGCGCCGATATCGTTGTTCATGCACTGACCAAATATATGGGCGGTCACGGTACCAGCATCGGCGGAATCATCGTGGATTCCGGCAAATTTCCGTGGAAAGATAATCCGCGTTTCCCGCAATTCAACCAGCCCGATCCCAGTTACCACGGCGTGGTGTATGTGGATGCATTTGGCCCGGCAGCGTTTATCGGCCGTGCGCGGGTGGTGCCGTTACGCAACATGGGTGCAGCGATTTCACCATTCAATTCCTTCCTGATTCTGCAAGGTATCGAAACTCTGCCGTTGCGCATGGAGCGCCATTGTTTTAATGCGCTGGCGATTGCGCGTTACCTGCGCCAGCATCCCAAGGTCAACTGGGTCAATTTTGCCGGTCTGGAGGATAACCGTGACTATGCGCTGGCGCAGAAATACATGGATGGTGGCATTCCCTCATCAATTCTAAGCTTTGGCATCCGGGGTGGACGCGAGGCTTGCGCCCGCTTTATGGATAAACTGGCGCTGATCAAGCGGCTGGTCAATATCGGCGATGCCAAAACGCTGGCTTGCCATCCCGCCACGACTACCCACCGTCAGCTCAATGATGAAGAACTGGCCAAAGCCGGAGTCAGCGTCGATCTGGTGCGTTTGTGTGTCGGCATCGAGCATATTGATGATCTGATAGCCGACATTGAGCAGGCGTTTCAGGAAGTGTGAGCACTGCCCGGTTTGTTTACCAGAGCTTCGCCGGATACGGTTTTGCCGGTATCGGCTGATGGGGTTGCGGCGGGTTTTCCTCGCGGCACGCCACGGCTTTTTAGCACAACGTACAGCGCAAACAGGAAGGCAATGCTCCAGCCGGTGGCCGCCACCATCAGCAATTCTTCTCGGTAATCACTGAGACCGGCTGCGATGCGTGTGGTGGCGGCAATCGACATGAATCCCGTCATGGTTACAATCAATCGTATGCGTGACGGGTATTGCTTCACGTGCAGGAGCGTGACGCGCACGATGACATTGGTCGCCAGTGTCCCCAGCGCGCCGACAGTAATGGCATGTACTGCCGTGCTGAAATAATGGCCGCCATCCAGTTTGGCCCAGCCCAGCAGTATCAACCCCAGCGCCAGCCAGCCGTAGCCCAGTCCAAGACAGATCAGATCGGGGCGCGCCAGGCAGTGCCATAATTGCCAGCGGAACAGGCGTACGCCAGCCAGTATCCCGCCAATGACCAGCAGAATGCCGGAAAGCAGGGGAGCGACAGGCGCCAGCAGAAAAGCGGCTGCAAGGGTGAGGATCAACCCCGCTTCAATATTGGGTTGCACCCGTGCTTCCAATTCCTTGCCCTGACGATAGAATTCTCCAGCGGCAGCAGGGGCCAGCATTCTTCCCCCGATGAATAGCATCAGCAATGCAAACAGCTGCACACTTTCATCGATCAGGTAACGGTACAACAGAACATCATCCAGTCGGCCAGCCAGAATGATTGCGACAGTGCTGGCGCAGATCAGCCCGATCAGCGGGACAAGCGAGCGGTTACGCCATTTTTTTGCAGCCCACAGGCGGGGGAGCAGTTGCCGGGCAAGCAACAGGGCAAACAGTGCATTGAATAGCAGTGTCGGCCAGGCAAAAGGTGCAATCAGGCCTGCCATTCTTGCCAGCAACCATAAACCCAGATACCACGCCAGCCGCCGGGCAGGCATGGGCCCCAGCAGATAGCCAGCAATCAGTGCCGGAGCCAGGCCGAACAGCATTTCAAAAGCATGCCCGGTGGGTATGGCCAGTGCAGCGGGGCCGGAGCCATATCTTGCCAGCATGGCCAGTGGGATGATGAGTACCGCGTAAATGCATGCTGCCGTAAAAAACCACTGGTGGGCATAGGCTTTGGTTTCTCCCGGGAGAAACCGGGCAAACCAGTTGCCAGAGGGTGTTGTCTTCATCCGTATAATCTCATGCGACTGCAAACTGGTTCTCACCGGCGGGCAAAAAACGGAAGGAACCTCTGAAAAACGTCAGTGAGGCAGTCAGTTCAAGGCGAAAATCTGCGAAAAAAATGACAACGCAGATAGCTTTGCAGAGGCTCCGGAACACGACCGGCGGGCACAGCAGCAAGGCTTGCGTGTTCTAGTCGCTATGGGTTTGTGCCTGGGTGATCCGGCTGCCGGGCGGCACGCTGCGGGTCAGCCAGACATTGCCGCCGATGGTGGAGCCGCGTCCGATGGTGATACGTCCGAGTATGGTTGCTCCGGCATAAATGACGACATCGTCCTCGACAATGGGATGACGTGCGATTCCCTTGACTAGTGCACCGCTTTCATCCACCGGAAAATGCTTGGCACCCAGAGTGACAGCCTGATACAGACGCACATTGTTACCGATGATGGAGGTTTCGCCAATCACGACTCCAGTACCGTGGTCGATGAAAAAACGCTTGCCGATCTGCGCACCAGGGTGGATTTCGATGCCGGTTTGCGAGTGGGCAATTTCCGAAATCATGCGGGCGATCAGCGGCGTCCCCAATTGATATAGTTCGTGTGCCAGGCGATGCCAGGTAACGGCGGCCACGCCAGGGTAGCAGACCAGCACTTCATCCATTCCCCGGGCAGCAGGATCGCCTTCATAGGCAGCGAGGACATCTTCATCAAGCAGGCGGCGTATTGCCGGCAATCTTTTGGCAAATGCCTGGGTGATTTCAGCCGCTTTTTCATAGGTTTCCTGATCAAGCTCCCCGGCTCCGGAATTGAAGTGCAGCTCGTGCTGAATCTGGACCAGCAGGGCACGCAACGTCGAATTCAGAATATGGCCAACATAGTGATCAACCCCTTCTGCGGCCAGATCGGACGGCCCCAGCCGGTTGGGAAACAAAGCCGTGCGCAAGCCTTCGATAATGCCGGCCAGAATCTTGCGGGAAGGCAGCCGGGGTGGTCTGAGGTGGCCTTGCCGGTTGAGAAGTGCAGTGGTGCGAACATCATGCAATTCCGCCACAACTTCGTCGATATGCAAATGCGTGCTTTTTAACAGCAAATCGCCTGCAACACTGATATCTGTCACAATACCCCCGTTTCTTTTTATGATGAAAGAATGCCCGGAAACCATGTCCGGAGTGAATCTGCCGACCTTGCTGGAGATGATGGATCCGGCCTGATGATGGCAATACTGGAAAAACAGGCGGCCTATTGTACCAATCGAAAGATATGTTTGCTGAACCGGGGAGAAAAATAACAAATGGATCAGTACTTGCTGTCAGGCGATATCGGTGGAACCAAAACATTATTGCGCTCGGTCGTGGCAAGAGATGGAGGAATTGAATTCCATCACGAGCATCTCTACGACAGCCATCAATATGATGGTCTTGACGCCATTCTGAAGGATTTTCTGGAACGATCCGGCTGTCGGCCGGTTGCTGCCTGCCTGGCGATTGCCGGGCCGATCGTGGAACAGCAGGTGCATCTGACCAATCTGCCCTGGGTAATTAACGCACAGGCCATCGCGGAAAAATTCTCGATTCCGGCGGTGAAAATCGTTAATGATTTCGAAGGCACGGCTGCTTCCATTGAAATTCTGCCAGTGGATGATCTGATTACCCTGCAAACCGGTACCCCTTCTTCCTCGCCAATGCGTGTCGTGCTGGGAGCGGGTACGGGTATGGGGGTTGCCTGGCTGGTGAAACGCGGGCAATACTACGAACCACTTGCAACCGAGGCAGGGCACATTGATTTTGCACCAACCAGTGCTATTCAGATCGAATTGCTCCGCTACCTGATGACGCGCTATCACCGGGTCTCGATCGAGCGGCTGCTTTCCGGCCAGGGGTTGACTCATATCTTCAATTTTTTGCAAAGCAAGGCTACTGAAGGTGATCACCTGCAAAGTATCGGATTGAACACCGATGATGGTGCCACCGTAACCCGCCTGGCATTCGAGCATCAGTACCCGATTGCCCTGCAAGCACTGAATCTGTTTGCGGAGATTTACGGCACCTATGCGGGCAACCTCGCGCTGGCAGGGTTATGCCGGGGCGGCGTCTACATTGCTGGAGGGATTGCCCCGCGCATCATCCGGATTCTGCAGCAGCCCAGTTTCATCGAAGCCTTCTGCAACAAGGGACGATATAGCGCGCTTGTGAGCGAGATCCCGGTGTATGTGGTGATGAATCCGAAGGCCGGCCTGCTGGGTGCTGGATTGCTCGCGCAACGCATGTTGCAGCAGCAGACTGCATCCGGCGGCAATCAGGCATGAATCTGCTGTAAAAACAGCGGAATAGCAGGAGGAGGGACAGAGTGAATGGTTATGAAACCCTGATTGCAACACTGGCTTTGACCATGGGGAGTTCCTGGGCAAGCGGAATCAATTTATATGCCGCGCTGTTTATACTGGGTCTGGGGGGCGCTACCGGCAACATCACTTTGCCAAATGAGCTGGCTATGCTGGAAAACCCGTTTGTAATCGGATCGGCAGCTGTCATGTACCTGATCCAATTTTTTGCCGACAAGATACCGGGTGTGGACAGTGCCTGGGATGCAATACATACCTTTGTACGTATCCCGGCCGGCGCCATGCTGGCGGCGGGTGCGGTGGGAGATGTATCACCCGCGCTGGAAATTGCGGCGGGTATCCTCGGCGGAGGTGTGGCGGCGACCAGTCATGCCACCAAAACCGGCACGCGCCTGATGATCAACACTTCACCCGAGCCCGTATCCAACTGGACGGCCTCGATCAGTGAAGATCTGATGGTGATTGGCGGATTGTGGACAGCGTTGCATCACCCAATCCTGTTTATCGTGCTGTTTTTGATATTTATCGGCCTGTCGATCTGGCTGCTGCCTAAATTGTGGAAGCTGATCAAGGGATTGCTGATGAAAATGGCGCGATTCCTGAAAATGACCTCATCGCAGCCATCTGCCAGTGAAGGTTCCGGGCAAGAAGGAAAATAGCCTTTACAGGCGAAGTTGGTATCGAGAAGCTAAAGAACCTCTGAAAAACTACCTGTGTTGTCATTTCTGCGTTAAAAATCGGCTCAAAATGCTCATTTATTACGGCAAACTCGCTTTTCTCCGATTTTTGCCTTGAACTGACTGCCTCGCTGACGTTTTCAGAGTCAGTTTCCTAACTTCCCGCGTTTGTCACCTCGCCGCGGAAAATGAAGTACACCGCGCCAAGGATGCATAATCCCGCCCAGAGATAATCCAGTTTAAGCGGTTCCTTCATATAGAACAGGCTGAAAGGTACGAATACCGACAGGGTAATTACTTCCTGCAGGATTTTGAGCTGGCCGAGAGATAACACATTGAAGCCGATGCGGTTGGCCGGCACTTGCAGCATGTATTCAAAGAAGGCGATTCCCCAGCTGATCAAGGCAGCCACCAGCCATGGCTTGCTGCCCAGATCCTTCAGGTGCGCATACCAGGCAAATGTCATGAAAATGTTGCTGATTGACAGCAGTCCGATGGTAAGTCCGATCTCGCGCATGGTGTATCCGGTATTTGGTTAGTAGCTGCATTTCGTTCCGTCAGAACAGAGACAGTGGAATGGCAAAAGTGAAACTGGTTTTAGATCCAGGTCGATGATTTGTTGCCTTTCAGGTAGGCGGATCGCTGGCCGGATGACATGAGATCCAGCTCGGGAAACCACGGCATGTGCAGTGCGGAGAAATGACCGGCTACCCTGACCGCATCGAAAAAATCTCCCTGATAATATTTTTTGTGATAGATCGCAAAAGTAGTGTCGATTGGTGCGGCGTACACTTCCAGCCAGTCATGTTTAAGCGGTTTGTTCCAGAATCGCGATTCCCATTGTGGTACGGTCATAAATTTTTCGTAAGGAACGATTTTACCCAGGCTGGAAGATTTCATGCGGCGGCCAGTCAGCTCATATCCGGTCTGGTAGGGCAGGGCGAAACCTGCCTTGAAGCATTTGAAGTGATCACAAACACCGATCAGCTGTTGAATGAAATCTGCAGGCAACTGCCGGTTAAACAGCAAGTCCGGATCGGTATAGCCGAAAATATCCGGTAAAACATCATAAATCGGGCTCTGGAACCCGGTGCGTGCGCCCATATTGACTGCAGACCGTACGACAAAAGCGTTTTCTGTCCGGACCATTTCCGAGAGAATGGCGAGTGTTTCGGCATCCGTGGAGGCATTGTCGATAATCACCGGTTTGATGGATCGCGCATTGAGCTGCCGTACACAATGGTCGACATAGATACCATTGTTATAGGACACAACCATGATTGGCAAAGCACCTTCCAGGGAATCAACAGCTGACCTGATTTGTACAGCAAGTTTCCGGACAGGCGCTTTATACAGCTGGCGAAAAAGAAATTTTTTCAACATTCAGTTCGCTTGGTACTTTGTTAATCCGTTTCAAATAGTTCTACCGGTCTGGCTTGTATGAGCCGGGAAAACGGTATGCTTTGGTCGGGTGATGCGACGAGCCGATCAACCAGCTGCCTTTTTTCTTTTCCGGTAATCACCAGAATGATGCGGTCGCTGTTAATAAGTGCTCGCAGGCTCAGGCTGATACGCAATGAAGGCGCTGCCGGAGGGGTGGCTGTCCGGCATAGGCTATCGCTGTCAGGATCAGGATTCATGCCCGGGAACAGGGAGGCAATGTGTCCATCCTCACCCATTCCCAGGATAACCAGACTGAACGGCGAGGGTAACCCGGCCAGACGTTCGTTGATGTCGGCCATAGCCTGATCCGGATGCGCGTGGGATGTCTTGAGCGGAATAAAATGCGGTTGGCATGGCATCAATAGCAGGAAACACTCGCGTATCAGCCGTTCATTGGAAAGCGCGCTGGATGGTTCCACCCAGCGTTCATCGCTCAATGTGATGAATACATGCTGCCAGGGCAGATCCATTTGTGCCAGCCGGGGAAGGTAAACAGCGGGGGTATGCCCGCCGGGAACGATCAGACTGGCCTGGCCGCGTTGTCTGATTGCGTCGCGTAGCGTGGTGGCGGCGGTTTGTGCCAATGCCTCTGACAGCGTGGTCAGATCACTGAAGCTGTGGCGCTCGATTACATGGTTATCTGGCATAAATCCGGCACGATTTCGACAGATTCCGGAAAAGGATTGGTATCTCCCGGGCGGACCCGGCCAAGGAACGGAATACCGTTCTGGCGGGCACTTTCATAATCCACCAGCGCATCCCCGATCATCAGCACGCGTTCGGGTGCAAGTGGGTAAGCGGACAAAATATCGGCCACCAGCAATTCCTTAAGCCTTGGGGAGCCGCGTACCTCGGTGAAATAACGGGCGAGCCCGCGTCGTTCGACAATCACACGCAATTCATTTTCCGGCGTGCCGGAGGCGACGAACAGGGGAATCTGTTCAGCCATTCTGTTCAGCAAGCCTTCCGCACCCGCCACCGGCTGGCAGGAGATGACTGCGTTCATGACCAGCTCGGAGAAACGCTGGTCCAGTTCCTGTTCTTCCTCTTTGGTGAGTGGAGGCTGGTTCAGCAGATTTTGCTGGAAATAATGAAATTTGAGGTAGCGTGACATGCCGCCATTGGCGCGATGATATTCAACCGCCGCTTGCGAAATGGTTTCGCCATGGTGGCGGTACAGCTCTGCGAAAGCTTGTGACTTGATGTCTCCAGATTCTACGACGACACCATCGAAATCAAAGATGATGGCCTGCCAGTAGTCAGCAGGGTGGTTGGTTATACTCATGCCTGATTATCCATTGGTGAGGGAGAAACATCGTTTTCTTCACGGTCATGGCTGACATGCTGGTGAATTTCCTGGATGCAGTCGAGCAACCCTTGACCGAGATCAACATGCTCGTTCAGCACCAGTTTGCGACCGACCCGTGGCTGGAATGCATACGGCGTAATCTGGTAATGATGCCCCGGCCTGTCCTGATCGAAATGCAGGCTGACTTCCCAGGGAAGTATTTCGGAAATCATGGTCATGACGTCGCGTATGCGCAGTTTTTCCTGCCCGGTCAGGATCAGGTGGCGATTGGCAAAATCCGGGGCGAGTATCTGTACGCTCATCCGTGCAGCATCCTCAACGTGAATGTATTCCCGGATGGATTCGCCGCTACCGTGGTAGGTGATGGAGCGGTTTTGTATGGCTTCGTGCAACATGCGGTAGATGCCGTTTCGCTGGTCCGAGCGGCGGCCGTACAGTGATCCGTAGCGCAGGATGGTGTAATCCAGTCCGTAGCGTTCGTGATAGGTTTCGGTGAAGCGTTCGGCTGCCTGTTTGCTGGCGCGATAGAAGGAACCGGATTCCGAATAGACATAAACGCTGCTGGCAAAGATGAAGCGGCGTACACCCGCAAGCCGGGAAGCCTCCAGCGCATGCATGTTGCCAAGCACGTTGATGCTGGCTGTGCCGAGGGGATTGTCCTGCGCTTCATCAATATCGGCGATGGCGGCAAAATTGTAGACGGCGGCTGCACCCCGGATCGCTCCGGATACCTGATCGAGATCCATCAGATCGCCCACGATCATTTCCTGATCGGGTCGCTGGAATGGTGAAGGGTTGCGATCAAACAGGCGCACCCGATAACCCGCATTGGATAAGGCATCGGCCACATGACTGCCCAGAAAGCCGCCCGCACCCAGTACAACAGCGACTTCTCCGGGTTGTATGGCTTCACTCATTGATCAAACCTGCCTTGATCATTCCCTGCCATAGATTTTCAGCTGCTTCGATTTCCATGCGCTGCCGGGTTTCCCGCGCGAGCGATCCAACATGGGAAGTCAGTACGGCCTGGTGATTTCCGCATAGCGGGCCCTGATAGGGTTCCTGCTCAAAACTGTCCAGTGCGGCGGCTTCGATATGGCCGCTCTCCAGAGCAGCACACAATGCCGTTTCATCAACCAGACCGCCACGGGCAGCGTTGATGAGGATGGTTCCAGGCTGCATGCGGGCAATGGCTTGCGCATTGATTAAATGGTGAACCACCTGGGAATAGGGTAAATGGAGGGTAATCAGATCGGCCTGTTCGAGCAGGGTCGGCAGCGTAACGAGCGCAATGCCTTCGGGCGCCTGCTGCAGATGAGGATCATGCGCGATGACCCTGGCTCCGAATGCCTGGCACAATCCGGCAACGCGTCGGCCGATATGACCCAGTCCAACAATGCCGACAGTGCGCGCAGCCAGCAGTTTGCCCTGTGACCGTGGCCATTCTCCCTGGCGCACGGAGCGATCAATCTGGTTGATCTGGCGCAGGCAGTCGAGCATCAGCCCCAGTGTCAGTTCCGCAACCGCCTGGGCCGGAGCCTCGGGTGTATTGGATACGGCGATATTCAGCCGTCGTGCAGCTTCCAGATCGACGCTGTCCAGACCGGTGCCGCAGCGCGCGATGACACGCAAGGCGCTGGCGCTGGTCAGTACACGCTCGGTAAGGGGTTCGATACCCGCCAGCAGGGCAACCGTATCGTTACCTAGCAAGGCAATGATTTCATCTTCGGTGAGTTTGCGTTGATGGGGGTTGCCGGTGATGGTGAAACCACGCGCCCGCAGTTGCTGTATGACCGGGTTGTGATCGAAGCCGAAGGATGAAGTGGAAACGACGATTTTGCTCATAAGGATGACCGGATGATATTCAGATGATTGCGGCAAAGGGAATCGAGCATGCGGATATCCAGGCTGTATCCCAGAAAAGTGAAACCCTGTTCGATGCGTTGTTGCAGCATGGCCGGATCAGGTTCGATGATATGCACGCCCCCTGCTTTGTGATGACGGATTCCTGCTTGCAAAATCTGCTGGATGGCTGCCTGCACATCGGGGTGCTCCAGTTCGCCCGGTCGCCCCATCGACCCTGATAAATCATAGGGGCCGATGATGTAGGCATCAATACCAGGGGTGGAAAGAATGGCATCAATGTTTTCAATGGCCTGAATATGCTCGATCATCGCGATAATGACTGCGTTGTCACGCAACCATTGCCGGTATGCCTGAAAACCGGAACCATAACCCTGGGCGCGGGCCAGCCCCACACCACGCGTCCCTTCGGGCGGGTAGTAGACCGCATCAACCGCTGCCCGGGCGTCGTCAGCAGATTTGATCATGGGCACCATGATTCCGCTTGCGCCAGCGTCCATCACGCGCTTGATCTGGTCAGGATGATTGGAGGTCAGCCGCACGATGGCGGGGCATTGCTGACCATCCAGCACCTGGATAAGGGCTTGTACTTCGCCGAGCTCCAGCACGCTGTGTTCGGTATCGAGGACCAGCCAGTCGAAACTGGCTCTGGCCATGATCTCGGCAATCGAGGGGTGTCCAAGGGTAATCCAGGAACCGATGGTCAATTCCTGTCGGGCGAGTCGGGTTTTTAGTGACATAACAGTTTTGATGGAGGATTCAGGGTTTCCGATAATGGGCCAGCAGCGGGTCGTTCGTCATCAGTTCTGCGACACGGGCCAGGTCCGCTTTGGTATCGACTGCCTGCGTGTCATGGCTGGTTTCCACCATTCTGACACGGCGTCCGTGTTCCAGCAGGCGCAGCATGTCGATCGATTCCAGTTTTTCCAGTGGTGTTGGCGGCAGCTGGCTGTATTCGACTAGGCAAGCGCGTGTGAACGGGATGATGCATACCTGCTTGTAAGCTGCGGTCGCACCAAAACCACCAGCAGCCAGTGTCGGGATGGGCTGGCGGGTCATGTACAGCGCATTTCCCTGCTGATCCATGACAACCTTGATGGTGTTGGGGCTGCGAAAATCGGCTTCATCATCAATACGCCGCGTCAGATTGACACATTCCAGTTCCGGATCATGGTGAAAAGGTGCAACAGCGGCATCGATCATGGAAGGAAGCACCATTGGTTCATCACCCTGCACCATGACGATCAGATCAGCATCGGTATGTGCAACGGCTTCCGCAATGCGGTCACTGGCTCGCTCGTGGCTGTCGGAAGTCATGATGACAGGAGCGCCGAAGGCGGTTGCAGCCTGCCGGATTTCTTCATCACAAGTGGCGATATAAGTTGCGTTCAGCGACTGGCTCATGGCGACACGCTGATATACATGCTCCAGCATGGAGCACCCCAGTAACGGGGCCAGTGGCTTGCCGGGAAAGCGTGAAGATCCCATGCGAGCCGGAATGATGGCAATAGTTTTCATGATGGTGAATTATTGGGGTGATGACTGAATTTATGGAGTCTGATGTAGGAAATCGAATGTTTTGCAGTATGTGTTTCTGCTGGTTTGATGGATCATGGTTGCGTTTGCGCTCTGTATAATGCTGCTACCTTTGCAGGCAATCCTGATCCCGCTTTGTCAGTGTTTTTGCATCATAACACAGGTTTATTTGTCGGCTTTTTCACCGGTTGCCCGGTTTGAAATGTTGTTGGACTGCGCAAGACATGATGACAAAATATCCTCCGGATCCGGTTTTTCCGTGACGTATAACTATTAGGTATAGTGAATTGATAAATAACGATAAAACTGGAATTTCCATTGATAAAACAATAGACGTCATTATCCCAGTTTATAACGCTCCTGATTTGACCCGGCGTTGTATTGATTCCATCGTCACCCATCTTGGTCAATCCATCCGGCGCATTATCATTCAGGATGATGCATCAGGCCGTGAGACGAGGGAGATGCTGGAGAGCCTGCCGTATGATTGTGTTGATGTTTACCATGCGGAGAAAAACCAGGGATTTGGTCTTTCAGTGAATGAAGCGGTGAACCGGTCTGACGCCTTCTACGTATTTATCCTGAATTCAGATACCGTGATCAATCAGGATTTTTTGCCATTGTTATGTTCAACTTTTGATATTGATCCTAAGCTGGCGGCTATTGTCCCTGCTGGTAATAGCTATTCCCGGTACGATCTTGCCCGCTATGGACTGCGGGAGGAGGGATATATCCCCAATTACTACCTGCGCGGACACGCCATCCTGATCCGCCGTGATGTGTTTCAGGAAATCGGAGGCTTTGATCCGGCATTTGGGCGAGGGTATTACGAAGATATTGACCTTGGCCGCCGGCTTGATTTGCACGGATGGCGCTTCGGCATACACCCTGGCGCCAGTATTTATCATGAGAGAGGCGGTTCGTTTGGTACAGGGCGATCACAGAAACAACTTGCACTGCGTAACCGCGCTTTTTATCTTTCGCGCTACCCTGATGCGCGACAAAATATTCTGTTGTTTTCGACCCATGGTGAACTGGAAAGCTTTCCTTCGCATGTTCGGATGGCAATTGAAAATGTGTTTCGTAAAGGAGGTTATGTGTACTGGTTTACCCCGGCTCCATCGCCTGCATTGCTATGTTTGCAGATGTATAGTCAGCCGCTACGCTTAATAGAGATAATATGGACAACGCTTAAAAACTGGCGACGCGCGGATAGGCGAATCTCGGCGATCTGGATGATGGATGACACGCCGTTTTTATTGCGTGGCTTTCTTGTTATTTGGAGTCGTATATTCAAACTGGAAATAAAAAAATTGTTATGTGTTGAGTCTCCATTTTCTTCTGAAGAGCAATATCAAGAACATGGCTGAAATGTAATGCTGCCGGGACAAAAATGATTCGTGAGATCACGGCGATAAATTTGATTTTAAAAGGATTTTTTGAACAACTGGATTGCCTTGAACTGGCGTGAATTGTTAGTGCGATTTGCACTGGTGTTTTTTTGTCTTGCGCTCTGGCCCAAGGGTGGGATTTATTTGGGCGTTGGCATGCTGACCTTCGCCTGGCTGGTGGATGGAGGGTGTCAGATGTTCCTGGCTGCTTAAAGAGCCTTGATTGCCGGTATTTTGGTTTTGCGCAATATGGCTGCTCCGGCTTGACGGGCGATCCTTCGCTGCCATTACCCAGGGGAAATGGAGAAAGTATTTCCTCCTGCTGGCATTCATCCCGTTGTTCTCACTCTTGAACAGGGAGCGTTTGCCTTGGGCTGCCGGGGCACTTCTTTCCGGGTATCTGGGAGTGGTGGTTTTGGGGAGTTATCAATGGGTTGCGCAGGGAATGCAGGGGATTCCTTTGCTTGATATGTCGTATCTATCCTATTCGGCAACCTTGGGAACAGGCGTTATTCTGGCTGTTTTTCTGGGTTGGGAGGCTTTATCGGCAGGAAAAAAAATTCAGTCAGTTTTGTTATGGTTCGCAGCGCTATTGTTGTTGTTTCTCCAGTTGAATCAAAGTGCAAGAGGGTTGCTGATTGCTACACTGGCGGCACTATTGCTCATGATTGTTTTGCGTTACCGGAGGGAATGGAAAAGGTTGGCGGGCGGCCTGACATTTATCATGCTGGCTGTCGGATTGTTTGCTGCTAACAGTGATGTTTTTCAGGAGAGATTGCAGCAAGCGTATGCAGATTTGCAATCCTTCCAGCAGGGGGTGTATGTGACCAGTGCGGGCTATCGTCTGGCAATGTGGGATGTCGGTCTGCATGGCATCGCTGAAAAACCGTTGCTGGGGCATGGCTCCGGTATGGCAGAAAAATATTTTGAAGATACGATCGCGACCTATAAGCAGGGGATTTACCGGGATTTGCCGGAATTTCAAAATACTGCGCACTATCATAACGAGTTGATCGAAATCGGGATGAATCTCGGCATCCTGGGGGTACTGGCTTTCGGATTTTTATTGTGGAGCTGGTTTCAGTCATTCAAGCGGCACAATCTGCTTTTACCAGGGAGTGCGATCGTATGTTTTGTTTTCATGGCCGGGTGGACGGACACGTTTTTGTTATACAGCAGAATCCCGTCTTTTTTACTTGCAGTGACAGCGATCACCATTGGCTGGCAAAAATACCAAAATACCTCTGATACAGTTGATCTGAGACAAGCCTCATTGAACCTCTGAAAAACTACCTGCGTTGTCATTTCTGCGTTAAAAATCGGTTCAAAATACTCATTTATTACGTATAAACTCCGTTTTTACTCGGCGCCAGCGCCTCGCCCTGCGGGCTAGCCTTGCGGCTGTTCGCTGCGTTTTACTTGCGCGTCGCCGATTTTGCCTTGAACTGACTGCCCCGCTGACGTTTTTCAGAGGTTCCCAAGAGAAAAAATGGTTACGGATAATTCAGAGTTAATAACGCCCGTTCATCCGGTGATTGAACATTACATGCGCGACCTTGCGGAGCAGTTTGCACATCCGGTTCTGGATGAAATGGAAGCATTTGCGCAGGAAAAAAATTTCCCGATTGTCGGTAGGCTGGTTGGTATCTCGCTGGAGATTTACGCCAAAATGATCGGAGCACGCCGGGTATTCGAGTTTGGCAGCGGGTATGGCTATTCTGCCTACTGGTTTGGCCGGGCGGTGGGGTCGGGCGGGCAGGTGATCTGCACAGACAGCAATCCACTTAACCGAGAAAAGGCGGAGCAATGTTTATCAGCTGTGGAGCTATGGGAAAGGGTGACATTCTGTACTGGCCTTGCTCAGGATGTTTTTCAGCAGATTGATGGAAATTTTGATATTTGCTACAACGATGCGGACAAGGGCGGCTATCCCGATATCTGGCTGATGGCGCGAGAGCGGATTCGTCCGGGTGGCCTCTATATTGCCGACAATGTATTGTGGCATGGCAAAGTGGCCGGGGAAGATCCTGCTGATCCTAAACCAGGTTCGACAAAAGCAATCAGGGAGCATAACCGGCTGATTTCAACTGATCCGGAGTTCGATGCTTTCATCAATCCCACCCGCGATGGCGTTATCGTGGCTCGTAGAAAGATGGCATAATAAGGCCGATTTTTCTGCTGTTTCTGTTTTTACCATTTGTTACCACGGAGAATTTTCATGCAAATCCACGTATACGATACCTATGTCAAGGCTAAAGACGGACATATCATGCATTTTGATGTGTTTACCGACGTGCGGGATGACAAAAAAGCAGTTGAATTTGCCAAGGAATGGCTGGCCTCGATTGGCGAGGAAGGGTCAACTGTAACCAGTGAGGAATGCCGTTTCTGCCATAGCCAGAAAGCACCGGATAACGTGATTGAAGCGATTAAACAAAACGGCTATTTCATTTACAAGATGGAAGGGTGTAACTGATCAATCACGGGTAAATGGCTCACCCCATTGGTGTGAGCCAGTCTATGCCGACAACTATGGAGTTTGATGCAATGAAGCGGATATTTGCAAAGGCACTGATGCTCTCAGCCGTTTCCCTGATGGCGGGTAATGTGGCTCAGGCAGCCGATCCCAAGGCAATTGGGGAATTTGGTGACTGGATTGCCTATGTATACACGGAAGGCGGTAACAAGGTGTGTTACATGGCTGGCAAGCCTCAAAAAGAGGAAGGTAACTACACCAAGCGTGGCGCCGTTTATGCATTGATCACCCACCGGCCTGCTGATAAAAGCAAGAATGTATTCAGTTTTGTAGCGGGCTATCCTTACAAGCAAAACAGTGAAGTGACCGTCAGTATCGGCAGCCAGCGTTTCAAACTGTTTACCGAGAGTGAGACTGCCTGGGCGCCTGATTCGGCTACGGATAACAAGTTGATTGCAGCGATACGCAGTGGTAGCCAGATGGTGGTGAACGGTACTTCCTCGCAGGGCACAGCCACAACCGATACCTTTGACCTAAAGGGCTCAACTGCAGCTTACACGGCTATTTCCAGGGAATGCGGCATTAAATAAGGCGGAATCATGGGCGATAAAATCACCATTTATCAGAAACCCACCTGCAGCAAGTGTCGTGCAGCGCTGGCCATTCTCGATGAGAGTGGCAAGCCCTTCGACAGCATCAACTATTATGATGACCGTCTGACAGTTGAAAGCTTGCGCGAGCTGGTACGCAAGCTCGGTATTCCGGTGAGGCATCTGCTGCGTGCAGATGAACCGCTGGCGAGGGGAACGGAATCGGCTGATGACGAGGAGCTGCTCAGGTTGATGGCAGCCAACCCTGATCTGATTCAACGCCCGATCGTGGTTCGTGGCGATAGCGCCGTGCTGGGGCGCCCGCCGGAAAATATCAAAAAACTGCTGACTGAGCCCTGAGCGGCTTTGATGCATACCCTGTTTCCCTGATCTGGTTGTTTGATGCGGCCAGAATCAATTTCTTCTCATCCTGTTTCTTCTGGCTGATCAGTTTCCGGTAGGTAATTCTGCTGCACCGCCTCCCTGCCTGATTTCAAGTGAGGCCGTATTTCCCCGTTTTTTGGCAAGCTGGCGCTATATCTGTCCTGGATGCAAATGGGATATATTTGACTTTGGGGGTACTACATTCCTGAGGTTTTCAGTTATAAGTAAGGATCTTTGCGGTGTGTGCTTGCACATAGTTTTTTTGCCGGGTAAAGCAAATTTAATTCATGCAGGCGTGGTAATTTGATTGTTGACCAAACCGGTTGGTGAGGAATAAACAGGCTATGAGGCGAGCTCTTGCAATTTTGATGGTGGGATGTACAGCGACAGAAGCCGGGTGGTTGCGTGGCTTGCTGGAGCAGGCAAATTTGCCGACTGGGGTGGCGTGTGTGGCAACAATAGAAGCGCTGCCGGATCTATGGCAACAACAGGCATGGGATCTAATTCTGGCAGAGCATCAGCCAGATTTCGACGTTTCCCGGGTTTTGAATATGTTGGCCGGGCTGGGGCAGGATATTCCGCTGATTGCACTGGTTCCACATCTGGATGAAGATCTGGCTGAACGTTTGTTTGCAGCCGGGGCGCAGGATGTGTTACTGAAATCTGATACGATCCGGCTGGTGGCGGCCATACGTGGGTGCCAGCGCTATACTGGACATTTGCAGGATTTGTGCGAGGCGCAACAGGCGCTGGAAAGAAGCGAAGCCCGTTTCCGGGCCATCGCATCTAATTTGCCGGGGCTGGTGTTCCAGTTTGTGCTGGAGCCAGATGGCCGTGTATTTTTTCCTTATGTTAGCGAGAGTTCCAGATCGCTGCTTGGGCTCTCTCCCGATTCTCTGCAAAAGCAGCCAGAGGCATTCTTGCAGTTGATTCTGACTGAAGATGTCGCGGGTTACGATCAATCGTTACAAGATTCATGCGAACAGCTTTCGGCGTGGAACTGGGAAGGGCGTATCCGGGCGAGAGGGGACGAGGATACCAAGTGGATCAGCCTGCGGGCCACGCCACGCCGGACGCCACGCGGAGCGGTGCTGTGGGATGGAATTATGCTGAATATCACACGCAACAAGCAGATCGAGCTGGAAATTGCCCGTTCACGCGCGCAACTGGAAGAGCTATCGGCTTATTCACAAAAAGCAAAGGAGCTGGAGCGCACCCGCATTGCCCGGGAGATTCATGATGATATTGGCGGAACCTTGACAGCGATCAAGTGTGAATTGGTGCCCTGTCTGGATCATTCCAGCCGTACCCCGGAGTTTTATCGCAACAAGGCTGCGGCCGTGGAATCGTTGATCGATATGGTGATCGACAGCACGCGCCGGATTGCGCTTGATCTGCGGCCGGGAGTGCTCGATTGCGGAATCGTCGCAGCCGTGCAATGGCAGGCGCGGGAATTCAACCAGCGCACCGGTATTGCCTGCAACGTGGCGTGTGGCAGCGAAGAAATCGCGCTGGATGGCGATCTGGCCGTGGCCATTTTCCGGGTTTTTCAGGAAGCGCTAACCAATATCGCCAAACATGCCAATGCATCGGAAGTGCAGGTGAAGCTGGCCGAAACGGATGATCAGATATACCTGCAGGTGGCAGATAATGGCTGCGGCATTACTGATACGGATATGGAGAAAATAAATTCTTTTGGCATACGCAGCATGCGCGAGCGTTGCCAGCAGCTCGGCGGGTGGTTTCATATCCAGAGCGGCGGGCCTTTGGCAGGAGCGGAGGTGCAAATCCGGATTCCGGCTGGCGGTTTGTCTGCATCCGATCAGATACCGGAATTGAACCGGGTTGCGTGGGAGTAAAGACGTGATAAGGGTGATGATTACAGACGATCATGCGATCGTGCGCCAGGGACTCAAGCAGATTCTGAGCGAAACCGGAGACATCCGCGTCACTGGCGAAGCGGAAAACGGCATTCAGGCTGTCCGGATCGTGCGCCAGGAAGAGTTTGACGTAATGTTGCTGGATATTTCCTTGCCGGACCGGAACGGCATCGAAGTGCTCAAACAAATCAGGAAAGAAAAGCCGGAACTGGTTGTGCTGATGCTGAGCATGCACAATGAAAACGAATTTGCCATCCGTGCACTGAAGGCAGGAGCGGCAGGGTACCTCAACAAACAGAGCGCCCCGGCACAACTCGTTACCGCCATTCGCCAGGTGGCTTCCGGCCAAAAGTACATTACCCCCGCGCTGGCAATGAAGCTGGCAAATGCCATTACCACCGATACCGACCGGCCGTTGCATACTTCCTTATCAGACCGGGAATACCAAACGCTGTGCCTGATCGCTGCAGGCAAGGGATTGACAGAGATTTCCGAGGAAATGTGCCTGAGCCCGAAAACCGTCAGCGTTTACCGTGCCCGGTTACTGGAAAAACTCAAGCTGACCAACAACAACGAACTTATCCGCTACGCTCTGCTGCATCATCTGGTGGATTAAGGAAACACTGATTTAGTTGTAAATTCATTGTGACTGCGTAAGCAATGAAGCAGGGAGCGATGTTTATCCATACCTTATGGATCGCCACGTTGCTTCGTTCCTTGTGATGGAATAAATCAGCATCTCCTTAACCACTTCCCGTTCCCTGCTACAACCTTCTTCACAAACGATTCCACTTTCTGCACTGCTACTTCGTGAGGTGCGCAGGTTTGTCTTCGCATGACTACATTGCGCCAAGACTATAGAAATCCCCTATAGAAGTCTCTTATTGGAGACAAATAAAATCCATTAAAAACAAATACATGAACTGATTTGTGAGTTTTGTCACAGATCATGGCGACAATACTCCCTGAATTCGGAAGTGGTAAAAAGTTAATTTGCTGATTTACAACAATAATTGTTAATGGCATGGATTTTGCTTTTCTTAACACAATCACTTTTAATCCATGATTTTTTGAATTGCATACGTTGAATTTGAGAAACAACCCATAAGGAATACTTTATGCAAATCGCGCTTCATCCCATGCAAGCCGTGGCCAAAAATACCCGATTAGCAAATCTTGTTTCAAATATCCTTTATCCTGATTCTTGCTCACCCAGTTATACCAACCCGCAGGCACCCCTACAACAGCAATACAAAAGTGTAAAAAATTCCGACAACACCCCGCAACACACAGCCGATCCAAGCTGCCTTTTGCAGCGCAATGGCTACAGTATTCACCTGGTCAACTCCCTTAAACAGCGCATCAAAGCCAGCACACTCATCAAACGCATGTATGCTTCACGCGGCTATCAGACAGAGCAGACCTCCGTTTTTGGAACAAAACCCAATCAATATACCTTCGAAGCACGGCAATCCGGGCGGCTGATCGGCACGCTGACACTGGCCATTGATACTGGCAAAGGATTGCTTGCCGATACGTTATACAAAACAGAGCTGGATCAGTTTCGTCAGCAAGGGCGCACGCTCTGCGAAGTTTCCAAACTTGCCTTTAACCCGGAAACCAGCTCAAAAGAAATATTCGCCTCCCTGTTTCACATGGCCTATATCTTTGCGCGCCGCGTTCATGGTGCGGATGATGCTTTCATTGAGATCAACCCGCGTCATGCTGTTTTTTATAAACGCATGCTGGGATTTAAACAGACGGGAGAACAGCGCACCTGTCCGCGTGTGGATGCACCTGCAGTGTTGCTACAGCTCAGCAAAGAATATATAGACACCCAAATCGCTATGTTGGCTGGAAGGTTTGACGATAAAGTCTGCAGTATTTATCCATATTTTCTCTCGAAGAGCGGAGAAGAACAGGTTTTTAGTGCGGTTCAGCAGATAAAACCAGATACCAGGTTGATGGCTTAATTTCAGCAAAGAGCAAAAACAAAATTTGTGATTGATTGATACGTTGTCTTTGTGCACCATTAAATTGTTTTTAACGATGTGCAGGGTGTGGCAGCGTGACTTTGTTTGATGTGCTTGGTTTTCAGTGGGATAGGTCGGCAGTACCAGTTTCCATCCCTTCATACTCGGTTGAGCGCGTCTGCTTTCGCTTCCATAAAATGTTGCCGGAGTTCGTGTGGGATGCCTCGATGCTGGAAGGTAACCCCCTCACATTTCCTGAAGTCAAGACCCTGCTGGATGGCATAACCGTCGGCGGGCACAGGATTTCCGATCAGGAACAAGTCCTGAATCTGGCAGAAAGCTCCAGACGTTTGCTGGCGATAGTTAAAAGCGGACAATTTGAGCTTTCCAAACTTGTTTTCACCGAATTAAACGGCATTGTTGCCCGCAATGAAGTTTTGGAATGGGGGGTGTTCCGTGGTGAAGGGCAAGAGAAAAATTACACTCCAGATGTGGCGCTGGGTGAGCACGGGCGCTATACCCCGCTGCGGACGCTATCCGGTGCGCCGGAACTGAACCAGGTATTCTACGATGGCGTGACCGCGCTGCAAGCGTGCGCGCCGTTCGAGCGGGCAACAGCGTTTTTCCTGTTTGGTGCGTTGCAGCAATTCTTCTTTGATGGCAATAAACGCACATCGCGCTTCATGATGAACGGCGTGCTGATGTCGCATGGAATTGACGCCATCAGCATTCCCGCAGCCAAGGCACGGGAATTCAACGAAAAGATGGTGCGCTTCTATCTCTCAAAGGATGCAACCGAAATGATGGCATTCCTTGCGAGCTGCCATCCGGAAACGGAAGAAATTCTATTACGCGCGGAAGATCATCATCATGATAACGGAATCAATTGATAACCAATGGATTTCCCTGAATCGATAAAGACGAAGTAAAAGCCTGCACAATTATCATTTTTGATGATATTTGCACACTGCACTTCGGAGTTGTAGGTGGTAAAAAATGTTTGCGCGATCACACCTTCATTGAAATCAGTCCATACTTGTTTCCACAAATGAATGTTAGGTTTTAAACAGGCAGGAGAGTTGAGCGCTTGTCTGCGCATCAATGCTTCGGCAATGTTGCTCCATTTGAGTAATGTGCGCGTAATAACACAAATCATTTCTTCGGCAGGCGGGCCTTACGAAAAAATATTTTTCCTGGAACAGTTTTTAAGCATCCTTTGATGAAATGCAGAACAATAAAGATGTAGTGACAGATTTTTTCACGCAACTTCAAAATTTCTGATGTCGAAAAATTTTACATTTTTATGCATAACAAGCAGAACAACTTTGTATATTCATGTTTTATAACGATAAAAATATGTGGCATGAAACATGCTTGCTAATAAATAGGTAAGTTGCTTTAAATAAAGTAAGCCTGATGTGCCTTTTCAACAAATGCAAGGAGAACCAGATGAAAACAATTAGCAGGAAAACAGCAATTAATACAGCAGTAAGTGCGTTATCCGGCGTGCTGTTAACCGTGGGTGCCGCCAGTAATGCATACGCTGATGCCTACACATTTTCGTACGGATTGGTAAATCTATCGATTTACAATGTGACAGCGAACAGAATTGCTGATGTTTCTGATTTTACAAACTTGACCGCATCCAACACTTCGGCAGCCAATGCTGATGTTTTGTCGATAGCCGGTGTTGCTAACAATAGTTCTCTTATATCTGCGGATGTAGCTCCTACTTACCAGGGTGCGGTTTTCGTAGATAATGACTCAACCCAGTACACTACAGGCTTGCATTTCGCCAGAAGCGATACCTCTGCAACAGGGGCAGCCATCATGGGTACTGGCAATCCAATACCTGCTTCAGTTGGCGTATGGTCTGAAATCCTGTTGAACAATAATGACATGGCAGCATCGTCAGCTAATGCTAACAATAATACTGGCTTTACTTTTAGTCTGGATACTGGGAGCACGTTCCGTTTTGATCTGACAGCCAGTACTTTTACCCAATCATTTTTAACCGCAGATGCCATCGTTCCACCTTCCATCGTTGGTACAAACCATACTTGGGAGCTTACGCTTTTGCAAGGTAACACGAAAATATGTAACTGGTCGCCGGATGGTCAAACTGGTGGCATCACCGGATGTACCGAACTTAATGACAGCATTGACCTTACTTTCGGTAGCACCGTATCTACACCGGGTGCCAATACCGGCCTGATATCGAATAGTGGTAGTGCTCAGGCCGAGATATATTTGGCCCCTGGTTCCTACACTTTCAGACTGACCCAGACTACAAGTGCCAATGCAACTTTGCAGCACGCTGTTCCTGAGCCAGAAACACTCTTCCTGTTGGGAATTGGTTTGCTGGGCATGTTCACTGCCGGACGCCGTTTCAATATCGCCTGAAACAGCAGGTTCTGAAAAAAAAGACCACCAGAAAATGGTGGTCTTTTTTTACGTAAAAAATGGCGACACCGCACAGAGCGAATGGAATTACGGATAGATTCTAAAATTCGTAACGACCTGGTGAAAGGATATTATCAGGATCAAACACCTGTTTGAGCTGATGACTGATCAGTTTGACATAGTCTCTATCGCCCTCTGGGGTTAAGTTAGGCATATTTTGAATACCGGCCCGATAAGGGTAATAACCCGCAGCAGATAGTTTTAAGACCAATTCACGGTGACATGCCATTGCACGCTCATCTTCTCCCGGAACATCACGGTCATAAACAATTGCAATAACACCGCATAAAGCTCTTTCAGACATTAAAGCGAATGCGATTAGTGGCTCGAACGCATAAGTAAGCAATATTTGCTTCGAGATTTGATACATTGCCGTCGCGTGTGAGCCATCCAGTGGGGCAACTGGCGAATACCAGATCAAACCGCAATGATCCCGATCCGGATCCCTGATTTCTGGCGGTGCTTGCTTTTTCCGCCAGTAAGGCGTTGACATAGTAACGTCTGAAGGTATCCCTTTTTGCATGCCGTAAATTGATTCAATGATCGGAAACACCGATTTCAGATCAACACCTAGCAATTTTCCAAGGATTCCCGGAAAACGCCGAGCAACAGCCAGACTTGAGTCCGTCATGAAACTTAGTTTTGTGACTTTCTTAGTGAGCGCCCGCCGCAGAATGCGCTTGGCTTCTTTAACCTGATTTTTAGTACCATATAGAGAGCCGGAACCACTCCAATCGTCACAACCAATAGACCGTGCGAGATCTTTTAAGACAGATTCAGACATCGGGGTCTTGCCACCAGTCAATTTCCACGGATATTGGTAATAAGTATTGACTACCTTGTAGTTATTACCGATATGTACAGCACTTTGCAGAATCCCGCGTAATTTCAGTGGCTGCAACGCGTCGATAATGTCCACGAGCTTATCTTCACCATGGGCTTTGAAGTAGAAACACTCCATTCTTTCCGGCTCCGGCATCAGCCAGAGCGTCAGGCGCGTAACAATACCCAGATTAGATTGTGTAAATAATCCGTCCAGTGAAGGGCCAAGTCCCCATGGATACACCCGGTCTGCATGAGCATTGCCGTATTTACCGAACCCGGTAACAATGAACCGCCCATCAGGCAAAACAACTTCAAGGCGACAGATTTTAGAGACGCGATTGCTGTACGGCGAATAACCTACACCTCTTTCCATGATGTTGCCGATCAGGCTGGTTTCGGCGCTGGCTCCAGTAACATCTACCCATAAGCCAGATTTTGATTCTCTCAGGAAGTGCGACAGTTGCCCTTGTGTTACGCCAGGTTCGATAGTGACACAAGCCTGCTTCTGATCTAACTCGGTAATTTTATTGAGGCGTCCCAAGTGTAAAATGACGCAATTATTTGCGGTAGGAGCACTGGAGCCGTTGCCCCAGTTTTTACCTGTGCTGACCGGGTATATAGGGATGCGGTAGCGGTTAGCGATCTGTACGCATGTTTGCACTTCTTCCCGGTTGGAAGGATGAATTACAGCCGGACTTTGATTGGAGGTGGCAAAAGTTGCAGTTGCCACCCTGGAGAGCGTTTCTGTATCAAGATCAACGTATTCATCACCTACAGCGGCTTTCCATGCCGAGATTGCATCCAGCAATGAGGGAGTCATTACAGCTTGGTACCTATAATAGCACCATGATCCTGTTGCAGACGGAAGGTTTTAATCTCACCAAAACCTGAATCACTCAGCCATTTTTCGTATTCTGACCATGTGTATAACATCCCTTCCCCGGTAGCGATCGTCAGAAAATAAGGGGAACCTAGTGCGGTTGAAAGAGGGCCAGTTTCATCGTTTTCCTGCATCATGTTGAATATGACGACTTTTCCACCCTTTGGTAAAGCCTCATAGGCTTTTCTGAATAATAATTTATTCTTAGCTTCTGACCAGATCGTGCAGAAATGTGAAAACAAAAAACAATCAGCACCTTTGGGGAAATTATCTTCAAAGCAGTTGCCCGGGATTGCACTTAGTCGGTCACCTAACCCTGATTCATTTATTTTTTTTGCTGTTATTGGGCACACAGTCGGCAGATCAAAAACAGCTGCCTGCAAATGACTGAATTTTCTTGCCAATTCGATGATGTTGGTGCCATCTCCGCCGCCAACATCTATCAAAAACCTGGTAGAGGATAAATCAAGATGATTTGCCAGATCCTGGTTCGCATGTATGGAGAGTTCATGCATGGCATCCTGAAAAATCTGTTTTATTTCCGGTGTATGTCCCAGACGTTGGTAGAGCGTTGGCTCATTTCCCGGGAATTCCTGCAAGCCGACATTTTTGTAGGTTTTAAGGGCTTCTACAAAATGGAACATTCCCTTATACATGACGTGGTATTGCAATTTTACGTAAGAGATAACGTTCCTGGGTGAGTGAGTGGTCAAAGCCATTTCCGCAGCAGGTGTGTTGGAATAAAAACCTTCAGTATCTCTTTGCAGAATTCCAGAGCTTACGAGACCCAGCATTAGAATTCGGGCCGGTTGTTTTTCAATATTCAGCAGCTTTGTAATTTTAGAGATATCGAGTTTTTTGTGTTCAGACAATTTTGTGAATAAGTCAAACTCAACTGCTGCATAGAGCGTCTGGAACAAAATATGACCACCGAAAATTTTAAGAAAATTATCAATATCTTTTTGTTCAATTTCTTCAGTCATAACGTTTACTCCCGATTTTATTTAAGTTGAATTAGTGTACAACACTACCAGATTTCACGAACGGAGCCAGGTGCAGTCTTATTGCTGTATCCGTCTCGTTTTATAGTCTTTGAATGTATTTCTAGAAGTATTTATGTGGCATACGAGACATCAACCACTTGGAAACAGTTTTTCCATTCTTGATTTTCTCCAGGTAACTACCAGTTAAACATTAAAATTATTTATAGCAAATTCATTGGCTCTTGCTTTTAACTCTTTAGCAAGAAGAAACAATCGAGGATACTTTGAAACTTCCTTCAGGAATCTGGTCAGAACGCGCAGATTATTCACGTTAGATGTGTAACGGTTGATAATTTCCTCTCCGCGCCCACCATATTCCCTAATGTTATCCGGGAATATTCTATTAATGAGCGGAAATATTCTCCGGAGCTTAATAATTTCAACTTCTCTTTTCCCCAATGGGCTTCCTTCATTAGGAAAAAAAGGAGTGAAAACCCAAGTAAAGTTGAGATTTACCTTGTCTAGTGAATGCACCTCGTGATACCAGTATCTGGGCACAAACAATAAATCTCCTGGGAGTGTCTCAAACTCCATGAAATCGTATTTTTCAGGATTGTAGTAAAAATTTCTTGAAACCATTCCGGCAAACATGAATGGTAAGGTTGGTAAAGGTGTATGAGGCGAAGTCAATATCCATTTCTTTCTGCCGGTTACCTGCAGATTAACGACATGCAGGCTGTTCCCATCATAGTGCGGTAATGTAATGTGGCCACAAGGTTGCATGAAAACGCGCATTGGCAGCTTCCGAAATGACATATCTGTCCGCTTCATGATTTGTTTGACAATTCCAGGGATTTGGATGATGTTATTTTCAATAAGGTCTGAGTTATACCAGCCCAAATCTTGCTTCGATTTGCTGCAGAAAAGTTTTTTAACTTCCTCGGGAGTTAGTCGCTTAGAATCACAGGCTTCAATACTAGAGATAATAAAAGGTTTTTCTTCATTAAGAATTGTTGGAATAAAGTCGTCCTGGTTTACTACTTCGGCTGAAAAACGCCTGATATCTTGTTTCATAATGCTGGTGCCTCGATGGGATGAATTTAGAGTTGAGTATTCCTGATCAACGGACCATAACTTCATTAACTTTAGTTCACTAGTTCCATTACTCCGTTGAAATAAATATGTTTATAACTCATTTTTTTCTGGTACTGCGCAATCTTTTCCGCCATAAACGGCGCAGCATAGTTGCTATAAGCACTATCGTATTTGGAGTCAGCGCATTGCTGTTGGCGAATGGTTTTATTCAGCATATTTTTTATAATTTCCGTGATGCTACGATTAAGTCACACTTTGGCCATTTGCAGATTGTTAAGCCCGGTTATTTTGAAGCCGGGAAAGCGGATCCGTACCGTTTTTTGTTTTCGGATGACCTGGCGGCGCAATTGTCGAAAAATTTTACACTTGATGATGATAGTTTGCCGATCAAAGCAATTGTGCCGCGCCTGAGTTTCAGCGGGCTGCTTAGTCATGGTGATGCCACGATTTCGTTTGTTGGTGAAGGGGTTGATCCCGGTGAACAAATGTATTTCAGTAATGCACTGCAGATTGTATCCGGGCAGCATTTGGCTGCTGATGATCCAAACCGGTTGATTATGGGAGCGGGATTGGCGCGCAATCTGGGTGTGGATGCAGGTGATACGGTTGTATTGGTGGCCAATACCGCAACCGGGGGTATCAACGCGGTGGAGATGACGGTTGGCGGGCTGTTTACTACTGTTACCAAATCGTATGATGACAGCGCATTGCGCCTGCCAATCAGCACAGCCCAACAATTGCTACGCACGCAAGGTGCGCATAGCTGGATCGTGTTGCTAAATGATACAAACCAGACAGATGCCGTGCTGGAGAAGGTGCGCGGGCTTTTGCCACAAGATCAATTCGAGGTCGTGCCGTGGTATCAACTGGCGGATTTCTACAATAAGACAACGGTGCTATTTACCAAACAGGTACAGGCGATCAAGCTGATTATCGCCATCATTATTTTGCTGGGGATTTCCAATACGATGACGATGAATGTGATGGAACGTACCGGAGAGATCGGTACGGCAATGGCATTGGGTGTAAAGAAAATCGACATTCTGCGGCAGTTTTTATGTGAAGGCGCGCTGATTGGGAGTATCGGTGGTGTGTTGGGCGTTGCGCTCGGATGGTTGCTGGCAGAAGTTATTTCCGCAATCGGCATTCCCATGCCACCGCCACCCGGCATGGCACGCGGTTATGTTGGAGAAATTCTCATCCGGCCTGACATGGTGCTGGAGGCGCTGGCACTGGCGGTTTTGGTGACGTTAATCGCCAGTGTTTACCCAGCCTGGAAAGCATCACGTATGCAGATCGTTGATGCACTACGACATAACCGTTAAAAAATTGTCGAAAAATTTTGCAGTTGCTGAGGGGCTGTTTGACAGCGCTTGCTGGATTGCTTCATGCCTGGCGGCATTCGCAAAGACGTGGTGATTTTTTGTTGCGCTACATTCCTCACGATCATCGCGAGGCACCGAGGCTGGCGTGGCAATCCAGCAGCAAGGCAGCAAAGGCACTGGGTTGCTTCGTTAGCTACACCTCCTCGCAAAGATAAATTTCCCCGTCTTTGCGAACACCGAAGGTGTGAAGCAATCCAGCAATGACGATGAAGAAAATATGGATCGTCACTTAACTTTACTGGATCGCCACGATCCGATGAGCCTCATGAAGACGGAATAAATCAGTATCTCCTTGGTTGCAATTCAAAAGACGTTTACTCTATTGAGAATGCGCTGTTCGTCTATAATTAAACGTAAGCGGTTAATTATTTGAATGTTTTGTCATGTTTGCTTTATTGCGGGAACTGAATAATGAAAAAACTGGTTCTGGTTTTTATGGTTGTAATGCTGGCATCTCCTGCGTTTGCCGTGGAAGTTGCGCCGCGCATCAGTGATCGGGAAATCATCGAATCTCTGGCCGAACTCAAAGCTGGGCAAAAGGCGCTGGAGGCGAAAATGGATCTGCGTTTTATTGCGATGCAGGAACAGATGGATCAACGTTTTACTGCGGTAGATCAACGTTTTACTGCGATGCAAGAGCAGATGGATCAGCGTTTTGAAGCGGTTGATCGACGGCTGGATTTCATCCAGCAGCTGATGCTGATTACGATTGCCGGTATCTTTGGCCTGATTGGTTTTATCGTCTGGGATCGCTATTCCACGTTGCGCCCGATGGATATGCGCTTGCGCCGACTGGAGGAAAATCTCGAACATGATCTGGAGCTGCAATCACCGGAAGGTTCAAAACTGACGCGGATGATTCATGCTCTGCGTGAGCTGGCGAAAGAGGACAGGAAGATCGCGAGTATCCTGCGTAGCTTCTCATTGTTGTGAACAGCATCCACCTGATTTATAACACCCCAGCAACTATTAAGTGCCCTGGATCGCCACAGCCCGGCGGGCCTCGCGAAGGCGAGGTTTTGTGAACCACGATGATGATGGAGCCCCGAGCTACTTCGTTTCCGTCACCTGCCTCATTGTATTTGCAGTCGCGGCTAAAGGCTGCGCTTTCTTGCAGAGAGAGGAAACCGGTATATCATCGGTGTCTGGTTGATTATTAACAGGGAGAATACGGTGAAGTTATTTTATCAATATTGCTTTATTCAGCCGGGAGCAAGGGTGATGAAGAGCTTTATTTTTTTCATGAGCATTATGTTGGCTCTGCCGACTTTTGCCGTGGATGTTGCGCCACGCATCAGCGATCGGGAAATCATCGAATCGCTGGCCGAACTCAAAGCTGGGCAAAAGGCGCTGGAAGCGAAAATGGATCTGCGTTTTACTGCAATGCAGGAACAGATGGATCGGCGTTTTGAAGCGGTTGATCGGCGGCTGGATTTTGTCCAGCAGCTGATGCTGGTGACGATTGCCGGTATCTTTGGTCTGATTGGCTTCATTATCTGGGATCGCTATTCAACACTGCGCCCGATGGATATGCGCCTGCGCCGACTGGAGGAAAATCTCGAACATGATCTGGAGCTGCAATCACCGGAAGGTTCAAAACTGACGCGGATGATTCATGCTCTGCGTGAGCTGGCGAAAGAGGATAAAAGAGTTGCGGCTGTCCTGCGCAGCTTTTCGTTGTTGTAAACAGGGATATCGTTCCATTCTTGATCGGGTATACAACACAACTGCTTTCTACATACCCTCCGGAGAATCATGTTCAAACTTGCCTTGCGCAATATCTTCCGCCAGAAAATCCATACATTCATGACACTGGCCGCAATCATCTCCGGAGTTGCTGGCATTATTTTGGCAGGCGGATGGGTACACGATATTTATACCCAGCTGGGTGAAGCGCTGATTCATTCGCAAAGTGGTCATCTGCAGGTGTATCGCCAGGGCTATTTTGCGGCTGGCTCCCGCTCTCCGGAGAAATATCTGATAGATACGCCCGATACTATCAGGCAGCAAGTTGCCGGTGAAACCGGCGTCGCTCAGGTGATGGCACGGCTCAATTTTTCCGGGTTGATTAACAATGGTAAGAGTGATTTACCCATCATTGGCGAGGGTATGCAGCCCGATCTGGAATCGGCGCTAGGCAGCTCGATCCGGATTGTTGCGGGACGGCAACTGGCGGATAAGGATTCATTCGGTATTTTACTGGGCAAGGGCGTTGCGCAGGCGCTGCAGTTGCAGCCGGGTGATCCGGTGACATTGCTGGTTAATACCCTGGATGGCGCGCTCAATAGTCTGGATTTTGAAGTTACCGGCATCTTTCAGAGTTTTTCCAATGATTACGATGCGCGCGCTATCCGGATTCCCCTGGCTGCTGCACAGGAATTGCTTGGTACCAGCGGCGTCAACGCGCTGGTTGTCTCGTTGCAGCACACCGAAGAAACAGGTGTCATTGCGGCACGGCTGAAGCAGGTATTGGCTTCATCCGGAATGGAAGTCAAAACCTGGGTGGAGCTCAATGATTTTTATGAAAAAACCGTGGAAATGTACAAGGGGCAGTTTGGTGTGCTGCAGATCATTATTCTGGTCATGGTACTGCTCAGCGTGGCCAATAGCGTCAATATGAGCATTTTTGAACGTGCCGGGGAATTCGGCACGATGATGGCACTGGGCAATCGCAGCAGTCACATATTCTGGCTGATTGTCAGTGAAAATTGTCTGCTGGGGTTGATTGGCGGAAGCCTTGGGGTTGGGGGGGGGACATTGCTGGCGTTGATTATTTCTGCAATCGGGGTGCCTATGCCGCCACCACCGAATGCGGATCTAGGCTACACAGCGCATATCGAGATCGTACCATCTGTTTTGCTGCTCGCGCTGAATACTGGATTTATTGCGACTGTGCTGGCGTCAATTCTCCCTGCGCGGCATGTTTCGCGTATACCAGTGGTCGATGCATTACGACAAAACATATAGTGTAAAATTTTTCGACAATTTCCCCGCCATTATTTTTAAAGGATTGGATCACCACGTCGCTGTCGCTCCTCGTGATGACGGGGGGCGGTGAAGATAACAAAAACCGTCTTTGCGAATGCCGCCAGGCATGAAGCAATCCAGCAAGCGCTGTCAAACAGTACCCCTCAGCAACTGTAAAATTTTTCGATAATCTCCCTGCCATTATTTTTAAAGGACTGGATCACCACGGCGCTGTCGCTCCTCGTGATGACGGGGGGGCGGTGAAGATAACAAAAACCGTCTTTGCGAACGCCAGCGGCGTGAAGCAATCCAGTCTTTATGTTTATCCATGCCTTATGGATTGCCACGGCGCTTTGCTTCTCGCGCTGAGGAGATAAATCAGCGTCTCTGTAAATTGGCGGGGGTGTGGTGAAGATAACAAAAATCGTCTTTGCGAACGCCAGCGGCGTGAAGCAATCCAGAGGATAAATTGTCCGTCAAAAAGAAAAACGCAGCTCGGTATATACTCTATCGCTGCTGTCAAACCGGCCGAATAATCCGGTCGCGGGGCCATTGAAAATATCGGCACCCGCTGCCAGTTTCCAGTTTCTGGAAAAATTCCAGGTAAGGCGCGGACGCAGCATCCATTCATCACGATTAAAGCTGCGAATCAGTAGTACCTGCCCCTGAAAATTCCGCCATAAATCTCCCTGCAGAAAAATGCTGCCTCCGCTTTCCAGCCGATCCTGAAAAATATCCCGGTCATAATCCAGATAGGCGCGCTGGAAAAACTGCAGATTCAGCCGGACATCCAGCGGCAGGGTGAAATCCAGCCCCAGCGCGTAGTCGATCGTATCCTGCCGTACCAGGCCGTCCAGCGCAGTCGGGCGAATGACATTGAAACGGCGCCCGTGGGTATAGACAAATTCACCCTTGAGTACGGCCGCCCCCAGATCCTTGGTGACGGTTCCACCTGCCTGATCGATTTCGTTGTGGCGCGCCTGAAACAGCAGTGGTTCCCAGGCTTGGCTGACGCGGTGGAAAGTGGGGGTGGCATCAAGGCTGTGATAATAAAACGCTGAAATATCCCAGCCATGCATCAGTTGCGACAGGCGGATGCCATAATTGGAATTGGCAACATTGCGCCCGGAGCGATTTTCCTTCAAAAACGTTGCTGGCGCTGCATTTGGTAGTGCAAACGGGTAAAAATCACCTCCCGGGCGGCCTATTTCATCCAGGCTGGCAAATGGAATCCAGATCAGGTCGGCATGGAAGTCATTTTTTGTATATTCGGTGCGAACAGCCCATTGCGGGATGCGCATGATATCGAAATCAGGCAGTACAAACTCGCGCATATCCCGGGCGGATACGACATCTGCGAAGAACAGTCCGACCATTTCTCCCCAGACGATATGCTGGCGGCCGATACGAACATCAAAATCGGCCACGGATACATCCAGATAATTTTCCCGCAGGAACAACTCAAACCGCTGATCATGGCGAACCTGATGCGGATAAAAATCCGATAAATCGTGGATCGCATCGTAATCAATGCGTGCGCCCAGCTTCCATTTTACGTTCGCACTCAATTGCCCGAGATTCGACAATTCCGAGCGCAATCGCAGTTTTGAGGCGTGTTTGGGGCGGGCAATTGTTTCAGCGAATTCCAGTTGAGAAAATCCGCGCCAGGAGGAAGTCTGTTTGAATCGTTGTTGTGATGATTCAGCAGAATTCTGGTTGTCCCCCGCGAACAAATCATCCAGTGCGTCAGCTTGTACAATCCGGATGGGGTGAGTTTGATCTGCCAGGAAAAGGGGCAGGGGAGCGTCACCAGCAGCGTTACATTGTGGGGTGGCTCCCAATAGCATCAATAACAGCGATAACAGGGAGGCGATAATGTTGCCCGGAATCTTCAAAAAATCAGGCATGGCTATCATTTTCTTCAACGAGCTGGCCATCTTCAATGCGCACCAGACGATCTGCCATAGCCATGACCTTGGCATCGTGCGTTGAAAAAATGAATGTGGTGCGGCTGTTGCGATTGATTTCTTTCATCAGCTGCAGAATGCCTTCTCCCGTTTTGTGATCGAGATTGGCAGTTGGCTCGTCTGCCAGAATGATTTTGGGTTGTGTGGCGAGCGCCCGGGCAATGGCCACACGCTGGCGCTGTCCTCCGCTCAATTGATTGGGGCGGTGGTGTGCGAAACTGGATAGCCCAACGATGTCGAGAAATTTTGCAGTTCGTGCGCGGCGTTCAGCAGCACTCAATTCCTTGAGTTGCAGCAAGGGGTATTCAACATTTTCTTCCGCCGATAACACCGGAAAAAGATTAAATGTCTGAAAAATAAAGCCGATAGTTCTGGCTCTAAGTTCCGATAGCTGATCTGGTGTTTGCCCGCTGGTATCCTGGTTGTTGATGTAAATTTTTCCGGAGGAAGGGGTGTCAATGCAACCAATCAGATTGAGCAATGTTGATTTTCCACTACCTGATGGGCCTGCAATAGCAAGAAACTCGCCATCCTCGATTTGTAGATCGATATTTTTTAGTGCATAAACCTGACTGTCACCTAAAGTATAGTCTTTGGATACATTTTCAAAATGGACAACTTTCATCTGTCTAGCCTTGCATAAATGGTTTTATGACAGTCTAAACCAGACAAACAATTTTTGGAGATCGAGTATGCGCTTACATTATTTGTTTTTTTCATGGATCGCTGGCTTTATTCTGCTGATTCAGGGAGGGGTTACGTTTTCATCCTCGGTAGAAGAAGGCGTGGCCGATACAAAAACAGAAATTTCGGCCCAAAGTATACTGGAGAAGGCGGATGAGATTCGTTTCCCAAGGGAGAGCTTTCAGGTCAATGTAGCTATCAGCACGGTCTCATCCGGTCAACCGGGAGATCAATATCAGTATCAGGTGCTCTCCAAGGGAAACGAAAACAGTATCGTCAGAATTACCGAGCCTGCTTCTGAACGGGGGCAGGTCATTCTCATGAAGGGACGCGATCTATGGATTTTCATGCCCAGTGTCTCCCAGCCGATACGTCTTTCTCTTTCGCAGCGATTAACGGGCCAGGTTGCCAATGGCGATATTGCACGCGCCAATTTTACTGGCGACTATCACCCGCAGCTGTTGCGCACTGAATCCATTGATGGTCAGGATTTCTATGTTCTTGGATTAACTGGTGTTGATCGCTCTGTTACCTATCAGAAAGTGCTGTTATGGGTAAATAAATCCAGTTTCAGGCCGTTTAAAGCAGAGTTCTTTTCTGTTTCTGGACGATTGCTCAAGACCAGCCGTTACGAAAATTTCGACACCATTTTGGGTGAGATGCGCCCAACCCGCATCATCATGGAAGATGCCCTGAAATCAGGTGAAATTTCGGTGCTGGATTATTCGGATATGAAATTGCGTGAATTGCCGGACAAGCTATTCACCAAGGATTATCTGAAGAAGCTTGAATAATAAAATTGATGCACTGTAATGGAATGCGGAGTTAGAGCCTGAATAACATCATTTTTATTTTGAGAATGGAGTGGTTGCGTTTGCACAATTCTAAATAATATTTGAAGGAAAAATCATGTTTGCGCACGAAACAACACATTTGGGTACGGCTTTCAAACAGTACTTCGAGGTTGTGCCAGCTGTTACTGAAGAATTAAGGCAAGAAGCATATCGTATTCGCCATTCTGTTTATTGTGAGGATTTGCAATTTGAATCTCAGCAAGCTAATGGATTAGAGATGGATGAATACGACGATTATTCCCTGCATCTGCTGATTCGCAGTATCAGTAGTGGCCTGTTTATTGGTTGCACCCGCATTGTTCGTCCTCTGCCAGGAGATGATGGTAAAGGTTTGCCATTTGAGAAAATCTGTGCTCAGACATTGGAGCGCTCTGTCATAGATCCATCAAAATTGCCCAGAGACAAGATTGCTGAAATTTCGCGTCTTGCGGTTATTTCTGCGTATCGTCGTCGAAAGGGTGAGCAAAATAGTCCTATCAATATTTCAGAGCAAGATTTCGGAAATGAGCCAACTACTCGCTTTCCCTATATTCCACTAGGTTTATATTATGGAACGGTTGAATTGGCGCGAATTTATAATATTGAAGTGCTTTTTATGCTCACAGAAGAACGTCTTGCCAATCATTTTAATAAGCTTGGATCCAGGCTGGAATTTATCGGGGCGCCAGTCGAGCATCATGGTTTACGCTTCCCTTCTATGATTGTGATTAGTCATCTTCTTGAAAATTTAAAGCCGATTATCCGCCCGCTGTACCAGGCTATTGCTGAAGATATTAAAGCCGGGCTGGAAGGAAAAAATCCGCAGAAAACAGAAACTCATCAGCCATAGGCGTTAACTGTAGCGCCAGTCTGTCCCGGCGCACCGCCGGGCTGCAACTCTCCGGTTCAACCACGACCTCCAATCCCGTTTTTCAGGAAACCAGCCCTGTCTTTGCATGTAATAAGAATGTCATGAGTGGCTGAAATAATGCTCCCGTTCTGATTCATTCCATCAAACGGATTTCTGTAAAAGGGGGGCAAGCAACAAATGATAGAAAGGTTCAATACAACAACAATATGCAGCCTGGGGTTGGCTCTCGTTACATCCGGTTTTTCTCCGGCTGATGCGCAAGAGCTGATCTTGTACGTCGATACTGTCACCAAACAGGTTTATACAGAAGCAGGTAAAAACAGGATCAAACTGGGTACTTTCCAGCAGGTACCAGAGTCATTTTCTTCTCCATCCCGGAGCAGCCCGGATACCGAATCTGCCCAGTTACCCGCCAGTGATGAGGAAACAGATATGGCGCAAGGAGAAGCAAAGTCCCGGGAGTACTCCGGCCAGCACGTGGCAAAGCCGGATATGCGGAAAAAACAGGAAGAAATCGTTGCATACAGCAACGAATCTTCGCCCCCAAAACCCAAGGAAGAAAAAAAATGGTATGAAAGGATTGGCATCAAGGGGTATACACAGTTCCGCTACGGCAAAAGTCTGTGGGGAGACCATGATGACGTATCCTACTGGCAGGACAAATCTGCCGGACCGGATAAATCATCCTTCTTGATTAAAAGAGCACGCCTGGCTCTTTCCGGGGATATTACCGACCATCTCTATTTTTATTTACAGGCAGATCTTGCCAGCAGCCCTCACCTGAAAGACGCCTACGGTGATATTTCCTTCGACAAGGACAAGGAGTATCGGATCAGGTTTGGACAATCGAAGGTCCCTTTCGGCTTTGAAGGCCTGCAATCCAGCTCGGAGCGTCTCGCTCTTGACCGTACTGATGCGATGGACTGCTGTGACCGAGACATGGGTGCATTTTTCCTCTGGACCCCGACACATGTACAAAAACTGTTCAAGGCGGCGAAGCATTTGAAAGGTACGGGTGACTATGGCATGTTCGCTTTTGGTGCTTATGGCGGCCAGGGCCCTAATAATGTTGATCTGAATAACGGTGTACATTTTGCAGGCCGCTTCACTTACCCATTCCAGTTCGGGAATGGTCAGCTGATTGAAGCAGGTGTACAAGCCTATCACGGCCGTTTTGTTCCAAAATTTGACAAAACCAGGATTACAGACGTGCCCGAAAGAGGCATCAAAGATGAGCGTATCGGACTGCATGCCGTACTTTATCCGCAACCTTTCGGACTGCAGGCCGAATGGAACTGGGGAAATGGTCCCAGCTTGAGTGATAATCGCAAAACGATTACCAATGCTTCTCTCAACGGCGGCTATGTTCAGGCAATGTATAAGTACGATGGATTCCGTTGGGGAACCCTGCTCCCGTTCGTCAAATGGCAACGCTACAATGGTGCACTGAAATTCCAGGACAATGCCCCTCAGGACCGTGTAAGAGATTGGGAATTCGGGGTGGAATGGCAGATTTCTCCGGCGGTTGAACTTACAACGGTCTACCACATGATGAACCGCACCGACATAAAACATAATGGGCAGTACAAGGCTGACGTTCTGAGATTTCAGGTGCAATGGAATTATTTCTGAGGAACCTTTGAAAAACCACCTGCGTTGTCATTTTTGCGTTAAAAATCGGTTCAAAATGCTCATTTATTATGTATAAATTTCGCTTTTTTGCCGATTTCTGCCTTGAACTGACTACCTCGCTGACGTTTTTCAGAGGCTCTCTAAGTAGACACTGATTTACTCTGCCATCACGAGAAGCGAAGCGACGTGACGATCAATAAGAAATTGATGAACATAAAAAAACGGATTGCTTCGCTTCGTTCTCAATGATTGTTTACGCTTAAATCAGCGCTTGCCTGATCTCCAGATCAAGGATCATGGCGGGGATGACAGGCAACATGCACTCCCGCCCAGCCTTTTCAAGAAAGAATAATACGGGGTGCCGGTCACCGGATCATTCAATCCCGGAAATTACGGAACTGTAACGGTTGTTCGGTAATACTGCTTTTCACCAGCTGAATAGCTTCCTGCAGGGAATCACGCTTGGCGCCGGTCACTCGCACCACCTCCCCCTGAATGCTGGCCTGGGCTTTGAGCTTGCTGTCCTTGATCAGCTTGACGATTTTTTTGGCAAGATCGCTTTCCACTCCGGTTTTAACCGTTACTTTTTGCTTGACCTTGTTGCCGCTGATTTTCTCGACTTGTCCTTTGTCCAGACAACGCACATCAATTTCCCGCTTGGTAAATTTGGTCATGAGAACATCCATGACCTGGCCAAGTTTGAATTCGTCATCCGCGAAGAGATGCAGTTCATAGTCGTTTTGTTCGGCTCGCGTATCCGAGCCCTTGAAATCAAAGCGGGTAGAAACTTCCTTGTTCAGCTGATCGACTGCATTGCGGATTTCCTGTTTATCCACTTCGGAAACAATATCAAATGAGGGCATCGTTTTTCCTGTTTGAGTAAGAATGGAATGTCAGCATTATAGGTCTTGCAATTGGTATCCGTCACACCTGTAATCATCAGCAGAGTTTCAGCCAATCAGCATAAACAGACAGGAAAAACCAATGTTTTCCTGCTGGTTGCTGCTGTGGGATGGTTTACAATTCCTTGCATTGTTTTGTGCGAGGGAATCATGCAGAAAAAAATCTATCTCATTGCCGGTGCGCGGCCCAATTTCATGAAAATCGCACCTATCGTTCGTGCCTTGCAGCAGCAGGACAAACTGGTTTATAAAATCGTCCATACCGGCCAGCATTACGATCGGGAGATGAATGATGTTTTTTTCGAGGAGCTGGGTATCCCGCAGCCGGATATTTTCATGGCGGCCGGGGGGGGCAGCCATTCGCAGCAGACGGCTAAAATCATGGTGGCTTTCGAGGAATACTGCCAGGCGGAACGTCCGGATGCAGTGCTGGTGGTTGGCGATGTCAATTCAACATTGGCTTGTTCCATCGTGGCCAAAAAACTGCATATCCCGGTTGCGCATGTTGAAGCGGGGCTGCGCAGCGGCGATATGTGCATGCCGGAGGAAATCAATCGTCTGGTGACAGACAGCATTACTGATTGGTTTTTCGTTACCGAGCCAAGTGGACAGCAGCATTTGCTGCGGGAAGGAAAACCGGCATCCGCGATTCATTACGTTGGTCATGTGATGGTGGACAACCTGCTTTATCAGGTGGAAAAACTGGCTCAGGCCGGTACCTCCGGCTTTGAGACCGATCCACTCAAGAAATCATTGAGTGCCCGACCGTATGGCGTGGTGACGCTGCACCGGCCCAGTAATGTGGATAATCCGGAAATGCTTGCGCGCATTGGGCAGACGCTGAAACAAATTGCCACACAGCTCCCGCTGGTTTTTCCGGCGCATCCGCGCACGCAAAATAATCTGAAGAAATTCAATATTGATCTTGGTCCGGATATTACTGTAATGGGCCCACAGGCTTACATGCCATTTCTTCATCTATGGAAAGATGCCAAACTGGTGTTGACCGATAGCGGCGGTTTGCAGGAAGAAACCACGGCGCTGGGGGTGCCCTGCATTACCATCCGGGAAAATACCGAGCGGCCTGTTACAGTGGATGAAGGCAGCAATACGCTGGCAGGAACCGATCCGGCGCGCATACTGGCTGCAGTTGACAATATTCTGCAAGGACGCGGCAAACAGGGACGCCGGCCGCATCTGTGGGATGGCAACGCTGCTCGTCGCATTGTGGAAACGCTCACCCGGGCGCTGCATTCCTGAAATACCACCCGATTGATATATATGAACCAGACACTTACACCAGTCATTCTTTCCGGCGGCTCGGGCACACGGCTGTGGCCACTTTCACGCCAGCAATATCCCAAACAGTTGCTGCCTTTGGTCAATCAGTATTCGCTGCTGCAGGAGACAGCACGCCGTCTGGATGGACTGGATGATATTTCTGTTCAGTCCCCCATTATTGTCAGCAACGAAGAATACCGTTTTGTGATTGCGGAACAGCTACGGGTGCTGGGCAAGACCGGCAAGATCATTCTCGAACCTTTTGGGCGCAATACGGCGCCTGCTTTGACAATTGCCGCACTGGCAGCCATGCAGGGCGGTAATGATCCGATTTTGCTGGTGATGCCATCCGACCATGTCATTACAGATATTTCTGCTTTCCAGGAAGCCGTGCATAAGGGAATGTCACTGGCTGAAAATGGCATGCTGGTTACTTTCGGCATTACACCGGATACACCTGAAACCGGTTATGGCTATATCCAGTACGGTAGCATGCTACATGAACCGGGTACTTTCCGGATCGCGCGCTTTGTCGAAAAACCGGATCTGGCCACGGCGCAGAGTTATCTGGAAGAAGGTTCCTATCTCTGGAATAGCGGCATGTTCATGATGCGCGCCTCGATCTGGCTGGAAGCGATTGAAATCTGCCGCCGGGATATGCTCGACGCTTGCCGTGCTGCATGGCAGCCGGGTTCAGTTGATGGTGATTTTTACCGGATCGACAAAACCGCATTTGCCGCATGTCCTGGTGATTCGATTGATTACGCTGTGATGGAGCCACTGTCCGCGCACCTGGATACATTGCCGCCGGGTGCCATCATCCCGCTCTCGGCAGGGTGGTCGGATATCGGGGCGTGGGATGCGCTGGCGCACCTTGCCCAAGGATGAATCAGGCAATGTGGTGCGCGGCGATGTGTTGCTGCATGAGTGCCACGATACCCTGGCATTTTCCGAAAACAGGCTGGTTGCGTGCATTGGTGTGGAAAATGTGGTGATCGTGGAGACTTCCGACGCGGTTCTGGTCGCACATCAGGATAAAACACAGGAGGTCAAACACATTGTTGACTTGCTGAAAAAGCGGAACCGCCCGGAGATCCGCGCGCATCGCAAGATCTACCGTCCCTGGGGCTGGTACGATTCGGTCGATATGGGAGAGCGTTTCCAGGTCAAGCGGATCGTGGTCAATCCCGGTGCCGCACTGTCATTACAAATGCATCATCATCGTGCCGAACACTGGATCGTGGTACGGGGCACTGCCCAGGTGACCCGAGCAGACAAGACCTTTCTGGTCAGCGAGAATGAATCCACCTTTATTCCGCTGGGTACGCCGCATCGGCTGGAGAATCCGGGGCGCGTGCCGCTGGAAATGATCGAAGTCCAGTCCGGTTCTTATCTGGGAGAGGATGATATCGTCCGGTTTGAAGACAAATATGGCCGGAAGGAAAATTAGCAAAACAGCTTCCTGAATGCAGGGGAGGCCAGAACCACAACAGGGAAATTGCGTTGTCAGTCAAGTATAATGGCGCTTTTCAAGATTTTATTCCAGGGAGGGAAACTATGCCGATCTATGAGTATGCCTGCCATGCATGTGGACTGGAGAAAGAGCATCTGCAAAAAATGAGTGATGCGCCGATCGCAAATTGTCCGGCCTGTGGTAGCAGCGATTATGTCAAAAAGGTGTCTGCTGCCGGTTTTCAACTAAAGGGAACCGGGTGGTACGTTACCGATTTCAGAAACAAGGATGCTGGTAAATCCGGTTCCAGAACCGGGGGTGGATCCGGCAAGGATACGGCTGGCTCTGAAAAATCAACGGCAAGCACTGCAGCGGATACCTCTGCGGCGACAGTGCCGGCATCCGCCGCTGCATCATCCTCTTCTCCTGCTTCTTCAGCGGATTAATGCATATACCCTGACCGATTTTTTTTACATTTAATCAACACCAACGTTACTTATGCGTACTGACTATTGCGGCGCCATCAATACCCGCCATCTGGATAGAACTATTACATTATGCGGCTGGGTGCATCGCCGGCGTGATCATGGTGGGGTCATTTTCATCGATCTGCGTGACCGCGAAGGGATCGTCCAGATCGTTTGCGATCCTGACAATGTGGCCGCTTTCCGGGTTGCCGAAAAAATCCGCAGCGAGTTCGTGCTCGAAATTACCGGCACGGTACGTCATCGCCCGGAAGGTACCATCAACCGGGGCATACTCAGCGGGGAGATCGAGGTGCTGGTCAATACCATCGAAATTCTGAATGCTTCGCTTACTCCTCCTTTCCAGATGGATGACGACAATCTGAGCGAGGCGGTGCGGCTGGAATATCGCTATCTGGATTTGCGCCGTCCGGCGATGCAGCGCAACATCCGCCTGCGGCATCAAGTCACTATGGCAGTGCGCACTTTTCTTGATCAACATGGTTTTATCGATGTGGAAACGCCGATGCTGACCAAATCCACGCCGGAAGGTGCTCGCGATTATCTGGTGCCTTCGCGTGTCAATGCCGGTCATTTTTTCGCATTGCCGCAATCGCCGCAATTATTCAAGCAATTGTTGATGGTGTCCGGTTTCGACCGGTATTACCAGATTACCCGTTGTTTCCGGGATGAGGATTTGCGCGCCGATCGCCAGCCCGAATTCACTCAGATCGATATTGAAACTTCCTTCCTCACGGAAAACGAAATCATGGGCATGATGGAGGACATGATCCGCCGTCTGTTTGCGGCTGTGATCAATGTCAAACTGCCCGATCCATTCCCTCGCCTCAGTTATGCGGATGCAATGTTTTATTACGGATCGGACAAACCCGATTTGCGTGTGCCACTGGTGTTGACGGAATTGACAGATCTGATGGCGGATGTACCTTTCCAGGTATTCCGTGATGCCGCGCAAAAAACAGGGGGGCGGGTGGCCGCGCTGCGCGTTCCGGGTGGCGGAGAACTGTCCCGCAAGGAAATCGACGAATATACTCAGTTTGTCGGGATTTACGGAGCAAAAGGGTTGGCGTATATCAAGATCAATGATCTGGCCAAAGGGATGGAAGGGTTGCAATCTCCCATTCTGAAATTTCTGCCCGAACCCGTTGTTCAGTCCATACTCGAACGCACCCAGGCACAAAATGGTGATCTGGTGTTTTTTGGTGCGGACAAGGCCAAAATTGTTAACGATGCATTGGGCGCATTACGGATCAAGGTCGGGCATGAACGCGGACTGGCCGAAAAATCCTGGAAGCCATTATGGGTGGTGGATTTCCCGATGTTTGAATGGGATGAAGAAGAAAAACGCTGGCAGGCTCTGCATCACCCTTTCACCTCCCCCAGTCAGGGGCATGAGGATTTTCTGGTGAACGACCCGGCCAAGGCGCTCTCCAGAGCGTATGACATGGTGTTGAACGGTATGGAAATCGGTGGAGGATCGATCCGTATTCACCAGAAGGATGTACAAAGCAAGGTATTCCAGGCACTGAACATATCGGATGAGGAAGCAAAACTCAAATTTGGCTTTCTGCTGGATGCTTTGCAATATGGTGCGCCTCCGCATGGGGGTATTGCCTTTGGTCTTGACCGGATCGTAGCCATGATGACCGGAACGGATTCCATCCGCGATGTGATTGCTTTCCCCAAGACGCAGCGTGCCCAGTGCTTGCTGACGCAGGCACCTAGTTCTGTCGAGGAGAAACAGTTGCGGGAATTGCATATCCGGCTGCGTAAGACCGAAACCACACACAGTTGACCGGGATTCCCTGTTGCCAACCTACAAACTGCCTGTATCCGTGCTGGTTGTGATTCACACAGCCGATTTCCAGATATTGCTGCTGGAGCGTGCTGATCACCCGGGGTACTGGCAGTCTGTTACCGGTAGTCAGGATCCCGGGGAAACGCTGCAGCAAACAGCAGTGCGCGAAATTCGGGAAGAAACCGGCTTGAATGCTGCCGATTATGATTTATCCAACTGGCAAATCCAGAATCGTTACGAGATCTATGAGGAATGGAGCTGGCGTTATCCACCGGGCACTGTTTACAACATTGAACATGTATTTGGCTTGATGTTGCCGAAAACCATGCCGATTACAGTTTCACCCCGTGAGCACCTGGACTATATCTGGTTACCGTGGCAGGAGGCGGCTGATAAGGTGTTTTCCTCCAGCAATGCACACGCTATCCGTTTGCTTGCAAACGAGCAGAAACTATAAAACACACAGGATGTGGGTGATTGCAGCGGAAACAGAAGGGAAAACCGGGAACGATACAAATACCAGAAGAAGCTTGTCTTCTGGTAGGCGCGATTGGACTCGAACCAACGACCCCCACCATGTCAAGGTGGTGCTCTAACCAGCTGAGCTACGCGCCTGAAGAAAACTGGATTCTAACTGAAACAAAGACTGGCTTCAAATTTATTCATATATCCGGTTATGACAATGATTATCCCGGGGGGCATAGCATTTCCCTGTTAAAATACGCAAAAATTTCAATGAATCCAACATTATGAGTTGCCTGTTTGTAATCAGCGCACCTTCTGGTGCCGGTAAAACCAGCGTGATCCGCACACTTCTGCAGTCGGATGTTAATGTAACCCTCTCGATTTCTCATACCACCCGCCCACCCAGGTGGGATGAGCAAAATAGCCGTGATTATTTTTTTGTTGATCACGTCGCATTCAAGGAGATGCAGGCGCACGGCGAATTTCTGGAGAGTGCCGAGGTTTACGGCAATCTTTACGGTACCTCGCGCAAGTGGATAGAAGAAACCATGGCTGCGGAACAGGATGTATTGCTGGAAATCGATTGCCAGGGTGCGCAACAGGTACGCACACTTTATCCGCAAGCGATCTCCATATTTATTCTGCCTCCTTCCATGGAAGCACTAAAACAGCGCCTGGAGCAACGTGGCCAGGATGAAAGTAAAGTTGTTGAACGGCGTTTATCCGCTGCACACGATGAGATCAGTCATCTGAACAGATTTGATTATGTGGTCGTCAATCATGAGCTGGCTATGGCAGCACAGGAAATCGCCTGCATCATTCGCGCAGAACGACTGAGAACCATGCGCCAGCTAGTTAGGCAACGTTTATTGATTGCCGAATTTTCCTGATTTTTTGTTACAAATTCTTACTGGAGTGATTTTCATATGGCACGTATTACGGTGGATGATTGTCTCGAAGTTATCCCAAATCGTTTCAACATGACACTGACTGCTACTGTACGCGCAAGGCAGATATCGGTTGGCTCAACCCCGATGGTTGACCCTGGGCGTGATAAGCCGATTGTCATTGCCCTGCGTGAACTGGCACAAAAAAAATATGGTGAAGAAATACTGAATACCGTTCGCTAGCCGGGTGATGTGTCGCCTGGATCATTGCAATGATCGTGGTGCGACAATGTGGGGGATGTATGGAGGGCTGTAAATTTTGCAATATGTGCATCTGATCCTGCATTGTTGTATAAACCAGGCGCTTGTACTATCATCCAAAGCTTCCCAGCAATTAACATGAGGAAAAAACAATGAAATATCTATATTTACTGATTGTGGGCGCTGCTGTTGCATTAAGCGCCTGTGAAGAGAAAAAAAGCCTTGATGGACACTCAATGGAGAAACCACCTCCCTCCGCCTTTATGGAGCGTGATTCAGCTCCTGATATGGATAAGCTGGACGATGCAGCTTCATCAGCAGAAAAGCAGTAAGCCTGAAATCCCAAGGCTAGTGTAGGTTGGTTAGCCAGGTAATCCTGGCGATTCAACAACACGAATCACGCATCGCCTTTACACTTGAAGAATTATTTCTCCGGATAAAGGCGATGCAATAGAAATAAGCAGCACATTCCCTCTTTTGCAGCTGTATTCACTCAACCCGCTTTGCCGTCCACACGGGCACGCCAGTAAATTGGTGCATATTTGATTACCCATAGCAGAAAGCAGCTCAACCACACGCCACCTGCAGCCAGATAGAATTTGGGTGCCATGGATGCAGCAAACGGTAAAATATCTGGTATCACTCTCAGCACGATAACCACCTGGAAAGCGATGAACAGCTGCCATGTGAGATGATCAAGTTCCAGTGGAAAACCTCCGTGGCCCAATGTTACTCGTGATGCCATCCCGAGCACCATGCTCGCGAAATATCCGACAACCAGCATGTGCAGTGGTGCCAAGCCAAGCCAGTAATGTTCTTCGCCATTCAACCAGAACAACATGCCCTGTAACCCAAAAGACAGCATGGCAATCCCCAGCCAGGCGAAAGAAATATGCAGCACCGCCAGCAATCGCACATGGAAACTGCGGAAAAATTGCCAGACATAGCTAAGATACAAAGCGCAACCTGCGAGTAGCAGATCTGCCCACCAGGCATATCCCTGCAAATCAAGCAGATGGAGTATGCCATGTGCCACAGCACAACCCACCATCAGCCATAACAAACCGAATGGCCGGATTACAACATAATTCTCCAGCACACGGCTTGAAAAGAATGGAATCATCCGGTGCGATACCGTAAGCAGAATCGGCAGCATGAAAAACCAGATGCCAGCCTGACGTGAGAAATTCAGCATGTCCGTGTTATCCGTCAGCACCCACAAAGCATAAGCACACAATCCAAGCCATCCGGCAACGAATGCGGTGCCGGCCACCCAGGCATGACGCTTGTCCCCGGCAGGTGCTGTGAGCAGCACATGAAACAAGGCAGCAATGGCGTTCGCCCATCCGGTCAGCATCAGCAGCAACCCGGCGGATATCAGCAACTTGCCAGCAAACAGACCGGCGTAAAACAGTATGACACCACAGACCATCAACAAACAGACGGCCATATACCGGTTTGGTCTGATTTTTTCGCCATTCATCCAGTTAGGGAAGGTGGTGAACAGAAATCCCAGGATAAAAAAGGGAAAAAATGTATACACCATCAAAAATCCATGTACCCATGTTGGTGTGATACCCGAGAGCAGGGGGGGGGCCACTAACCCGGCACGCCCAGCCAATTCTATTGACCACCAGAGTATGGTCAGTAGCGCCTGAAAACTTCCAGCCAAAAATAAACTGCGGTGGGGAGCAGAGGAAAGATGCCCCCAGATTGTTGTTGATTTATTCATGAATTTTTCCTGTAAAACTTCATAAGAGACTGATATTTCTCGTGTCCACCTGTGTTGGGCTGTTTTTATCATGGCTGTTTTGCTATGATGAAGCGCTACATTACCCACATTTCAGATGCCCAATATTGATTTGCACAGCCATTCGACCATATCCGACGGTGTGTTATCACCCTCCCGGTTGCTGGCCCATGCTGCCTCGCGCGGTGTAAACGTGCTGGCACTGACAGATCATGACGATGTTGCCGGGCTGAATGAAGCCAGCCAGAGCGCTCAGCAGGAAAATATCATATTGATACGGGGAGTTGAAATTTCTGTCACCTGGCACAGCCGGACTTTGCACATTCTGGGGCTTGGAATCAACCCCGAACACCCGCCACTGGCAGAAGGACTGAAAAATATCCGTGATGGCCGCTTGGATCGGGCTCGGGCGATAGCAGCGCAACTGGATAAATTTGGCATTCGTGGCAGTTTTGAGGGGGCAAATGCGCAAGCTGGTGAAAGCAGATTGATCGGCCGCACCCACTTCGCTCGTTTCCTGGCCAGTCAGGGGTATGCCAAGGATGTAAAATCCGTTTTCAAGAAATATCTGGTTAAAGGTAAGCCGGGCCATGTTTCGCATGTATGGACCAGCCTGAATGAAGCCGTTGACTGGATCCGGGGTAGTGGTGGGCAAGCTGTTATTGCTCATCCAGCGCGTTACAAGCTGGGCCATAACCTGCTTGAGCAGTTACTTTGCGAATTTTGTGAACTGGGTGGCGCAGGGTTGGAGGTGGTTTCTTCCAGTCATACCCCCGGTGAAACACAGCAGTTTGCAGAATTGGCTGCCCGCATGGAGCTCTATGCTTCGTGTGGATCGGACTATCATGGCCCGGGGGAAAGCTATTTTGATCTGGGCAGGCTACCTGCGTTACCACCAGTATGTACGCCGATATGGAATGAATGGAATATTCCGGGTATTTCTGAACTATCGCAACCATCCTGAACAGATAAACAAAATAATCCGGGTCGCAGCTTTTCAGCCAAGGTGATCCGGAACCGCCGATCCGAAATACCAACGTTTTCTGACTACAACTGTTCATCAAACAACATGGCTCAATTTTTTTCCATCCACCCGCAAACACCGCATTCGAGGCTGATTCGCCAGGCAGTCGAGATTGTGCGCAATGGCGGTGTCATCGCTTATCCTACGGATTCCTGCTACGCATTGGGTTGCCAGATTGGCAACAAGGAAGCGATGGATCGTATCCGCAGCATTCGCAAAGTGGATCAGAACCATAATTTCACACTGGTATGCCGGGATCTGGCAGAAATTGCCACCTATGCAAAGGTGGATAATGCGCAATATCGTTTACTCAAGGCCGCAACTCCCGGCAGCTATACCTTTATTCTGACCGCGACACGCGAAGTACCGCGCCGTCTCCAGCATCCCAAACGCCATACGATTGGTTTGCGCATTCCCGATCATCCTGTTGCACAGGCATTACTGACGGAGCTGGATGAGCCTTTGCTAAGTTCCACGCTCATTCTTCCTGGAGATGAGCTGCCGTTGAATGATGCCGGGGAAATTCGCAAACGTCTGGAACATCAGATCGAGTTGGTCATGGATGCCGGTTCATGTGGCGCTGACATGACTACAGTTATTGATTTGACCGATATCGCCCCGAAAATAGCCCGCGTTGGAAAAGGCGATTTGTCATTCTTTGGAATCACGCATGGATGACATTATTCAGGGTATCGCCATTTACGCGTTGCCTGTCATTTTTGCTATTACCCTGCATGAAGCTGCACATGGGTATGTGGCCAGGCATTTTGGCGACCCGACCGCAGAAATGGCTGGGCGTATCAGCCTGAATCCACTCAGACATATCGACCTCATGGGTACCATACTGCTTCCACTCATGATGTTTGTCACCAGCAAGCTGTTAATGGGAAGTGGCTTACTTTTTGGCTGGGCAAAACCGGTGCCGGTCAACTTTGGCCGGTTGCGCCGACCTAAAAAAGATATGTTGTGGGTGGCTGCAGCTGGGCCTGGCGCCAATTTGCTGATGGCATTTTTCTGGGCAGCCATCATCAAATTGGGGATAAGCATACCTGATGGTATTTATATCAAGCCCATGGTTTTGATGGGCATTGCTGGTATCGAAATTAATGTAGTTTTGATGGTGTTGAATCTCCTGCCATTGCCGCCACTGGATGGTGGGCGTATTGCAGTTAGTCTGCTGCCGAACAAATTCGCCTGGAAATTTGCCCAGATCGAACCCTATGGTTTTGTGATTTTACTGATACTGCTTGTGAGCGGTGTTCTGGGCGTAGTGTTATGGCCTCTGATCAGCATCACCAGGCAAATGATTGTCATGCTCTTTGGGCTGTATGTCTGAATCGGGCAATCACGTGCTTCACTCATTACCCTGTTTTCTAATTCCATGATTCCCGGAGCTTTATAAATGTTCGTTGACCGTGTTCTTTCAGGCATGCGCCCCACTGGAAATCTGCATCTGGGACATTATCACGGGGTATTGAAAAACTGGCTCGCCTTACAACAACGGTATGAGTGTCTTTTTTTCGTGGCTGACTGGCATGCGCTGACAACACACTATGATTCTCCCGGAATGATCGAGCAGCACAGTTGGGAAATGGTGATCGACTGGCTGGCTGCGGGAGTTGATCCCGATCAGGCAACTTTGTTTATTCAATCAAAAGTACCAGCACACGCCGAATTGTATTTGCTGCTGTCGATGATTACCCCGCTTGGCTGGCTGGAGCGTGTTCCGACATATAAGGATCAGCAGGAAAAATTAGCCGAGAAAGATCTCGGCACCTACGGTTTTCTGGGATACCCGCTCCTACAAAGTGCAGATATCCTGATCTACCGGGCCAATCTGGTTCCGGTAGGCGAGGATCAGGCACCTCATCTGGAATTCACGCGCGAAATCTCCCGCCGGTTCAATCATATTTTTGGCAAGGAACTGGATTTTGAAGTCAAGGTAGCGCAGGCCATCAAAAAAATGGGCTCCAAACATGGCAAACGCTATGGCGAATTGCGTAGCCGTTACCTGGAGCAGGGTGATGAAAATGCACTGGTTGAAGCCAGATCACTGCTGCTGGAACAGCAGAATCTGAATGCAGAAGATCGCGAACGGCTATCCGGCTATCTGGAAGGCAGAAGCAAGGTCATTCTGCCCGAACCTCAAACCCTATTAACGCAAGCATCCAGAATGCCCGGACTGGATGGGCAAAAAATGTCCAAATCGTATGGCAACACGATTGGCCTGCGGGAGGATGCAGACAGTATCGCCAAAAAGATTCGTACCATGCCGACTGATCCAGCCCGTATTCGCCGCAGCGATCCTGGCAATCCGGAAAAATGCCCAGTCTGGCAATTTCATCAGCTTTATTCATCCGCCGATACCCGTAACTGGGTGCAGCAAGGCTGCACCTCTGCTGGAATTGGTTGTCTGGAATGCAAGCAGCCCATCGTTCAGGCCATACTGGACGAACAGGCGCCTATTCTGGAACGTGCCAGAATGTACGAAGATGATCCGGCTCAAGTCAGAAAAATCGTTACGGAGGGTTGTGAAAAAGCCAATCAGCTAGCCGAGGAAACCATGCGGGACGTCAGGGCTGCTCTGGGGCTCGCGTATCCTTGACCGTGCTTGATCCGAGAATATTCTTGCCGCTACAGGAAGCCAGTGGATAACCCTGCGCTGATCAGCCCGGTTGCAAAAGTGCTGGGCGTGCCACTGATGGAAACCCCGCAGGATTTGTACATTCCGCCGGAAGCCCTCCAGATTTTTCTGGAATCCTTTGAAGGGCCGCTCGATCTGCTGCTTTATCTGATCCGCAAGCATAATCTGGATATTCTGGATATCCCCATGGCTGAACTTACGCGGCAATACATTGCTTATGTTAACACTATGCGTGCCGACCAGTTTGAGTTGGCGGCCGAATATCTGCTCATGACCGCATTGTTGATCGACATTAAATCCCGTATGTTGCTACCGCGCCCGGTGATTACCCTGGAGGAGGAAACTGATCCCCGGGCAGAACTGGTGCGGCGGCTGCTGGAATATGAACGGATCAAGCAGGCTGCTCTCCACCTGCATGGTTTGCCGCTGGTTGGCAGGGATTTTATGCCGGCCAGTATATGGGCAGATTTTGTTGTCGAAAAACGGTTGCCAGATGTCAACCCACAGGATTTGTGCGATACCTGGCTTGCCTTGATGGAACGCCTCCGTCTCAATCGCAATCACACGATTCGTTACGAAACAATTTCGGTTCGGGCGTGCATGAGTGAAATCCTGCGAAACCTGCAATCGCGGGACAATATCCCTTTTACCGAATTATTCAGTGATATCACCAGCATTCCCAAATTCATGGCCAGTTTTCTCGCACTGCTGGAGCTGACGCGGGAGGCGCTGATCAATATCGTTCAGACGGAACGCTTTGGAACAATTTATGTCCACGCCATCCAGTCCGACAGAGGTGAGTGAGGAAGGCCCGGTTTTTCCGCCGGATCAGATTGCCAGGGTCATTGAAACCGCACTGCTGATTACGCCGGAACCTCTGGCCATTCATGATCTTAAACAGCTGTTTGCGGATGAGATTGATAAAAAAACATTGCTTGAATCTCTGGCAGTGTTAAGTGAAAAATGGCGCGACAGTGGTATAGCGCTGGTTGCAGTCGCAGGTGGCTGGCGCTTTCAAAGCAAACCGGAAATGCAGATTTTTCTGGATCGGCTCAATCCGCAACGCCCACCACGCTATTCACGTGCTGTCATGGAAACTTTGGCTGTGATTGCGTACCGGCAGCCTGTCACGCGCGGCGATATTGAGGAAATCAGGGGGGTTGCAGTTTCCGCACAAATCATTAAAACACTGGAATCACGCGGCTGGATTGAAACCATCGGACAGCGCGATGTACCTGGCAGACCGTATCTTTATGCAACAACCCGGCAGTTTCTCGATGATCTGAATCTGCTGTCGCTGGATCAACTCCCTTCGCTGGAAAGTTTCAATTCCCTTGAATTATCTGTTGGTGAAACTGAACCGGTCGATGAAGAAACCGAAACAACGCAGGAATCCGGCGAATCTGCCATACAAGAATCAACGTAACTTCTTTTATTTCTGGAGACTCTATGTATCAACATATCAAGGTGCCGACCACCGGTAGCAAAATTCGGGTGAACGATGATTTTTCATTGGTTGTTCCCGATCATCCGATCATTCCTTTTATCGAAGGAGACGGCATGGGGTGGACATCACGCCTGTGATGATCAAGGTTGTCGATGGTGCAGTTAAAAAGGCATACGGCGATTCCCGCAAAATTTCCTGGATGGAAATCTATGCAGGTGAAAAATCCACCCGTGTCTATGGACAGGATACCTGGCTGCCGGACGAAACCCTGCAGGCAGCAAAGGAATTTGTGGTGTCCATCAAGGGGCCATTGACCACACCAGTTAGCGGGGGCATACGATCAATCAACGTGGCATTGCGCCAATTACTGGATCTATATGTGTGTCTGCGTCCGGTGCGCTATTTCCAGGGTGTGCCCAGCCCAGTCAAACAGCCAGAAAAAGTGGATATGGTCATATTCCGCGAAAACTCGGAAGACATCTATGCCGGTATCGAATGGGAGGCCGGAACGGAAGCAGTTGGAAAGATCATTAATTTTCTGACGGCAGATATGGGCATTACCAAGATCCGTTTCCCTCAAACCTCTGCTATCGGGGTCAAACCAGTCTCGAAAGAAGGTAGTGAACGCTTGATCAGAAAAGCCATTCAGTACGCCATTGATCATAAGCGTCGCTCGGTGACGCTGGTGCATAAAGGCAATATCATGAAGTTCACCGAAGGTGCCTTCAAGAAATGGGGTTACGAGCTGGCAGCAAGAGAATTTGGTGCAGAATTGCTAGATGGCGGGCCGTGGATGAAGTTGCAGCATGATGGCCATGAAATCATCATCAAGGACGTTATTGCTGATGCTTTCCTGCAGCAAATCCTGTTGCGTCCGGATGAGTACGATGTCATCGCCACACTTAACCTGAACGGCGATTATATTTCCGATGCTCTGGCTGCGCAGGTAGGGGGTATCGGTATTGCACCAGGAGCCAATCTGAGCGACAGTATCGCCATTTTCGAGGCGACCCATGGCACTGCACCGAAGTATGCCGGCAAGGATCAGGTCAACCCGGGGTCAATCATTTTGTCAGCAGAAATGATGCTCAGACACCTTGGTTGGCATGAAGCAGCTGATATTGTTATCAACTCCATGGAAAAAACGATTCAGGACAGGATCATGACTTACGATCTGGCAAGGTTGACTCCGAACGCTAACCAGGTTTCATCTTCAGAATTCGGTAACGCCATGATAGCGAGGATGTGAAACTTCGCTTGATCGAAGTTTCTAGAATTTCAATCCCTAAAAAACAACCCCCGGCCAGATATTTAAAGAATCAGGCCGGGGGTTGTTTGAGCTGATCAAAAAGATCAGCTGTTATATTCCAGGATCAGGGAGCCTGGATATTTGAAGCTTGTTTACCTTTTGGTCCTTGTGTAACTTCAAAACTAACTTTCTGGCCTTCTTTCAGGGTCTTGAAACCTGTCATGTTGATGGCGGAGAAGTGTGCAAATAAATCTTCGCTGCCGTCATCCGGAGTAATAAAACCAAAACCTTTAGAATCATTGAACCACTTTACTGTACCTGTTGCCATTTCTACTTCCTATAAAAAACTGGGCCGGATACCCTGATACTATTTGAATTTCAAGACCGCAAACGGCTCTAACCAGTACTGCAGAAAACTTGAAGCCAAACGCCGGTTGCAGTTTTACGCAAAATATGTCTCAAGTCAAGCAATGGTTGTGCCCTGTTGGGTATTTATTTTTAAATAAGACAAATTACCAACATGGTAATTACTTAAGAAAAACCAAAGTTCTGTCGTAGTTCGTTCTTATGGTTTTTGGGAGTAGGTTGACTGTAAACTCCGAATGAATCAGTTTGATCACGAAATGATGTAATCAGTGTCATGTGTGTTTTTCTTATAAAATGCTAAAAGTGCAATATTGGGAAAGAAAGTGTAAGCATGGCAACAGATGACCGGAATCCGGATAGTGTTATCGAAAAAGGCAAGGCCAGGTTAAGTCCACCGCCTTTATACAAGGTAATGTTGATTAACGATGATTTCACCCCCATGGATTTTGTGGTAAAGATATTGCGCCACTTTTTTCTTATGGACGAAGAAACAGCAACGCACATCATGTTGCAAATCCATAATGAAGGCGCGGGAATCTGTGGAATTTACCCCAGTGATATTGCGGTGACAAAAGTAAAGCAAGTTAATGAATTTTCAAGACAGAATCAGCATCCACTCATGTGTGTGATGGAGAAGGAATAATATGATCGCGCAAGAACTGGAAGTAAGTTTGCATATGGCTTTTGTTGAATCAAGGCAGAAACGCCATGAATTCATCACAGTTGAACACTTGCTGCTGGCGCTACTGGATAACCCAAGTGCTGCAAAAGTGTTGGTCGCCTGTGCGGTTGATATCGAGGATTTACGTAAATCCCTGCAGGAACATATCACTCGCCATACACCAGTAGTCGAAGGTTCTGAGGATGTTGATACGCAACCTACCCTGGGTTTTCAGCGCGTCATCCAGAGGGCCATTCTCCACGTACAATCTTCCGGTAAAAAAGAGGTGACGGGTGCCAATGTTCTAGTCGCCATTTTTGGCGAAAAAGAGTCCCATGCCGTCTATTTTTTGCAGCAAAGGGGAGTAAACAGGCTGGATGTGGTGAACTATATCTCTCACAAGATAGGCAAGGCGACGCAGGGTAGTGAATCTGAAAAAAGCGAGGAAAATACCGACACCGAACAACAGGATTCGAGCAGTACGCTGGAAAATTACACTGTTAATCTGAATAGCCAGGCAATTGCCAATCGCATAGATCCTTTGATCGGGCGAGAAAAGGAGGTTGAGCGTGTTATCCAAACTCTGTGTCGTCGTCGTAAAAATAATCCATTGCTAGTGGGTGAGGCAGGTGTTGGGAAAACTGCTATCGCCGAAGGATTGGCCAGGAGAATTACAGAAAACCGTGTGCCGGATGTGCTTGCTGATCACCAGGTTTATGCGCTGGATATGGGCGCATTGCTGGCAGGAACAAAATACAGAGGGGATTTTGAACAACGGCTGAAGCTGGTATTGAAACAACTCACCGATAACCCTAAAGCCATTTTGTTTATTGATGAAATTCATACCCTGATCGGCGCCGGTGCTGCTTCGGGTGGTACATTGGACGCTTCCAATCTGCTCAAGCCGGTGCTTAGTTCAGGCCGACTGAAGTGTATTGGTGCCACTACGTATAACGAATATCGTAGTGTATTCGAGAAGGATCATGCCTTGTCGCGGCGTTTCCAGAAAATTGATGTTGCTGAGCCTGACATCAGCGAGACCGTGGAAATTTTGCGTGGATTGAAATCCCGTTATGAAAAGCATCACAACGTTAAATACACAGAAGTGGCGTTGACTGCTGCAGCTGAGCTGTCTGCGCGTTTCATCAACGATCGTCATTTGCCTGACAAGGCGATCGATGTTATTGATGAAGCCGGCGCAGCGCAGCGTGTGCTTCCCAAATCCAGGCAGCGAAAAATTATCGGTAAGCAGGAAATCGAGCAGGTCATTGCCGGTATTGCACGCATACCTCCGCAAAATGTTTCCAGTGATGACCGCAACAAACTCAAGACACTGGATCGCGACCTTAAGGCTATTGTTTTCGGACAGGACGTGGCTATCGATGCGCTTACATCCGCCATTAAAATGGCGCGCAGTGGTCTGGGGAACGCCAGCAAGCCGATCGGCTCCTTCCTTTTCTCCGGACCTACCGGCGTAGGCAAAACCGAAGTGGCGCGCCAGCTCGCCTATACATTGGGTATTCCACTGCATCGCTTCGACATGTCTGAATACATGGAGCGCCATGCCATCTCAAGGCTGATTGGTGCTCCACCGGGCTATGTTGGATTTGATCAGGGGGGGCTGCTGACGGAAACAGTCATCAAGCAACCGCATGCTGTTTTATTGTTTGACGAGATTGAGAAGGCTCATCCCGATATTTTCAATGTGATGCTCCAGATCATGGATTACGGAACATTAACCGACAACAATGGCCGTAAAGCTGATTTTCGTAATGTCATCATTATCATGACGACCAATGCAGGCGCCGATGCACTCACCAGATCATCCATAGGGTTTTCCGGGCACGCCAAATCCGGGGATGAAATGGTTGAAATCAAGCGTTTGTTTACACCGGAATTCCGTAATCGTCTGGATGCGATCATTTCGTTCGCACCTCTTGGTGAATCTATTATCCTGCGAGTTGTTGACAAATTCCTGATCGAACTGGAAACACAGTTACAGGAAAAGAAAGTGGATATTACCTTCACTGATAATCTGCGCAAACATCTTGCCCGCCACGGATTTGACCCTCTGATGGGCGCTCGCCCCATGGCAAGGCTGATTCAGGATCTCATACGTCGTGCATTGGCTGATGAACTGCTATTTGGGCGGCTGGTCAATGGTGGCAAGGTGACTGTCGATATAGGTGAGGATGGTAAAGCCTTGCTGACATTTGAAAACCGGGAAAATGTGGCCTCGCCAGCTCTTTCCTGATACACACGCCACTCATGTCTGATTTCCGGCAACAATTCATCGATTTTGCGCTACGGTACGATGTGCTGCGTTTTGGCAATTTCAAAACCAAGGCAGGTCGCCCCTCGCCTTATTTCTTTAACGCCGGTTTGTTCAATGATGGTCTTGCACTGAAGCAGCTTGGCCAGTTTTACGCGCAAGCCATTCTTGCCTCCGGAATCCCCTTTGATGCGCTGTTTGGTCCGGCCTATAAGGGCATACCGCTCGTCAGTACCATTGCCATTGCGCTGGCCGAGGCCGGGCATAACCATCCCTTTAGCTTCAACCGCAAGGAAGCCAAGGATCATGGAGAAGGTGGCAATATTGTGGGTGCTCCGCTGGCCGGGCGTATCCTGATCGTGGATGATGTCGTGTCGGCGGGCTTGTCTGTTGGAGAATCTGTTTCCCTCATCCATGCTGCCGGCGCCACGCCATGTGGCATTACAGTCGCACTTGATCGTATGGAAAAGGGGGAAGGCGAATACTCCACGCTACAGGAAATCAGAAATAAACACGGGATACCTGTTATTTCCCTGATCACGCTGGATGACATCGTTGCTTATTTGCGCACGCGGCAGGATCTTGCTCTGCATATTCCCGCAATAGAATCGTATCGCACCCTCTATGGTGCAAGGGCATCGTCCGAGCCACGCCAGTAGCAGTACATCGCTCAAGCAACTTGTGAAACGGATTGGCTCGATCGTTTCACTCTCGGGTATTCGCCAAAACAGCATTGTTATTGCTGCCTCGCCTGATACATCTACCAATGCAGCTCTACAGCCCTGGCGCTGGAATCAGCTCTGGAAATCCCCGCTGGCTTTTCAGGCAATTCTGATTACAATAACAATTCCCGAGAATGATCAGTCTACTTTTATGGAGAACCATCATGATCAAAAACATTATTGGCCGCCTGGTTAAAAGAAATACCGCCATCCCGGCAACCCCGCGAACAGATAATGCACTGTTCATCCCGGCCAGACGCCGGTTTTTGTGTACTTGCGGGTGCGGTATGTTTTATGCCACTGCTGCTGGAACAGGATTGCTGGCAGCAGCCACACGTGCTGAGGCTGCTGCAGGTGGAGCTGTCATTCGTGTTGGGCATTTGCCGGCAGGCTGTGTTTCTCACCTGTTATTGGCAAAAATAAGGGGAATGTTTGCCAAAGCCGGGTTAAATGTCGTCCTGACACAATTCAACAGTCCGGCCGACTCCATGCAGGCGCTGGTTTCCGATAATCTTGAGCTGATTCACAGCCCGTGGACCATGACGGCAGCTGCCTACACTGCTGGCACCACCGATCTGCGTATTATTGGTGGTTCCGGCCAGGCCGGAATCGAACTGGTTGCGCGCAATGGCTCGGTCAAATCGGTGGCAGAGTTTATTGATGCAGCAGGCAGGGATTGCGTGTGGGCACCCTGCGGCTGGATACGCTGGAGCTGGTCGGCTACGGTACCATGTCGCAGCATGGCAAATCCTACGATGACTACCGCATGACCTTCTTTCCGAGGCATGATCGGCATGGGAGAAGCCATCGCCAACAAGGCACTGGATGTCTGCACACTGGCACAGCCCTACGCCGAACATGTGGTTGCCGAACAAGGAGCGGTGTATCTGACCGATTCAAATTCGGTCTGGGGGCCGGAAGCAGCAGATTGTGTCATCAGTACCAAAATCCGCACCATCGACAGTCAACAGGATGCACTGAAAGCCTATCTCCGGGTGTTGCAGGAATCTGCTCGTGCTTTCAATGAAGATTACGAAGCCGTGCTGAACGATTTGCAACCGGTTTATGGCGTACCCCGGCCGATTTTGTCAGTGGCACTCAAGCGCCAGTTCCCCAATCCGGTCATCAGCCAAACCGGTGTAAGTGGATTGCGCCAGGGCGCTGCCTATCTGGCCGAGCTGGGTTATCTCAAACCAGATGTCATCGACGCCGTCCTGGATCTGAAATACCAGCCTGCCTGACGCCATGCAACCCCGTACTTCGGGCAAGCCCGGCTCGCCGAACATGCCAATCAGCCGGTTCATCCGGCTGATTCTCCGATCAAACCTGCTGTGGTTCTGCTTGGCCTGGTTACTGATCATTCTGTTCTGGGAGCTCGGTTCCCGCATGGCGTGGCTCAATCCACAAATCCTGCCGCCACCCAGCGAAACCATTCCATATGCCTTTTCCGGCAATATCAGCATCGGTTTTGGCCAGCAGAAAACCGGGCTATCCGAGGCGATAGCCATTACGCTGGCGCGTGTCGGCACCGGCATGCTAGCCGGGCTGCTGATCTCATCCTGCCTGGCCATCATGGTGATTGAATTACCCCTGCTGCGGCGGCTGATTCTGCCGGTTGTTCAATCACTTGCTCCTATCGCTCCGGTGGCCTGGATTCCCTTCACCATCGCCGTCATCGGCATTGGCGGGCAAGCAGCAATATTTATTGTATTCATGGCTGTTCTTGGCACGATGTCGCTATCGCTGATTGCCGCGCTGGATGGCATCCCGGCTGAATATCTGAAAATTGCCCATAATCTCGGCACCTCACGCATGAGAATGTGGTGGCATGTACGGCTGCCTGCCATCACCCCCAGTGCGATGACTGCCATTCGCATGTCTTTCTTCGGTGCCTGGATGGCGGTTCTGGCGGGAGAAATGGCCGGGATCAATTCCGGCCTTGGCTACATGATCATCATGGCCCAGCAAATGTACAACATGAAAATGGTGATGATCGGCATTCTCGCCATCGGCTTCATTGGCTTTGTCATCGATCGCCTGTTGCTGCTGGTCAATGCCAGATTGTTGCAATGGGTACAATAAATGCCATGAATACAACACTCGCCCATTCAGCCGGAGCCCGGCTGGAATTCAACAATATTCGCAAATCTTTTGGTAATGCTGTTTCTGTTGAAGCGGATTGCCTGATTATAGAACCAGGCAGTCTGACGGTATTGCTCGGCCGCAGCGGGTGCGGAAAAACTACTCTGCTCAATCTGGCTGCCGGGCTGGACTTTCCGGATCAGGGCAACGTCAGCTACGATAACCGGATACTGCAAGGCCCCGCCCCCTCGACTGCCCTGATCTTCCAGACCCACAACCTGTTCCCGTGGATGACGGCAGAAGAAAATGTTGCTTTCCCTCTGCGCAATCAGGGAATGGCCAAAGTAGCAGCACTGGAACATGCGCGGCAATATCTCAAACAAGTCGGGCTGGAATCCTTTTCCGGCCACAAGCCATCGCAACTTTCCGGCGGCATGCGCCAGCGTATTACCCTGGCAAGAACCATCGCCACCCGGCCACGACTGTTGCTGCTGGATGAACCCTTTTCCGCGCTGGACATGCAAACCCGCCGGATGATGCAGCGTTACCTGCTGGAAATCTGGGAGAATTCAGGTGCCACCATCCTGATGATCACCCATGATCTGCACGAAGCACTCATGCTGGCAGACCGCATCGCCCTCATGGCTTCCTCACCCAATGGACATATCGCTGAAATCCTGGACATTGCGCTCGAACGCCCCCGCAATCCCGATGACCCGGTATTTCGTTCCATCCAGCAGCAGCTCGACCGGTTTCTGGAACACGAAACTCTTCTGGCGGAACACGATTCTTCCCTTGCCTCAACCGATTCGCAGGAATAATAGACATAAAAAAATTACATCCTCAATGCGTTATGCAAACCAGGGAATCTCTGATCAAATCCTCCATGAGCTGCAACCCTTTGGGGCACTGGTTTTGTGGGTGAACTGCGGCGTTGATTTCGTTATGAAGGGGGGCAGTCATTCACCGCCTCATTCGTCTTGCATTCCATCCGCAAAACACCGTGTGCGGCTATGTGAGATGTAATCAGAGATTCCTTGGTTTCAGTATTTCCCGAACCGAAAAAACTTGTACTATATTGGGCGGCACTTCCATCAGTGGTGTAATTTCTTATTATCCAGGTTCTGGATATTTCAAGTTTTTGACAACAGTCTTTCTATTTTTCTCAGGTATTAATAAAAGTGGTTTTTGAATGGATGCATGACCCCGCCGCGTGGGCGGGTCTGGCAACACTGGTTATTCTCGAAATTGTGCTGGGGATCGATAATCTGATCTTCATAGCAATACTGACTGACAAACTGCCGTTGCACGAACGCGGAAGAGCACGGATCGTCGGTTTGTCTTTGGCGCTGGTCATGCGCCTGGCTCTGCTGGCTTCGATTTCCTGGATCATTACGCTGACGACACCATTAGTAACTCTGTTCGGGATCGATCTTTCCTGGCGAAACTTTATTCTTTTATTTGGAGGAATATTTCTGCTTTTCAAGGGAACGATGGAGCTGCACGAGCGGCTGGAGGGGCAGGGTGGGCCGAAGGAGGGCAAAGAAGTGCATGCGGTCTTCTGGCAGGTCATCGTTCAGATTATTGTGCTGGATGCAGTTTTTCGCTGGATAGCATGATTACCGCAGTAGGGATGGTGGAGCATCTTTCAGTGATGATGATAGCCGTCATCATTGCTGTTGCTGTCATGATGCTGTCTTCCGCGCCATTGATGACCTTTGTATCCAAACATCCCACTGTGGTAATTCTTTGCCTGGGTTTTTTGATGATGATCGGATTTTCGCTGGTAATCGAGGGATTCAATTATCACGTGCCCAAAGGCTATCTTTACGCCGCCATCAGTTTTTCCATTCTGATAGAAACATTCAACCAGGTAGCCAGGCATAACAAGGAAAAGCTCATCACCACCGGAGATTTGCGTGATCGTACGGCAGAAGCGGTATTGCGGCTGCTCGGTGGGCGGCATGGCGTGGTCGGATTGGGTGAGACATCAGAGGTGATTGCGCAACAAGTAGCAGAAAATGAAGTATTTGCACAGGAAGAAAAAGAGATGATCGAAGGGGTGCTGACACTGGCCGATCGCCCGGCCATGTCGATCATGACACCGCGTACCGATATCGATTGGCTGGATCTGGGAGATAGTAACGAGGAAATCAGATCCAAAATCATCAAGAGTGGCCATTCACGTTTTTTGCTGTCGCATGGCAATGTCGATGAATTTACGGGAGCCGCATTTGCCAAGGATTTGCTGCGTGACATGCTGGAAGAAGGCAAGATCAACCTGGAAAAATCATTGCGTCATCCAATTGTGGTGCTGGAGCGTGTCCCTGTAATTAAGCTGATGGAACAATTGCGCAATCAGCCGTTGCAACTGGCGGTGATTGTGGATGAATACGGATCAGTAGAAGGCGTTGTGACGCCAACAGATATTCTGGAGGCAATTGCCGGTGAGTTTCTGGATGCCGGGGAGGAAAAACTGGTAGCGGAGCAGCAGGCAGATGGCACATGGTTGATGGATGGCTGGATCAGTATCCGCAAGGCATCCACTCTGCTGGAGCATGATCTGGTAGATGATACCGAGCGTTATTCCACGCTGGGTGGTTATCTATTATGGCAATTTGGTTATATTCCCGTAGCAGGAGAGCAGATTACCGTGGGTGACCTGGTATTCGAAATTGTTTCAGTCAACCGCCAAAATATCGGCAAAGTACGCGTGCACCGGCAGCAACCTGAAAGCGAATAAAGTTTTTATAAAATAGTTGCGTTGAACTATTGCAGATACCGTTCGTAATAATTACATCCGTCAGATCGGACATGACAATGTCCGGGTTGTCGGAATTTTTTACACTTTTTGCAATGTCCTTTTTAGTCATTCTTTATTGGGAAATGATTAAAAAAAATTTCCGCCTGCTGGCAAGCAGTTATCGCTGGAAACAGCATATTTTCACGTTTTGGCATGATTGTTGCTACATAAATTACCAATAAAACAGGAATTTAACTATTCGGATAAAAGGTATGCGGATCAACCTGAAGGGACAATGGATACTGTCAGTTTTTCTTGTGTTACAGATCGCTGCTGTTCACGGTGCCGACGAAACTCAGCCTCAATCCATTGCAATGGGAAGCGATATAGAGGTACTGGTGGCGCAGGCACGCCAATATGAACACGGTGAAGGTGTGTCGCAAGATCGGGAAAAAGCGGTGGAGTTGTATTGTCATGCTGCCCGCGAGGGTTCGGCTGAGGGGCAATATGCGCTCGGTTGGATGTATGCCAACGGCCGGGGAGTCGAGCATAACGATGTGATCGCTGCCAAATTGTTCGAGATGGCCGCAGCACAGGAGCATGTTTATGCGCAGAGAATGCTGCAGCTCGTGTCGCTGCTGGATAAGCAGGAAGCCGATCTGCCAGCTTGTCTCAGCAAAAATGTTTATGTGCGGACGAATCCAGCGCCAGGTAAATATCCTGTAAATCAGGAAGTGGCAGCACTTGTGGAAAAACTGGCGCCACAATACGAGGTGGATCCTGGCCTTGTACTGGCTGTGATATCAGTTGAATCCGGTTTTAATACCCAGGCGGTTTCACCCAAAAATGCACAGGGATTGATGCAGCTTATTCCCGCGACAGCGGAGCGATTCCAGGTCAGGAATGTTTTTGATCCCGAGGAAAATATCAAGGGTGGGATGGCCTACCTGAGATGGTTGCTTGCTTTCTTCAAGGGTGATGTAGCGCTGGTGGCAGCAGCTTACAACGCGGGCGAGGGTGCGGTTGAAAAATATCGCGGCATTCCGCCTTATCCCGAAACTGTAAAATATGTCGACAAAATTTTGTCACGCTATAACCGGACATCCCATCCCTATCAACCTGGCGTGGTTACCCGGACATCCTTTATTTTGACTTCAGTAGCAACCACGCAATAAAACAGACAAGCTCCGGTTTTTAGTGAGCCGTTGTAGCTTGTTGCTCCAGATTTTTTTCCTTGAATTCGCATAAATCAGTAATCAGGCATTGCTGGCACAGGGGTTTACGAGCCTTGCAGATATAGCGCCCATGCAAGATCAGCCAGTGGTGGGCATCTTGGCGGAATTCATCCGGTACCACCTTAAGCAGTTTGCGTTCCACTTCCATTACATTTTTACCTGGCGCGAGCCCGGTGCGATTGGCGACGCGGAAAATGTGCGTATCCACAGCGATGGTGGGTTCGCCAAATGCGGTATTCAGAACCACATTAGCGGTTTTCCGGCCAACACCTGGCAAATTTTCCAGTGCTGTCCGGCTGCGTGGTACTTCACTGTTGTGTTGTTCGATCAGCAGCTGGCAGGTCGCGAGAATGTTCCGGGTTTTGGTGCGGTACAACCCGATGCGTTGAATAAACGTGCTCAGACCGGTTTCTCCCAGCTGCAGGATTTTTTCGGGGGTATCTGCTACCGGAAACAGTTTTTTGTGGCGGATTTACGCTTTTATCCGTTGCCTGTGCCGGAGGATGACTGCCACCAGTAACTGAAATGGTGTGCTGTATTGAGGTTCGGTCGTAGGCTGGGGGTTGGCCTCTCTTAGCCGGGTAAATATCTCTCGGCGCTTGCTGGCGTTCATTCGGTTTTGGTCGGGATGTTGGCGCGGGCAAGTGCTGCGCGTGCCCGCTCCATGGCTGCGCTGATGGCTGCCTGCCTGGGATCAATGGCAGGCTGTCCGTCAGGAGTTGAGCTGTTTTTTAATTTGCGAGATTCCAGCTTTTCATTGCGCTGCCGTTCCTCGCGTGCCAGTCGCAGTTGTCTGCGTTGATAGCGCTTGCGTGCACCATCCGCTTTTTGCTGACGGATTTCAGCAGTGGCTTCAGGTATGGGTACCATGCTGATGCAATCTACCGGGCAGGGCGCAATGCAACGCTCGCAGCCAGTGCAGAGTTCAATAAACACTGTGTGCATGTATTTGGCTGCGCCGATAATGGCATCCACCGGACAGGCGCGCAGGCAAAACGTGCAGCCGATACACTGTGATTCATCAATGACAGCAATGGCGGGTGGTTTGGGGTGGCCGTAGGCAGTGTTCAGTGGTTTCGCCGGAATGTTCAGAATGGCAGCCATGGCTGCCACGCCTGCATTACCACCCGGCGGACATTGATCAATATCGGCCTTGCCTTCAACAATGGCTCGGGCGTAGGGCATGCAGCCGTCAAACCCGCACTGCCCGCATTGGGTTTGCGGCAATACGGCATCAATCCGTTCAATCAGTCTGTCTTTATCCGGCATGGTCAGGGCGTGTGCAAAGTTGTGAAGTGACTTCGGAAACCAGCGCTGGTCCACGGTAAATCAGCCCGGAATAAAGTTGTACCAGGCTGGCACCGGCTTCAATTTTGGATTGCGCGTCCCGGGCCGACATGATGCCACCCGCCCCGATGATGGGAATAGCACGCTGGAGATGGCTGGCGAGCTGGTGAATGACTGCGGTGCTGCGCTCTGTGAGGGGCGCACCGCTCAATCCACCTTTTTCATTACCATGGGGCACATGTTCGACACCATTTCGTGAGATGGTGGTGTTGGTTGCAATTACCGCATCCATGCGGTGTTTCAGCAGTAGCGAGGCAATCGCGGTAATTTGTCCGGGATCAAGATCAGGTGCAATCTTGACGGCCAGTGGAGTATAGCGGCCGTGGAGATCGCTCAGCCTGGCCTGTTCCACTTTGAGCGCGCCCAGCAACTGTTCCAGCTCGCTTTCGTTTTGCAGTTGCCGAAGCTGCTGGGTATTGGGTGAGGAAATATTGACCGTGACATAACTGGCATGCGGGTACGCCTTGCGGAAACAGGCCAGATAGTCATCAACTGCATTCTCCAGGGGGGTATCGGCATTTTTTCCAATGTTGATGCCAAGTATGCCGCGATAGCCAGAAGCCTGAACATGTTCCACCAGTCTGTCCACACCATCATTATTGAATCCCATCCGGTTGATGATCGCCCCGGCCTGTGGGAGACGAAACAGCCGTGGCTTGGGATTCCCTGCTTGTGGACGTGGGGTGACTGTTCCCACTTCGATGAAACCGAAACCCAGCGCAGCCAGTGCGTCGATATGAGCGCCATTTTTGTCGAGCCCGGCAGCCAGTCCGACCGGATTGGGAAAATCCAGTCCCATGATGTGTACAGGCGTGCAACTGATAGTGCGATCAGGCAGCAGGCCGGTTTTCTTCAGCAGATCAAGTGTGTCCAGTGTAAGGGTGTGGGCAGTTTCAGCGTCGAGCAGAAACAGCAGCGGGCGTAGCAGGTTGTACATCATGTTTACCGGTTCGTTGTGCGGATTTCACTGTACTGCCACTGGTTATTTGTTAGCAGTTGCAGAGGCTGGAAATTGATCTTGTAGTGCATTTTCTTACTGTTGGCAATCCAGTAGCCAAGATAAAGATAAGGCAGCCGTTCGACCCGGCACTGATCTGCCTGCCACAAGATGCTGAAGGTGCCGTAGCTTGATCCGGCCACATCGGGATCAAAAAAGGTATAAACCGAAGAAAGTCCATCCGGCAGGCGATCAATCAGGCTGACCATGCGCAGCTGCGTGTCTTCATGGAAGGAAACCAGAAAGGAATCGACCGAGCTTTTTAGCAGGTAATCACAATACTGCTGGCAGGCGTTTTTATCGTCCTGATCCATGCTGCCATTGGCGTGGCGGGATTTCTGATAGCGCTGGTAGAGTGCAAAATGTGTTTCATCAAAATGCAGCGGATGCTGCATTGCCCGCAAGTGCTGGTGCCGCTTCCATGTCCGGCGCTGCGCGCGGTTGGGAGCGAACTGTTCCACCGGGATGCGTGCGGGTGTGCAGGCATGGCAGTGATCGCAATCTGGCCTGTAGATATAGCTGCCGCTGCGGCGGTAGCCTTGCTGGATCAACCTGGCATAGGTGTCACCGTCACTGTTTAGCGCATTATCGTCCGTGATTGCAATGCGGGAGCGGGCAAGCTGTCCCGGCAGATAACTGCAGGGGTAGGGTCGGGTGATTTGAAAATCCATGGTGGCCGCTCTGGCTATCCGGTGTAGGTGAAATCGAACCGCCATTTTCCTTTGTGATCGGGCAGGCGGGTGAGTTGCGCGAGTTGTCCGGAAAACTGCGATCTTGAAATTTCACGCGCGCCCATCGACATCAAATGTGCAGTTTTCATTTGGCAGTCGATCAGGCCAAAACCCCAGTTTTCCAGCTGCTTTGCCAGATGAGCCAGGGCGATTTTGGAGGCATCGGTCGCGCGGGAAAACATCGATTCTCCATAGAAAGCCTTGCCGATGGCCACGCCATATAACCCGCCGACCAGCTCGCCTTCTATCCATGTTTCTACGGAATGAGCCATTCCCAGTTGATGTAGTGCGGTATAGGCCGCGACCATCTCGTCATGAATCCAGGTGCCAGCCTGATTTTCGCGCGGCGCGGCACAGGCTCGCATCACCTCGGTAAAAGCACTGTCAACCCGGATTTCATGCTGTTGTTTTTTCAGTACTTTATGTAGCGAGCGCGAAATTTTGATCTCTTGCGGAAACAGCACCATTCTTGGATCGGGGCTCCACCACAGGATCATTTCATCCTGACCAAACCAGGGAAAAATTCCCAGACGATAGGCGGAGATCAGGCGTTCCGGGGATAAATTTCCGCCCGCAGCCAGCAATCCATTGGGTTCGATCAATGCCTGTTCCAGCGGCGGAAAGGGTGTATTGGAGCCGAGTATGGGGATCATGGCCGAACGGTGTCTCCGGGCAGAAAAAGAGAAAAAAGGATGTCCCTTGACGCAGGTCAATATAACAGTGCCTGTAATTATCTAATATTTGCCAACAAATTGACCAGTCACACCCAAAAACGATATTCAAACGGGTGGAAACGGGAAATTGGAAATGGCATGGCGGATGAATAAACCATGCGTGGAGCGAATGGTGCAGATAGATGTGATTCAGAGCAGATATATGAATATGGCATCGTTCCTTGATTTAGATCAAGGTGTGCCGGTTAATATTTAACTAATATTCCTTACACAACATTCGCAAACATAAAAAAGGAGAAAAAATGAGGCGTAACGTCATCGCAAAGAACGCAGTTCTAAATGCGGTTGCTGGAATTTTTAGTGTTTCGGCATTGCTGAGTGCGCCCCAAGTGCTTGCTGGTGGAGCGTCAACCCAGGCACTGGAAGCACAAATCCAGTTACTGGAAGAACAATTGCAATCCATCCGGGGAGAGTTGGACAGAGTCAAATCGGATACCGTCAGAAATTAACAGAAAATCCGGGAAAACGAGCAATCGGTAGCTGCTGTCAAGGCAGCCGAACAAAAGGCAGAAAGAAGCGATAAGCATATTATCTTTTTTCGGGGTGGTTTCGCGCATAGCAACCATCTGCGCAATGGTGTTTCCATTCAGAGCAATGTTGTTCCCGCTGGCGCGCAGGATCGGTCGGATCGGGATGCTTGGTATATTGGCGCGGGGTTTGATTTCAATCTAACCGATGATGTTTGGGGGTTTTTACCGGGGACGAGTGTATTTGCCGAGTTGATGTTCGAATACAAGGAATTCGGCAATCGTGTTCAGGGTAATGCTCTTGCGACCAACTCGACTCCGATCGCTGTTCCGGGTGGTACTGCACGCAATGTAACGGTCAGCCAGTTCACGCTGACTGCGGCACCAAAAATCAAGTTTCTGGAAGGAAGCCGGTTCAGACCATGGATTATCCCGGCCGGTTTGGCGTTGCATGTGATCAGTCCACCCTCTGAGTCCATTACCGTGCTGCAACCGGGAGTCATGTTTGGTGCCGGTGCGGACTACAACCTCTGGAAGTCGATTTATGTGGGTGTCGATGCCAGATACCAACTGGCAGGCGGCAAGATCGACGGGGTGAATGTCAATGGCTTTACCGCAGGTGGATACCTTGGAATTGGATTCTGATAGGTTGGTGATTGTGTTGAGGCAAGTGTAAGTTGTTGTAATCGTAGTTTGTTTTTCTCAGTAGTGACGAGTATTTCTCTCTTCTGGTTTCGGGCAAAGTCAAAGCCCATGCAGTAAAGATTTTGTGACGAAGCCTTTATGCCTCACTTGAAGTTTCAGGTGGGGCATTTTTTTGGCAGATGCAGGAGTTGCTGGAGAGATTCAGGAAGATGTGCCGGACCGGGTGCGCAGTGTATCGAGCAGTTTGTCGTACAGGCCGCCAAAGCTGCCGTTGCTCATGATCAGGATATGATCTCCCGGGTGTGCGGTGGCTGAAATTGCGCTGACCATGGTAGCCAGATCCTGATGCGTCTCGACTTTCTTCCCCAGTGGGGTAAGTGCAGTTGCAACATCCCAGCCTGTTTGATGGGCATAGCAAAAGACCTGATCGGCCTGATTCAGACTGGTGGCAAGACTATCCCGCCAGGTGCCGAGCTTCATGGTATTGGAACGTGGTTCCAGTACGGCGAGAATACGTACCGGGCCGATCTTGTCGCGCAATCCGGCCAGTGTGGTCTGGATGGCGGTGGGGTGGTGGGCGAAATCATCATAAACGTGAATGTCGTCGATTACACCGCGTAATTCCATACGGCGTTTCACGTTCCTGAAATGCGAGAGTGCCTCGATACCAACCCGTGCCGGTACCCCGGCATGGCGCGCTGCGGCCAGTGCAGCCAGTGCATTCATACGGTTATGTTCACCCATCAATTCCCAATCCAGCGTACCTTGTCGTTCTTCCTGGAAATAAACGGATAAGTGCTGATCCTGCCCAGTTGTGATATGCCAGCCATTCTTCATGCCGAAATATTCTGTTGGCGTCCAGCAACCCTGATCCAGTACCCGCTGCAGATTCTCATCCTGCCCGTTGATTACGATTAAACCGTTGCGCGGAATGATGCGAACCAGATGATGAAACTGGCGCTCAATGGCGGCCAGATCAGGAAAAATATCGGCATGATCGTATTCCAGGTTGTTAAGCACGACGGTTTTAGGCTGGTAGTGCACAAATTTGGAACGTTTGTCGAAAAAAGCGGTGTCGTATTCATCGGCTTCAATGACAAAGAACGGCGAAAGCTCCTGCTGTGCTTCGATCACCCCCAGGCGGGCCGACAAACCGAAATTTTCCGGAACACCGCCAATCAGGAAACCGGGCGCGAGACCGGCATATTCCAGTATCCACGCCAGCATCGAGCTGGTCGTCGTTTTTCCATGCGTACCGGCAACAGCGAGCACCCAGCGATCATGCAGCAGATGTTGTGCCAGCCATTGCGGGCCGGATACATAAGGTAGATGTGCATCGAGGATGGCCTCCATCAATGGATTGCCGCGTGTGACGACATTGCCGATGACAAACAGATCCGGCTTCAGGTTGAGCTGATCTGCATCGTAACCCTCGATCAGCCTGATCTGCTGTTCGCACAATTGCGTGCTCATCGGCGGATAAACGTTGGCGTCGCAGCCGGTAACCGTGTGGCCAGCAGCGCGTGCCAATACTGCCAAACCGCCCATGAAAGTGCCGCAAATGCCAAGAATATGAATATGCATGAATGTTCTGGTAGGGGTAATCAAAAAATTGGTTGTAGAGATCGCGCGATTATACGCCAGTGCATAGACAGCGATGTTTGCCGGGGTTGGTGCCAGGTGTGGTGGGAATGCGTGACCACGAGGATTCATCCGTGCTACGCTCTTTTCTGCATGAATGCCGAACTGAGAAAGGAGAAGAAAATGGCTTTGCTGCCATTGTATATACCAAAAAGCGCACGCCCCAGAATCGTCATTATTGGCGGGGGGTATGCCGGGATTGCCGCACTGACCACGCTGCGGCGCTATAGCGCTGATGCACAAATTACGCTGGTTGATCCGGGCGCGCATCATCTCAAGATTACGCATCTGCATGAAACGTTCCGCTATCCGCTGTCTGATCTGCTGGTGCCTTATTCTTTGCTGGAGCAGCGTTTTGATTGCCGGCATATTTGCAGCGCGCTGGCGGTGAATGAAGCTGTGTTGCGCCAATGGCAGCAGGATCGCTGTTTGCAGATTGGTGATGAAATAGTGCCATTTGATTATCTGCTGGTGGCAACCGGCGCCAGACAACGGGAATGTCTGCACGAAATGAATGCAGGCACTATGAAAAACGTATTCCATCTGGAGAATTTCTTCACGATTTCCGGTGCGGATCTGCTGAATCGGTTTTTGACTGCGCATCCTGTGTCGCCATCCTGTATTTCTGTGGTGGGCGGTGGTGCGACTGGTGTTCAGTATTTGTTTGAGCTGGCAGGCTATTTACGCCGCCATCGAATTCACCACGGCTTGCGCCTGGTGGATGACAAGGAACGGGTGTTGCAGCAATTTCCGCGTGGTTTTTCGCGCTATGTCGAAATGCGTATGCTGGAGCTGGATATCGAATTTTATTCGGGTGTGCGTTTTCTTGAGCAAAGTGACAATACTCTTCTGCTGGAAGATAAAACGGGAGGGCAGCATTTCGCATTACCTTCCATTCTTTCATTGGTGTTCACTGGCAACAGGCAGGACAATCTGATAAAGACCAATTCATCTGGCCAGGTGATGGTGGATGGCAAACTACTGGAGAATGTGTTTGCTGCCGGGGATGGCTCGGTTTATCCCTCGCCAGGATCCAATGCGATGACTGCCCAGTCGGCAGTGCGCAAGGGAAAGCTGGCTGCCCGCAACATTTTGCGCCACTCCGGCCTACTCAAGGTATTGGAGCCTTATCTGCATCGTGATCTGGGCTATGTGGTCAGTCTGGGTCCGGATGATGCAGTCGGCTGGCTGGCAGTTGAAAACAATGTGGTGACAGGCGTGCCAGCGATGGTGATCAAGGAGATCGTCGAAACCCGGTATGACCTGCTGTTGAGTGGGGTAGATACTTATCTGGCCTGATCGGTTTGGGCAGTGGAGCGCATGGAGCTTGCGTTTTACCGGCAGTTCAGATGCCGCGCATCATCGCAATACCGTGTGCGCCCTGTTCTTGTGCCGTTCCCAGATCAGCCGGTGTCAAGCCACCGAGCGCATAAACCGGGAGCGGATAGTCTTGAATCAGCTCTGCAAACTGCTTCCAGCCTAGTGCAGGTGCACCCGGATGACTGAGTGTGGGTAAAACCGGACTCAGTGTGACGAAATCGACGCCTGTTTTTTCAGCATGTTGCAGTTCCTGTACGTTATGGCAGGACGCGCCACACCAACCGATATCCGGCCGTGTATCCAGTGATAGCAATTGGGTTGCGGTCAGATGCACACCATCAGCTTGTAAATTCTGTGCAAGCATCAGATTTTCGTTGAGCAATACAGTCGCCTGGTAATGGTGCGCCAGTTGTACTGCGGCCTTGCTGAAGTATTTCAGCTCGTCTGGTGCCATGCTTTTCTGGCGGATTTGCAGCAATCTGATTCCGCTTTCAAGTGTTTGCCTGATGGTTTGCAATGATGTTCTACATCTACTTCAACCGTGCGTGTAATGGCATAAACCGGAGAGTGCCAGACTGCGCAAAATCGGTGCATTAGCCGGAAGGAGAGGGGAAACAGTAATGTTGTCAGCTGTTTGCCAGGCAAATTGCTGTTGCTCGCGGGGAGTGGGTTCGCCTTGCCAGTGGGTCACCCGGTAAAAATGGAGCCGTACTGTGGCATGTGGATAGCTGAAAGTCCGTGTCAGCCAAGGAGTAGCTTTGCGAATCGTAATGCCCAGTTCTTCATTCAATTCACGCGACAGCGCCTGCAATGGAGATTCACCTGTTTCGATCTTTCCGCCTGGAAATTCCCAGTAACCAGCATAGGGTTTGCCTGCAGGTCGGCTGGCGAGCAGGAAATGGCCATCCGGCCGGATAAGGACGGCAGCAGCAACTTCAACCAATGAGGAGCCAGGCATACTTTCGCTGGTTATTCCTTGCCGGATCGCGCTGGTTCGGTTCTGACCAGTTTTTGCTGGCCTGCCCAATCCCGGGCGAACTGGCGGGCAACCCGCCCGTTACGGGAGCCGCGTGCCAGTGCCCAACGCAGGGCTTCTTGCCGAGCAGGGCCGGATAACCGGCTGATGCCCTGTTGCGAGAGCCAGTGCTGGACGATTTCCAGATATTGTTCCTGATCGAACGGGTAAAAAGACAGCCATAGGCCGAAACGTTCCGACAGGGAAATTTTTTCCTCGGTGGCTTCACCCGGGTGAATTTCACCATCTTCATGCCGGGTTGCCAGATTTTCATGCATAAATTCCGGTATCAAATGGCGGCGGTTGGAGGTGGCGTAGATCAGCACGTTGTCGGATGCGGTGGAAATTGAACCATCGAGAGCCACTTTAAGTGCCTTGTAACCTGTCTCATCTGCCTCGAATGACAGATCGTCGCAATACAAAATGAAACGTTCCGGGCGTTGCCCAACAAATTCGACGATGTCGGGCAAATCGGTGAGACCGAGTTTGTCCACTTCGATCATGCGTAAACCCCGGTCGGCGTACCGGTTTAGCAGTGCCTTGATCAGCGAGGATTTGCCGGTGCCGCGTGCGCCGGTCAGCAATACGTTATTCGCTGGAAAGCCGGAAACAAACTGGAGCGTGTTGCGATCAAGCGCCAGTTTTTGCTCTTCGATATTGAGCAGTTCGTCCAGTGTGATCGTGTGTGGATGACCAATGGCCTGTAGAAAGCCGGTGTCACCGTGTTTGCGCCAGCGCAGGGCCATATGTGTTGCTGGATCGGCATGTTGCGGCCGGATGGGGAGTATATCCCCGATACGGGTCAGTAACTGGTCGAGCCGCTGGAAAAACAGATCAGAATCGTTCATGTCGGGTTTAAAGGCGTTAGCTGCGGTAATCAGCGTTGATTTTGACGTAATCGTAGGAAAGGTCGCAGGTCCATACGGTGGTGGATGCATTTCCCCGGTTGAGTTTGATGTGCATGATAATTTCCGGCGCCTGCATGATGCGCTGGCCGTCTGCCTCACGGTAACTCGCGGCACGGCCCCCGTGTTCGGCAACCAGTACCTCGCCGAGGTAAAGCTGGAGTTGGCTGACATCGAGATCATCAATACCGGCATAGCCGATGGCTGCCAGAATCCGTCCCAGGTTGGGATCAGAGGCAAAGCAGGCGGTTTTGATCAGCGGGGAATGGGCGATGGCATAGGCAACCTTGCTGCATTCATCCTCTGTTTTCCCGCCTTCCACCTGAATGGTGATGAATTTGGTGGCACCTTCACCATCGCGCACGATCATTTGGGCGAGCTGAATGGCGATTTCCGTGATGGCGGTTTGCAATGTGGTGAAACCGGGGGCGGTTGATGCGGTGATTGGCATGTTGCCAGCCTGTCCGGTGGCCATCAAGATCAGTGCATCATTGGTGGAGGTGTCACCATCCACGGTAATGCGATTGAAAGATTGGCCGGCTGCGTAACGTACCAGATCGTTGAGCAGCGGTTGTGCAATGGCGGCATCGGTGGCGATATAGCCCAGCATGGTGGCCATATTCGGGTGGATCATGCCGGAACCCTTGGCGATACCGGTGATAGTAACTGTTGCACCGTTTATCCGGATCTGGCGTGAAACTCCCTTGGGGACGATATCGGTTGTCATGATGGCCTGTGCGGCAGCAAACCAATTGTCCGGTGCCAGATTGGCCAGTGCTTGCGGCAAGTGTGCCGTGATTTTTTCTACCGGCAACGGCTCCATGATGACACCCGTGGAAAATGGCAGGATTTGTTCTGTTTGACAGCCCATGAGCTTTGCCAGTGAGGTACAGGTGGTCTGGGCATGTTCAATACCGGATTGTCCGGTGCCAGCATTGGCATTGCCGGTATTGATTACCAGTGCGCGGATTGGCAATGCATTCGCCAGGTGTGCTCTGGCAACGGTAACGGGAGCGGCGCAAAACCGGTTTTGGGTGAACACACCTGCTACCTGTGTATTTTCTGCGAGTTTGATAACAAGCACGTCCTTGCGGCCGGGCCGTTTGATACCAGCTTCTGCCGTGCCTAGCGATAATCCGGCGATCGGCAACAGTTGTTCGGGTGATAGAGGCGAAATATTGACAGGCATAGACGGGATCTGGCTTGGTGAAAAGCCATTATCGTAACTCATCCCACAGGAAATCGCCTGTTTGTGGAATGGGTTTGCAACAATGGAATGGAGTTTCATGGGTACTTTGTTAAAATGGCGGCTTTTGCCGGGGCTGGGTGTCATCGTATGGAATCAACTTTTCTGATGGACAATATTTTTTTTATCGTGGCAGCAGTATTAAGCGGTGTAATGCTGCTGTGGCCGGTGATCGTGCGTACTTCTGTCCGTGATATTGAACCGAAGCAGGCCATCCGGCTGGTTAATTATGAAGACGGATTGGTATTGGATGCCCGGGATGATGGAGAGTATGCAGAAGGACACCCTCCTAACGCCAGGCATATCCCGGCGGAGCTGATCGGGGAGCGTTGGCAGGAGCTGGAAAAATTCAGGGAAAAACCTGTTGTTATCATTGCTACACAAGGGTTGCGTGCTGGGCGTACCGGTGCTGTTTTGCGCAAGAACGGTTTTAAAAAGGTGTTTAATCTGAATGGCGGGATTGATAGCTGGCGGCGGGAAAATCTTCCACTGGTGAAGAAATGATCCGTGTAATGGCGATAAGGGAAAGAATGAGATGTCCAAGGTCGTAATGTATGTATCCGGATTTTGCCCTTATTGCACGATGGCGGAGAAGTTGCTGCGTGCAAGGGGAGTGGAGGAAATCGAAAAAATCAGGGTGGATCTGCAACCGGAGTTGCGGGCCGAGATGATGCAGCGCACCGGACGGCGTACTGTCCCGCAAATTTATATTGGCGAAACCCATGTGGGTGGATATGACGATCTGGCTATGCTGGATCGTCAAGGCGAATTAAGTGGATTGCTGGCTGGTAACTAACATGCAGTGTTTGATCCACTGGCAGCCAGCAATTTTTTGAAAAATATATTTAACTGGAACCAATCATGTCTGAAACCCAGCAACAACCTGTTTTTATTATTGAAAAAATTTACGTCAAAGATTTGTCGCTAGAAATTCCCCATGCACCTCAAGTTTTTCTGGAACGGGAAGCGCCCGAGATCAACCTCCAGTTGGCTACCAGCAATAGCGTCGTGGATGGGGAAATCCGGGAAGTGACAGTGACTGCGACCGTGACAGCAAGATTGAAGGAAAAGGACAAGGTGATGTTTCTGGTGGAAGCGCATCAGGCAGGAATTTTCCGTATCAGTAATGTGCCTGGGGATGAAATCGAGCCCGTATTGGGAGTGTTATGTCCGAACATTCTGTTTCCCTATTTGCGCGAAACAGTTTCGGATACGGTGACGCGTGCCGGATTCCCTCCGGTCATTCTTAATCCGGTTAATTTCGAGGCTATTTATCACCAGAAAAAACAGCAGGAGGCGGCGAGCTCTCAACCTGGCCAGTCAACAGACACCACAACCAAGCACTAATATATGGAGTTGTCCTTATCACAAGACAGGCGTGCGGCACCGGATTTCTTGTTTGTCTTATCCACGTTATTTGCCCTGCTGGTCTTCTCCTGCGGTGTTATTGCCCAGGAAAATGTCCGGAATGAATTTCTGTCGATCGCGAAGCCGGCTGTTGTGCTGTACGATGCACCTTCCCTCAATGCTGGAAAATTGTACGTGGCAAGCGTGAATCTTCCTTTGGAAGTGGTGGTGAAAGTGGTGGGCTGGGTGAAGGTGCGTGACTATCACGGTTATCTTGCCTGGGCAGAAGATAAAAATCTCAGTCCGAAACGTTTTGTGATTGTCAAAGTACCCGCTGGTAGTGTTTATGAATCTCCCGATCCGGCTTCTTCACTGATTTTTCAGGCTCAGCAGGATGTGTTGCTAGAACTGCTGGGCGTCGTTGCTGGAGGGTGGGTGAAAGTAAAACACCAGAATAGCCAAACAGGCTATATCAGAACCGATCAAATCTGGGGCGTATGAATATTGCAGTACTGGGTGCGGGAGCCTGGGGAACAGCTCTGGCCATTTCTCTCGCTGCACGTCATCGTGTAACCCTGTGGACGCGTAATGCCGAGCACTTGGCTGAGTTGACATCATTGCGTGTTAATCAGCGTTATTTGCCCGGACATTCTTTGCCGGATTCCATCCATCCGACTACTGTATTGAGTGAAGCTCTGGAGGGGGTTGAGCTGGTTTTCGTCGTTGTCCCCGTTGCGGGATTGCGTGCCACCTTGCAGCAAATAGCAGGATTAAACCAGTCGCTTCCCCTTGTGTTGGCTTGCAAGGGATTTGAAGTCGATTCTGCAAATCTTCCTTGTCAGGTGGTTGAAGAAGTTTGTCCGTATACCCCATGTGGCGTTTTATCCGGCCCAAGCTTTGCCCAGGAGGTGGCAATGGGCCTTCCAACAGCCTTGACATTGGCTTCCCGTGATGATGTTTTTGCCAGGCATATGGCAAATGAAATTCGTAGTCAGAATCTACGGGTGTACTCTGGAAACGATGTCATCGGGGTAGAGGTTGGTGGCGCACTCAAGAACGTGATTGCGATTGCAGCCGGGATTTCTGATGGCATTGGATTTGGTAATAATGCCAGGGCTGCATTGATTACCCGTGGACTGGCGGAAATTACCCGCCTTGGTATGGCGCTGGGTGGATGCAGGGAAACTTTTACCGGATTGACGGGCATCGGTGATTTGATTCTTACTTGTACCGGGAATCTTTCAAGAAATCGCCAGGTGGGGATGATGCTTGCGGGCGGCCGCCAGCTGACGGAGATTTTGCCTGAAATTGGACATGTCACCGAAGGTGTTTACACGGTTCGTGAGGCGCATGGGTTAGGGCAGGCATTACAAATTGATATGCCTGTAACACAAGCGGTCTACAGCATTTTATATGAGAAAATTTCGGTAAGGAACGCTATCAGGGATATGCTTGATCGCGAACCTGGGGTGGAAACAAGCTAAGGGATCTCTGAAAAACTACCTGTGTTGTCATTTTTGCCTTGAACTTGCTACCTCGCTGACATTTTTCAGAGGTTCCCTAACCCATTTTTTATGAATTGGGTTGAAATAGCGGCTTCGAATATATTCCGTTTTGATAATGCAATTCCAATTCATTCCTGTGCGAACAGCATTCGACAGTAATTTTTTAAAAATCAGGCTGATTTGCGGTTAAATACTTGACCGCCGTAGAATGGCTTGATATAAGGGCGTTTACAGAAATTGTCTGTACAAAAGGTGGAGTTTTTCTGCAACCTAACAAAGCAAAACAAAGGGGAATTTTATGAATAAATCCGATCTCATCGATGCGATTGCCGAATCTGCCAATCTTACCAAGGCTCAGGCAGGTAACGCACTGGATGGTGCATTAACAGCGATCAAGGATGCTCTTGGCAAAAATGATAGTGTGACCCTGGTAGGTTTTGGAACTTTTAAGGTTGGGAAACGGGCAGCTCGTACAGGGCGCAATCCACGTACTGGTGCAGAAATAAAAATCAAGGAAGCTAAAGTACCTAAATTCACCGCTGGTAAAGCGCTGAAAGATGCTGTAAACTAGCGCTCCTTCGATGACAGGGATCAGCGAGACGGGTGCTTAGCTCAGCTGGTAGAGCGTCGCCCTTACAAGGCGAATGTCGGGGGTTCGATCCCCTCAGCACCCACCAGCAAGCCTGCCTGTATATCGGGTAAGTGATTGTCTCGAAGCTGATCTCTAATTAGAGAGCGCAATACTGGGAGTGGTAGTTCAGTTGGTTAGAATACCGGCCTGTCACGCCGGGGGTCGCGGGTTCGAGTCCCGTCCACTCCGCCATATCGTTTTTGCCATCGGGCATCCAGTCACAATGATGTGGCTCTTTTTCTCTCCTCGTGGTTCCAGGTTTTCTTTTTCGGATATTTATCGTGTTTGATTTCGTAAACCAAAAAAAGACGGTTGTTAAGGTCGTGCTCCTGATTGCTGTTCTGCCTTTCATGTTCTGGGGGGTGGAATCTTATCGAAGTGCTGGTGATGCAAATTACGTCGCAGTCGTCGATGGCGAGGAAATCAGTCGGCAGGAATATGATCAGGCAATACGTAGCCAGCAGGAAAATCTGCGCAATATGTTAGGGGATAAATTTGATGCCAGCTTGCTGGATAACCCGCAAATGCGCTTGGCTGTTCTTGAAAACCTGATCCAAGAAAAATTATTGCGACGTGAAGCCGGAAAAATTGGCTTGACAGTGCTGGATTCCCGTTTGACAGCAGAAATCCAGAATATCTCGTTTTTTCATGAAGATGAGAAATTTTCGTATCAACGCTATCGCGATTTGCTTCAGCGTCAGGGAATGTCTCCAGCCATGTTCGAGGCAAAAATGGCGGGTGAGCTTATGCGGCAACAGTTGCTGGAGGGGATTACTGGCAGTGTTGTTGTGCCTAAATCCATTGCAGAAAAAGTAGCTGCCTTGAGCGAAACGAAGTATGAAATTAATCGGTTAACAATTAATCCTGAACAATATCTAAGCCAGGTCGAACCCGATGAAGCAGCGATTCAGACTTATTATGATAGTCACCGTCAGGATTTTACGTTGCCGGAAAGGGTTAAAGTTGAATACGTGGTGCTGTCGCTGGATGAACTGGCCAAACAGGAACAGGTTTCCGATGAAGAAATCAGAAAATATTATGATGAACATCAGGATGAATTTGGCCAGGCGGAGGAACGTAGAGCCAGTCATATACTGTTGAGTGTTCCTGCAGATGCAACAGAAGAACAAAAAACATCAATCAGGACCAAGGCAGAGCAGGTTCTGGAACAAGTCAAGCAGGATCCAGGCAAGTTACCCGAGCTGGCAGCGGAATTTTCAGAAGACCCGGGTTCCGCCAAAGTAGGTGGGGATCTTGGTTTCTTTGCGCGTGGGTTGATGGTCAAGCCTTTTGAGGATGAAGTGTTTCAGATGCAACCGGGTGAGATTCATGGTCCGGTGGAAACCCCTTTTGGTTTCCATATTATCAAGTTGACTGAAGTGAAAAGTGCTGATGTTGCCAGCCTTGATGACGTCAGGGAGCAGATCGGGCAACTTCTGCAACGCCAGAAAATAGCCGACCGGTTCGGCGAAATGTCTGAAGATTTCAGCAATATTGTTTATGAACAGAATGATTCGTTGCAACCAGTTGCACAGATGTTCAATCTGCCTGTTCAACAGAGTGACTGGATTGATCGTAATTCCAAAGAATCATCAATTTTAGCCAATGAGCGTCTGCTTCAGGCAATTTTCTCGGAAAATACGATCAAGGATCATTTCAATACAGAATCCGTTGAAGTGGCCCCTGATACTTTTGTTTCTGCAAGAGTGATTGAGCATCGTCCGGCCAGCGCACAGTCGCTTGGACTGGTTAGGGATAAAATTGTCGAACTTCTGAAAAGACAGCTTGCCCTGGAAATGGCTGAAAAGGAAGGAAAACAGAAATTGGCTAGTTTGCAGTCTGGGGAGATGGAAGAAGCACTTGAGTGGGGGGAATCACAGGAAATTTCTTTTGCCCGGAAAAATGGTAATAGTGAAGAGATTCTGCATGCCCTTTTTCAGGCTGATGTGACGAAATTGCCTGCTTATACTGGAATAGCCACTAATAAGGGTGAATATGACCTGATCCGGATCAATCAGGTAAAACGAACTGAAGCCGGAGGCGAATCTCCGCAATTCAACCTTGTTCTTGATCAATTACGGCAGGCGCATGGCCAGGAGGAACTGATTGCCTACATTTCAGGGCTCAGGCAGCGTTATGATGTGAAAATCAGGCCAATCGAAGAAAACGATTGATAACAAATGGTTAGGGATCCTCTGAAAAATCTCAGAGAGGTAGTCAGTTCAAGAGAAAAATCGGCGACGCAAGTAAAACACAGCGAGTAGCCGCAAGGTTGGCTTGTAGGGCGAGGCGCTGGCGCCGGAGTAAAAAGCAGAGTTTATACGTAATAAATGAGCATTTTGGGCTGATATTTAACGCAAAAATGACAACGCAGGTAGTTTTTTTCAGAGATTCCCTGGCAGTGCAGTAACCCCTTCTTGGGGTTACTGATTCTCATCTTCCTGATTTCTCAATTACTGACCATCTGTATCCAGATTGAATGCAACGGTATTGAAACCCGCATCCACATAAGTGATCTCACCAGTAATACCGCTGGCCAGATCACTGCAAAGAAAGGCCGCTACGTTACCAACCTCTTCAATCGTTACATTCCGTTTCAGAGGCGAGACTTTCTCGGAATAACCCAGCAGTTTGCCAAAATTGCCGATACCCGCCGCTGCAAGCGTCTTGATCGGTCCGGCCGAGATGGCATTCACCCTGATTCCCTGCTTGCCGAGGCTTGATGCCATGAAACGTACATTGGCTTCGAGACTTGCCTTGGCCAATCCCATCACATTGTAGTTAGGCATGACACGAACGGCACCGAGGTAGCTGAGTGTCAGCAATGCCGCCGGTCTTCCTTGCATCAGCGGCAATCCTGCCTTGGCCAGCGCGGCAAAGCTGTATGAGCTGACATCGTGTGCAATATGAAAAGCTTCCCGATCGACACTTTCCAGATAATCTCCCGTCAGGGCTGAGCGTGGAGCAAAGGCAATGGAATGGATGATCCCATCCAGCCAGTCCCATTGACTGGCCAGTTCGCTGAAACAGCGATTGATATCCTCATCCTGACTGACATCACAACGAAACAACAGATCACTATCGAATTCTGCAGCCAGTTTACTGACGCGCTCGCGTAAATCATCTGCCTGGTAAGTAAATGCCAGTCTGGCGCCTTCGCGGTGCATTGCCTTGGCAATGCCGTAAGCGATAGAGCGACTGCTGAGCAGGCCCGTAATCAGAATTTGCCGGTCAGCAAGAAATCCCATATCAAAACTCCAATAATTGATTGATTTAAAACAAGCCCCGGTGAACCGGGGGTATTCCTGAATGTGTGATTGCAATTACACTTATTAACCAGGGCAATATGGCTGCCTGGCATTGAGTCTGCATATATAAACAGTTACGTTGATTGTAGCATTCCTGTCATCCCTGCTTTGATTCTGGGGCAGGTCGCTCTGGTGCCAATCTGGGTATGTTTGATTTTGCCAGCGGATAGCAGAATCAATGCCAGCAACCCAGCCATCAGCAGGGCAAATGTTCCCGGCAGGGGAATGGCGCGTGCAAAAGCGGTGGCAAATACGGCATGAGCTTGTGTGGTAGGGTGCAGATCGTCCCAGAACAGGTGGCTGCCCGGATCACTGCATACATTGTCCGCAAGGGGCAACAGACAGGGAATACCGGTATTTGTAAAGCCATAAGCATCCGGGTTGGCAATGATCTGATTAAAAATCGAGAATGTATCGAACAGGATGAGATTTGCTGCAGGATTGAGTGCGTTTAGCAATGCCAATTGCGCAGCCAGTTCCGCGTTAAAAGCCATGGAAAATCCTGTCGCTTCTGTTACCAGCCCCATCATTCCGGCGAGTGGCGTCAAACCCAGATCAGGAAGGTTGGGAATGAAAAAATGATTCGCTCCGGCTCCTATCAATACACTGATTGTGCTGGCAATGTTTTGAGCAGCATCTACGGGGGAATCGTTTGTCAGAAAATCATTGGCCCCACCCCAGATAAAATAGAGTGCGCCCGGATCGGCAGATCCGACCGTAATAGACAAATAACTTGCAACCTCGGCCTGGATACCCGGCAATCCATACGCGCCTAACAGGGTTGCACTGCCGCCATCACCATAGTTCCCGATTCCACTGGTTGCACCAGCAACGGCAAAATTGAAAAAATTTCCCGGGTTGGCGCCACCTGGCAGTATTGAATCTGCCAGATATTCAACGGCTACTTTACCATTGGAATAATGCCCATCGACATAAGGCGTACAAGGGTGTCCGGGATCGCAATTGTTTGACAAGAGCTTGTAGATACTCATCACGGCAGTCGAGCTGTTTCCCCCATCCGAGAGGCTGTCGCCAAAAGCATATAAGCTGGAAAACGGTGCAGCCTGGATACTGGCCGCCGACAATAAAGCAATCAAATAAATCGAGGCAGTGATAAGGAGTTTTTTCATGACACATGCTCCATAAAGAAATTGATTGAGAGTTGCGTTGCACTGGAATCCGGGATCCACGCTATCCTGGGATTATAGTGCTCTATCCGGTAATGTGAATGTCATGCCCGGGTAATTTTTACCGGTAACAGGAAAATGTTTGCTAGTCGGCCATTTTTTTGTCATCCGGGCAAATGGATTAAAATGCACGATTTTTCCCGAGAGACAACATTGCCGGGCTGGCTGCAGTAACCTGCTTATTTCACTCAGGCTTCCAGTAATTTTTATATATAACTCATGACTTCAACTACCCTTCCAGCCGTTCAGGAAACAGCATCAAGAAAAATTATCCATTCCATCGCTTCAGAGCTAGGTGTGGCACCGCGACAAATCAGTGCCGCCGTAGCCCTGCTGGATGATGGCGCCACCGTGCCCTTTATCGCACGCTATCGCAAGGAGGTAACGGGAAATCTGGACGATACGCAACTACGCCTGCTGGAAGAACGGTTAATCTATTTGCGTGAACTAGAGGATCGGCGACAAGTGATCCTGACCTCAATCAGGGAACAGGGCAAATTGACTGATGAGCTGCGGCACACCATCGAACAGGCGGCTACCAAACAGCTGCTGGAAGATATTTATCTGCCATACAAGCCAAAGCGCCGCACTCGCGCCCAGATTGCGCGTGAAGCCGGGCTGGAGCCACTGGCGGATGTATTGCTTGCCAATCCAACGCTGGATCCTGAACAGGAGGCTGCCAAATACATCAAGGTAGTACCCGCTGCAGAAGGGGTAGAGGCGATCAATGTTCCCGATGCCAGGACCGCACTGGAAGGGGCGCGCGATATTCTGGCCGAACGTTTCGCCGAGACAGCGGATTTACTTGCCTCTTTGCGCAGCAAACTCTGGCAGGAAGGGGTGGTGACTTCAGTGGTTGTAGCTGGTCAGGAAATGGTGGAGGAAGAAAAATTCCGTGATTATTATGCCTACACCGAGCCAGTACGCCTGATTCCATCGCACCGTGCGCTGGCATTGTTTCGCGGCCGAACACTAGGCGTACTCAAAATTGATCTGGATCTGGATGAAACAGCCCGTGAGAAGGTACCGCATCCCTGTGTTGCGCTAATAGCAGCTCATTTCGGTATTGAAAACAAGGGGCGGAAGGCAGACAAATGGCTGGGCGAGGTTTGTCAGTGGGCATGGCGGATCAAGCTGCATCTGCATCTTACAACTGAACTGCTGCTACAGGTGCGCGAGGCAGCTGAAACAGAAGCCATCCGGATTTTTAGCCGCAACCTGCGCGAGTTGCTGCTGGCAGCGCCGGCAGGCCCCAAGGCGGTGCTCGGGCTCGATCCGGGATATCGTACCGGCTGCAAAGTGGCCGTGGTGGATGCCACTGGAAAATTATTGGAAACAACAACGATTTATCCACATCAGCCGCGCAATGACTGGCAGGGTTCGCTGGCCACTCTCTTGCAACTGGTGCTCCGGCATGGTGTTGGGCTGATTTCGATCGGGAATGGTACGGCCAGCCGGGAAACCGACAAACTGGCGACCGAGATTGTACGGCTGGTGGCAGAACAGCATCCCGAATTGAAACTGGCCAAAATCGTGGTCAGCGAGGCCGGTGCTTCGGTTTATTCTGCTTCCGCACTGGCTGCCGCTGAATTTCCTGAACTGGATGTCAGCTTGCGTGGCGCGGTCTCCATTGCCAGACGTCTGCAGGATCCGCTGGCCGAACTGGTCAAGATTGAACCGAAATCCATTGGTGTCGGCCAGTACCAGCATGATGTCAACCAGCGCACCCTGGCGCGCTCGCTGGATGCCACGGTGGAAGATTGCGTCAATGCGGTGGGAGTGGATGTCAATACAGCCTCCGCACCGCTGCTGGCACAAGTCTCCGGCCTCAATCGTGTGCTGGCCCAGAATATCGTCAGTTACCGCGATACCCATGGCCCGTTCCCGAATCGTCAGACAATACTCAAGGTGCCGCGTGTCGGCGAAAAAACATTCGAACAGGCAGCCGGTTTCCTGCGTATCAATGAGGGGAATAATCCATTGGATCGTTCTGCGGTGCATCCGGAAGCCTACCCGGTGGTTGAACGTATCCTGGCGCGCTTGAACAAAGGTATTGGTCAGGTGATGGGCCAGCCGGAAGTACTCAAAGGGCTGGCTGCCGAAGAATTTACCGATGCCACGTTCGGTTTTCCGACCGTGCGCGATATTCTGGCCGAGCTGGAGAAACCCGGCCGCGACCCACGTCCGGAATTCAAGACCGCTACTTTTCAGGAGGGGATCGAATCACTTGCCGATCTGCATCCCGGCATGGTTCTGGAAGGTGTCATTACCAATGTGGCTGCCTTTGGTGCATTTGTCGATATTGGCGTGCATCAGGATGGTCTGGTGCATGTTTCTGCACTGGCTGACAAATTCATCAAGGATCTCACCAGATCGTCAAACCAGGGCAGATCGTCAAGTCAAGTGCTGGCAGTGGATGCAGCACGTCAGCGTATCAGCCTGACCATGCGGATGGATGACATACCTGAAGCAGGTCAGCCGGCCGGAAACACAACAGACCAGACCGGATGACCGGCAACCCCGGCGCAATTCCGCCCACCACAAACGGCATCCAGAGCAGGCAAATCCGAGCCTGCCAGCGCACTTGCATTGCACTGGCGCGGGCGAAAGAGAAAAAATAAACCTGGAAACAGCAGTTAAAGACGATCAATAAGCGGAAAACTGCTCTCAAGCAAAACTTGTGACACTTGCGTTAGATTGTTAAGCGGGTGCGCACCGGGGCGCGGATGAAGTGAACAGCGCTACCTCGTCAAGAAGAGTCGAGGAAAAATACATGAACGATTTTTGAAAGGGCTGAAAGAAAATCTGGTCAGCTTCGATGCCGACCAGAAAACATCACCTACGTCCGGCAGAACAAGCGCTTGCGTTTTACTGTTTCACTGTGCTGCAGGCGGGTGCAGCCGAAGACGATGCCGACTGCTGTGGTCTAATTTATCCGGACACCTCGATGGAGGAAAATCCACCATTGAGGAGCATTACATGACAAGACAGCGTAGACATTCGATACCAGTTTGAAGCTGGAAGTTGTTCGCATGATCAAGGATCAGGGGCTGAGGTGCAGAACGTCAGCGAGACCATGGACATGGCCCAACGGCGATTCGTCGCTGGGTGAAGCAGTACAACGCGAGCAAAATGGCCAGCTTAGGCATTGGCAAGCCACTCACCGCCGAGCAACAGCGTATCCGGCAGCTGGAGCAGGAGAACCGTCAGTTGAAGGGAGATGTAGACATATTAAAAAGCGTCAGCCCTTTGCCCGCGAACTGAAATGAGCTACCAGCTTGTTCATCAACTGCAAAAGGCCATTCCGGTCAAACAAACTGCCGTGTTTTGTCCGTCAGCCGCTCTGGCTACTACGAAGCGCAGAGGCGTTCTGCAAAACCGGTTTATGCAAAGCCAGCGTCCACCTGAAGGCGGCATTCATGGCCAGCCATCAAAGCTATGAGTCGCCGCCTGGTTACTGCGATGCAAAATCAGGAATTCAGATCGGCCGGCAAAGGTGCGCAGTTTGATGCGCAGCCGCTCTAAACCGGTCTGGAAGCGGAAATTCATCCATACGACACAGCAGGCATAGTTGCCCGTGGCCGCCAACGTGCTAACCGGCAGTTCAATCCAGTCGCACCGGACACTGCGTACGTGTCAGATATTACGTATATCAGCACTGGCACTGGGTGGCTATCTGGCGATCGTGTGCGGATCTGTACGCCCGCCGGATCATCGGCTGGGCAATGGCTAAACATGTCAGCCACGCTGGTTTGTGACGCATTGAGCATGGCTATCCAGCAGCGCCAGCGGTATCCGGCCTGATCGTTCATTCTGATCAGGGCAGTCAATATGCCAGCGAGCTTTACAGAACCTGCTCAATAAACGCGCTTTATTTGCAGCGCAGGCAGAAAGGAAATTGCTGGGATAATGCCGTCGCCGAGCGATTCTTCCTGAATCTCAAAATGGAACGCGTCTGGCAGCGACAGTATGCGAACCACCGAGGCTAAAATGATATCGATGATTACATCGTCAGCTTTACAACTGCAAAGACTGAACTCGGCACTAGAAATCTGCCACCCATTGTCTATGAACGAAAAATGGCAGCGCAAAACCTATCGAGGTGTCCGAAATTACTTGACCACTACAGACCTCTGGCTCTTCGATCAGTGCTTCGGCCAAGTGGCTGGGCAGGAAGCGGTCATCGGAGTCGAGCAGCGCGACGGTATGGCCAGCACCGAGTCGATGGCCGCGCTGATAGTGTGGCGGCGGTTGTAGGTGGGGATGGCGACGCTGACGTGATGTCACGCCTCCGTCAGGTGTGCTCACGTCGGATCAACTGATCGAATAGGGTGAACGCATGGCCTGCCAGTATGTCTCTTCGATGGCGCTGCAACCAGGGGGCGACTTCGCCGCCCAGCAGCGAGGTGTTTCGACGTTCCAACAACATGCGCAATGCATCTGAGAGATTTGCTTCATGCGGCGACTCGCACAAGACGCCTACACACAGATCACGGACCAGTACTTGCGAGCTTTCCCCTCCGGAGCCAAAGATCAGCACAGGTCGGCCGGCCGCTACGTAGTCGAAGAGCTTTCCGGGCAGATAGCGCTCAAGCTCTGGCGCTGCGAGCAGCAGTAGAGCATCGGCCGATGCCATGAAACGAACGGCCTCACCCTTCGAGACATGATCGATCGAGTCGATGACTTCCGGGAATCGACACTGGGCCAGCGCCATACGGGCCTCCGGGGATTGACGACCGATGAACGTTAGGCGCAGATGCTCTCGCCAATATGGTTCACGCTCCAACATTCGATTCAATGCAGCCACCAGCACCACGGGTGACGTGTGCCCTGAAAGTGTGCCGACATGGAAGATTCTGAGGGGGCCGAGTCTGTCCTGCGTGACGCATGGCTGCGCGAAGGATACGAAATCCTCCGGCTCCCATCCATTGGGAATGAGGTGCGCTCGAGATCGGTCGAGCTCCGCAAAGCTCGCAAGTTGATGTTCCAAGTGCGATTGAGTCGTGAATACGGTAGCAGCGGCGGATGATAGGCACAGACGTTCGAAGCGAACGTCGTCTGGACCAGCGTCGACGAAGTCGAAAGGACATTGGGTCCACTCGTCTCGGTAGTCAAGAACTAAGGGAACCCTGAATTGGCGTGCAACCCAGCGGGCAGCCAGAAACATTGAAAAGGGAGGGCCCGACGCCAGGACGATATCCGGAGGGTCATCGTGCAGGGCGTCGATGGCATGTCGGGCGGTTTCCACGGCGTTTGGAAAACCTCCGTCCACGCGAGGAAACAGACGCCAGCTCGACGGCCGGGACCGTGGTGCGATGACCACCCGCCGTATGCCCGGTGGGAGCTTGGCCAAGAGCTCATCGCCGTGCTGAGACTGGTTGTCCGGTGTTTCCCCCTGAAAGGTAGAGAAGCGCCAGCCGAACCGGCTGCCATGGCAGATGAAGGACAGCGGTCGATGGACGCCGGCGTTCGAGTTTGGCGGCAGGGCCCAGGCGAACAGTGCAACGTGACGACCTGCGCCGAGATTGGGTTGCGCTCTGCGGCCTAAGCTAACGCCCACCCAGTCTCTTGCCAGGGAGACGGTGCCAAGTGCCGTGTTGATCAAGCCAGACAGTCGGCCGATCATTCCGCCTGCCCCTGGACCGTCACCACTGCCCTGCGCCACGGGTCCCGCGCGTTCTGCCGGATGCGCCGCGACAAGGTCCAGGCCGATAGTGGTGCTGCCCAGCCAATGATTTCGGCGCACTTCTCTATATATTGCTGCTTGAGCTGCAACAGATCGTACTGCTCCTTCACGACTTGCAAGTCGCACGCGGACACCTCTGGCCAGGCATCGCGAGCGGACGGGGTTGGGAAGCTGCAGGCCAGGTTGTGTGCGGTGCACTCTTGCACGAAATCGCAGGTCGGCAGGTCGCTAGCAGTCTGTCGAGCTTTATGATAAATTTTTTTCATTTAATAAACAATTGGTTATATGTTTTCATTATTGAAAAAACCTTTAAAAATATGCTTTCATTATTTTTAATTAACCAAATATGGAAAATATTGTAGTTTTTACGTAGATTTTTGAATGATAAAAAATAAAATTATTTTATAAATCAATAATATATTAATTTTTGTTGTCCTGTGCCTAAGCCCGACAGGCTGCTAGCAGCCTGTCGGGCTTGATTCCTACTTAAGCAATACAGAGTAGTATTTTTCCTGAAAAGGTGTCAAAAGGTCATTTTGACGGTTTTCCTGTTTTTGCTCAATTTCCCATTTGAAGACGCAATGAGGCCATGCGTTTCAAATTCCACGCCAGGCAAACCAGGTACTCTCCCTTGACCTTATTCAGGCCACGCAGTGAGGTTGCCGGAATCCCATCACGGATTTGATGATGCCAAACAGGTTCGACGGTTTGTTTGCGCAGTGCGTACAGTTGCGCCCTGCCTGGCTTTTCAGTTTGTGTGCCATGTGTTGTGCCGGGCTGGCATTGTCCAGCAAGGCAGGCGGTTCAGTGAATCGTTCAAACGGGCCGAGTGGTGTGATTCGCGCCCGACTGCCATCAGTGGTTCGATGCCGTGTTTCATGGTGGCCCATTGGCTGCGCTGTAAAAGCCGTTGTCGGTCGTAAATGTTCGATCTTCCCCAGTGCGGCAGGTAATTGTGTCAGCTGATCAAGCATCGGTTTGACCTGCTCCCGGTCGTTGCAAGCTGATGTGACTGCTGGTGCAACGATTAGCATGCTGTTTGTATCAACGGCCGCCTGGGCGTTGTAAGCCTGTTCAAATCCTCCACCGGGGTGGCGCCGATGCGCGATTCTCGTCTGTCAGGTTGATCTGGTCTTTGTTTGTCGGCCGGCTGCAGCGGTGCGGGTGGTTTGCCACCCGGTTTTTGCCACTGATCCTGGCTTTTTCTTCCCGCCGCGCCAGTTTATCCTGATATTCAGCCAGTTCCGTGCATAACGGTCTTTGCGCGCACTTCAATCTTTGCGGGCATGTGCCAGGGCGGCAAGACGTGTTCCTGTCGCGCGATTTCTTCCGGCAGCTCCGCTATCCGGCACAGCACTCTGATCCGCCTGTTCTGCCCGCATCGCAATTGCTGCACTTCCTGGCGCAGTTGCGGCTCCAGCTTGTCAATGTGCCCGTAAGACAGCGCGCTGTGGCGCGAGGCATTGGCGCATTTTGCTGCCATCCAGACTGATTGTTCCAGCGAGCATCTGCATCGCATGCAACCTGCAATACCTGCACAAACAGTTCGGAAAATTCATTCAGAAAACGCCGGCGGAAGGCCGCCAGCGTGTCATGATCAGGATGCTGGTTGGCCGCAATAAAACGAAAAGCCAGCGAATCGTAAGTGGCGCGCTCAATCTTGCGGCTGGAAAACACCGTTGCATAACCGTAAACCAGCAGCGCCAGCGCATGTTGGGATGATAGGCTGCACTGCCACGTCCGGCATAGTCTCGTTCAGCTGCGTTGTGGAAGATTTTCCACCACTTCAACAATAAACGCGCCAGATGATTATCCGGTAGCCATTCATCTACAGAGGGCGGCAGTAAATAGCCCGTACCACGATCTACCGGGCGAAGCGACTCATATCAATATCCGAAATAACATTATCCCGTAATCTGTAAAGCCCGGCAGCCTGCTAGGGATCGTTTACGCTGACCCAGTGTCGGCGATCTTCTATAGACTTATCTCGGACTTTTTTAAGCCAGTCCAGTACCATCTTCAGCCGCCCGATCTCGGAGTAAAGCCGCTCCGGGCTGGCAGATTGATCCACCGGTTTGGAGCCGCACCTGGCGTCGGACAGGCCAGCCGCCTGTTCTCGCAGCTCTTTCTTCCATAAACCAACCTGGGTCGGATGCACCCCGAATTCCTGCGCAATTTCATTGGCCGTCTTGACCCCGGGGATCGCTTCAAGCGCTACCTTTGTAGTGGTCAAGTAATTTCGGACACCTCGATAGGTTTTTGCGCTGCCATTTTTCGTTCATAGACGGTGGTGGCAGATTTCCCGGTGAGGTTCAGTCTTTTGCAGTTGTAAAAGCTGACGATGTAATCATCGATATCATTTTAGCCTCGGTGTGGTTCGCATACTGTCGCTGCCAGACGCGTTCTATCTTGAGATTCAGGAAGAATCGCTCGGCGACGGCATTATCCCAGCAATTTCCCTTTCTGCTCATGCTGCAAATAAAGCCATGTTTATTGAGCAGGTTCTGGTAAAGCTCGTGGCATGTGACTGCCCCGATCAGAATGAACGATCAGGCCGGATACCGGCTGGCGCCTGGATAGCCATGCTCAATGCGTCACAAACCAGCGTGGCTGATATGTTTAGCCATTGCCCAGCTGATGATCCGCGGGCGTACAGATCCATTACGATCGCAGATAAAGCCACCCAGTGCCAGTGCTGATATACGTAATATCTGACACGTACGCAGTGTCCAGTACGACTGGATTGAACTGCCGGTTAAGCACGTTGGCGGCCACGGGCAAGTCATGCCTGCTGTGTGTCGTATGGATGAACTTGCTTCAGACCGGTTTAGAGCGGCCTGCGCATCAAACTGCGCACCTTGTGCCGGCCGATCTGAATTCTGATTTGCATCGCAGTAACCAGGCGGCGACTCCCATAGCTTTGATGGCTGGCCATGAATGCCGCCTTCAGGTGGACGCTGGCTTTGCATAAAACCGGTTTGCAGAACGCCTCTGCGCTTCGTAGTAGCCAAGAGGCTGACGGACAGAATACGGCAGGTTTGTTTGACCGGAATGGCCTCCTTGCAGTTGATGAACAAGCTGGTAGCTCATTTCAGTTCGCGGGCAAAGAAGGCCGACGCTTTTTTAATATGTCTACATCTCCTTCAACTGACGGTTCTCCTGCTCCAGCTGCCGGATACGCTGTTGCTCAGCAGTGAGTGGCTTGCCAATGCCTGGCTGGCCATTTGCTCCGCGTTGTACTGCTTCACCAGCGACGAATCGCCGTTGGGTAATGTCCATGGTCTCGCTGACGTTCCACACTCAGCCCTGATCCTTGATCATGCGAACAACTTCCAGCTTCAAACTGGTATCGAATGCCCTACGCTGTCTTGTCGCGTAATGCTCCTCAATTGGTGGATTTTCCTCCTATCAAGGTGTCCGGATAAATTAGACCACAGCACTTGGCCTTGAACTCACCACTGAAATTCTTGCGTTTCCTCTCACTCACAACCTGTTCTTTTTTATTGCAGGCTACCATCTTAAGTTAAATGACCCCCAGCAAAGCTGGGGGCTTATTAGGGGAACGCCTCGAAGGCGTCAATAAACCAAGGGCCGCCCAAGGCGGCGCTTCATAGGTCCAGCTTCATCTGATCGTAACGCTCATCTTCATTTTCCTGATTTCGGATATACGCTCTGACCATCGCTTCATCCAAACCCACCGTCGAAACAAAATAGCCTCGTGCCCAAAATACTTCACCGGTAAAGTTTTTCGTCCTGCCACCAAACTGCCGTGCAATCGCAATCGCGCTTTTGCCCTTGATAAAACCCACCACATTCGACAGCGCATACTTCGGCGGTACGCTGATACACATATGCACGTGATCTGGCATGATATGTCCTTCCACAATCTGGCAGCCTTTTTGCTGTGCCAGCTCATGAAAAATAATCCCAAGGTTACGGCGCAACGCGCCGAACAATCGCTTCTTTCGCGCCTTAGGGATAAATACTACGTGATATTTACAATCCCACTGCGTATGACTCAGACTTTGATACTCTTTCATTTGAGGCTCCTTCTCTTGGTCGAGATCGGAGCTTCACAATGACCGAAGTATAGGTCAAACCTTGGTGAGTCCCCCGGCAAAGCCGGGGGTTTACCTCAGATCAATTACTGTCCGGAATTTGGGGTCCACTATCAGAGCACCATGAGGTTCTTTGCGAATCGCGAGTTTGTCGCAGTTTTCAGGCATCCAGACTCCGTAGCCGTCATTTGGCGTCAATGGTTCACCAGACAGCCGGGGGAGTACATGGCAGAGCTGGTTCTGGTGCAGCAGGGTAATCAGTACTTCGTTGACCATGTCATGGTCTTCTGAGGACAGCCTGACAACGCATACAGGCCGATGCCGCTTCGCGGCTTGATTCAGGTGGTAGCCACCAATCTGGAACTGCTTCACGGTTTTCCAAATCATCTTGAAATCTGCATGGATGCGCGTTCATCGCTGTGTCTGATGACCGGAAACCGTGATTTTCAGGATAAAACGGGAGTAGATGAAAAAATGATTTATACGCATGGATATCATGATTCAGTATTGCGCTCGCATAGAAATCGTACAGTCGAAAATTCTGCCAGATATATGCAGGACAGGATTATCCCGGGGAAAAATTTACTCGATATTGGATCTGGCGCCGGCACTATCACTGCCGATTTTGCCAGGCGGTTAGCCCCTGGCCGGGTGACTGCGGTGGAAATAACGGCTTCCGCACTTGAATTGACCCGGGCAGAAGTTGAGCGACAGCATCTGGACAATGTGGATTTTTTGGTGGGTGATGCCACTACACTGGATTTGCCTGACAACAGCTTCGATATAGTACATGCGCATCAGGTCTTGCAGCATGTGAGTAATCCTGTACAGGCGCTCCGTGAAATGAAACGAGTGTGTAAGCCTGATGGAATCGTGGCAGTTCGGGATAGCGATTATGGCGGATTTATCTGGTATCCCATGATTTTTGCACTTGATTTATGGATGAAATACTATCAGGACGTAGCCCGGAATAACGGTGGAGAGCCTGATGCCGGTCGTCATTTGCTCTCCTGGGCGCAGCAAGCCGGTTTTACAGAGATCGTATCCACATCGAGCACCTGGTGTTTATCTACTCCGGATAGCCGTGCCTGGTGGGGCAATATGTGGGCTGACCGAATTTTGAAATCAGCCATAGCCGATCAGCTTCGGAATGGTGGAATTGCAACGGAACAGGATCTTGAACGCATATCACGAGCCTGGTTGGCCTGGGCTGCCAGGGAGGATGGCTGGATGTCCATTGTTCATGGAGAAATAGTTTGCCGTCCTTGAATTTCCCGGAAGGGGTGCCAAGTAACACATCATTGATAAATCCCTGACTGGCGCCAAGATGATCCGGTCTGCAACATCCCCCGGATAACCGGCTTTCTATCATGCTTCCGGCCAGCGGATGGCAAACTGCTCTAGCAGCACATGTTTCAATTGATCGGGCGGAACAACGTGTGCCGTGACGTGGCCATCCGGATGACGATGTTTGAATTCTCCGTCCAGCAGTGACAAGCGTCCGCCATCAGGCAGGGCGCGTGCGGCCATGACCTGTTTCGCAAAGCTGGATTCCGGGTAGGTGCTGGTGTACCAGTTGGCTACTTTCTGATCGCTGGCCGGCATTTCTTCACCCTGGAATTCATAGATGTCGAGCCAGCGGCCATCCACCCAAACCTGATGAAACCAGCGTCCATCCTCACGCACCAGTCGGCGGTGATCATGCGGTGTTTCCTGCTCTAGATTTTCCTGCCACAGCAATGCCTGTGTCAGCGAATAGCCGCCAACCCCGACATCAGTCAGCCATTGCTGACCGTCCAGCTCGACACCGATGAACAGGTGGGTGCGCGCCGGTATCTCCGAACGATCAGTGGCGCGCAGGCGTATCCGCGCCGCCAGGGGATGTGCCTTGAATCCGAGTTGCAATAGCACTTGCAAAAACAGGCCGTTCTGCTCGAAACAGTATCCGCCGCGCCTGGCTAGAACTAGTTTGTTGAACAGGGTTTCCGTTTCCAGATGGATCGGCCTTTTCAGGAAGACATCCAGATTTTCAAACGGAATTGACTGCGTGTGCGCGCGAGTCAGCGCATGTAATACTTCCAGTGTGTTTTCTGCAGTCCCTTGATAGCCAACCCGCTCGAAGTATTGCGATAAACAGATGGGGGATGTTGTGTTCATGCCCCAACTTACGAAACAGTATCGGCCATGGTGACAGGCTTGATTTCGTGGTGTTTTACCTGTGAACGCTTGCCGATGGCGACGATGGCAACCACGAGGGTGGCTACCAGCCAAGTCATGAAATCAGCATGTTCTCCCAGTATCAGCACGGAAGCGATGATAGTCAGGAATGGTTGCAGCAGCTGGGTCTGGCTTACCTTGGAGATGCCGCCCAGAGCGAGCCCGTGGTACCAGGGAAAAAAGCCGAGGTATTGGCTGATGGCGGTGAGGTAAAGAAATCCCAGCAAGGGTTCAAGCGGTAAATCCAGTGTTGCCGGTGCGTAATGGATGGTCGGGACAATCAGAACCGGGAAAGAAAATACCAGCGCCCACGAAATCACCTGCGGGCCACCCAGTGTTTTGGATAATCGCGCTCCTTCCGCGTAGCTGACACTGGCACAGACAATGGAGCCGAACAGGGCAAGATCCGCTATGTGGAGCGTGCCACCCGCCCGATTGAGCGAATACCCGACAACCAATCCGGCACCGGCCAGCGCAAACAGCCAGAATCTCGCGGACGGGCGTTCGCCGGAAAACAGGGCGGCTGCTACCGCAGTGGCTAGTGGGAGAATACCGAGCACGACACCGCCATGCGAGGCATCGACATACAGCATTGCCCAGGCAGCCAGTAACGGGAAACCGATGACGGCTCCGGCTGCAACGATGATGAGCCCCCTGGCTTCATCACGGGTTGGCAGACGCTGTCGTGTAGACCATAAAAAAATGGATGCCAGCACCGCAGCGCCTGTTCCCCGACCCAGCGCTACAAAAACGGGATCAAACACGCTCAGTGCTACTCGCATGGCTGGAAGTGTGATCGCAAATGCGGTTACTGCGATGATCCCGTATATATAGCCGAGATTTTCATTATGCGAGTGAGTCATGGCAGATGGATTGGAGTAGGGGGAGTTTTTCCGGTCTGGTTCGTGGTTCAATGTCCGGCAATGGTCATGCGTTCGATCAGCAATGAGCCGCACTGGCGCGAGCCGCGCACGATGGTATCGCTGCCAAGAGCGATGATGCCGGACAGCATGTCTTTCAGATTGCCAGCGATGGTGATTTCTTCCACCGGGTGGCTGATTTCCCCATTTTCCACCCAGAATCCGGCTGCGCCCTGGGAATAATCCCCGGTGACAAGATTGACACCGTGGCCGAGCAGTTCAGTCACCAGCAAACCTTTGTTCATCTTTTTCAGCAGGGCATCGAAAGAGAGGGGGGCATCATTTTCCACGATCAGGTTATGGTTGCCGCCTGCATTGCCGGTGGAATGCATGCCGAGCTTGCGCGCGGTGTAACTGCCCAGAAAATAGCCCCGCACGATGCCATTCTCTACTACCAGTGCACGGGTTGCCACACCTTCATCATCAAACGCGCAGCTGGCCAGTCCTCTTGGCAGGTGTGGCAGCTCGCTGATCTGGAGCGTGGCTGGAAATATCTGTTTGCCGATGCTGTCCAGCAGGAAGGAGGATTTGCGGTAAAGGCTGCCACCGCTGATTGCCTGGACAAAATAGCCAATCAGGCTGGAAGCAACGGTGGATTCGAACAGCACGGGTACTTCACAGGTGGCGATTTTTTTTGCACCCAGGCGGGCCAGGCTGCGCATACCGGCTTTTTTGCCAATTTCTGCAATGGCTTCCAGATCACCTGCTGCACGCGCAACGCTGTACCAGTAATCGCGCTGCATGTTGCTTTGCTCCCCAGCGATGACAGCGCAACTGATGCTATGGCGTGATAGCGGATAGCCTGCGCAAAACCCGAGGCTGTTGGCGTAAATAAATTGGGAGGTACCGGCAGATACACTGGCACCTTCGGAATTGGTGATGCGCTTGTCGGTAGCCAGTGCTACGGCTTCACACTGGCGCGCCAGCTCGATGGCTTCTTCCACCGGCAATTCCCACGGGTGATAAAGATCGAGATCCGGAAAGGAAGTTGCCAGCAAATCCTGATCAGCCAGACCGGCATAAATATCGTCTGCGGTATAGCGGGCGATGGACAAGGCCGCCGAGACTGTATCCCGGATTGCCTGCGGGGAAAAATCCGAGCTGCTGGCATTGCCCCGTTTGTGCCCGATATGGACAGTGACGGAGAGGCCTTTGTCGCGCGTGTATTCGATGGTTTCGACTTCGCCCTGGCGCACAGTCACATTCTGGCCGGAGCCTTCGGAAACATTCATATCGCAGGCATCCGCTCCGCCCTTGCGGGCCAGTATCAGCACGTCATCAGCAATCTGCTGCAGGGTTTCGGAGGAGTAGGAAAAAGAAGCCTGTTTTTCAACTGGGTGGTTTGAGATATCCATGGCGTAAATGGGCAGGAAGTCGTTCGTTATTGTCGGAGTAGCTAATCGTTACCAGGCCGGGGTTGGCCGGAAATGGTGGAAAGAGATCGAGAAATCAGCCCGGAAGCCATTTTTCGGTGCGAGTGCCCGGTTCAGTGCGTCCCGCTTTTCAAAGCAGGTTATGATAACAGTTTGTTGACTATTCCCGATACGAGTGACTATGTCCGATCATTCCCAGGCAGAAAATCAGCCCGATTCCGGATTTGAGCCCCAGCCCAGTAAAACCCGCATTAAACAGGAAATGCACGCTTTGCAGGATTTGGGCGAGCGGCTGATAGGGCTGGAACCTGCCCGCATTGCCGAGCTGGATTTGCCCGAAAAGCTGGTGGATGCATTGCGTGAAATCCGCAAGATCACCAGCCATGGCGCACGCCGCAGACAGTTGCAGCTCATCGGCAAGCTGATGCGCACCATTGATCCCCAGCCTGTTGAAGCCAGACTGGATGCCTGGCAGCATACCGGCCAGCGCCATACCGCCTGGCTGCATCAACTGGAACGATGGCGCGATCGTCTTACCAGTGATGAAACAGCGGTGACCGAATTCATGCAAACCTACCCGGAGGCCGATGCCGGGCAATTGCGCACCTTATTGCGCAACGCCGAAAAGGAAAAACTGGCAGGCAAGCCACCCAAAAGTTATCGTGCTCTGTTTCAACTGCTGCGGCAGATTGTTCCGGAAATGAAGGGGTAGAGAGTACGGTACTACGGAAGGCTGGTGATTCTGGTATGGCTCATGAAAGTTTGAATTTATTGTGTATATGTTGGAGGGTTTGATTTATGTGGTTGAAATGGATTGTTTGTTCAATATTTTCCGTACTAATGGCCTTGCCGCTGGTATCCGTTGCGCAATCAGCAGGAGCCGGAAACAGTGTCGGCGCCAGTGCCAGTACCAATACGCGATGCAAGGGTTGCCTGTGTCCGGGAAATCCCTGCCAGCTTTGTCCGCTACCGCCGCACACGGATGACCCGGTGCCGGAAAACGAGCCTGTAACCTGTCGTCTGATTCGTGAAGCCGTGCCACCGGCACCCTTCCTGCCGGGAGAAAACGAATATTTCCCCAATCTGGATAAATCAACCATGGTCTGTATCCGCAGTGGCGGAGATGTCATCCGCAACACTCGCCGTGCCGAGGGGTATCCAGCCCGGGTTTATTGCAAGCCTGATCTGTCCCGCCGTTGAACACCCGCTTCCCGCTATCGCATGAGAATTGTCACTTTGAATCTGAATGGCCTGCGCTCGGCAACCAGCAAGGGATTTTTCGACTGGCTGCCCCGGCAGGAGGCGGATGTGATCTGTGTGCAGGAGCTGAAAGCGCAGCAGGGGGATATTCACGGCATCATGCGTGCCCCCAATGGCTACACCGGTTATTTCCACTGCGCCGAGAAAAAGGGGTACAGCGGGGTGGGGCTTTACACCCGCCGCTCCCCCGATCAGATCATGGAGGGAACCGGTATCCCCGAAATTGATGCAGAAGGACGTTATCTGAGAGCGGATTTCGGCAATTTGTCCATCATTTCGCTTTATCTCCCTTCTGGTTCCAGTGGAGAACATCGTCAGGCAGCCAAATTTTTCTTCATGGAACATTTTTTTCCGCTGTTGCAATCGTTGGCTGGGTGTGGCCGCGAGGTGCTGCTGTGTGGGGACTGGAATATCGCGCATAAGGAAATCGACCTCAAGAACTGGCGTTCCAATCAGAAAAATTCCGGATTCCTGCCGGAAGAACGCGCTTGGCTTTCCACCGTATTTGATGAGCTGAAACTGGTGGATGTGTTCCGCAAGATCAATCCGGCACCGGATCAATATACCTGGTGGTCCAATCGGGGCCAGGCATGGGCGAAGAACGTCGGCTGGCGGATTGATTACCAGATCGCCACGCCGGGGCTGGCAGGCAAGGCTACTGTTGCCTCGATTTACAAAGATGAGCGTTTTTCCGATCACGCTCCATTGATCATCGACTACGACTTCAATCCATGAAACCGGGCGCATGCATCAGCTGGCTGCATGCACTGCGTATCTACCTCCACCCGCGAGTGGCCGGGATGCTGCTGCTGGGATTTTCTGCCGGGTTGCCGATGCTGCTGGTGCTCGGCACGTTGTCCTTCTGGCTGCGCGAGGCGGGAATTGATCGCGCTACGATCGGCCATTTGAGCTGGGTGGGGCTGGCTTATGGCTTCAAATGGGTGTGGTCGCCACTGGTAGACCGGATGCCGCTGCCGCTGCTGACCCGCTGGCTGGGGCGCCGCCGTGCCTGGCTGTTTTTGTCACAACTGCTGATTGGCATCGCACTGATCGGCATGGCCAATACCGATCCGGCCGAAAATTTATCAAATCTGGTGATTTTTGCCATGATTGTGGCGTTTGCTTCCGCTACACAGGACATCGCGCTGGACGCCTATCGCATCGAAGCGGTGGCATTACGGCTGCAGGGTGCAATGGCGGCAACCTATCAGGCAGGCTATCGGCTGGCGATGATTCTGGCTTCTGCGGGTGTGCTGTGGATTGCAGCAGCACTGGATACCTCACCTGGGGAATACAGCGCCTTTTCCTGGCAAATGGCGTATGGATTCATGGCTGGCTGCATGCTGATCGGGATCATTACCACACTGCTGATCCGCGAACCGGAAGTGTTGGTGGATCAATCCCCTTCTGCGAGCGCGAATGATGCATCCGGATTGCTTGCCTGGCTACAGAGTGCCGTGGTGGCACCGTTTCGTGACTTTATCGTGCGTTATGGCTATCACGCACTGCTGATACTGGCGCTGATCGCCGTATACCGAATTTCGGATGTGGTCATGGGCATCATGAGCAATCCGTTTTATGTGGATATGGGTTATACCAAGGATGAAGTGGCCACGATTTCCAAAGTGTATGGCGTGATCATGACTATTCTGGGAGCAGCTATTGGTGGCGTGCTGATTGCCAGAATGGGCGTGATCCGTACCCTGTTTCTGGGTGCGGTATTGTCCGCTGCCACCAATCTGTTGTTCGTATGGCTGGCTGGCCGGGGGCACGATGTGAACGGACTGATCTTCACCATTTCCGCCGATAACCTCTCGGCAGGAATCGCATCCTCCGCTTTCGTTGCTTACCTTTCCGGATTGACACACGCCGCCTATTCCGCCACCCAGTACGCATTGTTCAGCTCCGTCATGCTGCTGTTGCCGAAATTCATCGCCGGTTTTAGTGGTGAATTCGTTGATGCCTATGGCTATGAACTGTTTTTTACCGGTACTGCGCTGCTAGGCATGCCGGTATTGGTACTGGTATGGAAAGCAGGGCGGATTGATTTTGCGAAAACAGCCGAAGAACCGGAAAAAACCAGTCATTGACGGAGGAAAGGTATGTTTCATTGCATGTCTGCTGGCACGTTTCCTGTTTCATTAACCTGACTAAAGCGCTATGTTCCTTGCCGGTACTTACCTGATTGCCGCCTTCCTCGGCGGATATTTTGCACGCATGCTGAAGCTGCCGCCGTTGCTCGGTTTTCTGGTGGCGGGATTTGTGCTGAAAGCAATGGATGTACCCGGTCACCCGTTGGTCGATTCACTGGCCAATCTCGGTGTCACGCTAATGTTATTCGTCGTCGGGCTGGAGCTGGACATTCGCCAATTGCTGCGGCGTGAAGTCTGGCTGACAACGATGGCACAGACTGCAGTGTTGGTGGTATTGGGCATTGCACTGTTCAATGGATTGATGCTTCTGGGGCTGGGCCTGCTGGCAAATACCGGCCTGGAAAGCTGGTTGCCGATTGCGCTGGCATTGAGTTTCTCCAGTACCGTATTCGTCATCAAGGTGCTGGAAGAGCGCAATGAGGCGCGTTCGCGCTATGGTCAGATCGCCATTGGCATTCTGGTGATGCAGGATTTGATTGCCGTGATGTATGTTGCCGTGTCGTCCGGGGAGCTGCCGTCGCTTTGGTCGATCACATTGTTTCTGTTGTTACCGGCGCGCAAGCTGTTTGTTTCAATTTGGAAACACATGGGACACGGCGAAATGTTGGTATTGCTGACGATGGTGCTGGCGATCGAGCCGGGCTACCTTTTGTTTGAATCGGTCGGGTTAAAAGGGGATTTGGGAGCCGTTGCCATGGGCATGCTCATGGCCTCTCATCCTCGTGCACACGAACTGGCTCATTCCATTTTTTCACTCAAGGAATTGCTGCTGGTCGCTTTCTTTCTGAGTATCGGCCTGCACGGACTACCCAGCTGGCCGCAGGTGGAGCTGGGGCTGTTGCTGTTATTGCTGCTGCCGTTGCAAGGTATTGGTTATTTTTTTCTGATTTCCCGGATGAAGATGCGCCGTCGCACGGCGGTGCTGACTGCGCTGATCATGACCAACAACTCCGAATTTGCGCTGGTTCTGGCGTCTACTGGAATTAGCGCGGGTGTGCTGGCATCTGAATGGTTGACGACGGTTTCGGTATCGGTTGCAGCCAGTTTTGTCATTGGTTCACTGGTCAATATGAAAGCGGAAGCGATTGCCGATGCTATCGAAAGGCGCTGGCCGGATACCGATCCGGATCGGCTGGATCCCAGCGAACAGCCCGTGCCGCTGGAAGGGATCGATGTGCTGGTGCTGGGCATGGGGCGCGTCGGACGCGCCTGTTACCAGCGGCTGGTGGAATCGGGCTATATCGTGTTTAGTATCGAACACGATGTCGAACGGGTTGCGCAACTTAGGGATGAAGGCTTCAATGTACTTCATGGAGATGCGGTGGACGGAGACCTGTGGCGCCGCCTGCAGTCTGTATCAACCTTGCGAAAGGTGATACTGGCCATGCCTTTTCACAATGCCAATCTGGATGCGCTGAGGGTTGCGCGTTTGCGTGGCTTCAAAGGCAGTGTGGCAGCCATTTGCCAATGGCCAGAGGAAATCGGGGAATTGCGTACCGCAGGAGCGAATGAAGTTGTTTACCTTTATACCGGTGCCGGGGCTGCTTTGGCGGATGCAGCCATGGGTGAACGCGCCCTCCTGCAAATCATGCAACAAGAAGAAGATTCACTGGAAGACGGGGTGGAGCTGGAGGGCGGAGCGGATTCCCGCTGATTGGCAACTCCTTGTCTTCGGTAATAACAATCGCGACCACGAACCCGGATGCGGGGCATGTCCATGCAGGGCAACACACGCTGAAGTATCCGGATTGGAACAATGCACCATTGTTCCTGTGATTCTGTTTTCCGAATATTGTGCAATCGGCAGGTAGGAGTTGATAAACTCAATTTTATAATTGAAAACTATTCTTGTTTTTAATAGTATTCTCGATTTCCATTTTGGGAAGATTGTGGGAGTCGTATGAACGAGTTGCTTTTAATTTCTGTTGGGATCTGGAAGCGGGGTAGTGAAGGTCGCTTCCGAGTATTTGGATTATTACCGAATTAAATTTGTGTATATCCGGTAAGTAAAGCGTAAAGCCGATGCGATGACATTGGTTTGAAAAACAGGAATATCTTTTTGAAATTCAAATTCTCTTTTTCGTATTTTTTGATCTGTCAAATTTTTCTGATTGTTTTTTTTCTGATTGTTGTCTCACCTGTAAGCGTGCAGGCAAAGAGCAACAATGCCCAGGATGCTGCAATTGCTGAACTCAAGGCAGCGGTACAGGCCTTGCAGGTAGAACAGATGAGAGCACAAGCCAGGATTGCAGAGCTTGAGGCAGCGCTGGTGCGACAGGATCAGGCGCGACAGGCGGTGACAACAAAGCAAGCACCTTCGACAGCTTCTGCAACAACTCCTGTAGTATCGACTCAAGTATCAACGTCCACCACAACAACATCACCAGCTCAGGCCAGGATTGTTCCGGTTGCGGCGGATACCGGGGTGGTGGCGCTACCCTCTCGTTTTATGTTTTCTGGCGATATGCGCGTTCGCTACGAATCAAATTTCGGAGTCAAGGGGGTGCGTAATCGCGATCGAGGTGTTTTGCGCGCCCGCCTGCGTGCCGCCTATGCCGTGAATGACTGGCTGGCAGTTGGCGGACAACTGGCGACAGGTGATCCGGATGATCCCAATTCCACCGACATTACGTTATCTGGTTTTGATGACGATTTACAGGTGAGTCTGGATCAGGCTTACCTTCGTCTCGCTCCTGGAGATTTTCAGGCTTATCTTGGCAAATTTCCCCAGCCATTTGTCCGTACAGAGCTGGTGTGGGATGTTGATGTTTCACCACAAGGGGCCTCTGCAAGCTATGCAGCCTCCCTTGGGGATACAAAACTGAAGACCAGCGCTCTTTATTTCATCGTTGATGAGGCGGTTGCCGGCCCGGATAGCCGGATGATTGGCGGTCAAATCGCGATGGAAACGCCACCTGCATTTCTGCAGGGAGAGCTGGCTGTGGGGTATTACGATTATTCCCTGCGCAGTGTTGCCGGTGCTGCAGCAGGCGATTTTCGCTCCAATCAGCTTGTGAATGGGCGCTACCTCTCCGATTTTGATCTGTTGGATATAATCGCAGTTATGACATGGCGTGGATTTGGCGAGCGATGGCCAGTGCGGTTTATCGGGGATTATGTGCATAATTTTGGTGCTGCGACAAAGGCAAATACTGGCTTTGGCACCGATCTTCAGATTGGGCGTGCCAATCAGCAAGGGGATTGGCGCTTTACTTATGGCTATGCACAGACTGAAACAGATGCTGTTCTTGCTGCATTCAGTCATGACAATACCAATCAGGCAACCAACTATCTCCAGCATACGCTGGCGATTGATTACATTTTGCGCCCGAATGTTGCATTAAACGCAACCTACTATCGCTATAGACAGAAAGATGTACCTGCCGGGTTTGAAACCCTTGGCTGGCAAAACCGGCTGCGCCTGAATTTTATGGCTGGATTTTAGGCAGGCTGGAAAATTGATGCATTCCTTTATCAGGAACGCTGTGCGTGGCTGAAACGGTAGAACGCGAGGATACCGAAGAGATTGGGGAAGAACGTGACCTTGCCGTCATTGTTCATCACCCGCCGTTCCAGAATGTTGATCTGATGCTGCTGGCAGAGCTGTTCAAAGTCGTGCAGGGTGCAGAGATGCACATTTGGCGTGTCGTACCACTGGTAGGGCAGGCTAGGCGAGACGGGCATATGGCCACGGACTACCTGCATGCGGTTTTTCCAGTAACCAAAGTTGGGGAAAGAAACGATCCCTTCCTTGCCGACACGCAATATCTCCCGGATGATGTATTCCGTGTTCTTCATGGCCTGCAGGGTCTGGGAAAGAATCACGTAATCGAACGAGGCATCCTCAAATCCGGATAAACCGGCTTCAAGGTCGTTCTGGATCACATTGATGCCATTTTTCATGCAGGCCAGTATGTTGTCGGCATCAATTTCCACGCCATAGCCGCGTGTGTCGAGTTTGCCCTTGAGGTAGTGCAGCAGTGTTCCATCGCCACAGCCCAGGTCAAGCACGCTGGATCCGGGCCTGATCCAGGCCGCAATGGTGGCAAAATCCGGCCGTAATGTCAGTGCCGATCTGCTGATTTCAGTGGTCATCATGTCGAGTTAAAAATCCGTAGGCTGATGGTTGACTAGATAGCAATGTTGTTCATGTAGGCGCGCACTAGCTGGTGGTAGTAATCATCCTGCATGAGAAAGGAATCATGCCCGTAAGAGGAAGGAATTTCCGCATAGCTGACATTCAGTTTGTTATCGAGCAGCGCTCGGACAATCTCGCGCGAACGTTCCGGTGAAAAACGCCAGTCGGAAGAAAAGGAAAGCACCAGGAAATCGGCCTGTGCACGGGCAAAGGCCGCACTCAGGTTGCCATCGTATTCTTGCGATGGATCGAAGTAATCAAGCGCCTTGGTCATCAACAGATAGGTGTTCGCATCAAACAGATCGGCAAATTTATCACCCTGATGGTGCAGGTAGGATTCGATCTGGAATTCCACGTCGTAATTGAATGCAAGCGAGCCATTGCGCAATTCCCGGCCAAATTTGCTGGCCATGGAGTCATCCGAAAGATAGGTGATATGACCCAGCATGCGGGCAAGGCGCAATCCCCGGCGCGGATGGGTGCCATGGGAATAGTAGTCGCCACCATGAAAATCGGGATCAGTCAGAATCGCCTGACGCGCCACATCGTTGAATGCAATGTTCTGGGCCGTCAATCTGGCCGATGCCGCAACGACAATAGCATGACGCACCCTTTCCGGCGCATCCAGCGTCAGTTGCATGGCCGACATGCCACCCAGGCTGCCACCGATGACAGCGGCAAATTGATCAATACCGAACTGGTCAGCAAAACGGACATAGGTTCTGGCCCAATCGCTGGTGGTGATTAGCGGAAAATCCGGTCCGTAGCGCTTGCCGGTTTTATCATTGATGCTGATGGGCCCAGTGGAGCCATGACAGCCTCCGAGATTGTTGATACCAATGACAAAGAATTTGCGCGTATCAATCGGCTTGCCCGGCCCGATCATATTGTTCCACCAGCCGGTATTTTTCGGATTGTCAGCGTAAACACCGGCAACATGATGATTGCCGGACAAGGCATGGCAGACCAGAATCGCATTGGATCGATCTGCATTGAGCTCGCCGTAGGTTTCATAAACAAGTTCGTAGCCATCCAGCACCGCCCCGCTTTTCAGGCTGAGTGGAGTGTCAAAATGGGCGCGTCGCGCGGATACGATACCGATTGAATCAGATTCCTGCATAAACGTCTGAATAGAGTAAAACCAACTGTGGGTATGAAGATTGAGTGCTCATTGTATCCAATTGTACTGCGGAAAATGCACTATTCCTGCTGCATCCAGAGTGGCAAATCAGCTGTTGAGCTTTTTCAGCAGGTCGTGAATTTTTTCCGGCTCGTCCGCTTTGAGGATCTTCTGTGTCAGGCGGGTGATGTCAGGCAGGTGGCTGCCAAGAATTTCACGTTTCACGGTCAGCAGCTGCGCGGGATACATGGAAAACTGGCGCAGTCCCATGCCGAGCAGCAGGCGGGTGTATTCCGAATCACCGGCCATTTCTCCGCAAATGGAAACCGGGACTCCAGCTTTCCCGGCATTCTGGATGATCCGGGCCAGCAGGTGAAGGATGGCCGGGTGCAGCGGATCAAACAGATGAGCAACGGTCTCATCGGTACGATCAATGGCAAGTGTGTACTGGATGAGGTCATTGGTGCCGATCGACAGAAAATCCAGCTTGCGCATGAATAGTTCCAGGCTCAGGGCGGTGGCGGGAATTTCCACCATGCAGCCAATCTTAATGGATTCATCGAAAGGCTTATTTTCGTCACGCAGGCTCTGCTTGGCAAATTCGATCATTTGCAGTGTCTGGTCGGTTTCCCGGCTGCTGGACAGCATCGGAATCAGAATCCGGGTTTTACCCAGAACGGAGGCGCGCAAAATCGCACGCAGCTGCACCAGGAACATGCCCGGTTCGGCCAGGCTCAGGCGGATCGCACGCAATCCCAGCGCCGGATTGGGCGCCGTGCGGTAAGAATTGCGCAGATTTTTGTCTGCCCCCAGATCAAATGTACGGATCACAACCGGTTGCCCATGCATCCCCTTGATCACGGTGGAATAGGCTTCAAACTGTTCTTCCTCGCCCGGCAGATCATCACGGTTGAGAAACAGGAATTCGCTGCGGAACAGGCCGATACCCATAGCGCCACATTCCCTTGCCTGTTCAACCTCCTGCGGTAGTTCAATATTGGCGAGCAAATCCACTGCCACGCCATCAAGCGTTACCGGTTTTACCGTGCGGATACGCCAGAGCTTGCGCTTTTCCAGCTCCAGCTGGCTTTGCTTCAGGCGATATTCGGCCAGGATGTATTTGTCTGGATTGACGATGACAATGCCCTGATTGCCGTCCACAATCAGATTGTCATTTTCATAAATGAGCTGCTGAGCGTGCTGCATCGCCACGATCGAGGGAATGTTGAGGCTGCGCGCAACAATGGCAGTGTGCGAGGTCGGCCCGCCCATATCGGTCAGAAAGGCGGAAAACTGGTGCTGCTTGTACTGCATGACATCAGCCGGGCTCAGGTCATGTGCCACCAGAATGCTGGAGCCATCATGTTTCAATGGCGGTGGAGTGTATCCTGGATGTCCGAGCAATACTTTCAGCACGCGCTCAACGACCTGGGCAACATCGGCTTTGCGTTCACGCAGGTAGGCATCCTCTATTTCCTCGAAGCGGGCAATCAATACCCCCATTTGCTGCGTAATTGCCCATTCGGCATTGCATTGCGCCTGTTCCATCATTTCCAGTGCCGCATGGGACAGCATCGGGTCATCCAGAATCATCTGGTGCAATTCCAGAAAGGCATGGAATTCAGCCAGCATGGAACCCTGCGCAGTTGAATTTTTCAGTGTTTCCAGTTCCAGCCGCACGGTGGAAAAGGCATTGCGCAAACGGGCCTGTTCAGCATCAATCTGGTTCTTCGGTAATAGGTAATGGGGAACATTCAGGGTTGCGGATGAAGCCAGATGCGCGTGACCAATTGCAATGCCTTCGGAAACGCCAGTGCCATGCAGGATGAAGCTCATTCACCTTCCCCGAAATAGTCATTGATAAGCGCTTTCAGTGCTGCCATGGCCTGGATTTCATCCGGACCACTGGTTTCCAGCTCAACCACCGTGCCCTTGGCGGCGGCAAGCGTCATCACACCCATGATGCTTTTGGCGTTGACTCGGCGGCCGCCGCGCGAAATCCAGACTTCGCTCTCGAAGTCACCAGCCAGCCTGGTCAGCTTGGCAGATGCACGCGCATGCAACCCCAGCTTGTTGATAATGGTGATTGATTCAGTTTGCATGGCCATTTCCTGATGTTGTCTGAATGATGCTTTCCCGGCCACCTGCCAGAACCTTGTCGATCAGCCGTGGCAGGGGTTGATGCCGGTACTGCACAGCACGCAGCAGCATAGGCAGATTCAGGCCGGCGAGACATTCGATGTGTCCGTGCCGGACCAGCCTGCAGGCGATATTGGCGGGTGTTGCCCCGAAGATGTCCGTCAGAATCAGCACGCCATCGCCCTGATCCAGCTGCCTGAGTGTTGTCTGCAGCCGAGTGGCTTCGGTATCGGGGTCTGCTGCGGGGAAAACGGCATGATTGACCAGCAGCGGGGGGCGTTCACCCAGAATATGTACGAGACAGTCGATCAGACTGGCTCCCAATTGTTCGTGACTGATGACCAGAATGCCGATCATGTTGTGATTTATCCATGTAGATAGCAGAAAATAATCGCCGGATTTTATCACTCCCGTCGAGTCGTTGAAGAAACCGGATCTCCGGGTGGAAGATTTTGTGAGAGAGCATCAGGGCGATGATCTTGGCTGAATCAGCTGTTTAACTCATTCGTAGAGTACAAGTAGAACCATTCCGGCCAGTGTCCCCGCAATTACCCGGAAGCCGACATGCCGGGACAGGGTCGTTTGTTCCTCTGCCGGAAGCCGTCTATTCACAGGTGTCCTCCGTTCAGTCATGTTGCGGATGCGGTGTACCTTGCGGATCAATGTGGGCGGACTCGACATGCCAGTGCGTTACGCCTTTGGCAGTCACATCCATCCACAGTACCTGGCCAGTATTGTTCTCGGTAGTGGAAAATCCATCAAAAATGAAATTACCCAGGCTGTAGATGATGGGCTTTCCCCGGTAGGTTTCCGTATCCTGCACGACATGAGGGTGTGTGCCCACTACGGCATCAGCTCCTGCATCGATCATCAGTCGGGCCAGTTCGCGCTGGCGATCGTTGGCGATCGGTTCATGTTCCTGACCCCAATGCATGAAGGGGATGACAATATCCGCCTGCTTGCGCACCTGCCGGATGTCGTATACAACCTGTTCATCTTCCGACCAGGCCGAGCCGGGCAGTTTTTCACCGGCCTCGAATTCACGCGGGAAGAATTCGTTATAGCCCAGCAAGGCAATTTTCAGACCCTTGCGTTTGATGATGCGCGGCTGATGAGCTTCACGCCAGTCCATGCCGCCGCCAAAATAAGGCAGGCTGGCTTGTTGCAGGCGCGTGAGCATTTCCGCGAAGGCAGCCTTGCCGTAATCCCCTGCATGATTGTTGGCCAGTGAAACGGCGTCAACATGGTTTTTCAGCAAGGGCAATGCATCGGTGGAAGCGCGAAAGGTCCACGGTTTGTCGAGCACCTTGCCGCCTTCAGCAATTACGCATTCCAGATTGGCTATCCGGATATCGGCTTTGTCCAGCCGGGTTGCAAAGGGCTGGAAGGGGTCGCCACCGTTTGCAATCAGACGGCCGGGCCCGTCAGCCAGCATGACATCTCCCACCCAGACCATGCGCACTGTTCCTGTTCCGGACCCGGTTTTCCCGGCCATACTGGTGCAGCTGAAGGTGCCCAGCGCGCAGAGGAGCAAAAACTGGATTAGTTTGCTGCCGGTTTTGCGGCTTGTCATGATTTTTCCTCCAGTGCACAGCCATAGCGCAGTTCGCGCCCAAGGTGGTTTGCATAAACGTGATTCCAGCCGGTCAGGGCCGGGATTTCGCTGCCCATGTTGAAAGGCGGCTGATAGCGTGCCTGGTGAACGATCACAGGAGGGGTGTCACCTTCAGCCAGCTCATACACAGTGAGTGTGATGTGATCGATCCGGGCGGATGAGCCCAGCACGACTGCCCTGAAACGGAAGCGGTTATCAAAATCCATCGTGGCGGCAGTGTAGGGATCGGGCGTGGCTGACTGGTGAAGCAGGCGCGTCTCGCTGGCGTAGCGCACTTGGCAGATGAGCCTGGGTAGCTTTGTATCGGGATCACCGGCTACTGCGGAAGTCATCGCCATTGGGCAGAACGCGGCTGCCATTGCAGCAACCGTAAGCTTGCGGAGAGCAGGGTGGCTAATCATGTGTTATCCGTTTTTCAAGTGTTTGGCGGTAATGTTGCCAGTCAAAATAAGGGCCGGGGTCGGTTTTTCTTTGCGGGGCGATGTCAGCGTGGCCGACAATATCATGGACAGGGTAGGCCGCCTGTATCGCCTGAGTGAGTTCAGTCAGCCGGGTGTATTGCATGGGCGTAAACGGCTGGTTATCGCTGCCTTCCAGCTCGATGCCGATCGAGAAATCATTGCAGCGGGTACGCTCTTGCCAGCAGGATACACCGGCGTGCCAGGCGCGCCGGGTGCAGGGGACGAACTGGATGATTTCTCCGTTACGGCGAATGAAGAAATGGCTAGAAACTTTCAAGCCTTCCAGCGCTTGATAATACGGGTGCGCCTGCGGATCGAGCTGATTGGTGAACAGTTCGATGACACCTTCACCGCCAAATTCTTCCGGCGGCAGGCTGATGGCATGGATCACCAGCAGGCTGATGTCATTCCGGTCCGGCCGCTCGTCGCAATTGGGTGAGGGGATATATCTGGCCTGGATGAGGTAGCCTTCGGCATCAATTAGCATGGATAATGGCAGGTTAGAGCACTCTGGAAGGCTGTTACAACGAAAAATCCTGTCAACCATTTTAATTGAGCGATTATCTTGCAGCGCGGAAAATTTATTACTTTTGAAGGAATCGATGGTGCGGGAAAAAGTACCCATCTGGCATGGCTGGAACACTACCTGCAGGACAAGGGGCTGGAGGTGGTCGTGACGCGCGAACCGGGAGGCACGGCGCTGGGCGAGGCTTTGCGGCAGCTGCTGCTGGACCACCGTCAGGCCATGCACCCCGAGACTGAAGCCTTGTTGATGTTTGCTGCACGGCGGGAACATCTGGACAAAGTGATCCTGCCCGCGCTCGATCGTGGCGCCTGGGTGATCTCCGACCGCTTCACCGACGCCAGTTTCGCCTACCAGGGTGGGGGCAGGGGAATGTCAACGGAAAAACTGGAGAAGCTGGAACAGTGGGTACAGGAGGAATTTTCTCCCGATCTCACCCTGTACTTCGATGTGCCGGTGACATTGGGTCGTGAACGGGTGCAATCTTCCAGGACGGCCGATCGTTTTGAAAGGGAAACCGATCCCTTTTTTGAACGCGTGCGGCAAGCCTATTTGCAACGTGCCCAGCAATTTCCGCGACGAATCCGCATAGTGAACGGCAGCCAACCACTGGCTGCCGTCAAGGCCGCCGTGGCAGAAATTGTGGAGGATTTCTGGTCAAATCTGCCGAAAGCAGCTTCCGGTGATTAGGCTCATCCATTCTGGCGATGAATATCCGCGATTCCGGCAGATGGCCAGTTTGTGAGAATATGGCCGGTTTCTTTATTTTGAATAGATAATCTGGATTAACGATATTGATGAAATCAAAAATGATCTATCACCCTCTTTGCATGAATACTTCAATGCGGATTTCCCTGCTTTTTGAAAGCGGGAAAATTGTTTGCTGCAACACGCTGGACGATGCCGCCCATGCGTAGCTTTCCTGCAACACCGGTAGAAATGTTCGTTTGTCTCTGGCGTAACCGTGAGCTGATTCTGGCTTCTGCCAAGCGGGAGGTGCTGGGGCGTTATCGTGGCTCTGTACTCGGTCTGCTGTGGTCTTTTTTCAACCCGATATTCATGCTGGTGGTGTATACCTTTGTATTCAGTGTGGTGTTCAAGGCGCGCTGGAGCGTGGGGAGCGAATCCAAAACCGAGTTTGCCCTGGTGCTTTTTGCCGGCCTGATCGTGTTCAATCTGTTTGCCGAATGTATCAACCGCGCGCCCGGATTGATTCTTGCCAATCCCAATTACGTCAAAAAAGTGGTTTTTCCGTTGGAAACCCTGCCTTTTGTCAGTCTGCTTTCGGCTTTGTACCATGCCCTGATCAGCCTGGGTGTCTGGCTGGTTGCCTATGGTGTTTTATTCGGGATACCGCATGCCACTACGTTGCTACTCCCGCTGGTAATCCTGCCATTTGCCCTGTTCATTATGGGCCTAAGCTGGGCGCTGGCATCACTGGGTGTTTATCTGCGTGATGTATCGCAATTCATCGGCGTGGTAACTTCGGTGCTCATGTTCCTCAGCCCCATTTTTTACCCGATCAGCGCCCTGCCTGAGAACTACCAGCGCCTGCTGTACCTCAACCCCCTTACCCCGGTCATCGAAATGATGCGGGATGTTCTGTACTGGGGGAAAATGCCGGATTTCCCGCTGCTGGCGGTTTATTGGCTGGTTACCGGAATCATCGCCTGGCTTGGATTTGCCTGGTTCCAAAAGACCAGAAAAGGATTTGCCGACGTTCTCTGAATGCCGCACCGTACAGCTAATCAGCGTTTTTTATCTGTCGTGACTGTTCAATACCAAAACCGTGCCGCAGATTTGGTTTTTTATCCGGAATTTCTACAGAATGCCAGTGGAGTCTATTGGATATAGTAGAGGCGTCTAGAGAACCTCTGAAAAACTACCTGCGTTGTTATTTTTGCGTTAAACATCGGTTCAAAATGCTCATTTATTACGCATAAACTTCGCTTTTTTGCCGATTCTTGCCTTGAACTGACTACCTCGCTGACGTTTCTCAGTGGTTCCTAAGAGCCCGTTTACAATCTTTTCTCCATCGCTGACAATACGGGGATGAAGAGAACGAAATATGCCAGCGATATCAGCAGAGAACAATTTGCCGGGATAGAGCCACTCCTGCGTAGTGTCCGACGCAGCACCAAGCCCACGACGGTGGATCTATACGAGGTATTCTGTGCGGTGCTGTATCTGCTGCGCACCGGTTGCCAATGGAGGTTCCTGCCTGGCGAGTTTCCCAAATGGCAGAGTGTGTACGCCTATTGGCGTAAATGGAGTGAGCCCGACCAGCACGGTGTAAGCGTGCTGGAGCGGGCATTAAAAAAATCAGGTTGGCGCGGCCCGCGAGAAACAGGGGCGCAACGCTTGCAGCACGTTCTTGATCGTGGACGCGCAGAGCGTGAAGAACACGGACACGGCGGGTCAGAAGGGTTATGACGCTGGCAAGAAGGTATCGGGCATCAAACGCCATATCGCGGTCGATACGCAAGGGTTGCCGCATGCCATTGCGGTGACGACGGCGGAGGTGACTGACCGCAAAGGCGCATTGCAAGCGCTGGAGCGCTGCAAACCGAACCTGGAGCACGTGCAAAGTCTGCTGTGCGACAGCGGCTACACCGGAAAACCGTTTGCTGAAGAGGTACGAAAAATCCTGGGAGAGCCCGTCACAGTGCAGATTGCCAAGCGGAGTGAGCTGCATACCTTCAAGGTCATGCCCAAACGCTGGATTGTTGAGCGCAGCTTTGCCTGGCTGGAGAAGAATCGGCGGCTGTGGAAAAACTGCGAGCGTAAACTCAATACCAGCTTGCAATTCATTCACCTGGCATTCCTGGCTCTGCTACTCAGAAGATCGTAAACAGGCTCTTAAAGCAGCAGCGCGCGAAGTAAGTAATCTGGCCCAACTCAACCGCCTTTGCGAACGCCGAAAATATGAAACAATCCAGCTTTCTTGCAGCCGCTGGCCGGGTTATTCCGGTGTTCGCAGGAATAATTACAGACGCTACCCAATAGAAAAAACTGGCTTGTGTTCAGTATGTATCTTTTTTATATTTGAACAATTTATTGTACAAATAAGGCTGCTATGAAGGTTATTACTTATTCACATGCACGTAATGCGCTGAAATCTGTTTTGGATGACGTTATTCAGGATGCGGATGTGGTTATTATCAGTCGCCGTGATGCAGAAGGTGATGCCGTGGTGATGTCGCTGGATAGTTATAACAGCATCATGGAAACACTGCACTTGACCAGTAATCCGGCAAATGCCGCCGCCCTGGCCAGAGCAATTGCTCAGGACAAGCGCAGGATCATCCATTGTCCGCTGACTAATTGTGCGTGTCATTCGTTTCGTTCCTGATGCGTGGGAGGCTTACCTTTACTGGCAAGATCAGGATAAAAAAACGCTCAGGCGATTGAATTCATTAATTACCGCTGCCGCGCGCGATCCATTTGCCGGTATCGGCAAACCAGAACCACTGCGAGGAGAATTATCGGGTTACTGGTCAAGACGTATCGATGAAACAAATCGCCTGGTTTATCGTGTTACCAGTTAGCGCGGAAAGCCCGACGTTCTGGCCGGGGATGGATAGCGCGGAGTCCGCAGGACTCCTTCTCTGCCGTTAAGTTGGCGTCGCCTGCTGCTCAATGTATTGACGAATGATGCTGATCGGAGTGCCGCCGCAAGAGGATGCAAAGTAGGAAGGCGACCACAGCACGCCCTTGTAGTAGAAGCGTTTGGCGATGTCCGGCCTTTCTTTCCGCAGCACGCGACTGGATGCGCCTTTCAAACTATTAACCAAAGCTGATACCGGAACTTTCGGCGGATAGCTGACCAGCAAATGAACATGGTCGCGCTCGCCGTCCATTTCGACCAGTTGCGCCTCGAAGTCATTGCAAACCTTGGCAAACAGTTCGCGCAGCCTGTCGATAGCTGCTGAGTCGAATACTTTGCGCCGATATTTCGCTACAAAGACCAAATGGACATGCATGTTAAAAACACAGTGTCGTCCGCGCCGAATGTCGTTGTTTTCTTCCATAGACCAAACTATACTATGCGACATGCAACGTCTTCAAGCCTACCGATTCGAGCTACAGCCCAACGGCGAACAGCAGCACCTCATGCGCCGATTTGCCGGTTCGTGTCGGTATGTCTACAACAAGACGCTGGCGTTGCAGCAGGAGCGGCACGAGGCGGGAGAAAAGAAGCTCGGCTACGCCGCTCTATGCAAGGCACTCACCGAATGGAAAGGGCAACCGCAAACGCTCTGGCTGAACGAAACTCCCAGTCAAGCCTTGCAACAGGCGCTCAAGAATCTGGAACGCGCCTACAAGAACTTCTTCGAGAAGCGTGCCGATTTCCCGCGCTTCAAGAAAAAAGGCGTTTCAGATAGCTTCCGCTATCCGCAAGGCATCAAACTCGATCAGGGCAACAGCCGTGTGTTTCTGCCGAAACTTGGATGGCTGCGTTATCGCAACAGCCGGGACGTGCTGGGCGAAGTCAAGAACGTCACGGTGAACCAATCCTGCGGCAAGTGGTTCGTGTCGATCCAAACGGAGCGTAAAGTCGACCAGCCTTTGCCGCAAGGTGAGGCTGTTGGCATCGACATGGGCATTGCCCGTTTCGCCACTCTGAGCGACGGAAGCCACCTTGAGCCGCTCAACAGCTTCAAGAAACATCAGCAACGGCTGACACGCTATCAGCGAGCCATGAGCCGCAAAGTCAAATTCAGCAACAACTGGAAGAAGGCGAAAATCCACGTCCAGCGCATTCACACTCGCATCGCCAACGCCCGAAAAGATTTTCTGCACAAGGCTTCGTGCCAGATCGGCCAAAACCACGCCATGATCGCCATCGAAGATTTGCAGGTTCGGAACATGTCAAAGTCGGCCAAGGGCAACAGCGAACAGCACGGCAAGCACGTGAAACAGAAGTCCGGCTTGAATCTTTCGATTCTCGATCAGGGTTGGTTCGAGTTTCGGCGACAGCTTGAGTACAAGTCAGCATGGAATGGCGGTTTCGTCGTCGCCGTGCCGCCGCAATACACCAGTCAAACCTGTCCGTGCTGCGGTCATGTGTCGAAAGACAACCGGCAGACGCAGGCCAAGTTTGAGTGCGTCGAGTGTGGCTTTGAAGAAAACGCCGATCTCGTCGGCGCAATCAATATCCTAGCGCGAGGGCATCGCGTTTTAGCCTGTGGAGGAATGGTGCAATCGGGCCATCCAGCGAAGCAGGAACCCACCGAAGCGACTCAGGCGATTGTCGCCTGAGCGCCGTAGGAACGCTGTCCTTCAGGGCGGCGAGGATGTCAATGATACTGAGTTAGTGATTATTGCCTGCCGATTTCACTATGAATGATGAAGTAATAGAGGGCATCCACTAACCGGCCGGAGTCAAACGAATAAAGGGATAGGATCGATACCGGCACGAACTGCCGGTTTTGAAATGCACCCTCCCTCTCCATTAGCGGTACCGGCCACATCCGTCAACAGAACGTATCAAGCTTCCAGTTTTCGGAATTGTTGCGAGAGTGCTGGATTGCCGCGTCGACTCTGCGGCCTTCTCTCAATGACCCAAGATGGGACATGAAGTTTGCTCCAGGCAATGCGAGGGAATTGGCCACTACCAATTTAAGTTATGCAAGCTCTTCACGCTTTTGCACGTGGCGTTCAATTTCGTCGCGCGTAGGTAGTGTTTTCAGATCATAACTGGCCTGCAAGGCCAACCAGGAAGCGGCATCTCCGCCAAAATACCGTGCCAATCGTTCAGCTGTATCAGCGGAGATGGATCGCCTTTCCTTGACAATCTCATGGATACGAGTGGCAGGTATGGCCAGGGCAATAGCCAGCGCATTTGCACTTATCCCAGCTGGAATCAGAAAATCTTCCCGCAATATTTCGCCGGGATGAACGGCGCGCATGCGGTTAACGAGTTTAGTCATGACGATACCTCAGTGATAATCAACAATCTCAACATTAACAGGGCCGAATTCATTCCATATAAAGCATATCCGCCATTGCGCATTAATGCGGATGCTCCATTGCCCCGCGCGGTTGCCAAACAGTTTCTCCAGCCGATTTCCCGGAGGAGAGCGCAGAAATTCAATGGTTTGAGCGGCATCCAATTGAGTTAGCTTTCGTTCAGCAACAGTCCGGATCGCACGAAAACATTGCGGACATTCGCCCTCAAACAGGGTTTGTGTATTTCTGCAACGAAACGACTGAATCATACAAACGAGTCTATTACGTCAAACGTAATACGTCAAACGAAGAGCACGATGCAGGAGATAGAAAATAATTTAAGAGCCCGTTTACAATCTTTTCTCCATCGCTGACAATACGGGGATGAAGAGAACGAAATATGCCAGCGATATCAGCAGAGAACAATTTGCCGAGATAGAGCCATTACTGCGCAGTGTACGCCGCCGCACCAAGCCTACGACAGTGGATCTGTACGAGGTCTTCTGTGCGGTGTTGTATCTGCTGCGCACTGGCTGCCAATGGAGATACCTGCCCGACAAGTTTCCCAAGTGGCAGAGCGTATATGCCTATTGGCGCAAATGGAGTGAGCCCGACCAGGATGGCGTCAGCCTGTTGGAGCGGGCGTTAAAAAAATCAGGTTGGCGCGGCCCGAGAGAAGTTGGGGCGCAACGCTTGCAGCACGTTCCTGATCGTGGACGCGCAGAGCGTGAAGAACACGGACACGGCGGGCCAGAAGGGCTATGACGCAGGCAAGAAGGTATCAGGCATCAAGCGTCATATCGCGGTAGATACCCAGGGTTTGCCGCATGCGATTGCGGTAACCACGGCAGAAGTGACCGATCGCAAAGGAGCGTTGCAGGCTCTCAAGCGCTGCAAACCGAACTTGAAGCAAATCCAAAGTCTGCTGTGTGATAGCGGCTACGTCGGTCAGCCTTTTGCCCAGGGCGTCAAGGACATCCTGGGCGAGCACGTGACAGTGCAGATTGCCAAGCGTAGTGAATTGCACACGTTCAAGGTTATGCCCAAACGCTGGATCGTCGAGCGCAGCTTTGCCTGGCTGGAGAAGAATCGGCGGCTGTGGAAAAACTGCGAGCGTAAACTCAATACCAGCTTGCAATTCATTCACCTGGCATTCCTGGCTCTGCTACTCAGAAGATCGTAAACAGGATCTAAGGCGTGAAGCAACCCAATCCCCTGCAGTCACTGACTGGATTATTCCGGTGTTCGCAAGGATAATGATGGTTTGCCCGGTCTTTCCCGGAACAAATTCCCGGGAGATTTTCCGGAAACATAGCGTTATCATTAATTTTTGTTAGCCTCCAGAAGAGCATCAATCTATACTGCCAACATGAGTCAGCACAAACCCGACTTCCTCAACCTCTCCGTGGCCGAGCGAATCCAGCTTGCCGAGGACATTTGGGACAGTATCGCGGCCGAGAATCCTGAGGCAGCAGCTCTTACGTCCGCCCAGCTTCAAGAGCTTAAGGCTCGCCTTGATGCCCATGAGGAAGACCCGTCCTCGGCCGTGCCGTGGGGACAAGTTCGTTCCGAGCTCTTTCAGCACAACCACTGATGCGCATCCTCTTTCGACCTTAAGCTCGGACTGACGTCGTGGAGGCACAAGCCTGGTACGAGTCACGCGCAACTGGTCTTGGCCTTGAGTTCGCTCGATCGATTGATGCTGCTATTGCTTCTGCAGTGCGCGATCCCGAGGCATTCGCTCCCATTGTCAATGACTATCGCAAGGTCTTGCTGCGGCGATTCCCGTTCTCCATGGTCTATCGGGTTCGCGGCGACGAGTTCCTGGTTGTGGCCGTATTTCATCATCGTCGTGACCCGCGCAAATTGATTCGTCGCGCAGAGGGCTAACAATGAATGCGTTCAAGCCGAGGCCGCTTGGTTCCACTACGCAGCCCGGCTTAACTTGGGCGATATGGAAACAGAATCAGTGGTCATCAACAATCTCAACACGGGCAGAATTAATCCCGAATCAATCAGAAAAATGCTGAATAAATCACGGCCCCTTATTGCAAACGCATTCATCCTCAGCTATAAAGCCACAGGCCGTGGCGGTAAACAATCCATTACAACACAAATATCACCCTGAAACATTGCCAACGCATTTCTGTAGTCACATAAAGTACTGCACACCCCACAGCATCACATACAGCATACACATCGAAATTTTGGATAATCTTTCCAGCCGTAATCAGCTTGCATGAGCGATAAAGACACCATGAATCAGGAACAGGATGACATCGCCATCCAGGTCAGCAACCTTTCCAAGTGCTACCAGATCTACGACACCCCGCGAGACCGGCTCAAGCAGTTCATCTTACCCCGAATACAACACGTTGTTGGTAGGCAACCTGCACAATACTTCAGAGAATTCTGGGCGCTCAAGGATGTATCGTTTGAAGTCAGAAAAGGCGAGACTATTGGCATCATCGGGCGTAACGGCAGCGGTAAATCCACCCTGTTACAGATGATCTGCGGCACGCTTAACCCCACTGCCGGCAGCATTACTACCCATGGTCGCATTGCCGCCCTGCTAGAGCTGGGTTCCGGCTTCAACCCGGAATTTACTGGGCGTGAGAATGTTTATATGAATGCCTCGGTGCTGGGGTTAAGCAAGGAAGAAATCGATCAGCGTTTTGACGATATTGCGGCGTTCGCGGATATTGGTGAGTTCATTGAGCAGCCAGTTAAAACGTATTCAAGTGGAATGATGGTCAGGCTGGCGTTTGCTGTTATTGCGCATGTGGATGCTGAGATTCTGGTGGTGGATGAAGCTTTGGCTGTTGGAGATGCTTTTTTTGTCCAGAAATGTATGCGTTTTATTCGCCAATTTCAAAACAATGGTGGCACCTTGTTATTTGTTAGTCACGATACAGGAGCTGTCGTAAATTTATGTGGCAAGGCTATTCTTTTAAAGCAGGGTCAGGTTATTGAAGAGGGGTCTCCTAAAGAGGTGTCTGAGCGTTATCTGACTACATTGTATGAAGCCAACCAAGTGGTAGACGGCCTTCTAGGCAGCAAAATCAATGTCGCTCATAGCCAAGAGCAAAATCCTGCTGAAGATCGGGACATGCGTGAAGCATTGTTTAACTCATCTACTTTGCGCAACGACATTGAGATATTCCGATTCAATCCAGACTTGGCTGGCTTCGGAACCGGAGAGGCGAAGATCCAATCGGTGCGACTGCTTGATCAAGACAGGGCATCACTATCGTGGGTTGTTGGTGGAGAAAATATCATTTTGGAGATTCGATGCGTAGCTTACAAGTATCTTGCTCGCCCTATCATTGGATTTCAATTTAAAGATCGATTGGGGCAGACAATTTTTGCCGACAACACCTATCTCGTTTATCAGCATAATCCCCAGTCCGTTGGCCAAGGCGGTGAACTCATCGCAAGGTTTGAGTTTCGTTTGCCAATATTGCCCACCGGTGATTACAGCATTGCGGTTGCACTTGCTGACGGCTCACAAGACAGCCATATTCAACATCACTGGTTGCATGAAGCGCTCATTGTCAAAGTGCATGCAAGTTCAACATGTTTCGGCCTGGTGGGCATTCCAATGAAAAAAATAGCTTTGGTGGCGAAGTGATACATCATTTCTCAGGAATTTGTCCAGTTTGCGGCGGGCATGAATTTTCTCAAGTCGATGTGCTCTGGCCGGAGCTTATCAATGCTTGGCAATTATCAAATAGTGAAGTTGCATACATTAATCGGCAACAGGGTTTTCATTGTAAGCAATGCTTTAACAATCTGCGTGCAATGGGTTTGGCGGCTGCAATTTTGCGCGAATATATGCCTCAAGACACGCTAAAGCAATTCTGTGAATATCCTTCCGAGCTATCGATTTGCGAGGTTAATCGTGCAGGCAATCTGACTCCATTTTTGGAAAGGTTGCCATCGCATGAGTTAATTGAATATCCACAGTACGATATGCTCAATCTAAAAATCGAATCGGAAAGCATTGATTTGGTAATTCATTCGGATACGCTCGAGCACATCCAAAATCCTGAGAGGGCACTATCAGAGTGCTGTAGGGTATTGCGAAAAAATGGACGGTGTATTTTTACGGTTCCAATAATCGTTGACCGTATGAGTCGGTCTCGAGTCGGGCTTGCGCCAAGTTACCACGGGCAATCAAATATTGATGCTGATGATCAGCTGGTATGGACGGAGTTTGGCGCTGACATGTGGAAGTTTGTTATAGGGGCAGGATTTAGTTCATGCGAGATATTCGCATTTGAATATCCGGCAGCGATGGTTTTGATTGCAAAAAAATAACGAGAAGATATATGAAATTCACCGGTGAGCGATTTATTCAAGCGAACAAGGACAGATCCATATGAGCATTACCATCGGTATGCGATGATGTGATGTCGTCAAGGGAAAGCGGTCTTAGATGTAGCCTGCGGGAGGGTTATGGCTCATATCTTATGGCCGGTGTCGCGCACACTGTTGTTGGCGTTGATATCTCTGATGAAGCGGTTCGTCATGCATCATCCGTTTGCGACAAACCAAATCTAAAGTTTATTCAGGGCAGTGCAACAAATATTGAGTTTCCGGATGGTTCGTTTGATGTAGTCGTTTCGTTTGAGACAATTGAGCATCTGGCCGAGCAAGCAGAAATGCTTTAGAAATCAGGCGGGTATTGCGCCGCAACGGTCTCCTTATCATATCTTCGCCAAACCGCCGAATTTATTCAGAAGAAAGCGGCGAGCACAACGAATTTCATGTGAAAGAACTGGACTTCCAGGGTTCGATACACTGCTTCGATCGCAATTTCCTAAGGTCAAGTACTTTGGGCGGCGGTTACTCATGTCATCTGTTATCCAGCCACTGAATGAGACGCCAAGCACATCTTCTGTATGGTCGGATGATGGAAGCAAATTGCAAGCAAATTCTGGGGATCTTAAAGATCCTGTTTATTTTTTGGCACTTTGTGGGTCTGCTAGCAGCCTGTCGGACTTGATTTTGTTTGAACGACACAAGTGATATTTTGCTGAAAAAGTGTCAAGGTCATTTTGACGGTTTTCCCTTGTTTTTGCTCAATTTCCCATTTGAAGACGCAATGAGGCCATGCGTTTCAAATTCCACGCCAGGCAAACCAGGGTCCACTCTCCCTGACCTTATTCAGGCCACGCAGTAGAATTGCCGGAATCCATCACGGTTTGATGATGCCAACACGGGTTCGACGGTTTGTTTGCGTAGTGCGTACAGTTTGCGCCCTGCCTGGCTTTTCAGTTTGTGTGCCATGCGTTGTGCCGGACTGGCATTGTCCGGCAAGGCAGGTGGCTCGGTAAAACGTTCAAACGGGCCGGGGTGGTGTGATTCGCGTCCGACTGCCATCAGTGGTTCAATGTCGTGTGTTCTCAGGCAGCCGCATTGGCTGCGCTGTAAAGCCGTTATCGGTCAGTAAATGTTCGATCTTCCCCAGTGCGGCGGGTATGTGTCAGCTGATTGAGCATCGGTTTGACCTGTTCCCGATCGTTGCAGGCTGGTGTGACTGCCGGTGCAACGATTAGCATGCTGTTTGTATCAACGGCCGCCTGGGCATTGTAAGCCTGTTCAAATCCTCCACCGGAGGTGGGCTGATGCGCGATTCTCGTCTGTCAGGTTGATCTGGTCTTTGTTTGTCGGCCCGACTGCGGGCGGTGCGGGTGGTTTGCCACCGGTTTTGCCACTGATCCTGGCTTTCTTCCCGCCGTACCAGTTTGTCCTGATAGTCAGCCAGTTCCGTGCAAACGTTCTTTGCGCACTTCAATCTTTGCCCGGGCGTGCCAGGGCGGCAAGACGTGTTTCCCGTCGCGCGATTTCTTCCGCAGCTCCATGCTATCCGCACGGCACTCTGATCCGCCTGTTCTGCCTGCATCAGCAATTGCTGCACTTCCTGGCGCAGTTGCGGTTCCAGCTTGTCAATGTGCCCGTAAGACGGCGCCATGGCGCGAGGGCATTGGCGTGTATTTGCTGCCATCCAGACTGATTGTTCCTAGCAAGCGGCTGCATCTCGCATGCAACCTGCAATACCTGCACAAACAGTTCGGAAAATTCATTCAAAAACGCCGACGGAAGGTTGCCAGCGTGTCATGGTCAGGATGCTGGTTGGCGCAACAAAGGCAAAGCCAGCGAATCGTAAGTAGCTCGCTCAATCTACGGCTGGAAAACATCCGTTGCATAGCCGTAAACCAGCAGTGCCAGCGGCATATTGGGATGATAGGCTGCTGCCACGCCCGGCATAGTCTCGTTCAGGCTGCGTTGTGGAAGGATTTTCCACCGCTTAACAATAAAACGCGCCAGGATGATTCTCCGACGGCCGTTCATCTGGAGGGTGGCAGTAATAGCCCGTACCACGATCTACCGGACGAAAGCGACCCATATCAATATCCGCAAACGAAAAACATATTATCCTAATCTGTAAAGTCCGACAGGCTGCTAGTGCAAATCTTCCGCATCTTGGGATGTCAGCGCTCTACCCTGGATCGTTAGATTTGATTAAGCACTATGTTGGATTTGCGAAATGGGCTAAGTCACTGGAGAAAATTGTTGCTGAACGTGATAGCCGAATTGCCATTCTTACAGATGAAGTTATCCGTCGCGGAGAGTGGGCGCTTAATGAAGAGCGAGCCAAGGTACTAGCTCTGACGCAGAGTAATTCCTGGCGTTTAACTCGGCCTTTGCGCGAAGTCAGACGGTGGGTATCATCACCCAGGCAGCAAACAAAACGGTATATGTTAGTGGCGTTGACTGCTCTCAAAAGACATCATCATCGTCTACCTTTCAGTTATCAGGTAAAAAGGGATGTATATAGACGGCTTTGTGTGGTTTTTCCATGGGCTTTTGGATTGCCAGCAGGCAAACCTCCTGGAATTCAGGATTTGCGAGGGATGTTTTCAAATCGTGCTGTTGTTAAGTTGGAAGAAGATCCGAGCGCAAACCTTGCTCTAATTGAGAGTTTGTATGGCAAGACATCAAATCATCCCAGAATAAGTGTCATTATTCCGATTTATGGAAAGCTTCACTACACTTTGCACTGCCTTGCATCCATTGCGGTAGCTTTGCCACAAGCTGCATTCGAAATAATTGTGGTAGATGATTGTTCACCTGACGATTCATTTGATGTTCTGTCCAAGATTCGGGGCATCTGCTTGTTGCACAATGAACAAAATCAGGGTTTTATCCGATCCTGTAATAGTGGTGCTAAGGTAGCCCGTGGTGAATATCTGTATTTCCTGAATAACGATACTGAAGTTACCGCAGGTTGGATGGATGAATTGTTGCGTACTTTCCACGAGTTTCCAGGTACAGGGCTGGTTGGTTCAAAGCTGGTTTATCCTGATGGCCGCCTGCAAGAAGCAGGCGGCATCATTTGGCAGGATGGCAGTGCATGGAATTTTGGTCGATTCCAAGATCCGCTGCTCCCTGTCTATAACTATGCTAGAGAGGTGGATTACTGCTCAGGAGCCTCCATCATGGTGCCCAAAGCACTATTTGATGAACTGGGTGGCTTCGACGAACACTACCTACCGGCATACTGCGAAGACAGTGACCTGGCACTGAAGATTCGCGACAAGGGCTACCGTGTAATTTATCAACCCTTATCAACAGTTATTCACTTCGAGGGCATCACCTCGGGTACCGACAAAACGCAGGGCACGAAAGCCAATCAGGTACAGAACAGCCAAAAACAATTTACACGTTGGCAGCATCGCTTACAGTCGCACCAATTTCCCGGGGAAAATGTTGATAAAGCAAAAGATCGCAGAGCAACCCGCCGGGTATTGGTACTTGACCATTGCACGCCAACTCCAAATCATGATTCTGGCTCTATAGATGCGTATAACCAGATGCTGTTACTGAGAGAAATGGATTTTCAGGTTACATTTATTCCTGAAGATAATTTTTTGTATATGCCGCACTATACAACTGATTTACAGCGTGCTGGTATCGAAGTACTTTATGCCCCATATGTGGTTAGTGTTGAACAGCATGTGAAAGAGTATGGAGATCGCTATAACTTGGTTTTTATTTCGCGCCCAGTTGCATTTGAGCGAAATATTAATTTAATACGTAAATTTTGTCCAAATGCTAAAGTATTTTTCCATACGGTAGATTTACATTTTTTGCGCATATCACGCGAAGCTGAATTGCTTGAATCGAATAAAGCAAAACAAAGGGCTGCGGAGATGAAAAAACGAGAGCTAGCTTGCATGACTGCAGCTGATGCCGTTACGGTTGTTAGCAGCGAAGAGTTAGCAGAGATTAAAAATACTATACCGAGCGTAAAAGTCAGATTACTACCTTACGCGAGGTCCATCTATGGAACAAAAAAATCTTTTCAAGAACGTAGAAACATTGTCTTTGTAGGAAGCTATCAACACACACCCAACGTCGATGCGGTGAAATATTTCGCAGAAAGTGTCATGCCTTTGTTGCGTAAAAAGCTCCCTGGCGTGTGCTTTTATGCCGTAGGCAACAAGCCTCCCGAAGAAATTAAGGTACTGGCGACGGCAGACATCATCATCACCGGCTTTGTCGAAGACCTAACGTCCCTGCTCGACAAGATGCGCGTCTCGGTGGCGCCACTGCGTTACGGTGCGGGTATCAAGGGGAAAATTGGAACAGCCATGGCTGTTGGCTTGCCAGTTGTGGCCACCTCATTGGCGGCAGAAGGCATGTCGCTCACCGATGGAGAAAATATCCTGGTGGCTGATGGTGCCGAATCCCTTGCGGATACGCTTGCCAGAATCTATCAGGATGAAGCGTTGTGGAATCGCATCAGCAAAAACGGCCTAATTTTTGCTGAACAAACCTGGGGCGCTGAGGCTGCTTGGGGAATTTTGGCAGAAATTCTTTCCAGCTTGAGCTTGGAGGTGAAGCGTAGCAAGCACGGGCTCTCGCTCTATTCCGAACTACCCCCCCCGAGCACTCAGCACAATATACTGCTGCCCACCAGCTCAGTCCAAAATAGGCAGGACTATATGCAGCTTTTAGAGAGCAGCGTCCTCAAGCAATCTAAGCAAGTAGCCAAGCAGCTTCTAGCCGAGGCAAAAAATGAAGCGTTTGCGGTGGACGGTTTTTGTGTACCGTGCAATAAAACTGTGTCATTCCTGGTTGACATGCAATCCGGTGGTCAACGCCACGCACATGGTTGGACGCCCAATTGGCGTGAACGCATGGAGTGTCCAATCTGCAGGATGAATAACCGCCAGCGGCTTATCGCAACGTTGCTGAAGCAGGCGCTATCTGACGAGTACGGGAAACATGTCTATTTGATGGAGCAAGTTACGCCCATCTACAACTGGGTATCGACGACTTTTAAAAATCACAAGATCATTGGCAGTGAATACCTTGGGCACGAATACGCAGGCGGGACAGTAGTCAAAGGCATTCGCCATGAAGATGTCGAGAATCTGAGCTTTGCCGATGGGCAGCTTGACCTGATAGTGAGTAATGACGTGTTTGAACATGTACCCAATCCGGCCAAGGCCTTTGCTGAGTGTGCTCGCGTACTGAAAGCGGGCGGGATCATGCTGGCGACGATTCCGTTCCATTGGGAAAATGACATATCTGTCGTTCGAGCGAGATTAAGCAATGGCCAGCTGGAGCACATCTTGCCGCCAGCATTCCATGGCAACCCGGTTTCTGCCGATGGATCACTTGTGTTCACGGATTTTGGCTGGGATTTGCTGGACACAATGAAAGAAGCTGGTTTTTTGGATGTGACTGTGGATGTGTATGCCGCAGCAGAATTTGGGCATTTGGGTAGTGGGCAGCTTGTGTTTAGGTTAATAAGATGAGATTGGTATCATGAAACTAAATTTTTATTATCTGATATTGAAATATTTTATATTTACCGTCACTGCCTTCCTGTTAATTTCTTCATTGCTTCAGCTTGGGCTTCTTGAATTAACCGAGCCAACCTTGATCGTCAGGGTTGGAGGCTACGTCGATAACGCTCTGTTTGCAGAGTGTAGGCATCCTGTATGTGGCTCGTGAACTAAATTTGTTTATTGTTTTGTAGTTTGTCATGAATCTAAAGCCATGCCTTATCTTAGGGAGCGGATTCCATCGTCATGTTTTTTGGTGATAGCGATTCCCAAGATATTAGACCGCTATATGATTGGCATCACCTGGTGGGGCAAGTCGCGACCCGGATGCAAGTGGCTATTCCAGACAGGGCAATGTCTCCCATTCAGCGCTGGGAAACATTGTTGCTATGGGCGGCTCGGGAAGGGTTTTTCGACTATGCTGGTGATTGGTTTTGTCCGCATTCGCACCAAACGCATCTGATAGAAAAAGAAGCAAGACGAAGCGTGGCTGTGATCCTGAATACGGCTGCAACAAATTATCCCAAGTCTTCGCGTGCGCAGATCCCGCAAAGGGATTGCTGGGGTGCAGTTATTTCCCTTAATTTCGATTTAGCCTGGCTACCTGAAGAGATACGCAGATCAAAACGAAGTCCGCAACATGGTTTGCCAACCAACAAAATAGGCCAACGAGAAAAACGTCGCCTGACCACCAATCTGTTGATTTCCGGTGTCGATGGCGGAATCCATCGGCGTGTCTGGTTCCCCAACGGTAGTTGTCTTGCGCCAGAAACCATTCGTATGGGTTTGCACGACTACGGAGCAGCGGCGACTGCGATACGGGTTGCTTTTTCACATTTGAAGGCCTGGGAGCGGGCTAGCGGGGTGAGCGAAAAATCACCTGATGTACAGTTGAGCACATGCTCGGTGGCACTCAGGCGCGCCAGTGAGGAACTGAATTGTAGTGGTCAAGTAATTTCGGACACCTCGATAGGTTTTTGCGCTGCCATTTTTCGTTCATAGACAGTGGGTGGCAGATTTCCCAGTGCCGAGTTCAGTCTTTTGCAGTTGTAAAAGCTGACGATGTAATCATCGATATCATTTTTAGCCTCGGTGTGGTTCGCATACTGTCGCTGCCAGACGCGTTCCATCTTGAGATTCAGGAAGAATCGCTCGGCGACGGCATTATCAGCAATTTCCTTTCTGCTCATGCTGCAAATAAAGCCATGTTTATTGAGCAGGTTCTGGTAAAGCTCGCTGGCATATTGACCGCCCCGATCAGAATGAACGATCAGGCCGGATACCGGCTGGCGCTGCTGGATAGCCATGCTCAATGCGTCACAAACCAGCGTGGCTGACATGTTTGGGGCCATTGCCCAGCCGATGATCCGGCGGGCGTACAGATCCATATGATCGCCAGATAAAGCCACCCAGTGCCAGTGCTGATATACGTAATATCTGACACGTACGCAGTGTCCGGTACGACTGGATTGAACTGCCGGTTAAGCACGTTGGCGGCCACGGGCAAGTCATGCCTGCTGTGTGTCGTATGGATGAACTTCCGCTTCCAGACCGGTTTTAGAGCGGCCTTGCGCATCAAACTGCGCACCTTGTGCCGGCCGATCTGAATTCCCTGATTTTGCATCGCAGTAACCAGGCAGCGACTCCATAGCTTTGATGGCTGGCCATGAATGCCGCCTTCAGGTGGACGCTGGCTTTGCATAAACCGGTTTGCAGAACGCCTCTGCGCTTCGTAGTAGCCAGAGCGGCTGACGGACAGAATACGGCAGGTTTGTTTGACCGGAATGGCCTCCTTTGCAGTTGATGAACAAGCTGGTAGCTCATTTCAGTTCGCGGGCAAGAAGGCCGACGCTTTTAATAGTCTACATCTCCCTTCAACTGACGGTTCTCCTGCTCCAGCTGCCGGATACGCTGTTGCTCAGCAGTGAGTGGCTTGCCAATGCCTGGCTGGCCATTTTGCTCCGCGTTGCTGCTTCACCCAGCGACGAATCGCCGTTGGGCCAATGTCCATGGTCTCGCTGACGTTCTGACACTCAGCCCTGATCCTTGATCATGCGAACAACTTCCAGCTTCAAACTGGTATCGAATGCCCTACGCTGTCTTGTCATGTAATGCTCCTCAATTGGTGGATTTTCCTCCTATCAAGGTGTCCGGATAAATTAGACCACAGCAAATGATCTTTCAGCGCCGTTGGGCGAGCCACCTTTGCCCTTAACCTGGGTGGCAGACTTTCTCTATCGCCCTCTGATTTTTGCCGGGGTCGGGATGTCTGATCAAGAAGCTGGGCTATGGTGGCTTCTGGCACAAAGGACAAGAAACATTGCACGAACGAGAGCTCCATCGAATGCATATATTCTGGTTCACGCAAGTGACCGCAATGCATTCTGGCAAACCAAACCAGGCTGACCCGATCGCCTCAAATTGGGATGAGGGATGGGAAGCGTGATGCTAAAGGCAGGAGGGTGGGAAAGTGAGCAATAATTCGGCCTTGTTTATCGCAGGTGCTTCAGGATATGTCCGGTAAGGTTTTGTTTGAGAAGCAAAGAAAGATAGGCTTGCTTATGGCACTTCATCGTCTGGTGGGAACGGCCTTCTACCGCTCCGTCTGGATACGCCTGCTGATTTCGATTACGGTAAGATCCGTTCCGGCGATGTCGTGTTGCTAACAGCCGCCATTTCTGCACCCGACGTCTGCGCCCGTGAGCATGGGCCGGGCGGGCGTGGGCAGTGAACGTTACCGGCACGTCGAATTTTATCCAGAGCGTTATCGATCGCGGTGCCCGAGTGGTCTTCTTTTCCAGAGACACCGTCTATGGTGAGCGCGAAGATGCGTTCGACGAGTCAGCGGTGTGCAATCCAGCAGGTGAATATGCTGAAATGAAGCGCGAGGTTGAGCAACGCTTTTCGAGGAATGCGTCATTCAAAGCAATTCGCCTTTCGTATGTATTTTCTCGAGAAGACAAGTTCAGTCGCTACCTAGCAGCCTGTCGGACTTGATTTTTGTTTGAACGATACAAAGTGATATTTTGCTGAAAAAAAGTGTCAGAAAGGTCATTTTTGACGGTTTTTCCCTTGTTTTTTGCTCAATTTCCCATTTGAAGGCGCAATGAGGCCATGCGTTTCAAATTCCATGCCAGGCAAACCAGGGTCCATTCTCCCTTGACCTTACCCAGGCCACGTAGTGAAAATTGCCGGAATCCCATCACGGATTTGATGATGCCAAACACGGGTTCGACGGTTTATTTGCGTAGTGCGTACAGTTTGCGCCCTGCCTGGCTTTTCAGTTTGTGTGCCATGCGTTGTGCCGGGCTGGCGTTGTCCGGCAAGGCAGGCGGTTCGGTAAAACGTTCAAACGGGCCGGGGTGGTGTGATTCGTGTCCGACTGCCATCAGTGGTTCAATGCCGTGTGCTTCACAGGTTGCCGCATTGGCTGCGCTGTAAAAGCCGTTGTCGGTCAGTAAATGTTCGATCTTCCCCAGTGCGGCGGGTAATTGTGTCAGCTGATTGAGCATCGGTTTGACCTGTTCCCGATCGTTGCAAGCTGGTGTGACTGCCGGTGCAACGATTAGCATGCTGTTTGTATCAACGGCCGCCTGGGCATTGTAAGCCTGTTCAAATCCTCCACCGGAGGTGGGCATGATGCGCGATTCCTCGTCTGTCAGGTTGATCTGGTCTTTGCCTGCCGGTCCGGCTGCAGGCGGTGCGGGTGGTTTGCCACCCGGTTTTTTGCCACTGGTCCTGGCTTTTTCTTCCCGCCGTACCAGTTTGTCCTGATAGTCAGCCAGCTCCCGTGCATAGCGTTCTTTGCGCGCACTTCAATCTTTGCCCGGGCTTGTGCCAGGGCGGCAAGACGCTCCTCCCGCCGCGCAATTTCTTCCGGCAGCTCCATGCTATCCGGCACAGCACTCTGATCCGCCTGTTCTGCCTGCATCAGCAATTGCTGCACTTCCTGGCGCAGTTGTGGCTCCAGCTTGTCAATGTGCCCGTAAGACAGCGCGCTGTGGCGCGAGGCATTGGCGTGTATTTTGCTGCCATCAGACTGATTGTTCCCAGCGAGCAGCTGCATCTCGCATGCAACCTGCAATACCTGCACAAACAGTTCGGAAAATTCATTCAAAAACGCCGACGGAAGGTCGCCAGCGTGTCATGGTCAGGATGCTGGTTGGCCGCAATAAAACGAAAGGCCAGCGAATCGTAAGTGGCGCTCAATCTTGCGGCTGGAAAACACCGGTTGCATAACCGTAAACCAGCAGCGCCAGCAGCATATTGGGATGATAGGCTGCACTGCCACGTCCGGCATAGTCTCGTTCAAGCTGCGTTGTGGAAAGATTTTCCACCACTTCAACAATAAAACGCGCCAGATGATTCTCCGGCAGCCATTCATCTACAGAGGGCGGCAGTAAATAGCCCGTACCACGATCTACCGGACGAAAGCGACTCATATCAATATCCCGCAAACAGAAAAAAACATATTATCCATTAATCCGTAAAGCCCGACAGGCTGCTAGCCAGATGCGCCACGCGTAACGAGGAAGCCGATCTGTTCCATCCATTTTTTCGCGCCATCGTTCATCGTGGCGATGTCGTCGAGGGCGCGTTGGCGCTGGCGGCCTGCTGGGATGACGTGCCTGCCAAGTCCCGCCTGTTTATATACCCTTTTCTTGAATAAATCAGGCTTTTTCACCTGCCAACTTTTCAACGCATCAACCGGTGATATGCCCAAAATAAAACGCTTTGGTCGGATGTTGGCCAGAGAACACCAGCAGTGGAATACACGGAATCTTGGGGCATTGTCCGGTTTGCATGAACAATTGACGCCAAGAATCGCCGTATCTATGATGAATTTTGCTGTTTCCGGGATGCTTCTTTGTGGCAACGGCTGTTGGCTTATACCGTACAGGGCTTTACCGGCAGACTTTCAAAATACCTTGCCAAATATATTTGGCAAGGATATGATTAAAAGATAAAGAAATGATGCAGGCCACAGAACCAAAAACAATCATCATTTACCAGGATGATAAAGGAAGAGAGCCTTTTGTAAAGTGGCTCGGTGGTTTGCGTGACCAAAGGGGCCGTCGCTTCATTTTGAGACGCATCGGCAGACTAGAGCAGGGACTATACGGTGATTGTCGTCCGGTTGGTGAAGGCGTGTCGGAACTTCGGATATTTTTCGGCCCTGGCTACCGGGTATATTTTGGTGAAGAAGCTGGTCATATGGTGATTCTGTTATGTGGTGGTGATAAGGACAGTCAGGACCGGGATATACAAGCCGCGAAGGAATACTGGAAGGAGTACAAAGATCATGGCCAAGCGAACATATAGACAATTCAGGGAAGTTGAGGAAGAGTATTTCCGCACTCGCCCGAAAGAAATCGACGCTTATCTTGACGAGATTTTCGATGAGTATGCGGAAGATCATGATTCTGCTGCTCTGTTGGCATCATTGCGTGTCATCGCCAAGGTAAAAGGCATAAGCCATATTGCTGAGAAGGCAGGAATGACACGGCAAGGAGTTCAACATGCCCTGTCCAGCAAAGGCAACCCTCGTTTCGATAATGTCAATTCGATTATGAATGCACTTGGCTATCGGTTGGTGCCGGAAAGACTCGATAGCAATAATCAACAAATGTGAATCTGACTGGATTGCTTTGTTAGCTGCGTTCCCTCGCAAAAGCGGTGTTTCTCGTCATTGCAAGAAAGCCAGGCTGACACGGCAATCCAGTTCAGCAGGATGCGGTTCGTACCGCATCATCACATCTACTGATGCTTGCCTGGTTTGTTAGCTGTAAGATCTTGCAGCGAGCCGGAGATATATTTATGAATAATACTGGAGACAAGGGTTTGGTATGGAATGCCTTCTTCAGTTGCTTTGGACTGAATAGCGACAAGATCTCTGTTCGATATGCGAATATTTATTCGCTTATCTTTTTGAAGGTAAGGTTGGCAGCAGGCTCAAGTTCTTTTCTGCGTGATTTGGTTAGAGTCGATTCATACTCGCCAGACTCTACCGCGTCAAGCAGTGTTTTCTCTTCCTGTGATAGCTTTCCTTTGTTCATATTTGATCTCCGAGATATATCCTGGTGAATTTTCTGCTGGGGATAATCGTTTTAAGAAAAATCTCGTCCTGATTTTCCACGTAGGGCACCAGATAGGCATAATCATGAATCTGGACCACGAATATTCGTTGATTTGGGTAATCCATAGTATTTGGATGGACTATGTCATCCAGCAGCCCTCCATTCAAAATGCTAAAGACGGCTTCTTCAAATGACTTGCCACGATCAACTATAAGCTGTTGATTCTTGTCAGAACTCCAGTTGAAGATTTTCATGAGCGTAATACTAACATTTGCGTGTGCATTTTGTCATCATATTGGGTGAAATGGAATGCCTGGATTACCGCGGCTTGCAATGACGAAGGTGGCCAGGAGTAACAATTGCAATCATTTCTCCACTTTGCTATTGATGACTCAGTACGTGGTTGCTCCAAAAAAACAGCAAGCGGCAGAAGTTTTTCGGGGGCGACTATTTATCAGCGACAGGCATTGATAATTACTCGCCATCCATAATTTCATAAATCAACCAGTATCTGACATGAAAGCAGTTTTGCATGATTCTGAGTCTGGCAGTTGGATACGGCTGACCGAAGGTCGTAAGCAAAAAGTGGCGCAGCGATTTAGAACTTCCATTCTTGTTACTGGATTGCTTCACGTCTGACAGCGTTCGTAAAGACGGTAAAGGTGGTGGAATGGCATTCGTCTGCTTATGGCACAGGCAGGTGGGCAGTAAATAAATCAGAAAAACGAGAGATTAATTATTTCGCTATTCCAAGGAATACAGCCAGGCAACGCTCAATCTCTACCATGGTATCCGGGCCGATACATCCGAAAACCGGCCCTACCTTATCGCGTTTCACAGTAATGATCTTGTCCACCATCACTTGCGAGGTTTTTTGCAAGCCATTTTCACCGCCCGGCTGTAAGGTGATGCGAAACAACGGTGCAGCAACAAGTGTACTGGTGACAGGTAATACCGTTACGCTCGTGTGTTCCCTGAACAGGTCAGCTTGAATCACCAGAGCTGGTCTGGGTTTGCCATAATCGCCTTGTATGGCGATGGTCACGAGATCGCCGCGTATCATTATTTTATCCAGCCATCCACATCGGCCAGAGCTTCATCCATGAGCTGTTGCACGGATGTGTCGGCTGCGTCCGGCTGAGCTGCGAGAAGACATTGACGGCGGCATTCTTCTGCAAAATCCGGGCGGCGGGTGTCCGGTACCCAGATTTGCACCGGACGTAGCCCGGCCATGCGCAGTGCGTCGCGGTGTTTTTTAACACGAGCATTAACGCGTGTGGTTTCCATGTGGAACTCTCCTGATACGTTACATGCAACACTATATGTAGTACAGATGTTACATGCAACAACTTTGCTGCATCCTTGTTCATTACTGGTTTTCAGGAGAGGAGATCAAGCCTCGGTACTGTTGTAAACAGCGTGGCTGAAGCAAATATCAGGATATGGATGAGTTCAGAGATTACCGGGCCAGCGAAAGAATGGCGATTGCATCTGCCAAAGCCATCAATCGGGGGCAGAGAATGCCAGGATTGGTTTCTCTAAATCTGGCAGGCATGAAATGATCCGGCAGGTGGTGTGTACTTGGTGCACTACATAACTCCGCCAGCGTCACTGGTACAAGGTGCACTCTGTGCACCAAACCTTTAGCTCGCAGTCCTGCAGCTCTTATTTTTCCGGGGGGAGGGTGCATGGAATGCGCCCTACAGGCTGAGGCACCACGGCCCGACGGGCCTCTCGATGGCGTGGCGAGCGGGCGCAGTTCATAAAAAACCAGTCCCGAGGTTACGCAGCTGACAATGTCAGGATCGTTGTATCATTCACGCGAAGTCGCAGTGTTACACGTGCCGGGCGGGGCATAGTCACGGCTATACGGCGGACACAAACATTGCTGAGACGGAATAAACCGGCGCTTCCTTACGTATCTTTGACAACGTGGTGACATGATCACTATTTCTATCGTCAGTCATGGCCAGTCGGCTCTGGTTGAACAATTACTCGCGGATTTGGCCAGACTGGATATATCCATGGTTACTGAAGTTCTGGTCACCCTCAATATCCCCGAAACCATTGCATTTAAGCCCCGTGACTACCCTTATCCGGTCAGCGTGTTGAGAAATACTGCAGCCAGGGGGTTTGGCGCGAACCACAATGCCGCCTTCCGGCAGGCGAAAGGGGAGTTGTTCTGTGTGGTGAACCCTGATATTCGTTTGCCGGATAATCCTTTTTCAATCCTGATCGAAGAGATTGCACGTCATTCCGCAGGCGTGATCGGGCCCATGGTGGTAACACCTGATGGCATGGTTGAGGATAACGTACGTCATTTTCCAGTCCTGACATCGCTGGCAGCAAAATTATTGGGATATGGTGATGGCCGCTATGTTTTTACTGCCAGGGATAAGACATTTGCAGCGGATTGGGTGGCGGGCATGTTCATGTTGTTTCGTGCCAGGGATTTTCGCGCAGTTGGAGGTTTTGATGAAGCTTTCTTTTTGTACTACGAGGATGTCGATATTTGTGCACGTATGTGGAAATCGGGACGATCGGTATTGGTGTGCCCAAATGTCAGAGTGATCCATAATGCGCAGCGGTCGAGCCGCCGGAATCTACGTTACATGAAGTGGCATGCTTTGAGTCTGGCTCGATACCTTTGCAAACACTGGGGACGATTGCCCCGGACAACCGGTCAGCAGATGGAGTAGCTGTCATGAAAGTGCTGGTGTTAGCAGATACTGCGAATAGTTGCTTGTATTCTTTTTAGGGAATCTCTGAAAAACTACCTGCGTTGTTATTTTTGCGTTAAAAATCGGCTCAAAATGCTCATTTATTACATATAAACTCCGCTTTTTTTGCCGATTTTTCCTTGAACTGACTGCCTCGCTGACGTTTTTCAGAGATTCCTTAGTTGGTGTTGGTAGTACTTTGTTAATCTTTGAGATGAGAGTTCTCCTGTAAAAAATCATTGTTATGAAGCGATTCCAGAAATGACTTCAGCCGTAATTTTTCCCTGGCAGCAGGCAGTTTGGCAGCAAATGAAGCCAGCAGGAAATGCAAGGCAACACCACGCGCTATTGCTGAAAGGGCGCCGGGGGATCGGCAAACTGGGTTTTGCACTTGCTCTGGCGCAATCCAGGCTGTGCGGGCAGGTGGATGCAGCGGGCAGGGCGTGCGGGAAATGTCAGGATTGCTATTGGTTTGAACAGGGGACACATCCAAACTTTCGTTTGCTGATGCCGGAGGCGTTGTCTGTGCCGGGCGAATCCGCTGATGGGGAAGGCGAAGGGAATCAGAGCGAAGCCGGGAGTGCAAAATCTGCACGGAAACCAAGTCAGCAGATTAGTGTGGCGCAGGTGCGGGCACTGGATGATTTTATTTATTTGAGTGCTCACCAGGCACGTGACAAGGTGGTGCTGATCCACCCGGCCGAGGCAATGAATACGGCCGCTGCCAATGCGTTACTGAAAAAACTGGAGGAACCTCCGCCGGAGGTGTTGTTTATTCTGGTGACGCATAATATGGCGCTGATCCCGCTTACCATCGTCAGCCGTTGCCAGCAGGTGGCCATGTCGGCGCCGGATCAGGCTGCGGCTAGAGGCTGGTTGATCCAGCAGGGCGTGGCTGATCCCGATTTCCGTCTGGCGATATCAGGGTTTGCACCATTGCAGGCATTGCAGTATGACGAACAGCAAGCCACTTACCATGCCGATTTTATCCGGTGTTTGAGTGTCCCGGAGAAACTGGATCCGATTGAGCTGGCAGAAAAACTGCACAAGCAGGATTTGTCCAGCGTAACCGGCTGGCTGCAAAAATGGTGCTATGACCTGATGAGCTGCCGTGCCAGCGGGCGGGTGCGTTACCATCTGCAGCAGATGGCAGTGATCCAGCGGCAGGCGGTTGTTATTGATCCGGTTGCTTGCGGGTTTTTATGGCGCAGCCTGGTTGCGTCGCAGCAACTGGCGCGCCATCCGCTCAATCCCAGATTGTTTCTGGAGGAAATACTGCTGAACTATGTGGATCTGATACGTCCTGCACGTTCAAAAGCAGGATGAAATACTACTGAATGCACGATTCGCTTGTTGAATCGACAGTGCAGGCCCAGAGTGTCCGGTGGATACCTGCTGCACGGTTGAACAGGTGATCGGCCTGCTGCGATTTTTGCTGTTCCAGGGAGAGCGAGACTTTTTCCGGTACGAGGTAAGATTGGACCCAGAAACGGATTCTGCAGAACTCTTCTTCCTTGGCGCATAGCCGGTGAATGGCGGAGCTGTAAATGGTTTTATCCGCCTGCCGCCCTTTTTCGATTAGCACCATGTTCACGAATTTGCCTGAATCTCCCATTTCCAGTTTGCGTATCAGCTTCCAGCCAATGCCGCTGGGGAGTGCCTGTTCATCGGATTGAGTTGCTGATTCTGTTGCAGTGGTTGCTGTTTGTTCAACAGCCGCTGACGGCGTGGTTTCAGCCTGTTCTCCCTCTTGTCCTGCAAAAACCAGGGTGGACCAGCCGATAACAAAAGCGGCCAGTAGTCCTTTTCCCGTTTTATTCATTTGATTCTCCAGATAAAAATTGAAATGTATTATCCTGTCTGCGTACAGTTTTGGTAGCCAGACTGTCCGCAGACAAATGAAAATCTGATCATGACAACCCGTTTCCCTGACGCTCGACAGACTAATGTAACCGATCTTATCCAAAGACTGGATGACTGTGCAACGGTTGTAACCGGAAACCGGCGGTTGGCGCGCGCGCTTGTTCAGGCATTCAATCGGGCCAAATCTGCTGAAGGGAACGAGGCATGGCCTGCGCCGGATATTCTGCCGTGGGAAGCCTGGTTGCAGCGATTATGGCAGGAGGCGATCATCTCCGGACAGGTAGAGGCAGCGCAGATTATGTTGCTGACACCGCATCAGGAATTTTCATCTGGCAGGGAATAGCAAGGAACACTTGGGAAGTATGCAGTTGCAAGCAGCCAATGAAACGGTTAACCGCCTGATGGATGCATGGCAGATGCTACAGGCATGGCATATTCCCCGCCGCAAAACGGATTTCAGCCATAACGCGGATACCCGGTTATTCTGGCGGTTGGTGGCAGTATTCGAAGCAAAATGCAGAGAACATAGCTGGCTTTCGTTGGCCAGATTGCCAGGCGTACTGGCGGGCTGTGTGCAGGCTGGCAATTTGCAGCTGCCGCGCGAATTGGTGCTGACCGGCTTTGACGAATGGACTCCGCAACAATCATCGTTGCTGGATATGCTCGATCAAGCAGGGTGTGCATGGCAGTGGCTGCAGCTCTCCGGACAGCCGGCCGGGATCGGCAAACTGGCGTGTGCTGATAGCCGCGATGAGATCCGGCTGGCGGCGCACTGGATCCGGCGCCGTCTGGCAGAAAATCCGGCGGCACGGATTGCGCTGGTGGTGCCGGAACTGGCTGCCCAGCGCGAAATGATCTGCCAGACACTCGACGAAGTGCTGATTCCGCAGGCATTGCAGCCGGGCCAGCATACGCTGGTGCGGCCTTACAACCTGTCGTTGGGCAGGCCGCTCAACCGGTATCCACCTGTCAGTCTGGCACTGGATGCACTTGATTTGTCAGCAGCCATCATCGAATTGCCGCATGCCAGCCGGGTGTTGCGTTCTTCGTTCATTGCGGGCGGGGAGCGGGAAGTGGGCGCGCGTGCCTTGCTGGATGCCCGCTTGCGTGAAGCGGGTGAATGGAATCTGACTGTGCAAAAGTTGCTGGCAGAGGCTTCGCAGGGTGGGCAATCTTATTCATGCCCATTGCTGGCGCAACATCTGGCTGAATTCAGCCAGCGGATACAACAGCAACGTACATCCGTCCATCCCGGCGAATGGGCACAACGATTCGAGCAGTGGCTGAAGGCTATTGGCTGGCCGGGGGAGCGTGGATTATCCAGTGAGGAATATCAGGCCATCCAGGCATGGCAGAAACTGCTGAGAGAATTTGCCGCGCTGGACTGGGTTACCCGGCCAATCAGTTTGGACGCTGCGCTGGAGCAGCTCAGGCACATGGTTGCCAGTACGGTTTTCCAGCCGGAATCGGCGGAAGCGCCAGTGCAGGTGCTGGGACTGTTTGAAGCCAGCGGGCTGCAATTCGATCATCTCTGGATCATGGGGTTGCATGATGGTGTATTCCCCGCGCCGCCCCGGCCCAATCCTTTTCTTCCCCTGATCCTGCAGCGCAAGGCAGATGCACCGCATTCCAGCGCCGGACGTGAATTGCGCGTGGCAGAGGCGCTGCTGCAGCGGATTATTGCCAGCGCGGCGGATGTCGTCATCAGTTACCCGCAGCGCAATGGTGATGAAATGCTTGATGCCAGTCCACTGATCAAGGATTTTTCGGCACTGGACAAGGAAGAATGCGTGGGCGAATCGTTGCCCGCCTGGCGAGAGAGTATCTATCGCAGCCGCCGACAAGTAGTGCTGTCAGAAGATGCCGCGCCTGCCTTTGCCGGAACGGCGATCCCGGGCGGCAGCCAGATGTTTAAACTGCAGGCCGCCTGTCCGTTTCTGGCATTTGCCGAACTGCGGCTGGGTGCCCGGCCACTGGGCCGTATACAGACCGCCTGACTGCGCTGGTGCGCGGTTCTTTGCTGCACCGGGTCATGGAAACGATCTGGGGCGAATTGGATTCATCGGCGGCGCTGATCGCCTTGTCTGTGGATGAATTGGGTGCTTTGGTTGCCGGCAAGATCAACGATGCGATACAGGAAATCGCACCGCGCTATCCATACACGTTTGGCCAGCGTTTGCAGGCGCTAGAAAGCAGACGATTGCATGCACTGGTGCTGGCATGGCTGGAGGTGGAAAAACAGCGCCCGCCTTTCCGTGTGTCAGGCCGGGAAAAGAAAATAGGGCTGGAGCTGGATGGCGTGCGCATCCGTGTGAAGATAGATCGTATCGATACACTGGCAGAAGGAGGCGAGTTGCTGATCGACTATAAAACCGGTGAAGTCAAGGCTGCGGCGTGGTTTGGCGATCGTCCGGATGAACCGCAATTGCCGTTATACAGTCTGGCGTTTACTGACGAGCTGGCCGGGATGGCTTTTGCCCGCATCCGGGCGGGTGAGGCCGATTTTGATGGGGTGGCCAGAGAGGAAGTATCGATTTCCGGTGTGAAGTCTTTTGGAAAATTGAAGTACACCCGGGAAGCAGCAAGCTGGGATGAGGTGCTGGCCAGCTGGCGCCAGACGATCGAACGGCTGGCACAGGATTTTCTGGCTGGGGAAGCCGGGGTGAATCCCAGGCAATATCCACAAACTTGCACCTACTGCGAACTTAAACCCTTGTGCAGGATTGGTGAATCGCTGGAGGCGGTGGAAGATAAAGAGCGATAGAAGTTTTTGCGCTCTTGCCCGCTGTGCCCGGCTATATCCTGATCTTCCCTGATGTTGCGGGCGCGTGGTAGTCGCTTTGCCTGGCGAGGAGGTCAATGGGCAATCTTGTGTTTAGGGAATCTCTGAAGAACTACCTGCATTGTCATTTCTGCGTTAAAAATCGGCTTAAAATGCTCATTTATTACGTATAAACTCCGCTTTTTCTCCGATTTTTGCCTTGAACTGACTGCCTCGCTGACGTTTTTCAGAGGCTCCTTAGTGTTGTCTGCATCCCGGCCCAGCCAGAACGCTTCTGCCGCCTGACCGAGGGATGACCTGAATGCGGGTGCTGATGCGTTCCTGCAGTGCACCCACATGAGAAATGACGCCGATCAGCTTACCTTCCTGCTGCAGATTGGCAAGGGTTTCCAGGGCGGTGTCGAGTGCTTCTTCATCCAGCGTGCCAAAGCCTTCATCCAGAAACAGGGAATCCACGCGGATATGGTGGCTGACCATGCGGGAGAGGCCGAGTGCCAGCGCTAGGCTGATAACGAAGCTTTCTCCGCCCGACAGGTTTTTGGTGGAGCGGATTTCGCCTGCCTGATACTGGTCGATGACGTTGAGTTCCAGTGGTCTGATCGGGTCGCGGATCAGGAGGTAGCGATCGGACATCTTTTGCAGTTGCCGGTTGGCATGGCGGATCATGACTTCGAACGTCAATCCCTGGGCGAAGTTGCGGTATTTTTTGCCATCAGCCGAGCCGATGAGCTCATGCAGATCGTCCCAGCGTACACATTCCCGTTTTTGTGCCTCGATTGCCTGTAGTTGCTCCTGTTGTTTTTGCCGGATGCGTTCGTTATCAGCCAGCTTTTGCCGGATGCCGCCGATTTCCTGTTGCAGGGCTTGCTGGTGGGTGGTCGCTTGTATCAGCGCCTGTTCGTGAAAACCAGCGGGTTGATCGGTCATGCGTTTTAGCCGCTCACTTTCCAGCGCATTGATCTTGTCTTTTTGTTGTGTATCCAGCACAGTTTTTTCCTCTGCAAGCTGCTGGGCCTGTTGTGCGAGCTGTTTGCGTTCTTCTTCCGGCAGACAGGCAGCGAGGAAGGCGGTTTCATCCATAAATCCGGCCTGGTTAAGCCGGGCGGTAAAACTGGCCAGCAGTGTGTTCAATTGATTGGCGCGCGTGGCCATATTTTTTTCCAGATCTTCCACTCTGTTTTTTAACTTGCCGGTTTCGCGTGTTTCTTCTTCCAGTTGCTGGCGCGTGCGATCTACCAGCTTTTGCGCGATTTCCACGGCTGCAGCAAGTTGCTGCTCTTCCTGATCGGTCTGCTTTCCGGCAAACAACTGAAAGCGCGTCGCGCGTAATGCGGCGAGTTCCTGTTGTAGCTGCGCCAGCTGTTGCTGCTGTTGTGCGAGCGTTTCTTCCTGCTGGCGGAGCAGGGTGGATTGATGCTGCGCGCGCGCTGTCAATTCGTTGATTTGCTGTTCCAGTGCCGATTTTTGCTGTTGCCGCTGCAACCATTGATCACGCCGGGCGGTGAGCTGGGTTTCGATTTGGTCGAGATTATCAAAAGATAGTTTTCCGGGTTGATGCTGCGCTGTTTCCAGCTGCAATTTCTGCAGCAGATCGTGCAGTTGCCGATTGAGTGTTTCTGCTTCCTGGCGAATGTGTTGCAGCATCCGTGTTTCGGTTGACTGCTGGTGCAATGTGCGCTGTTGTTCCTGCGTGGCCAGGGTTGCCATTTCTCTGGTTTTATCCAGCCCGGTCCGCAGTGTATTGATTCCGTTTTCCAGGGTTTCAGCCGATTGCAGCGTGCCGGTTTTTTGCAACAGCTGATGGGTGATTTTCTGCAGTAACGACGGTAGCTGCTGTTGCAGATCCGGTAAGGTGGCACCGGGCAACAAGGTGACGGCGCATTGGTGTATCAGCGTTTCATTTGCCTGAACCTGCCGTTGGTATTCCTGCTGTCTGGCGGCAATCTGTTCAATATCCTTGGTGATTTCCACCTGCCGGATTTTCAGGCGGGAGATGACGTTGTTGCACTCTTTCAGCGCTATTTTTGCCTGGCTCAGTGCAAGCTGCGTTTCATCTGGCTGCGGAATGTTTCCAGTGGCAAAAGGGTGGTGCAATGCACCACACAGCGGGCAGGGCTCTTCCTCTTTCAGTTGTTGTCTGGTTTTTTCAAAGTGCAGGATGGTTTTGAGCAGCCGATCCTGGTTTTCCAGCAGGTTGATTTCCCGCTCATGGGCGGCAAGCATGGTTTCCTGTGTTTTGAGTTGCCCGGCAAGGGCTGATTGTTCAGCCAGCAACTGGCGGGCATGTTGTTCCAGACCGGTGGATGCGGATTTTGCTTCCTTCAGCATTTGTACGGCTTCTGCAGCGCGTGTTGCCAGTGTTTTGTGTTCGGTCAGCGAGGTGACTTCCTGTCGCCAGTCCGCCAGAGTGCGGTTTTCCAGCAGTTGCTGGTATTCCGCCTGTTTATGGCCGAACAGATGTTGGCTGTGTGCCAGTTGCTTTTGCAGGGTTTCACATGTTGCTGTCTGTGTATGTACGGCAAGATCAATTTCGGCAAGATGTTTTTCGCAGGCTTGTATGGTGGCCAGTCTGGTCTGGTGTTGTGCCCGAATCTGCCGGAGGGTGCCGATTTGTGCGTGGATGCCAGCCAGTGATTCAACCAGTGAGCCATCCGCCTGGATGGTTTCGAGCTCGGTTAAATGCGTCGCATGCATTGTTTGCAGGCTGCCAAGCCGAGTTTTATCCTGCTGGTGCTGATTGCGGAGGGCGGCCAGGTTTTTCTGCTGTTCTGCCACGGCTTTGTCTGCTGCGTTGACCGGGATTTCCTTTTCCCGGATTTGCACATCCAGTTCCCGCACGCGGCGGATCAGCGGGGTGGCTTCCTGTTGGCTTGTCCGTTGGCGCGCCAGTTGTACCAGTGCCGATTCCAGCGTTTGCCCGGTGTGTCTGGCTGCCTGTTCCAGTCCGGGTAATGTTTGCATACAGATGGCCAGATTACGCTGATCTGCTTCCTGCGCATTCCGAATAGATGCCAGTTTGCTGTATTCACCTGCCAGTTCAAGTGCGCGGTTGGCCAGATCCAGTTTGTTGCTCTCGGAAGTAAATGCATGTTTGCGTGCCAGCCATGTTTGCTGACGTTGTGCGATTTGTTGTAATTCCGCTTCGAGCCGGGCCAGATTTTCCAGCCATGCGAGCGTTTGCCGTTCGCGGGAAATCTGTTCGCCCAGTGCGGCATCCTGCTGTATTTTCTGGGCAAGTTCGGTGTGAAACTGTTGTTCATAGGCTGCGGTCAGCAGTTGTATTCCATTGAATCCGGCGGTAAGTTGATCCAGTTCACGTCGTGCAGCAGCACGGGTTTCGTGCACGCGGATGGAGATGCGGCTATATATCCCGGTGCCGGTGATCTGCTCCAGAATTGGTGCGCGTTCATCAGGTGCGGCCTGCAGGAAGGCGGCAAATTCTCCCTGGGCCAGCAACATGGAGCGGGTGAAGCGGGCGAAATCCATGCCGGTGGTCTGTTCGATCAGTTTGCTGACCTCGCTGAGCCGGGTTTCCAGCAGCTTGCCGGAATCGGCTTCGACTAGCTCGTGCCGGGGATTTTGCAATTCTCCCTCCGGTTTTTTGCGTGCCCGGTGCTGTCCCCAATGGCAGCGGAAGCGGCCGGAGTGAGTGGCAAATGTGACTTCAGCAAAGCATTCACCTGTCTGCCGGGACATGATTTCATTCTCGCTTTTGCTGATCTTGTTCAGGCGTGGTGTGCGCCCGTACAGTGCCAGGCAAATGGCATCAAGTATGGTTGTTTTACCTGCGCCGGTCGGGCCGGTAATTGAAAAAATGCCATCCGCTATAAAGTCGGGCTGCGTGAAATCAATTTCCCATTCGCCCACCAGGGAATTCAAATTTCTGAAGCGTACCTGCAGGATTTGCATGCTGTTGTTTTATCCTTTGATTTCATAAACTTGATGTCCTGAATGACTATGTTTAACGAAAAATACGTCATAAATCATTGGGTTATTCTTTTGTTTGTCGTTATCAAAAAAATAATTGACAGAAATTTTTGTATCTGGTATCAATTAACTGTCTTTCTGTAAAGGGAGGCAACAAGTCTGGACTGTTGGAAGAATTATATTGCTAATGTATTTTTTTCTTATGGGAGACACAAAATGAAACTTGTACTTGTTATCGCAACTTTGCTGGTTGCAACCACAACACTGACCGCCTGTATGCAACCCAAACCAGGCCAGTATCCTCCAAGCATGTCAATGGAACGTGATTCCATGCCTGACAATGTAGACAAAGCTGAACAAAACAAAAAATGAGAAACAGGATATGTCACAACACCTATAACCGCCCTTACGGGCGGTTTTTTATTGGGTTCTTGCAAATGTGATTTCCGGACCCATTTCTGGAGTAGTACAAACCCCGGCCAGTGAGATCGCGTTTGTGCGTTATTCATATTTTATGTTTCATGGCCGTGTCACACATGACAAAAAAGATTGAGGAGTGATGGCAGAAATTCGTTCTCCCGCAGTGGCCGGGTTATTTTATCCCGCAGATACAGAGCAGCTTGCACAGGAAGTCAGGCACCTGCTTGACATGTCAATTTCGCACGGAATCAAGCCGAAGGCGTTGATCGTACCGCATGCAGGCTATGTTTACTCTGGTGCCGTTGCTGCAACTGCCTATGCAGCATTGGGCCCCATGGCTGGTGTGATCAAGCACGTGGTGCTGCTGGGTCCGGCGCATCGCGTGGCAGTGCAGGGCCTTGCCTTGCCCGGAGTGGGTATATTTGAAACTCCGCTGGGGAAAATCAGGGTAGATCAGCCGCTTGTTGACGCCATTGCTGATCTGCCGCAAGTGGTCGTCAGCCCGGAAGCGCATGCCTGGGAACATTCCCTGGAAGTTCAGTTGCCGTTTCTGCAAAGTGTGCTGAGCGAATTCACCCTGCTGCCGCTGGTGGTCGGGATGACCTCGCCAGAATCGGTTGCGCAAGTGCTGGAAGCTGTGTGGGGTGGAGAGGAAACGCTGGTCGTGGTCAGTTCTGATCTGTCGCATTACTTGTCCTATTTCGCCGCGCAGCGCACCGATCATGAAACGGTGCAGGACATACTGCAGTTGCGCCAGCCGCTTGGACAGCATCAGGCGTGTGGCAATGTGCCAGTCAACGGGTTGATGATCGCCGCACGCAAACATCACCTAGCGCCTCATTTGCTGGATTTGCGAAATTCGGGAGATACCGCTGGGCCGCGCGATCGCGTGGTGGGTTATGCGGCGATTGCGTTTGATGAAGGAGGAGACGGCAATGATGGAATCCATTGAACAGCATAAACAGGGTGTAATCCTGTTGCAGATCGCACGCCAGGCAATAAATCAGGCTTTGCGCGTATCGCACCCGGCTGTGAAGCTGGAATCTGATATGGATTGGCTCTATCTGCCCGGTGCTACCTTCGTGACGCTGATGCAGCACGGAGAATTGCGTGGTTGTATCGGTTCGCTGCAAGCTTGTGACCCGCTGATTGAGGATGTGAACCGCAATGCCGTATCGGCCGCGTTGCGTGATCCGCGTTTCATGCCTTTGATGGCGGATGAGCTGGATTCGGTTCGTGTGGAGGTGTCACTGCTATCCGGATTGCAGCCGGTCAACTTCACCAGAGAATCCGATGCACTGGCTCAACTGCGTCCGGCTATTGACGGCCTGGTGCTGGAATATGGCGCGCATCGCAGTACTTTCCTGCCGCAGGTTTGGGAAACTCTGCCGGATCCGGTGCAATTTCTAGCCAAATTGAAATCAAAGGCGCGTTTGCCGGAGAGTTTCTGGGATGAGGAAATCAGATTGTCGCGTTATACCGTCAGCAAATGGCGGGAAACCGATCAAGAGCAGGAGGTGGCGTATGGATGAGCCGATTGGTGTGGCAGAGCGTTTCCCTGCGAGATACTGGCACCGGCTGGATGATGGGCGCATCCAGTGTGATTTGTGTCCACGTGACTGCAAACTGCATGACGGACAGCGCGGCGCCTGTTTTGTACGCGGGCGGGTGGGGGATTCAATGGTACTGACAACCTACGGGCGTTCCTCCGGTTTTTGCATTGATCCGATCGAGAAAAAGCCTTTGAACCAGTTTTATCCCGGCAGCAGCGTGCTGTCGTTTGGTACTGTCGGCTGTAATTTGGCCTGCAAGTTCTGCCAAAATTGGGATATTTCGAAATCCCGCAGCTTTGACAAGCTGCAGGATCAGGCCAGCCCGGAAGCAATTGCGCGCTGTGCCGAGCAATATCATTGTAAAAGCGTGGCATTTACCTACAACGACCCGGTGATTTTTGCCGAGTACGCGATGGATGTGGCTGATGCTTGCCATACCAGGGGCATCAAAACGGTCGCGGTGACAGCCGGGTATATGCATCCGCAGCCACGGCGTGATTTTTTTGCCAGAATGGATGCGGCCAATGTCGATCTCAAGGCATTTACCGAGGCGTTTTACGTCAGGCAGACCGGGTCGCATTTGCAGCCGGTGTTGGATACCTTGCGTTATCTGCGGCATGAAACTGATGTCTGGCTGGAATTGACTACGCTGCTGATTCCGGGATTGAATGATTCCAGCGAGGAGATTGCCGCCATGAGCCACTGGATCATGAGGGAGCTGGGCCCCGATGTGCCGCTGCATTTCAGTGCCTTCCATCCGGATTACAAAATGGATGATGTCCCGTCCACACCCTCGGAAACATTGATCCGGGCGCGTGGAATCGCGCTGGATGCCGGACTGCATTACGTATACACCGGTAATGTGCATTACAGGGAAGGCGATACCACGATTTGCCCGGGGTGCGGCAGCGCCGTCATCGTGCGCGACTGGTACGAAATCGAACAATATCATCTGACGGAGGACGGGTATTGTGAACAGTGCCACACCCGGATTGCCGGTCATTTTGAGCCATTCACCGGCCAGTTCGGCAGACAGCGTATTCCCATCAAAATAGGAGCGATGACATGACAGCGGTCAACATTCCGGCGGGTTCCGCTGAGCTGGGTGGAGAACTGGTTTTGCCACCAGCAGCAGCGGGGGTCGTGCTGTTTGCGCATGGCAGCGGCAGCAGCCGTTTCAGCCCGCGCAATACTTTTGTCGCAAAGGTGTTGCAACGGCGGGGCATCGGCACGTTGCTGTTCGATTTGTTGACGCGCACGGAAGATCAGGATTATGCGCAGCGGTTTGATATTGATCTGCTGACGCAGCGTCTGCTGGCCGCGACAGACTGGTTGCAGACGAATCCCGAAACCAGGGCATTGAAGATCGGCTATTTTGGCGCCAGCACTGGTGCTGCTGCCGCCTTGCAAGCCTCTGCCGAAAGAAAAGCAGTTGTGGCCGCCGTGGTGTCACGCGGTGGCCGCCCCGATCTGGCGGGGGAGCCTGCCTTGGGCCAGGTGGCGGCGCCAACATTGCTGATTGTGGGTGGAGCAGATTACGGCGTGATCGAATTGAACGAACAGGCTTTCGCCATGATGAATTGCAAGAAACAATTGAGCCTGGTGCCAGGTGCTACCCATCTGTTCGAGGAGCCAGGTACGCTGGAACAGGCAGCGCAACTGGCGGCAGACTGGTTTGCCCGATATTTGTGCAATCAGAAGGAAGGTGGTGCGTGATTTTCCGGTGCTGGAAATCCCAGGGTTGTTTACACGGGAGCTGATTGATACCAGCAAACAGATTCATAAGGCTGCGGATAAACTCTGGAGAAATCCTGTGATTACATGATCCGTGCCGGAATCTCCCGATGTTGATCACAATTCTGGTTGTTCAAACCAGGTACGCAGTATTTCTTCGCTGACGACACCCATATGTTTGTGTTTGTTGCCCTTGGCATCTACAAAAAATGTCAGTGGCAGCTCACCACGCCAACGCGAATCGACATCCCGATAAATTATTTCGGGAAAGTGCTCGCTGAACACCCAGGTTTCAGGAAGTTGCAGATCATGCGTTGTCATGGTTTGCCAAATTACACTTTTATCCAGAAACGGATCAGCCGCAACAATGACGATTTCATGCCCGGGATAGATTTTTTGCATCCTCCCGAGCAAAGCCAGCTCATCCATACAATAGCTGCAGGTTTCCGACCAGAATGTCAGTAGAAATGGCTTGCCATTATTCCTATCCTGGATCTGGGTAAAGCTGCCTTTGACGAATGGGTGAATCGTCGCCTGCGGAGGGCTGGCTAAGGTCATCGTTGCTGCCATCCAGAGGCTGGCAGCAAGCAGGCTGAAGTATATTACCCGGTTTTTCATTTTTTACTCCTGGTCAACTGATGTCAGAAATGCTGCATTCCCAATTCTTCACGTTTGCCATCCTTGCTTTGTGTCCAGACGATCAGGAATTCCTTTCCAGCTGGTACAACTCGTGGAAAGGCTGCCCTGACATCAGGTGAAGAAACCCTTACCGGATCACTGAATGTGCCATCCTCGCGTTTCTCTGCTGCAAAAATTGCCAATCCGTTTTCCGCAAAACCATCCCAGACGACGACCAGTCTGCCATATTCATTAATTGCCACATCACCATGCAAGCCACTGTCATCACTCATTCTGAGTGGTGCGGACCATTGTTTTCCACCATCTGTGCTTTGGAGATAATAGATACCACTATGCTCGGGATGACCGGTTCCTACGACGGTATGAACGTGATTCCGATATTCACCCTGCCCGAACGCCATGCCACCGCCAATATGCGGGCATCCTTCAAAAAACCAGTTGAACTCGCCAACGGTGCCCAGACGTTGCCAATTCTGTCCGCGCAATGTGCCAAACGACATATCGGAAGGTTGCTTGTCGCGATAAAGCACATGCAAGGTATCCTGATGCAGGCGTGCCGATGTCCAGCAGCAGGCGCAGGTCACTTCATCCAGCGTTATCGTGTCACTCCAGCTAAGCCCTCCATCGACAGAATGCGCGTGGCGTATCCCTTGCGTGCCTTTGATTTCGCTTCGTCCGTGCCGGCTATCCAGCCAGACCAGATGTAATTGCTTTTCATCCCCATCGGTGGCAAAGAAACCGTGAGAACCTTCATTCCAGTCAGTTGGACTGCTGCTAGGCTGCCAATGTTGTCCACCATCAATCGAGCGTGCGATGACCATCGGTCCGGCGCTATGCGATGCACCCTCTTTGTAGCTTGTCCAGAAAGCAAGCAGATGATCGCCTGATACCGCCAGACGCGCGTCATTGCTACGTGCCAGGGATGGCTTCAGTGTCTGGCCTGCATCAACTGCAACGGGATTGGACCAGGTCTTGCCGCTATCTCCAGATGTCTTCAGTACGACGGATTGCTTGCCATTCTCGTTCAGGCCCAGCAGCAGGTAGATCTTGTTTTTCTTTTCTACGATATCCAGGCTGATCACACCATCCGGTTTAGGGGGCATTTTATGTTTGCTGTGATCAGTTTTTTCCGTTTTCATGGTTGCTGTCGATGCATCCTGCTGAACAGATGCCGCAGGAGCACCTTCATTTTTGTATTGAGCTTCCGCAGCCTCCAGCAGCTGGCCAGGATTCAATCCGAAAACTGATATAAACAGGGTCAAAACAAATAAATATGGCGTACTAATATTTGATGCATTTGTGCGGATCTTCATGTTTTTTCTGCTGATTTTGAATTGGGCCATGATTTTAATATCCGTTGATGGTTTATCAGTGCGACAAATTGCCGCACTGATTTGGCAGGCTGATGAAGTGTTGCAGTCAAGTATAAAAAACAAAAACCTTTGTGGATCATAAGATATTAATTTCTCCCGGTTTGTGTTTAAGTCCGGCAGTCTGTCAGGGTAAACTGGCACGCTTTGTTTGTTGGAAGAAAACAGGATGAAACAGATTTTGCTGGTTGCCTCGGGCGGTGCCATAGGCTCAATTTTTCGTTATCTGCTCTCGGGCTGGGTGTTGCACCAGGTGGCAGGCTGGCGGTTTCCGCTGGCGACCTTTACGATCAATCTGACTGGTTGTTTTATGGTTGGCTTGCTGGGTGCGCTGGTTGTAAAGCATGGGTACTTCTCGGCAGATACCCGTTTGTTTTTGTTTACCGGGATTGCCGGCGGATTTACCACCTTTTCAGCCTTTGGGCTGGAAACCTTTTATCTGCTGCGTCAGGGAGAAGTGCTGGTTGCGGGTGGTTATGCATTGGCCAGCGTGGTGGTAGGGCTGCTGGTGTTGTGGCTGGGTTTCAGCATGATTCCGGCTCGTGGCTGACCCCGCTGGATTGCGCTGGATTGTGCCTGCAGGATAAGTTGCTTTATTTTCATCCTGCTCTGCCATCATTTTCATTGAGTGAAGTCAGGATTTCCTGGTAGGCAAGCCTGAGTTCTGCTTGCTGTTCCGCCGGAATGGCATGGGCAGACAGGCAATGCTCGAATACCTCATGAACACTGAGTTCTTCTAGTGTGCCACCTTCTCCGGTTTGATCGAGTATCTGGCGGATGATCCGGTTATTTTTGATGCGGATGATTTCAAGCGATGAACCTTCGATAGTGGATTGCAGCCGTTCCGGTAGATTGGTAATCAACTCATCCCCTTCATAAATGATTTCCAGCCAGGCGCAGGAATGTTCGGCAATGAGCCTGGAAATCCTGTCGCTAATTTCTTTCCAGTTTCCTTTGATGCGTTCGAGGGGCTGAAAAACCGGAATGCGGATCAGTCTGACGTCAGCAGGGGTTGTCGAACCGGAGTGATTGAATTCCACCAGACAGATACTTTTTTCCTGACCGGCTTCGCCGAATCCCATCGGCAGGGGAGAGCCGCTGTAACGCATGACAGGAGAATCATTGACGCATTGGGGTACGTGCAGGTGGCCCAGCGCGAGGTAATCCATATCCGCAGGAAAAATACCGGCCGGCACATGCGCCAGTGACCCGACATATAACTCCCGCACACCATCGCCTTCAATCGTCTGTCCACCGGCAACGAAAAGATGTCCCATGGTAATGATCGGGATGGCAGGGGACAGCGCGGCACGCTGCAGTCTGGCCTGATTGATGACAGCAGCGTAATGGTCGCGGATTCCCTCGATGAGTTTGCGGGATTTGTCCTGCATGCTTTCACCAGCTTCGGCCAGCCGGATATCTCGATCGCGCAGATGCGGAATGGCACAGACGATCAGCTCTGCCACGCCTGCTGTATTGTGGAGAATGAGCACTTCATCGGCCGGATCGCCGGATAGGCTGCCGGTGACATGCACATCCAGCGCCTTGAGCAATTCCCGGGGGGCACTGAGAAAGGAAGGGGAATCATGGTTTCCCGCGATGATGACCACATGGCGGCAGGAAGAGGCGGCAACGCAGTGCAGAAAGCGGTAATAAAGTTGCTGTGCGTGATTGCCAGGTGTACTGGTATCAAAAATATCTCCCGCAATCAGTAACGCATCCACTTGTTCCTGTTCGATTGTTTCTATTAGCCAGGTAAGGAAAGCCTCGAATTCATCGTGTCGTTTGCGGCCGTACAAGGTTTGCCGATATGCCGATCGGAGGTATGGAGAATTTTTCGTTGGATAGCTGGAAAATGTTGGCGAAAATAACTCTAATTATGAAATTGATGGTTTTGTACGCAAATTGTTCGAGGGTAATGCATTTCACTGGATCGAGTAAGGATCACCTTTGTTTGGCTATGTTATATGGTGTTGAAACTGCCTTGTTTCCAAAGAGATGCGAGAGCAAAGCGTTGGCGTAATATTTTGTGAGACGGTCAATCATTCTGTGCCAACCGAGATAATTCCAAGATAGCGTTGCCACTCCATGGAAATTCTTCATCCACTGTTTGAGTCGACTGTCACTTAAGCATTGACATTCTGAACATGATAGATGTTGTCTATCACGCGCTGACCTGCAGCGATGATGAGCGATGAGCAATGTTTCTGCCGGGTAATTTGTTTATGCGTGGGTAACCATCAGTGCTGAGGATGACATCATATTTAACAGAGGGATAAGCGCTGGTTCATTGCTGGGTACTGGTGCCTTGCAGTATACAGCGCTTGGTTTCACCATGACGATCCCGTACCACTAATACGGAAGTACCTGTTCTTTTGATGTCCCTTTCTTGTCAGCTTTGCCACCTCGCTTGCGTGCAGACCTGGGTAACCGGCGCTGGCCCTTTAAAGTTCAGAAAATAGGTTTCATCGGCTTCGACAATACCATTCATTTTGCCGGGTTGACGAGCTGCGGGGTGCAGAAAACGATGACGCCACTTAAAGCTTTGTATTATTGGCTATCCACAGCTATCTGCTGATTGACGGATGTAATCCCTGAATCAGGGTTTGCTCATACTCAAACCATTTATCTGTGGCGTAACCGTGCCAGTGGCGTGCCTGTAGGCATTGAACGTGCGATGGCATTGGCGGCAACGATAACGTTGCGGTGTTGACATTCCCCAACGATATAGCTCAGTAGGTTGCAATCGGGACAAACAGGTTTGTCAGGCTGATGGCCTTCGATCAGTGCGATGACTTCATCAATGTCTCTTTTCCTGCCAGCCTTTTTCGCAGTTGCTCTCGTTGATGACGGCTCATGCGTTCTATTGAACTCATCAATCTTTGAATTCGTTGATCTCATTGTGGACTCCTCATTCTATGGCTCAATGCACGTTCGACAGCTCATTCAATAATTAATTGTTACATAGCCTTTTATTTTGCTGTAAGTATCGAATGCTGATTGACGCTGATCGGGTTAATCGGTATAGTTACCGACTTTTCCGGGGTGTAGCGTAGCCTGGTAGCGCGCCTGGTTTGGGACCAGGATGTCGGGAGTTCAAATCTCTCACCCGACCAATTTACGTGTATTTGATGAGCCAAAGCCGGTTTGATGGCAGTGCCGTAGCTCAGCCGGATGGGCACCAGCCTTCTAGCTGGGGTTACGGTTCATTCCTGTCAGGCACGCCGGGTCTGATCCTGGTTTACAAGATCAACTGGTCGTTCAGATCCATGGTGGCTGTAGCTCAGCTGGTAGAGTCCGGATTGTGATTCCGGTTGTCGTGGGTTCGAGTCCCATCAACACCCCATCGGCATCAAGCGCGTTTCATTCTTTAATTTTCCAATTCTTCGGTTGTTGTTCTGGTAGATAGTTTTGCGCTATCGTGATGTGCGTTCTAGACATTTTCCTCAATGTTGTTTTCTAGGGAACCTCTGAAAAACTATCTGTGTTGTCATTTCTGCGTTAAAAATCGGCTCAAAATGCTCATTTATTACGGATAAACTCCGTTTTTTACCCGGCGCCAGCGCCTCACCCTACGGGCTAGCCTTACAGCTGTTCGCTGCGTTTTACTTGTGTCTCCTATTTTTGCCTTGAATTGACTGCCTCGCTGACGTTTTGAAGCTTCCGGGTGTGTTCTCAATCAAGTCAACCAGACGATAGCGCAAGCTAGCTGGACGAACGACAGGAAGGATTGTGCGAGAGTTTGTCGTAGCGCGTGGCGATGCGTCTGGTGCTGATACGTGGAAAACGCTCGATCAGTTGCGGCTCTTGTAGATATGGCGGTCGAACGTGCGCGGGTTGAGTCTGTTGGGCGTGGCGGGATGACCGCCTGACTGCCTTGGTTTGTAATCGCGGTGACGAGGCATCCGGTCGTACCCTTTGTCGGCCACAACAGATTCGACGGGCTGATCCTTGGTCAGTGCGGTCGGCATTCGACTATCGGCAATCTGGCCGGCCGAAGGGTATCTGCCAGCCAGATTTAAGGCATCCACGGCGACATGCGGTTGGTGGTCAGTCCGCTCCGTGAACGGCAATTTCCTGTTGGCCTGCTTTTGAGCGCCAGAGGGAGTGCTGGTGGGCGCGCACGATAGTCAGTCAATGAACAAATGCTCCATGTCAGCATCGCCTTGCGGTGCTGTTGCCACACGCTCCCAGACACCTTTCTCGCGCCAGCGCAGCGGACGAAGATCCGATGCCAATGCCAAGCTCTTCGGGCAGGTCACGCCACGGACTGCCGGTACGCATGATCGAGAACGACTTCGACAAAGCGTCGGTTGTCCTTCGCCGTACAGCAGGATCGCCAACCCTTCTTGCCAACAATAACTGCTCAATGCGTGCCCTGGTCATCTCGTAACATCGTCGGTCCATCTGACTCCTGCGCAAAGAGTCGGATATGACCATAATTCATCCACTGTAGACAGCCTTGCCATGTCATTGACCGGCAACGATTTATTCGGCGATAATTGCATATGGCATACAGCTATTCGCATGATTGAGAACAAACCTAAATTTTCATAGCGGTTGACATCGAAAATGCCAGCCTGCAAGGGTTGCTGCTGCTGTTGCCAGGCGGTGATGTCATGCAGGATTTGCCAGAATTGCGGATGTGTACGTCGAATTCCCCACGTTTCTACCGCACGTTCAAAGTCCTGAGTTTTTCCTGCTTTGCTCAAGGCGGATACAAATTCTCCAATTTGGTGAGCGGGCACGTCAAACATAAAATTTGGATAGCTACCGGTAATGCCGGGATAAACGGTGAGGCGATCTTTTCCCGGTTGATAGCGCAATTCCTCGCCCAGCATGAAGGCAACATTACTATGGGCGCGATCTCTCAGCAGCGTATAAACCGTACGCTCGTTTTGTCCGTGTCTGACGCGCACGAAGGTTACTTCCGGAAGCTGGATGATTCCGGGCAGACTGGCAGCGGGTTGTGCCGCAAGGCTCGATAAGGCGTGATCGGCCTGTTGTATCCAGCGTGGCTGATCAGCACGGCTGCAATTGCCATTCAGGCAACGGTTGAGTGGGTCGGCTGCCATGGTATTGACCGACTGAAAGCGCTCAAGAATATGTAATGCCAACTCCTGCTTCGGATGATCTGTGGTGAAATGTTCAGCTGATGGCGATTTATCGTCAATGTCCTCGTAAATGATACCAAACTTCAATTTACCCAGATCCTGGTACCAGTCATTCAATACAGCTCTGCGTTTTCCAGCCGGAAGCAGCCGGACGAAATTCTGTTCCGAGCCGTTGCGGATCAGATCGAAATAAAGCCGTGTCAGGATTTGGTGGGCAACGTTGCCGAATACATCGAAATTGACGACTAGCTGATAGTAGGTTTGCTCCAGCAAAGGATAATCCATGAGCCAGATAGTTTGGGGAATGACTCCCGCGAGACCTCTCACGACAGAAGCGCTGTTGTGGTGGCGGAAAATGGTCAGCAAGGCATTCTCGTTTTGACCGTCGCCATTCCAGATATGGGTCAGTGATGCCCCTTGCGGTTGTTGCTGGACATAATGCTGCTGGCGTAATGCCAAATAATTATTATGGCGTTTGAGATAACGCAGCCAGTTTTCACCGGCATCGAGCAGATTGTCATCCTGCCCGGGCATGCCCAGCAAGGCAGTGGCTTTGTCTCTGTAAGCTTCATCGGTAATAAAAAGATCGGATTCCGGAGATTGAAACAATGTCCAGAAATGATCGCGGATGACATCGGTTGCAATCTGGCCACGGCAGACCGGCCCGTGAATGAAGGTGCGCACAAAATACTCTGCTTCATCCAGCATGAATTGATAGCGTGCGCGTGCTGGTATGGCGGAAAAAGTGACAAAAGGATTGGAGCGTTCCGTGTAGCCGTAACCGGGTAAATTATCCACGGTCCAGTCATCTTTGAAAAAAAGCGCGTCAATGCGCTGCAGTTTCGTCTGGTCAAGCGGGTACAGGATACGCCGCTTGTGCGTGATCACACCGGATACCGGGCGCAGGCGGTAAAAGAACGGCCTGCCCGGGTCATCATTCGGGCTGACAGTGGCAATCGGTATGACTTCTTCACCGGTTGGCGTGGATGAACGCAGCAATTCAAAAAAACGGGGTTCTTTTCCAGCTTCCGGAAAATACAGATAAGACAAAAACAGGTGTTCGTACAACCAGCGCGCTACCAGCTGGCCGCGTTTATCCTTCCGGTTGAATAGAGTTTCCCATGTCAGGATTGCCTGCTCCTCATCCCGCGTCAGATTAACAGCGGGTTCATCCGGTATCACCGCTCCTTGATCCAGCCACCCGGCCAGAAGCGAGTATTCCTGATTGGTCAGGCCGCTGGTGCCAAGCGGCATGCCCTCGTAGGGGTGATCATGCGCATAATCATCAAATTCTTCTTCGGAAACACACTGGTTTTTACGTGAAAAACCTGTCTCAATCGTGTCGGGCAGTTTGCTGTTGGGCGGGAGTGGAAACTGCTTCTTCAGAGAGATCATTCTTCCCAGTAATGCCCGGGATTGTTCTTTATCCGACTGCAAAACCGAATAAAAACCGCGTTTCCGCCAGCCGTCGAGCGTCAATTCATCCACTTCCAGGCGCGTGGGTTTCATCGCTTTGGTACGCATGCTGTTGTAAATCGCTTCCTGAGAGGCGCCGCGCAGCAGGCCCCCGGTATTTTCCAGCTTGAGCTGGCAGGGTGCGTCAAAACAACTATGGCAGGAGAGACATTTGGCTTCGATAATCGGCTGGATTTCTTTTGTAAATGAAACCGGATGCTGAGCGGGTGCGGGCAAATCAAGCGGAGTAGGCGCCGGACGGGGATCAAGTAATGAACGTGCGCTGTCCTGGCACGCGGATAATATGAAAATACAGCTCAGCAGGGACAGAAAAGAGAGAAATGCACGCACAAACGGGCTCCGGGGTTGAGGGTAAAACAAACGGAAAATGGCTGACAAGCATAACAGTCGTAGTTAGCAAATAGTATCAAGCCAATCCTAAGGAAGCTCTGCAAAACGACCTACGTTGTCATTTCTGCGTTAGAAACCGGTTCAAAATGCTCATTTATTACATATAAACTCCGCTTTTTTGCTGATTCTTCCTTGAACTGACTGCCTTGTTGATATTTTTTAGAGGTTCCCTAAAAGTTTATCCTTATCCCCACCAGGCCAGAGCGTCCGGGTAATGGTGCACGATCTTTCAGAAAAGAAGTGTGGCGTCTCGCTTCTTCATTCAGCAAATTGGAGCCCCGGATGAACAGGTTGTAATTCATCCTTCCCCAGTCAAACCGGTAATCCAGCTGGGCATTCAGCATGGTGTAACCATCTGTGTTTGTTTCCAGTGCGGCCACATCCGTTTGTTTGTGCACCCGCATCACATCCACCCGGCTTCGCCACGGGCCATGGATATAATCAAGCGATCCACCAAAGCGGAGCGGTGTCATGCGTGGTAAATACCCACCTCCTGACAGCCGTCCGCGCACATAATCACTCCACAGTCGCAAATCCAGCTTGCCACGATGATCATTCAGCAAGCGGGCATTTGTCTCGAATTCGGCACCCAGAAAATTGGCATTACGCTGGTCATAATTCAGTAACAGCAATCCATGGCTGTCCGGCAATCCCTTGGTGTTGACACGGTCAGGCAGGCCATCACCCGTCATATCCGATTCCCGCAGGAAAATGAAATCATTGACCCGGCTGGCAAACAGATTGAGCGTCCAGCTCAGGTTTCCACTTTGCTTATCTAGGGATAGGTCAATACTGCTGGTTTTCTCGCTTGAAAGAGTGGTGTTCCCAATCTCAAATGAATTCGTGGCCAGATGCGGTCCACCGGAATACAACTCTTCCAGTGCCGGGGCACGCATTGTGTGAGAAATATTGCTTTTCAATGCATAGCCTTCCAGAAATTTCCAGGTTGCCCCTCCTGAAACACTGAACACGCCGTGGTCAACCTTGAGACTATCCTCTTTGCGTTCCGTCCATTGATGCTCGAAGCGCCCGCCTATCTCGACCAGCCAGTGCCCGACATCCCGTTTTTCCAGTAAAAACACACCCAGGGAATCCATGCGGGAATCAGGCACAAAGGCTTCTTGCCCGGCAGCAGAAAAATTACGGTTCTGATATTGCAGCCCCAGGACACCATCCCAGCTGCCTAATGGCTGGTGCAACATCTCAAGCCGGCCATCCCACTCACGGTTCAGCAGCAACGTTCCATCCTCTTCGCCTCCTGATTCCCGGTGTGCATGGTTGTTATACCCCCAGCGCAGTTTTATTTTCTGTAATCCAGGCAAGGGTTGATCCAATGCCCCCTTGATATCGAAACGGGTCTGTTTTTGCCTGATCCGCGTTGTTCCTTCATGGCTCAATACATCACTGCCATCATGCGAATTTTCATCTGCATCCTGACCATGATCATGTCCGGGCACACCATAGTGGTTGACGAAACGGCTAACGGCGACCCCCAAAAATCCCTGCTCACCGATATAGGACAAGCCACTGGAAAAATTTTTTGTCCGGACACCACTATTCTCAAGCACACCTTTTTTTGCACCGGGCTCTGGTTCTGGTTCAGCATAACCGGGAATCGAGTAGTTTCCAGCATGCCGTTTCATCCCATCTAAATGCCAGGCAAAATGTCCTGCGCCTGCATTCAACCGGAATGCGCCGGTAAAATCATCGGACACCGATCCATAGTGACCATACAGATCGCCGCCAGCTTCCTCCGGTACCTGTTCAGGTATCCGCTGATTCACGATATTCACGACCCCGCCACTGGCGCCCGAGCCATAAAGTAACGCAGAAGATCCACGAAAAATTTCAATCTGATCAGCAAATAAAGCCTCGGCAGCTACGGCGTGATCAGGACTGATCGTGGAAACATCCATCGTGCCGATACCATTCTCCAGCACCCGTACACGTGCTCCACCCAGGCCACGGATCACCGGGCGACCCACTGCCGAGCCAAAATCCGCGGAAGAAACACCCAGTTCCCGGGATACAGCTTCGCCAATATTGCTCAAATCGCGCGTTTGCAACCCTTCCTGCCGCAAAACTGATACAGGTTGGGGGATGGTGGTTTGGGCTTTGCGCAAGGGATCAGCAGTGATAACTACCGGTTTAAGCGGCGTGGGATTGGTGTCTCCGGGTATATCCGCTGGATTGCTTGTGACTTCCTGAGCACAGACGCAAAACGATAGTCCTGTAAAAGTTACCAGGCCGATCAAGATTTCCAGTTTTTTCACTTACTTGTTTCCCAGTTTTTATTTATCGTTTTTCACACGTTGCCACCCGGTTGCCAGTGGATACCAGCAATAAATGACAAAAACAGATGTGCAGGAAAGAATGCTGCATAGACACTCTTATCTGGGACAGACGCATGATTCGGTTGATGCACGCCTGCAAAAACCCTGTAACTGCAACATTGTTGCGATTATAAGTGCAGCAATAGCTGTAACGCAACTATGTTGCAATAAATATCATTGGCCTGTCATGGCGCGGCCACAGTCAGCACAGATACCCTTGATATTGAGTTCGATAGAATCAATAGAGAAATTGGAAGGCAGTTCATTCGGCAAGGTCGGCTGAATTTCTGGAAGACAGAACACCTTATGGCAGTGATGGCATTGAAAGTGGGCGTGACGATGCATGGACTCACTGCGTGTAACCTGAAAACGCCAGGCTCTGCCGGCACCTGCCACCTTATGCACCAACCCTGGGTGACCAGCCAGTCCAATGCACGGTATACGGTAACCCGGTCAAATGCGCCAAGTTGCTGCAGATGTCCAGCACTTCACTATGGGAAAGCACATCCTTGGCATTCAGTAACACACCCAAGACTGCACTACGGATCGGAGTCGAGCGCTTCCCGGCGTTTTGTATCAGTTGTTCGGCAATATTCATGCTGACTAAGCTATCTATCAATCCAGTGAGATTACGTGATTTTTAAATGAATCACCCCATTATGCACCGGCAGAACTTTCGGAACCTCCGCACTTTCGAATCAGTGGGTGTAAACCAGCGCCCCGGAGGTATCCTTTGAAAAGCTTCACCCTGCCACTGATCCGGGATGTATATGGGCTAAAGCGGTGCTTGATGCTCAATATCTTGCAGAGATGCATCGGCAAAATTATCGGTCATCAATCCATAATAGCCATACAGATCGCCGCGAGCTTTCCCGGTAACATTTTAGGTATCCGCTGATTCACGGCATTTGCTACTCAAACGCTGGTGCCCGAGCCAAAATCTGCGGAAAAATACCCGGTATCCCGGCATCCCGAGCTACGGCTTTATCAATATTGCCCAAAGCGCGCGTTTATATTTTTACATCCCGAAAACATCTTCCCAGAGCTGGGTGACGGCCAGTCTGGCTTTGCTTAACTGGTGACTGGCTACACGGGCAAATTTTTGTGATCCATCCTTGGACAGGGGGGTGCCGGTTGTTTCAGGGGCGCCGCTTAGCCTGAGCTGATGCTGTGTGCGCCGGAGTTCGCGATAGGCAGCAAGTGCGGCATTTGCTTTTTTGGCTGGAACCAGTCCAAGTTCACCTGCCAGTTTCAGCAGAGCGATATTGCCGATATTGCCAGTCAGTTGCGAATAGCGGTGAGCATGACCCAGCACCAGGTATTGCACGATGAATTCCACATCGATGATGCCGCCGGGATCATGCTTGATGTCGAATAGCGAGCTGGGATTGGGGTGCGCTTCCAGCATTTTTTTGCGCATGAGCAAAATTTCCTGTTTCAGTTTTGCCAGATCACGTGGCTGGCAGAGGATGTTTTTGCGCATGAGCTCAAACATCTCGCCCACTTCAGGATCACCCACGACGAAGCGTGCCCGGGTTAGTGCCTGATGTTCCCATACCCAGGCTTGTTCATATTGATAGCAGGCAAAGGCTTCGATGGAATTGACCAGCAATCCGCTGGTGCCATCCGGGCGTAAACGCAGATCGGTTTCATACAATATACCGGCGGAGGTGGGGCTGGTCAGCCACAGATTGATACTTTGCGCTAGCTTGGTGTAGATTTCGATGGCATCGGAATGGCGGTCGCGGTAGAGGAACACAATGTCCAGATCGGAAGCGTAACCCAGCTCCTTTCCTCCCAGTTTGCCGTAGCCGATGATGGCAAAGGCGGGTGTTTCCCGGTGCTTCTTTTTCAGACCCTGCCACGCGAGTTGCAGCACGTTATCCAGGATCAGATCAGCAAGTTCGGTCAGATGATCACTGAGTTTTTCCAGCAGCAGATCGCCTTCCAGATCGGTTGCGAGCAGACGGAACGCCTGTGCATGCTGGAAATGGCGCAATACATCCATTTGCCACTCCACCATTTGTGTTTTGGGGATGTTAATGTGGTGCAGCTGGTGGATCAGCTCGGTTTTAAGTGCCAACCAGTCTGGCAGGGCGTACAGACCGGTTTTGGAGAGCAATTCATCCAGCAGGATAGGGTGCCTGCCAAGATAGTCGCTCGCCCATTGGCTAACACTGACCAGTTTCGCTACGCGCGGCAGGGTTTGCGGGTGTTCCTGCAGCAATGCGAGATAAGCCGGGTGTTGTCCGATTTTTTCGAGCAGCTGCAACATGCGCTCCAGCGTGATATCTACAGGAGGAAAGCGTGCGACTACTTCCATCAGGGTCGGCATCAGTTCGAACAAGCGTTCCTGGTTGGGGTGGGCCAGTTGCCGGAAGAAAGAACTGTCATAAAACAGCTGAATACGTGCCATGATTTTGACCGGATCAAGGTAGCCCAGTGTCTGCAGCTGCTGATTAAGCACCTCTGTGGTTTCGCTATCCCCGGGTCGTTCCGGTTTGATCCGGGCGAGTTTGTTATGGCGGATGGCTTTGCGGCGGGCAGCAAAAATCTGTTCGAAGTGGCGGGTCACGTTCTGGCGATGCAGATCAAGGTGATCGAGAAAACCGGCGTAACTGGTAAATCCCATGCTTTTTGCAATCAATACCTGTTCATCGGATTGTTGTGGCAGATTCTGGGTTTGCTGGTCATCAAGATATTGCAGACGATGTTCGAGTTTGCGCAGGAAGCAGTAAGCTTCGGTCAGCTCTTCGATTGTTTGTTCGGGAAGAGGCTGTTTCTGCCGCAAGCGCCGCAGCACACCCAGAGTGGGGCGTATGCACAGATCGGCATCGCGTCCACCCCGGATCAGCTGGAATACCTGGGTGATAAATTCGATTTCGCGGATGCCGCCGGGACCCAGTTTGATATTGTCGTGCAGCTCGCGCCGATCGACTTCCTTGCGCAGTTGGGTATGCAGGCTGCGCATGGCTTCGTAGGCTTCGAAATCCAGATATTTGCGGAATACAAAAGGGCGCACAATCAGCTCCATCAGCGCCGCTTCGGCGACTGATGAGCCGGTGATGACGCGGCTTTTGATCCAGGCGTGCCGTTCCCATTCGCGGCCTTGCGTGATGAAATAATCCTCAAGCATCGGCAGGCTGATGGCCAGAGGGCTGTTCTCGCCATGCGGCCGCAGGCGCATATCGACACGAAAGACATACCCGTCCACGGTATAATCGTTCAGGCTTGCAATCAGTTTTCGCCCCAGCCTGACAAAGAATTCATGATTGCTGATGGATTTCTTGCCATCCGTTTCACCCTCTTCGGGGTAAATAAAAACCAGATCCACGTCAGAGGATACATTGAGTTCGCCTCCTCCCAGTTTTCCCATGGCTACAATCAATAATTGCTGTTCCGAACCGGTTTTTTCGCCGATTGGCTTGCCGAAACGTTCGGGTTGTGCCATGGCTGCGTGGAGGAATTCCAGTGAAAAGCGGATGGTGGTATCCGCCAGTGCTGTCATGGTTGTCATGACTTCGTTCAAATCGGCCAGTCCGGCGAGATCGCGCGCAGCCAACCGGAGAATGGCCCGCTTGCGCAATTGGCGTAGTAGCCGGTGCAGATCGGTTTCATCCCTGATGGCGGCCGGAGAAGATTGCAAAAAATCATGCATTTCCTCCCATGAAAAGGGGATCTGTAATTGATTCAGCAATTCCTGCCGCAGGCCGGGTTCGCTGGTCAGGGTGCGCTGCAGAAAGCGGCTGTAGGGCAGAATACTGTCAACAATGGATGCGGCCTGAGAGGGGTGGATGGGCGTAGACATACAAAATAAATGGTATTGGGCCAGGTCAGGGCATGGGATGGTGGGATGTCCGATGCAACGCAGGACTACATTTCATTTTTAATGTGATAAATGATTATGACAGCAATCATATCCTGCCGAAGATGGCCGGTGCTATTTCTCCATTGGGCACACTTCGAATGATGGCTGGGTATTGAATTTATGCCGCAACCTCTTGTGCATCTTTGTGCGACCGGATTGAGCTGGGCGGGCCGTGGGCTCTTGCTGGGGGGGGTATTGGCTGGTTTGCTGGTTATCGCGTTACGTTACTGGCTTTTGCCTGATATCGACCATTACCGTTCTGATATTGCGGCAGCTCTCACCCGTGTTGCCGGACAAACCATACGGATTGATGCCATTCAGGCCAACTGGGATGGGCTGCGTCCGCATTTGCTGATGCAGGGAATCAGCGTGGCTGATCGCCAGGGCCATCCGGTGCTGACATTTCCCGCCATTGAAGGCACGGTTTCGTGGCGATCCATGCTGCGCGGTCAGCTCAATTTTCATGAAATTGTGATTGACCAGCCTGCATTACTGGCGCGCCGTGATGCAGAAGGAAATGTGCATATTGCGGGCATTGCGCTCGGTGAACATCAGCAGGACAGCGGTTTCTTTGACTGGTTGTTGCACCAGCGGCGCGTGATTGTCAGGGATGCCGCTCTTTACTGGCAAGATGATTGGCATCAGAGCCCGGTGCGCTATTTTGAATCCGTCAATCTGCATTTGCAGAATAAACGCGGCGGCAGGCGCCATTTGTTTGGCTTGCAGGCGCACTCATCCGATCCATTGTTTTCCCGGGTGGATTTGCGTGGAGATCTGACCGGCAAAGCTGTACAGGATTTGTCGGCGTGGCAGGGGCAGCTTTATGTTGCGTTGCAGGATACCGCTCTGGCAAGCTGGCCAAAATGGACAACCCTGCCGGAGGGTTTGGCATTCAGGAAAGGCAAGGGCAGTTTGCTTGCCTGGGCAGAGCTTCATGGTGGCAGTTTTACAAGATGGGTATCGGATATCAGTCTGCGAGATGCGGCCATTCAGGCTTCACCGGGTTTGCCAGAACTGGAGATCAGCCGGTTATCTGGCCGTGGAGAATGGCGCAAATCGGAAGAGGCCAGGGGAACGGATCAGCAATGGTTTATCCGTGATTTGCATGTTGGGCTAAAAGGTTTGCCACTGGCCGGGCCGGTAGATGGATCGTGGCGAGTGCAGCACGGTAAGGATGATGGTTTGCCAAAACACAATCTGCAGGCCACAGGGCTGAATATGGAAGTGCTGACGCAACTGGCTGCCAGTCTGCCGGTTGAGGAAAAATGGCATGCACTTTTGTCCGGGTTGTCCCCGCGCGGGACAGTCAGGCATGTGAATCTGGAGTGGCAGGGTGACTGGGCAGCACAGCCTTCTTTCCGGATCAATGCCGCTTTCAATGATCTGGCCGCGCAGTCATTTGGGGATTACCCGGCGTTCAAGGGAATGAGCGGGATTGTCGATGCCTCTGCGGCGGGCGGTTCCTTGTTTTTTTCTGCAAAACAAATGGAAATTACCCGGCCGCAGCAGCCGGAAGACACTTTTCATGTCGATGTGCTGACCGGGCGGGTGGATTGGAAAACCGCTGCTGATCGCAAGGTAACCCGGGTTGAGTTCAGTGATGTTGTCTTCAGAAGTGAATCTGGAAGTGGAAATTTGCAGGGAAGTTATGTTCTGAATCCGGATAGGCCAGGGCAGATTGATCTGACGGGGAATCTGTCGCGGGCCGATATTTCTCACCTTGGACGATACGTCACTTGGCTGGCCGGGGATGACAGGAAGAAAAATCTGGATAAGTGGGTGTTTTCAGGTTCTTTGGCCGATGCCCGTTTTCATGTCAAGGCAGCATTGCCTGATTTTTCCGGGAACGCGGGCGCAGAACAGTTTTCCATTCGTGCTGAAACGGCCATCAGTAACGTCGGCATCAAAATAGCGGATGATTGGCCAGAGATCACGGGTGCGACAGGGCACATATCCATTCGGGAAGGAGCGCTCGATTTGTCTCTGTCAGCAGCCAGGGTTGCCGGGATTCGGCTGCAAAAGCTGGTGCTGCAATCGGATGCTCTTGATGCTGATCGACCGGAAATCAGGATCAAAGGCGAAGCAGAAGGAGAAAGCAAGGAAATTGCGGCTTTGCTGCGGCAGGTGGATCTGGGCCAATCTGTTGGCGAATTGTTGCAACAGGCCGAATTTTCCGGAAACGGGCAATTGCAGGCAGATATGACGCTGGTTATTGGCCGGGATGAATTTGCCGTTGCCAAATTGCAGGGGCGTTACCAGTTCATGGATAACCGGATCAATCTTGATCGCTATGTGCCTGATTTTTATCAGGTCAATGGATCACTGGTTTTTACCGGATCAGGGGTGTCGCTGGAGGGAATGAATGCCCGGTTACTGGGCGGCCCGGTTGATATTTTTTCTTCACCCTTGCCGGGCGGAGGCATACGTATTGCTGCTACAGGTCACGCCGATTTTGATCGTTTCCGTGCGGATACGAGTGTGGCCGGTTCGGGGAATTTATCGCAACTATGGACCCAGTTTACGCGCGGCAACGGGGAATGGCAGGTGGCCGTGGATGTTGAGCGGAATAAAGTGGGTATCGTGATTGATACCTCGCTGGAAGGGGTGGAACTTGCATTTCCGGCCCCTTTTACCAAAGCGGCGGCAGAAAAGATTCCCATGCATCTGGAGAAGGTATTTATTCTGCCGCGCGATGATCACATCCGTTTCCGTTATGGCGATATTGTGCCTGCGGAGTTTGAACGTATTCGCAAAAAAGCGCATGACTACCAGCCGGTGCGGGGGGTAGTCCATTTGGGCGGTTCCGGAGTATTGCCCCAGAGTAAAACCACCTGGATCGGTGGCTCTGTGCCGGAGCTGGAATGGGATCAATGGCGGGAATTGTTTCAGAGACATGCCAAACTGGATGTATCTATAGATCATGCCGCACGCGGAATGGACAATATCCTGACCCAGTCGATGCAGTTTGATTTGCACATTGGCCAATTTGAGTTTCTTTCCAGCTGTTTCAATGATGTTCAGCTTGCAATTAACCGGCAGGGTGAAGATTGGCTTATGGATGTTTCCAGCCGAGAAATCGACGGCAAGATAGATTGGTACGCAGCCGCACCACAAAAAGTGGTGGCACGTCTGAAACGGCTAAAAATACCGGAGGATGCGCCAGAGACTATTTTTACACCTTCCAAGCAGGAACCTCCGGGAGATTGGCCTGCTGTGGATATCGAAGCCGATGAATTGTATGTAAAGGGCGGCCGGATGGGGCAGATGAAGCTCAGCGCTGTACAAAGGCCGGATGGCTGGCTGGTGGAAAATCTGGATATTAGGCACCCTGATAGCAGATTGACCGCCAGTGGATTGTGGGAGAATCACAAGCCGCCTTACCGGATATATAGCCGCATCCAGCTGCAATCAAGTAATATCGGCAAGCTGTTCAAGCGTCATGGTTATCCTGGCCGTGTAGCGCGTGGCGAAGGAGTGCTGGAAGGAGAGCTTGACTGGGCTGGAAAACCATCCTTGATTGATTACCAAACTTTGTCGGGGACTCTCCAGCTGGAAGCGCAACACGGGCAGTTCACAGAATTAAAACCTGGTATCGGCAGATTACTGGGGGTTTTTGACCTGAGATCCCTGCCTCGCAGGTTGATGCTGGACTTTTATGATGTGTTCGGGAAAGGATTTGCGTTTGATGAGCTTAATGGGCAGATCCACATCAGAAACGGCATTGCTTCAGTCGATAATCTGCATATCTCCGGGAGTGCGGCAGAGCTTGCCTTGAATGGGAATTGGGATCTGGTGAACGAAACACAAGCTCTGAATCTGAAGGTGTTTCCTTCATTTGGCCTGGCAACCCCCATTGCTGGGATTGCGGCGATGATCGCCAAGGGAAATTTGAGGGATCCTTTTGACCGGGTGTTGCTCAACGAATATGTTATAACCGGCAGCTGGAATGATCCGGTGGTTATCGGGGTGGAGGAGACGGAGGATGGGGTGGAACAACCCCGAGTTTCGCCACAGCAGCCACCGCTGCCAGTAGGGCAATAAATTTCGCCCAGATTTTTAACTGCGACACTGGCCTGTAATAGAAGCCAATTATTATAACGATAGCGGAGAGAAGGAAAAAGGCATCTCCGCATTGAGATTAATCCAGAGGAAGGAAAGCTGAATATGAACGGCTTGATGAAATGGTTGCGGGCGGCGCTCGCGTTGGTGGAAACCAAATATAAAAAGGGAGGGAATCATGTCAACTGATACCAGTATTGATCAGGTCACCCGTTCCGGATCGGGGGATCATGACAAGGTAAGGGTGGCGGCTGTGCAAATGGCTTCCGGTCCCAGTGTATCTGCCAATCTTGAGGAGGCATTTCGCCTGATCGAGGAGGCGGCGGCAAAACAGGCCAAGCTGGTGGTTTTGCCGGAATATTTCTGTATCATGGGGATGAAGGATACGGATAAGCTCGCAGTGCGCGAAAATCCCGGTGAGGGGGAAGTGCAGAATTTTCTGAGTGAAACCGCCAGGCGTTTTGGTATCTGGCTGGTGGGGGGGTCGGTTCCTCTGGTTTCACCAGTATCGAACAAGGTCTACAACAGCTGTCTGGTATATGACGAACATGGCCGGCAGGCTGCGCGGTATGACAAGATTCATTTGTTTGGATTGTCGCTTGGTAACGAGAATTTTGCCGAAGAAAGGACCATTGACGCAGGTAACCGGGTGGTCGCTCTTGATTCTCCGTTTGGACGTATGGGATTGTCTATTTGCTACGATCTGCGCTTCCCCGAGCTTTACCGTATGATGGGCAAGGTGGATATTATCCTGGCACCTTCGGCGTTCACTGCTATTACTGGCAAGGCGCACTGGGAAACACTGATTCGTGCGCGTGCCATCGAGAATCAGGCTTATCTGGTCGCCCCGGCTCAGGGAGGATTCCATGTAAACGGGCGCGAAACCAATGGTGACAGCATGATCGTCGATCCATGGGGTGTGGTGATTGACCGTCTTCCACGTGGCTCTGGGGTGGTGGTGGCTGATATTGATCGTGTATATCAATCAAGTGTGCGGGCGAGTTTGCCAGCCCTGGAGCACCGTTGCCTGTTGGCCTGCTGAAAAATTTCCCACCGGTACTTTTTCTGCAATCCTTCCGCTGCTGCCGGGTGTGGCAGCGGTTTGTTTGCTAATCCTTTTTTACTAAATGTGTTTCTGAAATGATGGATTCATTTGCGATTGCCAATCAATGTCTGTTGGCTCCTTACGAGCTGAATGCTGGCAGACTGCAGGATGTGTTTGGTCACATTCTTTCCCATCAAATTGATTATGCAGATATTTATTTCCAGTATAGCCGTTCGGAAGGATGGGTGCTGGAAGAGGGTATCGTCAAATCAGGCAGTTTCAGTATTGATCAGGGTGTTGGTGTACGTGCAATCAGCGGTGAAAAAACTGCTTTTGCCTACTCGGACGATATCAGCAGCCAGGCTCTGATTTCTGCGGCTCGCGCGACGCGTGCAATTGCTGCCCAGGGTGGCGGAACACAAACCCGGATAGCCGGGCTATCAGGAAGTGCTGCGAGGCATGCACTGTATTATCCTTCCCTGGATCCCATAGCGCTTTGCAAGGACGCTGACAAAATCGGAATGCTTGAACGGCTGGAGGGATTTGCGCGCGCTTTGGATAAGCGGGTGATTCAGGTCATGGCTTCGCTGGCGGGAGAGTATGAGGTTGTTATGGTTGCGCGCAGTGATGGTCTGCTTGCAGCCGATGTTCGACCGCTGGTGCGTGTGTCATTGCAAGTCATTGTTGAGGAAAATGGCCGGCGGGAACAGGGGGTGGCCGGTGGTGGTGGTCGGTTTGATTACGCCTATTTTACTGATGATGTATTGCAGGATTATGCACACAAGGCTGTGCATCAGGCATTAACGAATCTGGTGGCAAAACCGGCTCCGGCAGGGAGTATGACCGTTGTACTGGGAAGTGGTTGGCCAGGCATTTTGCTGCATGAAGCGATTGGCCATGGTCTTGAGGCTGATTTCAACCGCAAGGGAAGCTCAGCTTTCTCCGGCCGGATCGGTGAACGGGTGGCTGCGCCGGGGGTAACAGTGGTGGATGATGGAACAATACCCGATCGTCGCGGATCACTGAATATTGATGATGAAGGCAATCCGGCGCAGTGTACTACCTTGATCGAGGACGGTATTCTCAAGGGCTATTTGCAGGATAATCTGAATGCGCGGCTAATGGATCAACCAGTCACAGGTAACGGTCGGCGTGAATCGTTTGCTCATATTCCCATGCCGCGCATGACCAATACCTGCATGCTGAATGGCGATAAGGAGCCGGAAGAAATCATTGCATCTGTCAAGCATGGTTTGTACGCGGTCAATTTTGGTGGCGGACAGGTGGATATCACCAGCGGCAAGTTTGTCTTTTCTGCTGCCGAAGCTTACATGATCGAGAACGGCAAGATTACTTATCCGGTGAAAGGGGCGACACTGATTGGCAACGGGCCAGATGTGCTGACCCGAGTATCCATGATTGGCAATGATCTGGCCCTGGATCCGGGTGTTGGTACCTGCGGCAAGGAAGGGCAGAGTGTGCCGGTGGGCGTCGGGCAGCCAACATTGCGTATTGATGGATTAACGGTTGGTGGTACGAACGGCTAATTTTCTGGATCAGAACATTGTCAATAGGGATTGGCGAGATATTTGCAGGAAGTAAATATATAATCCTAGTAACATATAGCGAGAGTTGTTCGCTTTATATCTTTCATTCCACGCTGGTGATTAACCTGTTTCGAGAGTACTTTCCTGGTAAGGCGGTAATCTCGATATTTTTATTTGTTTGTGCGCCGGAATGCTTGGCTAGACGTGTTTTGAAGTGTTTGATGTTTTTGTAATCGGTAATCGATACAAGGCAAATATTAGTTTTAATGACAAGATGAAGAAAAATTATTTTGAATCCGGGGATTCTCTGTTATGAGTACCGAGTTGACGGGTGCTGAGATCACGATACGTTGTTTGCAGGAAGAAGGAGTAAGCCATATTTTTGGCTATCCCGGCGGGGCTGTATTGTTCCTGTACGATGAATTGTTCAAGCAGGACAAAGTAAAGCATGTGCTGGTTCGTCACGAACAGGCTGCTCTCCATGCGGCAGATGGTTATGCGCGCTCCAGTAATAAAGTGGGCGTGGCATTGGTGACATCAGGCCCGGGTGTCACCAATGCCGTAACGGGTATTGCCACAGCTTACATGGATTCCATTCCGATGGTGATTATTAGTGGGCAAGTGCCCACGGCCGCCATTGGCCAGGATGCGTTCCAGGAAGTGGATACGGTGGGAATTACACGTCCCTGCGTCAAACATAACTTTCTGGTCAAGGATATATCGGAGCTGGCTGTTACGATCAAAAAAGCTTTTTATATTGCTTCGACAGGTCGCCCGGGGCCGGTACTGGTGGATATACCCAAGGATGTTACCCAGCAAAAAGCGATATTCCATTACCCTGACAGTGTTTCACTGCGTTCCTATTCGCCGGTGGTAAGTGGTGATATTCATCAGATCGATAAGGCAGTCCAGATGATTCTGGAGGCCAAGCGGCCCATGGTTTATTCGGGTGGGGGCGTCATTCTGGACGATGCAGCACCGGAATTGACCGAACTTGTGCGGATGCTGAATTTTCCCTGTACCAGCACATTGATGGGTCTGGGGGGGTATCCGGCAACGGATCGCCAGTTTGTCGGGATGCTGGGCATGCATGGCACCTATGAAGCCAATATGGCGATGCAATACTGCGATGTGCTAATTGCGATAGGCGCGCGTTTTGATGATCGTGTTATTGGTAATCCCAAGCATTTTTATAGCGAAGAACGGAAGATTATTCATATCGATATTGATCCATCATCAATTTCCAAGCGTGTAAAGGTGGATGTGCCCATTGTCGGTAGCGTATCTGCTGTATTAAAAGACCTGATCATATTGTTCAAGGCTAATAAGGAAAAAGTCGAGGCTCATGCTTTGCAGAAATGGTGGGAGCAGATCGAGTTGTGGCGGGCGCGTGACTGTCTGAAATACGATCGCTCAGCCAGTGTTATCAAGCCGCAGCTGGTAGTGGAAAAATTGTATGAAATAACCGGTGGAGACGCATTCATCACATCTGATGTTGGCCAGCACCAGATGTGGGCCGCACAATTTTACAAATTTGATAAACCACGTCGCTGGGTGAACTCAGGTGGTTTGGGTACGATGGGATTTGGTTTGCCTTCTGCAATGGGTGTGCAGATGGCCAATCCTGGCAGCACAGTGGCCTGTATTACGGGTGAAGCAAGTATCCAGATGTGCATTCAGGAATTATCTACCTGTAAGCAATATCATCTGCCCATCAAGATCATTAACCTGAATAACCGCTATATGGGGATGGTGCGCCAATGGCAGGAATTTTTTCACGGTAATCGTTATGCGGAATCCTACATGGATGCATTGCCTGATTTTGTCAAACTGGCGGAAAGTTACGGACATGTCGGGATGCGGATTGATAAGCCTGAAGATATTGATGGGGCTCTGAGAGAGGCTTTCAAACTGGATAAGCAGCTGGTATTCATGGATTTCATTACGGACCAAACCGAGAATGTATTCCCCATGGTGCCGGGTGGAAAAGGGTTGTCTGAAATGATTCTGGTATAACAGCATGCGACATATTATTTCTTTGTTAATGGAAAATGAGGCTGGAGCCTTATCGCGAGTAGCAGGTCTGTTTTCTGCCCGTGGCTACAATATTGAATCTCTTTCGGTAGCTCCCACCGAGGATCCGACATTGTCGCGCATGACGCTGGTTACCAATGGACCAGACGAAGTCGTCGAACAAATTACCAAACAACTCAACAAATTGATTGAGGTGGTCAAACTACTTGATTTAAGTAGCGAGGGTTATGTTGAGCGTGAGCTTATGCTGGTGAAGGTAAGAGCGGTAGGTGGCCAGGATCGCGAGGAAATAAAGCGGCTGGTCGATATCTTCCGTGGAAATATCATTGACGTTACCGACAAAATCTACACAGTCGAGCTTACTGGAACCCGGTCAAAACTGGATGGATTTTTGCAAGCAATGGATCGCAACCTGATTCTGGAAATAGCCAGGACAGGTGTTTCGGGCCTCAGTCGTGGGGAACGGATTTTAAAATTGTGAATTTTTACCGGAATCTGGTGATGGATTCCGGTTTCATCAATAAACCACATCCGTTGATGTGGCTGAATTCAATACTCTGGAAGGAAAATAATGAAAGTCTATTATGATAAAGATGCGGATTTATCCCTCATCAAGAATAAGAAAGTGGCCATCATTGGCTATGGCTCACAGGGTCATGCGCATGCCAATAATCTGAATGATTCAGGTGTCGTGGTAACTATTGGTTTGCGCAAGGATGGTGCTTCCTGGGATAAGGCAAAAAAAGCCGGTTTGACCGTGAAGGAAGTCAGTGAAGCTGTTAAGGATGCTGATGTAATCATGTTGCTGTTGCCGGACGAGCAAATGGCATCGGTTTATCAGACCGAGGTGGAACCTGCTCTGAAAAAAAATGCCACACTGGCTTTTGCTCATGGTTTCAATGTTCATTACGGGCAAATCATTCCACGCGAGGATCTGGATGTGATCATGATTGCTCCAAAGGGACCGGGTCATCTGGTGCGTTCCACTTATACCCAGGGAGGCGGTGTGCCATCCCTGATCGCTGTGCATCAAGATAAATCCGGCAGAGCACGTGATTTGGCACTTTCTTATGCTGCGGCAAATGGTGGCACTCGCGGTGGTGTAATTGAAACTACATTCAAGGAAGAAACAGAGACAGATCTGTTTGGTGAACAGGTTGTTCTATGCGGCGGATTGACATCATTGATTCAAGCAGGATTTGAAACATTGGTGGAAGCTGGCTATGCCCCGGAAATGGCTTATTTCGAATGTCTGCATGAAGTCAAACTAATCGTAGATCTGATCTATGAAGGTGGTATTGCCAATATGCGCTACTCCGTATCCAATAATGCGGAATATGGCGATGTTTCCAGAGGACCTCGCATCATCACGGATGAAACCCGTAATGAAATGCGGAAAATCCTGCGTGAAATCCAGACAGGTGAATATGCGCGTGAGTTTATTCTGGAAAATCGTGCAGGCGCTCCCGTGCTTAAATCGAGCCGTCGTCTTGCTTCGGAGCATCCTATTGAAACCGTTGGTGCGAAACTGCGTGACATGATGCCCTGGATCAAGAAAAACAAACTGGTTGACCAGGCGAAGAACTAAACGTATGTCGAATTCTTATTATCCACATCCGATCATTGCCCGCGAAGGATGGCCTTTTATTGCTGGCATATTTGCTGTGGCTCTGCTGGTGCAGCTTATGGCTGGCTGGTTATGGGCATCGCCATTCTGGCTGATAGCCCTATTCATCTTGCAATTCTTCCGGGATCCTCCAAGGGTTATCCCTGATCTTGCCGGGGTTGTGCTCGCTCCGGCAGATGGGAGAATCGTTGCTGTGGATAAAGTTCAGGATCCTTATCTGATGCGCGAAGCACTGAAAGTCAGTGTTTTTATGAATGTTTTCAACGTGCATTCAAATCGTAGCCCGGTGGATGGAGAGATACGTAATCAATGGTATTTTCCTGGGAATTTCCTGAATGCAAGCTTGTCCAAGGCTTCCCTTGAGAATGAACGTAACGCGCTATGGATTCAAACCGATAAAGGGCAGAATGTGACCTGTGTACAGATCGCCGGTCTTGTTGCAAAGCGGATTGTTTGTCATGTTCACCCGGGGGAGCACCTTGCCTGCGGGCAGCGTTTTGGTTTTATCCGTTTTGGTTCACGCGTGGACGTGTAACTACCTGTGGGAACCAAGATCAATGTCAGACTAGGTGATAAGGTGCGTGCAACCGAGACCGTTCTGGCCGAATTTAGCTGAAAATTTCCAGCTGACATCCATCTTATTTATGCGGGAATCTGACTCAGAGCAATTATCTGTTACCAATCCGCGCTGGAGGAGGCGGGGTATCTATCTTTTGCCCAACCTCTTTACGACTGCAGCGCTGTTTGCTGGTTTCTATGCAATTGTGCAGGCAATGAATGGCCATTATGAGCATTCCGTCATCGCTATTTTTGTGGCTATGGTGTTTGATGGCCTGGATGGCCGGGTAGCTCGCCTGACACATACACAAAGTGAATTCGGTGCTGAATATGATAGCTTGTCCGATATGGTTTCGTTTGGAGCTGCTCCCGCGTTGATTGTGTATGAATGGGCATTAAGGGATCTGGGGAAGCTGGGCTGGATTGCTGCATTTATCTATTGCGCTTGTGCTGCGTTGCGCCTCGCCCGGTTCAATGTAACCGTCGAAGTTATTGACAAACGGTTTTTTCAGGGTTTGCCAAGTCCGGCTGCGGCTGCATTGATTGCTGGAATGATCTGGGTAGTGTTGGATTTTCAGGTGGTGCCTGCCGATATCTCGTGGTTGGCGTGGATCATGACGCTGTTTGCCGGGTTGACCATGGTAACCAATATCCCTTACTACAGCGGTAAGGAAATCAATTTGCACAAAAGAGTTTCATTTTTTGTGATTGTGGTGCTTCTTCTGTTCGTTTTTGTCCTGATTCCAAGCCATCCTCCACTGGTGTTATTCGGAATGTTCCTGGCTTATGCATTATCCGGGTACGGTATGAAGATCTGGCGGCTGTACAAGAACAGAAAACGTAATGAAATTCGTAAAGAAGCTTGAATATCTGCTGTTGCGAAACGAAGGTAAACGTTTTATATTTGCCGGCATGATGCAATTTACTGAAATTACCCACATCTTTCATCCTTCCTGCCCGACAGTCTGGCTCTATCTTGCCAACTGGCTGCTGCGCCCAGTGCGCTAACTATTTCAATCCTTTCTATACCCGTTTTGAAGAATAGAGGCTGTCTATCAGCCAATTGTCCGGTTTTTGGCCAGAATAATCGTGGAGTGGAGCAATGAAAGAACGTTTGGTTATTTTTGATACAACGTTGCGTGACGGCGAGCAAAGCCCCGGCGCATCCATGACTTTGGAGGAAAAAGTACGCATCGCGAGGCAGCTGGAGCGTATGGGAGTGGATGTGATAGAGGCAGGATTCCCGGCCGCATCAAAAGGCGATTTTGAAGCAGTCAGAGCAGTGGCGGAGGCTGTGAACAACAGTACCGTATGCGGACTTGCCCGTGCAATGGAAGCAGATATCAACCGTGCCGGCGAGGCATTGCAAGTGAATCAGAATGTGCGTATTCACACCTTTATCGCCACCTCTCCGATACATATGAAGAACAAGCTGCGGATGTCGCCTGAACAGGTGATCGAGCAGGCGGTCAAGGCAGTCAAATGGGCGCGCCAGTACACCGATAATGTCGAATTTTCACCTGAGGATGCCGGGCGATCCGAAACCGATTTTCTTTGCCGTGTTCTGGAGGCTGTCATTGACGCGGGTGCGCGGACGCTGAATATTCCGGATACAGTGGGATACACTATGCCTGATCAATTTGGTGGCTTGATTCGTACCCTGCGGGAGCGTATTCCGAATTCTGACAAAGCAGTTTTCTCGGTTCATTGCCATAACGATCTCGGTCTGGCCGTCGCCAATTCGTTGTCTGCTGTTATGAATGGTGCGCGCCAGGTGGAATGCACCATCAATGGATTGGGTGAACGTGCTGGTAATGCTGCGCTTGAAGAAATAGTGATGGCAGTACGGACACGGCAGGATTACTTCCCGTGCGACACACGCATCGATACTACGCAAATTGTGCCTGCCAGCAAGCTGGTGTCAGGTATTACCGGATTTCCGGTGCAACCCAATAAAGCGATTGTTGGCGCCAATGCGTTTGCCCATGAATCAGGCATTCATCAGGATGGAGTGCTTAAACACCGTGAAACTTATGAAATCATGCGGGCGGAAGATGTGGGCTGGGGAGCCAATAAACTGTTGCTGGGCAAACATTCCGGGCGGAATGCATTTCGCAGCCGTTTGAAAGATCTGGGAATCAAATTGGAATCGGAAGAGCAGTTGAATGCCGTATTTATGCGCTTCAAGGATCTTGCCGATAAAAAACACGAGATTTTTGACGAAGATTTGCATGCACTTGTTTCGGATGAAGTGCAAATTCCTGAGGAACACTACCGCCTGCTTTCGCTAGCCGCTCGTAGTGAAACCGGAGAAATGCCTTTTTCCCGGGTCGTGATAGCAATTGGGAATAGCGAACATCGGGCCGAATCCGAAGGGAGCGGGCCGGTGGATGCTACATTCCGGGCGATTGAGAAAATACTGGATAGCAAGGCTGAGCTACAGTTGTTTTCTGTGAATAACATTACCAGTGGTACGGATGCACAGGGCGAAGTGACTGTGCGTTTGCAAAAAGCCGGGCGGATTGTGAATGGCCATGGCGCTGATACCGATATCATTGCTGCCTCTGCCAAGGCCTATCTCAGTGCATGCAATAAATTGCACTCCAGTCTGGAACGAACCCATCCACAAGTGTAGGTACGAGAGCGAATCATGAAACAGTGGTTTTCTGTTTTTCTGCTTGCACTGGTTCTGAGTCTGTCCGCAAAAGCAGCGGAAGCTTTTGGCTTCCGCTTCGAGGATAGTGCAGGCAAAACTCACACCTTATCTGGCTATAAAGGGAAATGGGTGCTGGTCAATTTCTGGGCAACGTGGTGCCCGCCCTGTCTGAGAGAAATTCCTGATTTATCCGAGCTATCCAGGGAAAGGAACGATATTGTCGTCATTGGCATTGCCATGGAGTATGACAATGCACGGGATATTGTGGCATTCGCAGAGAAGATGGCGATACCTTACCCGATCGTGCTGGGTGACAGAGCATCAGTGGCACAACTCGACGATGAGGAAATTTCATTGTTGCCAAGCACTTATTTGTTTGATCCTGAAGGTAAACCAGCTGCACGTAAAATTGGGTTGATTACCCGTGCCGAGATCGAGGCGTTCGTAGGCGCCCGCTAAAATGATGTAAACCCTGGTTATTCTGGTGCCGCAGCATAAGTCCAGTTGCGGCGCCAGGCACTTAGTATCAAATCGGGATAGGTGGCCTTGCCCAGACTCCCGTTATACCTTCCCAGTGCTCTGAAATAATCCCCTTTTTCCAGATCAAGGTAGTGGCGCAGGATGGTGCAACCGTAACGCAAGTTAACACGCAGATGAAACAGGTTGTGCTCCTGGTTGCCGATCATTTCCACCCAGAATGGCATGACTTGCATGTATCCGCGTGCGCCGGCTGAAGAGACTGCATATTTCCTGAAATTACTTTCAACTTGAATGATGCTGAGTACCAGCTCAGGATCCAGTCCGGCGCGCGTGGCTTCATAGTGAACGGTAATCAGAAATGCCCTGCGTTCCTCTATATCTGGGATACGTTTTTCCAGTCGTTCCGTCATGCTATCCAGCCAATCTTTTGCTTCAGGCCTGGGGAGTGTAATAAGCATGGGCACTACCCGGTCGCTGATGGCACGATGTAGTACCGTTCGAGTACTGACTGACAAGGGCTCATGGACCTGGGCTCCAGCCATGGCTGCATCGGAGATCAAGAATAATATTGAATATATCAGTCGCCACATATTTTATTGATGATAGAAGCTACCTCCGTGAGTGAGAGCATTTGCGGTGTTTTATCCAGCCGTCCCTGATATTCCACCTTGCCTTCTTTCAGATTCCGTTCGCCGATCACGATACGGTGCGGAATGCCGATGAGCTCCTGATCGGCAAACATCACCCCGGGTCTTTCCTCGCGATCATCCAGCAATACCTCAATACCAGCATTGCGGCAGGCCTGATAAATATTCTCTGTTTCCGTCTGGACCAGCTGGCTTTTATGGTAGCTGACCGGAATAATCGATAATTGGAACGGTGCGATTGATCGGGGAAATATGATGCCTCGTTCGTCATAGTTTTGCTCAATAGCGGCCGCGACAATACGTGAAACACCAATGCCATAACAGCCCATTTCCAGAATTCTGGTTTGCCCGGATTCATCCAGGTAAGTAGCTTTCATTTTTTCCGAATACTTGGTACGCAATTGAAAAACATGGCCCACCTCAATACCCCGGCAAATTTCCAGTATTCCCTTGCCGTCGGGTGAAGGATCGCCTGTCACCACATTGCGGATGTCAAACACTTGTTGTGGCAAGGGCAGATCCCGTTCGAAATTGACATGATGCAGGTGAAAATCTTCTTCGTTGGCTCCGCAAGCGAAGTTGCTCATTTCTAGGACGGCACGATCAGCAATAATCATGGCTTTTGTGCCAACCGGCCCGAGATACCCTGGCGGGCAGCCCATTTCGGAAATAATCCTGCTTTCTTCGGCAAATTCGAAATCACTCAAAAACGGAATTTTTCTGACCTTGGTTTCATTAAGCTGGTGGTCGCCACGCAGTAGTAGCAGATAAAATTTGTCTCCTGCCGTAACAGCGAGCGTTTTGAGGGTTTGTTCAATGGGAATATGCAAGAAGTCAGCAACATCCTGGCAGGATTTGCGTTCGGGCGTGGCGATCTTTTCCATGACCTCCACTGAGATCTTGCGCGGGATGCCATGCGGCACAGCCTCGGCGAGTTCAATATTGGCGGCATAATCGGAATCAGGACAGAAAGCGATGGCATCTTCACCGGAATCAGCCAGAACATGAAATTCATGTGAACCGCTTCCTCCGATTGCTCCGGTATCAGCAGCCACAGCCCGGAATTTCAGGCCAATCCGGGTAAAAATCCTGCCGTAGGTTTCCTGCATGAGGCGATAGGTCTGTTCCAGGCTCTCCACATCAGCATGAAAGGAATAAGCATCTTTCATGATAAATTCGCGTGCACGCATAACACCAAAACGGGGACGGATTTCATCGCGAAATTTAGTTTGAATCTGATAAAAATTTAAGGGTAACTGCCGATAACTTTTGATTTCCCGGCGTGCGATATCAACAATTACTTCCTCGTGCGTCGGGCCAAAACAGAAGTCATGCTTGTGTCGATCCTGAATTTTCAGCATTTGCGGTCCGAATACATCCCAGCGACCTGTTTCCTGCCAGAGCTCGGCTGGATGAACGGCGGGCATCAATAGTTCCAGTGCTCCACTGTTGTTCATTTCCTCGCGGATGATGTGCTCAATCTTGTGTAAAATTCGCAGACCCAGTGGTAGCCAGCTATACAGTCCGCTACCAAGGCGTTTGATCAGCCCGGCGCGTAACATCAACTGGTGACTGATCAGCTCGGCTTCAGCAGGGGCTTCTTTAAGGGTTGAAAGGAAGAATTGAGAAACGCGCATGATGAGATTCCATTATCATAGTAGGTGATTAAACAATTTTACCTTGAAATTGTCCTGTTCCGGCGCGCATCAGCGGGAATTGGCGCTATGTCTGGAAGTCAAAGAAGTGTGCGTTGCCATAGCAGCGGATATGTGATGTCGCCGATAGACGCCATAAAACATTGCCTGAAATGTAAAAAATATCGGTAATTCAATGAAAATAAAGATAAATTGACGGGTAATCGTATGATCGACCGTAATGGATATAGAGCAAATGTCGGGATTGTTCTCCTGAATGCAAACAACCAGGTTTTCTGGGGCAAGCGTGCCCGGCAGGATTCGTGGCAATTTCCCCAGGGTGGGATAAAGTCGGGAGAAACGCCCACGCAGGCAATGTACCGGGAGCTCATGGAAGAAACCGGTTTGCAGCCTGTTCACGTGGAAATTCTGGGACGCACCCGGGAATGGTTGCGTTACGATGTGCCTGCGTGCTGGACGCGCCGCGACTGGCGCAAAAATTACCGGGGGCAAAAGCAGATCTGGTTTTTGTTGCGCATGCTGGGCAGGGATAGTGATGTATCGCTCAAAACTTGTGCGCACCCCGAATTTGATGCCTGGTGCTGGAATCAGTATTGGGTTGAGCTGGATTCAGTGGTCGAATTCAAGCGGCAGGTGTATCGTCAGGCGTTGACAGAGCTTTCGCGGTTGCTTGATTATGAAACCGGCCTGGGCAGCGATCAGGCTTACCGGGAGCCTCTGGAAACAATTGTCGAGCCAAGAGAAAAATCTCGCGAGAGTGGACAAGGCTGATTCCAGATCCAGCTTAAGTGCAGTATTGTTTTGCTTTCGAATACCATAACCGGACTTTCTGTCTGAAATTCATTTGCCAGACAGAAAAATTCAAGGCGTAGGCGGCTGCGCCTGGTCAGCCGCTACAATTTTCAAATTACAAGGAGAATGTAATGATCAAGCGTACGTTGACTGTTTCGCTGCTGTCATTAAGTCTGGGGGCGATGTTTGCATCTGCCGGCGTAATGGCTGCCAACGAGCCGATACAGCCTATCAAAGCGGTAACTCCGGAAAATGCTGAGGTGGCTGAATTGGGAAAAATGCTGTTTTTTGATCCCAGACTGTCCAAATCCGGATTTATTTCATGTAATTCCTGTCATAACCTGAGCATGGGAGGGACTGACAATATCAAGACTTCAATCGGGCATAAATGGCAGCAAGGTCCGATCAATGCACCTACTGTCCTGAACTCCGGGATGAATCTGGCACAATTCTGGGATGGCAGGGCACAGGATCTGAAAGCACAGGCAGCAGGCCCGATTGCCAATCCGAAGGAAATGGCCTTTACCCATGAAATGGCAGAAAAAGTGGTGGCCTCCATTCCCCAGTATCGCGAACGATTCAAAACAGCCTTTGGTTCTGATGGAGTAACCATTGATCGCATCACAACCGCGATTGCCCAGTTTGAGGAAACACTGGTTACACCAGGATCAAAATTCGATCAGTGGCTGGAAGGCGATAAAAATGCGCTGAACCAGGATGAGCTGGAAGGTTATAAGCTGTTCAAGAGTAGCGGTTGCGTGCAATGCCATAACGGCCCGGCCGTGGGTGGCAGTTCATACCAGAAATTTGGAGTTTACAAACCCTACGAAACCAAAAACCCGGCTAACGGCCGGGAGGGTGTAACCGGCAATGCAGCCGACCGTAACGTATTCAAAGTGCCAATCTTGAGAAATATCGAGCTGACCTATCCCTATTTTCATGATGGAGAAGCGGCAACACTTGAACAGGCTGTGGATACCATGGGAAAGATCCAGTTGAATCGTGAATTCAACAAAGATGAAATTTCCAAGATAGTCGCTTTCCTGAAAACACTCACCGGCAATCAGCCTGATATCAAATTGCCGATTCTGCCTCCTTCCAACAACAATACCCCGCATCCTCAGCCATTCGAGTGATATGTAGACAAAAATCCTGTGCATAACAGGGTTTTTGTGTTGCCCGGTTGCTTCTTTTTTTACCAAAGAACAGCCGGGTGATTCCAATCTGGTTTTTAAACCTGGAGCCCATCTCTTTCCGTTATTGCCAGCACATGGCGAGATCAGGGTAATTCCTCTTTTCCCAGTATCGAGTTGCAGGGAGCTTGATGAGAAAAACAGCTATCAGTGTGCCTGGGTTAGCCACGGGATTCAGTAGATTTATGCCTGGTGATCTTTAATTTGGGGCGAAATACGAGATGATTACAAAGGAGTGAAAAAGCGAATCAATGGGCACCTTTAGTATCCTTAACCAATCCGCTTCTGGAAAGAATCTCCAGCGTTTGTTTTTGCTCAGGATTATTGCGATTGCATCCCAGATCATCATTTTCTGGACTGTTTACAGCGTAATCGAGCTTGAACTGCCCTGGATGCCGATCATTCTGACGATATCTCTGCTTGCTGTTCTAAATTTTTTTACCTGGATTCGTTTGCGCTATGCTTGGCTGGTCACCAACCCCGAATTCTTTGTTCAATTATTGATTGATGTTGCCAGCTTGACTGCCTTGCTGTATTTCAGTGGTGGTTCGACCAATCCTTTTATCTCGCTTTATCTGCTCCCGCTCACTATCGCAGCCACCGTTTTGCCCTGGCATTACACATGGACTATGGCGGTGATCACCATTTCTTGCTACACCTTTTTGCTGTTCCAGTTTGTTCCGCTTCCGCATGATCATCTCGACGATCACAGTCGCCACATGTTCGAATTTAATCTGCATGTCTCGGGAATGTGGTTGACATTTGTCTTGAGCACGCTACTTATCACTTTTTTTGTCGTCAAAATGAATGCTTCAATTCGTGATCGTGACAAGGAATTATCCCGGTCACGCGAGCAGGCGCTGCAGAATGAACAAATTATTGCTTTGGGGACGCTTGCAGCCGGTGCAGCACATGAACTGGGTACGCCGTTATCGACCATGGCGATTATTACTGGTGAGCTGCAGCAGGAATCACTAGAGAATGTTGAATTTCAACGCAGTATCCGGATTTTGCGCGACCAGATTGCTCTGTGCAAACAGACACTGACTCATTTACTGGCCGATGCCGGACAAGCAAGAGTGGAGGAGGGGAATGGTCAGCCGGTTGATGTTTTTCTGCAGCAGGTGATCGACAAATGGCAATTGGTGCGCCCATCCATCCGGTTTACTAGCCGATATGACGGGATGCAGCCCGCTCCAGTTATTATGAATACGCGATTGCTGAGTCAGTCCATTCTGAATTTGTTGAACAATGCGGCCGATGCTTCCATCCGGCAAGTGGACATTACCTGCCGTTGGGATGAAAAACAGTTGCATCTTGAAATTCTTGATGATGGGCCAGGGCTTGATGCAGAAGCTGCCGAGCATGCCGGAGAGCCATTTTTTACCAGCAAAGGACCGGGACAGGGGTTTGGTATCGGATTGTTTCTTGCCAACACCAATATCGAGCGTTTCGGTGGTAGTGTGCGTTTATTCAATCGGCCGGAAGGCGGGGCATGCACGCATGTCATCCTGCCGGTTTTACAGGGAACAGCCAGTATATAAAAGGAGAATGCCCGTGAATGATTCCATTGATCGCCCCAGTTTGTTGATTGTCGATGATGATGAAGTTTTCTGTGATGTGCTGGCCAGAGCAATGGAAAAACGTGGATTTGATACTACCCGCACGCACAATATCAAAACTGCCATTGAACAGGCGGAGTTACTGATGCCGGAATACGCCATCATTGATCTTAAATTGGGGAGCGAATCGGGTTTGCTACTGGTCGAGAAAATCAGGGAGCTGGATCCTGGAACCCGTATTATCGTGTTGACTGGCTATGCCAGCATTGCAACTGCAGTGGAAGCCATCAAGCTGGGAGCCACGCATTACCTGGCAAAACCAGTGGATGCAGACGACATCATGGCTGCGTTCGAGCGTACAGCCGGCGATACCGAGGCGCCGATCAGTGCGCATCCGCTTTCAGTCGAGCGATTGGAGTGGGAATATATTCACCGTATTCTGATGGAGAATGACAACAATATTTCGGTGACGGCCAAGGCTCTGAATATGCACCGAAGAACATTGCAGCGGAAATTATCCAAGAAACCGGTACAGCTTTAGGGAATCTCCGATCAAGTCCTTTATAGCTGCATTGCAAAAAAATCATGGTGAATCATAAAAAGCACAATGAAAGTCGTAGTATTCTTCGGTGCCGAGGAGTACAACATAACGAGTGCATGATTTTTTCGCAAAATACAATGCGCGGCCATGTGGAACTTGATCAGCGATTCTTTAACTGTTTCTGCGAGGGTGATGATCCACTGGGTTCCGTTTCAAGCAGCCAGCCCCCTCGGAGTGGCGTCCGGTGGGCGGCTGTTATATGCTGTTTTAAGAAGATTTAATCAATGGTTTGTGATTATTTGCTAACCAAATAACCCTGATTGACAGGGGATTGTATTATTTGGCGATCTGTCTTTCTCGGATTTCATCCAGGGTTTTGCAGTCGATACAAAGCGAGGCGGTCGGCCTTGCTTCCAGCCGCTTCAGACCAATTTCCACACCACATTTTTCACAATAGCCATATTCACCCGAGTCAATTTTGGTGAATATTTCATCGATCTTCTTGATCAGCTTGCGTTCGCGGTCACGGCTGCGCAGTTCCAGTGCCATATCGGATTCCTGTGTGGCCCGATCAGCCGGGTCAGCAAAAATAGTGGATTCTTCCTGCATGACATGCACGGCACGGTCAATTTCCTGACCGAGCTCAGCTCGCTGGTTCTCCAGAATTTTCCGAAAATGCGCCAATTGATCCGGGTTCATGTATTCCTCGCCTGGCTTGGGTTCATAAGGGGGAATGGTGTGAAGTGTTTCTGCTTGTTTTCCCATTCGTGACATGCTCCTTGTTGTAGTACATACGGTTTTAGGGTTGAGGAAAATTAAACTTGCCATCAATACCAGAAAGTATCATCAATGGCAAGCAAACAGCTGTAATACCAGAGGAAATTACGATGAAGAAATTTTTAACATCCTGATGCAATGGATTGTTTCTATGGAAGCTTTTGTATCCGGCGTTGGGTCGGCATCATGCGTGGTACGAATGGTTGATGATATTGGCATCGGCAAAAAATGGCGGTTTCCGGGCAGGCAGTCAGAAAAGGACTGTGCCGGGGTGATGCCCGGTAACCGTGGAAGAAGAGAGAGGGGCTGTATTGCCGGATCAGGTTTGCAGCGTGCTGCGCAGGGTTTTGGCGCAGCTCACCATTTTCTGCAGAGCTGTTCGTGTTTCCGGCCAGCTGCGTGTTTTTAGACCGCAATCAGGATTGACCCACAGTAAGCTGGGATCAATATGGCGGGATGCCTTTTTTAACAGCTCCAGCATTTCCGATGTATCCGGCACGCGAGGAGAATGGATGTCGTACACGCCGGGGCCGATTTCATTGGGATAGGAGAATTTTACAAAAGCATCCAGCAGCTCCATGCGGGAGCGCGAGGTTTCGATGGTGATGACGTCAGCATCCAGCTCGGCAATGGCAGGGAGAATGTCATGAAACTCGGAATAGCACATGTGGGTATGAATCTGGGTTTCGTCATTTGCTCCTGAGCTGGCTACACGGAAAGCCTTGACTGCCCAGTCCAGGTAAGGTTGCCAATCCTGCTTCCGTAGTGGGAGTCCTTCACGGAAGGCCGGTTCGTCGATCTGGATCATGCCAATCCCGGCATTTTCCAGATCTGTGACTTCGTCGCGGATCGCCAGCGCCAATTGAAGAGCGGTGGTTGATCTTGGTTGATCATCACGCACAAATGACCAGAAGAGCATGGTGACAGGCCCGGTCAGCATGCCTTTGACCGGTTTGCCAGTCTGGCTTTGTGCGTATTTAATCCATTCAACAGTCATGGCTTCCGGGCGATAGACATCGCCATACAGGATGGGCGGCTTGACGCAGCGAGAGCCATAACTCTGCACCCAGCCATTTTCCGTGAAGGCATAGCCCCATAGCTGCTCACCAAAATATTCCACCATATCATTGCGCTCGGGTTCGCCATGAACCAGAACATCCAGTCCGATCTCTTCCTGCTTGTGAATAATCTCGCGAATTTCCTCGCGCATGGCGGATAGATACTCAAGGTGGCTGAGTTCGTTTCTTTTGAACCCGGCGCGCGCCTGGCGGATAGCAGCAGTTTGCGGAAAAGAGCCGATCGTGGTGGTAGGCAGTAATGGCAGATTGAAGCACTGTTTTTGTAAAAGCTTGCGTTTCGCAAAAGGGTGGGCGCGCTGGCTGTCGCGTTCAGTCAGCTTGTCGAGTCTGTGATGTACTACTGGGTTATGGATGCGGCAGGATGTTTGTCTTGATTGCCTTGCTTGATCGGAAACGGCCAGTTCTTCCCGGACAGATTCCTTGCCCTGGCTGAGACCGCGTCCGAGTGTGGCGATTTCTTCCAGCTTTTGAGCGGAAAAAGCCAGCCAGTTCCTAATTTCCGGTTCCAGTTTCGTTTCCAGTGCGAGATCGACCGGGCAGTGCAGCAAGGAGCAACCTGGAGCAACCCATAGTTCACCAGCAAACCGGGAGGAAACATGCGACAGAGTCTCCAGCTTTTGTGACAGATCGGCACGCCAGATATTGCGCCCATCGATGCAACCCAGCGACAAGGTTTTTGCGGATAAATCTGCGGTGAGGAATGTTTCAAGCTGTTCCGGGGCGCTGATCAGATCAATATGCAAACCATCCACTGGCAGATTCTTGAGCAGGGCAAGGTGGTGCGCCACTGTGCCAAAGTAGGTGGTGAGCAGCAGACGGCAGCCGTTGCCCGGCAGCGTGCGATAGGCTTCTGCAAAACCATCCAGCCAAGGTTGTTCAAGATCGAGTGCGAGGATGGGTTCGTCGATTTGCACCCATTCCACGCCAAGCGCGGCAATTTTCTGCAGGATTTCACGGTAAACCGGCAGCAGGCGGGGGAGCAGATTCAGCCGGTGGAATCCGGGTGTGATTTCCTTGCCAAGATAAAGATAGGTCAGTGGGCCGATCAGGACAGCTTTTGCATTGACACCCAGTGCTTTGGCTTCTTCAATTTCACGGAACAGCCGGTCGGATGCCAGATGAAACCGGGTGGTGTCATCAAATTCCGGAACGATGTAGTGATAATTGGTGTTGAACCACTTGGTCATTTCCATGGCAGGCTGATCGGCAGTGCCGCGTGCCATAGCAAAGTAAAGATCCAGCGAAACGTCATCACCGACGCTTCCAAAGCGTTGTGGAATCGCACCGAGCAATGCGGTCATGTCGAGTATGTGGTCATACAAGGCAAAATCACCCACCGGGATCAGGCCGATTCCCGCTTTTTGCTGCTGCAGCCAGTTATCGGTGCGAATTTTCTGTGCTGTGACCAGCAATTGATTGTCGTCAATTTGTCCTTTCCAGTAAGTTTCCAGCGCTTTTTTTAATTCACGCTGGGCGCCGATTCTCGGGAAACCGAGGTTATGTGTCACTGTGTTCATTGTTTTTCTCTGCTTTTCTGTTTGATCGGAAAAGTTGGCATTCTGTGGAATGCTTTATAATGAATCAAATGAAATTTTTGATATAAAAACGTGAATAATTTTCATATATGATCGAATTACGGCATCTTCGCACGTTAAGCGCTTTGCATGAGACCGGCAGTATTTCACTGGCAGCACAGCGTGTGCACTTGACTCAATCTGCGTTGTCTCACCAGATCAAGGCATTACAGGAGCATTATCAGCTGGCGTTAATTCAGCGTACTGGCCATGCGGTACAGTTGACAGAGGCGGGCAAGCGCCTGGTGAAACTGGCAGAAAGGGTACTTGGGGAGGTGCAATCAGCAGAACGTGATCTGGCAAAAATAGCACTGCAGGCCGCAGGGAGTTTGCGGATCGTGCTGGAATGCCATACCTGTTTTGATTGGCTGATGCCCATCATGAACGATTTTCGGCAACACTGGCCGGAGGTGGAGCTTGATCTGGTTTCCGGTTTTCACAGCGATCCGGTGATGCTGCTCAGGCAAAATACAGCCGATGGTGATCGGCTCTGAGAACAAGCCGCAGCAGGGCATTGTTCATTTTCCGTTATTTCGCTTCGAGATACTGGCCGTGCTGGCGCCGGGACATGTGCTCGCTGACAAGCGGGTGCTGGAAGCGACTGATTTTTCGCGGGATATGCTGATTACCTACCCGGTTCCAGAAGAACGGATTGATTTGATCCGGCAGGTGCTGATGCCTGCTGGCGTTGGCTGGCAACGGCGGACAACCGAGCTGACCGTGGCTATCTTGCAACTGGTGGCAAGCCGGCGCGGAATTGCCGCCTTGCCTGGCTGGGGCATCAAAAATTATCTTGATTACGAATATGTGGTTGCCCGGCGCATTGGTTCGGGCGGATTGTGGAGCGATTTATATCTTTCGGTACGGGAGGAGGATGCGTCGCTACGCTATTTGCAGGATTTTCTGGAGACCATTGGCAGGTCTGCTTTGCCAGGCTGATGGAATCAAACCACTGGGCAAAAAGGAAGAGAAAAACGGGAAGCTGAAAAAACGACCGGGGGAATCTTTGAAAAACGTCAGTGAGGCGGTTAGTTCAGGGCAGAAATCGGTGACGCAAGTAAAACGCAGCGAACAGCCGTAGGGCGAGGCGCTGGCGCCGAGTAGAAAGTGGAATTTATACGTAATAAATGAGCATTTTGAGCTGATTTTTAACGCAGAAATGACAACGCAGGTCGTTTTTCAGAGGCTTTCGGGCAATCATCTCCGGTTTAAGGGAGACGGTTGCCCGGCGTGGATAGATCGATTGCAGATTAGCGCAAGGCGGGATCAGTGCAGCGTAACGGCTGTTTTTTCCTCGCAAATCAGATTGGCACAGTAATTTTCGTGGATGCCATCCAGAAATTTCCATAGTGCATCGCAGGCCCGGCGTGTGGCTGCCAATACTTCTGCCTGTTTTTCCGGTGTGTCGGCAAATTTCTCGATGATGGCCCATTCGGCTTGTGAGTGGAAAATGTCGGCAGTCTGATGTACCGAGAAAAATTCATAGTTGCTCGGATCTTTCATGCCATAAAACTTGGCCAGACCATCGATCTTGACAGCAGCAATGTCAGGCACCTGGGATTCAAATGCGTGCAATGCAGCCAGTCCTGCGTAGAAAGGCTCGTTCATGCAAATATCGCGGAAGGTGGTAACCAGGTGTTGTGTTTCCGGCAAGGCATCCGCTGTTGCCAGGCTGGCATCATCGGCACCCAGAGCAAAGGCAAACGCTTTCCACAGGGCTGGGTGATTTTTTTCTCCGTGTTCTTCGTCGATCAGGTTTTTCAGGACTTCCTGACGTACACTGATATCGCCGCTGTTTTCCACGTTATGAAAATGCGGGGTGTTGAAGTGCACTGCGCTCAGATAGGTAGGCTCTGCCAGTACGTTGTAGAAATATTGTTCGGCATAGTGGCGCAATTGTTCGCGAGTCAGTTTGCCTTCGGTCCAGGCGATATAGAACGGGTGCTGCAGCAGATGCCTGCTTTGGATGATGGAATTAACTTGCTGTTTGAAAGCGTTTGTGGTCATGAAAAGCTCCTGTTCAGAGTGAAATGAAATATGATGCCTTAATTATCATCGCCAATTCAGTTAATGAAGTCAAATTGATACAGGGGTTTTGTGCCCGGAAAAATTGCCTGAAAGGCAGATGGGAGGCCAGATCACAATTGCATCCAGTAATATGGCGCGATGATAGAATGACCGTTTTTCACCAAAAAATCAGAGAGAAATATTATGTTTTCACAGAGTTTGACAATTGAGAAAGTTGATCCGGATTTATGGCAGGCAATCAAGGGGGAAGTGCAGCGGCAGGAAGATCATATCGAGCTGATTGCTTCGGAGAATTACGCTAGCCCGGCTGTGCTGCAGGCGCAGGGAACGGTGCTGACAAACAAGTATGCCGAAGGTTATCCGGGCAAGCGGTATTACGGCGGGTGCAAATATGTTGATATCGTAGAACAGCTGGCGATTGATCGTCTCAGAAACCTGTTCAATGCAGAATATGTCAATGTGCAGCCACATTCCGGTTCCCAGGCCAATGCTGCAGTCTATTTGTCGGCTATGAAGCCTGGCGATACGCTGCTGGGAATGTCACTGGCCCATGGTGGACACCTGACTCACGGCTCGTCGGTCAATATGAGCGGCAAGATATTCAATTCGGTGGCTTATGGTCTGAATCCGGAGACTGAAGAGATCGATTATGCGGAACTGGAACGGCTTGCCCATGAACATAAGCCGCGCATGATTGTTGCCGGTGCTTCTTCCTATGCACGGGTCATTGACTGGAAAGCGTTTCGCCAGATCGCTGATAGCGTGGGCGCTTACCTGTTTGTGGATATGGCGCATTACGCCGGATTGATTGCTGCCGGTTATTATCCCAATCCTGTCGGGATCGCCGATTTTGTCACCAGTACAACCCACAAAACCTTGCGTGGACCACGTGGCGGGGTAATCATGGCGAAGCCGGAGCATGAAAAGGCACTTAACTCGGCAGTATTTCCGCAGACACAAGGCGGCCCATTGATGCATGTGATTGCTGCGAAAGCAGTGGCTTTCAAGGAGGCCTCCACCCAGGCATTCAAGGATTACCAGAAACAGGTTATCGAGAATGCACGTGTCATGGCAAGGGTGTTGCAGCAGCGGGGATTGCGTATCGTATCGGGCCGTACTGATTGCCATATGTTCCTGGTTGATCTGCGTGCAAAAAATCTGACTGGAAGAGAAGCTGAATCCGCATTGGAAGAGGCACACATTACAGTCAACAAAAATGCGATCCCGAACGATCCGCAGAAACCTTTCGTGACCAGCGGAATACGGATTGGCACACCTGCTATTACTACCCGCGGATTTAAAGAACCTGAATCCGAAGAGCTGGCCAATCTGGTGGCCGATGTGCTGGATGCACCGGCTAACCCGGCTGTGCTGGATGAGGTTGCGCGCAAGGCTCAGGCGTTGTGTTCAAAATTTCCTGTATATGGAAATTGATGTTGTTTCCAAACCGGAGGTGCAGCAGTGAAGTGTCCGTTCTGCGGCGCTGAAGATACCAGTGTAGTGGATTCGCGCATCAGCGAGGAAGGTGCGCGAATCAGGCGTAGAAGGCGCTGCGTGGTATGTGAGAAGCGTTTTACAACCTACGAAACCGTGGAACTGCGTTTCCCCCAGATTATCAAGCAGGATGGTAATCGTGTTGAATTCAACCGGGAAAAACTCTACACCAGTTTTGCCCGGGCGTTGCACAAACGCCCGGTTCCAATCGGGCAGGTAGATGCTGCTATCGAACGTATCCTGCAAAAATTACTGGGTAGCGGTGCGCAGGAGATTTCATCACGCATCATCGGAGAATGGGTCATGCAAGAATTGTATAGTCTGGATAAAGTGGCCTATATCCGCTTTGCTTCTGTTTACAGAAGTTTTGAAGATGTCGGTGATTTCCAGGATGTTATCCGGGAAGTGCAATCATTCCCTCAAGAGGATGACGATGCCTCTTCCTGACGGCGTAATCCGGCCGGGGTTATATGCTGCCTGATTCAGTCAGGAGCGTAATCTTTGCAAACTTCCTTTTTCCTACCTGTGCGATGACAGTTGTGCCGGATTGAATGGTTTGTGTTTTGTCATTCGCCTTGTTGCCGTCCAGTTTGACTCCACCCTGATCAATCATACGCAGGGCCTCACTGGTGCTGGCAGTCAGGCCAGCAAGCTTGAGCAGCTGCGGAATCGCCAATTCGGTGCCCTGAATAAACAGTGTTTGTTCGGGAATATCGTCTGGAATTGCGCCTTTGCTGAAACGGGCTTCGAATTCTTCGGTGGCCCGAGTGGCTTGAGCATGGTCGTGGAAACGTGCCACGATTTCCTGTGCGAATTGCACCTTGATTTCACGCGGATTGCGACCTGTTTCCACTTCGCCTTTCCATTGGCGAATGGTTTCCAGTGATTCAAAAGACAGGAGCTCGATATAACGCCACATCAGGACATCACTCACCGACATCAGTTTGCCAAATATTTCAGTGGGCGATTCGTTGATGCCAACATAATTGTTGAGCGATTTGGACATTTTCTGGACACCATCAAGACCCTCTAGCAGGGGCATGGTCAGAATGCATTGAGGTGGTTGACCATGGTGTTTCTGCAATTCCCGCCCGACCAGTAAATTAAATTTCTGATCGGTACCTCCCAGTTCAAGATCAGCTTTTAATGCAACAGAATCGTAACCCTGAACAAGCGGGTAAAGAAATTCATGGATGGCAATAGGCCGGTTCTCATGATAGCGCTTGCTGAAATCGTCCCGTTCCAGCATGCGGGCAACGGTGTAGGTGGAGGCCAGCCTGACCAGGTCTGCAGCATTGAATTTATCCATCCAGGCTGAATTGAAAACAACTTCTGTCTGATCGGGTCTGAGTATCTTGAATACCTGGGATGTGTAGGTTTCTGCATTCTGTGCAATCTGTCCCCGTGTCAATGGCGGACGAGTAGCGCTTTTCCCGGTAGGATCGCCGATCATGCCGGTGAAATCACCAATCAGAAACAGGATATGATGGCCAAGATCCTGGAGTTGCCGTAGTTTGTTCAGCAGGACGGTATGTCCCAGATGCAAGTCCGGAGCGGTTGGGTCGAATCCCGCTTTGATCCTGAGTGGATTGCCTTTGGCAAGCTTCTGTGCGAGCTCGTCCTCGATCAGCAATTCCTGGCAGCCGCGCTTGATTATCTGCAATTGTTGGGTGATTGATTCAGTCACGGTTACCTATCAAAAAATCAGTCGTCATCATATTTATGCATTTCCATGTTAGACTTTAAAAGTTTCCAACGGAAGAAATAGGAGTGGTGGCTTTTGATTTACTACCAATCACCTCGTAAAAGAAAAGGCATTCTAGCGCAAAAACTCGCTGTTTTCGCACAAAAAAAGGTACGGTGGATAACTGTTTTATCCAGCTTGCCGTTATTCGGAATGGTTACCGCCTTTGGGATTGTTCCGGATTCTCTCCCTCAAGAAATACCTGGTAAAAAAATCATACGTTCTTTGCAGCTTCCGGAAAAATTTGCCTATTCCGATCCCGAAATGACTTTCTGGCATCAGGAAAGCATACGCCGGGGGGATACTATCGCAGCGATTCTTGCGCGTCTTGAAGTCAGCCAGGAGGATAAAAACGATTTTCTTGATGCTACGCGTGGAAACAAGGCGATGGGTCAATTAAAACCGGGAGAAGTGATTCATGTGGAAACCCGGCCGGATGGAGAGTTGCTGACATTACGCTATTTCTATGGTAGTGGTGAACAGTTCCAGGCCGAGAAAATAGATGGTGCATTTGAGTTAAAAGAGCAATCCGGAAAAAGTAATACCCAAATCCAGATTGGCTCGGGAATCATCAGCACTTCATTGTTTGCGGCCGTTGATAAAGCGGACTTGCCGAGCTCGATTGCTTCCCAGATGATTGATATCTTTTCCAGTCGTATTGATTTTCACCGGGATATACAGAAAGGTGACCGTTTTACAGTTGTTTATGAGTCCAGCCAGGATGAGGGTGGAAAAATACAGGCCGGACGAATACTTGCAGTAGAGTTTTTCAATAAGGGTAAATCCCGTCGGGCGGTTTATTTCCAGCCTCCTGGCGAGAAGGGTGGATATTACACTCCGGAAGGAGAAAGTTTGCGCCGGCCTTTTCTGATGGCACCTCTGAAATTTTCCAGGATCAGCTCAGGTTTTACCACTGCCCGCTATCACCCCATATTGAAGCGGTGGCGTGCACACAGGGGCGTGGATTACGCCGCTCCGACTGGTGTGCCGGTGATGGCAACGGCAGATGGTACGGTGGAATACAAAGGCTGGCAAAGCGGCTACGGAAATCTGATTGTGCTTAAACATAATGGACAATACAGCTCTGCGTATGGCCACCTTTCAGGCTTTGATAGGAAATTGCAAAAAGGCAGACAAGTCAGGCAGGGCGATATTATCGGTTTCGTGGGATCTACCGGAATGGCAACAGGTCCACATCTTCACTATGAATTACGGGTAAATGGAGTGCAGCGTGATCCTTCAAGGATGGTCATGCCAGCGGCTCAGTCCATCAGTAAAAAACACTACTCAGTTTTCCGCAAACAATCAAAGGAGCTGGTTTCCCAGCTTGATTTGTTGCGCAACTCCAGCTTTGCTGCGCTGAACTAATTCAGTTTCAGACAGTTCTTTTATCCGGTGAAAAGGTACTACATTGGCATCATGTCCGGCACCAGCCTGGATGGTGTCGATGCAGTACTGGTCAATTTTTCCGGATCGTCGTTTTCACTGCAGCACACCTCCTATCTTCCTTACGATCAATCGCTTCAATCCGCGTTGCTGGGATTGAATCAATGTGGTGAAAATGAATTGCACCGTGCGGCACTGCTGAGTAATCGGCTTTCAGCATTGTATGCACAAGCAGTGACGCATTTGCTTGAAAAATCAAGGATTAATCCTGAGGAGATTACGGCAATAGGGTGTCATGGCCAGACGGTCAGGCATTGTCCACAGCCAGAGAGTGGCTACAGCATTCAACTGGTGAATGGTGCCTTGCTGACAGAGCTGACAGGCATTACTGTCGTGACTGATTTCAGGAATCGCGATATTGCCGCTGGGGGGCAGGGGGCACCGCTTGTTCCGGCATTTCATCACGAAATATTTGCTCATCGTGATATTCACCGATTGATCATCAATATCGGTGGAATAGCCAATATAACCAGTTTGCCCATCAGTGGCTGTGTGAGTGGTTTTGATTGCGGGCCTGGGAATATGCTGATGGATGCCTGGTGTCTGAAGCATACGGGTATGGTTTATGATCATAATGGATCATGGGCGGCCTCTGGCAGGGTGATTGATAATCTGCTGCAACATCTGTTGAGCTTTCCCTATTTTTCGCAGTTGCCGCCAAAGAGTACGGGCAGAGAAATGTTTGGCCTTGACTGGTTGCAATCTTGTCTGGCAGGCAATGAGGCTGCTCGGGATGTTCAATCCACATTGTTGCAGCTGACGGTGCAGACGATCGCCGATTCGGTGCAAACTTGCTATCCCACAGCTCGCGAATTGTATTTGTGCGGCGGAGGGGCGCATAACAGCGCTTTGGTAGACCGGTTACAGCAGGAGTTGCCAGATCGGAGTATCAATCGGACAGATGCGCTGGGGGTTGGTGTGGATTGGGTGGAAGCATGCGCATTTTCCTGGCTGGCGCAGCAAACAATGGAACGCGCTCCCGGTAATCTTCCTGCCGTGACAGGTGCTGATGGCAGCCGGGTATTGGGAGCGGTTTACCCGGCCTGAATCCGTTCAAACAGAGAAAGAGGAGCCGCAGCCACAGGTGCTGGCTGCAGAAGGATTTTTGATGACAAACTGTGCGCCCTGGGCGTTTTCCTGGTAATCGATTTCTGCTCCCACCAAGTACTGAAAACTCATCGAATCAACCAGCAGTTTTACCCCCTGTTTTTCCATCACGAAATCATCCTCGTTGACGGTTTCATCAAAGGTGAAGCCGTATTGAAACCCGGAGCAGCCGCCACCGCTGACGAAGACCCTGAGCTTTAGCTCCTGGTTGTCCTCTTCTGCGATCAACTCCTTGACTTTGCCGGCAGCGCTATCGGTAAAATTCAGTGGCGGCAGGGTCGTACCTGTTTCTTCCTGGGTTGTTGTGCTCATTGTTGTATGCCCATCCAATTGGAATCGCTAAAAACATACTGCATATTTAAGCGGTGTAACGCGCTACGCAGTTTTTTTCTGAATAAATTCTATTTTGTAACCATCCGGATCCTCGATGAAAGCGATGACAGTTGTGCCATGCTTCATCGGGCCAGCTTCGCGCGTCACACATCCACCAAGATTGCGGACTTTTTCACAGGCTTCGTAAGCATTGTCTACTTCAATGGCAATATGTCCGAAACCTGTCCCAAGATCATAGTGGCCAGTTTCCCAGTTATGGGTCAACTCCAGCACCGTACCTTCCGCTTCATTCTGATAACCGACGAAAGCCAAGGTGAATTTCCCTTCCGGGTAATCCTTGCGGCGCAGTTCCTGCATTCCCAGTATCTCAGTGTAAAACCGGATGGAGCGCTCCAGATTGCCCACTCGCAGCATGGCATGAAGAATGCGCATTACACTTTGACCATTTCGAAATCTTCTTTTCGTGCACCACATTCAGGACATGTCCAGTTCATGGGGACGTCTTCCCAGCGGGTTCCGGGGGGGATCCCATCCTGTGGCCATCCTTCTGCTTCATCGTAGATAAAGCCACAAATCATGCACATAAAGCGGTTGTAAGTCTGGTTATCCTCGGTAGTCATAATAGATAAGTAGGTTTGCTTAAGTTAAAATGACATTTTACGGTATTAGTGCATGTCTCTACCACCACCAATTGTATTATCTTTTGCCGCCAGTGACCCAAGTGGGGGGGCTGGCGTACAGGCGGACATATTAACGCTTGCCGGGATGGGCTGCCATCCGCTGACTGTGCTCACAGCCTTGACCGTTCAGGATACAACCGGCGTTGAGGATATATTCGTCATGGATGCCGAATGGGTTGCTGATCAGGCCCGAACCGTCCTGCAGGATATGCCGGTACAAGCCTTTAAGATCGGGATGCTGGGCAGTGTTGAAATTATTGCTGCCATTGCTGAAATCATATCGGACTATCCGGATATTCCGGTGGTGCTGGATCCGGTGCTGGCGTCAGGCCGTGGCGACACATTTGCCAATGAAGAAATCATCGCCGCCATGCGTGAAATGCTGTTCCACCAGGCGACCATCATTACACCTAACAGCATCGAAGCCAGGCGCCTTGCGCTGGATGACGAAGATGATCAGGAAATCCTGAATCTGAAGCAAAGCGCCGATCGCTTGCTGCAATGGGGTTGTAGCTATGTTCTCATCAAGGGCGCGCATGAGAATACTCCGAAGGTAGTCAATATCCTTTATGACACGAACGGCATGGTTCGTTCCGATTCATGGCAGCGTTTGCCCGGTTCATTTCATGGTTCGGGGTGTACCTTGTCATCGGCGATAGCAGCTTCACTGGCGCGCGGTATGTCAATTGCCGATAGTGTGTATGAAGCGCAGGAATTTACCTGGCTTACACTCAAAGCTGGTTTTCGTCCTGGAATGGGTCAGCATATTCCGGACAGATTTTTCTGGGCGGAGGATGAGAAACCGGAAGAAAATTCTGGCAATACCGGGGGTTGAACCAGTGAAACAGGCTGGAATAGGTGGTCTCTATGCAATTACTCCAGATATTGCAGATACCGGACGGTTATGTAACGCAGTTCATCAGGTATTGGCGGGTGGAGCGCACCTGCTTCAATACCGGAACAAGTCTGCTGATAAACATTTGCGATTAGCTCAGGCTACAGCACTACAACGGCTATGCAAGCAATTTCAGGTACCTTTGATTATCAATGACCACCTGGATCTGGCCATGGAGATTGATGCAGAAGGGCTGCACGTAGGAGGGGGGGATATTTCTCCGCAGATAGCCAGATGTCATTTTGGCCAGGATAAAATTATCGGGGTCTCCTGCTACAATCAACTTGATCGTGCGATTGAAGCGGAAAATGCAGGGGCAGACTACGCGGCCTTCGGTGCTTTTTACCCGTCCATGACCAAGGCTGTGACTTGTCAGGCATCTATTGATCTGCTTGTTATAGCCAGGAAGCAACTGAGCATTCCTGTTGTGGCAATCGGCGGTATCAATCTGGATAATGTCGGCACGTTGGTTGCGCACGGGTGCCATGCTGTGGCTGTCAGTAATGCTTTGTTCGATGCAAAAAATATCCGGAAAACTTCACAAGAATTTACCAGGCTATTCAATCAATCCTAATTTTCAATAATCTCCAAAATATTCCAATGACAATAACAAACCAGCAATTATTCGAACGTTCCCAGCAATATATTCCGGGAGGAGTCAATTCACCCGTGCGCGCTTTCAAATCTGTAGGGGGAACGCCTGTTTTCTTCCAGCGTGGACAGGGGGCTTATTTCTGGGATGTAGAAGGTAAATCCTATATTGACTACGTCGGTTCCTGGGGACCTCTCATCCTGGGGCATGCGCATCCTGATGTCATCAAGGCAGTTCATGCGGCCGCAAGTAATGGCACTTCTTTTGGTGCTCCAACAGCAGCGGAGCTGGAAATCGCCGAGTTATTGTGCGGTTTGTTACCTTCTCTGGAGATGGTGCGGCTGGTGAGCTCGGGTACCGAAGCGGGAATGAGCGCTATCCGGTTAGCGCGTGGCTATACTGGCAGAAACCGGATTATCAAATTCGAAGGCTGTTATCACGGACATGACGATGCATTGCTGGTTAAGGCTGGTTCGGGAGCGCTGACCTTTGGTCATCCCAGCTCGGCTGGAGTGCCTGCCGAAACGGCAGGGCATACCCTGGTATTAAACTATAACGATGTCACCGGAGTGGAAGAAACGTTCAGCAAACTGGGTGGCGAAATTGCTGCTGTGATTGTCGAACCGGTGGCCGGAAATATGAATCTGATCAAGGCGACTCCACAGTTTTTGGAGACATTGCGCGCATTGTGTTCCAAATATGGGAGTCTGCTGATTCTGGATGAGGTGATGACGGGATTCCGTGTTGGCCTGGAATGTGCGCAAGGGCTATATGGAATCAAACCGGATCTGACCATTCTTGGTAAGGTGATCGGGGGTGGTTTGCCCATGGCAGCTTTTGGTGGCCGACGTGATGTGATGGAGTGTCTTGCGCCACTGGGGCCGGTATATCAGGCAGGTACACTTTCTGGCAATCCGGTTGCCGTGGCCGCAGGATTGGAGACCTTACGACAGATCCGGATTCCGGGATTTTTTGACAAGCTGTCGGCCATGACGCGCAAACTGACCGATGGCTTGACTTCAGTTGCTGCAAAACATGGTGTGGAGTTCTGTGCGCAGGCAGTGGGTGGAATGTTCGGCCTTTATTTCAGACAATCCTTGCCGGAAAGTTTTGCTGATGTTATGGAAAGCGATCGCGAGGCATTTAACCGCTTTTTTCATGCCATGCTGCAAGAAGGTATCTATTTTGCTCCTTCCGCATTCGAGGCTGGTTTTGTTTCAGCAGCACACGGTGATGTGGAAATTGATAAGACATTGGCTTCCGCTGATCGTATATTCAGCCGGGGTGTATGAGCATAGGGGAAATAAAATAAACAAAAGCTTTAACCCGTATGCCCGGCTGCCGTTTATATCTTGCCAGCCGGTTAATTGAGATTTTTTCTGGCTAAGGTAGTTTATCCAATTCAAACAAAGAAAAATTAACGGATTATGTTTACTTGTACTCCCAACTTCCAAAAAACCCTGTTACTCCTGTCACTGGGTAGTATGTTATCTGCGTGTGCGACTGTGGATAACCGGCAGGATCCCTTGGAACCCATGAATCGTGCCATCTTTTCATTCAATGAAAAATTGGATGAAGTTGTAGTAGAACCGGTTGCCAAGGGATATCAACGATTTATGCCTTCTCCAATCAGATTGATTGTTGGAAATTTCTTTTCCAATCTGGATGATGTCGTTATTGCGGCGAATTCTTTGTTGCAGCTGAAATTCATGGATGCAGTGGCCAGTTCATCACGTGTCTTGATCAATACGACCTTTGGCATGTTGGGAGCTATAGATCTTGCAAGTGATATCAGTCAGGTAAGCGATATTGATATCAATAAACGTAATGAAGATTTTGGGCAGACTCTGGGTTTTTATGGAATTGGTAGCGGGCCTTATCTTGTATTGCCATTACTGGGGCCAAGCACTGTCAGAGATGCAGTTGGAATCGGTGTGGACAGTACTTTTATTCACCCCGCTCGCGCCATTTACACTGGTTTCGATTTGCTAACCGTCCGTACACCCGTGACTACAGCTGAATTTATTGATCAGCGGGAACAGTTGCTGGATGTGGATAAAACACTGGAAGAAGCTTCTTTGGACAAATATGAATTTGTCCGGGATGCATACTTGCAAAGACGTAATAGTCTGATCAGAAATGATGGGGTTGCTGTCGAGGAAGATTCCGTGAATTTTGATGAACAAGAAATCGAGATTGACGACTGATCTGCAGATTGCCTGACTAATATGTGCCGGGGCCGGGATCAAATTCCCGGTCCCGGCTTTGTTTTGTCAGGCCGATTGTAATGCCTGGATACGTTCTTCCAGCGGTGGGTGTGACATGAATAAACGACCGATCTGGCTTTTCTGCCCAGATATACCAAACGCAGCCATTTTCTCTGGCAGATCTGATGGCTCATATTCCTGCTGCAGCCGTCTCAATGCGGCGATCATCTTGCTTCTTCCAGAAATCTGCGCGCTTCCGGCATCGGCGCGGAATTCACGTTGACGGCTGAACCACATCACGATGATCGTGGCAAGAATACCCAGTACGATTTGTGCGATAAGGCTGGTGATGAAGTAAGCCGGTCCGTGTTCCTCTTCTGTTCTGAAGATGGCGCGATCGACAAAATGACCAATAACACGGGAAAGGAACATCACAAAAGTGTTCACCACCCCTTGGATCAGTGCCAATGTGACCATATCACCATTGGCGATATGGCTGACTTCGTGCGCCAGTACAGCTTCGGCCTCGTCACGATTCATTTTATGCAATAACCCTGTGCTGACTGCCACCAGTGCATTATTCCGGTTCATTCCTGTGGCAAAGGCATTGATATCGGGCGAGTCGTAAATAGCCACTTCAGGCATGCCTATTCCTGCTGCTTTGGCTTGTCTGCGTACCGTTTCCACCAGCCATCCCTCGGTCGAATTGGAGGGCACATCAATAACCACGGCTCCGGTCATATGCTTGGCGCTCCATTTGGACATGGCAAGTGAAATAAGCGAGCCGCCAAATCCGATTACAGCCGAGAAGATCAGCAAGGCGTTAAAATTCAATCCGCTGCCTTCAGCATCCAGTATGCGGTCAACACCAAGCAAGCGCAGAGTGATGTTCAACATTACCAGTATGGCAAGGTTGGTTACGATAAAAAGAAAAATCCGTTTCATTATCCTCATCCTTCAAGATTGTTAATAGGCTTGTCTGATTCTGATGGCTATAAATTATAATCGTTCAAGCCAAGCCGTTATATGGTGGCATATTTGCTGATATCAAGTGCCGTGAAGTGCTGTTTCTCATTACTTCATCTGGCGCATCGCTGGAATCTTCTTGCCTTGATGTACAATGAAAACACAGAGTATGCGCAGTTTGCCATGCAAAGGCATGAGGTGCTGGAGTGAATCTGCGCAGTAAGAGTTACTGATAAATTACTGATTCAAGTTCAGGGGAAATCAATTGACCAGAATTAAATGGAGTATGTCGATATGAGTCAGTCGTCTATCGTGGTAGTAGGAAGTGGCATGGCTGGCTATACGGTGGTGCGCGAATTACGGAAGCTGGATGCCTCGGTGCCGATTATGCTGCTGTCGGCAGATCATGGTGGTTTTTATTCGAAACCGATGTTATCCAATGCGCTGGCTACAGGCAAAACGCCAGAATCCATTCTCAGTTCCGGTACGGCACAAATATCCGGGCAATTGGGAATTTCGGTCCAGCCTTATACCTGTGTCAGTGCCATTGATGTGTCTGCAAGTAGCGTTTCTTTCGAGGAAGGCGGGCAACTGGGCTACGATCGACTTGTGCTGGCTTTGGGTGCTGATCCGATTCGTCTGCCGATACCGGGAGAGGGGGCGGATGAAATCCTGTCTGTCAATAATCTGGATGATTACCGGAAATTTCGTGAAACCCTGGAAGATAAGCGCCATATCGCCATACTGGGCGCCGGATTGATAGGTTGCGAATTCGCCAATGATCTTGCTGCCAAAGGGTATCAGGTCAGTGTGTTCGATCTGAGTCCGCAACCACTGGGGCGGCTGCTTCCTCCTGCGGCTGGTCAATTTTTTCGCGATAGGCTGACTGCAGCAGGTGTTCATTTTCTGCTTGGTACAACTGTCGAAAGGATAAACAAGGAAAACGGCCGTTACCAACTGTTTTACAAGGATGGCGGAGTGGTTGAGGCCGATATGGTGTTGTCGGCTATCGGGCTGAGGCCCCGCACCAGCCTGGCCGCCGCCGCTGGTATACAGGTCAATCGTGGTATCGCGGTGAATCGTTATTTGCAGACCAGTGCCGAAAATATCTATGCCCTTGGAGATTGTGCCGAGGTGGAAGGAAAGGTATTGCCTTTTATTCTTCCGATAACGCATGCTGGCCGGGCCCTGGCTGCAACGATTGCTGGCACCCCGACGCTGCTGCATTACCCGGCGATGCCAGTAATGGTTAAGACACCTGCTTGCCCTGCTGTCGTTTCACCTCCTGATCCGGCTACCAAAGGCGAATGGAAAGTTGAACCTGTCGAGAACGGTGTGCGCGCACAATATTACGATGAAGATGGCAATCTGCACGGTTTTGCCTTGCTTGGAACAGCAACAGGGGAGCGTAACACTCTGGCTTCGCGCTTGCCGCCAATACTGGCATAGGGCAGGGAGTAACAGGGTAAGATCGAAGCGGGAAAAGTACTCCAGTACTCAATTCATACTGACCAAGAGAGAACAAGCATGCTTTATTTGATATATGGCGAGGACGTGCCTGATAGCCTGGCGCTACGGGCAACCAGTCGTCCCGCCCATTTGGCAAGACTCCATGAACTGCAAGAGCAGGGAAGATTACTGCTGGCAGGTCCATGTCCGGCAATAGACAGCATTGATCCAGGTCCGGCAGGATTTAGCGGAAGCCTGATTGTGGCCGAATTTGCGTCACTAGATGCTGCCCGTGAATGGGCTAATGCTGATCCGTATCTCCTGTCAGGAGTGTATGCAAAGGTAACTGTCAAACCGTTCCGAAAGGTATTACCCGGATAGGTTATCTACAGACAATGGTAATCCGGTCACACCCATCAGTAAGTTTGTGAAAAGTTGATTTGTTTATAAAAAGAATCCATGCATAGTTTGCTAAGATATGCTTCTCAGATAAAATTTTTCAACGCTTTACTATTTAACAAAGGAAATTCTATGCGCTTAACCAAGTTTCTCTGTGTGCCACTAACTATTCTGGGGTTGGCTTGTGTTGTACCTGTAAGTGCACAGAGCGGAGGGGCGGTTGCCAAGGTCAATGGCGTGGCAATTCCGCAATCACGTCTTGATCTGGTAATCAAGGCCGCAACAGCACAAGGCCAGCCAGATTCGGCTGAAGTCAGAAATGCGCTGCGTGAAAATCTGATCACGGAAGAAATTTTGGCGCAAGAAGCCATCAAGAAAGGACTGGATCGTAACCAGGATGTGCTCACACAGATTGATCTGGCGCGCCAGGGCATTTTGATCAGAGCTTACCAGGCCGATTTCATGCGCAACAATCCGGTTAGCGATAGTGACTTGCGCAAGGAATATGATTCGGTAAAAGCGCAAATGGGTGACAAGGAATACAAGGCTCGCCATATCCTGGTGGAAACCGAGCAGCAAGCAAAGGATCTGATCGCTTCTCTCAAGAAAGGTGGGGCATTCGATAAACTGGCAGGCGAGCATTCCGTCGATACTGGCAGTAAGAACAATGGTGGTGAACTAGGCTGGAGTTCATCGGCTGTTTATGTCAAGCCATTTGCTGATGCACTTACCAATCTGAAAAAAGGTGAAACCACCAATCAACCAGTACAGACACCTTTTGGCTGGCACGTGATCCGTCTGGATGATATCCGGGCAGCAGTGCCGCCTTCTTTTGAAGAAGTCAAACCTAACATGCAGCAGCGCGTATTGCAGCGTAAATTTGCCGCGATGGTTGAATCATTGCGCAAAAATGCGAAGGTTGAGTAACCGGAGCTTAACTGGTTCTAACAGGGGATTCTTCAGGAACATCTGAAAAACTACTTGCGTTGTTATTTCTGCGTTAAAAATCGGCTTAAAATGCTCTTTATTACATATAAACTCTGCTTTTTTGCCGATTTTTGCCTTGAACTGACTGCCTCACTGACGTTTTTCAGAGATTCCTTAACTATCAGTTAAAGAGCAGCGCTCACGGTTTGTACTCTTGGGGAAAGCGCTGTCAGGAGTTCATAGCTAATCGTCTGTGCTGATCTAGCTACTTCTTCAACCGGTAATCCCTCACCCCAGAGGGTTACCGGGCTTCCCACACCAGCTTCACCCATCCCGCTCAGATCAATAGTCAGCATATCCATGGAGACACGCCCTACCAGCCGTGTGCGCTGACTGTTCACCAGTACCGGGGTTCCTGTAGGGGCATGACGCGGGTAGCCATCCGCATAACCTGCCGCCACCACGCCAATACGCATTGGCCGGTCAGCCACAAATACCCCCCCGTACCCCAATCTATCTGATGGAGCAAGATGCTGGACGGCAATAACCTGGCTGGACAGAGTCATGGCTGGCTGCAAACCGGGTTCTACACCTGTTTTATCCGCTATGGGCGAGGCGCCGTAAAGGAGAATGCCTGGCCGTACCCAGTCTGCATGTGTTCCCGGATAACGCAGAATTGCAGCCGAGTTGGCCATTGTCTGGCATGTTCCATTTTCCTGATTTGCCTGAAGCAGGGCAAAACTGCCAAGCTGTTGATTGACCTGGCTTGTTTCAAGGGAATCGTCAGCGCTGGCAAAATGAGTCATTAACGTAATGTTTGCATCCGGGCGCCATTGTTTTAGCTGATTCTGCGCTGAAATTCCTTCTTCCGGCCGAAAGCCAAGGCGGTTCATGCCTGTGTTGATCTTCAGGTAGATATCCGGCTTCCCTGTTTCCTTGTGTGCCAGCAGCATGGATAACTGATCCTGGCAATGAATGACCGTACTTAACCTGTACTGGTTAATGACGTCAATTTCATCCGTCGAAAAAAAACCTTCCAGCAGCAGAATGGATTGATTGAATCCGGCTTCTCTCAGTTGAATTGCCGCTTCCAGTTCGAGCACGGCGAATCCATCGACCGAATTGAGTGCTTGCGCAGTACGCAGCAGACCGTGACCATACGCATTCGCCTTGACAACAGCCATGATGCGCGTTTTGTGTACATGTTTGTGAATAACAGCAAGGTTATGCTGTAAAGCGGAACAGTTGATGAGCGCACGAAGCGGACGCGGCATGTATCAGGTAATTATCAATGTTTAAAATGGATATTTGTTACTGGTGATCTGACACCGGAATGCATCATGCATGAATCTTGTTTGATTCTGTCCATGACAATTCCGGGGTAGATAAAAGGTTAATGCTTCAACTCAATGTTGCTGTTGCGCGGCTTTGCTATTTCGGACAAAGGTTGCGGATCCAGTACAGCAACCGTCAGCGAATCATCAACCAGGTATTTTTCAGCCACTGTTTTTACCTGTTCTGCTGTCACTGCCTGTAACCCTTCCAGAATCACATCCGCATCGCGGTGAGATAGTCCGACACTTTCCAGCCTGCCAATCTGCATTGCCAGGGCAAATGTTGAATCAAGCTGATATACACGGCTCGCTACCACTTGAGCCTTGACGCGGGCAAGTTCTTCCTGCGTGATGCCAGACTGGATGATTTTACTGATTTCAGCCCGGATCGCCTGCTCCAGATCATCCACTGTCTTGCCTTCGCTGGGTGTGCCATCAATAAAAAAGACACCGGGACCACGTTCGACCGCGCTATAGCTGGCGTCGGCCGAGATGGCAATTCGTGATTCACGCACCAGCGTCTTATTGAGTCTTGCAGAAGCATTGCCATCCAGCACCTCTGCCAGAATGGTCAGCGCGTAAGGCTCCCAGTCATTTTCCGGATCTTTTAGAACAGGCGCCTTGTATCCCATGATCAAGTGCGGGAGTTGCGCAGAAGCTTTTACTACCAGGCGCTTGATACCTGTTTGCGGCGGTTCGGTTTGCGGTTTGCGTTCGGTCAGCGTGGGCACGTTACCGGCTCCGAATCTGCCGTAGTGTTTCTTGGCCAGAGCGAGCACCTGCTCCGGATTTACATCGCCCACCACTACTAATACTGCGTTGTTGGGGGCATACCAGCGTTTGTACCATTCCCGAGCATCGCCTGGCTGCATATTTTCCAGGTCATTCATCCAGCCAATGACCGGGCGCTGATAAGGATGTGCCTGAAAAGCGGTTGCCATCATTTTTTCGTACAACAGCGCATGTGCCTGATCATCCGTGCGCAATCTCCGTTCTTCCATGACAACCTGTATTTCCTTGGCAAATTCGTCATCGGTTAGTTGCAGATTGCGCATGCGATCGGATTCGAGTTCCATTGCCATAGGCAGATGGCGTTGATGCAGTTGCTGGTAATAGGCGGTGTAATCACTGCTGGTGAATGCATTTTCCTTTCCGCCGACTGCCGCAATTCTTCTGGAAAATTCTCCGGCCGGCAGGCTGTCTGTGCCCTTGAACATCATGTGTTCCAGTGCATGTGCAACACCCGTGGTGCCATTGACTTCATCCATGCTGCCGGCTTTGTACCAAACCTGCTGAATTACCACAGGCGAACGGTGATCTTCCTTTACGACCAGTTTGAGGCCGTTGTCTAGCACGTATTCGTGCGCTTGTGTATTGGCAACTGCGGACAGCGGCAATGCCAGTGTAATGGCGAGTAAAGTTGAAAAATGATTGAAGAAAAAGCGATTTTTCATGTTGTGCTGGTAATTGGACTGGCTGTTGGGATGATTGTTACCTGGTGGGCGACGCCACCCCGGCAAGCGGATAATGGTATGATCATTACCTTCCTGAAACAGAAACAGCCTACCAGAATGTTTAGTATTTTCAAATCCAAAAAAAATCCTGACGAAAAAAATCCTGCCCAGACTGAAGCTGAATCCCTCAGCTTTACCGACAAGATCAGGCAAGGGCTGGCACGCACCCGGCAGCAGCTTGGCAAGCAATTATCCGGTTTGTTCGGCGGAAGGAAAATCGATGAGGATTTGTACGAAGAGCTTGAAACAGCGCTGTTGACAGCGGATACCGGGATCGAGGCAACCAATCGTTTGCTGGAATCCGTGCGAACCCGTGTGAAGCGGGATGCGCTGGATGATTCCGCACAGCTCAAAACGGCACTGCAGGATGCAGTAACCGAGTTGTTGCAGCCGCTGGAACGGCCGTTGGAAACAACCACACATCAACCTTTCGTCATCATGATTGCCGGCGTGAATGGTGTTGGCAAAACCACAACCATTGGCAAACTTGCCCATTATTTTCAATCACAGGGACACTCGGTATTGCTCGCAGCCGGTGATACGTTCCGTGCCGCAGCGCAGGAACAACTCAAGGTATGGGGCGAACGCAACCAGATCACCGTAATTTCACAGGAAAGCGAACCTGGCAAAAAAAGTGACCCGGCTGCCGTGATTTTTGACGCAATCAATGCAGCCATTGCCAGGAAAATTGATATTGTTCTGGCCGATACCGCTGGGCGCCTGACTACTCAGCTTCACTTGATGGAAGAAATTAAGAAGATCAAGCGGGTTATTGCCAAAGCCATCCCTGATGCGCCACATGAAGTACTGCTGGTGCTGGATGCCAATACCGGCCAGAACGCTGTCAGTCAGCTCAAGGCGTTTAACGATGCATTGGGCGTGACTGGTCTGGTTATGACCAAACTGGATGGCACGGCCAAAGGTGGCGTGATAGCCGCCATTGCAGCACAATTTTCCGATGCACCCCCTGCCTTGCGTTTTATTGGAGTGGGGGAGGGACTGGATGATTTAAGGCCATTCAATGCCCGCGAATTTGCTGAAGCACTGTTTGATTAAACGCCTTGTTCTGTTTGAGTAATTGTGGAAATCACAGAGGCAACAATGATCAGCTTTAATAATGTCAGCAAATTTTATCCTGGAGGCTTTGAAGCGCTCAAAGGTATTACCCTGGCAATCAATCCGGGAGAGCTGGTTCTGTTTTCCGGACATTCCGGGGCGGGTAAAAGCACGCTGTTAAAGCTGATTCCCGCCATAGAGCGCCCTACATCAGGAAATGTCGTCGTGGGGCAGCAAAATATAGGCACGCTCAGGCGAAGTGCCATTCCTTATCTGCGCAGAAATATCGGCATGATTTTTCAGGGGCAGAAAATCCTTTACGATCGTAATGTATTTGCCAACGTCATGCTGCCGCTGCAGGTGACGGGTTTTGATACCAGAACCAGTGCCGCGCGCGTGCGAGCCGCTCTGGATAAAGTGGGTTTGCTGCACAAGGAAAAGGCTGATCCCATTACCTTGTCGGGTGGCGAGAAGCAGCGTTTGTGCATAGCGCGTGCAGTCGTTCATCGCCCAACCATCCTGATTGCGGATGAGCCCACCGCCAATCTGGACAGCAACTATGCGCGGGACATTATGGCTGTTTTTGAATCGTTCAATCAGGTGGGTGTAACTGTCCTGATTTCAACGCACGACACTATGCTGCTCGATATAACCCGGCATCGTATCGTCGAGCTGAAACAAGGGAAACTGATCGTATGATTCGCTGGATATCTCAACACGGCCACGCATTCATGCGGGCACTCGGGCAGCTTGTATCCACACCCGTTACCAGCCTGCTGAGCATTATCGTATTCAGTATTGTTCTGAGCCTGCCTGCCGGGATTTTTATTTTGATCGAAAATTTGCGCGAGATCTCGGGACAAGCCACAGATACGCAACAAATGACCCTGGTGCTGGATACCGCAGCCAGACAAGCTGATATAGAACAGATCAACACCCGGCTTGAGGCACTGGCCACAATTGAAGGTTTCCAGTTCATCTCCAAAGAAATTGCCTTGCAGGAACTACTGCAGGAAAGCGGAATGGCCGAGGTGATGCGCAATCTGGGTGAAAACCCACTGCCGGATGCTTTTGTAATCAATCTTGGCAGCATGTCTGCCAGTGAAATTGAACAACTTCAGGCCATGATGCAAGCCTGGCCCAATGTGGCTCATGTGTTGGTGGATACCGATTGGGCGAGAAAACTGGATGCACTGCTTGATGTGGCCAGGCTGATTGTCATCATGCTGGCATCGGTATTTGGTACCGCACTTATCATTGTGATGTTCAACACGATTCGCCTACAGATATTGACGAAGCGCGATGAAATCGAGCTATCCAAACTCATTGGTGCTACCGATAGCTACATTTGCCGTCCATTTCTGTATTTCGGTGCGATACAAGGTCTGGCAGGAGCAGCGCTGGCGTGGCTGTTGCTGTATTTTGCGATCATCCAGTTAAACGAAGCATTAACCGAACTGGCCCGGCTATGTACCACCACATTCTCATAAATCCCCTTTCCTTGGGACAGCCTGATTCTATTGTTGCTTTCTGCAACATTGGCTGGATGGGCGCGCTGGTCAGTAGCCCGCATCTGGCACAGATTGACCAGGAAGCACTATTTCCTAATGATTGCTATTTCTTTCTTCGATATCTATTTGCCTTGTTTCTTCATGGCTGAATTTATTGCACTGATTCCCGCAGCCGGTTCCGGCTCGCGTATGGGAGAAGATCTTCCCAAACAATACCGGCTGCTTGCTGGTAAACCAATGATTTATCATGCATTGCACACTTTATGCAGCACAGAGCGTATTGGTACTGTCTGCGTAGTATTGGCGCCCGATGACACCGAATGGAAGCGGTATGACTGGTCGGAATTTGTCGGCAAGATCAAAGTGCTCAACTGCGGCGGAGCAACCCGTGCCGAAAGCGTTACCAATGGCTTGAAAGCATTGCACGCTGCCAACCATGTACAGGATCATGACTGGATACTGGTGCACGATGCCGCCCGACCGGGATTGAGTCATGCGCTGGTTGAACGTTTGCTTGATCAGCTAACAGATGACGAAGTGGGCGGTTTGCTGGCCGTGCCATTGGCAGATACGTTAAAGCGGGCAGATGAAGCTGGCCGGGTACAGCGCACCGAATCCAGGGAGTATTTATGGCAAGCGCAAACGCCGCAAATGTTTCGCACAAAATTACTGCTTGAGGCGCTGGGAAAGGCACACGCGGGTATTACCGATGACGCCAGCGCAGTGGAAGCACTGGGATATTCACCCAAACTGGTGATGGGTGATGCCTACAACTTTAAAGTGACTTATCCGCAGGATTTGAAACTGGCCGAACTGATATTGCAGGAACGCATTGCTACACGATGAAGAAGGGTTGAGCACCTTCGGTTTGCCATAACTTTGGCGGAGAAGGCGGGATTCGAACCCGCATCATTGATAAATAAAATCTTATTTATCAAATGGTTACAAAAAGTTGCTTCCTGAAAATAAGCATAAATGAGCATGTTTTGGCATAGCTTGGGCAACATTTTGGGCAACAATTTTTGTGATTAAATTATAAAAATTAATCACAATTAATCAAAAAAATATTCTTGCTGTTTATTCTGTTGTTCGTAAGCGTCCATCCCAGCGAGGCCGAGCGGCTGGCTGATGGCACCGGCTGGATGCCCGCCGCGTCCGGTTTCAACGGCCAAAAGCAAAACCGCCACGCTGCCGGACTCTTGAAGGCGCCCCATCACCAGGGCGGGGCGCTGGTTTTCACGGCATCACGTCAGCGTGTCCAAGTAGGCATCGCTGTCGTCAATGCCCAGCTCAATCCACATCGGCAGGTGGTCGCTCATGCGATAGGTGCGCCAGTCCTTAAAGCTGCGGCCCGGCTTTTCGGCGCGTTCCTTCGCGTAAGTCGCTTCGTCTTCGAGCCGGTAGACTTGCTCGAAGAAATCGAACACGCCGGCCTGGCCGGTCGGCTGCAAGCGCGCCAGGCGCTCGTAATAAGCGATCTGGTCGTAGTGCTTGTTCCTGGCGACGTTCGATCCGGGAATGCGGTTCAGTTCCTCGGGGACGACAAAACCAGCTTGGGTGATGGCCTCCATCGTCACGTCCTTGCGATTGAAGATGTTGAAGTCGCCCAGTATGATGAGGTTGTCCGGCAGCGGTGGCGCGCCAGGTTCGTACTGCGGTGCCCCGGAGAGTTTGGCTGCGTTCCTGGCGATCGTTTCGCTGAAGGCTTTGATTTCGGCCAGCCGGCGCGGGTCTACGGACACGCTCTTGCCGTAGTAGATGTGGACCGTGGCCAGGGTCAGGTAAGCCCAGCCGGCCCGGAACCCCGCGATGTAAGGCGAGCGGGCCAACTGCAACGGCTCCTCCTGAGCGTTCCTCGCCTTGGGCAATACCAGCTCGGCTGCCAAGCCGGTGAAGCTGACCTTGCGGCGGTCGTACAGATAGGCCATCCGCTCCGAGTTGCCGGACGTGCCCAGCGTCACGTCGGTGACGAGAAAGGCCCAGTCGTTGCCCAGTAGATGCCGCAGGCGTTGCAAGGGATACAGGCCGTCGCGCACTTCCTGGATGGCGATCAGGTCGAAGCGGCTCAGGATTTCGGCGATATAGTAGTACGGCTCGTCGCCCCGGTAGCCGTACTTGCCGGAGTCCAGCTCGCGGATGTTCCACGTCGCCAGCAGCAGTGTGTGGGTGGCCGTTCGCCTTGGGATGGCCTCGGTCAGCGCCGGCCGCAAGCGCTGCAAGCCCTCAATGATCCGCCGGCGCATCGCAGCGTCGCTGATCTTCTTCAACCTCGCGTAGTGCATACGTCCCTCCCGTTCGGCAGCGCCCGCGATTGCTTCCAGTTCCTTGCGTATCCGCGCCAGCAGTTGATCGGTTCCGGCCGGATTTCCGTCAGCATAGGCCAGCGTCAGCAGCGTGAAGGGATGCACATTCATGGCCTCGCACAGCTCGGCCACCCTGTTCAAGGGCGGGCTTTTCAGGCTGTGCTCCAGCGACGAACCATGTACGTGCGGCTCGACACGTCGGAGAACGCTTCCTGGCTCAAGCCACGCGCTTTCCTGACCATCTTCAACGCTGTCGCAAATGAGTTTTTCGCTGTCATTCGGTGGTTTCCTCAACACTCAAAATGACATCTCGTTGCGTTCTATAGGGCCACAATCTACAGTGGTCGCTTGATGCCCGAGACATGCGCTTTTGTGCTTCTGCTGAAATCCGCATGTGTGGATTGCGCCAAATCCAGGGAACCGTATTCGTGTCATTGATCTGTATTTCGTTGCCCGGCGCATTGTGCCTATTCCGGTCTGGGTTCAGACCGGCAACACATCCCATCCGCACTATTGCGCGAGTGCCGCACAGGCCCACCACTTGTCTTTGGAGAAGGTGTTCCGTCCGGATTCTGAAACTGACATTTCCTTTCCAATGCATCGATAACTGAATCTGCTTTCCATCCAATAATCGAAGTAGCGTATTTTTCCAAGTTTTCGGGGTAAAAATCGTTGTCAGTCAGTAGATATTCTATCTTCCCCAGTGCGGCAGGTAATTGTGTCAGCTGATCGAGCATCGGTTTGACCCGTTCCCGGTCGTTACAGGCTGGTGTGACTGCCGGTGCGATGACCGGCATGCTGTTTGTATCAACGGCCGCCTGGGCGTTGTAAGCCTGTTCGAATCGACCGCCGGAAACGGGCATGATGCGCGATTCCTCGTCTGTCAGGTTGATCTGGTCTTTGTTTGTCTATCCGGCTACGGGCGGTGCAGGAGCGCCCAATTTTTTCTGCCGTGACAGTTTATCCTGTATTCAGCCAGTTCAACAGTTCCATTTCATCCGGCACGCCAGCACCTGATCCGGCTGCATTCTTCTCTTTTGATCTTCATTGGCCAGGAGTGTTGTCGCTTCAACTACCACTTCTTTGCGTTAATAAGTCCTTATTCTTGGTTGGTTATTAATAACAAACGCATAAAGGTGACGATGTAAAACACTATTTTCTAATTCTTCATTCAACCTGGAAACCGCGATTGGACGCGTCCGAGTATGCGTCTGGCGTGCTGTCTGGCAAGGCGCGACGAGGCGCATGCTCATTCCCTGCAACGAGGAGCAGCGGAGCCAGGCAGGCAAGCGGGTGCGTAGCGGTCTCACCCACCAGGTTAGCATGAGCGAAGGCAGCAAGCTCACTATCCATCGTGGTTTCCAGAAGCTGATAAGCAATCAATTGCGGTTTCCAGGTTCATGCCCATTACGCTTGACAACAGGTGCGACAAATTGTCGCGCGACAATTTGTCACATTGACGGTATGAATCTCTGGGTTTAACTTCTAAAAAGGATGTTCGATTGAAATTTGTTAGCAGAGATTGAAATAATTTTTATTCGATTGAAATACTGAAAGGTGGTTCCATGGTTTTGAGCAATGAAGAAGATACAACAATTTATCACGTAGTCATTAATCATGAAGAACAGTACTCAATATGGCCTGAGTATAAGGAAATACCCAGGGGGTGGCATTCTGTAGGCAAATCCGGGAAGAAAGATGATTGCCTTGCCTATATTGAGGAAGTATGGACGGATATGCGCCCACTGAGTCTCCGTAAGCAAATGGCTGAGACAGAATCTCAAATCAACCCTCAATAATTCCACGGTTTGCCTGGTTAAAGATGATTCAGGCTCAAATAAATAATATCGTTTCTTCCTGGTTTCCAAAAGTGCGTATTAAACCCTCAGTGAGATTGCACCTTTTCTGTTTATCGTATGCGGGTGGCAGTGCTTCGATATATCAGTCATGGGCAAAGTGCTTTCCTGAGACCATCGATATCAGAGCTGATTCTTCTTTGTTTGAATCATATTGTTCCCGGTTTCATCCTTTTATTCATAAAGCCGCATGATGCAAGCGCTGATGTGTAACGAGACAAATACCAAAAATATCCTGCCAAGACGTGTAGTGCAGGTGTGGAAGGCAGATTTGGATACGCATGCACATCAGGCTGGAGATTTTTATAAAGTTTTGTCACAGGATGAACAGTGTCGTGCCTTTCGTTATCAGTTTGTCAGGGATCGCCAGCGTTTTATTGTTGCTCGTGGAATTTTAAGGTTTCTGTTGGCAGATTATCTGGATGTACACCCTCATGAAATCAGGTTTGATTACGGTGCCGGCGGTAAACCTGAAGTTATCAAACCAGAAACACAGCTCACATTTAACCTGTCACATAGCGGTTCTGCCGTGTTATATGCGATATCCCGGGAAAATGAGATAGGTATTGATATCGAAACATTGCGTTTCGATCCTGTTGCAGGATCGATTGCCAGCCTGATCTTTTCAGATCGTGAACAGGCAATACTCGATACTTTCCCTGTTGACCAGAAAACAGTGGCACTTCTACGGGGCTGGACGCGGAAGGAGGCTTATGTAAAAGCCAGAGGTACAGGATTGTTTTTTCCTTTGAAACAGATTGAAGTGCCTTTTGGACCTGTTGTCAGTAACTTCCGAATAAATACTGAATACCGCCTGCACACAGAGGGTCATTTTCGGTTGTATTCCTTTAGCGTATTCCCGGGGTATGAATCAGCACTGGTCATAGGCGGCGATCCTGCATTGATTATGTATAAAACGTGGCCTGAGCAGACTGAGGTTACAGAAGCAGCCACAAGGTACTCAGAAGAGAGTACGTCATGGTAAAATTGCTTCGTTCCGACTGTGCTGTTGTGAATCTGGTGTCGCTCTTACTGCATCGTGTAGATGAATTGGCAGATGCTTGTGCTTATGTGTTCTTAATAGATGGTGAGCATCAGGAGCAATCAATAACGTACAAAGAGCTGGATTCCAGAGCAAGAATGATCGCAGGGTGCCTGCAAGCTACTCATAAAGCAGGTGAACGTGCCTTACTACTCTATCCATCTGGTCTCGATTACATCGTTGCATTTTTTGCCTGTCTGTACGCAGGACTCATTGCAGTGCCTGTTTATCCGCCATCTCGCCATCATCTGCGACGGCTTGAGGCCATCATTCACGATGCCACACCCACTATCATACTGACCACTGCCGAGTGGCAATCAAAGTTACAGGGGAATGGCCAGGAAAACTGGGGACAAAACCGTTTTAACTGGCTGGCGACTGATCAGCAGCTGAGTGGGGATGCTACACCTGGCTGGAAAGCTTATTTATTAAAGCCGGATGGCCTTGCATTCTTACAATATACGTCGGGATCTACCGGAACTCCAAAAGGGGTAATGGTAAGCCATGGTAATTTGATGGCTAATCAACGTGCGATTCAGGCAGCATTTAAACATTCCAGCGATACAGTCGTGGTGGGATGGTTGCCGTTCTACCATGACATGGGTCTGATCGGTAACATTCTGCAGCCACTTTACCTTGGCGTGCCTGCGATTCTGATGTCACCGATGGCATTTCTGGAAAAGCCGATCCGATGGTTGAACACGATTTCAAAATATCGTGCTACTACCTCTGGCGGGCCTAATTTTGCCTACGAGCTTTGTGCTCGGAAAATTACACCAGAACAAATTAGTACGATCGATTTGAGCTGCTGGAATTTGGCTTTTAACGGATCCGAACCGGTACGTGCTGCGACTCTGGATCGATTCGCGGATGTTTTTTCTTCCTGTGGTTTTCGCAAAACAGCTTTTTTTCCTTGCTACGGATTGGCAGAAGCAACGTTATTTGTTACTGGCAGGGCATATGCACCTGAATCCGGGACAAAAAATGCGATATCACCAGTAAGTAATCCATCTCATCAGCCATCTTCGAATTTTGTGAATTGCGGGCACGCTGATATCGATCATCAGGTCTGTATCGTTAATCCCGAGACAGGGACACTTCGTCCGGACGGAATCGAAGGTGAAATATGGGTGAAAGGTCCCAGTGTGACGCAGGGGTACTGGAATCAACCGGTAGCATCTGAAGAAACGTTCCGTGCCATGCTCGCAGGATCCGGGGTTCATGAGCTTCCAGAGGTTGATACTTATTTACGTACAGGCGATCTCGGTATGTTTAAGCGAGGTAATCTGTACGTGACGGGCCGTATCAAGGATCTTATCGTTCTTCGCGGTCACAATTATTTCCCGCACGACTTTGAGCAAGCTTTGGATGATGGCGTTGATGCGTTAAGGCCAGGTTGCAGCGCAGCATTCTCAATCAATAACGAGAATGAGGAAATACTGGTCATTGTTGCAGAAGCCCGACGCAAAAAACTATCCCCCGAGAAAGCCAGAGAAATATTGAATGCCATGCGGCAAGTGCTAAGCGAATCCAGTGATGCACCGATAGGCGTATTGGTATTGGTTCCGCCAGGAACCATTCCCAAAACATCGAGTGGAAAAATTCAGCGTCAGGCATGCAAACAAGCCTATCTTGAGCAGCGCATGCCGATTCTGATGCAGTCTGGTGAACACACTGTTATATCCACGCTGACAAACGTAGCGTATGAAGAGACAGCGGTCGAGTCACTGCGGAATACGTTGCAACAGTCAGCACAAACACAACGTGCCACTCTTCTGGCAAGTTTTCTCCGCACCCATCTGGCACGGTACCTGCGTATACCCGAGACTGACCTGGACACTACTCGATCCATTCGATATCTGGGATTGGATTCTTTAGGTACCGTTGAGCTCAAGCATGCGGTAGATACTTTACTAAATGACGATGTACCTCTGTCATTGTTTTTGTCTGATCATTCTGTTCGGGATCTGTCGGAAATTTTGGCGAGTGAGTGGGTAAATACTGACACTTCACCATCTGTTGATATTACTCATGACCAAATATCAGAATCATTAGTCTCTTCATTTTCAGAATTGTCCTGTGCGCAACAGGCTATATGGATGGTGCACAGTCTGGAAACCCGGAGTGTTGCCTATAACCTGCATTTTGCCGTGCAGCTGGAAGGCTTTCTCAAATCGGATAGGGTGCAACAGGCATTTGATCAGTTGCGTGTTCAACATGCGCAACTGCGCATGCGCTATCGCATGATAGATGACGTAGTTGTACAGATGCCACTTTTACCTGATGACTGGCCTGAATATTTTGTTGCCGTTGATGCCTCGGGTTGGACAGAAGCTGACATCCAAACAGATTTTGCTCAGCGTATCCGCAAGCCATTCGATCTGCCTGCTGGGGATGTGCTGCATATCACATGTTATAGCCTGAGTGAGCAGCAACATATCCTGCTTTTCTGTGGTCATCATATTGCGGTTGATTTACGTTCTGCATTGATTATGCTGAACGACTTGAAATCTATACTCAGTGGGCTGATTTCAGGAGAGAAATCCAATAATTCAGGAGTCAATACTGTTCCATATCGCAGTTTTGTGACCTGGCAGCACAATTACCTGCAAAGTAATGCTTGTAAAGTCGACTGGGAATACTGGCAAACACAGCTGGCAGGGACCTTGCCGATTCTGGCTTTGCCGATTGATTTTCCCAGACCGCCCATCCCGACATATCAGGGTGCTTCTCAAGATTTCCAACTGGACTTGAAACAGACGGAGAAGCTTAAACATCTGGGCCAGCAACATGGTGCAACACTGTTCATGACTCTGCTGGCAGTCTACAAAATACTGTTATATCGCTATACCGATCAGCATGATCTGATCGTCGGCACCGCCAGCCATGGTCGACCACAGGCGCGTTTCATGAATGTCGTGGGCAACTTCGTCAATCCCATTGCATTACGCAGTCATCTCAGGCCGACGCTGACTTTCGCGGCTTACCTGCAGCAGATACGGAATATCGTATCAGATGGTCTATCGCATGCTTACTACCCTTTTTCATTACTGGTAAAACAGCTGCAACCCGAGAGAAATACCGATCACTGGCCTGTTTACCAAACCTGGTTCATGTTGCAGCAGGATAGATCCGATCATGAAGAAAGTTTGGCCTACTTAACATTAGGAAATGAAGGTAAAAGCCGGAAATGGGGTCGATGGCAACTGACACCAAAGTCCATTCGTGAGCAGATCGAAAATTTCGATTTGCGGTTGATGGCAGCTGAAAATGACGATGGTATTACGCTGGCATTCAAATATCGCAGTGATTTGTTCCAAGCGCAGACAATCGCGCGCATGGCAGATCACTTTCAGGAATTAATTGCCAGAATAGTGGCTGAACCTGAAATTAGACTGAGTGAATTATCCCTGTTGACTCATACCGAATGGGACAGACAGGTGAAACAGTGGAATGCAACCGCAACCCTGTTTCCAAAGAGATCGAGTCTGCAAAGCCTGTTTGAAACACAAGCAAGGAAAACCCCCGGGCAGGCAGCTGCGTCATGCAATGGGGAAGTTTTGATCTATGCCAGACTCAACTCGCGTGCCAATCAGCTTGCCCATTATCTACGTAGATTGGGAGTCGGCCCGGAAACCATTGTCGGGCTATGTGTGACACGCTCCCTGGATATGTTGGTCAGTATATTGGGAATACTGAAGGCGGGGGGAGCCTATGTTCCGATCGACCCTAATTCTCCAGCGGAACGGATGAATGTAGTACTCACTGATGCAAATGCCACAGTGTTGGTTACGCATCAGGATCTTATACGTTGCGCTATCTCTTCAACTATCAAAGTTGTTCATCTGGACAGGAACAGCGAAACAATTGCTGCCAGATCGAATGCCAATTTGCGTGACATCAGTATTCCTGACCATCTGGCTTATGTGATTTATACCTCAGGCTCGACCGGTAGGCCTAAAGGGGTTGCGGTGAGCCATGCCAATATCATCAACTCGACCCTGGCTCGCTCTCATTACTATCAGGAGGATATTGAGGGTTTTCTGCTGCTGTCGTCCTATACCTTTGACAGCTCTATGGCAGGTATTTTCTGGACATTGAGTCGAGGCGGTTGCGTTGTTATGCCATCCGAAGGAGGTGAAAAGGATCCTCAGGCATTAGGTGGATTGCTATCAATAGAAAAAATAACTCATCTGTTATGCCTGCCTTCGTTTTATGCCGTACTGCTGGCAAGTATTCCTCAGCAGTATTTCACCCGATTGAAAGCAATCATTGTGGCAGGCGAAGTGTGTTCTTCAAAAATGGTTGCGCAGCATCATCTCAATTTGCCACAAGTGGCTCTATTCAATGAATACGGCCCGACGGAAGGTACCGTCTGGAGCAGTGTTTACCCTGTACAGCCGGAAGATGCAAACCGATCAATCCCGATCGGGAAGCCAATTTCCAACATCCATATTTATCTGCTGGACAATGATTTAAATCCTGTCCCCATCGGCGTTATCGGAGAAATGTATATCGGCGGTACAGGTCTTGCTCGAGGCTATTATGGTCATGGTGCATTAACTGCGGAACGGTTTATTCCTCACCCATTTGGAGAGCAATCTGGTGAACGGCTTTACCGTACCGGTGATCTGGCGCGCTATCGTGCAGATGGCGATATCGAATACCTGGGTCGTACCGATCAGCAGGTAAAAATTCGTGGATTCCGTATTGAGCTGGGGGAAGTTGAAACTGCGTTGCTACAGTATCCGCAGATCAAGGAAGCAATTGTTTTAGTACATGGGGATGGTACTGAAGCTAAACGATTGGTGGCGTATTTGGTGCCCAATGGGGCAGTGGATATCGAAGATATCAGGATACATCTCAAAGCACAGCTACCGGATTATATGGTGCCGGCTATATTTGTTGTGCTTGAAGCGATGCCATTGACCACTAATGGAAAAATAGACCGGAAGGCGTTGCCGGATCCTGAAAATATAAGATCAGCAATACAAGAAGAAATTATCCAGCCACGTAATTCAGTTGAAAAAGCGCTTGTGGATATTTGGATGGAGGTACTGGATACCCCGCAACCATTTGGTATTCATGATGACTTTTTTCATTTAGGTGGACATTCACTTTCTGCCATTCAGGTAATGGTCAGAATTCAAGAAAATTTCAAGGTTGAGTTACCGGTAACGAATCTTTTTGAAGCGACTACTGTAGCAAAGCTGGCAGATGTAATCGTACAGCAACAAATCGATGGCCAGGATAAAGCATGGGTCGAGTTGCTACTCGATGAACTGGAACAGCTTCCTGATGACGAGATACAAACGTATTTAGCCAAATAATAAAAAGTCTTTATGAATAGCAATCAACCGCTTTATCGTCTTGCTGATCATGTGGTAATCGAGCCGCTGATCGATCAGTGGATAGCCTGGCCACATAACTTTTCACCGATTCTATATGGCTTTCATCTGCTGAATTATCAGAAAGCAGTATTGACTTCCTATCTCAAGAATCCGGCAATTCATATTAAATCCAGTAATAACCCCAAGCTGCTTGGCGGTCCGTTTGTCAATATTCCGGGGGAACGTGCTGATGAAGTCAGGCAGTTACTTGAGGTGATGGAGAAAAACCATGCTGATTTGCTGGAGCTGGCCCAGGATCTGACAACATTTCAGAATACATTAAAACAGGAAGCCAAAGGACAAAGCCTGGAGATCTATTACAAGCAGTTACCTGATACGTTGAGTGGTTATGTTGAGCTGGGTTACGACTATCTGAATAACCCGGTGGTGCGCTGCATAGAAAGCCTGTTTTATGAAAGTTCCTATTACAAAAGGGATATCCAGTCATTTCGGATGTTTGCATTGCAGCAGGATGAAGCCAGACCTTATTACATGAGTACACCGCGCCTGGCTGATTCACACGATCTGGAATGGCATAAACCTTTTGATGATCCTGCAGTGGATGCGTTGTACCACCTGGATATCTGTCCTCAGCCACTTGCTGAAATAAGCGCCATATTGGGTTTGGAGGATAACCCGAACCTGTTGCCCTTGTTGTCCGAAGAACCTTTGACACCGATACCGCCCTGGTCAGAAACAGGTGTACGTCTGCGTTATTTTGGTCATGCAACCGTATTGATCGAGGTCGAGGGGATCACAATATTGACGGATCCATTCATTTCCGTGATTCCGGAAAAATCAGGTACAGCACGATATAGCTTCCGGGATTTACCTGCGAAGATCGATTATGTGTTGATCACGCACGGCCATCATGATCATTTTGTTTTCGAGTCACTTTTGCGCCTCAGGCATCGCATAGACACGATCGTTGTGCCGAGGAATTCCAGTGTTTATTACGGTGATTTGTCGCTCAGCAGCTTGCTCAACGGCTGGGTTTCAAACGGGTTCAGGGAATGGATGCACTGGACACAATTGCATTGCCCGGCGGAGGAATTACCGCAATACCTTTTCTCGGTGAACATTGTGACTTGCTTCATGCGAAGTCGGGATATGTAGTGCGTTTTGGAGATGAGCAGATTCTGTTTGCAGCAGATTCATGCTGTCTGGATAAGCAGATCTATAGAAATGTAAAAAATATCCTGGGTCCGATATCAACTGTCTTTATTGGTATGGAATTTATTGGTGCACCATTGTCGTGGGTTTATTCACCATTCCTGCCTGTCAAATCTGAGCGTGACTACGACCAATCGCGTCGTTCGCATGCAAATGGTGCAGACTCGGCGCTGGATCTGCTGCAATCAGTTGAAGCGAAAAAAGCCTTCGTTTATGCGCTGGGTCGAGAGCCCTGGCTCAAATATTTTATGGCGCTGGAGCCGACCGAAGATGACCCTTATATGAAAGAAATAAATAAATTTGTAGCAGCTGCGCAAGCACGAGGAATAGATGCGCAGATGTTGTATGGAAAGAAAGATTTATTTTGTGAATCTGGAAAATATCAATTCCGAGATGCCATAAGCATATAAAGGAAGGAACAGATAATGAGTACAAGTAAAGCAGATTTATTGGAACGCATCGCACATCTTTCAGATGAAAAGCGGGCTTTGCTTGAAGCACGTTTGGCTGAAGCTGGAAAAGAAAAAAGTACCGGTATTCCCAAATGCCAGCCAATGGACTCATATCCACTGTCTTTTGCACAGGAGAGTTTATGGTTTTTGTCACAATTAGAATCCGATAGCCCATTTTATAACGAAGCCTGCGCGGTTGAATTTAACGGTAATGTGGATCATGACGCGCTTAATTGGAGTATCAATCAGATTGTGCAGCGTCACGGAATTTTACGTACGACAATTACTGTAACAAATGAAGGGCAGCCTCGACAGGTTGTATTACAAAATTCTACGTTAACCGTAAAACACATAAATTTGCAGGAATGGCCAAAGCATGTGCACACAGTACAGAAATTGATAGAGGCAGAAACGAAACAGCCTTTTGATTTAGCAGCTGCACCTCCATTTAAAGTTACATTGATTCAGATATGCTCGAATAAATATATTCTGTTACTGGTACTACATCATATTGTGGCTGATCGATGGTCATCCAGACTTTTGATTCAAGAATTCAGTGTTCTTTATGGTGCTTATTTCAATGATCAGAAATCGCCTTTGCCTGAACTATCAATTCAGTACGCTGATTATGCGGTATGGCAACGTGAGAAGCTGAAAGATCTTTTGTATGACAAACATATAGAGTTCTGGAAAAAACAATTAACCAGTGCTCTTCCAGTACTCGGATTGCCGGTGGATTTACCAAGGCCGCCAATCCTAAAGCATCAAGGAAGAAAATATCATTTCGAATTGCCACAGGAATTGACCATTGCGTTGAGGCAGTTTTGCCAATTTAATAGCACTACATTATTTACGACACTGATTGCTGTTTTTACAACCTTACTTTATCGTTATATAAAGCAGAATGACATATGCATTGGATTTCCAGTTACCAACCGAACTCGTATTGAACTGCAAAGTTTAATTGGCTTTTTTGTAAATACACTGATACTACGAACTGATCTCTCAGATAGTCCAAGTTTTACAGCCTTACTGGTGAGAATTAAACATACGATTCATGCGGCTCACGCACATCAGGATATACCGTTTGGAACGATCTTAGATACGCTGAATCCGGTTCGAGATACATCCTACACTCCGCTGTTCCAAACGATGTTTGTATTTCAAAGCAAAACTGTTAGTGAATTAGATCTACCGGGAATTAAATCAAGACTATTTGAATTAGATTCAGGGGGTACTAAATTTGATGTAACACTTTGTGTTAGCGAAGAAGAGGGAGTATTAAAAGCCTGGTTTGAGTACAACACAGAGCTCTTTTTTGAGCAAACCATGGTGCGTTGGGCAAGACACTATCAGCAGTTACTCGAGGTTGCGATTACACGACCTGATATACCGATAGACGTGTTGAATTACTTATCTCACGAGGAACGTCAGCAGTTATTACTGGATTGGAATGCGACGGAGGTGTTATATACACAAGATCGTTGTATCCATCAGTTATTTGAGGAACAGGTTGAGAAGAATCCGGATGCCGTAGCCGTTATATTCGGGGAGAGGCAACTGACCTATGGTCAACTTAATGCCAAGGCAAATCAGTTGGCACATTATCTGCGTGCACAAGAGGTTGGCCCGGAAGTGCTGGTTGGTATCTGTGTTGAACGCTCGCTTGAAATGGTGGCTGGCATACTGGCTATCCTCAAAGCTGGCGGAGCGTATGTACCAATTGATCCCAAGGCCCCTCAGGAACGTATAGCGGATGTACTGAGCAATGCACGACCTGCATTAGTACTCACCCAGGAAAAACTTCGAGAACAGCTGCCATCAGCCATTCAGCTGTTTAATCTCGATAGTGAATGGAGCCAGATTGCTCAAGAAAGAACAGATCCAGTTACCAGTGCGGTAACCCCAGATAACCTGGCGTATGTGCTGCATACCTCCGGCTCTACCGGAAAACCTAAGGGGGTAGCAGTCACGCACCGAAATGTAGTCAATTCTACCCAGGCACGTTTAGATTATTACCAGCAGCCGATCGATAGTTTTTTGCTGCTGTCATCCGTAATCTTTGACAGCTCGATTGTGGGCCTGTTCGGTACCCTGAGTCAGGGCGGGCGCTTGGTATTTCCTCAGGATGATGCATTACTTGATGTCAGCTACCTGACGCGGCTGATCACTGATTACAAAGTATCTCACTTGCTGGCTGTCCCTTCTTTGTATAAAGCGATATTAAGACAGATTGCGACGGGTCATGCAGACACCAGCCTCGAAGCTGTTCTAATTGCTGGCGAGACTTGCTATCCAGATCTGGTGAAGTTGCATGATCAGCTGTTACCACAAACCGAATTATTCAATGAGTATGGTCCCACCGAGGCGACAGTTTGGAGCAGTGTGCATCAGATTCAACAGGAAGCCATACAACACACAGTATCCATAGGCCGACCGATAGCCAATACACAGATTTATCTGCTGGATGCTTATCAGAATCCGGTACCGGTGGGTGTGCCAGGAGAGTTATACATTGGTGGTATCGGGTTGGCACGAGGTTATCTAAATCGATCCAATTTAACTGCAGAGAGATTCATTCCCAATCCATTCAGTAAGCAGTTGGGTGAACGGCTGTATCGAACCGGGGATCTGGCACGTTACCGTGCGGATGGCAATATTGAATACCTGGGCCGTACCGATCATCAGGTAAAGATCCGGGGATTTCGTATTGAACTGGGGGAGATTGAGGCTGCATTGTTGCAGCATGAACAGATCAAGGAAGCTGTTGCAATAGTACGTGAAGATAATCCGGGAGATAAACGGTTGGTGGCCTATGTAGTTGATCATGCCTCCACACTGGATATCGAGACGATTCGCTCATATCTTAAAACACACTTGCCAGACTATATGATTCCGGCAGCATTTGTATTCCTGGACAACCTCCCTTTGAACTCGAATGGCAAATTGGATCGCAAAGCCCTGCCTATCCCCGATATCAGTCACCAACTGATACATGAATATGTTGCCCCACGCAATCTGGCTGAAGAAATCCTGGCCAATATTTGGGCAGAAGTACTCGGTGTTGAGAAAGTGGGCATTTATGACAACTTCTTCGAACTTGGGGGAGATTCGATTCTAAGTATTCAAATGACTAGTCGGGCTCGACAAGCTGGAATTGTCCTTACACCTAAAGAATTTTTTCAGTATCAAACAATAGGCAAACTAGCTGCAAATATTAATAACGTTGGAGAAACCAAACAACAAATTGCTGAACAGGGGCTAATTACCGGTAGTGTACCTCTGGTGCCAATTCAACATTGGTTTTTTGAGCAAAAATTACCTAATTCGTATCATTGGAACCAGTCAATTGTACTGGAAGCGAAGGAAGCTATTGATGCGGATATTTTCGAAAAAATAGTTGAGAAATTAGAACAGCATCATGATGTATTGCGATCACGTTTTTTTCAGAAAGACGGGCAATGGTATCAAAATTATGTCGCTGAAAAGAGCAAAGGCGTATTTCAGGAGGTAGATCTTTCCAATATATCCAATGATAAACAGCAAGAGGTAATCGAAGCTCAAGCTACCGAGTGGCAAAGCAGTTTGGATTTGCTTGAAGGTCCCATTTGGCGCATTGTCTGGCTTAATTTTGGAAGACATCGGGCAGGACGTTTATTGATCATCATCCATCTTAGTTATAGATGGTGTTTCCTGGCGAATTCTACTGGAAGATTTGCAGACTTGTTATCAGTGGGCACTAAACAAAGAAAAAGCTATAGATTTGCCACCTAAGACAACTTCGTTCAAACGATGGTCGGAATCTTTGTCGGATTATGTAACTAACGGAATGCTGAATAGTCAGATTGATTATTGGCAGCATATAGCAGGCGCAAAAGTTATCCCTCTACTTGTAGATAATCCTTCCGGATCAAATATTGAAGCATTTGCTGATGAAACAATCGTATTTCTAAACAAAACCCAGACGGATGCGTTATTACGAATTGTTCCAGCCGCATACCATACCCAGATCAATGACATTCTTCTTACTGCACTATTGCAGACATTCTGTGATTGGGCGCATGTCGATTCAATACTGATTAATCTAGAAGGACATGGCCGAGAGGATAATCTTTTCGGAAACATAGACGTTTCACGTACCGTGGGATGGTTCACCAGCAGCTTTCCTGCATTACTGATTCAACCACATTCTGTTACGCCAAGAAGTCTTATTAAATCAGTCAAAGAAAAGCTACGCAATATTCCAGATAAAGGATTAGGGTATGGATTATTACGTTATCTCGGCCAGACTGAAATCGTAGAGCAAATTGTAATGAGCTCGCAACCTCAGATTAATTTCAATTACCTGGGGCAATTTGATCAAACTTTAGTAGAGAATTCGTTATTCTTTCTTGCGAAAGAATCAATAGGATCTGAACGAGATGGTAAAGGTACACGTTGCTATGAGCTGGATATCAACGCATGCATTATTGGTAATTGCTTACGTGTAGGATGGACTTATGGTACAGCACGTTATCACAAAAAAACGATTGAGAAGCTAGCGCTGGCCTACATATCCAACTTGCAAGGGCTTATTCACCATTGTGCGACGCTTGAGAAAGAAGAATTTACTTCGTCTGATTTTCCACTTGCGCGGCTTAAGCAAGCTGATTTAGACAATATCTTACGCAAGCAGCCGGATATTGAAGATATTTATCCACTGGCTCCTTTGCAGCAGGGGTTGATTTTTCACAGTCTATATGCGCCTGAAACTGGCATGTACTGTAATCAATTCAGTTGTACCCTGACAAATGGTCTGAACGTAGAAATTTTCATACAAGCCTGGCGGCATCTTGTCGCAAGACATCCGGCGTTGCGTACAGCATTTCTGATAGAGAAAAGAGAACTGCCATTACAGCTGGTGTTCAGTAAGATCGAAATACCGGTGGAGTATCTTGACTGGCGCAAGCTCTCTGCCGATGATCAGGTGTCGCACTGGCAGAATTATCTAATTTTAGATCGAAATAAGGCATTTTCTTTTGACCAAGCACCATTAATGCGATTCGCACTGATCCAGTGCGCACAGAATCGCTATTATTTTCTTTGGACTCATCATCATGTGCTGCTGGATGGCTGGTGCACACCACTAATCTTTAAAGAAGTATTCAATATTTATGAAGCATTGCTTAATGGCCATGATATTGCCCCAGCATCTAATAGACTCTATCGCGATTATATCGCTTGGTTACTGAAGCAGGATCGGTATAGTGCGGAAAATTATTGGAAAAGAACGCTCAGCGGTTTTTCTACCTGCACATCATTAGGTGTTGCTGATCATATCATCTCAAATACAGTTAGTCAGGATGATTTCTCAACTTATAGCTTTGCTATTACAACGAGCCATACATCCCATCTAACTGACTATACTAAATATCATCAGCTTACCTTGAATACCCTGATACAAGGTGCATGGGCTTTATTGCTTAGCCACTACAGTGGTGATCAAGATGTCGTGTTCGGAATTACAGTCTCCGGACGGCCAGCAGATCTTGCTGGAGTAGATCAAATGATCGGTCTATTTATTAATACAGTACCGCTCCGAGTAAAAATACAACCGGAAGTATCTACCATAAGCTGGCTTCGTACCTTATTCCAAAAAAATCAGGATATACGTCAGTACGAATACGTACCCTTGGTAGATATCCAGAAACGGAGTGATATCCCACGTGGACAACCGTTATTTGAGAGTCTATTGGTTTTTGAAAACTATCCGGTAGATTGGGCAATTGAAAGTTATGCGGAAACAATTGGTATACAGGATATTACTTTCAAGGAGCAGACAAACTACCCACTTGTGGTAACAGCTATGTGTCTACCTGGGGAAGGCTTAACACTATGTTTTAACTATAAAATAATTTATTCACTCAATCGACGATTGTCCGTATGGGGAGGACACTTCCAGCGGTTACTGGAAGGATTGTCTCTTCACCGGATAAATGCTTGGTAGATCTGGCCTTTACTCCCAGATGTTGAACGAAACCAGTTATTGGGATGGAATGCGACTGGAGTGGTTTATTCGGGAGAAGAATGTCTTCACCAGCTGTTTGAAGCACAAGTAGAGAAGAATCCGGATGCGATAGCGGTTGTATTCGAAGACCAGCAGCTGACCTACGGGCAGCTGAATGCCAAGGTCAACCGGCTGGCCCATTATCTGCGGGCACAAGGAGTCGGCCCGGAAGTGCTGGTCGGTATCTGTGTCGAGCGCTCTCTGAAAATGGTGATTGGCATACTGAGCATATTGAAAGCAGGTGGTGCATATATGCCAATCGATCCAGATTATCCGCGGGAACGGATTGCCTTCATGCTGGGAGATGCACGACCTGTTTTAAGTCTCATCCATACAGCGACCCGAGAAGTGCTGCCTGAAGGTATCTCTGTTGTTGATATGGATGAGCAATGGCAAGCCATAGCACAGTTCAGCGAAGATAATCCGCCCAATCTCAGTCAGGTACAAAACCTGGCTTATGTCATCTATACCTCGGGATCAACAGGCAGACCTAAAGGGACCTTGGTGACTCATTTGAATGCTCTGCGTTTATTTAGCAATACACAAAATGAGTTCACTTTTAGTGACAAGGATGTATGGACGCTGTTTCATTCCAGTGCTTTTGATTTTTCGGTATGGGAACTGTGGGGAGCACTGATCTTTGGTGGAAAACTGGTTGTTGTACCTTACTGGGTTAGCCGTTCTCCAGAAGAATTTTATCGTCTGTTGTGTGAGCAAGCGGTTACGGTGCTCAATCTGATACCTTCTGCATTTCGTTCTTTAATTCATGAAGCGGTATTGGCTCATAATGGGGGTAAGCAGCGCCATGCATTGCGTTTAATTATTTTTGGTGGCGAGGCACTGGAATTACAGCACCTTAAATCCTGGTTTGATCATTTTGGATATGACCAACCCCAACTGGTCAACATGTACGGTATTACGGAAACGACTGTACATGTCACCCGTTATCCAATTTATCAGGATTCGCTTCAGAAAATGTCGGGAAGTCCGATTGGCCGGCCTATCGAAGATTTACAGGCATATATTCTGGACAGATATTTTAATTTGCAACCGATTGGTGTGCCAGGTGGACTGTATATCGGTGGTGCGGGATTAGCTCGAGGCTATCTGGATCGCCCAGATCTCACAGCGGAGCGGTTTATTCCCAATCCATTCAGCGGGCAGCCCGGCGAGCGGCTGTATCGTACCGGCGATCTGGCACGTTATCGTGTGGATGGGAATATCGAATATCTGGGTCGCACTGATCATCAGGTGAAGATTCGCGGATTTCGGATCGAGCTGGGTGAGATCGAAGCAGCGTTATTGGGCCATGAAGGAATCAAGGAAGCAATCGTCATTGTACGTGAAGACAACCCGGAAGATAAGCGGCTGGTAGCCTATATTATAGGTAACGAATCAGCTCCCGATATAGAAGCGATTCGCACCCACCTTAGAACAAGTCTGCCGGATTACATGGTTCCGTCAGCCTTTGTGTTTCTTGATCATTTTCCTCTGACACCCAACGGCAAGCTGGATCGCAAAGCGCTGCCAGCTCCTGATGTCAGTGAGCAGTTGACATATGAATATGTCGCTCCGCGCAATCCGACTGAAGCAATCCTGGCTGATATCTGGGCAGAAGTACTCGGTATCGAGAAAGTCGGCATATACGACAATTTCTTCGAACTCGGTGGTGATTCATTGTTAGTAATGCAAATTATATTAAGAGTTAGTGCTCAATTTAAAACCAAAATACCAGTTCGTGCGATGTTTAAAGAAGGGACAGTTGAAGCGTTAGCAAAGACGGTCGAAGCTGTTTACTGGTTAGCCAAGCAAAATAAAGAAGATATTAGAAATAAGAAAGATTATGAAGAATTTGAATTATAAAAAACTAGTAAGTAGCTGTGTTTGTAAATAAGTAGACGAATTTAGAAGGGAGTTTTTAGAATGAACAAAGAATCACTTCAAATTATAAGGGAGTTTTTAGAATGAACAAAGAATCACTTCAAATTATTTTAGCCGCAATGCTGCTGAATTCAGATTATTTATTAGCAGAGAGTAGCTTACAAATACAGCAAAATAGTGATAGTGCGAAACATTATTTAATATCCCAAGCAACGAAGGACGATACGGGGCCAGTTGAATTACCAGAAGTCAAGGTAACTGGCTCCATGGGTCCGGATACACCTGGCAATCCAAGCTATACACGCACTAATGCGTCAACGGCGACTAAATCCAATCTGCCTCTGATGAAAACCCCGATTTCGGTGCAGGTGATACCGCGTGCAGTGATGGAAGATCAGCAAGCGATTCAGGTCGAGGATGCGATTAAAAACGTCAGTGGCGTATTTCCGGGGTTCACTTTCGGTGGATTGTCTGAAGAATTCATGATCCGGGGTTTTAATACCGGCTATTTAAGTTACCGTGATGGATTCCGCTTTCCGGGCGCACGACTATCGTTAGCCAATATCGAACGTGTCGAAGTGGTAAAGGGGGCGGCGGCCAATCTTTATGGTCGTATCGAGCCGGGTGGCATGATCAACCTGATCACCAAACGACCACAGGCTGAATCCTACTATATGTTGAATCAGCAATTTGGTTCATACGGCCAGTACCAGACGCGAGCTGATGCGACTGGCGCTCTTAACGAAAGTGGCACATTGCTTTATCGCCTCAACCTGGAATATTTGAATAAAGATTCATTCCGTGATTTTAATTTTCATGAGCGCATTTTTGTTGCACCCTCAGTCACCTGGAAAATTACCCCAAGTACTCAGCTCGATGTGGATTTTATGTACTCCAACGAAGATTTCCTGGAAGATTACGGTATTGTGGCACTTGGCAACCGTCCGGCCAAAATCCCGAAATCACGCTTTCTGGGAGAACCTGATTTAGATAAATCTACACTGCAACTATATAACACTGCCGCTACTTTAACCCACGCATTTAATGATGACTGGCAAGTGCGTACTCGCTTCAATCATTTACGCCGGGATACGGTTGACCCACAAACCTCTGGAAATAATCTGAATGAATTGACAGGTGAGTTACAAAGAAGATTTTATTCAGGTAATGGTACCAATGATGTCTATATGGGTACAGTAGATGTCACCGGCCGTTTTCATACTGCGGGTATTGAGCACAATATACTGGCTGGCTGGGATTACTATGGCCAATTTGGCTCTGTTAAAGCGATTAGTCTGGATGCTGGTTCAATTAATATTTTCAAACCTCAATACAGAAATATCAATCTGACATTACAACCTTATAACAGATTTATAGATCAGAAGATTGAATGGAATGGCGTGTATTTCCAGGATCAGATTACACTGTTCGATAAGCTGCATATTATGGGAGGTGGGCGCTATGACTGGGCTTCACAAGAAACCGGTTCTGTTTCAGGTGTAGACCAATCGTTGGCAGATGCTAGAGCGGCAAGTAACAAAATCAATAGTGCACGTTTCAGCCCACGTGCAGGGATTGTTTATCAACCGTGGAAATGGCTGTCATTTTACGGCAATTATGTACAGTCGTTGGGAACGGCTAATGCCGCATTCGATGTCAATGGTAATGTCCTCAAACCGCAAATCGGTGAGCAGTTCGAGGGTGGATTCAAAACTTCCTTCTTCGATGGTCGACTCAATTCGAACGTGGCCTATTACCATCTGACCAAAAAGAATCTGGCCGTATCGGTACCGGGACAGCCGTACTCGATCCCTATCGGCCAGGCACGCAGCCAGGGGGTGGAAGTGGATATTTCCGGGCAGGTGGCCCGGGGGCTGGATCTGATCCTGACTTATGCCTATACCGACGCCGAAGTGCTGGAAGGTGCCAATAAAGGTAACCGGTTGTGGAATGTGCCCAAACATGCCGGCAGTCTGTGGGCACATTACGACGTGCAGTACGAGCCACTGCGCGGACTGAGCATCGGGGCCGGCATCTATGCACAGGGCAAACGCCCGGGTGATCCGGCCAATACCTATTTCTTGCCGGCACAAGCACGTGTCGATGCCATGGTACGCTACCGCCCGCCCGTCCTGAAGTCACGCCTCAGTTTGCAGCTCAATGCCTACAATCTGGCAAATGAAACCCTGTATGGGGGTACATTGGGTAACCGTTTCTCTGTAAATGTTGGTGTCCCGCGTACCTTCGTTGGCTCAATCCGCTATGAGATGTAACGGTAACGTTGATTACCCGATGTAACCAACTGAATACTTTTCATTAATCCTGTTGCAGTTGTTTCCGGTTTTCTCATTATCCAGCTTATGCGCTCTTTACTGGTTTATATCCATCGCTATACCGGGTTGTTGCTAGTCCCGTTTCTGATCATCGTCGGATTGACTGGCAGTGTACTGGCGTTTAATCAGGAGTTAGATCGTTGGCTGAATCCGGTATTGCTGACAGTACCAACTCCGAAAAAATCGGATATGCAACGGCTCGATCCATTTACTTTGGGTGAACACATTGAGCGACAAGAATCACGAGCGCGAATTGACTGGATCAACCTGAATTATGAAGCTGGTCAAACATACCGTTTCTTTTTAGTGCCCCGGATTAATCCGAAAACAAATCAGTTGTTCGAGCTTCCATATAACGAAGTCTATCTGAACCCCTATACCGGTGAACGAACGGGAACACGCACCTGGGGAGAAGTATCGCTGGCTGAAGAAAACATCATGCCATTTCTGTACCGGTTGCATTACACACTGGCATTACCCAAACACATTGTCATGTTTGGTACTTATGCTTTAGGTGTGGCAGCACTACTGTGGTTCTTCGACTGTTTCGTCGGGTTTTATCTGACGTTGCCGCCGGGGAGGAAACGATCCGGTCAACCTGATCCGCGAACACAACACTCTTACCCTTTCTGGCAGCGCTGGAAAGCAGCCTGGCAGATCAAACCCAGCCGCTTTAACTACGATCTGCATCGCGCCAGTGGATTATGGCTGTGGCCGCTGCTGCTGATATTGGCCTGGTCAGGCATCGCTTTCAACCTGAAGGAAGTGTATCAGCCAGTCATGAGTACAGTGCTGAATATGCGCGGACAGGAAGACTTGCCTGTAAGAGATACTCCGGTGGAAACGCCTCAGCTGGATTGGCGTGAAGCCTATCGACATGGACAGCACTATATCTATCAGGCAGGCATGCAATATGGTTTTAACGTGGAACGCGAGCAGGTACTCTCGCTTGATCGTATGCACGGTGTCTACCGTTATCGTGTGAAAACCAATCAGGATTGGGGAAAATATGGTGCAACCGTCGTGACACTGGATGCTGATACCGGCGCACTTATTTCTCTTACCTTGCCTGAGACCGATTCCATTGGTGATATCGTCCACCGCTGGATTACCTGGCTACATACCGCACGTGTTTTTGGCTTGCCGATGCAGTTATTGATCTGCATGACCGGGCTGATCGTTGCCACGCTTTCGATCACCGGAGTCGTGATCTGGCAGAGAAAGCGTAAAGCGCATAAACCGTGATTGGCTAAGCAAATGCAATCTGCTAGAAAAATAACAACAAATCCTGATATGTCATGAATTTACCGGAAATTCTCATGGGCTTGTATGCCATAACAATTATTTGAACTGGGAATTGTTAGGAGTACCTACGATGTTGGATGAACTGATACTGGAGTTGAAGCAAAAAGATGTGCATTTATATCTGCAAGATGGCAAGTTGCGGTGTAAAGCACCACCTTCTATTTTGAATTCTGAACTGAAATCGACACTGCAAAACTATAGAGCAGAGTTAACTAGCTATCTCTCTGAGGTGCAACAACACAATCAAAAGAGTTATCCGATACATGCGATATCACGGAATAGCTACTGTCCACTTTCTTTTGCGCAACAGCGATTATGGACATTAGCCCAATTTAATCCGTGTAGTGTGGCGTATAACATTCCCTCTGCTCTGCGACTGATCGGTCATTTAGATATTGGAATACTGGAGCGAAGTCTGAATGAGATTGTTTGCCGCCATGAAGTGCTGCGTACGACGTTTGATATGCATGATGGACAGCCGGTACAAGTGATTGCACCTGTTCTGGAATTGGATATAGCTGTTGCTGATCTCAGCCAGCTGTCAGGAGATCAGCGTAAAAATGAGGTTGACCGTTATCTGAGGGAAAAAGCCTGTCGGTCTTTTGATCTGGCGACAGGGCCACTTGTGCGAGCAATGCTCCTGTCTCTGGGAATCTCTGTTTCTTCTGGCCATGCGGAGCATGTTCTGCTCTTTTCGATGCACCATATTATTTCAGACGGCTGGTCGACCGGGGTTCTGGTACGTGAATTTGTTGCGTTGTACGAAGCATTTAGGGCAGGGCAGTCTTCACCACTGCCGGAACTGACGATTCAGTATGCAGATTATGCAGCCTGGCAGAGAGAGTGGTTGCAGGATGAGCGGCTGATACAACAACTGGATTACTGGAAACAGCAGCTTGCCGGGACACCAGCTGTACTGGAATTGCCTACCGACCGGTCCAGACCTGCTGTGCAGAGTTATCAGGGTGCCGACTATCGTTTTACGATATCAAAAAATATCACAGCACAATTAAACGCACTGAGTCAGCAGCAGGGAGTAACCCTGTTCATGACCTTGCTGACTGCTTTCAACATCTTACTCTCTCGTTACAGCAATCAGCATGATATTTGTGTTGGCACACCTGTTGCCAATCGCAACCGGATAGAAATTGAAGGATTGATTGGTTTCTTTGTTAACACGTTGATACTGCGTACAGATCTCTCAGGTAATCCGGCATTTACCCAATTGCTAAAGAAGGTGAAGGCAGTATGCCTAGCAGCCTGTCGGACTTGATTTTGTTTGAACGACACAAAGTGATTTTGCTGAAAAAGTGTCAAAAAGGTCATTTTTGACGGTTTCCTGTTTTGCTCAATTTCCCATTTGAAGACGCAATGAGGCCATGCGTTCCAAATTCCACGCCAGGCAAACCAGGGTCCACTCTCCATGACCTTATTCAGGCCACGCAGTGAGAATTGCCGGAATCCCATCACGGATTTGATGATGCCAAACACGGGTCTGACGGTTTGTTTGCGTAGTGCGTACAGTTTGCGCCTGCCTGGCTTTCGTTTGTGTGCCATGCGTTGTGCCGGACTGGCATTGTCCGGCAAGCAGGCTCGGCTCGGTAAAACGTTCAAACGGGCCAGGGGTGGTGTGATTCGCGTCCGACTGCCATCAGTGGTTCAATGTCGTGTGTTTCACAGGCAGCCGCATTGGCTGCGCTGTAAAAGCCGTTATCGGTCAGTAAATGTTCGATCTTCCCCAGTGCGGCGGGTAATGTGTCAGCTGATTGAGCATCGGTTTGACCTGTTCCCGATCGTTGCAGGCTGGGTGTGACTGCCGGTGCAACGATTAGCATGCTGTTTGTATCAACGGCCGCCTGGGCATTGTAAGCCTGTTCAAATCCTCCACCGGAGGTGGGCACGATGCGCGATTCCTCGTCTGTCAGGTTGATCTGGTCTTTGTTTGTCGGCCCGACTGCAGGCGGTGCGGGTGGTTTGCCACCCGGTTTTGCCACCGATCCTGGCTTTTTCTTCCCGCCGTACCAGTTTGTCCTGATAGTCAGCCAGTTCCCGTGCATAACGCGTTCTTTGCGCGCACTTCAATCTTTGCCCGGGCTTGTGCCAGGGCGGCAAGACGTTTCCGTCGCGCGATTTCTTCCGGCAGCTCCATGCGCTATCCGGCACAGCACTCTGATCCGCCTGTTCTGCCTGCATCAGCAATTGCTGCACTTCCTGGCGCAGTTGCGGTTCCAGCTTGTCAATGTGCCTGTAAGAGAAGGCGCTATGGCGCGAGGCATTGGCGTGTATTTTGCTGCCATCCAGACTGATTGTTCCAGCTTATGCAGCTGCATCTCGCATGCAACCTGCAATACCTGCACAAACAGTTCGGAAAATCTATTCAAAAACGCCGACGGAAGGTTGCCAGCGTGTCATGGTCAGGATGCTGGTTGGCCGCAATAAGAAAAGCCAGCGAATCGTAAGTAGCTCGCTCAATCTTACGGCTGGAAAACACCCCGTTGCATAGCCGTAAACCAGCAGTGCCAGCAGCATATTGGGATGATAGGCTGCACTGCCACGCCCGGCATAGTCTCGTTCTAAGCTGCGTTGTGGAAAGATTTTCCACCACTTCAACAATAAACGCGCCAGATGATTCTCCGGCAGCCATTCATCTACAGAGGGTGGCAGTAAACAGCCCGTACCACGATCTACCGGACGAAAGCGACTCATATCAATATCCCGCAAACAGAAAAAACATATTATCCCTTAATCTGTAAAGTCCGACAGGCTGCTAGATGCCCAAGTACATCAGGATCTGCCATTTGAAAAGCTGGTAGAAGAACTGGTACCGGTACGGGATATGAGCCGTAATCCATTGTTCCAGGTGATGTTTGCGCTACAGAATGTGCCGGAAGCACAGTTGGCGATTGATGGCTTGCAGATTATTCCAGTAGAGATGGACACGAGTTCTGCGAAGTTTGATTTGCACCTGGAGATTACCGAACGGCAGGAAAGTCTGGAAGCACTGTTTAACTACAATACGGACCTGTTTAATGAATCGACGATTATCCGCATGGCAGGGCATTTCCAGCGGTTACTGGAAGGGATCGTCTCTTCACCTGATAAATGCTTGGCAGATCTGCCTTTACTCCCAGATGTTGAACGAAACCAGTTATTGGAATGGAATGCAACCGAAGCGGTGTATCCACAGAACTATTGTCTTCACCAGTTATTTGAAGCACAGGTAGAGAAGAGTCCGGATGCGATAGCGGTTGTATTCGAGGATCAGCAACTGACTTATGAGCAGCTGAATGCGAAAGCGAATCAGCTGGCATATTATCTGCGCACCCGGGGGATTGGCCCAGAAGTGCTGGTCGGTATCTGTGTCGAGCGCTCTCTGGAAATGGTGATTGGCATACTGGCTATCCTCAAGGCGGGTGGTGCGTATGTACCGATCGACCCGAGTTATCCGCGGGAACGGATTGCCTTCATGCTGGAAGATGCGCAACCTGTCGTGAGTCTCATCCATACAGCGACCCGGGAGATATTGCCTGAGAATATTTCTGCTGTTGATATGGATGAGCAATGGCAGGCCATAGCACAGTTCAGCGAAGACAAGCCATCCAATCTCAGTCAGGTACAGAACCTGGCGTACGTCATCTATACCTCTGGATCAACGGGCAAACCCAAAGGAGCCTTGGCAACTCATTTAAATGTGCTGCGTTTATTTAGTAATACGCAAAGTGAGTTTGCTTTTAGTAACAAAGATGTATGGACATTGTTTCATTCCAGTGCTTTTGATTTTTCGGTATGGGAATTGTGGGGAGCACTGATCTTTGGTGGAAAACTGGTTGTTGTGCCTTATTGGGTCAGCCGTTCTCCAGAAGAATTTTATCGTTTGTTGTGTGAGCAAGCGGTTACGGTACTCAATCAGACACCTTCTGCATTTCGTTCACTAATTCATAAAGCCGTATTGGCTCATGACGATGGTAAACAGCGCCATGCTCTGCGTTTGGTTATCTTTGGTGGCGAAGCGCTGGAATTGCGGTCCCTCAAACCCTGGTTTGAGCATTTTGGATACGACCAACCGCAATTGGTCAACATGTACGGCATTACGGAAACGACCGTGCATGTCACCCGTTGTCCGATCTATCAGGATACATTTCAAAAAATATCGGGAAGTCCAATTGGTCAGCCTGTCGAGGACTTGCAGACATATGTTCTGGATAGGCACCTCAATTTGCAACCGATCGGTGTACCAAGTGAATTATATATTGGTGGTGCAGGTTTAGTTCGAGGTTATCTGAGTCGCCCCGGACTGACAGCGGAGCGATTTGTTCCTAATCCCTTCAGCAAGCAGCCGGGTGGGCGACTGTATCGCACTGGTGACCTGGCACGTTATCGTGCGGATGGGAATATTGAATATCTGGGGCGTACGGATCATCAGGTAAAGATTCGTGGATTTCGGATCGAGCTGGGTGAGATCGAAGCAGCGTTATTGCAGCATGAAGGAGTCGAAGAAGCGGTCGTCCTTGTACGTGAAGACAGCCTGGAAGATAGACGGCTGGTGGCCTACATTGCAGGTAACGAATCAGTACCCGATATTGAAACGATACGCACTCACCTTAAAGTAAGTCTGCCGGATTACATGGTTCCGTCAGCCTTTGTATTTCTTGACCATTTTCCACTAACACCCAACGGCAAGCTGGATCGCACAGCACTGCCAGCCCCCGATATCGATCATCAGCTGACACGTGAATATGTTGCGCCACGCAATCCGACTGAGGCAATCCTGGCTGAGATCTGGGCAGAAGTGCTCGGTGTCGAAAAAGTCGGTATCCATGACAATTTCTTCGAACTCGGGGGGCATTCTATCCGTAGCATTCAGATAGTTAGTTTGGCCAGAGAAAAAGGGTTAATTTTTTCGATAGAGCAGCTTTATCGCAGCAGAACTATTCATGAATTATCACAGATAGTAGAAGGATTCACACAGTCAAACAGTGTTGCATCGGCGTTAGACCCTTTCGAAATGATTACTTGGGAGGATCAGGTTAAATTACCAGAAGATATCGAAAATGCATATCCATTGTCATCTCTTCAGGCGGGTATGATTTTTCATAGTCAATCTGATCCTAACGCCTACCATATTTTCGACAGCATCACGCTGCACTGCGTATTTAATCAGCATTGTCTAGAAGAAGCCATAAGCTATATTCTGAGACAGCATCCTATATTGCGCACCACCTTCGACTTTAAAAATTTTAGCGAACCATTGCAACTTGTACATAAACAACCTGTTGTTTATATAAAGTATATCGACTTGCGTCATTTTGACTCTACGCAGCAATTGAACATGTTATTGGAGTGGGAGGAGGTTGAAAGGGTCAGCTATTTCGAAATTGATCAATTACCACTCATTCGTTTTCGTATTCATCAGTTGGCTGATGATCGATTTCAGTTTTCTATTACCGAGCATCACGCTGTGCTGGATGGCTGGAGTCTTGTCACCATGCTTAATGAAATCTTTCTGCACTATTTTGCTCTTTTGGAGGCAAAACCATGGGGGCAGATTGCTGGTTTCGATAATGCTATGTATAGATTGCTTTCTTATGAGAAAGATGCACTGAATTCTGATCGGTACAAAGATTACTTAACGCAATATTTATCAGGCTTCGAAGTAGATTATCTGCCAGAACTGATTACTGATACCGGACAAGATCAATATGATTGGCACCCTGGATTAAAAATTGTGCTTCCACAGAAATTGACTCAGAAGCTTCGAGATCTGGCGGATCTTCTGGCTGTTCCTCTGAAAAGCGTATTACTTGCGGCGCATATCAGGGTGGTAAGCTTACTATCTGGTAAAACAAATGTGACATCTGGTCTTGTATGTAATACCCGGCCAGAAGAATTGGGTAGTGAGTATGTATTAGGTGTGTTTCTGAATACATTGCCATTTTATCAGAAGTTAAAAAATGGAAACTGGCAGGAATTTATTACACAAATATTCGACACCGAATGTAAGTTGCTTCGAGTTCGTTATTATCCATTAGCAGCGATACAACGAATGTACGGAGGTAAACCGCTTTTTGATACCTTGTTTAATTATGTTCATTATCACGTAGGTAAACCGCTTTTAGCGTCTAATAAATTAGAAATAATCGATTGGCAGGATGATGCTCAGCCAAATTTTTCCTTGGAAGTGGGCTTTAACTTAGACACTTTATCTTCCGATATTCAGTTGAGATTGCGCGGAAATAAATTAAATCCGGGACAATTAGAACGAATTCAAAGCTATTTCATGGCTGTTCTTACTGAAATAGCCGATAAACCTACAACCCATATCGCAACACATTCTTTTTTGAGTTCCTTTGAACGCCATCAGTTACTGGTTGACTGGAATGCGACTGAAGCGGTGTATTCACAACACTATTGTCTTCACCAATTGTTTGAAGCGAGAGTTGAGCAAAATCCTGAGGATGTTGCGGTTGTATTCAAAAATCAGCAACTGACTTATGAGCAGTTGAATGCCAAGGCAAATCAGCTGGCCCATTATCTGAGGGCACAAGGGGTTGGCCCGGAAGTACTGGTAGGTATTTGCATTGAACGATCACTGGAGATGGTGATTGGCATACTGGGCATATTGAAAGCGGGTGGTGCGTATTTACCGATTGATCCGGGTTATCCGCGGGAACGGATTGCCTTTGTGCTGGAAGATGCACAGCCTGTTTTAAGCCTCATCCATACGGCGACCCGGGAAGTGCTGCCTGAAGATATCTTTGTTGTTGACATGGATGCGCAACGGCAGGCCATAGCCCAATGTAGTGAAGACAATCCATTCAGTCTCAGTCAGGTACAGAACCTGGCGTATGTCATCTATACCTCCGGATCAACAGGCAGACCTAAAGGGGCTGGACTGGCGCACCAAGGTGTAGTCAATCGTCTGCAATGGATGCAGCAACAGTATCAGTTAAATGCCAGCGATCGAGTCCTGCAAAAGACACCATTCGGCTTTGATGTATCGGTATGGGAATTCTTCTGGCCGTTATTAACAGGTGCAAGACTGGTAGTTGCGCAACCTGAAGTTCATAAAGATGCTATGCGCATTGCACAGATGATCCAGGACCATGAGATCACAATTGTGCATTTTGTACCTTCCATGCTTTCTGCATTTCTCGATATAGCTGACGTGACAATATGCCGATCGTTGCGATATGTGATTTGCAGTGGAGAAGCTTTATCTACATCTTTACAACAGAAATTCTTTGAGAAATTACCTGCTCAACTGCACAACTTGTATGGGCCGACCGAGGCTTCGATTGATGTCACGATGTGGGCGTGTGAACCAGATAGTAAAGAATCAGTCGTTCCGATTGGTAGTCCGATAGCCAACACACAGATTTACCTGCTGGACGCTTATCTGAATCTGGTACCGATAGGTGTGCCGGGAGAGTTATATATTGGTGGGGTTGGGTTGGCGCGAGGCTATCAGAATTGTGCAGCGCTGACGGCGGAGCGATTCATCCCCAATTCATTCAGCAGGCAGCCCGGCGAGCGGCTGTATCGTACCGGCGACGATGGCACGTTATCGTGTGGATGGGAATATCGAATATCTGGGCCGCACTGATCATCAGGTGAAGATTCGCGGATTTCGGATCGAGCTGGGTGAGATCGAAGCAGCGTTATTGGGCCATGAAGGAATCAAGGAAGCAGTCGTCATCGTACGTGAAGACAACCCGGAAGATAAACGGCTGGTAGCCTATATTATAGGTAACGAATCAGTGCCGATATTGAAACGATCCGCATCCATCTTAAAACAAGCTTGCCGGATTACATGGTTCCGTCAGCCTTGTGGCTTCTTGACCATTTTCCACCTAACACCCAACGTGAGCTGGATCGCACAGCACTGCCAGCCCCGATATCGATCATCAGCTGACGTGAATATGTTGCGCCACGCAATCCGACTGAAACCAATCCTGGCTGAGATCTGGGCAGAAGTGCTCAGTGTCGAAAAAGTCGGTATCCATGACAACTTCTTCGAACTCGGTGGCCATTCGCTGTTAGTAATGCAGATTATGACAAAGTACGGATGACATTTGATGTAGATATGCCTTTAGCAACTTTGTTCAAAGTACCTACAGTGGGCAATTTAGCACAACTAATTGAAGAGATCATAACAGCTGAAATCGAAGGATTGAGTGAGGCTGAAGCTGAGCATATTGCTTTAGCTGCATTAATAGATAGGAAATAAAAATGGATAACAGTGTACATTTAGCTTCCAACTCTTCTTTGTCTAAAACGAAACGTGACTTGTTAACAGCTCGTTTGCGTGGACAAGTATTAATACAAAGTAAAAAGAATTTTATTCCTAAGTGTCCTAAAGAGATAAGTGCACAACTTTCATTTGCACAACAGAGATTGTGGTTTTTGCATCAAATTGCACCCGATAGTTCAGTATATAACGTGCCAATCGCGCTGCGTCTGGAAGGTGAACTGGATTTATCTGCGTTAGAGGAAGCTTTTAATATCCTTATAGAGCGACATGAAGTGCTTAAGACATCCTTTACTGAAGTTAATGGGAGGCCCGTTGCAACTATTAATACGTTATCCAGGATGGCTTTACCAATAATCGATCTCACTGATGCATCTAAATATGATCAGGATAACCAGGTAAGACAACTAGCCAGCGAGGAAGCAAAACGGCCATTTTCTCTTGAATCGCATTTAATGATCAGAGGGAATTTAATTAGGCTGAGTAATACGATATATGTTTTACTAATAACTATCCATCATATTGCTTGTGATGGGTGGTCAATGCATGTTTTAGTGAAGGAAATGGGGAAGCTTTATAAGGCTGTATTAGATAAAAGACCGGTAAAGCTTCCAGATTTGCTTGTTCAATATTCTGATTTTGCCTATTGGCAACGAAATTATTTACAAGGTGAGGTATTGGAGCAGCATCTTTCTTATTGGAGAAAGCAGCTTTCAGATTTACCTGTGCTTGATTTTCCAACCGATTATCCGCGTGTATCAGTTCCAATTTATGATGGTGGAACCGTAGACTTTCAAATACCACAAATAATTACAACACGGCTAAAGGCACTTAACAAGAATCGAGGCGTAACACTATTTACTACCCTTCTTGCAGTATTTTCTTTAATTTTATCTCGTTATACGGGACAGACAGATATCTCCACTGGTACGGTGATTGCAAATAGAAACAGGATTGAGATTGAAGGCTTAATTGGATTTTTTGTTAATGCTTTGCCTCTACGAGTAAATATGGAGGGGAATCCTAAATTTACTGAATTATTGGAGCGTACACGAAATATTATTGAAAACGCTTACGAACATCAGGATCTACCTTTTGATAAATTAGTGGAAGACCTAAAACTTCCTCGGGATACAGCACGTAATCCAGTTTTTCAAGTTAGCTTGGCTTTAAATAATACACCTAAAAGTAAAATCGAGTTTGAGGGTCTTGATATTTCCTCTATCGATGCGGATATTGAGGCAACACAGTTTGATCTTACCGTGCATTTCTATGAATCGGATGACAAGCTTCAGGGTACGATAGCTTACAATACTTCATTGTTCGATAGTTCTAGAATTAAACGCATGGCGGAGCATATCAAGAATCTGCTAGAAGGAATTGTGAATCATCATGATAAGCGTATTTCGGAGTTCTCGATTTTAAGTAGGTTTGAGCGTAATCAGTTACTGGTTGATTTTAATACGACAAGAATAGAGTACTCATCAGAAAAACTTATCCATGAGTTGTTTGAAGAGCAGACTATTTCAACGCCTGAAGCGATAGCAGTCACATGTGGAGGAGCATCTCTCGATTACAATTTGCTGAATAGAAAAGCAAACCAACTTGCACATTATCTTATAGCAAACGGCATTAGTAAAAATACATTTGTTGGACTCTGTGTTGATCGATCTTTAGAAATGGTGATTGGTATTTTAGGTATTCTGAAGGCTGGTGCCGCTTATGTTCCCATTGATCCTGATTATCCAGATGAGCGAATATCTTTTCTATTAAAGGATACATCGCCTATATTATTGCTTACGCAGGAGTTTTTATTAGATAGATTAATTCAATCTTTTGATATTAAATGTATTTGTTTGGATAAACATTGGCCATTAATTGCTCAATATTCCCCTGTAAACCCTCAGGCTGTATGTGTTCCATCAAATTTTGCGTATGTTATTTATACTTCTGGATCTACTGGGAACCCCAAAGGCGTTGTTATTACTCATCGCAATGTGGTGCATACAACTTTAGCTCGCATTGAATATTATCAAGAGAGGGTTGAATGCTTTCTCCTGCTATCCTCATTTTCTTTTGACAGCTCTGTTGCTGGTATTTTCTGGACCCTGTGCCAGGGAGGGGTGCTTACTATACCATCGAAAAATATATTAAGTGATCCAGAGCTAGTAACTGATCTAATAAATCAGGAGAAAGTAACACACCTTCTGAGTGTTCCATCATGGTATATCCATTTTTTATCATCTTGTTCTGTTAATCCAGAATCACTTAAAGTTATTATTGTCGCAGGTGAAATTTGTCAGACTAATTTAGTTAAACAGCATTTTATAACTTGTCCAAAAGTAAATTTGTTTAATGAATATGGGCCCACAGAAGGCACAGTTTGGGCCAGTGTCCAACAACTTACAATTTGTGATGATCAGCAAATCGTACCAATAGGGCGACCTATTGCAAACACATGTATTTATATCCTGGATAAAACTCTTAATCCCGTACCTGTCGGTATCGCAGGTGAATTGTATTTGGGTGGATATGGTTTGGCAGTAGGCTATCTTAATCGCCCAATACTTACTGCTGAACGGTTTATTCCCAATCCTTATAGTAGTCAACCAGGAGAGCGTTTTTACCAGACGGGGGATCTGGCTTGTTTCAGAGATGACGGAACGATTGAATATCTTGGTCGCATTGATAATCAAATCAAGCTCCGTGGTTACAGAATAGAACTTGAAGAAATTGAAGCAAAACTCTTATTACACCCAAATGTTGAAAAGGCGGTGGTTACAGCTTATGAACCTATTGTTGATGACTGGAGGTTAGCTGCCTATGTACAGACTGATTTGTTTTCACAGAATATGAGTGATACATCTCGAGATACTGCGATGGCAGAGCAGTTAACTGAATGGCAAAGTGCGATTAATGAGTGGTATGCGCAGTCGGTTAACTTATCCGATCCAAATATGAATTTTATTGGCTGGCAAAGTAGCTTTACAGGTGAAGCCATTCCAGTAGAAGAAATGCAAGAGTGGGTTGAACAGATCGTGAGTTTAGTAAGGCGATATAAACCAAGACGCGTGCTGGAAATAGGCTGTGGTTCAGGTTTATTGTTATTTAGATTGGCTCAAAATTGTGAAAGATATGTTGGTACAGATTTCTCATTAAATGCATTGAGACATGTTCGTGAAGGGTTGTTAACAGCGGATTATAACTTACCTCAGGTCGAACTTTTACATCGTCGTGCAGAAGATTTTTCGGGGTTGGAACAGAATTCTTTTGACATGGTGATTTTAAATTCCGTTATTCAGTATTTCCCAGATGTTAGATATCTAAATAAGGTTCTTCAGTCAGCTAAGAATTTACTCATACCAGGCGGCCATTTGATTATCGGTGATGTACGTCATTATGGGTTGCTGCAATCTTTCCACACGGCAGTTGAATTGTATCATGCGGATGATTCTATGCCATCAACTGATCTTTGGAGGCGCATACAAAGTCGGGTTAATATGGAAAATGAGCTATTGTTGGATCCAAGGTTCTTTTATGCACTTGCACAAGATAGTTCAGATGAAATAAATGTAGAAGTTCTCCCTAAGCGTGGCCATTATCAAAACGAAATGGTGCAGTTCAGATATGACGTGGTTTTAAGCTATCAAGCTGATAATAAGACTCAGACAATCAAACAGAAAACTATAGCTTGGGCGGAATTAACATGTCTTGACGCGATACAGAAGTTACTCCTTTGTGAGTCGCCAGACTATCTGGCTATCCATAGTGTGCCAAACTCTAGGATCAGTCAGGCGGCATATGCAGCTAAGTTGCTGGAAAAGGGAGAGGTATCAACAGTAGAAGGCCTGCGACAGTTACTATCCAAATCTGTAGTAAGAGGAGTGGATCCTGAGGCTATATACAAGCTTGCTGTAAATAGCTCGTATAACGTGTGTTTATCCTGGGTGCGCGGTTTAGAGGAGGGATGTTTTGACATATTTTTTAGTAAATTTAGTTTGCCACCATTAGCTGATTGGATCGATCTATCAGGAATTAATATTGCTGTGAATGATCCAACTATAAGACTTTACAATAACCCCTTGAAAAATAGAATAACGCAACAATTGACGCAAATGTTGCGTGATCATTTGCAGATTTTCCTTCCAGCTTATATGCATCCATCTGCATATCTGTTTATCAATAAAATGCCTGTTGGCCCAAATGGTAAAGTTGACAGGGCGGCTCTGCCGTTACCTGATAATTTAGATTTAGTTGGGGAGGATTACGAACCTGCAAGAACCTCAATTGAAGAAATTCTTGTATCACTTTGGTCAGAATCACTTGGTGTAAGCCGGATAGGAATACACGATGATTTTTTTCGTTTAGGTGGCCATTCCTTAATGACTGTACGTTTGGTTAAGCGTATTCGAGAACGATTGGGTAAAGATGTGCCACTCATTAGTATTTTCCAGGCACCGACGGTAGCAAAATATTCAGCATGGTTTACTGATTGGAGTGATAACTCGAGACAGTTATTGGTTCGCTTAAGAAGCGGTGCCGGGAATCTGCCTTTATACTGTATTTATTCAGGTGCGGGTGATTTGCGCGGCTATGACTACGTGGTGGATAGATTTGGCTCAAGTCAACCTATTTATGGAATTCAGTGGATTGTTCAGAAGAACCATGAATCGTCGCCAGATTTAATGGAATTGCTGGCTAAGCAGTATGCTCAAGTCTTGAGTGAACATTCTACAGGGCCTTACATGCTGCTGGGTTGGTCATTGGGTGGTTTGATAGCGTATAAGATTGCAGAAGAGTTGGAAAGAAATGGAAAGTCCGTTTGTTTTCTTGGAATTATTGATTCTTTTTTGCCAGCTGGATCTAAATCTGTTGAAAAAAATTTGGGGATTTCAAGCTTTGAAAGATATTTGCATGATTCTAAAGATGTGAAAACATTTCGAAATCTAGATCCACAAGACTATGCGGAGTTAGAAAACATTACTTTGGGGTTGTCTTACGAAGAATGCATGTTCCGTATCGGAATTTGGGGGCGTGAAAGAGGTTATTGGCTCCAGAATGTCAGTGAGGAGTATATGCACTTATTTGTGAACCTCATGTGCCACAGTAGGGTAATGATAAATTCATTTCAGCCCACGATGATAGGCTCAGATATTAACGTATGGTGGGCGAGTGACTCTTGGATTAAGCATAAAAACAGGCCCTTAGACTGGGGTCAGTATACGACAGGTAAAATTTATGAGAGCGTTATTGAGGGAGATCATTTTCATATCATGCAAGATCAAAGATTGCATAGCGAATTAGAAAAAGCTATTGATATGGTAACTAAGTTTCATAAATCGAAGTTATTGGTTGATCGGGCAGCATTATGAGACTGATTACATTAGTTCTGATTGGAGCGAAATTACGTAAATTTTAAGAGCCTACAGATTAAGGTTGGAATACGATGCATCATATTTCAAATGACTACTCTCCCAAACCTGTTTTTATTCTATCGTGTGAGCGTTCCGGCTCTACGATGCTTCGATACATTATAGACACGCATTCCGAAGTCGCTTGCCCGGCACATTTATATCTGGGACGTTTGTGTGCTGATTTAAATACTTTTTTCTCTGGAACGTTAGCTCAAATAGAGAATTTAGATAGGCGGTATGAGCAACATCTGCATTGGGCTGTACGTAAAACAAGGCAAACTATTCAAGAAGTAATGGATACCTATATAAAGGGTAAGGATAAAAAGATATGGTGTGAGAAAACACCGATGAATCTTGAATTTCTCAGCCATCTTGAAGGATGTTTTCCAGATGCCAGATATATTTGCCTTTATCGACAATGCATGGATGTAGTGAACTCGTGTATTAATCGTAGTCGGTACACATTTCTTCCAGAGCATATTCTATATGTACATCGAAATCCTGGAAATATTCTTGCTGCAATGGTTGAGAATTGGGTAGAAAAGACAGATATCATGCAAAAATTTGAGCTGAAAAATAGTGACCGCTGTCATCGTGTAAAGTATGAATCAATAGTATCAAGTCCTGAAAAAATCCTCCCGGATATGTTTCGTTTTATTGGTGTGAATTGGGAAAGCGATTTGTTAGAGCGTGTATTTAGCATTGATCATGATGTAGGTGAAGGTGATGGTAAAGCCTTTTTGTCGAGCGGTATTCGCCAAAATACTGTAGGACGTGGAGTAGATATACCCAGAAATGGTGTTCCTGGGCATTTATTGCAACGCGTTGATGCGTTACTTTCTAATTTAGATTATCCAATGCTTGATGAATATTATTCTAGGGTTAGAGAGGGAGATTTGGAAAATGAGAGCCCTATTGAGGAAAAGATTGATCTTGTTGAAGTCATCGAGCATCAATTTACAAAAGCAGTAAAAAATAAAAAGCAGTTCCCACTATTGTCTGGCACATGGAAGATCTTTGTTAAAGATAAGCAAAATTTATGTTGGGTTATTGATTTTACAGCACGGGAGCCAATAATTAAACGTGGAGACTTTATTTCTGATTCTACGATCAGACTATCTTCATATGTGCTTCAAGAAATAATTGCTGGAAGAATGGACCCAATGCTAGCGTTTTCGCAAGGTGAAATTAGTTTTGAAGGAAATCAAATTTTAGCAGAAGCTTTTGGTAAATTGATTTTATCAAAAAGTCCTTGAGTTTATGATTGGCAAACTGTAGGAATACTGATGTATGTATGCAATTGGAATGCGATACTGATGAGAAAATTAATTGATTCTCAACGACGTAATTATATTTTATAGCAGATAAGGTAATTCATGAATACTGCTGCTGTTAATTCTAAAAAGAAAGAACTGCTTCGTGGCTATCAACTTATAACCGAGTACCTTTCTATAAAGAAAGGATATAAGCCGAATCACACTCTAATTTCAAAAATAAAATATATAGTAAAACTTCTGGAATATCAATTTCTCTTCCATTATTTTGGGAGCCCTCCTAAATGGCGGATATTTCTACGAAAATTTAGTGGGAAACGTACTTTACCGGATTTTTGTATTATTGGAGAAATGAAAAGTGGTACTAGCGACTTGTCAGTCAATCTATTGCTGCATCCAAATATTATGGCACCTCTTGCTAAAGAATTCAGATCGGCTGATCCAGAAGATTGGTATATATATTATCCGACGGAGCGGCAAAAAGAGAGGCATGCTAAGCGTTATGGCCTTGCACTCTCACCTTATTTGGTACCTGGTCTTGATTGGATGGAAAGAACTTATAATTTCTCTCAAATACAACCAAACACTAAAGTCATACTAGTATTGAGAGATCCTGTAAAACGTTTGTATACTCATTGGAAATGGGAAGTTTTTATATCAGGTAAAAAATGTGCAGATAAATTCCCATTTTTGAGAACATTTACTGCTTATGTCGATCAAGCTCTGGCATTATTTCCTGAAGGCAGAATGTATACTGCTGTTAATAGTGATCCTTTACGTTTAGGTATTTACTGGAAAGTAGTAAGTTACTGGATGGAGTGTTTTGGTCGTAGCAATATACTGATACTCGATGTGGCTGATTATTTTGCTGATAGAAATAAGTTTTTAGGACAAATTCACAGATTCGTTGGGCTACCAGATTTTGAATACCCTATAAGCAATTATAAAGTAAATGAAAATCCTCTTGTTTTGCCACCTCCTGATGATAATAGCATACAAAAATTGGTTGATTTTTACAGACCACATAATGAAAAGCTCTGGATGCTGATCAATAAAAAGTTTGACTGGTGTTGAAAGGCCAATTTTGCATATTTATATGCAAAATTTATGGGGTGTAATAATGCAAACAGATCACTCTCCTGTCTTTATTTTGTCTTGTGAACGTTCCGGATCGACATTACTGAGGATGATTATAGATGCTCACCCAGAAATTGCATGTCCCCCACAATTAAATTTAGGACAAGCTTGTAAACATTTATATAACTTGGTGTATTACTCTATTGGGCAAACCTATAAAGGTGATACTGAATCTGATAGACGCCAGTGGGTGATTTCTGAAATACAAAAAATGGTTGGTTCAGTAATGCAGCGTTATGCTGATAATAAGAAAAAGAAACGCTGGTGTGAGAAAACTACGCTCAATATCAACTATATCAAGCTGTTGTCTGAGATATTTCCGAATGCAAGATATATATGCCTTTATCGGTATAGTATGGATGTTATTTATTCTTGTCTGAAATTTAATACATTAGGATTTATGTCAGAACTCTCACCGTATGTTAGAGATAAACCTGGGAATTTAGTTGATGCGATGGCTTTGAATTGGCTAGATAAGAATGAAAAAATACTTGAATTTGAGAAAGAAAATCCAGATAAATGTTTTCGAGTGCACTATGAAGATATTGTTGCGCAACCCAATGAAATATTGGAATCTACATTTAGATCTATTGGTGTTGAATGGAGAAAAGATATATTGAATAAAGTGTTTTCATCCCATCATGATTTGGGCCCAGGAGACTTAAAAGTAGTTTTTTCAGAAAAAATTAATACCAATTCAATTGGTAGGGGAAAAATGATCCCAGTGTCGTCGATTTCAAATGTAGTGTATCAACATATAGATCAAGTAAATGAAAGACTGGGGTATAAAAGTCTACGTGAATTTTATGAAAAAGAGAAAGCTACTGATGGAAATATCTCTATTGAAGATTCAAGAAAGATATTTAATGAACATCGGGTACTTGAAAATTTTTTTCTTCAGCATACAGATGAGATTTTAACGAAGCAGTGGATAAAAATGGACCAACTGCGCGGTATGTGTCGTTTTGATGTGAGCGAAGAAAGTTGGATTGTAAATTTAACGATAGGCTCTGCTGAGATTCGTAGATCTTTGGAAGAAGATAATGAAGATTGTGTTATTACAATCGTTAAAGAGGCCTTTTGCCAGTTAGTTAATGGAGTAGCTAGTGTTGGAGAGATTTATGAGAGAGGTGAGATATCAGCATCTGGAAACATTAATTTGGCATTGCAATTTGGAAAGCTGGTTTTTGAGCATCTGTTAATTAAAAAATACTGAATATCTTGCATTATTTCAATGTAGTCAGGGAGCTGTTTACCGGGAGGTATATTAGTTTAGTGTTTGTCGTTATGGCCGGCAGCATTAGCGGATTAAGCGGTATTGTTCTATTGGCGCTTATTAATTCTTTTTTACACGCAGCTAATACGTTTGATGAAAAAAACGCCTTTATTTTTCTTGGGCTGGTTACATTAGTCATTGGTACCCGGATTGCATCGTCAGTCGGTATGGTGCGGCTTGTTCAAGCTATTGTCCGTGATTTACGTTTGCAGTTGAGCCGTCAGATTATGGCGGCACCTTATAGTGTGTTTCAAAAGCTCGGTAGTGCGCGTTTGCTGGTAAACCTGACGGAAGATGTATCGGTGATTTCGCAGGCATTGCGACGGGTTTCACAAATCTGCATCAATATAGCATGGTTGATTGGTGGCTTGGTTTATATGGCATGGTTATCGTTAAGCCTGCTGTTGTTTGTCATTGGTGTGATTGCATTGGGTGTAATTATTTATTATCTAAACGCGCACCTTGCAATGCGACCGCTATACAGTGGCCGCGAGCAGGACAATGTGCTTTATGCACATTTCCAGGCGCTAACGCAAGGTATTAAGGAACTTAAATTACATCGTTCCCGTGCACAGGATTTTCTGAAAAGTGGATTGATTCCAACGATAAAAGCCAGTTGCCAGTTCAATATTTCAGCGATGACTTTTTTTGCTTTTGCGGCAGCGTGGGGTGGCGTCGTGCTTTACGTGTTGATGGGCCTCGTGTTGTATGGATCACATAATTGGTGGGGTGTTGCCGATGAAACGGTGGTTTCAGGCTACATCCTGACGCTTTTGTATATTTTTGGCCCGATTTCGATGTTGATTGACAGTATTCCGGAATTGGGTCGGGCAAAAGTATCGCTTAAAAAGATTGAAATATTACGCTGCAAATTGGAAGATGAAATTGAAATAACTGGCGAGGCAGCATTACAAGAAATATCTGCACAACCGTGTACGATTGAGTTAGAAGGCATCTGTTATGGTTATCACCACGATGGCAGCAGCTTTACGCTCGGTCCATTGAGCCTGGTACTAAATCCAGGTGAATTAGTTTTTATTACGGGTGGAAACGGTAGTGGTAAATCCAGTCTCATGTTGTTGCTGATAGGCCTTTATACACCGGAACAAGGTTGTGTGATATTAAATGGCGAACTGGTGACTGATGCGAATCGTGGAGTATATCGTCAGCAATTTTCTGCTGTCTTTTCCGATTTTTATCTTTTTGAAAGCTTGCTGGGGCTATCGGGTAAACAGGTCGATCAGCAAGTACAGCGCTATTTAAAACAATTACAGCTTGATCACAAGGTGTCCGTGAAAGAGGGTGTATTGTCAACCGTCGCGTTGTCGCAAGGGCAGCGTAAACGCCTTGCATTGCTAACCGTATTGCTGGAAGATCGGCCGGTTTATGTATTTGATGAATGGGCAGCCGACCAGGATCCACAGTTTAAGGAAGAATTCTATACAAGTATACTGGCTGATTTGAAAGCACGTGGAAAAACGATTGTCGCGATTACCCATGACGACCGATATTTTCATATCGCGGATCGGTGTGTCAAGCTGGAAAATGGGCAAATTCTGGAAATTACCGAGCATCCGGGTCTGCGAGCGCATCGATCGGCAGTGATCAATAATCAGGAATCATCAGCTTGAGCAATAAATTGTCATTAAGGTCACGAGATGCTATGCGATCTAGATTGGGCATTACATTTAGGATCATAGTCAGTATTTTTTCAATACTGCTAGTTATGGTCAGTATAGTTTATCTGATCATGCACCTATCTTTAGCAGATGGTGAAACTGAAGCGACAATAATAGGTTTGTCTGCACCGGCTTCAGTTGAAAAAGATCGATTCGGTGTGCCGAATATTGCTGCACAATCGAAAACGGATGCCTTCCGGGCGTTGGGTTATGTGGTTGCACGCGACCGCTTGTTCCAGATGGATTTACTGCGGCGTAAGAGTGCAGGGCGGCTTGCTGAGATTTTTGGCGAAACCGCGTTGCCACATGATAAGAAACAACGTACGTATGGGTTTGAGCATGTGGCAAAACAGGTGATATTACAGTTGCCTGATGATCAGATCGCATTGCTGGAAGCTTATGTGAATGGCGTCAATAGCGTGATTGACAATATGACCGTTGCGCCTTTTGAATTTCTGTTGCTGAATTATCGCCCCGATCGCTGGCGATCGGAAGACAGTGTGCTGATCGTGCTCGATATGTTTATAACGCTCAATGGTTCTGAAGCATTTGAACGAAAAATGAGCATCATGGCGCAAGCATTGCCTGCAGATATTTATACGTTTTTGACACCACGAACAGATCATTATACGCAGGTAGTATTGGGAGAAGCAGTAGATACGGTAGAGGATTATCCAGTTCCTACTGACTCATTAGCCGCACTGTTGTCTACTAATGTATCAAAAAAGTATACCAATCTGGTGCAGCCAAATTTTATGCAGGTCGGCTCGAATGCCTGGGCGGTGTCCGGCACCAAAACTCGGGATGGCAGGGCTATATTGGCGAACGATATGCATCTGAGGATTTCGGTGCCGAATATCTGGTACCGCAGTCAGTTGCAATATGACGATAAATTAATTGCCGGTGTGAATTTGCCCGGGACGCCATTAATCATTGCGGGTGCGACAAAGCATCTGGCCTGGGGACCAACTTCCCTGGCGGCTGATATTCTCGATCTGGTAAAAATTGAGGTTAATCCCGACAATCCGACAGAATATCGTACACCGGATGGCTGGGAACGTTTTGGTATCCGGCATGAAACAATTGTGGTTAAAGGCGGGGCATCACAAGAGTTAGCAGTGCAGACTACGATTTGGGGGCCTGTGTCAGCGCAATTGCTGATGGGACAGCCGGTTGCCCTACATTGGACGGCGCTTGATTCTAGTGCAATTAGTCTTGACCTGCTTAATATCGATCAGATGTATACGTTACAGCAGGGGCTTGACTTAATAAATCATACTGGTGGGCCGCCGTTAAATATGCTATTGGCCGATCATACTGGTGAAGTGGGTTGGACGATCATGAGCCGGATTCCGATGCGTAGTGGGCCAGCAGCATTTGACGGATCGATCAGCCGATCATGGGCGGATGGTGCAATCGGTTGGGTCGATTATATTTCACCAGATGAACTACCACGTCTTGTTAATCAGGATTTCGTTGTCAATGCCAACAACCGCAGTATTGAGAAGAATTATCCTTATACAATCGGGCATGCGTTTGCCAGTGGTTATCGTGCATACCGCATCTCAGAACGTTTACATACGTTGAGTAAAATTAACGAAACTGACATGTTCCAGTTACAGTTGGATACGGTATCAGAAGTTTATCGTGTGTATCGTGACATCGCACTTGCGGTACTCACGCCTGACATGCTTGCTGAGCGACCAGATCGCATTACGTTGCGTGATCACCTGCAAGCGTGGAATGGAATGGCTGAGCCGGGCAGTTTGGGGTTAGGTCTGGTCAAACAATTCCGCGATAATCTCGCCCAAACGGTATTTGAACCATTGCTACAAAGTGTCCGGATGCTGGATGATGAATTCCAATATTTCTGGCCATATCTGGATGTGCCATTACTGGCTTTGATCAAAACTAACGATGTGCGGTTGTTACCTGATCAACAACGTTATCTGGATTGGAACACCTTTCTTCTGGCACAACTTGAAAAAAGTGCGCAGGAACTCATGCGTGAATATTCCGTCGATTCGTTGCAGGATTTAACCTGGGAAAAAATAAATATTGCAAAATATACGCATCCGCTTAGTCAAGGTATTCCGGGTATCAGTCAGTTCTTGGACTTTCCGAGTGATATGTTGCCGGGTTGCAGTTTTTGTGTGCGTGTAGATTCAGTCAATGCGGGTGCAAGTATGCGGCTTGTTATATCGCCGTCTTATTGGGAAGGGGGCATATTGCATACACCAGGCGGTCAGTCTGGTCATCCGCTTTCAGCGCATTATCAAGATCAGCACCCCTATTGGGTGAAAGGACTGCCGATTGCTTTCAAAGCTGAAGTGGTATCGGATTATATATTAAAGCTTGTGCCAAAAGCTGATGGTCAGTAAATATGTTGGGACTCTCTTCTATTGACAGCCAAATTTCTTCCTCATCAAGACCCAAGCTTATTTAAAGTAGGTTTTAAATTCTTCAATAAATTGACCAATCTGGTCAATAGGTAAGGTGTTGATCCCTGCAGCACTTTTTCGTCCACCACCTGATGGGAATTTGAGAGCCAATTGATCTGCAGGCAGTGTTTTTCTAGTAATAGGTGTGCGTATACTAACTGTACAGGTGTCGCCTGTATTTTCGGTAATAATAGCGTGTGCGCGATCAGGGAATTGATTGGCAAGTTTACTAATATAAGTACCATTAACTCGATGTGCCCATTTTTCATTACGAAGTAGAATTATCGCTGATTCAGTAGATTGATATAAAAAAGGACTGGTTTGTGCCATTGCAATATCTTTCTGGTAACCGGTTTCTAAGGTATCGTAAATTAAAGGGTCTTCCTGTATAAAATTAAGCGGTGAATCATATTGTCGCAAATAGCCGTACAACACATCCGGGTGATAAAACAGGTCAGATAAGTTTTCACCATAGCTATTGTAATTGATATAGATACCGAGCTTTTGAAGCAGGCATAACGACTTATGATCCAATCCAGAGTTTTTACCTAATGACATAGCTATATTATTCATGTTATCGCCGAATGCGGCAACTAATGCCCACTCACGGAACTGGCCACTAATATATTGGTCTACGAGTAGCCCAGTACAGATAGTTGATGATTGGTCATTTATTATTGTTTCCAATCTGGGGTGATTTATAGGTACGCCGCTGTAATGATGATCAAAATATTTTATGGAAGCACCAGAATTTAATAATCTCAGAACATCCAGGTGGTTTTTGTCAAATGAGATATCTAATACAGTGATTTGGTCATCTGGAGTTACATTAACGTGTCTGAGCAGATTGATATCACGTTTTACACCTGTGACAAGTTGCGCATTCTGAGGGTTTACCTTACGTAACTGTATCAGCGCGCAGATGCCATCAGCATCTCCATTGAAGACGTCAATATAACTCATGACGAATACACTCTTTTATATCAACCGATTTAGTATAGATTCAACAGCAGCGTGTGGTGATAATTGGGTTGTCTGAATATGAATTTCAGGTGATTCAGGTGGCTCATATGGGCTATCAATCCCAGTGAAGTTTTTTAATATGCCGTTGCGTGCTTTCGAGTAAAGACCTTTTACATCACGACGCTCGCATTCTTCTAAATCAGTATCAATGAAAATTTCAATAAATTCATCTACCGCAAACAGTTCACGTGCCATACGTCGTTCCCGGCGAAAGGGAGAAATGAAGCTGACTAGAACAATTAATCCTGCATCAACCATTAGTTTTGCGACTTCAGATATGCGCCGTATGTTTTATATGCGATCAGCATCTGTAAAATCTAAGTCTCTACATAGGCCGTGTCGAATGTTATCTCCATCCAGCAAGTAAGTATGTTTATTACTCTGGTATAAACGTTTCTCAAGTAGATTGGCAATTGTCGATTTACCTGAGCCAGATAAGCCAGTAACCCAGATGCATTTGGGAGCTTGTCGTTTTTGTATCGAACGTTTAGTTTTGTTAACTGATAATGTTTGCCATTTAAGATTCTTGGCAGGGCGAAGAGCAAAGATAATTCCGGTACCAACGGTTTCATGCGTTTGTTTATCAATCAGCAGGAAATTATTTGGGTCTCGTTTGCTGTTGCTGGAGTGCCAGAGCATTAATGGTTCATTTGTATACAGATTAACTCTACCTGTTTCATTCGCATTTAATACATGTTCAGCTAGAGGCACATCAGTATTGATATTAGTATGATATTCAATACCTGTTATTGTAGCTATTGCTTCTTTATCACTCAAAATTATTTGATACTGCTGTCCCGGTATTAAGGGTTGTTTACCCATCCATATGATATCGGCTTCAAATTGACTGGCTATTCCAGGCATATTTCCAGCTGTCATCTCAATAAAAGTACTTCAGGATTTCTTATAGATATTGCTGCTATATAGGGCTATGTAAAAAGGAATCGTTCTCCGTTTAGTCAGTACTTTCTCCATATTGCAGATATTTGATGATGAGTAACTTTGGAGTAATGCTCTATTTTCGATCACTGCTGATTAAGTTATTCGATGCATACACAATCGTCAATGCGACAAATTGTCGCATTGACGATTAATTGATTTGAGGGGATAACTATTGCCTAGTCTTGTGGGTGAAATTTAAGGCGAGTGGGGTTGGCAGGAGAGGCGCCACCTACCTTCTTTCATCAATTCAACAAGTAACTTACCGGATAACTCATGGGATGAGGGCTACCCGATTTTTCAGCTCGCGTGTCATAGATAGTAGAAACACGTTTTATATGCAATAGCAGAGAATTTCATAAAATTTTTTACGATGTCGTGTCCGGTTTTGGTGAGCTTAAACGTCATAGATAGAAAGAAAGGCTTTTGAAAATTGCAATGACGTTTTTAACGCTAATCCTATAGCTTACGCTACATAAAATGATTCGATTTTAAAGAGTTGTTTAATGGTTCGATTCTGTGAACTGATAAGACTTTGCATCGAAATGATAAGAGGCAAATTGTCTGTAAATTAGAATCAATTTATATGACACTTGCTATATTTTCAAACGGATAACTGAATCAAAATGATATTAAAACGTTCTTTCTGGGTGTGGCTGCACCGCTGGGCGGGGTTGTTAATGGCCGGTTTTCTGATTATCGTGGGGGCGACGGGCAGTCTGCTGGCGTTCTACCCCGAGCTGGAACGCCTGATCAATCCTCAGTTTAATCCCAAACAAATCCAGGCCAACAAACTGGACATCGCTACATTGGCCGAGCGTGCAGAACAGCAGGTTCCGCATGGCCGGGTCGACTGGGTCACGCTCGAAGGGGTTCATGGTGCAGCGCAGATCAGTATGAGTGCACGTCCGGATGAGACTGGTCAGGCAAGCGAACTCGGGTTCAATCAAATGTTTCTCGATCCCTATACCGGGGAGGAGCTGGGGCGTCGCCAATCAGGCGAGATTTCCGAAGGGATGATCAACTTCATGCCTTTTGTTTACAAATTGCACGACACACTGGCATTAGGCAAGTTTGGGGTATGGGCATTGGGTATTTGTGCCCTGATCTGGACGATCGACTGTTTCGTCGGGTTTTATCTGACCCTACCGCAGCGGCGCAGACAATCTCCAAAATCTTCTCCTGATCAAAACAGCTGGGGGCAACGTTGGTGGCCTGCCTGGAAAATCCGCTGGCGATCGAGCAGCTACAAACTCAATTTCGACCTGCATCGCGCCAGTGGTCTATGGCTATGGCTGATTCTGCTCACTTTTGCCTGGTCCAGCGTCTATATGAATTTGTGGGATACCGTGTATACCTGGACCACTCGCGCAGTGATGGAATACAAAGCGCCCTGGACAGAGCTTCCAAAACGGGATATTCCTCTGGCAGAAGCCGAGATAGGCTGGCGCCAGGCACAACGCATCGGTGAAAAACTGATGGCTGAGCAGGCAGAAAAACAGAATTTCGCTATCGAGCAGGTGGTTGCACTGGGATTGAATCGTATGAACGGTACTTATGCCTATACCGTGCGCAGCTCGAAAGATATCCAGGACAAGCGAGGCAGAACAAATGTATTTTTTGATGCCAATTCGAGTGAGCTCAAACTGGCGCTGCTGCCCAGCGGCCAGTACAGTGGTAATACGGTAACTACCTGGCTCGCCGCGTTGCATATGGCTAATGTATTCGGATTGCCCTACCGCATTTTTGTCTGTGTGCTCGGTCTGGTGATTGTCATGCTGTCAGTGACTGGCATCATTATCTGGATGAAGAAACGACAGGCACGTTTCAGCCAGAAAAATCAGCAGCAGGATACGCGCTACCTGGGGCCATCGGTACATCCTCATCTGTAGCCCTCCCGGAGAAAAAATATTGATCCGTTTCAAACGGGCTGCCGTGACGGGTTTGATGCTGCTGCTCGGCGGCTGTAATACGGTATCGGAAAGGCAGGCAAATGCACTGGATGTATCTGTACCCGCTGCGTGGAGTGCGCCTGCCAATACTGCTCCACTTGCCGGGCAGCAATGGGTGGAATCGTTCAATGATCCGGTACTGTATTCACTGGTTGAACAGGCGCTGGCCAGCAATTTCGATTTGAAGACAGCCGCAGCCCGCATCCATGCCGCCATTGCACAGGCACGTATCGATGGCGCTGCACGCTGGCCTCAACTCTCATTTGCACCGGGATACCAGTATGCGCAGGTGCGCAGTACCGGGTTTGGTTCGGCGCAATACAGCGTATTCGAAGCCATTGTTCAATCTGAGCTGGGAAGCGGATATCTGGGGACGCATTCGTGCATTCCAGGAAGCAGCTCACCAGGAAGTGGAGGCAACCAGCGCTGATTTTCAGGCGGCACGGTTATCGCTTGCCGCACGTGTTGCACAGAATTACTTTGCATTACTGGAAGCGAAACTTCAGACTTTGGTGGCAGAACAATCGGTTGCGGATCGCAGCACGATTGCCAGTCTGGTACAGGGACGTTTCGAACGGGGTCTGGTGCGTGCGCTGGATGTGCGCCTGGTATTGACCGATCTGGCTCAGGCCCGGTCCCAACTGGCTCAGGCCAGAAACCAGGTACAGTTGGTTACCCGTCAACTGGAAATTCTGTTGGGAAATTACCCTGACGGCTCACTGCCTGAAATTGATCATGCCGTGACTGCTTTATCACGTTCAACCGTCCGGCAGGCTTTGCCTATCCCTCCGCCACAGCTTCCTGCTGGACTGCCCTCCGAGTTGCTGACCCGGCGCCCTGATCTGATCGCCGCATTTGCACGGCTGCGCGCAGCGGATGCGCGTTTGGAAAGTACCAGTAAGCTGTTATTACCGCGTATTACCCTGACAGCAGCAGGTGGAACGCGCGACAGCGCGCTGACCGATCTGATCGATCCGCGATCGGTTGTCTGGAATCTGTTTGCCGGGGCGGTACAACCCGTATTTACCGGTGGACGTATCCGTGGAAATATTCAATTGAACGAAGCCTATGTGGAAGAAGCTTTCAACCGGTATCAGGGTGTGGCGCTGAATGCCTTTCGTGAAGTCGAGCAGGCACTGGCAGCAGAAGAATGGTTACGTGCGCAGGAAAAAGAATTAAATGAGGCCGTACAGCAGACCGAAGCCAGTCAGGAACTGGCGCTGTATTCCTATCGTCAGGGTTTCATTCAGATTCTGACATTGCTGGACAGTTATCGCAGTACGCTCAATGCGCAAAGTGCTCATCTGGCTGTCAGACGACAATTGCTGAATAACCGTATCAACCTTTATCTGGCGCTGGGGGGCAGCATTTGAGCGTCATAAGGTGATCTCAAATCATCTTTGACGCACAATTTCCCGATAAAAAATAAAAAAATTGTGAATTTATCTCGTCAAATCTGGATTGCCACCCTGGTTTTCCTTATGGGTGGAGTGGCCGCCTGGCTGCTCATTCAATTCCCGCCGGAAAGCGGTAAACAGGCAGAAATACAGACACCGCCCCTTGTTCAGGTTGCCCAGGTGGACATGCAATCAAAGCGTCTGCATGTCCGATCCCAAGGGCAGGTCACTGCCCATACTGAAATCGATCTGGTGACGGAAGTTTCCGGCCGAATCATCGATATTTCACCCGCCTTCGTCAGTGGTGGATTTTTTCGGAAAGGGGATGTGTTGGCAACCATCGATCCGGCCGATTATGACCTGCGTGTAGCGCAGACACAGGCACAGGTCAGGGAGGCACGTCATTTACTGCTGCGTGAAGAAGCCGAAGCCGCCCAGGCGCATGATGAATGGAAACAGCTGGGTCAGGGAGATCCCAGCCCGCTCAGTCAGCGTATTCCGCAACTGCAGGAAATGCGTGCGAAACTGGCTGCGGCAGAAGTGGCAGCCAGACATGCCGAGCAGCTCAGACAACGCACCCGCATCCGCGCCCCATTTGACGGGCGCGTGCGCAGCAAAAATACCGGCATCGGGCAATACGTCACGCAAGGGAATGTACTGGGGATAATCTACAGCAGTGACTACGCCGAAGTCCGATTACCGGTCAGTACTCGGGATCTGGCTTTCATCGACGTACCTGATGCATCAGTTGCACATGAAGAAAATTCTCAACAAGGACCATTGGTAGTACTGGCGGCAGAATACCAGGGAGAAAAACGATTCTGGCAGGGCCAGATTACGCGCAGCGAAGGCGTGATCGACCGGGATACCGGCATGCTGATGCTGGTTGCGCGGATATCGGATCCATTTCTGCGTATACCCTCTTCACTTCAATCTGATGAGATTCGCTTGTCCAGGCTGACCAACACGACAGCACTGCCAGTCGGTTTATTTGTCGAGGCGCTGATTCAGGGACGCGCCATCGACCAGCTGGTGGTTCTGCCGACCCGTGTCGTGTTCAAAGATGATCAGATAGCCGTTGTCGATCAGCACGATCGGTTGCATCTGCGTACTGTCAAGGTACTGAAACGCGAACGTGAGCAGGTCATCATTCAGTCCGGGCTCAATCCTGGAGAAAGGGTGTTGATATCCGGCCTGTTGCAGCCGGTAGAAGGCATGCTGGTGATCCCTGAAATGCCGAGCACAAACGACCCGGCCAATGACGACAGGCATCCATGAAGCTGATCATCTGGTTTGTCAAAAATCCGGTTGCTGCCAATTTACTGATGATCCTGATCATCGTTGGTGGCATCGTGGGGTTGATCACGGCAGACCGTTATGTCTATCCGCCGGAACCCCGTCATCAGCTCGAAATCAGGACTATTTATGATGGCGCCGGCCCTGCTGAAGTCGAGCAGGCGATCTGTATTCCGATCGAGCATGCGATCCATGATCTGCAGGGAGTCCGGCATCTGCACGCCGAGGCGAAGCAGTCGCTTTGTCGTGTACTGGTGGAATTTGATCCGGCTGTCGATGCCACCCGGCTGCAGGCGGAAGTGCAGGCGCGTCTGGAAGCAGTGACGGTCTTTCCCGAGGATGCGGATAAACCGGTGATGCGTGAACTGAAAACAGGCCCACAGGCAATCATTGTCGTCGTGCGCGGCACAGCTGATCCGCGCACGTTACAGCATTACCGTGATCGATTGCACATCCGGTTGAGTACGCACCCCGACATCGGCCAAATCCTGCTTTTTCCGGAAATACCGTATGAAGTATCGATCGAGCTCAACCGGGCAACACTGCAGCGCTATGAACTCAGCCTGGATGAGGTTGCCCGGGCGATTCAGGCAGCTTCCGGCAATATCTCAGCGGGAGAACTGAAGAATAGCGATGGCAGATTACTGATCAGAAGCCAGGCACAGGCCATGACCGTGGAGGATTTTGCTGCGATCCGCTTACGATCGGACCGGCAGGGCATGCAACTGAAACTGGGCGATATCGCACGGATCACAGAGACTGTACGCGAGCAGAACATGCTGGTCCGATCCGATGATCTACCGGCAATGGAACTGGTGATCTGGCCGCGCAGCCAGCTTGGTTCGACTGTACAGGCCGTGCACGAGGTGATTGCGGCATTTCGGCCCGAGCTGCCGGCTGACGTCGAAGTCATCACCTGGGATGACTGGTCCAAGTATTACGATGAGAACATGGCGATGCTGAGAGGCAACGCCATTTCCGGCTTCATTCTGATATTCATCGTGCTGGCACTGGTTCTGGATATTCGCCTGGCGTTATGGGTCAGTGCGGGGATTCTGATTTCGGTTTTCGGGGCGTTCTGGTGGATGCCGATACTGGGACTTTCCCTGAATGTCTATACCATTACTGCACTGATTCTGATTTTAAGCGTGGTAGTGGATGACGCCATCATCGTCGGTGAGCATATCTACAGGCTGCAGCAGCAGGGCCGGTCTGGCATCTCCGGTGCCATCGGTGGCGTGCGTGCGATGGCGCCGCTGGTGGTGCCTATGGTGCTGACTACCGTGATTGCATTCACCCCGGGGATGCTGCTGCCAGGATTGACCGGCCATCTGCTGTATAACAGTTCTGCGGTGGCGATCCTGGCGCTGCTGTTTTCCATGACGGAAACACTGCTGATTCTGCCTGCTCACCTGGCTGGGCAGCATACGAACGGTCCGGCGGCTGCTATCGAGATCATGCCGCGTTTTCTGGTGTGTGCAATGGCAGCGCTCAAGAAACAAGTGGATAGCGGATTGCGCCGGCTGACCAGACACTATACCCGTGCCTTGCACATGACCCTGCAGTGGCGCTATCTCACCATTGCCGGATTCGCAACCGCGTTGCTGCTGATCGCAGCATTGGTGATATCAGGGCGTATTACCAGTGTGCTGGACCGACCAGTGGATGATTATTATCTGGTGGGCGTGCTCAAATTTCCGGCCGGTACTGCATTTGAAGAGGTCGAGCGGCAACGGGTGCGACTGGCGCGTATCGCCAATGAAATCCGCACGGAACTGAATGAACGCTATTACCGCGAAGGTGCTGTGCTGACTGGCGACAGTGTTCGCCATATGCTGATGTACAGTAATGACAACGTAGCGGGCGTCAACCTTGAACTGACCATCGATGACCGTATTCGCGACCAGGTGGACACTATCAAACAGCAGTGGCGGGAACGTTTTGGCCCGTTGCCAGCGGGTACGACGTTGATTTTTCAGAGTTTCTGGCCACGCGATCTCGGTGTGTCCAGCGATGGTGCCCCCAAGGCAATCGAATGGATCGTAACCGCACCGGATACCGCGCTGCAGAATGCCGCCGGGGAGGTACTGAAGCATAAGCTGACGGCCTACACCGGGGTGCACAGTGTCACCAGCTCGATGCAGCCCGGCAAACCCGAACTGCACCTGGAACTGAAACCGGCTGCATCCTTTTACGGGCTGACGATACGTGACCTGAGTGAACAGGTACGCCACGGCTTTTTCGGGTTGGAAGTACAGCGCTATTATCGCGAGCACGATGAAATCCGCGTCATGCTGCGTTTCCCGCGTGAAGACAGGCAGACACTTGAGCAACTGCAGACGATGCCGATCAGATTGCCTGACGGCAGCCGCGTGCCGTTTGATACCATTGCCCGGGCGAAATATCAGCCGGGGTTCGCCAGTATTCAGCGCACCGATCGGGAGCGTATTCAACTGATTGGCGCAGAAGTCTACCAGGATCAGGCCGATGTCGAATCTGTCCTAGCCGATATGCGTATTCATGTTATCCCGCAACTGAAAGCGCAATTTCCCGGATTGGATATCAAGCCAGGGGAATCCCGGCAGAAACAGGAAGAGGTGATGTCAGATCTGTGGCTTTATGGAATTCTGGCACTGTTCGGTATGTATGCGCTGCTGGCGATACCGTTGCGTTCCTACACGCAGCCGCTGATCATCATGCTGACGGTTCCGTTTGGTTTCATCGGCGCGGTGGTCGGTCATTTTCTGTTTCAGATTCCGCTTTCACTGGAATCGTATTTTGCATTGTTTGCCGTGAGTGGCATCGTGATCAATGACAGCCTGGTTCTGATTGCACAGATCAATAAAAACCTGCAACGCAAAACCTCTGTAATAAAAGCTGCGGTGGCAGCAGGTCAATCACGCTTCCGCGCCATCCTGCTGATGAACGTTACGACGCTTGCCGGTTTGTTGCCCCAGCTCAGTTCACAGGGCTACGATGCGGAGAAGATTATGCCGATGGCCGTTACCATTGCGTTTGGTATGCTCTTCACGTTCTTCGTGACGCTATTTCTGATACCAGCCGTGTGCGTCGTTTTTAATAGCAATGTCCAGAGTGATAAGCCGTTGATAGCCCGTGAAACTTGTCCGTAAACTCAGGGCATAAGGCGGATAGTAGCTATACCTTGTAATAAAAAAAATCAGATTCTTAATACATTTTTCTTTTTTAGCGTATCTGTCTGAGCTAATGATGCTTTCTCTCCCTCGTATGAAATAACTACATCTTTTCCAGCCACGGGCTTGCCATCCACCACATTTAATTGATGCACAATAAAATCTTTCCCGGCCTGCTGATAAAAAACTGCATTTTCCTTGTCGATATGCAGAATCTTTCCTTCATACTGTTTTTTATCGTGAGGAAGTTTGGCCAGATAAATATTGTAAATACCTGGTTTGATCCCTTCTTCAGCTTTCTTGATGGTACCCGTCGTTTCCCATTCATTGTTGATCAGGGCTTGAATGATCTTTCGCCCGTTCATGACAATGATGCGTCGTTTTTGCGTTGTCATCGTTTCTTGTTTTTCTTTTTTTGTGAGCTGCTTATTAGAGCTTTCTGCA
>JABTUQ010000004.1 GCA_015075225.1 Burkholderiales bacterium
TTACCTGATAAGGCAGTTCATCAATAATGATGCTGTGACGGTTACCCTTATCCAACTCCTCAAAATGCGTTCTGGCGCGCATGATGACGCGCCCTCTTCCGGTATGGTATCCATCCTTGATGCCGGAAATACCGTAGATGATTCCTGCGGTAGGGAAATCCGGTGCCGGAATACAGGCCATCAACCCGGTAATATCCACATCCGGATCGCGTAACAACAACAGACAGGCATCAATAACTTCGCCAAGATTATGAGGCGGGATATTGGTCGCCATACCCACTGCAATACCGGATGATCCGTTGATCAACAGATTAGGTATTTTGGCCGGAAGGATCAGGGGTTCCTGTTCGGAACCATCATAATTAGGCCCGAAATCAACTGTACTCTTGTCCAGGTCCGCCAGTAATTCATGCGCAATACGCGACATGCGGATTTCGGTATAACGCATGGCTGCGGCATTATCGCCATCGATCGAACCAAAGTTACCCTGTCCGTCAACCAGCATGTAACGAAGAGAAAAAGGCTGCGCCATGCGCACAATAGTGTCATAGACGGCAATGTCACCGTGTGGGTGATACTTACCGATTACATCTCCGACGATACGGGCGGATTTTTTATATGGACGATTCCAGTCATTGGATAGCTCATGCATGGCAAAAAGTACGCGGCGGTGTACCGGCTTCAATCCATCACGCACGTCAGGCAAAGCCCGGCCCACGATAACGCTCATCGCATAGTCGAGATAAGAGCGCCGCATTTCGTCTTCAAGACTGACGGGCAGGGTTTCTTTGGCGAATGGTTCCATGTATGAATCGCTTTATTGGTGGGATATTCGGATTATTTCAGCGTAGGTACGACATTACATCTTGCCATTTCAGCATCACTTCTGGTTCTGCTCGATATGAGAAGTTTTCTGATTCAACATATCAATCAAGGCGTTAATGCCATTTTTATGCAGTACGGCGCTGTATTCAGCCCGTTTCAGGGCCAGATCACTGACGCCATCAACCACAATATTGATAATGCGCCAGCTTTCACCGGGCTTGTGCAATACGTAATTAAAATTAACCGTACTGTTATCGGCTTTGACTAGCTGACTACGCACCAGAACTCGCCCTCTCGGTAACTGTGTTTGTTCGAGAATCCTGAATTGCTCGCCATCATACTGATTAAACCGGTCCGCATAAGTGGCAACGCTGTTGGTCTGAAACGCCTGGATAATGGCTTGCTGCTGGCCAGAATCAAGCTTTACCCAGTGCGCACCCAATACAGAGCGGATAATTACCGCAAGATCGTGTGTCTGCTGAATAACAGGAGTCAGGAGTTTCAGGCGACTACCGTAACCAGCTTTTTGTCCTTGCTGCATTGCCTGGATCAATGCATCCTGCAGGGTAATCACTACCCGTTCGGCGCTTCCATTTTCAGGTGACTCCGCCCGCAATCCGGTTGCCATCAGCAACATGGCAACCAGCAATAATTTAATTATTGAGCTAATTGTGTTCGGAAGCTTCATAACGTCGATTTTTCCAGTGTGCCCGTACTCCCCGCCAGTATCTGAAGGCGGATGTCCAGGTCATCATGAGATAAAGAGTACCAATTACAGGCAAAGCTACCGCCCAGAAGGGTGAACTTCGATAGAATCTGAGTATGGGTGTATAAACAATAAACATGGCCAGCCAGGCAAGAAGGCTACTGGCCACAAAAACCGTATCCGGATAAAAAAATGCAGACAGAGGTGCGCACCAGAACATACTGGACATGATCAGCGTACATAACAGCAGCAACGGCAATGAATAATGCAGCTGTGTAAATGCGGTACGAGCCACGGTATTCCAGATATCGGCAAGGCTGTCATAACCACGATGACTTTGCACTGCGTGACTGAGCCCGATCCAGGTTCTGTAACCAGCGTGTTTAACCTGGGCTGCCAACGTGCAATCATCAATCAGAGCATGATGAATACTGGTAAACGCATTAATTGATTTCAATACCCTGGTTTCAACCAGAATGCACCCTCCCGCAGCAGCAGCCATGCGCGATTTTGGCTCATTTGACAACTTGAACGGGTACAACAACTTGAAAAAAAATATGAAAGCCGGCACCAGAAGCCGCTCGAAAAAACGTTGTACAGGCAATTCCGCCATCAGGGATACCAACGACAGATTTTCCTGACGAGCCTTATTCAGCAAGGTACCTAAAATACCGGGCGACAAACTGATATCCGCATCAAGCAGCAAGGTATACCGGGTCTGCACCTGTTGCAAACCCTGCTCCAGCGCCCATAGCTTCCCACTCCAGTTTTTGGGCGGAATTGTACCGGAGATGATTTCAACTCCCGGTCGTCTTACCAAGGCTGCAGTTCCATCTTCCGACTGATCATCAATCACGATAATTCGCAAACCCTCGCCTTGTGTCTGAAGTTTGCTCAAGGTTTGATCAATGAATTGCACTTCGTTGCGAGCAGGAATCAGCACCGTAACATCATCAAGCTGTTGCTCTGCTTGCAGGGTTGCCAGCGGCTCCAGCTGTTCCCGTGTACCCCATGCGCGCCATGGCGCCAACAAAGTAGCCCACCAGCATAACATCCCTGCTAAAGCCAGATATATCACCCACACGGCCACAGCCCTTGATGCACTGGAATAAAAATGTTTATGGCAGGCAAAGAAATGTCAGTTATCCGGACCCGGAGAGTGGTCTGTTGATGGCGCAGCGGCTTTATGCTCAACGCTGACCGGTATGGGAAAAGGCTTTCGCTTGTCAGTATTGCTCTGCGACCTGCTGCTTGTCTGCAAAGGATCGGGCGCCATGGGTCCCTCCACACGCGGGCCACGCATGCTGACCCGCAATGCCTTGAGCGGATGAGCAAAAGTATCATTGATGGCGGTAGGCTCAAATCCACAGTGCGCCATACAATTTGCACATTTTGGATTATTGCCGACGCCATAACGATCCCAATCCGTCTCCTCCATCAATTCACGGAAGCTTGAGGCATAGCCTTCATCCACCAGCAAATAACACGGCCGCTGCCACCCGAACAGATTACGCGTGGGATTTCCCCATGGCGTACACTGATAATTCTGATTACCTGCAAGAAAGTCCAGATACAGACTGGAGTGATTAAATTTCCAAGGTGTTTTGCGGCTTTTACCAATCTGGAATATAGAGCGAAACAACCGCTTGCTTACCGAGCGCTGCAGGAATACATCCTGCCGTGGAGCGTGTTCATAACTGAACCCTGGAGAGACATTAATACCCTCTACTCCAAGTGCTGTTGCAGTATCAAAGAATTCGGCCACTTCCTCAGCCGTTTCATTCTGGAACAAGGTGCAATTGACTGTCACCCGGAAACCGCGTTGCAATGCCTGCTCAATCACCGGAATAACCTTGTCATACACTCCTTCACGACATACGGACGCATCGTGATGCTCCCGATTACCATCAAGATGAATGGAAAACGTCAGATAAGGCGAAGGCTGGTAATCGTCCATACGCGCATCCAGCAACAATGCATTAGTGCACAGATAGACAAATTTCTTGCGCTGAATAATGCCTTGTACAATTTCTGGCATTTCCTTATGAATCAGCGGCTCACCACCAGCAATAGATACAACCGGGGCCCCACATTCATCCACGGCATGCAGGCATTCTTCAACGCTCAGGCGGCGCCGTAATGTTTCCTCGGGATAATCAATCTTGCCGCAACCCGCACAAGCCAGATTACATTGAAACAACGGCTCAAGCATCAACACGAGCGGATAACGCTTATTGCCCGCGAGCTTTTGCTTCAAAATATAACTGCCAACCCGGTATTGCTGTAAAAAAGGGACGCTCATTATTAAATTTTCTCCATTTCTTCACACCAGCTAATGTGCTGATCTTTTTTCTGACGCTACTCTTAACCCCGCTGAGTTATTTACCCCTGGAAAATTACTCACCAATTCGGTAGCAAACAACAAATAGAAGAATAAAATCAGAAAATTACCGGATAGGGCACGCTGGCATCGCTATTAATAGCATAGTTGTAAACCGCAATTCCAGAAATATGAATGGCGGAAGCGGTGAGATTCGAACTCACGGATGGTTGCCCATCGCTGGTTTTCAAGACCAGTGCCTTAAACCGCTCGGCCACGCTTCCTTCCGTTTGATACCCAACTCTGGATCAACCCGATGTGGAATGATACCTTTCAATTGATAATTTTACCACGCTCATTCCCCTCATTCCTGCCCGAAATCCAATAAAAATAGAGAAATCACACCTCGTATTGTGAACTATTTGGACTTGAGTGATAATTGTTGCTTTGCCGATTTTTGTTGTCCTGTGGTGCACAACATTGAAGCGATGGTTTTTGAATAATCGAGGATGAAAATAAATGAAGGAAGCATTTAACGATTTCGGCACACCAGTATTCAATAATTTAACCAGCGCAATTCGTGCACTGGCCATGGATGCTGTCCAAAAAGCCAATTCCGGTCATCCAGGCATGCCAATGGGCATGGCGGAAATAGCAGAAGTTTTATGGATCCATCACATGCGCCACAATCCGGCAAACCCCAAATGGGCAGATCGTGATCGATTTGTATTGTCGAATGGTCACGGCTCCATGCTGATCTATGCCTTGCTCCATCTGACAGGATACGACCTGTCGATTGAAGATATTAAAAATTTCCGCCAACTTCACTCCAAAACGCCAGGGCATCCGGAATATGGTTACACTCCAGGCGTGGAAACCACCACAGGACCGCTGGGACAAGGGATCACCAATGCTGTCGGCATGGCGCTGGCAGAAAAAATTCTGGCAGAGGAATTCAACCGGCCTTATTTCCCGATAGTAGATCACCACACTTATGTATTCCTGGGCGATGGCTGCATGATGGAAGGGATTTCCCATGAAGCCTGTTCGCTGGCGGGAACGTTAAAACTGGGCAAATTGATTTGCTTCTACGACGACAATGGCATTTCAATTGATGGTCATGTCGAAGGATGGTTTACCGACGACACTCCCAAGCGCTTCGAATCCTATGGCTGGCACGTCGTGCCAAATGTAAACGGACATGATCCTGTGGCAATACAGGCTGCTATTGAAGCCGCAAAAAAAGTACAGGACAAACCCACATTGATCTGCTGCAAAACGGTAATCGGCATGGGCTCACCCAATAAAGCCAACACCAGCAATATTCATGGTGCCGCGCTTGGAAATGAGGAAATTGCCGCAGCCCGGCCACATATCGGCTGGAATTATCTACCGTTTGAAATCCCACAAGAAGTTTATGATGCGTGGGACGCACGTGCAAAAGGCCAGGCGCTGGAATCCGCATGGAATAACATGTTCGCGGAATACAGCAAAAAATATCCAAATGAAGCTGCAGAATTTACGCGCAGAATGGCAGGAGAATTGCCTGCCAAATGGGCTGATCATGTTGAAGGTGTTATCAGCCAAATCAATGCCAGAGAAGAAACCATTGCTACGCGAAAAGCATCACAAAATTCAATTGAAGCACTAGCGCCAGTATTACCTGAGATGCTCGGAGGATCGGCAGATCTGGCCGGCTCCAACCTCACCATGTGGTCTGGCTCCAAGGGAATCAGTGCAAGCGCCACTGGAAACTACGTTTTTTATGGTGTTCGCGAGTTTGGCATGAGCGCCATCATGAACGGCTTATCACTGCATGGTGGAATCATCCCCTATGGCGGAACCTTCCTGATGTTCTCCGAATACGCACGCAATGCACTGCGCATGGCTGCGTTAATGAAGATCCGTAACATTTTTGTATTCACGCATGATTCGATCGGATTGGGCGAGGATGGACCGACCCACCAACCGGTTGAGCAAACTGCTACATTGCGCATGATTCCCAATATGGATGTATGGCGCCCGTGCGACACTGTTGAGTCGATTATTTCATGGGTAGCCGCCATCGAACGCAGAGACGGCCCATCTTCCCTCATATTTAGTCGTCAGAATTTGGCTTTCCAGAAACGGGATGCAGTCACCATTAGCTTGATCAGAAAAGGCGGATATATCCTCTCGGAGGCAGCAAACGGAAAACCGCAGGTAATAATTATTGCCACCGGCTCGGAAGTTGGACTTGCAATGTCTGCACAAAAAACACTGGCAGAAGGCGGCATCGCGGTTCGCGTTGTATCCATGCCATGTACCAATATTTTTGACAGACAGGATCAGGCATACCGGGATAGTGTTCTACCAAAAGGTGTTCGACGCGTGGCTATAGAGGCTGGTGTAACTGACTACTGGCGTAAATATGTCGGACTTGAGGGAGAAGTCATCGGGATCGATAAATTCGGTGAATCTGCCCCTGCAGAAAAATTATTCGAATATTTTGGGTTTACCGTTGAACATGTCGTAAATGCGGCAAAAAGAATCATATAAGGGCAAACAAAATTCGTTTTTACCCGGAAAACAGGTTTTTTAGTAGAAATTGGAGATAGAGGAATGACAATCAGAGTTGGTATCAATGGGTTTGGTCGTATCGGTCGAATGGTTTTCCGTGCTTCCATCGAAGAGTTTGATGATATCGAAGTGGTAGCAATCAACGATTTGCTGGAACCAGATTATCTTGCTTATATGCTGGTTCATGATTCCGTTCATGGCCGTTTTCAAGGTGATGTATCTGTCAGTGGCAACAACCTGGTAGTCAATGGCAAGCAAATTCGTCTGACCGCTATTAAGGACCCGACAGAACTGAAGTGGGACGAGGTTAATGTTGATGTCGTGGTAGAGTCAACCGGTCTATTTCTGACCAAACAAGATTGCGAAAAGCATATCAAAGCCGGAGCTCGCAAGGTTGTTATGTCTGCTCCTTCAAAAGACGATACCCCCATGTATGTCTACGGCGTAAACGACAAGACCTACCATGGTGAAGCAATCATCTCCAATGCCTCTTGTACCACCAACTGCCTGGCACCAATTGCAAAAGTGCTGAACGACACCTGGGGGATCAAACGTGGCCTGATGACAACTGTTCACGCTGCCACAGCCACACAAAAAACAGTGGATGGTCCTTCCAACAAAGATTGGCGCGGTGGACGAGGTATACTTGAAAACATCATTCCTTCCTCTACTGGAGCAGCCAAAGCAGTAGGTGTCGTCATCCCTGAATTAAACAAGAAACTGACGGGGATGGCCTTCCGTGTCCCTACATCTGATGTTTCAGTCGTGGATTTAACCGTGGAGCTTGAGAAAGACGCATCTTACGAAGATATTTGTAATGCGATGAAAACTGCCTCTGGTGGTTCCATGAAAGGCGTTCTTGGTTACACCAACCAGAAAGTGGTTTCAACCGATTTTCGCGGTGAAACCTGTACATCAGTATTCGATGCAGAAGCTGGAATTCAACTCGATAAAAACTTTGTAAAAGTAGTTGCCTGGTATGACAACGAATGGGGTTATTCCTGCAAAGTACTTGAAATGGTAAGAGTTATTGCTGGCCATGGTCGTTAAGCCACAAAAATAATCTGTAAAAACGTACTAAGAATGACTGCTTCACCTGGTCATTCTAAAAATAATGCTGTATCCGGTTTGATCCGGTTACAGCATTATTGCTTTAACCAAATAATTTTCAGGGCATGATGCGTCTGTAGGGCTGGTTGAGTGACTATTTTATTGCTCGGTAAAAATCTATAACAAAACCCATGGATTTCCGATCAGGCAACAAAATATCTTCAAGGCATACATCGACTCACAAACAGATAAAGCGTGTTTCCCTAAAAAACTATTTGTGTTCAATGGACTGGAAAAGTATTTTTCGTAAACGGAGCTGGATGTAACAGACAAGTCAATGAATATTTTTAATAATCCCGACCTGTTTTTTCAGCACACCCAAGCTTGACTATGTCTTTATCACCCCTCTAAGTTAACTAATCATGTGGAGTCAACGTGTCAGTTATTAAACTTGTCGACCTAGATCTGAAGAATAAGCGCGTTTTTATCCGCGCCGACCTGAATGTACCTGTAAAAGATGGCAAAGTAACTTCAGATGCCCGTATTACTGCCTCAATGGCAACAATCAATCATTGTCTGAAACAAGGTGCAAAAGTGATGGTGACCTCGCATCTGGGGCGTCCGGAAGAAGGGGTATGGACAGAAGAAAATTCTCTCCAGCCAGTCGCAAACGATATTAGCCAGAGACTGGGAAAAACTGTCAGGTTGATTAAGGATTGGGTTGATGGCGGATTTGAAGTTGCTCCAGGAGAATTGGTCATCTTGGAAAATTGCCGGATCAACAAAGGTGAAAAAAAGAATCTCGAAGATACCGCAAAAAAATATGCCAATCTGTGCGATGTATTCGTGATGGACGCTTTTGGTACTGCACATCGTGCCGAAGCTTCAACACACGGTATCGCCAAGTATGCACCTGTTGCCTGTGCAGGTATTCTGCTTACCGAGGAACTTGAAGCTTTGACCAAAGCGCTGCACCAACCTGCACATCCATTGGTAGCCATCGTAGGTGGATCCAAAGTTTCCACCAAGCTAACAGTACTGGAATCTCTCGCTGAGAAAGTAGATCAACTCGTTGTTGGCGGAGGCATTGCCAATACATTTCTCAAAGCCGCAGGCAACAATATTGGCAAATCCTTATGTGAGGACGATCTCGTACCCGTAGCAAAATCTCTGATGGAGAAGATGAGCAAACGTAATGCAACCATTCCTATCGCTGTGGATGTCGTCGTCGGGAAAAAATTTGCTGCAGACGAACCTGCTGTTTTAAAAGAAGCCAATACCGTTGCTGATGACGACATGATTTTTGATATTGGCCCTAAAAGTGCACAGGATCTGGTTGATATCATCATGAAAGCCGGCACAGTAGTCTGGAATGGCCCGGTCGGTGTATTTGAATTTGATCAATTTGGCGCAGGAACTCACGCTATCGCCAAGGCTATTGCCGAAACAAATGCCTTCACCCTGGCCGGAGGAGGCGACACAATTGCCGCCATTCAGAAATATGACATCTACGACAAGGTTTCATACATATCTACTGCTGGAGGAGCGTTCCTCGAATTTCTGGAAGGTAAAAAATTACCCGCTGTCGAGATACTGGAATTACGGGCGAAGTAAGGTCTAAAAAGATTTTCTTCCAGGAATGACAGAAATGATGCGAAGAACAAAAATTGTAGCAACACTGGGGCCAGCTTCCACTAACCCTGAAGTATTAGGGCGAATGATTGAGGCCGGTGTCGATGTCGTCCGTATCAATTTTTCACACGGAACAAAAGATGAACATGTTGCTGCTGTAGAACTGGTTCGTTCGCTTGCCCGTTCTCTTGGCCGTACAGTAGGTGTACTGGCTGATCTGCAAGGCCCCAAAATCCGTATCGGCAAATTCGAACAGGGAAAAATCCGGCTCAATGCCGGGGATGAATTCATACTCGATGCCGAATGTCAGCTGGGAAACCAGGAACGGGTTGGACTGGATTATCGGGAACTGCCCAACGATGTTGAAGCAGGCGCCACGCTTCTACTGGACGATGGGCGTATTGTTTTCACGGTTACCAAGGTCCGGGGTAGCGAAATCTTTTGTGAGGTGGTGCAAGGCGGAATACTCTCCAATAACAAAGGTATTAACCAGAAAGGTGGGGGATTAAGCGCCCCGGCACTCACTGCAAAAGACTTGGTAGATATCAAGACTGCTGCCATGATGGGAGCTGATTACCTTGCGGTATCCTTCCCCCGCTCTGGCGAAGATATCAGACGTGCGCGTGCATTGATGCATGAGGCGCAGGGGCATAGCCTGCTCATGGCAAAAATTGAGCGTTCGGAAGCCATTCTGGCACTGAGTGATATTCTGGAAGCATCCGACGCGATTATGGTGGCTCGCGGTGATCTTGCTGTTGAAGTGGGAGATGCTGCGGTTCCAGCCTTGCAAAAACGTATGATTCGTTCCGCACGCGAAGCCAACAAGCTGGTGATTACCGCCACGCAAATGATGGAATCAATGATCTCCAACCCCATCCCGACGCGTGCAGAAGTATCCGATGTTGCAAATGCCGTGCTGGATGGAACCGATGCAGTCATGCTGTCTGCAGAATCTGCTGCAGGGCAATACCCGGTTGAAGCAGTTGAAGCCATGGCGAGAGTGTGTCTCGAAGCTGAAAAGGAATATACACTCAACTTTGGTTCGCGCCGTGCTCCGGATATAGCGCCGAGCAGTATCGAAGAAGCGATTGCGCGAGCCACCATGTACGCTGCTGGCTCTCTCAAAATCCAGGCAATTGCTGCATTGACGCAGAGCGGTGTAACTGCTTTATTTATGTCTCGCAGGAGCTCCAGGGTACCTATTTTTGCACTCAGCCCGCAAGAAGATACATTGAGTAAAGTGACCCTTTTTCGCGGAGTTTACCCGATAGAGTTTGGCCAAGGTTTGTGTGACCCTGAAATCATCCTCGGTCTGGCTGAAGAAGAATTACTCAGGCGGGGAGCAGTGCGAAATGGTGATTTGATCATCATGACTATTGGCGAACCAGTCGGTAAAGCAGGCGGAACGAATACCATGAAGATTATCAAAGTAGGCAGCACCACAAAAAGCGCACCAACTGGCAGAGAAGGGATGATCCAGCAATCTTTTTCCAATCCACACAATCTGTAAGAACCGCGCCATGGCAAGATCACATGGCGCAGTCTGATTGACAATGAAAATGATTTATAATCAGCGGGTTTAGGATTAAAAACTGCAAGGGTATTTTATTTATCACAGCCATCTGTAGCTGATAATCCCCATTGTTCTGGATTGTGGAGGCTTATGCTCCATGTACGCCCCTTCAGAGATAAAAAGTTTAGTTGTATCAGGAAATCAATGTATTAATTTCATATAAAAGGAGAGTTTAATGGCACTTGTATCTCTACGACAGTTACTGGATCACGCAGCCGAAAATGGTTACGGACTTCCTGCTTTTAACGTAAACAACCTTGAGCAAATCCACGCCATCATGCAGGCTGCTGACGAATGCGACAGCCCAGTCATCATGCAGGGCTCTGCTGGTGCACGCAAATACGCAGGTGAAGCTTTCCTGCGCCATCTGATTGCTGCCGCTGTTGAAGCCTATCCGCATATCCCGGTTGTCATGCACCAGGATCATGGTGCCTCACCAGCAGTATGTATCAACGCCATCCGCAGTGGTTTCTCCAGTGTCATGATGGACGGATCACTGGAAGAAGATGGAAAAACACCTTCTTCATTTGAATACAACGTGGATGTTACTTCCCGTGTAGTGGCAATGGCGCATGCAGTTGGCGTTTCCGTAGAAGGTGAGCTGGGTTGCCTGGGGTCACTCGAATCCGGCCAAGGTGAAGCAGAAGACGGTCATGGCGCTGAAGGCCAGTTGTCACACGATCAATTATTGACCGACCCAGAGCAAGCTGCGGATTTCGTCAAGAAAACCGGCGTGGATGCACTGGCCATCGCCATCGGAACTTCTCACGGCGCCTATAAATTCACCCGCAAACCCACGGGAGATATTCTCGCCATCCAGAGAATCAAGGAAATTCATCAAAGAATTCCCAACACTCATCTGGTCATGCATGGCTCCAGCTCTGTTCCACAGGAATGGCTGGAAATCATCCGCGAATTCGGTGGTGATATGAAAGAAACCTATGGCGTACCCGTAGAAGAAATTCAGCAGGGTATCAAATATGGTGTACGCAAGGTCAACATTGATACCGACATCCGTCTGGCTATGACAGGCGCGATTCGCCGCCATCTGGCCAAAAACAAAAGCGAGTTTGATCCGCGCAAATTCCTGAAAGATGCAACAGTGGCTGCCAAGGATATTTGCAAAGCACGTTTCGAGGCATTTGGTTCTGCTGGCCAGGCCAGCAAAATAAAACCGATCTCGCTGGAAACCATGGCTAGCCGCTATCTGCGTGGCGAATTAAAAGCAATCATCAAGTAATCTATAAAAAAGAATACCCCGCAGATTTCCGGAAGCAATCAAACCGGAGCTGCGGGGTGTTTTTTATCTGACTGCCGAATTATTCGGCTGCATCCTGTTTTACTGCAGCCAGCTTTGTCAACAATTCTTCCTGAGCACTGAACCTGTTGTTTTTTCTGGAGGATTTACGCCTGTAGTAACCATCGCCATTCATTTCCCAGGCTTGCACGTTATCGCGTAAATAAGGCTTCAAACCTTCGAGAATAACCCGCTTCTTCAAGCGTGGATCAAGCACCGGAAAACAGATCTCCACGCGGCGGAAAAAATTCCGGGACATCCAGTCGGCACTGGATAGATAAACATTATGCTGTTTGCCATTAAGAAAATAGAAAATCCGAGTATGTTCAAGAAATCGCCCGACAACAGAACGCACACGGATATTGTCCGATAATCCCGGCACACCAGGACGTAGCGCACAAGCGCCTCGTACAATCAGATCAATTCTTACGCCCACAACAGAAGCTGCATAAAGCGCTTGAATGACGGTCGGCTCCAGCAAGGCATTCATTTTGGCAATGATGGCAGCTGGTTTCCCCTCGTTGGCATGCCTGATTTCCTGCTGAATGCTATTCACAATCTGGCTGTGCAGGCTGAAGGGTGATTGCCAGAGGTGTTTCAACTTGCTCGCCTTGCCCAGCCCAGTCAGTTGCAAAAATACCTCACTGACATCGGCGCAAATTTCCTCATGACAGGTCAGCAAGCCGAAATCCGTGTATACACGGGCCGTACCAGGATGATAATTTCCCGTCCCCAAATGCACATAACGCTTTAGCTGGCCTGCTTCACGCCGTACCACCATGGCCATTTTGCAATGCGTTTTGTGGCCAAAAACACCGTAAATGACATGTGCCCCCACTTCTTCCAGCCGTTTCGCCCAGTTGATGTTGGCTTCTTCGTCAAACCGGGCCAGCAGCTCCACCACAACCGTTACTTCCTTGCCCAGCCTGGCCGCCGCTACCAGCGCCTCCATCAGCGTTGAATCCGCACCCGTACGATAAACAGTTTGCTTGACCGCAACCACATCCGGATCTGCGTAGGCTTGCTGAATAAACTCAATCACCGGTTGGAAGGATTGATAGGGATGATGCAGCAGAATATCGCCCTTGCTGATCAACTCGAAAATATTATGCGTCTTCTTTTTTTGCGGTGAAAAAGGTAACCCGGGAATGAAACGCGGAAATTTAAGCTCCGGCCGGTCAATCAGATCAAATACCTGCATCAGGCGCGCCAGGTTAACCGGCCCGTTCACCTGAAAAAGATCTTCATCCTGCAGCGAAAACTGGCTCAGCAAAAACTCCACCATCTGTTGCGAACAATTATCTGCCACCTCCAGCCGGACTGCATCCCCCAGATGACGCTGCGACAATTCACCCTGCAATGCGATACGAAGATTTTTTATTTCTTCCTCATCAACAAACAAATCACTATTGCGCGTAACGCGAAACTGATAACAGCCAACCACATGCATGCCGGTAAAAAGCTCTCCAACGTGCGCATGAATTATGGATGACAGGAAGATGAAGGTATAGGCGCTACCGCCGATTTCCTTGGGCAACCGGATCACGCGCGGCAAAATGCGCGGTGCCTGAACGATTGCCACACCGGAATTACGGCCAAACGCATCTTTTCCTTCCAGTGCAACTGCAAAATTCAGGCTTTTGTTCAACACGCGCGGAAAAGGATGAAGAGGATCCAGACCAATAGGCGTGAGCATCGGCATCAGTTCGCGAAAGAAAAAATTCCTGATCCATTCGCGCTGGCCATCATTCCAGGCATCGCGCCGCAAAAAACAGATCCCCTGCTCCGCCAGAGCAGGCAAAACATCTTCATTAAGCAACTGGTATTGCTGTGAAATCAGATCGCGGACTTGCCCGGAAACGCGCTCGAATGCCTGATCCGGTGCCACACCATCCGGACCAGAAGCAGGCGCATCCAGCTTGATCTGCTCTTTAAGCCCGGCGACACGCACCTCGAAAAATTCATCGAGATTGCTGCTGACGATGCAGATAAAACGCAAACGCTCCAGCAGGGGCGTTTTTGTCATCAGCCTGCGCCAATACCCGGCGATTGAATTCAATCTGGCTGAGTTCGCGGTTCAGAAATTGTTTCGCCACCGGCATATCCGGTTTGGAAACCCATGCCACATCCTGTTCATGATCAATCATGGAGACGATTGCCTGGCCCAAGTTTTGAAGTACAAACCAGCCATAACCGGCTGGCCTGATTTATTTTTCGGGAGGAATATAACCTACCGGCTGGTCAGCGCCATCACCAAAGAAATAGGCTTCCATCTGAGTGGCGAGATACTTGCGCGACTTCATATCCGCCATATTCAGCCGCATTTCATTCAGCAGCATCGTCTGGTGCTTGATCCATTGCCCCCAGGCTTCCTTGGAAACATTATCAAAAATCCGTTTACCCAGTTCACCAGGATAAGGCGGGAAATCCAGTCCATCCGCCTCGCGCCCGAGTTTGATACAGTTCACTTGTCTTGCCATAGCATTAATTTCTTTAAGATTTATATACGCCTGTTTTTATGAAATACAGACACTGTGCCGAGCAGGGTCATGAGTTTATAACATTTTCTCCTGACGAGGCACCGTGAGGACACCGCCACAACTTATTCCCCGGAATCTCGCAACATCAATCCCATGATGTAGTCATCACATTCCTGTCCGCCCATGTTGAATTTGCGGTAGCCCAGTTTGCGAAAACCCATGTGGGTATAAAAACCGATAGCCGCGTGATTCCGCACATACACCCCGAGCAGCAAACGTTCCGCGCCAAATGACCGTACCGCTGCGATGGCTTCCTCCAGCATCCTCCTGCCCAGACCATTTCCCTGAAATTTGCTGAACACATAAATACGTTTCAGTTCATAGTCCCGAAGCGAAATATCTGCCAATGGCAGTTCGGCTGGCGAGATCACCATATACCCGACAGGAGCCTGACCCGGACTGATTTCTGCCAGCCACAGCTTATAACAGCTATCTGCCAGCCAGCTACGATAACACTCAATCGAATGCGCATTGGCGCAGTGCTTCAGAATGTTTGATCCCTCAAGCACATCGGCGAAGGTTTCAAGAAAGGTCGCCTGCCCGACAAGCGCGAGCGCCCCCTCATCGCCCGGCAAACAAGCTCTTATCCGGATATCAGATTTCGCCATCAGTACTGTTGTGATAACCAATCACTTCGTATCCGTGGAAAAACGGGGAAGTACCGTACCCGAGTTCTGGTATTGCGGCCTTACCAGACTATGATCGCGCAATGCAGGCACAATCTGGCGCTCATCTGTGCGAAATGGCTCCACTACCGGTTGTAACCCCGCCCGCCAGGCTTCCATGGCCTCATCCACCAGCGGCGCTCCCTGCCCAAATACGGGTTTTGGCTGGAATTGTTTCCTGCGCTGTTCGTAGCTCCGGTATTGCGGCCACACCGTGCAACCCGCTGGAGGAAAGCAGGGATACAACCATTGCACATCCGGATATACCGGCATGACTTGCGCAGAAAAAGGAAAATATGGCAAACCACCACCGATCCAGATTTCCGGAAAAACCAGAACCGACCGACCGTGGCCATATAAAAGGCCAGAAGCGGAAAAGCATGCACCGAAGAAAACAGCCAGCGCAACCAATATCCACGGCTGTTTGTACCACGCTCTCATTAACTGTCTCATACCAGAATCATTCCCTGTTACCTTCACGCCCCAAAATGCAAATGAAACCGGGTCCAGCCAGTACAATGCCGAATCCAACCCGCAAATTCAACTCTGCCTAATCATGTCAACCCCTCTGCCGCCTCTTTTGACAACCAATGAACCCGGCTCCTTTGCCGCATTCACACTGGAAAAACGATTGCCAGCTATTCTGGATAACCTGGCAAAGAACGCTGATGCGCTGCAAACACAGACTCTTCAACAACTGGCCACGGAAATACGGAAAAAAACCATCACGCCACTGCCCCCACTCGTTTTTGGCTCGCTTGACCAGGCCATCAAGCCCTATACCGGCCGACGCTGGGCAGATATGCCCTATCTTGCTGTTGAACTTTATTTTTATGCACGTATTTTGCTGGCCTTTGGCTATGCTGCAAATACATTGATTGATCCCTTCCGGCCAGCCAAACAGCAAGCCAATCTGCAAGCCATCGAATCACTCGCCACCCTGGCGGATTATTGCGATGAAGATTGCAGCACCATCCATCTGCTGCGCTGGTCAGTCATGGGAAATATCGCTGACCTCAGCCAGTACGCCATCCCGGAAGCGGATCAGGTTTCATTGCTCATGGATGAAAGCAACACTGCGGAAGCCTTGCTTGATTCCTGCCCGAACCAAATTGACTACGTGTTCGATAACGCCGGAATGGATGTACTGGCTGATCTGCTGCTGATACGACGAATCAGCAGACATTGTGCACGAATCGTCGCACATGTCAGACCATGGCCGATGTTTGTATCGGATATGACCATGGCTGATATAACGCACCTGATGGGTGAACTGATCGCTTCACCCATCGCGACAGTACAAACACTGGGAGAAGATATTACGCGGCTGCTACACCAGAACCGGCTGGTTCTGCGCGCCAGCCCGGCTTTGGGTCTGCCGATATGTTTCTGTGAGGATGAAACGCTTGTCCATAAAACTTTTGAAAATACAGAACTGGTGCTCTTCAAGGGCGATCTGAATTACCGCTATTTTGCCGGTGATCGCCGCTGGCCGCATACCACGGAAAAACAGTTCTTTTTTGAACGATTCGGCCGATCGGCCGTGTGCTTTCGTATGCTGAAATCGGAAGTACTGGTCGGCCTACTGGCTGACATTGCCGCCCAAACACTTCAACTGCCATCCGGCTGGCTGACCAGTGGCCGCCACGGAGTCATTCAGGTGTTTATCGGTCGTCGATAAAAATCATGCAATGATTGCAAATGAAAATAGTATTAGCGCTGCTGTAACAGTCACCTTGAACTGCCATATCCCTGTTTTTACAAATGCGTTACCAGCCAGTTTTTTGAAAGAAGGCTCTTCCCAGCACTCAGCTTTAGCATTGATCAGAATCAGAAAATCTGAAGCCTTGCCCTTCAGGACATACTTTACAGCTTCATTCTGCATACGCTGATAACGATTCCGCTCCGTTACGAGACTGTTGTAATTCTCTTTGCAAAATTGCCATACATACAACCACCCGAGTATCGCGTAAACCAGAAACACAAAAATTAACGTAATCGAGGACCAGGGGGATCCCAAAGCTATCGCGACCTGTTTTACCTTGTCTGCATTGACCAGGCTCACCATTGCAACACCTGCAACGAATGTCCAGAGACTGATTGCAATTCTCCACTCAACCGTTTGCAGCACTTCTACCCGCTTGAGGTGCAGTTCTGCAATCTTCAGGCACAAATCTTCCCTGTTCATATCCCCTCCCAAAGTAAACTGTCCCCAGTTTACCCGGGATACCCGGAAGCTATCCAGGCCGATGCCTGGTCAGAATCAAATGATATTGAACAGTGATAAACCTGATACGCGGTTGAAGGTTTTTTGCGAGGCTTCAAGCAAGGCCTGCTGGCGCGCCATGTCGGATATGGCCTGCGCGAAATCCAAATCCTGCAGACGTGAGAGTGATTGCTGATACTGGACGGCGGTATCTTCACCAATCTGCTGCAGGGCATCTATTTCCTGCAGCCCTGATCCCGCTGCTGCGCGTTTAGTCAGCACATTGTCCAGCGCAACATCAAGATCCTGCAGCGCCGTGCTCACCGCACTACTCAAGGCCGCTCCACCACCGGGCGTTTCCAGTGCTGTAATAAAATCATTAACCGTATCAAACAGACTCTGGCCACCCGGTTCAAAAATGGCATCACCAGTTTCGCTGACCGGCAACAACCGGGAGCCGGAAACCTGTATCAAACGCTGCCCTTGATCACCTTGATACGTCACACTGCCATTCGCCTGTTCAAAAGGCTGGGTCCCCCCCTTAAAACCGGAAAACAGATAATTGCCCTGTTCATCTTTGGTATTCGCCAACCCCAGCAAGTGCTCGAAATGACCACGCAATTCTGTGGCCATCATCTGCCGCTCATTATCGGAAAACGCCGGGTTGCCCGCAGCCACCGCCATGGTACGTACATTTTGAATCACATTGGAAATACTGCCGAGAGTGCTGTCCACCTGCTGAAGGCTGTCCATTGCCCGATGACGATTGTCCTTGTACTGCTCGTTCAGCGAGAGCGATTGCGACAATTCATGCGCACGCGCCGCTCCAATCGGATCATCCGAAGGCGTCATGATGCGTTTGCCGGTGGAAAGGTGCTGCTGCAGTTTGAACATGCCCTCCTGCTGCTGCAACATGGATCTGACGCCCTGGTCATAAAGTGTGCTGGTACTTACGCGCATGATAAATTCCTTTTCTGTCAAAAAACGGATCAGATTCTGAGCAACGAATCAAACAGCGAGTTGCTGATTTCGATCACCTTGCTGGAAGCCTGGAACATCTGCTGATAGCGCAGCAGATTGGCCGCTTCTTCCTCCAGATTGACGCCAGACAAGGATTGCCGTGCCTGATCTGTCTGTGCAAGCAGACTTTCCTGCGCCTTACTGGTCACTTCCAGCTCACGGGTTTTGTTGCCTACCTGATTCACCAGCTTTGCATAGGCTGATTGATACGACATTCCGCCTTGCAAGGTATTTTCTGTCTGCAGCCTGGCAAGCGACAAAGCATTAAGGTTATTCGTCACCCCGCCAGTGCTATCTGCCGCCGCAATTTCTGCGGGATCACTGATAGCCACCCGGATGCTTCCGGCGGCATGAGCTGGATCCGTGATGACAAAAAAATCTCCACCCCAATTACCCTGTAAATCCAGCCCTTCCTGGTGTTGTGCGTTGAATGTATTGGCAAACCCCAAGGCAAGCTGATGAAAATCGTTCTGCACGGAATCCAGTGTCTCGCTGCGAAACGCCAGCAATCCTCCCAGACTTCCGCCCTGCAACTGGTGTTCCGGCAGTAACACCTCACCCTGGCTCAGATCCATGGCCACGGTCATCCGCTGTGGATCGCCGGGTGAAGCCACTGCCTTGAGCGCCATGGCGCTGGATCCAACCACCAGTGACTGACCATTGCCGATGAATACATTGAAATGTCCGTTGCTCTGGCGCACAACATCCACGTTGGCAAACTGGCTCAGGTTACGGATCAGTGCATCACGCTGATCGAGCAGATCATTGGCTGGCTGACCGTTGGCATGACTCTCCATCGCCTGGATATTGGCATTCAATCCAGCAATCTGCTGCGCAAGTGAATTGATCTCGGCCACATTACCGGCAATCTGGCCATTCACCCCTTCGCGCATTTCCGACAAACGTTGATCCATCTGCTGAAACCGGGAAACCAGTGATTCGGCACTACTCAGCATCGCCTGACGGGAAGGAATAGAAGAAGGATTGGAAGCCACGCCCTGTACTGCATTGAAAAAATCATGCAGCGCTGGCGTCAACCCGGAAGTAGTATCCGCCAGCATGTTGTCGATCTGTTTGATCTCGTTGTAATGGCTGTTCAGCTGGCTGCTTTGTGCCTGAGCCTGAAGTGACTGGCTATCCAGATACTGGCTGTAGATGCGCTGTACCGTCGAGATATGCACACCCCGCCCGAGAAACCCATGGCTGTTAGCTTGCGGCGTATTGGCACTCTGCAGAGCTTGTTGCCGGTTATAGCCCGGGGTAGTTGCATTGCTGATATTGTGGCTGGTCGTCAGCAACGCTGTCTGCGCCGCCTGCAAGCCGGAAACACCCACACTCATCACACTGTTTGTCATCGCTTTATCCTTGATTTTTCGTGAATCATTTGTATTTGTTTACGGCAAAAACCCGATGGAATTGAGTCAACCATCATCACAATTTGGGGTATTTTTCCGCTTCAATATCGCTATATGCCCAGCGCACTGCTGTTAATGATCTTCAGCAGTTTTTCCGCGTAAGCAGGATCAGTTGCATAACCCGCCTGCTGCAATCCCCAGGCAAAAGCAGTGGCACTGCGGCTTTTCACCACTGCTGCGTAACGGGGATTGTTCTGCAGCAACCTGGCGTAATCACGGAAAGCTTCTTCATACGAACCATAAGCCCTGAATTTCTCGCGCAATTTCTGCGGTTTGCCATCGATGTATTCGGTGGTCACGGTTTCCACCACCTTTCCATTCCAGCTCTCGCTCGCCTTGATACCAAACAGATTGAAGCTCGGCTGATTATCCGCACGGCGAATCTGATGTTTTCCCCAGCCGGTTTCCAACGCTGCCTGCGCAATCATGAAATGTTCCGGAATGCCGGTTTCATGCGATACCTTGCGGGCATGCGGCAATACATTCATGACAAACTCGCGGGGCTGATCAACTGCCTGCATATCCGGTTCATCATTGCGCGTACTCGAAGCCATGCCCACTCTATTCACATCAGCGGCTGGTGATACTTTCGAGAAACTCGGCTTGACGGATGACCGCTCTAACCCGGACCAGAGCCGGGCAGGCAAATCCTTCATTTGCCCCGGCGCCAGCGAAATCAGCGGCTCGTCATTCTTTCCGGTGATCGCAGTCAATAGCGAATCAGCCTGACCGATAGCGTTATCCGGCAACTGCTCCTGATCAATCGTTTTTGACAATTGCTTCACCATCATCTCTGCCAGACCGACTCCCTTTTCGGAAAGATTCTGTACCAGTTGCTGATCGAGCATCTGTGTATAGAAACGCGATTGCTCGCTGTCGAACAGTCCATCCTTGGGCGTGGCTTCGCGCATGCTCTTTACCATCATGTTGAGGAACAGGGCCTCAAACTGTTTCGCCGTCTGTTTCAGCGCTTCCTGCGGATCCCGCCGGGCCTGATTGCGCAATTGATCGACTGCTTGCGCATCGATGGCCAGCTGGCCGGAAAGATCGGATGAATTGATCATGTCGTCGTTAGCACCAGATGATTAGATGATTTCGAGTTCCGCCCGCAATGATCCGGACGCCTTCAGTGCCTGCAAAATAGCCAGCAGATCCTGCGGGGTAGCGCCGATCGCATTGAGCGCCTTCACCACATCGGCCAGACTGGCCGATCCCGGCAGCAACATCAAATTTCCCTCTTCCGAACGCACTTCTATTTGTGATTGCGGTACCACAGCTGTTTCACCACGTTGGGCAAACGGCCCCGGCTGGCTGATGATCGGCTGGGTATTGATGATTACTGAAAGATTGCCATGCGCCACCGCGCTCGGCTCAAGCGTCACCATCTGGTTCATGACGACCGATCCGGTACGCGCATTGATGATGACCTTAGCGGCAGCCAGTGATGGTGCAATATCAAGATCCTCAATCTGGGAAATGAAAGTGACACGCTGGCTGTTATCCATTGGCGCCCTGATCTGGATAACTCGCCCGTCCAGTGCTGTGGCCGTGCCACGCGGGAACCGGCCATTGATGCTTTCCACGATGCGCCGTGCATTGGTAAAGTCGGTTTCGCGCAGTTCCAGATGGATATACTCTCCCTGCCCCAGCACAGTCGGCACGGCGCGCTCCACAATTGCACCGGCACTGATACGCCCTGCACCCAAATGGTTGATCTGGACACTGCTGCCAGCCGAACTCGCCCCGGCACCGCCAATCACCAGATTACCCTGGGCCACGGCATACACCTGATTATCGATTCCTTTCAACGGCGTCATTAGCAGGGTGCCGCCACGCAAACTCTTGGCATTACCCATGGAAGAAACGGTCACGTCAATCTGTTGCCCTGGTTTGGCAAATGCCGGCAGTGCGGCCGTCACCATCACCGAGGCCACGTTACGCAACTGCAGATTGGTGCCGGGCGGCAGATTCACACCCAGTTGCCCCAGCATGCTGAGAATGCTCTGTACAGTAAACGGTGTTTGCTGAGTCTGGTCACCCGTGCCATCCAGCCCCACCACCAGACCATAACCGATCAGCTGATTAGTACGCACCCCCTGGATATTGGCCAGATCCTTGATACGTTCAGCAACAACTGGCTGGGAAAAAATCAGGCAAAGCAACAATCCGAAATGCAGGATTCGTTTAAAGAATGTCATGTTGAAATATCCCCGTCAGGTTCAGAAAGGTGAAATGGACATAAAGAAACGCGACAGCCAGCCCATGGTTTGTGCCTCATCCAGATAACCGTTGCCCCGGTATTCGATGCGCGCATCCGCCACCTGAACCGACGAAATGGTGTTGTTGATAATGTTGATCGGATTGACCACCCCGGACAACCGGATGAATTCATGCCCCTGATTGATGCCGATCTGCTTTTCTCCGCTCACCTGCAAATTGCCGTTGGGCAGAATGTCGATCTCCGTCACAGCGATCGTTCCAGTAAAATTGTTGTTACTGGAGCTTTCCCCCTTGCCATCGAACTTGTTACTTGAAGTCGCTTCCAGATCGAGATCCTGAAAAATTGCCTTGAACGGCAAACCAAGGAATGACGGCACCGACAGTCCAACTTCGCCTGCACGCTGGGCATTGCTGCCAGTTTTCTTGCTCGCGTTGGTTTTTTCGTTGAGCATGACGATGATGGTGTCGCCAATGCTGCGGGCACGCCGATCCTCAAACAGCGGGGTATAACGCAATCCGCCCTGATAGCTGTACGCTGCCTGAAAAATTCCTCCACTGGTCTGGCTGGGAGGAATGGACGGCAGATCATGCGGCCGCATGGTCATGGGCTGCTGCACCTTGGGAGTGGGCGTGATCGCACACCCCGATACCGCGCAAAGCATGGCAACAAGTACGGGCAAAAACAGCTGGCTAACATTTTTCATAAACAGTCTCACGATTCCTGTACAAGGTTCGCTTGCAAAATCCGGCATGGCGCAGTAACAAACAGATTCATCAAAGTTGCGTCAACCGCGCCAGCATCTGGTCAGAAGTCGAGATTGATTTCGAATTGATTTCATAGGCACGCTGCGTCTGGATCATCTCGACCAGCTCCTCCACCACATTCACGTTGGAAGTTTCCACGAACCCCTGATTCAGCAACCCGATTCCATTGGTACCCGGAATGCCCGGGTTGGGTACACCGCTGCTCATGGTTTCAAGATAAAGATTCTCGCCAAAGCGCTGCAGCCCGGCCGGATTGATAAACGTGGTCAACTGAATGTTGCCCACCGGCACCGGTGAAGGCGAACCCGCCGTCAGCACGGACACCGTGCCATCCCGCCCAATCGTGATATTCAGTGTATTCGGCGGAATCGTGATGGAGGGCTGCAGCGGGAAGCCACTGGAAGTCACCATCTGTCCATCCTGATCAGACTGGAATGCGCCATCCCGGGTATACGCCAGCGTGCCATCCGGCAACAGAATCTGGAAAAATCCCTCTCCCTGAATCGCCACATCACGCGTATTGCCGGTCTGCTGCAGATTCCCCTGCAAAAAGATATTTTCAGTTGCCACCGGCCGCACCCCGGTTCCCAGCTGCAGGCCGGAAGGCAGGCGCGTGCGTTCGGAAGACTGGGCACCCGGCTGGCGGACAGTCTGATACAGCAGATCCTCGAATACCGGACGCATCCGCTTGAAACCATTGGTACTGATGTTGGCCAGATTGTTGGCGATCACATCCATCTTGGTCTGCTGGGCATCCAGACCGGTTTTCGAAATCCATAATGAGCGAACCATAGCGTTATCCTTTCAGCGTAATTAATAATTCACCGGAAATATCCAGCCCGGCATTTACCTGCATCAACCTCTCAGTGTCATGATTTCACTCGCCTGCTGGGCGTTCTGCTGGGCGTTTTCGAGCATCTTTATTTGCATATCGAACTGGCGGGCCAGCGTAATCATTTTCACCATCTCGCCAACCACATTGACATTGCTGCTTTCGAGCGCGCCATCGATCAGGGTAACTTTTTCATTGACCGGCGCCTGCCCACCTTCCTTCAACCGGAACAGGCCATCCTCTCCCCGGACGAGCTGCTCTGCCGGCGGATCGACCAACTTGATGCGGCCAACGATTGATACCGCAGTCATTCTCGAATCCGATGGCAATACCGAAACACTGCCATCCTTGCCAATTGCGATGCGGCTATCGGGCGGAATCGAGATGGGGCCGGATTCTCCCTTGACGTTGAACCCCTGTTGCGTCTGCAATATGCCGTTGGCGTCTATCTTGAGATTGCCATGCCGGGTATAGGCTTCCTCGCCATTTTCCAGTTGCACTGCGATCCAGCCAGAACCCAGCACCGCCACATCCAGCGGGCGATCCGTCTGCTGGATCGCGCCTGGCGTGAAATCCGCACCTGTCGTTGAATCCAGTACAAATGCACGAGTTGGCAATGTATCCCCATAAACCGGCACTGCCCGGAACGCATCCGTCTGCGTCCGGTAGCCCGTGGTCGAGGCATTGGCCAGATTATGGGAAACCGTTGCCTGCTGGGTCAGGGTATGCAGTGCGCCGGTCATGGCGGTATAAATCAGTCTATCCATTTCAGGTCACCACCAAATCAGGGTTAAACAGGAAATTCATCAGATATTCATGATGGACTGCATCACTGAATCCTGCGTCTCGATGGTCTTGGCATTCGCCTGATACACGCGCTGCGTCATGATTAGGCTGACCAGCTCGGTCGTCAGATCGACATTGGATTCCTCCACCGCTGATGATTGCAGTGAACCCAGGACACCGGTTTGTGGAGCACCTACCAGCGGCAATCCGGATTCGGCGGTCTCGCCCCACTGGTTATTTCCCATCGGCTTGAGGCCATTGGGATTGGAGAAGCCTGCCAGCGCCAGCTGCCCGAGTGTCCGCGTGACGCCGTTGGTATAGCTTCCCCTGATCTCTCCACTGTCAGAAATGCTGTACCCGGCCAGACGCCCGGAAGCAAACCCATCCTGATTCATCATGTTGACGCCAAACTTGCTGCCAAACTGGGTGGAACGGGTCAAATCCAGTGAAAACGCAAGTGGCTGGATGGATGTGTCATCAAAATTCACACTGACCGTAAATGGCGCTGACGGATTCATGATCCCGCTGGAATCAAAAGTCAGCGTTGATGCACTCAATGCCACCGTACCTCCACCCGCGCTTGTCGCTCCCTCCACTGCGGCATGTACTTCCCAGTCAGTTGAACTGGTTTTCTGGAAATACAAGGTCATCACATGGGAATTACCAAAACTGTCAAACACCTCACCCGAAGTAGAATGCGCATAAGTCGATGAAACGGTTGGATCAAAAGCTGGAGCTACTCCAGGTGGTACGGTCGGAGTAGTAGTCTGGGTTGCCAAATCTATACGCGCATCCAGATTCATCCCTGCCGTAAAACTGGTGGTAGGTTTCGGCGTCATATCTGCCGTGGGCAACCGCAGATTAACTGGTATGTTAGGAATGATCTGACCAGCGGCATCCGCAGAAAAACCGGTGACGTTGTAATTGCTTGCATTCACCAGAAAGCCATCTTTGTCCAGATGAAACTGGCCATTACGGGTATAGCTGATTGCGCCGTTATTGCTCATCCGGAAAAAGCCGTTTCCGGTAATCGCCACATCCAGCGGATTATTGGTAGGGGTTACGTTTCCCTGGGTAAATTCCTGTGCAATGGCAGCGATCTGCGTACCAATTCCGATCTGGTTCCTGCCCCCTCCCAGCGCGTTGGCATAAACATCAGCAAACTGCGCTTGTGATTGCTTGAAACCGACCGTGTTGGCATTGGCGATATTGTTACCGGTGACATCCAGCTTGGCTGAAGCTGCTCTTAATCCACTCAATCCGTGTTGAAAACCCATGATTTACTCTCCTGACTCAGAATATTTTTTTAATATCATCCATACCGACATAGCCCAATCTGCCTACCTCCAGCAGTGCGCCATCCTTGCCTGCCTGAGCACTGCTGACCGAACCAAACGCCAGAGTTGAAGCAGATACTTCCTTGTTGCCACGCATTGCCTTCAGTGCAAAGCTGTATTGCCCGTCCGCAGCCGCATTCCCATTGTTGGCCAGGCCATCCCAGGCAAAGGTGCCCACGCCAGCCGCCTGCGCACCCAGATCAATCTCACGCACGGCCAGACCAGCACTATCCTTGACAGTGACGACAAGTTTATCCACCGGCTCAGCCAGTTCGAATCCGCCGATACCGGCATGGTTTTCCAGTTGCATGCCTGTTCCCGGAATCAGCACACCACGTCCAATCATGGTGGCCGCTTCAAACGAACGCCGCGCATCGGAGTCGGATATTAGTTTTTCCAGTGTATTGTTGAGTTTGTCGATACCGCTTACGGTGCTGATCTGCGCCATCTGGCTGGTCACTTCCGCGTTATCCATCGGGTTGAGCGGGTCCTGATTCTGCATTTGTGTCACCAGCAGTTTGAGAAACCGGTCCTGCATATCCTCATCGCTCTTGCGGGCCGTTTTAGTACTGTTGCCATTCGAGGCCAGCAGTTCGGACAGGGTGGAATTGTTTTGCACCTGGCTCATATTCATTTCTCCTTATTGGCCGATTGAAAGGGTTTTCTGCAGCAATGTCTTGGTCACGTTCATCATGTCAACGCTGTTCTGGTAGGAACGCGAAGCCGACATCATGTTGACCATTTCATCCACCGCATTGACATTGGGCAGAGTGACATAGCCCTTTTCATCCGCCATTGGGTGCTTGGGGTCGTACACCACCCGCATGGGTGATGGATCATGCACAACACCCGCTACCTTGACGCCCTTTGCCTTGTCCGCTGTAACATCGATCGTGCGGAATACGACCTGACGGGAACGATAAGCTTCACCGGTGGAACTGGTGGCACTGTCTGCATTGGCCAGGTTACTGGCCACGACGTTCAGGCGCTGTGACTGGGCTGCCATGGCCGAACCGGCCACGTTAAATACACTGAATAAAGACATGATTGTCAGGCTCCTTCTTTAATGGCTGATAACAGAGTGCGGAACTGGCCGCTGATAAACGTCAGCCCGGCGTCATAACGCATGGCGTTATCGACAAATTGCATACGTTCGGTATCCATATCGACAGTATTGCCATCGATGCTGGGCTGTTGTGGAATGCGGTATTGTTTGGGTACCGAGGTAATTGATCTGAAATCCGCCAGACCAATATGTCTCGGTGCGGTTGTTGCCAGGGCAGAATGCTGTATCGCCTGGGATGATTGCGCGTTCTGCATCGCTTTGGAAAAATCGAAATCCTTCGCCTTGAAGCCGGGTGTATCGGCATTAGCAATATTCCCCGACAGCAATTCCTGCCTGGCTGCCCGCAATCCCAGCGCTTTCTGGTTAAAACCGAGCAGATTGTCCAGTTTGTTGATCATGTTTTCCTCCTGCAAAGTAGTCATAAATACATATGCAGAAACCATGCCAGACTGAATCAATCTTTTCTTTGCGGCTAATGGATCAAATTGGCACCTGATCCCCCTTCAATTTCCAGATTAGCCAGAACGTTGCGGCGATACCATGCGGAACGTAGCGGCAAAAATTGCCGCCTGCGGCAAAAACTGTCCGCATTGACCATCAACACAGATGCTTAACCCTACCTGCCATGAGAATGAAATTTTTATTGCTTGCGCTCGCAAGCACCCTGACCACAACAGCCATCGCCGCAGAAAATCCATCGGCAGCTGTTATATTCAAGGCGGTCAATGACTTTGTGCGCGAGGAAACCCGCCAGCTGCCCGGCAGAGTCGTGATCAGGATAAACCAGCCGGATTCACGTCAAATACCGCGTTTGTGCCAGCAACCCCAGCCTTTTCTGCCCGCTGGTGGACGGGTGTGGGGAAAATTCTCGGTGGGTGTGCGCTGTCAGGATGAAGCCAGCTGGACGCTGTACGTGCCAGTTGAAATCGAAGTAAATACCGGTGTCGTCCATGCCGCACGACCGATCAGCATGGGAAAACCACTGGATATGCAGGATATTGTGATCAAGGAAGCGGATCTGGTACGCATTCCCGGGGGGGCAATAACGGATGCAGATCAGGTGATTGGCAAGGTGGCAACGAGCTTTCTGGCTTCAGGCCAACCCATACGATCACACCAGCTTCGTGCCCCGTATGTGATCTCGCGCGGACAAAAAGTGCGGCTGACCGCTACCGGATCAGGATTTGCCGTCAGTATCGAGGGCGAGGCACTGACTGACGCTGCCGAAGGCGACACCGTGCAAGTGCGCAATCACACCGGACGTATTATCCGGGGCATTGCACGTCAGGATGGAATAGTCGAGATAAAACAGTAAACCAGTGATTTCCCCGCCGCACTGCAACCATCCTTGCGAATACCGTAAGCATGAAGCAATCCAGTTGGCCGATTGCAAGGATTGCTGGATTGCCGCGTCGGCCTGTGACCTCCTCGCAACGACGGAGTTCTGAAAAAGAGCCATTTTTCTTCACTGCCGGAAAGCAGGGTTGTAGCACCATGTGGTGGTGTCGTGAACATGGCTGGTTAAATTGGGAGAGTTGGTGCGCGGGGTATACCCTATACGGCTGATTACGAGCTGGATTGCCGCGTCGGCCTGCGGCCTCCTCGCAACGACGGAGTGAACGGCTGGCGAACACCGTTTCGCCCCCTTCGCCGTCTTTGCGAATACCGAAGGTGTGAAGCAATCCAGTAGCAACGGTGATGGAAATCCGGATCCACCGGATCACCGCGCAGCTCGTGAATGGCGGGTTGACATCCTCGCTGCCCTGAAGGACAGCGATTCCTACGGCGCTCAGGCGACAATCGCCTGAGTCGCTCGATGGAGTTCCTGCTTCGCTGGATGGCCCGATTGCACCATTCCTCACAGGCTAAAACGCGATGCCCTCGCTTAGGATATTGATTGCGCCGACGAGATCGGCGTTTTCTTCAAAGCCACACTCGATGCACTCAAACTTGGCCTGCGTCTGCCGGTTGTCTTTCGACACATGACCGCAGCACGGACAGGTTTGACTGGTGTATTGCGGCGGCACGGCGACGACGAAACCGCCATTCCATGCTGACTTGTACTCAAGCTGTCGCCGAAACTCGAACCAACCTGATCGAGAATCGAAGATCTCAAGCCGGACTTCTGTTTCACGTGCTTGCCGTGCTGTTCGCTGTTGCCCTGATCGAGTTTGATGCCTTGCGGATAGCGGAAGCTATCTGAAACGCCTTTTTTCTTGAAGCGCGGGAAATCGGCACGCTTCTCGAAGAAGTTCTTGTAGGCGCGTTCCAGATTCTTGAGCGCCTGTTGCAAGGCCAGCGTCTTGTTGTAGACGTACCGACACGAACCGGCAAATCGGCGCGAGGGTGCTGCTGTTCGCCGTTGAGCTGTAGCTCGAATCGATAGGCTTGAAGACGTTGCATGTCGCAGTATAGTTTTGGTCTATGGAAGAAACAACGACATTCGGCGCGGACGACACTGTGTTTTTTAACATCGCATGTCCATTTGGTCTTTGTGGCGAAATATCGGCGAAGTATTCGACTCCAGCAGCTATCGACAGGCTGCGCGAACTGTTTGCTGGCAAGGTTTGCAATGACTTTGAGGCGCAACTGGTCGAAATGGACGGCAGAGCGCGACCATGTTCATTTGCTGGTCGGCTATCCGCCGAAAGTTCGGTATCAGCTTTGGTTAATGTTTGAAAGGCGCATCCAGTCGCGTGCTGCGGAAAGAAAGGCCGGACATCGCCAAACGCTTCTACAACGCGGGCGCTGTGGTCGCCTTCCTACTTCCGCATCCTCTTGCGGCGGCGCTCCGATCAGCATCATTCGTCAATACATTGAGCAGCAGGAGGCGCCAACTTAACGGCAGAGAAGGAGTCCTGCGGACTCCGCGCCATCCATCCTCGACCTGAACGCCGGGGCTTTCCGCGCTAACTGGTAAAACAGGCAGGTAAATGTTGCGTGGGGTCAGATCTGATTGGCCAGAAACAATTCCTGTCCCAGTGTGGCACGCTCTGCTGCTGAAGCAGGAATGTTCTCCAGTTTTGCTATTTTTTCCAGCAAACGGCTCATCCCCCTGCGATTGGCAATCTGGATGGATAAACCGGGGCGCGCATTGAGCTCCAGCACCAGCGGGCCCAGTTCCCGGTCAAGTACGACATCCACACCCAGATACCCCAGCCCCACCAGATCGTGGCATTGTGCTGCCAGTGTCAGCAATTTATGCCAGTGCGGAATTTCCAGTCCGCTGATGGTCGCACCTGTATCCGGGTGCTGTTCGATTGGAAAATTCTGCCAGATGGCATGGGTTGTACGGCCTGTCACCAGATCAATGCCGGCACCGACTGCGCCTTGATGCAGATTGGCCTTGCCATCCGACATGCGAGTCGGCAAGCGCACCATGCAGGCAACCGGAATTCCCCTGAACACGATGGTGCGAATATCCGGCACGCCACGATAGGAAACTGCTTCGAACAGCGGATCAAACTTGACCCGGTATTCAATTAGCGCCTGATCAGGTTGTCCGCCCAGGCTGTAAAGGCCGCTGAGTACGTTGGACAGGTGGTATTCGATGTCTTCTTCGGTCAGCAGATCGCCATTGCTTTGCCGGTAGCGGTTGTTGAGCCTCCCGGTAATGACACAGATACCGCTTCCACCCGAACCATGCGCCGGTTTGATCACAAAATCCTCATGATCCTTGACGATTTCCGGAAAATTGGCGACATCATGCTGAATCTCGATCACGCCATACAGCTCGGGCACGGCAATGCCGGATGCCAGCGCCAGGTATTTGGTCCGCAGCTTGTCGTCCACCAGCGGATACAGCGAACGCTTGTTGTAGCGCAGGATGAAATCAGCATTGCGCTGATTCATCCCCATGACGCCGCTCTTCTTTAGCTTTTCAAAAAATCCGAACATGGTGTTATGGCTTGTTGCGCGCAAATGCACGGAAACGCCAGAGCTCCATCAGCCGGTAACCCGAATAGCGGCCCAGCAACAGGATGGCCGCCAGCACCACCAGCAACAACTCCGGAAACACAAAAAACATATACTGGAATTCACCGATATTCATGGCGAGGTATCCCATTACTGCCACCAGAAGACTGCCCGATACCTGCTTGAATGCTTCCGCCGGCCCGGCTTCCTCCCAGGTGAGCGACATACGCTCGATCGTCATGGTCATGATCACCATCGGGAACAGCGCCACGGACAGCCCCATCTCAAACCCGAGCTTGTGCATGATGACACTCACCCCCGCCATCAACAGCACAACCATGGTCAGCACCGCTGCCAACCGGGGAACCAGCAGCAGCTTCAGCTGCTCGACATAGGCACGCAGCAACATCCCGAGCCCCACAATCAGACTAAACAGGAGCAGCCCCCAGAACAATTCGGTTTCGCGAAACGCCAGCGCAATCAGAATGGGCATGAACGTACCAAAAGTACGTATGCCGATGATGTTGCGCATGAACACAACGACCAGCGCCCCCAGCGGCACCATCAGCAGCACCTTGTACACATTCTGGGTATGCACTGGCAGGGAATACAGCGAAAATTCCATCAGATGCGAACCTTTTTCCGCTGAGCGGAATCCGGCAATGTTGACGGTCTCCTGCAACGTCCTGCCCACCGAATACTGGATGCCGGATTCGGAAGCGCCTTCTATCGAGAAAATACGGTCGTCATCAATCTGCCAGATAATGAAATCCGCTGGCAAACCTTCCCGGCCATCCTTGATATTGAGCGTGCGCCACTGCTCACCGTCATAAACCTGCAGAAAATGCTCCAGATCCGTGTATTCCTTGTTGTCCTGCAAACGCAAGCCACGAACGACACGGGAAGGGATACGGGCACCCGCCAGAATCCAGTTCAGGCTTTTGGCCAGATTGCGTGTCCGGCTGACATGCTTCATCAGCAACTTCAAATCCGGTACGGATACGGCAGTGTTCAACTGCTCGATCACCCGCTGCGCGAAAGAAACGGTATCGGCAGACTGCTGGCGCGCCTTGTCCAGCACGCTCCGGATCACCGGCGCCAGATCCTCGGGATATTCGGGCGGTTTTGGATACACCGGTGCAGCCTCCTGTTTCTGCACAGTCTCCCCGTTTTCGAACAGCACCACCCGGTAAAACAACAACTGCTTGCCCTCCGCCCTGCGCTTGGCCCAGCGTGCAATGCGGCCGGTACTATCCTGCTCGATCGCCAGACCGTAATCCGCGCTGACAAAATCTTCGTCAAGAATCGAATACCCGGCCGGATTGAAAAGCAGCGGCAAGGTGACTTTAATTGCGCTATCCGGCTTGGCACGGAAGCTAACACGGGCTTCGATATTCCAGACCTGCGCCTGCTCGGACGCCGTCAACGGCAAGCCAATCACGTTCACCTTGTAATAGGCCAACCCCAGTCCCACGAGGCACAGGATAAAAGACAGCAAATACAGATGCAGTTTTCTCATTCGGATTTTCCGGAATCAGTGGGTTCGCCACCTTTCTTTTTTTTCTTGGTATGGCCGCACACCGCCCTGGTGAGATAAGCGCGCGCCGGATCAACCACTACATAACCGGCCAGCGCCTTGCGCCCGAGCAACACCGGGTAATTCAGCGCGCGGCGGTCAATCAGATCGAATTCGGTTTCCCGGACCTCATCGGCCAGACAAATCTCCATGGCAATCACCGGGCGCTCCTGCGAAGGACCATCATGCTGTTTGATTTTCACCATCCGCACCAGCGGGCGCTCGATTTCAACGAAACGTCCGCCTTTATCCTTCCTGAAATCAAACGTAAATTTGACCCATGTCTTGCCATTTTTCCTGAACACATTGATATCGCGTGCGCTCAAGGAAGACGTATTGGCGCCGGTATCAATCCGCGCAGGCGTCTTGATTCCCCAGGGCTCCAGGCGGACAAACTCCACCCAGCCAACGGTTTTCAGAGGCTCCTGGGAATCCGTGCTTTTTTCTGCCAAAGCCGTGCCACCTGGCACCAGCAACCATAAAACCATAACGGGGATGAACAACAACAGTCTGATTAAGCGCATGGATTTTCTGTAGTCATCAAAAAAATCATTCCAGAGGCGGATAACGCTACCGGAGAAAGGCAGGGCCGTTCAACAGCCACACAAATTGAAATTGGTAATCAGGAATCAAATGGAGCGGGTGAAGGGAATCGAACCCTCGTATGCAGCTTGGGAAGCTACCGTTCTACCATTGAACTACACCCGCCTGTTTATGGAACCAGTGAGCCACATCCGCAAGGCTTGCAAAACCTGCACCGGCAACCATCAAAAACCATAAAACAATGCAGGGCGATTATAACAAGACATTTTCCGGCTTGAACCGTTTTCGAGGCACCATCAACCAGATTGAAAACAAGGATAAAATGCACACCTTCCATGACAAAGGCAAAAGCGGCCTCCGTCCGGCAAACCACACCCGCACGACATGAACGCAGTAGAAATCGAACAAGCCATTACCAGCCTGGCCAATGCAGCCTTTGACCATGAAAATTTCCCCTATGATTTTCTGGCTGCTTTCGGCAACAAGGACACCACACTCAAGCGCCTGCGCGCGGGCGTATCGAACAAATCCGATCTCGGTGGAGTGTTGCAAACCAGCAACATCCACATCGCAGTGGCCCCACCGGGAGCAGTCACAACAACACTGACAGCGCTCAGAGCCAGCCCCGCCACCACCCGTTACAAGGCCAAATTCATTCTGGCAACCGATGGCGAAACCCTCGAAGCCGAAGAACTGGACAGCGGAGACACCATCGCCTGCGCCTACCCGGATTTCCCCGACCACTTCGGCTTCTTTCTGCCGCTGGCGGGTATTTCCATCGTCCGGCAAATCCGCGATAACGCTTTCGACATCCGCGCCACCAGCCGCCTCAACCGCCTGTATATCGAACTGCTAAAAGATAATCCTGACTGGGGCAATGCCGAACGCCGCCCGGAAATGAATCACTTCATGGCACGGCTGATCTTCTGCTTTTTTGCCGAAGATACCGACATTTTCCACAGCAGCGGCCTCTTTACTGCCACTCTCGAACAGATGAGCGCGCGCGATGCCAGCAACACCCACGCTGTTATCAGCGAAATCTTCCGCGCCATGAACACCGCCATCGACCAGCGCAGCCAGGCCAGCCTGCCACGCTGGGCGGACATCTTCCCTTACGTCAATGGTGGCCTGTTTTCCGGCAACGTAGCCGTGCCGCGCTTTTCCAGAATCGCTCGCAGCTACCTGTTGCACATCGGCCAGCTCGACTGGACCCAAATCAACCCGGACATCTTCGGCTCCATGATCCAGGCCGTGGCCGACGACGAAGAACGCGGCGCACTCGGCATGCACTACACCAGCGTGCCCAACATCCTCAAAGTGCTCAACCCGCTGTTTCTGGATGATTTGCGCGAAAAACTGACCGAGGCGGGTGACAACAAGCTCAAACTGCTCAATTTGCGCAAGCGCCTCGCCCGCATTCGCGTATTTGATCCGGCGTGTGGTAGTGGTAATTTTCTGGTGATTGCCTACAAACAACTGCGCGAAATTGAACACACCATCAACGAACGCCGCGATGAAAAAGGCCAGAAATCCGAAATTCCACTCACCAATTTTCGCGGTATCGAACTGCGCGATTTCCCCGCCGAAATCGCCCGCCTCGCCCTCATCATCGCCGAATACCAGTGCAATGTTCGTTACCTCGGGCAGCGGGAAGCACTGGCGGTTTTCCTGCCGTTGAGTCAGGACAACTGGATCACCTGCGGCAACGCCCTGCGGCTGGACTGGCTCAGTATCTGCCCGCCCACCGGCACCGGCATGAAACTGCAAGGCGATGATCTGTTTGCCGCCCCGCCAGAACACACACCCATTGATTTTGAAAACGAAGGCGGAGAAACCTACATCTGCGGCAACCCGCCGTATCTGGGCAGCACCTGGCAAAGCGCCGAACAAAAAGCTGAACTACAAACGCTGTTTGAGGGCCGTGCTAAAAACTGGAAGTCGCTGGATTATGTGGCGGGCTGGTTGATCAAGGCAGCGGATTATTGTCGCTATACGCCCGCCATGGCCGCCTTTGTTTCCACCAACTCCATTTGCCAGGGCCAGCAAGTCCCCATCCTCTGGCCGCTGATCTTCGCCCAGGGTAGCCAGATTGCCTTTGCCCACACCAGTTTCAAATGGGCCAACCTGGCCGCGCATAACGCCGGGGTGACGGTGGCGATCATCGGCATCAGCAATCAGCCGTGCACCCCGCGCCGTCTGTTTGCGCTGGATAACGCGGGCGAAACCATGGAACGCCAATGCGAATACATCAACGCCTATCTGGTGGCCGGGGCGGATGTGATCGTGGAAAAGGCAGTGCGCCCTTTATGCGGACAAACAGAAATGAGTTTCGGCAACAAACCCGTGGACGGTGGCCATTTGCTGCTGTCGCACGATGAAGTGCAAGCCTTGGGGCTGAACGCCGCCCAGCACGCTCGTTTCATTCGCCGTATCTACGGCTCGGCCGAGTTTATTCGTGGATTAGAACGCTATTGCCTGTGGATTGAAGATGCACATCTGGAAGAAGCGCAAGCCATTCCCGCCATAGCTCAACGTATCGAGGGCGTACGTGCTATGCGCCTGCAAAGCCGCGACAAAGGCGCCAATGACATGGCGACACGGGCACATCAGTTCCGGGAGATGTATTCTGGGGTGCAATCAACTATTATCGTCCCTCGCGTTTCCTCCGAATCACGTAAATATTTGCCTTGCGGTTATGAATCTGTCGGAACCATTGTTGCAGATGCAGCCTTCGCCCTCTACGACGCGCCCCTCTGGAACATGGCCCTTATCGCCAGCCGCCTGCATCTGATCTGGATCGCCACCGTCTGCGGCAAGCTGAAAACCGATTTTCGCTACTCCAACACCCTCGGCTGGAATACGTTTCCCGTACCCACCCTGACCGAGAAAAACAAGACTGATCTCACCCGCTGCGCCGAGAACATCCTGCTCGCCCGCGAAGCCCACTTCCCCGCCACCATCGCCGATCTCTACAACCCGGACACCATGCCAGACAACCTGCGCGCCGCCCACGACCACAACGACGAAGTGCTGGAACGCATCTACCTCGGCCGCCGCTTCAAAAACGACACCGAACGGCTGGAAAAACTGTTTGACCTGTATACCAAAATGACTGTCAAACAGAACAAAAAAACAACTTCACCGGCGGTTGATTGATGGAATCATGCGCTGCATCATCGTGGCCTGTACCGAAAGCAGGAATACGGATATCCGGGTGACTATTCGGGCAGGAAGAAGGAATTTTTGCGTTTGAAGATCCATCGCCGAATACACTTGGTACAACCGCTATAGACAAAAATGACAAGAAAGAACCCAAAGGGTAACGAAGCTCCCACCTACGGAGAAGCAGATTTGCCCAATAAAAAAATTATTATTATCGCTGGCCCCAACGGCGCCGGAAAAACCACCTTTGCACGTTCCTTTTTACCTGCCGAGGCCGGATTGCTACGTTTTATCAATGCCGATTTAATTGCAGCCGGGCTATCGCCCTTTATACCGGAAGCAGCTGCCATCAAAGCCGGACGGCTAATGCTGGAAGAAATCCGGCAATGTGTGCAACAAGGTGAAAGTTTTGCTCTGGAGACGACTCTTTCTGGCCTGGGTTATTTGCAGCATATCGAGCAGTGGCGCTTGCTGGGCTATCAGGTAAGCTTGTTTTTCCTGAGCTTGCCCGATGCAGAAACGGCGATTGCCCGTGTGGCCGAACGAGTACGGCAGGGTGGTCATGATATTCCCGAGCCTGTCATTCGCCGCCGTTTCACAGCAGGCAAACGAAATTTTATCCAGCGTTACCGCAATCAGGTGAGCGACTGGGCACTTTACGACAATGCTGGCAATATGCCTATATTGCTGGAATGGGGAGAAAACACATGAACAAACCCGATATTTCACAAGCCAGAAATCCGGATCTCCGTGCCTCACTGATCGCCCTGCAGCGTGCGGCAGAAATGGCACGCCAAACGGCGATACAAACCAATACCGCCATCGTGCTGATACAGGATGGTAAATTGGTAAAAATTACCGCACAGCAATTGCGGGAGATGGCGTGTATGGACAACGCCTGAATGGCAAGTACCAAGTGGTGACTTCTGGGCAATCTTCCACTTTGCCTTCCCAAATGTACACCAGCGACGACGGCCACGCCAGCTTCATCTTCGGATAGAGGGCGACAGTATCTGGCTGGATCAGCTGAAATTTCGAGCTGTTCCAGACCGCCAAACAGAACATTTCTCTGCATGCAAAAAATATCTTTGAAGATAGGGAGTTACGTCAGGATTCAGTTTGAACCATGTTACACTTATATTTTCTAATATATTTTATTTGTATGAGGTGTGCCGTGTCGCAAATCACGCTTTATCTTGATGACGAAATCCAGACGCTGATTGAGCAGCGTGCCAAAGCCAGCGGACTTTCCAAAAGCCGTTGGGTGGCTGAATTCATTACCAAATATGCCGCGCAAGAATGGCCGCAGGACTGTCTGGAGCTGGCGGGGCGTTTTGCCGATTTTCCGCTGCGCGAAGAAACGCCCCCACTACCTGCTGATACATCGCGCCTGGAATTCTGAGCACCAAACATGCTGATTCTGGATAGTAATACCATCAGTTATTATTTTCGCGGAGATCCGCATGTGGTGCCGCATTTGCAGGTACAACGTCCACAGGATGTAGCTGTACCCGCCATTGTGGAATACGAACTACGCTACGGCTTGCTGCGTTTGCCGCCCGACATTGCCGCGCCACGTCTGGCTGCGCTGACTACCCTGCTGCTGCCCATGCAAAAATTGCCTTTCGACAGCGAATGCGCCGACCATGCTGCACGCATTCGAGCAATGCTGGAGGCAGCAGGTAATCCTATTGGGCCGCACGATATTCTGATTGCCGCCACAGCCTTGCGCCATGGCGCTGTGCTGATCACGCGCAACGTGCGTGAGTTTTCCCGGGTACCGGGTTTGCAATGGATAAACTGGCATGAGGATTGAGCCAATCCACACACAACAAACGCCATACCGGAGCAGAAGTACAAGAAGTGATCAATCACCTCACTGCATTAAGGAGAAGCCGATTTATTCCATCTTCATGACATGGTGACCCAGTTCCATTGCCATCCCGATTATTGACATACGAATTTCTTTAATGTCACAAATCCGCCGTTTTCTGAAATAAAACTTGTACGAACACCATTATTTGACATATGATTTCCGTTATTTCAGAAAAACAGCATGTTTTTGATATATGGATATAGTAGATTTCCAGGCTGGCGATTATGAACATCGCTATGAGTACAAGGCGTTTGTCCCTGCGCTGATTTGTCATGAATGGGTGATTGCTGATGCAGAGTTGACCGCACTGCTTGGCCGCGCAGATCGTGCGCTGGGGGAGTTGAATGCGTTTAGTCAGCTGATTCCCGATATTGATTTCTTCATCCGGATGCATGTTGCCAAGGAAGCCACGCAATCCAGCCGGATTGAGGGTACGCAGACAAATATCGAGGATGCTTTCAAGGATATCAACGACCTGAAACCTGAAGAGCGGGACGATTGGACTGAGGTTCAGAACTACATCCGGGCAATCAATTTTGCTATCGCCTCCCTGGAAACACTGCCATTATCATCGCGCTTGCTGCGCCAGACCCATGCACAATTGCTGCAGGGGGTTCGGGGTGAGCATAAACAGCCGGGCGAGTTCCGGGTTAGCCAGAACTGGATAGGGGTCAGCTTGAAACATGCTGCCTTTGTACCGCCACACCACGAACGGGTGCCTGATTTGATGAGCGATCTGGAGAAGTTTCTCAACACCGGTGAGCATTTTGCACATCCGCTGATTCGTATTGCCATTGCGCATTATCAATTTGAAACCATACATCCGTTTCTGGATGGTAACGGCCGGCTAGGACGGCTGATGATTTCGCTCTATTTGGCATCTGCAGGGCTGCTACATAAGCCGGCACTGTATCTATCCGATTATTTCGAACGTAACAAAACGGCTTATGTGGATCATCTGATGGCTGTTCGCCAGGGCAATCACCTGCGGGCCTGGCTGATTTTTTTCCTGTACGGCATCGAGGAAACTGCGCGTGCTTCGGCTGCGGTGTTTCGTGCTGTGATCGGGTTAAAGCAGTGTATCGAGCGGGATGTGTTACCCCGTTTCAGCGCCCGGCGGCAAAACAATGCGCATGAGCTGATGCGGCACCTGTATGCGCGCCCCGTGATTGATATCAAATGGACGACAGACCTCATTCAATCTTCAACCAATACAGCAGCCGCATTGATTGCGGATATGGTTGATTCCGGCGTGCTGATCGAAGTTACCGGGCAGCACCGCAATCGCCTGTTTGTGTTTAAAGACTATCTCGATCTTTTCAAATAGCATGATGATGAAATCCACTCCCTCCATTTCTGTCACTTACGCGCAAAACGGCCGCTCGGCCAGATCCAACGAGCTGGGGATGCGCCCGATGCAGGAGCGTGTTTTCGAGCGGCGCGGAGAGCAGTATCTGCTGATCAAATCGCCGCCAGCTTCCGGCAAGAGCCGGGCGCTGATGTTTATTGCACTGGACAAGCTGCACAACCAGGGGCTGAAGCAGGCCATCATCGTGGTGCCGGAGAAGAGTATCGGTGCCAGTTTTGCCAATGAGCCGCTGACCCGATCCGGTTTCTGGGCGGACTGGATGGTGATTCCGAAATGGAATCTGTGCAATGCACCGGGGACAGATGATGGCGGCAAGGTCAATTCGGTCGGCGCATTTCTTGAAAGTGATGACAAGGTGCTGGTTTGCACGCATGCCACTTTCCGTTTCGCGGTGGACAAGTTTGGTGTGGCAATGTTTGATGGCCGCCTGATTGCGGTGGATGAGTTCCACCATGTTTCCGCCAACCCGGACAACAGGCTGGGCGCGCATCTGGGAGAATTCATCAACCGGGACAAGGTGCATATTGTGGCGATGACTGGTTCCTACTTCCGGGGCGATGCGGAAGCCGTGCTGACCCCTGCTGACGAAGCCCGGTTTGAAACGGTCACCTATACCTATTACGAGCAACTCAGTGGCTATGCGCATCTGAAACAGCTCGATATTGGCTATTTCTTCTATTCCGGTTCCTACATTGACAGCATTCTCAAGGTGCTCGATCTAGCCGGGAAAACCATCATTCATATCCCGAATGTGAATTCGCGCGAAAGCACGAAAGACAAGATCAGAGAGGTGGAACATATCATCGAGGCACTGGGGGAATGGCAGGGGGCCGATCCGGTCACCGGGTTCCAGCTGGTCAGGACAGCGGATGGCCGGTTGCTCAAAATCGCCGATCTGGTGGAAGACGACCCGGCCAGGCGGGAGAAAGTATCCGCCGCGCTGAAAGATCCGGCACTCAGGCTTCACCGCGACCATGTGGACATCATCATCGCGCTGGGGATGGCGAAGGAGGGGTTTGACTGGATCTGGTGCGAACACGCGCTGACGGTGGGTTATCGCTCCAGCCTGACCGAGATTGTGCAGATTATTGGCCGCGCCACCCGCGATGCACCGGGCAAGATCCGCACCCGTTTCACCAATCTGATCGCCGAGCCTGACGCCTCTGCACAGGTTGTTACCGAGGCGGTGAACGATACGCTCAAAGCCATCGCGGCCAGTTTGTTGATGGAGCAGGTGCTGGCGCCCCGCTTCGAATTCAAGCCAAAGAATTCAGCCAGCAGTCCGCAGGCAGGGTTTGATTATGGCGAGCAGGGCTATCAGCCGGATCAATGCAATGTGGGTTTCAATCACGAAACCGGACAATTCCAGGTCGAGATCAAGGGATTGAGCGAGCCGAAAAGCCCGGAAGCCAGTCGCATTTGCCAGCAGGATCTGAACGAGGTGATTGCCAGTTTCGTGCAGGACAAAACGGCGATCGAGCGCGGGTTGTTCGATGAAGAGCTGGTGCCGGAAGAACTGACACAGCTGCGCATGGGCAAGATTGTCCGCGAAAGATACCCGGAGCTGGATGCGGAAGATCAGGAGGCGGTGCGCCAGCACGCTATTGCCGCGCTCAATCTGACGCAGCAGGCCAGACAGTTTGTGTCCGGAGATGGCAATGGCATGGGCGAACCTGTCGCCAATACGGCCCTGATCGAGGGGGTACGCAAATTTGCCATGGATGTACGCGAACTGGATATTGATCTGATTGATCGCATCAACCCGTTCAGCGAGGCGTATGCCATTCTGGCCAAGGCGATGAGCGAGGAAAGTTTAAGACAGGTGGCTGCCGTGATCGGGGCAAAACGTACCAGCCTGACGCCGGAAGAAGCCAGGGAGCTGGCGGTTCGCGCTGTATCTTTCAAAAAGGAACGGGGGCGCGTGCCCTCTCCCACTTCGGCCGATGCCTGGGAAAAACGCATGGCAGAAGGTGCTGCCGCGTTTATGCGCTTCAAAAAAGAGGGTAGCTATGGCGAACGAACCTGATCTCGATGAACTGGCAGCCGAACTGGCTGATTTTGCCCCGCCGGAGAAACAGGCGGGACACTCGGCGCGCGAGGAACGCATTATTGCCGGATTCGAGGAGATCCAGCGGTTTGTGGGACAGCATGGCCATCTTCCACGACATGGCGAAGATGGTGATATTTTCGAGCGGCTTTACGCCGTGCGGCTGGATCGCCTGCGTGCGCTGGAGGAATGCCGGGCATTGCTGGCTCCGCTCGATCATCAGTGTTTGCTGAACACCGCTGGCGTACAGGAATCGCAAGGCGACTATTCCCTGACGGATGAAGAACTGTTGAACGAACTGGAAGATGCGGCAGATTCAGTTGATATTACCGGGCTGCGCCATGTGCGCTCCCAGGCTGAAATCAGGACTGCGGAGGAGATTGCAGCGCGGTACCCATGCGCTGATTTTGAAACATTCTCTCCTTTGTTCAGCCAGGTACAACACGATTTGAAAGCGGGCTCACGGCAGGCACGCCGTTTTATGGGTGATGCCCGGGTGGATGCGGGTGATTTTTTCATTCTGGGCGGACAAACTGTTTATGTCGCGGAAAAAGGGGAGGAATTCACTACTCCCCAGAATCAGCCGGATGCCCGTTTACGGGTGATTTATTCGAATGGCACCGAAAGCAATCTGCTGATGCGCTCGTTACAGCGTGCGTTGAACAAGGACGAAACCAGCCGGAGAATTACCAGAAAGGAGCAGGGTTCGTTGTTTGGCACGGTGATGGAGGAAGCGGATATTGAAAGCGGCACCATTTATGTGCTGCGCAGCCTGTCGAACCATCCTTTTATTGCCGAACACCGCCTGTTGATTCATAAAATCGGCGTAACCGGCGGTACGATTGAAACACGCATCGGCTATGCAGCACTCGATGCCACTTATCTGCTGGCCGGAGTGGAGATTGTGGCTACCTGGAAATTGGCCGGGATCAACCGCACCAGGCTGGAAGCATTGTTCCACCGCATTTTTGCTCCAGCACAGCTCGACCTGACCATTCAGGACCGGTTTGGCCACCCGGTCAGACCAAGAGAATGGTTTCTTGTGCCATTCCATATTATTGACGAAGTGGTGAAACGCATTCTGGATGGATCCATTTCTGATGTGATTTACGACCCGGAAACGGCCAGTCTGGTTAGCCTGCATCCGTAGTAGATAGCGCTTCCCACTCCGGGATCAGGGCCGCCTGCCCGTAAAATTGACCTGTTTCATCCAGCAGGTTCCAGACGGTTGCATGGCGGATCAAAAACCGGCGGCCATCGGCTGCAATGCGGATTCCCGTGTAATCATCGATGTAGCCATCGCGCAATACCCGTTCCAGCAGGCGCTCCCGTTCCGTTCGCTCCAGTGGTTCTGCCGACAGGCGCGAGGGCATTCGGGTAAATGCGTCCCGGGTCATGCCAAATAGCCGCAAGGCGGTCTGGTTGCCGTAATTGAACACCGGATCAGGCTGGGTGCCATGCGAAACCAGCGCGAAAGGCGCCTGTTCCAGCCATGCCACGGCCTCACTGGCAGTTAGTTCCGGGTTGAACAAATACCGGCCGGTGCAGCGGCGGTAGCTTTCCTGCAGAATCGCCACGTGACGTGCTGTTTGATCGTTTTTACTGTCAGATGAATGCATGGCTGTGAACAATCTCCATCACCCGGACTGGCACGGTGTTTACCGGGTTCAATGTCGTATGGATCAGGCAGGGTATGCGCTGATACGGAAGGTTTCCGCCCTACCATCCGGCCAGACCCGCATGCTAGAATAAATCCCTTCGTTTTTGGGCTGCCTTTGGCTATTTTCTGAAAATCATGCAACTCACTATCAACGGACAGCAACAAAGTTACGATGGCCCGCTGAATGTCCAGCAGCTCATAGAAAAGCTGTCTCTGCAGAACAAACGCATTGCCATCGAACGCAACGGCGAAATCATCCCGCGCAGTCAGTTTCCTGAACAACTCCTCAATGAAGGCGATCAACTGGAAATCATTGTGGCGGTGGGCGGTGGCTGATTTTCCGGGCATTCAACTGCTGATCTGATGCCTTCTTTCAACTGACAAACACCTCTGGCGCTTTTATGGAATCTCTCGTTATTGCTGGCAAAAATTATTCCTCCCGTTTATTGCTGGGAACGGGGAAGTACAGGGATTTCGCGCAAACCCGGGCCGCTGTCGATGCCAGTGGCGCGCAGATCATCACTGTTGCCATACGCCGCACCAATATCGGGCAGAACCCCGGCGAGCCGAATCTGCTGGATGTGCTGCCTCCATCGCAGTTTACGTTGCTGCCCAATACTGCCGGCTGTTACACGGCAGCCGATGCCGTGCGCACGCTGCGGCTGGCGCGCGAACTGCTCGATGGTCATGCCCTGGTGAAGCTGGAAGTGCTGGGCGATCAGAAAACGCTGTTTCCCGATGTGGTGGCCACTATCGAGGCCGCAAAAATTCTGGTCAAGGATGGTTTTGATGTCATGGTTTATACATCGGATGATCCGATTATCGCGCGGCAGCTGGAAGACATCGGCTGTGTAGCCATCATGCCACTGGCTTCGCTGATTGGCTCCGGCATGGGCATTCTCAACCCGTGGAATCTGCAGATCATCATAGACAACGCCCGCGTGCCGGTGATTGTGGATGCTGGTGTCGGCACTGCATCGGATGCCACCATTGCGATGGAGCTTGGCTGCGATGGTGTGCTCATGAACACGGCTGTGGCCAGTGCCCGTGATCCGGTGCTGATGGCTTCGGCCATGCGCAAGGCGGTTGAGGCTGGGCGCGAAGCCTGGCTGGCCGGACGCATGCCGAAGAAGGTTTACAAGGCCAGCCCAAGTTCTCCGGCGGAAGGCATGTTTACCGGAACTCAACCACCTGCTGCAAACAGTTAGACTGCGCACCTCCTCACAGGAAACCGTCCTTGTCTGCTCACCCTCCGATTCGCAGCTATGTCCTTCGTCAGGGACATTTTTCCAATGCGCAGCGTCTGGCGTATGACACGCTGCTACCGCAATACGGCATTCCTTTTTCTGAAGAACCGGTGGATCTGGAGCAGATTTTCGGGCGAATAGCCCCCAGAATCCTGGAGATTGGCTCGGGCATGGGCGAAACCACTGCCGAAATTGCCAGACAGCACCCGGAAAAAGATTTTGTGGCGATCGAGGTGCATGCACCGGGGATCGGCAGTTTGCTCGACCGGATCGGCAAACAGGCACTGACCAATCTGCGCATTATTCCGCACGATGCAAAACTGGTTCTGCAGCAGATGTTTGCTGATGCATCACTGGATGGCGTGCATATTTTTTTTCCGGATCCATGGCCCAAGGCACGGCATCACAAACGCCGCCTGATTCAGCCGGATTTTGTTTCACTGTTGTGTGACCGGCTAAAACCCGGGGGGTATCTGCATGCTGCTACCGATTGGGAAGACTATGCCATCCATATTCTGCAAGTGTTGAGCAGCGAAAAACGGCTTGCCAATACCGCCACTGACTACGCTGTCCGCCCATCCTACCGGCCGCTGACCAAATTTGAACAGCGCGGCGTGAAGCTTGGCCATACCATCCGCGATATTATCTTCACCAGAATCGCCTGAACAAATGCGCAGTCATCACTGCGCAATCACCGGATAACACGTAGTCATCCCTCTTTCCGACATCAAAAAATCCTGGCCCGTGTCGTTGATATGGTTTTGACCATCTTTACGGACATCTCATGAATCTGGCCATTTTTTTCTACATTCTGCTTGCCGTGACCATCACCCTGCTGGTCATTGGCGTTCTGATCTATAACAGTCTGGTGGATATCAAGCACACTGTTTCTCAGGCATGGTCGAATATCGACGTGCTCTTGAAACAACGTCATGACGAACTTCCCAAGCTGGTTGAAACCTGCAGGCAATACATGCGCTATGAGCAGGAAACACTCAGCAGGGTGATGGAAGCACGGACGCGCATTGCCAGCGCCCGCGAAACAGGCAATTTACCCGCTCTGGGTGCGGCAGAAAACGTGTTGAGAGCCGGTCTTGGGCAGCTCTATGCTGTCTCAGAAGCGTATCCGGAACTCCGGTCCAGCGAAAAATTTCAGCATTTGCAAACCCGCATCACCGGCCTGGAGAACGGGATCGCTGACCGGCGCGAGTATTACAACGAAGCCGCCAAGAACAACAATATCCGCATCGAGCAATTCCCTGACATCCTCATTGCTCGGTGGTTCGGATTTGGTGCGCGCTCGTTGCTGGAATTTTCCGATACCGACAAACGCGATCCGGACTTGAATACACTGTTCAGCTGATCTGGCGAGATTATGGACAGTGCTGCAATCAGCCTGGTGCGCAGCCTTGATCCGGAAGAATACGGATTTACGCTGGTTTTCCTGATCGTGGCAGCGCTGATCGTTTTTTACTGTTTCATTCGTGAATGGAAGCGGTGGCATTTGATCAAGGACATGCCCACAGCACGTTTGCGTTCTGCTCATCAGGGGTATATCGAGCTGGAAGGCAAGGGCAGATCTGTTGCCGATCAACCCGTTTTTGCACCGCTATCCAACCACGAATGCCTTTGGTATCACAGCCGGATCGAACGCAAGGAAACCATCCTGGAACAAAAACGCAGCCGGGTCGAATGGAAAATCCTGTATCAGCACACCAGCTCGAACTCATTTTTGCTGGATGATGGCACAGGCACCTGCCTGGTTAATCCGGAAGGAGCGGAAATCACCAGTAACGAAAAACTGGTCTGGCACGGAAACACCGAGTGGCCAACACGCACCCGGGTACTGGACAACGATTCGGCCATTGTCGCGATGACCAGCCGTTATCGCTACAGCGAACAGCTGATTTTGCCCGGACAGCGGCTGTATATCCTCGGCCAGCTGCAAACCGGATCTCCGGCCATGGAACAGCCGGTACGGGAAATTGCCCGCAACCTCATCAGCGACTGGAAGCTGGATCAACAACAGTTACTGGAACGATTTGATACCAACCGCGATGGCGAAATTGATCAGGCGGAATGGGAAGTGGCACGCGCAGCGGCACTTTCACAGGCACAAGCCCTGCATGGGCAATTGTTGCAGGAGCCTGAAATCCATCATGTCTTCAGGCCGGAAGATGACAGGCGGCCATTCATCATATCGACTCACCCACAAACAGAACTGATCCGCCAATACCGCCGCAATGCACTGATTGCGCTGGCAGCCTTCCTGGGCATAACAGGCTGCGCCATCTGGCTATCCCAGGTTTACGGGTAAATTTCTTTCCTTTTCAACACCCGGTCAGTCTTTGATAAAGACAGCTCAATCCGCTGCTTTTTCCGGTTCTGGCAGAAAAATCTCCAGCAGATCATTCAGAAACCGTCTACCGTCAGATGTCGGCCGGATGCAACTATGCTGCCATTCGATCAGTCCGCGATCCCTGGCTTCGGTCAGTAAATGCTGAATGGATGCCACCGGCAATCCGGTACGCAGATGGAACAATCTGGGATCAAAACCCTCTGTCAGCCGCAGTGCATTCATCATAAATTCGAAAACCCGGTCCTGCGGCCCTATTTCCTGCGCTGTGAAGAGCAGATCTTCAAGGCTGGCGTTGGCCAAGGCCGCCTGCTCCTGGTATTGCCGGGGGTGTTTGTGACGCATCTGCCGGATGATTTTTTCACGAAAGCTGATTTTGCTGTGCGCTCCGGCCCCGATTCCCAGATAGTCCCCATACTGCCAGTAGTTCATATTGTGCATGCATGTTTTGCCAGGCTGGGCAAACGCCGAGGTTTCGTAGTGCCGATAGCCTTTTTCCGCCAGCACGCGCTCAATCATGATCTGCATATCGGCAGAGGTATCTTCATCCGGCAATTTCGGCGGCTGGCGATAAAACGGTGTATTGGGTTCGATTGTCAGGTGATAGGCAGAAATATGGGGCACGCCCCAGCTGCACGCGGTTTCAATATCCTGCAACGCTTCATCCGAGGTCTGATCCGGCAGTGCGTACATCAGATCCAGATTGATATTGCTGAATTGCCGCAATGCCAGTTCAACTGCACGGGCCGCCTGATCACCATCATGGATGCGGCCCAGTGCCTGCAGGTGCCGGGAATTGAAGCTTTGAATACCAATGGATAGCCGGTTGATGCCGGCTGAATGAAAATCGGTGAATTTTTGCGCTTCCAGTGTACCCGGATTGGCTTCCAGAGTAATTTCAATACTGGGCGCAAGCGGCAGCAGCATGCGCGCGTGGGAAAGAATTGCATCAATAGAGGCCGCGCTGAACAAACTGGGTGTGCCTCCCCCAAAAAACACGCTGGTTACCGGCCGCCCCCAGATCAGTGGCAACGATAATTCCAGATCGCGCTTGAGTGCATCTACATACCCGGATTCAGGCAGCTCGCCATCAGGATTGATCGCATGCGAATTGAAATCACAATAAGGACATTTTCTGACGCACCAGGGCAAGTGAATGTATAGCCCCAGAGGAGGGAGTTCAAACAGACGAGGAGATGTTGAGCGTGGTGTGGATGAAACGGACATATTTTCCAGGTTGGCTACGCGAATATAAATATGATCGCAAGCGGATTATCACAATCAGGCGGGTGCCTTCCCATTCCCTGTCAGTACTTGTACCAGCCGGGCCAGCGCCTTGCCTCGGTGGCTGATTTTGTTCTTGTCTTCCATGGAAAGCTCGGCAGCGGTTTTTCCCAGGCCCGGCAGAAAAAAATGCGGGTCGTAGCCAAATCCACCCTGGCCGGCTGGTTCGGCGATGATCTCGCCATGCCATGTGTCTTCGACAATAACGGGTTGTGGATCCTGCCCGTGGCGCAGTAGCACGATCACACAATAATAATAGGCGCTGCGGTCGGGCTGTCCGTGCAATGCCTCGATCAGCTTGCGGTTGTTACGCTCATCCGAGCGAGGTTCACCCGCAAAACGGGCGGAAAAGACACCAGGCTCCCCCTTCAGGGCACGCACACAAATCCCGGAATCATCCGCCAGCGCGGGCAATCCGGTTGCCAGACTCGCATGGCGCGCCTTGGCGAGCGCATTTTCCACGAAAGTCATGTGCGGCTCATCCGCTTCTGTTACCCCGAGTGATGCCTGGGTAACAACTTCAATGCCCAGCGGAGCGAGCAATCTGCTGATTTCTGCCAGCTTTCCCGCGTTATTGCTGGCGATGACGATTTTTTTCATGAGTAAATGCACGCCCGGGCTACCTTCATTGTCAGGATACAACCGCTTCAAGTGCTTTCTGCTGCAGGTCAAACAGCTCCTGTAATCCCTGCTGCGCCATATTCAGCATGGTATCCAGCTCCTGTCGGCTGAAAACAACCTTTTCTGCGGTCCCCTGGATCTCCACCAGCCCCAGATTGCCAGTCATGATCACATTCAGATCGGTATCGCAGCTGGAATCTTCCAGATAATCCAGATCCAGCAAAGGCTGGCCTTTCAGTATGCCAACCGAAACGGCTGCCACCTGATCCCGGATCGGGTTGTGCGATATCAGCTTTTTTGTACGCAAATGTTCGACTGCATCGCACAAAGCGACGAATGCACCTGTAATACTGGCAGTGCGGGTGCCGCCATCTGCCTGGATTACGTCACAATCAATCTGGATGGTACGTTCACCCAGCTTTTCCAGATCTACAACCGAGCGCAACGCCCGTCCGATCAAACGCTGGATTTCCATAGTGCGCCCCGACTGTTTGCCCTTGGATGCCTCGCGCTGCATCCTTTCTCCCGTGGAGCGTGGCAGCATGCCATATTCAGCCGTCAGCCAACCCTGTCCGGCTCCTTTGAGAAAAGACGGAACCTTCTCGATGATGCTGGCAGTACAAATCACTTTGGTTTCACCATACCCGATCAGGACTGAACCTTCGGCATGCCGGATATAGTGGCGGGTTATGGTGACCGGACGCATTTGCGCAGGTGTACGATTATTTGATCGGGACATTTTTATTATCTGTTTTGTGAACCGGGAAGCGAATCATTCAGCCTGTCAATGAGGAATATCAGACTCAGAAACGACCAGCGGCTGGCTTGGCGGGAGATTCTGAAGAAACGGTCAGCACTTCGTAGCTGTCATCTGTTACCAGAATGGTGTGTTCCCACTGTGCGGACAGGCTGCGATCCTTGGTAATCACTGTCCAGCCATCCGGCATGTGTTTGATGGCGGCCTTGCCCGCGTTGATCATGGGTTCGATTGTAAAAATCATGCCAGATTTAAGCTCGATTCCAGTGCCGGCACGGCCATAATGCAAAACTTGGGGATCTTCATGGAATTTCGCGCCAATACCATGCCCGCAGAATTCCCTGACAACACTGTAACCAGCTCCTTCCGCAAAACGCTGGATGGCAGCACCAATATCACCTAACCGCTTGCCGGGACGCACTTCCCCGATGCCGCGCCACATCGCTTCATAGGTCAATTCACACAGGCGCCTTGCCTGAATGGACGGCTCACCGGTGTAATACATGCGACTGGTGTCACCGTGGTAGCCGTTATAAATTACCGTGACATCAATATTAACGATATCTCCATCCTTGAGCTTTTTATCTCCCGGCACGCCATGACATACCTGATGATTCACAGAGGTGCAGATAGATTTGGGATAGGGACTATGGCCAGGTGGTGCATAGTTAAGCGGAGCGGGTATCGTGTTCTGCACATCGACCATGTAGCGGTGACAAAGCTCATCCAGCTCACCCGTCGTAACACCGGGGGCCACATAAGGCCCGATATAATCCAGCACCTCGGATGCCAGCCTTCCAGCAATCCGCATGGTTTCAATTTCCTGCGCTGTTTTAATATGAACCACCGCCTGCACTCCAACTTGTCTTAATCATGATGAATAATATTTCGGGGAACCCGTAGTAAATCCGGAGCAACCAATCCTTTTTCAAAAATTGCCGAGTGCGCAACCTTCCTTTAGTAGCACCGCCTGTTATTTTTTATAAGCGGCTGCATTCGGTAATTTCCAGTTTTGTTTCCGGGAACCGGTGCGCCAGTTGCTGAATGGCTTCAGTCATTTGTGCTGTCGGATTGCGAATCTCAAACTCGAATTGCTTCCAGGTTTGTTCGCTATTGATCACTTGCCCCACGCCCTTGCCTTTCAATTCTTCAACCAATGCGGTTGCTTCTAAAGCATCCAGGAGGATCGCAAGAGAAATTGCATTATGCCACGGATCGTTCGCATTTTCCTGTACATGCAAATAAGAAACCCCCGATTTTTCCAGCTGCTCAATCTGTTTCGCAGCTGCGCGTGCGTTGCGTAACGAAGGAATATGCACCCAATGCACTGTCACTTCGCCTCCGGAAATCTCAGTGACATGATTTTGCCCCGATTTCCATCCGGAAATTTCTGCTCTGGCATATTGCACAACAGGCCCGGCCAGCCTCTCCCATTTGAAACACGCAACTGTAGCTGGCAACAATTCAATCTTTTCCGGATGGATCAGGGATATTGGAGCAGAACGGTCTTCATCCGGCCCGCTGTGAAGATATAAGGCAGCCAAAATATTTGCCAACAACAGGAAAATTGAAAAACTTCTCATTCCATACATTTTGTGTAGATGACTACGGCGTTTACTGCAGCCAGCAAAACTTGCTAGAATACACAACTATTTACCGACTTTTACCAGAAACTAACCTTATAACCCTATACGATCATGAAACTCACTGGAATTACTGTAGCAGCAATCGCACTCACATTTTCCGGCTTTGTGTCTGCCGAAGCTCCGGCTGCAGGCGATGTTGAGAAGGGCAAAGAAATTGCGGCGGGAATATGCGCCGGCTGTCACAACCCGGATGGTAACAGCGCCATCCCCATCTATCCTATTCTTGCCGGACAGTACCCTGGGTATCTTGCCAAACAGTTGCATGATTTCAAGGCGGCAGAAGGTGAAACAGCCAAACGTGATAACCAGATTATGGCACCCATGGCAGCCACTTTAAGCGAGGATGACATAGCAAATCTTGCAGCCTTCTATTCACAACAAAAACCTCAATCCGGCCCTGTTACCGATGCCTCTTTGGTGAAAGCTGGTGAAAGATTATATCAAGGCGGCAATCTGGAGAACTCTATTCCCGCATGTTCCAGCTGCCATTCTCCTGATGGACAGGGTATTCCTCCACACTACCCCAAAATTGATGGCCAACATCCTGGCTATACCCTCTCCCAGTTACAAGCATTCCGGCAGGGGACACGCAAAAATGATACGAACAGCGCCATGCAAACAATTGTTTCCCGCATGAGCGAGCAAGAAATGAAAGCTGTATCCGAATATATTGCTACGCTCAAGTAATATAACTCAATTAGTCAAGCTAATAAAAAGGGCTGGTTCTTGCGGACCAGCCCTTTTTATTGGCCATTACGACAAAATAGAAAATGGTTAAAGTTCCAGTGTATTCTGAGGTGCCGCTGGTTACGTACTAAAACCATATCGAAACCCGGGATTTTAACAGCCACACACAAAGCAAGAATGGTTACAGGCAACCGTTTATATTATCTGGAAATTTTCAGAATAAAAAAACAAGTAAAGCAAGGTGCAAGAAATAACTGTGTAATACAAAAACACATCCTGCCACTGTAGTAAAAAAGCCCCTTATTCATATACAAATAAGGGGCTTTTTATTTGGTGGGTCTGGTAGGACTTGAACCTACGACCAAGGGATTATGAGTCCCCTGCTCTAACCAACTGAGCTACAGACCCTGATGACAGAAAATTTTATTCCTTCTTAGCTTGCCAACCAAACAGGATTAACAAATAAATTATCAGGAGTTCCCGCTATCGAGGAAACTACGCAAGCGGTCAGATCGAGCAGGGTGTCTCAGCTTACGCAACGCTTTTGCTTCTATCTGACGAATACGCTCACGCGTTACATCAAACTGCCTTCCAACCTCTTCCAAAGTATGATCGGTATTCATTTCGATACCGAAACGCATACGCAATACCTTAGCTTCCCGGGGAGTCAACGAATCAAGCACATCTTTTGTAACAGTGCGCAAACCAGCGTAAACAGCAGCATCTGCCGGCTCCATCGTTGAAACATCCTCAATAAAATCTCCCAAATGAGAATCTTCATCATCACCAATGGGAGTTTCCATTGAAATTGGCTCTTTCGATATCTTGAGAATCTTTCTAATTTTTTCTTCTGGCATTTCCATCTTTTCAGCCAACACCGCTGGCTCCGGCTCCTGCCCGGTTTCCTGCAATATCTGACGAGAAATACGATTCATTTTATTAATCGTCTCAATCATATGCACCGGAATACGAATGGTCCGAGCCTGATCTGCGATAGAGCGCGTAATTGCCTGACGGATCCACCACGTTGCATAGGTTGAGAATTTATAACCACGTCGATATTCAAATTTATCAACGGCCTTCATCAACCCGATATTACCTTCCTGAATCAGATCAAGAAATTGCAACCCACGATTAGTATACTTCTTGGCGATTGAAATCACCAATCGCAAGTTGGCTTCAGTCATTTCACGTTTAGCGCGACGAGCCTTGGCTTCACCCGTCGTCATTCGCCGGTTAATTTCCTTGAGTTCTTTGATGGGAATACCTGCCTGTTTCTGAAGCTCAAGCATTTTTTGCTGCTGTTCCATCACTGCTGGACGAAAATGCTCTAATGATTGGCTATAAGACTGGGCAGACTCGATTTCTGAATTAATCCAATCAATATTTGTCTCATTGCCAGGAAATGCCTTAATAAAGTAGTTTCGAGGCATTCCTGCCCGTGTAACGCACAGCTCCGCAATTTTACGTTCACAATTGCGAATGTCGCTCACAATATCGCGCTGCATATCACATAATTTCTCAACCATCTTGGCAGAAAAACGCATTGCCATCAGCTCGGAAGAAATTTTCTCTTGTAGCTGCTTGTACTTTTTATCGTGACGATCATCTTTCTTGCTGATGATTTTCTTCATACCTTCATAGGTCTGACGAATCACCGTAAAGCGCTCCAGAACCTCAGTTTTCATCTTTAGCAGATTAGCACTGGCAGCCGCCATTTGATCGTCTTCCGAATCCTCAGAATCAAAATCTTGATCCAATGATTCTTCAGGCATTTCCTTGCCCATGATTTCCTCTGAATCATCATCCAGAAAACCATCGACGAGTTCATCTGCACGAAGCCGGTCACTTTCCACGTCGGCAGCCAATTCCAGTACGTTCTCTATGATTGTCGGGCAGGCAGAAATCGCCTGTATCATATGCCTCAGTCCATCTTCGATACGTTTGGCAATCTCTATTTCACTCTCGCGGGTCAATAGCTCTACCGATCCCATTTCACGCATATACATCCGCACCGGATCTGTAGTACGACCAAATTCAGAATCCACACTGGAGAGCGCAGCTTCAGCCTCTTCAACAACATCTTCATCAGTTACTGCTGTTGCCGCATCCGACATTAATAAAGCTTCCGCATCAGGAGCTTCATCGTGTACGGAAATGCCCATATCGTTGATCATGCTGATGATACCTTCGATCTGATCAGCTTCCAGCATATCATCCGGCAAATGATCATTAATCTCGGAGTAGGTCAGATAACCTCTTTCCTTACCCTGCATGATCAGTTTCTTTAAACGCATCCGCCTTAACTCAATATCATCGTCTGACGATATTGATGCGTCTTCCTCATTCGAACCAATGTTTTGTTTTTCCGAGGATGTAGCCTTATTTTTTTTGCTTACTTTGGTTTTTTCGGAAACATCATCAAGGGCCGCCAGATCCTCCAATTCACTCTCAGAAGACAACACACTCTGCTCTTGCTCTACGGAAACAGCAAGGTCATCGTTCGGCTTGGCTACTTTGACAGATTTTTTCCTAGAAGCAGCAACCGTCTCTTTTTTTACAGGTGCAGATTCAGCCTTGTCACTCGTGATATTTTTAGTGCTTTTTTTTGCAGTAACCTTAACCACATGTTCTACACTCGCCGAGCGCGATTTACCGCTTTTTGTTTCTACCACTTCTTCTGTAGACGTAACGATATTTTTCTTAGCTGATTCCGACACTTTAGTTTTTGCCATGCAGAGCACCCATTAAGACTAGAGAAAAATCAAACAGAAAGCCTTTAATTATACCAAACTTCCAATGTATTTCGAATATATGAAGGATACGACTGAATTCAATAGCAGCCTCACGATCACAAACACCATCCCCTGTTTTTTATAACCAATAATCAACAAATATGAGAAAACTCAACTCGGGCAAGTTATGAAAGCATGAGTTGGCGCAATTCATTTTTCTCTTCCAAGGTAAGTGAAGCAAGTGACCGGCTGTGCAATTCCGCTATTCTTGATCTACGATGCACCTCCCGCAAACGCTCGATTCCCCCGATAAATTCGGCATCAATATTCCAGCTCTCGTCTTTTACATAAACATCTCGGATTATGTTCTCCAACAAATCATGGTGGGAAGTTTGATCAAAATACGACAAAATCGTTACCAAATTTAATTCTTCCTCCGAAGCGCGCACCGCCGCCCCCAAAAAATCCACCAAAGCAATCAACAACGCCTTTTCCTCACTTTGATCTCCACTTACCAAAAGCAGATTCATGTCTATCCGATTTGCATAATCCGGGGAATGTAGCAAAATCTGGATCAATCTGCGATACGGTGTTACAGATAGAGGTCTGGATACTTCAGAGCGCCGCACGGAAGGTCGATCCTTCTTTCCTGTTTTCAGGAATGTCGCCAATTGATTCTGCTCCACCCCAGCCAGTTCGGACACACGCCTCATCAGCATAAATCCAAATATTGGAGCATTAATTTGTGCTAATAGTGGACCTGCCAGCTGAATCAAGCGCGCACGCCCCTCACTTGTTCCGATATTCACACGAGTAGACAAACCATTACAAAAAAACACCGACAATGGCAATGATTTTTCCAGAAGCTCTTCAAATGCCATCCGGCCATACTTGCGAATATAGCTGTCCGGATCTTCTCTATCCGGCAAAAATAAAAACTTGATGTCCTTTCCGTCCTTGAGCTGGGGCAGGCTCGTTTCCAGCGCACGCCATGCAGCCTTGCTCCCCGCCTCATCGCCATCAAAACAGAAAATTACCTCATCCGTATGACGCAAGAGTTTCTGAATATGCGTAGCTGTCGTGGCCGTTCCCAAAGTAGCCACCACATTTTCAATACCGTATTGCGCCAGCATCACCACATCCATATAACCCTCAACTACGACAACCCGGCCTGACTTGCGAATTGCCGGGCTGGCATGCACCAGGTTATAGAGCTCGCGCCCTTTGATAAACAGAGAGGTTTCTGGTGAATTCAGGTATTTTGGCTCGCCTGCGCCTAGCGCACGCCCGCCAAACCCGATAATTTTTTTCTTCCGATCAAAAATTGGAAATACAATTCGGTGACGGAAACGATCATGATTTCTCTTGCCATCATGCGCCACAACCAAGCCTGCATGCACCAACGGATGATCGGGGTCATCAAAAGGATAATCTGCAAAGACTCCGGAAAGATTTTGCCAGCCGGGAGGTGCATAACCAATGCCAAACTGCAACGCAGTTTGCCCCAAAACTCCCCGGGTTTTCAAGTAGGTAATTGCCTCTTCTGATTGCTTGAGTTGCTGCCGATAAAATCTTGCTGCCTGCTCCATTCGCTCATATAAATCAACAGAAGGCGAGGATAATTCAGTTTTTTCCTCTACACCTGGATTAGCAGTAGCCACCTTCCCCGCATTGGAAACACTTGCATAAACGGCGCTCTGAACAGGAATCTGCAAACCTGCATGTGCCGATAGACTCTCCACAGCCTCAATAAAACTGAGGCCACTATGCTCCATCAAGAAATTGATGGCGTTACCATGTCTGCCACAACCAAAACAATGGTAAAACTGCTTGGATGAATTTACCGTAAACGAAGGGGTTTTTTCATTATGAAAAGGGCAACATGCAGTATAGTTCGCACCTGCTTTTCTGAGCTGAAAATGTCGCGTAACCACATCGACAATATCAATGCGCTCCAGTAACTCCTGAATAAACGATTGTTCAATCATTTACCAGCAAGAAGCTCCGATTAGGATACCGCGTGCTATTCACCCGGAATAGCCGACAAGAAAACAAAAATCAGCAGTGTTGGATCAGTTTATGAGATTTTTTCTTTAACGAACTGGGATACCTTCCCCATATCGGCTTTGCCTGCCAATTTCGGTTTAAGTAATGCCATAATCTCCCCGATCTTGAGAGATCCACTTTCTCCAATTGAAGCAATGGCCTCGGTAATTACGGCATCCAGCTCGACATCACTTAGGGCCTTCGGCATATAAACCTGCAGCACCTCCACCTCAAATTTTTCAATATCCGCCAGATCCTGACGCTCTGCTGCCTCATACTGCGTAATAGAATCCCGACGCTGCTTAAGCATTTTTTCTATTACCGTAATCACAGCAACATCATCCAGTTCAACTCGCTCATCCACTTCTTTCTGCTTCAAGGCAGCCTGCAGTAAACGAATCGCATCACGGCGCTTTACGTCTCCCGCACGCATAGCTGATTTCATATCCTCAGTTATTTTCTGCCTTAAATTCATTGAGTAATCGATTTGATCTTTGGAGAGGAAAAGGGAATTAATACAGTTTCGGGGGAAGCATTTGGCTACGCAAACGCTTGTATGTACGCTTTACTGCTGCAGCATGCTTGCGTTTACGTACTGCTGTGGGTTTCTCATAAAACTCACGGGCACGCAACTCGGTTAGCAAACCGGTTTTCTCAATAGAACGCTTAAAGCGCCGCATCGCAATTTCAAATGGCTCGTTTTCCTTGACTTTAACAGTAGTCATAAAATGATAATTCCTTTCGGTCTCCTCTGATTACCTTATAGATTTACAGAATAATTCCCAATTGCCCTGCAGTCGAAACTAAGTTATAAAGCACACCGACGGCAGCTTGAATTATGTTGCCACAACAATAACGCCACCAGCCAATTTTTTCCCAAGACCAGCTCATCTAATTGGCCTCGAAAAATCCCGCTAGTTTAACACTATTCATTTTTTTTCAAAAGAAAGTTTGGTGATCACACATAACTACAGTGAAATTGTAAAATGCTTGTTTTAGGTATTGAAACTTCGTGCGATGAGACCGGTGTAGCGCTCTATGATACCGATCACGGCCTCCTTGGCCACACACTGCATTCCCAAGTCGATATGCACAGTGAATATGGTGGTGTTGTACCCGAGTTGGCTTCGCGCGACCACATTCGCCGTGTATTACCGCTTATCAGACAATTATTCGGACAAACGGATATTTCTCTCGAATCTATCGACGCTATCGCCTATACCCAAGGCCCGGGACTTGCAGGAGCCTTGCTGACTGGAGCAAGTTTCAGTTCTGCCCTGGCCTTTGCACGTCATATACCAATCTTGAATATCCATCATCTTGAAGGCCATCTGCTTTCCCCGCTTTTATCCGATCCGGCACCCTGTTTTCCGTTTATAGCGCTGCTGGTTTCCGGAGGACACACGCAACTAATGCGGGTCGATGGCATTGGACAATACCAGCTTTTAGGTGAAACAGTAGATGATGCCGCCGGAGAAGCATTTGATAAAACCGCGAAATTACTTGGTCTCGGCTACCCTGGTGGGAAATTCCTGGCGGAACTCGCCACCCAAGGCCAGATGGGACGATTCAAACTTCCGCGCCCCATGCTTAACAGCAATGATCTGAATTTCAGTTTCAGCGGGTTAAAAACAGCCACAGCCCTGCTTATTCATCAGCACAAAACAAGCAGCCAGGATCGGGCCGATATCGCATACGCTTTTGAGGATGCCGTGACGGATGTACTGGTAAAAAAATCCACCGCTGCTCTGAATTTCACCGGATTGAAACAACTGGTCGTTGCGGGCGGCGTGGGAGCAAACAGCCGATTGCGGAAAAAATTACAGCACCACCTGGGCGGTATCGGTATCAGCATCTTTTTTCCCGAACTGGAGTTTTGTACTGATAATGGCGCAATGATTGCACTGGCAGGAGCGTTACGTTTACAGCAATGCAATGGATTACACGAACCGAGTGGCAGCTTTACCGTCAAGGCTCGCTGGAATCTGGAAGATCTATAAAAACAACCTCCGCCTGCTAACTGCTTTTACCTATCCTCGACTCCCTGCCGGCAATCAGATTGGTGACGTTCGATCGGTGTTTCAATATCAAAAGAGTCGAGATGATCAGCACAGTTATCACCAATTCCATTCTTCCCAGCAAAAAATAGGCGTACAACGGTGCAAGCAGAGCGGATAACAATGCAGACAACGAAGAAATACGCGAAACTACAGCCACGATTATCCATGTTGAAACTGCAAGCAACCCCAGCCAGGGATTCAACCCTAACAGTATGCCCGCTGATGTGGCAACACCCTTTCCTCCCTTGAATGCCAGAAACACTGGAAACAAGTGCCCAAGAAAAACCGCAAGAGCAGCACCGGCAACCATCTCATCACCCAATTGCCAGACCTCAACCAGATATTTTGCCACCACAACCACTACCCACCCTTTTCCTGCATCACCCAGTAAAGTCAGCGTGGCTGCAGCTTTCTTGCCCGTCCGCAATACATTGGTCGCCCCGGGATTCCCGGAGCCATAGCTGCGCGGATCCGGCAACTTGAATAACTTGCTCGCAATCACCGCAAAAGAAACCGAGCCCAGCAAATAGGATGAGAGAATAAGAGCAGCAGCAATCATGAAAGTTATAGCTTCCCAGCAAACAAATTAAAATTGAACAATCTGGTAAATCTTCACCTAACCAAAGTAGCCTTAAACCAAACCATGGATATCATCTTTCTCAAAGAATTCAGAATTAAAACCTTGATTGGCATTTATCCGTGGGAAAGAAAAATTCCACAAACCATTGAGTTGAATATCGAGATTGCACTCCCTTCTCAACAAGCCAGCAAAAGTGACCGTATCGAAGATGCTCTGGATTATTCACAAGTTGTGCATAAAATTAGCACAACACTCCATCAACAACATTTCTCCCTGCTTGAAACACTGACAGAAAATATTGCTCAGCTGATTCTGACTGAATTTGGCTCGCCCCGGGTAAAGGTCAGCGCAGCAAAACTTAACGTTATCCCAGGTGTGAAACAACTTGGCATTTGTATCGAACGAAGCAGGCAATAATTCCCCCTTCCAAGCAACTTTCTGAAATTACAACCTTACTGATGCTGGTAATACGTTGGATCAGGAATATTCGCTGACTCGAAACCAGCTCGCCGGATATGGCATGCATCACATAATCCACACGCATACCCGGCTGCATCGGCCTGGTAACAGGAAACCGTAAGACTGTAATCCAACCCCAGTTCCATACCGCGCCGGATAATGTCACGCTTGGGCAAATCAATCAAAGGAGTATGTATGGCCAGCTCTCTCCCCTCTCGTCCTGCTTTTGTAGCCAGATTGGCCATTTTTTCAAAAGCGTGAATATAGTCAGGACGGCAATCGGGATAGCCTGAATAATCCACCGCCGTCACACCTATAAAAATATCCTGGCTACTCAGCACCTCTGCCCAGGCTAGAGCCAGAGACAACATAATGGTGTTACGTGCAGGAACATAGGTAACTGGCACGCCGGTACTGGTACCGTGCATGGGAACAGCAAGAGAAGCATCGGTCAACGCCGAATTGGCCAGAACTGTCAGATCGAGCTTGAGAAACTGGTGATCACTAACTTGCAAAGATTGTCCGATCCTCGCTGCGGCAGCCAGTTCGGCAACATGGCGCTGACCATAATCAATACTGAGTGCGTAGCAGGAAAATCCGTCATGCTGGGCGATTGCAAGCGTGGTAGCAGAATCCAGCCCACCGGATAACAATACAATCGCATTTTTCATAAGCATTGTCCGCCTTGCACTTCATTTTCCGGCACATTCCCCCCAAAGCAACTTGTGTAACTGTAACTGCAAACGAACAGGCAACCGGTCTCGCAAGATCCAGCCCGCAAGCTCGGCCGGAGCGAGCTGGTTATAGGCCGGAGAGAATAAAACCGGGCAAATTGTATCCAGCTTCAGCTCAAGGAATTTTTGTCTGGCCCAGCTATAATCAGCCTGATCACACAGCACAAACTTGATTTCATCATGGGATGTCAAACAGATAAGATTATCCCAGTAATTTTTTTCAACTTCACCTGAACCCGGTGTCTTGATGTCCAGAATTCGCGATACGCGTGGATCAACCTGTGAAACATCCAGAGCACCACTGGTTTCCAGAGAGACGGAATAGCCTCGGTCACACAATGCAGTCAGTAAGATCAGACAATCAGCCTGGGCCAGTGGCTCACCACCCGTAACCGTAATAAAGCGCGGAGAAAATGAAGCCACCTCACTGATGATCGCGTTGATATCCATACTCTTCCCGCCAGAGAATGCATAACTGGTATCACAGTATCCGCAACGCAACGGACATCCGGTCAGACGCACAAACACTGTGGGCAACCCCATACGACTGGTTTCACCCTGAAGCGAGAAAAAAATTTCTGAAATTCGTAACATCCGTAACCTTAACGGAGCAGGAAGACTCTACCTTACTGCAGAGGAAAATTTTGAAACGTGGAGCAAACCAGGTTGTATTTTGGCAAAAACCCGACCAAAACCTATTTCAACGATACTAAGCGTTGCCTGGCTTTAGCAGCAGCCTCAGTACCGGGATAGTTGGCAATAAGATTTTCCAGTATCTTTCTGGCTGCCATCTTTTGACCAGTTTCAATCTGGCTACTCGCCATATTTAAAAGTCCATCGGGTACTTTGGGACTATCCGGGTAAACATCAAGTAACCGTTGCTGGGCAGCAATCGCCTTGTCGAAATTTCTTGATGCATAGTGCGCATTGCCAATCCAGTAAGCTGCAGAAGGTGCAAGCGCCGACCGTGGGTACTGCACCAGAAAATTCTCGAACCCGGCGATAGCTCCAGAATAATCTCCGCCTTTAATCAAGGCATAGGCCGCATCATAGCGACCACGCTGAGTTGCATCGGGCAACTGCAGAATCACGGTTGATTTTTTGGATTCTGCGCTCTTTATTTCTTTTGCCTCAGCCGCAGGTGATTCGGATGGCGGTGCGTACCCCCTGGAATCAGGCGCAGGAGCTCCTGTGGAACCTGGTTCAATCTGACGCAAACGGTTGTCAATATCCAGATAAAAATCCTTTAGCTGCTTGCGTAGCGACCTGTTCTCCTCTTCCAGCATCTCCATCTGACCCCGCAGCTTGCCCATCTCATCCTTGAGGTTCTCAGCCTGGGTATGCAACTCAATCAAGGCTTGCCCCATGAGAACCTCTTCGGTACGCTGCATGCGCGCTTCCATTTCCGTCACTTTTGTGCGTAAAACATCCAGTTGTTCGCGTGTTTCAGAATCACTGAATAGCGCAGCCTGAGCCATACTGCAGCTCAGCAGCAAAAACAATGGCAGGAAAGCGCGCAAGAACATTAATATTCTCCCTGATAGAGAATGTCGGTACGGCGATTCTCGGACCAGGCAGATTCATCATTCCCCAGCGCACGCGGTTTTTCTTCACCCAGGCTAACAGCTTCAACCTGCTGATCCCGCGCACCGGATAGCAGCAGAACATCCTTTACGCTGTTTGCACGACGCTGTCCCAGCGCAAGATTGTATTCACGACTTCCACGCTCATCGGTATTACCTTGCAGCAACACCTGTGCATTCGGGTTATCACGCAAATAAGCGGCATGTGCCAGCACCAGCTCGCGATACTCTCCTTTTACAGCATAGCTATCAAAATCAAAGTAAACACTGCGGCGAGATAAAATATTGTTAGGATCCTGCAAAGGATTCATTCCAAAACCACCAGATCCTGCACCGCCACGCGCCCCCTCTCCTTCGCTGCCATACGAATGATCCTCAACATCAGAAGTTTGTTGAGCATTATCGCTGGCACAAGCTGACAACATGCAAACTACCAGTACCGCAAAGATTTTTTTCATTTCTCACCATAAATAAATAGAACGTTAAACCATGCTTTTGAGGATTATTCCCCTCCCTGTCTTAGCGCTGTTTCAGTAATGGCCCCCAAACCGCCTCCCGGATATTTCCCATCGGCTGGGAAAGACGACTCCTCGTCTGCCCATCACTTGAAACGATGGATAATATACCATGCCCACCCGTTTCAGTTGCGTACAGAATCATGCGGTTATTGGGGGAGAAGCTGGGAGATTCGTCAAAATTGGAGTCCGTTAGCAACTGCATCTGCCGGGTTGCCAGATCCTGCACCGCAACACTGAATCGGCCAGCGTTTCTGTGAATATAAACGAACCGTTTTCCATCCACACTGTAACGCGGGCTGACATTGTAACTTCCTTCAAACGTCAATCTTTCGGCAGCACCTCCCGATACCAGCATACGGTATCTGCGGACTTCCCTCGATCCGAAGTAAACATCAGCCATCTGCCATCCGGTGAGAAGCTGGGTTCTGTATCAATCCCCGGGCTTTGCGAAATCCTCTGCAATCCACTTCCATCAGCGTTAATCAGATAAATTTGTGATCCGCCGTGTAATGTCAGGACAACAGCCAGCTTACTACCATCAGGCGACCATGCCGGAGCACTGTTACTACCCTTGAAGTTCGCCACAGCTTTACGTTCCCGGGTTGCCAGTGTCTGCACATAAACTACCGGTTTTTTCTTTTCAAAGGACGTATAGGCAATTCTCCCGCCGTCTGGGGACCATGCCGGAGAAATGATCGGCTCGGTATATTCAATCAAGGAACGCGCATTGAATCCGTCGTAATCCGACACCTGGAGTGCGTACTGGCTCCCCTGTTTCTTGACAAAAGCAATACGGGTACTAAACGCGCCGGGCTCACCTGTCAGCGTCTCATACACAATATCCGCAATTCGATGTGCAAAGGCGCGCAATTGCTCGGCTGTAACCGCTCCACTAAATCCGGTCAGTTGCGTCTGTTTGACGACATCCAGCAAACGAAAACGAATATCTATCCGTCCGTCCGGCAGCATGGAAGTGCTGCCGACAACAAGTGCGCTCGCACCACGCCCCTGCCAATCGAGATATCTGATTTGCTCAGGTTCCTGTGAACCTAATCCCATAGGATCCACCAGTTTAAACAACCCGGTACGTTCCAGATCTGCCGATACAATCGCTGAAATATTTTGTGGAAGCCCTCTTTCTCCATTAAACGGCGCAATTGCAATCGGAATTTTGTTACTACCTCCGCCAAAAATTTCAATATTGAGTGCAGCCTGCAGAGGAACACTCACCCACAGCAACAGGAACATGACAGCGCAATACAGAAAATTACGCATACGAGCCGCCATATCAGGGTACAAATACAAATCAGGATTTTTCATGGTAATAAACTTTAAGATCTAGGTTACGAAAAGCATTAAACAACGCAGGATCTGGCGGCAATGGCAACGGTTTGGCAAGATAGATTGCTCGCTCCACCGCTTCATCAAACGAAACATAACCACTTGATTTACGTAAAGTAGCTGTCAAAACATCTCCTCCAGGTAGCAAGGTGACAGAAAATTCAGCAAACGGATCTCCAGGAAGATCTGGAGGCATAATGATCCGGCTACGAATCTTGGCCTCGATCATGGCTTTGTATTTATCGATTTCACCATTAGCTTTGGATTGTGCTGCAGCTGTCTCACCAGTATGCTGCTGTGCCATTTTTTGTGTTGCAGCAGTCTGAGGCGGCGTTTCTTCCTTTTTCCCGGTTTTTTGGTCAGTGTTTTTAACTGGTTCGGCCTTGGGGGGTTCTTTCTTGATAGGCTCAGGTTTCTTGATTTCTTCTTTTGGTGTGGGTTTTTCTACTGGTTTTTTGGCAGGCTCTTCTTTCGGCACTTCTTTTTTTACCGGCTCCGGCTTCTTCGCTTCTTCTTTGGGCTGTGGCTTTTCCGTTTTATCCTTGAGGGCGATATCAGGTTTACGCACAGGCGGAGGAGCAACCTTGATCACCGGCTGTGGTTGTGGTTGTGGTTGTGGTTGTGGTTGTGGTTGTGGTTGTGGTTGTGGTTGTGGTTGTGGCTTAATTTTAACCGGCTCAGGCTTGGGTACTGCCTTTGCAACAGAAAGAGCAGGCTTGACAGGCCGCTGGGGTAAATCAGCCCACAAATCAACAGACATCGCCTCTGGTGCCTCATTTTTCCAGTTCAGGCCAAATACCAGCAAAACGAGAAATACGGCATGCACCAGCAGGGCAAATAATGCCGCACGCAGTTTTCCCGGTTCGCTATTATTTCCCGGTAGCCGGATCATTGCGCATTACACCCTGACAGTTATTTTGACTTGGTTAACAACCCGATTTTACGGATTTGCTGTTGCTGCAAAAGATCCATTACTTTAATTACTTCTTCATAACGGACATTTTTGTCTGCCGCAATCACAACAGGCTGGTCGGTATTTTGTGCCTGTTTGGCTTTGATCAACTCCACCAACTGGCTACGGTCGACTTGCTGCTCCTTACCGGCACCCGCACGATCCCGTAATGTGAGGCTTCCGCTTGCGGCAATCGCCACTTCCAAAGGTTCCACCGGAGGAGCAGAAGCTTTTCCAATCTCGGGCAATTCAATCTGGCTAGGCTGAATGAGAGGTGCGGTAATCATGAATATGATCAGCAATACCAGCATGACATCAATGTATGGCACGACATTGATCTCATTCATCAACCGGCGTTTGTTGCGACGCTGCATCATGAGAAATTCGCCGTATCCCGGGGTTTAGCCACACGGCGCTGCAAAACGTTGGATACTTCTTCAATGAAACTTTCATAACGCGTGGCCAGCTGGGCAGTGTCGCTGGCATAACGGTTATAGGCAACCACAGCAGGAATTGCAGCGAAAAGTCCCATTGCCGTTGCAATCAAAGCTTCAGCAATACCTGGCGCAACGTGTGCGATGGTAGCCTGCCCAACATTGGATAGTTCACGAAATGCATTCATGATACCCCATACCGTCCCAAACAACCCCACATACGGACTGACTGACCCCACAGTGGCCAAAAATGACAGATGCGATTCAAGCCTGTCCATTTCACGTTGATAAACCGCTCGCATTGCGCCACGTGTGCTGTCCATAATGGGGCCAATATCGATTCCGGATTGATATTTAGTAAATTCCCGAAATCCGGCTTCAAAAATCCGTTCCATACTGCCTACAGCATGGCGTGCATTGGCCGCCCGCTGGTACAGTGCATTCAAATCCGAACCACGCCAGAATATGCTTTCAAACTCGTCAGTCTGTTTGATTTCCTGTCGCAGGGTAAATAATTTTCTGAAAATGAACCACCAGGAAACGAACGAAGCCAGTAGCAGCAACAGCATAACCAGCTGAACCGGAAGGCTCGCACCACTAACAAGGTGGAAAAATGATAAATCCTGGGTAATTGCTTGACTCATGATGACTATTTCTCGATTTTTTGGCGAAGTGGCGCCGGGACACTTATTGGTTTCAATGTTTCTGCTCCAACGCACACTGCATGAACAGTTGCGCTGGCAAGTGTACTCTGTTCACGTAGAATCTGCTGCTGCAACGTTATCCGGCTTCTGCCAACTTCTATCACCTTCACCGTGACACCCAGCAGATCATCCAGCACAGCCGGTTTAAAATATTCGATACTGAGCGAACGGATCAAAAAAATCATCTGGTGCGACCGGATCATTGTATCTACTGTGAATCCCAGTTCACGCAACCATTCATAGCGGGCACGCTCCATGAAGTTCAGATAGGACGCGTGATAGACGACACCGCCGGTATCCGTATCCTGATAATAAATACGCACAGGGTGAGTGAAAACTGTTTCCATTGTCCTAAAAACACTCTCCAAAAAAATATAGATGTGGTGTTGGGGTATTGTTGTCTACATTTAATCTGTACCAGGCAGACTCGGTGTTGTAATTTGGTGTGAAGGAACAACATTGAAGTGCTGATAGGTCATCATCGTTGCCATCCGGCCACGCGGAGTGCGTTGCAAAAAACCTTGCTGGATGAGGTAAGGTTCCAGCACTTCCTCGATTGTATCTCGCTCTTCATTAATGGCTGCAGCAAGGTTATCCACGCCCACCGGCCCACCACCAAATTTTTCCAGTACGGCCAGTAGCAGTTTTCTGTCCAGCACATCCAGACCGGTAGCATCAACATCCAGCATTTGCAACGCTGCATCAGCTACCTTACGCTCAATGCGCCCATTCGCCCTGACTTCAGCAAAATCGCGCACCCTGCGTAACAAGCGATTGGCAATACGCGGCGTGCCCCGCGATCTGCGTGCAATTTCCCTGGCACCATCATCGGTAATATCAACATTGAGCAACCCGGCAGAACGGGTAACGATCCTGCTTAATTCATCTGCAGTATAAAATTCCAGGCGGGAAACAATCCCGAAACGATCTCTCAGCGGGTTGGTCAACATGCCTGCACGTGTAGTTGCACCCACCAGAGTAAAGCTCGGTAAATCTATCTTGACCGATCTTGCCGCAGCCCCTTCGCCAATCATGATGTCCAGCTGGTAATCCTCCATTGCCGGATAAAGAATTTCCTCGACAATAGGGGATAACCGGTGAATTTCATCAATAAACAGAATATCGTTAGCTTCCAGATTGGTCAGCAAAGCAGCCAGATCACCCGCACGCTCCAGCACCGGGCCGGAAGTCTGGCGCAGGTTCACGCCCATTTCACGGGCAATGATATGGGCAAGCGTTGTCTTACCCAATCCAGGCGGTCCAAACAGCAATACGTGATCCAGCGCCTCTTGCCTTAGCCGGGCGGCTTCGATAAAAATCTTCAGCTGTTCGCGTATTTTCTCTTGGCCGACATAATCATCCAGCTGAACGGGACGAAGTGCGCGTTCTATGGCTTCTTCCCGGGAAGAAAATGGAGAGGCAGTGATGATTCGATCCGATTCAATCATGTGGCATCAGCCAGGATACTATTTTGCTTTTGATAACAGCCTCAGTGACTGCATGATTCCGTCAGATACCGTGACACCCTCCGGCAATTGTCCAAACGCCCAGTTAGCTTCCCGGTCATTATAGCCCAGCGCTGATAGCGCATTGAGGATGTCTTTGGCAGCATCCGGAGCTGCTGTACCCGTTTCAGGCAAAGTCAATGTTGTGTTGATTTTATCGCGTAACTCCAGTAGCAAGCGCTCTGCTGTTTTTTTTCCGATACCCGGTATTCCGGTTAAACGAACGCTATCCTGCGATAATACGATCTGATGCAGATCATTGACGCTCAGGCCAGATAAAATCGCCAGGCTTGTTCTCGCACCGATACCGGAGATTTTTGTCAACTGACGAAACATCGCACGCTCCGGCTCAGTCATAAAACCAAACAATAAATGTGCATCCTCACGCACCCAGTAGTGTGTATGGAGGGTTACCTTTTCACCAATACCCGGCAGCTTGCAAAAAGTGCTCATGGGTACGTCGAGTTCATAACCAACACCGTTGACATCCATCAACACAAGTGGAGGATGTTTTTCCAGCAATAAGCCAGTAATTCTCCCGATCACTAACGCCTGCTCCGTCGGGAACGGCTACGTGCACTCAAGGCCAGCAAACCGGTTCCACCATGAGCGTGGCAAATGGCACACGCCAGCGCATCAGCCGCATCCGGCCGGGGTCGCTCACCCAATCTCAACAATCGCATCACCATTTCCTGTACCTGTTCTTTATGGGCATGGCCATTTCCCACCACAGCCTGTTTGACTTGCAAGGCAGTATATTCATACACGGAAAGTTCATGAAGAACTGCTGCACTGATGGCAGCGCCACGAGCCTGGCCAAGCAGCAGCGTTGATTTGGGATTGATATTGACAAAAACCTGTTCGACCGCAACTTGCTCGGGTTTATGCTGCTGAATAATTTCATTGAGCCCATCGAGAATTGTCTTCAAGCGGCCAGGCAAACCGGATTCACCGGTTACCACACAACCACTGCCGACATAAACCAACTGATTCCCGATTTTCTCAATAATGCCGAAACCCGTTATGCGCAAGCCAGGGTCAATTCCCAGTATGCGAATACCTTTGGAAGGCAACAAGATCAGGCGTCTAACACTGCCGAGGTATAAACATCCTGCACATCGTCGAGATCTTCCAGAGCGTCTAGAAGTTTTTGCATCCTGATCGCATCATCGCCCTGCAATAACACCTCATTTTCTGATTTCCAGGTAACCTCGGCCAGTTCAGCCTTGAAACCAGCTTTCTCCAGCGCCCCCTTGACTGATACAAATGTATCGGGATCCGTAATGACTTCAAGACTGCCATCCTCATTGCTGATCACATCTTCTGCACCGGCTTCCAGTGCCGCTTCCAGAAGCTGCGCTTCACCCACTTCCGGTGCGAACAGAAGCTGGCCACAATGCTTGAACAAATAAGCCACAGAACCATCCGTCCCCAGGTTACCACCGTATTTTGTAAATGCATGACGAACGTCGGCAACTGTACGTGTTCGATTATCAGTCATACAATCAACCATAACCGCCGCACCGGATATGCCGTAGCCCTCATAACGAATTTCTTCGTAGTTGACCCCTTCAAGCTCGCCACAGCCTCGCTTGATCGCACGCTCGACATTGTCTTTCGGCATGTTATGGCCGAAAGCCTTATCCATTGCCAATCTTAACCTGGGATTACTATTGGGATCCCCGCCCCCCAATCGGGCTGCTACCGTGATTTCCTTGATCAGGCGAGTGAAAATCTTCCCCCGTTTGGCATCTTGAGCAGCTTTTTTGTGCTTGATGTTAGCCCACTTACTATGACCAGCCATCGGATACTTCCTTCAACCGTTAAAAGTAGGGAATGCTACCACTCCAGAGAGGTTGTATAAAGTGGCGAAACTATGTGCAGGGCTACAAATTTTGATCATTTGCAATCCCCACCTTATACAAGCTGAACAATTATGCTGAATCGCTATTCAACAGTAACTGATTTGGCAAGATTTCTTGGCTTATCTACGTCCGTGCCTTTCTGCAAAGCCACGTGATAAGCCAGTAGTTGCAACGGTATGGTATGCAAAATGGGGCTAAGAACACCACCATGCTCAGCCAATCTGATGATATGAACGCCTTCACTTGCTTCAATACGTGAATCCGCATCAGCGAAGACATACAACTCTCCGCCCCGTGCGCGTACTTCGTAAAGATTGGATTTCAGTTTTTCCAGAAGCGCGTCATTCGGAGCAATGGCAACCACAGGCATTCCACTATCCACCAGTGCAAGAGGACCATGTTTGAGTTCACCTGCAGCATAGGCTTCGGCATGGATGTATGAAATTTCCTTAAGCTTGAGCGCACCTTCCAGTGCAATCGGGTAATGTACACCACGCCCGAGGAACAAGGCATGGTGCTTTTGGGAAAAATCACCGGCCCATTGTTTAATGTCAGATTCACTTTCCAATGAACGCCGTATTGCAACCGGCAAATGCCTCAAATCAGCAATAATGCTTTGCTCATCTTTACCCGGCAATTGCCCGTATACCTTTGCCAGCACTACTGTAAATAACAACAAAGCTGCCAATTGTGTAGTAAATGCCTTCGTGGAAGCAACGCCGATTTCAGGGCCGGCACGGGTGAGAAAACGTAAATCTGTTTGCCTGACCAGAGCACTCTCGGGGACGTTGCAAATTGCCAGACTGTAGCGATGTCCCAGAGATTTGGCATAACCAAGCGCAGCCAGCGTATCGGCTGTCTCCCCAGATTGCGAAATACCAATAACCAGGGTGTCTGGATCAGCAATAGGATTACGGTAGCGATATTCGCTAGCAATCTCGACATTACAAGGAATTCTGGCAATGGTTTCCAGCCAGTATTTCGCAACCAGGCCGGCGTGATAACTTGTACCGCAGGCAAGTATCAGCACTCCTCGCGTTTGCGAAAGAATCTCTTGCGCATCGCTACCAAATAATTGTGGGGAAACTGATTGTGCGTTCAACACCATTTCCAGGGTATTTGCCACAGCAACCGGCTGTTCAAAGATTTCCTTCTGCATGAAATGCGAATATGGCCCCAGCTCCACCGCATCCCGCGTCAGATTGCTTTCGGTCACTTTTCGGGTGACTTCACACCCCTTAACAGAATCCAGGCAATTCAGAATCCGGTAACCATCACCGGATAACTCTGCTACATCCCCTTCTTCAAGATAGATAACTCGTTGCGTCACCTGCACCAATGCAGAGGCATCAGAAGCAGCATAAATTCCATCGTCATCTATCCCAAGCAAAAGTGGGGCTCCATTTCTGGCTACAATTATGCGATCCGGGCGCGATTCCTCCATAACAGCAATCGCATAAGCACCTTGCAGCTCATCCAGGGATTGGCAGACTGCTTCCAGTAAATCGCTAGTTTTATCGAGATGAAATGAAATCAGGTGAGCAATTACTTCTGTATCGGTATCAGATAGAAACTCGAATCCATCCTTTTGTAAGCGTTGCCGGAGAATTTCGTGATTTTCGATAATACCGTTATGTACGACAGCAATCTTTCTTTGATCGCCAGAGAAATGGGGGTGAGCATTACGTTCGGAGGGGGCACCATGCGTAGCCCAGCGTGTGTGTGCAATACCGGTCAATCCCGATGTTTTACCGTTATCTACCAATTTGGTCAGCTCGGAAACACGACCCGTTGTACGCAATCTGCGCAGCGTACCATCAGCAACCACGATTCCAGCCGAATCATAGCCACGGTACTCAAGTTTGGACAAACCTTCCAGTAAAAAGGGCACAACATCGCTCTTTGCGATTGCACCTACAATACCGCACATACTCTTACCTCTAGTTAATCTGTTTATTCAAACAACCTCAGCCTTTGTCTTTTTTCGGCCGCTTCCAGTTAGAAATACTTATTTGCCTGGTCCGGGATAATGTCAGCTGACCCTCGGGCGTATCACGCGTAATTGTAGAACCGGCACCGACCGTCGAACCTTTGGTTATCGTTACCGGCGCAACCAGCTGCGTATCAGAACCGATAAACACATCATCCTCAATGATGGTTCTATGTTTAAAAGCGCCATCATAATTACAGGTAATCGTACCTGCACCAACATTGACCTTCCTACCCATCTCGGTATCACCTATATAGCTGAGGTGATTCACCTTGCTTTCCGCTGCAATATGACTGTTTTTAATTTCCACAAAATTTCCCACATGCACGCCATCATCAAGCTGTGTACCCGGGCGGATACGTGCATACGGGCCAATACGACAGTTTCTGCCTATTTCAGCATCTTCGATCAGACTAAAGGGGTGAATAACCGCTCCATCCGAAATTTTCACGTTCCGAAGCACACAATTTGCATGGATTTTGACGTTATTACCCAAATGAACATTACCTTCAAAAACACAATTAATGTCAATTTCTACATCATTCCCGCAAACAAGCTGTCCGCGCACATCGAAGCGTGCTGGATCAGCAAACATGACCCCCTGCTCCATTAACCCGTTTGCAACATCCCGTTGATATGCGCGCTCAAGGACAGATAATTGGATTTTGTTATTCACTCCGATCACTTCCCAATCAGATTCAGGGCAAGAAGCCTCTATTGGAATTCCAGCATTCACAGCCATGGCAATAATATCAGTCAGATAATACTCTCCCTGGGTATTCGCATTACTCAGCTTATCAAGCCATTCCTCCAAATGATTGTTTGGAAGAATCATAATCCCCGTGTTGATTTCTCGAATTTTTTTTTGCGATGGAGAAGCATCTTTCTCTTCCACAATTGCCTGAATGCGATTTGTGGCAGAATCACGCACGATTCGTCCGTAGCCTGCTGGATTGTCCAGCTCAACTGTCAGCAGAACAAGACTATCCTTATGCGCTTTTTCGATTAGCACTTTAAGCGTATTGCGTTTTACCAATGGCACATCACCAAATAAAACCAGCGTCACACCATTGCTATCAAGATGAGGCAGAGCCTGTTTTACAGCGTGTCCAGTCCCAAGCTGCTGAGCCTGTTCTATCCAGATGAGATCAGAATGATTACCAATAGTCTGACGAACCTGCTCACCTCCATGCCCATAAATCACACATATTTTTGCAGGTGACAAAGTACGAGCAGTATCCAGAACATGCAACAAAATTGGCTTTCCTGCCAAAGGATGTAACACCTTAGGTAAAGATGAGCGCATTCTCTTACCCATTCCAGCAGCCAATATTACGACATTAACTAGTAACACAAGCAGTTAACCTTTAATTCTTTGTTTTGCATTATTAATATCTCTTTGAAAATCAGATAAATTTCCTTCTTCATTCCCAATTTTCGTTAAAGAATGCAGTAACTTTAGTTTACAAAAAAAGAAATAATTTAAATAATTGAGCTATACAGTAAAAATACCTTAATCAAAAAAAAAGGCGATTTTTAATCGCCTTTTTTAAAAAAACAGAAAAATCTAATGACCTCTTTTCCTTAATTTCTGAATAGCAGCCAATTGTGAAACCGCCTCAATAAGTTCAGCCTGCGCACGGGCATATTCAATTTCAGAAATCTTAGTTTTCATCACCTCTTCTGCTTGACGCTTGGCTTGCAAAGCTTTCGCTTCATCCAAATCCTTACCTCGCACAGCGGTATCCGCAAGAATGGTCAAAACATCAGGTTGAACTTCAAGCATCCCACCAGAGACATATATTTCTTCATCTTCTTTAAGTGGGCCTTAATTTTACAACACCTGATTTGATACGCGTTAGCATGGGGGTGTGTTGCGGATAAACCCCCACCTCACCCATCATTGCAGGTGCAACTATGAATTCAGCAGGGCCAGAATAAATTGACTCCTCTGCACTCACTATATCCAAGTGAAATATCGTGCCCATCGAATACCTGTAATTAACTATTTATTACTGAATTGTTTTGGCTTTCTCAAGCACTTCTTCAATACCACCAACCATATAAAATGCTTGTTCAGGTATATCGTCATACTCACCACTAACAATACCCTTAAATCCCTTAATTGTTTCCTTTAATGGCACATACTTACCTGATGATCCAGTAAATACCTCAGCAACAAAAAATGGCTGTGAAAGGAATCTTTGTATTTTACGAGCACGACTAACCGATAGCTTATCTTCAGGAGACAATTCATCCATACCTAAAATTGCAATAATATCGCGCAACTCTTTGTATCGTTGTAAAGTTTGCTGAACTTCACGTGCCGTATTGTAATGATCTTCACCAACAATTAAAGGATCCAATTGACGGGAAGTTGAATCAAGTGGGTCAACAGCTGGATATATTCCGAGTGAGGCAATATCTCTTGAAAGTACTACTGTTGCATCAAGGTGACCAAAAGTGGTTGCAGGCGACGGATCAGTTAAATCATCAGCAGGAACATAAACTGCTTGAATTGATGTAATTGAACCAGTTTTGGAAGAGGTAATCCTTTCTTGCAATCTACCCATCTCTTCAGCAAGTGTAGGCTGATATCCCACAGCAGAAGGCATACGCCCCAGCAACGCTGAAACCTCAGTACCCGCCAAAGTGTATCGATAAATATTATCAACAAAGAATAAAACATCCCTACCTTCATCACGAAACGCCTCAGCCATCGTCAAACCAGTAAGGGCTACGCGTAAACGGTTACCAGGCGGTTCATTCATTTGGCCATAAACCAAAGCAACCTTATCCAGCACGTTAGAATCTTTCATTTCATGATAAAAATCATTACCCTCTCGTGTTCTCTCACCTACACCAGCAAACACCGAATACCCACTATGCTCAATAGCAATGTTTCGGATTAACTCCATCATATTTACGGTTTTACCCACACCCGCACCACCAAAAAGGCCAATTTTTCCACCTTTTGCAAAGGGGCAAATCAAATCAATAACCTTAATTCCTGTCTCCAACAATTCGGTTGATGCAGACAGCTCATCAAAAGCTGGTGCAGCTCTGTGAATGGGCATTAAAGATTCCGCACCAATTTCACCCATTTCGTCTATGGGTCTACCAAGTACATCCATAATACGACCGAGAGTTTTAGTACCGACTGGAACTGATATTTGCTTTTGGGTATTGGTAACCATCATTCCACGCCGCAGTCCATCCGACGATCCAAGAGCAATAGTCCTGACGATTCCATCCCCAAGCTGTTGTTGCACTTCCAACGTCAATTCGGATCCTTCCATTACCAAAGCGTCATAAACCTTGGGCACTTCTTCCCGAATAAACTCCACGTCGATTACCGCGCCAATACACTGAACTATTTTTCCCTGGTGGCTCATCACTTTTCCCTAAATACAAATTTATAATAGTTAAACAGCAGCAGCACCACCCACAATCTCTGACAATTCTTTGGTGATAGCCGCCTGACGAGATTTGTTATATATGAGTGTCAACTCATCTATCAAATTACCTGCATTATCAGATGCCGCTTTCATGGCAACCATTCTTGCCGATTGTTCAGATGCCATATTTTCGGCAACTGCCTGATATACAAGTGCCTCTATATACCTAACCATAATATCGTCAATAACTGGCTTTGCCTCTGGTTCATAAATATAATCCCACGGAGCACGAGAAGATTTCGCCACCATTTCACCATCTTCTTTATTAATACGATCATCCGTCAAAGGGAGAAGTTGTTCCATGACCGGTGTTTGCTTCATTGTATTAACAAAGCGATTATAGAAAATATATACCCTATCTAATCTATTCTCCGTATAGGCATCCAAGATCACTTTGACAGCACCAATTAATCTTTCCATATTGGGCGCATCTCCCAAACCAGTAACTTGTGAGAGTACTTGAACTCCAAGACGACTCATAAATCCCAGCCCTTTATTACCTATGCAACAAGCTTCCACATGATTGCCATCAACTTCCCAAGCTCGGATCTCGTTAAGCGCTCTACGCAAAACATTAGTGTTTAATCCACCACACAAGCCTTTGTCTGAAGTTACAACTATAATTCCAATATTTTTAACTGCACTTCGACTTATCAAAAATGGATGACGATACTCAACACTCGCATTACTCATATGCGCGGCTACATTACGGATTTTTTCTCCATATGGGCGCGCTCTTTTCATGCGATCTTGCGCCTTCCTCATTTTAGAAGCGGCAACCATTTCCATCGCACGTGTAATTTTTTGAGTATTTTTTATACTCTTGATTTTATTACGTATTTCTCGACTGCTAGGCATTGGTCAATATGTTCCGTTTTTCTTGAATTCCTGAATTGCTGCTTCTAAAGATTTTTCTGTTTCCGTATCCAGCTCTTTACTGGTTTCTATTTTATCCAATATTCCACCATGCTGACTACGAATGTAGCTTTTTAATGCCGATTCGAAAGCAAGAGCTCGTTTTATATCAACATCATCAAAATAACCTTTATTTAATGCAAATAATGTTAATGCCATTTCAGAAACTTTCAGTGTCGCGTACTGACTCTGTTTCATCAATTCTGTAGCCATTTTTCCACGCTCAAGTTGCTTGCGTGTAGCTTCATCAAGATCAGATGCAAATTGCGCAAAAGCTGCAAGCTCACGATATTGAGCTAAAGCCAAGCGTATCCCTCCCCCTAATTTCTTAATAACCTTGGTTTGAGCAGCACCACCAACCCTGGAAACAGAAATACCCGCATTAATTGCTGGTCGTATACCCGCATTAAATAGATCAGATTCAAGAAATATCTGCCCATCTGTAATCGAAATTACATTAGTAGGAACAAATGCTGTTACATCACCCGCCTGGGTTTCAATTATAGGCAACGCAGTTAACGAGCCTGTTTTTCCTTTTACTTTTCCATTTGTTGCTTTTTCGACATAATCGGCATTAACCCTAGCTGCTCTTTCCAACAGACGAGAATGCAAATAAAAAACATCTCCTGGATAAGCTTCACGACCGGGTGGGCGGCGTAACAGTAGTGATATTTGACGATATGCCCACGCTTGCTTGGTTAAATCATCATACACAATCAAAGCATCTTGCCCACTGTCACGAAAATACTCGCCCATGGTACAACCAGAATATGGTGCAATATATTGCATAGCAGCAGATTCAGAAGCGGAAGCAACCACAACGATTGTATACGCCATGGCCCCGACTTCCTCTAACTTCCTAACCACACTTGCAATTGAAGAAGCTTTTTGTCCGATTGCAACATAAATGCAAATTACATTCTCACCTTTCTGATTTATGATTGCATCAATTGCAACTGCAGTTTTACCTGTTTGTCGATCCCCAATGATCAGCTCACGCTGCCCTCTGCCTACTGGCACCATAGAATCAACAGACTTCAATCCTGTTTGCACCGGCTGATCAACTGATTTACGCCACACAACACCCGGTGCTATCTTCTCTATCGGCTCTGTTCTCTGCGCAGCAACTGGCCCCTTTCCATCTATTGGCTGCCCCAAAGCATTAACAACTCGACCCAATAACGCTTCGCCCACTGGCACCTCAAGAATCCTGCCCGTGCACTTAACAATATCACCTTCTCTCAAATGCTCGTAAGTGCCCAAAATAACCGCACCAACGGAATCACGCTCCAAGTTAAGAGCCAAGCCAAACGTTCCACCTGGAAATTCCAACATTTCACCCTGCATTACATCTGAAAGGCCATGAACGCGAACAATACCATCTGTTAGCGATACAATAGTCCCCTGTGTACGAAACTCAGATGTAACTGAAAGTCCCTCAATTTTACTTTTGATTAATTCACTAATTTCTGATGGGTTTAACTGCATTTTTATAACTCCTAGCTTTTGAGTGCCGTTGCCATGGCTTCCAGTTTTCCGTGCACAGAACTATCTATTACTTGATCGCCAATTTTAATTCTGACACCACCAATGAGCTCATTATTAACGCTCACTCCCACCTTAACTTTTCTCTTAAATTTTGACTCAAGAATTGACACGAGCTTTTCTTGCTGACCTGATTCGAGTGGGAACGCTGACACCACCTCAGCCTCTAATATGCCTTCATGCTGCGCTTTTAGTTGCTCAAATAACTCGCAAATTTGCGGCAATATTTCCAATCGCTGATTTTCAGTTACCAACGTTAAAAATCTCTCACCAATCTCGTTCACTTTTTTTCCACTTATGCTCAAAATAATTTCGCACATTTTTTGTGAAGAAATTTGCGGGTTATTAATCAATTCTCTTACTTGACTTTCCCGAGTGATTGCACTCATAACCTGAAGCATTTCTGACCAAGAAAATAATGAACCATTTCCTTTAGCCAACTTAAAAAGTGCCTCTGCGTACGGTCGCGCTATAGTGATCGCTTCAGCCATTTATTTTAACTCTGCCTCTATTGATGCAAGCAAATCCGCATGAACCTTTGCATTTACTTCACGATGCAATATTTTTGACGCACCCTGCACCGCCAGACCAGCGACCTGTTGACGTAAAGATTCGCGAGCACTAAAGATCTCATGCTGAATTTCCGCTTTTGCTCCCGCTATAATCTTTTCACCTTCTACCCGAGCGCTTTGCTTAGCTTCTTCTATAATATCCGAAGCTCTTTTTTCCGCTTGAATAACGACCTCACTCGCGCGTTGCTTAGCTTCTTTTAACACCTCAGAAGAACGCTGACTAGCAAGCTCCAATTCTTTTCTGCCACGCTCACCCGCCGCCAAGCCATCCGCTATTTTCTGCTGACGCTCTTCGATTGCTCGCAACAGATACGGCCACACAAATTTGACGGTGAACCATATAAATATAGAAAAAGCTATTGCTTGGGAGACTAATGTGAAATTTATATTCATAACAGCCCTTTACTTACCCCAGTAACAAATTCAAATGTTTTTACTGAATAACTGCCAGCAATGGATTACCAAATGCAAACAACATCGCCAAACCCACCGCGATAATGAACGAAGCATCAGTCAACCCCAGAAGCAAAAATACCTTGCCCTGCAGAGTTGGAATCATTTCAGGTTGACGAGCAGCACCTTCAAGAAACCTGCCACACATTACTCCAACACCAATACACGCGCCCGCTGCACCCAAACCTATCATTAATCCGATACCAATCCCTGTATAAGCCTGGATCATTGCGAGAAACTGTGCGTTTTCCATATCTTTTCCTTTATTTCAAGTTAATAACAAAAATTATACTAATTAATGCGACTCATGCGCCATTGAAAGATAAACCACCGACAGCATCATAAATATAAATGCCTGCAAGATTACTATAAGAATATGAAATATAGCCCAACCCGCACCAAGCACTGCACCAAAAAACGTGCCTGCTACACCAGTTGAGGCCCACATACCCAACAGCATGAATATTATCTCACCAGCATACATATTTCCAAATAACCGTAAAGAATGTGACAGCGGCTTAGAAATGTACTCAATCATGTTAAAAAGCAGATTAAGTGGCCATAGCAATGGATTTTTTCCAAACGGACTACAAACCAGCTCAACAATCCACCCACCCAATCCTTTAACCTTGATACTGAAATATATAGTTAATATCCAAATTGACAAAGCCAGCGCAAATGTCGTATTTACATCAGCTGTCGGCACACCTCTCCAGTTGTGCAAACCAAAAACATGCTCATAAATCCACGCCATGATATCTATGGGCAGAAAGTCCATGGCATTAAGCAAAAATACCCAAACGAATATGGTTAACGCCACAGGCGCCACAAACACATGACGATTACCGTGGAACGTTGTTTTTACCTGATCATCAATAAATTCCATCAACAACTCTACAAACGCCTGCGTCTTGCCCGGCACACCCGATGTTGCTTTTCTAACAACCAACCAAATTAACCCCAAGCTGACCACACCAAGCAACAACGACATAACCAGCGTGTCAGTATGCAACACCCAAAAAGAACCATCACCAATACTTGTTGTGTGGTTTGTCAAATGGTGTTGTATGTACGAGGTGGGACTTAATCCAGTTTCCGATGACATTTATTTAACCTTTCAGTTTTTACTTATGTATTTTTTCCGGTACAAACACCGCCATGCTGGATATCAGCACAGCAACAATAAACGAACCTATAAAAATAACTGGCTGCAACCCCTTGTACATCACAAACACAAGCCAAAGCGACACGATAATCACCAGCAACTTTACTGCTTCAGCCCGCAAGGCTGTACGTAAAACACCACTTGCCGAATATCCTTTATGCCTTGATAACATAGCCGCGTATGCGACACCAGCCACCACGCTAACCGCCACCCCCAAAAAACCAGATATAGCAGCCTCTATCCCCCAATACAAACTGCTACCAATGACTACCATTAGCGCAAAATATACTTGCCATAGGGTTACTATCTTTAACGGCCTGTTTTTTATCAAAAACATTTATTACAACCAGCACCGGCCTTATAAAAAGTTGGGCGATTCTACCTTGACCACCTTACCTAGTCAATGCAAACGGGTATTATCACTTTTCATAATTTATATGATTTGAAGAGTTATGCCGCCACGATATTTTTTCCCTGTATGAAACACCTACACCCTTCGCAAAATTTTTAACCCTGCTATTTTTTGAAGTTTGTCTGCTGATTAAGTAAAATGGGCTCGTTGTTGTTTCACCATACAAAGCACAGCAACTAAATGTAGATAAATTTCTATTTTTTTAGCTAATCCCTTGCCTTACTTTTCGATTTATTGCAAGAAGCTTCACCCATAAAATCATGAGACGTACGAAATCGTACTTATCGTCCACCCGGATCAAAGCGAACAAGTTTCTGCCATGACAGAACGCTATTGCAATGTCGTTACGGACAGATCCGGAAAAATTCATAGACTTGAAGACTGGGGGCGCAGACAGTTGACATACCCAATACAGAAACTGCACAAAGCGCATTATGTGCTCCTGAATATTGAATGCGATCAGGAATCCCTGGATGAGCTTGAACACAGCTTCAAATTTAATGATGCCATTCTGCGGCACCTTACTATTCGCATGAATAACGCGGTAACTGAGCTATCCCCCATGATGCAAGAAGGCAAATCAAGATCCTCTTTCTCAAGTTCAGATGACGGTAGCGATAGCTCCGCTCCGGCCAGAGAAAAAGCGGCCGATACTATCAGTGATGGCGATCAAGCCTCTGAAGAAACCGGCTCCTGAACCTTATTAAACCTTGATGCACCGGAATAATGTAATTATTGGTGGTGTCATTGTAAATCTGGTTACACCTCGCTATACACCTGCCGGCATTTTGATAGCCGAGTTCAAAGTAAACCATTCCTCAAGCCAGGTAGAGGCAGGTCATTTACGCAAAATTGAATTTGAGCTTGAAGCAATCGCAATGGCAGAAATAGCCCAAACAATTATTGGCATAGGATCTGGTAGCCATGTTGAACTTACCGGCTTTATTACAAAAAGGAATCGTTTAAGTAATCAACTGGTTTTTCATGTAAGTGGCGCTAAAGTTATTTAATTACAAAATACCCAACATACGCTTTTAGTGGAGAAACAATATGAGATTCACAAGAAACAAGGATGCAGATAAACGGATGAAAGATCGGATAGCAAACCGGCCTCTTTTCAAGCGCAAGAAATTTTGTCGGTTTACAGCTGAAGGAATCAAGAAAATTGATTACAAAGATGTTGATCTGCTCAAGGATTTTATTAGTGAAAATGGCAGAATCATACCTGCCCGGGTTACCGGGACACGCGCTTATTACCAGCGCCAATTAAACCTTGCGATTGAGCGCGCCCGTTTTCTGGCGCTGCTCCCGTATACTGACCAGCACTAAGCAACCAGGAGAAATAATATGCAAATAATTTTGTTGGAAAAAATTGCAAAACTGGGTTCACTGGGCAGTGTTGTGAATGTCAAACCAGGTTATGCACGCAACTATCTTATTCCTCAAGGAAAAGCGAGAAGAGTAACCGAGCAGGCCCTTGCTGAATTCGAAGCTCAGCGTGCTGAGCTGGAGAAAAAACAGGCTGATATTTTGTCGTCCGCCAATGCCCAGGCAGCAAAACTGGACGGTCTGCTCATCCAGATCACCCAAAAAGCTGGTGTAGATGGAAAACTTTTTGGCTCGGTTACGAGTGCCAATATCACCGAGGAATTATGCAAACAAGATTTCCCGGTCGAAAAATCCATGATACGCATGCCTGAAGGCCAAATTAAGCTTGTAGGGGATTATACGGTTACTGTTGTGTTGCATAGTGATGTATCAGCCCAGGTTACCGTATCTGTACTGGGTGAAACGATGGCCTAACATCCCGGCCTAAAACCAAACAAAAAAAGGACTTTTCCGGTCCTTTTTTTGTTTCTGCGCGTAATGATACTATTCTTCGTTCATCCTTGGCTTAACCTTCACCTGTCCTCATGAATCAAACCACTTCCGGCTTTATCCAGAATCTTGTTGAAGATGGTATCTACAAGCTCCCACCACATTCCATCGAAGCTGAACAATCAGTCCTTGGCGGACTCATGCTGGATAACCAGGCCTGGGACAAAATAGCAGACATCGTCATTGAAAGTGATTTTTATCGCCAGGATCATCAGCTCATTTATCAGCATATCTCCAAACTTATCGAGCAGAATAAACCGGCAGATGTCATCACTGTGGCTGAATCTCTCGATAACTCCGCCCAACTGCAACATGCAGGGGGATTGGCCTATATTGGTGCCATTACACAAAACACTCCATCAGCCGCCAATATCCGCCGATACGCTGAAATCGTCCGGGAACGCTCGATCATGCGCAAGCTGGCGCAAATCAGCACACAGATCACTGACTCCACCTACAATCCGGCAGGCCGCTCAGCCAGTGATCTACTGGATGAAGCCGAAAGCAGGATATTTGAAATTGCCGAACAAAGTGCACACGGCAAACAGGGATTCGTTGATATCCAGCCATTGCTAAAGCAGGTTGTGGAGCGAATCGAACTCCTCTACAACCGGACCAACCCCAGCGATATTACCGGCGTTCCATCCGGTTTCAGCGATCTCGACCAGAAAACATCCGGCTTCCAGCCCGGTGATCTGATCATTGTTGCCGGGCGACCTTCGATGGGAAAAACAGCCTTTGCCCTCAATATTGGCGAGCATGTCGCACTGGAAACCAGCAAACCGGTGGCCGTGTTCAGCATGGAAATGGGCGGTGCACAACTCGCCATGCGTATGCTAGGGTCAATCGGCCGGCTGGATCAGCACAAAATGCGCACCGGCCAGCTTAATGACGATGATTGGCCCAGACTCACCCATGCACTGGGTAAACTGAACGATGCGCCGATTTTCATAGATGAAAGTGCAGGACTAAACTCCCTGGAACTGCGTGCCCGCGCCCGGCGCCTGTACCGCCAGCATGACGGGCTGGGACTCATCATTATCGATTACCTGCAGCTCATGTCATCAACCTCTCCCAACAGCGAAAACCGTGCGGCTGAAATTTCGGAAATCTCACGTTCGCTGAAAGCACTGGCAAAAGAATTGCAGGTTCCCGTTATCGCCTTGTCGCAGTTGAATCGTGGCCTCGAACAGCGCCCGAACAAACGCCCGATCATGTCCGATTTACGTGAATCAGGAGCCATCGAACAGGATGCGGATGTAATCCTATTCATTTACCGGGACGAGGTTTACAACCCGGATACGCCGGACAAAGGTATCGCAGAAATCATCATAGGCAAACAGCGTAACGGGCCGATCGGCAAGGTTGATCTCACCTTTCTGGGCGAATTTACAAGATTCGAAAATTGCGCACGATCTGCTACTGATTACTATTGATGCAGCATCGGAACAATCAATGCCTGTCCATGCGGCGGTATTGAATGGCCTCCGCCACATGTTTTCCCAGAACAGGCTCGCTGCCTGACAAATCTGCGATGGTTCTGGCCAGTTTCAGTATCCGGTGATAGGCCCGCGCAGACATATTCAGATGCGTCATAGCCCGTTCCAGCATTCGCCTGCCTTCCGTATCCAGACTGCAATATTTCTCTATCCCCTGCACGCCCAATTCCGAATTGGGTGTATTTTGCCGATCCAGCTGCCGCTGCCTGGCGGCCGTTGTCCTGAGCCGGACGGCAGCACTCGATTCACCCGAACCTGGCAGCAGCAAATCCTCTTTGGGCAAGGCAGGCACCTCAATCTGAATATCAATCCGATCCAGCAAGGGGCCAGATAGTTTGCCACGGTAACGCGCTACCTGATCGGGTGTGCAGCGGCACTTCCCCGCATAATGGCCAAGATACCCACAGGGACAAGGATTCATCGCCGCAACGAGCTGGAATCTGGCCGGAAAATCTGCCCGCCGGGTAGCACGTGAAATCGTAATATGACCGGATTCAAGCGGCTCGCGCAGCACCTCCAGAACCCTGCGGTCAAACTCGGGTAATTCATCAAGGAACAGAACGCCATGCATGGCTAGCGAAATTTCGCCCGGACGCGGCGTACTGCCTCCCCCCACCAGCGCCACGGCTGATGCTGTGTGATGCGGCGAACGAAAAGGGCGCCGCATCCATTCCGTCAGATCAAAACTGCCACTACCCAGTGATTGAATAGCGGCCGATTCAAGCGCTTCCTGTCCAGTCATAGGCGGCAAAATGCCCGGTATCCGCCGTGCCAACATAGATTTTCCCGTGCCTGGCGGCCCCATCATCAGCACACTGTGACCACCTGCTGCCGCAATTTCCAGCGCACGTTTCGCCTGCAGCTGGCCTTTGACATCACCCATATCCGGGTAGCCATCCATTATTTCCCGATCCACCGGCTGGATACTGTAAGGCACCCACGGTTTCTGGCCAGTGAGATACGCACACAGCTGCAATAGCGATGCTGCCGGATAAATTCTTGCCTCCTGCACCAGTGCCGCTTCGCCTGCATTCTGCTCTGGCAGCACAAAACCACGACCTGAACGGGATGCACTGTATGTCATCGCTAATGCTCCCCGGATAGGGCATAACCGGCCATCGAGCGACAACTCTCCTGCCCATTCGTACTGCTCCAGCCTATCTGCTGGAATTTGTCCACTGGCTGCCAGAATGCCCAAAGCGATTGGCAGATCGAAACGGCCGCTCTCCTTGGGCAAATCGGCTGGAGCAAGATTGACGGTGATTCGTCGTGCCGGGAATTTGAAATGTCCAGTCAGTATCGCAGCGTGAACCCTGTCCTTGCTCTCCCGGACTTCTGTTTCAGGCAGGCCAACGATAGTGAATTTTGGCAGCCCGTTGGAAAGATGAACCTCAACGGTCACCAGAGGCGCATCCATGCCACATAACGCACGGCTATACAAAGTGGCCAGTGACATGGAAGAAGGAAGATAATTTAAAGATAATTACCGGCGCCCTGCCCGACCGGCACCGGCAATTTGCATTACTGCTGTGTATAACTACTGCTGGTTTCTCCAGCTTCGCCTGATGCAGCAATTTCAGCAGGTGGATTCAGTTGCTGCTCAAGTTTGCGCACTTTTTCTTCCAGCTCGGCCAGTTTGATACGCGTACGCTTGACCACTTCCTGCTGCACATCGAATTCCTCGCGCGTAACCAGATCCAGCTTCGAAAAAGCACCCGTCAGCATGGCACGCATATTTTTCTCGACATCCTTGGCCGGGCTGCTGCCCAGAATTTCATTCACCTTGCTGCCGATTTCATCCAGTACATTCTTGTTCAGCATTTCTTCTCTCCATTAAAAATTCAAAGTTTTGTAACCGGCTTCCGGGATAAAATCTCATATTTTCAATCAACAGGCAAACAAATCAGCAACTTCTGCCACCACCAATAACCGGCAAAAAAGCTGTTTCCCTGCCCCGATCAATCTTCAATCCGCAACCACTCATTCGCTTAGATGGACCGTCTGCAACTTCTGCAATCCTGGCTGAAAACACTTTATCCCGATCAACCATTTACCTTGTCACCTGCTTCGGCAGATGCCAGTTTCCGCCGCTATTTCCGCGTTTCCCTTCCCGGACAAACGCTGATTGCTATGGATGCCCCACCGCAACAGGAAAACTGCCAGCCTTTTGTGCATGCCGCCCGTATTCTGGCCGAAGCCACCGTACACGTGCCCGAAATCATCGCACAAGATCTAGAACAAGGTTTTCTGCTGCTCTCCGATTTGGGCAACACCACCTACCTGCAAGCGCTGAATACTGATCCTGACCACGCCAACCCGCTTTACCTGGAAGCGATTGATGCGCTGATCAAAATACAAAGCGCCAGCCGGAAAAATGTTTTCCCGGAATATGACCGCGCACTGTTTTCACGCGAACTCGCTCTTTTCCCGGATTGGTACATGACACGCCATTTGCAATCCACACCCAATGACGAACAGGAAAATGCACTGCAAGCCGTTTTTGATGCGCTTCTAGCCAACAACCTCGCTCAACCCCAGGTTTTCGTACACCGCGACTACCACAGCCGCAACCTGATGGTGACCACCCCCAACCCGGGCATCATCGATTTTCAGGATGCGATTCTCGGTCCGATCACTTACGATCTGGTCTCCCTGCTCAAGGATGCCTATATCCAGTGGGAAGAAGCGCAAGTGCTGGACTGGGCAATCCGCTACTGGGAAAAGGCACGCCGTGCCGGGTTGCCGGTCGATGCCGATTTTTCAGCGTTTTACCGGGATTTTGAATTCATGGGCGTACAGCGGCACCTCAAGGTGCTGGGTATCTTGCCCGACTCTGTTACCGACGATGGCGAAACCTGCCTACCTGCAGGATATACCCGCAGTCCTGCATTACCTGCGCCAGACCAGCGAACGCTACCACGAGCTTCATCCGCTGAACCAATTGCTGGATCAGCTAGAAAATAGACAGTCTGAAACCGGCTACACATTCTGACCGGCACATCGCGCCATGTTCAAAGCCATGATACTGGCAGCAGGCAAAGGGGAGCGCATGCGCCCCCTCACCGACACCTGCCCCAAACCGCTGCTGCAGGTGGGCGGAAAAATGCTGATCGAATACCATCTGGAAAAACTGGCGCCAGCCGGTTTCACCAGCGTAATCATCAACCACGCCTATCTTGGCCACATGATCGAGACGGCACTACACAATGGCAACCGCTACCGCCTGCAAATCCAGTACTCGCCCGAACAGCTCGTACTCGAAACCGCAGGCGGCATTGCCAACGCCCTGCCACTCCTCACCGACGCCGATAAAAATCAGCCTTTTGTCGTCATCAATGCCGACATTTTCTGCGATATTGATTTCTCCATACTGCAGCCAGTACTGCAAGCCATGCAGTCAAACCCGCAACAAACACTGGCACATCTGGTTCTGGTCGATAACCCGCCGCATCACCCGGAAGGCGATTTCTTCCTGAACCCCCACACCGGCAGATTGACCGGATCAGCCAACGTAGATTGCCGCAAACTCACATTCAGCGGTATCGGCGTCTATCACCCCGCACTCTTTGCCAATGTGCCGCCCGATCAGGCTGTCAAACTGGCGCCACTGCTGCGGCAAGCAATTGCCAGCGGCAAAGCTGCTGGCGCATACCACCCGGGATTATGGCTGGACATCGGCACCCCTAAACGCCTGCAACAACTGGATGCCATGCTCAAACACTGAAGTTTGACGTATATCAGATCGACAACAACACACACCCTTCCGGTTGATGGCGCAGCCATCACACAAACAGGAAAACACGATGGCACAGAACAACATCAGCAAAAACGGCAACAGCAGCACCCCCGGCGATCAACTCGGCTTCGAAGCTGATCTGTTCAAGGCCGCCGACAAGCTGCGCGGCAACATGGAGCCCAGCGATTACAAGCATGTCGCGCTCGGACTCATCTTCCTGAAGTACATCTCCGACGCCTTCGAGGCCAAGCATAAGGCGCTCCTGGCCGAAGACGCGCAGGCGGCCGAGGATAAGGACGAGTACCTCGCCGACAACGTATTCTGGGTGCCTAAAGAAGCGCGCTGGTCGCACCTGCAGGCCAACGCCAAGCTGCCCACCATCGGCACCTTGATCGACGACGCAATGCGCGCCATTGAGAAAGACAACGAATCGCTCAAGGGCGTACTGCCCAAGGATTACGCCCGCCCAGCGCTCAATAAGGTCATGCTGGGCGAGCTGATCGATTTGATCTCCGGCATTGCACTGACCCATCCCTCTCCCCTTGCGGGAGAGGGTGCCCCGCAGGGGTGGGAGAGGGGGCGCTCTTTCGACATCCTCGGGCGCGTGTACGAGTATTTCCTCGGCCAGTTCGCCGGAGCCGAAGGCAAGCGCGGCGGCGAGTTCTATACGCCGCGCTCGGTGGTGCGCGTGCTGGTCGAGATGCTGGATGCTGTGGTCTAATTTATCCGGACACCTCGATGGGAGGAAAATCCACCAATTGAGGAGCATTACATGACAAGACAGCGTAGAGCATTCGATACCAGTTTGAAGCTGGAAGTTGTTCGCATGATCAAGGATCAGGGGCTGAGTGTGCAGAACGTCAGCGAGACCATGGACATTGGCCCAACGGCGATTCGTCGCTGGGTGAAGCAGTACAACGCGGAGCAAAATGGCCAGCTAGGCATTGGCAAGCCACTCACCGCCGAGCAACAGCGTATCCGGCAGCTGGAGCAGGAGAACCGTCAGTTGAAGGGAGATGTAGACATATTAAAAAAAGCGTCGGCCTTCTTTGCCCGCGAACTGAAATGAGCTACCAGCTTGTTCATCAACTGCAAAAGGAGGCCATTCCGGTCAAACAAACTTGCCGTGTTTTGTCCGTCAGCCGCTCTGGCTACTACGAAGCGCAGAGGCGTTCTGCAAAACCGGTTTTATGCAAAGCCAGCGTCCACCTGAAGGCGGCATTCATGGCCAGCCATCAAAGCTATGGGAGTCGCCGCCTGGTTACTGCGATGCAAAATCAGGGAATTCAGATCGGCCGGCACAAGGTGCGCAGTTTGATGCGCAAGGCCGCTCTAAAACCGGTCTGGAAGCGGAAATTCATCCATACGACACACAGCAGGCATGATTTGCCCGTGGCCGCCAACGTGCTTAACCGGCAGTTCAATCCAGTCGCACCGGACACTGCGTACGTGTCAGATATTACGTATATCAGCACTGGCACTGGGTGGCTTTATCTGGCGATCGTAATGGATCTGTACGCCCGCCGGATCATCGGCTGGGCAATGGCCCCAAACATGTCAGCCACGCTGGTTTGTGACGCATTGAGCATGGCTATCCAGCAGCGCCAGCCGGTATCCGGCCTGATCGTTCATTCTGATCGGGGCAGTCAATATGCCAGCGAGCTTTACCAGAACCTGCTCAATAAACATGGCTTTATTTGCAGCATGAGCAGAAAGGGAAATTGCTGGGATAATGCCATCGCCGAGCGATTCTTCCTGAATCTCAAAATGGAACGCGTCTGGCAGCGACAGTATGCGAACCACACCGAGGCTAAAAATGATATCGATGATTACATCGTCAGCTTTTACAACTGCAAAAGACTGAACTCGGCACTGGGAAATCTGCCACCCATTGTCTATGAACGAAAAATGGCAGCGCAAAAACCTATCGAGGTGTCCGAAATTACTTGACCACTACAATGCAAATCACTTCATGGAGGCTGTGAATGATTGAATCCATCACAATTTCAGGCGCTGCCAGCTTCGGACAGGAAACTCAAACCTTAAGCGGACTTGCACAGTTCAACTACCTGTTCGGTTCAAACGGGGTTGGAAAAACAACTGTTAGCCGAATCCTTGCCGAGGAGTCAGCGCATCCAAGTTGCTCGGTCGGCTGGAAGGGCGGAACAAAGTTGGAAGCGCTGGTTTATAACCCTGATTTTGTGGAGAAAAACTTTCGCCAGGCCTCTGCGTTAAAGGGCGTATTTACCCTTGGCGAAAAACAGCAGGAGACTTTGGACAAGATTGCGGTGGCCAAGGCGGAAGTTGATGGCCTGACAGCAAAAATCGAAAACCTGAATCAAGGCTTGCAAAATCAGGATGGGGCTTCGGGAAAAAAAGTGGAATTGGCAACCTTGGAGTCCAACTTCAAGGATAAATGCTGGTCTCAAAAGCAAAAACACGACGCAAAGCTACAAGGTGGATTTACCGGCTATCGGAACAGCTCGGATAAGTTCAAGGAAAAGGTGCTGCAAGAGACATCAAATACTACCGAACTGCTGTCACTAGCCGACTTGGAAAAGAAAGCGGAAAGCATCTTTGGGCAGACACCCATCGCCGAGCAGCCAATTGCGGCTATCAATACAGCCGGCCTTCTTACACATGAATCCAACCCGATCCTGAAAAAGCGTGTGATCGGCAAGGAGGACGTGGATATTGCCGCGATGATCAAGAAGCTCGGCAATAGTGATTGGGTTCGTGCGGGACGGACATTTTACGATGCAAATGACAAGACTTGCCCATTCTGTCAGCAAGAAACCGATGACTCGTTTGCTAAAAGTCTGAATGACTATTTTGACGAAACATTCATGGCAGACAGTAAAGCCATTGATGACTTAGCCAGCAACTACGTCACGGAAGCCCAGCGCATCCAGCATCAACTATCAAGCATCATCGCATCCTCCTCCAAGTTTCTCGATATCGAGAAAATGAAGAGCGAGAAGGAAATTCTTGAGGCAAAAATAAACATTAACAATCAACGCATTGCCAGCAAGAAAAAGGAGGCAAGTCAAGTTATTGAGTTGGAGTCATTGACCAACGTTCTGGATGCAATCAAGAGTCTGATTGATGATACCAACACGAAAATCGTCGAATACAATCAAATGGTCGCCAATCTGGATGCCGAGCGTAAAACTTTGACCTCGCAAATTTGGCGTTTCGTTCTTGAAGAATTGAAAACTGATCTTGCTACGTATAGGACCAACAAAGACAACCTGAACAAGGCCATCATCTCGATGGAAAGCCAGATAGAGAAAGCCGAAATCGAGAAGAAAAAGAAGCAGGCGGAAATCTGGGAGCTGGAAAAGAAAACAACCAGCGTGCAGCCGACAATTGATGCTATCAATGCGTTGCTTTCTTCCTTCGGATTCCAAAGCTTCAAGCTGGCTAAAGCCCAAAACGGCACATCTTATAGATTGCTCCGGCAGGATAATTCGGATGCCAAAGCCACGTTGAGTGAAGGTGAAAAAACCTTTGTCACCTTCCTTTACTTCTACCATTTGCTAAAGGGCAGCACATCCGAAAGTGGCATGACGACCAATCGGGTCGTTGTGTTTGATGACCCGGTATCCAGCCTTGATAGCGAAGTGCTTTTCATTGTCAGCAGTCTTATCAAGGGGCTATTTGATGAGGTTCGGTCAGGAACTGGACACATCAAACAAGTTTTCGTACTGACGCACAATGTCTATTTCCACAAGGAAATCACATACAACCAGAAGCGAAATGACAAGGCGTTGACAGAAGAGACATTCTGGATCGTCAGAAAACAAGATTCGATCTCCAAAGTTGAAAAGCGAGATGCCAATCCAATTAGTACCTCTTACGATTTGCTCTGGTCTGAAGTTCGCAGGGAAGATCGTTCGAAGCTGACGATTCAGAACACGCTACGCCGGATTCTTGAAAACTATTTCAAAATTCTCGGTGGTGTTGATCTGAATAGCCTTTATGAAAAATTCGAGGGCCAAGAGAAACTGATCTGCAAATCTCTTGTTTCTTGGGTCAACGATGGTTCGCATTTTGCTCATGACGATCTGTACGTCGCACCTGATGACACCCAGATTGATACATATCTCAAGGTGTTCGAGGAAGTATTCAAGAAATCAGATCATCATGCGCATTACAGGATGATGATGGGGATTCAGCAAGAGAAGGTGGTCTCCGCATGATTGCCTCTCAACTTGCCGCTTGGCTCACCTCTGGCGAATCCAGCACGCTCGAATTCAAGAAATCCACCGCCGAAAAAGATCGCGCCTGCCGCACATTGTGCGCTTTCGCCAATGACCAGGGCGGACGGGTGCTGTTCGGCGTGACGCCAGCGGGCAAGGCGATAGGGCAGACCGTCAACGACCGCACGCTGGAGGAGTTGGCGCAGGAGTTTCAGAACTTTGAGCCGCCGTTATTCCCGAGTGTGGAGCGAGTGCCGGTTACGCCGGGGCTTGAGGTGCTGGTGGTGAGCGTGGCGCGTAGCGGGCGGGTGACAAGTTTTCGTGGGGTGGCGTATGAGCGGGTGCTGAACACTACGCGGGTGATGCCGCGTGATGTGCAGCAGCGTTTGTTGGTGGAGGAATTGCATGCCATCCAGCGTTGGGAAAACCAGCCTGCGCAGGGCTGGACGGTGGCGCAGTTGGATACGCGTGAAATGGAGCAGACCCTCAACGAGGCGATTCGCCGGAGGCGCTGCGAGGACCCCGGCACGCGCGAGCCGATGGATATTTTGCGCGGGCTGAACCTGCTGACAGGAGATGGTCAGTTGTCGCGGGCGGCAGTGGCGTTGTTCTGCAAGGAGGACGAGCCAGGGCCTGATTTTCCGCAGTTGTTGCTGAAAGTGGCGCGCTTCAAGGGGACGACGCGCGACGAGTTTCTGGACAATCGGCAGTTCAGCGGCAATGCCTTTGCGCTGATGCGCAAGGCGGAACGTTTTTTGATCGAGTTGCTGCCGATTGCGGGGCGCATCATTCCCGGCCAGATGGCGCGTGAGGACACGCCGCTATTTCCGGTGGAAGAGCCTTGCGCGAGGCGCTGGCAAACGCCTTTGTTCACTGCGATTACGGCATCGGCGGTGGTTATGTGGCCGTGGCCATGTACGACGACAGGTTGGAAATCATCTCGCTGGGCGAACTGCACTTTGGCCTGACGCCGGAGGCGCTGTTGCACTCGCACGAATCGAAGCCGTGGAACCCGCTGATCGCCCAGGCGTTTTACCGGCGCGGCATTATCGAGGCGTGGGGGCGCGGCACCTTGAAAATTGCGAAGCTGATGCGCGAGGCGGGGTTGGCGCCGCCCGTGACAACGGTGCGCACGGGTGCGGTGGTGGTGACGTTTGACGTAGCGGCGGCGCGCAAGGCGCGCGGGTGGCCGGATGATGGAGATTTGGGGCTTGGTGGCGACAGGGAAAACACCTGGGAAGGCACCAAGTTGGGACCAAGTTGGGGCCAAGTTGGGACCAAGTCGGGACTAAGTCAGGACCAAGTTCAACTCATTGAGGCAGCAGAGAATCCCAAGACGCTGTCGCAGTTGATGGCACTCAGTGGCCGCACCAATCGCACCAAGTTCAGGGACCAAGTCTTGCGCCCGTTGCTGGATGCCGGTTTGCTCGAAATGACCATTCCTGACAAGCCGCGCAGCTCCAGGCAGCAATACCGCGCCACGCCCACAGGAATGCAGGCCGTTCAAATCTTTCGCAAGGAGTCGCACTGATGGCCTTTCTGTCCGAAGCCGCCGTGGAACAAGCCCTGCAAGAGCAGTTGCGCGGGCTGGGATACAGCATCGAGCGTGAGGAGGACATCGGCCCCGACGGCAAGCAGCCTGAACGCGAAAGCCATGATACGGTGGTGCTCAAGCAGCGGTTTGAGGACGCTGTTGCCCGCCTGAACCCTGGCCTGCCGCCCGAAGCGCGGCAGGATGCCGTGCGGCGGGTGATGCAATCCGAGCTGCCATCGCTGCTGGAAGAAAACCGCCGCCTGCACAAGCTGATGACCGAAGGTGTGGACGTCGAGTACTACGCCACAGAAGGAGAAATGCGCGGCACGCTGACGGCGGGCAAGGTCACGCTGATCGACTTCGAACACCCGGAGCAAAACGACTGGTTGGCGGCATGCCAGTTCGTGGTGATCAACGGCCAGAACAACCGGCGGCCTGATGTGGTGGTGTTCGTCAACGGCTTGCCGCTGGGCGTGATCGAGCTGAAGGCGCCGGGCAGCGCAGGCGCGCATCTGCTGGGCGCGTTCAACCAATTGCAAACCTACAAGGCGCAGATTCCGCAACTTTTCAATACCAACGCCTTGCTGGTGACGTCAGACGGCATTGCGGCCCGGGTGGGGTCACTGTCAGCAGACCTGGAGCGCTTCATGCCGTGGCGCACCACCGATGGCATGAGCATTGCTCCGAAAGGGGCTCCTGAACTTTCGACCCTGATCGAAGGCGTGTTCGAGCATCGCCGCCTGCTGGCGTTGTTGCGCGATTTCACCGTCTTCGGCGAAACCGGTTCCGGGCTGGCCAAGATCATCGCGGGCTATCACCAGTTCCACGCGGTGCGGCATGCAGTAACTTCGACCATTCGTGCAGCGGGCGAGGGCATCGCTGAAGATCCCGCCGAGTACGGTTTGCCGTCGGTTGCGTCACAGAAAAAAGGTGATCGGCGTGCAGGGGTGATCTGGCACACCCAGGGCTCCGGCAAAAGCCTGCTGATGGCGTTCTACGCCGGACAACTGGTCAAACACCCGGCAATGGCCAACCCAACGTTGGTGGTGCTGACGGATCGCAACGACCTCGACGACCAGCTCTTCTCGACCTTCTCGATGTGCCGCGATTTGATCCGGCAGACGCCGGTGCAGGCCGAAAGCCGCGAAGATCTGCAGAAATTGCTGAACCGCGCTTCAGGTGGGGTGATTTTCACCACCATTCAGAAATTTTCCTCCAACCAGACCGTAGGGGCGCAGCATGCTGCGCCCCTACCATCCGCGCCCCTGTCCAATCGAACGAATATCGTCGTCATCGCGGATGAAGCGCACCGCAGCCAATACGGCTTCAAGGCCAAGGTGGATGCCAAGACCGGCGAAATCTCCTACGGCTTTGCCAAGTACCTGCGCGACGCCCTGCCGAACGCATCATTTATTGGCTTTACCGGCACCCCCATCGAGGCGGATGACGTCAACACCCCGGCGGTGTTCGGCAATTACATTGATGTGTACGACATCAGCCGTGCTGTCGAGGATGGCGCGACCGTGCCGATCTATTACGAGTCGCGGTTGGCGCGCATCGAACTCGACGAAGAAGAGAAGCCGAAGATCGACGCCGAGGTCAACGAATTGACTGAAGGAGATGAAGAGGCCGACCAGGAACGCTTCAAAAAGAAATGGTCAACGGTCGAAGCCCTGGTTGGCAGCGACAAACGCCTTACACTGGTGGCGAAAGATATGGTCGCCCACTTCGAAGATCGCGTGGCGGCGCTGGACGGCAAGGCGATGGTGGTGTGTATGAGCCGCCGCATCTGCGTCAAGCTCTACGATGAAATCATCAAGCTGCGCCCAAGCTGGCACAGCCTTGACGACAACGCGGGTGTGGTCAAGATCGTGATGACAGGCGCAGCGAGCGACCCTTCGGCGTGGCAGCAGCACATCGGCAACAAAGCCCGGCGCGATTTTCTGGCCAAGCGTGCCCGCGATCCCAAAGATCCGCTCAAGCTGGTGATCGTGCGTGATATGTGGCTGACCGGTTTTGACGCGCCGTGTATGCACACGATGTACGTTGACAAGCCGATGCAGGGTCACGGACTGATGCAGGCGATTGCGCGCGTGAACCGCGTGTTCCGCGACAAGCCTGCCGGTCTGATCGTGGACTACATCGGCATCGCGCAAAACCTGAAATCTGCCCTGCAGCAATATTCCAAGAACGATCAGGAAAACACCGGCATCGACGAAGCGCAGGCCATCGCGGTGATGATGGAGAAGTACGAGGTCGTGCGGGACATGTACCACGGCTACGCAACACCTGAACAACTGCGCACCTCCGCAATGACAGGCACTCCGCAAAAGCGCCTGGCGATGATGGCGGGGGCCATCGAGTGGATTCTCGACCTGCAACAGAAGCTGGCAGCGAAAGAAAAACCAAGGAAGGCAAGAAGAACGCTCACCGCAGGTACCAGGACGCCGTGCAGGCGTTGTCAAGGCGTTCGCCCTGGCTTCCGCTTGACGAGGCTCGCGAAATACGGGAGGAAGTGGGCTTCTTCCAGGCGATCCGTGCCGCGCTGGTCAAGAGCAGTACTGGCTCCGGCGTGACCCAGCAGGAGCGCGAACTGGCGATTCAGCAGATCGTCAGCCGCGCGGTGGTCTCGACCGAGATCGTGGACATCCTGGCCGCTGCTGGCATCAAGAGCCCCGATATCTCCATCCTCTCGGACGAATTCCTCGCCGAAGTGCAGCAGATGGAGAAAAGAACCTTGCGCTGGAAGCCTTGCGCAAGCTGATCAACGACGGCATTCGCTCGCGCAGCAAGGCCAACGTGGTGCAGACCAAGGCGTTCTCGGAGCGATTGGAAGATGCCGTGGCGCGCTATCACGCCAACGCCATCACCACCGCCGAGGTGCTGCAGGAGCTAATCCAACTGGCCAAAGACATCCGTGCAGCGCGCCAGCGTGGCGAAGAATCCGGGCTGTCAGACGAGGAGATCGCCTTCTACGACGCCCTGGCCGAGAACGAGAGCGCTGTGCAGATGATGGGCGACGACAAGCTCAAGCTGATTGCCCACGAATTGCTGATGAGCCTGCGCGAGAACGTGTCGGTTGACTGGGCCCACCGGGACTCTGCTCGTGCCCGGATGCGGGTGCTGGTGAAGCGCATCCTGCGCAAGTATGGCTATCCGCCTGATCTTCAGGACACGGCGGTGCAAACGGTGTTGCAGCAGGCCGAGGCGTTGTCGTCGGGGTGGATGGTTTTATAACGAAAAACCAGCGGATTCTATTTTCCCGGCCACGCTGTTTCCTGAATCCGGCTGTCGAAAGCATAAATGGCCAGCAGATCCGAAATCTCATTCCGCAGGATTTGAATGATGGTGTTGCAGTTCAAATCAGGTTTCACATGATCATTTTGTAATCAACGAAGGCTATCAATAGTGCAGCAAGCGCTGCAGCAGATACTTTCCGCTAAAATAAACGTTATTTTTCATTACGGAAGAACAACATGACTCAACATATTTCCTGCGATTTGCATGACTATATCGAAGTGGCCTGCATGTACGGCTATCAGGTGAGATTGATTCTGAAAGATCAATCCACCATGGAAGGTAAGGCCAAGGATATTCTGACCGATGCGGAGAAACGTGAATTTTTGCTGCTGGAAACCAGCTCCGGATCACAGCAGGTCGAGCTGATTTCGCTCGATAAAATGGAAGTGCTGACGCCGGGTGCCCGGTTCAGCGAGGTTGTATTTTCAGGTGCTTGCGAATCCTGATCGCACAAGGCAAGAAACAATCAGGAGCAGGCAATATGCCCCATCTGGAATTGGCTCAGCGCCTACCGTCGTACCACATCGGCAGTTTCTTTTTATTCCGTAATGTCCCCAGTGGAGACGAAACCAGACGAAGAAACTGTCCGAACACTTCCAACCGCTGTAAAGTTTTGTTTTCTTGATGATGTTTCCAGTGGATGCTTGTTCAGAATGGTGAATTTCAGTTTGTGCTGGCGTCCATATCGTTTGAGTCTATGGCTCAAATCAATTTCCTCTGCAGCATAAAGTGTCAGATCAAACCCGCCCACTTCCCTGAATGCAGCAGTGTTGCACACCATCAGCGCGCCTGCCGCCCAGCCTAGCCAGACTGACAGCATCGTCCATATCCTCAGCAGCGTTTCTGCCCACCCGGGTTGATCCGGCATATAAAGTGTGCTGCCTGCCCCCACATGCCTGCCCTGTTTGATCAGCTCGAAAATATCCGTCATTAGCCCGGGGTTCATCAGGCAGTCTGCATCCATGAATATCAGCCAGTCTCCCTGCGCTGCATTGGCACCGGCCGTTCTGGCCCGGGCAATGTGGTTGACCGGCTCAAAAACCACGCGGGCGCCAGCCTGTTTTGCCAGTTGTGCGGTTGTATCGGTGGAGTTGTTGTCCACGACGATGACTTCATGCGCAAATCCATAGGATGAGTTGGCTGCCAGGGCATCGGCAACAGAATGGAGACATCGCTCTATGAGTTGCGCTTCATTGAAAGCCGGAATAATGAAAGAAATATGCATATGATCTGTTTGTGATATGAGAAACCCGGCAATTACCATTCCCGGTCGTTGCATACATTATAAAATCACAACGTGGCAGGTGCGGGCAGTTCTCCGCTGTTTATCGGCCCTACCACCGTTTTCAAACAATCCGATTTTCATAAAACTTCATGATCTGGAAACCTAATGTTACTGTTGCTGCTGTGATTGAGCAAAATGGCAAATATTTGCTGGTGGAGGAAATACCTCGCGGGACTGACATCAAACTCAACCAGCCAGCCGGGCACCTGGAACCGGAAGAATCCATTCTTCAGGCGTGCAGTCGTGAAGTGCTGGAAGAAACCGGCCACAGTTTTCTGCCCGAGGTATTAACCGGAATTTATCACTGGACTTCTGATTCGAATGGCACTACTTATCTACGATTCACTTTCTCGGGACGAATCACCGGTTTTGATCCTGCCAGAAAACTGGATACCGGCATTGTGCGGGCAAGCTGGTTCAGTCTTGACGAAATCCGGGAGAAACAGGCAATTCATCGCACGCATCTGGTCATGCAATGCATTGAAGACTATCTCGCCGGAAACAGTTATCCACTGGATATTCTGAAGTACTACGATTAACTGGCTATTCATCAGAAGTTCCCGGGGACGGGCAGAAATGACAACACAGGTAGTTTTTCAGAGGTTCCCTAATCCTGCCCCGGAAATACATCGTTATACTGCCTGGCTTGCATTTTGTTATACAATCCAGCGGCAGTTCGTGTAGTCATTGACCTGAACGAACCAGGCTGAAGTCAATAAATTGGCTAAAAAATATATCTGAATAGAGTTAAAGCTCGAAATTACAACGTGGAGAGAATATGAACAAACTTCTTCGAAATAGCAGCATTGCAGGGTTATGCCTGGGATTATCTGTATTTTTGGCATCGGCACCTGTATCTGCCCAGCTGATGCTTGCACATGAAGGCCATCATGATGCCGGTGGATGCAAAATTGAAGGTGGGGATTTTCCGGTAGCAGTCAGCATATACGAGGTTCCAGAAGGGGATATTCCTCCTATGCACTCGTACTGCGATCATATTCCCGATGCCGGTAAAATCAACATGACGATTGAGCTTTCAGACTCCCAGACACGCGAAGTTCCCATTGCTGTAAGAATGCTCATGGAAGGGCACGAAAACAGCGAGCACGGCGCACATGAAGTGCTGTACATGCCTGCCGAGAAGTATTCCTCCGGTATTATCGTCGTTGCCACCAAACTGGAACATCTCGGACAATACACTATTCAGCTCGAAACAGAAGACAGCGCAGGCAAAACCAAAACTGCAGTCAAAATCCCGTTGCATGTCGGTGGCAGTGGCGGCCATGATCATGGATCCAATTTTGGCACGCTGGAAATCATCCTGCTGGCTATAGTGGCTGGAGTAGGTTGTTTTATTTTTGTTCGTTCAAAGAAAGCTGCCAACGTTTAACGCAGCAACCAGGTTAAATAAACGCATGCGGCAATCACCAGCAAACAAGCTGCAGAGCTGCATGCTTTATTCACTGGACACTTCAAAAAATAGTGGTAGCGGCCATCCACTGCAAAACAGGGGTTGATGGCCGTCTTTCACGGAATGTAACAAAAGCAAGAGAATCATGACCCTCAGTTTGACGTCCCCGTCTTTTTCTCATCATGGCCTGATACCGGAGTGCCATACCTGTGATGACAAGGATTTTTCACCGGAGCTCATCTGGACAGGTGTACCGGAAAATGCAAAAAGCCTGGTGCTGATCGTTGATGATCCGGATGCACCCGATCCACAGGCACCCAGAATGACCTGGGTACACTGGATTCTCTACAACATCCCTCCAGCAACCAGAAAATTACCCGCACAGGTATCAAAAGATGAATTGCCTGCCGGCACCCTGGAAGGGATCAATAATTGGGAAAGAACAGGTTACGGCGGGCCATGCCCACCTATCGGGACACATCGTTATTTCCACAAACTGTATGCACTGGATATCCTGTTACCTGATTTGAAACAACCAACCAAGGCTGTTCTGGAAAAAGCCATGCAAGGGCATGTGATTACTCAGACCGAGCTGATTGGTTTATACCGCCGCCCTGGAAATACCTGAAACGATAGAATCTTGTTGTGGCGAATCCTGTACTAATCCTGCCCTGATTTAGCTTACCGACACCCTTTATATGCCGATCAAATCCCGTATTCGCACTATCCCGCACTATCCCCATGAAGGCATTATGTTCCGGGACATCACTACGCTCCTGAAAGATCCTGTCGGGTTACGCACCACCATCGAAGAAATCGTGCAGCGCTACCGGACAGAAAAAATTGACAAGGTCGCTGGGATTGAATCACGTGGCTTCATTATTGGTGCGCCCGTTGCATTTGCGCTGGGGGTCGGGTTTATCCCTGTCCGCAAGCAGGGAAAATTACCGGCAGAGACTATTGGTTGCGATTATCAGCTGGAATACGGCCATGACAAGGTGGAAATCCATGTAGACGCGATCAGCAAGGGAGATCGTGTACTGCTGGTTGACGATCTGATAGCCACAGGCGGAACGATGGAAGCTGCGATCAGGTTGGTTCAGGAAGCGGGGGGAGAAGTGGTTGAATGCTGCTTTGTGATTGATTTGCCCAATATCGGCGGGAGCAAGCGATTACGGCAACAGGGCCATCAACTGTTTTCGCTTTGCAGTTTTGAAGACTGAGCCTGCTTGATATTCACAATATCCTGGAATCCAACCCTATCTGCGGGCATTTCTTTCCAGCGAGGAAAAGCAGTTGCAGCGCCAACGTCCATATTTCTGCACAAATGCAACCCGCAGGCCGCACATTCAGAAACATTTTTTTACAAACAACAATCACTTTTTAATAATAACCCCGTTCAATTGCCTACCCGCTATTGATTTGTGGAGCCCGTTCATATGCTAGATATCCAGTTATTGCGCAGCGATCTGCAAAACGTTATTACCCGCCTTGCCCAACGAGGGTACGATTTTCCTGTTCCGGATTTCGAACATCTGGAAAGCCAGCGAAAATCTGTTCAAACCCTGACCCAGACATTGCAGGCCAAGCGTAACTCGGCCTCCAAACAGATAGGAATTGCCAAGCAGCGCGGAGAAGATGCCAGCGCCATCATGGCCGAAGTAGCAAACCTGGGGGATGAACTCAAGCAGACAGAAAACCAGCTCGAAGCCATTCAAACCCGATTGCAGCAACTATTGCTGGATGTCCCCAATCTGCCGCACGACACCGTTCCGGCTGGCAAGGATGCAAATGACAATCTGGAAATACGGCGCTGGGGATCTCCAAAAAATTACGATTTCGTAGCCAAGGATCACGCCACCATCGGTGAACATCTCAAACTGATTGATTTTGAAACGGCTGCAAAGCTGAGCGGTGCGCGCTTCAGTCTGTTAAAAGGAGGCGTAGCACGACTCCATCGGGCTCTGGCGCAATTCATGCTTGATACGCATACAGAGAAAAATGGCTACAGCGAAATCTATGTGCCTTATCTGGTTAATGCCGATTGTTTGCGTGGCACGGGACAGCTGCCAAAATTCGAGCAAGATCTCTTCACAGTCCAAACCAGCGTTCAGGACGAACCGGATAATCAAGGCAAAGCAGATTCAACCGGCCTTCATCTCATCCCGACAGCTGAAGTCCCGCTGACCAATATTGTGCGCAACACCATCGTTCCACTTGAACATCTCCCGTTGCAATTTGTCGCGCACACCCCCTGTTTTCGTTCCGAGGCGGGAAGTTATGGCAGGGATACACGCGGATTGATCCGCCAGCACCAGTTCGACAAGGTTGAACTGGTACAAATCACCCACCCGGACCAATCCCACGAAGCTCTGGAATCACTGGTCAGCCATGCCGAAATGATTCTACAGAAGCTGGAATTGCCTTACCGTGTCATGCTGTTATGCACCGGTGACATGGGATTCTCTGCAGCCAAGACCTACGATATCGAGGTGGCTGCCCGCACAGGACCTACCGGAAATCTCGTCATGCAGTAACTGCGAGGCATTTCCAGGCCGGCGTTGCAGGCACGCTTCCGTAAGGGACAAGACAAACCTGAGCTGCTGCATGCGCTTAATGGCTCCGGGCTGGCTGTAGGGCGGACACTGGTAGCCATTCTGGAAAATTATCAAAATGAAGATGGCAGTGTCACCATCCCGGAAATTTTGCGGACCCATATGGGCGGTATTGAACGGATCAGCCTATAATGCATACCATCTTCGCCAACGACCGGAAAAAGGAGAATCCTGATGCAAAACGATAATCATGGTGTGGCTCATGTGGAAAAAGATGTCACGCAGCTCGCGACAGAAGTTAAAGAGGCAATTACACACGGCGGCGATATTGAAACTACTGTCAGGAATCTCACGCTGAAGGCGATGCATTCCAACGGCCTGGATACCGAATCCCTGAAACAGATTGCAATGGCTGTCATGAAAGGCGTACAGGAAGGCGCCCAGCAGAAAGTGACGCATGCGGCCGAACAGTCTCAAGCTGCACAATCCCAGATCACGCAGGCAGTGAGCGGACTCGATGCCGCTTTTGCCCAACTGGCCGGCGCCTCCAAACTGGCTCTGGAAGAAGCAGCAGGCAAGGCAAAACAGTTTTCTGACAACGAACTGACCAAGACACAAGCTGATCTTAAAGATCTGGAAAATGTGTTTCTGGATACCCTCAAGCACGCAGCCACAGCAGCACAAGGATTGCTGGCTGAAACACTCAAGGATTTACTGGCGCACGCACAACACAACGGCACTGCCGTTGGAGCGCAACTCAAGGACACATTGGCTGTTTTTGCACATCAAATTGCCTCAACCGGCCGCGCGCAATTCGAAGCGGGTGTCAAACTTACTCAGACGACCGCAGATCTTCTGTACAAGATTTCCACCGGGGTACTGTCCGGCATCACCAACCAGGACGATCGGAAAAACAAGTAATTGCCCGGATTGATCGGGGGCAGTTTCGACACAAACTCAATCCGGCAAATAATAGCGTTTAACCGGTTTGAGCGAGTGATCAAGCTCATAACAAAGTGGACGGGCTGTTGCAATCGACAGGCGCATCATCTGTACGCCTGTCAATCCTTCCAGCTGCATCACCAACGTTTTCAACAACCCTTGGTGTGAAACAATCAACAAACGTTTTCCCTGCCTTATTTCAGGAAAAATGGTTTCCTGCCATAGCGGCTGCGCACGTTCCTGTGCTTGCCGCATACTTTCAGCCAAAGGAAGCTGGGCACGATCAACGGCTGCGTAATGCGACTGGTTTGCCGGTATTCGCGGATCGTCCATCCTCATCAGTGGCGGAATGGCATTAAAATTGATCTGGCTCTGCAGTATCGGCCAGATACCAAATTTCCGGATGGCGTCCCAACGACGCATTCCTTCCAGCGCACCGTAATGCCGTTCATTCAATCGCCAGCTTCGATGTACCGGGAGCGTATCCAGACCCATCACTGACTGCACATAAGCAAGCGTCGCATTCGCGCGTTGCAACTCGGAACAGTAGCAAGCATCAAAGGTAAATCCCGCCTGCTTGAGCAGCCAGCCCGCCCTTTTGGCTTCTTCCTCGCCTTGCGGGCTAAGCGGAATATCTCCCCATCCCGCAAAACGCCTGTCCCGGTTCCAGATGCTTTGTCCATGACGAAGCAGCACCAGCCGGGTTGTTTCTTGTGTTTTATTCACTGGGGATGACGGTTTTTCAAAGCAGAAAAACTGGCTATGATCAATTACTCATCCTGTGTATTCTTTTTATTTACAGCAGCAGTGGCCGCTTCCTGCCAGATTTGCTTTAGTGCATGCCATAACCCGCTACGGCTAGTTTGCATAATCAGATCGTTCTTGCCCAGTTCCCGCGCAAGCCGCCTTTGTGCCTTGCCGAGATTATGGTATGGCAGACTCATGAATAGATGATGCGTGGCGTGATAACGCAACCCCACGGGTGCCCCATAACGCCGTCAGGAAATTGCCGGGAACATTGACCGAATCCAGGTATTGTTCCGCCAGAGTAAGGCTACGATCTCCCTCATGACGATAAGCGTGTGCAACCAGGGTGCGTAACGAATTTAGGATAAAAATTGCTACAGCCACCGCATACCAGAGCAACAGCACCTGCCAGGGCAATTTTCCCAGCACCATACTGCCAATGATTATTGCAGCGAACAAAAATGCCGCGAGTTCCTGCATTTGCCAATAGTGGTCATTACGAACAGCGCCTGTTTGGCGAATGTAGGCAGGGTTGATCGTCAACGAGGAAGCACGTTCCCAGACAATTTTTCGCAACGGCGGAATCAGATATGAAACCGGAGTCAGCAGTAAAAACCGCACGACTAGCAGCAACGGCAAAATCAATGAAAGCAGTACATACCCCACCAGTCCCAGAGGATGTTGTGTGGCAAAGGGAAGGTATTCCCCATCCTTGCTAGTGCCGTAAATTCCGGGTTTGTGGTGGTCGTAATGCACCCCATCATAGGTAAAGGACGGGATCATGAACGGAATACCACAGGTCAGATTCCACACCAGCCGGAACAATTTGAATGTTCCCCGCTCAAGATGAGCCAGCTCATGAATGAAAATTGCAGCGCGATAAAAAGCAAACACCGCCACCCAGTAAGCCAGAAATTGCCAGATGGAAAACCAGGGAGTATGCAGCGCTGTAGCAAAGGCGGCCCAGCCTAGCACGACATGGAACAGAAAATCCGACCAGTAAATTACGGGATCGGGTGTCATCAGGTCACGCACCAGCGCACGTGCTTCATACAAAGGGAAATTGGCCTGAGTCGTGTTATCCGCCATGACAATCCATTTTTTTCAGGAACTTTCCCAGCAGGAAATCAGATGTCTGATGATCTGCTGGTTCAGGTGAGAATCGGTTTCGTTAATCTTGCTGAAATCGGGCACGCCCGGCCAACCAGCATCATAAAAAGTTTTGCCGGAAAACTCTCTGGCTTGGGCATAGCGGGGAATGACATGAAAATGGACATCGGGATCTACCATCATCAGCATCAGATAATTCAATTTGTCATACTGAAAAGCCTTTTTCAGGGCAGATTCCAGCTTTCCCGTCACGATTTGCAGCTCTGCAAAGCTGGCGCTACCCAATGCAGCAAAGCTGGTGACCGGTTCATGCGCAATCAGAATCAGCGCACCCAGGGTGATCTGGGCTGGGCGCAGCTGCACGCTCCAGTGTTGAAACTGGCAGATGACTGTATCAGGCGCACCAAATTTCTGCATGGTGCCATTGAATATCTCCACGCTCATCACCTTTCCTCCAGATCAACCAGGCATCCGTAACAACTGATCAGGCCGAGGTTGATCTGCAGACTCTGTTTCCTTAAAAGCAAAATGGCTTTCCGCTTTCTGCAGATCCTGAATGAAGTCAATTTCACACCAACGGCTTCCTGCAACCGAATGACTGTTTACCATGCCCTGTCCAGCCAGTGCGCTGATAATTGCCAGATACCACGATCCGAGTTTTTCCGGTTCCCGCAGGGCTTGTTCCACTGCCTCACGAAAAAGTCGGGCACCTTCCTTGTTGAAACGAATCAAGCCGATGGATTCGGCATCGGTTTCACCAGCCGACAGTCTCTTGCTGACCTGTTTTACCCGGCCCTGCGCATCCAGCTGCACCTTCATATCGTCGTCATCAAATTCAGTCTTGAAATCAACACACAGGGTGATGGGTGCCTCTTGTTCATGTAACAAGCCGGGTAGCAAATGATCTCCCAGCAATGTATCGCCGTTCAGCAGCAGAAAACCGGCACGCATTTCGTCACGCGCAATCCAGCAACTGGCCAGATTATCTGCCACCTCATAAAAAGGGTTAAACAAAATCCGGATATTCGAATAATCATGGTAACGTTTGGCAATCAACGCCTCCACTTTGCCGATCTGAAAACCGGACACAATCACGATTTCCTTGATGCCGTTGGCCAGCAAAGCATCAATCTGCCATGCGATAACCGGCTTGCCCGCTACCGGCAACAGGCATTTGGGCGTATTTTCAGTCAGCGGCAACAGCCTTCTGCCCTGCCCCGCACTCAGAATGATTGCCCTGGCAGGAAAATCATCCACTGGCTCAGTCATTTCCATACCTGGATTGATTCAATTTCCACTTCCTTTTGTATTTATCCATTGAATAGCGTGATCATATTCTTAAATTCGTCAACGATCTGCTTCATCGCCAGAAGGAAAGTATCAACCTCTGTCAGCATATTATCCGGCCCGAGACTGATACGCACGGCACAACGCGCCAGTACAGGCGGCACGTTCATGGCTTCCAGCACATGACTTTTGCCGGGCGTTGCACTGGAGCAGGCTGCACCACTGGCAACCGCAAACCCCTTCTTGTCCAGACGAACCACCAGCGTGTCTCCCTCGATATCCGGCAGCGCGAAATAACAGGTATTAGGTAAACGAGGGGCATTCAATCCGAAAACCGTGGCGCCCATTGCCAGCAACCCTTGTTCGAGGTGATCACGTAATATCATTGTTTTTACTGATAATTCCGCCACTCTGGATACGGCAAGTTCGCAGGCGACGCCAAATCCGACGATCGCCGGGACATTCTCGGTGCCGGAACGCAATCCATTCTCATGCCCTCCACCATCGATAATGGGTTTGAGTGGCAAACGCGGATCAATAATCAGCGCTGCAGCCCCCTTGGGTCCATAAACCTTATGTGCGGACAATGTCATGGCATGCACACCAAGCTCAGCAAAATCTACCCGGATTTTACCAAACGCCTGCACGGCATCCGTATGCATCCAGCTACCCTGCGCTCTTGCTGCTTCAGCAATTGAAGCCACATCCTGAATCACACCGGTTTCATTATTTGCCAGCATCACCGACACCATCGCCGGTTTTGCCGTAGCAAGTATTTCCGCTGCATCATTCATTTTTACCTGCCCTGCAATATCCACCGCCAGATAATGCAGTTGCCATTTTTCACCGTTTCTTCTTGTCAACCCCTGAGCAGGACGCATGACACACGGGTGCTCAATCGCACTGATAGCGAGTGCGGATGGTTTCAGGCTGTCCGACACACCCCGGATAAACAGGTTGTTTGCTTCCGAGCCGCCACTAGTAAAAATAACCTGGGATGGCCGGGTATTCACAGCCTGGGCCACCTGTTCCCGAGCGCGATCAATCGCCCGGCGCGCAACCCGCCCGAGATGATGGTCACTGGAAGCATTGCCATAATGTTCACGGAAGTAAGGCAGCATTGCCTCCAGAACGACATCATCCACTTTGGTTGTGGCGTTATGGTCGAAGTAGTTTTGAGTCATAGGACATGCGAGCTGGGCAAATCTGCCGAGCACATCACCAGGCAAATTTCCGGGACAGAAAGCGTGAGTATATTGAAAATTACTGGCTGCGGATATGCTCCCTCCATGATGTCTGCCCCAAAATCTCAATACTCAGCTCAATTTCCACTATTCATACTGCCCGGTGACAACCAGGCAATGCTCAAAGATAAACGGGCTCCAATATCTTGATTTGATTTGGCAAGCTTTTTATTAAAGAGTAAAATCGCCGGCTAGTTGGATATATGGATCAATTTTCAAGCGGAGAATGCAAATGGCGGTAACAACCGATCAAAAAAGTCAGGTCGTGCGGGATTATCAAAGGGCAGCAGGAGACACTGGTTCACCGGAAGTCCAAGTAGCTCTTCTGACAACCCGGATCAACAGCCTGATTGATCATTTCAAGGCACATGTCAAGGATCACCATTCCCGTCGTGGCTTGCTGCGTATGGTCAGCCGTCGGCGCAAGCTGCTGGACTACCTGAAATCAAAAAACAACGATAGCTATCAATCCCTGATTGAGCGGCTTGGTTTGAGAAAATAAGACACGAATCATGTGGAGGAAAATACGATACGTATGCCTCCACAAACCATCGCAGATGACTGCGAAGCTGTAAAACATACCCGGTTGAGTATCCTCTCTCACACAAAACCGAATAATCCCGGCTATCCGCAGTTGCATGCGATCTTGCAGTTAATCTTGGGCACGACTTGACCAAAGAAGGATTATTAATTGAAACCAATAAAAAAGAGCATAACCTACGGACACCATACACTCACCATTGAAACCGGAGAAATTGCCAAGCAGGCACATGGCGCAGTCATGGTTTCCCTGGATGACACGGTTGTGCTGGTAACTGCGGTAGGCGATAAAAAAACCAAACCCGGACAGGATTTCTTCCCTCTTACCGTAGATTACCAGGAGAAATTTTATTCAGCCGGCCGTATTCCCGGAAGTTTCTTCAAACGTGAAGGCCGTCCTTCCGAGAAGGAAACATTGACCTCCCGGCTTATAGACCGGCCCATACGTCCTCTTTTTCCCGACGGTTTTTACAACGAAGTACAAATCGTTGCGATGGTATTGTCATCCGATACCGAAATTGATGCAGACATCCCTGCCATGATTGGCACATCCGCAGCGTTGGTGCTCTCGGGCATTCCTTTCGATGGCCCCATTGGTGCAGCGCGCGTGGGTTATATCAACAATGAGTACATTCTCAACCCGACAACTACCCAGCTCAAGGAATCCCAGCTCAATCTCGTGGTAGCGGGCACACAAAAAGCCGTGCTAATGGTGGAATCCGAAGCTAACGAACTTTCGGAAGATGTCATGCTCGGTGCCGTGACTTACGGGCACGATCAGATGCAGCAAGTAATCAACATGATCAACGAACTGGCTGACGAAGCAGGTGTCACTGCCTGGGACTGGCAACCCGCAGAAAAGAATTTATCCCTGATAGAACAAGTTACTCAACTTGCCGAAGCTGATCTTCGCAATGCATTCCGGATAAAACAAAAATCGGCCAGAACCGAGGCTATCAGCACAATCTGGCAACGTGTCCTGTCCGATTTGAAAGTGGGCACAGAAGAAGGGCCTGACGAGCAGGAAATCAATGAAATCGGCTTCACACTTGAAGCAAAAATAGTACGCAACAGTATTCTTGACGGTGAATCACGCATTGATGGGCGGGGCACCAGGACTGTCCGGCCGATTACAATCCGCAACGGTGTTCTGCCGCGCACTCATGGATCGGCATTATTCACACGCGGTGAAACCCAGGCACTTGTCGTTACCACTCTGGGAACCGCGCGAGATGAACAAAAAATTGACGCACTTCAGGGAGATTATTCCGAGCGTTTCATGCTTCACTACAATATGCCACCTTTTGCCACAGGCGAGACTGGCAGGGTTGGCACTCCCAAACGGCGTGAAATTGGCCATGGTCGACTGGCCAAGCGCGCCCTGCTCGCCGTAATACCTCCAGTAGAGGAATTCGGCTATTCGATGCGTGTCGTTTCGGAAGTAACGGAATCAAACGGCTCAAGCTCGATGGCATCCGTATGTGGTGGATGCCTTTCGCTAATGGATGCAGGCGTTCCGCTGAAAGCCCATGTCGCGGGTATTGCCATGGGATTGATCAAGGAAGGTAACCGATTTGCAGTATTGACCGATATCCTTGGTGATGAAGATCACTTGGGCGATATGGATTTCAAGGTTGCAGGCACCGAGCAGGGTATTACCGCCCTGCAAATGGATATAAAAATCCAGGGAATCACCAAGGAAATCATGCAGGTTGCTTTGCTCCAGGCAAAGGAAGGGCGCTTGCATATTCTGGAAATCATGAAAGAATCAATGCCTATTGCGAGAGAAAGCGTCTCTGTTCATGCGCCGCGTATCATCAAATTCAAAATTAACCCGGAGAAAATCCGTGATGTCATCGGCAAGGGTGGTGCTGTTATTCGCGCCTTGACCGAAGAAACCGGCACAACTATTGATATCACCGATGATGGCTCTGTGACCATTGCCTGCATCAGCAGCGAAGGTGGAGAGCAAGCAAGAAAACGTATCGAAGATATTACTGCTGATGTTGAAGTGGGCAGAATTTACGAAGGAACTGTGCTCAAACTGCTTGATTTTGGCGCCATTGTCAGCATTCTGCCGGGAAAGGATGGCCTGCTCCATATCTCCCAGATAGCCAACGAACGTGTTGAAAACGTGGCTGATCACCTCAAGGAAGGACAGATCGTTCGTGTCAAGGTGCTGGAAGCTGATGAAAAAGGCCGATTGCGGCTCAGCATGAAGGCAGCCAGTGCTGATACAGAAACAGCAGATCATCCGGAAAAAACTGAAAAATAAGTTGGCACTCTTGTTAGGAAGCTCACAAATTATAGTTTCTTAACACCCCCCCGGAGATAGCACTCCTTTCACTCAGGAAAAGTTATTTCCGGGATATTTTTCCCCTGCGACAAAAAACACAACGAACACTGCGTGTGCTAACGGCAATAGCACAAAGGCTTGCCAGGGAACCTCTGAAAAACGTCAGTGAGATAGTCAGTTCAAGGCAAACATCGGTGACGCAAATAAAACGTAGCGAACAGCCGCGAGGCTGGTCCGTAGGCGAGGTGCTGGCGCCGGAATTTATACGTAATAAATGAGCATTTTGATGCCGATTTTTAACACAGAAATGATAACGCAGGTAATTTTCAGAGGTTCCCTGGGTAAAAGCATTTCAATCGCGTAGCCGCAAACAAGTTTCAACAATTTTTTGTGTTACAAATTTCAGATAATCGGTTAAATCAATCCATCAATAACCAAAATTGCTTTCACTCCAGCCGTGATTTCCAATAACTGATTTAGACCTTGCTATCTAATATTATTAATTGCCCCGCCCTGTCTCATTCACTGAATTTTTATCAACGAAAAAATAATGGAAAAAAAATTATTAATTTTGCTATTCATGTTTTTGTCTGCCTTCACACTAACGGCGAAAGCCGATGAGATATTGCTTAAAAATGGCGATAAAATTACGGGCACCATCATTAACAAGACTGGCAACACACTTGAAATAAAAACTGAATATTCAGACAAAATATCCATCAACTGGAGTGCAGTTGAAAGCTTCAGTACGACTCAGCCTGTATTACTGACATTTAAAAACAAGGAAGAAATGACAGGCATGACCGAAACTTCTCCAAACAATACATTGAAGATCAGGAAAAAAGGGGTGTACCAATCCGAACCCATCGCTTTATCTGAAATTACCGAAATCAATAAAAAATTCTTTTCCGGTCAGATCAATGCGGGTGGTGCAATCTTTTCCGGGAATACACAACGCCAATCCTATAATTTGAATACCGATCTCATCGTCAGGGGAAGAGATGATCGTGTTTCCTTTGGTGGACAGTTCAATTATGCAGATAGCAAGTCACGTGATTCAAACGGTCAAAAGGAAACCGTACTCAATGCCCGCAACTTTCAGCTGTATGGCGATTATGCACATTTCTTTACAGATACCTGGTATGGATATGCACACGGTCTGTTTACCAACGACCGCCTGCAGGATATCAAGCTGCGATCTGCATTCGGTATTGGTGCTGGTTATCAGATTTTTGCAACAGGCGATCTCAATTTATCCGTCGAGGCAGGCCCGGATTATGTAAATGTTGATTTTTACGATCACCCCTACCAGTGCGGGAAAAGGCTTGCATCAGATCCCGCTGCGTGTGATCGGATAAAGGATAGAAGTAATGTTGCTGGACGCTGGTCTACCCGTTACGACCAGTGGGTATGGAACCGGGCAGTACAACTTTTCCATACACATGAAGGGCTTGCTGCCAGCGATCTCTTTATTCGTACCCGCACAGGTTTCCGCGTACCGCTTTGGTATGGATTTCAGTTCGTCAACGAAATCCAGGTGGATTATTTCAGCAGGCCAGCACCGGGCAAGGAAAAATTTGACACCCGCTACCTGTTCAATATCGGTTATGGATTCTGATAAAAAACACGACCTTTCCAGACCCTTCAGCATTTTAAACGGCTGTGGCTAACCCACTACAAACCGGCCCTATCCGGAATACGACTGTTTGGCATAAATCGGGGTAACATTCCCGAATTTTATGCCACATTCGCCATACCAGCGTAAAATGGCGCTGATCCGGATTTCATATTCACCTGTAACTTCACGGGTTATCTGCGGAATAAGCAGAAGCCCATGAAATAGTCAGGTTTCATTTTTCTCCGAAGTTAAAAAAGGAAGTGGCATGTCGTGGTATCTGAAATTATTTGACCCGTTCCCTGCAATGATTTCATCGGCGTTTACCCGTTTCAGAAAATATATCCCTACACAATCAAGATACCAGTCGACTTCTTTCCTGTTGCTGTGCTCAAGTGTGCTGGTCACTTCCTGTGCCATGGGGCCGGATTACTCCCGCCCTCAGATCGATATTACGGAAAACTACCGGCTATCCCAGACAGAAGGGCAATCTATTGCCAATCTTCCATGGTGGGAATTACTTAAGGACGAGAAACTGCAACTGTTGATCAATCAAGCCCTGCAGGAAAACAAGAATCTCAAACAGGCTGCAGCCAGTGTGGAAGAGCTTCAGGCACGCCTGCGCATTTCCAATATGGATTTCCTTCCCAAAATAAATGCTGAAGGTAATGCACCTGCTCTTGGCACCTTGGGAGGATTCAGCCGCCCAGGATTTCCAACACCTTACAACTATTTCGGGCAAACCATTCTGAACTGGGAGTTCGATATCTGGGGCAGACTGCGCCGGGCCAATGAAGCCGCCCGTGCGGATCTTCTCGCTCGCGAGGAAAACCGCCGGGCCGTTGTTCTGACACTGGTAAGCTCGGTTGCACAGTCCTACTTTGATCTTTTACGGTTTGACACCCAATTGGAAATCACCCGGCGCGCACTCTCCTCATGGGAAGAATCGGTTGCAATTTCCAAAGCGCAACTGGAAGGCGGCCTGGCTAACCAGCTTGATCTGGATCAATTTGAAGCCAACCATGCAGCAACTGCAGTTCAGGTAGCAGAACTGGAAAGGCAAATAGCGCAAAAAGAAAACGAGATCAGCGTATTGACAGGAAAAAACCCTGCTCCTGTTACACGAGGATATACACTGGATGGACAATTTTCCCCTCCTGAAGTACCTGCTGGCCTACCTTCCGAATTACTGCAGCGCCGCCCCGATATATTGCAATCAGAGCAGGAATTGAAAGCTGCAACGGCCAGGATCGGAGCAGCCAAAGCTGCACGCTTCCCCAAAATAACATTAACAGGGTTCCTGGGTCTTTCCAGCCCTGCCCTATCGGCTCTGCTGAACTCGGGTAGTGAATTTGGTGTCGGTGGATTCGGTTTGGTAGCGCCCATATTTAACTCGCAATCCCTTGGTTTTGATCAACGGGCAGCCGAAGCACAGGCAAAGCAGGCGTTTGCTCAATATGAACAAACCATCCTGCAGGCATTCAGGGAAGTGGAAGATGCTCTGGTAGCCATCAAAACAGCAGGCGATCAATACAAGGCCCAGCAAACACAAGTCGCTGCATTGGCCTCGGCACTGCAAATAGCAGACCTACGTTACGAAAAAGGCATCACCAGCTATGTGGATGTATTGCTGGCAAAACGCCAGTTATTTAACGCCGAATCGGCTCTCGCTGCCTCTCGCCATTTGCACCTGGTCTCCATTGTTCAGCTTTACAAAGCACTGGGTGGCGGCTGGATAGCCGAAGCTGGCAACACGCCATTACCTCTATCCACCGGCTTGCTGAACAATCACTGACACGACGGACAAGACAGCAGCACCATCAGCAAAACGACTTGATTTATCATAAAAATATTCGATTATTTTCCTTATCAGAATTACCGGGAATAACGTCATGAACCAAATGCTTCGTCAATCCATCATTCAAACCAGCCGTAATCTCGCGGGCGTTGGCGTCGGTGTGCTGCTCCTTATCTTACTGAATGGCTGCTCAAAAAATGATTCTGCTACTGATTCGCCTCCTCCGGCTCCGCAAGTTCAGATCATCACTGTCACCACTCGTACCATTGCGGATGATCCGGAGTTCATCGGACAAACCGAATCTTTCCGGCCGGTTGAAATCCGCCCACAGGTAAACGGCATTATCAAAAAACTGTTTTTTACGGAAGGGCGGAATGTCAAAAAAGGAAACAAGCTGTACCTTATCGACCCGGTACCATTCAATGCCGCTTACCAGAACAGCAAGGCATTAGTGACGCAGGCACGCGCCCGACTGGATCAGACCAACAAGGATCTGGCACGTGTACAACCACTATTGAAACAGAAAGCTGTCAGCAAAAAGGATGTGGATGATGCCATCGCCGAAGTACGCAGTGCAAAGGCAGCACTGGAAGCCGCGCAAAATGTGGTAGTCAAGGCCAAATTTGATCTTGATAACACACTCATCATCGCTCCGGTTGATGGACGGATTGGCCGCAGCCAGTTTTATGAAGGTCGTCTGGTTGAGGCTCAAACTTCATTGTTGACCACCATCGATCAGCTGGATCCCATGTATGTCAATGTTAATGTCCCGGAAAGCTATTTGCTGCGTCGCCGGCGCGAGTTGGCAGAACACAAGGTTGAACGGCCGGATCTGTTCCAGTTGCGTGGCGTGATGACATTCTCGGATGGCAGTGTCTATCCACAGGAAGGTGTGCTGGATTTTGCTGATGTTTCCATCCGGCCCGAGACTGGCACACTACAGGGACGGTTTGCATTTCCCAATCCGGAAGGCAGGGAAGCACCCGGACGATCCTATTTTTATCCCGGACAATTCGTCAAGGTACGCATCAAGGGCTATAACAGGGCGGGCGCCATCCTGATCCCGCAACGAGCTGTTCAACAACGGCCAAGCGGCTCGTTCGTCTATATTGTCAATAATGAAAGAAAAGTTGAATTGCGCCCGATACAGGCCAGCGCATGGCGTGGAAAGGAATGGTTAATTGAAGATGGGTTGCATGCGGGTGAAGATATCATTGTGGAAGGTTTCCATCGGGTGCTGCCTGGCGCTCAAGTGGAGCCAGTTCCGTATCAGGGAGAAGAAACAGAAAAAATTTCCCTGAATGACCATTAACAACAAACCGATCAGGCAGCCATGAATTCCCGCTTTTTTATTGAACGACCGATTTTTGCATCTGTTCTGTCTATTGTTATCGTGGTGGTTGGCCTGGTTTCCCTGCTAAACCTGCCGATTGCCCGTTTCCCGAACATTATTCCCCCTGTCGTACAGATTGATGCCGATTACCCGGGTGCCAGCGCGGAAGTAGTGGCAGAAGCAGTTGCAAGGCCGATAGAAGTGCAACTCCCGGGCATTGATAATCTTCTGTATTACGAATCCACCAGCACAAATGATGGTCACATGACCATGAAACTCACGTTTGAAATCGGAACGGATGTTGATATTGCGCAGGTTCAAACACAGAATCGGCAAAAATTAGCTGAACCGCAACTACCCGATGAAGTAATCCGCCAGGGAGTTACGGTCAAGAAAACCTCGCCCGATCTACTGGCAGTAGTTGCCCTGAGTTCCACCGACCCCGCACACGACACTCTTTTTCTATCGAACTATGCCCTGATCAGGGTGCTGGACAACATCAAGCGACTTCCGGGTGTTGGTGATGCCATTATCTTCGGTAGCCAGAATTACTCCATGAGGATCATTCTTGACCCCGTCAGAATGGCACAGCTCAACCTGATACCGACAGAAATAGCGGCCGTCATCCGTGATCAGAACCGGGATTTCCCCGCTGGACGAATTGGCCGGGAACCCGTATCCGCAGAAAATGAGCTCACCATCCCAGTTATCACGCATGGGCGAATGAGTGAAGTCAACGAATTTGAAGAAATGATCGTCCGGGCCTATCCGGATGGCTCGATAGTGCGCCTGAAGGATGTCGCACGAATCGAACTGGGTGCGCAATCCTATGATCTGGAAGGACGCTGGAACAGCCGGCCAAACACCTTCCTGCTAACCTTTCTTTCCCCTGGCGCCAATGCTCTGGATACAGTAAAACGTATCCGCAATGAAATGGACAGACTCGCCAAGGATTTTCCGGCCGGTGCCTCCTACGATATTCCTTACGACACCACCACATTTGTCGAAGTCTCCATCCAGGAAGTGATCAAAACGCTGGCCGAAGCCATGCTGCTGGTAGTGCTGGTTGTTTTTGTCTTTTTGCAAAACTGGCGAGCAACCCTGATCCCGGCTGTCGCAGCACCGATTTCGCTGATTGGGACATTCGCGGGAATGGAGGCTCTGGGTTTTTCCATCAACACGCTCACCTTGTTCGGTATGGTGCTCTCCATTGGTATCGTGGTGGATGATGCAATCGTGGTAGTGGAAAATGTGGAACGACATCTAACCAAAGGTGGACTTTCACCCAGGGAAGCAGCCATCAAAGCCATGGGGGAAGTATCCGGCCCCATTGTGGCCATTGTTCTGGTGCTGACAGCCGTATTTGTTCCAGTCGGATTCCTGGGTGGAATTACCGGGGAACTGTACAAGCAATTTGCCATTACCATCGCGCTATCTGTCATGATTTCCGGGTTTGTTGCATTAACACTCAGCCCGGCTCTATGTGCCCTGGTACTTAAACCGAGCCATGATTCCTCTGGCAAATTCTGGAGAATATTCAACCGATCGTTCGACTGGATACAGACACGCTACATTGGTACAACGGGTGCGCTCATCAAAAGAGCCGGACTTGCATTGGCTCTTTTTGCAGTCATGATCCTGGTTATTACAGGTCTGCTTAAAACCATACCGGGCAGCTTTCTTCCCGAAGAAGACCAAGGCTATTTCATTACCGTGTTCCAGCTTCCTGATGGCGCATCTCTTTCCCGGACCAAGAAGGTTGTCGAACAAATCGAGAATTACTACCTATCAATACCGGCTATTCATTCAACCGATGCATTGACTGGCCAGAATTTTGTTTTTGGTACACGCGGCTCCAATCAGGCAACGATGTTTGTACCGTTGCAACACTGGGATACACGTAAGGATGCCAGTCAGCAGGCACCGGGGCTGATTGCCAATGCATTTGCTGAATTTGCCAAAATCCCGGAAGCGCTCATTCTGGCCTTTAACGCACCCTCCATTCAGGGTTTGGGTTCCACCGGCGGCTTTACTGCCCAATTGCAAGACCCCAGCGGAGGAGACTTTTCCGATTTTGCCGATACGGCGCAAGCCTTCGTAAAAAAAGTGATGGAACACCCTGCCATTGCTGTTGCCGGTACCAATTTCCGTGTCAGTGCCCCACGGCTTTTTGCCGAGATCGACAGGGAACGGGCCAAAGCACTGGGTGTGCCAATTTCCGAAGTATTTGACACAATGCAGGCTTATTTCGGCAATCTGTACATCAACGATTTCGTGAAATTTGGCCGAGTCTACCGGGTACAGACAGAAGCAGCACCCGAATACCGGGCCAATCCGGATGACATCAACAAAATATACGTACGTGCTCAATCCGGATCAACAAGCACCATGATTCCGCTAGATACGGTTGTGCGGACTGAATTTAACAGCGGCCCCGATCCTGTGACTCATTTCAACGGGTTCAATTCCGCACTTATTCTGGGTAGTGCCGCTCCTGGCTATAGCTCGGCGCAAGCCATGCAGGCGCTGGAAGAAGTAGCAAGCGAGATGCTGGCACCCAAAGGTTATACACTCGACTGGAGTGGTATCTCTTTCCAGGAAAAAAAGGCAGCCAGCGGACAAGCTGCATGGGTACTTACTTTTGCATTGCTCATGGTATTTCTGGTATTGGCTGCCTTGTATGAGAGCTGGTCTGTCCCGTTTGCCGTGATTCTGGCGGTTCCCTTTGGGATACTGGGCGCACTGCTGGCGATCTGGGTACGGGGCATGACCAACGATATCTATTTTCAGATTGGCCTGATTACATTAATTGGGCTGGCTGCTAAAAATGCGATTCTGATTGTCGAATTCGCCAGGGAGCAGCATGCCGGAGGAATGTCTCTGGCAGATGCAGCACTGGAAGCGGCCCGGATTCGTTTCCGCCCGATTATCATGACTTCCATGGCCTTCATCATGGGCGTGTTTCCGCTGGTAATTGCATCCGGTGCGGGAGCAGCCAGCCGGATGTCAATTGGCACAGGCGTATTTGGCGGCATGCTGGCAGCCACCTTCCTTGCGATATTTTTTGTACCGCTCTTTTTCGTGCTGATCGGAAAGATCTCTCGGCGCAGCAACCCTGCAATTACCGAATCCATACCGGTTGAAACTCAAAATCAGCAGGCGGTCATGATCGACGAAAGAAAGGAAGATACCGATGGCAAATAACGGGTACTTTGAACCCGCGCAGGAACTGAGCAATGAAGCCCGGGGCATGCACCGGGCCATACTCTCTCTGCGGGAAGAGCTGGAAGCAATCAATCTATAACCCGCGCGCCAACACCAGCAAAAACAGGGCGCTGAAAGCGATACTGGCACATAACCTGGGCAAAGAAAAGGAACATGCGGCAGTGTTGCTGGGGTGGATTTGCCGACACAGCACGGCATTTGACATGAAACTGAAAGATTATCTTTTTAGCAGCAAACTCATTGCGTACAAATAAGATACATCAGGGCAACGGGTATTCCTGACATCACCACTATCCGGCACGGCACAGCTTTCATTCCTCATCTGTTCCGGGGCTTATCCCCGGCCAGCTCCAGCCCACCGCCACATTGCCAGCATAACTGAAAGCTGCCGGGGTTTTCTTCACCGCATTGTGGGCACAAAACAGAATCTGTTACTTGCGGAGCCCGTTCATAAGCCGCGATGATTTCCTGGCCACGCTCAAAATCAGGATCGCGCACCACCCATACCTCAGGGTAAGTATGGGTAAATGGAATCTCTCCCGTTCCTCCCTGTGCATATTCATTGAACAGCCTCACCGGGATATAGGCATTCTCCAGCAAATCCCGGACAATATACGCCTCCAATAAGTGATTGGCTGTATAGAGTTTTCTCATGCGGAGATCAAAAAATTCATGAACAACATCACTATGGCTATAACACCGTGGATAAATCTAATCTTTGGAACCTCAATGAATCAGAATTTTATTTTTCATGACCCTCCCCGCATCTTTTGCTCGATAGATCGGAGAGTATTTTGAATTTCCCGCTCTTTTAGCTCTGGATCAATATCCTGAATGTACTCAATCGCAGAGAAATCATCACCGCGTTTCCGATTTTGAGGTGGCTCAAGCGCTTCGATGAGCAGTGCTTCAAGCGTTGCAACAAGACTGGCAAGCGGCGTATTCAGGCCAATTTCTCTAAGATTTCCCTCCTGTGTCACATCCAGCAAACCAAACCATGAAAACCGGTTCCAGCGGCTGCCCAACCGATCAACAGTATGTTCGAAGAGACGTTTCCCCAGAGGGCGATCGATAGAACGACCCACATAGACTACCGTGTGATGATCATAGAGAATGTAAATCCCTTTTTGTTTACCAAAATCAACAGGTTTTGAGAGTGCTTGCTGCTTTCCATAAACCCTGGGGTCATTTCGCCATACGACTAGATCACGCTGCCAATACATACCAAAGGAGTGAATAATAGAGTCAGACAATTCAATATCGGACTCAGCAAGCGTACTCATTTCCTTTTTGCTGATAATTGAGGCAGGTAGTCCAACTGTCGATGCTGCAGGAGGGTTTTTAAGTGTAAACACGCCTCTCCCGACGCGAATAAAAGGTGACTTCTCTCCATCGTGTTTTATAGATGCAGCAATCTGTGCATTTACTGTTGCCGCAGGGGTGGCGCCATCAGTTTCATAATAACCACGAGATAAGATCTGCCCAGAAATTTCAGTGTAATGCAATGGAATTACAGATTCGGTGAGTACTTTTTTTATGGCCTCTTTCCAGGATTTTTCCACTCTTTCCTCCGGAAAATTTCTTCTGGTTATCTAATTCCATTTGCAATTCATTAATGTAATAATTTCCTCTATCAAAACTGATGGAGAGACCTATGTCACGCCCGGCCAGTGGAGACACAGATGTATTGCTCAAGGCCAGACAAGCCATTGCATCAGCAACAACGGTAGAGCAGTTGCGCCAAGCGCAGGCGGTGGTGCTGCCGCTGGACTACGCCCTGAATCTGGCCGATACAGCACAAATCATCGGCGTGTCACCTGGATGGGCATGTCAACTGCGCCGCCGCTTCATGGCCGGGCAAGTGGTTGGTACCGCCGATGCGGCCAAAGCTGGAGGACGCAGGCGGCAGAACATGACCAAGCAGGAAGAATGCGAGTTTCTGGCTCCGTTTCTGGCATCTGCTGCGGTGGGCGGTATCCTGGTGGTCAGCAAGATCAAGATGGCGCTGGATCAGGCACTGGGGCGCAAGGTGGCACTGTCTTCAGTCTACAATCTGTTGCACCGCCACGGCTGGAGGAAGCTTGCACCGGATAAACGACATCCTCAGAGCGATCCGGTAGCTCAGCAGGAGTGGAAAAAAAACTTCCTCAAACGCTCTGCCAAATCCGCCGCGACTGGGCGCAGGGTAAAGCAATCAAACTGATGTTTCAGGACGAGGCGCGCTTTGGACGCATCTCGGATGTGCGCCGCTGCTGGGCACCCAAGCCCGTGCGGCCTTTATGTCAGGGCATGTTGACGCACGAATACACCTATGTTTTTGGTGCAGTGGATGTTTACACGGGAGAACTCGACAGTTTGATTTTGCCGTACGTCAACACAGAATGCATGCAACTGTTTCTCGATGAAGTTGCAGCCCGACATCCCGATGAAAAGATCGTGATGGTCATTGACGGGGCTGGCTGGCATCGCAGTGACGCACTCAAAGCACCGCCGAATATCTACCTGCTCACACTGCCACCCTATGCGCCAGAACTCAATCCGATAGAGCATGTCTGGGATGAACTGCGCGAAAAGTTCTTCCACAACCGGGTTTTTAAGAGCCTGAACGCTCTTGAAGACCATTTGAGCGAAGCACTCAAAGTCTGCGAGCAAGATCACACGACAATTGCATCAATTGTGTCCTGGTCGTGGATCATTACCGCATTCTTGATTGCATTAATGAATTAGAAATGGAATAACAAGGAACCTTTGATCAACCGTACTATGCCCCACCAAAAATAACTGAATAGTATGGGCTATTATCAGCCGTATTTCTTGCGATTGCGGCGGCGGCGGCTGTGTGCTCGCCGGGCTTCTTCTTCGGTGAGCGGTGTTTTTTTGCCGGCGTAGGGATTGTGGCCTGTTCTGAATTCCACTCTCAGCGGGGTGCCTTTCAATTCAAAAACTTCTCTGAATGTATTTTCCAGATAGCGACGGTAGCTTTGTGGCACATGCTCAAGCATGGAGCCATGCACGATGATGAGCGGCGGGTTTTCCCCGCCCTGGTGGGCGTAGCGCAGCTTGGGCCGCGACACGCCACCGCGCGGTGGTTGCTGCCTGTCAACAGCAGCCAGCATGGCACGCGTCAGTTTGGGTGTGGGAATGTGCGCCATGGCAGCAGCGTAAGCCGCATCCACTGATGGCATCAATCCCTTGACACCATTGCCGTACAGCGCAGAAATATAGTGCAGGTTGGCAAAATTCAGGAAAGAAAGTTTGCGGTCAAATTCTCGCTTGATGACTTCGCGCTGGTAATCGTCCAATCCATCCCATTTGTTGATGGCAACAACCAGTGCGCGCCCGGTTTCCAGAATGAACCCGGCAATATGCGCATCCTGATCAGAAATTTCATCTGTGCATCAAGCACCAGAATGACTACGTTGGCCGCTTCAATTGACTGCAGTGTTTTGATCACCGAAAACTTTTCCACGGTTTCCCAAACCTTGCCTGACCGGCGCAGACCCGCCGTGTCAATCAGCGTATAGCTGCGCTGGCCATATTCGAAATCAACATAAATACTATCCCGGGTGGTGCCTGGCTGATCGAATGCAATCACCCGCTCTTCTCCCAGCAGGGTATTGATCAGCGTGGATTTGCCCACATTGGGGCGACCAGCAATGGCAATGAGAGGACGTTTTTCCTGGCGGGATTCGGCTTCAATTTCTTCCTCATAGGGATACTCTTCCAGCGCAAAGTCGATCAATTCTCCCAGATGATCACCATGCAACGCCGAGATGGCGCAAGGCGTGCCAAGCCCCAATTCATGAAATTCGGCCGTCACCGATGCATAGGACATTCCTTCGGTTTTGTTGACGACGAGAATGATTTTACGGCCAGTTTTACGCAGTTGCTCCGCAATAATCTTGTCTTGTGCAGCTAATCCCTGACGACCATCGACGACAAACAGCACGATATCGGCCTCATCCACTGCTTGCAGGGTTTGTTTGGCCATCGCATGCAAAATGCCGGATTTGACGATCGGCTCAAAACCTCCGGTATCAACTACAAGATAGGGTTTTAGGCCCAGCTTGCCATGGCCGTAGTGCCGGTCACGTGTAAGCCCGGGAATATCAGCCACAATCGCATCGCGGCTGCGGGTCAAGCGGTTGAACAATGTCGATTTGCCGACATTCGGGCGCCCAACCAGTACGAGTGTGGGTTTCATGATAGTGGAAATATGAAAAATACCTTGCCCGGAAGGCGGGGAAGTCCTGGTTATTGCAAGGAAAATGCGAAAAGTCCGCCTTTTTGTGTTTGTATGACAAAACCATCCGGCAGATATTCTGCGCGCGATAAGATTACGCTGCCATCGGTCGATGCACGGCCAAGCAAGGAACCATCCTGACGACTGATCAACGTGACGTAACCTTGATCATCTCCGACTATCAGCCTTGCGCCTTTGGCGATCATCAGGGCAGATAATTTACGGCTACCCAGTTTTCCTCTTTTCCAGACAGCAGCACCACTGCTTTTGTCAAAGGCGGCTACCGTCCCATGATCTTCACTGATGTAGACATGATTGTTATCTATCACCATGCCTGCACTGCTAGATGCATCTCTGGCCCAAATCTGGTTGCCGCTGAAAATTTCAAAACAGGCTGCCCGCCCACGATAGGCCACGGCACATACCTGGTTTTCATCAACAATTGGCAAGCTGCTGATATCGGTCATGCGCTCCAGTTCAGTCACGCCATGCGGTTGTGAAACAGCAGCTTCCCAACCCACGTTACCAGTGGAAAGATCCAGCGCCATCAGCTTGCCGCCAGGAAATCCGGCAAAAACACCGCCTCGTGCAATTGATACACCTACAAAACTTCTTACTGTTAGCGGTGGGGCAACCCCTTGATAGCTCCAGATCTGTTTTCCATCAGTTGCACTCAATCCGTAGAGCCGACTATCACCTGTACGCACCACCACAATTCCGTTATCTACCTGTGGCGGACTCAATATCTCACTGGGAACGCGGGATTGCCACAAAGCATTGCCAGATTCATCGAAAGCTAGCACTTCACCCTTGTATGTTCCCAGCAGAATCATTCCACCACCTAAACCCACACCACCGGAAAGCTGAGATTTAGTCTCGACACGCCAGATTTCGCGACCTGTCGCCGGATCAAGTTTAACCAGCCGACCATCTTCATCAGCAGCGTACAAAGCACCATTATCGTAAACAGGCAAAAAAACCGCTGTTTTGCTCTCGGATAATTTTGCTTGCCACAATGGCTTGATCTGCGGGAGCGTTTGCAGTTCGGTCAATTCAGCTTCATCAATTTCTATCTCATCCTCATCACTGCTGAAAAGATCAGTGAAATGAGATCCGGTGATTTCGCTTAGGTTTGCACAGCCTCCCAGAAAAATCAGCAGGAAAAGTACGCAAATCTGCAATAGCCGCAAATGATCCTGGAAACAGGAAAGGGAGCGTGAGAAGAAGGAATTACCAATCACTGCTGCTGGTCTCTCAGGACACTTCGTTTCATCTGTACGATATTGCTGTAAGCACTTTGGCTGGACAAGCTCTCAAGTGCTTTCTGGTAAGCCGCTCTGGCTTCATCAATTTTACCGGTAGCTGCCAGAGCATCTCCCCGCAAATCGGCATAAAGCCCGGTAAAAGAGGCGCCATGCTGTCCATCCAGTAATTTCAGTGCCTGATCATATTTGCCTTCATCCACCAGCACACTTGCCAGCCGCAGCCGGGTCAGATCTTTTATTTCTGGTTCTTTCGCATGATCGAGCGCCCATTGCAGCATATCTCTTGCAACCTGGTCATTACCTGCCTGAACGGCGGCACGGGCTACAATTAGTGCTGCCCGTACAGCATACCCGCTGTCAGGGAATCCTTCTGTCAGCAAATGGGCCGCATCAGTTATTTTGACAAGCTCGCTCCCTCTTTCAACATGCTGCTGGAGAACAGTGTATAAATCCGCCGCCTGGCGCGCCTGTTCACCCTGGTAATGATTCCATAACCGGCTACCGGCTACTGTTGCCGCAAAAATAGCAATGAAAAACAATACGGCGGTTCCATTAGCAGCCCACCAGGCTTTGAGCCAATCTATTTTTTCCTGTTCTTCGTAGTTATATGCTGACATGATTCCGACTTTCCACCTTGGTTAAATATTTCCCAGAAGAGCAGCTGCTCTAGCCAGATCAACCCTGACCTGCTCTGCTGCTTCGCGTAATGATTTGATACTAATTTGTCCGGCCTCAGCCTCATCATCTCCGATGATGGCAGCAAAACGTGCACCACTGGCATCGGCTTTTTTCATTTGCGCCTTGAAATTGCCACCACCGCTATGCAATATCACTTTGAATCCGCTATCACGCAGTGTTTCGGCAACTTTCCAGCAAAATCTGGCAGCAACTTCTCCTTGATGCACCACATAAACATCAGGAGCGGTATGCGCCCCAACGGTACCATTTTCATCCATCAAGGCCAGTATTCGCTCAATTCCCATGGCAAAACCACATGCCGGCGCCGGTTTCCCACCGATCTGCGCAATTAGGCCATCATAGCGCCCACCTGCACAAATGGTTCCCTGTGCGCCCAGTTTATCGGTGACCCATTCAAAAACCGTGCGATTGTAATAATCCAACCCCCGAACCAGGCGGTTATTGATTTCAAAATTGATTCCCTGGCTACGTAAAATTGCTTGCAACGCCTCGAAATGGGCAAGGGAATCCTCATCCAGATCATCAAGCAGACGCGGTGCACCCGCCAGGATTTCGTGCATGGCCGGGTTTTTGCTGTCGAGTATGCGTAATGGGTTGGTTTTTAGACGGCGGCGCGCATCCTCATCCAGATCACCGTAAAATTTTTCGAGGTAACTAATCAGGCGTGAACGGTAAATCGAGCGCGATTCAGTACTGCCAAGCGTACTGATTTCCAGACGCACATCCGGAATACCCAGCAAACGCCATAACCGGGCGCACATAATGATGAGTTCTGCATCAATATCGGGGCCTGCAAATCCAAGTGCCTCCACACCCACTTGATGAAACTGGCGATAGCGCCCTTTTTGCGGGCGCTCATGCCGGAACATGGGACCGCTATAATACAAACGCTGTGGGCCGGAATAAAGCAGATTATGCTCAATCACCGCACGCACGCAAGAAGCCGTCCCCTCCGGGCGCAGTGTCAGATTCTCACCGTTGAGCTGATCAACGAAGGTATACATTTCCTTTTCAACGATATCCGTAACCTCCCCGATCGAACGAACGAACAGATCAGTCTGCTCGACGATGGGCGTACGCAAATTACGGTAACCATAGCCAGCCAGCCAGGTTCGAATCGTATCCTCGAATAATTCCCACAAGCTGCTTTCGTCAGGCAGGATATCGTTCATCCCGCGCACGGCCCGGATTGTCTCAGGCATTGGCAGCTTTTTTCCGGTATTTGGTGCGCACGTACTCATCAACGATGGCACGGAATTCGCCAGCGATATTGTCACCTTTCAGGGTTACGGTTTTTTGACCATCCACAAAAACAGGAGCAACCGGTGTTTCCCCCGAGCCAGGCAAACTGATGCCAATATCGGCATGTTTGCTTTCACCTGGCCCGTTGACCACGCACCCCATCACAGCCAGCGACATATTCTCGACTCCATCATATTGTTCGCGCCAGCTGACCATTTGTTCGCGTACATAAGTCTGGATACTTTCGGCAAGCTCCTGAAAATAGGTACTGGTTGTACGCCCGCAACCCGGACAAGATGCCACCAGCGGAACAAATGCCCGTAACCCGATTGTTTGCAGGATTTCCTGTGCCACAATCACTTCACGCGCACGGTCTCCACCTGGCTCAGGTGTCAGGGAAACACGAATCGTGTCACCAATTCCTTTGAACAATAACACTGCCAGCGCAGCAGTCGAAGCGACAATTCCCTTCGATCCCATCCCAGCCTCGGTCAATCCCAGATGCAGGGCGTAATCACATTGTTCAGCCAATGCGCCATAAACAGCAATCAGATCCTGCACACCGCTCACTTTGCATGACAACACGATATGATCACGAGGCAATCCCAATTCTTCGGCCTTTGCTGCACTTTCCAGCGCGGACGTGATGAGCGCTTTGTACATCACCTGTGAAGCGCCTAATGGATCCGGCAAACGCGCATTTTCATCCATGATCCGTGCCAGCATTTCCGGATCAAGACTTCCCCAGTTAACACCGATACGAACCGGCTTGTCGTACTTGCAGGCTGTTTCTATCAATATGGAGAATTGCTCGTCACGCTTGCGGCCATGGCCAACATTGCCTGGATTAATACGAAACTTGGCCAACGCTTTTGCACACTCGGGATAGGCGGTCAGCAGCTTGTGTCCATTGAAATGAAAATCACCAACCAGTGGAACATGGCAACCCATATCATCCAGCCGGGCCCGTATTCCGGGAACAGCACGCGCTGCTTCCATAGAGTTGACCGTGATTCGAACCAGTTCAGAGCCTGCTAACGCAAGCTCGGCAACCTGCCTGGTGGTCGCCAATTCATCTGCAGTATCGGTATTGGTCATTGATTGCACCACAATGGGCGCGCCCCCACCGATCATCACAGAACCAACTTTAACCCCCACGCTTTTCCGACGCGGGGCAGGTACGAAATTAGAAGACATGTTAAAACCCGGATTCAATAAATAGATGATTATTCAAGTGAAAAACGCGCAACATCATCATTGCCGCGAGTATAGGGTGCAAGATCAACCTTGTTTCCATTATAGGTAAGGCTAACCCCGGCTGCGTTGCCGATAACCAGATATAGTGGTGGTTTGCCTTCAATCGCTTGTTCGGTTCCACGCAAATGGGTTTTTTCAAGAATAACCCGGCCGCTACTATCCTTGATCTTGACCCATGAATCCCGGGAAAAGGAAAAATGTAACGATTTTGTGCCATTTTTAGTAGTTTTGGACGCTTCTGCAGCTAGAGAAGATTGTAGCGCAGGCAATTCAGGCAGAGTTGTCGCAATGGGCGGCAAATTGGAACCTGTTCCAGCAGGCGCCACCAAAGGCAATTCAATAGCCGTAGATGATAGTGGCAATGCCAGATCTACTGCCACCTGATCATGCATATCACCTGATCCCAGGTTTACTACCTGGTCAGCACCATCTGACGAGAAAGAAGCCAGCTGCTCTGGTATTTCTTCACGATAAATTCCATAAGCCGCCAATGCAGCCAGTATTACTGCAACATACAGCCACCCGCCACGTCCACCACGACCAGATCGATAAACAGGTTCTATTGCCTTGAAGCGCTGCGCGCTTTTCTTGCCGGAAAAGGCCTTATCCACTGGCTTTGCTTGGGGCATGGCCTCCACTAACAGAGGAATATCATCCAGCTGCAACACATTGGCATAATTACGTATGTAGCCACGCAGAAACACAGCAGCGGGTAGTCTGGAAAAATCTTGTGCCTCAATTGCCTCTACCTGTTGTTCGGATAGACGCAGACGACGCGCCACCTCACTCACACTCATTCCACGCTGGATTCTTGTTTCACGCAATATCTGCCCGAAACCAGTTGCGGTAGAACTATTTTCCTTTTCCATCCCGGCTGAATCATCAGCCAGAACAGGCTGATCCTGTGCCATATCCACCGGTTTTGCCTGAAATGGAGCTACCTGGTTTAGCGCTTCACCTTCCGTCGATTCTGTCGGTACTGTATCCGGAATGCAATCAGGCTGCTGATCGGTCACCAACCCACCGCTTTCATCTAATTCATTATTTTTCATGATTTAACCTGCCTGCGCGCAATTCCCTTGCTTCCCTGGAATCAGGAAAACGTTTTTGTAGCTGAAAAGCGTAATTGGTTTCCGCATTGGCATCTCCGTTGGCTCGGGCGACACGGACAGCCAGCCATAAACTGCCCGCAGCAGGAGGGTTAATTTGCAAATACTGGTTGATTGCTGCCCAGGCTTTTTTTATCTCACCGCGACTGAAATCCAGTTCTACCAAACCAAGCTGAGCCAATGGATATCCTGGACGAATAACCAGCGCTTCCTGAAAATAGCCTTGTGCCTGATCAAAATTATTTTGCTTCAGGACACATAACCCTGCATTGGTATAAGTTCTCTCTGGTGTTTCATACAACGGGTCACGGATAGCTGCCATGAAATGACTAATGGCCTGCTCCATTCTTTCAGATTTCCGCTGACACAAGAACCAGCCAAAATTGTTGCGGATATCAGGATCGTTTGGGGCAATGCCCAAGCCGCGTTCGAAATTCCACTCTGCGCGGTCATTTTCCTGGAGATCCATATAAATCAACCCCAACATGTTGTAGGCTGGGGCGTAGTCGGATTTCTTCCGAAGAGCGATTTCTGCCTCTTCAATTGCCACCCGGTACTGTCCTCGATGATAGTACTGACCAGCTAGCTCAGTATGGATTTTTGCACTTTGTAATGCACGTTGTTTTAATTCCTCTGGTGTTGGTTTTTCCTGAACCGGCATCTGTCCGCAACCCGCCAGCCACACCAGAAACCCGAGAATTCCTGTTTTAATCAGCCTGTTCATTTTGCTTGCAATCACCTGCCCAACACCGGATTAAAAACACCAGATTACCTGGCAACAGTCATCTGATCAGCTTCACGCCTGTTTGTCCGGCGTGTTTTGTCGCGCACCTGGCCCGCCAGTTGGCCACAGGCAGCAGCAATATCATCTCCGCGCGTCTTGCGTACAGTTGTAACAATGCCGGCTTGCATCAGCACATCCCGAAAGTGGCTGATGGTTTCTGGATCTGATCGTTCATAGCCCGAACCCACAAAACCATTAAATGGAATCAAATTAAGCTTGCATGGAATGTTTTTGACTAGCTGAACAAGCTCTCGCGCCAATGCTACACTGTCATTCACGCCTTTCAGCATAACATATTCGAATGTAATAAAATCCCTCGGCGCAGCTGGTAGATAGCGTTCACATGCAGCCAGCAAATCCTTGATCGGATATTTTTTATTGATTGGCACCAGCACATCGCGCAGCGCATCATTCGGTGCGTGCAGTGAAACGGCAAGCGCCACAGGACAGCGCTCTCGCAACCGGTCCAGAGCAGGAACCAGCCCGGAAGTGCTCACCGTTACCCGACGGCGCGACAAACCATAAGCATCATCGCTCAACATCAAGTCAAGCGCGATGACCAGATTGTCAAAATTGGCCAACGGCTCGCCCATCCCCATCATGACAACATTGGTAACAGGCCGCCTGGCTTCAGATTTATCCGCTCGAACCCGCACTGCATCCGGAGAAAACGGATCATCCTCTCCTGCTTCGAGCAACCGGTTAGCCCACCACAATTGGCCAATGATTTCTGCAACACTCAGATTACGATTAAAACCTTGCCGGCCAGTGGAACAAAAACTACAGGCCAATGCACACCCCACTTGGCTGGACACACAAAGCGTACCCCGATTGGGCTCGGGAATATAGACCATCTCCACCGCATTTGCCGCGCCTGCCGATAACAACCACTTGCGAGTGCCATCTCCTGCAGTATGGTCACTGACAATTTCAGGCAACCGTACAACCGCACTCTCCACCAGCTTCTGGCGGAATCCTTTTGCCAGGTCGCTCATCTCCATGAACTCTGTCCTGCTGGATTGGTGTATCCAGCGCAGCAACTGCCTTGCCCGATAGGGCTTCTCGCCCATACCTTCGCAAAAACGAATAAGCTCCGCCTTGTTGAAGTCGAGCAGGTTAATCATTGCGCCCAGCCTCGCAGATCAAAAGAATCGCACACTGTTAGCGTGAATATATTTCCAGCGATGGAAAGAAACAGGCAATTTCGACAGCTGCTGTTTCAGGCGCATCTGAACCATGTACAGCGTTGGCATCGATACTTTCAGCAAAATCGGCACGAATCGTACCTTTATCCGCTTTTTTAGGATCTGTTGCGCCCATCAGCTCGCGATTTTTTGCGATCGCATTTTCACCTTCCAGCACCTGGATCATCACCGGACCGGAAATCATGAATTCGACCAAATCTTTGAAAAAAGGCCTTTCACGGTGAATTGCGTAAAAATTCTCGGCTTCGACTCTTGATAAATGCGCCATACGAGCAGCCACAATCTTCAAACCAGCTGCTTCAAACTGGGCGTAGATCTGTCCGATTACGTTTTTCACGACCGCATCGGGTTTAATAATGGACAAAGTCCTTTCAACTGCCATCAAATACCTCATAAAAATAGTTCATCACAGGCCGGTATTCTAACAAAAAACCTTTGTGTGATTTACCAAACAACCATTAGGAAATCGGGAAAAGCTGCACTATGCGCACAACAGAGACTACTGCAATGGGGCTGAAGTTGCCCCGGATCGAGAATAAAAAGAAGGGCTATAACGCTTCGGGTAATACCAGGAGATTTTTGATGAGGTCTGCAAAAACAGGCCGGATAAATCCAGCCCGTTAACTGCCTTTACAACCCGAGAGATTACTCTACAACGTTGAGGGATCCTGGCAGATGAATGTTCATTGGATGAAGCTGGCAATAAACATTGAATGCACCCGCTTTATCTGCGGTAAAGCTGATAGTTTTGGTTTCACCAGCCTTGAGCACTTCCTTGACACCGTAAGCATCAATCGAGAAACCTTCGCTGATTGGCGATTTGTTCTCAACAACGATTGTTACTGTAGCGCCTTTTTTGACTACCAAGGCTTCTGGCTCGTTCAGCACGTTGAAAGCACGGATATTTTTTACAGTCACACCTTCCACGTTAAGCTCAGGAATAGTGGTGTCGTAGGCGTTGATAACCACGTTGAAGCTGTGCTCGGCTTGCGCAGCGCCCGCCAGCAACAGTGATCCCAGAGCAAAACCAGCCAGCATTGCTTTTGTTGTCTTCATCTTAATTTTCCTCTACTTGAATTTATATTTTGTTTAGCGAAACATCGTTCGCTGGCCTGGATGACATCAATCAGCAGTTTTCTGCAAATTGGCCAATGTTCAAACTCTCTTCCGGAATTATACCGCCACCCACCCAAGGAATTTGCTTGTTATTAGAATCAGGCCAGCTACCAGAGAACCCACTAACCACCGAGTCTCGGCGGCAAGTCTAGTCAGGATCATAATGAATGTCAATTCTGGGCCGGAATCCGGGCTCGAAACCAGGCGTCATTATCATCATTCCACCAACAAGGAAAAACAAACAAAGACAACGGGTTATGACAAGAACATCTTTCCGTGGATTATGATAGACAACGACAAAAACACCCCCTGAAAAACTAGCGTAGAATGCAGCAGTTTTAAATATTGTCACAAGCGCCCCATTACGCTCCGGAATCTCTCTCATGAAAATCGAAGACCTTACCCAAAATCGCAGTAAGGAAAATTTTGCCCTGCACGACAAATATCTGAACAGCCAGATGGTAAAAATCCTTCAAACCATTGATTTTGACCGTCACTATGTCCGAGCCAAAGGTGCCTACCTGTTTGATGAGCAGGACAACCGCTATCTGGATTTGCTGAGTGGTTTTGGTGTTTTTGCGCTGGGGCGCAATCATGCGGAGATTGTTGAGGCACTCAAAAGCACACTGGATGCAGATATGCCCAATCTCGTCCAGCTTGATGTGTCATTGCTCTCGGGATTACTGGCAGAAAAACTGGTCAAACTGACACCTGAAGGACTGGATCGGGTTTTTTTCGCCAATTCGGGGACAGAAACGGTCGAGGCCGCAATCAAATTCAGCCGCTACGCCACCGGAAAATCCAAAATCATTTTTTGCCACGGCTGTTATCACGGCCTGAGTCTCGGCTCCCTCTCCGCCACGGGAGATGATCATTACAAAAAGGGGTTCGGCCCGCTGGTACCGGATTTCATTGAAATCCCGTTCAACAACCTCGAAGCGCTGGAGCAAGTGCTTGCGCAAGGAGACGTCGCTGCTTTCATTACCGAGCCAATTCAGGGGCATGGTGTCTGGATACCGGACGACAATTACCTCCCGGAAGCCGCCAGGCTCGCGCGCAAATACGGCGCCCTGTTCATTGCCGATGAAATTCAGACCGGGTTGGGGAGAACCGGCAAATGGTGGGCAGTGGAGCACTGGTCTGTCGAGCCCGACATTCTGTGCACATCCAAGGCGCTTTCTGGCGGATTCGTGCCGGTAGGTGCACTGGTTTGCAAGGAATGGATCTTCGATCGCGTCTTCAATCGCATGGATCGTGCCGTGGTGCACGGCAGCACATTCGGCAAAAACAATCTTGCCATGGCGGCTGGTCTGGCCACGCTGGAAGTACTGGAATCCGAGAATCTGATCGAATATTCTGCCCGCACCGGAGCAGCCATCATGGATGCATTGACCCCGCTGACAGAAAAATACGAATGCTTCAAGGAAATACGGGGCAAGGGAATGATGATCGCACTGGAGTTTACCGAACCCAAAAGCCCGATGCTGAAGATGTCGTGGAAAATGCTCGAATCCGCCAACAAGGGATTGTTTTCACAACTAATTACCGTACCACTGTTCCGGGAACACCGGATACTGTCCCAGGTCGCCGGTCATGGCATGAACATCGTCAAGTTCATTCCACCGCTCATCCTGACTGAATCCGATGTTCAATGGATCGTTTCAGCAGTTAATGATGTCCTGGCCAATGCACACCGTGGCCCCGCAGCCGTGTGGGATTTCGGCAAAACACTGGCCCTCCGCTCGCTACGCAACAAGCTGCGTTCCTGATTGCCAGGGCAACTTCAGCGATCCCACATGCAGTTGCCCTTGCTTTCAGCCCTGATCCGTTCCAGCAACCGGTCATGCAATTCAAGTTCCGCCTGCGTAGCAGGCTGGACGATCAATGCAAGATTCTCCATTTTTCTGGCAGCCAAATCATCCGCTTGCGATGACGCCGATACATCCGCCTCCATCAACAGGCTTTCCTGCCCGCGCGTCATCGCCAGATAAACCTCGGCCAGCAATTCCGCATCAAGCAAAGCGCCGTGCAATGTTCTGTGCGAATTATCAATCTGATAGCGTTCGCATAACGCATCCAGATTATTCCGCTTGCCCGGGTGCAGCTCCTTCGCCAGCATTAGCGTATCGCTAATCTGAACACAGTAATGCTGCATAGGCTCAAATCGGATCAAACCAAGTTCATGATTAATGAACCCCGTATCGAAAGGCGCGTTATGAATGAGAACCCCGGATCCTTCGATAAACGCCAGAAATTCGCTGCAAATATCCTGAAACACGGGCTTGTCACGCAAAAATTCCCGCGTCAGGCCATGTACGCGCAGCGCACCCTCATCACTCTCGCGCCCGGGATTGAGGTAGCGATGAAAATGACGGCCAGTCAAGCGTCGGTTATTCATTTCCACCGCCGCTATCTCGACGATACGATGCCCCAGAGCAGGATCCAGCCCAGTCGTCTCAGTATCAAGAAATACCTGCCGCATGATCCGCGTCCTTAATCCGTCTGACCAGATAGGGCCGAGACCACACCCCGATTGGCGAGCATATCAGCCCGCTCGTTACCATCATGCCCGTTATGCCCGCGCACCCAGAACCACTCAACCTGGTAACGTCCTGACAGTTGATCCAGCTCCCTCCACAATGCCTCGTTCTTCACCGGTTTTTTATCTGCAGTCAACCAACCCCGCTTTTTCCACGAATGAATCCATTCGCTGATTCCTTTCTGCACATACTGCGAATCGGTATGCAACTGAACCCGCAAGGATGTCGCAGAATCAGGCAATGATTCCAGCTCCTGCAAAGCACGAATGGCCGCCAGCAGCTCCATACGGTTATTTGTGGTCATGGATTCCCCGCCGAAATACTCCCTGGTTTCCCCGTCAAACTTGAGACAAACCCCCCAGCCCCCTACTCCTGGATTACCCTTGCAAGCACCATCCGTAAAAATCTCAACCAGTTTTTCACTTCCTTCCTGTTGCATTAATTTTGCCCTCGTTCAATCTGCGGAACCGCTACCGCCCGCGCTTTGGCAGCAGCTGCATCCTCCCAGCACGGCTTGATGATACGCAACCCGCACTCATGTTTAACAGCCTGTAAAAAATACATACCACCGGCGATCGGCCACCAGCGATCACCGGCCGCCTCCATAAAACGCAACCGGGAAAGCCACTGCTCCCGGCCGCATGGCGGCACATAACACCCAAACTGCCCGGCTGTGGTTTCAAAATTAAGCAACGCCAGCCAATCCTGCATAAGGGACAAATCAATAAAATGGCCGCACCATGGAAAATCCGTTCTGGTTTTCATCATGCGCTGGCGCAGCCCCCACAGGCTGAAAGGATTAAATCCGCTGATAATCACCTTGCCCTCATGAATCAGCACCCGGTGCACTTCCCGCAATATCTGGCGTGGATTGCTGCTAAGTTCAAGCGTATGCGGCAACAGAACCAGATCAATACTGTCGCTTCTGACAGGCAGAAAATGAGGCAGCGCAAAAGCCGAAGCTCCCTCCTGCACTCCAATTGCAAACTTGAAAGGTATCCGGTTATTGCGCAGAAAATCAATCCCGGCAAAACCGATCTGGGTCGCGTTATAGCCAAAAATATCGGCCACAACCCGGTCAAAGTAACGCCGCTCCTGTTCGAGCACATACCTCCCCAGCGGAGTCTCAAGCCACTGTTGCATACTTTGCTGCAATGCAGAATCAAACATAGTGTCGGGATGATTGGTTATGATGATGGCCTGTCTGCTATCTGCTACAAGGAGGCAAAATGATTGGTGTTTTTCCCGTCCGGGCGTTTAGGGACAATTATATCTGGATCATACACAATCACCATTTCGCCCTTATCGTAGACCCTGGTGATGCAACCCCGGTTCTCGCCTGGTTAAAAGAGAAAAAGCTGCAACCTGTTGCCATCCTCTGCACCCATCACCATCACGATCACACCAGCGGCATTACCGAACTGGCAGAAAAATTCGGGATACCTGTCCACGGTCCTGCCAATGAAAAAATACCCGGACTGACTCACCCGCAGACGGAGGGAAATCTCCTCAAATTTCCGGAATTACCACTGGAACTTAACGTGCTGGAAGTACCGGGACATACCGCAGGCCATATTGCCTACCATGACCAGAACCGGTTGTTTTGTGGAGATACGCTGTTTGCCTGCGGCTGCGGAAGAATCTTTGAGGGCAGCGCTCAACAAATGTTCGATTCCTTGCAGAAGCTGGCTACCCTGCCAGATGAAACCGGAATTTATTGCACCCATGAATACACACTGAACAATATCCGTTTTGCCCGCGCGATCGACCCGGATAACCCCGAATTGACCGCACTGGAAAGCCAGGCTGAAAAAAAGCGGGAACGCGACGAACCCACACTCCCCTCCAGCCTGGCTCTGGAAAAAGCCACCAACCCGTTTTTGCGCTGCGACCAGCCCACCATCATTCAAAGCGCCAGTCAACACGTCGGCCGACCTTTGACGGACCCGGTCAGCGTATTCGCCGCCTTGCGTGACTGGAAAAACAATTTTTAGCTGATATTCACATCAACCGGATTACATCAAACCCGGCAACCATCGTCATCGCACCCTGGTTGCGCATCTGCCTGTCCCGCTGCTGAATCGGCTGAAGCAACAGCCAGCGCCTCATCCGACACCTCCTCCGCCAGCAGAGTCCCGATCGACACACCCAGCAACAAATCGCTAACATGACCAAATTTGTGCAAACGCAAATGTCCCGTCTTGTCGATCAGAATCGTAGTCGGCGTCCCCTGCATGTGGTAAGTCATCATCGTATGCGGAATGGCATGCTGCTCATTCGGCTTGTCTATCCCGATCGGAAAACGCAACCGGTATTCATAGGCAAAAACCTCCAGCGCCTCGCGCCCCATCACATCATGATGCTCGAAAACCGTATGCAGGCCGATCACCGCCACCCGATCGGAATCAAACTCATCAAAAATCCGCTGTGTCTGCGGAATCCCCTGCTGAACACACCCCGGGCACAACATCTGGAAAGCATGCATCAACACCACCTTGCCGCGTAATGAAGCCAATGTAACCGGCTGCTGCGTATTCAGCCAGCCTGAAGTAATCAGCTCCGGCGCCTTGATTTTTTCGATCGTCGTATTTTTTCTCATAATTCAAATAATGGGATAGGTTACTGAAAACAGAAACATTTTTGTGTAGCCGATAATAACACGCACTGCATGCTGCAAATCAATCCGGATCATCCATCAACTCGAATTGCGCCAGCGGAGTAAAAAACGATGCGCGCTTCAGCGTCAAACGATTGACAGCCAAAGTATAGCTATCCGCATTCTGCAGTGCGTCATTCAAATCCAGTTCAATAGCCATGCCCGCCTCACACACCATCCTGGTAGAAACAATTTGTGCAAAACGGATCAAAGAAGTCATCTCATCCAGCTCAACTGTCTCTCCCAATCTGTTACAGCCACCAAAGCCGGACAAACGCCCACCTTCCACATCAAGCAGCACATAAGGTTCGCGCTCCAGTTTTGGCACCGGTTTGCCGCTCAGCTCAATCAATTTCCAGTATTTCCCGGCGATACCCTCGCCAAGCCTGGTCAGAATATAAGCCCCCCATCTTCCCTGTCAGGCGTGATCCATCTTGCGCAAGACGAATCAGCCGATTCTCGCCCACCAAAAACTGCGCACCGGAGCCCAACAACCTCACCGCACTCCCAGCATCATTCCAGGTAAACTGGCCCTGCTCCGCAATCATCCCGGTATCCTTGCCAAGATAGCGCGACCGCATACGGTACCCACCCTCCCTGTCCAGAACGACAACCATCTCAATTCCCTCGCAATCTGCACAAGGCAATACACCGCGATAAATGCCACCCCAATCAACCGAATTTCTCGAATTGTGCTCTGGGTCAGGATTGGCAACCGGCGCCGCGCACATGGCAAGCATCAACACTGCAACCGCAACCAGAATAACCACTGCAACCCATTTGATCACTCTACTTCTCCGGCATTAAAAATAAGGCTTTTATCACGAGATACGGCACACACAAAACTGAGGAAAACAGTGCTAATCAAATTTATTTCCAATCATTCTAAAAAAATACAACTTACACGCCGATAACGGTTGCACAGCTGTTTTTCGGCAAGCTTGCCGCCGGGCCCGACAACGGTTGACCGGCTCATAATCTGCGCCATCACATCAACAGGAATCCTTTTTATGACACTGCTGCAATCTTCCTGCCGCGTTGCCTTCGCGGCGCTGCTGCACGATCTGGGCAAATTTCACGAACGTACCGGCCAGCCGGTTTCGGGCAATCTCGATGCACTGACCACGCTGTATCGCTATTCCCACGCCGCGCATACGGCGGATCAATGGGATGTCATCGAGCAATTGGCGCCTGATGTGCTGCGGGGCGATGTCTCCCCCTTCTCCGGACGTGCCAGCGCTGCTGCTGACATTACCGACAGCATGGCCAATGCCGCTGCCGCACACCACAAACCGGACACACTGCTGCAATGGATCATCGCCACAGCCGACCGGGCAGCTTCCGGCTTCGAGCGTAAAAAATTCGATGAATATAACGATGATGCCGAAGGCACGACACCCACGCACAAAAACCGTTTTCAGGCGCGCATGGTGACGCTGTTTGAACAGATTACGCTGAACGGGCAATCTGCCAAAAACAAATTCGAGCATGTTTATCCGCTGCAGGCGCTCAATCCACAGGCGATTTTTCCGGTGGATCGTTCTGTTGCAGAACCGGATAGCGATCAGGCTGCGAAAGCTGAATATGCCGCGCTGTGGCAACAGTTTCTGCAAGCACTGGAAACCATCCCCAAATCCCACCGCAAAAACTGGCCGCTGTGGCTGGATCATTTCGATTCCGCCTGGCTGACGTTTACCCAGGCAATTCCGTCGGCCACCAACCGTGGCGTGGTGCCGGATGTCTCGCTATACGATCACAGCAAGGCAGTCGCCGCGCTGGCTACGGCACTGTGGCGCTGGCACGAAGCGACCGTCAACACCGGCGCAGATGCGCTGGCCAAACTGAAAGATCCGGAACGCCCGGACTGGAATGAATCCAAACTGCTGCTGGTACAGGGCGATTTCTTCGGCATTCAGCAGTTCATTTTTGCCGAAGGTGCGCAAACACAGAAACACGCGCACAAACTGTTGCGCGGCCGCTCATTCCAGGTGGCGCTGCTGGCGGAAATGGCCGCGCTGCGGCTGCTCGATGCGCTGCAACTGCCTTCCACCAGCCAGATTATCAATGCTGCCGGCAAATTCCTCATCGTGGCGCCGAATACTAATGCGGCCCGGCAAGCCATCAAAGATTGCCGCCAGCAATTCAACCAATGGTGTCTTGAACACACTTACGGCGAAATCAGCGTGGGGCTGGCCGCTACCCCTGCCAGCTGCAATGACCTGATCAGCAAACAATTCAAAACACTCACGCAGCGACTGTTTACCGAACTCGATATTGCCAAGCACCGCCGATTTGATTTGTGTGGCGATACCGCTTCCGTGCGCGAAACCCGCTTTCCGCATGGCCCCTGCGGTTACCACGGACGCTATCCGGCAGATCACGCTGCGGAAGGCGAGCTGCCTGCTTCCTGCGCGCTGTCACGCGACCAGATCGCCATTGGCGAGGCACTTACCCGCAAGGCACGGCTGCTGGTGCTGAATACGGCGGATAGTTTCAAGAAACCGCTGGATCTGCTGGAGCTGTGTTACTTCGATTATCACCTGGTATTTGTCGATGAAGCGGATATTTCCGGCCATTACAGCAAACTGGCCGAACAAGGCGAACTGGTGCGCACCTGGGACTTTGATCAGCCAGAAGCCAATGGCCACTGTTTCCATGGCTACGCCCGCCGCTTCGTCAACAGCCATATGCCGATGTTCGATGGCTCGGATCAATTTCTGTCCGAAAAATATGGCCGCTGGGAAGAAGAAGCTGATTTTGACCGGAAACATCCAATCAAAACCCTGCACCACATCGCCTGTGAAAACCGGCGGCTGCAGGAAAACGGAAAATGGGCGGGTGAAATCGCACTGGTCACGCTCAAAGGCGATATCGACAACCTCGGCGCGCTGTTTCAGAGCGGCCTTGAGGAACCCACCTTTGCCCGCTGGGCTTCGCTCTCACGCCAGGTCAACGCCTTTTTTGCGTTGTGGCTGCCCTGGTATTGCGCACATGGCGAAAACGGGCGCTTCCGCAACACCTACACGGTATTTGCCGGTGGCGATGATTTTTTCCTGATCGGCCCGTGGGAATCCACGCTGGAACTGGCCGGCGCCATGCGGCGTGAATTTTCCAGCTATGTAGCGCGGGACGACATCAGCTTTTCGCTCGGTGCGGTCATGACACAACCGAAAGTGCCTGCCCGCCATCTCGCCACCGCAGCCGAAGCCAGATTGGCCGCCGCCAAACAGCATCCCGGCAAAAATACCGTCAATTTGTGGGGTAGCACCGTGGGCTGGTGCGAATGGCACGAGCTGATGGACAACCGGCGCAATGCGCTTGAGTGCCTGATTGAAGCAAATGATGAAAAAAATAAACTTTCCACCGGCTTCATCTACAACCTGCTGCAGCTGGCGGATCAGGCTGAACGCGATCAACCGGGAAATGCCAATCGCCGCCCGGAAGATGCGCTGTGGCGCTCACGGCTGGCCTACCGCTGCGCACGTCTGCCCAAACAACAGCAGAGCATCGGCCCGGCGCTGGCAGCCGAATGCGGTAGCGCGCTGAAACAACACCGGGGCGCTTACCGCCTGCCGGTATCCGTGCTGCTCTATCGCCAGCGGCAATGACGGCAACGCACCAACTCCGGAGAATACGAAATGACACCCGACCTGAAAACCAGCCCGCCACCCATCACCCTGTTTTCTGACGATGCGGAAAAAATTGCACAGGCATTTGACGATTCTGCCAAAGCTGACAGAAAAGGCAGAGAAAAAAACAAATACACCCAGATCCGCCGTTTTTACGACGAACTGGTCAGCTGGCAGGAACGCATTGGCACCGATGAGCAGAAATTCAAGGATTATGAAGCCTTTATCCACATGCTCAACGCCAAGGCGGTTTATGCCCAAGGACGTGATCTGCTCACCGAGGATTTTGTTAAATGGCTGCGCGGCTGCATCGCGCAAATCGACAGCCCGCGCACGCTCAACCATTTCCGGCTGCATTTCGAGGCGATGCTTGGATTTCTTAAGGGAATCCGAGGATAAAACCCGGCACCACAACACCATTTTCCAGTTATTTTCCAAAAGGAATTCGACATGCAGCTGACCCAAATCCAGAAAATCCAAGGCACCATCGTCCTTCAATCCGGCCTGCACATTGGCGCCGGTGACAGTGAAATGCGCATCGGCGGCACCGATAGTCCCGTCGTCAAGCATCCAGTTACAGGCCAGCCCTATATTCCCGGCTCATCGCTGAAAGGCAAAATTCGCAGCCTGCTCGAATGGCGCCATGGCCTGGTGCAAGCCGCTAACGGAGCGCCCTATTCGTTCAGCCATCTGGCCAAAGATGAAAACAACCTGGCCGGGCGCACGGTTATCCAACTGTTTGGCGGCGCGCCTGACAAAGCGGATGACAAACTCGTCGAAAAAATCGGCCCGACCCGCCTCGCTTTCTGGGATTGTCCGCTGAACACGGACTGGAAAGAAAAAGAACTGGATTCCCGCCATCTGCTGACCACCGAAGTTAAATCGGAAAACAGCATCAACCGCATTGCCGGTACAGCAGAGCATCCACGTTTTATCGAACGCGTTATTGCTGGCGCGCAGTTCAATTTCACTCTCACCCTCAAGGTGCTGAGCGGAGAAGATCTGCTCGATACCGTGCTGCTGGGGCTGAAGCTGCTCGAACTCGACAGCCTCGGCGGTTCCGGCTCGCGCGGGTACGGCAAACTCAAATTTGCAGGACTGACGTTGGGTGGCGCCGATCTGACACCACGCTTTGACGCCATCACCCCTTTTGAACAAACGGCCTGATACCATGGCACCCCTGCACGCTGTTCTCCACTTACGCTCCCCGCTGGGCACGCCGCTGGCAGGCGACACCCTGTTTGGCCAGCTCTGCCATACCTGCCGCGAAATCTACGGTGAAGCCCGGCTGGATGATTTGCTCACCGGCTATGGCAGCGGCCAACCCCGGCTGGTGGTATCCGACGGCTTTCCGGCAGGCTTTCTGCCGCGACCCACGGTGCCCGCTGCATTACTGGCAACCAGGAATGAAGCAGCCGAAGATGATCCGGCCAAACGTAAGGAAGCCAAAAGCAAACGCTGGATCCCGCACGCTGCCATCCACCAGCCGTTGCCGCAACTGCTCGCCGCCGCTGCCGCAGACGAAGAAGCCTACTGCGCGCAGGGCAAACCCGTGCAGGCCGCCGCATTTCACAACACACTGAACCGACTCACCGGCACCACCGGAACAGGCGAATTTGCACCCTACACCCAGATGCAAATTTTTCATGTGCCGGAGCAATGCATCGACTTATGGCTGGTACTCGATGAAACCCGCTTTTCACGCACCGAATTGCACACCCTGCTCGAAACCATCGGCAGCCTGGGTTATGGACGCGATGCCAGTATCGGATTGGGCAAATTTGAAGTGCAAAGCCTGACAGACACCACCCTGTTCCAGCAAATCCATCCGCAGGCCAACGCCTGCTGGACACTGGCACCGTGCGCGCCACAAGGCCGGGGGTTTGATCCCGAACGCAGCTACTGGCAGGTAAAAACCCGTTTTGGCCGCCACGGCGGTGCGCTTGCGCTGGGCGACAACCCATTCAAACGCCCCCTGCTGCTGGCTGCCACCGGTGCCGTGCTGACACCGCAAACCACGCAACCGCTGCCCCTGTTCACCGGCAACGGACTGACCGGCGTTTCAACCATGCATGAAAAAACCGTTCATCAGGGCTATGCGCCGGTATTACCTGTTTATATCGAGGAGTTCGCATGAGCATGAGCCATCACCCGCTGCGCATCACCACGCTGTCGCCCGTGCATATCGGCTGCGATGAAGATTTTGAGCCGAGCAATTTCGTGATCGACAACGGTTTGCTGCACGCGCTCGACCCGGCTGATCTGGCTGCTGCACTGGATAACAATGACAAGCAGAAGCTGCAGCATTTGGCCGATGAACGCAATCCGATCGGCGCGATACAACAATTCTTCAAGCAGCGCCGTGCGCATCTTGCTCAATTCGCCCGGCAACAGATCGACGTAGTGGCCGACATTGCGCGTGAATACGAGGAAAAGGCTGGTGTGCCGCAACAGCGTAGCCACGATGGCCGGGTTGTTTACAACCTGTTTCCCATGGCCAGAACCGCCTTCAATCCGCTGGATGGCGCACCGTATCTTCCCGGCAGCTCGCTCAAGGGTAGCATCCGTACCGCGTGGCTGAATCAACTGAACAAAGGAAAATCTTTAATCGAAAAGCAGGAAAAATCATCTCAACTTCAGCAGCGCCTGCTGGGCTATCAACCCGGAAAATTCGAAAACGATCCTTTCCGCAGCGTAGTACTGGCCGATGCGCATGCGCCGGAAGAACAACTGGCGCCACCCACACGCATTCTGTACGCGGTCAGCAAAAAGAAAAAACCGAGCGAACGCATTCCTTCTGAACTCAAGGTGTTCCTTGAAACCGTGCGCGAAACCCTGCCGGATGCTTTTAGCAGCGAGCTGCGGTTGACCGGAAAAATCAGCTGGAATGCACTGTGCGATGCCTGCAATACGTTCTACCGTCCGCAACTGGAAAGCGAACTGCGGCATGTGACTTTTGCGCCGTTACTCGATCCGCAATGGCGCACACTGATCGACACCCTGCTGGCAAACGAGCTGGGCGAACTGATCGCAGCCCGGCAAGGATTTCTGCTGCGTGTCGGCAAGCATTCCGGCGCGGAATCCATCACGCTGGATGGTGTACGCAACATAAAAATTAGAACCCAAAATGGTAAGTCGGTTGATCGAACTGCCACTACTGAAAAACGTTTTGTCAGTGCTACCCGTGCTGCTACCGGCAACCTGCTGCCCTTCGGCTGGATCTGGGTGAGTGGTTGCGATGACGCACACCAGTATTTGGCTGTTACCGTACAACAGCAGATTGCCCAACACGCCGCACCGATACTGGAAACACATGCTGAACGTCTGGCTGTAGCCGATACCCACGCCGAAGCACGGCGCGAAGTCCAGCGCCGCCAGGCCGAGGAAGCGGCTGCCAGACAGGCAAAAGAACAGGCAAAAGCTGAAGCCGCTGCCGCACGCGAGCAGGCACTGGCAACCATGACACCCAATCAGCGCCAGATCGAGGAATTTCACCATTTTTGCCAGAAGCGTGCAGAACAACTGGGCAAGCATCAGGAGGCGCTCAACGGCGACATTCACAACCGGGCACGCGAGCTGCTAGCCAAGGCACGTGATAACGCTGAATGGACTGCAGAAGAAAAACGCGCGCTGGCGGAGGTAATCAGCGAATGGCTGCCCAAGCTGGTGCGGCAGATGGACAAGGATCAGCTGAAAAAACTCAAGCTGGCCGCGCTGCGCGGAAACTGACCGATTAACCGCTGACAGGAAAACAGGTTTATGGACGAAATAGCAGACACCCCGCTCACGCAGCAACTGGCGCGCTATCGCCTCGATTGGGTGGTAACCAGTCCGATCCGGCTGCCGGATTATGCCGGTTCCACGCTGCGCGGTGCTTTCGGCCATGCGCTGCGTAATATCGGCTGCATTACCCGCGAGAAGGATTGCACCACCTGCCCGCTGCGGCGCGATTGCCCTTATACGCTGCTGTTCGAACCGGTTCCCCCGGCACATCACACGCTGCAGGATTTCAGCCGCATTCCGGTACCCTACATCATTGAGCCGCCCGAATGGGGCGCACGCGTGCTGCACCCCGGCGATACGCTGTCGTTCCATTTCACGCTGATTGGCCGCGCACTGCAGGAACTACCCATTGCCATTCTGGCGTGGCGGCGGGCATTGGCACGTGGTATTGGCCCGGATGATGGCACAGCCGAGCTGACCGGCATTGTGCTGGAGCAGCCGGAAACCGCCATCCCGGTTTATTCCCCGGAAAATGGCCAGATCAAGCCGCATGAAACCCGGCTTGCCTGCCCGCCACCGCCTGTCGGCACAATACGGCTGCATATCACCACCCCGCTACGCCTGCAGAACAACGGTATGCCACTTAAGGCACAAACGGTCACGGAACGCGCCTTGCTCATGGCGCTGGTGCGGCGATTGGCGCTGATCAGCGAATTTCATGGCGAAGCGGCCTGGCAGCCGGATTTCCGTCATCTGGGTGAACTGACCGGCAGCGTAACCGGCAAGCGGCAGCTCAGCTGGCGCGACTGGAAACGCTATTCCAGCCGACAAAAACAGGAAATGGCGCTGGGTGGATTAACCGGACGCTGGGATCTGCAAGGTGATCTTTCCGCTTTCTGGCCTGCGCTGTGGTTTGGCCAGTGGTTTCATGCCGGCAAGAATGCCAGCTTTGGCCTGGGGCGCTACCGGATTGTTGCCGCATGACGATCTGGTTTATCACCCGTCACCCCGGCGCCATCGAATGGGCTGCGCGCCATGGCATCGCGTGGGACAAGCATGTTCCCCACCTCGATCCGGAAGAAGTTGCCGCAGGCGATACCGTCATCGGTTCACTTCCGGTTCACCTGGCCGCAGCTATCTGCGCGCGCGGCGCCAGTTACTTCAACCTCTCGCTCGACATGCCCGCCCATCTGCGCGGACGGGAGCTGGATGCTGATGTGCTGGAGGCCCGTGGTGCACGGCTGGAAAAATATTTCGTCAAAAAGGAGATGCCATGACCATACGCGCAACGATTAATCATCCATTTGTTTCAGACTGCGGTAAAAATTCTCGTGTGGTCCAATCATCAGCAGCTTGATGGTCTGCGTATCCACGACACGGTATGCCAGCAGGCAAGGCTGATGGATCATTTTGAATTTATAGACTTGCACCCCAGCAAGGTCGCCGATTTTGGTTTCACCAATATTCGGGTTGTCGGCAATGGTGCGTACGGCTTCATCAAGCACCGCTTTTTGCTGGAGATGCAGTTTTTTGATGATCCGCTGAAAGATGGGCGTAATGAGGAGGCGCCTTAGTTGAACGGATATTCACCGACAGGCGCTTCCTGCTCAGCCAGCAGGATGTCACGAATGACACTGAAAGGCAGATCGGGATTTTCCTCGGCAATTTTTCCTATTTTGGACCAGTACTCGATTTGCTTGGGTACGGAACGGTGCTGAATGGAAGCATGATGTTTGGCCAGCTCAACCAGTTCTTCGGCCAGTTTGACGTTAACAGACATAGTGAACTCCTTTGAAAACAGGGAGCATTGTAGTCCAACAGGTTCCTTATAGGAACCTTGGCAGCAAAAATCAAGAATCAAAAATACGACATAAGGAAAATCAAATGACTGTTCATGTTTGTCTCGTATCAGCCCAAGCCGCACCCAATCTGCTTCCGGTACTCGACCCGGAGCTGAAACCAGAAGAAGTGGTGCTGCTGACCAGCCAGAAAATGCGCAACACTGCCGATGCATTGCGCGCTGTATTCACCGAACTCGGTATCCGCAGCACAATTATTCCACTTGCCGATGAGCATAACTATCAGGCAATCGAGGAAACCATGCTTCAAATCGCAGGGGAGCGGGAAGGGCAAGAAATCGCGCTCAATCTGACTGGCGGTACCAAGTTAATGGCGCTGGTTGCGCAAACGGTTGCCCAGACAGCAGATTGGCGCAGTTTTTACGTTGATGCCGATACCGACAGCATTACCTGGCTGGGTCATCGGCAAATGGCCGGAAAAAAGCTGGCCGAGCAACTGCGCCTGAGGCATTACCTCAAGGCTTACGGCTTCGATCTGGAAGCAGCACCGGAACGGCCACAGGCCACCCGCGAACAACGCGATCTGATGCAAACGCTCATCAACCAGATTGGCAGCCTGGAAACCTCACTGACCCAGCTCAACTGGCTTACACAACAGGCTGAAGATGGGCGCCATCTGGAAGTAAAAATGGATGCACACCAGGCAGATAGCCGCAGTCTGGAGGCCTTGCTGCGCAATTTTGAGGAAGCCGGAATGTTGCAGATCAAACAAAACACGATTTGTTACCCCGATGAAACAGCACGCAGTTTCGTCAAGGGCGGCTGGCTGGAGTTGTATACCTATGATTGTGTTGCGCGGGTAACAGGTGATCTCGGTATTCGTGACAAGGCTGCCAATCTGACAGTGAATAACCGTGGCGTAAAAAATGAAATGGATATTGCGCTGCTGGCGCGCAACCGGCTGTTTGTCATCGAATGCAAAACAGCGCGTATGGACAAACCACAAGCACCCAAAGCCAACGATACTCTGTTCAAACTGGCGGAAATCTGCCGTCGCGTGGGGGGCTTGGGTACTCGCGGTATGCTGGCAAGCTACCGCCCGGTTGCTGATTCCGAACGGAAACTGGCCGGAGCACTGAATATCACGCTGGTCACGGGTCGCGATCTGATTGGTCTGCCAGACAGGATCAAGGCATGGATTCAGTCATAAAACAGAAAAACCATTCATTTTTCCATCATCTATAAACAAACCATGAAAAAAGAACTGATTTTTGTTGTCACTATCGCTTTACTGGCAGGGAGTTCATTAGTCAGCGCGTTCAGCTTTGGCGCTATCGGGAATGCCATTGGCAGTGCGGTTGGCAAGGGGGGCAGCAGTACCGCAAAATCTGCGGCCAAACTGGAAACCAGAGCAGTGCCAAAAGCGCAATCCGTCAAGGAAAACCATCCGGAAAACAGCAATATCGCGCCGACTGTGGGCCGAGGGGCTAATCATTTGCCCTGTCAGAACACCCGGTCATCCGATGACAAACCGCGCCACTCTGGCTGCAACTAATTCTCTGTATAACCTGTCCATGTCCGAACCACGCCAGCCACACGATTACCCGCGCCGCATTCTGCTGTGTGTCACCGGATTATCGCCGCAGATCGTCACCGAAACGCTGTATGCGCTGGCGATTGAACACCAGCCTGCGTTTGTGCCCACCGAAGTACACCTGTTGACCACCAGCGAAGGCACGAAGCTGGCGCAAGCCTCGCTGCTGCACCCGGATGGCGGACAATTTTTAACTCTGTTTGCCGAGTGGCCGCAACTTGCCCGGCCAACAATGGATACGGAGACGATTCATGTCATTGCCGGGCCGGATGGCCAGCCGCTCACGGATATTCGCACGCCGGCAGAAAATACTGCTGCTGCGGATGCCATTGCTTCCGTAGTGCGTGATCTGACGCGCGATCCGGAAAGTGCCGTGCATGTTTCGATTGCCGGTGGACGCAAAACCATGGGCTTTTATCTTGGCTATGCGCTATCCCTGTACGCCCGGCCGCAGGATCGGCTTTCGCATGTGCTGGTATCAGCGCCGTTTGAAAGCCACCCCGAATTTTTCTATCCGCCACGGCAGCCCCGGCGGCTCGCCACGCGCGATGGTCATCATATTGATACCGCCGATGCCAGGGTGACGCTTGCCGAAATTCCGTTTGTCCGTCTGCGCCATGGCTTGCCGGAGGCGCTGCTACAGGGCGAGGCCCGTTTTAGCGAAGCGGTCAGCGCAATCCAGCAAAGTCTGGCACCCCCGCATTTGTTGATTGATCTTGGGAAGCGCCGTGTAATTTGTGGCAATACACCCGTTGCCATGAAGCCGCAATTGCTGGCCTGGCTGGCCTGGTGGGCAATACTGGTGCAAAAAGGGCGGCCGGAAACGGCCTGGCGTGATGCCGATGCCAATCTGTTTCTTGCCATTTACCGTGCTGTGGTCGGGATTGATGCGGTGGATTACGAAAAAACGGCCGCACTGCTTGGCAACGGGATGGAAAAGGAGTTTTTCCAGACTAAAAACGCGAAACTGGAACGAGTACTAAAGGATGCGCTCGGTCTGGCGGCTGCTCCCTATCTGCTGGTGGCTACCGGCAAACGCCCGCATACACGGCGCGGCCTGACCCTGCCGCCGGAAAGCATTCATATCAGTGGGTTTAATATCCATGAAACAAAAAATCCAGTGCTAATGTAATTTGGGCTTGCATCTCAGCGAGCGAGGCCACAGGAAATTTCAGGATACGCTGTGGTACAGCACTCATCTTTGGAGTTTCCAGCAAGTAATCCTTACCCTCGATGGTTACCAGCGGCGTAAGACGTGTTGGCAATTTGACCACCGGAAAGTTTTTGACGCTGCGTAGCGGAATCACCATCCGGCTATCCAGCCCATCGAACAAATCGTTCTGCACATCCAGCAAATAGGGTGTTGTATTGGCATGGCTGCCCGGATTGATATAAACATCGAAGCGCGCCATCAAAAGCTTTTCCACTCATCCAACGGCAAACCTTCGGCTTCGATGGTAGCGTTGTAAGCCGCAATAAACCCGGCATGATCTTCGCGCCATTTTCGCTCTTGCTCATAACGGATGACTTCGCGCAGGTAGTTGTCACAAACCTGGGAAATGTTGATGTCGAGCTGCCTGGCTGCATCCAGCACATCGCTGCTTAGACTAAGATTGATCGCTCGCTTGCCGGACAGATTGGTGCGAACGCGCTGCTTATTGTGTATATCTGACATAGCAATCTCCATGCGCATTTGGAAATGCGCATATATTAACCCGCATTCACCTCGCAAGCCATGCAGCAAAGAATGACTGCGCTCCCGACCTGCTGTTACTGCCGGTGGCAAGCTTGCCGCAGCGCAGCCGCAAGAGGGCTGCCCCTACAATGCTGCACATGAACCGGAACCTGTATCTCATTGCTTACGACATCTGCGACCCACGCCGGCTGTACCGGGTTTGCCGTTATCTCACTGGCTATAAAGTCGGTGGGCAAAAATCCGTATTTGAAATATGGGTGACCTCTGCCGAATTGCGTGAAATTCGCGCCCGCCTCGGTGAATTGATGGAAAAGGAAGATCGTCTTCACATCCTCAACCTGGATCCCCGCATGAAAGTACGCTGCCACGGCAATGCCAGCACTTTTACCGCGCAGCATTTCAGCATCGTTTGATAACACGGGAGAAACCACAATATGACCAGTCTGTTTGTTGATCGTCGCGGTGTCGAGCTGGAACTGGAATCCGGCGCCATCGTTTTCCGGGAAAATGGCGAACGCATTGGCACAGTGCCAATTGCACCGCTGACACGCGTTTTCCTGCGGGGTGACATCATCCTGCCTGCCGCTCTGCTTGGCAAACTGGGGGAACACGGCGTGGGCGTGGTCATCCTCAGCGGAAGGGTGGGACGTCCCAGCCTGCTGCTCGCCCGTCCGCACAACGACGCAACCCGCCGTGTCGCCCAGATCCGCATGAGCCTGGACGAAGCAGCCAGCCTGATCATTGCCCGGCAACTGGTCGAGCGCAAAATCACGCGCCAGATCGAATGGTTTGAAGAACTGCGTGAAAGCGATATTCAGGTGCGCTATGAACTCAGCCATGTTCTGCGTGGTCTGGAAGAACACCGCAACCGGCTCGGTGCGATCAGCAATGCAGCCAGCTTGCGCGGCCTGGAAGGCGCAGCTGCCGCGCGTTATTTTGCCGGCCTGCAGGCAGTGGTGCCGGATTCACTGAATTTCCACGGACGCAATCGCCGCCCGCCGCGCGACCCGTTCAATGCCCTGCTCTCGCTCACCTATACCCTGCTGCATAGCGAAATTGCAATCGCATTACATGGCGCGGGGTTTGATCCCTACGTCGGTTTTTATCATCGCTTGGACTTTGGCCGCGAATCACTTGCTTCCGATCTGCTGGAACCATTGCGACCGCTGGCTGATCGCTTTGCGCATACACTGGTGCGCCGCCGTGTACTTGGCAAGGATGATTTCAGCACGACCGAATCCGGCTGCCTGCTCGGTAAAGCTGGTCGCGTGCGTTATTACGCCGCGTATGAAGAACATAGCGAAACCCTGCGCAAAGCGATCAACCAGGAAATTGAACAACTGGCAGGGCAGGTTGGCAGTGAATTGGTGCCCGCACCCGCCAATATGCATGACCATCCTTCTGCAGCTGATGAATATGAGTGATTTTGTCATCTGCTACGATATCTCCAATCCCCGCAGATTGGGACGCTTGTACCGCTACCTGCTCAAACGGGCAGTGCCGCTGCAGTATTCAGTCTTTCTGTTCAGCGGGGATGATCGCCAGCTGGATCGCTGTATGGAAGGTGCCATCGAGCTGATTGACGAAAAGCAGGATGATTTGCGTGTTTACCCGCTGCCCAGCCGGGGGCTCAAGGCACGCATCGGCCGACCCACACTACCGGAAGGCATACAATGGAGCGGCATGCCAGCTGAATGGTAATCAAACCAGATAATTCATTGAACGCGAAACGGATGATCCGGGTTAATATCTCTAGAAAAATGCCGTTTAGCTTGTTCTTGACTGATGAAAAAGGAGGTAACTTGCAGCACCCCACCTGTTTTCCCCAACACCTCGTGCAATCTATTGATTTTGTGGAAGAAAAACAGAGTGGTCAGAAACACCCCTGCCCTGATTTCAAAGGGATTGAGACGGATGCACGGTTAAGTATCTGGTTGATGGCGAGTCGAAACACCCCTGCCCTGATTTCAAAGGGTTTGAGACTTTTTCTGTTCGCTGTAATTCTTCAAACATTTTTATGAAACACCCCTGCCCTGATTTCAAAGGGATTGAGACGCGTCAGAATTATTTATATAAATAGCAGCACTCTTGAAACACCCCTGCCCTGATTTCAAAGGGATTGAGACTCCGAACGCCGCTTTAAAGTCTGCTTCTATATCGAAACACCCCTGCCCTGATTTCAAAGGGATTGAGACCACATCAAACTGACCGATATGTGGGATCAGTTTCGAAACACCCCTGCCCTGATTTCAAAGGGATTGAGACTTTATTTTTTTCAATAATATCAAGGGCTTTTCTAGAAACACCCCTGCCCTGATTTCAAAGGGATTGAGACGGCTTGGAGGCCATACTTCCGTCGGTTGATACGGAAACACCCCTGCCCTGATTTCAAAGGGATTGAGACCAAATCATCTTCCGTTCTTTTACGTTTCGCCGTGATGAAACACCCCTGCCCTGATTTCAAAGGGATTGAGACATTCCGCCGTCAAGAAACCAACTGCACAATCGGTGAAACACCCCTGCCCTGATTTCAAAGGGATTGAGACTCTCTGATCTACGGCCGTATTCTGGCCGGCTATCCGAAACACCCCTGCCCTGATTTCAAAGGGATTGAGACCTTTATCATCCGTTAGTATTTTATGTCTATCTTTGAAACACCCCTGCCCTGATTTCAAAGGGATTGAGACCCAGCGACAGTATCATCAAATTCAATCACTGTTTCGAAACACCCCTGCCCTGATTTCAAAGGGATTGAGACCACGGTTACGCTTTTTATCTGCCGCTCGCTCGTATGAAACACCCCTGCCCTGATTTCAAAGGGATTGAGACGCGAGTCTGTTGTTATGTTTCTCCTCATAAATACAGAAACACCCCTGCCCTGATTTCAAAGGGATTGAGACCCCATGCCATGCCCTGCTATGCATTGCTGTGCGGAAACACCCCTGCCCTGATTTCAAAGGGATTGAGACTTTGTACCCCATATCTGTTTTCTCTGTACACTACAAGAAACACCCCTGCCCTGATTTCAAAGGGATTGAAGATCCAGCATAAGGACGGTAATACTTAACCTGAAACACCCCTGCCCTGATTTCAAAGGGATTGAGACTTAGTGAATTCCATATTGCTCTTTCTCAATCATTGCGAAACACCCTGTCTCTGATTTGCGCGGATTGAGACGCTGCCATCAGCCTGAACTTCTTCAGCACTTTCGAAACACCCCTGCCCTGATTTCAAAGGGATTGAGACCGGATGTTGACGCCATTCTCCGTGAGCGCCTTGAAACCACCCCTGCCCTGATTTCAAAGGATTGAGACCAATACTACCGTTATTTCAGGCATTTATCCGAAACACCCCTGCCCTGATTTCAAAGGGATTGAGACTGCGTGGTTGACTCGTAACTTTCCAGATAGTTAACGAAACACCCCTGCCCTGATTTCAAAGGGATTGAGACAACAGCGCCACGTGCTTTAGCTTTGGATAACTTTTCGAAACACCCCTGCCCTGATTTCAAAGGGATTGAGACCGACCTAATCGCCACAATTAACAGTCTTTCAATTGAAACACCGCCCTGATTTCAAAGGATTGAGACCTTTGTTTCATTTTAATCCCCTTGTTGTTTAAGAAACACCCTGCCCTGATTTCAAAGGGATTGAGACGCAGGTATCATGTACTCACCGTGTATCTGAAGAAACACCCTGCCCTGATTTCAAAGGATTGAGACGCATATCCCACGGATACCCCATCACAATCCACCTGAAACACCCCTGCCCTGATTTCAAAGGGATTGAGACTCGGTGTACTCTGTGTACTCACTACATATTCGAAACACCCCTGCCCTGATTTCAAAGGGATTGAGACTTCTTCCAGGATTTTGACACATTGGGTCGTGCTAGAAACACCCCTGCCCTGATTTCAAAGGGATTGAGACTCGAAAGTATTGCCATATCACACCTCCTCTCCGAAACACCCCTGCCCTGATTTCAAAGGGATTGAGACCCCATAAGAAGATTTTGTATGCATCATCTGGTGCGAAACACCCCTGCCCTGATTTCAAAGGGATTGAGACACAGCCCATCGCCATCAAGTTGTAGTGGCTGGCAATTCTTGACACCTCGATAGGTTTTTGCGCCGCCATTTTCGTTCATAGACAATGGCAGATTTCCCAGTGCCGAGTTCAGTCTTTTGCAGTTGTAAAAGCTGACGATGTAATCATCGATATCATTTTTAGCCTCGGTGTGGTTCGCATACTGTCGCTGCCAGACGCGTTCCATTTTGAGATTCAGGAAGAATCGCCTGGCGATGGCATTATCTGTGCAATTTCCTTTCTGCTCATGCTGCAACAAAGCCATTATTGAGCAGGTTCTGCAGTTCGCTGGCATATTGACTGCCCCGATCAGAATGAACGATCAGGCTGGATAATATGCTGATAGCCATGCTCAATGCGTCAAACCAGCGTGGCTGATACATGTTTGGGGCCATTGCCCAGCCGATGATCCAAGGGGCGTACAGATCCATTACGATCGCCAGATAAAGCCAACGCAGCGCCAGCGTGCTGATATAAGCCGTAATATCTGACACGTACGGTGTCCGGTGCGACTGGATTGAACTGCCGGTTAAGCACGTTGGCGGCCACGGCAACCATGCCTGCTGTGTGTCGTATGGGCGAATTTCCGCTTCAGACTGGTTTTAGAGCGGCCTTGGTGCATCAAACTGGTGCACCTTGTGCCGGGCTGATCTGAATTCTGATTTTGCATCGCAGCAACCAGGCGGCGACTCCCATAGCTTTGATGGCTGGCCAATGCCTTCAGGTGGACGCTGGTTTATAAACCGGTTTCCAGAACGCCTCTGCGCTTCGTAGTAGCCAGAGTGGCTGACGACAAAACACGGCAAGTTTGTCGACCGGAATGGCCTCCTTGCAGTTGGTGAACAAGCTGGCAGTCTATTCAGTTCGCGGGCAAAGAAGGCCGACGCTTTTTTAATATAACCACATCTCCCTTCAACTACTTGCCCTCTGCTCCAGCTGCCGGATACGCTGCTCGGCGGTGAGTGGTTTGCTGCGTCGCCTAGCTGGCCATTTTGCCCGCGTTGTACTGCTTCACCCAGCGACGAATCGCTGTCATTAATGTCCATGGTCCGCTGACGTTCTACACTCAGCCCTGACCTTGACTTCAGTGAACAACTTCCAGCTTTCAAACTGATATCGAATGCCTCTACGCTGCCTTGTCATGTAATGCTCCTCAATTGGTGGATTTTCCTCCCATCGAGGTGTCCGGATAAATTAGACCACAGCAAGTATCAGTGTCTTACGAAACACCCCTGCCCTGATTTCAAAGGGATTGAGACGACTTTCTGCTTTTGTTGTGTTTCTACGGGGTTAGAAACACCCCTGCCCTGATTTCAAAGGGATTGAGACTGTTTTTAGAACAAGTACTTTTGCAAGTACTTCACGAAACACCCCTGCCCTGATTTCAAAGGGATTGAGACGCTAACTCGACGAGGAATTTCACGATTTCACCCGAAACACCCCTGCCCTGATTTCAAAGGGATTGAGACACGTTTGTGATCTATGTACTTCTCATCGTGAGCAGAAACACCCCTGCCCTGATTTCAAAGGGATTGAGACAATAAAGTTAATATCTTACCTACCAGATACAGGACGAAACACCCCTGCCCTGATTTCAAAGGGATTGAGACTACATACACCGTAACTTCTTGGTAATCCCCTATTGAAACACCCCTGCCCTGATTTCAAAGGGATTGAGACTCGAAATATGCTGTGGTCTAATTTATCCGGACACCTGATGGAGGAAAATCCACCAATTGAGGAGCATTACGACAAGACAGCGTAGAGCATTCGATACTAGTTTGTGCTTTGAAGCGTTCGCATGATCAAGGATCAGGGCTGATGCAGAACGTCAGCGAGACCATGGGATATTGGCCCAACGGCGATCGTCGCTGGGTGAAGCAGCATGCCAACGCGGAGCAAATGGCCAGCGGCATTGGCAAGCCACTCACCGCCGAGCAACAGCGTATCCGGCAGCTGGAGCAGAGAACTATCAGTTGAAGGGAGATGTAGACATATTAAAAAAGCGTCGCACTTTCTTGCCCGCGAACTGAAATGATTACCAGCTTGTTCATCAACTGCAAAAGGAGGCCATTCCGGTCAAACAAACTTGCCGTGTTTTGTCCGTCAGCCGCCTGGCTACTACGAAGCGCAGAGGCGTTCTGCAAAACCGGTTTTATGCAAAGCCAGCGTCCACCTGAAGGCGGTATCTTATGGCCAGCCATCAAAGCTATGAGTCGTTGCTGGTTACTGCGATGCAAAATCAGAATTCAGATCGGTCGCTGCGGCAGTTTGATGCGCAAGGCTGCTCGAAAACCGGTCTGGAAGCGAAATCATCCATACGACACACAGCAGGTATGATTTGCCCGTGGCCGCCAATGTGCTTAACTGGCAGTTCAATCCAGTCGCACCGGATACTGCGTACGCGTCAGATATTACGTGCATATCAGCACTGGCATTGGTGGCTTTTATCTGGCGATCAATATCTGTACGCCTGCCGGATCATCGGCTGGCAATGGCCCCAAACATGTCAGCCACGCTGGTTTGTGACGCATTGAGCATGGCTATCCAGCAGCGCTAGCCGGTATCCGGCCTGATCGTTCATTCCGATCGGGCAGCCAATATGCTGTTTACCAGAACCTGCCTAATAAATATGGCTTTATTTGGCATGAGCAGAAAAGGGAAATTGCTGATAATGCCGTCGCCGAGCGATCTTCCTGAATCTCAAAATGGAACGCGTCTGGCAGTTATAGTATGCGAACCACAATTGAGGCTAAAATGATATCGATGATTACATCGTCAGCTTTACAACTGCAAAAGACTGAACTCGGCACTGGGAAATCTGCCACCATTGTCTGCGGAACGAAAATGGCAGCCTCAAAACCTATCGAGGTAACCGAAATTACTTGACCATCACAATATGGCACAAGCCATTCATTAGCCAATATGAAACACCCCTGCCCTGATTTCAAAGGGATTGAGACTTCATCAAAATTTTCATTCCCAACTTGAGCAGGGGAAACACCCCTGCCCTGATTTCAAAGGGATTCCCCGTTTCTGCAGTCAACTGTTCAGATACCCGTATGCGCAATAAAAGCGTATTATTAACTCTTTTAATACGTATTTTTTACACATAAGGAAAAGGTTATGCTGGATAATAAAGAAACCGTTCGCCTCAGCCTGAACATATCGCCTGAACTGAACGAGCGCCTGGAACAACTGGCATCCGCCGGACATACCACCAAAACCGAAGTTCTGCGCAAGGCCATTGCGCTATATGACGTGGTTGCCGAAGCTAAAACGGAAAAAAAGAAGCTGGGTATTCTTGACCAGAACAAACAGCTGCTGGTTGAAATTGTAGGAATTTAATGAATGGGCAAAATGGTCGAAATTCTGGTAATGACCAGATCAATCTGGGACAGATTATTGGCAGCGATCATCGCTATGCCCTGACCATCAATAACGAAGCGCCGGAAGATGCTTCTGCCAGACGCAGCAATGAAATGGCAGAAGCGGTGCTCAAGCGGAAAAATGTCTTACATCCTGTTCTGTTTTGCACTTTTTGCTGTTGGCACGATTTTTATGGGCTGTATGTATGTTTTCGCCACGGGAACCGCAGACGATAAAAAATGGGCAACCGGCATCATCAGCGCAATTGTATCCGGCCTGATCGGTTTTCTAGTCGGACAGGGGAAAAGATAAGCTGCCAGGCAACTGATTTAAATGGATTGCAAACCACTGGTTGTCCACTGTCTCACGTCATTCACCGCCGGTTTTGCGGTACGTAGAAAGCGCTCCTGATAACTCGGCTCGTGTCACCAGGAGTTTGCACCCCTCAAGGATCAGAAGCAGTCCAATACCCAAGCCCAGAGCCAGAAACATGTCGCTCCAGATAATCGAGCCAAACTTCAGAAGTGTCTGAGCCTGCGGCAGTAGCAGCACCAGTCCGGTCACGCAGATCACTGCCACCACAACATACCCCAGAGCTGCATTCTTGCGAAAAAAAGCATCGCGCAGCGATGCCCGAAAAGAGCGATTCACCAGGATCAGCGCCACGATCTGGGCCACCAGACCGAAAAAGATTAGTGCCCGCACTTCGACTTCCGGTACACCTGCCCAGGTTTTTGCAAGAAAAACGGCTGCCAGCATTGCGAAAGCAATGCCGCCTTGCATGATGCTCCAGACCAGCATAGAGGGCGAGAACATCCGTTGCACCGGATCACGTGGTGGGCGTTCCATGACATCGTCCTCCGAACGTTCGGCTTCGAACACGAGCGCACAGACCGGATCAATCACCATTTCAAGCAAGGCGATATGAATTGGCCCCAATAACATGGGCAAGCCAAAGAACAGCGGCAAAAGCGCCAGCCCGGCAATCGGCACATGGACGGCCAAAATAAATGCCATGGCTTTGCGGATGTTGTCGTAAATTCTCCGCCCCAGCCGGGCGGACTGGACGATTGCGGAAAAATCATCGTTCAGCAGCACCAATTCGGAAGCTTCACGCGCAACATCGGTGCCCCGCCCCCCCATGGCAATACCGATATGCGCGGCTTTGAGCGATGGCGCATCATTGACGCCATCGCCAGTCATCGCAACGACTTCACCGCCTGCCTTGAATGCCTGGACGATTCGCAGTTTCTGCTGGGGCATAATCCGCGCGAATACCGTGACCCTTTTCAATCGTTGTGCGAGCTGTTCGTCATCGAGCGCTTCCAGATCGGTTCCTGTCAGTATTTCTCCATCCTCGATGCCGGCTTGCGAAGCAATTGATCGGGCGGTGGCGGCATAATCTCCCGTGATCATCACGACGCGAATTCCGGCCCGGCGGCATTCGGCGATGGCGCCCGGCACACTGGCACGTATCGGGTCGGCCAATCCGACCAGACCAGTCAGCGTATAGTGATAATTCAGTTGTGAATCCGCCCATTGGCGGTCGGGCGCAGTTGAGGTCGCCACTGCCAGTACGCGTATTCCGCGCGTGGCCATGCCTTCAACGGCTTTCAGCACTTTCTGTGCGACATCATCTGGCAAGCGGCACAGGCGGATAATCGACTCCGGCGCACCTTTGGCGTAGATCATCATCGCCTGGCCGTCGTCCCATATATTTGACATTGCCGGCAAATCGGGTCGCAGCCCATAGCTGTAGATTGGCATTGTGCTGAAGGATTCAGAGCCTGCGAAAGTACTGCGGGCGTTGTGTAGTGCCACCTCCATGGGGTCGGATGGATGGGGGTCACTGGCCAGTGCCGCTGTTTCGATGAGCTTGCGACAGCCATCGGAGATGGGTTTTCCATGCTCAAGTTTTACAGTCTCGCCCGACGGTAGCCAGAGTTGCGCAAGCGCCATACGATTTTCCGTGAGCGTGCCGGTTTTGTCAGTGCAAAGCACCGTTGCCGATCCCAGCGTCTCGATAGCTGCCGAGCGCCGGGTAAGTACGCCAACCTTTCCTATCCGCCAGGCGCCCATTGCCATGAATACCGCCAGCACAACGGGGAATTCTTCAGGAAGCATCGACATGCCGATGGCGATCCCGGCCAGCATCGCTTCCAGCCAGCCACCGCGCAACAGCCCGTAAAGCACCACGACCAGACCTACGACCAGGATAGCGCTGACCGCGCACCAGGTAACGATCCGGATGATTTCACGCCGCAGGCGGGGTGCTTCGATGTCCAATACTGTCAGCGACTGGCCAATTTTGCCGATTTCAGTGCGCGCGCCGGTCGCCAGGACGCGTGCGACTCCGCTGCCACGTACAACAAGTGAGCCGGAATAGACATAGGGCTGACCTTCGCCGCCGGGGCTCAGCGTGTCGGATTCGCCGGACGCCCCAGTCGGTGGGATGTCGGCCACTTTGCCCACAGGCAAAGACTCTCCGGTCAGCAGTGATTCATCAATCTGCAAGTCGGTTGCATCGACAAGAATTGCATCAGCGGCAATCCGGTCACCCTCTTCCAGCACAAGCAGATCGCCCCGCACGACCTCCCGGCCGGCAATGCGCACCCACGCGCCGTCGCGAATGACAAGAGCGCGCGGTGATGATAGATCGCGCAATGCTTCCAGAACCCGTTCGGAACGGGTTTCCTGAATGATCGTGATTAAGAACGAAAAACTGGCAAAGATGAGAAGAATGATCGCTTCGGTACGATCACCGAGGAGCAGATAAATGAGACCGCCTGCCAACAGCAGCGCAAGCATCGGTTCGCGCAACACTTCCAGCACTATACGAAAGATCGAGCGCTTGCCGGTTCTGGGCAACTCATTAGGACCTTCAAGGCGTAATCGCTCATTTGCCGTGTCAGTGGTCAGGCCATGATGCTGAATGCCACTGGTTGTTATCATGGTTAGCGAATCCTTGTTGTGTAAGCCCCATTAACGCGGATGATACGGCCTTCACCGAAGCGTACCGGGTTTTGAGGAGGTTCCTCAAAGTAAGATGTTCATCAAGATCCGTCCAGAATAGCGTTATTGTTAATTTTCTGATAGGGAAGCGGGATGACAAGGCAAGCAACACCCCCATAATTACAGAAAGATGGATTTCCTCTCTTTCCTCCAGGCAATGGAAATAGATACGGGTATACAATCGATTTTATGAAAAACTTTACCTTGGGAATCTCTGAAAACCATCTGCGTTAAAAATCGGCTCAAAATGCTCATTTACTGCGTATGGACTCCGCTTTTTGGCCTTGAACTGGCTGTCTCTCACTCACTTTTTTCAGAGGTTCTCTTGAATTCAGGAGCCATTCTTAATGAACCAATCAACATTCGAACAGAATTTTCCATCTTTTTTTGCTGAAGCACCTGCTGTAACGGTGCGGGATCCGCTGGCGCAGTTCCTCGGCGCAGCGCGTGGCGGGGTGATGGAATACCGCTATGCCGATGCAGTACGGCTGGCAGGACATTCCTGCCCCACTGTGGCGGGCGCCTGGCTGATGACGATACATGGTTTGCGGGCGCTGTACGGAGATGTATTGCCGGTACGCGGGGAAATTGAGGTATTCATGGCCGATGCACGCGATGCCGGCACGACCGGTGTTGTAGCGACCGTAGCGCAACTGGTTACCGGCGCGGCACCGGAAACCGGTTTTCATGGTATCGGCGGCCGCTTCGGGCGTAATGATCTGCTGCATTTCGATCAGCCGATGCAGGGGGAATTCGGCCTGCGCCGCAAGGATACGGGCGCAGCGGTGCAGGTGGCGCTCGATGCTTCTGTCGTGCCCTGGCCGAACGAAATGCGCCTGCTTCTTCCAAAAGCGGTAAGCGGGCAGGCCAGTCCGGATGAGCTGCAGCGCTTTGGCGAGTTGTGGCAGGATCGCGTGCGCCAGATGCTGATTGAGCATGCCAGCGATACCAATCTAGTGCGGGTGGGCGCCTGGGCTGCAAACTGATTGATCCTGCGGATGATTCGTCTTCAAACATCGCCTTGACTGATTTTTTGCTTTACTTGCTATACTGCTCGACCTAAAAACGACTGATCAAAATTATATTGCTGGAGGAAGAATGGACATTTTGAGTTTGGTGGCAGGGTTTCTGGCTGGTGCGCTTACGATTTATCTCGTCAGCTTTTTCATGAGGCCGGGGGAGAGCAAGAGAGAGGTAACGGATACCAATCTGACGAGCCTGTTCGACCAGTTGTGGCAAACACACGAACGTTTGCTGAATGAAATGAAACAGGATATGGATAACCCCGATTTCAAGTTTCACCGGGAATTTTATGTGCAGAAAAAAGGCTGGGGCTGGGGTCGCTGGGGATTTCACCGCAAAGGCCCTTGCATTGCCTATTTTCTGGAAGATCACTCCGATCTGCTGCCGCTGGTGGAAACCCTGACGGCTCACGGGTTGATCAGCCCGACGGGTGAAGCCGATAAAAATTCGGCCAGGTTTCAGTTAAGTGAAAAACTGGTTGAACTGCTGCGCGGCAAGAAAACCAGCTAAATCTGCAATCCGGCCCGGGTTCATCCCGGGCTCTATCAGTACACCATTGGTTCTGTTTCAATCCTGATTGCTTCTGCCAGTTTGCCATTCACCCTGAATTACCTGCGATGCGGCTCATGGAGGACTTGACCAGAGGTTCCCCAAAGAACACCTGAAAAACGTCAGTGAGGTAGTCAGCGATTCCCTAAAGCAGCAGATTTTCCAGCGTCAGCCGGTATATCCGGGCCAGGCGTTCGATATCTGCCACTTCCACCGATTCATTGATTTTATGGATGGTGGCGTTGCGCGGCCCGAATTCCACTACTTGCGGGCAGATGTCAGCAATGAAACGGCCATCGGATGTACCGCCCGAGGTGGAGAGCTCCGGCTCGACTCCCGTCACTTCGCGAATGGCCGAACTGATTGCGGTGGCCAGTGTGCCCCGGGGGGTCAGGTAGGGTTTGCCGGAGAGTTCCCAGGCCAGTTCGTAATCCAGTCCGTGCCGATCAAGAATTTCATGCATGCGTGCCTTGAGTGAATCGACCGTGCTGGCGGTGGAAAAGCGGAAATTGAACAGCAGGTTGATTTCGCCGGGAATGACGTTGGTCGCGCCGGTGCCGCCATGAATGTTGGAAATATGCCAGGTGGTGGCAGGAAAATACTCGTTGCCGTTGTCCCATACGGTTTGCGCCAGCTCGGCAATGGCAGGGGCGGCCATGTGAATTGGATTCCTGGCCAGATGCGGATAGGCAATATGGCCTTGAATGCCCTTGATCGTCAGATTGCCTGACAAACTGCCACGGCGACCGTTTTTGATAGTATCGCCCAGCTGGTTTGTACAGGTGGGTTCCCCCACGATGCAGTAATCAATCATTTCTCCACGCGTTTGCAGTGCCTCCACCACCTTGACCGTACCATCCACTGCTGGGCCTTCTTCATCCGAAGTGATCAGCAGCGCAATCGAGCCCTTGTGATCCGGGTGCAGCTCGACAAATTCCTCGATTGCGGTCACGAAAGCAGCCAGCGAGGTTTTCATGTCGGCTGCGCCACGCCCATAAAGCAGGCCATCGCGTACCACCGGCGTAAAAGGATCGCTTTCCCACTGGGCAACCGGCCCGGTAGGTACGACATCGGTGTGTCCGGCAAAGCATACCAGCGGCCCATCGGTGCCTTTTTTCGTCCACAGGTTTTCCACTTCGCCGAAGATCATGGATTCGCTCTTGAAACCAAGCCCGGCCAGCCGGTGCATGATTATTTTCTGGCAGCCGTCGTCATCCGGTGTCAGGGAGCGGCGGGCAATCAACATCTGGGCGAGTGTCAGGGTACTGTTGGGCATGGGTTTTTCCTCGGCTTTAACTTGGATTAAAATTGAAGTGAAACAGTATAGGGCAGCGCGTCAGGATCGTTGCAGGGCGCGCAGTGCATTTTGGCCGCGCACACCGCCAAAGAACGCCTGAATGAACGGATGATCGCAGATGATGATTTCCGGTATCGGCCCCAGCGCGACGATATGCCGGTCGGCCAGCACAGCCACACGATCGGCAAGGGCTACCAGTGTATCCAGATCGTGCGTCACCATGATGACGGTCAGCGCCAGTTCTTCGCGCAAGGATCGTATCAGGTCAACGAAAGCCTCGCTCAGTGCCGGATCCAGCCCGGCGGTCGGCTCATCCAGAAACAGCAGCTCCGGATCTTGCGCCAGCGCGCGCGCCAGTGCCACCCGCTTGATCATACCGCCGGATAATTCTGCCGGCATCTTGCGGGCGTGCTGGGGTTCGACACCCACCATGCCGAGCTTGAGCATGACCAGTTCGCGTATCGTTTCTTCGCACAGTGTGCGCATCTCGCGCAAGGGTAGCGCCACATTATCGAAAACGGTCAGCGCGCTGAACAGCGCCCCCTGCTGAAACAAAACACCGGAACGAATGCGCAATTTTCTCTGCTGCTCGTGGCTGCCATCGTAACGTTCCGCCCCCAATACCCTGACACTGCCACGAGCGGGTCTGGTCAATCCGAGCATCTGGCGTAGCAGGGTCGTCTTGCCGCTACCGGATCCCCCGACCAATGCAAGAATTTCCCCTTTGTAAATTGTCAGGTTGATATTTTCGTGAATCACATGGCTGCCGAAGCGGGTATCAAGCCCGGCAATTTCAATAACCGGTTCGGTATTCGTCATTAACCCACTACCCTGATGCCAATATGAGAAAAAGCCACGGCAAAAATGGCATCAATCAGGATGACAGCGGTAATTGAAGTCACCACCGAACTGGTGGTGCCTGCTCCCAGGCTCTCTGTATTAGGTTTGATACGCAGCCCGAAATGGCAGGCAATCAGCGCTATCGTCATACCGCAAACCATGCCCTTACCCAAACCCAGCCATAAATTGGCGATTGGCACGGTATCCGGCAGAACAGTCAGCGCGTAGTGGATGCTCAATCCGATTTGCAGTTCTGCGGCGACCAGCCCACCCAGCAGCGCGACGGCACTGGTCCAGAGCACGATCAGCGGCAGAGCAATACCCAGCCCGATGATTTTGGGCAGCACCAACCTCATGCTGTGTGGAATGCCCATCACTGTCAGCGCATCCAGCTCCTCGGTCACACGCATGACACCCAGTTGTGCTGTCATGGCGGAGCCGGAACGCCCGGCCACCAGGATAGCAGCCAGCATGGGTCCCAGTTCACGGATGACACTCATGCCGAGTATGTTGACAATGTAAATGTCTGCGCCAAACAGGTGCAGCTGTTCCGAAGTGAGGTAGCTCAGCACGATGCCGATCAGGAATCCTACCACGGCAGTAATGCCCAGGGCCTGTGCACCAGTACGGTACAGGCTGGCCGAGATTTCCCGGAAAGGGATCCGGTGGGGGTGGCCAAGCAGATACAATCCATCCAGCACCACCTGGCCTGCCAGCGCAATCATGCCTGCCAGATGGTCGAGCAGGCGGAGGAATTGCTCTCCCAACAGGGAAATCGGCAAAAACCATATACGCCCCGGTTTTTGGGGCAAGGGTGCTGATTTTTCCAATCGCCGGAACATCCTTTCCTGTTCCGGGCGCAACAGCAGATGTACAGGACGCTGCCTGCCCCATGCCCGCCACAGCACGGCAGCACCGGCATAATCCAGTTGGTAAAGTGTAGTCAGATCCCAGTGCAGACCGGGTTGCCCGGCCAGTTCTGCCAGTTGTTTTGTGATCGCAGGCAGCGACCGGCTGAACGATACAAGCGTAAAACTACCGGTAAGCTGCAGGAGTGGATCACCGGCTTCGGTGGTCACAAGCCGGTGCCAGGTGTTGTTGCTGATTGATGAATCAGGAGACATGATCACCCGGCCGGTTTCGTCAGTTTCTCGGATTAATGACGATTTTTATGCCCGTGCGATGATTTTTGTACCGTTTCTTCAGGCTGGTGGCCATACCGGTACGCCCAGATCACCAGCGCAGCGCCTGCCGTGATCATGGGAAGCGATAGCCACTGCCCCATGCTGATACCCAGTGTCATGATGCCGAGAAATCCATCATCCGGTTCGCGGAAAAACTCGCAAATCGAACGGAAAATGCCATAACCGATCATGAACATGCCGGTTACTGCCCCAAGTGGCCGGGGTTTTGCCGAATACAGCCAGAGCAGGGTGAACAGCATCAGCCCTTCCAGCGCAAACTCGTAAAGCTGCGAGGGATGGCGCGGCAGGTTGTCTGCATACGGAAAAATCATTCCCCAGGGTACATCGGTGGGGCGTCCCCATAATTCGCCGTTAATGAAGTTCCCGATACGCCCGGCTCCCAGCCCAAGCGGAACCAGTGGCACGATGAAATCCGTGACGGACAACCAGGAAATCTGGTATTTACGCGCCAGCCATACCATGGCGATGGCAACGCCGAGAAATCCGCCGTGGAAGGACATCCCCCCCTGCCAGATGGCAATAATCTCTAGCGGATGCTGCAGGTAATAACCTGGCTGATAAAACAGGATATGGCCCAGACGACCACCGAGGATGACACCCAGCACACCATAAAACAACGCATCATCCAGTATTTCCCGGGTAAACACCCCGTTGGGCTGCTGCCGGATGCGGTAACGCCCCAGCAGAATGAACAAGGCAAATCCGATCAGGTACATCAACCCATACCAGCGGACAGCAAGCGGGCCTATGGAAATTGCAATCGGGTCGAATTGTGGGTGAACGAGCATGGGTAGCCGCCTGACTTACGGTAAAATACGCATTATACGGCAATGCCTGCTGGCCGCAGCAGATACGCCCTGCGACCATTCCTTATCCAATCCGCAATTCATCATTTATCAGCGAGGAAACACTATGTCAGACAATCGACGCAGCCAAGCCATCACCCAGGGTGCAAAACGCGCCCCCAACCGCGCCATGTTGCGTGCGGTCGGGTTCGGAGACGGTGATTTCGACAAACCCATCGTCGGCGTTGCCAACGGTTTCTCCACCATTACCCCCTGCAACATGGGGCTGGATACGCTTGCCAAATGTGCCGAACACGCACTGAAAACGGCCGGCGCCATGCCGCAGATGTTTGGCACGATTACAGTATCGGACGGTATTTCAATGGGCACCGAAGGCATGAAGTATTCGCTGGTTTCGCGCGAAGTGATTGCCGATTCCATCGAAACCTGCGTGCAGGCGGAAAGCATGGACGGCATCATCGCCATCGGAGGGTGCGACAAAAATATGCCTGGCGCCATGATTGCGCTGGCCAGACTGAATGTGCCCGCCATTTTTGTCTATGGCGGCACCATCAAACCCGGCCATTACCATGGCCGTGATCTGACCATTGTCAGCGCCTTCGAAGCCGTCGGGCAGCACACCGCGCATAAAATAGACGACCATGAACTGCTAGAGATCGAACGCCACGCCTGCCCCGGCGCCGGTTCCTGTGGTGGCATGTACACGGCCAATACCATGTCATCCGCAATCGAAGCCATGGGGATGAGCCTGCCTTATTCTTCCACCATGGCGGCAGAGGATGAGGAAAAGCGCATCAGCGCGGCACGCTCTGCCGAGGTACTGGTAGAGGCCGTCAAAAAGCAGATTTTGCCGCGTAGCCTGATCACCCGCAAATCGCTTGAAAATGCAGTATCCGTCGTCATGGCAGTAGGAGGATCGACCAATGCCGTGTTGCATCTGCTGGCCATCGCTCATGCGGCAGAAGTGGAATTCAGCATCGACGATTTCGAAGCCATTCGTGCACGCGTACCGGTGTTGTGTGATCTGAAACCCTCCGGACGCTATGTCGCCACCGATCTGCACAAGGCAGGCGGCATTCCGCAAGTGATGAAGATGCTGCTGGCGCATGGATTACTGCATGGCGATTGCCTGACCATCAGCGGGCAAACCATCGACGAAGTACTGAAAGACATTCCCGAACAGCCGCGCGCCAATCAGGACATCATCCGGACATGGGACAACCCGGTATATACGGAAGGTCATCTGGCTATTCTGAAAGGCAATCTTTCAACTGAAGGCGCGGTTGCCAAGATTTCCGGTGTGAAAAACCCCAGTATCACCGGCCCCGCCCGCGTGTTCGATTCAGAAGAAACCTGCATGGCCGCCATTCTTGAACGCAAAATCCAGCCAGGCGACGTAGTGGTCATCCGCTACGAAGGCCCGCAGGGTGGACCCGGCATGCGCGAAATGCTTTCCCCTACCTCGGCGCTGATTGGTGAGGGACTGGGAGATTCGGTCGGGCTGATTACCGATGGACGTTTTTCTGGCGGCACCTATGGCATGGTGGTGGGTCACGTTGCACCGGAAGCCTACACCGGGGGAACTATCGCACTGGTGCAGGAAGGCGATTCGATCACGATTGATGCGCACAAACGCCTGCTGCAGCTGAATGTGCCTGATGCTGAGCTGGAACGCCGCCGCGCCGCCTGGCGCAGGCCTGCTCCGCGTTATACACGCGGTGTGCTGGCGAAATACGCCAAGCTGGTTTCGACCGCCAGCCGTGGCGCCGTCACCGACTGATATTGTCTGATCAACCCAAACCGGAAATCCAGTGACCAACCATCTCGCCGAAGAAACCAGCCCCTATCTGCTGCAACACGCCGACAACCCCGTGGACTGGTACCCGTGGGGAAAGGAGGCACTGGATACCGCTTTGGCGCTGGACAAGCCGATATTGCTTTCCATCGGCTATTCAGCGTGTCACTGGTGTCATGTAATGGCACATGAATCGTTTGAGGATGCCGCAGTTGCCGCAGCCATGAACGAGCATTTCATCAATATCAAGGTGGATCGCGAGGAACGCCCGGATATTGACCAGATTTACCAGAGCGCGCACTACACGTTGAATCATCGTTCGGGTGGATGGCCGCTGACCATGTTCCTGACACCCGGGCAACACCCTTTTTTTGGCGGTACCTATTTCCCAAAGGAAGCACGCTACGGCATGCCAGGGTTTCTGGAACTGCTGCCAAAAGTGTCCGAGCTTTATCACACCCGTAAAGCCGATATCGACAAGCAAAATGCAGTGCTGCTGAAATTGCTCGCGCAATCCCTTCCCGCACCTGATGCACAAAATTCCACCCTTTCCCGGCAGCCGATTGATCGCGCCTGGGAACAGTTGAATCGTCAGTTCGATGAAATCCATGGCGGTTTTGGCGAAGCACCCAAATTCCTTCATCCGGCAGAGTTGCAGTTTTGTCTGCGGCGTTATGTCGTCAACAATGACACGCGCGCCTTGCATGTTTTAACCCATACGCTGGAAAAAATGGCACTGGGGGGGCTGTACGATCAGCTAGGAGGAGGATTTTGCCGCTACAGCACCGATGGCATCTGGCAGATTCCGCATTTCGAGAAAATGCTGTACGACAATGCGCTGATGCTGCCTCTTTATGCAGAAGCCTGGCTGGTAACCGGCAATCCACTGTTCAAACAGGTTGTCGAGGAAACGGCCGACTGGGTCATGCGGGAAATGCAATCCGGCACGATGGCGGAAGGTGGTTATTTTTCCTCGCTGGATGCCGACTCCGAACATGAAGAGGGCAAATTCTATGTCTGGAATCGCGAGGAAGTTTCAGCCCTGCTTACGCCGGAAGAATACCGGGTGGTAGCGGCCTTTTACGGCCTTGATCGCGCGCCCAATTTCGAAGGCCGGCACTGGCACCTAGAAGTCGCGGAATCCGTCGCATCGGTCGCAGCACACAACCAGATCAGCCAGGAAACCGTTCGGCAGCTTATCGGTAGCGCCCGCAAAAAATTGCTGATTGCGCGCGAACAGCGCATCCGACCAGGGCGTGACGAAAAAATCCTGACGAGCTGGAACGCGCTGATGATCAAGGGCATGGCGCGTGCCGGGCAAATTTTCGAGCGCGAGGAATGGATCCATTCTGCCATGCAGGCGATGGATTTCATCCACAGCAGACTCTGGCAGAACGGGCGCCTGCTGGCAACTTTCAAGGATGGCAAGGCGCATCTGAACGCCTATCTTGATGATCATGCATTCCTGCTGGATAGCCTGCTGACGCTGCTGCAAGTCCGCTTCCGGCAATCGGATCTTGATTTTGCCATTACCTTGGCGGATATACTGCTCACCCGCTTTGAAGACAAGGCATCCGGCGGTTTCTTCTTTACCAGCCATGATCATGAAACGCTCATCCATCGGCCCAAAAGTGGCCATGATGGCGCCATTCCCGCCGGAAACGGCATCGCAGCCACTGCCTTGCAGCGGCTGGGCCATCTGTTGAGCGAACAGCGCTATTCTGAAACAGCCGAACGCACGCTAAATGTGTTTTCCGGTGCATGGTCGCTGCATGCCAGCTCGCATTGCAGCCTGCTGATCGCACTGGAAGAATGCCTGGAGCCACCCAAAATCGTGGTTTTACAAGGTGATTCGGCAGAACTGCAAACCTGGCTGAAGGCCCTGCTTCCCTGTTCATTGGATAAGATCATGATTGCATTACCCAGGGAACTTTCCGGATTGCCTGATACTCTTATGGTTCGCTCTGCTCCGGATGAAAAAATCAGCGTCCAGGTGTGTGAGGGCAGGCGTTGTCTTCCGGAAATCCATTCGCTGCATGAACTACTGCAAATCTGCAAGCTTCACGGTAGAATGGCACCCCTTAATCATTCATAAAGAAATATGATGAAAACAGCTTGGTTAGGTGCGTTTGCTGCTTCAGCATTGTTAGTGGCAGGTTATGCCCAGGCAGACGCTGATTTGGCCAAAAAAAATAATTGTGTTGCCTGCCATCAGGTTGATACAAAAGTTGCTGGTCCCGCACTGAAAGAAGTCGCAGCAAAATACGCTGGCAAGGATGACGCAGCTGGATATCCGGCAGGCAAAATCAAGGGCGGCAGCAGCGGCGTATGGGGTCAGATTCCAATGCCACCAAACGTCAATGTGAGCGATGCAGACGCCAAGGCACTGGCTGACTGGATCCTGACGCTGAAATAATCTGACATTCAATTCTGAATGCGGGCCGATACCGGAAACTGTATCGGCTTTTTTGTTTCTACAATTTTCTTTATTGCAACCCGGTCTGTGCACGAATATCCATCGAATGCATCCTGAACCAATCCTGAGTCACGCCCGCCTGTTCGTTTGACAACCCCCCGGCTTTCCAATACATTCCTTTGGAATACCATTTCAATTTTCCATACCCCAATAGTCATGCTTACGGTCTTTCTTGATTTCGGTTCCGTTACGCGCGGTGATGTCGATAGAACAGCGCTGGAACAGGCTGTATCACCCTGGATTTATCATGACAACACCTCCTGCGGACAGGTAGCCGAACGGATCAGAGATGCAGAAATCGTTGTCAGCAATAAAATCATGCTGGATCGCGCCGCTATCCTTGCTGCAAGCAATCTCAAACTGATTTGTGTGGCGGCAACCGGCTACAACAACATCGATCTCGTTGCAGCTGCCGAACGCAACATTCCGGTGTGTATGTCCAACTATGCCACTGGCTCGGTCGTTCAGCATGTTTTCATGTTCATGCTGAATTTTGCCTGCCGGTTCGTCGAATATCAGCAACTTGTCAAAAACGGCGGTTGGCAGGCCAGCCCCTATTTTTGTCCACTGAATTTCGGAATCATGGAACTGACAGGAAAAACTCTCGGCATTATCGGACATGGCGAGCTGGGCAGTGCCGTGGCCAACCTTGCCAGAGCCTTCGGCATGAAACTGCTGATTGCTGAACACAAATCCGCTACAGTCATCCGGTCCGGACGAACAGCATTCGATGAGGTCATGCGCCAATCGGATTTCATTACCCTGCACTGCCCATTGTCGGAAGACACCCGCCGTCTGATTGGCAGCCGGGAACTGGATCTGATGAAGCCATCGGCCTACCTGATCAATACCGCCCGAAGCGGCCTGATTGATGAAACTGATTTATTACAAAGTCTTTACTCCGGCCACCTTGCCGGGGCAGCCATTGATGTACTGAAAGAAGAACCACCGGTCAATGGCAACCCGTTACTGGACTATCCTCACCCGAACCTCATCATCACGCCCCATTCTGCCTGGGCCAGCGTGGAATCCAGACAGCGTATGCTCAATCTGCTGGCGGACAATATCCGCAATTTCCTGCAAAACAAACCTTTTAACCAGATTACGGATGCGCTGACACGCTAACCGGCCACAGTTCTCCTGTTTGGTGAACAGTGTGACAGGCACATCGCCTTTTTCCCTTCTGTTCCGGGCCAGCTCTGCCTGCATTTGACAAACCTGCCGATCCTCATTACTTTCGCGTTCCATAAGCCTTGAGGAAAACTGATTATGGCCAACCCCTTTCACCAGCACCGCCGCATTCTTGTAGCGAGCCTGGTCGGAACCACCATCGAATTCTACGATTTTTATATCTATGCCACCGCAGCCGCGCTGGTATTCGGCCCCTTGTTCTTTCCGGCGGAATCCCCTTCCGCACAATTGATGCTGTCGTTCCTGAGCTTCAGCCTTGCCTTCGTTGCGCGGCCATTTGGTGCGGTTTTATTTGGCCACTTCGGAGACCGGATCGGCAGGAAATCAACGTTGGTAGCATCATTGCTTCTCATGGGAATATCGACGCTGCTGATTGCGTTCCTGCCCACTTACTCGACGGCTGGCTGGGTGGCTCCGCTGTTATTGTGCATCTTGCGCTTTGGCCAGGGACTGGGATTGGGCGGCGAATGGGGAGGTGCGGCATTACTGGCTGTTGAAAATGCGCCATCGGGATGGCGCGGCCGGTTTGGCATGATTCCCCAGTTGGGGGCGCCGATCGGCTTTCTGGCAGCAAACGGACTGTTCCTGTTAATCGGCATGCAGTTGAGTGAAGCAGATTTTGCAGCATGGGGCTGGCGTATCCCTTTCCTTGCCAGCAGCATTCTGATCGCACTCGGCCTGTGGGTACGATTGAAAATCAGCGAAACACCCGAATTCAGCCGTGCTCTGGCACATGAACCTCCCGTTAGCGTTCCCATCGGAGAATTGATCCGCAAACATGCGCTGGTCACCTTTGCCGGTACTTTCACTGTCGTAGCCTGCTTTGCCATTTTTTACCTCGCAACCGCCTTTGCACTTGCGCATGGCACCACCACCCTGGGATATAACCGCGAACAATTCCTCATCACCCAGCTCGCTGCCATCATGTTTCTTGCAGCCGGCATCATCATTGCGGGCATACGTTCCGATAAAGTCAGTGCCAATCAGGTACTCGGCTGGGGTTGTGCGGCCACAATTGGTTTGGGATTGATTTTTGGGCCGATTCTTGGCTCGGGATCACTATGGCTGGTCTGGGCAGTGCTCTCGCTCGCACTCTTCATTATGGGATTTGTATACGGCCCTCTTGGCGTCTGGCTGCCCTCGCTCTTCCCTGCACGTATACGCTACACCGGCGTATCCGTTGCATTCAATGCCGGTGGCATCCTGGGCGGTGCACTCGCCCCTATCGCTGCTCAAGCACTCAACGACACAGGCGGCACCCCGGTCGTCGGGCTTTATCTGACAATGGCTGGAATATTCAGCTTGGCAGGACTAAAGCTGGCACGGAAGTTGGTACATAATCAAACCTAAGGAACCTCTGATTAAGAACATCCTTGTATACACGGTTTACCTACAGTCAGCCTTCCAACTTTCCGTATTCAGATAGAGCATAAATTCGCGCATCACAACAAAACGCAGCAAATTATTGATACATGTATGCCTCTCATTTGATTTGTACCGGTTATAAATAAAAACTTATGGAACAACAAATCTCGAAATATGGCAGTTTTAATGCTCTGCCTGTCAGCTACCAAAAATTTTTTGACTCAGATGAAAAAGACAGCTTTGATTTATCCAAAGACTGGTTTCTGTTGCTTGAAGCAACTGTAATTCGTGAAACACAAGACGTTTGTGTGTTTACTCTGGAAACAAGGGAGGGTATACAAGGGATTTGGCCAACATTACTGCATAAAAGAAGCATTTTCAGCCCTCGTCTCATCAGCAGCTTTACCTGTTTTTACTCGTCGCTTTACCAACCCCCGATCACCTCCAGCCTAACAATCAAAAATCTGGCTGACAGCCTGAAACAGGTGCTATCAGATACGCAGGCTGATGTCCTGCGCTTTGACATCATGGATCCTTCCTGGCCAGGTTTTGATCTTCATGAGCAAGCCTTGAAAAACATTGGTTTTAAAACAGATCGTTTTTTCTGCTGGGGAAATTGGTACCTGCCGGTAAATAATCGTTCTTTCACAGATTACATGCAGGAGCTTTCTTCACGCGTAAGAAATACGCTGGAACGGCGCAAGAAAAAATTTCTGGCCGGGGGAAGAGGGAAACTGGAAATCATTACCACGCATGACAGACTTTCTTTTGCAATTGATGCTTGGGAAAAGATTTACAACGCCAGCTGGAAAATACCAGAACCCTATCCGGAATTCATACCTGGTTTAATCCGGCTTTGTGCAGCCAAAGACTGGTTACGTCTGGGTATTGCCTATTATGACGAAGAACCGATTGCGGCCCAATTATGGATAGTCAATCATGGGCGGGCAGCGATTTACAAACTCGCGTATGACGAAAAATTTGCCAGTCTGTCACCCGGTACCATCCTGACAGCACATCTGATGCAACACGCCCTTGATGTGGACAAGGTACATGAAGTTGACTACCTCATCGGGGATGATGCTTACAAAAAAGACTGGATGAGTCACCGGCGCGAACGCTTTGGATTGGTTGCCTATAATCCTGCATCTTTTTGGGGGCTGGCACATTTGGCCGGACATGTGGCCGGAAAGCTTAGAAAAAAATTCATGAAATAACCCCCTCCCGAAAGAATACTATCCCGGCCAATGGCAAAAACCCGTCAGGAAGATGTGGCATACTCCAGCCTTTGCTCTGTTCCGGGGAGATTCTTTTCGTGGCCAGCTATGAGTTTCTGATTGGCTTGCGCTATACGCGTGCCAAGCGCCGCAATCACTTTATTTCGTTCATTTCACTGATTTCACTACTGGGGATGACGCTGGGCATGACGGCGCTGATTACGGTCATGTCGGTCATGAACGGCTTTCACAAGGAAGTGCGCGCCCGTATCCTCGGTGTGGCTTCGCATGCGCAGATCAGCAGCTATCAGGGAAGCCTGTACGATTGGGAAAAGATTGGCGAAGTGGCCACCCGCAATCCCCAGGTTGCAGCTGCCGCTCCTTACATTGATGTACAGGGGATGCTTTCGCACGCTGACATGGTGCGCGGCGTGATGGTAAGAGGCATTCTGCCGGAAGATGAAAACAAGGTGGCCGATTTTGGCAACAAAATGGTGGTGGGCAGCCTGGATCAGCTGGCGCCAGGAGAATTCGGCATCGTCATCGGTCAGGAACTGGCGCGTAATCTGAATGCATTTCTGGGCGATAAAATCGTGCTGATTTCTCCACAGGGACAAATCACCCCTGCCGGAATCCTGCCGCGCCTGAAACAGTTTACGGTCACCGGTATTTTTGATGTCGGGCACTTTGAGTACGATTCCGGCCTGGCACTGATTCACCTGGCCGACGCACAAAAACTTTATCGGATGGCGCCCAATCAGGTTTCCGGCGTTCGGCTCAAATTACACGATATGTTCGAAGCACCACGGGTCATTCAGGAACTGGCCGGGGTGCTATCCGGTGATTTGTATTTCACCGACTGGACACAACAACACGCCAACTACTTCCGTGCAATCCAGATCGAGAAACGCATGCTTTCGCTAATTCTCGCGCTAATCATCGCGGTTGCGGCATTCAACATCGTTTCCACGCTGGTAATGGCAGTAACCGACAAACAGTCGGATATCGCCATTTTGCGCACACTGGGCGCCAGTTCGGTCAGTATCATGAAAATTTTTATCATACAGGGGGCGCTAATCGGCACGCTGGGCACGTTGCTGGGGTTGCTAGGCGGAGTGCTGCTGGCCTACAACGTGGGCGAAGTCATCGCTTTCATCGAACATGTGCTCAATATCCAGTTTTTATCGCAGGATGTTTATTACATCAGCAAGATTCCTTCCGATCCGCAATTGCCCGATATTGTGACGGTTGCCGCCGCCTCCCTGATTCTGACACTGCTGGCTACACTCTACCCCAGCTATCGTGCTTCCAAAATCAACCCGGCCGAGGCGCTGCGCTATGAGTAAAACCATTATTGCCTGCCGGGATCTGTATAAAAGTTATTTTCAGGGTGAACTTGAAGTTCCTGTGCTGCGCGGCATCAATCTGCAAGTCAATGCTGGTGAAATGATCGCCATCGTCGGCGCTTCAGGTTCGGGCAAAAGCACCTTGCTACATTTGCTGGGAGGGCTGGACAAGCCCACGCGCGGGGAAGTCGTATTGCTGGACAAGGAGCTATCCGGCATCAGTGAATCAGAACGTGGCGCACTGCGCAATCATGCACTTGGTTTCGTTTACCAATTTCATCATCTGTTGCCCGAATTCAGTGCCCAGGAAAATGTCGCCATGCCGTTGTTCATCCGCCGCATGGAAAGGAAGGCTGCCATGGAACAGGCTGCCGCCATGCTGCAGCGGGTGGGTTTGGGTCATCGCCTGACACATACACCCGGTGAATTATCCGGCGGAGAGCGCCAGCGGGCAGCAGTTGCGCGAGCACTGGTTACTCGCCCGGCCTGTGTGCTGGCCGATGAACCGACCGGCAACCTCGACCGGCACACCGCCGAAGCAGTATTCAACCTCATGCTGGAACTCAATCATGAAGCCAGTGCCGGGCTGATAATCGTCACTCACGACACCCAACTGGCCAGCCGGGCAGATCACGTTTTACAGCTGGTGGATGGTACGCTGACGTGAAATCCCGGGCGCAGGTGCGGCTGATAACCGTGCCTGCCAAGGTAGTCTGGCTGGTATCGGATTGATTCAGCCAGTCCGGTTGTACAGGCCAGCTACCACAAAATACACAAACTTCTTTTCCCGTCATTTCTAAGAGCCCGTTTACAATCTTTTCTCCATCGCTGACAATACGGGGATGAAGAGAACGAAATATGCCAGCGATATCAGCAGAGAACAATTTGCCGGGATAGAGCCACTTCTGCGCAGTGTTCGACGCAGCACCAAGCCCACGACGGTGGATCTATACGAGGTATTCTGTGCGGTGCTGTATCTGCTGCGCACCGGTTGCCAATGGAGGTCCTGCCTGGCGAATTTCCCAAATGGCAGAGTGTACGCCTATTGGCGTAATGGAGGATTCTCGACCAGCACGGTGTAAGCGTGCTGAGCGGGCATTAAAAAATCAGGCTGGCGCGGCCCGCGAGAAACAGGGGCGCAACGCTTACAGCACGTTCTGATCGTGGACGCGCAGAGCGTGAAGAACACGGACACGGCGGGTCAGAAGGGTTATGACGCTGGCAAGAAAGTATCGGGCATCAAACGCCATATCGCGGTCGATACGCGGCGGTTGCCGCATGCCATTGCGGTGACGACGGCGGAGGTAACCGATCGCAAAGGCGCATTGCAAGCGCTGGAGCACTGCAGGTCGAGCTTGGGGAAGTACAAAGTCTGCTGTGCGACAGCGGCTACACCGGAAAACCATTTACCGAAGGCGTGCGGAAAATCCTGAGAGAGCCGTCCACAGTGCAGATTGCCAAGCGGAGTGAGCTGCATACCTTCAAGGTCATGCCCAAACGCTGGATTGTTGAGCGCAGCTTTGCCTGGCTGCAGAAGAATCGGCGGCTGTGGAAAAACTGCGAGCGTAAACTCAATACCAGCTTGCAATTCATTCATCTGGCATTCCTGGCCTGCTACTCAGAAGATCGTAACAGACTCTAATGGACGAAACGCGCACTTCTCCCCAGGCTCCGGCATTGCCGGGTGAACCTTTTTCCTTTCTGCTGCATTTCTTCCGGCATTACTACGGCTGGTGTGCGCTGGTGGTGTTGCTGGAAATCGGCGCCTCCGCCAGCAGCATTCTGACGCCGTATGCCATCGGCCAGATTGTGGGTGGCGTGACCGATGTCCTGACAGAGCGGGAGCAGATTTTTGCGACAGTGGCTTTCCCGCTTGGGTTGTATTTGTTGCTCAACTTCGGTGAAGTGATATTCAGCCGCGCCGGTGCTTCCTGCCGCATTATTGTTGCACCGCGCTTGCGGGCGCAGGTGACAAGCGAGCTGTATGCCTACCTGCAGCACCATTCGCATCGCTTCCTCAGCAATAATTTTGCCGGGGCGCTGGCCAGCCGCATCTCGGAAACATCCACCAGTGTCAACATGACTTTATGGACGCTGGTGTTCGATTTTTTGCCGATTGCCGTTACGCTAACCGTCTCAATTATTCTGCTGTGGTACGCCAGCATTCCCCTGTCGCTGTTTACCCTGGTATGGGCATTGCTCTACCTGAGCATTTCCTATGTTCTGGCCCGGCGCTGTCGGACGTTGGCACATAAATCAGCCGAGGCGCGCAGCGTAACCATCGGCAAGGTGGTAGATGCCGACCAATCTGGCCAGTGTGCGACTATTCGCCATGCTGGGATTCGAACGCGGTTACCTGGAAAGTTTTCTGAATAACGAAATTGCCGCTTCGCGGCGCTGGCTCTGGTCAAACGAGAAAATACTCTGGTTCCAATTCCTGCTGGCGTTGACACTCAAGGTCGGCACACTGCTGTTTGCCTTGTGGTTGTGGCAGCAAAGCCGGATATCCGTGGCCGATTTTGGTGATGAGCGTCAGTCTTCATTACTGATCATCGGAGAAGTACGCAACATCAGCCGCCGTTTCATCGATCTGTTCGAATACATCGGCAACATTGCCAACGGCGTAGGCATCATCGTGCGCGAACACGAAATCACCGATCGCCCTGAGCGAAACCACTGCACATTACCCGTGGCTGTATCGAGCTGCACGACGTCAGTTTTGGTTATTCTCCCCACAACCCGGTTTTCGAGAATCTCAATTTGCGCATTGAGGGCGGGCAGCGTGTAGGGCTGGTGGGCTACTCCGGCTCAGGCAAATCGACATTGCTCAACCTGATCCTGCGACTGTACGATCCGCAGCAGGGTAGCATTTTGATTGATGGACAGGACATCCGCGAGGTCACCCAGCAATCCCTGCACGAACAAATCAGCCTGATCCCGCAAGATCCCGGACTGTTTCATCGCACCCTGCTGGAAAACATCCGCTATGGCCGCCCAGACGCCACCCAGGAGGAAATCGAACTGGCTGCGCGTGGTGCCGATGCACACGAATTCATCGAGCGCATGCCCAATCAGTACGAATCACTGGTGGGCGAACGCGGCGTGAAACTCTCCGGCGGCCAGCGGCAGCGTATCTCCATTGCCCGCGTCATCGTGAAAAATGCGCCCATCCTGATCATGGATGAAGCCACCTCCAGCCTCGATTCGATTACCGAACAGGCCATCCAGAACAGCCTCGATACACTCATGCGAAACAAAACCGTGATCGTCGTTGCTCATCGCCTTTCCACCATTGCGCATCTGGATCGCATCCTGGTATTCAACCGGGGACGCATCATCGAAGACGGCAGCCATGCGCAACTGCTAGCCGCCAACGGCGCCTACACCCAGCTCTGGAGCCGGCAGGCAGACGGATTTCTGATCGAGGAAACAGCACAAGACCGTTGACAGCACAACCGCAGCCTATGTGTTTGTGCATCGAGAAAAATACCGCTACGCTGCTTGCGGTAAACCGTGACTGGTATCAAGCAAAATCGAGGAACTCAATCACGGCAGGGCCAGAATCTGTTTTCTGGCCCGAACCTTGCCAAGGCCAACTGCTTCAGCAAACTGGCCCTGGTACCGGTAATTGTCAATACAGCGTTATCCGGCAATACATCGGAAAGCAGGCAACGCCAACTTGGTCGCTGCAATGAAGTCCTATGCACTCTGCGCCATCCATCTCCTCATGAATAGCAAGGCTTTTCGCACTAACTGATAAATCGCAGGTGGTGCCGGAACCAGTGGTTCCGGAGTCCGCACCATCAACCACATCAGCAAGTTCGCTTATGTCAGCGTGAGTCAGTTGGCCGGGATGGTTTCCAGGGTCTCATGCAGTTCCAGCCAGCGCAGTTCCGCCTCTTCGATATGTTGCGCAAGTTCGGCCAGACGCTTATTCAGCATTGGCACCTCGCCAGCCTGCTGTCCTGTGTATAGCGCGGAGTCGGCCAAACGCACCTCGATCTCGCCTTTTTCTCTGTTCCACACCGCCAGGCGTTTGTCGATCTGCTCGATTTCTTTCATCAACGGCCGACGTGCCATCAGGCGCGCTTGGCGGTCGGCTGCGGCCTGGGCACGATCGGCCTTGCGCGTCGCCTTGTCTGCCGCCTGGCCGGGGCAGGCCACGGTAGCCGTTATTTCGGCGCGGCGCGCGGCGAGCCAGTCGCGGTAATCATCGAGATCACCATCGAAGGGCTGAATACGGCCATCGTCCACCAGCAGGAAACGATCGCAGGTGGTACGCAGCAGTGCGCGGTCGTGCGACACCAGCACCATTGCCCCTTCATAGTCCTGTAGCGCCATGGTAAGCGCGTGGCGCATCTCGAGATCAAGATGGTTGGTCGGTTCGTCCAACAGCAGCAGGTTGGGTTTTTGCCAGATCAGCAAGGCCAGCGCCAGACGTGACTTCTCACCACCCGAGAACGGCCCGCAGGGTGTGGTTGCCGGGGTGGAGGTGCCGCCCACGCCATCACCGCGGAAATCGAAGCCACCAAGGTAGTCGCGCAGCTCCTGCTCGCGTATCTGCGAATCGAGACGAACCATGTGCTGCAGCGCGGATTCGTCCGGACGCAGCGTTTCCAGCTGGTGCTGGGCGAAGTAACCGGTAGCCAGACCCTTACCCTCCAGGCGGTGGCCGCTGGCGAGTCGTAGCTCGTGGGCGAGCAGCTTGATCAGTGTGGACTTGCCGGCGCCGTTACGCCCGAGCAGGCCGACACGCTCGCCCGGACGTAGCGTCAGCGTGATGTGCTCAAGCACCGTCTTGTCGCCATAGCCAACCGCGCCGTCCTCAATCTGCAGCAAAGGGTCAGGCGCCGGTGGTGCATCGCGGAAGGCAAAGCTGAAGGGTGTATCGACGTGCGCTGCGGCGATGCGTTCCATGCGCTCCAGCGCCTTGATCCGGCTCTGCGCCTGGCGTGCCTTGGTGGCCTTGGCGCGGAAGCGGCGGATGTAGTCCTCCATGTGAGCGATGTCGCGCTGCTGCTTCTCGAATAGCGCCTGCTGCTGGATCAGGCGCTCGCCGCGCTGGCGCTCGAAGTCGGAATAGCCACCAGTGTAGAGCGTGAGCTACCGTTGCTCAATATGGGCGATGTGGGTGACACAGGCGTCGAGGAACTCGCGGTCGTGCGAGATCAACAGCAGCGTGCCACGGTAGTCGCGTAGCCAGGCTTCGAGCCAGATCACCGCATCGAGGTCAAGGTGATTGGTCGGCTCATCCAGCAGTAACAGATCAGAGCGACACATCAGCGCCTGCGCGAGGTTCAGGCGCATGCGCCAACCCCCGGAGAAATCCGCCACCGGGCGTTCGATATCGGATTGTGAAAACCCCAGCCCATCAAGCAGCGAAGCGGCACGCGAACGTGCTGCATAGCCATCAATCTCGTGCAGGCGGGCGTGAAGTTCACCAATATGGGTACCATTGTGCGCATCGTCGCCGGTACGCTCTGCCGCAGCCAGATCCGCTTCGATACGGCGCAACTCGGCATCACCATCAAGCACGTACCCGATCGCCGACTGCGCCAGGCCCGGCGTTTCCTGTGCAACGTGGGCGATCACCCAGGCGGGCGGCATATCCAGATCGCCCTGGTCAGGGTGCAGTTGATCGCGCAGCATGGCGAACAAGCTGGATTTTCCGCTGCCGTTGGCGCCGGTCAGACCGACTTTCCAGCCTGCATGGATTTGCAGCGTGGCGCCTCGATAAGCACTTAGCACCGCGCACTAAGCGCAAATTTCGAAGACTGATCACAAAACGTAATACGCTACCGGGGGTGGCCGCGAATGGAATTAAAAGCGCCATTCTACGCGAGAGGATCCAGAAATTAATTCCACGGCCAAAATCGCTCACCATAACCAGATTACAACGGATTTGCACTCGCAGGTGCACCCACAGCAGCATGGATCGCACAATCAAAAAGGGGCCTTTATTCAGGCCCCTTAAGGATACAAACAGCAATCTGGCATCAATTACTTGCCAGGTGCGTTATTTGTAATGTGTTACTTCAGATCGTCAATACCGGCACCAAAGTTGATGTGGAATGCCGCACCGTCGATAACGAGTGCTGGAACCGATTTCACGCCAGCCTTTTCAGCTTCAGCGATACGCGCTTTATCCGTGCCCAGATGTACGATCTCGACTGCATATTTTGAAGGATCAATAGCGTTGGCGACGGCCTGTTCAGCAGACACGCATACAGGACAACCCGCATGATAGAAAATAGCTTTTGATGCCACGTGTTTCTCCTTAACTTAAATTCATTAAAACGACATTCTCTGAAGCGGTAACTTCTTGTAATTGTGCCCAAACAAATCGGAAACAATTCACGACGCCCGCTTCCGGATTCTAACACATTAACCATCACCACTACCCCGCCAGGATTTGCTGGTGTCATATATCAGTAAGGCGGTGGTGAGGGTGGGTACCCTGGTGGGGGCGGAATATATCTGCCCGAGGAAGTGGAGGGATAAGGATAGGAAGAGGTTGTCCCTGGTTTATATCCCCACCCAACCCTCCGACCAGTCCGGCAGATACCGGGACACGATGACCGTTGGCATACATGCACTGAATATAGGCAATATCAAAGCGTTCCTGACTGATAGAACCCGATGATTGTGCTGTACCACTACCCGCCAGACTGCCTCCCAGCAACCCCATACCTGCGCCGACTGCCGCACCACGCCCGCCACCCATGCTGCACTGGCTGCAGCGCCGATGGCAGCACCAATGGCAGCACTTTCCATGCCGCTGGAAACAGCAGAATCCCTAGGAGTCTCGTAATTGGTTTGCTGGCTGGCAACTGACGACAGAGATAATCATCACTGCGAAACTGGTCAAAATTCTTGCCAGCACCCGGAAGTACCATAACACTTGGCCCTAGCGGAACATGCACACATGCCGCAAGTGATACCGCTGCTGAAAAGACAATCAATCTGGAAAAATTGCGCATTACTTACTCCTGCATTATTGAGCGGGTCTGGGCGGTACTTTTATCCAGCCACCGGGACAGCGTTCCACCTGCGGATAATAGCCAGCAGGGTTTTCACAATAGTACCAGTAATTCGTCGGGGTCGATTCAGGGGGCGGCACAGGACGCACAGGCTGTTGCTGGATGTAAACTGGGGGATCGGGTGGCACGACCACAACAGGCGGATAAATAACGGAAGGATAAACGGGCGAATAATAATAACGGCTGGGAGGATAAGCGTAGTTATAAGGCTGATAATACGGCTGACGATAATAAGGATAAGGCCGCCCGTAACTATAGCTTCCATAAATTCCGATATTACTGGCAGGATAATAGTTATAAGATCCGGCCAGGCCAATTCCCAGAGAAACATTCCGCTTGCCAGAGTAATGGTTATGGGAATGACCATAATACCCGCGCGAATACCCACGATCATGGCTCCAGGAAATACCACTCACGGCCATTCCCGCCAAAATCCAGGACAGATGAAAACAGCTCAGCCTTCTCACTCAACACTCCTCATATCCATGGTAAATTTACTGCAGGCCTTTACGTTACCATTGGTTAGGCTGCGACTGCCAAAAAAGGTTTCATGCGCCGCAAAATATGCCCCGTCCTGAAAATCACGAGCATATCCACGCCTTCTCGACGAAACCGATAGCGTACAACGCATGTTTTTACTTTAAATCGCAGATTTCTCAACATCTAATCCGGGAGACGCTTGATGTCTGGTTTGTTTGGCGCACTTTCACGCGCTTCGGTGAATCTTTTCAACCTTCGTATGCTATGGCTGTGGAGCTGGCCCATGCTGGTATCGGCTCTCTTTTGGTGGGTGATCGGAATGTTTTTCTGGACACCGCTTTCTGGCTGGGTATTAACCATCATTCCGGCTGAAACACTGCAAAACTGGCTGGAATCCTCGCGTTTACAAACCATTGCCGACAGCCTGGAAAGTATAATCAATATTGTCATTCTTATGACGCTGGCACTTACCACCAGTCTGGTGATCACAGCGCTGGTTACCATGCCGGCTCTGGTTAATTTTGTGGCGAAACGCTACTACCCGGATCTGGTCAGAATGCATGGCGGAACTATCACCGGCAGCTTGCGCAACGTATTTTCAGCAATAGCCATTTTTTTCGTAATCTGGATCGTCACCCTGCCCTTATGGTTTACCGGAATCGGCTTATTTGCCCCGCTATTTGCCGCTGCCTATTTAAACCAGCGGTTATTTTTCTACGATGCTATTTCCGAACACGCCAACCATACCGAATTGATCAAGCTCGACACCACTGATCGTCCTGCACGCTGGAGTCTGGGTTTTCTGACAGGCCTGCTGCAATTCGTGCCCTTTCTGAATTTCTTTGCACCCACGCTCACTGCACTTGCTTTTGTACACTTCGAGCTGGCGCGACTAGCAAAACTACGCAACTCATCCAGCTAACCAATTCCCGGAAATAAACCCGTTTCTGCCTGCTTCATCCTTGTTTGTACGAATCAAGTTTTTCCTGGCCACGTCGATACCAAAAGGTATCACGCCAGGGAAACATGAAATGCCATACGGAAAATTAAAACTTTTGGTCATAGGCCATTCAAAAACGGATGCAGCGCAGTTATCGGATGATTTCAGCCGTCAAGGTATACAGCTAACGTACCAGCTGGCAAACAATCTGACTGACATTCACTCATCTTTGGATGCATCCTGCTGGGATGCCATCATTTCCGAGTATGCAATGCCCGGGGTTAATACTCTGCAGATACTCGCTTTCCTGGAATCCCGTCACCTGACAATTCCCTTGATTCTGTATACATCGGTTACGGACGAGCAGACCATCCTCCAGGCACTGCGCAACGGCGCCAGTGATTGCGTGACCAAAGGGCACTCAATACGGCTCATGCTGGCAATCAATCGCGAACTTGAGCATCTTGATCTGAAACGCAGAAAACGCCAGGCTGATAGCCATATTTATCGCATGACTTACTACGACGAGCTAACTCACTTGCCGAAATACAATCTGTTTTGTGAAAAGGCAACCGTATTGCTGTCGGACAGCAATGAAGCCAGTGATGTTATTGCCGCTGCCTGCTTCATCGAGATCAATCGTTTATCGCAAATCAACAACAAATACGGCCATCATATCGGCAATACCCTGGTACAAGAACTTGCCAACCGGCTGTCCGTTTTTTCCGACAAAACCTGCATTCTGGGGCGCATCGAAGCAGGCAATTTTATGTTTTTTAAATCCGGTATGACGCATGCTGCTGAAGCGCAGTTTTTTGCCAATCAATTACTTAAACTCGTCGCCACCCCGTTCATCATCAATCATCTTGAGTTTTATGTCGCCCTGAATATAGGAATCAGCCTGTTTCCGCAAGATGGCGATGAAATTGAAGTGCTGCTAGCCAATGCCGAGAATGTACTAACCTATACGAAAAAAACCTGGCTCAATACCTATACGTTTTATATCAAGGAAGCTGGTGAGGCTTCATTGCAAAAATCCAGGATAGAGCAAGCTCTGCAACAAGGTATGGATGACAAGGAATTCATTTTGCATTACCAGCCGGTAATCGATCTCGAAACGGGCAAGATTACGGGTGCAGAGGCACTGGTCCGGTGGCAGCACCCCGAACTGGGATTGCTTTCACCGGATCAGTTTGTTTCCCAGGCAGCCGAATCCGGCGCCATTATCAAAATTGGCAAACGGGTATTGCATGAAGCCTGCAGGCAGGCAAAATTCTGGCAAGACAGTGGTCATGGCCCCTCCTTCATTACAGTCAATATTTCAGCTATAGAGCTGGATCAAATCCAGTTAATCCATCATGTTGCCGAAGCCTTACAGGTAACAGGGCTTGAGCCCGCCCGGCTGGAGCTGGAAATCAATGAATCCACCCTGATGCAGGATGTGGACAGCAGTATCAGGATATTGAATGAATTAAGGGAAATGGGGGTAAGAATTGTGATGGATAACTTTGGCGTGGGCTATTCTTCGCTCCATTACTTGCGACACCTGCCGATTGACACTATCAAGATTGGTCAATCACTCGTTCAGAATATTGCCAGCAAATCTGATACTTCCGTGATTATCACGGCCATCATTACACTGAGCCGGGATCTTGGCATGCAAATACGTGCAGAAGGTATTCAGACACAAACACAACTGGATTTTCTGCAAAAAAACCTCTGCCATCACGCCCAGGGTTTTCTATTCAGCGCTCCTGTTCCAGCCGAAAACCTCTTGCCCCTTGTCGAACAACGCAAGACTGGCACCTTCGCATAATCCTGACTGCTGGGCTCCATTAAGGAATCTCAGATCAAGTCATCCATGAACTGCATTGCAGGAAAAATCATGATGATCGCAAGGAGAGCGTCATAGCGAGTACGTGATTTTTCGCAATCCTTTGGGGCAATGGTTTTAGAGCCTGTTTACGATCTTCTGAGTAGCAGAGCCAGGAAAGCCATATGGATAAATTGCAAGCTGGTATTGAGTTTACGCTCGCAGTTTTTCCACAGCCGCCGATTCTTCTCCAGCCAGGCAAAGCTGCGCTCAACAATCCAGCGTTTGGGCATGACCTTGAAGGTATGCAGCTCACTCCGCTTGGCAATCTGCACTGTGACGGGCCCTCCCAGGATTTTTCGCACCTCTTCGGCAAACGGTTTTCCGGTATAACCGCTGTCACACAGCAGACTTTGCACGTACTCCAGGTTCGGTTTGCAGCGCGCCAACGCTTGCAATGCGCCTTTGCGATCGGTTACCTCCGCTGTTGTCACCGCAATGGCATGTGGCAAGCCTTGCGTATCGACCGCGATATGGCGTTTGATGCCTGATACCTTCTTGCCAGCGTCATAACCCTTCTGGCCCGCCGTATCCGTGTTCTTCACGCTCTGCGCATCCACGATCAAGAACGTGCTGCAAGCGTTGCGCCCCTGTTTCTCGCGGGCCGCGCCAACCTGATTTTTTTAATGCCCGCTCCAGCACGCTTACACCGTGCTGGTCGGGCTCACTCCATTTACGCCAATAGGCGTACACACTCTGCCATTTGGGAAACTCGCCAGGCAGGAACCTCCATTGGCAACCGGTGCGCAGCAGATACAGTACCGCACAGAATACCTCGTATAGATCCACCGTCGTGGGCTTGGTGCTGCGTCGGACACTACGCAGAAGTGGCTCTATCCCGGCAAATTGTTCTCTGCTGATATCGCTAGCATATTTCGTTCTCTTCATCCCCGTATTGTCAGCGATGGAGAAAAGATTGTAAACGGGCTCTTACAGCCATGTCGAATTTGATCAGAGGTTCCTTAACTGGAAAAATTTGTTTTATCATTTCGGCTGTCCGGTATGGCATCAGGCGGGCAGGCCAACTTTGCTCACCCTAACTTTACCGAGCCAACCAGATCATCAATACAATTTTTTAGGGATAATTATGATTAACACAAGGAAGTTATTGAGTCTTGCCCTCTCCGGATGGCTGTTTTTTTCCATGAGTGCTCAAGCCACCGAAGAGCAACCAGCTCCCCATCACGCAGCTATTGCAGATGTCACCACTCTGGAAAAAATAGACACCCAGGTTGGCGCAGGTGAAGAAGCGGATATTGGCAAAACCGCGAGCGTGCATTACACAGGATGGCTGTACGATGCCAATGCCGAAGGCCACAAAGGCAGAAAATTTGACAGCTCGCATGATCGCGGCAATCCCTTTTCATTCCTGCTCGGAGCCGGCCGGGTTATCAAGGGATGGGATCAGGGTGTTCTGGGCATGAAAGTCGGCGGAAAACGCACGTTGATCATTCCCTCTTCCATGGCGTATGGCTCACAGGGTGCCGGACGGGTTATCCCTCCCGATTCGGCTTTGGTATTTGAAGTGGAACTGATCGGTCTGGAGTAATAAAAACACAAGCCCGGCAGGAAAAAATTTGATTCTTTCCTGCCGGGCTTTTTACATTCAGTCATCAGCCACAGGACACAGCAGGATTTTCTTGCTCATCTCCAATCTGGGGGCAGTTTTTTAAGCCCCTTTACCAGTTTGTGGTAACAGGGTATCCGCCGCGCATCAAAGACGCCTTCCTCTGCCGCTTGCAGTAATTTGCAACCCGGCTCCGCAATGTGTCGGCAATCCCGGAATTTGCACAACCCCAGAAAGGGGCGGAACTCAGTAAATCCCCAGGCCAGTGTTTCTTCATTCAGCTGTTGCAGACCAAATTCCTGAAAACCGGGGGAATCAATGATGCTGCTGTCGGCATCGAAACGAAAAAGGCGAACATGGGTAGTCGTATGTCGTCCGCTATCCAGTGCTTCGGAGATTTCTGCAGTGGCCTGCAGCGCCTGCGGAACAAGTGCATTGAGTAATGTTGATTTACCCACACCAGACTGCCCCGCCAGCAAACTGGCTTGCCCACGCAACAACGGCACCAATGCCTGAACAGAGGTTTGCGCACTGATCTCCAGCACGGGGTAACCCAGTTCCCGGTAAAACAGTAGATCATGTGCAGTCAGCTGCTTTTGTTCACTCTGGCCGATCAGATCAATCTTGTTCAACAAAATAAGCGGCTTGATTCCCTGATTTTCAGCAACGATCAGGCAGCGATCGAGCAATTCCAGATTGCAGCTGGGGACAACCGCCAGCACAAAAATCAATTGGGTAACATTGGCGGCAATCAGTTTTTCGCGGAACACTTCACTACGGTAAAAAAGAGTGGTACGCGGCAACGTGGCTTCAATCACCCCGTTGTTTTCCGTCGTGGGAAGTATCTCAACCTGATCCCCGCACACCACTCCTTTTTTCTTTCCGCGTACGACACAAGAATAGATGGTACCTGGTGCAGCCTCGACCTCAAAATGGCGGCCGTAAGCGGCAATCACCCGGCCGGTTAAAGAAACCCCGGCTTTTTTGCTGTCAGTGGATCCAACCCTCAAGATTTGAACAACAAATCAACTTTTGCTGCACAGATGAAATCATTTTCAGACAACCCGTCAATCGCGTGCGTCGTATATTCGACACGACACTGGTTATAGCCCACCACCATATCGGGGTGATGATCCTCGCGGTGGGAAACCCAGGCAACCGCGTTGACGAAAGCCATTGTCTGGTAATAATTCTTGAACGAAAAAACCCGGCTGATCCTGTTATCCGCCATCTGCCAACCCTGTTCCAGTTGTTTCAGCAGACTTTCGGCCTCTTCCTGTTTTAGAGGAGGAACCCCACCTTCACATGGCTTGCATTTACGATCGGTCAAATCACAAACATGAATCATGCTGCAGCTCCCGTTGAGATCAATTTCTTGAGATGTGCAACCCGGATGGCTGCGGGCGGATGAGAATCATAGAACGCCGAATGCAATGGATCTGGCGTAAGTGTTGCTGCATTGTCCTGATACAGCTTGACCAGCGCCTGGATCATGTCTGCAGCGGAAGCCTGTTTGGCCGCATATTCGTCCGCCTCAAACTCGTGTTTGCGCGAATAAATGCTGGACAAGGGTTGCAAAAGAAACGTAAACACCGGCATAACCAGAAAAAACAGCAACAGCGCCATGGCGGTTGAGGGCACGGAAGCTACCTGAACACCGAGTGCTTCATAAAACCAGGATTGTTGCATCAGGTAACCCAGCACCCAAAGAAACAGCAGGCTGATTGCAAACGACAGTACGATTCGTTTAACCACATGACGGCGTTTGAAATGACCCAGCTCGTGTGCCAGTACAGCTTCGATCTCCCCGGCTTCCAGACGATTCAACAACGTATCGAAGAACACGATCCGCTTGGTTTTGCCAAAACCCGTGAAATAGGCATTGCCATGACTACTGCGGCGGGAACCATCCATGACAAACAACCCGCTGGATTCAAAACCACATTTCTGCAGCAGGGCTTCAATGCGCGTTTTGAGCGTTTCATTCTCCAGCGGTGAAAATTTGTTGAACAACGGCGCAATCCAGTTGGGATAAACCGCCAGCAAAAACAGGTTAAAACCTATCCAGACCAGCCAGGTATACAACCACCAGTTTTCCCCGGTTTTTTCCATCAACCACAACACAGCCAGCAACAACGGCGCACCCAGAAATGCGCCCAAAACATACTGCTTGGCAAGGTCGGCAAAAAACATGGCCGGAGTCATCTTGTTGAATCCGTATTGCTGCTCAATCACGAACGTGCGGTAATAGTTGAAAGGAATTTCAACTATACTCAACAAGGCGATGGTGCTGAAAACAAGCACCATTCCGTGCCACAACGGGTCACTGAGCCAGGTATGCCAGAAACCGGACAGCCACTCCAGCCCTCCGCCCAGCGTGAGTACCAGCAACAAACCGGCGTGGAGCAAAATACCCGGAAAACTCAGGCGCACCTTGGCACAGGTATAATCAGCCGCTTTCTGATGGGCAGATAAATCAATCTGTGTAGCAAAATCATCCGGAACCTGGCTGCGATGTGCGGTGATGTGGCGTATGTGACGGTTAGCCAGCCACAACTGGGCCAATGTGCTCAATATCAGTGCAAGAATGAAAACGAGGGTGAATGTGTGCATAAAACGACCTGAAAAGTAAAATTTCTGAAATACCACCCGACCTGCATTTTACCCTTGCAGCTCCTTACCGGAAAACAGGGGGAAACAGACTGAATACGGCGAGTATACTCGTCTATGACACAACCCAATCCTGAAAATTCACGTAACCAACACCCTGAATATGGCACAAGACAGCAACAATCTCATCTGGATAGATATGGAAATGACCGGCCTGGATTCGAGCATGGATCGCATTATCGAAGTAGCCCTGGTTGTCACGGATGCACATCTCAACACATTGGCAGAGGGACCCGTACTGGTCGTTCATCAGCCGGACAGCGTCCTTGACGGCATGGACAGATGGAATCAATCCACTCACGGCAAATCTGGCCTGATTGATAAAGTCAAGGCATCCACCCTGAGTGAAGCCGAAGTGGAATCACACATGCTGGCATTTCTCGAACTATATGTTCCCGCCAGCACCTCCCCCATGTGCGGCAACTCTATTTGTCAGGACAGACGTTTTCTGGCCCGATCCATGCCGAAGCTGGAAGCCTATTTTCATTACCGCAACCTGGATGTCAGCACACTCAAGGAACTGGCCAAGCGCTGGAAACCGGAAATTGCACAGGGCTTCACCAAACAGAGCAAACATGAAGCACTGTCCGATATTTACGATTCAATTGAAGAGCTCAAATATTACCGCCAACATTTGTTCAGCCTCTGAATGACCAAGGGAGTCGAATGTATGACACAACGCACAACATTTACACTGACTGTCAGCCCCAGAATACCCGCACGCCTGGCTCGCCTGGAAGAACTGGCGAATAATCTCTGGTACAGCTGGGATCGGGCCACCCGCGCACTGTTTTCCCGGCTTGATCCGCAACTGTGGGAAGCCGTTGGACACAGCCCCAAGGCTTTTCTCAGACGCGTGGATGAATCGTCGCTGCTTGAGGCGGCAGAGGATCTGACTTTCCTCAGTCATTACAATAGCGTTCTGTCTGCGTATGACTCCTATCACTCTGAACCTTCCCGCTACCAGACCATAAACGGAATCGGGGCACGCGACCAGGTTGCCTATTTTTGTTTCGAATTTGGTTTTCATGAAAGCCTGCCGGTTTATTCCGGCGGTCTGGGGATTCTGGCTGGCGATCACTGCAAGGCAGCAAGTGATCTGTGTTTGCCTTTTGTGGCTGTGGGACTGCTTTATCGCCAGGGCTACTTCTTTCAGACAATAGATGGCCAGGGCAATCAACAACCTGTTTACTGCGATTCGGACTTCGAGAACTTACCAGTAAAGCCCGCGTTACATGACGATGGCTCCGAAGTCAGAATCACGGTTCGCCTGCCTGGACGCATCGTCACCATCAAGGTATGGCGGGCACAAATCGGGCACGTCAGTTTATATCTGCTGGATACCGATCTGCCCGACAACTCCGAATATGATCGCCTGATTACCCACCAGCTATACGGTGGCAACAAAACCATGCGCATCGAGCAGGAAATCATTCTCGGCATTGGCGGTGTAGCAGCATTGAGCGCAATGAATATCAAACCCACTGTCTGGCACAGCAATGAGGGCCACGCAGCTTTCATGATGCTGGCACGCGCACTTGAGCTCGTGCGCCAGGGGCTAGATTTTGCCAGTGCAACGGAAGCGGTGGCGGTCAACACCATCTTCACCACCCACACCGCTGTCCCGGCAGGCCACGACCATTTCCCGGAAGACATGATGCAGCTCTACTGAAGAGCCACGTGAATTGAAAATTTCCCGGAAGAATTCATGGCACTCAGCCACACTGCAGACAATCATGATTTCAACATGACCGCACTCGCCATCCGCATGTCACGCATGCACAACGGGGTCAGCAGAATCCACAGAAATATCTCGGCCAGTATCTGCCGGGATATGTGGCCACAGATCGAACCGGAAGAAAATCCGGTCGGCTACGTGACCAACGGCGTTCATGTACCGACATTTCTGGCGCAGGAATGGGTCGATCTGTTTGATCGCCGTCTTGGTCCCCAGTGGCGCTACAAGCAGCATGATCCCGAATTCTGGGCACGCATCCACGACATTCCCGATCATATCTTCTGGAGCGTACGGCAAAGTCTGAAATCACAAATGTTTTACGGCATCCGTGCACGGCTGACCGAACAGAATTTACGCAATCATGGCTCCGAGGCACACCTTGACCGGTTGCTCAAACTGGCCGATCCGATCAACCCGAATATATTGACACTGGGCTTTGCGCGCCGTTTTGCCACCTATAAACGGGCCACCTTGCTGTTTCAGAATCTCGACTGGCTGCGCAAACTCCTGCTTGATCCGGCCAGACCAGTACTGCTGATTTTTGCAGGAAAGGCTCACCCGGCTGATTTGCCCGGACAAAGCCTGATCCGGCACATTCATCAGGTCGCCGATATGCCAGAATTCAGAGGGCGCATCCTGCTGGTGGAGGGGTACGATCTGCGTCTTGCCCGGCGACTGGTATCCGGTGTGGATGTCTGGCTCAACAATCCGATTTACCCGCTGGAAGCCAGCGGAACATCGGGCATGAAAGCGGGTATCAATGGCACTCTCAATCTGAGCATCCTCGATGGCTGGTGGGGAGAAGGCTACGACGGTAAAAACGGCTGGGGGATCAAACCCGTTTCCGAAAACATGGAGGCATCATTGCGTGACGCTGAAGAAAGCCGCTCGTTCTATGAAGTGCTGCAGGATCAGGTGATTCCGCTGTATTACGATCACGGCAAATTTGGCTATTCGGTCGAATGGGTCAAAATGGCCAAGCATTCCATGGCTTCCCTGCTGCCAGGCTATGGCACCAACCGCATGGTGGGGGAGTATGTCCAGAAATTTTACGCCCCCGCCGCACGGCAGGGTGCCGGCTACAGCCAGGATAATTTTGCCGTTGCCAAGACCGTTGCTGCCTGGAAAACACGTATCAATGCTGCATGGGGCGGGGTTAGCGTGCGCCGGCTCGACACACCCGGCAAGGAGCTTGCATTCGGGGACAGCCTGAATTTCAGGCTCGCCGTAAGGCTGAATGGTTTGCAGCCGGAGGATGTGGTCGTGGAATTGCTGCTATCGCTGCAATACAACAAAACCAGGCTCAGCCAGTTCAAGCCCTTCCGGCTAGAATGCACTGGTACTCTTGGATCACACGAACATCAGTTCGAGCTCAACCATGTACCGGAACTATGCGGCAGGCAGCAGTATTTCCTGCGTGTCTACCCTTACCATCCGCTACTGACCCACCCGCTGGAAATGGGCAAGATGGTGTGGCTGTAAACCCGGATATTTTTCGTTATGGCCGCGGGGAAGGGGTGAATGGCGGCAGCGTGATTAAAAAATTATCAATCAGCCGTACCCCGCCCAGCCATGCGGCACCCAGTATGACCAGCCTGGAATCGCTTGTGGTAGCCGGCAGCAGTGTATCCTGTTGACGCACCGCAACGTAATCGACCACCCAGCCATGACTGCTCAACTCTTCCGCTGCCTGCTGCTCCAGCAGTGGAAAATTTTGTTCACCTGAAATGATACTGTCCCTGATCTGCTTCAGCTGGCGCGACAATTCGCCTGCCTGCCGGCATGCATCGGCATCCAGATAGCTATTGCGGGAACTGAGCGCCAGTCCATTCCCGGCCCGGACTATTTTCCCAGCAACAATCTGCATGGGCAGATTCAACTGAGCGACCATGCCACGAATAATTTGCAACTGCTGGTAGTCCTTCTCGCCAAATATGGCCACATGCGGCTGCACGATGTTGAACAGCTTGAGCACAACCGTTGCCACACCACGAAAAAACCCTGGTCGGCATGCTCCTTCCAGGGTATCTGCCATGTAAGGAAGCAACAACTGAAACTCCTGCGGAACGGGATACAGTGTTTTTTCATCCGGCATAAATACGACGTCCACACCCTTCTCCTCCAGCAAGCGGCAATCATCCAGTGGCGTGCGGGGATAGCGGTCAAAATCCTCGTGTGGTGAAAATTGCAGGCGATTGATGAAAACACTGACAACCACACAATCGGCCTGTTTATGCGCGATTTCAACCAGAGAAAGATGTCCGGCATGCAGATTGCCCATGGTTGGCACAAAGGCAATGGAATTTTCATGCTGCAGCCGCGCGCGCAGCGATGCAATATCAGTAATGACTTCCACGTAGACCTGTCCGGAATCTGTCAGAACACATGCTCATGTGCAGGAAATTCTCCCGATTTGACTGCTGTTACATAATTGCTGACAGCAGATTGGATGCTGTTCGCGTCCGTCATGAAATTTCTGACAAAACGCGGCAAAATGCCCGGACTGATCCCCAGCATGTCATGCAGCACCAGCACCTGGCCAGAACATGCGGGGCCGGCACCGATACCAATAGTGGGAATGGATAGTGATCGGGTGATTTCCTCACCCAGCGCAGCAGGAATCAGCTCCATCAAAAGCAGGCTGGCTCCCGCTTCCTGCAGTAATAATGCATCCTCGCACAATTGCCTGGCTTCACTCGCATTTTTTCCCTGCACCCGGTAGCCACCCAACTGATGCACAGACTGGGGCGTCAGTCCGATATGCGCACATACCGGAATTCCGCGACTGGCGAGAAATCCAATGGTTTCAGTCATATGCCGTCCACCTTCAATTTTGATCATCTGCGCGCCTGCTGCCATCAGATGGGCAGCATTCCTGAAAGTCTCCTGCGGGGATAGTTGAAATGTGCCAAAGGGCATGTCGGCCATGATAAAGGCTTTGTGGGTACCGCGTTCCACACAGCGGACGTGATAAACCATGTCATCCAGCGTTACCGGCAGTGTACTGGATTGGCCCTGTATCACGTTGCCCAGCGAATCTCCCACCAGTAGCACATCCACGCCCGCCTCTTCCAATACCGCAGCAAACGTGGCGTCGTAACAGGTCAGCATGGCGATCTTCCTGCCTTCCCGGCAAGCATTTTGCAATGCTGTGATCGTTATTCTTTTCGCAACCGGCTGATCCATTGTCAGCCAGCTCCGACATTAAAATATTCACGTGCACTGCGCATCTGGTCGATGCGTGTCAGCAGCAGATCAAGATCGGCCAGATTATGTGCGAGATCAATGTGCTCGCTGTTCACGATCATGACGGGGGCTTGATCATATTCATAAAAAAACCGCATGTACCGCTCTGCCAGGCGCCTCAGATAATCTTCTGATATCCGCTGCTCCAGCGTATTTCTACGTTGCTTGATACGCCTGATCAGAATCTCGGGGGCGGCCTGCAGATAGATTACCAAATCGGGCACAGGCGGTTTCAGAGGCAAGCGTTCTCGAATCTGCCGGTAAAGTCCATGCTCGGGTTCGCTCAGCATCACATCCGCAAACAGTCGATCCTTGTCAAACAAAAAATCGCTCACCATCGAACGCGAAAAACCGTTTTCCTGTTCCATCGACTGCAATTGCTGCATGCGCTGCATCAAAAAAAACAATTGGGTGGACAAGGTATGCCGTGACATATCCCCATAAAATTTTTCCAGAAACGGATTGGCTTCCGGTTGTTCCAGCATGAGCAAATAATTCAGCCGGGTTGCCATGTTACGGGCCAGACTGGTTTTTCCCGCGCCGATAGGTCCTTCTATAACGATATAGCGGCAACGCTCAAGATTCATGATGAGGCAATACACTCCAGTGATTGTTCGGAGCAGACAGCAAAAAACCCGGCTGCCGGACCTTGCCCGGGAATTACGCAGTCTGCAGCAATTTCCAGCAAGGGTTGCAAGACGAAAGATCGCTCATGCATACGCGGATGCGGCAGGACAAGGCGGATATCGCTGTGTTGCATATTGTTAAATAACAGAATATCCAGATCAAGAATGCGCGGTGCATTGGGAAACGTGCGCACACGGCCGCAACTGTGTTCGATTTCCAGCAGGGCATCCAGCAGTTGATGTGGTGTCAGGCGTGTTTCCAGTTGCACCACCGCATTGATGAAATCAGGCTGGTTCGCGTACCCCACCGGGGCGGTACGATAAAGCGACGAACGTTTTATCAGGTGTGAATCTTCCAGACCGGCCAGCAACATAATGCCTCGCCTGACCTGGGATAACGGATTTTCCAGATTGCTGCCCAGTGCAACAAAAACCTGGTTGGGAAACGTTGAATGGGAAGAGGGCATCATGCGATTTCCTGACTGACAGCATCTACCTTTTCGCCAGCAGACTTGCTGCGGCTGCGACGCTTTCTGCGACGCCTGGCGGGAGCCTCCTGCAGCAGCATCGCTTCACGTCCGGCATTATCGGTATTTTTGAAGGTCTGCCACCATTGGCCCAATTCCTGATCGATCTCTCCGCTTTTACAGCGCAACAGCATAAAGTCATACGCTGCCGGAAAATTTGGATGCTCCAGCAGCCGGAATGGCTTACGCCCTGAACGCGCTTCAAATCTTGGTTGCATTGACCAGATATCGTAAATCATCCCGTCATGCCTGTGCGGAATGGCCAGCCGGTTACGCTGTGCCGACAGCACTTCTCCCATAGCCTTGTGCAGGGCTGGAATTGTTTTTTCACCGACTTTCAAGTGCGCATTCCATACCGCCAGCACCTCATGCCACAGCAACGCTGCAAATAAAAATCCAGGAGAAACCGGTTTGCCCTGCTGTACCCGCTCATCGGTATTCTTCAACGCCAGCGAAATAAATTGTTCGCCCAAGGGTTGTTCCAGAATCACATCCAGCACTGGCAGCAATCCGTGATGCAATCCTCTGGCGCGCAAATCGATCACGGCAGTCAGAGCGTGGCCGGAAAACAGCAACTTCAACATCTCGTCAAACAGACGGGCAGGCGGCACATTCAGAAGCAACGGCGCCATATCGCCAATGGGTGCAGCTGTTTTGTCATCCATCTGGATGCCAAGCTTGGCGGACAAGCGCACAGCGCGCAACATACGCACAGGATCTTCCCGGTAACGCTGCTCGGGTTCGCCGATAATGCGCAGCCGTTTTGCCATTACATCCTTGAAACCATTGAGGTAATCAAGGATTTCCTCCGTAGCCGGATCATAGAATAGTGCGTTGATAGTAAAATCGCGCCGCCTGACATCCTCCTCCTGACTGCCAAAAACATTGTCGTGCAGTAACCGTCCTGTCGCATCGGTATGTGCACAAAAATTTTTGGTTGTGATCAGGGCTTCCGATGCTTTGCCGCGAAACGTGGATACCTCGACGGTTTCTCCCTTGCTGATGACATGCACCAGACGGAAACGGCGGCCAATAATGCGCGAGTGGCGGAATACGGCTCGCACTTCTTCCGGCGTGGCGCTGGTAGCAACGTCGTAATCCTTGGGTTTCAATCCCAACAGCAGATCACGAACAGCGCCACCCACGATATAGGCGGTATAGCCTGCTTGCTGCAGGGTCAGCGCCACTTTCAACGAACCTGGACTGATACGGTTACGCGTAATGCTATGCTGTTCACACCCGATAACAGCGACAGCAGGACCGGCGGGCACAGATTCAGCTGAGCCCAAGGAGAAAATACGATGCAGAAATTTACGGATCATGCCTGGATGCAATTCCTATAAGCGGCAAATTATACACATGGTGACCACTCGGATTTGGAGGAAACCCGGAGGAAATCCTGAAACAAAGAGAAAATACAGTGGTTTTGTTCATCCGGTATGCAGGCAATATGGCAAAACAACGGCTAATCCCTTACTCCTGGCGGTATCCCAATAATCCTTGCAGCATACGCAACAGATAGTAACAAATCCAGTTCAGCGAACGTTTGAAGCGCGATCGGTTTTTCCAGGAATGCAGCAACACCGGTTGAGATTCCTGCAATGCCTGTTGCAGACTGCTACGCAATTCTGCTGCAAATCCCTGATCATTGACAATCACGTTGGCCTCGCGCGCCAGCAACAGGCTGAACGGGTCGATATTGGAAGAGCCAACAGTGGACCAGATACTGTCAATGACTGCCACCTTCGCATGCAAATATCCCCGACGATATTCATGAATATGGATACCAGCTTCCAGAAAATGGCCATAGAGCGCGTGCATAGCGTAGTGTTGCAAGCGATATTCTGATTTTCCCTGCAGTAGAAGAATAACCGAAACACCTCTCTGTGCTGCCAGGATCAAAGCCTGCCGGAAACGTTTTCCCGGAAGAAAATATGCATTGGCAAGGATAATTTCTCTGCGTGCAGCCGCAATCGACTTGAGATAGTTTCGCTCGATACTGCGCCGGTTCCGGATGTTATCCCTGATTACAAAGGATGCACGTTGATGACCCACTGGTTGAGAGTTAACAGTTACAGGTAAAAAATCTGTCCACCGTTTCTTGAAATAAACCCATGCAACCAGCATCCACAAGCGTCTTGCTGCTGCATGAATTTTCTTCAGCAACGGACCTTCGACTTTCACGGCGTAATCAAAACGCGGAAACCGGGCATCGGGTTCATAACAGTCATCAATGATGTTGATTCCCCCTACGAACGCCACACTGGCATCCATCACAGCCAGTTTGCGATGCATGCGGCGAAGATGGTAACGCTTGAGCTGGAATGAAAAAACCTCTTGCCGGTAGATCAACACCCGCACCCCTGCAGCAAGCATTTCCTGAATCACTGCTTTGGATAGCCCGAAAGAGCCGAATCCATCAATCAGCAGGTGGACAGCCACACCGCGCTGCGCTGCCCGCTTGAGTGCGGCCGCAATACGAGTGCCGGTGGCATCATATTGAAAAATATAGGTTTCGAGATAGATTTCCTGACTGGCAGAATCAATTGCTAACTCCAGCGCTGGAAAATATTCCTTACCGGAGTGCAATAATGTTATCTGGTTGCCTTCAGCAAAATCGTCCCCACTCATGTACGCACGATACTGGCCGACAACGCGGCATGATCGGAAATACGGGACCAGGGGCGGTTACGCAGAATGTGTGCATTTTTCACCTGAAAACCGCGAATATAAATCCGGTCCAGGCGCAACAATGGAAAAATGGAAGGAAAACTACGCGCGGTTTTGCCATGCGCATGCTGAAACACTTCTGTCAGATTCAGGTGGTCGGCGAGTAGCTGGTTTGCCACGCCACCCCAGTCATTGAAATCGCCCGCAAGCACCAGTGGCGCATCGGCTGGCACCAGTTGCCGGATGCGCTTTCCGATTGACTCCAGTTGCTGATTCCGTCCACGCTTGAATAACCCCAGATGGACACAAATGCAATGCAGCGTATCCTTCCAGCCGGGAATGGCCAGCTCGCAATGCAATAACCCCCGGCTTTCAAACCGGTGCGCAGAAATATCTTCGTTCTCCCAGTTCGAAATGGGGAAACGGCTAAGAATGGCGTTACCGTGGTGGCCATGGTCATACACTGCATTCTTGCCATAAGCAAAATCTGTCCACACCGAATCAGCCAGAAATTCATATTGTGCATTCTTGGGCCAGTTCCGGAAACGGTTGGCATGCAGCGCATGTTCTCCAACTACTTCCTGCAAAAAAACGATATCTACATTCAGACCGCGCAACTGGTCGCGCAATTCATGCAACATCACGTGCCGATTAAAAAACGATAACCCTTTGTGAATGTTGTACGTCGCAACATGCAATATCCGGCCGGTTTCCTGTGCTACCCTGTTTTCTGGCGGGGAAACCGGTCTGTCAAAATCGGAGGAAGTGCTGGACATGAATGTTATTTCGATACTTCAAGCATTTTTTCCAGAGTAAGCTTTGCCAGACTGGCTTGAGGTTCCGGCACCCGTATCTGGTTGACCACACGGCCTTCAACCAGATTTTCAAGCGACCAGGCCAAATGCTGCGGATCAATGCGCGCCATGGTTGAACACATGCACACCATCGGCGACATGAACTGGACAATTTTTCCTTCCGACTTGAATTCCTCGGCAATACGCCCGACCAGATTCAGCTCTGTTCCGACCAGCCAGCGGGTACCGGATTGGGCCGCGCGGATGGTGTTGATGATGTACTCAGTCGAGCCGACATAATCGGAAGCCTTGCAGACCTCAAAGCTGCATTCGGGATGGGAAATGACCAGCCCATCCGGGTACTGGTTACGAAAACGGATGATGTGCTGCGGTTGAAACATCTGATGCACCGAACAATGTCCTTTCCACAACAGGATTTTGGCCTTTTCAATTTGTGCGGGTGTCAAACCACCCATCGGCTCATCAAAATCCCATACTGGCATTTCATCCGGCGACAATCCCAATTTATACCCGCTCCAGCGCCCCAGATGCTGATCCGGAAAGAACAGCACTTTTTCACGCCGGGCAAAGGCCCATTCCAGAATTTTTACCGCATTACTGGAAGTGCAAACGATGCCGTCATGCTGCCCGCAAAACGCTTTCAGATCGGCACTGGAATTGATATAGGTCACAGGTGTCACCCGCTTGTCCGGGTCGAGCACTTCTGCCAGTTCGCGCCAGGCACGCTCCACCTTGGTGAGATTGGCCATATCCGCCATGGAACAGCCGGCAGAAAGATCAGGCAAAATAACGGTTTGCTCGGGGCTGGAAAGGATATCCGCCACCTCTGCCATGAAATGCACCCCGCAAAACACCAGGAATTCAGCATCGGTCTGGGCAGCAAGATAGGAGAGCTTGAGCGAATCTCCGGTCAGATCGGCGTGGCAGTAAACATCCGCACGCTGGTAGTGATGTGCCAGGATGATGGCACGCTTCCCCAGCTTCTGTTTGGCAGCCACAATCCGCTGGGCACAAACATCATCCTGCAGTAATTCATAGTTTTGGAAATCGATTGCGTTTGCTTGCATTGTCAATTCAGCTGTTTATTTATCATGAACGATGACCATAATCACATTGGGATACTTATTCAAGCAGAGAAGTGCAAATCCCGGAACGAAATTTCCTCATTTGCTGACAACCGGGCATAAACGAAAACACTTACCCCGAAAAGCCAAAACCGTTAAGCAAACAGGGTTCTGCTATAATTCTGAAAATGGCGTGTTTACAGTACGTTGCCTCTTCCCCGTCTTATTTTCAGTCGGAAGTAACCGGAAAAACCGTGCATATTCTAATAAATCCCATACAACAGATGCTTTAGCATGAAACACTCATTACTCTTGAGGCCCTCTGTATGGCTGGTTATTCTGCTTTTGCTCACGCTCTGGCTGGATAAAAACCTTCAGCAACAAAATCAGCAACCAGCAGGCAATGAACAGCAAGAAGTGGATTACATCATCGAGCATCTGGATGGAGTGCAGGTTAACCATACCCTGAGGGCCAGCCGTTTTTTTTTAGCAGATAAACTGATTCACTATCCTGCAGGGATATAACACAGCTGGAACACGCAAAGCTAACCAGCATTGAGCCAGACAAGCCCTTGCTCAGGGTAATTGCCGATCAGGCCAAACTGACCGAGGGCAGTAATGATATTTTCTGAGCAGGAATGTTTCCATTATCAGGGGTAACGATCAGGATAAAGACAAAGTAACGATGCTGACCGATTTTTTACACGTCATTCCCGATACAGACATCGCCAAAACCGATCAACCTGTTACCGTTATCAGAATGAATAGTATTGCCAACGCTGTTGGAATGTTTGTGAACAATCAGACGGGTGAAATTCTGCTGCAATCGCGAGTCACGGCACATGATGACCGTACCCGCGTACAGCACGTTAACTGCCCGGTCTCATTCATACCGGATTTGATTTTTTGAACCTATACAGGATGGATCAGAATGCCCTGTTCTTGTACAAAACAGGTTTTCCCGCTTTTATTTTTATCCAGGTCGACTTGTGCAGGCATTGGTCGTGCTTTCTGGTTTGTGTCTCATGCTTTTTCAGCCATGGTCTCCGCTGAGCGCGCTGATCGTGACAAACCGATTCATCTTGAGGGTGACCGCGCCACAGTCGAGGATTACAAACGCAAAAGCGAATTTCGCACCAGTGTATTCACCGGTAATGTCATCATGACCCAGGGAACACTCACCCTCAAGGCAGATAAAGTGATCATGAAAGAGGATACAACCGGATACCGGCATGCGACCGCTCATGGCAATCTGGTCAGATATCGCGAAAAACGGGATGGTGTCGATGAATATGTCGAAGCCTGGGCCAAGCGCGCGGAATATGACGATAAAACCGAAAAAATCGAGCTGTTCGGTAGTGCACGCCTGAAGCGGGGCACAGATGAAGTGGAAGGAGATTATATTTCCTACGATATTGCCAGCGATTTTTTCCAGGTGTTTGGTCAACCCCAGCCGGAAAACGACAAGCATTCTGATCACCGGGTACGCGCCGTGATTCAGCCAAAGGCAAAACAGCCCGCACCAGAAACAGGCAAGTAAAACCAGCAAAACAGATCACCACAAAACCAAAAAGTGCATGAGTGAATTAAGAGCCGAAAATCTGAAAAAACACTATCAGTCACGCAAAGTAGTGACGGATGTGTCTTTTTCCGTTCGGAGCGGCGAGGTTGTTGGTTTGCTCGGCCCCAACGGTGCGGGAAAAACAACCTGTTTTTACATGGTGGTCGGGCTGGTTCCCCTGAATGGGGGAGAAATCTTTCTGGACGAACATAAACTGAGTCAACTGCCAATTCATCAGCGTGCCCGCCTGGGGTTAAGCTATCTCCCGCAAGAAGCCTCTGTGTTTCGCCGACTCTCGGTTGAAGACAATGTTCTGGCAGTGCTGGAATTGCAAAATCTCCGGAAAGATGAAATCCAGCGCCAGCTGGATGGACTATTGCACGATTTGCACATCAGCCATCTGCGGGACAGCCTGGGCATGAGTTTATCGGGTGGCGAACGGCGGCGCGTGGAAATTGCACGGGCACTGGCTTCCCGGCCACGCTTTATCCTGCTGGACGAACCTTTTGCCGGTGTGGATCCGTTCGCCGTCATGGATATCAAGCGGGTTTTCTGATTTCTCTAATCTCGCTGAATCGGTGTGTTGATCACGGAACACAATGTTCGTGAAACTCTCAGGATTTGTGATCGGGCTTATATCATCAGTAGCGGAACGGTGCTGGCCAATGGCGCCCCTGCCGAAATTGTCACTGATGAACGTGTCAGGGAAGTGTATCTGGGCGAACATTTCAGGCTCTAACCAACATGAAACCCACCCTGCAACTCAAGCTCAACACCGGACTCACGCTAACGCCGCAGTTGCAGCAATCCATTCGGTTGCTCCAGTTATCCACACTTGAGCTTGATCAGGAAATCACGCGGCTCATACAGGAAAATCCCCTGCTCGAACTGGATGAAGGCATTGATCGGGATGAATTCAAATCCGAAGGACAGGATATTTTACCAACTTTGCCTGATTTGCCGACCGCAACAGAAATCACTGAAATTCAGGAAAACAGGGAAAATGCGGAAATCCAGAGCGACTGGCCAGACGAACCTCTGTATTCCGACCAGGAATTCATTTTTGATACACGCGGCCGGGGTGGGGATGAAGATGATCAGGATTTCTCCCGGTTAATCAGTAAACCCGTCAGTTTGCGCGACCATCTACTCTCACAAATCAGCCTCGGACAATGCTGCGAACGCAGAAAAAAAATTGCCGGCTTGCTGGTGGACAGCCTCAATGATGACGGGTATCTGTCCCAAGACCTTGGCGAACTGGCTGAATTGCTTCCACCCGAACTTGAAATCAATACAACAGATCTGGAAGCTGCCCTGGAATACATTCAGCAATTGGATCCACCCGGTGTAGGTGCACGCAGTTTGCAGGAATGTCTGCTCCTGCAACTTCAGGCGTTGCCAGACGATACACCGTTACGGGAAGACGCACTGACAGTGGTCAACAAACATCTGGAAAGTTTTGCTGCCAAAAATTTTCAGTTACTGAGAAAAGTGCTGGGTTGCAATGAAGCTGACCTGCAATCAATTTATCAGCTGATTACCCGGCTCAATCCCAAGCCAGGTGATGAATTCAATGCAACAACAGCGCGTCATGTGATACCGGATGTAATTGTGAGCAAACTGGATAGCAGCTGGGTGGTGCAACTCAACCCGGATTCATTCCCGCGCGTCCGGATCAATAACCTGTACGCCGGCATTCTGAAACGCCACCGCTGCGAAGCCACTCAAACGCTCATGGGCCAGCTGAAAGAAGCCCGCTGGCTGGTCAGAAATCTCGATCAGCGGATGGACACCATACTTCGGGTCAGCCAGGCAATCGTTGATCGTCAACAAGCCTTTCTGGAGCAGGGTGAAACTGCCATGTGCCCTTTGGTCATGCGGGAAATTGCCGGGGAGGTTGAATTGCACGAATCCACTATCTCGCGTGTGACAACCCAAAAATACATGCGGACACCCCATGGTATTTTTGAACTCAAATACTTTTTTGGCAGCCATATTCCGGATGAAGCAGGCGAAGCACATTCAGCTATCGCCATTCGTGGGCTGATCAAGCGGCTGATTCAGGATGAAGACCGCAAAAAACCGCTCAATGACAGTCAGATTTCACAGATACTGGCGAATCAGGGCATTGTGGTAGCTCGCCGCACGGTTGCAAAATATCGGGAGTTCATGCATATTCCCCCGACTAATTTACGCAAAACACTCTAGGGAACTTCTGAAAAACGTTAGCGAGGCAGTCAGTTCAAGACAAAAATCGGAGAGAAAGCGGAGTTTATATGTAATAAATGAGCATTTTGAGCCGATTTTTAACGCAGAAATGACAGTGCAGGTAGTTTTTCAGAGGTTCCCTAGAGGCTCTAAAAACAGCCGATCTTATCCAGGCAGTTATTTTTAAGGTTTCCTGGCATCTTTTATACGATCCCCTCATCCCATAAAGGAGAAAGAATGAATTTGAATCTCACCGGCAATCATGTGGAAATTACACCGGCTCTGCGCGACTACGTATTATCCAAGATCGAGAGAATTACTCGTCATTTTGACCAAATTATCGACATTAACGTGACCCTTTCGGTCGACAAACTCAAGCAAAAAGCCGAAGTCACTGTCAACTTGCGGGGGAAGGAAATTTTTGTCGAAGCGGACGGGCTCGATATGTATGCATCAATTGACAGCCTGGTGGATAAGCTGGATCGCCAAATCCTCAAGCACAAGGAAAAAAATATCGACCGGCGTCTTAGCCAAGGTGGATTGAAAGACCAGGAATTTGAACAATCCGAGTAAGATCACCTTATCCCTGCATATCTGCGAAGAACCGCAACAGCAGCGCTGAAACAATAAAACGGGGCAATGCCTGCCTAATAGTTATCAGGATCGTATTACCTGATTTATAAGGGTATGATCCGGACACTTTTTGCAACAGGCCCGGGTATCTGTACAGAAAACAACGCAAGCAGCCAGCCCCGTTTCCGACAAAAATGTTATACCGCCCGAATTCCTAAAGTGGTCTGAATCCCCATGAATCTCATTGCGCAATTGTTGCCGGAGTCCAACGTCATTATTGATCTGGATGTGACCAGCAAGAAACGTGTATTTGAGCAGGTTGGCCTATTGTTCGAAAACACGTTGCATGTCGCGCGCAGCCAAGTATTTGATAGTTTATTTGCGCGCGAAAAACTCGGATCGACCGGGCTTGGTCAGGGGGTTGCCATTCCCCATGGCCGCATCAAGGGGTTACGTGAAGCAGCCGCAGCCTTGGTCAGAATGAAAGAACCCATCCCTTTTGATGCACCGGATGGATTGCCAGTCAGCATTGCCTGCATTCTGCTGGTGCCAGAGAAAGCGACGGACCAACATTTGCTTATATTGAGCGAACTGGCACAAATGTTCAGCAATAAAAGTTTTCGCGAGAAACTGCTTCACGGCCAGGATGCCAAAGAAATCCATCAGCTTATCTCCGAGTGGGTACCTGAACATGTCCCAGGTTAGCATCAAGCAGCTATTTGAAGAAAATCAAAAAAAACTGGATCTGCAATGGGATGCGCCAGCCGATACCATTCACAAACAGCTTGAAAGTCACGAAATCAATGACTCCACCCAGGAACTGATCGGCCACCTTAATTTCGTCCATCCCAACTGGATTCAGGTACTGAACCAGACATCCGTCAATTATCTCGAACGACTTGATGACGTTTCCCTGCAAAAGCGGCTGAATCAGCTTGCGCAAAGCCAGCTTGCCTGTTTGATCGTAGCCAATGATGCCCCCATACCGGATGCAATCAGGCAATTTGCACACGAACAACGCATTCCCCTGATCCGATCCGGTACGGCCAGTCTTGAGATTATCTGGAGGTTACAGACTTATCTGGCAAGAGTGCTGGCACCTGAAACCATCCGGCATGGTGTACTACTGGATGTGCTGGGCATGGGCATCATGATCACCGGTGAAAGCGGTGTAGGTAAAAGTGAATTGGCACTGGAGCTGATTAGTCGTGGTCACGGGCTGGTCGCGGATGATGTTGTTGAATTACGCCGTATTGGCCCCGAAACACTTGAAGGCCATTGTCCGCCACTATTGCGCGATTTTCTCGAAGTGCGCGGTGTAGGAATGCTGAACATTCGCACCATCTTTGGTGAAACTGCCGTTCGCCGCCACAAGAATATGAAGCTGATCGTGCACCTTGAAAAAACGGTTGGTAGCAGTATTAACGCCTTTGAGCGGCTACCATTAAGCAACCTCAATGAAACCATACTGAACGTCAGCATACACAAGGTCATCATTCCGGTTGCCGCCGGGCGCAACCTGGCTGTATTGGTAGAAGCTGCCGTTCGTAATTATATTCTGCAGTTGCGAGGCATCGACAGTACACAGGAATTTGTTCGCCGACATGAGTCGGAAATGGCGGGTAATTCGGCTGAGCGTTTCGATGATTCGCATAGCGAATAAGGCAAAAAACATTTCGCTATCTGCGCACTTTGGGAAAACATGAGTAAACGGAAAACCATCACTGTTGCCCTGACTGGCGCATCCGGTATGCCATACGGTATTCGTCTGCTGGAAATATTACTAAAGCAGGGCCATCGGGTTTATTTGCTTTATTCGCAAGCTGCACAAATCGTGGCGCAGCAGGAAATGGCTCTGGCCCTCTCCCCGCGTCCCAAGGAAACAGAAGTTTTCCTGAACAGCTATTTCAATGTCGAGCCTGGTCTGCTCAAGGTTTTTGGCCGAGAGGAATGGTTTGCACCAGTGGCTTCCGGCTCCAATCCGGCCGATGCCATGGTGATCTGCCCCTGTACCATGGGGACGTTATCGGCTGTGGCAGCAGGTTTAGGTCAAAAATTGATAGAACGGGCAGCCGATGTAATGCTGAAGGAACAGCGCAAACTTATTATTGTTGCCCGGGAGGCTCCATTTTCCGTTATTCATCTGGAAAACATGCTTAAACTCGCACGTAGTGGTGCTGTTATTCTTCCTGCGAATCCTGGTTTTTATCATCATCCCGAGACCATACAGGATATTGTGGATTTTATCGTTGCGCGCATACTCGACCAGCTTGGCGTGGAACATCGCCTGATGCCGCGCTGGGGTGATGATGGATAACCTAAGGAGCCTCTGAAAAACGTCAGCGAGGTAGTCAGTTCAAGGCAACAATCGGCAACGCAAATAAAACGCAGCGAACAGCTGCAAGGCTAGCCCGTAGGGCGAAGCGCTGGCACCGAGTAAAAAGCGGAATTTATACGTAATAAATGAGCATTTTGATGCTGACTTTTAACGCAGAAATGACAACACAGGTCATTTTTCAGAGGTTCCCCAACTCCTTTTTCAAATACACCCGGGTTAGAAGCAAACACTACTGACCACCCTTTCTTTCCTCAACCCACGTTGTTTCCGGGAGCACTACCGATCGCTTTCAAGGGCTCAAGGCCGGAATCAATCCGACGCAAAACAGATTGCTCCGTGACAATATAGTCCATTGGAATATCGTGCTGCTGAGGATAAATTGTAGGCAGACGCTGTATTTCAAATGCCACACCGATCGTCATTGGGCGTGGATTCATTGCAGCCAGCGTCCGATCGAAATACCCGCTACCGTAGCCAAGCCGGTAACCCTGTTCATCAAAACCAAGCAAGGGAATGATCATGCTATCAACCGCAATTTCCTGCGTATTGTCTGGCAGCAAAATACCATACCTATCCTTTTTCATGGGTACCCCAGGCCACCATTCAATAAACCGGAGCGGTTCTCCTTTGTCGATAACCTCCGGCAGGGCAAGGGTAGCACCGCAGGTTCTCAGGAATGTCATGGCCGGTATCGGATCATATTCACCCTGAAACGGCCAGTAGAACCCAATTTTCTGGTTTTCCAGCACAGGAAATTTTTGTGTCAGCGCGGCGGTAATTGCATCATTCCAAAGCAGCCGTTGTTCTACCGGAATTTGTTGGCGCAATTCACGCAATCTGGCGCGCTGCTGCTGTTTCCAATTCTGGGATGCTGGATTATTCATGTGTTTTTGGGGAAAGATAGGATTGTGTCATTAACAGCAATTTTTTGGTTGGAACAGGGATGCCTCTCAGCAGCGCTTGTTCGATCGTCAACCAAAGGCAATTTTTTTCTTCATCGTTCTTTTCGCAGGCAGGCAAATTCCCTGTGCATCGCAATAGCAGTGGTTGAATATTCAATTTGAAATGTGTAAAGCCATGCGATAAATGCGGAAGATGAGCCAATGTTATTGCTCGCACACGCAAATGCTCCTCACAGAAATTGATGCCGTCCTGATCAATGGGTATTTCAGGAAAACACAACAACCCGCCCCAAATACCTTCAGCAGGCCGCTTTTCCAGAAAAATCTGATTTTTTTGGTTCAATAGAATTAAATGGATGGTTTCTCTGACAGGAAGCGTTTTTCTGGGTTTGGGCACAGGCAAGTTTGCTGTCAAATTTTGCTGGCAAGCAAAGCAATCAGCTTGCAACGGGCAATGGTGACAATCAGGCCGACGACGCACACAAACCAATGCACCGAGATCCATGAGTGCTTGTGTATAAGCAGCAATGGTTCTGTGATTTCCCATTGTGGGGAGTAGTTCTTCCGCCAGTTGCCATAGCTGTTCTTCTACCACTTGCTTTCCTGGATATTCGCTAATCCCGAAGTAACGCGCCAGTATGCGCTTGACGTTACCGTCAAGTATTGTGCAATGCTCACCAAAGGCAAAAGCGGCAATGGCTGCTGCGGTGGAACGGCCGATTCCGGGCAATTGCTGCAATGCTGCTGCATCCCGCGGAAAGATACCACCATGCTGCTCCATAATGATGCATGCTGCCCGATGCAGGTTGCGCCCACGCGAGTAATAACCTAACCCGCTCCACCGAACGCGAGCACATCTTCATAAGCACTACAGCCATACGCCGCCACATCAAAACAGACATAAAACGCAGGTAGTATGGAATCACCGCATTTACCTGGGTTTGTTGCAGCATGACCTCGGATATCCAAATTGCGTATGGATCTCTGGTGCCTTGCCACGGCAGAGAGTGCCGACCATGTTCGAGCTGCCAGCGAATCAGCCTGTCAGCGAAAGTAACTCGCGCATTTTCGGGTCGCACTGCAGCTGCCATTTATGAGAATATTTTTTATGTGAGAAGTGAAAGACAATTCCTCAAATTTTTGAATCGTCACTCTTTTCCATATATTTACCCATCAGCATCGCCTGCAGGATAACGAAGATAAACATCAGCCCCATAAAACCAAACAACTTGAAATTCACCCAGGTATCGGTTGGATAGTTGTAGGCTACATAAAGATTAACGGCACCCATCCCACAAAAAAATATCGCCCAACTTGTATTAAGGCGGGACCATACGGCTTCCGGTAGTTTGATTTGATCTTTCATCATGATTCGGATCAGATTCTTTTTAAAAACCTGATTCGCCAATACCAGCACAGCAGAAAACAGCCAGTAAAGCACAGTTGGTTTCCATTTGATGAAGGTTTCATCCTGAAAAATCAGCGTTGCTCCCCCAAAAATAACGATGATTGCAAGACTCACCCATAGCATGTTGTCTACCTGGCGATGGCGCAGCCACACCCAGCCAATTTGTGCAAAAGTAGCAACAATCGCAACTGCTGTTGCACTGTAAATACCGTAAATTTTATAAGTAATAAAAAACAGGATGACTGGAAAAAGATCAAAAAGAAATTTCATGGAAAATACCTTTGGTGTAACCGATAAAATATAAGAACGGCGTTTTGACGATTGTTACCGTTATATCCACCGCAATGATAGAAGCAGCATAAACTGGAAAAATCACGCTATTCGCCTGAATCAGGCAAGGCCAATGCTGGATAAATTTACCGGATCAAACCGTTTCTCAGCAAGAGCGAGCATAACCGGGCGGGATGACAGGATCAGAATGGTGCGATTATCGAGCAGCTTTTGTAGTGCTTGCAGCAGGGCAGTATTTTCCGTATTGAAACAAGCCGTTGTTTCATCAAGCACGACAATGCACGGTTTTTTTAACAAAGCCCTCGCGATAAGAATGCGCTGTCGCTGATCATCAGAAAGCTCCAGATCGGATTTATTTATTTTTGTCTGCAGACCATGCGGCAGTTTGCGAATAAATTCCATTGCCCGACTGGAATGAGCAGCTGTCGTAATTACTATTTCATTACTACAGCTGGAACTGCCATAGGCAATATTTGCAGCAATCGTATCGCCCAGCAAATCTTCATCAGGTGCAATCCAGGCAATATGTTGCCTTAATTCAGCGGTATTCAACTGTTTGATATCTTTATCATCCAGCAGGATCCTACCTGTCGATGGTGTCACAAAACCACAAACAAGATCCGCAAACAACCGGTTGATATTCGCATCCTGATTTATCAAGGCAATTTTCTGTCCAGACGCTATTTCAAGATCGATGGATGGCAGCTGGGGTTCCTTGTGCGTTTCCTGGTAACTGACTCCTTCAAACCGTAATTTTCCTTTACCCTGCTCAAGCCGGGTAATGTGGGAAGATTCCTCAATTGTTCCAGAATCCCGATCCAGCAGCGGGAAAATGATTTGCAAGGCTTCGGTGCATTGTCTTAATAATAAATTTATGGCGGAAAGCCTTTTTAACGGAAAAACAATCATTGCTCCTGCAGTAAAAAATGCAACAGCATCGCCTGGTGTTAATAGATTCAAAGAAAGCTGCTGTAAAAAAGCATAAAGAAATACTGTGAATATCCCAGTCAGAAAAGCAAATGTGAGCAACATCAACATATGTGTTTGCGCGCCATACTTGAGCTGCAAGTTTTGCAGTTGTTCAAAACTGTTCCGAATATGTCTAACTTTTTGCGCATAACCTTTATCCAAATGAACCCCTCTGCCAAGTTGCAGGGCTTTGGACAGAATTCCGGAAAAATCATGCTGTTTTTGTTTCAATGTATTTCGCTGATACATATTCAACTGAAACGATTGCCCAATAAAAAATGTAGCTGCTATTACGGCTACCGCCAGCAATGACATCTCTGGATTCAGCCAGATCATGGTTGCGGTCAGCCCGATTACAGCTAACAAGTCACGAGACAAATAAATTATTGACAAGCAGAAGTTATGACACAATTTTTCGGTAGTTTGAAAAAAATAGAGAGAAATAGTCTCTACTGGAAGATTGGAGTAAGCCGGAGGCAGTGTCAGTAACTTTCTGAATAGCGTCGCACGCATATCGAGTATTGTTCTGTTAAGCAAGCGATCAATCACATAGTGAATAGCCCAGCTGGTAAAAATGGCTATTATTAAAAGTGCTGCCAATACCAAGGGAAGAAAATGCAGTAGCTGCCGGTTTCCTCCCGGCAATATCTGTGTAAAAAACTGACCGATTATGAGTGGAATCAATGCGACTGTAAAAGCAAACAAACCACTAGTGATAAGAACCGCGACCCGGGCTATCAAATGGTTTCCACTCAAGTGAAAAAAGCGATTTAATAGCTCAATTTGAATAGCCGGTTGCTTATCTGGCATTGCAAGAGAAAAATTGATGGAATCAGAGAACGAATGAACTATATCAGCTCAAGCTATAACTGATAATAATCAAACGGAAAATGAAGATCTATTTGAAGAACAACCTCATCATCTGAAAATGATGGGTACAGGGTAAAAGTCTGTCAGGATAAGTATTACTGATCTGATACAGCCAGTAATTTTCTGGTTGCGGTGTTCTTAAAACGAAAAAACCACAATCGATCGGAATAATCTCTTGAAATGTAAAATGAGGTATAGAAATTAAATGGCTGTGAGCAACACTTGTTTTTAGACAGATCGGCTACCGATATTTTTTATGAGCACTTACAATGCTCTTAGCCTGTGTCGCCGTATCGAAGAAAGACCCATGTATAACCGCTCAAATTTTACGGTATACCTTATGGAAAAAATTTGAGTCAGGAAACAAGTGCCTCAAAAATATGAGAAATATACGAGATCCCTATGGCATGCAAAATCTGCCCTATTAATCAAAAACAGATTTCAAGTATCGGCGAGGAATTAATGATATGCAGACAAAAATCTGCAGGTCATAGCAAAAAATAACCTATAGAAGAATCCAAATTATTTCACAACTAACGCTCGCTACTGTTACTCATCACTTGAATAACCAACTCTTTTAGCTCACTTACGCTAGAGTTTGTTTGAGGAAAATTGAATTTAACTTAGAAAATAAAACGATGATTTACATTCAGATAATACCCGACTAGCATAACGAATATAATATATTATGCATAGGAATAACATGATAAAACATTTCTTAATTTTCCAGAAATTCAAAAATGAAAAAACCAAATTTTCTCAAAATAAACTCTGTATATTTTAAAAAACATTCTCACTACTGGCATTAATATTTTTATTGATTACCTATGTCGGCATAATAAAGATTTATAAATATACCAATAAATAATATTAAAGATAAAGGAAGCCTGGCGGTGTCCTACTTTCACATGTGAAAACACACTATCATCGGCGCTACTTCGTTTCACTTCTCTGTTCGGAATGGGAAAAGGTGGGTCCAAAGCGCTATAGCCGCCAAGCATAAAGGGAAGAAACAGATAACAATAAAAAATATTATTTTATTGTTATCTTAATTTTCAAGATTATAGGATCAAGCCTCACGGTCAATTAGTATCGATTAGCTTAACGCATTACTACGCTTACACACTCGACCTATCAACGTTGTAGTCTTCAACGAACCTTTAGGGGAGTTAAACTCCCGGGAAATCTAATCTTGTGGCAAGTTTCCCGCTTAGATGCTTTCAGCGGTTATCTCTTCCGCACTTAGCTACCCGGCGATACGACTGGCGTCATAACCGGTACACCAGAGGTGCGTCCACTCCGGTCCTCTCGTACTAGGAGCAGCCCCACTCAAATTTCCAACGCCCACGGCAGATAGGGACCAAACTGTCTCACGACGTTTTAAACCCAGCTCACGTACCACTTTAAATGGCGAACAGCCATACCCTTGGGACCGACTACAGCCCCAGGATGTGATGAGCCGACATCGAGGTGCCAAACTCCCCCGTCGATATGAACTCTTGGGAGGAATCAGCCTGTTATCCCCGGCGTACCTTTTATCCGTTGAGCGATGGCCCTTCCATACAGAACCACCGGATCACTATGACCTGCTTTCGCATCTGCTCGACTTGTCAGTCTCGCAGTTAAGCACGCTTATGCCATTGCACTATCAGCACGATTTCCGACCGTACCTAGCGTACCTTCGCACTCCTCCGTTACTCTTTGGGAGGAGACCGCCCCAGTCAAACTGCCTACCATACACGGTCCCCGATCCAGATAATGGATCTGGGTTAGAACTCCGATCATTCCAGGGTGGTATTTCAAGGTTGGCTCCATACACTCTGGCGAGCATATATCACAGCCTCCCACCTATCCTACACAAGAATAATCAAAATCCAATGTAAAGCTACAGTAAAGGTGCACGGGGTCTTTCCGTCTAGCCGCGGGTAGATTGCATCTTCACAAACATTTCAACTTCGCTGAGTCTCAGGAGGAGACAGTGTGGCCATCGTTACGCCATTCGTGCAGGTCGGAACTTACCCGACAAGGAATTTCGCTACCTTAGGACCGTTATAGTTACGGCCGCCGTTTACCGGGGCTTCGATCAAGAGCTTGCACCCCATCACTTAACCTTCCGGCACCGGGCAGGCGTCACACCCTATACGTCCACTTTCGTGTTTGCAGAGTGCTGTGTTTTTATTAAACAGTCGCAGCCACCATTTCTTTGCAACCTCATTCTGCTTCATGCGTATAGCACTACACATACCAGAGGCACACCTTCTCCCGAAGTTACGGTGTCAATTTGCCGAGTTCCTTCTCCTGAGTTCTCTCAAGCGCCTTAGAATTCTCATCCCACCCACCTGTGTCGGTTTACGGTACGGTCTTATTTAACTGAAGCTTAGCGGCTTTTCCTGGAAGCATGGCATTACTTACTTGGCCTCCCGAAAGAGGTTTCGTTATCACATCTCGACTAAGCTATCCGGATTTGCCTAAATAGCATGTCTACCTGTTTCAACCGGGACATCCAACACCCGGCTAAGCTAGCCTTCTTCGTCCCCACATCGCATTAAATAAAGGTACTGGAATATTAACCAGTTTCCCATCAGCTACGTATTTCTACCTCACCTTAGGGACCGACTAACCCTGCGCCGATGAACGTTGCACAGGAAACCTTGGGTTTTCGGCGAGGAAGCTTTTCACTTCCTTTATCGCTACTCATGTCAGCATTCGCACTTCCGATACCTCCAGTAACCTTCACAAGTTACCTTCGCAGGCTTACGGAACGCTCTCCTACCACTTGCAATAAATTGCAAATCCTTAGCTTCGGTGTACAGTTTAGCCCCGTTACATCTTCCGCGCAGGACGACTCGATCAGTGAGCTATTACGCTTTCTTTAAAGGATGGCTGCTTCTAAGCCAACTTCCTGACTGTCTATGCCTTCCCACTTCGTTTACCACTTAACTGTATCTTTGGGACCTTAGCTGAAGGTCTGGGTTGTTTCCCTTTCGACACCGAACGTTAGCACCCGATGTCTGTCTCCCATACTTGCACTCTTTGGTATTCGGAGTTTGCAATGGTTTGGTAAATCTTGACGATCCCCTAGCCATAACAGTGCTCTACCCCCAAAGGTGATATATGAGGCACTACCTAAATAGTTTTCGGAGAGAACCAGCTATTTCCAGATTTGTTTAGCCTTTCACCCCTACCCACAGCTCATCCCCTAATTTTTCAACATTAGTGGGTTCGGACCTCCACGAGGCATTACCCTCCTTTCATCCTGGCCATGAGTAGATCATCTGGTTTCGGGTCTACACCCAGCAACTTATCGCCCTATTAAGACTCGTTTTCACTACGCCTCCCCTATCGGTTAAGCTTGCTACTGAATGTAAGTCGCTGACCCATTATACAAAAGGTACGCAGTCACCTCTTACGAGGCTCCCACTGTTTGTATGCATGCGGTTTCAGGATCTATTTCACTCCCCTCCCGGGGTTCTTTTCGCCTTTCCCTCACGGTACTGGTTCACTATCGGTCGATTACGAGTATTTAGCCTTAGAGGATGGTCCCCCTATATTCAGACAGGATTTCTCGTGTCCCGCCCTACTTGTTTGCAATCCTAGTTCCATATCCATATTTTTACTTACGGGACTATCACCCACTCTGGTTTATTTTTCCAAATAATTCAATTAACATGAATACTAAATATTGCAGGCCCCTCCCATTTCGCTCGCCACTACTTTGGGAATCTCTGTTGATTTCTTTTCCTCTGGATACTTAGATGTTTCAGTTCTCCAGGTTAGCCATCATCTTCCTATATATTCAGAAGTGATCACCCTTACGGGTAGGTTTTCCCATTCGGACATCTCCGGATCATTGCTTGTTTGCCAGCTCCCCGAAGCTTTTCGCAGGCTTCCACGTCCTTCATCGCCTGTAATCGCCAAGGCATCCACCACATGCACTTACTTACTTGATCCTATAATCTTGAAAACTTTACATACTATTTTCGCATTATAGTTTTTGTGTTATTTAAAACACAATCTTACCCTTTATTTTCATTTTTAAAGAACAAACACAACTTTTATCATGGTGGAGGTGAACGGGATCGAACCGATGACCCCCTGCTTGCAAAGCAGGTGCTCTCCCAGCTGAGCTACACCCCCTATAATGGTGGGTCTGGGTGGACTTGAACCACCGACCCCACGCTTATCAAGCGTGTGCTCTAACCAACTGAGCTACAGACCCTTTCAAGTCCAAATTTACCACTACACCTCAAACCAAAATTGTATCATGTTAACAAACAACCAATAAATGTGAGCACTTAGCAATTTCATATGAAAGGAGGTGATCCAGCCGCAGGTTCCCCTACGGCTACCTTGTTACGACTTCACCCCAGTCATGACCCCCACCGTGGCAAGCGCCCTCCTTGCGGTTAAGCTACCTGCTTCTGGTGAAAACCACTCCCATGGTGTGACGGGCGGTGTGTACAAGACCCGGGAACGTATTCACCGCGGCATGCTGATCCGCGATTACTAGCGATTCCGACTTCACGAAGTCGAGTTGCAGACTTCGATCCGGACTACGACGCGCTTTCTGAGATTGGCTCCCCCTCGCGGGTTGGCAACCCTCTGTACACGCCATTGTATTACGTGTGAAGCCCTACCCATAAGGGCCATGAGGACTTGACGTCATCCCCACCTTCCTCCGGTTTGTCACCGGCAGTCTCACTAAAGTGCTCATTAAAAATGATAGCAATTAGTGACAAGGGTTGCGCTCGTTGCGGGACTTAACCCAACATCTCACGACACGAGCTGACGACAGCCATGCAGCACCTGTGTCTTGGCTCCCTTTCGGGCACTCTTATGTCTCCATTAGATTCCAAGCATGTCAAGGGTAGGTAAGGTTTTTCGCGTTGCATCGAATTAATCCACATAATCCACCGCTTGTGCGGGTCCCCGTCAATTCCTTTGAGTTTTAATCTTGCGACCGTACTCCCCAGGCGGTCAACTTCACGCGTTAGCTACGTTACCAAATCCTTAATTAGATCCGACAACCAGTTGACATCGTTTAGGGCGTGGACTACCAGGGTATCTAATCCTGTTTGCTCCCCACGCTTTCGTGCATGAGCGTCAGTGTCAACCCAGGGAGCTGCCTTCGCCATCGGTGTTCTTCCACATCTCTACGCATTTCACTGCTACACATGGAATTCCACTCCCCTCTGCTGCACTCTAGCCTTGTAGTTTCAAACGCAATTCCCAGGTTAAGCCCGGGGCTTTCACATCTGACTTACAAAACCGCCTGCGCACCCTTTACGCCCAGTAATTCCGATTAACGCTCGCACCCTACGTATTACCGCGGCTGCTGGCACGTAGTTAGCCGGTGCTTTTTCTGTCGGTACCGTCATAAATCACAATTATTCATTGCGACTCTTTCTTTCCGACTAAAAGAGCTTTACAACCCGAAGGCCTTCTTCACTCACGCGGCATGGCTGGATCAGGCTTTCGCCCATTGTCCAAAATTCCCCACTGCTGCCTCCCGTAGGAGTCTGGGCCGTGTCTCAGTCCCAGTGTGGTTGGCCGTCCTCTCAGACCAACTACTGATCGTTGCCTTGGTAAGCCTTTACCCCACCAACTAGCTAATCAGACATCGGCCGCTCCTTTAGCGCAAGGTATTTCTGTCCCCTGCTTTTCTCCTCAGAGGTATGCGGTATTAGCACATCTTTCGATGCGTTATTCCCCACTCAAGGATACGTTCCGATGTATTACTCACCCGTTCGCCACTCGCCGGCAGGCCGAAGCCCCCGCTGCCGTTCGACTTGCATGTGTAAAGCATGCCGCCAGCGTTCAATCTGAGCCAGGATCAAACTCTTCAGTTTTAACTCTTTCTCATCTTGCTTTAATCTGATTACAGACTTTAGAAGACGCTTATTCTTTTTTCTCAGTTACCTGAGTTTTGCAACTTTTTTCGTTGCTAAGCGCCCACATTTATTGGTTATTTGTTTTTAAAGATCTTTGCTCTGACTTGCGTCGTTGCTGTAGAGATGCGCATTATAAAGAACTATCAGAACGAGTCAAGCGTTTTTATCAAAAAAATTTATATTTTTATAACCTGCTGATTTATTTGTTATATTTTTCACTACAGATTCATTTCAATTTACGGTTTTTATTTTTTTAAACCTCGGGATTTTTACAGAGCTTTTGCGCCACGAATAATCCTAAGTTTTTACATATAACCACTCCATTAGCGCATCCATAGCAGTCCTTGCCCCACCTGAATTCGGGTGATTCACCATAAACGCCACTGCGTAGCGCCTTTTTTTACCATTGAGCACATACCCTGCTATGGCTGAAACATTCTTCAAGGTACCTGTTTTGATATGTGCTTTCTTTGCCACTGCCGATCTTTTTAAACGTTTTCTTGCTGTACCATCCAAACCGACCACTGCTAAAGATGCCATGAACTCAGGCATTGTGGGTGAAAAATAGGCGGCGGCTAGCAAATCATTCAAGTGGCGGGCACTGATTCGTTCCTTACGTGATAACCCCGAGCCATTTTCCATTACCAGCTCGGGAAAGTTCATTCCTTTGGATCCTAGCCAATGGCGCACCCCTGCAAAGGCGATATCAGGTGAAACATATCCTCGGCCCTTTGATTGTGTTTCTCCGAGCGATAAAAACACCTGCTTTGCCGCTACATTGTTACTAAATTTGTTTATTCCTCGGATTACTTCTGCCAGGGGCGGAGATTCATACACGCTAAGCGCATGCAACCCTTTCGGAGCTGCACCTCGTCTTACTGTACCCGTAAAGGTGCCTCCCAATTCCTTCCATAGCGCACTGAATAGTTGATGCATATAAGCTGTGTTCTCATGCAAGCTGAGGTAGTACGCTGTTGGACCGCAGTCAGAAGAGTATTCACCTTCAAGCCCCACTGTTACATGCCCCGGCTGTGGCACATTCTCGCGAATGCTTACACGCACTCCGCCACCCCCACATTTTTTCTGTGTCAGCTTAAGATTATTTTGTACATTCAAAAACTGTCCATCGGGCTCTGCCACCACCCGGATCCCGCCGCGCTGCAGCTCTGGAAAAAGATGTAACGTAGAAGTTCGATAGTTCACCAGCAATGCTTCTGGCGCCACGTTGTACGTATTGAAACGCTTGCCATCAAACGCCCCGGGATCTGATGCCGGAAGGTTAAAGTAGCTGTCATCCAGCACAAGATCTCCGCTGATATCCTTTAACCCTGTCTGGCGAACCTGTCTCAGCAAAAGCCAAAAATTTTCCAGGTTGAGGCTTGGATCCCCGTATCCCTTGATTACCAGATCGCCCTGCAGCGTACCATTCACTAAATTGCCGTTTGCATAAACCTCGGTGCGCCATTTATATGTTGGGCCAAGCATTTCCAGGCCCGCATAGGTTGTTACCATCTTCATGACCGATGCCGGATTCATCGGTACATCGGCGTTGACCGATACCAATGGCTGATCAACGCCAACTTCCCTTACATAAATACCCACAGCCGATTCGGGAATACCCGCTCTTTTCAACGCCTGCCGTACGGTATCCGGCAAATCAACGGCATACGCAGGAAAAGTCAACGTAGCGCACAAAAACAATGATATTTTCAGAAAATTTTTCATGAAGATCAGTCAAATTACCCAGTTAAATTTTTAGTGCTTACCCCGGCAGATGGAAAATCCATCGTTCCAACCCATCTGGTACTGCACATCAGTTGCAAAACGTTTTTTATCCTTGAATCCATAAGCCGATTGTTTAGCGGTTTCACAGCCGTCTATATATCCTTCTTGAGCAGCTTTCGGATAACCGGCAAGGTTATAGACCGGTCGTGTGCTTGGTGGAAGCGGGCCAGGTGGCCTTTTTTGAACAATGGGATCTGGCGCCGGCATAGGTTTTCGTTGCATCGGTTCTTGTAGCTTGATGGCTGAACAGCCTGTCAGCAAAACCATCGCTACCAGAACGATATTAATTTTCTGCATGTTTACTCCTTTCATTTATGCATTACCTCTCGCTATAACACGGACTTCAGCAACTCACCCATTTCGGCAGGATTACGCGTTACGCGAATTCCGCATGCTTCCATCACCTCGATTTTTTCCTGTGCTGTGCCTTTGCCGCCCGCAATAATTGCGCCCGCGTGCCCCATCCGCTTTCCGGGTGGCGCAGTTGTTCCAGCAATGAATCCGACCACCGGTTTCTTCATGTGATCCCGCACCCAGCGCGCACATTCTTCTTCATCCGTACCGCCGATTTCACCCACCATCAGCACAGCGTCCGTCTCATTGTCTGCATTAAACAGCCGTAGAACGTCGATATGTTTGAGGCCGTTGATTGGATCCCCACCAATGCCAATGCAGGTGGATTGCCCCAACCCCAGTTCGCTTAGTTGGGCAACAGCCTCGTAAGTCAACGTACCCGATCTTGAAACCACACCGATTCTGCCGGGCTGATGGATAACGCCGGGCATGATGCCGATCTTCAATTCGCCTGGTGTTATGATTCCCGGGCAGTTGGGCCCGATCAGCAATGTTTTCTTCCCCCGCATCCGCGCCCGTGTTCGCAACATATCCCGAACAGGAATGCCCTCGGTAATACAGATCACCAGATCCAGCCCAGCTTCCACTGCCTCGTCAATGGCAGCAGCTGCATAAGGGGGTGGCACATAAATCACCGACACCGTCGCGCCGGTTTTCTGCTTTGCTTCCGCCACCGTTGCAAAAACCGGTACACCCTCAACATCCTCCCCTGCCTTTTTGGGATTGACGCCCGCTACAAAACATTCCCTGCCATAAGCATATTCAAGGCACTGGCGGGTATGAAACTGCCCGGTCTTCCCGGTAATGCCCTGTGTCATCACGCGCGTATGGCGATCTATCAGAATGGCCATAATCACACCTCCCTTATTACGGCTTCAGATCGAAATCTGGCAGCAGCATCCACTGCTTTTCTCGCTGCATCGGCCATATTGCTGGCCGGAATAATGGTCAATCCCGAATCAGCCAGTATTTTTTTACCCAACTCCATATTCGTACCCTCCAGCCGCACAATCAATGGAACAGCAAGACCAACCTCCCTCGCTGCAGCCACCACCCCCTCGGCAATCACATCGCAGCGCATGATTCCGCCAAAAATATTGACCAGTATTGCCCGTAAACCAGGATTTCTCAGCATCAGCTTGAATGCCTCAGTCACTTTTTCCGCAGTTGCCCCACCCCCAACATCCAGAAAATTGGCCGGATTACCGCCATAGAGCTTGATGATGTCCATGGTTGCCATCGCCAGCCCCGCTCCATTTACCAGACAGGCAATGTCACCATCTAGTGGAATATAGGAAAGCCCGTGTTTTGAAGCTTCCACTTCCAGCGGATCTTCTTCATCTGGATCGCGCAAGGCAGCAATATCAGGATGACGAAACAGCGCGTTATCATCAAAATTCATCTTGGCATCAAGCGCAACCAGACGATTCTCTGGGGTAAGAATCAGCGGATTGATTTCAAGCAACGAAGTATCGTTCTCGTCGAATGCCCGATACAACGCCTCCAGCATGGCTATTGCCTCCGGTCGGCATGATTCAGGCAAATTGATCCGGGTTACGATGTTCCCGGCATCCTGCGGATTCAATCCCTTGAGTGGATCGATCATGATTTTATGTATCTTGTCCGGTGTTTCCGCCGCAACCTGCTCAATATCCACACCACCCGCCTCGCTCGCGATCAGACTCACGCACTGCGAGGCACGATCGACCACCAGCGCCAGATAATATTCATGATGGATCGCAACCCCCTGCTCGATATACAAGCGATGAACGATCCGGCCTTGCGGGCCGGTCTGGTGTGTCACCAATGATGAAAACAGCATCGCTTCCGCAAACTGGCGCACTTCCTCAATGGATTTTGCCAGCTTCACCCCGCCAGCCTTGCCGCGTCCGCCAGCATAAATCTGCGCCTTGACTACCCATTTATCCCCACCCAGTTTTTCAGCCGCCTGCACCGCCGCCGCCACGCTGAAACAAGCAATCCCTGCCGGCACATTCACCCCGTAACGGCGGAGAATCTCCTTGGCCTGATATTCATGAATTTTCATATCCCTTCCTTTTGTGCCCCGACATCAGGCTGTGACAATATTTTTTTGATATCACTCTCTGCGTTTGCTATTTCTTCTTCAAAACCTGGTAATAATCCGGTCAATTTTTCCACATCCCCTTGCCTTGCAACGGCTTCCATCTCTGCACAGCGCTCGCCCAGAGACAGTGCTCCGACTGAACGTGCCGAAGATTTAAGCTTGTGTGACAGCGATTTTGCTTCCTCAACCCTGCCTTCTGTAACAGCGTGCTGCAACTGTTCGGCAATCTTGCGGGCATCTTCTACAAAATCCCGCAAGAATTCCTTAATAATCGCCTGATCATCTCCCACCAGGGATTTGAGCACATCAATATCCACCACAGTCTTTCTTTTTGCAGACAGCAGTTGTGAAAACGGCTCTGTTTGCCGGGTGGCTTGTGCGGTTACTGGCAGCCACTTCTCCAATACCGATTTCAGCTGCTCCAGCTGCACTGGCTTGCTCAGATAATCATCCATCCCCAGTGCCCGGCATTTCTCGGCTTCACCCTTGAGCGCGTTTGCGGTCAACGCAATAACCGGAATCCGGTAATGGCCGCTTTTTTCAGCACGGATCGACTGTGTTAGCTGGTATCCGTCCATTTCCGGCATGTGCAAATCTGTCAGTATCAGCGCATATTCCCCGCTCTTCCAGCGCTGCAGTGCCTCAACCCCGTTGACCACAATATCGGCAGCCAATCCCAGCAAAGCAAGCTGCTGGCGAATGACTTTCTGGTTAATTTCGTTATCTTCCGCCACCAGAATCAATTGACCCTGCCGTAACGCCTCCTCCCGCGAGGGAGGCACAATTTTACTGACAACTTCGGCAGGTGCCGCCTGATCCTCCTCCAGTATCGCCCGGCCCGCCGCAACAGCAAACGCATGAAGAAACACCCGGCGATACAGCACATTTCCATCCAGCGTTACCACACCTTCTTTTACCATCCGGCCACGATGACGCCGCCCGCGCCGGACAATCACAAACCGTAGATGATCACCCGCATTCGCATCAGGCCGGTTACCAAATATCGTGCGCAGTTCGCCAACAGGAAACTCTCCATCGCTCGCATCTACCACCAGTAACCATTCACCTGCCGGAAGTTCACCAATTCGCTGCCGTGCAGCAGGCAAATCCGGCACACGCTCAACCGCAATACCGGCGTGTACAAGATATGCGGCCAGCTGGGGACTCAAACCATCATCCCTCCCCATCACCACACATGACAACCCGGAAAAATCCACTGCAGGCGCATCCTGCTCACTTGCTCTATCCTGAATCAGCGTGAACGGGATAAGCGCATTAAACGTAGAGCCTGCATCAAGCGTGCTTTCCACCGTGATCCTGCCCTGCATCAACTCAACCAGCCGACGGCTGATGGTCAACCCAAGTCCGGTTCCGCCAAAGCGCCGGGTAGTGGACGTATCCCCCTGTGAAAACGGCGTGAACAAACGTTCTTGTGCAGCTTCGTCCATACCGATACCGTTATCGATCACCTGAAACAGCACGGTGACCGTATTACCCTCCGTTATTTCTGCCAAGCCGACCTTTACCGCTACACGTCCCGGCCGCGACATACCGCTGGAAAACTTGATGGCATTGTTGATCAGATTGATCAGTATCTGGCGCAGGCGCAACGCATCGCCCAGCACATGTTTCGGCAACGCAGGATCCACAAACAGCGTCAGCTCGATCTCCTTGCTGGCAGCCATGTGCGTCAGTGTTCCGCAGGCACGCTCCACTACTTTTTCCAGCGACAGGGGGGTCTGCTCAATTTCCAGCCGACCCGCCTCGATTTTGGAAAAATCGAGAATATCCTCAATGATCTCAAGCAATGCAAAAGCTGATTCCCGGATGAGATCAGCCATTTCCCTCTGATAACTGCTCAGGCTGGTCTGGCTCAATACATCGACCATGCCGATCACACCATTCATTGGCGTGCGGATTTCATGGCTCATGGCAGCAAGAAAAGAAGATTTGGCCTGATTGGCCAGATCAGCCTCATGCCGTGCCTGCTCCAGATCCTGACGAATTTTCACATGCTCGCGCATATCACGCATGATGCCGGTGAAATGACGTTTATCCCCCACAAAGTATTCGCTAACCGCAAGGTAAACCGGGAAAAGCGTTCCATCCTTGTGCACCCCCTCGACTTCCCGCCCCAATCCGACATGATGCCCGCTTGGCTGCTGCGGCTGGCCCACATATTGCTGACCATGTCCGGTCTGACAGTAACGCTGCATGTAATACTCATGCATACTGCGATCCGGTTCCGGTACCAGAATGGCAACATTCTGCCCAATCGCCTCCTGCACGGTATAACCAAACAGCTTTTCCATCACCGGATTCACCGAGAGCATCACACCCCGCTCATCTGTCGTGACCACACAGTCCACCAGATGCTCTACTACCGAGCGGGTTTCCTCTTCCTTGATTGCCAGCTCGGTATTGAGCTGCTGCAGTCGCGCAGTCCGCTCGGCCACCCGCGCCTCCAGATGGCGGTAACTGATATCCAGCCGCTCTGTCATCATATTGAAAGCACTGGCCAGTTGTCCGATTTCATCCCAGCCTTCATCGGGAATATGATGCTGGAGATTTCCGGCAGTAATCGCCTGCGCACCCTCATTGAGCTCCCGGAGAGGCACCACTACGCGCCGGTTGAACAACAACGCCCCCATGATTGCCAGCAGAAAAGTCAATCCCAGCACCCCCAGCCCCATGACACGCATCTGGCTCACCGAAGCGAATGCTTCCTCGGTATCCATCTGCACCACCATTCCCCAGCCCATACGTGGCAAATAGCGCCACGCCGCAATCACCGGGCTGCCGTGATAATCGGTAACCACCCCCCCGCCGGATTCACGATTCAGGCTATTTCTGATGGACAGGGATAACACCGGTTCATCCAGCGATATGGTGCGTTTCAGAGCCGCATCGGGATCCTCCCGCAGAGGCGCCATCACCCGGGCCAAATGCTTGTTTTCCATACGGGTAACAATGGTTTCGCCACTTTTCCCCAACCCCACGTTGTTGGTCAGCACTTCGAATACATGCTCACTGTAGATTTGCAGCGCCAACACACCATGAAAATCCCCCCCGATCATGATGGGCACAGCTATAAATGCCGTAATCGCGCCGTGAGAGGGCAGATAGTATTCAAAACTGGACAAGCTGCTCTGGTGCGTTTCTTTTATCTGGCGAAACACCTGGCCCAGCCCACTATCCCGGTAAGGGCCAGTCAGCAGGCTAGTGGCAAAATCGGATTCGTGGCCGGTGGAAAAAACAACCCAGCCCCCTGGGGAAATCAGGAACAGATCGTAATAACCCGTCCCTTCAAGATAGCGTTCGTAATGCGCCCGGTAGCGGGCATCCAATGCGCGGTAATCTTCAGAATCGATACCGGACTGACTGAACGATTGTGAAAACTCGTCTATGGCCTGGCGAGTGGTGTCGCTGGTTTGGATGAAACTTGCATCCAATACCCGCTCACGCAGATAAACATCAATTTGCTCGACCTTCTTGTCAGCAATTGATGAAACCTGCTGAATGGCCAACTTGCGGATCTCGCCCTCAAAAATGTGCAACAAACCATAGCCGACCAGTGCGATCGGCAATAACGCCACCAGCGCAAACCAGATGGCAAATCGCTGTGTGAGCGAGGCGGGAATCATCACTCCAGCAGACAGCCGGAACCCTGCTTGAGCGAACGGCGGGCGTAATAGGCAAATGCAGCTGCATTACGTTGCGGACGCAAAATCCAGTCATGCGCCTCACGTGCAAGCTCGGGTTCAATCGGCTGAATCCGCCCGGCAGCACTGGCCAGCAACTGCATGCGCGCCGTCCGCTCGAATGCCAGCGCAATCAGGCAGGCCTCCTCGATACTACCGCACGCCACCAGCAATCCGTGATGTGCCAGCAGCAACGCGCGCTTGCTACCCAGGGCGCCCGCGATCATTTCACCTTCTTCATTGCCAACCGGCACACCCGGCCATTTCGGTAGAAACGCCACATCGTCATACAGCACGCAGTTATCCATGTGCGAAACCATCAGCGGTTCTTCCAGCATGCTCAATGCAGCCGTATGCACCGCATGGGTATGAATAATGCAGCGCACGTCCGGACGCGCCCGATACACCCAGGAATGAAAACGGTTCGCCGGGTTAGGCATACCGCTACCTTCCAGCACCTGTAAATCCTCATTCACCAGCAACAGATTGCCGGCCGTGATTTCATCGAACCCGAATCCCAGCCGTTGCGTGAGAAACGTGCCCGGCACATCTCCACGCGCGGTAATCTGCCCGGCCAGACCGGAATCATGCCCGTTATCGAACAAGATGCGGCAGGTCAACGCCACTTTCTGCCGGGTCGAATAAACGGCACCAGGCAACTTGCTTTCCATTTGCGCAAACTCGCGCTCCATCAACTGCTGCTTGCCGAGATCAAACGTATCCCCGCTCATAAACCGATCCTTTTGTTTATCTGAAAAATTCAACCATTACATTGGCAGTTTTCCGTATTTCCCCCGCCACTGCAAGCAGCGCATAACAGAAATCAACCCGGAATTTTTCCGCCCCTCCTGCGCAGCTGCGACAATTTGCCGCATTTGCGCGCTTGTCAGTGTATGCAAGAATTCGCGATCTTTTACACAGGGAAAACAAGCATGTACAAAATATATTCCGTATGGGCAGGGATCATTCTGCTTGTCTGCAACGAAGCCATTGCCCAGCCGGATTCAACAAAAACAGATGGCGAGAACATTCCAAGTGTACGGATGAAGGAAATTACGGTCAGCGGTGAAGCCATCGCCACACCCAACGGACGATTATTGCTGGATACACCCACGACTACCGGCAGCCGCCTTGGGCTCACACCACGCGAAACACCGGCTTCCATCCATATCATCGATCGCGCCACTATTGAATCGCGTGGTGCGCAAACCACCCAGCAAGCCCTGGAACGTTCACCCGGCGTGATTGTTTCCGACCAGCCCGGTTCCGCTGGTACAGTTTGCATGCGCGGCTTCTGCGGCGCCCAGATCACCCAGTTATTCAACGGGATTACCGTGCAATATGATGTGATTGCTGCCCGCCCAATCGACAACTGGCTGACCGAGCGCGTGGAGGTGCTGGGCGGGCCATCCAGTTTTCTTTATGGTCAAGGTGCCGTGGGAGGATCCGTCAATTACATCAGCCGGACTGCCAACCGCGAGCAGCAAGGGCATGAAGCACTCGTCCTGCTCGGCTCCTGGTTGAACCGCCGGGCGGCTTATGGTTACAACGGACGCATCGGTGACACAAATAACTGGCTGCAGGTACATGCCGGTTACAAGGGTTCAAACGGCTATGTTGACAAGACACAGCATAATTCTGGTGTGTTTTCATTTTCCCTGTTAAGCGATCTGACCAACCGGATTTCCAATACGGTAGCTGTCGAATACCAGAAAGAAGCGCGTGAAGCGTACTGGGGAACGCCATTATTGAACCCTGTTACAGCGGGCAAATACGACCCGGAAACCCGTTTCAAAAACTATAACGCTGATAATTCCGTTTTCGACCAGCAGGTCATCTGGGTGCGGGATATTCTGGATTTCCGTCTGAGCGAGGCGACCCAGGCACGTAATACCTTCTACTGGTATGACGCCGACCGTCAATACAAAAACGTGGAGGTCTATCGCTGGAATGCCGCCAACACGCTCATCAATCGGTCAGCTTCTTTCGCGACCGACCACAAACAGAATCTGATCGGCAATCGTCTGGAACTTTCCCATCAGCAAAATCTGTTCGGGTTCCCCACGAAATGGCTGGCAGGAACCGATATTGCGTTCAATGACCAGACCCGCTTCCCCAGCACGGAAAGCGGACTGGCTGTCGATACCATTGATCCCTACAACTTTACGGTTGGAAGCTATTACGACAACCCCAGGGCAAGTGGCCCGATCAAGGATCGCCGCAACAAGCTGTTTACCGTGGCCGGTTATGCCGAAAACCGGCTGACGCTGCTCCCCGGACTTAATCTTGTCAGCGGAATCCGGGTTGATCATATTGAACTGGATTCCAGAAAATACACCCTGCCAACGGCCACAGAACCAGCCTCTTTTTCACGCAACTGGACACCGGTTACCTGGCGGGCAGGCTTTGTCTACGACATAACAGACAACGTCAACTTCTATACCCAATACAGCACGGCCGCTTCTCCTCCCGGAAGCATTCTGACCACCTCCAACTTCAGCAGTGTCCGTGATTTCGGCATGAGCACAGGCAAACAAATCGAGGGTGGAATGAAATTCGATTTCTGGGAAAAACGGGGAACCGCGACGATTGCCGGCTATTACCTGCAACGCAAGAACATATCCACCAGAGATCCCAATAACCCGATCAATACCATACCGATCGGCGCACAATCTTCGCGCGGCGTGGAAGTCAATCTTGGTGTCCGTTTATCCCCGCAATGGAGTTTCCAGGGCAACATGGCCTATGTTGACGCCCGTTACGACGATTTCAACGAACTGGTAAGTGGCCGTATTGTCTCCCGCAAAGGAAACCGGCCGGAAAATATTGCGAAATGGGTCGCCAATACCTGGCTAAGCTGGGATTTCCATCCGGATTTCCAGTGGATGCTGTCAACACGCTATGTGGGCGATCGTTATGCCAATGCCGCGAATACCATCCCGGTCAAATCCCATGTCCGCCTGGATACCCAAATTGCCTGGCGAGCGCATCGCAACGCGAAAATCATCGGCCGTGTCATGAATCTGACCGATACCGATTACATCGAATGGGCAACCTCCACGCCGATGTATCTGATCGGTGCCCCAAGAAGCTATGAAGTCGCAGTCAAACTCGATTTTTAAGGAACCAGTTTCTGTATCTGGGTAATTTCAAGCAACACCCCATCATTCGCGAGGGAAAAAACATTGACGCCATTACAATGGAGCGCCCACTCCGGCATTCACAAAGCCAGCCTCACCTTGCCGCGTTTTGCCGCCCTGATTGCACTTGCAGCCACCCTGGCTGTCATGGCGGGTTACAGTGCCGACAACACACCTGCACAACCGCTGACCCACCTGCGCAGGATAGCGTCACCCGCTTTACCCGGCAGCAGCGTACCGAACCTGTTCGCTGCAGACGGACGCATCTTCATGAGTTGGGTTGAACCGGCCACACCAACACCCGATCCCGGCCAGAAGGCGCGGTATGCCGTAAAACTGGCCACACTGGATCTGAATGCACACGGAACCATTGCAACCGGTACGGAGCCACGCTGGTCAGAGCCACGAACCATCGTTGTCAGCGACAAATTACAGGTGAACTGGGCCACATTTCCATCAGTCATCCAGCTGCCTGATGGAACGCTCGCCGCCCACTGGCTCATTGACAACGGCCTGGTTCCGGGGGGTTACGACATCAGCGTGCACACAGCCCTATCGGCCGACGATGGCCACACCTGGTCGGCCGATGTCATTCCGCATCAGGATTCAGCCAAGGCGGATCATGCATTCGTCTCGCTCTTTCCTCATCCGGAAAACCAGCTGGGTATCGTATGGCTGGATGGGCGCGAATTTGCCCGGCCCGGCGGCAACAGCAAGGATGACCGGCACAGCCATGGAATGCACCTCCGCTTTACCACCACCAATGCGGCAGGCGGGCTTGGTGAAGATCAGCTCCTGAATGGAACCACATGCACTTGCTGCCAGACCGATGTCGCAATGACTTCTGACGGCCCCATCATCGTCTATCGCCATCGGACGGAAAACGAGGTACGGGATATTCATATCATCCGGTATGTGGATCATGCCTGGACACAATCCAGACCCGTGCATAACGATGGCTGGACTATCGCCGCATGCCCGGTAAACGGCCCGGCAATCACAGCGATGAACCGGCAGGTGGCAGTCGCCTGGTTTACTGCAGCGGACGGCATACCACTCATTCAGGTTGCATTTTCCACAGATGCCGGTGCAACATTCGGCTCCCCTGTGCGCGTGGATGATGGTTTACCGGCCGGACGTGTGGATATCGAGCTCTTGCCGGATGGCAGCGCACTGGTGAGCTGGCTTGAGCGAATGCTGGATGGTTCGGCACAAATCCGGGTCCGGCGTGTTGAGCCTCACTCCAATCCCGGCAAACAACCCATTGCAGGTTCGGCCATGACGATTACCAGCTCAAGTACGATGCGAACCAGTGGATTTCCGCAAATGGTCAGGGCAAGTGATCACGTTGTGTTTGCCTGGACCGTGCCCGGCAAACCCTCGGAAATTCACAGTGCCGTGGCAGAAATTTCCCGGAAATAAAAGAAACCTCTGAAAAACGGCCTGCGTTGTCATTTCTGCGTTAAAAATCGGTATGGCTTTTGCTGTACAGCGCCAGATCCAGCGCCTGTTCGCTACGCGCGACGATAACCGCTACCACGGCATCGCCAGTTACATTGATTGCCGTGCGCATCATGTCCAGCAACGAGTCCACGCCGATGATCAGCGCAATGCCCTCCACCGGCAGATTCACCTGCTGCAGCACCATCGCCAGCGTAATCAGCCCGACACCCGGCACCCCCGCCGTGCCGATCGAAGCCATCGTTGCCGTCAGCACCACCATCAGATAATCATCCATATCCAGCGGTAGCCCGTAAGCCTGTGCGATAAAAACCGTCGCCACGCCCTGCATGATAGCCGTGCCGTCCATGTTGACCGTCGCGCCCAGCGGAATAACGAACGAGGCCACCCGGTTATCCACACCCAGCCGGTTTTCAACCGCATCCAGCGTAAGCGGAATAGTTGCGGTACTGGTTGCCGTGCTGAACGCAAACAATTGCACTGGGCGGATTTTGCGCAAAAACGGCAATGGCGGAAGTCGCGCCAAAAACTGCAGCAACAACGGATAAACGACAAACCCCTGCACTGCCAGCGCCGCTGTCACCGTCAGCATATACAACAGCAAATCATTCACCGTACCCAGCCCCTGTCGCGCAAACAGGCTGTACATCAGGCAGAACACCCCGTAAGGCGCCACCTTCATCAACATGCCCACCAGCCGCATCAGCACGCTGTCCCAATCGCGAAAATGCTGCCCCAGCCGCTGCCCGGCCTCACCGCTGCGGCTGATCGCCACGCCAATCAGCAGCGCAAACACAATCACCTGCAGCATATTGCCTTCCGCCATCGCCGCGACGGGATTCACCGGAAAAATATCAATCAGCACATCGCGCAACGGCATCGGCTCCGGCGGCGCATAAGCACCATCCATCTGCATTTTCACCCCGGTGCCCGGCTGCCAGATCGCACCCAGAAACAGCGCCAGTGAAATCGCCAGCGCCGTTGTTGCCAGATACAGCACCAGCGTTTTCAAACTCATGCGCCCAAGCGAACCGGCATCGTCCACCTGACACACTCCGCACACCAGCGATACAAACACCAGCGGCACCACCAGCAACTTGAGGCTGGCGAGAAAAATCTGCCCGCCGATCACAACCAGCCCCTCGCCCAAAATATCCTGCAACAGATAACGCAAAAAACCGGGCAACACCGGCAGCGCCAGCACATACTGCGCAACGCTGCCCAGCACCACCGCCAGCAGCATCGCAACCAGAATCTGACGAGTAAGCGTCATGACATCCCCCGCCTGGTTTGCTCACCTGATTTTCTTTGAAGCGGAAGAAGCGGCATTAGAAGCAGCACTTCGTTGAAGTTCATCTTCAAGATATTCAGCATAGCCCCCACTGCGCCTGCAGCGAGCGATTGAATACCTTACTCCGGGGTTCTGCCATCAACAGTTTCCACATATATTTTTCAATACAACACCACGTCCCTGCTCGGTTTATAGCTGCCCACCCACGCCTTTGAACTTCTCCACAAAAGCAGCGATTTTCTGGAACACACTCTGCTTTTTGCTCAGGTATTGCGGATTGAGTGGGCTCATCCTGGGCAGGATGGCATTGAGCTCAGTACCACTGTCACTGGCGAACTCCCGCTTCAGCGAGGTAGTGATATAGCGTCTGGCCGCATCCGCATTCAGGTTCTCGGTGCTGATCAGCTCCTGAGCTTCTTGCTGCTGCCGCGCCTGGGCAAAGATAAAAAAGGCGTCAATCACACTGGCTTTGTCGCCAATCTCATCCAGATTGGTCTGGTTGATGAAATCGACCAGCAGGCTTTCCTTCGCACGGTTGCCCAGACTGGCCCGAATCACCCGGCGCACATCCTCGACCAATGCCGCTTTGTCCTTAACCTTTTTGTTGTTCTCGAAAATCAATTCCAGAATGTAATCCAGATTGATTTCCTGCGATTTGAGCAGATCCACCTCAAACACCACATCATCCCAATCGAGGGTGGATTGGTCTTTCTCGGCTCCCGCCTTTTCGCGGCGCAGCCAGTCGCGCACGTCATTGTAGGTGGAGCGGTAGTCTTGAATCTTCCGCTCTGAAGGAATGTGGATCGCTTGCAGCGTGGTCAAATCCTCATCGCTCAAATAATGCCTGGCCTTGAATTCTGCAACCGCCGCCGGGTCATTCAAATCGATGCTTTGCAGGGCCTTCAGGTTGGCGAATTCATCGTAATTTTGCAGCAGGTTTTCAACGCGTAAATACTCGCCAAACAGCTTGGCGAACGCCTTCCTGTCGGCTTCCTTTTCAATGGCGGCGGGATCGGGGAAGCGTGTTTCCAGTTCCTTCACCACATCCACAAAGCCACGCCGCGCTTCACCGGTCACGACATCGGTAAAGCCTGCCATGTACTCCTTGTAGCTCTTTTCCAGCACCACGTTCTTGGTGTTCTTGTCACCGAACAGGGTAATGGCGTCGATGGTCGCCTGCTCCAGATCGCGGAAGGTAACGATATTGCCGAAGGTCTTGGTGGCGTCAAAAATGCGGTTGGTGCGCGAATACGCCTGCATCAGCCCGTGGTAGCGTAGATTCTTGTCCACAAACAGCGTGTTGAGCGTGGGGGCATCAAAACCCGTCAGGAACATACCCACCACGATCATCAGGTCGATTTCCTTGGCTTTGACCTGCTTGGCCAGATCACGGTAGTAGTTCTGGAAGCCCTTGCTGTCCACACTGAAGTTAGTCTTGAACAACGCGTTGTAATCAGCGATGGCCACGCTCAAAAACTCCTTGGCACTGCTGTTCATAGCTGAAACATCAAAGCTTTCATCCTGAATGTCGCCCACCGCATCCTGTTCCTCGTTAGCAGCAAACGAGAAGATGGTAGCCACGCGCAAAGGCTTGTCGCTCTTCTTTTGCAAATCCTTGAACGACTCGTAATACAGCTTGGCGGCATCCACGCTGCTGACGGCAAACATGGCGTTGAAGCCTTTGTTACCCGCGTGCAGGCGATGGGTTTTCTGGCGGAAGTTGTTCAAGATGTACTGGGTGATCTCACGGATGCGGTCCGAGTGCAACAAGGCTTGCCTGTTTTCCGCTGCACTCAGCTTCTTCTCATCCTGCTCGGTTTCAATGACCTTGAACTGTGGGCGCACATCGTTGTAGTCCACCTTGAACTTCAGCACCTTTTCATCACGAATCGCATCGGTAATCACATACGAATGCAGTTTGTGGCTAGGCAATTTCGGACACCTCGATAGGTTTTTGCGCTGCCATTTTCGTTCATAGACAATGGTGGCAGATTTCCAGTGCCGAGTTCAGTCTTTTGCGGTTGTAAAAAGCTGACGATGTAATCATCGATATCATTTTTAGCCTCGGTGTGGTTCGCATACTGTCGCTGCCAGACGCGTTCCATTTTGAGATTCAGGAAGAATCGCTCGGCGATGGCATTATCAGCAATTTCCTTTCTGCTCATGCTGCAAATAAAGCCATGTTTATTGAGCAGGTTCTGGTAAAGCTCGCTGGCATGTAATGACTGCCCCGATCAGAATGAACGATCAGGCCGGATATCGGCTGGCGCTGCTGGATAGCCATGCTCAATGCGTCACAAACCAGCGTGGCTGACATGTTTGGGGCCATTGCCCAGCCGATGATCCGGCGGGCGTACAGATCCATTACGATCGCCAGATAAAGCCACCCAGTGCCAGTGCTGATATACGTAATATCACGACACGTACGCAGTGTCCGGTGCGACTGGATTGAACTGCCGGTTAACGTTGGCGGCCACGGGCAAATCATGCCTGCTGTGTGTCGTATGGATGAATTTCCGCTTCCAGACCGGTTTTAGAGCGGCCTTGCGCATCAAACTGCGCACCTTGTGCCAGCCGATCTGAATTCCCTGATTTTGCATCGCAGTAACCAGGCGGCGACTCCCCATAGCTTTGATGGCTGGCCATGAATGCCGCCTTCAGGTGGACGCTGGCTTTGCATAAACCGGTTTTGCAGAACGCCTCTGCGCTTCGTAGTAGCCAGAGCGGCTGACGGACAAAACACGGCAAGTTTGTTTGACCAGAATGGCCTCCTTTGCAGTTGGTGAACAAGCTGGTAGCTCATTTCAGTTCGCGGGCAAAGAAGGCCGACGCTTTTTTAATATGTCTACATCTCCCTTCAACTGACGGTTCTCCTGCTCCAGCTGCCGGATACGCTGTTGCTCGGCGGTGAGTGGCTTGCCAATGCCTAGCTGGCCATTTGCTCCGCGTTGTACTGCTTCGCCCAGACAGATCGCCGTTGGGCCAATGTCCATGGTCTCGCTGACGTTCTGCACACTCAGCCCCTGATCCTTGATCATGCGAACAACTTCCAGCTTCAAACTGGTATCGAATGCTCTACGCTGTCTTGTCATGTAATGCTCCTCAATTGGTGGATTTTCCTCCCATCGAGGTGTCCGGATAAATTAGACCACAGCAATCGCTCGGCGACGGCATTATCCCAGCAATTTCCCTTTCTGCTCATGCTGCAAATAAAGCCATGTTTATTGAGCAGGTTCTGGTAAAGCTCGCTGGCATATTGACTGTCCTGATCAGAATGAACGATCAGGCCGGATACCGGCTGGCGCTGCTGGATAGCCATGCTCAATGCGTCACAAACCAGCGTGGCTGACATGTTTAGCCATTGCCCAGCCGATGATCCGGCGGGCGTACAGATCCATTACGATCGCCAGATAAAGCCACCCAGTGCCAGTGCTGATATACGTAATATCAGCACGTACGCAGTGTCCGGTGCGACTGGATTGAACTGCCGGTTAAGCACGAATTGGCGCCACGGGCCGTCATGCCTGCTATGTGTCGTATGGATGAATTTCCGCTTCCAGACCGGTTTTAGAGCGGCCTTGCGCATCAAACTGCGCACCTTTGTGGCGGCCGATCTGAATTCCCTGATTTTGCATCGCAGTAACCAGGCGGCGACTCATAGCTTTGATGGCTGGGCCATGAATGCCGCCTTCAGGTGGACGCTGGCTTTGCATAAAACCGGTTTTGCAGAACGCCTCTGCGCTTCATGATAGAGCGGCTGACGGACAAAACACGGCAAGTTTGTTTGACCGGAATGGCCTCCTTTGCAGTTGATGAACAAGCTGGTAGCTCATTTCAGTTCGCGGGCAAAAAGGCCGACGCTTTTTATAATGTACCATCTCCCTTCAACTGACGGTTCTCCTGCTCCAGCTGCCGGATACGCTGTTGCTCGGCGGTGAGTGGCTTCGCCAATGCCTAGCTGGCCCATTTTGCTCCGCGTTGTACTGCTTCACCCAGCGACGAATCGCCGTTGGGCCAATGTCCATGGTCTCATGACGTTCTGCACACCAGCCCTGATCATGATCATGCAGAACAACTTCCAGCTTCAAACTGATATCAGATGCTCTGCGCTGTCTTGTCATGTAATGCTCCTCAATTGGTGGATTTTCCTCCCATCGGGTGTCCGGATAAATTAGACCACAGCAAACTGCCTGATCACCTGCACAGACGTTGCGGGCGATGTTCTTCTTGTCCAGCAGATAAATATTCTGGATATGCCCATCGTCAAACACAAAATCATGAATATAGTCATCGTGAATCTTGCGGGTTTTCTCATTGAGGCCATCGCTGGGCTTGTCCAGCCAGGTTTCCACAAAGCGCAACCATTCGCCATCGGCAAACTGTACGTTATTGAGCGTTTGAACTGCCCGCGCATTGGCCAGCATTTTCTCGGGTGTATTCAGGCGGGCGGGTATTCATAACCCTGATTAACCAAATCCTGAATCAGCTCCTGCTCTAAATCGGCCTCGCTCTGGTAGCTTTCTGCCACCTTCCACTCTGGTTGGTATTTATCCAGAACAATGAAGTTGTTGGATTCGGCAATGGTTTTGTAGTCAGTCATTTGATTTCCAGCTCACAGGGTTACTATTCATGGCGGTGAAGTCTCCCAGCGCCCTGTTTTATCCGAACCGACCCTTTTCAGGCTGCCCGCTTGCTGTAGCCGAGTGATGGCTCGGCCAATGGTGCGCACATCCTTACCCAAGGCATCGGCGATTTGTTGTCGTGTCATCAAAGGGTTATGTTGTATGAGCCGTAGAATCGCCTCCGGCGTTTTTAGCCCTTCGATATTTACAGGGGCGTTTTGTGCCAGTGTCTGAGCAATGACCGACAGCATAAACTGAATAAAGGGCGTGCTGTCAGCTTGCTGGTCGGCTTCCTCAAGGGCTTGGTAATAATGCTGCTGGTTGTCTTTGATCACGCTTTCCAGCGGCAGCGACAAAAACAGCGGGTGCCATTGCGACAAGATCAGGGTTTGCCACAAACGTCCCATGCGGCCATTACCATCGCTAAACGGGTGGATAAACTCAAATTTATAGTGAAAAACACAACCGGCAATCAAAGGGTGGTCTTTGGTCTGCTTCAGCCAGTTGGTCAGTTCAGCCATCAATCCCGATACCTGGTGTGCAGGCGGAGCCACATGCTGTACCACATTGCCTTTGTGTATACCTACGGCTTTATGGCGAAACCTGCCCGCATTGGTCAGAATCTCCGACATCATCAGACCGTGAGCAAAGAGTAAATCCTTAATGCTGCCGGGTTGCAGCTCGGGCAAGGCGTCGTAAGCGGCAATCGCGCCCTTTACCTCGGCCAGTTCACGCACACTGCCCATCACCCGCTGACCATCCACAATCGCCGTCACCTGTTCTTCAGTGAGGATATTGCCTTCGATCGCCAGTGTGCCGGTGATGGTTTTGATACGGTTCTGCTTGCGCAATTGTGGCGAGGCATTCAGCGCGCTGGTGTTCAGCCTGCCGACCTGCTCACTGATTTCGACAACCAGATTGAGAATGTCGGGAGTAATGGTGAAGGGCGGTTGGTAACTCATATCAGGCCACTACCGCTTTATCCAGAACAATGAAGCTGTTGGATTCGGCGATGGTTTTGTATCTTATTCCAGTCTTGATTTAAAACCGCATTTGTCCCACAGGCGGCGAGACAAACAACCGTTGTTCTCCATGCCGAGGTTCGCACCTCACCTCAAGCGGCGCGTTACAACTCCCCGGTTTTGAATTCGCTATAGCCTTCGTAGTAATAGCTCACATCAATGCCCTTCATGAACAAGGCCCGGTCATCAATTTTGTCTGTGAGCGCTTGCCCGAGCAGAGCCTTGATTTCCAGATCTTTCACCACGCTGCGCTGCATCGCCGAGAGATATTCAGCCTTATCCACCAAATTCCAATCCACTACCCGCTGGATCCCCTTTTTAAGCATCAGATCCAGCCAGATACGGGTGGCTCGGCCATTACCTTCACGGAACGGGTGGGCAACATTCATCTCCACATACTTTTCGATGATTTCATCGAATACGCCTTGCGGCATGGCGTCGATCTGCTTTAGGGCGGCATCGAGATAAAGCACGGGCGCAAAACGGAAATCGCCTTTGGCGATATTCACATCGCGGATCTTGCCGGCAAAGTGATAAATATCGTCAAATAAATACGCGTGGATAAACGACAGACCGCTGAAGGTGCCAACTTCCGCCTTGTGGATGTCGCCCGAGTCAAACAACTGTTTTGCTTTTTGTTTGCTGAGTTTCTCCTCTGCTCTGGCGAGTTCAACCTGATTGTCAATGTTGAGTCTGTTTTCCAGGATCATGGACATGCCCCTTGGGAATGGGCAGGGTAATTATTCCCCTCCTCCGGAGGGGTGCTCGTCAGGGCGGGGTGGTTATTCCCCTCCCCTGGAGGGGTGCCCGTCAGGGCGGGGTGGTTTCTTAAGAACACAACAACCCCCTCCATATTCCGCAGCACATCTTTTGCCAACAATCGAATAACAATCAGCCCCAGACTTCGCAAGTATTCATCACGCTGCGCATCTTCAATTTGTTTATCGTCATGTGAACTGCCATCTACTTCAAGTACGACTGATTTTTCCGCGCAATAAAAATCGACAATATAGTTGCCGATGATTTTTTGTCGATCGAAATCAAGGTCGTTTAGTTTTTTATTTTTTAACTCAAGCCACAGCAACGCCTCGTGCAACATTCCGGCTTTGCGCAGGGCTTTGGCTCTATCGCGCAATGCGGGGTTGTAAGGCAAGGATTTGTATTTGCTCGTTTTCCTCATACATTCCCCTCCTTTGTAGGGGTGGCAGGCGCAGCCTGACGGGGTGGCTGAATAATAATCCGCATTACAACTCGCCGGCCTTTTTACCACCCCGCCCTTCGGGCACCCCTCCAGGGGAGGGGAATTGGGGGAAGCTCAGCAGCAGATCGCGGTAATACTCGTACTGCTTCTGGCGCAGCTCAATCTCGCGCGGCAAGCCTGCAGGCGTGTTCAGCTCGGGCAGGTATTCATAACCCTGATTAACCAAATTCTGAATCAGCTCCCGCTCCAGATCGCTTTCGCCCTGATAGCTTTCTGCCACCTTCCATTCCTGGGTGTATTTATCCAGAACAATGAAATTGTTGGATTCGGCGATGGTTTTGTAATCAGTCATCGTTTTTGTCGCTCTTGTCCGCCAGCTGCAAACCCTTGGCATTCTGCCGGCTGACCACTTTTTTGCCGGTTTCCGCTTCCAGCTTCAACCGAGCTTCTTTGGCAATACCGCCCCCGCGCTTGGCGGCATTTTCATGTTCTGCCAAGGTTTCAGGATTGGTAGCCTCCGAAATTTCCTTGGTGGATAACTCCGCCAGCATATTCAGCACCAACTCCTTGTTGGTCATGTTGTCACGCAGGTTTTCTTTTTTCAGCCCCTTGTATTGCTTGTATTCCTTCGCCGTTTTTCCCGCCCATGTCTTGTAGATTACATCGGTGAGAAAAGCAAACTCCGGCCCTTCCTGCAAACCGTGTTTTTTCCACTCGCCGGTCAGCTCCTTGCGGATTTCAATGCTTTTCAGGCGCTGGTTGATCCAGCTATCCGAGTAGCCAAGCCGCTTGTAATCCAGCATGGCCTGATCGATGGATAACTCGGGGTCTTGTAGCTGATCCAGCCGCTCGCTCCCTACCTGTGCCAGCCAGAGCTTGAAGGGTTCGGCTTTTTTGGAGGGGATGGACTGGATAAGGCGCAGGAGTTGTTTGGTTGTAGCTGCCAGCGTTTTCCTCAGCTTGCCCGTGTCTGTTCGCATAGCTACCTGGGGACAATTTGTCCCTATGTAATTGCCCAGCAATTCATCCCGTTTGCGTAATTTTTTAAGGTAGTCCGTCGGGTTGGTGCTATCGGTTAGCGCGGCAACCACATCAACAACAGAAAAAAACCACTCCTCCTGCTCGTCGTCCCAGGCGGAACGAATTTGGCTGGATTCAAATAAATGGTTTTTGGGTGTTATTTCATTAGTCATGGGTAATTTCCTTTTTACCACCCCGCCCTTCGGGCACCCCTCCAGAGGAGGGGAATTTGGGGAAGCTCAGCAGCAGGTCGCGGTAATACTCATTGTAGTGGTCAAGTAATTTCGGACACCTCGATAGGTTTTTGCGCTGCCATTTTTCGTTCATAGACAATGGGTGGCAGATTTCCCAGTGCCGAGTTCAGTCTTTTGCAGTTGTAAAAGCTGACGATGTAATCATCGATATCATTTTTAGCCTCGGTGTGGTTCGCATACTGTCGCTGCCAGACGCGTTCCATTTTGAGATTCAGGAAGAATCGCTCGGCGATGGCATTATCCCAGCAATTTCCCTTTCTGCTCATGCTGCAAATAAAGCCATGTTTATTGAGCAGGTTCTGGTAAAGCTCGCTGGCATATTGACTGCCCCGATCAGAATGAACGATCAGGCCGGATACCGGCTGGCGCTGCTGGATAGCCATGCTCAATGCGTCACAAACCAGCGTGGCTGACATGTTTGGGGCCATTGCCCAGCCGATGATCCGGCGGGCGTACAGATCCATTACGATCGCCAGATAAAGCCACCCAGTGCCAGTGCTGATATACGTAATATCTGACACGTACGCAGTGTCCGGTGCGACTGGATTGAACTGCCGGTTAAGCACGTTGGCGGCCACGGGCAAATCATGCCTGCTGTGTGTCGTATGGATGAATTTCCGCTTCCAGACCGGTTTTAGAGCGGCCTTGCGCATCAAACTGCGCACCTTGTGCCGGCCGATCTGAATTCCCTGATTTTGCATCGCAGTAACCAGGCGGCGACTCCCATAGCTTTGATGGCTGGCCATGAATGCCGCCTTCAGGTGGACGCTGGCTTTGCATAAAACCGGTTTTGCAGAACGCCTCTGCGCTTCGTAGTAGCCAGAGCGGCTGACGGACAAAACACGGCAAGTTTGTTTGACCGGAATGGCCTCCTTTTGCAGTTGATGAACAAGCTGGTAGCTCATTTCAGTTCGCGGGCAAAGAAGGCCGACGCTTTTTTTAATATGTCTACATCTCCCTTCAACTGACGGTTCTCCTGCTCCAGCTGCCGGATACGCTGTTGCTCGGCGGTGAGTGGCTTGCCAATGCCTAGCTGGCCATTTTGCTCCGCGTTGTACTGCTTCACCCAGCGACGAATCGCCGTTGGGCCAATGTCCATGGTCTCGCTGACGTTCTGCACACTCAGCCCCTGATCCTTGATCATGCGAACAACTTCCAGCTTCAAACTGGTATCGAATGCTCTACGCTGTCTTGTCATGTAATGCTCCTCAATTGGTGGATTTTCCTCCCATCGAGGTGTCCGGATAAATTAGACCACAGCACTTGGCAGGATCACCACCCCGCCCTTCGGGCACCCCTCCACAGGAGGGGAATTCAAAACAGAGCAACTGGTCGCGATAGTGGTTGTATTGTTTTTTGCGGGCGGTAAGCTCGGCGGTAAGCTCGGTGAATGCGTCCAATATGCGGACGATTTCGGCCTGAATTTCAAGGGATTTCTTTGGGTTTTCTGGGCAAGGGATGGGGATTTGGAGTTTTTCAACCACAATTGCGTCAAGAGTCGGAATTCCTGCCACTCGCACTTTAGACCGCAACAAGTTTTGATGACCAATCAAGGCAAAATATAAATACCGATTGTTTAAGATGCTGCTGTGCTCCAGACAAAAACACCCATCCGAAGACCAAAAATCAACAGCACTGTAACCTACTGTGCCCGCAGAGGCACCGACATTAATAATCATTACTGTGTTGGATGGTCGGTTTGCCTCTGAGTAGCAGCCCAAAGGCTCTAACCCGCCGTGATACACAGGAAATTTTTCTCCAGCAGAGAGTTGGCTCTTGGTTAATCGCTTCCCCCGCAGGACATTAGTAACCGAACCCAGCGCCTTCCACTCCACATCAGCGCCATCCAGCAGTTTTTCCAAAAAATTCACAGCATTCATTTTTTACGACTCTCTTTTTTAGCCTGCTTTTCCAGTGCGCTGATGGTATTTAGGTAGTCTTTTTCCACATTGGCCAGCGTTTTTGATTTGTACTTTTGGTATTCCAATTTGGCTTTGATTTCTGCCTGCGTTGTCCAGCAGCTTGCGCCCTGCGGAGCCAAGAATGGTGTCCAATTCGCGTACATAGTCGACCATGCGCATTTCGCGTTGTTCGATGGCGTTCAATTCGGCCAAATCAAAGTAAGCCGAAACGAGGTTGTTCAAGACCTTGAGTTCTTGTTCGCTCAGGTAGTTCTTGGCGACCATTACCTCGGCCTGCGTGGGCTGGCCGCCTTTGAAGTTGCTTAATCCGGCAAAAGGTTTGTCGCTGTCCACCCGCAGGTAGATATAGAGCGTGATGGAGCGGGACACTTCCCGCGCGCCCTCTTTTTGAACTGTCAACTGCTGGTTGACAGTTGCCGCTTCGTCCAGCTCCTCGTCTTCATAAATGGCTTTGATGTGCTTGCTGATGTTCTGTTTGGTGGTTTGGAACAGGTCGGCAATTTGCTGTTGGGAAAGCCAGGCCGTTCCATCCTGCAAACGCAGGTCAATTTTGGTTTTGCCATCGTCGGTGGTGTAGAGAATGACATCGCTCACGCTTCATCCCCTTCAATTTCCGCGACGATGGCATCAATATCCTTGCGCAGCTGGTCGATGCGGGCGACGGTGGTTTTCAGTTCGGCATTGAGCTGGGCAATGTTCACCTGCTCGCGGGTGTCGCGGGCTTCGACGTAACTGCTGATCGAGAGGTTGTAGTCATTGGCGGCGATCTGCTCGAACGGGACGGACTGAGCAAAGTGATCGACATTGGCCTTGCTGTCGAACACGGTCATGATCTGTTCGATATGCGCATCGGTGAGGATGTTGTTATTGGTTTCCTTTTTGAACAGGGCGCTGGCGTCGATGAACTGGGTGCGGGTGTCCAGCTTGTGTTTGGACAGCACCAGGATGTTCACGGCGATGGTGGTGCCAAAGAACAGGTTGGGGGCGAGCGAAATCACGCTCTCCACATAGTTGTTATCCACCAGATACTGGCGGATTTTCTGCTCGGCGCCGCCACGATAAAAAATTCCGGGGAAGCAGACGATGGCGGCGCGACCTTTGGCCGAGAGGTAACTAAGCGCGTGCAGCACAAAGGCAAAGTCGGCCTTGGATTTGGGCGCGAGCACGCCCGCCGGGGCAAAGCGTTCATCGTTGATCAGCGTGGGGTCATCCGCGCCGATCCATTTCACCGAGTAGGGCGGGTTGGAGACGATAGCGTCAAATGGTTTGTCGTCGCCAAAGTGCGGGTCGATCAGGGTGTTGCCCAGCTGGATGTTGAATTTGTCGTAGTTGATGTTGTGCAGAAACATGTTCATCCGCGCCAGGTTGTAGGTGGTGTGGTTGATTTCCTGCCCAAAAAAACCGTCTTCGATGATGTGGGCATCGAAATGCTTTTTCGCTTGCAGCAGCAACGAGCCCGAGCCGCAGGCCGGGTCGTAAATCTTGTTGACGCTGGTTTGCTGGTGCATGGCCAGTTGCGCAATGAGCTTGGAGACATGCTGCGGGGTGAAGAACTCGCCGCCGGATTTGCCCGCGTTGGCGGCGTAGTTGGAAATCAGGAACTCGTAGGCATCGCCGAACAGGTCAATGTGGCTGCTATCGAAATCGCCAAAATCCAGATCTTCCACGCCTTTGAGCACGGCAGCCAGCCGGGTGTTTTTGTCTTTGACAGTGTTGCCGAGGCGGTTGCTGGTGGTGTCGAAATCGGCAAATAGTCCTTTGATGTCCTGCTCGGAGGGGTAGCCGCTGGCCGAGGCTTCGATGGCGGCAAAGATGGCGGCCAGATCGGTGTTCAGGCTCTCGTTGCTGTTGGCGCCTGCGGCGATGGTGGCAAACAGCTGGCTGGGGTAGATGAAGTAGCCCTTGGTTTTGATGGCGTCGTCCTTGATGTCTGGGGTGATGACGCTATCGGGCAATTCGGCATAGCGGAGGTTATCGTCACCGCCTTCAATATAGCTGGCGAAGTTTTCGCTGATGAAGCGGTAAAACAACGCGCCCAGCACGTATTGTTTGAAATCCCAGCCATCGACGGCGCCACGAACATCGTTAGCGATTTGCCAGATCCGGCGTTGCAGTTCGGCGCGTTGTTGGGTGCTGGTCATGCTGTTGTTCCTGTGTTTAATCCGTTTGATTGGACTCAAGCACGCGGCATGAGCCAAAGAAAAAAGGGTTGCTGCGGCAAGATACTCAGGTTCTGCCTTCCGCGCTTGATGGCCGGTGGTTGTTTTTTATGAGAGGAATTGTTTGTTATGCGCTATATGGTACGGAACATTCAATTCCGTGGCGACATCCGCTACCGCGCGGCTGCCTCATACCAACAATGTGCATGGCGCTTCCTCTTTGAAAGACTGGCTGCAGGTCTCTTTGTGCAGCGAGAAGCAAAGCGGCGTGGCAATCCATAAGGAATCTCTGAAAAACGATCTGTGTTGTCATTTCTGCGTTAAACATCGGTTCAAAATGCTCATTTATTACGTATAAACTCCGATTTTGCCTTGAACTGACTGCCTCGCTGATGTTCCATAAGGCATTGATGAACACGAAAAACCGGATTGCTTCGCTTCACCCGCAATGCCAATTTACGATTAAATCAGCGTTTCCTTAAAAACAGGCATGGTTACCGTCCATGGAAAATATACAGCTTGATGAGCTGGTGATTACCGTCAAACGCAAGGCTGTCAAGCATGTACGCTTATCGGTGCATCCGCCGGATGGGCGCGTGACGCTGACTGTGCCGATTGCGGTGCGCTTCGAGGCGGCGCGTTTTTTCGCTATCTCCCGATTAAACTGGATACGCACGCAGCAGAAAAAGCTGCAGGCCCGCATCCGGGAGGTGCCGCAACAGTTTATTGAGCACGAAAATCACTTGCTCTGGGGCACACCCTGTCTGCTGGCGGTTCGCTATCAGGATATAAAGCCGTCCGTGGTGCTCGACGGCAGGCAGATTATTCTGACGGTCCGGCCGGGTGCCAGTCTGGAAAAGCGCGCACAGATCATGCAGGAATGGCATAAATCGCTATTGCATGAGGCGGTGCCACCCCTGTTTGAAACATGGCAGACACGGCTGAAAGTACAGGTTTCCGGTTATTCCCTGCAACAGATGAAAACCCGCTGGGGCACCTGCAATTACCGCACTGGCCATATTCGCCTGAATACGGAGCTGGCGAAGAAACCACGGCCTCTGCTGGAATATGTTGTGGTGCATGAGTTGGCGCATCTGATCGAACCTTCGCATAACGCGCGTTTTGTTGCGGTTATGGATGCGCACTATCCCGGCTGGCGCAATGCGCACGCTGAACTGAATGCACCGGTACTGGCGGCGGGGGCATGGAAAGAATGATACTGCCGGGAAAAATCAGCCAGGCCACGCTATGAACCGGGCCTCTCCCGATTCCCGCTTGCGCCGTCTGATCGCACGTTGCCTCGATTTTCCGCTGCGCTCCATTGCCATGACGCTGTGGGAGCGCCTGCGCAAGGCCCAGCTGGTGTTGACGGCGGGTTCGCTGACTTTTACCACGTTGCTGGCACTGGTTCCGCTATTCGCTCTGGTGTTATCTGCTTTCACCACATTTCCCGCATTTGCCCATCTCGAAGCCGAATTGCGGCAATGGCTGGTGGAAAACCTGATTCCGGATAGTATTGCCGGGCAGGTAATGCGGCATTTAACCCAGTTTGCCGGTAAGGCACGCGAGCTTGGAATCCTCGGTCTGGCTGGCTTGATGGCGGTGGCTGTTTTTCTGATGCTGACGATCGACAGGACACTCAACCGGATCTGGCATGCCAGCCGCAAACGGCCGCTTGGCCAGCGCATTCTGATGAATCTGGCTGCGATCACGCTCGGCCCGCTGGTACTGGGTATCAGCCTTGCCACCACGTCCTATCTGGTGACGGCTTCGCGTGGATGGATGCCCGATTTGCCTGGGAGTATTGATTTTGCGCTTGCCAGCATCCACTTTTTTCTGATGACAACCGGCATTACGCTGCTTTATCACTTTGTGCCCAATATACCGGTACGCTGGCTACATGCTCTTGTCGGCGCTGTGTTTGCCGCCCTTTTTCTGAGTCTGGCGCGACATGGGTTGGGGTGGTACCTCGCCATCATGCCGGACTATTCCATCATCTACGGCACCTTCGCCACCCTGCCGATTTTTCTGCTGTGGATTTACGTCGCGTGGCTGATTGTGCTGCTGGGGGCGGTGATTGCTGCCTATCTGCCCGGTCTGCTATCGGGCGCTGTGCACCGTGAGAACAAACCTGGCTGGAAATTTCAGCTGGCTACCGATGTATTGCGAACACTGGCACAAGCGCGCTGGAATACAACACGCGGCCTCACCCGCTTGCAACTGACACAGGCACTGCAAACCGACATCCTGCAGCTGACTCCAGTACTGGATACCCTGATCGGCCTGGACTGGATTGGCGAACTCGCCACCCATAAAAGAAATGAAGAATCGCGTCTGGTATTGCTGGTGGAACCCGGCCGGATCTTGCTGGCACCACTGATCGAACGCTTGTTGCTGGCGCCCGATCCATCACTGGCAACCGTCTGGAACGACAAACCACTGCGCGATCTCACGCTGGCAGATATTACCGATGCTGTATCTGGGGAACAGTCGACATCCTGAAAAATATTCAGGAACAACGATATAACTGCCTGAAAAGAGCTTAAAAAATAAAATTCCGGACATTATTTTTCCGATGGGCAACATGAATTATCCCCTTCCTGAACAGGCGGACATGGAACAGTACCGTACGAACAATAGACACAGCAGTCTCCGAGTTTAGGCTTGAGTAGCATGCCGCACCCCCTGCATTCGTAAAAATACTGGCATGTGTCGGTAGGCATTATTTCCGTTTCTCTGTGTCCGCAAGACGGGCACTGGATCACTGACTCCAAAATGATCATCTTACGCATGCGGATGCCATACCGGATTTGCCTCTCCAATCCAGCGATTCAGCAGGTTACGGGCAGCGGAGATGATGTCTGATGCCACCATGCCCAGCGGCCCGTGCTGCTGTTCCAGCAATGCGCCTGCTGCTGCGCCGTGCAGATAAACCGCCAGCAGCAGGGCATGTTCTGCAGATACTCCCTGTACCAGCAGCGCACCCAGAAAACCGGATAAAACGTCGCCAGTACCAGCACTGCTTAAACCGGGGTTACCACTGGTGTTGAAATGGCAGTGGCCGCCGGGAAAAGCACAGATGCTCCCAGCGCCTTTCAGCACTACTGCGCAGTTGAACTCCCGGGCAAGATTTCTGGCTGCCTCTAGCCGGTTCCGCTGGATTTCAGCCACGGTTGTGTTCCGCAAACGCGCTGCTTCGGCGGGATGCGGGGTCAGGATGGATGATGCCGAACGTGCCTGCAACGCGCTGCGCAGTTCCTCGTGTTGCGCAATCAGGTTGAGCGCATCGGCATCCAGCACCAGTGGCAAGGAAGTGTGCAAGGCCTGTTCCAGATACATACAGGCGGCGATTTCACTTCCAAGCCCGGGGCCAATAACCAGTGCATCGAGAAAATCCGGGTGTAACAAATCGGCAGGCGGCCGCAACATCAGTTCTGGCTGTACCGGATCAACAGTCAACGCACCGGCTTCTGCCAGCAGCCCCAGATATACCCGACCGGCGCCCAGCCTGAGCGCGGCCCGCCCGGCCAGCAGGGTTGCGCCAATCATGCCGCTGGCACCGCCCAGAATCCCGAGCCTGCCATAAGTACCTTTATGGCTATTGGCCCGCCGGGGAGCAGGTAAACACGCGGCAATACTTGCCCGATCCAGCAATCCGTTATCCGGTGGAATCAGCGCGGCGGCATCCAGTTCCAGATCGCACACCATGATTTCGCCGCAATAATCGCAACCGTCACTGGTCAGCAAACCCGGTTTGAGCGCGATGAATGTTGCTGTGATCGCCGCCCTGATGGCCACATCCTGCACATTGCCGGAATCACTGGGCAGGCCGCTGGGAATATCCAGCGCAAGCACCGGCAACCCGAGCTGGTTGACCTGCTGGATGAGCTGCCGGTAACGTTCTGCCAGCGGACGTGTTTCGTCCAGACCAATCCCGAACAGACCATCGATCACGGCATCCCACTGGCCGCCGGCCGGAATCTCCGGAATGATCGTTCCACCGGCTGATTGCCATTGCGTCAGCGCCTGTTTTGCATCCTGTGATAATTGCACCGCCTCACCGGTGAATACCAGCGTGACCTGTTTTCCCCAGCCATGCAAATGGCGGGCGGCCACGCATGCATCGCCGCCGTTGTTGCCGGGGCCGGCCAGAATCAGCACACGGCGCCTGTCGCCCGTCAGCAATCGGGTTCTGGCAATTTCTGCAGCCGCCAGCCCAGCTTTTTCCATCAATGGTGGCGGATTGGGTACAGAGAGGACGAGCGATTCAATTTTACGAATCCCGGCAGTGGTGTAAACGGGGGTGGTATTCATCTGGCGATAATCTGGCGACTGGTTTACTCGTGTAAAATTAGGTTTTTTAATCAATTGAGGGTGTATCCCGATGCTGCAATTTTGCGGGCGCAATGCGCTTTCTCCCTTTCGTCTGGAACGCCTGCTCCATTCCATTCAGGCAATCGTACCGCAAATTTCCGGCATCACCGCCGATTACCGCTATTTTTGCCAGGTTCAGCGCGATTTGACGGCAGAAGAAACAAGCCGCCTGCGCGAATTGCTCGGTGTGGAGGAAACAGCGGATCTGCCGTCTGTGGACAGCAAACGGCTGGTGGTGGTGCCGCGCCCCGGCACGATTTCTCCCTGGTCATCCAAGGCGACCGATATAGCCCGATGCTGTGGCCTGAGCGGAATTGAACGGCTGGAGCGCGGTATTTCCTTCGAACTGCACAGCCAGATAACACTGACACCTGCCCAACTGGCACCAATTGAAGCCTGCCTGCATGACCGCATGACCGAGGTCGTGCTGTATTCGCTGTCCGAAGCGGCTGTTCTGTTTCATCATTCGGCGCCGGGCGCATTGGGCGAAATCGATTTGACCGGCCGGGGAGTAGATGCGCTGTTGCAGGCCAATCGGGAGATGGGCTTGGCACTGTCCCAAGACGAAATCGACTATCTGCTGGATTATTTCACCCGCGTGCAGCGCAACCCCACCGATGTTGAGCTGATGATGTTTGCCCAGGCCAATTCGGAACATTGTCGGCACAAGATTTTCAACGCCGACTGGATTATTGATGGCGCGCCGCAGCCGTATTCGCTGTTTGGCATGATCCGGCATACCCATAACAGCCACCCGGAGCATACGATCGTGGCCTATTCGGATAATGCCGCGATTCTGGAAGGAGAAACCATTGAGCGATTTTATCCCGGAAATGGCCATCAATATGGCTATGCACCGGAGCTGACGCACTGGCTGATCAAGGTGGAAACGCACAATCACCCGACCGCCATTTCCCCCTTTCCGGGCGCGGCTACTGGTGTGGGCGGCGAAATCCGCGATGAAGGTGCAACCGGGTCTGGCGCCAAACCCAAGGCGGGACTGACCGGCTTCAGCGTCTCCAATCTGCGTATTCCTGAAGTGGTCCGGCCGTGGGAAACGGTTGAATATGGCAAACCGGGGCATATCGCTTCCGCGCTCGACATCATGCTGACGGCACCGATTGGCGGTGCAGCGTTCAGCAATGAATTTGGCCGTCCCAATCTGGCGGGTTACTTCCGTACCTACGAGCAGGAAGTAAACGGCAAGATGCGTGGTTATCACAAGCCCATCATGCTGGCGGGCGGCATCGGCCAGATTTCCGCGTTGCACACAGGCAAAGAATCTTTCCCAGCGGGTACGCTGCTGATTCATCTGGGGGGGCCGGGCATGGCCATCGGGCTGGGTGGCGGCGCGGCTTCCAGCATGGATGCCGGGACGAATGAAGAAGCACTCGATTTCAACTCGGTGCAGCGGGGCAATCCTGAAATGCAGCGCAGAGCACAGGAGGTGATCGACCGTTGCTGGCAACTGGCACGCAGCGGACAGCCCAACCCGATTCTGTCGATTCATGACGTGGGAGCGGGGGGACTTTCCAACGCCCTGCCCGAGCTGGTGCATGGTGCAGAACGCGGTGGCCGGTTTGATCTGCGCGCTATACCTTCCGACGAGCCGGGCATGTCTCCCATGCAGATCTGGAGCAACGAGGCGCAAGAACGCTATGTCCTCGCCATCCGGCCGGAATCCCTGCCACTGTTCCAGGCCATCTGCGAACGCGAGCGCTGCCCGTTCGCGGTGGTGGGCGAAGCTCTGGAAGAGCCTCAGCTGATCGTGGCCGATGCCCATTCATCCACACCCCCGGCCGATATGCCGCTGCCCGTGTTGCTGGGTAAACCGCCCAAAATGGTGCGCGATGTCAAACGCATCCGCCCCGGCACGGCTCCGCTGGATAACACCGGAATTTCTCTGCAGGAAGCAGCGTGCCGTGTGTTGCGGCTGCCCGCTGTGGCTGACAAATCCTTCCTGATCACGATTGGTGACCGCAGTGTTGGCGGCCAGACCGCACGCGATCAGATGATCGGCCCGTGGCAAGTGCCGGTGGCCGATGTCGCGGTAACTACCATGGGATTCCAGACCTATGCGGGTGAAGCATTTGCACTGGGTGAACGTACACCACTGGCCGTGATTGATGCAGCCAGTTCGGCACGCATGGCGGTGGGGGAAGCCATAACCAATCTGGCCGCTGCCGCAATCGCTGATCTGAGAACAGTGCGGCTTTCGGCCAACTGGATGGCCGCCGCCGGACATCCGGGTGAAGATGTGGCGCTGTACGATGCCGTGTATGCCGTAGCGATGGAATTGTGCCCGCAGCTGGGTATCAGCATTCCGGTAGGCAAGGATTCGCTGTCAATGAAAACCGCCTGGCAGGATAGCCAACCCAAAGAGGTGGTTGCTCCGCTTTCGCTGATTATTTCCGCCTTTGCCAAAGTATCCGATGTGCGCAAGACGCTCACGCCCCAGTTGCGTATGGACAAAGGGGATACCGAGCTGATTCTGATTGATCTTGGCAATGGCAGAAACCGGCTGGGCGGATCGGCACTGTCCCAGGTTTATGCACAATCTGGCGACAACACGCCTGATCTGGACAATCCGGAACAACTCAGGGCTTTTTTTGATGTTATCCAGTCACTTAACCGTCAGGGATTTGTACTGGCTTACCATGATCGTTCCGATGGCGGTTTGTTCGCCACCTTGTGCGAAATGGCTTTTGCCGGGCATTGCGGTGCCAGCATCACGCTTGATTCGCTGATTTCGCCAATGTCCGGACCAGCTGAAGACGTAAATGGGCAGGTATTGTCCGCCTTGTTCAATGAAGAGCTTGGTGCCGTCATCCAGATCGAAACCCGGCATCATGATGCGGTTATCGGCGCGCTGGCGAATGCCGGGCTGGGGCAAATGAGCCATGTGATCGGCCACCCGGATGGACAGGACAATATCCGGCTGTTACTTGATGGCCAGGTGTTGTTCGAGGAAAAGCGCACGAAATTACAGCGCATCTGGTCGGAAACCAGCTTCCACATGCAAAAATTGCGCGATCATCCCGGATGTGCGCAACAGGAATTTGACCAAATTCTGGATGCGGATGATCCGGGACTGCATACACAGCTGACGTTTTCCCTCGCGGAGCCGGTTTCTGCACCGGGTATTCTGACCAGCCGCCCGGCAGTGGCCATTCTGCGCGAACAGGGTGTGAACGGCCATGTGGAAATGGCAGCCGCATTCGATCGCGCCGGATTCAACGCTGTGGACGTACACATGAGCGACATTCTCTCCGGGCGGGTCAGGCTGGGCGAATACAAGGGACTGATTGCCGGAGGCGGTTTCTCCTATGGCGATGTACTGGGTGCTGGCCGGGGATGGGCGCAGTCGATCCTGTTCAATGCACGGGCACGGGATGAATTTGCCGCGTTCTTTGCACGCACGGATACTTTCGCCCTGGGCGTATGCAATGGCTGCCAGATGATGAGCCATCTGCAGGACATCATTCCGGGCACCGCACACTGGCCCCGTTTCGGGCGCAATCGTTCCGAGCAGTTTGAAGCTCGCTTTGTCATGGTCAGAATCGGAACCAGTCCTTCGCTGTTTTTTGCCGGCATGGAGAATAGCCGCATGCCGGTAACGGTGGCGCATGGAGAAGGGCTTGCGCTCTTCCGGGATGAGACACAGCTGCACGCTGCACAACCATATATCGCACTGCAGTTTGTGGATAACCGTGGAACACTTACCGAAACCTATCCGCTCAATCCGAATGGCTCGACCGCAGGTATTACCGGCATGACTTCCACCGATGGCCGAGTAACCATTCTCATGCCGCATCCGGAAAGGGTTTTTCGTACCGTGCAGCATTCGTGGCATCCTGACGGCTGGCCGGAAGATTCTCCCTGGATGCGAATGTTCAGAAATGCCCGTAAATGGACAGACTGAACCCCGATCAATGTCTTCTGTCACACCTCTATTTTAATTTCAGGAAAATCAATGACTGATTTCATACGCGGCCGGCAACTGATTCTCTCCGGCCTGCTGCTGGCGGGTGGATTGCTCCAGACTCATGACCTTTCCGCACAACACCAGTCGGCAGGCACAATCTCTTCTGCCAGCAAACAGACTGATTCGGGTCAATGTGTCCCGGTAGCGGGCTGGATCATCCCCGGCAAAGGGGATACCACCCTCTCCAACGTGGTGGCGTCAGTAAAAGACAAATCGGTGGTATTGCTAGGTGAAACCCATATCAATCCTGAGCATCATCGCTGGCAGTTGCAGATGCTGGCCACGCTGCACGCTGCACGCCCGGACATGGTGATTGGTTTCGAGATGTTTCCACGACGGGTGCAGAAAGTGCTAGATCAGTGGGTGGCTGGCGAGCTGACGGAAGCCGAATTTTTATCCCGGTCTGAATGGCAATCAGTCTGGAGCGCCGATGCCAACCTGTATCTGCCCCTGTTTCATTTTGCGCGCATGAACCGCATTCCCATGCGGGCGCTCAATATCGATATCGGTCTGAGAAAAGCGGTTACGGCCAAAGGGTTTGATGGTGTACCGGAAAAAGAGCGGGAAGGTGTCGCCCGTCCTGCACCTCCTGCGCCGGAATATCTTGAATTTCTGCTACCGATTTACCAACAGCACGAACGCAGCGGACATCAGTCCGCCGGAAAGCATCAGAAACCGGGCATTTACGACCCTGATTTCCTGCGGTTCGTTGTCAGCCAACAATTGTGGGATCGGGCAATGGCACAGGAGATTCATGCTGTGCTGGATAGTTATGATCGGAAAAAGAAACCGCTGGTGGTCGGTGTCATGGGTTCCGGCCATATTCTGAAAGGGTTTGGTGTGCCGCACCAGTTGAAAGATCTCGGCACAAGCAAAATTGCTTCCCTGCTGCCATGGGATACCAACCGGCCCTGCAAATCACTGGTTGAAGGCTACGCCGATGCGGTATTCGGGCTGACACCGATGTCATCACCCTCCGCCTCCCCTCCGCAGCAGCGTCTGGGAATCGGCTTTGAATTCGGCAAAAAAACCGAAGGCGCGCTTGTGCTGCAGGTAGAACCGAAAAGTATTGCTGAATCAGCAGGCTTGCAGCCCGGGGATGTGATTCTTGAAATGGCTGGCAGCAAGGTCCGGGATAGCGGTGAGGTGATTGCTACCGTCAAACATCAGGCGCCGGGCACCTGGCTACCCCTGAAAGTGCTGCGGGAAGGAGTTATCGTTGAAGTCATCGCAAAATTCCCGCCGTTAGCCAGATAAGCCAGGGAATCTCTGAAAAACGTCGGCGAGGTAGCCAGTTCAAGGCAGAAATTTTCCAGGATCAGACCTTCTCCTGCAGGGATTTGTACAGCGTGAAATCGAGCTGGTGCCGCTGCAACAGCTTGTAAAACTCGGTGCGGTTGCGCTTGGCCAGCTTGGCCGCCTGGGTTACATTTCCCGCAGTAATTTTCAGTACCTTGACAAGGTAGTCCCGCTCGAACTGCCGGCGCGCTTCTTCAAACGATGTCATCTGCTCTTCATCTTTATGGATGGCATCGCCAATCAGTTCAACCGAAATAAGCGGAACCGCACTCATGACAACGCTTTGTTCGATGACATTCATGAACTGGCGGATGTTTCCTGGCCAGGGTGCTGCCAGTAGAAAGCTGATTGCCTCGGGTGAAAATCCGTTGACATCCCGTTGATGCTTCTCGGCAAATACACGCAAAAAATGATTGGCCAGCAACGGAATATCTTCTCGCCGCTGGGCCAGTGATGGAATGGTCAACCCGACAACGAAAAGCCGGTAATAGAGATCTTCACGAAAGTTTCCCTCCCCGATTTCTGCTTTCAGATCCCGATGCGTGGCAGAGATAATGCGTACATCAATCGGAACAGTTTCAGAGGAACCAACGGGGCGGATCACCCTCTCCTGCAGTGCATGCAGCAACTTTGCCTGCAGCAGCAAAGGCATATCACCAATCTCGTCCAGAAACAGGCTGCCCCCCTCTGCCAGCTGGAACAATCCTTTATGATCCCGCACTGCACCCGTAAACGCACCTTTGACATGCCCGAACAGTTCGGATTCCAGCAGTTGTTCCGGGATGGCCGCGCAGTTGATGGTGATAAATGGCCGGTCGCAGCGCCTGGATGCCTGATGAATCGCGCGGGCGAACAGTTCCTTGCCAACCCCGCTTTCACCGGATAACAGCACGCTGGCATCCCCTTGCGCCACCCGGCCCACTTTGGCGAGCAGATCTTCCATGACCGCACTCTGGGTAATGATGTTCTTGCGCCAGGCCGGAACGGGTGCATTACCGGGGGGCAGATCAACCACGGGCGCCAGTTCGATTGCACGCTTGATCTGGCTCAACAGGATTTTGGGGTCATACGGTTTGGTGAGATAACCAAAGATTCCGCGCTGGGTTGCCGCAACGGCATCGGGAATTGTGCCGTAAGCGGTCAGGATAATGACTGGAAGGGTCGGAATGTTGCGATGGATATGTTCGAACAATGCCATGCCATCAAGGTCACCCATTTGCATGTCACTAATAACAAGCTGGGGACGGGAAATATCAAGGTAATTGATGGCGGCTTCGGCGCCGTCCGCAAGTATGGTTTCGTACCCGGCTGCAGTCAGACGGATGGAAAGAAGCTCCAGCAAATCCCTATCATCATCCACCAGAAGAATTTTTTTGCTTTGCATGATTTGATTTTGAATCGATTGATCAGGGTGTGATTTTACGCATGAGCTGTTTCTCGATATGCTTGATTGCGTCGATTTTACTCTTCAGCATCTCTACTTCTGTTTCGGTTGAACGTAATTTCTCGGACAGGTTTTCAATCTGCACATTCGCGGCTTTTTGTCGCTTGAGCAACATTACCAGCAAATCCTTGAACGTTATCGTGGCAGCCGTAGATTCAAACTGCGCCGGGAGATTTTCCATCAGGCCAAGTGCCACGCGGTTACTTTGAAAGCCTGTATCAGGCAATAGCAGCAACAGTATCAATTTAAGCCGTTGCAGAAGATTGGCGCTTTCGCGGTAATGACTGTTTGCGTAGTTATATTCTTCCAGAATTTCAGCTTTGGTTTTGCCTTGCAATGCGTCGAAATAACGCATCAATTCAACCAGATCATCCTCGGGTGCCTGGATAAATTGTATTTCTTCTTTTTCGACGGGCTCTGGCGCAGGCTGGATGGGCTGATGCACACACCCGGCCGTAACGGCAAATATTGTCAGTCCTGCCAATAATTTCAAAATGCTGGTCATGTTGTAGGTTCAGAACTGTTAATGGGTAAAGTTAGTCGAAAATGGGCGCCGGGTTTGCCGGTGTGTCGTATGAGCTCGATATTTCCCCCATGTGCAATGGCATATTCTTTTGTAATGGCCAATCCCAGCCCTGTGCCTCTGACATGGCTCTCGGGCGTGTTGCGCCCTTGGTAAAATGGCTCGAAGATCTGATCTCCATCAATATCACTCACCCCCGGACCACTATCTTTTACGTCGATTTGCACTCTGTTCTCGCTACATATAACCGTGATCCCGATGAGACCATCAGCCGGCGAAAATTTGACTGCGTTGGAAAGCAGGTTATCAAGCATGGTTTCCAGTTTCTGTTTGTCACTTTCCAACGACACATCCGGACATTGCAGGTGAATTTTAATGTTTTTACTCAAAATGGAAAGATTTTGTGCAATTACCACGGCATTGATGATTTTTTCCAGACTAACCGGTTGTTTGACGAGCGTGATGATCTCTGCCTGTAGCGCGCTGAAATTCAATAAATCTTCAATCCGTTTCTGCAGCTGCATGCTGCTGCTATGAAGAATACCGGCGATGAGCTGCTGTTTCTGGTTAAGGCTTCCTGTAACACCTTCGGCGAGCAGATCGGCTCCTTCCCGGATCGCCGTCAGTGGTGTTTTCAGCTCATGCGAAATATGACGAAAAAACTGTATTTTCTGATCTTCCAGTTTGAGCAGGCGCTGTCGCAACCAATCCAGGCGCTCACCGATATACACAAGGTTTTGTGGTCCATTGACCTGAATGGGCTGTGAAAGTTTGCCCCTTCCCATTTGGGCAATGGCTTCATCAATCTGGCGAATAGGACGGGCAATGATGATCGAAAAAATGAGCGCCAGAAAAATGACCAGCGGCACCAGAATCAGTAATTCCCATTCAACCAGTGAGCGGGTTTGTGTCGCAATCTCACTCACATTACCCACTTCCTGCCCAATCACCCGGAAGCTGTTGGCCGAAAACTCCTGAGCCAGCGCAAGCAAGGAAGCAAAACGTTCCAGCAGGTAGGACAAATTCTGTGGCTGCTCGGTCAGATTCAGTATTTCCCTGAACAGATTGGTTTCCAGCAAACGCATTTTCTCCAAGGGCAAGCGTTGCTCCGGATAAATGGAAATAGTGGAAAGATGGTTGGTGATATTTTCAAATTTGGTATGTCCCAGAAAATAACCTTCCAGCAGGGAGGCATCGTCCAGCACTAACGCCTGTTGCACGCTGCGCTCCATCGCCATGATTTCACCGATGATGACGCTGGTGCCACTGGTAATCTGGGTTGCCTGATAAACATTGTTCCGGCTTTGATCGGATAACTGGTCAATTCTTATGGCGCTGTAGACCAGCGCGGCTATCAACGGCAGTCCGACAATTAAAAATCCGATCAGGATCATGGCCAGAAATGATTTGGGTTTATACCCGGATCCGGCTTTTCGGCGTACTTGTCCGGAAGGTGGAACATCCGTGGAAATTTTCATGGTGCAGGTTTACCTTTCATGCGCGCTGGGAGAAAATAGCCGGGTTGAAAAATTCCGGGCATTGTTCCGCATTTTCCTTCGCCGTTTTTTTCTGAATAGCAAACAGCGATTTTACCTCCCATGTTGTTAATGATTGATAATTACGATTCCTTTACCTATAACCTGGTGCAATATCTGGGCGAACTGGGTGAAGATGTTATGGTTGTCCGTAACGATGAGATTACCCTCGATGCGGTTCAACAATTGAATCCAGCTGGTGTTGTCATTTCACCAGGCCCGTGTACTCCGGATGAAGCGGGTATTTCCGTGGATCTGATCAACCAGTTCAGCGGAAAGGTGCCCATACTGGGTGTATGCCTTGGCCACCAGAGCATAGGTCAGGCGTTCGGCGGGAAGATTGTGCGCGCCGGAAAAATCATGCATGGTAAAACATCACCGGTTTTTCACGATGGCAAGGGGGTCTTCCAGGGAATGCCCAATCCGTTCATCGCAACCCGTTATCATTCACTGGTCATCGAGCGATCCAGTATACCTGACTGCCTCGAAATCTCTGCCTGGACCGAGGATGACGAAATCATGGGGGTACGGCACCGGACCCTGCCTGTTGAAGGTGTGCAGTTCCACCCAGAATCAGTATTGAGTGAACACGGCCACCAGTTGCTCAGTAATTTTCTTCAGGGTAATGCCATCCGGAAGACTTCTTCAACATTGTGCGAAGCGTGAATCCGCAGGCAATTCTTGCTCAAATTCTTGAGCAGCGCGAAGTTCCGTTTGAAGAAATGGTTGAGCTGATGCGCGCGATCATGTCGGGCAATGTATCGCCAGTCATGACGGCTGCCCTGGTCACCGGATTGCGCATGAAGCGTGAAAGCATCGGTGAAATCAGCGCGGCTGCACAAGTAATGCGCGAATTGGCCGTGCGGATCGAAGTGACCGGATCGGCCAATCTGGTCGATACCTGCGGCACCGGTGGCGACGGGCGCAACACCTTCAACATCTCGACCGCATCCGCTTTCATAGCCGCTGCTGCAGGCGCACAGGTCGCCAAGCATGGCGGACGCTCCGTTTCAAGCAAGGCAGGCAGCGCAGATGTGCTGGAGGCCATCGGCATCAATCTTGACCAGACACCGGATCAGATTGCCCAATCCATCAGCGAAGTGGGAATCGGTTTCATGTTTGCGCCCAACTTTCACCATGCCATGAAACATGCCGCGCCTGTGCGGCGGGAGCTAGGTGTGCGCACAATCTTCAACATCCTGGGGCCGCTGACCAATCCCGCTGGTGCCAAAAACCAGTTGCTCGGTGTATTCAAAGCTGATCTGACCGGCGTACTGGCACAAGTACTACTCCGGCTGGGCAGTCGGCATGCCATGGTCGTGCATGGCAGTGACGGGCTGGATGAAATCACGATTTCCGGCCCGACCCGGATCGCAGAACTCAAGGCGGGTGAAATCCGCGAATATACTGTCCATCCGGAAGATTTCGGGCTGGAACGTGCCACCATTGAATCCCTGCAGGTAAACAATACCGGGGAGGCGCGAGCAATGCTGCTGTCCGTGCTGGACAACAACCCGGGGGCTGCCCGGGATATCGTACTGCTCAACGCCGGCGCTGCAATTTATGTGGCCGGAAAAACAGATTCCCTGGCGGAAGGAATTGAGGCCGCCCGCAACATGCTGGCCAGCGGTGCTGCAAAACAGAAAATGCAGGCTTTAATCGAATTCTCCAACCGGATACAACACTAGTACGCATGTCAGATATTCTTGATCGCATCCTTGCCGTGAAAAAGCAAGAGATTGCAACCGCCCGGGCGCAAAACCGCTGGAAGAAATTCGTAAGGACGCGCTGGCAATGCCGCTCCGCGTGATTTTTGCAGGCCATACACAGCCGGATCAACCAGAATCGCGCTGCCGTCATTGCCGAAATCAAACAGGCCAGCCCCAGCAAAGGTTTGTTACGCGGGCGCGCAGGCACACAAAGCGCATCAGTATCGGAACATACGGGAAATGCATCCAGCCAGAGCGCGATCCCGGAAGATTTCAACCCGGCAGATATTGCTGCCAGTTACGCCCGCAATGGCGCTGCCTGCTTGTCTGTTCTGACCGATGAACAATTCTTCATGGGCAGTGCCGATTTTTTACAGCAGGCGCGTGCTGCATGTGATTTACCCGTGCTGCGCAAGGATTTCATACTGGACGAATATCAGATCCACGAAGCCCGCGTGATGAACGCTGATTGCATATTGCTGATCGTCGCTGCATTTCTTTCCCCGGTTTTTCTGGATGATCCCGCCGTCAATCAGGGAGATGACGCACTGCAACGCATGCGCAAACTGGAAACCCTTGCGCAATCGCTGGGCATGGCTGTACTGGTGGAAGTGCACGATGCGGATGAACTAGATCTTGCACTGCAATTGACCACACCGCTGATCGGAATCAACAACCGTAATCTGCGCACCTTTGAAACAACGCTGGACACCACTTTGCAACTGGTCAAACGCATCCCTGCCGGGCGCATCGTCGTCACTGAAAGCGGCATTCGCACATCAGGAGATGTGGAAATGATGCTGTCCCGCCAGATTTATACCTTCCTGATCGGGGAAACCTTCATGCGCGCACCGGATCCTGGCACTGCGCTGGCCAATCTGTTCACAACCAACCTGGCGTAAACTACGCCGCGCCGCCGGCAAGGAAAAATTATCCTGCCGGGGGATGACAATTTTGCTGTCCATCAACTAAAAGGAGATGTTTATGAGCTTCAAGCAACAACTGATAGGTGGTTTGAGTGGTCTGATGCTTTCGGCAGTCATGGCTGGCAGCGCGCTGGCGGCAGGCGTGGCAGAGTTTAACGACAAGGGAGAGCTGCTGTTACCCAAGAATTATCGCGAATGGGTCATGGTCGGTACCCAGGTCACGCCTGACGAGCTGAACGACGGCAAAGCACCTTTCACCGAAATCAGAACGGTTTATGTCGATCCGGAAAGCTATGCCCACTGGAAAAAAACCGGTGAGTTCCGGGATGGAACCGTAACCGTGAAAGAACTGATCAGTGTTGGCGACCGCAAAGGCCCGGGCAGCGGAAATGGCTATTTCATGGGTGACTATATCGGACTGGAAGCCTCCGTCAAAGATTCACAACGCTTTGCAAGCGAACCAGGTAACTGGGCTTTTTATATTTTCTACGTTCCCGGCACCCCGCTGGTTGCCGCAGCCAAAAACCTGCCTACTGCTGATTGCGCAACCTGCCACAAGGATAATGCCAAGACCGACATGGTTTATACGCAATTCTACCCGGTACTGCGCGCGGCCAAGGCAACCGGCGAATCCGGCGTGGTTGCACCGAAATAAATATCGGACACAGATTTAAGGAAGCACTGATTTAATCGCAGGTTGTCATTGCGAATGCTGTGAAGCAATCTATTTTTTATGTTTATCAATGCCTTATGGATCGCCACGGCGCTTCGCTTCTCGCGATGATGGAATAAATCAGCGTCTCCTTAAACAGTAACAGGCGCATCCCGGTAACAACCAAGTTACCGGGATGCGCCTGCTTCATTTCTCCTTCCGTTTTCTTCCGCTGCTACGGCCGGTTCCAGCCTGGTGATAAAATGCTGGCACTATGGCCAACATTACGATTCGCGAATTTCCTGCTCACGCCTACGAAACACTCAGCGCACATGGTTTGTCGTCCGTTCTGGCGCGCATTTTTGCCGCTCGTGGCATCAGTCATCCTGATCAGCTCGAAACGGCATTTACCCGGATGACATCGTTCGGGGAACTGAAGAACATTCGGCAAATCTCCGCGTTACTGGCCGATGCCATTGCTGCCCGGAAACGGATGCTCGTCATTGCCGATTACGATACTGATGGCGCGACAGCCTGTGCCGTCGCGCTGCGTGCATTACGCCAGTTTGGTGCTGTGGTGGACTACCTTGTACCCAACCGTTTTGAATATGGCTATGGATTGACTCCGGAAATCGTGCGCCTGGCCGCTGCCCGGATTCCACCACCCGACATCCTGATTACGGTGGATAACGGTATTGCCAGCGTGGAAGGCGTGGAAGAAGCCAATCGACTGGGGATACAGGTGTTCATTACCGACCACCATCTGCCGGGAGACCGGTTGCCGGAAGCTGCCGTCATCGTCAATCCCAATCAGCCTGGGTGCAGCTTTCCGGATAAACACATTGCCGGTGTCGGTGTAATTTTTTATGTCATGCTGGCATTGCGGGCAGAATTACGGGAGCGAGGCACTTTTACAGCTACCGGCAAAGAACCCAACCTCGCCAGCCTGCTTGATCTGGTTGCACTGGGAACGGTGGCCGATGTGGTCAGGCTGGAAGGAACCAATCGCATTCTGGTGCAGCAGGGATTGCAGCGTATCCGCAATGGGTATTGCTGTGCTGGCATTCATGCCCTGTGCAAGGCAGCCGGACGAGATTTCCGCCGTATCGCCACTTATGAACTCGGATTTATTCTCGCACCCAGATTGAATGCTGCTGGGCGACTGGATGATATGTCATTGGGAATCGAATGCCTGCTGACAAATGACGAACCCCGTGCTCTGCGCCTGGCTGCCGAACTGGATGAATTGAACCGCCAGCGTCGGGAAATCGAAGCAGGAATGCGGGATGAAGCGATGGGCAAGCTGGAAAATGTGATTGATGCATTAAACCCGTCTGCCGGTATTGCGGATGATGAGAAGCAATCCGTTTACAGCCTGTGCCTGTACGATCCGGGCTGGCACCAGGGTGTCATTGGCCTGATTGCGTCGCGCGTCAAAGACAGGTTACATCGGCCTGTCATTGTTTTTGCACAGGGTAACGATGGCGAGATCAAAGGCTCCGGCCGATCCATTCCGGGCCTGCATCTGCGGGATGCGCTGGATCTGGTTGCCAAGCGTTGTCCGGGGCTGATCGTCAAATTCGGTGGTCATGCCATGGCTGCTGGCCTGACGATATATGAGCCACATTTCAACCAGTTCCGTACCGCGTTCGAACAGGTGGCGCAATCACTGCTAACCCCGGCCGATCTGATTCAGGTAATTGAAACCGATGGCGAGCTGGCTGAAACAGACATGACGCTGGAGCTGGCACAATATCTGTCGAACCAGGTATGGGGGCAGGGATTCCCCGAACCAAGTTTCAATGGCTGTTTCCGGATTGAAAACCAACGCATCGTCGGAGAAAAACACCTGAAGTTGAAATTGCGCAAAACTGGTGCTGCGCAAGTATACGACGGCATTCTGTTTTTTCATACCGAACGGCTGCCTGTTGAAATTGATGCTGTCTACCGGGTACAAATCAACGAATATAACGGGAGCACCCGCATGCAATTATTGCTGGAACACTGGTTCGAATCCGGTCAGGCGCGCTATGGATGATCTATTTCTTCTTGCGCAGGAGCGAAGTTATCTGGCGCAATTTGCCACCAGTCTCGCCATTGGGTTGTTGATCGGGCTGGAGCGCGAACGCAGTCCGGCTGCCAGGGCTGGCTTGCGCACGTTTGCGCTGGTTGCCATGTTCGGCACGCTGGCTGCCATGCTATCGTTCAAGGCACAAACTCCCTGGCTGCTGATCTGCGGTTTGTTGCTGGTCGGAATCATGGTAATTGCCTCTTACCGGGATAAACGGGATGCGCCGGAAGATCCGGGCACCACCACGGTGGCGGCTATACTGATCTGCTATGGACTGGGAGCAATGGTGTGGTATGAAGAATCGACCCTGGCCGTCATGCTGGCGATCATCACAACCATTCTGCTGTATTTCAAAACCGAATTGCAGGGTATCACGCAAAACCTGACCCGCAAGGATCTGATTTCGATACTCCAGTTTGCGGTTCTCAGTTTCATTATCCTGCCAATCCTGCCGGATAAAAATTACGGCCCGTTCGATGCTTTCAACCCTTATCAGATCTGGCTGATGATCGTGCTGATCTCGGGTGTCAGTCTGGTGGGCTATATTGCATTGCGCTTTGTTGGCCAGCGTTATGGTGCAGTATTGCTGGGCGTGCTGGGTGGATTGGCTTCCAGTACTGCCATTACCTTGATGTTCTCGCGCCGCGCCAGTAAAAACCCCGATTTTGTTAATCTTGCCGCCATTGTAATTTTGTTGGGAAATTTAACAGCGCAGCTTCGGCCAGTCCTGATCAGTGCCATTATTTTTCCTGTAGTGGTTCCCGATCTGCTTCTGGTTCTGGGAGGCGGCTTTTTATTAGGTTTAATTTCCGCCCTGTTCTGGTGGCAGGAGTTCAGCCAGCAGCAAATTATCCCCATGCCGGATACAAAAAATCCAGCGGAGCTGACCACTGCCATGGGATTTGGGCTGCTTTATGCTGCGGTGCTGTTTCTCAGCGGATGGTTGTCGGACATCGCCGGCAGCAGCGGGCTATACGCGGTAGCTATTATTTCGGGATTGGTCAAAGTGGATGCGGTTACGTTGAGTAGTTTACGTTTGCTTGAACTGGGAAAACTGGGGATAGCCGAGATAGTCATTGCGATTACACTGGCCACCATTGCCAATCTCATTTTCAAACTGGGATTGGCCTTCTTTGTCGGTAATGCTTCGTTGGTCAAACGCTGTACTACGGGCACCATCGCCATTATCGCGGGTATGGTAGGCACACTCTTTCTGATATCGCCCTCGTATTTCTGAATCATTCCTCTTGTATTCACAAAATCATGTCATCTCGCTCAACCAAAACACCTCCTGGACAATTGCAGCGTTATGCCGGTCTTGAAGGCTCCAGCGATGCCTGTGCCCTGGCCCGGCTGGCAAGGCAGAATCAGGACGGGAAATTGCTCGCCGTCATCACGTCCAGTGCATTAGACGCGCAACGGTTACTCGATGAAATTCCTTTTTTCGCACCCGATCTGCATGTGAGTTTGCTACCAGATTGGGAAACCCTGCCATACGATATTTTTTCACCTCATCAGGATCTGGTTTCGGAACGTCTGGCCACTTTTTACCAGATCACGCACCACACCTGTAATGTGTTGATCGTACCGGTGACCACGGCGTTGTACCGGATGCCGCCACGGGAATTTCTGGCAGCGCATTCTTTCTTTCTCAATCAGGGTGATCAGCTGGATTTGCAGGCATTTCGCAACCAGATGACACTGGCGGGGTATTCGCATGTGTCGCAGGTACTTTCACCGGGGGAATACAGTATTCGCGGAGGGTTGATCGATCTGTTCCCGATGGGCAGTCCGCTGCCTTATCGCATTGATCTGTTTGATGACGAAATCGAATCGATACGCACGTTTGATGTCGATACCCAGCGCAGCATTTACCCGGTCAAGGAAATCCGGCTGCTGCCAGCCCGGGAATTTCCGCTGGATGACAAGGGGCGCAGCCGGTTTCGTACCGGCTTCCGGGAAAAATTCGAGGGCGATCCTACCCGCTGCCGACTGTATCAGGAAATCAGCAAGGGAAATACACCTGCCGGGATCGAATACTATCTGCCGCTTTTTTTCGAACAGACCGCTACGTTGTTCGATTATTTGCCAGAACAGTCCACACTGTGTCTGCACGGGGAAGTTGCGCCTGCCATCAGCCAGTTCTGGCAGGACACTCGTTCACGTTATCAGCTGATGCGTAACGATCTGGACCGGCCCTTGCTTTCTCCGGTAGATCTGTTTCTGCCGGAAGACCAGTTCTATGGTCACCTCAAGTCATACCACCGGGTGGATATGTACACCGGGCAGCAAGAAGATGTGGAGGCACCATTTAGTCGTTCCCTGCCCACGGTACGGGTCGATCGGCGTGCAACCAACCCGATCGGGCAGCTAACTGCTTTTGTCGATGCGTTCACGCAAGAGGATGGGCGGGTTTTACTGCTGGCAGAAAGTATCGGTCGGCGTGAACTGATGGCGGAATATCTGCGGGAATATGGCCTGCCGCTGCAGCTTTGCGAAAGTTTTGCCGCATTCCAATCGGATACGGCGCCCTGCATGCTGGGAGTGGCACCGCTGCAAACCGGTTTTATCCTGACGACTGAAAAATGGGCACTGGTAACCGAAAATGAACTTTATGCCACACATGTACGCGGTCATCGCGCGCGCGAAGCACGCAAAACCACTTCGGCTGATTCCATTTTACGTGATCTGTCCGAAATCAAACCCGGCAGCCCAGTGGTGCATGAACAACATGGCATCGGACGCTATCTCGGGCTGGTCAGTATGGAGATGGGAGATGGCGAGGCGGGGCAATCCAGTGAATTTCTTGCGCTGGAATATCAAGGGGGAGACAAACTGTATGTGCCGGTGACACAACTTCACCTCATCAGCCGCTACAGCGGCGCTGCACCGGAAGCCGCTCCCCTGCATAAACTGGGAAGCGGCCAATGGGAAAAAGCCAAGCGCAAGGCCATGCAACAAGTGCGCGATACTGCCGCCGAACTGCTGAATCTGTACGCACAGCGTGCGGCTCGCAAAGGCCATCAATTCCGTTTCAGCCAGCACGATTACAACGCTTTCGCTGAAGGTTTCGGTTTTGAGGAAACACCGGATCAGGCAGCCGCCATTCAGGCAGTCGTTCAGGATATGACTTCCGGTAAACCGATGGATCGGCTGATTTGTGGTGATGTTGGCTTTGGCAAAACTGAAGTTGCCCTGCGCGCTGCATTCGTGGCAATTGCCGATGGCAAGCAGGTAGCAGTGCTGGTTCCAACCACTTTGCTGGCAGAACAGCATTTTCAGAATTTCTCTGACCGCTTTGGATTAATTGCCGAGCAATGGCCAGTAAAAATTGCCGAACTTTCCCGTTTCCGTTCAGCAAAAGAACAAACGGAAGCGCTGCAAAGCCTGGAACAGGGAACAACCGACATTATCATCGGCACACACAAGCTGATCCAGGACAAGGTTAAATTCAAGAATCTGGGACTGGTAATCATCGATGAGGAACACCGTTTTGGCGTACGTCAGAAAGAACAGCTCAAGAAGCTGCGTGCCGAGGTGGATGTGCTAACGCTGACGGCAACACCGATCCCGCGTACATTGGCCATGTCACTCGAAGGTCTCAGGGATTTTTCGGTGATTGCTACCGCACCTCAGCGACGGCTGGCCATCCGTACTTTCGTGCACCCATACACGGAAGGAATCATTCGCGAAGCCTGTCTGCGCGAATTGAAACGGGGTGGGCAGATCTATTTTCTGTATAACGAGGTAGATACCATCCAGAACATGTACAGCAAGCTGGCCAAACTGCTGCCGGAAGCAAGCATAAACATTGCGCATGGGCAAATGCGGGAAAGTGAGCTGGAGCATGTCATGCGCGATTTCTACCAGCAACGTTTCAACCTGCTGTTGTGTACGACCATCATTGAAACCGGGATCGATGTTCCCACTGCCAATACCATCATCATTCATCGCGCTGATAAATTCGGGCTGGCGCAGCTACACCAGTTGCGCGGCAGGGTTGGCCGTTCGCACCATCAGGCGTATGCCTATCTGCTAACTCCGGAAAAAGCTGCATTGACCACGCAGGCGATCAGGCGACTGGAAGCGATTCAGGCAATGGAAGAACTCGGATCCGGATTTTATCTGGCCATGCATGATCTGGAGATTCGTGGTGCAGGTGCAGTACTGGGAGATTCACAAAGTGGTGAAATGCAGGAGGTGGGGTTCAGTCTTTACAGTTCACTACTGGATTCAGCCATCAAATCGTTGAAAGCCGGTCATGAGCCGGACATGCAGCAACCTCTAGGTGTTTCTGCAGAAATCCGGCTGCATGTTCCGGCACTATTACCAGAAAGTTATTGCGGGGATATTCATGAGCGGCTGGTTTTATACAAGCGGATGGCGGGGTGTGACAGCGATACAGAACTGGATGAAATTCATCAGGAACTGATTGACCGTTTCGGCCTGTTACCTGATGCTGCCCGGGCATTGCTGGATAGTCACCGCTTGCGTATTGAAGCCAGGCAACTGGGTATTACCCGGATTGATGCCGGGCCGGATCTCATTCACTTGCAGTTTGTGCCGGAGCCCCCGATCGAAGCCATAAAAATTATCCAGCTTATCCAGAGTGGCAAGGAATATAGTATGTCAGGGCCTGATCGCCTGAGCATCCGGCTTCATTTGCCGGATATTGGCGAACGGGTAAAAAAAATCAGAAAACTGATGGCGTTGCTGAAAAGCTGAAGGAAGCGGGTGACAAGCAGCCGTGGATATGAACTATCCGTAGGTGGTTTCCCTGCCAAAATCCTGCCAGATATACGGCGGACGAACGGTTGGCTGCGTAGGAATAAAGAAGGTTACAGCATCAAGAGCGCCAAACACGGTGCGCCCGATAGTATGCATGATGCCGGTCACAAGACCGATGGTCATCCCGTAAGCTGCACCATCACGCTGACTGGTAAGAATAACGTTTTTTGGAAGCTCGATAACACCGGTTGCAACGTTGACAATGCCGTTGACCAGCTTTTCACTCGCTGCGACCGGGTAACTTTGTGTTATTTCGCGCTGTGCCATGGCGGTTTGTGGAAGTACACAGAACAACATCAAAAAAGCAATCCTTGTGATCGAAGCTTTCATTATTGGTACCTCCCTAACTTTTTTACACCCGGTGAAGGGTACACTTTGACAACAGCGAAATGATCAGCGCTCCAGTTTATCCAACTTATCTGTAACAGAGGCCCATTCATCAGCATCGGACAGGGCATCTTTCTTCTCAATGATCGGATCCCAGGTTTTTGACAGTTCCGCGTTGAGTGCAATGAACTGGCGCTGATTTTCAGGCACATCATCCTCTGCATAAATCGCTTCCACCGGGCACTCTGCCACACACAACGTGCAGTCGATGCATTCATCCGGATCAATCACCAGAAAATTTGGTCCTTCGCGGAAACAATCTACCGGGCATACGTCAACACAATCCGTGTATTTACATTTGATACAGCTTTCTGTTACTACATAAGTCATGATGATATTCCTTGAGTGACACTTTCTAAAATCGACTCGTGATTCTATCAGAATCCCGGTAAATTCCGCTACACACACCAAGAGTGTGGACTATTTGCATATTAAATGTGCAGCTTCAGAAATTATGTGTACCAGCTTTTACTGATCCTTGGTGCCGGAATCTTTATGATATGACTCGTAGGATTCATCAATATCCGACAGACAACGTTCCCGTTCCTGTTGATCAATCAGCTGGTAACACTGGTTGCGTTGCCAGGATTGCCCAGTGGTATACAGCTGCCGAGTGCTGCAGCTAATTAACGTTACTGATATGGCAAGCGTAAAAAAGATGATGGAAATACGGTTCCGCATGGCGTGATTATTGTCGGCGAGATTGATAGTCCAGCTCCTGCTTAGCAACAAGAAGCAAAGACAGTAAAAACGAACATTATTCCTGGAGTTTTGGTGCCCGGGGCCGGAATCGAACCGGCACGGACGTTAATGTCCGAGGGATTTTAAGTCCCTTGTGTCTACCAATTTCACCACCCGGGCAATTATAAAGCTGAGACTACTAATACTAATGGAGGCGGGGGTCGGAATCGAACCGGCGTAGACGGCTTTGCAGGCCGCTGCATAACCACTCTGCCACCCCGCCGTGAACTGTTTGAAGACGTCGTTTACTTTTCTTACGACGTCAAAGTATGAAGTTTGACGTGAACCAAGAAACACCGGTACATCTATATAAAATTGGAGCGGGAAACGAGTCTCGAACTCGCGACCTCAACCTTGGCAAGGTTGCGCTCTACCAACTGAGCTATTCCCGCAAATCATACCGAATAAAAACCGGGGTTGCCTCTCGACAGACGGGTGATTATAGAGACCCCTTCAATTTTGTCAAGAATAATGGCTTGGAAATGATTTCCCGAACTCTGGGCAATGATTGAAACAAAAAATTTCATCAGGCATTTTGTACAATCAAAACGTTTCATGCTTTGCAAGATAGCGCCATTTTCCCTCTGGCAGGTCAGCCAGTCTGATTCGGCCAATCCGCACACGTTTCAGTCCGGTTACATTCAATCCGACCAGCTCGCACATCCGCCTGATTTGCCGTTTTTTGCCTTCCTGCAGAATAAAACGAAGCTGATCCTGGTTCAAACGACTTACCCTCGCTGGTTTCAATGCCTGACCATCAAGCTGTAATCCGTGGTTGAGCAACGACAGCCCCTTGGGTGTCAGGCTACCGGTTATCCGTACCAGATATTCCTTTTCTATTTGAGAGTGTTCCCCAATCAATTGTTTGGCAACGCGGCCATCCTGGGTAAATACCAGCAATCCTTGTGAATCAATATCCAGCCGACCGGCTGGTGCAAGATTCTTGAGATGTTGTGGTACAAACCGCAAAGTGGAACGATCCGGATAAAAGCAGGAATCATGGCCAATCAGGCTGAGGGCAGGCTTATAGCCAGGCTCAGGTTGGCCGGATACATAACCAACTGGCTTGTTTAGCAAAATTGTTACCTGCTGATCCTGTTTTGCCTGAGCTACCCGGTCGAGTACGATTTTCTGCGAGGGATAGATCTTTGTTCCCAGCTCACAAATCTGCTGTCCATCCACATAAACGAGGCCCTGCTCAATATAGGTATCAGCCTCTCTGCGCGAACATAACCCCTGTGCGGACATCAGTTTGGATAAACGAACCTTTTCCATCGGAATAAAACCAGGAAATTGTGTATCTATCTGTTTTCACCACGTACTGGTAATCGCCAAATGAAAAAGAACAAAATGGCGGCTAATATCACCAACATCCCTTTTAATTCCCAGGAAGGGACAATCAGAATCGAGCTTCCGAACGACAAAGACATTACCAGATATGCCCAGCGCTTGACTTGACGTGCCACGCTACGATGTTCGCACCATTCCTGAATGATTGGTCCAGCTATACGATGACCAAGCAAATAGCCATGAAAACGTTCGGAGCTACGTGCAAAACAGCCCGCAGCCAGCAAGATAAAGGGAGTTGTTGGCAATACAGGTAAAAATATGCCCAGTATGCCCATAAACAGGGCGGTGATACCAATACCAAGGTACAGCCAGCGCATGATCGGTGAATCATGTAATTGAAGCAGATGAATGCCTGTTGCCGATTGGCTCACGGTTTTATCAAGTTCTGTTGACATAGCTCTCCCCGGTAAATTACCCGACTGGCTGCCGAAAACGATTAACAGCCCTGTTAAATATCAATATTCTTAGCGCGCAGTGCATTGTTTTCGATAAATGCCCGGCGAGGTTCAACCACGTCTCCCATCAGGGTGGTAAAAATTTCATCGGTCTGGATGCTGTCCTCGATCTGTGCACGCAACAGACGGCGATTGCCCGGATTCATGGTGGTTTCCCACAATTGCTCCGGGTTCATTTCTCCCAATCCTTTATAACGCTGGATAGTAATGCCTTTTTTGGTTTCTTCAAGTAACCATTCCAGCGCCTCCTTGAATTCCTGAACCGGGGTTTCCTGTTCACCCCGCCGGATTTTTGCACCTGATCCAATCAGACCATACAGCACCTGGGCAGCCTGTTTGATTCTGGCAAAATCGCCACTTTGCATAAAATCATCATCCAGATAGCTAATACGCAAGTTGCCATGCTGCTTGCGAACAATTTTCAGGCGATAACAGTCGCCCTCTTCATCCTGTTCCGCATGAATCTCAACATCATCCAGTAATGCAGCCAGTTTAATTGCACTATCCCTGGCGCCGGACTCTGAACTCAGATCAATATCTGGTTGCTTGAGCAGTGCATGCATAACGGTGCGATCGATCAAACGGCTCATCCGTTCAATCACGGCTTCAGCCAACAGGTATTCGTCAGCGATTTTGGCCAGTGTTTCGCCCGTAATCGGCGGACGATTCTCACCGGTGTGCAATTCTGCGCCAACCAAAGCCAATCCAAGGATGTAACGCTTTAATTCATAATCATCTTTCAGGTAATGTTCTTGCTTGCCATGTTTAATTTTGTATAACGGAGGCTGCGCAATATAAATGTGCCCACGCTCAATCAACTCTGGCATTTGCCGGTAGAAAAAGGTCAGCAGCAGGGTACGAATATGCGACCCATCCACATCAGCGTCGGTCATGATAATGATGCGGTGATAGCGAAGTTTGTCTGGATTGTACTCATCCTTGCCGATACCGGTTCCCAGTGCGGTTATTAAGGATACGATTTCCTGGGAAGAAATCAGTTTGTCAAACCGAGATTTCTCGACATTCAGGATTTTTCCCTTGAGCGGCATAATTGCCTGAAATTTACGATCGCGCCCCTGTTTGGCCGAACCACCGGCAGAATCTCCCTCCACCAGATAAAGTTCACACAGTTTCGGATCTTTTTCCTGACAATCCGCCAGTTTTCCGGGTAAACCCATGCTGTCCAGCACCCCTTTCCGGCGCGTGAGTTCACGGGCTTTTCTGGCTGCTTCCCGCGCCCTGGCTGCTTCAATGATCTTGTTGCAGATGATTTTGGCTTCGTTCGGATTTTCCAGCAAAAAATCGGAAAGCTTTTGTGCCACAATTTCTTCCACTGCCGGCCGGACTTCCGACGACACCAGTTTTTCCTTGGTTTGAGAAGAAAACTTGGGTTCAAACAGTTTGACCGATAGCACGCAAGTCATGCCTTCGCGCATGTCATCCCCGGTTGTATCTACCTTGGCTTTCTTCGCCAGCTCGTTCTTTTCGATGTAATGATTGAGTGTACGCGTCATGGCTGCACGCAATCCGGTTAAATGAGTGCCACCATCTTTCTGTGGGATATTGTTGGTGAAACACAATACCTGTTCGGCATAACTGTCGTTCCACTGCATCGCAATTTCAACGGCGATGTTGTCTTTAAGACCTTGTGCATAAAAAATGCTGGGGTGCAGCACATTTTTACTGCGATTGATGTATTCGACAAAGTTACGAATACCGCCTGAAAAAGCAAAGATCTCTTCGCGGCCGTCACGCTGATCGGCTAATCTGATCTTGATACCGTGGTTGAGAAAGGAAAGTTCGCGCAATCGCTTGGCAAAAATTTCGTAGTGGAAAGTTACATCGCCAAAAATCGACCGGCTGGCGAGAAAATGCACTTCCGTTCCGTGTTTTTCGGTTTGTCCGGTTATTTTCAAGGGTGCCACAGCTACACCATCACGAAATTCCATCTGGTGTACATGACCCTTGCGGCGAATAGTCAGACGCAGCCATTCTGACAAGGCGTTTACCACAGATACACCCACTCCATGCAAACCGCCTGATACTTTATAGGAATTGTCATCAAACTTCCCACCTGCATGCAGTTCTGTCATGACGATTTCTGCTGCCGAGCGTTTCAGTTCATCATCCTGCTTGATGTCGGTAGGAATACCACGGCCGTTATCGTGAATACTGACAGAATTGTCAGCGTGAATAGTGACGGAAATATCGTCACAGTAGCCTGCCAACGCTTCGTCGATGGCATTATCAACCACTTCGAACACCATATGATGCAAGCCGGTGCCATCGCTGGTGTCACCGATATACATTCCCGGACGTTTACGTACAGCATCCAGTCCCTTCAGGATTTTGATGCTGTCCGAATTGTAATCGTGTTGATTATTGATGTTTTTTTTATTGGGTTCTGGCTGGTTGGTATTCATACTTGAGGTTTTCTCTCTCTTGATTCCGTTAGGTCTGCAAAACGGGTCGATGATGCTATTCACGCATTGGCATCAGAATATGCTTGAATTGATCATCGTCTGGTAGCGTGATCAATATGGCGCTTTGCATGCTTTCAAATGAACAGGTAATTTGTTCGCTATCCAGATTGTTCAGCACTTCCATCAGGTAAACGATATTGAAACTGGTATCAATAGTTTCGTTGGAATAGACAATATCGATTTCTTCCTGTGCTTCTTCCTGTTCCTTATTTTTCGCAGAAATGTTCAACTTACCATCGGTAATACCCAGATGAACGTTACGGAACAGTTCATTGCTGGTCGAAATAATTGCCGTACGTTGCAAGGCATGGAGAAAATCCAGCCTGTTCACGTTGAACTGAAAAACACTGGTTTGCGGAATAGCGCGTCTAAAATCGAGGAATTTACCGGAAATTACTTTTGAAATCAGTACTGAATCAGGAAAACGGAAACATATTTTTTTAGGATGGATTTCCATCACGACCGGTTCATCACTATCTTCCAGCTGACGAATCAGCTCAAGTACAGTTTTGCGAGGAACAATAGTTTCGGATTTTTCAAAATTGTTATCCAGAGTAATCGAAGTTATCCCCAATCTGTGCGTATCTGTTGCAACCAGTGTCAGCTTGTTATCTTCGATCAGCAACAGTAATCCATTCAGGTAGTAACGCAAATCCTGCTGTGCCATTGCAATTGCAACCCGCTGCAACTGTTTTTTAAGCACTCGCTGCGGCAACGTGTACACCATGCTGCAGGGTTCGTTATCCTGGATCATCCTTGGAAAATCTTTTGCTGGAAGTAATTGCAGATTGAAACGACTTTTACCGGAAACAATCTGCAAACGATTTTCTGACCGCGTTAGCTCAATTGGCGCGTTTGACGGCAAGGCGCGCAGGATATCCTGCAATTTTTTAACAGAAACTGTTGTTTGCAGAGATCCCTGGTTTTCAAGTTCCGTAATGGTGGAAATTGCTTCGGCTTCTATTTCCAGATCAGTAGTAACTAGCGTCAGCTTTCCATCTTTAATGTCAATCAGGGTATTTAACAGTATGGGCAGGGTATGCCTGCGTTCCACAATTCCGCTGACAGTCTGCAAAGGTTTGAACAGCAGATCTCGATCAGATAAGGTTACTTTCATTTAATTTATTTAAAAGACTAGATAATAATTAATCAGTGGAACAAATCGGGATAAGTTAAAAACTATATTGTTTATTAGATATTTAAACCAAAAAATTGTCTTGTATGGTTTCAGTATAGCCTGTGGATGAATTGTGAATTAAATTTTACGTTTCAAACGTTATGCAAGTTATCCACAAATTGTTCACTCTTTGTTACAGGGTTTTTCTATCCACGCAGAATATGCATCAATGCGTTGAAATCCCGGTTTATGCCGGGGTCGGATGTGCGTAATTCAATGATTTTCCGGTGAGCGTGAAGCACAGTTGTATGATCTCTTCCACCAAAAGCCTCACCGATGTCCGGCAGACTTAACTGGGTCAGTTCCTTGGCAATAGCCATGGCAACCTGCCGGGGACGGGCAATGGTGCGGACACGTTTCTTTGAATACATGTCAGCGACCTTGATCTTGTAATAGTCCGCTACTGTTTTCTGGATATTTTCAATTGAAATTTGCCGGTTCTGGATTGCCAGCAAATCCTTCAATGCTTCCCTGGCTAGATCAAGGGTAATTGCATGTCCGGTGAAGCGTGAAAACGCCAACACCCGTTTCAATGCGCCTTCCAGCTCACGGACATTGGAGCGGATATGTTTGGCGATGAAAAAAGCAGTATGTTCATCCAGTTCGATTTTTTCGCTGATTGCTTTCTTGAGCAGAATAGCAACTCGCATTTCCAGCTCGGGTGGTTCGATGGCTACAGTCAATCCCCAGCCAAATCTTGATACCAGACGTTCTTCCAGTCCCGAAATTTCCTTCGGATAGCAATCGGATGTAATGATGACCTGTTTGTGCGCCTCGATCAGCGCGTTGAAAGCGTAAAAAAATTCTTCCTGTGTCCGACTTTTACCGCTAAAAAACTGGACATCATCCACCAGCAGCAAATCCAGAGAATGGTAGTAAAGTTTGAATTTATCGAATGATTTGTGTTGATAAGCGCTGACGACATCCGAAACATATTTTTCAGCATGCGCGTAACGGATTTTTGCCCCTGGATCGAGTTCCAGTACGTAATTACCGATGGCTTGCATCAGATGGGTTTTACCCAGTCCCACTCCACCATAAATGAACAGGGGGTTGTAGGCGATGCCGGGCCGTTCCGCTACTTGAATAGCTCCGGCACGCGCTAGTTGGTTGGCTTTCCCGGTTACAAAAGCATCAAAGGTAAAACTGGGGTTAAGCCGGCTTGGGTTATTTTTTTTGCTGGTAACGACAGGTGTTTTATCAGCGGCCGGCTTTTTTTCTTCCTTGTTTTTTTGTGCTGGCCTGGCTGCTGGAGCTTCGGTTTCCGCTGATTCACGCAGTTCCAGACGAAAATCGACCTTTTCGCTGAAATGAGCCAGTGCCATTTCGTCGATACGAGAGACGAAATTATCCTTGATCCATTGCAGTACAAAACGGTTGGGCGCAATTAAAACAAGGATATTTTCCTCACCCGGGCTAATTTCCAGCTTGAGTGGCTTGATCCAGGTATTAAATTGTTGCCCGTTCAGTTCCTGCTTGAAATGCTTGAGACAAGAATGCCAGAAAGTTTCTATTTTCTGCATGACAGAGTGATGAAATAAGCCTGAATTCCGAAACAGTTTCGGTGAATCTGGAAAAACCGGGAGGAAAAACAAAAAGCGATGTGTGACAGCCAAGTTGACAATTTTTATCTTTTTGTCATTGCAGGACCAGTTTACCTGCCAGCCGCCTAGTATAAAGAAGTTTTCTGCTTAAGGTTGTTTTATTGCGCATAATCCTATTTTGAGACTTAAAAATCGCTTTGATTACAATAGATAATCTTGCTTGTTACAAATTTTAACCGTATTTTTACTTGCGATTTTTACTTTATGAACCAAGGCAAGGTGTGATAAAAAGCACCCTTGACCAAAAAACCTTTGAATCTTTTCCAGAGCATGGGAAAAAATTCATCTGATTGATGACGCTCCCACACCAGCACGCCAGACAAGTTTTTTTATCGTTTAATCAAGGTATTGAAAAATATCAGTACAGCTACGCAATTATTGCGCGGTACCTGGTATTTTTATACTTTGCCTTTACTATACTGCCTGCCCTGGCGGAAGCTCGGCCGGCTACTATCAGTGCAGAGGCGATACGCGCACAACTGGCAAAAAATACCCTGGAAGGCGTAAGCGAAACCAGCCTGTCAGAACTACGGCGTTTTTATCATCAGCATGACTATCAGCCGGTATGGGTACAGGAGGGCGTTACTGATAACTTGCTGGATATGGCATTGGTGCTGATCGGGCGAGCTCATGAAGAAGGGCTTTCAGGCCATGATTATCAAATTGAAACCTTGTCCCGGTTGCGTAAAGCAGCTCCCGATACAGATTTCCTTGCCCTTGAACTGGGTATAACCCGATCCATGCTGGCACTATCACATGATTTGTACCGTGGCCGGCTGGCAGCTACATCGGCCGATCCGGACTGGCATATCCCGCAGCCAGCGTTTGATCCGGTGGATTTTCTGCAACAAAGCGTTGCTTCCGCAAATCCAGCCAGGCTGGAACAGGCGCTGACGGAATTATCACCCAAAATACGGCAATATTCGGCACTGAAACAATTGCTGGGCAGGCTGCGTGATTTGGTTACAGCTGGAACGGAATGGACACAGATACCGGATAATATTGCCTCGATTCATCCCCAGGATAAACATGCTGCCATTCCGTTGGTGCGCCAGCGTATTCGGGAAGTGCACCATGTGTTCGAGAAGCAGGAATACGATATTGCTGATAACAGTAGCCAAATTTACGATGATCAGCTGGTAAAAGCAGTTAAATCGTTTCAACGGCAGTATGGGCTGAATGCAGATGGTGTTATTGGTAAAAATACCCGGCGGGCTCTGAATACGACAATAATTGAGCATATTCAACAATTGCGCATTACGCTTGAACGCCTACGCTGGCTGCCAAGGAAATTCAGTGAACGTTATATCCTGGTCAATATCGCCGGATTCAACCTGGCCGCAATTCAGGACAATGAGCGAATCCTTGAAATGCGTATCGTTGTTGGACGTGACTATCGCTCAACACCCAGTTTCAGTAGCAGGATATCGCACCTGGTAGTCAATCCTTATTGGAATGTACCTACCAGCATCGCCAATAAGGATTTATTACCCAAGCAGCAACATAATCCTGATTATTTTGCTTCCGAAGGAATCCGTGTATTTTCCAGTCATCGGTATGAATCGGAGCTGGATCCGTATTCCATTGACTGGCATGCTTTAGGCCGATCATTACCTTACGTTCTGCGGCAGGAGCCAGGCAGGAAAAATGCACTCGGCACCATCAAATTTATGTTCCCCAACCCTTTCAGTATCTATTTGCACGATACGCCTTCCAAATATCTGTTCCAGAAGGATATACGCACTTTTAGCTCGGGTTGTATCCGTTTGGAGAAACCACAGCAGCTCGCAGAATTTGTATTGGGATCCGCTTTTGAACAAGCCAACATTCAGGAAAAAATCGATAGTGGTAAAACACAAACCGTGCATTTACCCAAATCGGTTCCTATTTACTTGCTGTATTTGACTGCCTGGAGTGATGAACAAGATGAAGTTCACTTTTCATCCGATATCTACGGGCGTGACAAACGCGCTCTGGCTTATGCCCGCTGGCTGCAGCCGGAGCCGCACTTATCACAATCTTTTTAAATCTGGCACGACCATGGAGGATAACAATGTCCAAACTTATCGTTACTGATAATCTGGAAGCCCTGACTGAACAGGGTGCCACGCGCCGTCGGCTATTGCAGGCCAGTTTGGGTGCTTGTGCCCTGTTTGCCATGCCTGCAGCCAACGCTGCTTATTCCCGGATTTACGAAAAACGGGTGTCCTTGCTCAATATGCATACGGGCGAAAGAATCAGGACTGCCTATTGGGAACGTGGAAAATACATCCCTGGTGCCCTGAAGGAAATTGCAAAAGTATTGCGCGATCACCGTTCCGGAGAGCGTCATCCGATTGATCCAAGATTGCTTGATCTGATACAGCAGCTGCAATACAAAACAGGTAATTCCAAAGAATTTCAGGTGGTTTCGGCATATCGTTCACCGGCCACCAATGCGGCACTTTCTGCACAAAGCCATGGCGTAGCCAAAAACAGCCTGCACATGCAGGGAAAGGCTCTGGACATCCGTTTGCCGGGCGTGCCGCTGCACGTGCTGCGCCGGGTTGCCATGTCGATGCATGCGGGTGGCGTTGGCTATTACCCGCAATCCAATTTCATACATATCGACACCGGCAACGTCCGTTACTGGTAATTCCGATAATCCCCAGCCTGGTAATTGGCCGGGGATTCCTCGTAAAAAACGATTGAACCGAATTACAGCGCATTGACCGGTATTTTCAGATATACCGTGCCATTATCTTCGGCGGGTGGCATCTGACCAGCGCGTATGTTGACCTGAATCGAAGGCAGAATCAGCACTGGCATGCCCAGAGTGGTATCGCGTGCTGTGCGCATCGCCACAAATTCATCCTCGCTGACACCATCATGCACATGGATATTGTGTGCACGTTCCTCGGCCACCGTACTTTCCCACTGTACCGGACGATCTCCGGGCGGATAATCGTGGCACATGAATAATCTTGTTTCCGGTGGATAATCAAGCAGTTTGCGGATGGAACGGTAAAGCTGCCGCGCATCCCCACCTGGAAAATCTGCACGGGCCGTGCCTACATCCGGCATGAACATTGTGTCGCCAATAAAAATGGCATCATCAAACTGAAACGCCAGATCTGCCGGGGTATGGCCAGGTACAAAAATCGCCTTTCCCACGAGTTCACCTACCTTAAAGCGATCTCCATCATCAAACAGATGGTCGAATTGTGAGCCATCCGGCTGAAATTCCGCTCCCAGGTTAAACACGTTTTTGAACACCTGCTGCACGCCGGGAATCAGTTTTCCAATCGCGGTTTTCCCGCCCAGTTCCTGTTTGAGATAGTGTGCCGAGGAAAGATGGTCGGCGTGGGCATGGGTTTCCAGAATCCAGTCCACGGTCAGTTCCTTCGAACGAATGAACTTGATCAGTACATCAGCAGAATGGTGCTTTGTTCTACCGGACTTGGGATCGTAATCGAGTACCGGGTCAATAATGGCGCAATGCCCGCCTGGTTTGTCGAACACAACATAGCTGATCGTCCAGGTCACGGGATCAAAGAAAACTTGGATTTCGGGTCGCATCACTGGCTCCTTATATAAAGTATATTCAAACAACTTAATATATAAAATATTAGATTGTTAAAATATATAATGTGTTAGCATAATCCTTATGTCAAGGAGGAAAAATTCATGATCGACTGGCAATCGTTTACACCCATCAGCGCATTTGGCGGTGGTATGGTCATTGGCCTGGCAACGGCCTTGTTATTGCTGGTTGCAGGACGTATTGCCGGCATCTCCGGAATCGTCGGCGGGTTAATCGGGCTACGCAAAGGAGATTTCGCCTGGCGGGCGGCATTTGTTGGCGGATTGTTGCTCGCACCCTGGCTATGGCGCTGGCTGGGGGAATTACCGCCGGTACATATTGAAACCGGCCATGCGTTACTGGCACTGGCGGGTCTGGTTGTGGGTATCGGCACGCGTTATGGCTCAGGCTGTACCAGCGGCCATGGTGTCTGCGGATTGTCGCGGCTTTCGCCCCGTTCGATGGTGGCCACCGTTCTGTTCATGTCCATGGGGATGGCGGTGGTTTATTTCATTCGCCACAGTTTAGGCTAAGGAACTTCTGAAAAACGTCAGCGAGGCAGTCAGTTCAAGGCAAAAATCGGCAAAAAAGCGGAGTTTATATGTAATAAATGAGCGTTTTAAGCTGATTTTTAACGCAGAACTAACAACATAGGTAGTTTTTCAGAGGTTCCCTAAGCATTTTTATCAGGAAAACAAATCCATGCTCATCATCTTAGTTGCATTATTTTCTGGCCTGGTTTTTGGTCTGGGCCTGATCCTGTCCGGCATGACTGATCCGGCGAAGGTACTGTCCTTTCTGGATGTGACCGGATCATGGGACCCTTCCCTGATGTTTGTCATGCTAGGTGCCATCAGCATTGGTTTTTTTGCATTCAGGATAGCAAAACAGCGTGGCCGGACATTGTTGTCCACACCGATTCCACTACCCGGATCACGCACCATTGATCTTCGCCTGATCCTTGGCAGCCTGCTGTTTGGCGTTGGATGGGGATTGTCGGGAATTTGCCCCGGGCCGGGTCTGGTGCTGGCTGCATCGGGCGAAGTCGGGGGAGTTATCTTCGTCGTTGCCATGCTTCTGGGCATGTTCATATTCGATTGGCTGGAAAAACGCCGTCAGGCAGAGTTGAATTTGCATCATCGACAACAGGAAAATATTGAAAAAAAATGACGGATTCATATACGCAACCGGATTTCTCGGTTATGGTGGAGGAAAAGGCTTCTGCAGCCAAAGCCTGTTCCATGCTGAAAATCCTGGCCAACGAAGATCGCCTGCTGATCTTGTGCCAGCTGATACAGGGAAAAAAGAATGTCGGTGAACTGGAACAGACTCTTGGCATCCGGCAGCCCACCCTGTCCCAGCAGCTCACCGTACTGCGTGATGAAAAACTGGTTTCAACCGAACGTCAGGGAAAGTATATTTATTACAGTGTTGCCAGTCCGGAAGCAGTACAAATCATGAACACGCTATTTAACTTGTACTGCCAGCACGAACTTCAACTTTCTCCGGAAGATGCCAGAGATAGCAATGAACCATGCCATGCCAACCTGTTTGCCGGTTTTGGCAGCCTGCATCCGGAAAAGCAAAGTTGAACCCGGAAATGCAAATCCAGAATGTATTACCCATGGATACACAGCTGGTATGACACCGGCAGCCCTGAATTTTCATCTCTAAAACAAGGAGAAAAACAATGAGTGCCACTTCTGAAACAAGCTGGAAAAAACTGGATGAAAACATAGCCGTCTCGGGCCAGATCAGCGTGAATGATGTAGCAGCAATTGCTGCGGCTGGTTACAAGTCCATTATTTGCAACCGCCCTGATGGTGAAGGAGGAGAAAACCAGCCTCCCAGCACCGAGCTGGAAAATGCAGCCAGGGCAGCCGGATTGCAATTTGCCTATTTACCAGTTGAAGTTGGTCAGGTTTCAGATGAAAAAAGTACGGCTTTTCACCAGTTGATGGCAACCTTGCCCGGGCCGGTACTGGCTTTCTGCAACTCGGGCAATCGCGCCCGTGCGCTGTACAGCCGTACTGTCGGTACAGCAACCGGGCCGGTTGAAACAGTCGAGGCTGCCTGTGACTGGGAACACACGCCCGAAGCGGCGGCAGCCAGTGCTCATGGCACAGCAGCAAACACGGACAAGGCACAGGCCGCCGCTTCCCACAGCGAAGCAGCAGCCATTCCAGTTACCCCTGCCTGTAACTGGAGTAATGCTTTCGATATCGTAGTGGTGGGAGGAGGTGCCGCTGGCCTGGGTGTGACCGCCAGCCTGCTGAAGCGGCGTGCTTCTCTGCGTATCGCCATCATTGAACCGAATGACAAGCATTACTACCAGCCTGCCTGGACATTGGTAGGCGGTGGAGCCTACCCGATCAATCAAACCGTGCGCAATACGGCGGATATCATCCCGCGCGGAGCGGAATGGATCAAGGCGGAAGTAGCCGGATTTTCTCCCGATGACAATCTGGTTCATCTGGCCGATGGCCGCAGCATTGGCTACCAGCAGCTGATCGTATGTCCCGGTATCCGTCTGGCCTGGGAAAAAATCGAGGGCATCCAGGAAACACTTGGCAAGAATGGCGTCACTTCCAACTACCAGTTTGATCTTGCACCCTATACCTGGTCACTGACACAAGGACTCAAAGGCGGCAAGGCGCTGTTCACACAGCCACCCATGCCGATCAAATGCGCCGGTGCACCGCAGAAGGCAATGTACCTGTCTTGCGATTACTGGCAGCGTCAGGGCGTACTGGACAAGATCGAAGTGGAATTCGATTCAGCCGGGGCAGTGTTGTTTGGCGTGGCCGATTTCGTGCCGCCGTTAATGGAATATGTACACAAGTACCACGCCAGTCTGGTATTCAACTCCAATCTGGTCAAGGTTGATGGCCCGGCAAAAATTGCCACTTTCGAAATCAAGAATGCAGCGGGGGAAGTCACGCGAGTGGAAAAATCCTTCGACATGCTGCATGTCACACCACCCCAGGTTGCGCCAGATTTTCTGCGCGACAGCCCTTTGGCGGATACCAGCGGATTTTGCGAAGTGAATTCAAAAACCTTGCAACACGCCCGTTTCGCCAATATTTTCTCGCTGGGGGATGCCTGTTCTTCTCCTAATACGAAAACGGCAGCCGCCGTCAGGAAACAGGTGGTCATCGTTGCCGAAAATCTGCTGGCAGCGAAAGAGGGACGGGAATTTCCCCTGGTGTACGATGGTTACGGTGCTTGTCCGCTCACAGTGGAGAATGGCAAAGTGGTGCTGGCCGAATTTGGCTTTGGCGGAAAATTGCTGCCAACTTTCCCGCTCAACCCGGCCGTTGCCAGAAAGCTCTACTGGTGGTTCAAGGTCAAGCTTTTCCCTTGGCTGTACTGGGAAGGCATGCTGAAAGGACGTGAATGGCTGACACGTTCCACCGAGACCAAATAATTTTTCATGGAAATCCAGTGGCTGGGCATTTTGCCTGGAATCCTCACTGGGCTGGTGCTGGGGCTGACCGGCTCGGGCGGCGCCATCATTGCGGTCCCGCTGCTGGTTTTTGGCTTGCAGGCAACCATTGCTGAAGCGGCACCGGTTGCCCTGCTGTCCGTTGCTGTATCAGCCGCCGTGGCTACGTACAGTGCATTCATGCAAAGAATTGTCCGCTACCGGGCTGCTGTAGTTATCGCGAGCACGGGTATGCTGATTGCGCCTGCCGGAATTTGGGTGGCACGGCAACTGCCCGATTCCTTGCTGACGGTATTATTTTCCGTGGTGCTGGCTTTCGCCGCTCTTTACATGTTTCGCCAAGGCAAGCGTGCCATGTTGCCGGAGGAAACAGCTTACCCACCTTGTCAGCTGAACCTGGAAAGCGGCCGTCTGATCTGGACGATTCCCTGCGCCAGAGGATTGTTGCTGTCAGGCGTGGCGACCGGCTTTTTATCCGGCTTGCTTGGCGTCGGGGGTGGGTTCATTACCATTCCCGCACTCAGAAAGGTGTCAAATCTGCCCATGAAATCCCTCATGGCCACCGCGCTTGCCATCACCGCACTGGTTTCAGCCACCGGCGTGATCTCGGCCACTTCCATGGGATTCATGAACTGGCCTCTTGCCTTGCCTTTCACTACGGGAACGGTTGCCGGCACACTGGCCGGCAGACGCTACGCCCATCGTTTTGATGAAACGAAATTGCAGCACGGTTTTGCTATTCTGGCATGGGGTATCTCGCTTGTCATGATTATCAAGGCGGCTTACGCTTTTTATTCCTGACAATCACCCGCGTATGACCACAAAAAATGCACTGGCCGCAGACGAGAAATTCCGTATCGACAAATGGCTGTTTGCCGCACGCTTTTACAAAACGCGCTCACAGGCTGCTGATGCAGTCGAGCGCGGACAGGTGCAGATCAACGGTATGCGGGCCAAACCCTCCAGAAACCTGAATGAAGGGGATTTGCTTTCCATCCGCATCGGGCCTTATCACCATCAGGTGAAGGTGCTGGCATTGTCTGGCCAGCGCCGATCCGCCACCGAAGCGCGTCTGCTTTATCAGGAAACGGAAGAAAGCCAGCAAGCACGCGAGGCACTGGCAGAAAACCTCAAATCACAACAGCCTCTGCCGCGTTACGCTGGCAAAGGCAGGCCTACCAAGCGCACCCGGCGTGATCTGGATCGTTTCATTGGCGACAAATGACATGACCGCTCCCGCCCGAATGCTGCTGAAGGAAATTTTTGGTTACAGTGAATTTCGCGGCAGGCAGGCTGAAATCATTGATCATGTCGTGAACGGGGGGCATTGCCTGGTACTGATGCCGACTGGCGGCGGTAAATCACTGTGCTACCAGATCCCGGCATTGTTGAGAAACGGGATTGGTATCGTCATTTCACCGCTGATTGCGCTGATGGAAAATCAGGTGGCTGCTCTGCACAAACAGGGCGTGCGTGCGGCCTATCTCAATTCCGCACTGGTACCCGAGGCTGCTGCAGCGGTTGAACGGAAGATGCTGGCAGGAGAATATGATCTGGTTTATGTAGCACCGGAAAGGCTGTTGACCGCCCGCTTTCACGCATTGCTCCAACGTATTCCCATCGCCCTGTTTGCCATTGATGAAGCCCACTGTGTTTCCCAGTGGGGACACGATTTCCGCCCGGAATACGGCAAACTCTCGGTTCTGCCTGAAAAATTTCCACAAGTGCCGCGTATTGCCCTGACCGCCAGCGCCGATGCCAGAACCCGCGCAGATATTCTGCGTTGCCTCGATTTGCGCGAGGCTCGCGCGTTTATCAGCAGCTTCGATCGTCCCAACCTCTGCTATCGCATTACTGCCCGGTCCAATAGCCGGATGCAGTTATTGAATTTCATCCGCAGCCAGCATGCTGGCGAATCGGGCATTGTTTATTGCCAATCCCGCAAAAAAGCCGAAGATACAGCCGCCTGGCTCAATCTCCATTCCATACCGGCGCTGGCCTACCATGCCGGCATGGAAACCGCTGTCCGCACCTTGCACCAGAAAAAATTTCTGCTCGAAAAAAGCACCGTCATGGTGGCTACATCCGCATTCGGGCTGGGAATCGACAAACCCGACATACGCTTTGTGGCCCACCTGGATTTACCCAAAAGCATCGAAAGCTATTATCAGGAAACCGGGCGTGCCGGGCGTGATGGTCTGCCAGCCAATGCCTGGATGGTTTATGGCCCGGGCGACATCATCCGGCTGCGATCCCAGGCGGGTACAGAGCAGATACCTGTTCCGATCAGACAGGCGGCTGCTGCTCGGCTGGAGGCACTGCTGGCGCTATGTGAAACAACCGATTGCCGCAGAAAACCATTACTCGGCTATTTTGGCGAATCTACCGGCAACCAGCCGTGCGGCAACTGCGATACCTGCCTGGAAACGACACCGTTACGGGATGACACGATTGCCGCGCAAAAAGCCCTGTCCTGCGTCTATCGCACGGGCCAATGCTTTGGCACGGAATATCTGATCGATATCCTGACCGGCAAACAGACAGACCGCATCAGGCAATGGCAGCATGATCGCATCAGCACCTTTGGCATCGGCCAGGAATTGAGTACCGAAGGCTGGCGCATTATTTTCAGGCATTTACTGGCACTGGGTTACCTGAATGCAGGCGAAGATCGTGCTGGCGGAGAACGCATCACCTTGCAACTGACACCCGCCGCCAGAAGCGTATTGCGCGCAGAAACCCGCATAACAATCCGGCTTTTACCTCGTCACCAGACACCATATCCAAAAAATTCCGCCAGCTTGCCTACATCACTGGCGCCAGATGCATGCGAAAGCGGGCTGAACAACAACCTGTTGGCGACTTGAATAAAAAACCGGATACCCGGTGATTTATGATTTGATTGTTTTGGGTCGAATCGGCGCTTTTAAAATCGGCAAGGGCTGAAGTTGGCCAAAAGCCCAAATCAACAGAAACAGAAATAATGAGAAAAATCGCTTAACCGAGTTTAACTAATATGTCCGTTTCTACTTGATCAGGTCAACTATCTCTCTAGCGTCCTCAAGGACGTCGAAGGAAGTTTCAAACTCTTTTTGCAGGTTTTGATGATCTGTCATTGCGCTCTAACGCTAGTATTGAGTGACGCAGGCGACTTTTTCACCTGCGTCCGTTTGAACAGCTTGTTGGGCGAGTATGTTATTTGACTAGAAAAGGCACATCATCTGAACCGTTAATGACCTCTGATCCCATTTCCTCGTTCCAATTACCCCGCTTGAGTGACTGTCTCTGTCAGGCAAATATCAGCGATATAGGAACTGCCTTTACAGGTTTATGAAACATCTGGGTTAATGGCTCTTTCCAGATTTTTTTCGATAATAACTTATGGGTAGGAGTCCTAAAAGAAGTAGAGAAAGCGTCGCAGGTTCAGGAATTTTTGCAATAAGCCTAAGTGCTGCTCCCGATACAATCGCGTCATCGGCGTAAGTTAAAAGAATTCTTCCATCGCCAGAAAAATCTCCAGTCCCGAAAGAGAGAAAGTTTGCAAGCTGTTGTCGGGAATAGAAGTCCAAAAGATTAAGCGTTACTTGTTTCGTAACATTGAGTTCCAGCTGATCCCCTATTTGCGGCTCACCAACGAATGGCATGTTTTCAAGATTAAACTGGTCGTTTTTATAAGCGATACTCTTAGCTGTCAACCAAAGCGTGAGGGTCGCGGAAAAGATTTCGCCATGCTGTTGCGACTGAAGGCGAGATAATTCGGATGGCTGCGAAAATCGAATACTCCACTAGTCCATTCGTCAATACCATCTCCTACTGTTGTTGCAGTTGAAGGTACAGGTATGATAGTAAAGTCCCCATTTTGGATATAGTCACCCGTGGTATTAATTGATGAAGAAGGAAGAATAGTTTTCATATCTTCATCAGCATCCCATAAAACTGATTGCACTGTTATTGGAGCAGAAATTACTGGTGAAGCAAAAATTAATCCAGGGATGGCGATAATCGGTAATAAGAATTTCTTGAGCATTTTTAAATCTCCAATTTTGGTAAAAAATAGCATCAATAGATATGGAATTGGGAATGGAAATTGCGACCGCTAAATAATTTTATCAGCATATTTGCTTAACGTTAAGTAGATACCTTTTTAGGTACATAAATGAATCGTCCCGGGAATTGAGGAGGCAGATTAGTCAAAGTAAAACGGTTTGATTTTTGGATATTTCGAGTTGCTGATAATAGCGTTGTACAGCCTCAATGGGTGGGATGTTGCCAATTGATCCCAGCAGGCGCTGATGGTTGAACCAGAATACCCATTCCAGGGGAACCTCTGAAAAACTACCTGCGTTGTCATTTCCGTGTTAAACACCGGCTCAAAATGCTCATTTATTACATATAAACTCCGATTTTTGCCAATTTTTTTCTTGAACTGACTGCCTCGCTGACGTTTTTCAGAGATTATTTAGTGTGTGTATACTCTTAAATTCATCGCGCGATGCGGTCTGTGCAATCTGAGTTTGAGTGTGTCAATGCGTTACTTGATCTGGAGGAGAAAATGGTTATGATAAAAAAACATTCGGAGCCGGTTACCGGCTGTCGGCACTTTGCCAGGAAAGTACTGGTGGTTGCGCTGGTGGGACTTTGTGTGTCTGCCCACGCAGGCAAAATCACATCGGTCCCGTCGGCGAGCGGAGCGCCAGGTTTCGGCGGTTGGAATCTGGATAACGTGAATGTGGTGCTGAATGGTACTGACAGTTCGTTCGATCCCGTTACCGGTGCTTATAGTTTTGCATAGGAGAGTGATTTGACCTACCGAAGTTTTGTTTCGGACGGGCTGGTCACGGACATGGGAATCGTATTGGCGAAGGACTGGCCAATAGGCGAGCCTTCAGGGATCAAGATCGTCAATGACGATCCGGGGATAAAAAACGACAAACCTGCCAACTGCATTATGTCCACATCCTACCTCAAGGACCACTACCTGGACTCGGTCGATCCGAAACAGGTCATCTGCAGCAGTCCGTTCCAGACTCACAAATGTTTCAAGGTAGCGATGCTGCCCAGCACCGTGGATGGGCGCTGGTTCAGACAGCGTGGATCTGGTTTTCAATGTTGAGCACGAAACTGGCGTCCGCACCTACCAAATATTCCAGAAAATCAACAACTGGACCAACAAGCGATTGCAAGGATTCAAGATCGAAGTCGGCTTTGGCGTTGGCGCGAGCTTCATCAGCGTAACTAATGCAGGCGTCAACCTGGACAACCTGAACATTGCCGTACCCTCCGATTTATGGAGCCCGACGCAGCTCGCCACATTCTCCGCAGGCCTTTTTGGACCGAAAGACAAGCACACCGGAGAACTCGGCTTTTTTGATTCGAAGACTCGGGCCGGCTTTTACATCGATGAATATGTGACAGGCGTTCAGCCTCTGACCGATACACTTACGGCAACTCGGACACTGCCCAGCAATTACGCGGATGTACCAAAAGGGGCGGGAGCAGCCGCCAATCAGTTTGGCCCTTGGCTGCCAAACAACATGCTTCCCGAAGGTATTTTCTTCGATGACGATGGTAACCCTAATACCGACGCAGCACTGGTTGCCTGGTATGGTTATAACCCGGCAACCGGCTCTCTGGGCTGGATGCGTGGAGATCTGGATAAATTCGCCGCGATTCCGGATGCCGTTATCCAGGCCATGGGCGCCAACCTGTCCTACACCTCCGGCGTGATTGATGATCTGGTTAATGTCGGTCTCAATTACGTGATCCGGTTGGGTGACGTTAGCACATTCCCTGCTACCGCGAATAATACCTTCACGATCCGAGTGACGCCGACCCCCGACAGTTCGAGAACCGCCGCGCCGACTTTTGTCGGAAATACTCCCGATCCGTTGCTGCTGTTTACGAGCTCCGATGCGTCTGTGCTATTGCAACCCGAGAATAAGTTTGCGATCGGCAGCCTGCTGACAGCCCGTCTCGGTGATGCGGATCTCAACGTGAATCCAGATATCGCCGAAGAAGTCGACGTAACCATTTCGACGAGCACCGGCTTAAGCGGCACACTGACCCTGGTCGAACAAGGAACCAATCGCGGCGTGTTCGCAGCCACTCTGCCCGTGGAATACAGCAACGTTGCGGCAGGAACCGTAGTGACGATGATGTACCTCGACGAGACTACCGGGCTCAGTAAGATCTCCAGCACAACTGCAGACAGTACGCCAGCGCCAATTGTTTCTGAATTATCGATCACCAATCTCTCTGTACCCGAAACTCTAGCCGACGGTCTTTCCCGAACTCTGATGCTTACGATCACAAACGATAAGACGGCCATCGAATCTGCCACCGGCGAGGTACTGCTTACTGGATCGGACGGTAGTGAATTCCGTGACACCTTTACCGCCCTGCGAGCAGGAAAGAAACAGAAGTTCAATTTTCGATGGACCGCGCATCTGGCTGATCCAGCTGTTCCCGAAACTGTGGTGTGGGTTGCCAGCGGAACCGCCAATGGCCAGAAAGTTGCAGAAGCCAATGCCGTCACATTAATTGGGGTCAAGAAAGGAAAAAACGCCAAGTAACTGACACATTACTATTCGTCTGGTGAATCAAGGCGCAGCTCTGCTGCGCCTTTTTATTTCATAGAACTTACGCATTGATAGGCGATGTTAAACCATGCTGATTAAAAAACGGCTATTCGTAAAAGCGTGTTGAAATGTCCGCCCCGTAGTTCTTGGGCGGTGGTTGACGCTGCGCCCTGTTTCCACGGATACGGGTATTGCCACTGAACGCGGCTTTGAGCTTGGTGTAGGTCTGTTCGCGTAGTTCGTCGCGGTTGCACAGGAACAGGGCCGGTTTCGGCAACAGCTCCGCCCGCCGCTCAAGGATGATTTTCTCGAAGGCAGCGCGGATCTTCGGTGCAGGCAATGTCCAGTCGATCTCGGCCTCTTTCATGTCATCTGCATGGAGGATCACGTTGTCTCGGAAGCAAATGTGGGCTATTCCATGCACATAGCCTGGCTGGAAAAAAACCGAAGATTATGGAAAAACTGCGAGCGTAAACTCAATACCAGCTTGCAATTCATTCATATGGCTTTCCTGGCTCTGCTACTCAGAAGATCGTAAACAGGCTCTTAGGCAGCATTGGGTTTCGCGGGCGTGCGCCGAGAGCAAGGTGTAGCGCCGGTTCATGTCGGAGTCGTTCATCACGCGTGTACCGCAGTGAACGTTGAGCCGTCCCCCAGATGGATGACGATGCGCCACGTGCCCCTCACGGTATTTTCGGTATTCATCATGCCTGACCAGCCAAACCGGCTTCCGACCAGAAGTGGTTGAAATCATCGCCTACACCCCAGCCAATGTTTTTCCCCAATCGGCGCACCCGGTCGAGCCGGGTGAGAAATGCCGCCTGCTGCGCAGTGGGCAAGGCCAGTACGTATTTCAATGCCTGCTCGAACATTCGTACCAGTGCATCATAAAAACCTTCATCGTCCATGCCGCAATCGGCCAGAAAATCGAACACCTCCTCACAGTAGAACACCGTGAGTTCGGCCAAGCCCTCGGGCTTGCCGAGCGCCTTTTTGGCCTTGCTGACCGAGATTGGATTGCGAAAATCCGGCGGATTGATCCAGCAGGTGATCACATCCTTGTAGGGCTCCAGCGGATCATCGCCCAGGCCGAAACGGGCATGCAGAAAAGCCTTGTTGTCCTTGCTGGCTGCGTACAGGTCTTGCACCAGCCCCAGCAGCCCGGCGCGGTCAAAATCTGCCAAATGAGTTTTGACATCAATCCAGCTGAAGGTAGCTTTGGGTGTTTTTTTCGTGGTCATGCGCGTCAATCCTCATCCTTGTCGGGTGTATTTTCAGATTCAATCTGTTTCAGCAGCCGGTTGAAACGTAAGCGCTCATCGGCGCATCCGAGTCGTACCGTGATGGCAAAACAAAGTCGGAACCACCGGCAAAGGCTTTCAGGGCAATGAAAATATCCAGGGCCTGCTGGGACAGGAATACCAGGTGCGGGTTACGGCGCTTCATCCACTCCTTGGGAATCGTCCACAGCGCTTCGCTGAAATTGATCTCACTCCAGGTCGCATTGGTCAGTTCGTTTTTGCGCACCATGGTCAGCAAAAGCAGCTTGGCCGCACCAGCTCCGCCGGGTTTTCGACCTTCTGCCCACGCTCGGTTGCCCAGCGAAACACTTGCATAACGATTTCACGCACATGAACGGCGGTGGCCGGTGCTCCTCGCTCGACGATGGCATCGGTCAGCGCCCGCAAGTCCTCATGGGTGATCTCCACCAGCTTCTGATTGCTGAATTTTGGCTTCAGCTCGCGCTCATAGACTGAACGGCGCATATCGCGGGTGGAGTCGGCCATCTGGTAGCCGCGCAGCCATTTCTCGGCCCAGGCACCGAACGTCTCTGCATCCTTGACCCGCGCCTTCTCCTTGGCCGGTGACTTGCCCGCCGCAACCATCTTCTTGGCGTCACCCAACTGCTCTCGGGCTTCTGCCAGGGTGATGCCACCGACGCCGTAGCGACCAAAGGTGATGGTTTCCTGCCGCCTATTGAGCGAGTAGTTGTAGCGGAACGAGACAGCACCAGCGGCCGTGACGGCCACATACAGACCATCCCGGTCATTCACCTTGTAGAGCTTGTCCCTCTTCGTTTTTGATACCATGCTGAAAAAACGTCAAATTTATGGTGTTTTTTCTAAAAATAACAATAGTTTAGTAAAATCCAATACCATGAAAACATAAAAAAGAGCTGCATGGTATCGGCTTCCATCATGGCATCGCCAGTACGATAGTACCAGCTTTAATGCCATGCTCAAACGATGCTTGGCGCTTCCTCCTGTTGCCAGATCGCGCCAGGCACAAATACAAAAAAGCCCGCAATTACGCGGGCTTAGCGGCTTTTTATGCCTTCAGATGCCTGGCCGTGCCAGACGCGGGATCATTCCCACTCGATCGTGGCTGGAGGTTTTCCGGAAATATCGTAAACCACCCGGTTGATGCCACGGATTTCGTTGATGATGCGGTTGGAGATTCTGGCAAGCAGGGAGTAGGGTAGCTCTGCCCAGTGGGCAGTCATGAAGTCCTCAGTCTGGATGGCGCGCAGTGCAACGACATATTCATAACTGCGGTTATCTCCCATGACGCCGACCGATTTCACCGGCAGGAAAACAGCAAATGCCTGGGAAGTTTTTTCATACCATCCGGCATTTCTCAATTCCTCGATGAAAATAGCATCCGCCTGGCGCAGCAATTCGGTGTATTCGTACTTGACCTCACCCAGAATACGGACACCCAGCCCCGGGCCTGGGAACGGGTGGCGGAACACCAGTTCATGCGGTAACCCCAGTGCCTGGCCGAGTTCGCGCACTTCGTCCTTGAACAGCTCGCGCAGCGGTTCCAGCAGTTTGAGATGGAGCGTTTCCGGCAGGCCGCCTACATTGTGGTGGGATTTGATGACTCCAGCTTTTTTGGTGTGGCTGCCGGCAGATTCGATCACATCCGGGTAGATGGTGCCTTGTGCCAGCCATTGGGCGTTTTCGATTTTGGCTGCTTCCTGCTGGAAAATTTCCACAAATTCGCGGCCAATGACACGCCGTTTCTGTTCGGGATCGGTAATGCCTTTCAACTGTTCCAGAAATTGTCTGCCGGCATCAATATAAATGACATTGACTGCAAGATTCCGGCTAAAGGTTTCCATGATCTGCCTGGCCTCGTTCAGACGCAGCAATCCGTTGTCCACAAAAACACAGATCAGCTGATCGCCAATGGCACGATGAATGAGTGCAGCGGCCACTGATGAATCCACGCCGCCGGACAACCCGAGGATGACTTTATCGCTGCCAACACGGGCGCGAATCCGACCGATGGCTTCTTCCACATAGTCAGGCATGTTCCAGTCATATCCCGCGCCGCAGATATCGTGAACGAAATGGTTGAGAATGGTCTTGCCCTGCCGGGTGTGGGTGACTTCGGGATGGAACTGCACGCCATAAAAATTGCGTGTTTCATCGGCCATGGCGGCGAGAGGCGTGGCTGCATTGGAGGCAATGGCAGAGAAACCGGGTGGCAGTTTGTTGACATGGTCACCATGGCTCATCCAGACATCAAGCGCGGGTTTGCCGTCAGAGCCAAGGCGATCATGTATGCCATGAAACAGTTTGCATGGCTCGGCCAGCAACTCCGCGTAACCGAATTCGCGCGTCCGGGCATTTTCCACTTCTCCACCGAGCTGGGCGGCCATGGCCTGCATGCCATAACAGATACCGAGAACCGGAACACCCAGCTCAAAAACGATCTGCGGCACGCGTGGAGCATCATCGGTAAAGGTGGATGCAGGTCCGCCGGAGAGGATAATACCAACGGGAGCAAATTCACGAATGAATTGCGGGCTGACATCAAAGGGATGTAGCTCGCAGTAAACATTGGTTTCCCGCACACGCCGGGCAATCAGCCGGGTATATTGCGAGCCAAAATCCAGGATAAGAATAGCTGAATGCATATAAAAGGCTTATTCGGCGTGATAGTTTGGTGCTTCTTTGGTGATCTGCACGTCATGCACATGAGATTCACGGATCCCGGCAGAAGTGATTTCGATAAATTCGGCTTTTTCGTGCATGTCGCTGATAGTGCGACACCCCAGATAGCCCATGCTGGAACGGACGCCACCGGTCAGCTGATGAATGACGCTGGCAAGGTAGCCTTTGTAGGGAACCCGTCCTTCCACTCCTTCCGGTACCAGCTTGTCCGCTTCATGGCGCTCGGTCTCCTGGAAATAACGGTCGCTTGATCCCTGCTGCATGGCAGATAAAGAGCCCATGCCACGGTAGCTTTTATAGGATCTCCCCTTGAGCAGCTCGACTTCGCCCGGAGATTCCTCGGTACCTGCCAGCAAGCCACCCAGCATGACCGAGCTGGCTCCAGCGGCAAGCGCCTTGGCAATATCGCCGGAATAACGGATACCTCCATCGGCGATCAGGGGTACACCCGTACCCAGCAGCGCGGTGGCGACATTATCAATGGCTGAAATTTGCGGCACACCCACGCCCGCCACAACCCGGGTGGTGCAGATCGAACCCGGACCAATCCCCACCTTGACTGCATCCGCGCCGTGATCTACCAGCGCTCTAGCACCAGCGGCGGTAGCCACGTTACCGGCAATCACCTGGATTTCGGGGAAATTTTTCTTGACCCAGCGCACACGATCCAGCACACCCTGCGAATGGCCGTGTGCCGTATCCACGACAATCACGTCTGCCCCGGCCTCGACCAGAGCGGCAGCGCGCTCATCGCTGCCTTCTCCCACGCCGATGGCAGCGCCAACATACAAACGCTCCTGACTATCCTTGCTGGCATAGGGGTGCTCGGTTGTCCGGGTAATGTCCTTGACAGTGATCATGCCGCGCAACTCAAAGTTTTCATCGACAATCAGCACTTTTTCGAGTCTGTGTTTGTGTAGCAACGCCAGTGCATCTTCTTGTGAAACACCCTCCCGGACAGTAACCAGGTGTTTCTTCGGGGTCATGATATTTTTGACCGATTGATCGAGGTTGGTTTCAAAACGCAGGTCGCGGTTGGTAACAATACCAACCACTTTTTTACCTTTTACCACGGGCAGGCCGGAGATATTGTGCTGCCTGATCAACTCCAGTACCTTGCGCACGGTCATTTCCGGGGAAACGATGATCGGATCGGTAACCACTCCGCTTTCAAAGCGTTTGACCTGGGCAATCTGTGCTGCCTGAGCAGCAATCGACATATTTTTATGAACGATGCCGATACCGCCTTCCTGGGCAATGGCAATGGCAAGCCGTGCTTCAGTCACGGTATCCATGGCGGCGGAAACGATCGGAATTTTTATGCGGAGTGTGCGGGTGAGCTGGGTAGCCAGATTAACTTCTCTGGGCAAAACTTCGGAGTGCGCAGGAAGCAGGAGAACATCATCGAAGGTGAGTGCTTTTTGTATTAGTCGCATGCGGTCAATCCCTCACAAACCCTATTATACCGGAACCCTTTGCACTTTCGGCCAGGCTTCATTCGCATTTTCCGGTTGAAACGAGGGCCAGATGAGGGCAGATCATCAAACCCGTAATCAGCGCATACGCCAGGTGGTATAGGTGGTTTCGGTTAAAATCATCCCAGATAAAGGTGGGCTTGACGATGGATGTGGTCGGTATCACAAAGTAGCAATATCGACGGCGCCACTTACTGTTCGGCCGACCGTATGGACGATACCGACGAAGAAACCTGCTGTCATGCCATAGATCGCACCTTTTTTGCCACCGGTAATCATCATATTCTTGGGGATTTCGACAAAACCGGTAACAACATTGGCCACGCCGTAGCCAGCTTTCTCCTGCTTTCTCGGTGGGTATCGGCCTGCGCATTGAAAGAGAGAAGGCACAGGATTGCCGGTGCCAGCAGTGATAGAGATGCACGTTTCATTTTGTTTTCTCCTCGTTAAAATAAATGTAATCCTGCCCGGAGTATTACTGGCGCAGGCTGATAACAGGCCAGCCACTTTTTTTCGCATGTTCGTGGAGGTGGCGTCAGGATCAGCAGCAGCAACGGGTGAGTCACCCTTAAGCAGTGGCAGATCATTGAGCGAATCACTGTAAAACCAGCTTGCAGGAAGAAAGCCAAGTGAGATTGTGCGCATCCAGCCATTGCTCCAGCCGGGTTATTTTGCCTTCCTGAAAGGAGGGTATGCCGGTGACGCGGCCGGTAAATTCGCCATTTTCCTGTTCCGGTTCGGTGGCAATCAGGTGATCAATACCCAGCATGCGGGCAATGGGCGCTGTCACAAAACTGTTGGTGGCCGTAATGATAATGCACACATCCTTTTCAGCCTGATGTCTTGCGATCAGCTCACGCGCGCCGGGTGCAACCAGAGGAGCGATTTTCTGTTTGACGAAATCGCTGCGCCATTGGTTGAGCTGTTCACGGGAGTGGCGGGACAAGGGTTTGAGCTGAAAATCCAGAAATTCGTGGATGTCGAGCGTGCCCGCTTTGTATTGTTCATAAAACTCAATGTTACGGGCTTCATACAACTTCTGATCCAGAACGTTTTGTTCGATAAGGAATTGTGCCCATTGAAAATCGCTATCGCCAGCCAGAAGCGTGTTATCCAGATCAAATAATGCCAGTTTCATGATGCATGAATGTCGGAATTAGAAAATAATGACAGGAGAAGACCGGTTAAATTCAGGAGAAGCACACACTTCAGTGTTGTTTCGTACTGTTGTGATCTGCAGAAACCGGTAATCATCAATCACCCGTAAACGGCGTTGATTATAACAGTTCACGCAACAAGGGCAGCGTGACGGGACGCTGCCTGGCCAGAGAGTACTTGTCCAGGGCATGAACAAACCCGATAAGAGAGGACAAATCCCGTCGTTCCCGCTTCAGCAGGTAATGGCAAATTTCCACAGGTAGTTCGAATCCGCAACGGATTGCGTAGTCTTGCATCACCTCGATTTTTTTCTCATCAGTCAGTTCATGTACCTGGTAGACCAACCCCCAACCCAGGCGAGTGGCGAGATCAGGACGCAAACCGAGCTGCGCGGGAGGCAAAGGGCCGCTGGCCAGAAATACCCCGTGCCCGCTTTCACGAAAATGGTTGTAAAGATTGAACAGCCTGATTTGGGCTGCATCATCCAGTTTTTCGACATTATCCACCAACATACAATCCACATCGGCATCGAAATCCGGCATTTCTACTTGGTTGCAATCAAGGTAGCGCACCTTGAATTCTGATGGCAAAAGCGTGCTGTTTACCGAATGAAGCAAATGGCTTTTGCCGCTGCCCGTTGTTCCCCACACATAAAAAAACCGGTCCTGCCTGCTGCCAGCCACCAGATTACGCAGCATAAAAATCAGTTCTTCATTGCCTTCGGAAACAAAGTTGTCCAGGGATGGTGGACCGATTTCAGTGATATCGAGCAGCAGTTGTCTCATTGGATAGCGTAATGACTGGATTTGATTTTGCCCGGAAAGCAAATCTTCTGGCCTGTACAGCAACGGGGAAAATAGTTCTGTCTTTTTTAACAATCCTGCATTACCGCCTTGCTTTTTTCGGAGTGAAAGAAAACGTTCCGCCACATCCAGTTTTCAGGATATTTACGGAACCCCTGAAAAACGTCAATGCAGCCCAGTCAGTTCAAGGCGGAAACCGGCAAAAAAGCGAAATTCATACGTAATAAATGAGCATTTTGAGCCGATGTTTAACGCAGAAAGACAATGCAGGTAGATTTCAGAGATTCCTTACAAATCAATACCGGAGAGGAATATATCACCCATTCACAAGAGGGCGTAAACCTCCTCAAGTTGGCTGGCAACTGTAAACATATTGTCGGTTTATTTTACATATCAGCTAACACAGAGAATATGAAAAAATTTTATCTATTAAAAATCATATAGATATTGTTTTGGCACAAGAATTGCATGATTAAGAATCTGGCTGCAATGCGATCAGGCGAGAATCCAGGTTTTGTGCCAACACGGGCATGCTTTGCCAGTATTTGTTTTAGTTCGTTATATTTTTACGGAAGTTTGGAAATGCGAAAAACAACAACCAGAATAGTTTGCATAGCGATATTCCTGATAGCGACTCTGGCTCTCGGACACAAGGTATTTATGGAGAGCGGCGATTATCAGACTCATCCTCGCACCGATACCGTCAGTAACAATGCCGCAGGCAAATACAGCGGGAATCAATACAGAAAGGAAAGAGGCCAGGGGATTCCCGACAGGAATGACAGCATTGGCGGTGTTTCTACCGGGAATGAAGGCGCCATCTTTGCTGCCGTAGATTCCATCGGCCAAAACAAAGATGCATTTGTTTATGATTGCGACGACAGCATAGCCCGCTATACCGGGAACAATGAAGAAATCACCTGGAGTTATAGCGGGTGTAGCGACAGCGGCTTATCTCACGCAGGTTCGGGTAGCAGTGCCTCTACTCGCCCGGCAGGATCAATTCCAGGAAATGCGGGGCACTTTTATGCGGGCGGTGGCGATGCCGGAGGCAGCAGTGGAAGCAGTGGTAATACCGGCAGGAAAGGCACGCGGGGCAACAGCCCGCACGGCAATGGCGGGTGGGGAAATGGAGCAGGAAGCAGTGGCAGTGGTGGCGGCAATGGAACAGGCAGAACAGGTGCTGGTGATTCTCCCATTACAAACACGGGTTCAAATCCTGTTCAAGGACATCCTCCGACCAATCAGGAAGACAAGAACAATCAGGGCCAGACGGGCAAACCCGCCGGGGATGATCATGGTAATAATCAGGGCGAGCCGATTGCCGCGCCAAACAAAGGAGATACAGAGCCGGAATTTTTTGATGGCACGCCCGGTAATGCGCAAAATAATCCACCTCAGCCACATATTCCAGCCGGAACGGGAAATCCGGGAAATGAAACCATTGGCACAGCAGAAAATCCCGGCACCCAAAACATACCCGAACCAACCGGCATTCTCCTGATCATCGTGGGTGGCGTGATGCTGCTGTGGTCACGGCGCCGGAGTCATCCGGCCCGAGTGTATCTGCAACAGCACTAAAGCCTGCATACGGCAAAAGTGCAGGGCGTAATCATCAGTGATCTGGTTACGCCCTTAAGGAACCTCTGAAAAACTACCTGTGTTGTCATTTTTGCGTTAAACATCGGCTAAAAATACTCATTTATTACGTATAAGCTCCGCTTTTTACCCGATGTGAGCGCATCGCTCTGCGGGCCAGCCTTACGGCTGTTCGCTGCGTTTTGCTTGCGCCGCCGATGTTTGCCTTGAACTGACTGCCTCGCTGACGTTTCTCAGAGTCTGTTTACGATCTTCTGAGTAGCAGAGCCAGGAATGCCAGATGAATGAATTGCAAGCTGGTATTGAGTTTACGCTCGCAGTTTTTCCACAGCCGCCGATTCTTCTGCAGCCAGGCAAAGCTGCGCTCAACAATCCAGCGTTTGGGCATGACCTTGAAGGTATGCAGCTCACTCCGCTTGGCAATCTGCACTGTGACGGGCTCTCTCAGGATTTTCCGCACGCCTTCGGTAAATGGTTTTCCGGTGTAGCCGCTGTCGCACAGCAGACTTTGTACTTTCCCCAAGCTCGACCTGCAGTGCTCCAGCGCTTGCAATGCGCCTTTGCGATCGGTTACCTCCGCCGTCGTCACCGCAATGGCATGCGGCAACCCTTGCGTATCGACCGCGATATGGCGTTTGATGCCCGATACTTTCTTGCCAGCGTCATAACCCTTCTGACCCGCCGTGTCCGTGTTCTTCACGCTCTGCGCGTCCACGATCAAGAACGTGCTGTAAGCGTTGCGCCCCTGTTTCTCGCGGGCCGCGCCAACCTGATTTTTTTAATGCCCGCTCCAGCACGCTTACACCGTGCTGGTCGGGCTCACTCCATTTACGCCAATAGGCGTACACACTCTGCCATTTGGGAAATTCGCCAGGCAGGAACCTCCATTGGCAACCGGTGCGCAGCAGATACAGCACCGCACAGAATACCTCGTATAGATCCACCGTCGTGGGCTTGGTGCTGCGTCGAACACTGCGCAGAAGTGGCTCTATCCCGGCAAATTGTTCTCTGCTGATATCGCTGGCATATTTCGTTCTCTTCATCCCCGTATTGTCAGCGATGGAGAAAAGATTGTAAACGGGCTCTCAGAGGTTCCTTAACGGATTCTGGATTCAGGTCAGAAAATGATTTTCGGATAACCCTATTACAGGAGCCGGTCGAGGTAAGTACTGACCCAGCCGAATCCAAGGTGTTCCTGTTCCAGCCGCAATCCGGCACGAAAACGGTTGTTGCGCAGATCGTTGTAAAGATGTTGTTCTTCTGCTGTCAGTCTGTGCAGATCAGCCGTAAATGGCTTGTCTTCCTGTCCCCAGAACAGAGTGTGCGCTTCCAGGGTAGCGCTATCCATCAGAAGTGATTGGGTGTGGCTGAAATAACCACGTAACTGATCAAGGATGGCAAAGCCATGGGTGTCAATATCTCCCCAGTAGTGAATGTTGCACTGCTCCAGCCAGCGTGCACGCGCCAGCGCCTCCCAACCGTAGCCTGAACCAAAGATAGCCATGGTTTCCGGAAGATGGGGCAGGGCCAGGAAATTGATTTCATTCTCGGTAACCAACACACGCTTTGCCTCAAGCTGCAACCGGCTGAAACTGGCAGCATCCAGAGTCACATCCGGGCTGAATATACCCGTGATGATTTCCATACCGGGATCAAGAACACGCAAGCGGATCCGCGCGGGTTTGTCCAGAAAACCATAACGCAAGGCAAACCGGGCAACACCTGTCTGGGCACCATCCACGCTGCTGGCAGGCAAGGCCAGATCCAGCAACTCAATCAGCACGGCGCGATGCGCTTCGATAAATTTACTGTGTATGCCGGGAATATCCACCTGCCGCACATAAATGGCTGGCCGTGGGTGATTTTTCAGCCAGGCGATCACGGCCAGCAGCCGAGGCCAGGCATCCGCCAGTGCCAGTGCCTGCAGTGGGCGTTTTTCCAGCCAGGGCAGGATGGGTGGACATTCCTGCCGCGTCAATTCAACCAGCGTGGAGAAACGTTGCCATTCACTGCGTTTGCCGATCCAGAGCAGAGCTTCCTCCAGAGAATCAACCCGGATACAGGCAGGCAAATTTTGCTCTCCTTGCACCCGATGACGAATGGTCTGCCATTCCAGATGCAAAGAGCGGGTTTGCATCAGCCTGGCGACCCAGTTGCGCACCGCTTCCAGCTGGTTGGTAATTTCAGTGGAAGATGGCCCCTTGAACGTCAGGCGCAAGGGAAAACGCACGTTACCGGTAATAACATCCCGCAGAATTTCTCCACGCTCCCACAGCCGCACTAACTGCGTTCTCAGTTCTTCAGGATGCGTCCATGTCACGAGAATTCTCCTGGGCAGCGACTTTTGTGCTCACGGTATCTTTTTGTACCCGGTATTCCTCGATAGACAGATTACGCAACCGGGAAGCGCGGCCGCCGTCATTGTGGACAAAGCCAACACTCGACACAAACGGTTCGATGATGTGAATTTTCTGTAGCGGCGTGATGATCAACAGTTGCAGATTAAGCTGCTGGAACAACTTCAGGCCGTATTGTGCTGATTCATCTGATCCCCGACCAAAAGCCTCATCAATGACCACAAAACGGAATGAGCGCGAGCGTACAGCCCCCCATTCCAGACCAAATTGATACGCCAGACTGGCGGCCAGAATGGTGTAGGCCAGCTTCTCTTTTTGCCCACCGGACTTGCCGCCGGAGTCTGAATAATGCTCGTGCTCGCTATGATCCTCGCGCCAGCGCTCGCTGGCCGCAAACAGAAACCAGTTGCGCACATCGGTGACCTTGGCCGTCCAGCGCCGATCCTGTTCCGACAAACCTTCCCGCCCCCGGAAGCGATCAATAATGGCCTTGACCTGCAAAAACCTGGCCTCGGAGTATTGCGCATCTTCTGATCCGGTAACAGCTCCTGCAGTGCAGGCACGCAATCCTTGCTGAAAATCGCGGATTTCGGCATCCGGGCTGGGTTGCGATTCCAGCACGATATAGCGCCCCGGGTTGTAATCGATTTCACCCAGTGATTTATTGATGTGAGCAATGCGATCCCGGATAGTTTCGCGTTCCCTGGCCAATTGGGCGTTGAAACTGGCAATCTCGTTAATAGTGTTAACGTTCAACAGCTCCTTGAAACGTGCCACAAAACGCGGAAGATCATCGCGGTTCAACTGCGCTAGCAGATTTTCAAACTCGAAGGCTGCTTCGAGGCTGGCATCCATTTCTGCAGTTTCCAGCTTGAAGGTTTCCTTGAAAGAAACCATGGCCTTGATGATTTTTTCCGACAGATTTTTGATCCGCCGATCCTCGGCATCAATTCTGTCTTGCAACGATTTGCGCACCTCCTGCTCGCGGTGATCGCAGGATTCCACGGTCAATTGATGCTCACCCAGTACACTGTTGCATAGCGTTCTCAGCATGGAATCCAGCGTAGCATCCACAACGGTTGCGCTTGTCAGGGCAACGGTCTGGGTGCGTAACGCCAGAGCATCCTCACGCCGCTGCTCCACTTTGGCGCGGCGATCACGCGCAGCCTGCAGCTCATGGTCAGTTTTACCGAGTGCCTGCTGCAATTCCCGCAAACGTTCATTCAGTTGTTTGAGCACATCGGAAGCCTGTTCCAGCTTTCTGTGTTCGTCTTCCAGCGTTGCAATGTCCGCTGCCACACTCGCCCAATCCAGTTCCACGAAACCTGCAAATTCTTCCAGGCGCGTAAGTGCATCAACCTGGATCTGCAATTCCCTGCGCGCAGCCTCAATCCGGCTGATTTCGCCCGCAACTTCACCCAGACGGGTCGCCAACAGGCGGGATTTGGCTTCCAACGCAGCAATCTTGGCATTGTTGCTCCAGCCCAGCACATAACGGCTACGGTCATCAATGCGGTGGCGATCATCCTTTTCGTGGCGTCCGCCCGGATCCTTGATCTGGCCAGCCCGTGTCACGGCCCGTGTTTCACGGCGAAATTGCTCCTGGGTTTCGCAGCAGGCCACATCAAAACGATGAGCAAGTTCGCGTTCCAGCCAGTCGTAAAACGGGGAATCCGGCTTGACAGAAAGTTTTCTCGCCAGGGAATCGCGGTGCAATTCCGGCAAACCCGGTGATTTGTTCCGGCGTACATGAAAATAAACCAGACGTCCGCGCAGATGGCTGCTATCCACCCACTCTGCCACCGCCTTGTAATGCACCTCCGGCACCAGCAGGGATAAGCCAAAACCGCGCAACAGCCGTTCGGCTGCGCCTTCCCAATCCTGCTCATCCTCGCGCACCTGAATCAGTTCGCCTGCAAAGGGCATTTCATCCTCATTCAAATCCAGTGCTGCGCACAGTGCAGTACGAATCCGGATTTGCTGGTCGTCGATATTGCTGCGGCGACGTTTAAGGCTGTCGATTTCTGCGGTCAGCAAATCGTGCTTCTGTTTACCCTGCCGCAAGGTTACCGCCTGCTCGGTAAGTGTGTTTTGCAGTTCGGCATCGCGGACACGCACGCTTTCCAGCCGTTCCCTGAATTGTCCGCGCTGGTGGGCAAATGACACGTCATCGTCAGGAATGGCCGCGCCCAATACACTCACCAGCTCACGGTAGCGATCGGCTCTGATTTTACGGGCATCGCGCAGTTGCTCCTTGTTGCGGATCTCGCTGGCCAGTCGTTCCAGACGATCGCCACCGTTCTGGCTGATCGCCTTCTTCAGCTCATCGAGCTGAGCCATTTGTTCGTTGAGCGTGGCATTTTTCCGGGCCACCTGCGCATCCGCCCGGTTCCATTCCTCTTCCAGCTGATTCAGGCGTTTATCCAGTAAATCAAGCTTCAGACCGGCAAAATAGGTACGCAGACTGTCGCGACCATGGCGCAAACGGGTCACTTCTTCCGACAACCCGGCATGATTGCGGCAATCGGCCACCAGCGGCGCAAGCAGCGCCACCTGCTGTTGTGCCTTGAGCACGGCCTGATGTGCGCGGTTAAGGTCATCAAAATGACCGATCAATGCCTGAATGCGGGGGGCAACATTGAATGGCTCCAGCATGTGACTGCGCACGAAATCGGTCAGATTGCCAACCGATTTCATCGACACCGTCTGGTGGAACAATTCCAGCGCCTGATCGCCAGCCCTGCCTTCGCTAATACCAAAACGGCGCTTGAACCATGCGGCATAGGGCGGGAAGCTGTCATGCACCTCTGCACCCGGTTCACGCAATTTTTTGCGCAGGGTGGTGATGTCGCTGCCAAAACCGGAAAAATCCCTCGCGATCGACAAATCGCGTTCTGCTCCCAGAAAAAACCTTGCAGGTTGTCCCTGGCTGTCTTTCATCCAGAACACCTGTGCCAAACTGATAGTTTGGTCATAACCCGCGTTGTGAAACACGCCCAGGATGACCGAATAACTGTTGATATCACGCAGGGAAACCGGTTTTGCTGTTCCAGTCATTTCATTGCGCTCGGATTTGTAGTGACCCAGCACATAGGAGCGCAGTGTGCGTTCCTTGCTGTCCGCGCCCGCTGCCTTGTTGTAGGCGATGCGTTGTGCGGGCACCAGCAGCGTGGTAATGGCATCTACCAAAGTGGATTTGCCAGAACCAATGTCGCCAGTGAGCAGGGCGTTCTTGCCATCAAGCTGCAAGGTCCAGACATGGCCATCAAAGGTTCCCCAGTTGAACACCTCCAGCCGCGCCAGACGGAAACCGGACAAAGTATCGTCTCCGAGAAAATCCAGAGTCTGTGTTTGTGGTTTATTCATCACGCCCCTTCTGGTCGGCTGCTGTAGTGGACAGCGCTGTTTGATAGATTGCCAGCCGGGCATCAAATTCAGCCAGCCATTGCGCATCGACAAAAGCTTTCAGAATGCGCCGCACTTCATAGCTGGCTATTCCGGCTGAACTGCCGCCTACAGACTTGAGTTTGTGCAGAAAACCCAGCTCCACCACCTTGTTGATATGCGTTTCGATCTGGTCAATCAATCGCGCCTCGTTGGAACCATCAGGCAAAAATACGCGCACCAGATCGGCAATTTCATCGCGCGAGAGTATCAGCCGGGTATCACTGCCGCCTGCATCGAATTCGGCCAGTTTTTTGCGCAACAGCGCCAGCAACAGGCTCACTGCAAACGACAGGGGACGACGGGCGATCAATCGTGGCAAACGTGGTGCCGGATCATCATCCGCCGGTTCTGGCCGGCTTTTCAGAAAGGCATACCCCTCGGCTTCATCCAGCACAAGATCGAGATTGAGCACAGCCACATAGTCGCGCACCCTGGCTTGCAGATTCAGCAAATCCTCCCACTGCCGCTCATCCTGTTCACGGTACTGCACCCCCTTGAGCAGCCCGATTACCAGCAATGACAAATCCGGTGCGGGCGCTGCCGTTACTGCGCTGGTTAAATTTTCCGGTTCCATTTTCTGTCAATCCCTTGTTCTGTTGGTTACTCCGGTCAGCGCATAAAAATGACGCGCGGCAATCGCGCCTTCCGGGTAATGATTTCACCATCAAGCGCACATGATCGCCATTCAATCGGCTCCGGCACAGTTTCATCCACAACGGTACTGAAGGTATCGCTACCCAGTTGCAAATAGGCGACCAATTCGGCCAGACCTTGCTGCAAAGGCTGATTCAGCACCAATGCTTGCAAGGTAACCTGGGATTTATCCTGCAAGGCATGACGGATATGGTGCATAAGCCGGGCTTTATCCACCACAACCTGATCAAACAAGGCCGAAGGATCAATATCATCATCACCCGCCTGCAAGACAAGAGAAGCAATCACCGGTTTGACGGCCGGGGTAAATAGCGGACGCTCCATCGCCAGCCCGATATGGGCCTGTGCCCCGGCTATTTCCATGAGTATGCCTGCCGGTGGGGATTCACGCAGCGCCAGCGTCCTGGCCTCGATGTTGTGCAGAATATCCATGATGCGGCGATTCTCCAGCCAGGCCTGATCATCCAGAAAGCGGCGCAACTGCTGGGATAACACCGCGACTGTGCGCTGTGTGTGTTCGCCCGCTTCCAGCCAGTCATAATGAATACGCCGGGTACGGATGTCGGGCTGAAGCATGGTTACGGCAGGCAGTTGCAGCACTTTTTCCAGCAGCATGGTCAACTCCTCCTGCCGATGGCTGGAAAGCAGGAATTCCCAAAACGCACGGAAGCTTTTGCCCTGATCCGAATCGGCAATGACATCGCGCTCCCCCATGATTTTTTCCAGCAATTCACCCTTGCTGCCTTCCCATAAGGCGATTCGCTCGCGAACCCGCCGGTCCAGCTGGCGAAAGTTGTATTCCACCTCGCGGAAATCAGCCAGCAACTCGCGTGCACCCTGCATGAACAGCTGAAAACGATCCTTCACTGCCGTATCGTCAAGCAGGGACACTTCGCCTGCCTGAACACGCGCAATTTCGGCATCAATTTCCTCGCGCTTTTTCTGCAAATCGGCAATCCGCTTGGCGGGATCAGCCTCACTGCCTTCGCTCATCTGCTTGAGCAGATCGAATAATGTAAGCAGACGCGATTCTGTTCCGACAAACTGCCGTTCTGAAAGCTGTGCCAGCCAGGCAATCGCTTTTTCCGTGGCGGGCGTAATATCGAATTGCGCCTCATCGGTGCCGGGCTTGTAAAATTTTCTCAGCCAGCCTTTGTCGGGGGCGGCCCAGTCGTTCAGGTATTCCAGCGCGGGTTTGGGGAAAGCGGTTTCGCCCAGGTACAGACGCAGGCGTAGAGTTCATCCTCCAGCGCCTCGCTCCAGATCGGCTGCTGCCATGACGCGGCAATTGGGCGCCAAACACCCGGTGCAAAAAACCGGCTACCAGTGGCGCATAGTCGGAGCGCAACAACCGCCACGCAGGGTGGTGAGCACGCAAATTTTCCAATGCAGCAAAATCAAGAGACATTGAAGGATTTTATACTTTCGCAGGTATTTTCTGGTTATCGCAATTTGCCGTGTCCTGCGGCATAGCCAACGAAGCTACGGGCTCTGAAAACGTCAGCGAGGTAGTCAGTCTGCGAAAAACCGGCAAAAGCGGAGTTTATACGTAATAAATGAACATTTTGAGCCGATGTTTAACGCAGAAATGACAACCCAGGTCGTTTTTCAGAGGTTCCCTACGGGATTTATCATGGATACGGATGACTTGCCCGATAGTACCTTTTTCCATCGTGTTTTGCGGATGGAATGCAAGACGAGCGAGACGGTGGATGATTATGGAAAAATCATGCACGCTCCATACCGCACTCCTTCAGCATCGTAGAATAGCGACAACCTTCGTCGCGCTTCTTGCGATCATCATGATTTTCCTGCAATACAATTCACGAAGGATTTGATCAGAGGTTCCCCTGCTACTGCGAGACTGATTCAACATGACAAAAGAAAAAAATCAGCGGACAAAAATCCCTGCCGGTATTTGGGTGCTTGGTTTCGTAAGTATGCTGATGGATATTTCCTCCGAAATGATCCACAGCCTACTGCCACTGTTCATGGTGGGCACACTGGGTGCGAGTGCCCTCGCCGTTGGTCTGATCGAAGGTCTGGCCGAATCAACCGCGCTGATCGTCAAGGTTTTTTCAGGGATGTTGAGTGACTGGCTCGGTAAACGCAAAGGTCTAGCCGTATTCGGTTATGCCCTGGGTGCGTTGACCAAACCGCTGTTTGCCATTGCACCGGGTATCGGCGTGGTTATGACAGCACGTCTGCTGGATCGGATCGGCAAGGGGGTGCGCGGCGCTCCGCGCGATGCGCTGGTGGCTGATATTGCACCGCCTGAAATACGGGGCGCAGCGTTTGGCCTGCGGCAATCACTGGATACGGTAGGCGCTTTCCTTGGACCGCTGCTGGCTGTTGGCCTGATGCTGTTATGGGCTGATGACTTCCGGGCGGTATTCTGGGTGGCCGTTGTTCCGGGGCTGCTTGCGGTCGTGCTGCTACTGTTGGGCGTGCATGAGCCCGAGCGTCATGGTGGCGAGAAACGGATCAACCCGATTCGCCCGGAAAACCTCAAGCGATTGGGTGGCGCGTACTGGTGGGTAGTTGGCGTGGGGGCTGTTTTTACACTGGCCCGGTTCAGTGAGGCATTTCTGGTATTGCGGGCCCAGCAGAGTGGAATTGCCGTTGCACTGGTGCCATTGGTAATGGTGGCGATGAACCTGATCTATGCCGCTTCGGCCTACCCTTTTGGCATATTGTCCGACCGGATGAATCACAAGACATTGCTGGCGCTGGGTCTGGTGGTACTAATTGGCGCGGATCTGGTTCTGGCGCTGGATGGCCACTGGATAACGGTAGTTGCCGGCGTTGCATTATGGGGGGTTCACATGGGCATGACGCAAGGCTTGCTGGCGACAATGGTTGTCGGCACAGCTCCGGCTGATCTGCGGGGTACTGCCTTCGGATTTTTCAATCTCGTCAGTGGTATCGCCATGCTGATCGCCAGTGTGGTAGCCGGTCTGCTGTGGGATCAGCTTGGTGCATCGTTCACGTTCTACGCGGGCGCAGTATTCTCGGGTATCGCATTACTGGGCTTGCTCAAAAGATTTTGATTCGGGCCATTACTATTTCTCCCGCAAACGGGTACGCAGCCGGGAAATGGCCTGGGTGTGCAACTGGCAGATGCGCGATTCACTGACACCCATGACTTCGCCAATTTCGCGCAGATTCATTTCCTGTTCGTAATACATGCCCATGACCATTTTTTCCTTGGCAGGCAGTCTCTCGATGGCGGCTACCAGGCGTTCCCGCAGATTTTTTTCCAGTAGGTTATCCAGTGGCTCGTTACTTTGATCGCCACACAGGCGATCGAGGAAATGATCTTCCTCATCCACCTGAAAATCCTCGTAATAGATCAATTGCCCGCCCCCTGCTTCCTGCAGCATTTCCTGATATTCCACCAGCGGCAGATTCATTTCAGTGGCAATTTCCAGCTCGCTCGGCGGATAACCCAATCGCTGTTCCAGCGTACGCATGGCTGTTTCTATCTGGCGCATTTTTCTGCGCAGGCTGCGTGGCAGCCAGTCTGCCTCTCTCAGTTCATCCAGAATGGCACCGCGAATCCGCTGGGCAGCGTAGCTTTCGAACTGGCGGCCATAAGAGCCCTCATAGCGATTGATGGCATCCAGCAGGCCGATCATCCCTGCCTGGATCAGATCATCCACCTGAACACTGGCAGGCAGTCTCGCCATCATGTGGTGGGCAATCCGCTTGACCAGTGGTGTAAATTCGGTAAAAAACTGATCTTTGTCCACAACTCCTGTTTCGGTATACATAGCCCCTCTCACACCGTAAATTCAGCTGTATCAAGATGGCTGGTTCGAATCAGTCTGCGCATGAAATTTTCCACACCATCGTTATCCATCCACCGGCCATCACTTTGCATCAGCTTTTCTGCAAGTTGCCGGTAGCCTGTGGCCGATCCGGACGCTGGAAAAGTTTCCACCACTGGCTGGCACAGCTGGCTTGAGCGCTGCAATTTCTCGTCAAACAGCATGCATCCCAGCCATTCCAGCCGCACTGACAGATTTTTTTGAGCCACACCAGCTACATTTTCAAAAATATCGCGTGCTTCGCTTTCCGATTTCACCTTGTTGACCAGCACCAGAAAATCCCGCCGGGCATATTCCTGACTGATGAGCTTGATCAGGGCATAAGCATCCGTGATGGCCTTGCCAGAGCCGGAAAGCACGATCAATACCTGCTGGGAAGCCAGAATCAACGGTACGACGCGGCTGGCTTTTCCCATAGCGGTATCAATCAGCACCACATCAATTGACCGGGAAAGTTCGCTGAAGGATTCGACCAGCCGCTCCTGTTCGGCCAGGGTGAGCTTTGTCAGCGAGTGGATGCCGCGCATCACTGTCAATACCTTCACACCTTCCAATCCTTGCGTGATCACCTGTTCCAGTGTTTTATCCCGGTTGATGACATGCAGCAGATCGTAACGGGCACTGAGACCAAGATTGGTATTGACATCCTTGTGCCGTGGGTTTTCGTCCAGAATCAGCACGTGTTTGCCCGTTTTTGCCAGCGCAGCAGCCAGATTGATGACAGAACAGGTTTTACCTACGCCCGTTCGTCCTCCCACCACCGCGAATACACGCAGCCCGGCGTTCGATTCCAGTCCGGCCAGTGCGCGCAAACCGTCTGCCTGATCCCGTTTAACGCCGATCATGACCGGCCTCGGCATAGGCGGAAAGCTTTCCAGTAGACGGATCGCTGGTGTTACCTGCCATAACCAGGGCAAATTCCGGATCCTGCAACGAGAATGGGGAGTTATCTGCCGAAGGTTTGAAAATACGGTGCAACAGGTAGCGGGAGTTGGCTTCATGCAGATCTTCCGGAACCTTCTGGCCGTTGGTGGCGTAATGCAGCACCAGTTTGCGCCGGATCACCGCATCCAGCGCCACACCCAGGCTGGCTGCTTCATCCACTTTGGTAATAATGCAGCCATAAATGCCGTGCTTCTGATAAGCGGAAATCACTTCATCCAGAGTATCTCCGCTGCTGGTGGCGTTGAGTAATAACAAATGTTTCACTTCCGTACCGCATTGGTTCAGCATGGTGATCTGTTCGTCCAGCATCTGATCGCGCTGGCTCATCCCGACGGTATCGATCAGAACCATGTGCTTGCCGCGCAACTCGTGCAGCATCAGTTGCAGATCATCGGCATCCTTGATGCTGCGTACCGATACCCCCAGCAATTTGCCGTAAATGCGCAGTTGCTCATGCCCGCCGATCCGGTAACTATCGGTGGTCAGCAACGCTACTTTATCGGCACCATGCCGGATAACGGCTCGTGCAGCCAATTTTGCCGTGGTCGTGGTTTTGCCCACACCTGTCGGCCCGATCAGCGCATAAACCCCGCCTTGCTCGATAATTTCATCGCCGTTGGCCGTGCGTAAATTCATCGTGAGCAATGCAATGGTTTTTTTCAGGCTTTGTTCAAAATCACGATCGGCCGGCAGTTTTTCCAGCAAATGACGCGATAGCAGCGGACTGAAACCGGCACTCAACAACGTGCGCAGTACTTTCATCCCGCCGGGATCCCGCTGGGAAAAATTGTTCCACCCCATAGTGGTCAGTTGTTCTTCCATCATCTGCCGCATGGCCTGGATTTCATGGATGATGTTCTTGCCCTGCATGTCGGCTACAGGCGGCTGCAGTGGTGGCTGTAGCTGCTGGTGCGGTTCCGCCTGCTTTTGCATAGATGAGGCTTGTCCTTTCCCGGAAGCCGCTTTTGGTTTCGGCGCAGTGGCCGCCAGTTTGGTTGCTGGCGCCGTTGCAGATGCCGGGAAAGGAGCGGTATTGGCCGCTGTTTTGGGTGATGCTTCACCAGTCAGGCTGGAGATGTCGCTGCCTGCCAGCGCGATGATTTCAATGCCGCCCGGCACTTGTTTATTGGACAGAATGACCGCATCCGCCCCCAATTCTTCCTTAACCTTGCGCAACACCTCATGGGAGGTGGCAGCCAAAAATTTCCTCACTTTCATTTTTTGTTACCCCCAATGATCGAAATGAATTTTATTTTTCTGCTATCCGGGATTTCGGCATGTGCCAGCACCCGTAACTGAGGCAATGATCGGCGCAGAAAACGGGACAGCAGCAGGCGCATGACATCCGGCACCACCAGAACGGCTGGCAGACCGAGTTGTTCCACGCGCTGCACAGCGCTGGTTGTCTCGCGCGTCAGCGTATCGGCCAACCCCGGTTCGATACCGCCAGCCATCGGATCAGACTGCACCACTTGCATCAAAATGGATTCCAGTTCGGGGTGCAGGCTCATCACCTGCATTTCTGCGCCGGACGGGAAACACTGCTCTGCAATGGCACGCCCAAGTGCTACCCTCACCAGGGCAAGCAGCTCGATGACATCCTGAGTGCGCCCCGCATATTCAGTCAGTGTGTCAATAATGGTGCGCATATCACGGATATTCACGCCTTCCTCCAGCAAATGCTGCAGGATCTTCTGCACCGTTGCCAAAGGCAGCAGCTTAGGTATCAGATCATCCGCCAGCTTGGGCGAGCGCTTGCCCAGATGGTCAAGCAGCTTTTGCAACTCTTCCCGCCCGAGCAGCTCGGAAGCATGCATGCGTATCAGGTGATTCAGGTGCGTGGTGACGACCGTGCTGGCATCGACCACGGTATAGCCACTGGTTTGCGCCACTTCACGCTGTTCGGTTTCAATCCAGACTGCAGGCAGTCCGAATGCCGGATCTTGCGTGCTGTTGCCCGGCAATGCCATGGTGACCTGACCAGGATTGATGGCCAGATGCATGCCGCTATAGGCTTCTCCCTGGCCAATGACCGAGCCTTTCATGGTGATGCTGTAGCTGTTGGGACGCAGCTCCAGGTTATCCCGGATATGTACAACCGGCGGCAGAAAACCAATTTCCTGAGCAAATTTTTTGCGTATCCCATTGATACGCTTGAGTAAATCTCCCTGACGCTGTTTATCCACCAGCGGTATCAGCCGGTAACCGACTTCAAGCCCAATCGTGTCAACCTGAACCACATCTTCCCAGCTGGCGTCCAGCCCCTCGGTGGTTACCATTTCTGCTTCGTCCGGATTTTCTGCTGGCGAAGCCGCCTGGCTGGATTGGTGATAGGCCAGCGCGCCGATCAAACCTGCCAATAACAGAAAAACGAAATGTGGCATGCCCGGAACCAGCCCCAGTGCACCAAGAATACCGGCTGCCAGCCACAGTACCTGCGGACGGTAGGTCAACTGCTGCACGAACTGCTGGCCAAGATCTTCCTCGGTGCTGACACGGCTGACCACCAGACCTGCAGCTGTGGAAATGATCAATGCCGGAATTTGCGCCACCAGTCCGTCACCAATCGTCAGCAATGTGTAGTTTTTGGCAGCATCTCCAATATTGAGGTCATGTTGCATCACACCCACAATCAAACCGCCAATGACGGTAATCAGCATGATTAGAATGCCGGCAATGGCATCACCACGCACAAATTTGCTGGCACCATCCATCGAACCGTAAAAATCAGCTTCCTGTGAAACCTGCTTGCGCCTCTGGCGTGCTTCATCCTCCCGGATCAAACCGGCGTTGAGGTCGGCATCAATCGCCATTTGTTTTCCCGGGATGGCGTCCAGTGTGAAACGAGCGCTTACTTCGGCGATACGCCCGGCACCCTTGGTGATAACCACAAAATTGATCACCACCAGAATGATGAATACCACGATACCCACCGTGTAATTACCACCCACCAGAAAATGACCGAAGGCCTCGATCACTTTGCCAGCGGCATCCGGCCCGGTATGACCGTGCATCAGCACCACCCGGGTGGAGGCCACGTTCAGCGAAAGCCGCAGTAGGGTTGTAATCAGCAACACCGTGGGAAAAACTGAAAATTCCAGCGCGTCGCGCGAATAGAGGCTCACTAGCAGCACAATCACCGCCAGCGCGATATTGAAGGTAAACAGCACATCCAGCACGAAAGGCGGCAGAGGCAGCACCATCATCGACAAAATCATGATGATCAGTACCGGCCCTGCAAAACTCTGCAGCTGGCCGCCGCGTAGCTGATTGGCTAAAGACAGGATGTTATTCATTCATCTCTCGTTTCGATAACAATTGCATTCCAGCCTGGCAATCTGCTCAGACCTGATCCATTTCTGCCGGCACTACAATCCCGGACGACAATTGCGGATAGGCTCCACCAGTGGTTTCGTATTTTTTTAACTGGAAAACATACGCCAGCACTTGCGCTACTGCGGTGTAAAGCGTTTCCGGTATTTCGGCCTCCAATTCCACGTGGTGATACAGCGCCCGCGCCAGTGGCGGCACTTCCAGCACCGGGATATGGTGCTCTTCTGCCAGCTCGCGGATACGGGCTGCAACCAATTCCGTTCCCTTGGCCACCACGCGCGGCGCACCGATAGAGCCTTCCTGATATTTCAACGCCACCGCGAAATGGGTCGGGTTGGTGACGACTACATCCGCCTTGGGTACTTCCGCCATCATGCGGCGACGCGCCATTTCACGCTGCAAACCGCGAATGCGCGCCTTGACATGCGGATCACCTTCGTCTTCCTTGGCTTCCTTGCGCAAATCTTCCTTGGACATGCGCAACTGGCGTGCATGATTCCAGAGCTGGAAAGGCACATCGATTACGACGATCAGCAGCATGGCGGAAACAATCAGAATAAAAGTCATGCCGATCAGGTTTCCCATGCTAATCAATCCGGTATCTAGCGGCATACCCACCAGATCAAGCACATCCTGCTTGTGACTCCAGACCACCGCAGCAGCCACACCTCCAATAACACACACCTTGGCAATAGCCTTGATCAGCTCGATCAGACCGCGTGAAGAAAAAATTCTTTTGATTCCGTTTGCCGGGTTGATTCGCTTGAAATCCGGAAACAGCGCCTTGGAACTGAACAGCCACCCACTCAGCAGCATGGGTGCCGCCAGCGCGATAATAGCCAGCCAGCCAAACAGAGGCGCAACCGCCAGCAATCCATCTACGGCCAGCTGAAACAGCCGGGGCAGCAACAAAGTCGGATTGATCGCCACTTCCCGTTCAATTCGCAGGCCGTTTTCCAGAATGGCAGACAATTTATGTACGAAGGTAGAGCCGATCACCCACAAGCTGCCGGAAGCCGCAATCAGCATGGTAAACGTGGTTAATTCCTGCGAACGCGGCACCTGCCCTTCTTCTCTGGCTTTCTCCAGACGTCTGGGCGAGGCCGCTTCGGTACGTTCAAGATCGCTTTCGTCAGACATGGCGGACTCCTCTCAATGAGACGGAATTATCCGCACCGCACCGAAAATTGATGCAGCAAACAAACGAAGATTTGGGCTGTTAATCAGCTGATACCCACCACCAACCGCAGCATTGCTGGATAGATTGCTTCACCATGTAAAGGGGAAAAAAACAGCTGGTGTTTTACCGGCCGCTGGAGCAACAGCTCATCAATAAAAAACAAGGGTGGGGCAAATTCGGGGGACTGGCGAAGTCCGTTGGCTTCCGGCAAGAACCCCAAACAACGCGCGGGAACCGGCGCGATCGGGCAAGAAAAAGCCCCAACTGTTATCAGTTGGGGCTTCAGTATTGGTGGCGGATGGTTGACCATGTGCCGACTGGCCTCCCAAGCTTATGAGCTCTGGTGTGGGTAGCTGCGGGGATTTCAAAGAACGCCGATTTTCTGGCAGGCCTCAAGAAACGGTTTTCTGAGGAAGTTGCAGTCGGCATACGGTCGGCTCTGTGCCTGCTGGGCACGCATAGCCAGGATGTCGGCGGGCTGTTTGTCATACGCCTGGCATTCGTCCAGCACCTGTGTCAGCCAATACTTGCCGTCATTTTCCCCACAGAGTTTGGCCTTGTAGCGTTCTTCAATGCCGTAGACATCCTTCCATGTTTCGATCTCCTGTGTGATCGCAGCGGGGCCAAATTGCAGGGTGATATCGGTCGGGGTCAGCTTGGCAACGTCCGAATGCCGCAGAGTGATTTGCAGCTTGATGATATGCGCCGCCGCCTTATAAGGGTAGAAAACGGCACGACGATGAACTGCTCTGGCAGGATCTTTGGGCGTGTAGGCTGGGTCCTTACTGGTCTTATAGCTGCTGTTGCAATGATGACAGGCTGGGACAAGATTGCGGAAGTTGATGGAGTTGAACGGGTACAGCGCTTTCGGCAAGTAATGGTCGTATGCTTCACGGGGAATGTGGTTTGGCCCAAGCAAATCGTTCATGCCACAAAACGGGCACTTTCCGGCCGTATTGGTCTGAACGAATGTCCTGTAGTGATCATCGATGTCACCGATCTTCGCGCGCAGTGCTGCGAGGTCCAGCAGAGACTGCGAGTACAAGCCCTTGAAGAACGTGCCGAGCTGGGCGGCAAGGTCTTTGTGATTGACGGCGATGTCGGCGTAACGGGCAATATGGGTTGCTGGATCATTGGCACACACTTTTTCAAGGTCATTATTGCCTTCATACCGCTGCTTGAACTGATCAATTTCCTGCGGTGAAAGTGATGCAAATAGATCGTAAATTGCCTTTACATCTTTGTAAAACGCCTTCCCACGCTCCGCCGCTCGCGAGGAAAACCCGAACTCGACCATGATCTCCCTCAGCTCCGGATTGCCCTCAAAAAGGTCCGGATGGAAGACCAAGCCAATCGGCGCCTTACACCATACATCATAAAAGATGAAGTTGATAAACCGCTGCATCCTCTCCATCTGGTGCGGCACATAGGTGTACGGAAACAGCATCAGCCCTGCGCCTCGCCATTGTCTGGCTGATCGCCGTTGAGGATAGCCTTGATCAACAGAACTTTCTCCACTGAGTCACCAAGCTGCTGGTGAATTTCCGTGATCAAGGCTTCCTTGTCTTCGGTGCCATGCTCGAAGCGGGCCCGCAACGCCTCCAGCAATGCCTGCGCATGGCCGCCGATGGTTTCGCGTTTGCCGAAGGTGTTCATGGTGATCTTGTTGATCGACGCGCCCAGTGTGTTGTAGTTCGGGTGACTGATACTGATTGCCCCACTGGTTTTGTCCTTGGCAAACACCAGCACCTTGTCTGGTTTGCTATCGGAGATCAGGAATGGCGTGTGGGTGGTGATCAGCATTTCCTGCGCGAATTCACCCTGGTCCGACAGGCACTGGCGCAATCGGCTGATGAAGTTAGCGCGCCAGTCGGGGTTGAAGTGCGTTTCGGGCTCGTCGAGAAGGAACAGGCTGTTCGTCTCCCGAAACAGCAGGCAGAGCCCGAGGCTGTGCAGCAATTGGTGCTCGCCGTCCGATAATTCCTTGAGCACCATTGGCTCAGCCACGCCCTGCTTGGTGAAGCGAACACACTTGAAGCGCATGATGCGCTGGTCAGATGCCAAGGTCGGCACCGTCTCGCTGACGTAGTGGCTGGTCGAGGTGTAGAGATCGGTCTTCAGAGTCTCGCTCACGGCATGCTGGTTGAGCGTCAACAGCACCTGAAATGCCTGGAACAGCGCCAGCGCCGAACCATCGAAGTTCTCGCGGAATGCCTCCCGGGTCGCCTCATTCACCCAGTAGTCAAGCACCAGCGCATCGCTGGCGTCGTCGATGTAGCTGATCGTGGCACAACGCTTGAGGGCGCTCACCACCAGCGAGGACTTCTCGTCACCTTCCAGCAGCTGCAGCAAGTTCAGACGATAGCGGTTACTTCCTGGCTCATCAGTTTCCGACAGCGCGGGATTGCCTTTGATGATCTCGCGGCGAACCCCATCATCAACTGACTGGCTGATCTCAAACTCTGAGAGTCCGCGTGTTCGAGCTTCCGCCTGTATTCGATTTCGTCGCTCGCGCTTCTGATCTTCATCAGCGAGATCGAAGGCTTCCAGTTGCACTGCGTCGATGGGAATTCGGCGGCGCAGGATGATGCGAAATTCCCGCAATGCTTCGATACCCACATCCTCGCGGAAGGGCTGCAGTGTGGCCTCGTCCTGAAACAGCAGGTTGCACAGCAGGATTGCCTGGCTGAATCCGCTGTCCAGATAGGCCAGCCGTGTCTCCGGGTGGCCGGGGTAGCTCAGTTGCCGGGTCAGTGCATTCCAGTACTCGTCGAACTGCACGAAACGCATCTTGAAGAACGGCAGGCTGAGGATCTCGTTCTCGCCCGAGGAATAGCCCAGCACGTACTGCGGCAGCAGGATGTCAGCGTGTCCGCCCTTGAACGCCTCGTAAACATCGGTGCTGAAGTCGCCCTGGTTGTCCCAATGAAAGCGTACCGATTCGCCAACGTTCTTCCACACGCCCACCTTCGCCCACGGCGGGCTGTCGGGGCTGCAGTACTCGGCCGGGACACGGATCAGGTAATCCAGCTCAAAGGCGACGGGCGAAACATCTGGCGCCGCGTCCTGCAAGGCCTCAGGCAGAAAGCTGCGGCGCACGCGTAGCACCTCCAGCTGATAGAAGATCGCTGCCAGCGCTTCGAGCAGGTTGGATTTGCCGCTGCCGTTGGGCCCGGCGCAGACGAAGGGCGCAAAGTCGTTCGGTTGCGCCAGCTCGTCCTGCAAACTCCACTCGGTGCGGAAGTAGTGCTCAAACCCCCAAGGCAGACTGCGGAAGCCTTTTGGGTCGGTGATCTTGAGGCGCAGCAGCTTCATGCTTGGCTTTGCTCGGTGACGGCTTTGAGCTCGATGCGGTTGCCGTCACCGTCAAACGCCTGCGTCAGGGCACCAGCGGCCAATGCCTCGAACGCCCAAGCCTTGATGATCTCGTAGTCGCTGGCGCGCAGTTCGAAATCGTTGTCTGGGTGCAGTTCCGCCAGCCGGGTTTGCGCGGCGGCGATGAAGCGTTCGAGGGAGAAAGCCGCACTGCCCAACTGCGTGCGATAAGCCTCCAGCCAGAAGCGCAGCAGCGGCGCAAGCTGTGTACGGTCTTGAAGTGCGGGCAGCAGTAAATCGGTTTCTGGCAACTCGATCACCGGCGTGGTGATGGGCGCAGGCACGGCAGCGGCCACGGGAATTTCTCCTTCGATGGGGGCGGCAGGCAGGGCAACTCGCGACAAATCCAGCTCGCCTTTGAAGGCCTGCTGGCTCAGTCCGCCATAGAGAGCTTCGAGATCGGCGAGGCTTTGCTGGTAGCAGGATTTGAGTGCTTCGATCTTTTCGACGACGGCAGCGAATTCATTTTGGTTCTCAACGGGCGGTTTAATCATCGTGATCTTCTCAAAATCCCCCTTTGTCAGAATCTTCTTCATCCCCTTCGTGGCGTGGCTCTGTATGTAGGCCCTAGACAACTTAAACAGACCATACAAATATAGAGGGTTGACATCCTTGCCAGGCTGGATGGCATTGATCTGCTGATTGAACGACACTGCCCTGTCTGTCAGTGCTGCACGCCCAATCGATTCGATGCTGCCTGCGATACAGGCCACAAGTAAAGCACCGGTGGTTACCGTTCTCGCCTTTCTCGCACCAACCTCAGAAAGATGCTCAGTGGCGGGCGTAACGAAAAAGGCATCACCCGTGATGTTGTCGGTCTTAATCCACTCGATGAAGTCGCCATCGTAATTAGCGGGATCATTTCGGGGTGGCGTATTGCCCGTCGAAATCTTGCCGAAGGCCTTCAACTCTGGTTTATCCCACCCCTTCTCATTCCGCACCGGGTCGCCAAACATCTCCAGAAACACGCTCTTGAGCAGGTCGTCGAGTTGTTGCAGGTGTCGTTTGCGCTGGGCGATCAGTCCTTGGACTTTGTCGAGCAGCTGGGCAATGCGGATTTGGTCTTCGAATTCTTCGGGAACAGGGATTTCGAAGCCTTCAATTTCCCCAAGACCGATGGCCGGATATGCTGGATCTTTAATCAGTGACGACGGCGGGAAACGCTTCAAAGCCAGTCGCAAGTAATCGACATAGGCGCGATCTTTGGGAATCAATGTCGCCAAGTGACTGACAACGTGCGCTGGATTTCGAAGGACGTAAACACGATCTTTGGTGGCAGACATGCCACTCTTGGCAAAGAGAATAGTGCCCTTCGGATAAGTTTTCAGCTTGCGCAGCGTCGCCGTTTCTGGGCTGACAAGTTCGAGTTCGGATTCTTTCTTTCCTGAAAGCAAAGCTTCCAAACTGCCTGCGCGGACGAAGGGAACGCCGCTCTCAGAAAACTCGTTGTCCTTTGGTGCGCCTTGACCTGCTGATACCACGGCAAGTTGAGACAACATGGTCGGCTTCATCAAGATCATCCCACCATCCCCTTCAACGCCAGCAGCTCGCGAACGATGCCGCTTTGCACCTTGGCGAGGTCTGCCTCATCCACATCGCCTACCTCAGCCTGAATCAGCCGATCCAGAATCACGCCCGGCGCGTCGTAGTGCACTTCCTCGAACACGTCTTGCTTGTAGCGCGCGAGCGAGAGGTCGTAGTTGTTTTTCTCGTCAGCAATCTCGGCACGCGGCACCATGAAGCTTTTTTCCGTGCGGTCGGTGTCAGCCGCGGCATTGCGGGCGTGGTACTTGGCGACGATATTTTGCAGGTCACCAAAGCCGTCCTGCTTGCTGCGTTTGTCGTCCAGCGAATAGCCGTCAGCGGCCATTTGATAAAACCAGACGTGCTCGGTGGCGGATTTCGTCACCTTGTCTTTCGCCCCAAACCTTGGTGAACAGCAGCAGAATGGCGGTGCTGACCCCAGCATAGGTTTGAAACACCCCGCTGGGCAGGGTGATGACGGCCTTGGTCGCAGCGCTCCACCAGCAGTTGACGCAGCATCCTTGAATGCCCCGCCAGAGCCGAACAGCACGCCTGCGGCACGATCACGGGCAGTGCCGCCCTTCTTTAGCAGGCGATAGATGTTCCTGACGAACAGCAGTTCGGTCTTGGTGGTGAGAGCTGGAGGCTTTCATTGATGTCGCCCTTGTCGATGCTGCCGGTGCGGGCGGGTTGGCTGCACGATGTCGTATTCGGCTTCTTCGTTGTAGGTCTGACCAGGGTGTCCTGATAGTCGATGTGCGGCTCGTCGATGCCGTGCATATCAATTCATCAGGCCCAGGCGCACCAAGGTGGCGTCGATGTCGTAGCTCACAGGCTTTCCTGCAAGATGGTTCGAGCCTTTCGGTCAGTGCGGCAGCGACCGAGGCGGACAAAGCCGCCTCATCAGGCTCAAGGTTCTGGTGCCTGCCTGATGGCCAACTGCGACGATGCACTGGTAGGCACCAGCGGAAGCCGCCGTGGTGCCGCAGGTTTGGCGATCCGCGACCCAGTTGAGGCTGCACCAGCTCGGCCATCAGCTTGATGATGTGGCGCGGGGTACGAACTGGCCATTCTTGCCAGCGGTGGCGATTTCGGCCAGTAGCATTTCATAGACATCGCCCTGGATGTCCTGAAAGGCTCGACCGCTCTGTGAGTCCTTCTCCATCACCGAAGATTTCGTCGATAGTCTTCACCCTTTCCACCAGTAGGGCTGGCTGGGGATGATGAACACGGCGTTCTTCATATGGTGGGTGAAATTGATTCGGCACCGTTCAGGTCTTTCAGGAAGGAAATTGCCCTGCCATGCTGCAGCATCTCTTCGGCCTGCATGCGCTTGAATCACTCCAGCGCAGCGTGCGTTTGTCGATGCCGTACTTGCGCTCGTCTTGTGCACGAATGTCGATCAACTCCAGTGCGCTTTCACGACCACTCGGCTTTGTCCGATACTCGGGCGGTACCCAGATACCCTCAAACTTGGAGGTGTATTTCTCGCCGGTCCACTCGGCATCGGCCTGTCTCTTCTGATCCAGTTCGTCCAGCCGTTTCATGAACAGCAGGTAGGTGATCTGCTCGATAGCGGTGAGCGGGTTGCTGATGCCGCCGCTCCAGAATTTGTTCCAGAGTTGGTCGATCTTGCTTTTGAGTTCGGGGTTGTTCTGTAGCATGGGATGCCCTGTTCTTTAAGCTGCCAACCGATCGGTCAGCAGCAGGATTTCGTTGATTTCTGCCGGGCTGAACACGCCACGGATGCCTTGCGGGTGGATGACCGTGAAGGGGGCGTTGATCAGGTCTCTTCTCTCCACCTTTTCGCGCTCAATGATGAAGTTCTTCAACAGATTGAGGAACTCCATCTGGCGGCTGGACAAGGTGGTGTGGGCCCGAATGAACTGGTCGAATGCAGCGCTGACTTCGTCGGGGAAGCTCTGCGGGACCGATGCCGAGGATGCCGGATGAACGGATGAAGCGTGCCTTGTGAGTTCTTGTAGGACCTGACGCAGCAGGTCTTCAGTGACGTGGCGTTCTTGACGCAGCAGTTCGGCCAGTTCGTTGGCCTCTTCGCTGCTCACGGCCTCGCCGTTCTTGATCTTTTGCAGCACCGGGTTGTGTGCGGTAAGTTCGGCAATCAGGTTTTCCACCATTTCGCGGTAGCGGGTGATGCTGACCGCCTCGTGCTGTGGGCCGAACTCCACCCATTCCTTTTTGTGCAGTTCATCGGCCAGATCGAGGTGGGTTTGTTCCTGGCGGGTGGATTGCTCGCGGAATTTCATCAGCGGGCCGATTTTGGCAACCAGTTCGTCGAAGGCGTCTTCATCCGCCTTGGCCCAGTAGTGGCTGGTTTGCGCGGCGCGGATCAGGGCCTCTTCCTGCTTGACGAAGCCGACCGAGAGTGGCAATTCGCCGATCTGCTCGACGATGCCTTCCTTGAGGGTGTCGGCCTGTTCCTTCTCCTCGCTCAAAACGGCCAGTGAATATTCCAGCAGATCGCGCTCGAAGCGCATGGCCTTGAAATCGATCTCGGACACGGTGCGGAACAGCGGCTTGATTTCTGCGCGCAGGAATTCAAGGCGCTCGTGGCTGAGGCTGATCCAGAAGTTGTCATCGTCCAGCCGCGCCAGCGCGGCGGCGGCTTCCTTGATCACCACCGATTCTTTGGGTAGCGCCGCAATCTGCAGGCGGAGCTTGGCGATTCGCGCAGCGATGTCGGCATAGCCGCGTCCCTGGCCTTTCAATCTTGTCGAGGCGCAGGCCCACCAGCCGCACGGTAGCGGCAACTGCGGTTTGGTTCTTGCCCTTCGGTTGAGCTTGAAGTATTCAAAGTTTATCCAGCAGTCGAGGATCAAACACATCTTTCTCAAGGCACCAGGGCTTGGGTTTATTGAGCCAGTAGGCGTGCCACGCCCGACCATCTGCCAGAACCTGGTGCAGATGAGTAGACCGGCTTGGCGAACAAGGTTGACGATTTCGCGCACGTCGATGCCGGTGTCGAGCATGTCCACGCTGATGGCGATGCGAGGCATGTCGTTGTTGGTGAATTGATCGAGCAGCCCACCTTTGCCGTAGACGCGCGGGTCATCCGACACCAGCACCTTTGCAAGCTCACCGTGGTACTGAGGGTAGAGCTTGTCGAAGATTTCTTCCATGCGCCGGGCATGGGCCTTGGTGGCGCAAAAGAAGATGGTCTTGCCTGGCAGCACGCCGTTGGCGTCCTTGATGGCCTCCTCCATGAATTCGCGGACGATCAGGGTGTTGGTGCCCTTGTTGATCACCTGCTTTTCAAGCTGGGTGCCCTCGAAGTTGATGTCCTCAACTTCCTTGCCCTGAAGGATCAGCTTTTTCTGGTCTTCCAGCGAAATGGTGCGCTTGCTGATGCCTTCCATCTGAAACTTGGTCTGAATCTTCATGACCTGGAAGTTGCAGAGATACGGCGGCACGTTGTTCACGGCTTCTTCGTAGGTGTAGGCAAACGTGGGAATGCCGTCTTCGCAATGGAAAAGCTGGAACGTGTTGTGGTCGATGATGTCGGTTGGCGTGGCCGTCAAACCCAGCGTGATGGCTTTGAAGTAGTCCAGCACTTCGCCAAAGGTGTTGTAGATGGACCGGTGGCTTTCATCGACGACGATGAAATCGAAGAAGTGCGGTGACAGGTGCTGCGCCTCGTCCCGGATGATGTTCAGCATCGTCGGGTAGGTGGCGACGTACACACGGCGGTCTGTGGCAATCAGCTTTTCGCCCACATTGGGCCAGCGCGGCTCATTGGGCATATGCTCCTTGAAAGCTGCCAGTGCTTGCTCGCGCAACGCGATGCGGTCCACGAGAAACAGCACTTTTTCTGCATGGCCAGCCCGCATCAAGGCATCGACCATGGCGATGCAGGTGCGGGTCTTGCCTGTGCCGGTGGCCATCACCAGCAGGAAATCGCGCTTCTTCTGTTCGATGCCTTCGAGCACCGAGCGTATCGCGCGGATCTGGTAATCACGTCCGGCAATCGAAGTGTTGATGAATTCCTGCGTCAGCGGCTTGCGATTGCGACGGATGTAGGCGAAGCGTTCGAGATCGTCGCGGGTGGGAAAGCCAGCCACCTTGCGCGGCGGCGCGTTCTCCAGATCCCAGAAATAGAGCTCGTGGCCGTTGGTGTAGAAGCAGAATGGCAGCTCACAACCCAGCTGCTTCTGGATGTTGTAGCAGTATTGCTTGGCCTGCTCGCGGCCAATGGCGGCATCGCGGCTGGTCTTCTTGGCCTCGATCACTGCCAGGGGTTTGCGATCTTTGCCGAGCAGGACGTAGTCGCTGATCTGGTGGCCTTCGTAGGGCGTGCGCGGCTCGGCCACGCCCACTGGCAAGGCGGTGAGGATGTCGAATTCCTCGACAACCTGGGTGGGGTCTTTGACGTTCCAGCCCGACTGAGCAAGTTGTTGGTCAATCAACTCTGACCGGGTTTGCGCTTCGGATTTGGTCATGCGTTACCCTCCCCCAACTGTCTACCCAGAGCGCGTGGCACCGCTATCGACCACTCTCTATCGCCCGTGGTCGATAGAACCCTTTGATTCATCGGGCCCGTGCCAGCGTATCGCCCATTTTCTATCGCCCGGCTATTGCCGATAAGGCGCAACTTGTCCGATAGCCCGCTCATGACATCGCCCAGTAGCGCCGCCAGCGGTTGTTGCCCTCAAAGCGCACGGCGCCGCGCTCAATCAATTCTTCCAGTGCGCGCTTCACCTGCTTGGGGCGAATTTCGCCGCCGATACGCTGGTGAATTTCGCTGATGGCGGATTGTGGATAGCGTTGCAAGTCTTCCAGCACCAGTGCCGCCAAGCGGTGCGATTCGATGCGCTTGAGGGTGGTCCCGCCGGTGAACTTCAGGCTGCGCAGCAGGACCGGATCAACGAAATAGCGCGTGGCCTGAGTACGTCCGGCGCTCCGCACCAAGTGCCAGCCGAGCAGTCGCTTGAGCCACGGCTGCAGGGCTTCGACGTTGGATAGCTCCAGGGTGTCGGCAAGTTCGCGGGCAGTGAGTGCGTCGTGTTGGGCCAGCAAACCCAGTGCGATGCGCTCCCGCTGGGTGAGTTGATAGGTTTGATCCGCCTTGGCGATGAAGTCGATGACTTCGGGCTTGAGGATGCGGCGGCGCACGGTGACCTGCACGCGGTCGTGGGTTTCGATCAACTCCGGCGTCGGACGACCTTGCGAGAGCAGTACCTCGAAAATCTTGTCGAAGCCGCTGCCTTCGCGTTCCATCAGCTTCAGGTCGTGGAACAGGCGTGCCAGATGCTCGTTGCGGCGCACGGTGGTGTGCAGCACGTTCTGCGGCGTGACGCCAAGCGGCAGTGGGCCGGGGTTAACCATCTCCAACCGATCGGGATGCAGATTCAGAAAAATATCGCCACGCTGGGTATAGGGGCGATGGACCAGCGCGTTGACCAGCAGCAGACGACCGCCGGTTGCATTGGCAAACGCAATGCAACCCTTGGCGATTTCGTTCCAGTCTGCCGTCTTGCCGGTCACTGCCCGCAAGGACTTCTGGTCGAGGAGTTGTCCTTCCAGGCTCACGCGATTCTTTCCCTCACTGGATTCATCTTTGTTCACTCCCGTTCTCCGTGTCGTCATCGGCACCGCCAGCGCGCACCCATTCGTCAACCTCAGACAGCTGAAATTTCCACAGCCGCCCGATCTTGTGCGCGGGCAGTCCTTTGCGCTCCCGCCAGCGATACACGGTGTCTTTCACCACGCCCAGATGCCGGGCGACATCGATAGCAGTGACCCACGGTTCAGCGTTCATGGCATTGGCACTCACAGAGTCATCAAAGTCGTTTTAAATCGTCATCAGTCTACCAGACGGTCGCGGTGGCAGCCACCTCGAAATATCCATAATAAGTGGCGTTGCGATTGAGGTAATTGTTGGCCCCGTTACCCCGATAGCTTGGCTTCTTGAACGTTCAGCGCGTAAATGGTGGCGTGTTCAATCAACCCGGAGCATGGCATGCTATGACTACCCAGACAAACGCCCTCGATACCCACCTCCAACGCCTGCAGATGATCCTCGACAAGATCGAGGCCCTCCACCAACTGGCCGACGACCATTTCGGCCACGACCCGGACGCCATCCACTGGGGCCACGTTGGCGACCTTGGCCGGGTGAATCAGGCACTGGATGATCTACTGGCGATCTTCGACGGCCAGACCAAGTGAGGAAGGTTGCCATGCAAACTCTGCCCAAGCTTTCGCCAGCGCAAAGCCTACTGCTGCACGGCGGCGCGCGGGCCAATGTGCTGACCGCGTTGCTGCAACGTGGCTGGATAGAGCCTGCCGACGGCGGCCACCTGCTGACCAACGCGGGCTACGCGGCCATTGGCCAACAAAGGCTTGTGCCGATGGATGAGGCCCAGCCGATGGATGCCGCTGACGATCTCCAGCTTCTGGAGGGCATCCCGGTGCGCCCCAGCACCAAACTCGCGGCGCTGCTGGTGGCGCTGCGCCGCCCGCAGGGCGCGACCAGCCTGCAACTGATGCTGGCGACCGGCTGGCAACCACATACTGTGCGCGGGATCTTTGCTGGGGCTTTCAAGAAGAAGCCGGGCCTGGTGCTGAGCTCCAGCAAGGATGGGCATGGTCAGCGCGTGTACCGTATGGCCTGACCACGAGCTCCCTGCCGCGTCAGGACCGTGGCACCAACTCGTAGCTGGTACTGCGGCCGCTGGCCTCGGATTTCTTCAACACATCGCGCGCCAGCAATTCGGTGATGTCGCGCAGGGCGGTGTCCTGGGAGCACTTGGCGATCGCCACCCATTTGCTACTGGTCAGCTTGCCGTCAAAGCCATCAAGCAGTCTGTTGATCAGTTTGATCTGACGTTCATTGAGCGGCATGCCGGCGCACTGCTGCCAGAATCGGGCTTTCGTCAGCACCGAAGCCAGCGTCTCTTCCGCACCCTGCAGGGCGCGCAGCAGGTAGGCCAGGAACCATTCCAGCCAGGCGGTGACATCCAGATCGCCTTTTTGGGTGGCTTCCAGACGGTCGTAATAGTCCTTGCGTTCGCGTTGAATCTGGGCCGACAGGCTGTAGTAACGCTGCGCCGATCTTTCTGCGCGTGCCAGAGCCATGTCACCCACGGCACGTGCCATTCGCCCATTGCCATCTTCGAAGGGATGGATGGTCACAAACCACAAATGGGCCAGCCCCGCCTTGATCACCGGGTCATCGTGTTGGTCCACGTTGAACCACAGCAGGAAGTCGGCCATTTCGGCATCCAGCTGAGCAGCTGGTGGTGCCTCATAGTGAACCTTTTGGCGATGCACCGGGCCTGAGACCACTTGCATGGGGCCTTGCGCATCATCTCGCCAATCGCCCACGCGGATTTTGTTGAGCCCGCTATAGCCGGTTGGGAACAGGGCAGCGTGCCAGCCAAACAAGCGATCCGCCGTCAGCGGCTCACTGTGCCGCTGGGTGGCATCAAGCACCATGTCCACTACGCCATCGACATGCCGGTCAGCAGGTGCCAAGGCACCGATGTCGACGCCCAGACGACGGGCAATCGAAGATCGGACCGACTCGGGGTTGAGTTTTTCACCCTCGATTTCGCTGGTCTTGAGCACGTCCTCGGTCAGCACACGCAAGGTGGCCTGGTCGCGCAGATCCATGCCCAGATCGTGCATGCGGCCCAGCAGGTATCCCTGCGCCAAGTGAACCTCGGCGAGCAAGGGTGCCAGCCGTTTGTGGTTGTAGACCCAGTGCGGCCAGTCGTTTTCTTGCCAGATGTAGTGCTTATCTTCGCTTTTCATGCGGTGATTATGGCCGGCATTCACCGCAGGGTCAAGTTAATCTCCGCTAATAATGCGGCAAATATCCATGATATTCACCGCGACCAGCGCCGTTTTAACCGCAGAGTCAGCCTCACGCCTCCTGCGATGCAGGAGCAAGTTGGCGTGACATTGCACACTCCGCGAAGGTTTTTCCGCTGGCGGCCAATGTCGCTGCCTTACCCGTGTAATCCTGCCACCGTTTGACGATCACATCGACGTACTTGGGATCGAGTTCCACCAACCGTGCGCGGCGTTGGGCTTTCTCGGCAGCAATCAGCGTCGTGCCGGAGCCGCCAAACAGATCCAGCACGATGTCTCATGTTTTGCTGCTGTTGCGGATGGCCCGCTCGACCAGTTCCACCGGCTTCATGGTCGGGTGCAGATCGTTTTTGACCGGCTTGTTGATGAACCAGACATCGCCCTGGTCACGGCCGCTGCACCAGAAGTGATCAACACCATCGCGCCAGCCATAAAGGATGGGTTCGTATTGGCGCTGGTAGTCGGCGCGGCCTAGCAGCCTGTCGGACTTTACAGATTAAGGGATAATATGTTTTTTCTGTTTGCGGGATATTGATATGAGTCGCTTTCGTCCGGTAGATCGTGGTACGACTGTTGCCACTCTCGCAGATGAATGGCTGCGGAGAATCATCTGGCGGTTTTATTGTTGAAGTGGTGGAAATCTTTCACAACGCAATGAACGAGACTATGCCGGGCGTGGCAGTGCAGCTATCATCGATGCTGCTGGCACTGCTGGTTTACGGCTATGCAACGGTGTTTTCAAGCCGTAGATTGAGCGAGCTACTTACGATTCGCTGGCTTTCGTTTTGTGCGGCCAACCAGCATCCTGACCATGACACGCTGGCAACCTTCGTCGGCGTTTTTTGAATAGATTTTCCGAACTGTTTGTGCAGGTATTGCAGGTTGCATGCGATGCAGCTGGCAGCTGGGAACAATCAGTCTGGATGGCAGCAAACACACGCCAATGCCTCAGGCGCCAGCGCCGTCTGGGCATATTGACAAGCTGGAACCGCAGCTGCGCCAGGAAGTGGCAATTGATGGTACAGGCAGAACAGGCGGATCGAGTGCTGTGCCGGATGGCATGGAGCTGCCGGAAGAAATCGCTGCGACGGGAACACGTCTGCCGCCCTGGCAAGCCAGGCAAAGATTGAAGTGCGCGCAAAGAACGATGCGCAGGGAAGCTGGCTGACTATCAGGACAAACTGGTACGGCGGGAAGAAAAAGCCGGGATCAGTGGCAAAACCGGGTGGCAAACCACCCGCACCGCCACCGTCGGGCCGACAAACAAGACCAGATCAACCTAACAGACGAGGAATCGCGCATCATGCCCACCTCGGTGGAGGATTTGAACAGGCACAATGCCCAGGCGGCCGTTGATACAAACAGCATGCTAATCGTTGCACCGGCAGTCACCAGCCTGCAACGATCGGGAAAAGGTCAAACCGATGCTCAATCAACTGACACTTACCCGCCGCACTGGGGAAGATCGGACATTTACTGACCGATAACGGCTTTTACAGCGCAGCCAATGCGGCTGCCCGTGAAACACACGACATTGAACCACTGATGGCAGTCGGACGCGAATCACACCACCCTATCTGTCGAACGTTTTGCAGCCACCTGCCTTGCCGGACAATGCCAGTCCGGCACAACGCATAGCACACAAACTGAAAGCCAGGCAGGGGCGCAAACTGTACGCACTACGCAACAAACCGTCAGACCCGTGTTTGGCATCATCAAATCCGTATTAGATTCCGGCAATTCTCACTGCGTGGCCTGAATAAGGTCAAGGAGAGTGGACCCTGGTTTGCCTGGCGTGGAATTTGGAAACATGGCCTCATTGCGTCTTCAAATGGGAGGTTGAGCAAAAACAAGGAAAAACCGTCAAAATGCCGACCTTTGACACTTTTTCAGCAAAATATCACTTTGTGTCGTTCAAACAAAATCAAGTCCGATAGGCTGCTGTATGAAGGTGTTCTTGGCCCAGATGATGAAGGTGGATCATTTGCCACCCGCACCGCTGCAGTAGTTAAGCAGGTTGGCCCATGGTCCAGACTCCGTTTGTCAAATCTATATCGACTTCTGACAAAGTGCAAATGACAGATGATTGCCTGAACGTGCCAGCCAAGGACGAGATCACCGATTGCTTACCAATGCCAAAAAACAACCGATTGATTAATCAACGCGCAACCCGTTGATTTACATGGGCCTATGGCATGACTCCTGCGGACTTAGGGCGGTTTTTTGGCCGAGAAGAAAGGGAGAGAAATAGCTCGGAGAGAGCGCTATGTGGCCACAGATGGGTAGCCAGCCAAAATGGCGAAGTCCGCAAGCCTACTCAGCGTTCCGCGCGTGTTCGCGGGAACTGGCGCGATCAGGCAGAAAAACCCAGCCGAGAACGGTTGGGGTTTCGTGATGGCGGAACACGGAACTGAACCCGCGTCCGTGTATGAGGCTCTTTAGGAAAGCACTGTTCTTAAGGACGCCCGCCTCTATCAAATGGCCGTTTTGCATCCTGAAAGACCGTTTGAACCAGCCCAAAGTTGCGAAAGTCCCAAAATGGGACTACACTGTGGCCAATGCGAGTCATTGCCGTGTCCACCCTTCGAGCATTCTGGGAACTGCACCCTGATGCCGAGCAGCCACTGAAGGCTTGGTACGAGGAAGCGACGCTCGCATCCTGGACCCAGCCCGCTGACATCAAAGCGCAGTACCGCAGCGCCAGCGTGCTGAAAAACCGTCGCGTGGTCTTCAACATCAAAGGCAATGACTATCGACTGATCGTGGCCATTGCTTACAAGTTACAGATCGTCTACGTGAAGTTCGTCGGCACCCACAAGGAGTACGACGCTGTCGACGCAGAAACCGTTGAAATGGCCTGATCGGCCACGGAGGAAAACATGGACATCCGCCCTATCCACACCGAAGCAGACTACAAGGCGACGCTCAAAGAAATTTCGGCTTTGATGGAGTCCGACCCTGATCTAGGCACGCCGGAGGGTGATCGCCTGGACATCCTGGCCACACTGGTGCAGGCCTACGAGGCCAAGCACGTTCCCATTACTGCGCCGGATCCGGTAGAAGCCATCAAATTTCGGATGGATCAGAGCGGGCTGTCCGTCAAAGATCTTGAGCCCATCATTGGCAAGAGCAACCGCGTCTACGAAGTCCTGAGCCGCAAACGCCCGCTCACGCTGGCCATGATCCGCAGACTGCACAAGAGTCTGGGCATCCCGGCCGATGTGCTGATTGCGGAGACGGCTGCAGGGTGATCGTCGAACACTGAGCTTGGCTTCTGCAGGGAACAGCGTTGTCATGGGTGCATCCGTCTTGGAGAAGAAGATGCACTACCCCGTGATGACCGAAAGGCAACTTGCCGCCCGCTGGAAGATCAGCCTGAAAACCTTGCGACGCTGGCGTTCTGACAACGAAGGGCCCACCTGGCACAAATTGTTCCAGTATGTCCGTTACCACGAAGCCGACATCCTCGGCTTCGAGCGACAGAGCGCGCAGCACTGGTCAACGATTCTTGGTGACGGTGAACGCGTGCCCAAAGTCGACTCGGCCGCAGGAACAGCCTGAAACGGAAGAAGATGCCGGGCGTTCTACGTCACGGCCCAGGATGTGATTGAGGCGACCGGACTGCCCAAACACTGGTTCACAACCCCGGAATACCGTGCCAGGAAGCAGGTTCCACATCTGGCCTTGGTTGGCAGCGTCCGCTTCTCGCTGCAAGCCCTCTGGGAATGGGAGCAAAACCACAGCACTGTCGGTCGGCCGCAGGAATCCAAGGCGCCACCACCTGTTACAGAACCAGAGCCTACGCAGCCTTCGCACGTGCCGCGATGGCATGAACTTGCCCGGGAACTGGACAGAGAACAGTTCGATTCCACTTCGTAGTCCGAACAAATGTCCCCGGTTTTGGCCCAAAGTCCACCGTTTCGGCCATTTGTCCCTTGAAGGTGGAACACGGAACTGAACCCGCGTCCGCTTTCCGAACCAGATATTAAGGCATCGGCGTTGATGCCGTGAATTCGATGATTTGGCCAGGTCACTTCAGCCCGTACCAAACGCCGCGTCCGCTGCCGTGCTGTTCCAGATGGTTGCGCTCGGTCAGGTCACGGAAGTGCTGCTTCAGGGTGTTGCGACTGGCCCCGGTCAGCTTGATGGCATCCATCATCGTGACGCGCCCGTGCTCTCGGGCGAATTCCACGATCTTCAGCGACAGCTCGGGTAGTGCGGCCAGCACGATCCTTTCGCGCTCGACCTTCTTCTCCAGACGCCGAACCTGCTCGGCCAGCGAGCGCAAGAAGAACACCAGCCAGGGTTGCCAGTTGGGAGTCTCCGTGCGGATGGTGCCTTGCGTCTGGCGAAGGGCCAGGTAATAGGCTTCCTTGTTCAGCTCGATCACACTCTCCAGCGAGCTGTACGGCACATAGGCGTAACCGGCCTGGATCAGCAACAGGGTCGTCAGCACCCGGCTCAAGCGCCCGTTGCCATCTTGGAAGGGGTGGATTTCCAGGAACACCACGACAAAGATCGCGATGATCAACAAGGGGTGTAGATGCCCCTTTTCTCGCTCATCATTTACCCAGGACGCCAATTCGCCCATCAGGCGTGGCGTGTCAAAAGGCGTGGCGGTCTCAAAGACGATGCCGATCTGTGTCCCGCTTTCATCGAACGCAGCGACGCTGTTCGAATTGGTCTTGTACTGCCCCCGGTGGCGCGCATCCTTTTCGCTGTGGCGCAGCAGGATCTGGTGCAGTTGCTTGATGTGGTTCTCGTTGAACGGGATATCCTGCCACGAGCTGAACACCAGATCCATCAGCTCGGCGTAACCGGCTACCTCCTGCTCGTCGCGGGTGTCGAAGGACTGAATGGCCAGGTTGGAGAGCAAGCGCTCCACCTCGCGGTCAGTCAGCTTGCTGCCCTCAATACGGGTGCTTGAACCGATGCTTTCGATGGTCGCCACCCGCCGCAGCGCTGAAAGACGCTCGGGCGCGAGCGTTCCCAAGGCACGCCATGCGCCTTTAAATTCGTCGATCCGGGCAATCAGGCTCAGGATCTCGGGGGTGATCTGAAGGGTGTCTGAACGTAGCATGCAACCAATACTACACCCATTAACACCCATTTTGAAGCCGCATAGCCTAAGAATGGGTGTTAATGGGCGCTTTATTGGTTCGCGCCGAATCGAATGCCTTGCGCGTCGGCCTCGCCAAGGCCCCATACGAACTGATGGCATCGGGAGAGTCCTGACTTGCCTTGCGAGTCGAACAGCGCCTTCATGGACTCCTGCCAACTCATTCGGAAGGAGACCAAGATGGAAGTCGTTCACCTCAATCAAAAACAACTGGCTGCACGTTGGAACATCAGCGAGGCCACCCTGGAGCGCTGGCGCAGCGAGGGAATCGGGCCCAAGTTCCTGAAAATCTGTGGCCGAGTGCTGTATCGGCAGGTTGACATCGATGCCTATGAGGAGTCGTGTCTGCAGGTATCAACATCCGAGGCAGCCGTTGGCCATGTCCCGTCAAACTGAAATTATCCTGCGGTGGATTGGCTCGCTGCCGGAGGGTGCCTTGATCAGAAGTCGGGATCTGGAGCACCTGGCAAACCGCACGCAAGCATCGCGGGAACTGACCGGGCTGGCAAAGGCGGGGCGGTTGATGCGCGTGGCGCGCGGCATGTACGTTGCTGTGACGGCCTGCCGTTTCGGCCCGGTTCCGCCGCCAGTCGATAAGGTAGTCCAATCTCTTGCGCAGATTACCGGGCACGCCATAGTCCGTCATGGCGCTGCGGCGGCCAATGCCTTGGGGCTGACCACCCAGGTTCCTGTTCGACAGATATTCTTGACCGACGGCCCTGCGCAGATGCTCTATCTCGGCAAGCAAGTGATCGAAGTCCGCCGTGTACCTGGGTGGATGCTGGTACTGGGCGATAACCTTGCCGGTGATGTCATAAGGGCCCTCGAATGGCTCGGGCCAGATCCAACCAAGCAGTCGATCATCAAATTGGCAGAGCGGATCGGGCGGGATGAATGGTTGGCGATGCTCGGTGTTCAGCACCAACTACCTGAATGGCTGGCAACAGTGATCGGCCAAGCAGCCTATTCAACAGATGTTCCTTTTTGTCCGTAGATTTTTGTAAGTGGCGACGTTTTGTAACTTGCCGGGCATCCTTGGTAGCAGCCATTGCAGGTTGACTTGTCGCCGCCTTGAGTCCGATTTCAAATACGTTCTTTGGAATTGGCCAGAAGCCGAAAAAGTGCTGAACGCGCTGCGTTGATCAGGTTCCGCCATCGGCGGGCAACCACTGCGGGCCAGTGGCTTTAGCCCAATGTCCGCTGTAACACGCTCCATGCGGCAGCCCAGTCGATCCGCTCCTGCTCCAAGCGAACGTTTTGCCCCCAGCGCTGCTGCTTGAGATCCCGATAGATTTGCTGCTCTTGCTCCGTCAGTAGCGTCAGTTCCGTTGCCGGGTGCTGCGCCGCCTCGTCCACCCACAGCGCCTTGTGTCGAAGCAAAGTCTCTTCGTCCATGAGCACGGATTGCAACTCTGGAATGTATGAACGGGCGCGATGCAGAATGGCAAATCCATGGGTATCCAAGTCACTCCAGTAGATGCACCTCGCACGGGCAAGCCAAGGTAGCCGGGCCAACACGTCGACGTTATAGCCAAGGCGCATGAACACGACAGCGCCCGGCATGTCGGACATTGCCAGTCCCGTTTGAAGGTTCTCGACAATGAACACATGCGAGACAGGCCAACTGATACCTGCGAGGTCGTCAACCGGCGCAGTGATGTCACCCACGCCTCCGACATGGGCTCGCAACGCCTGATCCAGCACCCTCATGCGCACAAGGAGTGGTGGAGCCTTCAGGCCACACCGCTGGTAAAAATCCAGGTCGCTGGATGAGTCCTCCTGTATTGCGGCCACCAGATCCGTCAGCAGACCTTTGCGCCCATCAAGCCATTTGCTGTCCAGTCCTGATACCGGCAGCTGGCGGGGATACAGGTTGGAGTTCGGATGGCTCGCAATCCAATCCAGCATCTCTGTCAGCCTTTGATAGTCGTCATCGCTGTAGTCTGCGAGGACATCAAAGTATCTCGGCAACTGCTGTGCCAGTACCGGCCAGCGGGCTATGAGCGCCCGGTAGCGAGACTGGGCACGCTCCCACCGTGCGGATTCACCAATCCACAAGGCAACGTCTTCGGGACCGCTCAACGCTAGTTTCTCTGGCAGCCGCTGGACACCAAGCGCTTTCCACCGCCGCTCACACCAGGATAGTGTGCCAACCCCTTGCCAGCCTTGCCATGCGCTCACCCAAGCACGAACGCCGTCGACCTGCCTCAGCGCAGCCTGTTCCGTCGGTATGCCGAGCGGAACTTCCAGCGGCCATTGATCCTCGCCCGTATCACCGATCAACCACTCGCGGTGCTTGCTCTGAAAGCGACGGACAAGGGTCTGCCGGACATCTTCAGGAAGCTTCAATGCTAGCCTCCTCTCGAGCATGCTCTGGCAGCTTCAACCGCTGACGATCACCGTCGTACTCGATCAGCAGGACGCCTGACACGCGCCGGTCGCTGATATCTACGAAGCAGGCGCCACCGATGAATGGCTCAAGGGTCATGACGGACTTCAGCGGCGTAGCGACCACCATCTGGAATCCGAAATTGGTAAAGATGTTCATCGCCAAGGCGGTGAACTCGTTATCCGCCTTGTCGAAGGCTTCATCCAGCACGACGGGCGCGTACATCGGCACGCCGTGGTCGTTCCCGCCCAGCTGATACCGCAATGCAGCGGCCAAGCACGTGGTGGCCAGCTTCTGTCGTTGACCGCCAGACTTGCCTGCTCCGCTGCGGTAGATCTCGACCTCGACGCCGCTTTCATCGATTTCCCGTCCGATGAACTCCACATGTTGTCGAACGTCGAGCACGGTTTCACGCCAACGTTTTTGCTCGGGGTCCTGACTGGCGAGTCGATCAACAAGTCGGCGCAGGGCCAGGAACCGTGCCTCAGCAAACTCGCGGTCCTCCGTCCACGCATGGCTCAGAGCCTGCTGGATTTCCTGCTTGAACTCCTTGACGTCGACAAGCTGCCGGTCGCTGGCATCGATGTGTAGATAGGTGCGTTGATTGGCGCTTTGGTTAAACGGCACCTGGCCAAGACTGTCGTTGACCAGATCCATTCGCTCAAGGATGGCTTTACGCGCATCGTTCAGGTAGGTGGAAAGCGCCGCCAGATTCTGGTGGCTTTGGTTCTGCAGCAGTTCGAAGAAGCGCTGCTCATAGGCGGGCAAGCCATCCGTTTCCAGCCGAACCAGTTTGGCGAAGAAGTCTGGCGCGCTGGCGAGGCTCGTGTCCATGTCGCCAGCGTCCATGGGCCACTGACGTTTGAAATCGGCGAAGCGCGCTTCTATTTCCTTCTCGCATGCGCCAATCCCACGGTTGACCTCTTCGATCTCCGCATTGAGTGCGCGTGCTACAGACGTTGTCACCTTGTCGAGGTTGTCGAGCCGGACTGCATCTGACTGCTTGGCGAAGCGCTCGTCGAGACCCGACACCTGATGGGGCGTCAATGGAACGATGGACGCGTCCTGCAGGAGCGATTCCAGTTTCTGGGTGCTGGTCTTGATCTGATCAACAATCGAGTCGTGCGCGCGTGTTGCCTGGCGAAGCTCCTTATCAGCATCCTCAACGAGCTTCTTTTGTTCACCGATCTGCTCGCTGATTTGCAACAGGGTGGTATTGCCCTCCCGCGCTTCGCGGATCTGCCGTTCAATGGTGGAGATGCGCTCCAGTAATGGGAGCACATCTATTTCCTGCCACTGGAGATTCACCAGCGTTTGGCACTGCATCGCTCGGGTTGCACGGTTCTTGTCTTGGTCGGAGAGTTTGTCGATCTCCCCGCCGAGGCGCGCAATCGCGTCAGCCTGCTCCTGCGCCTGAGCTTGAAACAGCCCGAGCTTCTCCCGGTTATCGAATCCGAGCACCCAGTTTCGTCGGTCGCCGACACTTCTGCGGTCGTCTTTCTCGTGCCGAGTTTTGCTGTGCTTGACCTGGCCCTCGCGGGTGATGGCGCGATCTGCGCTCCTGAACGACTGAATGGAATCGACGCACGCGTAATCGAAGCGTTGCCGCAGTTCTGCCTGGAGCCAATCAGCGTAGGCTCCCTCTTTGACGTTCAGCTTGAGTACGAGCGAGTTAGCCCCGATTGGCTTGGCCTGCCACGTCTCCGGACGGCCAGTCCGGTAATACACCAAGCGCTGCCCAAGGTGGGTGGTGTTGATGTGATTGGCCAGCGCGGAATACTGGCGCTCGTCCACAAGGAGTGAGAGCGCAAAGCCGTGCAGGACGCGCTCAATGGCCCCCTGCCATTCGGCCTCGTCAGGTTTCACTTCGACGAGTTCGCCAACAAAGGGAAGTGCCGACTCCGCGATCCCGATGGCGGCAGCGATATTTCGGCGCATTTCCAGCATGTCGGCTGGAATGTTCGATGGCTGGCGCTGGAGTGCCTGCACCTCTTTCACTGCTTGCGAAAATGCTGCCTCAGCGTCCCTTTTTTCTCCTGCCAGGCGGAACTGTTCTTCGCGGTTCGCGTTGCTTCGCTGCTCCCAGTTTTCAACCTCCTGCCGCGCGTTGCCCAACAGTTCCGCGAAGGCTTGAGGCGAATCAGGGAGGCTCCAGCCCAGCTTCTTGCAAGCCTCTTCAGCCTGACCACGTTTGCGCAGGCGATCTGTGCGCTGGCCCTCCAGCCCCGATTTCTCAGCCTCCCATTGCTCGATCTGATCACCGCCTGCCTCACGGTGCTGTCGCTCCAGATCGCGCAAGGTTGCGGCGTGGTTATCCAGAGTGCTTTGACGTCGCCCCACTTCACCTTCTGAGCCGTTGGCTTGCACCTCCAGGGCTGCCACGTGCTCCTTGAGAAGCTCAATGCGTCGGGTTTCCCGGTAGCCATCAACGCCCAGCCGAAGCTCCTCCAGTCCATTACGTTGCAGCATCAACGAGTCCCTACGCTGATGCTGCTCCCGTGCTGGCGCGAGCGTTTGAACCTGTTCGCGGGCCGTGACTACCGCCTGGTGGGCAGCATTGAGTTCGCCAAATTCACTAACCAAGCGATCCGCTACCTCGAAGGTCTCGGGCTTGTCGAGCATGAAGTCGCGCAGAAAGGTATTGAGGTCGCCGAGGTTTTTAGCCGACTGGGTTTTGTGCAGCAAACGCAGCGCCATTTCGCTCTCGATGCCGAGCAGACGGCAGAACCGTTCGCAATAGGGACGAAATTCGTCGCGGGCGAATGCCTCCGGGAAGGACTGCTTGAGCTTTCGGATGTCGAAGTTTGACTGACCAAAGTCCTCCAGCTCGCGCAGGTCAAAGGCCCGCTCCATCACAAGGTAGTGGCGTTTGACGTCGGCGCTACCGTTTGCATTACCGCGCAGCCAGAACACCTGAACCAACACCACAGACTGGCCCAAGGCGTTCTGGTAGCTCAGTGCCAAGGCTGACCACGTTGTCCCCGAGCGCAGGTAGCGCGTCGCGATCTCACCCGACTCCCCATCCTTCTGTTCTGCCCACGCACCACGTATGTAGGTGACGAGGTTCCGGTCTCGGCCACTGCGGTCTGCCTCGCGTGCAGCAGCGTTGAAATCGATCCAGCGAGGTGGCGTCAGCAACGCCGAAAATGCATCGAGCAGTGTCGACTTCCCTGCGCCGGATCGACCCACAAACAAAAAGCCTCGCTCGCTGATCGGCACGTCGTGCAGGCCGGAGAACGTACCCCAGTTGTATACCTGCAGGCGGGTCATGCGGAACTGCTCGCGGGCAAACAAGGAGGCGGTTTGGGGTTCCGAGATCATTGGTCGGCCTCCTCGTCAGCGTCGGTCTGAGTCAGTTGCGCTGGCGTCTCTCCGGCGGCCATACGCTGATACAGGTGCGTCAGCGCTTGTATTTCCTCGGCTGAGAATAGGAGCTTCAGCGTCGGCGAAATCTCGAAGCGATCCTCGCTTGAGCGAATTTTCTGCAGGATGCTGTGCTTCTTGATCTTCTCGATGGAGGCGTGAACCCGTTTCACGAACCCTGCACGGTCGGTGTTGGCGGCGCGCTCATAGAGGGAGAGAAACTCCGTGATCTCGTCTGTCGAAACCACGGCGCGGTCACCCTGCGAATCGGCTTGGGTCAATCGCTGCCGTAGGTGGAGCAGCAGAATGGAGTCAATGAACGTCAGCTGGGCGCGACGCAGCAGGAGGGGCACTTCGAGGTCACCGGTATCTGCCTGGCGCGTGAAAGCCACTTGTACATCCCGGTCGATAACCAGTTCGAGAAACAGTTCGGCAAGACGCCGACGGATCACCGCTTCGTCTCGCACCAAGATCGGCCAGAGTTTTGGATGCCGACGTCCATCGAGCGACGGCCCTGCCAGCAGCTGCACCAAGGCGCGCCGGGTGTCCAGTGCCAACTCGCCGCTGTCGCCCAGGAACAGGGTGTTGGCAGGTGCCTGAGCAGCATCGGGTGCTTGTGCTTCGGCTGGCATTGCCGATTCGTCGTTCTCAGACCAGTTCATCGGCCCGCTCCTTCAAAAAGAAGATCTTTGGAATTCGGGCGCTACGACGCTCGTCGTCGCCTCCAACCCAGCCTACGGTTTCACTATGGTCGGCCTTGAACCCATGCCGACTGCCCAGCGCCAGCAGGCCGACGACGCTGCCCAGCCCCTGTGCAGCGGGGAACTGCTCCAGCACGTCGGCAATGGATGCCTGGGAGCGTTGCTCCAGGACAGCCAGCACATTGGCCTTCAATGTTCGGAAGTCGATCTCGGACTGTGCGACCAGTTCGCTCACAGACTCAAGGTCGATTGGCGGCGCATCCCCTTCTGCCATCTGCCCAGGCAATGCTTGCAGGGATGGGTCGTGCAGAACCCATTGAGACAAGGATCGCAACCGACTGCTCGTGAGCTCCAATGTGTACTGGAGCGTTTCAGTGGCCCTGACTTCATCTTTCAGGCTCAGTGCTGCGCGCTGTGCGTCTTTCAGCAGGTGATTTAGTCGCCGTTGCTCGAGGTATTCACGACTCTGGACGAAGTGCTTCAGGCTGCGCGCGAAGGTCTGGAGCACCTCGTGAACCATGCCGCCCTGCTCAAGAAGGGTGCGCGTCAGCCGCAGAAGGAATCGTCGCTCCTTGGCTTCGAGCTGCCCCACGAACTCCCGCGACATGACGCTATCAAGCGCCTGATCAAGCGTGGCCGCCTGCTCCGGGTCCGTAAGCAATCGCCAGAAAGCGGAGAAAGTCCTTCCTGCGTCGCTCTCTGAAATCAGATCGATTCCGGCGAACAGCGAATCCAGCACATCCCCACGATTGCCATCGTTGTCCATGATGCGTTCACGGAGATCGCGATTCAATTGGTCGAACTGATCGCGGACACGACGGAAATCACCGGCCAGATCGTCGGCCAGCGTGATGATCTCCCGCGTTCGCTCGAGCGCCGTTGTATGGGGTAGCACGCGCATCTGCCCCTTCTGGATGGCGTCAATCTCCTTGTCGATGCGGGCTTGCTCGGCCATGAGCCGGTCGATGCGTCGGAACTTGTCGGTGTCGGTATCCTCGGCAAGTCGGGCCAAGGCCTCGATAACGAGGGTCAGGCGGCTTTCGGTCGCGGCTGAGTGCGGCTGTGCCAGTCCAGATACAAACCGAATGGCTTCGACGGCCGCCGTGGAGAGTTCATATTCCTCCTCTGAAGCCCCAGCCGGAAAGCGTCGTTCCAAGTAGCCATCGGCGAGCCAGCTGGCGACATACGCCTGTGCCGTTTGGGGAAAGTCTTCGCCTTGGGCGCGCAGCTCTTCGAGATCCCTTGCGATGCGTTCGTGAAAAATGGAGGCAGGCAGGCTTCGCTCGCTCTCATACAGATGAGATTGAAGCAGGCCAATGACGGTAGGCCCGGTAGTCGAGGCAAGCAGACGCCACAGCGGCTGCGCCCGCATGCGCCGGTAGGTCGCGATGGCTTTGTCTGCTTTCACTCCCATGCTCCAAAGTGCGGGCATCGCCCGTCATGTGGTAATCACAATGCAACGTATACAAGAATCAAAAACATTGCGTTGTTACATTCTAGCAGCCTGTCGGACTTTACAGATTAAGGGATAATATGTTTTTCTGTTTGCAGGATATTGATATGAGTCGCTTTCGTCCGGTAGATCGTGGTACGGGCTGTTACTGCCACTCTGTAGATGAATGGCTGCCGGAGAATCATCTGGCGCGTTTTATTGTTGAAGTGGTGGAAAATCTTCCACAACGCAGCTTGAACGAGACTATGCGGGCGTGGCAGTGCAGCCTATCATCCCAATATGCTGCTGGCACTGCTGGTTTACGGCTATGCAACGGAGTGTTTTCCAGCCGTAGATTGAGCGAGCTACTTACGATTCGCTGGCTTTTCGTTTTTGCGGCCAACCAGCATCCTGACCAGACACGCTGGCAACCTTCCGTCGGCGTTTTTGAATGAATTTTCCGAACTGTTTGTGCAGGTATTGCAGGTTGCATGCGAGATGCAGCTGGCTAAGCTGGGAACAATCAGTCTGGATGGCAGCAAAATACACGCCAATGCCTCGCGCCATAGCGCGCTGTCTTACGGGCACATTGACAAGCTGGAACGCAACTGCGCCAGGAAGTGCAGCAATTGCTGATGCAGGCAGAACAGGCGGATCAAGTGCTGTGCCGGATAGCATGGAGCTGCTGGAAGAAATCGCGCGACAGGAAACGTCTTGCCGCCCTGGCACAAGCCCGGGCAAAGATTGAAGTGCGCGCAAAGAACGTTATGCACGGGAACTGGCTGACTATCAGGACAAACTGGTACGGCGGGAAGAAAACAGGATCAGTGGCAAAAACCGGGTGGCAAACCACCGCACCGCCTGTCAGGCCGACAAACAAAGACCAGATCAACCTGACAGACGAGGAATCGCGCATCATGCCCACTCCGGTGGAGTTTGAACAGGCTTACAATGCCCAGGCGGCCGTTGATACAAACAGCATGCTAATCGTTGCACCAGCAGTCACACCAGCCTGCAACGATCAGAACAGGTCAAACCGATGCTCAATCAGCTGACACAATTACCCGCCGCACTGGGGAAGATCGAACTTTACTGACCGATAACGGTTTTACAGCGCAGCCAATGCGGCTGCCTGTAGAACACGACATTGAACCACTGATGGCAGTCGGACGAATCCACACCACCCCGGCCCGTTTGAACGTTTTACCGAGCCACCTGCCTTGCCGGACAATGCCAGTCCGGCACAACGCTAGCACACAAACTGAAAAGCCAGGCAGGGCGCAAACTGTACGCACTACGCAAACAAACCGTCGAACCCGTGTTTGCATCATCAAATCCGTGATGGATTCCGGCAATTCTCACTGCGTGGCCTGAATAAGGTCAACGGAGGTGGACCCTGGTTTGCCTGGCGTGGAATTTGAAACGCATGGCCTCATTGCGTCTTCAAATGGAAATTGAGCAAAAACAAGGGAAAAACCGTAAAAATGACCTTTGACACTTTTTCAGCAAAATATCACTTTGTGTCGTTCAACAAAAATCAAGTCCGACAGGCTGCTAGAGCAGCTTATATACTTCCCGCAATAATCCGCACAAGTATTCGTTAACCCGATAGAGCACTCAGGAATGCCCAAAGACCAACTTGCAGAACTGACCCAGCCTCAGCGCGACCGGCTCGCGTTCATTGAGCTGCGTGTGCGCTTCGTGGGGGAGATCCGTCGGCAGGACTTGGTCGCCCGGTTTGGCATCCAATCCGCAGCGGCAACCCGGGATTTGGCGCTCTATAAGGAGTTGTCTCCGGGCAACATTGACTACGACCCCAAAGGCAAGGCCTACGTACTGGGGCCGGACTTTCGCTCCATCTTCGACTTTCCTCCTGAGCGGGTGCTGTCATGGCTGACGCAGGGCTTTGGAGACGGCGAGCCGATGCGGCTCAAGGCGTGGGTGGCCAGCGAAAGCCCGTCAAGGCTTACGCACCCCGATCTGGATGTGCTGGCCAGCGTGACCCGTGCGATCCATCAGGGGTGTCCGCTCCGTGTTGAGTACTACTCGATATCTAGCGGCTGTACTGAGCGGCAAGTCGTCCCCTTTGCGTTGATCGACAACGGTCTGCGCTGGCATGTTCGCGCCTTCGACCGAAAGTCTCAGGAGTTCCGGGATTTCGTCATTACCCGGATCAAGAACCCTGTCGTGCTCAAGGGGCAGCCAGTTGCAGCCCACGAGCTGAGCGATCAAGACATTCAGTGGACGCGGATCGTCGAACTGGAGTTGGTGCCGCACCCGGATCAGCCCCGGCCGGAGATCACCGAAATGGATTACAGCATGCGCGAGGGCGTGCTGCGGATGAAGCTGCGTGCAGCCACGGCTGGATACATCCTGCGCAAATGGAGTGTCGACTGTTCGCCCGATCATTGCCTGCGGGGGCCGGAGTACCGGTTATGGCTCAAAGACCACTTGGCAATTTATGGAGTCAAGAATGCGATTTTGGCTCCTGGCTATAAATCGCAAGAACAAAAAATAGTAGAAGCGGAGGCTGACTGATGGGCGACGCAATCCGTTCGTTTCGGTCAAGGGAAAAACAATGACAACCGTGAACTTGGACTCTTCCGCGCTGACTTCTGCGCTTGAACAGTTACGCCTCAAGCTATTAGATCTCACCGGTCGAAATCGCCTGATTAACTTCAAGCACACTGCTGGCAAGTCACTTCAGTTCATTGAGGGTCATCCCGCAGCGATCTATCAGCGACTGGTCGAAGCAAACAACAAAGCCAGCATCAGCATTCTCGGACTGCCAGAACCATCCAGAGGGGACTGGGTGGAGCGCAACGGTCGCTTACAAAGACCAGAGCCTAGGGAATGGGCCAAGTCCCAAGGCATCTCAACGAGCTACGACATCCCTGGTGTCGGTGAGAGCTCGGATGAATCGAATGTCCGATCACTTATGTACCCGGACGATCTCGCGAAGCACTGCCGCAAGATCGAGCGTGAGGCCACGCTCGCTATTGAGGAAACGGGCGCGAACATGCTGTTCTTGGTGCTTGGATTCTTAGAGTTCCCAGACCAGCGTGACAGCGATAAGACGTTCACTGCGCCCTTGATCAGTGTCCCAGTTTCGCTGCAGAAGAAGGAGATCGCGGGCATCCAGCAGTTCTCGCTCCAGTACACAGGCGACGACATTTCGGAAAACCTGTCTCTACGGGAGAAGCTGCGCAACGACTTCGGCTTGGTTTTGCCCGAGCTTGCCGAGGAGCAGATTGACGTCAACGGGTACTTTGCTGAGGTTCAGGCGATCATCAAAAAGCAGCCTGGATTCGCCCTCAAGCACCGTGTCTCCCTGTGCTTGCTCAGCTTCAGCAACATGCTGCTGGTTCGCGACCTGGACCCCACCAAATGGCCTGAGAACGGCGACGAGAACTCACTGATCGACCACCCCATTGTCAGAGAGGTGTTCGAAGGACGAGCAGATGACGGCGGGACTGGGCTGAGCCTAGTCGAAGAACACCTGGTGGAAGAAGGCCCTGGTGCCAGCATCCCACTGGTCTACGACGCTGACAGCTCTCAGCACAGTGCCCTCATCGATGTCTTGTCACTCAAGAAGAACCTGGTGATCGAAGGCCCACCGGGAACAGGTAAGTCTCAGACCATCACGAACTTGATCGCTGCTTGCCTGGCTGACGGCAAGAAGGTGCTCTTCGTTGCCGAGAAGTTGGCGGCTCTTGAAGTCGTAAAAAACCGTTTGTCATTGGCTGGCCTCGATCCGTTTGTTCTTGAGCTGCACAGCAACAAGACCAACAAGAAGCGGGTCTTAGAGGAAATTTCTAAGCGAACCACCTTCAGGCCCAACCACCCCAATGACCTTCCCCGTCTGCAGCAGCAACTGGAAGCTCACCGCCAGGATCTCAAAGCCTACACAGACCTTATCAACTCCATCGCGCATAACGCGTTTGGTTTGACGCTTCATCAGATCATGTGGAGAGCCGAGAAGCACCGCCAAGGTTTGAGCAACGAAGAGAGCATGCTCAGCCAGATCAGTATCGGCGATGCAACTCAAATCTCCGAATTCGAGTTCGGTCGGCGCATGGACTGCCTGGGATACCTTGGGTCCCAATACAAGTCGGTCGGAGGCTTTGACGCAAGCTGCACCTTCTGGGGCTTCTACCCTGAGCGCCTGATCCCTGGCGATGAAGTCAAGCTGACCCGGCTTTTTGAAACAGCTGATAAGTGGGGCTGGGGCTTGGTAGAGGCCTCGAAGAACTTCTCGAAAGTGCTCGGAGGCCGTGTCCACAACCTCTCTCTGGCGTTCAGCGGTGAGCAACTTGCCATACTGAAGTGTAGTGGTCAAGTAATTTCGGACACCTCGATAGGTTTTTGCGCTGCCATTTTTCGTTCATAGACAATGGGTGGCAGATTTCCCAGTGCCGAGTTCAGTCTTTTGCAGTTGTAAAAGCTGACGATGTAATCATCGATATCATTTTTAGCCTCGGTGTGGTTCGCATACTGTCGCTGCCAGACGCGTTCCATTTTGAGATTCAGGAAGAATCGCTCGGCGATGGCATTATCCCAGCAATTTCCCTTTCTGCTCATGCTGCAAATAAAGCCATGTTTATTGAGCAGGTTCTGGTAAAGCTCGCTGGCATATTGACTGCCCCGATCAGAATGAACGATCAGGCCGGATACCGGCTGGCGCTGCTGGATAGCCATGCTCAATGCGTCACAAACCAGCGTGGCTGACATGTTTGGGGCCATTGCCCAGCCGATGATCCGGCGGGCGTACAGATCCATTACGATCGCCAGATAAAGCCACCCAGTGCCAGTGCTGATATACGTAATATCTGACACGTACGCAGTGTCCGGTGCGACTGGATTGAACTGCCGGTTAAGCACGTTGGCGGCCACGGGCAAATCATGCCTGCTGTGTGTCGTATGGATGAATTTCCGCTTCCAGACCGGTTTTAGAGCGGCCTTGCGCATCAAACTGCGCACCTTGTGCCGGCCGATCTGAATTCCCTGATTTTGCATCGCAGTAACCAGGCGGCGACTCCCATAGCTTTGATGGCTGGCCATGAATGCCGCCTTCAGGTGGACGCTGGCTTTGCATAAAACCGGTTTTGCAGAACGCCTCTGCGCTTCGTAGTAGCCAGAGCGGCTGACGGACAAAACACGGCAAGTTTGTTTGACCGGAATGGCCTCCTTTTGCAGTTGATGAACAAGCTGGTAGCTCATTTCAGTTCGCGGGCAAAGAAGGCCGACGCTTTTTTTAATATGTCTACATCTCCCTTCAACTGACGGTTCTCCTGCTCCAGCTGCCGGATACGCTGTTGCTCGGCGGTGAGTGGCTTGCCAATGCCTAGCTGGCCATTTTGCTCCGCGTTGTACTGCTTCACCCAGCGACGAATCGCCGTTGGGCCAATGTCCATGGTCTCGCTGACGTTCTGCACACTCAGCCCCTGATCCTTGATCATGCGAACAACTTCCAGCTTCAAACTGGTATCGAATGCTCTACGCTGTCTTGTCATGTAATGCTCCTCAATTGGTGGATTTTCCTCCCATCGAGGTGTCCGGATAAATTAGACCACAGCAAAGAACCTGCTTGAGACTGCCAATCAGCAATTGCCGCTGCACCTCATCCCAGGATTCTTTGAGGACGACGAGACGGGAGCCAAAGCCGCTCAAGCACTCGACGCCTTCGCCAAACAAGTCGAACAGTTCCACATCCTTGAAGGGGCCGTCAACACAGCGCTGAAGCTCGAATCCAGCGTCACGAAGTCCGGGACAGACGGCCTAAAGGGCTTGCAACGAATCGCGGGGAGCTTGGGCGCAGAGCTGGGCACGCTTAACGAGCTTCGCATCCTGCATCAACAACTAGTTGAGACGGCAGGCAAGCTTTCGACGGCAAACACTAACTTGGTGATATTCCTGGGCGAGAAGAAGATCCCTTACAACGGATCGACGCAGAAGCTGGAGCAGTTGCTCAGTTTTACCAATCTCGTGCTGGATGCCCCAGAGGAGCATTTCCACCTCCAGACCCCTGGACTGACTCGCGATGGCGCGGTCCAGGCTCTTGATCAGTTGCTTGCCCTCCAAGGAGAGTGGACCGGTCTTGAAAAAGAACTCGGGGACTCACTCTATGTGGATACCTTGCCGCATGAAGGAGATATCAAGCAAGCCATCCTGACCCTGCGAGAAGGCGATGCGTGGTACCGCATCTTCCAAGGTCGATGGCGCAAGGCGGTAGGACTGCACAAGGCACTCCAACGCACCAAGCGCAAAATGCCTGGCCAAAAGCGGCTGGAGCAGCTCGAACAAATCGTCAAACTGACCGGTCTCAAAGAACAGTGGAAGTCCTCTCCGACCTGGACGCAGTTCCTCGGTTTTCCCGCGCCAGCTAGCCCATCCCCATTGGAGGGATACCTTGCGCTCGCGAAGTGGAATCGGGGCATCAAAGTCGCCTCAGAAGATATCCAAGCCGTTCTGATCGACCCAGTCAGCTTCACCGCCGACCAAGCCCGAGCCCTGCGCCGCGAATTCTCGACTGTCAAGGTGGAGATTACGACCGCAATCGCAGCAGTTAAAGACATCAACGCAAAGCTTAAACGCCTGTCTGAATTCGGTGGCAGCAATCTTCTCGATAAGGTGTTGGAGAAGACCAGAGAATTCACAGAAGCCCTCAAAGACCAATTCGAATGGCTTGAGTTGGAGGTTCGCAGCCAGGCGACATTCAGCCAAGTGATTGCCGGATGCGATGCAGCCTTGGAACGTTCGTCGCTGAAGTCACAGATTCAGGCCAACGCCCGCATAAAGTCGCTCCTCGGCGATCTCTATATGGGCGTGGATACGGACTGCTCGACCGCTATCGAGGCGCTGTCCTTCGGTCAAAGCATCGACGGTCTCAATTTGTCTCCACAAGTCAAATACAAGCTGCGCACCGGGCATCCGATTGAAGCCTGCAGGACCCTGGCTGCCGCACTGGAACCCGTCCACACGGGACTGCAGCAGGTTGAGAGCCTGAGCAATGCTCTGTCTCAATTCGGGAAGTTTGAACTGGAAGCCTGGACGGGCGCACCTGCAGACGAGGACTTGGAGCTGTTTGTCAGCGCCCTGCATGGCGCAGTTCAAAAGGCAGTCGAGGATCAGGACCTTCTGATTCCTTGGTCGCTGTATCTGACCCGCCGCAAGGAGGCCAACGAGCTGGCCTTGTCTGAGTTCGTCGAGCTTCTTGAGAGAAAGCGCATCAAACCTGATGAACTGTCAGACGCCTACGCCTATTGCACCTACAGCACGATCACTCGGGAAGCCTTCCGCAACATCCCCCAGCTTGGGCGCTTTACTGGCCTCAAGCACAACCAGATCCGCGACGAGTTCAAACGACTGGACAAGGAGATTATTGCTCTGCGTGGCAAGGCAATCGCCTACGAATGCACTCGCAAGGCCTCTCCGCCTCCCGGCAGGAACGGTGCTCGCGTCGATGATCGGACTGAGATGGTTCTCCTGAACTACCTCATGCCTCAGCAACGCCCACGCATGCCTGTTCGGAAAATTCTCACCCGAGCCGGTGGGTCGATTCAGGCGCTCAAGCCCTGCTTCATGATGGGACCTCAAGCCGTGGCGCAGTATCTGGCTCCAGGGGTCATCAAGTTTGACCTCGTCATCATGGACGAAGCATCCCAGTTGAAACCCGAGGAGGCTATTGGCTCGGTCGCCCGTGGTGGTCAATTGGTGGTGGTTGGTGATCCGAAGCAGCTGCCCCCGACGTCGTTCTTCTCCCGGATGACCCAGGACGGTGACGGTGGTGACGATCACTTCACCACCACGGATGCCGAGAGCATTCTTGATGTCTGCTCATCGCATTTCAGGCCGACTCGCTCCCTGCGCTGGCATTACCGCTCACAGCATCATTCGTTGATCGCTTTTTCAAACCACAGCTTCTACCGTGGCAATTTGGTGATCTTCCCTTCACCGTATGGTCAGGGCGGCAAGCTCGGTGTGCGTGCCGTCTACTTGGCCGACGCCATCTATGAAAACCAAACTAATCTGCGCGAAGCTAAGCGGGTCGTAGATGCAGTCGCTGAGCACATAGCAACACGCCCCAATGAGTCACTTGGCGTAGTCACGTTGAACATTAAGCAGCGTGACTTGATCGCAGAACTGCTGGAAGAGCGACTGAGATCGGTTCGCGGGGCTGACTCCTACCGAGACCATTGGGCGTCCGAGGGTCAGCCCTTGTTCATCAAGAACCTGGAAAACGTACAAGGTGATGAACGCGACGCCATCATCATCTCAACGACTTTTGGCAAGCCACCAGGGTCCAGCGCTGTTCGTCAGAACTTTGGCCCCATCAGTCGGCAAGGCGGCTGGCGACGACTGAACGTGCTGTTCACCCGCGCCAAGAAGTCAATCGCCCTCTACACATCCCTTCGTCCCGAAGACATCGTGATGGATGGCACTACTCCGGACGGCACCAAGGCGCTACGCAATTACCTCGAGTACGCCCGCACAGGCTCATTGCCGACCATCGAGGAAACAGACCGCGAGCCAGACAGTGATTTCGAGATCTCCGTCATGGACATGCTCAAGATGCGTGGCTATGAAGTCACCCCTCAGCTCGGTGTGGCGGGATACCGCATTGACATCGCCGTCAGGCATCCAGACGCACCAGGATCGTATCTGGCAGCAATCGAATGCGACGGGGCAACCTACCACTCTGCCTTGTCAGTTCGTGATCGTGACCGCATCCGTCAGGAGATCCTTGAGTCTCTTGGCTGGCGAGGTCGCATTTGGCGCATCTGGTCAACAGACTGGTTCCGCACTCCACGACAAGAATCCGAGAAGCTCATCAACTTTCTTGAGTATTTGCGCGAGAGCTGGAAGCCCGAGCACACATCAGGAGACGCCTGGATCGAAGAAGGACAAGGTGCTGGACAACTCACTGCCCGCGCGATTCAGCAAATTGAATCGGTTGAGAACACTGTTCAAGCTGAAAGGGAGCGAGAGGCGGTTAGCTCGGTACTGATCGACACAGAAGATGACCTCGAAATCGAGGTAGGTGACGTAGTTCGATACATCGATCTTGCTCGTCCCAACGACGTTATGACTGTCCAGATCACCAGAGGTAAAGACGACTTTGCCAACGGGATTGTGAATGAAAGTCGTCCTCTGGCGCAGGCAATACTCGGGGCTGTCGTAGGCGACGAGGTAGTGCTTCACCTTGCGGGAAGCGCATCCAAGACATTCCAGGTCGTAGAAATAGTTCGGCCCAAAACAATAACCAAGATGTGTTGAGCGAGCACGGCGTACGCAAAAGGGAAAGAAAAACACAATGGCCAAGACACTTGAAGCCCACGACAAACTGATCCGGGAGATCTTCGAAGGCAGCTACCAGTTCGAGATTCCGGACTACCAGCGCCCCTACGCCTGGACAATCGAGCAGGCCACGGAGCTGTTCGATGATCTGTACGCGGCGATGCAGGACGCGCGTATCTCGGGGGCCAGTAGCCAATACTTCCTGGGCAGCATCGTTCTGATCAAGAACGACCGGGACCCGAAGTCATCGGTGGTCGACGGCCAGCAACGCCTGTCTACGCTCACGATGCTGTTCGCCGTGTTGCGCACCGTGATGCCGGACGCGGCAGACGACATCACTGACTTTCTCTACAAAAAGGGCAAGGTCAGTCTTGCCGAGAAAAACGAGTACCGCTTAACCGCCCGCGAGGAAGATGCCGACTTCTTCCGCACCAATATTCAGGAGCCGGGTGGCATCGCACAGTTGGTCGCCAGTACGGACAAGCTGAAAGACAGCCGTCTGCGTTACCGTGAAAACGCCACGCTGCTGCTCGAAAAGGCCAAGGCGCTTCCGCCTGCCGACCTCATTGCGCTGTGGCAGTTCCTCGCCAACGACTGCTCGCTGGTTGTCATCTCCACGCCCGACCTCGAAGCCGCATACCGCATCTTCTCCGTACTCAACAACCGGGGACTCGACCTCGCGCCTATTGACATCATCAAGGCGCAGGTGCTGGGCCTGATCCGCACCACGGCAGGCGACGTCAAGAGCCGCGCCTACGCAAAAGAGTGGAGCCGGATCGAGAGTTCGCTGGGCCGCGACGCCTTCGGTGACCTGTTTGGCCACATCCGCAGCATCTACGCCAAGAAGAAGCAGAAGTACATCCTGGTCAAGGAGTTCCAGGAACACGTCACCGAGTACAAGACCCCCATCGACCTCGTCGACAAGGTCATCAAGCCCTATGCCGAGGTGTGGGACTTCGTGCGCGATGCCGACTTCGAGGCCACCGAACACGCCGAGACGATCAACGAACACCTGTCTTGGCTCAACCGCGTGGACTTCAAGGACTGGGTGCCCCCGGCACTGGTCTACTTCAAGCGTTTCCGGCAGCAACCCAAACTGCTCGCAGAGTTTTTCCAGTCACTGGAACGCCTGACCTATTTCCTGCTGGTCACCAAGGTGGGCATCAACGAGCGCATCGAAACCTACGCTGCGCTCACCAAGGAAATCGAGCCTGAGTCCTTCAAGGGGGATCTGGTCGCGCTCACCACGCTGACCCTGACAGACGCGCAAAAGCGCAAGTTCGTCGCGGCACTTGATGGAGACGTGTACGACGATCTGCCCAAGGCACGGATGGCGCTGGTCTTGCGCCTTGAGTCCTTGGTGCGCGCCCCCGGCGTGCAGCTTCAAGATGCCGTGTCGCTAGAGCACGTCCTGCCGCAAACACCGCCCGACGGTTCGGACTGGATCAAGTGGTTCCCGGATGAAGACGAGCGCGATGGCTGGACCCACCGTTTGGCCAATCTGGTTCCGCTGGATAGGAACAAGAATTCGTCTGCAAGCAACTACGACTTTGCCAAGAAGAAGGACGCCTACTTCAGGGGCAAAGGCAAGGCGTCGCCCTTCGTGCTGACGCAGGAAGTCAGATCAGAAAACGAGTGGACGCCCACGCTTCTGGCCGAACGCCAGAAACGCCTTGTGGGTGTCCTCAAAGACCATTGGAATCTCGCTGTCTCCACAGGCACGGCGGCGAGCTGAGGAACGTATCGATGCAGAAGAAACAACAACAAGACCAAAGCCAGATCAAGTGGATTTCCGACTTCATCTGGAATATCGCTGACGACCGCCTGCGCGACGTTTACGTGCGCGGCAAGTACCGCGACGTGATCCTGCCTTTCACCGTATTGCGACGGCTCGACGCCGTACTCGAAGCCACCAAGGACGCGGTGCTCGAGCGCAAGAAGTTTCTCGATACCCACAAGGTGGCCGAGCAGGACGGCGCGCTGCGCATGGCGGCAGGCCAGGCGTTCTACAACGTCTCGGAGTTCACCCTTGCCAAGCTGAAGGCCAGCGCTGCGGGCCAGCGGCTGCGCGATGACTTCATTGCATACCTGGATGGCTTCTCGCCCAACGTGCAGGAAATCCTCACCAAGTTCAACTTCCGCAACCAGATCCAGAAGCTGGTGGATTCCCACGTCCTGGGCTACCTGATCGACGACTTCCTAGACCCCGAGGTCAATCTCGCGCCTCTGCCAGTGAAGGATGCCGACGGCCGCATCAAGCTGCCTGCGCTGGACAACCACGGTATGGGCACGGTGTTCGAAGAGCTGATCCGCCGCTTCAACGAAGACAACAACGAAGAGGCAGGCGAGCACTTCACCCCGCGCGACGTGGTGCAGCTCATGGCCAAACTGCTGTTTCTGCCAGTGGCCGACCGGATCGAATCCAGCACCTATTCGCTCTACGACGGCTCCTGCGGCACCGGCGGCATGCTCACCGTGGCAGAGGAAGCACTGCACGAACTGGCCGAGCAGCATGGCAAGGAAGTGTCCATCCACCTGTTCGGGCAGGAGATCAGCGACGAAACCTACGCCATCTGCAAGGCCGATCTGCTCTTGAAGGGCGAAGGCGCAGAAGCCGAGAACATCGTCGGTGGCGCGGACAAATCCACCCTGTCTGCCGACCAGTTCCGCAGCCGCGAATTCGACTTCATGATCTCCAACCCGCCCTACGGCAAGAGTTGGAAGACCGATCTGGAGCGCATGGGCGGCAAGAAGGAATTCAACGACCCGCGCTTCATTGTCAGCCACGCGGGCAACAACGAGTTCAAGCTCCTTACCCGCTCCAGCGACGGGCAGCTCATGTTCCAGGTGAACAAGCTGCAGAAGATGAAGCACAACACGCCGCTGGGCAGCCGCATTGCGCTGGTGCATAACGGCTCGGCGCTGTTCACCGGCGACGCGGGCCAGGGCGAGAGCAACATCCGCCGCTGGGTGCTGGAGAACGACTGGCTCGAAGCCATCATCGCCCTGCCGCTCAACATCTTCTACAACACCGGCATCGCCACTTACATCTGGGTGCTGGCCAACAAGAAGGCCGAAGCACGGCGTGGCAAGGTGCAGTTGATCGACGCATCTCAGTGGTTCCAGCCGCTGCGCCGCAACCTCGGCAAGAAGAACTGCGAACTCTCGGATGGAGACATCCAGCGAATCCTCGACCTCTACCTCGGCGAGGCGCAGGAAACTGCCCAGTCCAAATGGTTCGACACCCAGGATTTCGGCTACTGGAAGATCACCGTCGAGCGCCCGCTGCGCCTAAAAAGCCAGCTCTCAGACGAACGCATCGAGCCCCTGCGGTTTGCCACCGGCGACGAGGCGCTGCGCGCCGAGATCTACGCCACCCACGGTGAGGCGCTCTACAGCGAGTTCGCCAAGCGCAAGCCAGCCATCGAGGCGTGGCTGAAGGGCGAGGACGAGAACGAAGACGACGACAGCGAAGACAGCGACAGCAGTGATGACGGCGAAGCCACCACCACCCGCAAGGCCGTGCCCGCCAAGCGCCGCAAGAAGCTGCTCGATGCTTCGACTTGGCAGCGTGACAAGGGGCTGATGGAGGTGGCGAAGCGGGTGCAGCAGGCATTGGGCAGCGCCGTGTTCGACGACCACAATGAGTTCCGCACACGCTTTGATGCTGCCCTGAAGGCGCAGGGCGACAAACTCGGTGCGCCCGAAAAGAAGGCTATCTACAAGGCAGTGAGCTGGCGCGACGAAACCGCGCCGCCGGTCATCGCCAAGCGCAGCAAGCTCAAGGCGGGCGAGCATTTCGAGCCTGGCTTCGATGGCGCGTACCTGGAGACCGTGGGCAAGGATCGCTTCATGGTCGAGTACGAGCCCGACAGCGAGCTGCGCGACACCGAGCAGGTGCCGTTGAAGGAACCGGGCGGCATCGACGCCTTCTTCGCCCGCGAAGTACTGCCGCACGCGCCGGACGCCTGGATCGCCACGGACAAGACCCAGATCGGCTACGAGATTTCCTTCGCTCGCTACTTCTACAAGCCAGCACCGCTGCGCACGCTGGCGGAAATCCGCGCTGACATCCTCGCGCTGGAGCAGCAGAGCGAAGGGTTGCTGCACAAGATCGTGGGGGGCGTGTGATGACGGTGGAGAGCGCGTATCCGAACTACCGGCAGCCGAAGATGCGCTGGTTGCCCGCTGTGCCGGAACACTGGAACGAGCAACGCGCCAAAACCTTCTTCCGCGAGGTGGATGAGCGTTCGAAGACCGGACAGGAAGAGCTGCTGTCGGTGTCTCACCTCACCGGCGTTACTCCGCGCAGCCAGAAGAATGTCACGATGTTCAAGGCAGCGAGCTACGTTGGCTCCAAGCTGTGCCGCCCCGGCGACATCGTCATCAACACGCTGTGGGCGTGGATGGCGGCGCTTGGTGCGAGCAAGCACGTGGGCATCGTCAGTCCCGCCTATGGCGTGTACCGCCCGCACCACGCCGACAGCTTCAACCCAGCGTATCTCGATTACCTGTTGCGCACCCGCGCCTACGTGGCCGAATACATCGGGCGCTCGACCGGCATCCGATCCTCTCGTCTGCGCCTGTACCCAAACCAGTTCCTCGACATTACGCTTATCCAGCCCCCGCGCCCCGAGCAAGATCGGATAGTCGCCTATCTCCGTGCACAAGATGCCCACATCGCCCGCTTCATCAAGGCCAAGCGCGAATTGATCACACTGATGGCCGAGCAACGTGGCGTTGTTGCAGAGCGGGCAATTTCATCTTCGGAAACTCAACACCTTCGGCTTGATCGGGTTGTCTCGCTTCTGGCGACGCCCATCACCAGAGAGCCGGAAGTGACTTACACGCCGATTGGCATGTTCAATCGTGGTCGCGGCATTTTCCACAAGCCGCCTACCGAAGGGAAACACCTTGGGGATTCAACTTTCTTCCGCATCGAGAAAGGCGACCTGATATTCAGCGGCCAGTTCGCCTGGGAAGGTGCGGTGGCAGTTGCCAGTGCTGAAGATGATGGGTGCATTGCGTCCCATCGCTACCCGATTGCCAAATGCAAACGTGATGCCGTCACGCCGGAGTATCTCTACACGTTCTTCTTGAGCAAAGCTGGCGACCTGATTCTGAACCATCATTCACGCGGCGCAGCGGGGCGCAATCGCCCGCTGAATCCGCGCACGCTGTTGAAAGAGAAGATTCCGGTTCCGCCGCTGCATCTGCAACGCGAAGTTTCCGATTTCTTTTACGAAGAACTATCGGTGCGCCGAGAGATAGAGAAGGAAATTGCCCTGATCCGCGAATACCGCGACCGCCTGATTGCCGATGTGGTCACCGGCCAAGTGGACGTGCGGGGCTGGCAACCCGGCCCGGAGGACGTGGTGGACGACGCGACGCTGGCCGCACTGGGTGATGACCAAGAGGATGTGACCGAAGAGGAGGATGGCGATGGCGAAGACTGATACCAGCGAGCGCTGGTTCGAGGCGCGCGTGGTGCGCGGCTTGACCGGCGTGCCGCAGCCCGAGTACAGCCACGAGCTGGCTCCCAAGGACTTCGCCGCCACCCACAACGGCTACGTGCAGGGCAAGCCCACCGACTACAACCGCGATGTGGCGCTGGATGTTGCGCAGTTGCTGGCCTTCTTGCAGGCCACCCAGCCCAAGGCAGTGGAGACACTGGAGCTGGCGGCAGACGGCATCAAGCGCACCCAGTTCCTGCACCGGCTGCAAGGCGAGATCACCAAGCGCGGCGTGGTGGACGTGCTCCGCAAGGGCGTAAGCCACGGGCCCGTACACGTCGATCTCTACAAGCTGCTGCCCACGCCGGGCAATGCCGCCGCAGCGGAAGCCTTCGGCAAGAACATCTTCAGCGTCACCCGGCAGGTGCGCTACAGCAACGATTCCGGCAATGAGCTGGACTTGGCGATCTTCATCAATGGCCTGCCGGTGCTGACATTTGAGTTGAAAAACTCGCTGACCAAGCAGACCCTGGCCGACGCCATCGTCCAGTACCAGACCACGCGCAGCCCACAGGAGCTGCTGTTCCAGTTGGGGCGTTGCGTGGCGCACATCGCAGTCGATGACGCGGAGGCCGCGTTCTGCACTGAGCTGAAGGGCAAAGCGTCGTGGTTCCTGCCATTCAACCAGGGCTGGAACAGCGGCGCGGGCAACCCGCCCAACCCGGATGGCCTGAAGACCGACTACCTGTGGAAGCAGGTGCTGACCCGCGAGTCGCTGGCCAACATCATCGAAAGTTACGCGCAGGTGGTGGAAGAGGAGGAAGCGGACGCCAGTGGCAAAAAGAAGAAAAAGCGCAAGCAAATCTTCCCGCGCTTCCATCAGTTGCGCACGGTGCGTGCGCTGCTGCGCCGTGCCCATACCGATGGGGTGGGCAAGCGCTATCTAATCCAGCATTCGGCAGGCAGCGGCAAGAGCAACACGATTGCCTGGCTGGCGCACCAATTGGTGGAGCTGCGCCGCAAGGACGACCCGATGACGGCGCAGTTCGACTCCATCATCGTCATCACCGACCGGCGCGCGCTGGACACACAGATTGCCCGCACCATCAAGGGTTACGACCACGTGGCGGCGATCTTCGGCCACTCCGACAACGCGCAGGAACTGCGCGAGTACCTGCGCCGGGGCAAGAAGATCATCGTCACCACGGTGCAGAAATTCCCGTTCATCCTCGATGAGCTGGGCGACCTATCCGGCAAGAGCTTCGCGCTGTTGATCGACGAAGCGCATTCCAGCCAAGGTGGCAAGACCACGGCGCGGATGCACGAAGCCCTTGGCGGCAAGGTGACCGAGGAGGAGTTCGAAGAGGACAGCACGCAGGATGCGGTGAACGCGGAAATCGAGAAGCGCATCGCCTCGCGCAAGCTGCTCGCCAACGCCAGCTACTTCGCGTTCACGGCCACGCCCAAGAACAAGACGCTGGAGTTGTTCGGTGAGAAGACCCACGTCGGCGACAAGGTGCAGTTCCGCTCGCCCGAAGAACTGACCTATACCACCAAGCAGGCCATCCAGGAGAAGTTCATCCTCGACGTGGTGGAGAACTACACCCCCTACGACAGCTTCTACCAAGTGGCCAAGACGGTGGCGGACGACCCGGAATTCGACAAGGTGAAGGCGCTGAAGAAGATCCGCCACTACGTCGAATCGCACGACAAGGCCATCCGCCGCAAAGCCGAGATCATGGTCGATCACTTCATCGCACAGGTCGCGGGCAAGCAGAAGATCGGCGGCAAGGCGCGGGCAATGATCGTCTGCAACGGCATCGCGCGGGCCATCGACTACTGGCGCGAGGTGTCGGACTACCTCACGCAGATCAAGAGCCCTTACAAGGCCATCGTGGCGTACTCGGGCGACTTCGAGATCGGTGGTCAGAAGAAGACCGAGGCCGATCTCAATGGGTTTCCGAGCAAGGACATTCCGGCCAATCTCAAGCAAGACCCGTATCGCTTCCTGATCGTTGCCAACAAGTTCGTCACCGGCTTCGATGAGCCCTTGCTGCACACGATGTACGTGGACAAGCCGTTGGCGGGCGTGCTGGCGGTGCAGACCCTGTCACGCCTTAACCGGGCGCATCCGCAGAAGCACGACACTTTCGTGCTCGACTTCGCCGACAACGCCGAGGCGGTGAAGGCGGCGTTCCAGGATTACTACCGCGCCACCATCCAGACCGGCGAAACCGATGCCAACAAGCTGCACGACCTAAAGGCTGAACTCGACGGGCAGCAGGTGTACAGCTGGCAGCAGGTGGAAGACTTGGTGGCGCTGTACTTGAGCGGCGCAGACCGGGACAAGCTCGACCCCATCCTTGATGCGTGCGTGGTCGAATACACCGACAAGCTCGGTGAGGACGATCAGGTCAAGTTCAAGGGCAAAGCCAAGGCCTTCGTCCGCAGCTACGGCTTTCTTGCCGCGATCCTGAGCTACGGCCACCCGACGTGGGAGAAGCTGTCGATCTTCCTGAACTTCCTCATCCCGAAGCTGCCCGCGCCCAAGGAAGAAGACCTTTCCAAGGGGGTGCTGGAGACCATCGACATGGACAGCTACCGGGTGGAGGCCAAAGCAGCGCTGAAGATGGCGATGGCCGACGCCGACGCTACGGTCGAGCCAGTACCGCCGGGCGGAGGTGGCGGCAAGGGCGAGGCAGACATCGACAAACTCTCCGCGATCATCAAGACCTTCAACGACCTCTTCGGCAACATCGAGTGGAAGGACGAGGACAAGATCCGCAAGGTCATCGCCGAGGAAATCCCAGCGCGGGTGGCGCAGGACAAGGCCTACCAGAACGCGCAGGCGAACTCCGACAAGCAAAACGCCAAGCTGGAGCACGATAAGGCGCTCAACCGCGTGGTGCTGGAGCTGCTGTCCGACCACACCGAGCTGTTCAAGCAGTTCAGCGACAACCCCAACTTCAAGCGCTGGCTGACGGATACGGTGTTCGATGCGACCTATCAGCCTGGCGCGGTTCTGCCGAAGGTGCCGCCGCAGACTGGGGCATCGGCATGAGGAGGAATGGATGCGGGAGGACGCGATGACCGGAATATCTCCAGAGGATCAAGCCAAAATTTCTGCGCTTTGCAGAGAGGCCGAGCGACTGGAAGAAGACGCCCTGTATTCGAGCAAGGGGCATTTCAATGCCGAAGACACATGGGTTCGGCGCAACTACTGGCTTGGTGTGCCAGCAACCGCTCTTGGTGCGATTGCAGGTGCCGCGTTGGTCAAAAGCCAACCTGAGTGGGCCAGTGCCTTCACCTTGTTGGCGTCGCTACTGACCGGTTTGATGACCTTTCTCAAGCCCAACGAGCGCGCTGCAATGCACCGGGCCGCTGCCGGACAGTTTTTGGCTCTTCGGAATGAAGCCCGCTTTTTTCGCGAGATCGAATTGCTTGAGAGTGATCGGCTGGAAGAGCTTCCTGAGAGATTGAAGGCTCTTTCCTCTGCTCGCAATGAGCTGAACCAGAAGAGCCCTAGCATTCCACGGCACGCATTTGTGGCTGCACGCAAAGGCATAGAAGAAGGCGAAGCCACCCACAAAGTGGACAAGGAGAAATGACAGGATGTCGGTATTGAGTTTTCTGACGGACACGGCCAGCAGTGCTGTGCTCTCCACAACTGAGCAGTCGTCGATCACGACTTCGATCACAACACTTCAATCGCGGATGGCGCTGCACTTTGACAGCGGCGTAATTGCGCAGCATTTCCGATTCGGCTCTTCAACGCGAGGCACGATCCTGCCTCGCTCAATGGACGAACAGTCCGATATTGATTACATGGTGGTCTTCAGCGATGGCAGCGCCACGCCGCAGACTTACCTGAATAGGTTGAAGACTTTTGTCGAAAAACGGTACGGCTCGTCGGAAATATATCAGTCCAGCCCGACCATTGTTCTCGAGTTGAACCACATCAAGTTCGATCTGGTGCCCGCGACAAAAACGTGGCTCGGCGAGCTTCAGATTCCCAACGGGTCAGGCGGTTGGATGACCACGAATCCGAACGACTTCAACGCCACTCTTGAAGCAAAGAACAAGGACAACAACTCTTTGATCAATCCAACTATTCGTCTGATGAAATATTGGAATGCGGCCAGCGGATTTCCATTCGATTCATTTGCGATGGAGAAGTGGATTTGTGGTCAGGGCTTTTGGTTCCAGTCGAATCAAAAGGACTACCTGTTTTCGGTAATCGACAATCTGAGCACCGACTCGTCTTACTCGCAACGAGTCAATAATGAAATCACGCGTGCAAAAACTATTGTGACCAAGGTCAGGCAATGCGAGAAAGACCAGATGCCGGTAACGGCTGAGAATGAGGTCAAGAAGTTGTTCAGGCTCTGAGGGGGTATTGAAATGGCATTAAATCTCGCAAAGGCCGTCATCGGCTACCTGAAGGAACGCCCCGAGGAAAAATTCACTGCTCGGCAAATTGCAGAATGGGTATTTGCCACCTATCCGGATGAATGCCAGGAAAAGCGGGCCAACAGCCGTGGGGACTACATCAAGTCTGATGCGGATCTGGTGCAGCAGCTCGTCGCAGAAATCAGTTCGCAGCGCCCGCGCATGCAAACAAAGCATCCAGAACTCAAAACGACCGAAGGTCGGCCTCGCAAGTACTACTACTCGGAGCGCTCAGACAGCGCAGAAGTGGCGGCAGTCGAAAGCGAGGGCACGTCGGCGGCTACGGATGCAAGTGCATTAAAAATTGACGAACACGCACTGTACCCATTGCTGTCGCAATACCTGTGGGAGGAGTTCGACGTCTTCTCCAAACGCATCGACGAGAAGCGCTCGTCGAACAAGCGCGGCCCCAACGGCAACCGCTGGCTGTACCCGGACGTCGTCGGAATGGAGGATTTGGGCAAGGAATGGCACCGGGAAGTGCGCGACTGTGTGACGCAGTATTCCGACAAGCGCACCAAGTTGTGGTCGTTCGAGGTCAAGTTGCTGATCAACCGTTCGAACGTGCGCGAGTGCTTCTTTCAGGCCGTATCGAACTCGTCATGGGCCAACTTCGGCTATCTGGTTGCGGCAGAACTTGGCGGTACCGACACGCTGAAGGAACTGCGGATGCTCTTTGCTGCCCACGGCATCGGTTTCATCAAGCTGGACGTGGAGAACCCTGCTGACAGTCAGGTGCTAATTCCAGCCCGCGAGCGCGACGAGATCGATTGGGACATGGCCAATCGGCTGGCTACGGAAAACCGGGACTTCTTGGAATACGTGAAGCTGGTGAAGCAGTTCTACCAGACCGGAGAGGCGCGCCCAGCGGACTGGGATGTTCCGGAACTGGACGATTGACCGCCTATTCCAGGTGGCCGATGACGTCGAGGCGTTCGTCGCCGCGCTGAAACGCACCGAACCAACCGTCTCGCGAGTCAGCGCGGGTGCGGCTCACCAGCAGAGTGAATCCCTCGCAGCCTCGTGCCTTGGCGGTGGCGAAGTCGGTGGTATCGAATTTGGCCTCGCGCACCAGCGTCGTGGCCACCGACTTCATGGCCGACTCAAACAGGTCGAGCAGGTTGTCTTGCAGGCTGGCATCGATGTTGCGCGAGGTGACATCATCGATGACGGCTCTCTTGAATCTGTTGCTCATGGGTAATGTGCTCCGTGTTTGCGTGGATGACATGAACGCGCTGTTCAGCGGTAAAGCCAAGCTCTTCCGACTGGTTCGGGATCAGGCGTTGCGAAGCAGCCAAGCGGCCTCCGCTTCCCGTCGAGCGACAAGCCCCGGCAGTACCTTCCCGCCGCCATAGACCCATCTGCGCAGCTCAGTTGCGGCTGCGGCCCAGTCTCGTTGGTTGATCCGCCTCCGCAGCGTCGACGTTTGCAAACGTCCAGCCCCCAGGTTGAACGTAAAGTCGACGATGGCGGCGAGCCGACCCTCCGGCTCGGTGGACAACACCGGGCAGCAACGCAGCGTCGCCGCCAGAGCCATCTGCAGATCGCGCGCTAGATAGGCCTCAGCTTCTTCCTGCGTGATCGGTGGGTGCTTGGGGTCGCAGAGATGGCCGTACCCAATCGTCCAAAAGCCTGCGGGGCAGATGTATGGAACGGCAGTGATCTCGATTCCGCGCTTCACCCTGCGCTCAAACCCCTCGAAGCGCTTAGCCAGTTCGATGGCCGCCTTCGGCACCTCGGTCACGGCCGCACCCGGTCAAACACGCGCCCGAGGAACCAGAAGTTCAGCACCCCGGCCCACAGCGCCTGATCGGCCTCCGTCCAGGCATGCAGGATAGCTGTGCCCCATCCAGCGCCAGCGGTCACGGCCGCCGCAAATGCTGCCGTCTTGGCGGCGCAGTACAGGGCCATGAACCAGTAGGTGATGACGGGGCGCACGCTGCATGACAGTGCATCAGCCCAGCGCACGCCGGTTTTCTCGCCCTGCGTGCGAACGGCCTCGCGCAAGGTTTCGATGGCCCCGACATTCCACGCGGCATCGGCACCCGCGCCAATTTCCGACATTCGCTGCGCGCCACGCAGCTTCTCGAACTCCAGTGCCTTGTCCTGCATCGCCAGTTCATGGCCGCGCTCGCCTTTGCGGTCGAGCCACTTGAGGATTTCAGGTGCGAGACGGAAGGCTCCGCCGAGGAGGCCACCAAGCAAGGTCTCGATCATTGCGGGCCTCCCATCAGTTTGAGCTTGATGGCGGCTCCGACCAGCAGCGCGGCCAGTATGCCGGTGGTGATGACCTTGACAGTGGTCTGCCACGCGGTACGGCGGGCATCGCGCCAGGCTTCGAGCAGGTCGCGCAGTTCACGGATGTCTCGTGCTGCGTGGCCGTTTTCCAGGCCAAGGTGGGTCAGGACACGTTCGGCTCCGCGTTCAGCGGCGCGGTCGAGCAGTTCGTCGAAGTCCTCACGGCGCAAGAGCAGCATGTTCTCGACGAGCGCAGGCTGCTGTTGTTCGGATTCGGTCATAGCAGTCTCCAGAAATGCGAAACCCGCCCAGTGAGTGAACATCTGGGCGGATTTCTGGTGGGTACGAGGAAGGGAAATCAGATGGCCAGGCCAGCGCTCCATCCAGTGGACTTGTAGGCCGAGAGCTTGGCCTCGTCCTCAATGAAGCAAAGCCAGTCGATCTTTGGCACGTGGTACTCCCAGGCATCGGCGATGCGCACGGCGATCTGGTTGGTTTTGCCTGCCCACACGCCCGTAGCAGCCGCAGGCACGATGTAGCGGTCGCCGTTGGCGGGGCTGGCAGGTGGTGTGGTCAGGTCGCGGTCTTTCACGGACAGGCCAACCACCGCGCCGAGGCGCTTGAGGTTGGCGTCCATGCCGGTGTCCCAGCCACTTTCGCCGAGCGTCCAGCCGTAATTGAGTCCCAAGTTTGGGTCGGTTGATGACATGGTTTATCTCCAGAGATTCGATACTTGGCCGATGGTTTGACGTATTCGCCGGACAGCGTCCGGGTCGCCGGTGCGGTGGCTTTGATGCGGGTGCTGTCGCCAGTGCCTGCCAACGATGGGTAGGTACAGCACGCCGCCCCGCTTGGCTACGAGCAGGGTCAGCAGCCAGTCGGCGAAGTTGTTGAGGTCGGTGGTTTCCTTGAGCACGGCTTCTACGGCAGATCGACGCATCACGATCAGGCCGTGCACATGACTGGCGCTGTTCGCGTGCTGCCAGCGGCTGTAGGCCAGACGCCGCACCGCGATGTCCTGGCCGCTTTCGTCGGTCAGCGCCTCGTCGGTGTAGGCCATCACGGCTTGCGGGCAGGCGTCCAACGCATCGGCCAGTTGCCTGAAGGCACTGGCTTCGTACAGATCGTCGGGATCGACGAAGGACACCAGTGGCAGCGTGCCTTGCGCATAACCTGCCGCGCGTGCCTCACCGATGCGGCCCGGAATGCCCGGCAAAACGTGCAACTGGATCGGTGCGTCCTCGAGGCTGGCGATGCAGGCCTCCCGCCATTCGGCAGGCTCGTTCAGGGTGAGCAGATGAACATCAATGCGTGCTTCCATCACACACCTCCCCAATACTGTCCCCAACGCAGGCCGTAGCCCGTCCGATCCATGACTCGCACCTGCGGCTGCCAGCTACTCAAACCATCGCGCTCGGCACTGATCTCGACCGCAAGGCGGTCACCCAGCGCACCTGCATCCAGCGCGGCCACTGCTGCGGTCCAGATGTAGGTAGTGCCGAGCAGCCCCATTTCCGTGTGCGCCAGCACGCCGTTGCGATTGCGGATACGCAGCGTGTAGGTCACGCCCAGTTCCGGCCCGATGTCGCCCTCGTCTTGCTGCACGAGGTAGGCGGTCTGCTGCGTGCGGTCGCGGTGCGCCCACCCGACGGTGAGATCACCGGCCACCACGGCAGGCTCGGTCTGGCCATTGAAACGGATGCGGCCGGGCGGATACGGCAAGGACTGCCGACCGGCAAGCGCCAGCGGCTGCCCGTTGGTGGCCAGTACAGGGTCGCCCTGATCGGTCGACGTGCGAGGAATCGCGCCCAGGAACACCGATTCGCCCGGGGCGCGCTCCGCACCTTCGGATGCCAGCCATTCACCGACACCGATCAGCCGAGTCCCCGAGGCATGTGCCTGAGGTGTGGTGTCGAGCACGCCGCGTGCGAGATCAATGGTCGCGTTTGCGGCATCGAAGGCCAGGACAGCGACGGCCTCTGCAATCGCCCCACTGGCGGCCACCAGATAGGCGTAGTCGCCCACGGCCAGTCTTTCCGGCTGACTGATGGCGGTCACTGGCACACCGACGGCAACAGCCTCACTGGCAGGCAGTGCCACATCGATCGTGAGAAGTGGCGCGTAGTCCTCGCTGGCCACGCTGGCGATATCACTGGCCGAGGCACCGGTGGCGAGCTGCCAATTGAGCTGGCCCGCACCACCCACTGCGGCCAATGCGCCAAGCGCAGCATCGGTGTCGGTCAGGTAGTCCAGTTCGGCTCGTGACAAGGTGCGCGCCAGTTCCCAGTACGGAATTTCCACCGCCAGCACCAACGCGGGCGGCAGCGGCTCCAGGGTTGGCTCGTCGATGATCGGTGGTGGCGGTGCCAGCACCGCGTTATCCAGCCCGAACACATCTTCCATCGCCTCGATGCGCCACTCAGATGACCCCAGTGTGCCGGTGTCGATGCCGGTCACGCGCACCACCATCTGGTCGATGCCCAAGCGCGGCCAGTTGAGCAGGAACACGTCACCGGGCAGCGGCGCGCGTTCCAGCGTGTCGGGTGCCACGGTCAGGCTCATCCGCGCCAGGGGTGAACCCAAGGCACGCAAATCTCGCAGCGCCAGACGCGCGGCCAGAGGGCCATAGTTGACACCTGGGTAGTCGCGGCGCTGATTGATCACGCCGCCTTGCAACTGGATGGCGGCCAGGTTCTCAACCGTGACCGTGGCATCACCGCCGGTTTGCCAGTCGGTGTAGACCACGGTCAGCTCGTTGGGCAGTTCACCCCATTGCGCGCGCTCGAAACGCTCCAGCCGCACGATCTCGTCCGGCCCTAACTGCGGCAGACTGTCGATCCAGTAGTCGTCGCGCAGCAGCTTGAGCTCAAACGTGCCCTGCTCAGGGTCGGTGTAGAGGATGCCGCCGATGTGGTCGATGACCTGACTGATGAAGCTCTCGATGGGCTGCTGGCGCGTCCAGATCAGATTCAGACCAAAGCCTTCGTCCGACAGGGCCCATGCTGCATTCCAGAAGCTCCAGCCGATGCTGTCCTGCGGGTAGCCCATGCCCCAGTGCGGATCGGTCAGGCATTGCACCAGGATGTGGGCTGGGTTCATGCCGACACTGATCTCGCGGCCCTGATTGTTATCCCAGGCACGGACTTCGGCGTTCCACTCCATCCACGGGTAGTCGTTCCAACCCGCCGTGAAACGGCGCACGCGCACTGCCCACGGCTTGATGTAGGGGTTGTTGGCCGCGAACAGGATCTTGCGCGCCACCAAGGACAGCACGCCCCGGAAGGCTGGAATGGCGCTGCCAAGGCGGCTCATCAGATAGTCGTTGCGTCCCTGTCCAGGACCGCCGGGCAGTACATCGATGTTGCCGACCACGCCACCTTCACGCTCGTCACCACCAAACAGTGTGGGCTTGTTGATGCTGAGAGTGGTCAGGCCGTGCCCGCTGGACAGCGGCGCACGGTCGGCATCACCCCACGCAGTGCGGTCGCCCATCTGGATCTCCTGCACGGCATCGACCGGCCCCTGGCATAGCACCAGGTGCAATCCCATCCGGTAGCGGTAGCCGACGGTTTGCTTCTTGCTGCTGCCACCCATCAGTGCATCTCCTGCCGGGTACGCGCGTGCTCGACCACGCGCAGCGCCATCGCGTCATTCGTGGCCAGCAGGGTTTCGGCATCAAGTCCCTTCCGCAGAAAGGCGCGGAAGTCCAGGCCATGCCGCTCGAACCATGTACGCGAGCCGTTCACGCACAGGCCGACGGCGCGCACGTCGTCGATAGTGACGATCACGCTGGTGCTCATTTCTTGCCTCCTTTCTTGCGGATCGGCTCGGCTTCCAGATCGCCGTACCAGACCACGTTCGCGCCGCGCAGCAGCACGGTGCCGAACACGACGGGAATCGGTCTGCCTTCTTCTGCGGTTGGGGCATCGACATCGGACAGCGATGCCGGTTTGGGCTCGGGCGGCTTCGGCGCGAGCGCGACCGAAACCAGCGCCGCTACCACGATGACGACGAGGTACCACATGGCGATTTCTCCGGGGATTCAGAACACGCCAGTCGAGAACGGGTTCTTGCTTGGGATGGCGGGAAAGCCGCCGTAGTTGTCGAGGTTGCCGAAGCGCGACTCGCACGTGGCCGTGCTGTGATCGCAGCCGACCGTCAGCAGTACCTCTGTGCCGGCGTCTATGGCGACCGGATAGAGCAACTCGACGCCGCCACCGTAGTCATTGATGATCATGTGGCGCGCACCGTCCGGTGTTTGTAGCCAGCCACCGGCCAGGCCGCCGCTGACCCCGCCCGGTACACCACCCTCGAGTTCGACACTGCGGCCATAGACCTCCAGGACGAAGGCGCTGGCTGTCATCGGTGAAGCCCCACAGGCCGTGGAATACAGAACGTGGGAGCACTTGCGGCTGTAGAGCCGCCGCAATCCGATACGTTTGAGACTGACTTGCGCCGACTCGCAGCGAACGCGAGCGACATCGTCAGCGACCTCGACGCCCAGCACCCGGCCCATCCAGCGCGTGCCCGAGATCCACCAGTAGTCGCCCCAGGAGTCGCGGCGTCCGATCCGCAAGGTGACCGAGGTGGTGTCGCCGGTCAGCGAGTTAGCGAGCAGGTGGCGCACGAGATCGCAGTTCGGCGGCAGTTTGAGTTCCAGCGCCGATTTGGCCGCCTCGGCGCCCAGTGCCAGCTCATTGCGTTCGATGGACAGGCTTGCGTACAGATTGCCATCCAGATCAACGTGCGGCGTCAGGTGAACTGCGCGTTGTCCGGCGTATGTTAGCCCGACTTCCAAGGTTCTGGCTCATCGTGCTTACTCTCCCTCGTAGGTTTGACGGTCATTACCGCGTGGCTCGGGCAACTGACGCGCTGTCAGAGTGATCTCCAGCAGCGTCGGGCTGTGCCAGTACAGATCGATGGCATCGTGGTCGAGGCGGCAGCGCACGAGGCGAATGACGCGGCTGCCCGTGGGCACCCAGTCGTCGAGGCCCGAGCGCAGCACCAGCACACCGCCTTGATCCAGATGGCAGGTCGCCGTCAGGGCGTACTGCTGATAGCCGTCTGGATGCACGATCAAGCAGGCGGCGGGGCGATGCCAGAACGCCGAGATGTCTTTGCCATCCACGCGCAGGAAGCCATCCTCGGGATCGGCTTCGACGCTCACCCACAGAATCGGGGCCAAGCCATCGGGCATCCAGAAGGCTTCCAGACGGCCTTGGGTGCGCCACAACCGCGCCCGCCAGATTTCGATTTCATCGAGTGAGCTGGCCAGATAGCGCCGCTGCAAAGTTGTCGTCGCCCACGGATCGTCCCGGCGCACCCACGGATCTGCAGGCGAGAAGTCTTGTCGGGTGATCGTGGCTTGCGCGGCGGCTGTCGGATCGTCACGCCAGTTGCCATCGGGCCAGACCGGAATCTCGTCGAGCCACGGGTCGTCGAGTGCATCCATGTCCGGCGTTTGCGCGGGCGTGACAGTCGTGGTGACGCTCCCGCCGACCATCCCCGGCACCCACTGGGTCAAGTCCGCCGGATCGACAGCGCAGCCCCACACCAGCGGCATCACGCTGCTACCGGCTCCGGCAGCACGCGCCAAGGGTTCGGCCAGCCACAGCAGATCGGTTTCCACGTCGCTGAGTTGGGCGACTTGCCAGCCCTCGGGCGCAATGATCAGCACCCAGCGTTCGTCGCTGTCCCAGCCCTGCACGCCGTCATAGGTCAGCCGCAGCGCAGCAGCCGGTGGGACAAAGCGCCGCCAGTCAGCCTCCGACACCCCGAGAGTCAGCGCGCCCTCCTCAGCGTTCTCAGTGAGATGAACGGCGTACTGTGGCAGTGGCCACCACGCGGCCTGGCCCAGATGATCGGCCAGCCAGTCGCCAATCAAGGCATCGGTCTGGCGGGCGTTGCCTACTTTGTAGGTGAGCCAGCGCCGAGGAACACGTCGGCGTGCCTGACGGGATTCGTTGCCACTGGCCAGCCGTGCGACGCTGGTCTGCCACTCCAGTCGTTCCACAAGGGGCTCCATCCAATCGTGGCGGAAGGCAAACACGCCGCGTTGCGCATCCGGCCAAGGCTGGTCGCCAAAGGCATCCATACCGGTGGCGACGATGGCGCTCGAGGCCGTGTCCCGGCGCAACACTTCGACCAAGAACGTCGGTGCATCGATGGGTGGCCAGGGGCCCGCCAAGGATTCCGCCAGCAGGCTGGCCGCCAGATCGGGCGGCAGCGGAGCGACAGCTGTTTCCGGCGTGAAGCTGGCTGCGGTCGCCCCGAAGGTGGCGCGCGAGAGCACTTCACCCTGGAAGGCGGGCAGTTCGCTTCCCGGCGTCGGCTTGCTGGAAACCTCCGCGAGGTCTTGAACGATGACGCGATCCGTCATGCTGACTCCACGCCGAACTCAGCGGCATTGAAGGCGGCCTCCGTCCACTGCACGTTGCCGTTCGGGTTGCGTTCGAACAGCGTGCTCTGCCAGGCCAGTTGCTCCTGCAGAATGATGTCGGTGCTGACGGCGCTTTGCGCACCACTGACCACGAGGCCTTTGACCTTGCCCAGACCGGCGTCGGTCTTGCGGGCCAGCATCGTGAGCTGGACGCCGTAGATGGCGGGCGTGGCCATCACCGGCAGCGGCTCGACATCGAAGGACTGGCGCAACCCCACGTTCGGCGCATTGATCGCCGTAGCTTCGTCTTCGTCGCTCACGGCTTCCCATGCGGCGGTACCGACCGGGCTGGCCGTCCACTGGTTCAGGCCGCCATCAGCCTGTGCCTGCAAGGCATCGACGCGCACATCACCGAGAAAGGTGTTGTTGATCGTGCCGCTGGTATCGGCGATGTAGAAGTCGTCGACGTCGATGGTGAGCGGGCAGTTTTGGCCAGGCACTGCACCCACGAATGCCGTGAGCAGTTGGCCACCGCCCTGGATGGTGGTCTGCGCAGTCATCTGGATGGCCAGGATGCCGTTGATGCGCACTGACAGAATGCCGTTGCTGGTGCCTTGCGTGACCTGCAACTCGATGTAGTGCCAGCCGCGCGCCGGAGCGCTGGCGACTGAAACAGAGATCAACTGGTCATAGCCGTATTGCCAGCGGTAGAGCTTGAGCCGACCGTCCTCGCCAACTTTGACGAGGTGAGCGACCTGCGAGTTGGCATCGCGCACGCCAAGCAGCAAAGGCTCGGTGTAGGTGTTCTGGTACGACACCACGCGAATGGCTGCCCCGACGATCAGACTGGTTTTGGTGGCGTCGAGGTTCTTGACGTAGCCACCGCCCGAACCTTCCGGCAAACGCAGGGCATAGGAGGACGGACGACGGCCATTGATGCGCGTGGCCTGCGGCGAGAGATACGCTGCCTTGCCGCGCGCCAGCCACGGATCGCCAAAGGCATCTACTGCCTGCGGGTCGTAGTGATCGAAGCCGTCGATGAACAAAAGTGCCATTGGACTTTCCCCTGGAAATTCAGCCTTGCAGCGCCGCACGGATGGCCCGTGCATTGCGCCCGATGATGTTGACGATGACTTTCTCTCCGGCAGGTGACTGCAGGTGGTCGTGGGTCACACCCGGATCGACCGCGTTGACGATGCGCACGGCCTGATTCATCTGCGGCTGCGCGGGCGGCACTTTCACCTCCGGTACCAGCCCGCCCGCTGCGAAGGCCAGTTCGCCACCCTTGAAACGTGGGCCTGCCGACAAGCCGTTGAGCGAGTCGAGGAAGGCCACGCCGACTTGGCGCACGGCGGCCGCCCGCACCACGTACTCGCCTGCGGACAGACGCGCCGGGATCGAATCCGAGGTGGCGCTGCCCGGCCCGGAGACCAGACCGCCTCCCGCGAACTTCTTGATGCCACCCAAGAGCGCCATCACAGCGGCGACCATGGCTACCATCGCGGCCACCGCGAGTGCCGGGCCAACGTAGGGAATGGAAGCCTGCGACGCCGCCGCCCCGGCTCCCGCCTTGGCTGCATCCATCGACACCACGGCGGTGGTTTCGGTGGTCTTTTGGGCGACCTTGGCGGCGCTGGCCGCCGCATCGACGGTCTGCTCCTGCTGGATGAAACCGAGCTTGAGCGCCAGCATCCGCGCCTGCATGGCGATCCACTGCTGGAACGGCTGGATCACGATTTGCTGCAGGAAGGCATCGGCCACCTGCTGGAAGATGCTCGCCAAGGCACTGCGCCAGGTCTGCGCGCCGGTGATCATCCCGTTGAGCGCACCACCAAAACTCTCGCCGATGCGATTCCACAGCGGGGCCATTTCATCGACCGTGAGCCGGGTGCGATCCAGCTCGTTGCGCCACGCCTGCACGCGAATCACCGCATCCGGCCCGATGGCCTGCGCGGCTTGCTGCATGGTCGGCAACAGGCGCTCCATCTCGGTGGCCGATTGCTGTTGCAGGGCCACGATCTGCTGACGTGCCTGTGTTTCGGTCAGCAGCCCAGCTTGCTGCTGGGTCTGAATGGCCTCCTGCGCATTGCGCAGACGCTCGGTGACCTGCCGCCATTGGGCTTCGAGCGCCGCCAGATTGGCCTGTGCAGCCTTCACATTGATCAGCCGATCAATGAGCGACACGCCGTCGGCATCGCTTTCTGCCGCCAGTCGCGCCCGTAGATCGCGGTCGCTGCGCTCGATAGCGGCTTGCCGGTCGGCATCCGTCGCCGTGCCGGTGATCTGTGCCAGTTCCTCACGCGCCTGCGCCAAGGCGTCGGCCAATTCGCGCTCGGCTTGTGCCGCCTTGCGGGCATTGGCCTGCTCGATGTTCGTGCGCCGATTGTTGAGCGTAATCAGGTCGGCTTCCGCCTTGGCGACCTCGGCCTTGGCTTTCAGGCGGTCGTTTTCCGATTTGCCGGTGGTGGCGACTTGCTGACTGCGAGCCAGCTCCTGCTGCTTGCGCGCGATCTCGGCATCGATCTCGCGCTGCTCGATGGCCGTTTTCTGCGTGTAGTAACCGCGCACCGACACCAGACGGTCTTCCAATGCGGCATCCAGCGCAGTTTGTTGCCGGGTCAAACCGTCCTTGAGCAGCGCGAACTCGGCATCCAGCTGCGCCTTCATCAAAGTGGTCTGTGCGCTGGTGGTGTCCTGCACGGGCTTGGGTTTGGTCAGCCGCTGCAGCAGTTCGGGATCAGCCTGGATCTTGGGAGCCTTGACCTCAATGGGCTTGGGATCGAACAGGCTGTCGCGGAAGGATGCCAGCTCATCCAGCCGTTTGACCAGATTGCCCTTGAGGTCGGCGATGATGGCCTTGGCTCCCTCGGTATTGCCCTTGAGCGCTTCCACAGCGGCGGCGACACCCGCGCCAATGGCTTCGCCCAAGGCGACGAAGGCCTTGCCGACCGTGGCGGCACCGAGTGCCAAGGTCTTGAGCACCAGCACCACGCCGTCCAGGATCGCGCGCAGCGTGCCGCCTTGCTTGGCCGACTCGACCATTCCTCCGGCCATGTCGTTCAGGGCGGGCAGCAAGGACGCGATGATCTGGTTGCCGATGCTGGTGGTGGCCAGTTTCAACTTGTCGAGCGCATCGTTGAAGTTGCCCGCCTGCGCCGCAGTCTCATTACTCATCTGCACGCCGAGCGCCTGCATCTCGGCGGCGAGTTCATTGATGCCGTCGCGCCCCTGATTCAGGAACGGGATCAGCTCGGCTCCCGACTTGCCGAACAGTTGCACGGCCAGCGCGGTTTTCTCCGCGCCATCGGGCATGGCCTTGAAACGCTCGGCCAGATCGAGCAGCACCTGATCGGTGGCCCGCAGGGTGCCGTCCTGGTTCTTGAACTCGACACCCACGGCGGAGAATCCGCGCGCGGCATCTTCCGACCCGGTCGCGGCTTCCAGCATCGTGGTGGAGAGCTTGCGCAGCCCCTTCTCGAACGATTCGCCGGACACACCGGACTGCTCGGCTGCCGGTTTCCATACCGACAGGGTCTCGACGCTGACACCGACACGTTGCGACATCTCGTCCAGCGCGTCGCCAGTGTCGATGGCCGATTTCACCATCGCGGTCAGACCGGCCACGGAGACAGCCACCCCGAGGTTGACCAGCACGCCGTTGACGCTCTTGGCGGTGTCGGTCAGGCCACCCAGGCCCCGCTTGATCGAGTCGAAAGCGGTCTTGGTCTGGTCGACGGCACTGATCAGGATTTGGGCACGATTGCTTGCCATCAGACTTTGTCCAGTTCTTGTTGAATCGCCCGCGCCAAGGCAGGTAGTGCGCGTTGCACGCCACCCGCCAGATTCAGTCGTCGTTTGAGATCGACGCGCTTGACCAGCACGGCGATGGGAATCTCCTGGCCACGCTTGATCTGCTTGGCCCCGGTACGACCACGCTCGGCACGCTTGAAGCGGCTCAGCTGCCCGGCGTTCTCTTTGATGTTCTCGGCCATCAGCAGCACGCGACCGTTCTTCTCGATGAAGAAGGCATTGCCCGAGCGCATCAGGCCGTCAATGACCGCCTTGAAACGCTTGGGGCCGATGCGCCCGGGCAGCAGCGGTATCAGCAAATTGCCGCTCATCGTGCCGCCTTTTTCATGCAGACCGAGCCAAGGAATCTTGCTGCCCACCAGCAGGGCGGGCAGCAGTTCGGGCTTCTTGTCGAACACCTTCACGCCCATCGAGGAGATGAAGCTGTTGCGCTTGACGGTGAAGGCACTGCGCATCTCGGATCGCGCGGCATCACGCACTTCACGCCCGCCCGATTGCATGCCCTTGGCGACAGCGGTGTGGATGGCGCGACGCCGCTCGGTACTCCACGCCGCCAACTGGCGCGGGTCCAGCAGACCGGTGGTGGTGAGCGAGAGACGCATGGGTCAGTCCTTGAGCAGATCGCGTTGCAATTGTTCGATGCCACGCTTCTCGCCCTGTGCTGCCACCGCATGAATGCCGAGCAGCTGGGCAAGTTGCTGCCGTTCGATCTGGCCGTCGGCATCCAGAAAGGCTTGCGCCTGCGTGAGCGTGTATGCCATCACGTCGCCAAGGCGGTGCCCGGCGCGGATCAGACGGGCGACGGCAGCGTCCCAGCCGAGTTCGTCAGCGAGCGCAGCGTCGGCGCGAATCGCTGGGCCGCACCCTGAATCGCCGGGACGACGTGCGCCACGAAAAAATCCGCGTTGACCTCGAATACGGTGGCGGCCAGTTGCACGGCGTCCTCCAGCGACAGGTCGTTGATCCACGCACGTTCACGCCGGGTGGTGATCGCCAGCAAATCCAGCACGGCATCACCGTGCTGCCCCAGCAGCGCCATCCAGTCCGGATCGCTGCTGATTTCCTCGGCCAGCGGGCGCACCACGGCCAACAGCCGTGGCAACTCGCCCAGCCGGATCGGCGTCAACTCCAGCGCGGTACCGGACAGCGTCACGACCACCGGCTCAGGGGGGAAAGCCTTGAAGCCGTCCATCACAGCAGCACCAGACGGCCGAATTGACCGAGATCGCCACCGACTGGCTTGGTCAGATCGGCCAGTACCTGGCCCGACAACTCGAACTTCAGCAGTTCGTCGGTGATGATCGAGAGTTCCTTGGCCGGGTTGATGGCCACGCGGTAGAGGTCGATCACCACCTCGCGGTTGCCGTCGGCAGTGTTGAGTCCCTCGAAGCGAATCCAGCGCTCGGGCAGCGGCTGGGTGAACATTGCCGTGCTCTGGGCTGCGCCATAGGCGTAATCGACGGTGAACGGTTCGGTGTAGGGGCCGCCGGTGGTGGCATCCAGAATCACCAGCGAGCCGTGCTTGGCATTGACGCTGTACTGGCTGGCCGGGAGGGTGTTGGGCGTGGCGTCCGAGTCCTGCACCTGCACGGCGGACACGTTTTGCATCGCCAGCGGGTAGAGGCTGCCGGGCGTGACCGGGTTGGGCAGCAGCTCGCCCGTGACAGTGCCGGGCGTAATCGTGGTTGTGGTGCCGTAGAGCGCCAGCGCCAGATTGGTGGCGATCAGTTCTTCCAGCGTGCAGGCGAATTCGCCTTTTTTGGTCTTGATGAGTTGCAGGTCGGTCAGGCGCTGCCCCGACTGCGCTTCCTGATGCTCGATGGTGTCCACCGACAGCGACACCTTCAGCTCGGGCACGTTGCCGACGAAGGTGAGGCCTGCCGGGTTGCCGAGGTCATCGCGCGCGCCGATGTAGACGCGGCCTTGTCCAGAGAAATAAGCCATGTTCAGTCTCCTTGGGAAATGTTGGCGGTGCCGGACGTGGCCTCACGGCGGCTGGGTTTGAGGTCGGTGGCAGGCGTTGCCGCCTTGGCCACGCCCTGCGCGATCAGCCAGCGGGCGCTGGCATCAGCAAGGTCGAGGCGTTCGCCCACGTCGAGGCGATGGCCTGCGTGGGTGTGGGGTTTGAGCAGTTCGATGTGCATTGGGGATTCATCCTGTTTGGGTGAGGTCGATGGCGTGGGTGCGGTAGCGGATTTCGTAACGGGCAGGCAGCGCAACAGCTCCGGCATCGGCGTCGTCGAACTCCCATTCGCAGTCGATCTCGCGCACGGCGATGGCAAGGCCGCCCAGATTCGGGTCGGCCAGCAAGGCTGCGTGGGCCGCGACCAGCGCCTGATCGGCTACGTCGAAGGCATCCGCACCGCGTGCCACCACGGCAAGACGGACGATCAGCAGCCGGTCGACGAGGTGGTTGGCGTGGGAGGTGATGCTGTCGCCATCGACGAACAGCAGCAGTGCCGGACTGGCCTCGCGGGTGACCGGCACGGCAGGCATGCGCAGCACCGGAATCGGTGCAATCGCGGATGACAGGCGCGTGACGACCTCCCGCAAGACGCGCTCGCGGACGGAGTTCATGGGGCGTTCCTCAGAGTTGGGTCAGCGAGGCGCGACGCTCGGTGCCGTCGCCGATGGCGCGCACGTCGCGCACCCGATAGGTGTTGCCTGCCACCTCGACCGTGTCCCCGGCTGCCAGCGTGAGCCACGCAGCCGGGTAGTCGATCTGGTAGTCCCGCGACAGCGCGAAGCCATCGAGCACGGTTTCGTCCGGGGCGCGGAAGGCGCAATGCACGGTGACACCGGCGAAAGACACCTGCGTCAGCAGTCCGGTATTGCGCGCCGCTTCGTACAGCGTGACGACATCCACGGTCGGATCAGGCCGACGTCAGCTTGATGAGCACGCCCGGACGGTGGCACATCGGCAGCGGGTTCGATTGCGTGTGCAGATCGGTGCCCCGGTCGAACTTGCGCGGCTCCTGCTTGGCGTACAGCGGCTGGCCGAGGGTGTTCACCGTTTCGTTGAAGTCAGCAGGCGCGAAGTACGTTGCGAAGGTGTCCACCGTGCCGACCGGAAAGGCATGGGCTTCCCCGGCGGCGATGAAGCGGCGCATACCCAGCGTGCCGTCGGACTGCACGAAGGAGGCTTGGCCACGGTACTCCTTGAAGGTGATGCCGCTGTAGCTGAAGCCCGAGCGCATGTCGTTGATCAGCACCGCGCCCTGTTGCCAGTTCTGGTAGGCGGTCTTGACTTCCTTGTGGGTGGTCAGCGCGCGGAAGAATTCCGGCGAGCACAGCACGTGCAGACCGGTGGAAAACTCACCGGCCAAGCCATCTTCCATCAGGCCCAGCAGTTCGAGGCATGCGCCCTTGAGCTGGCCGTTGTCGGTGGCGGTGGAAAACTCGAACGGCACGCTCTGCGCCGTGATGTCGAACTCGTCGAACAGATCGACCAGCGTGCTGCCGTCGGCATCGAGGATCTTGCCCTTGAGCGCGCCCATGCGCAGGTGCTCCAGGGTGATCGCGTGCTTGTTGCGCATGGTCTCCAGATGACGGGCCATGACACCGCCAATGGCTTCCATCTCGGTTTCGGAACCAAAGGCGCGCAGGCCTTGCACCTCCTCCGGCAGCACCACGTCGTCGTGCGGGATGTGCGGGATCACGAAGGAGCGCAGGTTCCGCTTGCCACGTTCACCGACCGTGCCGGGCGAACCGGGCGCTCGGGTGGGCAGCAGGTTCAGACGACCGGCGTACTCCTCGACGATGATCTGCCGGGTGCGCACCGGCTTGGCCGGGAACAGGTTGAGTTGCTCAAGCCGCCCGTAGCGGTTGGGCAGCAGGTTGATGGCGGCGGTGAGGCTGGCCATCGAGAAGCCGGGGTTTTCAAAAGGGTTCTGCATTTGGGATCTCCAGAAATGACGAAACCCGCCAGCGGCGGGTTTTCGGGGGAGTGAAACGGCGTATCAGGACGGGGTCAGGCGCTGTCGCGCACCAGCACGCCCAAGAAGGTGAGTTGGGCGATGGCGGCGGCCTTCTGCGCGGTGGTGATGCCGGTCGGCCAGACCAGTGCGCCACGCGCGACGATGGCGTGGCGCGCGATCACCAGCGCGTCGTCGCGGTCGATCAGCGTGGCGTCCACATCGCTCGCCAAAATGCCGATGGCGATTTCGCTGCCGTCGGTGGCGTCCGGATCGAAGGCCTTGAGTTTGGTGCTGGTGGTATCGCGCCCGAGCACGGTACCCAGCACGAGCTTTTGCCCGGCGGCCACGGTATCGGTTTCGCGCGAGTAGAGATTCGGCGCTTCGTACTTCAACAGGTCGCCGAGATTCTTGGGTTGAGAGACAGTGGGCATAGCTTACTCCTTGGCGGTGAGTTTCTTGACGGCAGCGACCACGGGACTGTTTTCCGGGTGCTGGCTGGTGCCTGCATCGGCAGTGATGTGCGAGGCGATTTCGGGTTGGTCGGCACGGGCATCGAGCAAGGCCCGACGCACCTGCGCTTCGGAAAACCCTGCGGCGAGGAAATCCGCCGTGCGTTGCGACTGGCCTGCGATCAGGCACATCTCCGCAATGGCCTGCGCCTGAACGCGCCCGCTGGCGAAGGACTGCGCCAGTGCGGCGCTGGTGACAGGTGCCGGTTGCGAATCGCCTTCGCCCTGCGGCTGATCGGCCTGCTGGGCGGGATCGGTCGGATCGTGTGGTTCGTCGATGGCGACGTGTTCGTTCGGGTGTTCGGTCATGGTGTTCTCCAAGGTGAAAGAGGTGGATCGAGGGGCATAGTGAAGCGTGAGCGGCGAAGCGCGCGGCAAGGCAGACAACCGGGCTTGTGGTGTGACCTGCGGACGCTGGGCGGCCAGCGCCTCGGCGAATTCGGCCAGCACCTGATCGAAGGACATCACTGCGTCGGCCAGCCCGGCGGCCACCGCGTTCTCACCGAAAAACACGGCAGCTTCGGTGGCGCGCACGGCATCCACATCCAGTTGGCGCATCGCGGCAACCTGCGTCGTGAAAATCCCGTAGAGCCGGTCGACCTCGCTTTGCAGCGTGCCCGCCGCCTGTGGGCTCAAAGGTTCGTGCGGCGAGAGATCGTTCTTGTGGCCACCGGCAAACACAGCGGTGTAGTGCAGCCCGTCCTTGGCATCCTTGACGGCTTGATCGACGTGCAGCGCGATCACGCCGACAGAGCCCACACCGGCGGTTTGCGACAGCGTCAAACGCTGGCAGGCGGCGGCAATGGCGTAGGCGGCCGAGTACGCGGCATCGTTGGCGTGCGCCCATATCGGCTTGATCCGGCTGGCGGCGCGGATGCGCTCGGCCAACTCGAACACGCCGCCCGCTTCGCCACCGGGAGAATCCAGATTGAGCAGGATGCCCGCCACCTGCGGATCGGCCAGCGCGGTTTCCAGCCGGGATTCCAGTTCGTCGTAGGCCATGAGGCCGGAGGCGGCATCGAGGCCCAGCGAGCGTTTGACCAAAGTGCCGAATACCGGAATGACGGCAATGCCCGATTGCGCAAACGCCCGGGCCTGCTTGGGTTCTGGGATGGGAAAGGCCATCTCCCGATCCGGCAAGCCGATGCGTGAACCCAATACGGAGAGGATCACGTCCAGTTTGGGGCGCGCAATGAGCAGCGGCGTCCCGATGATGCGGGACGCCAGATGGATGAGGGGCATGTCAGTTGTCCTGTAGGTCTGGCTGTGTGGGCACTGGGGCTGCAGCAGCGAAAGGTGGCTTGTCGTGGCGCGGGTCGGAGTCGAAGACCAGCCCCAGCTCATCGGCACGTTGGTTGTCGGCCGCGATCTCGCGGTCG
>JABTUQ010000005.1 GCA_015075225.1 Burkholderiales bacterium
CATTGCGGCAACGTTACCGACAACTCCTCAAGCTCCTGATTGAGGTAGATGCGTATCGCCTGGAAAGTGCGCGTCGCCGGATGTTGCCGACCATCCTGACGGCCGAACCTGCGAACGGCCGCTGCAACGATCTCGGCAAGCTGAAGCGTGGTATCAATGGGCTGGCGTGCCCGTGCCATAATAATTGCACCTGCAATCTGTCCAGCATACCGTTCTTCGCCATAGGTTCTGATTACCTCCTTTAATTCTGTTTCTGACACAGTGGCCAACCATGCGGCTGCCGTTTTTCCCCGGCTGGAATCCATACGCATATCCAGTGGGCCGTCAAAGCGGAAGCTGAAACCACGCACAGCCTCATCCAGTTGAACTGACGAAACACCAAGATCCAGCAAAATGCCATCAACCCGGCTTAGACCCAATGAATGCAATACTTCGCGCATTCCTGCATAACTGCTATGTATTACCTGAAACCTGCCATCCTGAATGGCACGAGCTTCGGAAACAGCAGCTGGATCCTTGTCAAAAGCGATCAATCGTCCTGATTCTCCCAATCGGGATAAAATCTGGCGACTATGTCCTCCCCGGCCAAATGTTCCATCCACATAAACACCATCTGCCCTGATATTCAGCGCATCTACCGCTTCTTTCAGCAGAACGGGTACGTGCACGGCACTACCGGCGCACTACAGCGAAAACCCTTCCAGCTCGGGAGGAATATCTCCATCCTTGCAAGCTGTCGCCGTATCGATTTCCAGATCCCATTTCGCCATATCCCAGAGTTCAAATTTTTCACCTTGCCCTGCCAGCACGACCTCTTTTTCCAAGCCGGCAAATTGTCGCAACGGAGCACTGATAAGAATGCGGCCGGAGCCGTCCATTTCCACATCACTGGCGTTACCGATGATCAGCCTCTGCAGACCCCGGATCTGCGGGTTGAAGCTGGAAAAACTGCTCAATTTCTTTTCGATGGGCTCCCAGACGGGCTGAGGATAAATCAGCAAGCACCGGGAAGGATCAGCCGTCACCACAATGTTGCCCTCACAACTAGCAAATAACTCATCCCGGTATTTTGCGGGAATTGCGAGCCTGCCCTTGCTATCGAGACTTAATTGAGTGGAGCCACGAAACATTTCGTCCCTTTCAAATTAACCGGAGGCGCCTGCTTGTAAATGAAATTACTCTTAACCCACTATAACCCACAATCATGCATATTTCACCACTTTCACCCACTTTACTCAATAAAAATTTCAAGATCAAGCAAGAAAGAATTTTTATATTGATACAACAATGACTTAACAGCATTTATCATTAATCGTTCTGGATAAAAACAGGCAAAAAATGTATTTGTTTCGGGATTACAACGGAGCATGGTATAACCCCGTAAAAACACTGCGAGTTGGATCAACATGACTTTGGTATTTTGGGAACAGGCTGTAAATGAGTTGTCGGCACGCGATCCGGTCATGTACCGGATCATTCAGAGCTACAGCGATTCACTATCCGAAGAAAAGAGTGATGCATTCACCACACTAGCGCGCGCGATTGTTGGTCAGCAAATCTCCGTCAAAGCAGCGGCCAGCGTCTGGCAAAAGGTAACAACTTCAATCCCGGAAATTTCTCCGGAAAAATTGATGGTGACAGAAACCAGTTTATTGAGGGCTTGTGGATTGTCGGCACGCAAAATTGATTACTTGCGAGACCTCTCACATCATTTTCTGGAAGGAAAGCTGGTGGCAGTCAACTGGCATGAGCTGGATGACGAAACACTGATTCGCAGACTTATTGAGGTAAAGGGCATTGGCCGATGGACGGCAGAGATGTTCCTGATTTTCCATTTGCATCGCCCGGATGTGCTGCCACTGGACGACATTGGCCTGCAACGTGCCGTCAGCAAACATTACAACGACAGTCAACCGATCAACAAACATGGAATTCGTGCCATAGCCGAAAACTGGCAACCGTGGCGTTCCGTCGCCACCTGGTATTTATGGCGTAGCCTTGATCCGATTCCGGTTATTTACTGAATACCAGCGCTGTCAATGCCCGCTGGTTTTTGAAAACAGATTCAGAGTAATCACACCAGCTACGATCAGCCCGATTCCAATCATGCCCAGCAGACCAATTGTGAGGCGGAGGGTATTTTATGAGGAAAAACTGGAAATGGATGTACTAAAAACAGCGAGTATATATTTAACCCCGCAATAGCCTGAATCACCATACAACCATGCGTATTGCCATTATCGGTGCCGGGTGCTCCGGCCTCACCGCAATCAAACAATTAGCTGCAGCAAATTTGCACGATATCGTCTGTTATGAAAAAAATGGCTGGATCGGTGGAAACTGGGCGTATGCAGCTGATCCCAACCGTAGCAGCATCGGCCAGAAAACGCACACCATTTCCAGCAAATCACTTTCCCAGTTCAGTGATTTTCCTATGCCGGAGGATTATCCCGATTACCCTGGGCACGCGCAGATACTCGCTTATTTTCAGGCATACGCCCGGCATTTCCAGCTGGAAAGCCATATCCGCTTCAACACCACAGTACTGCAAGTAGAAAAAATGGCAGAGGAACGCTGGCGATTGACGCTGGATGATGGCAGTCAGCCGGAATTTGATTATCTGGTGGTAGCAAACGGGCACCTTACTACGCCGCGTCATCCGGACTGGAAAGCGGATTTCGGCGGTCAGTACCTGCATGCACGCGAGTTCAAAACCGCACAAGGACTGGAAAAAAAGAAAGTGCTGGTGGTGGGAGCAGGAAATTCCGGCTGCGATTGTGCGGTTGAGGCAAGCGATGTTGCCGCGCAGGTCGATTTCAGTTTACGCACTCCACAGTACATTATTCCCAAGCTCATCATGGGAAAGCCGACTGACACCTATGCCGCCACCATGCAGTGGCTGCCGCAGCGTATTCAGGGTTGGCTGCAAAAAATCTCATTGCGTATCCAGATCGGGCATTACCATGACTATCATTTACCCGAACCTGATTTTTCCCCAACGCGAGCACACCCGACCATCAACTCGGCAATTTTTGACAAGATCCGGCATGGCCGGATACACCCCCGGCCCGGTGTGCAGAGTGTTTCCGGACAAACCGTATTTTTTACCGATGGCACATCAGCACAGTACGATGTCATTGTTGCCGCAACCGGGTATCAAATCAGCTTTCCATTCTTTTCAACGGATTTTATCCACTGGCAGGACGGCGATTCCATTCCGCTATATTTGCGCGTTTTTCATCCCGATCATCCTGGCTTGTTTTTTATTGGGCTGATCCAGCCGCAAGGTTGTCTCTGGACATTAACCGAAATGCAATCCTGCCTGGTTGCACAATTACTGGCTGGAAAAACGCAATTACCTAAAAATTGGCGACAACAAGCCATGGCAGAAGGAATAAGCTGGCAACACCAATATATTCACCGCCCGCGTCATACACTGGAAGTACCGTATTTTTCTTACCTGCAACGTCTGCTGAAACTGATCCGGTAATCATCCAGCGGCGGCATCGGTCGGACATATGCCATCACAACAGGACAGTCATGAGGAACACATATGAATAAACAGCACGGATTGGCTGCCAAGCTGTCACATCGTTTCTCAGCGCTATTCTGGGATTTGGTCGCCATACTGCTGGTGCTCGGTCTGATAGTTTTTCTTGCCCAGGCAAGCCGTGGCCTGATGCAACCCTTGACCGCCCCAGGCGAAACAGCCATTAGCCTGGATGCATCAGCTCTGCCGGAATATGCCCTGCGTACTTCTCTCAGAATGCTTGCAGCAATGATCCTGTCGCTGCTATTTACATTCACTTACGCCACATGGGCTGCCAAGAGTCAGCGCGCTGGGCAGATTCTCATTCCGCTTCTCGACATTCTTCAATCTGTTCCAATACTGGGTTTTATCTCTGTCACCGTCGTTTTTTTCATGTCATTTGCACCAGGAAAAATACTGGGAGCGGAGCTTGCCGCCATCTTTGCCATTTTCACCAGCCAGGCGTGGAACATGGCATTCAGTTTCTATCAATCGCTACGCACAGTTCCAGTAGAACTCGCCGAAGCTTCGCGTTCTTTCCGGCTAACTCCCTGGATGCGCTTCTGGAAGCTGGAAGTACCGTTTGCGATGCCGGCGCTCGTCTGGAATATGATGGTATCGATGTCGGCTGGCTGGTTTTTTGTTGTGGCTTCCGAAGCGATCAGCGTCGGCAGTACTACTGTCACATTGCCGGGTATCGGATCCTACATTGCTCTTGCGATTGATCAGCGTGATCTTGATGCCGTCGGTCGGGCAATTGCAGTCATGCTGATAGTAATCCTGATTTATGACCAGCTCCTGTTCAGACCTCTCGTTGCCTGGGTGGATCATTTCCATTTCGAACAACATGCAGATAGAGTGCCGCCACGATCCTGGGTGCTGACAGCCCTGCGCCGATCACGCTGGGTGGCCATCATTTTCGCGCCTCTGGCCAGAATCTGGCGATGGACCTACCAGATATCCGGTGGAGTGACTTATAAGGAAAGATTTCACCAGAATGAAACTGGAGCGAGCATAGCATCATGGCTAGATTGGTTGTGGTACGGCGGAATCGCGATGGTTTGTACCTTTCTGTCATGGAAAATAAAAATCTTTGTTCTGCAGGGTGTCGCACTGGATGAAGTCGGGACAGCCATTCTTCTTGGCTGCTCGACCATGGTGCGCGTTTTTGTCCTGATTGCCATTGCCAGTATCATCTGGGTGCCCGTCGGCATCTGGATCGGATTGCGCCCGGGTGCAGCGCGTATTGTCCAACCCATTGTACAGTTTATGGCAGCGTTTCCTGCCAACCTGCTGTTTCCACTGGCCGTGTCCGGCATTGTGGCATTGCAGCTCAATCCGGATATCTGGTTAAGTCCGCTAATGATACTGGGCACGCAGTGGTATATCCTGTTCAACGTGATTGCAGGTGCATCGACCATTCCAGGCGAGCTGCGGGATATCGGCACCAATCTGGGAGTCCGCGGCTGGCTATGGTGGCGGCGCATTGCACTGCCTGCGGTATTCCCCTTTTACATGACTGGCGCGGTAACAGCTTCGGGCGGATCATGGAATGCCAGCATCGTTGCCGAGATTGCCAGTTGGGGAAACACCACGCTGAAAGCGCATGGCCTGGGCGCTTACATTGCCGAGGCAACGGCAGATGGTGATTTTCATCGTATCGTTCTCGGGATTGCGGTCATGAGTGCGTTCGTTGTTGTTATTAACCGCCTGTTCTGGCGACCACTCTACACATTGGCCGAACGCAAATACCGTCTCGGTTGAAGGGGGCACAAATCGATATTACATCACTGCTGGATATCCGCAGAATCTGCAAATCGTTCAAACGACCTGATGGTAGCGAGTTGCTTGTACTGGATGGGATCAGCCTGGTTGTTAATGAAGGCGAAATTATTGGTTTGCTAGGTCGATCAGGTTCCGGAAAATCCACATTGTTGAGGCTGATTGCCGGGCTTGCACCTCCATCGACTGGTTCGATTACTTACCTTGGCAAAGAAGTAACCGCACCCCCACCTGGTATCGCCATGGTATTCCAAAGTTCAGCATTGTTCCCATGGCTTACCGTACTTGAGAATGTGCAACTGGGATTGGAAGCATTGCGGCTACCGGTCAAGGAATTACATCGCCGCGCGATCAAGGCAATTGATCTGATAGGGTTGGATGGTTTCGAATCCGCCTATCCTCGTGAATTATCGGGCGGCATGCGCCAGCGTGTGGGCTTTGCGCGTGCGCTGGTTGTCCACCCCAATATCCTGCTTATGGATGAACCATTTTCAGCGCTGGATGTGTTGACAGCAGAAACCCTGCGTACCGACTTTCTTGATCTCTGGTCGGAAGGTCAGCTCCCCATCAAGGGAGTGATTCTCGTCACCCACAATATTGAGGAAGCCGTGCTGATGTGCGATCGTATTTTTATCTTTGGCAGCAATCCCGGATGTATTCTCAATGAAATCAGAGTTGAATTGCCACACCCACGCGCACGCCTCGACCCCGCTTTCCGCGATCTGGTCGAACATATTTATGTGGAGATGACAAGCCAGGCAGTTTTAGTGCCCGCCGGAAAGCGAGTTGAACTTTTCCCAGGCACAGGCATCGGGACAATTTTACCGCGCGTATCCTCAAATTCGCTATCGGGTCTACTCGAGGCTGTAGCTGCTTCCCCCTACAATGGAGAGGCAGATCTTCCCGTGATTGCTTCATCTTTGCACATGGAAATCAACAATCTGTTTCCAGTGGCAGAAACATTGCAAATGTTGCGTTTTGCAGAAATTAGCGGGGGAGATATTCGTCTCACCACAGAAGGAAAGCAGTTTGCTGATTTCGACACTGATCGCCGCAAACAACTTTTTGCAAGAAATTTATTGACTTACGTTGCCTTAGCCGCTCATATCCGGCGAGTGCTTGATGAGCGCCCGGCACACCGAGCACCCTGGAGCCGTTTTGCAGATGAGTTAGAGGATTACATGCCGCCAGCCGCCGCATTACAAACACTGCGCACTATTATCGCTCTGGGGCGCTACGCCGAAATCTTTTCTTATGATGATGAGAAACAGATTTTTAATCTGGATAATCCGTAAAGTAACAAACTTATTAATATCGGCTTGGATACGGCCACAAACCGATATTAATAAAAAATTTTGAGATTTTCTATAAGTTAGAAATAAAAATAGTGATCTATCAATAAAGCTGTAAATAGAAGCGCAAGGTAGGCTATGGAATAGCGAAAAGCCTCTCTCGCTATCTGATCGGTATAGTGCAAGTAAATTTTGATAGCGTAATAAAAAAATATGGCATCAAGAATCAAGACACTTACCAAATATATCAAACCCGCCATTTGGGTAAGGTAAGGAAGAATCGTAACTATACAAAGAATAATTGTATAAAGCAGAACATGGAGTCGAGTAAATTCTTCTCCATGTGTTACCGGTAACATGGGCATACCAATTTTTGCGTAGTCGGATTTACGATAAAGAGCTAAAGCCCAGAAATGCGGTGGCGTCCACGCAAATATTATGAGAAACAGCAATAAAGCATCCGCAGATACTTCTCCCGTAACTGCAGCCCATCCAAGGACCGGTGGCATGGCTCCAGAAGCGCCCCCAATTACGATATTTTGAGGGGTAAGCGGCTTAAGAATTATGGTGTAAATAATCGCATAACCAACAAAAGTTCCAAAAGTCAACCACATCGTTAACGGATTTACCCACTGGTGAAGTATAAATAAGCCAGAACCGCCTACAAGTACGAGAAAAAATAGTGTTTCGGGAACACTAACTTTACCTTGAGGCAAAGGTCTTCCTTTTGTACGGGCCATAATTGCATCAAATTTGTACTCAACCAGACAATTTAATGCAGCAGCAGCACCCGCTACAAGCGAAATCCCTACCGTACCAAAAAACAATTTGTCCAGAGGCACTGCACCAGGAACTGATAAAAACATACCAATCACAGCAGTAAATACAATCAGCGATACAACTCTGGGCTTGGTTAGCCGATAAAATTGCTGAACACGTGCAGTAGCTTCTTGCCAAGTCAATGAGCTTGTAGTCATTCTCTATACCTCACAATCCTTACAATTAAAGGGACGTATGATTGTTAAACTGTTTAAAAAAATAAAACTGTACTATCTGGCTAATGATCCAGATGAGATAGTTTCAACAATCTTTTCAAATCATCAATCATTTTTTTAGGATCTGCATTTTTTGGATACCTCATCATCAAGTTACCCATAGGATCAACTACGTATATATGATCTTCCTGCCTATCCACAAAAGGGAATTCTTTCAATAAATCACTCCCTTCTGCCAACACCAATCTGGTACCTTTGTATTTATCTGTTATTTCCTGATTTGGCTTTGCACTATCATTTATTAGCCAAATACGCTGCACCTTATCTTTGTCTACATTCTGTGCAAGTCGGACTTGCCTCATTGTGTACAACTTTTCTTGACAATACCCTTCGCAATTTCCAGAATCTACTATCAGTAAATTCCATACCCCTTTTAATTGGCGATCCCGAAAGATTGTATTGTCCTGGAGATTCGTACCGGTCCCTTGCAACGGCCTTACCTCAAGTAATTCGCCATAGTTGACAGTATGATCCGGCCTAAAATTCGTTCTATGTAAAATAGATGAAATTACTATCGGAGATAAAATGGCCACCATCATCAAGATGAGTTTCAGCCTGCTACGTAATAATTTTTCGTTTGACATTTAACACAATGTAAATAATAAAAGTCACAGCAGCTAAAGCAAACCACTGAAAAGCATAACCCATATTTTTTGCAGAACCCGAATCAGGTTTCTCCCATTGTCTGATTAAACCATCACTCCGGGTTTCATTTTGTTGTAATAACAGAAAGGGTTGAAAAGTGAGTCCGGTCAGATTCTGATAACTATCAAGGCTAAAGTTTTGCCACACTTTACCGGTAAATTGTTTATCAGAAAGCGACCAAGTCCTTATCGTTAGCGATACAACCACCCCTGTAATAGTAATTAACTCGTCTGGTGTTGGAATTATGGGTAAAGAACTCCGATCTTTGCCCCCAGAAATCCAGCCTCGGTTAACTAATACATAGTTGGTACTGTTGATTTGGCGCAGTGGTGTCAGGATATGGTACCCAGCTATCCCTTCATATATTTTATTATCGAGATATATCGTACGGTCGGACTCAAAAAATCCACGAATTTCGACACGATTATATAAATAGTCATCCAGCTTTACCAATGATTCAGGAAGCGTTACCGGTATTTGTTTAGCATAATGCTCCAAGAGTGCAAAACTAGCTTCTTTCTCTTCCGCTCTGGATAATTGCCAGAAACCCAATTTTATAAAGAGGATAATTGCCAGAATTGCAGCTAACGTTGGCCACAATGGCAGCCTAAATCGTTGGTTAAGTATTTGCACTGATTATTAATTTTGGCTTTATAAACTGTAGAGGCCCATACCCTTTTATAGGGTAGAGCCTCTACAGTTTAACAACAATTTTTTGCCAACTTGATCAGTTTATATTTTGCCTAATTACAGCAAATAGACAAAAATAAACAACCCAAGCCAGACCACGTCAACGAAGTGCCAGTACCAAGCGACACCTTCAAAACCAAAATGGTGCTCTGGTTTGAAATGACCTGACAGACATCTGAAGAAAATTGTAATTAGCATAATTGTGCCGACTGTTACGTGAAATCCATGAAAACCAGTCAACATGAAAAAGGTGGAACCGTAGGCACCACTAGTCATTTTCAAGTTTAATTCTGAATATGCGTGAGAATATTCATATACTTGAAAAAATAAGAATGTCACACCCAGTGCGATAGTTGCAAATAACCACAACTTTAAAGCACCACGATCATTCTTTTTTAATGCCCAGTGAGCAAGGGTAAGTGTTACACCAGACGTTAAAAGTAATAAAGTATTAATCGCTGGAATTCCCCACGCCCCCATTGGAGTAAACTTCTCATCAAATCCCGGACCAGCTGTTGGCCATCCCCCAGAAAAACCGGGCCAGAGTAATTCTTGATCAGCACCTGCTAACCAAGGTACCGAAAGTGTGCGCATGTAAAACAATGCACCAAAAAACGATGCAAAAAACATAACCTCAGAAAAAATAAACCAACCCATACTCCATCTAAATGACTTATCCTCTTGAGCTTTATATTTACCAGCTTCACTCTCAAGCGCCACTTCTCGAAACCAGCCATAAATCAAAAAGGCCAGGATCGCTAAGCCAGTAATCAGCATACCGTAACCAAGCGGCATCTTATTCATGGTAAATGCCGCTCCAAACCCCATAAAAAACAGGGCAGTAGAGCCTATGATCGGCCACTTGGATGGGGAAGGCACATAATAACCCGTTCCTTGACTCATTTAATCTTCCTCCTCGTTATTAACTTAACCTGTTACAAGCTTGACTACAGTCAAAACACTAAAAATAAAAATAACACCGCCAATCAACCCTCCAATAATTACTTGAATTGGCTTAATTTTGGCAGCATCGTTTTCTAAATCAGTTTTTTTTCTAACTCCAATAAATGAAAAAAAAACCGCTTCTGCTACCTGTAATACTGAAGCTTTTCAGATTCTTGATTTAACAAATCTGATTTTGTTTTCATTTAATTTGTCCATTCCAACTTAATCCGCTTTTATTTTGAAAAAAGTATATGAAATTGTAGCCGAACGAAGATCTTCAGGAATTTCAGGATCTATCAAAAACCTCACGGATAGTTGCTAACTTCTTTCCCTTGTAACTCCTGTTTGGTAAACAAAACATTCTATTTTTTCAAATATCTTTCAAGATTTTTAGGGCTATAGCTTGGAATAGCTTGACCTACCTGCAAATCATCAGATTCATTACTGATTTCATACGCAACTTCAACCAGTTTTCCCGGGTTTAAACTGATGCTTGACTGCAAAGGTTTAAATTTCAAGGAAGATCACGTACATTTGCATCCAGCAAAGATCAACCACCCTTGTGTTATCTATCTCCGTATTTCTTGCCACTCCATCCGGACGGATCAACTCGTTTATACCAGTTACTTCACAGAATTTTTATATAACGGCACAAGGGCGTAACTAAAACCGAACATAAATACGCTAAAATAAGCAACTTCTTTAATATATCTATATTGGTCTTGGTTACTTCTTGTTTCATCGTGGTTTAAATATAAATGTTGCTATATAAACGACTGCCGCTATGGCAATCAGAATTAACGCAGTTTTTATCTTTCTGCGCCTTAATTCTTCTTCCTTATCTTGAGACATTGAAATTACCTGTTTATTTTACGACAGGCGGAGTTTCAAAACTGTGATAGGGCGCTGGTGACGGCAAATGTGTCCACTCCAGAGTGGTAGCACCATCCCATGTCTTGTCAGCAGCTTTCTCGCCACCCCTTGCACATTTAATAACAATGTACACAAATAGAAGCTGAGTCAGCCCGAATCCGAATGCTCCAATACTAGAAACCATATTGAAGTCAGCAAACTGCAATGCATAATCCGGAATTCTACGAGGCATGCCTGCTAATCCGAGGAAATGCTGCACAAAGAAAGTCAGGTTAAAGAAAATCATCGATAACCAGAAGTGCCACTTGCCCAGTGTTTCGTCGTACATGTGGCCTGTCCATTTTGGCAACCAGTAATAGGCGCCTGCAAACAAGGCAAACAAAGCACCCGACACCAGCACATAGTGAAAATGTGCAATAACATAGTAGGTGTCTTGTACCTGAATATCTATTGGCACAATCGCACACACTACGCCACTAAATCCACCAATAACAAACAAGAATATAAATCCAATCGAAAATAACATCGGGACTTCGAAAGTCATTGAACCTTGCCACATGGTTGCTGTCCAGTTAAAAATCTTCACACCCGTCGGCACAGCAATCAACATGGTTGCATACATGAAAAATAGCTGGCCAACCACAGGCATACCGGCTGTAAACATATGGTGCGCCCAAACAAAACATGACAACAAAGCAATTGAGGCCGTTGCATAAACCATTGAAGAATAACCAAACAAAGGTTTGCGTGAGAAGGTTGGAATGATCTCGGAGATAACACCAAAAGCTGGAAGTATCATGATGTAAACCTCAGGATGCCCGAAGAACCAGAAAATATGCTGGAACATCACAGGATCACCACCACCCGCAGCATTAAAGAAGCTTGTACCAAAATTACGATCAGTCAATACCATTGTTACTGCACCAGCAAGCACTGGCATTACCAATACAAGCAGATATGCAGTAATTAACCAAGTCCAGACAAACATTGGCATTTTCATCAATGTCATACCTGGAGCGCGCATGTTCAATATCGTTGTGATGATATTGATTGATCCCATAATTGAGGACATACCCAAAATATGGACTGCGAACAACATCATATCTGTACCCATACCACCTTGTGTCGATAGTGGAGGGTAGAATGTCCAACCACCCGCTGCGGCACCACCAGGCACAAAAAACGAGGTAATCAACAATAAAGCAGCTACTGGCAACAACCAGAAACTCCAGTTATTCAGCCGGGCAAATGCCATGTCAGGCGCACCAATCATTAATGGAACCTGCCAGTTCGCAAACCCCACCCACGCTGGCATAACCGCACCAAACACCATGATCAAACCATGCAATGTGGTAAATGAATTAAATACCTCTGGCTCAAGTATCTGGATACCAGGCATAAACAGCTCAGCCCTGATCCCCATTGCCAGGAAACCGCCTACAAACAACATAAAAAGACTGAAACACAAATAAAGTGTCCCAATATCCTTATGATTGGTTGTAGTCAACCAGCGCATTATGCCGGTCGGATGGTCATGACCATGACCATGCACATCTTGAATTACAGCCATTATTTTCTCCTCCAATCTAACGTAATCTAAATATCAACCTGTCAACAAATCAGTTCTTGTTTGAGCCGGATGCCACGAGTGCGGTATTGACAACACCTGCAGATGCACTCTTTTGCTTATCCGCAACCCATTGGGTGTATTTTTCCTGTTCCATCACCTCAACAACGATTGGCATGAAACCATGCTCCTTACCGCACAACTCAGCACATTGACCACGATATACACCTGGTTTCTCAACTGAAAACCATGCATCACGGATATAACCTGGGATTGCATCCTGTTTTACTCCCAACGCAGGAACCCACCAAGCATGAATGACATCATTTGCGGTCATTAAAATTCTGATTTTTTTTCCAACTGGCACCACTACACGATTATTAACCTCAAGCAGATATTCTTCTCCTTTTGGAGCCTGGTTACGTATCTGATCCTGCGAGGTAGACAACTGACTATAAAAACTGATGCCTTCTCCCTCTCCCTGAATATAATCGTAACCCCACATCCACTGATAACCAGTTGCCTTGATTGTGATATCAGACTCGCTGGTATCCTTCATTTCAATAACTGTTTTGGTTGCCGGCCATGACATTGCCACCAGAATCAACACCGGAATCGCAGTCCAAATAATTTCCACAATCGTGCTGTGATGAAAGTTGGCTGCTTTATAACCAACTGACTTACGGTGCTTCACAATGGAATAACCCATCACACCAAAAACACCAATAAAAATCACCAGACAAATCCATAGAGCCAGGATGTGCTGATCATAGATTTGTTGTGCAATCGGAGTTTGCGGCTCAGGTAAATTATATTTACTTGACATCGCCGCGCCAGAATAAAAACCAAACGCGACCAAACCCGACAGCATTGCCATCAACTTACTACCATTCATATCTTACCCCCCCACATTAATTACTTAATTAATACCTGCTTTTCTTCTGTAACCAACTAAAAATAGTAATAAACCACCCGCCAACTTCGTTGGCCTATGTCTCATCCCCTATCTGCGTCAAAAATAAATATATAAATCAGACAAGAATTTTGGGGGAAATCTTAACATTCGAAAGCGACCAGCACAAGAAAGAAAATCATGATTCTTATAGGAAAATTACCATACTGACGCTATGGTGATTACCTGTTTTTTATCTCTGACACCCCTCATCTGCATATTTCGTATACCACCCATGGAGTTATCTCTTCTCTCTATTCAGCTGCTCTCCTGTTTCCGAGAAAGCTCCACAAATACCCTTCTATTAATATGGATTTAACTTTACCCCTCACACTCATCAGAGTTTTCACAAACCCATGACGCATGAAATTAAAAAACAGCATTTAATTTAATCAGGATGCCAACTTACGTCCAATCCGATATTTCCTTTAGCTATTTGAAAATTGCAATCAACACCAATTCCGGCCACCCAGACCAGCTGATCATCACAAAAAAGCAATGGCAGTGTATTTCGCATCCAGGGTGCGAGTTTGGTTTCCTGCAGAATTTTTTTCAGACTACGGCGCGGCCGCTTGCAATCAGGCTGAAATCGCTCTCCGCCAGTTCTTGCGCGGATCGTTATTATTCTCTGATTTAATTTTGAAAGATCAATTCCTCTGCCGTGTTGCTGCACAAATTCAATCACCCCTTAAGGGCTTTATTACCAAACGTGGCTCACCTTGCCAAATAACGGGTTCAAGCGAGGCGGGCGATGATTCAGCCGACATAAATTCAACCGACCCTTGGTAACAGCGAATTGCCAGATTATCCACCACGAAATAAAAGCGGTTATCAGCTTCAATACTATTTAACTGACGCAGAATTTCTTCAAGCTTCCTAGAATTAGGTAACCGAGCTTTATGCTGCCCGAATAAATAACGCAGTAAATTCTTGGCACGAGCATGCTCAAGACTACGCATTTTTTGTAAAGACAATTTGCCGGCAATCGTTGCATTTTCAGCATCAATCCTTGCCAGCTCATCCACCAAATGTGCTACTTCGCCTAAATGCCGAGCGGAACGGGAAAGTGTCTTGCGATACGCCGGGTAGCGCTCTTCCAGCATGGGAAAAATCCGGTGGCGCAAAAAATTACGATCATAGGAAACATCCTGATTGCTTTCGTCTGTAACCCAGGACAAACCATTTTGCTCGGCAAAATACAAAATTTCTGAACGGGAAATATTGAGTAAAGGTCTGAATAATATTGTGTTTTTACTCAGATCAAGCAATCTGATTGTAGGCATGGCGCCAAGTCCCTTAACACCCGCGCCACGCAACAACTGGAGCAACAACGTTTCGGCCTGATCATCCTGATGCTGCGCCAGAACAACATAATCCGCCCGAATATTCTTGTAGATCTGGTAGCGCGCTTCCCTGGCAACTGCCTCCAGACTCTGCTGTGGCTGCTTACGAATTTTCAGATGGTGTATGGTCAGGGAAATGCCCAGACTGTCGCAAATTTTCTGGCAAAAAGCACTCCATTGACCAGAATGCACGCTGATACCGTGCTCGACATGAACTGCCGCCACTTTTAATTGCATTGATTTTGCGAATTGTGCGAGCAGGTGCAGCAATACGACCGAATCCACACCACCGCTTAATGCCACTACAAGACGATCACCAGATTGAACTTGAGCACACAGATTCTGAAGAAAGCGATCTGTAATATCAGCCAGGCTGGTTGATTTTGAACTTACCATAGCCCAACAACCGATCAAGGCGCCTTTGCAGCAATGTTTCCTGGGGAATATCCTGCAGCTTTCGAAGTGATTCCTGTAATGTCTGCCTAACGGATTGCATCAGCGCAGGATAATCCCGATGTGCGCCGCCAACAGGTTCTGGAATAACATTGTCTATCAAACCCATTTCCTTGAGCCGATCTGCTGTAATCCCCAATATTTCGGCTGCGTCAGATGCCTTATCGGCACTTTTCCACAAAATAGAGGCACAGCCCTCGGGTGAAATTACCGAATAGGTTGAATATTGCAACATCAGGCTGTTATCGCCCACAGCAATTGCCAGCGCACCACCTGATCCGCCTTCACCGATAATCACGCAAATAATCGGGATTCTCAGCCCAGCCATAACATAAAGATTCTTGCCAATAGCTTCAGATTGCCCACGCTCTTCAGCATCGATGCCTGGATAGGCTCCTGGCGTATCAATGAATGTAATCAAAGGAATCGAGAATTTTTCAGCCAGGCGCATCAACCGGAGTGCCTTACGATATCCCTCGGGCTTGGGCATACCGAAATTACGGCGAATTTTCTCTTTGGTATCCCGGCCTTTCTGATGCCCGATTATCATGACAGTCTGGCCGTTGAATCGCGCTAATCCCCCTACAATAGCCTGGTCATCCGAGAAATTTCTGTCACCGTGCAACTCTTCGAAGTCAGTAAATAAATATTGCACATAATCAAGCGTATAAGGGCGCTGAGGATGCCGTGCCACCTGTGAAATCTGCCAAGGAGTGAGTTTGGCATAAACACTTTTGGTCAACCCCTGACTTTTTGCCTGTAACCGGGCAATCTCAGCCGAAATATCCAGCGCAGAATTATCCTGGGCGTAGCGCAGTTGCTCTATTTTTGCTTCAAATTCTTCAATACCTTTTTCAAAGTCTAGAAAGACGGTTTTCATGCCTGCAAATTAGGTTAAAAGGGCGATGATACAGGATTTAGCCTGCATCGTTCACCGCCCAGAAATAGACAAAAAGAACTATTTGCAGACAGAATATCCATCAACATTCTGCTGCACACAATTGAACACAGGATAACTAAGGAACCTCTGAAAAACGTCAGCGAGGCAGTCAGTTCAAGGCAAAATCGGCAAAAAAGCGGGTTTATATGTAATAAATGAGCATTTTGAGCCGATTTTTAACGCAGAAATAATAACGCAGGTAGTGTTTCAGAGGTTCCCTAATGCTTTTTTGAATCAAATATCTTTCTTATTGCTTGACTACCTCGAACCCGGCATCTTTTATTGCCTGATCAAGTGCTCCGTCTTCAAGAGGAATATCATGCTGAATCACCGCCTGCTTATCTGCGAGAGACACCTCAACACTGTTTACTCCCGGTATTTTCGCCAGCACGGCTTTGACACTACTAACACAGCCCCCACAGGACATTCCCTTGATATAAATTGTGGTCGTTGACATAAAAAACCTCTTCTATCAAAAAGGGAAAATATACGCATTCGGCCCTGAATAATCCATCTCATGTTAAATGGGCTACGGTTTCCGGTCAGCATTCCCTATAATCCAAAGGTCACTATCCGAGAAGGTTTGCCATGCACCCAAGTCAATGGAAACTGCTTTCGAGCAGACGTTTTTTGCCCCTTTTCTTCACCCAGTTTCTGGATGCATTCAATGACAATGTTTTCAAGAACGCACTGGTCATTCTGATCACCTACACTACAGCAGAAAATGCGGGATTGAACCCACAAATCATGGTAACTCTGGCGGCGGGCATTTATATCCTGCCGTTTTTTCTGTTTTCTGCACAGGCCGGGCAGCTGGCAGACAAATGGGACAAGGCACGGCTGATTCAGTACGTCAAGTTTGCTGAACTGGTGTTACTGGGGGGAGCGGCCATCGGCTTTTATCTGGATAGCGTCTTGCTTTTGATTATTCTGCTATTCCTGATGGGAATACAGTCCACTTTTTTCGGCCCTCTCAAATACAGCATCTTGCCGGATCAACTGCATCAGGATGAATTGATCAGTGGTAATGCGCTGATTGGAGCCGGAACATTCATTGCCATCCTGATCGGCACTATCATGGGCGGCCTGTTTATCCTGGGTGAAAATGGCGGAATCATTATTTCCAGCCTGACGATCGGGGCAGCGCTGGCAGGCTGGTTATCCAGCCTGTTTATCCCCCCGGTTCATCCGGCAGCAGCGGACACAATCGTGAACTGGCGCCTGCTTGAGGAAACACGCTCAATCATCCACCAGGTGCGCCAGAATCGCACCGTTTATCACGCCATTCTCGGGGTTTCATGGTTCTGGTTATTCGGCGCCACATTTCTGTCGCAATTCCCCACCTTTGCCAAAGATGTCATCGGCGGCGACGAACAAGTCGTCACGCTGTTCCTGACTATCTTCTCGATCGGCATCGGCATCGGTGCACTGTTGTGTGACAAATTGCTCAAAGGCGAAGTGGCCGCCACCTATGTCCCCCTCGGCATTCTGGGCATGACCGTTTTCACCATCGACCTGTACTTTGCCAGCACATCACTCGTACCTGCAGCAGGTGGCGCACTCATCGGGGCGCGGAGCTTCATCGAATCATTCGCGCACTGGCGCATCCTGCTGGATCTGCTGGCAATTTCGATAAGCGGCGGGCTTTACATTGTGCCGCTGAATGCCATCATCCAGAGCCATGCCGAGCCTTCCCACCGTTCGCGCGCCATTGCCGCCAACAACATCATGAATGCCTTGTTCATGGTAGTTTCTTCGGTAGCCATCAGTGTCATGCTGGCACTGGATTTCACCGTTCCCGAGGTATTCCTCACGACTGCATTGCTCAATGGCCTGATCGCGATATATGTGGTAAGGCTGTTGCCATATGAACTGGTGAAATCTGTCTTGCAATGGGGATTCCACACCTTCCATCGCCTGGAAATCAACGGCCTGGAACATTACCGGCAGGCAGGAGAACAAGTGCTGATCGTTGCCAATCATCTATCGTTTCTGGACGCAGCCCTGCTCAGCACATGCTTTCCCGACCGGCTATGCTTTGCCATCAATTCCACCATTGCGCGCAAATGGTGGGTGAGGCCATTCCTGTTCCTGGCAGACACTGTTGCCATTGATCCCACCAACCCGCTTTCCACGCGCCAGCTGATCGAGCGCGTCAAAAAGGGCGACCGGGTAGTCATTTTTCCCGAAGGCCGCCTGACCATGACTGGATCGCTCATGAAAATCTATGAAGGCCCGGCCATGATAGCGGAGAAGGCGGGTGCCAAACTGCTCCCGGTCAGTCTTTCGGGTCCGCAATACACACCTTTTTCCAGGCTGAAAGGAAAGGTGAGAATGCACTGGTTTCCCAAAATCAGCGTCTCGATCATGCCGCCAGAAAATTTTGAGCTACCCGCCTCCGCTCGTGGTAAACGCCGTCGTCGTGCCGCCGGATTAAAATTGTACGACCTCATGACCACGGCAGCTTTCCAAAGTAACATTATCCGGCAAACCCTGTTCCAGTCGCTGCTCGATGCCGCTGCCACTCACGGTGGAAAACACCTCATCGTAGAAGATGTCGAACGCCATCCGTTGAACTACTTCCAGCTGATTACGCGCAGCTTCATTCTCGGCATGGTGCTGCGCTGCCATACCCGCACACAGGAAAATGTGGGCATCATGCTGCCGAATATGGCGGGCAGCCTGATCAGCTTCTTCGCACTGCAAGCGTTCGGCCGCGTGCCTGCCATGCTCAATTTTTCTGTTAGCCCCAAAAATCTGGTTTCTGCTTGTCACACTGCGCAGATCCAGACCATCATCACAGCACGCAAATTCATCGAAGCCGCAAAACTGACTGGCCAGGCTGATAGCCTGAAAGCACAAAAAATCACCCTGATTTATCTGGAAGATCTGCAGCATGAAATACGCTGGTGGCACAAACTGGCAGGCATGGCGGCAGGTCTGCTACCAGAAATTGCCTACCGTTATACCGCTCCCCGGCGTGATCCGGATGCACCCGCCGTTATCCTGTTCACTTCCGGCTCGGAAGATATCCCCAAAGGCGTGGTGCTTAGCCATACCAACCTGCAGGCAAACCGCTTCCAGACATCCGCCCGCATTGATTTCGGCCCGACCGATCTGGTATTCAATGCCCTGCCGATCTTCCATTCTTTTGGATTGACCGGCGGCATCCTGCTACCGGTCCTGTCCGGCATCAGGGTCTTTCTGTACCCTTCACCATTGCATTACCGGATCATTCCCGAGCTGATCTACGACACCAACGCAACTCTGTTGTTCGGCACGGATACCTTCCTGGCCTGGTATGCGCGTTACGCTAATGCCTACGATTTTTACAGCATCCGTTATGTATTTGCTGGCGCTGAAAAATTGCGGGAAAGCACACGCAGATTCTGGTCTGAAAATTTTGGCGTACGTATTTTTGAAGGCTACGGCACCACCGAAACCTCCCCCATCCTCAGCCTGAACACGCCCATGCATCATCAGCCCGGATCAGTGGGCCGCCTGTTGCCTGGCATTCACAGCCAGCTGGAACCCGTTCCAGGAATCGAACAGGGCGGCAGATTGCTGGTATCCGGTCCGAATATCATGCTCGGCTACTATCTGGCTGCCAATCCCGGCGTAATCGTCCCGCCTGCCGATGGCTGGTATGACACCGGCGACATCATCGACATGAACGACGAAGGCTATATTTTCATCAAGGGGCGCGCCAAACGGTTTGCCAAAATAGGTGGAGAAATGGTGTCACTGACCGCAGTGGAAGAATCCATCAACCGACTGTGGCCAGACCACAGCCATGCTGTCATCCAGATACCCGATGCGAGAAAGGGCGAACAACTCATTCTGATCACCACCCGCCAACTGGCAGATCGCAGCGAAATCATCACTTATTTCAACCAGAATGGCTTAGGAGAACTGGGAATACCGAAAAACATCCTGCATCTCGACAAGCTACCACTGCTCGCCACCGGAAAAACCGATTACGTGACCCTGCGCGAATGGCTGCTACAGCAACAGAGTAAAAATCCTGACAACAACGGCGAGATTTGAAACGCCCTCTGTTATTTCCATCAACCAATCTGTAAACAACACTGGAAATTCTTACAGACAAACCAATGCACTCATTCACCATCACTGGCTAACGCAGCTTCACAGCTGGTGCGGGTTTTGGCACTGGAGCATCAAGTGCCGGATCAGCAGAAGTAACTGGTTCATTTTTGACTTGTCCTGTAGCAGGCCGGGAAGCCTCGTCAACTCCGGCTTGTTTGCCTTCAGCCCCCTTTGTTTCAGGCGATGCTGGCAAAATTTCCTTTGCTGTCGCCGGATCATTTGCTTCATCCAATTTTGCATTGCCTGTTAAAAATCGATCTTTCAATGTACCGATATGGCCTTTCAGCGTGTCGATCGTGCCTTCATTAAGGCGACCACTCTGCATGAGATAAGCCACGCTTCCCAGCAAAAGCAGAATGAACAGATAAAATTTCCACGGGCGTTTTTTCTCTGCATAGGGGTCGGTGAGTGAACGCTGGGCACCTGCTGGCAACACCGCCATTTGTGTCAATGATGTACCGAACGGGATATTGATGATTGCCCGTGTATTGATCGCCCAGCCATTACCATCGAGCAATGGCGCCAGATTACGTTTTCTAAGCTTGAGAAAAGCGATCAGGACAGAAGGGCCTGATATCACGAGAATCAGGCCGAGGATTGCAAGCGGCATTTGCCACCAAACCAGACTCAGAAAACCAGTGACAACCGACGCAATAGCAGTGCCGATGGCACCAATGGCAAGGCCGATGGCCGCAAAGATACCGGCAAATTACCGACATCAAAGGCGCTGCCGGTGGTTTGCCTGCTTCTGTTTTGTGAAACATCTGCAATTCCGCTGCTGCCTGATCCTGAACGGATTTTTCACGCGCACTAGCCATTTTCTCGATTTGTTCACCAATCATTTTGCCAATGCGTTTGTACGGGTACCAGAAAGCCTGGCGAACACTGATGGGGTGTTCAATGATCCTGATGATGGTGGCGTCCCAGTCCTGCCCTTTCCGGTCATAAAAATACCATTCCGGCCCACCATCAGATTGTCGGCATCGCCATTCGTAAAAGCGGCTGCAATAATAATTGTTTCACTGCCGCTCTTGCGCCGGCACTCACAATAAGCCAGATAGATTCCGCTCAAACCGGCCATGCTGCTGTGCTTCCCGATATCATCGACACGCAGACAAAAATTACAGCGACGGCCATCCAGATAAAGCGAACCTGCCTGAAAAATAGCCTTGTTTTGTGCCGTGTAGAAATCACGAAAGGAAACAAAGTTGTTCAGAAGCTGAAAAAGATGGCGGTGATAGCGAATCAGTTTTTCAACCGAATTGATGGCATCGGATACGTTTGCAAGCGCCTGATCTTTTTGCAATAACGCGCCAATGCCATCCTGAAAGCCACCAGCCAGGATCGTGCGTACACGCTGGATCCCGAGGCTTTCCACCATTGCTCCCTGTTTGGCGTCCAGCCATGTTCGGTGTGCCGCAAATTGATCACAAAGCGTATGCCATTCATCTGCACTCAAATGCGTCTTGCTTCCCAGCAGAGGTTGAATGACCTGTTGTTTGAAGGCATTGATTGCATCGATCCAGGCCGGATTGATACCTTCATCAAGCGGCAGCGGTTTGTTTGCCTCGATTTTTGCAAGCGGCAATGTGGCGAGCTGTTCGGTGGTACTGGAGAGATTGGTATTGGCAAGCGCCTCGTAATCCGATAAAGCCGGATTCAGCGGATCGCCTGCCTTTTGATCAAATTCAACCAGGTTACAGCGGATAAAGTAATCCCCTATTTTGGCCCTGACTGTATCAAAGATCGTTCTGGCTGCGTCTGTATGTTCTCCCAACGGCAATATCCCGGTGGCATCCTGTTCCGCATCCTGCCACCATTGCGCATAGGCTTTTGCCTCGGTAAAGAATTGCTCAACCTGTTCTGCTGAAATCCCCGGCTGCCCGGATCGATCCTGTACCGGCTCGACACATTTCATTATGTCCTCAATCACGCCCTGGGTTTCAGCATCACTAGCCGATGCGACAGGAATGATACCGTCACCATTGAACTGGGTGCTGGCAAAAATCTTGTTGATATCAGCAGTATCTTCCACTGTAATGACTACCTCATCCTTTTTGCCAATGTTGTGCAAGATTTGTCTGGCCGACGATAGCAATGTGGCGCCTTCCGGCGTGCTGTCATCGATTGCATCCAGTTGCAATACATCCGATCCACGCGTGAGATCTTCCGGATTCCTGAGAACGGAACATGCCCACTGGATTGCCGCGAGGACTTCCGGAACACGGATATGCCCATCACCATCTGCATCAATGAATTCAAGCATCCTGTCATCAAACTCCAGATTGGCGGTGGGGCAACTGAGTGCGGCCCACAACTTGGGATCAAGCTCGCTCAGGGACCTGATATCCGCTCCTGTTTCCAGACGGACCTGATCAAAACCACCTGATCTGAAAAAACGCCATTTATGAGTCATATTCATTCCTTGTTCCCCTTAAATGAATTAAATACCCGAGAAAATATCCAGGTTCTTACAGCAGAATCGATCAAGACAGCAGAAAGTATTTCACAGGAAACGGGGCTATCCAAATTTGCGGCAGATTCATTTGTGAGCGGACCAAAACCGGTTTGGTTTGTCCGTAGCGCAACACCCAAGGTACAAATCCTTACCATTGACAGTCAGCCTTCTCCTGTAATCAGACAATGAGTGGCACGTACCCAGATTTGCAAGAGAGAAATCAGAGGCAAGCAATTTTCCAGCTTAGTCCTTGCCGCTTTTCATCGAACTTGCCAGACTGCCTGATTGCGAACGGTTAAAAATATGCGGCTTGATGGTGCCCATGACATGCATTTCGCAGGATTTGCAGTCAAATTTCAGGGTAATAGTTTCGTCGTTATGCAGTAGTTGCATGGGTTTGGCGTTACCCTTCAGATCCAGTTCATGCTTGATCTGTTTGGGACAAAGGTTGAACGAAAAACGCAGGCAATGTTTGGTAATCATGACCGGCACCTCACTGGTTTCCTGGTGCGCCTCAAAAGCAGGTGCAATAAGTTCCACACCATGACGTTTGTAGAAACGGCGGGCCAGTATGTTATACACGTTGGCCAGAAAGGTTAGTTCCTTATCCGGGTAGACAGGTGCTGGCTCACAAATGGCCTTGCGGCTACCTTTGGGATGAGCAGCCACACGCGCAGCCGTGAGTTGCTCGATGACCTCGCGCCGCAGCGCTTTCAGCTGTGATCCGGGCACAAACCAGTCCCCGCTGGCAGCAAAGCTGATCTGCTCTGCGTAATACGGTGTGTTGCCAAGTTTGCTGAAAGCATCCTGGATATGCTGCGCGTTATCACCGGACTGTCTGGCGGGCACAAAGGGACCCTGCAGGCTAGCCCGGGCCAAAATACCTTCTTCACTGGTGGCAGTGGCAACCAGTATTTGCTCATTCAGTTCCAGCTGCCAGCACACACTTACCCTGCGCTCGCTGGATGTTTTGGTGAGCGCCTGCTGCCAGTTGTGATCAAGATTGCGGTTAAGCGTATGCGGCAAGCGCAGTTTGGCAAATGCGGCCGGCATTTCATTGGGAATGATGCGGTATTGCCAGAAGTGCTGGCTCTCCTGTTCAAAATCACACAGCGGATAAGCATTATTCACGCGGAAACCAACGATCTCCCGTTTGTAGAGCGTATTCAATCCGTCACCATTTGTAAGTTCGCTGGTGGTTTGCACAGTCAACTCCTGTTTGCCGATGCTTAAAATTTCCCCGATAGGCAAACCTATAAACTTGGGCGAATCGAAAGCGCCAATGTCCTGCTGGCGCCCATTCACAAAATAATCCGTACTGCTGCGGTGAAAGGTTTTATCAGGATTGGGCACAAAGAAATGCTGGGTATGGCCGCTGGAGGCGCGTGCCAGATCAGGGCGCTCTGTCAGGATGTCATCCAGCAGCTGACGATAATGGGCGGTTATGTTCTTCACATACGCCATATCCTTGTAACGTCCTTCGATTTTGAACGAACGCACACCCGCTTCAACCAATGCGCGCAGGTTGTCGCTCTGGTTGTTGTCTTTCATCGACAGCAGATGTTTATCGAAAGCCACTACCCGACCTTCTTCATCTTTCAGGGTATAAGGCAGGCGGCAAGCCTGCGAACAATCGCCACGATTGGCGCTGCGCCCGGTGTGCGCATGCGAGATATTGCACTGGCCGGAAAAGGCAACGCATAACGCCCCGTGAATAAAAAATTCAATGGCGGCATTGACGTTATTGCTGATTTCCTTAATCTGTTTGAGTGTCAGTTCACGCGCCAGCACAATTTGCGAAAAACCGGCCTGGTCCAGAAACATTGCCTTATCCAGACGGCGAATATCGCACTGGGTACTGGCATGCAGTTCGACCGGCGGAATATCCATCTCCAGCACACCCATGTCCTGCACGATCAGGGCATCGACACCGGCATCGTATAATTCGTGAATCAGCTTGCGTGCGGGCTCCAGCTCATCATCGTGCAAAATGGTATTCAGTGTAACAAACACCCGTGCATGGAAAACATGCGCAAATTCAACCAGGTTCTGAATATCACTTACTGAATTAGCCGCATTATGCCGCGCCCCGAAACCGGGTCCGCCAATATAAACCGCGTCGGCACCATGCAAAATAGCCTCTTTGGCAATGACAACATCCCGCGCGGGACTCAGCAGTTCAAGGTGATGTTTGGGCAACATGGCAAAGTACCTGAGAGGGTTTTAGCAAGGCGGAAAGTGTAGCACCAAACCCGAATGCCTCTTCAGAGCACGAGCAGGTAATGAAACAGGATCAAGATAGTTTTTGGTGGCGGCTCGGTGGAAATAAGCGAATGACAAGCTCTACCGTATTGCCTCATTACCTTGTTTCCCATGTATTAACAAGATTGAGATCCATCTACTTACGAATCTGTTTCTGATAAGGCATATACCAACCATAACCCAACTAAAGTAAGCCAGCCAGCGGCCGATAAAATCTGAAAATTTACAAAGGATTTTCAATCATGATGGTGATTATTGGATATGTAGTCGTAGTTGTTTCGGTATTTGGCGGTTTTGCACTTGCCGGGGGCCATTTGGGTTCATTGTTCCAGCCGGTTGAGCTGCTCATGATTGCTGGTGCCGCAGTGGGCGCTTTCTTCGTAGGCAATTCCGGCAAGGCGATCAAGGCTACTTTCAAGGCACTACCTTATGTTTTCAAGGACGCAAACTATACCAAGGCGGTTTACATGGAGTTGATGACACTGCTTTATGAAATCCTCGGAAAAATCCGCAAGGAAGGGTTGATGTCGATTGAAGCAGATGTGGATGATCCCGGCAAAAGCCCATTGTTTAGCAAATACCCAAAAATCCTAGCAGATCACCATGTAACCGAATTTGTTACCGATTATTTGCGGCTGATGGTGGGTGGCAACCTCAATCCGCTGGAAATCGAGAATCTGATGGATGGTGAAATGGAAACGCATCACCAGGAAGGCGAAATTCCCATCCACGTCATCAGCAAAATGGGCGATGGACTTCCGGCCTTTGGTATCGTGGCAGCCGTGATGGGGGTGGTACATACCATGGAATCGGTTGGCATTCCTCCAGCTGAACTGGGCAAGCTGATTGCTGCTGCCCTGGTTGGAACTTTCCTTGGTATTTTACTGGCCTATGGTTTTATTGGCCCCCTAGCAAACCGTCTGGAGCAGCGGTTGCATGAATCCAGCAAATTACTGGAATGCATCAAAGTGACATTACTCGCCAATCTGAATGGTTATGCGCCTGCCTTAGCAGTTGAATTCGGCAGGAAGGTGCTGTTCTCCACCGAACGTCCATCGTTTGCCGAACTTGAAAAACACGTCAAACAAAGCAAGGCCAAATAATGTGCATTGTTTCCCCGATTTTTCCGGATGAGGTTGTAAATGGCTGAAGATCTTTCCAAACCAATCATCATCAAGCGCATCAAGAAGATGGCAGCACAGCATCATGGTGGTGCCTGGAAAATTGCCTATGCCGACTTTGTAACGGCCATGATGGCTTTCTTTCTGTTGATGTGGTTGCTGGGTTCTACCACACAAGGCGACAAGGAAGGTATTTCCGAATATTTCAAAACACCGCTAAAAGTTGCATTGCTTGGAGGAGATGGCAGTGGGGACAGCACCAGCATCATTAAAGGCGGCGGTGACGATATCACCAAAAAAATCGGTCAGATGAACCGATCCGAATTTGATGATTTGAGAAAATCGGTTGATATGGATGCGCTACAGGCCTTGCAGGATCGCGCCGAGCGGGAGCAGCTTGAAAATCTTAAAACCAAGATCGAAGATGTCATCAACAACAACCCGGCACTCAACAAATTCAAGAGCCAGTTGTTGCTTGATATTACTTCCGAAGGCTTGCGCATTCAGATCGTCGATGAAAAAAATCGTCCCATGTTTGCTGTTGGCCGGGCGGAATTACAGTCCTATACCAAGATGATCCTGCATGAAATCGGCAAGATGCTGAATGATGTCGGCAACAGGATCAGCCTTTCCGGACATACCGACGCCACCCCCTATCCTTCTGGCGAAAAAAGTTACAGCAACTGGGAGCTTTCGGCAGATCGCGCCAATGCTTCCCGGCGTGAGCTGATTGCTGGCGGGATGAATCCGGAGAAGATGCTGCGTGTGGTCGGACTCTCTTCTGCTGTCATGTTCGATCGGGAAGATCCATTCAGCCCCTTTAACCGCCGGATCAGCATTATCGTCATGAACAAAAAGGCCGAGGAAGCCATTACCCGGGAAAGCCTGGGTGAAGTGGACATCCATAACAAGGAAGAAGTCAACTCCAGGATCGTTGAGTAACCATGCTGCCATATCCAGTTGGAACTGTTCAGGACATTTCTCCGGAATCGCCACTGAAAAAAAATTTTCTGGTGCTGTCAGGCAGCATTCTCGCAGTCTGTTTGCTGGGGATCATTCTGCCGTGGCCACTTACCCTGCTACATGCTGTTTGGCTACAGGGCGTGATTGCTGCGCTGACGAGTCATTATTTGCTTCGCATGCCAATCTGGTGGGCCGGGATTCACCTGTTATTTTTTCCGGTGCTGTTGTCCGCAATGCTGGTGCTGAAATTGCCAGCTTCATGGTATCTGGCGGGTTTTATTGTACTCATGCTGATTTTTGGCCGGATACACCACACCCAGGTGCCGCTTTTTTTATCCAGCCGGAAGGCTGTCAACACACTGGCCGAATTGTTACCAAAGGGGCAGCAATTCAAACTGATCGACTTGGGTTCGGGTTGTGGTGGGTTGATCTGCAAACTGGCCCGCATGCTGCCACATGGCAGTTATTGCGGCATTGAAGCTGCCATGTTGCCTTGCTGGATTAGCCAGCTAAGAGCTTTGTTGTCCAGGCAGGATTGCCGGTTTGAATGGGAAAGTATCTGGCAGCATGATCTGTCAGGATACGATGTGGTTTATGCCTACCTCTCCCCCGTACCGATGCCCAGATTATGGGAAAAGGCACGCAGGGAAATGCGCCCGGGCAGCCTTTTTATCAGCAATACCTTTACAGTTCCGGATATCCGGCCTGATCGGAGCATCCCCTTGAATGATTTCAGTGGTGCCGTGCTTTATGTCTGGAAAATGGGTTGATGTATCCAGTCTTACTGCCGCCGCCAGGTCGTTCCTTGTGGGCTATCTTCCAGAACGATACCGGCTTCCGCCAGTTGCTGACGAAGCGCATCGGCCTGTGTAAAATTCTTTTCCTTGCGGGCCTGCAATCGCTGCTGAATCATGTTTTCGATTTCTTCTGCAGAATACAGCCCGTCCTGCTGTTGCACCTGCTGCTGCAAATAGTGTTGTGGTGATTGCTGTAACAACCCCAATATTCCACCCAGTGACTTGAGCAACCTGGCATAGCGCGCATCACCCGTCCGGTTGGCTTCGCTCGCCAGATCAAACAGCACCGCTACCGCCTCCGGAGTGTTGAAATCATCATTCATTGCCAATATGAAGCGCTGGGCGTAGGCATCATTTTTCCAGTCGATCGTGACGGTTGCTGCATCAGATTCGTGTGAAGGCGCATGATTTTTCAGTACGGTGTAGAGACGTTCCAGCGCGCTCCTGGCATCGTTGAGGTGCGCATCCGAATAGTTGAGCGGGCTGCGATAGTGCGCACGCACAATGAAAAACCGAACAACCTCAGGCTGGTAACGGACCAGCACTTCCCACAGTGAAAATTGCCCAGTGATTTGACATTTTTCATTGTCTACTGCACGAATCCATTGTGCATCAGTAATTCACGTGGGTATGGCCATGCACTCCTTCGCTCTGGGCGATTTCGTTTTCGTGATGCGGGAATTGCAGATCCTGCCCCCCACCATGGATGTCAAACTGCTCACCCAAGTAATGTCCGCTCATGGCTGAACACTCGATGTGCCAACCTGGGCGCCCCTTGCCCCACGGCGAATCCCAGCTGGGTTCATCGGGTTTGGCCGCCTTCCAGAGCACAAAATCCAGCGGGTCGCGCTTGTTGGTATCGATTTCCACACGCTCGCCAGCGCGCAGATCATCGAGCGATTTCCCGGAAAGTTTGCCGTAATTGGGAAAGCGGCGCACATCGTAGAACACATCGCCATTACTGGCCACGTAGGCCAATCCCTTGTCCAGCAAGGATTCGATCATGGCAATCATGCTATCGATATATTCAGTTGCGCGCGGTTCAAACGAAGGATTGATGACACCGAGCGCTGTTGCATCTTCTTCCATTGCCTGAATATAACGGGCGGTCAATGCGCCGAAATGTTCCTGATTTTCCAGCGCCCGGCGGATGATTTTGTCATCAATATCGGTAATATTACGGACATAGGTCACTTTGTAACCCAGGGTTTGCAACCAGCGCATTACGCTGTCGAACACAACAAGTACACGCGCATGACCGAGGTGGCAATGATCATAGACCGTCATGCCACACACATACATTCTGACTTCACCCGGTATAAGGGGAATAAATTCGCGTTTGGATCGGGTGAGCGTATCGTAAATTTTAAGCATGGGAAGAATAGGCCGGAAAGAAGGTTGGATTGTAGAAGCGTTTGATTTGTTTTGTTGGTAAAATCAGGTGCTTGTCTTTAACCATTGCCCGCCACAAGGGAATCCCCGGGCAAAACCGTGTGAGTATAACATAATGCAAACTTTCCCCTTTTGGCAGCAGGCTGTCCGCCCGGCAAAATCCTCCATCTCTGCCGGCCTTCTTTTTGTTCTAAGCCTGGTGCTACCAGTGGCTTCAGCACTTGCTGCCAATCCAAAGGTTGAAATCACGACCAATCTGGGTGCAATACAGGTGGAGCTTTATTCACAGCAAGCGCCCAAAACAGTTGAAAACTTTCTCAATTACGTCAAGGATGATTACTACACCGGTACAATCTTTCATCGCGTCATCGCCGGTTTCATGATCCAGGGTGGTGGATTCGATCAGAACTACACACAGAAGCCAACCCGGCAACCAGTTGAAAATGAGGCTGCCAACGGATTGAAAAATGATATTGGCACTATCGCGATGGCACGTACCAACGACCCGCACTCTGCTTCATCACAATTTTTCATCAATGTTGCAAACAACCATTTCCTTGACTATACCGCCCCTACTGAACGGGAATATGGGTACACCGTTTTTGGTAAAGTTACTGGCGGCATGGATGTGATCAATCAGATTGCCGGATCACCAACGGGAGCAAAAGGTCCTTTTAACCGTGATGCTCCACAAAAAATGATTGTAATTGAAAGCATCAGACTGCTCCCAGCTTCAGTCAATCCATAAAATTTCATCAACCGGAATAAAAACCAAAATGGTCAAAATACATACAAATCATGGCGTCATTACTTTGGAACTCGACAGCGACAAAACCCCGGTTACTGTAGAAAATTTTCTACGTTACGTGGATAACGGACATTACGAAAACACATTGTTTCACCGCGTGATTGACGGTTTCATGATTCAGGGCGGGGGTTATTCGCCAGGACTAAAGGAAAAACCAACTCTGGCACCTATCCAGAACGAGGCTGCACTGGGCACCGGCAATGATACCTACACCATTGCCATGGCCCGCACTTCCGACGTACATTCTGCCACCTCGCAATTTTTTATCAATGTTGCCAATAACAGCTTCCTGAATCACACCAGCATGACACCACAAGGCTTTGGTTATTGCGTGTTTGGCCGGGTAGTAGAAGGAAAGGAAGTAGTGGATGCGATCAAAAAGGTGAAGACCGGTCGCTCAGCCGGACATCAGGATGTGCCGCTGGAAGACGTTGTCATCCTGAAAATGGAGCGCGTTTAAGCATGGGATTTATTGAAACATGAATAACGTCGATCAAATTCTGGAAACCGCCCAGGAACGGGCAGAAGATATGGGCTTACCCTACAAGGGCGCATTACTGCCATCCGAAGCACATGCCGTATTACAGGCCATGCCGGAAGCCAGAATCATTGATGTGCGGTGTCGCGCGGAACTGGATTGGGTAGGACGGGTTCCCGGGGCAATCGAAGTGGAGTTACTGGCCTATCCCGGTATGCGCCCCAATCCCGGTTTTCTGGATCAGCTCAGTAGCCAGATCGCAGATGATACCGTGCTGCTGTTCATCTGTCGCAGTGGTGGTCGGTCTGATCAGGCAGCCACCCTCATGAGCCAGAATGGTTTTACAGACTGCTATAACATTCTGGAAGGTTTTGAAGGCGACAAGGATAAACATGGCCACCGTGGGCAGCAATCCGGCTGGAAAGCCGCCGGGTTGCCATGGATTCAGGGTTGAATTCGATTAGTCTGCCGACCACTCAACCAGACCGGAATACGCGGTAAATAATACGATCAGGCCAAAACCGATCCGGTACCAGGCGAAAACCGCAAAATCGTGATTGCTGACATAGCGTATGAATCCGCGTATCGCGATCAAGGCACTGACAAAAGCTGCTATTGATCCAGTGACAAACATACCCAGATCATCCGCATGCAGAAATTCCCGGTGCTTGTAGACATCGTAAAACGTTGCCGCAAACATGACTGGAATCGCCAGAAAGAAGGAAAATTCCGCTGCTGCCTTGCGTGACAGGCCAAAAAACAAACCGCCGATGATCGTTGCACCTGAGCGGGAAGTTCCCGGAATCAGCGCCAAGCATTGTGCGCAACCAACCTGCAGCGCATGTTTCCAGTTCATCTCATCCACAACCGTAACTTCTATCCGGTGTTCTCGCCGTTCCGCCCACAGTATCAGGATTCCGCCGGTAATCAGTGCGATAGCAACCGGCATCGGATGAAACAGATAATGCTTGATTGTTTTGATGAACAACAAACCGAGTACTGCAGCTGGTAAAAAAGCAATCAGCAGGTTTAGTGCAAAGCGGTTAGCCTGCCGGGTACCCAAGTTACGGACAACATTCAATAACCGTTCCCGGTATTCCCAGCAGACGGCGAGGATGGCGCCCAGCTGAATGGCCACGGTAAAAACCTTGGCTTTATCGTCGTTGAAATTGAGCAAATCGCCGGCCAGTATAAGATGGCCAGTGGACGAAACCGGTAAAAACTCGGTCAATCCTTCGATAATGCCAAGTAAAAATGCTTTAAAGAGAATCAGCCAATCCATGAACGACCCAGTGTAGTGTCAAGGCAAACGAAAATTGCAGGAAACGGTTTATTGCTTGCTGTAAAGCTCACCACCCTTCTCGATGAATTCGTTTGCTTTCCGGGTCATACCCTCTTGTAATGCATCTGTTTCAGAAATTCCCTGTTGTGCGGCATAGTCACGTACATCCTGGGTAATTTTCATTGAGCAGAAATTAGGGCCGCACATCGAGCAAAAATGGGCAAGCTTGGCTCCTTCCTGCGGTAAGGTTTCATCATGAAACTCCCTGGCCTTGTCTGGATCAAGACTCAGATTGAACTGATCATTCCAGCGAAACTCGAAACGAGCCTTGGAGAGTGCATTATCCCGCACTTGCGCGCCGGGATGACCTTTAGCCAGATCAGCAGCATGCGCAGCAATTTTGTAAGCGATAATCCCATCCTTGACGTCATCCTTATCAGGCAGGCCAAGATGCTCCTTCGGGGTGACATAGCACAGCATGGCCGTACCGTACCAGCCGATCATGGCTGCACCAATTGCCGAGGTGATGTGGTCGTAACCCGGGGCAATATCGGTTGTAAGCGGCCCCAGGGTATAAAAAGGCGCCTCATGGCAATACTCCAGCTGCAGATCCATGTTTTCCCGGATCAGGTGCATCGGCACATGGCCCGGGCCTTCGATCATCACCTGAACGTCGTGTTTCCAGGCTATTTCGGTCAATTCACCCAGGGTTTTCAGTTCTGCAAACTGTGCTTCGTCATTGGCATCGTAAACTGAGCCAGGTCGCAAGCCATCACCCAGCGAAAAACTGACGTCATATGCCTTCATGATTTCGCAAATATCTTCAAAATGCGTATATAAAAAACTTTCCTTATGATGAGCCAGACACCATTTCGCCATGATGGAACCACCACGCGAGACAATGCCTGTCATGCGCCTGGCTGTCATCGGCACGTAAGCCAGACGTACTCCGGCGTGAATCGTAAAGTAATCCACACCCTGTTCCGCCTGTTCAATTAAGGTATCGCGGAAAATTTCCCACGTCAGCTCTTCCGCCTTGCCATCAACTTTTTCCAGTGCCTGATAAATCGGCACAGTTCCAATTGGCACCGGACTATTACGAATAATCCATTCGCGCGTTTCATGGATATTTTTGCCAGTGGATAGATCCATAACTGTATCTCCACCCCAGCGGATCGCCCAGGTCATTTTCTCTACTTCGTCCTGAATGCTCGAACCAAGTGCGGAATTACCGATATTGGCATTGATTTTTACCAAGAAATTGCGGCCAATGATCATCGGCTCCGTTTCCGGGTGATTAATATTGGCAGGAATGATAGCGCGCCCACGAGCCACTTCATCACGCACAAATTCTGGCGTAATCCATTGCTGGATCGCGGCACCAAAGCTGTGCCCGGGATGTTGTCGGGTCAGCAATTTATCGTCAATCAGATCGGAAAAGCGTTCCCTGCGCTGATTTTCCCGGATGGCGATATATTCCATCTCCGGCGTGATGATGCCGCGTCTCGCGTAATGCATCTGGGTAACATTGGCCCCCGTTTTGGCACGACGAACCGGTCGCGTCAGATTAAAACGCATCTCCGTCAGGCTGGGGTCCTGCAAGCGTTTCAAACTATACGTTGAGGACAACCCTGCCAGAATCCCGGTATCTGCGCGCTCATCTACCCATTTTTCGCGCAAGGCTGGCAAGCCACGGCGAATGTCTATGTGCGCATCGGGATCAGTATAGGGGCCGGAAGTATCGTAAACACAAATCGAGGGATTCTTTTCTATCCCCTGTCCGGTCGTAGTATCGGATTGGGTGATTTCACGCATCGGCACGCGAATATCAGCACGCGAACCCTGAATATAAATTTTGCGCGAATTGGGCAGTGGCTGCACCGCAGCAGTATCTACCCGGGCGTTGTCATTGGTAAATTTTTCCAGCTTGGAAACCGGTGTTTTCATGCTATGCTCCTCAAAAAGCCGCAAGGAGCAGGAGAGTGACTCCCGGCTTCCCTCCGGCGGCGTTATCCGCATCAGGTATTAAGGGACTCTCTCACCAGCATTGCGGTACCCTGCAAATGCGGACCCCTAGCCAAGGCTGCCAAGCTAAAGTAAATATGGAATAATTGCAAGCCCGATTCTTTCATCGATAACAGAGCGACAAGACTTATGGTGAACCTCGAACAAACCCGCTTCAATATGGTGGAACAACAAATCAGAACCTGGAATGTGCTGGATCAGAACATTCTGGATTTGCTATACCAGATCAAACGTGAGGAATTTGTACCTGCTGCCTACCGTTTCATGGCATTCACGGACATGGAAATCCCGCTGGAACACGATGCAGTCATGCTGACGCCAAAAATGGAAGCGCGGATTTTGCAGGAATTGCATATCAACAAAACCGACAAAATCCTTGAAATTGGTACAGGAACAGGCTATATGACCGCGTTGCTGTCCAGGCTCGGGGCACATATCTATAGTGTAGAGATCGTGCCGGAACTCCATACAATGGCGCGCATCAACCTGCAAACCCATGATATTGGCAACGTCACGCTTGAACAAGGCGATGCCGCTCGCGGCTGGATCAAGCATGGCCCCTATGATGTCATCGTACTAACTGCCTCCACTCCGGTTTTGCCGGAAATGTTCCAGCAAAGCCTGGCTCCAGGAGGTCGGCTGTTTGCCATTGTTGGCGAGGAGCCTGTTATGGAGGCAACCTTGATCACATGCACCTCCCCGGGCAATTACACCTCGACCCGTCTGTTCGAAACCTGTACTGCACCGCTCAAGAATGCATTACAGCGCGAGCAATTCCACTTCTAAACTTCCGATAGCCAACTTTGCTTGATAACTTGGTGATGGTCATCAAGCCTTAAAAAACGAAGGTGACAAAATTCGCTGGTTACCAATGAAAAATTTGCGCGGATTTATTCTTCTACTATGTCTGTGCTTGTATTTTTGCGAGCAGGCACAGACAGCCGATCTGATGCAAATTTACCGCGAAGCCTTGGAAGAGGATACACAGTATGGCTCTGCGCGTGCCGCATATGAGGCAGCACAGGAACGTCTGCCGCAAGGAAGGGCAGGGTTGTTGCCCGATATCCGTCTGACTGGCACCGCCCAGAACCAGTATATTGATACAGGTACGGGGCCAACCCGGGAAATCAAAAACCGGGGGGTTACTGTAGCGCTTACCCAGCCAATCATTCGTTTTGAGAATTTCATCATTTACCAGCAATCAAAAAATGAAGTGGCTCAAGCTGATGCGCAATTTGTCATTGCCGCTCAGGATTTGATTTTACGTGTTGCACAAGCTTATTTCGATGTACTCAAGGCAAAAATTGATCTTGAGGTCGTTGAATCCCAGAAAAAGCGATTCATGAACAACTGGAACAGGCCAAACGGAATTTTGAGGTGGGTGTTTCAACCATCGTCGATACCCACGAAGCCGAAGCGCGTTACGATCTGACCTTGTCCCAGAAATTGTTGCCAGAAACAAACTAGAAATCAGCCAGCGCGCACTGCGGGTTCTTATCAATCGACTGCCTAGCGATCTGCAGGATGCCAGCCTGGACAGGATTATTGCCGATCCGCTTACTTTACCCCATGATGGGATGGACGAATGGGTCCAGCTGGCGGAAGAAGAAATTTCCGGCTGAAAGTACAGCGTATCGCTTATGAAATTTCAGAACAGGCCATCAATCGCGCCAGAGCAGGCCATTACCCAACTCTTGATCTGGTTGCACAATATAATGACCAGAGCGGTGTCGGCGGTACCTTTACCGGGCGAGGGGTTGATCTCGTCAGTAAATCAGTAGGGTTGCAACTGACTGTTCCTATTTTTCAGGGATTATCGGTGCAGTCTCGTGTCAGGGAATCTCTGGCTAACCGGGATAAAGCGCGCAAGGATCTGGAAAATGTGCAAAGAACCATTGCATTGCAAGTTCGCCAGAACTATCTCAGCGTGACTAATGGTATTGCTCAAATCAAGGCGCTGAAGCAGGCATTGACATCCAGCCGCAGCCAGTTGGATTCAACCATACTGGGCCAGGAAGTGGGAGTCCGCATGGAAATAGATGTGCTGAACGCACAACAGCAATATTTCTCTGCACGCAGAGATCTTGCACAAGCCTACTATGATTACCTGATGGCTCGTCTCCGGCTAAAAGCCGAAGCAGGAGATCTGGATGAGGATGATTTGCTGGAAGTGAATGCGTTGCTCTGATTCTCTCTCCAGGGCCTGTAAGAATCAGATACATATAGGGCTGGGTGCATCTGCACCTTTACTGACAAAGATGCATCATCGACTACTTCTCAGTATGTTCCCCTGACCGTTTATGCAGTGTTTTTGTACGCTGTGGAGTTTGTTGGCAAGCCATCCGGTAAGCACGCAAGGTTTTTTGTGCATAACCCAATACACTGCCCTGCGGATAATTGATAATTTCCTGTAGTTCAATATCGTCATCAATCCCGGCAGGCAAACCTGATAACAGCTCCAGTCCTTCACGCATATGGCCAATCGTGTAGATATGGAACACACCTTCTGAAACTGCTTTTACCACCTCCTCCTCCAGCATAAGATGTCGGCAATTGCGTTCTGGAATCAACACCCCTTGGGTACCATCAAGCCCGGCTGCCACACACACCTTGAAAAAACCCTCGATTTTCTCGTTAATGCCTCCTATCGGCAACATTTCACCATACTGATTGATTGCACCAGTAATAGCGATTCCCTGGCGGAATGGCAATCCCGATAAAGCGGACAACAATGCATATAACTCGGCGCAGGAGGCTGAATCACCTTCTACGCCATAATATTCCTGCTCAAATACAATGGAAGCATTGAATGCCAGTGGCGCATTATGGTGAAACAAAGCAGACAAGAGATTTTGCAGAATGAACACTCCCTTGTCATGAATCGGGCCTGACATGCCAACTTCACGCTCGATATTGAGCAGCCCATCTTCGCCAGCAAAAGCATGTGCTGTAATACGGCTCGGGATACCAAAGCTGTGATCGCCCATTTCAATCAGGCTTAAGCCATTGATTTGTCCAATTTTTTCACCATGCACAGTGATCACTACATCTCCATCGGCTATCGCTTCCTGTGCACATTGGTCCGGGTAATTGTGCCGCAGCGTTCGGGCCAATCGCGCTGTCGTCACATCTTCTCCCTCAACGACAAGCCTCCCATGATTCTTACACTGCAGGGCACTTTCCACCACCAGCATTTCTGTGTGACTGAAGTTTGCACTGAGCCGTTTCTGATCTTCTGCCGATCGATGCGCTGTTTTCAGTACCGAAACCACCGCTTCTCCGGAGAAATGCGGTAGGCACGATTGCTGACAGATATGCGAAATGAACACCGATACAGCACGATAGGCCTGTATGCTGGCTGTAAAAGCTGCTGCAAAATCAACTTTGACCCGAAATCGCCTTGCCAGCTCCGGACTCTCTTCCTGAATTGCATAATATTGCTCGCGTGAGCCAATAAGAATAATTCTTACATCCACTTTTACAGCTTCCGGTTCAATTGGCACAACCGGGGCTGATACATTGGCCGCCCAAGGCTCTTCGATCTGCAGCGTATGATTACGCAGCAATCGGCAGAATTTTTCCCATAAAAATACATCGATCAGTAGATCATCCAGATGCAACATCAGAAAGCCACCATGCGCCTTCAGTAAACTACCAGCCCGGATGCGGGTGAAATCGGTAACCAGCACACCTTCAACCGACTGATATCCAATGCTGCCAACCAGTGATTTGAACGATGGATTCTCATCAACAACAACCGGTGCGCTAATCAAATCCCGGTTATCAACCACGACATTAATGCGATAGCGCTCAAACAACAATTTAAGATCTTCAGAATTCTTTTCTTCAGTGAAATCCGATAACTGGAAGAGATCCAGATTTTCGATAATGTCCTGTTTGATGCTTCCCAGATAATGTTCCAGCCGGGCGTAATCAGAAAATGACTGATCCAGACCCTCTGGCACCGCATTCAACACCTGATCCAGCAAGGGTTCGATCCAGCTCCGGCATAATGTAGCAAGCTCCTTGTCCCGGTTTTGTTCGAGAATACGAATTTTCTGAAGATAGGAAGTTATTTCCGTACGCAGCATCTGCTCATCCTGATCGAGAGCAGCCCGCCGATTTTTCGGCAGCGCCAGAATTTCTTCCTCGGTCAGTAATTTCCCTGATTCATCTAAAAGGGTGAATACCAGACGCCCTGATTCCCGTCTAAGAGCGAAATGCAATGATTCTGCAAAAGCATTAAGTTCCTCGAAATACCGGGTTTCTTCCAATCTAAAATGTTTCTCGACATGCGCTGCTTTTGCCTTGAAATCATCCTCATTCAGGTATTCCGGTATTTCCTGCAATAAACGATTTGCCGATTGCGACAGTTGCTGCCGCAACCAATAGCCTTTACCTGCCGGCAAGCGTAAGGCCAACGGTCGTTCCGGCACATCAAAGTTATGCACATAGCACAAATCATGCGGCACCGGCCTGCGTTCTGCCACTTCCGTCATCGTTTGTCGCAGCAACGAAGATCTCCCACTACCGGTCTCACCCAACACGAAAAGGTTATAGTCCGGATGCTCCATTTCCAGACCAAAATAAGTTGCTTGTCTGGCACGCTCCTGCCCTATCCAGTCGAGTGGCTGATCAATCAATGTGGATGTGTCTGCAAATCCCAAAGAATCAGGATCAATCGTTAAACCGAGCGCACACGGCTCAAGTCTGGTTATGGGCATGGCTTGAAATATTCAGGCTGAAAGGATCTGGAAGGATGCGCTGGTGAAGCCAGAAATCGACTTCGCGGCATCGGCAAGATAATCGAAAATACCGATGTGGACAAACGATAACAAATCCAGAACAAGGATCTGTCGAGATGATTCGTTAGTGAAATTAAATTACCTTATACCCGAACAGTGAATTCCTCCAGGATCAAGGAAATTCACTGTTCCAGGCCAAAATGTTGATTCAGGTTGACTATGCTGAAGCAGGATTGGCTGCGTAGTACTGATGTGCTGCAGAAGATGCAGCTCCTTTGTCTACTTTGACACCCATCTCGGACAACACTTGCTCCAGTGCATCCAGGCAGAAGACTATTTTTTCAAGCTTGCTCGAATTACCCATCAACCCGAAACGCCAGATTTTTCCGGCAAAGTCACCAAGCCCGGCACCGATTTCGAGGTTGTAGCTATCAAGAAGCCTGCGGCGAACCTCTTTTTCATCTATACCTGCAGGAACATATACTGAATTGAGTTGGGGCAAGCGATATGGCTCCGCAACAACATATTCGATTCCCAGGGTTTTCAGCCCAGCTTTCAATGCTTCATGATTACGACGATGTCTTGCCCAGGAACGCTCAAGCCCTTCTTCATATAACATTACTAGCGATTCATGTAGACCATACAGCGAGTTAGTAGGCGCTGTATGGTGGTAAGTACGGGATGCCCCCCAGTAACCAAGCAATAAACTGATATCCATAAACCAGCTATGTACTTTTTCAGTACGATTTCTCACCCGATCCACCACTCTTTCGGAAAAACTGACAGGGGATAATCCCGGCGGGCAGGATAAGCATTTCTGACTACCGGAATAGATGGCATCAATATCCCATTTGTCCATATAAACAGGTGTCCCACCAAGTGAGGTCACTGTATCCATGATCGTGAGGCAATCATATTTTCTTGCAATCTGGGCTATGGCACTTGCATCAGACTGAACGCCAGTGGATGTTTCGGCATGCACGAAGGCGACGATCTTTGCATCCGGGTTTTTTTTCAACATATCTTCCACTTTTTGTGGATCAACCGGATCACCCCATTTATCTTCGACTACCAGCGGTATTCCACCACAACGCTCTACGTTTTCAATCATTCTTCCGCCAAAAACACCATTCCGGCAAACAACGACTTTATCCCCGGGCACAATCATATTGACGAAACACATTTCCATACCGACCGAACCAGGCCCTGATACAGGAAAAGTCAGTAAGTTTGTTGTCTGAAATACGTATCGCAACAACCCCTTCAACTCTTCCATCATGTCGGTGAAAACTGGATCCAGATGCCCCAGCGTTGGTCGCGCCATTGCAGACAAAACCCTTGGATGGGTATCAGAAGGTCCCGGCCCCATCAGGGTGCGCTGGGGTGGATAAAATGTGCCTATTTTTTTTTCGGGACGAAAGCTTTCAGTTGTCATTGTGATTCCTAATAAATGTAAACGAAAAATATGATCCTTAAACTCCCTGAAACCGGTTTCTAATTCTTAGATTCTTATTATCGGTTTTAGTGGCACCAGAATCCTCAAGAAAATACTGCGCCGTTTATCAGCATCCGGATTAAAAAACACCGTTTCACCATAATTACCAAGTGAACCAATCAGCACTTTCTTAGAGATTCTTTAAGGATTGAAGTCAGGATTCTATCAACTGGCAGTAAAATTTACTATCTACCTGACAGAGAATTATGGAATTCAAACTCAACTGGAGCCAATTAAAAAAGGCACTTCGGAATTTCCTCGAAGTGCCTTTTTTACGTAAACAATTTTTAGTGTTTGATCGGTGATGTGCTTGTTATTCTTTCTTCTGCTGGAGATGGAATAACTTGCCCCGGAATATCCGATGGCAACACCTCCGGCTTGTATTCCAGTGCAATTTCCAGCACTTGGTCGATCCATTTTACTGGCCTGATATTCAACTTGTTTTTTATATTTACGGGAATTTCATTCAAGTCTTTTACATTATCCTCCGGAATCATAACGGTACTTATCCCGCCACGATGAGCTGCCAGAAGCTTCTCCTGCCCGCCAATTGGAAGAATTTCACCTCTCAGCGTAACTTCTCCAGTCATGGCAACAGTTGCACGTACAGGGATGCCAGTCAGTGCCGATACCATTGCCAGACAGATACCGATACCTGCACTAGGTCCATCCTTCGGAGTAGCACCTTCAGGTAAATGGATATGAATATCATTCTTCAGATAGAAATCATCTGGTATTCCAAGAATCCTGGAGCGACTTCTAACAACAGACAATGCCGCCTGGATGGATTCCTGCATAACCTCACCCAATTTGCCTGTTGTAATTGTCTTTCCCTTACCCGGCAACACGACTGCCTCAATTCTCAACAGCTCTCCGCCTACTTCTGTCCACGCCAGACCAGTAACTTGTCCGATCTGGTTTTTTTCATCTGCCATGCCATAAGTGTAGCGGCGTACACCCAAGTATTTATCAAGGCCGCGTGAATTGACCGTGATCTTTTCCTTGCCTTTTTTTACCAACAAGGTTTTAACAACCTTCCGGCAAATCTTGGATACCTCCCTTTCCATTGAGCGCACCCCCGCCTCCCGGGTATAGTAACGGGAAATATCACGCAATGCGGATTCAGAAACGGATAATTCATCTTCACTCAAACCATGATCTTTCATTTGTTTAGGCAGAAGGTAACGCCTTGCGATATTCAGCTTCTCATCCTCGGTGTAGCCTGAAAGTCGAATAACTTCCATGCGATCCAGCAATGCTGGTGGGATGTTGAGCGTATTCGCTGTAGCTACGAACATGACATCCGACAGATCATATTCAACTTCAATATAATGATCGACAAACGTGCTGTTTTGCTCTGGATCAAGCACCTCCAGTAAGGCAGAAGAAGGATCTCCCCGAAAATCCATTCCCATTTTATCAACTTCATCCAGTAGAAATAACGGATTCTTGACCCCGACCTTGGTCATGCTTTGCAAGATTTTTCCAGGCATGGAGCCAATGTAAGTCCGGCGATGTCCACGAATCTCAGCTTCGTCCCTTACCCCTCCTAATGACATGCGCACAAATTTTCGGTTGGTGGCGCGTGCAATAGAACGACCCAGCGAAGTTTTTCCAACGCCTGGCGGACCAACAAGACACAGGATAGGTGCTTTGGATTTGGCAACACGTTGTTGCACGGCAAGATACTCAACAATCCTTTCTTTAACCTTCTCCAGACCATAATGGTCTTCATCCAGAATGGATTCGGCTTGTTGCAATTCCTTGCTGATTTTTGTTTTCTGCTTCCAGGGCAGCGCAACCAATGTATCGATATAATTCCGCACCACTGTCGCTTCTGCTGACATGGGAGACATTAGCCGCAGTTTCTTTAGTTCCGATTCAGCCTTGGCGAGCGCTTCCTTCGGCAGGGAAGCTGACTTTATTTTTCTTTCGATTTCTTCGAGATCAGCACCATCTTCACCTTCCCCAAGCTCTTTCTGAATTGCCTTCACCTGCTCATTCAGATAATAGTCGCGTTGGCTTTTTTCCATCTGGCGCTTTACTCTGCCGCGTATACGTTTTTCTACCTGAAGAATATCCAGCTCAGCTTCCAGCAGACCAAGTAAACGCTCCAAGCGTGGTTGGACACTAAAAGTTTCCAGAATTTCCTGTTTTTGCTCCAGTCTCAAGGGAAGATAGGCCGCGATCGTATCAGCTAACCGTCCGACCTCATCAATTCCTGTCAGAGATGCAAGAATTTCTGATGGGATTTTTTTGTTTAATTTGACATATTGGTCAAATTGAGAAAGAAGAGTGCGTCGTAGTGCCTCGATTTCTGACGTGTCGATCTCATCAATCGTGACAGGGATAGCCTTTCCGGAAAAAGAGGTTTCGGAATCATTAAAAGATTCAATTTCTGCCCGATAACTTCCTTCTACCAATACCTTGACTGTTCCGTCGGGGAGTTTCAGCATTTGCAAAATACTTGAAACACAACCAACCTTATAAAGGTCTTCGGGCGAGGGGTCATCCTTTGCTGCCGATTTCTGTGCAACCAGCAGAATACTCTTTCCCGCTTCTGTAGCCACTTCCAACGCTTTGATTGATTTTGGACGTCCCACAAACAACGGAATAACCATGTGAGGAAAACAACCACATCGCGCAGTGGGAGTAACGGCAAACCTAAATCACTTGATTCTTCAGGATCAACGATATCTGTTATATCTGATGTCATGTCATTCACTCCTTGCAGGTAACATGAATTCACGAAGGCAGGATGATTTTCTAAAAACAAGTACCTACCACGTAAACTGTAAAACAGATGTTTATTTCGAGCTTCGGCCAGTTTTGGTTTTCCGCGTAAATTACGATAGGCTGAAGTTCATCGTTGCTACCAATCTCAATCACCACCTTGGAAACGCTCTCAATCGAAGGCAGGTCGTACATGATATCGAGTAGCGTTTCCTCAAGTACAGAACGTAATCCTCGTGCACCCGTTTTACGCACAAGCGCTTTCCTGGCGATTGCCACAAGCGCTTGCTCGCGAAATTCCAGCTCCACCCCGCCTTCCATATTAAACAACTTGGCGTACTGTTTAACCAATGCATTCTTGGGTTCAACCAGAATCTGAATTAGAGCCGCTTCATTCAATTCATTTAACGTAGCCACTACAGGCAAACGCCCTACAAATTCGGGAATCAAGCCATACTTGACCAAATCTTCCGGCTCAATATCTTTTAAAACCTTGCTTCAGCTCCTTGCGATCATTCTGGTTAATGACATCTGCACCAAAACCGATGCCACTTTTTTCTGATCGTGCACGGATGATTTTATCGATACCATCGAATGCACCGCCGCAAATAAAAAGAATATTGGTAGTATCAATCGAGATAAATTCCTGATTGGGATGTTTACGCCCACCTTGAGGGGCACCAAAGCCATTGTACCCTCTATCAGTTTAAGCAAGGCCTGTTGCACTCCCTCTCCCGAAACATCCCGGGTTATTGAAGGGTTATCCGATTTACGCGAGATTTTATCAATCTCATCAATGTACACGATCCCACGCTGGGCTTTTTCTACATCATGGTTGCACTTTTGCAGCAGTTTTTGAATGATGTTTCGACATCCTCTCCAACATAGCCCGCTTCTGTCAATGTCGTGGCATCTGCGATAATAAAAGGAACATCCAGCAGCCTTGCCAGGGTCTGTGCCAACAAAGTCTTGCCTGATCCAGTAGGGCCAATCAACAGTATGTTGCTTTTGGAGAGCTCTACATCATCTCCACTATTAACTTTGGATATATTTCTTAATCGTTTGTAGTGATTGTAGACGGCAACAGAGAGTATTTTCTTTGCAGCTTCCTGTCCGATGACGTATTGATCCAGTGTTTCGCATATTTCATGCGGAGTTGGCAAACTGGTTTTAGTCAGCTTGGCCGTTTCATCAACCTGAATTTCCTCGCGAATGATGTCATTACAAAGATCAATACATTCGTCACAAATGAATACAGAAGGGCCGGCAATCAGCTTTCTGACTTCTCGTTGGCTCTTTCCGCAAAAAGAACAATACAAAAGTTTTTCATCGTTTGTTTTTTCGGACATCATTTCACCCCGTAATCATCTAACGAATACCACCCTCACTTTTGGCCTGGGCAAACTGGCTTTATTCTGTTTTACTTCACGGCGGGTTAATATTGCATCCACCAGACCATACTTTACTGCCGCCTCTGCACCGAGAAAATTGTCACGATCAGTGTCCCTTTCAACAGCCTTGATTGTTTGGCCAGTATGCCTGGCCATAATTTCATTCAAACGGCTTTTTAAAGCCAAGATTTCCTTGGCATGTATTTCTATATCAGACGCCTGACCCTGAAACCCACCCATTGGCTGATGAATCATGACACGCGAGTTAGGTAAGCAATAGCGTTTACCCTTGGCCCCCGCAGTCAACAATAACGCACCCATGCTGGCTGCCTGACCTATACAGAGCGTACTGACATCCGGCTTGATGAATTGCATGGTGTCGTATACAGCCAAGCCTGCTGTTACAAGACCACCGGGAGAATTGATATACAGAAAAATATCTTTTTCCGAATTTTCAGATTCCAAAAACAGAAGCTGTGCGATTACCAGATTGGCAGAGGTTTCCGTTACGGGTCCCACCAGAAAAATGATCCTTTCCCTGAGTAGCCTCGAATAAATATCGTAGGCGCGCTCCCCCCGGCCGCTGGTTTCGATAACCATCGGAACCAAGCCTAATCCAGTCGTATTCAACTTCTCTCTCTCCCAATCAGACATTGCTTGCATGTGAATAGCCCATCAATTCATCGAAAGTAACATTCTGATCAATAACCTGGGCCTTACCTAACAACCATGATACGGCATTATCTTCCAGAACAAGGGGCTCAATTTCCTTGAGCCGTTCAGGCGATGCATAATGCCATTTGATCACTTGCTCCGGATTTTCATATCCCTGAGCATGCTCCTCGATAAAACTTCTGATTTGCTCGGGCTTGACACTTAATTCATGGGCATCAATCAGTTTGGATAAAATCAATCCCAGCCTGACACGCCGCTCTGCCTGCTCCAGAAATATATCCCTTGGCAAATCCGGATCTTTGCGCAGCCCACGGGCAGTACGCGTATTTTGCATTTCCTCCACCAACCGATCCGCCTCTTGCTGAATCAACACCTTAGGAACCTGCGCCACCACCTTGTCCAGCAAGGATTGCATGACTTGCTCCTTTAGTCTCGCGCGAACACGTTGAAGGATTTCACGCTCAAGATTGGCCTTGATTTCCGACTGCATTTTATCTACATCACCATCCGGAACACCCAGAGCTTTGGCAAACTCACTATCTACCTCCGGCAATTCTGGAATCTCAAGCTTGTTTAGCGTAATAGTAAAACTGACCTTCTTGCCAGCAACATCCTTGCCCGGATAATCCGCAGGAAAAGTCATGTCAAATGTTTTTTCCTGCCCGGCTGTCATGCCAACGATGGCAGACTCAAAATCTTCCAGCAGGTGTCCATTCCCAAGAATGGTGTTGTAACCATTTGCCTGTCCACCGGGAAAAGCCACTCCATCCAGTAACCCCAGATAATCAATATTCACCCGATCACCAGTCTGCGCAGGACGATCTGCCGGTGCATAAACCGCACGTTGCTTGCGCAAAATATCCAGAGTTTTCTGGATTTCCGTATCCCCCACTTGCAGAACAGGCTTATTTACTGTGATTGTGCTTAAATCGCCCAGTTCAATATCCGGATAAATTTCAAAAGTTGCGTGAAACTCGTAACTCGCACCGTTTGCACCGGAATTTCCAGGCGCAAAACTCGGAATGCCTGCAACACGATAATTTTCCCGATTAACGGCATCGCCAAACTGCTGCTTTAGCAATTCACCCAGCACCTCATGTTCAATTTCCTGGCCATATTGCTGAGATACAATTTTCAATGGAACCTTGCCCGGACGAAACCCCGGAACCTTAACCTTGGGAGCGAGGCGCTTCAATCGCACATCCACCTCAGCCTCAACTTTTTCCCGTGGGATAGAAAGCTCAATACTACGCTCCAGTGGATTGGAAGTTTCTCCTTGTGTCTGCATCTATTTTCCTGAACTGATAAATAATGTCGATTAAACAAACGGTATGATCATGCCGTGCTGCCGGACCTCTTTCGTGGTGCGAAAGGGGGGACTCGAACCCCCACACCTCATCGGCGCCAGAACCTAAATCTGGTGCGTCTACCAATTCCGCCACTTTCGCGCGCAAGATCTTGCAGCCCAGAGCTCTGGATGCAGAAATTAATCTGCCAATTGCACTTTCACTGCATTACCTGTTTCATGCAGCCAAAACCACACCACAACCTGCCACGCCTGATTATACTCCCTCTCATCCACTGGCAGCGCAGATTTCCCGGCTTTCAAGGACACTCGCCTTTCTGGCAATCAAATGTTTTACCCGTTATTCCAACGCTGTTTGGCCCCATCAAAAAGAGATAGGGTTTCATCAAATCGGCTGGTTTTGGCAATATGCGATTATTGCTACCCGGGTGTGTTTTTGTACGCTGTGGCGCATCCACGGCACCAGGAATCAGTGCATTGATCCGCAAATTTGGATAAATTTCCCATTCCTCGGCTTGAATCTTTACCAACACCTCAACTCCAGCCTTCGCCACGGCAAAAGCACCCCAGTAAGCCGCCGGAGTATGGCCGTGCGTATCCCCCGTCATAATCACGCTGGCATCAGGCGAAACCTTAAGCAACGGCAAACAAGCGCGGGTCAGCATGGCGGGGATCACAAGATTGACTTGCATGATGGTCCGCCAATGCTCAAGCGCATGAAATTCAAGCGGCATCGGGCCATAAGTCCAGGCGGCGTTGTGCAAAATACCATCCAGCCTGCCGAATTGGGAGGCGATCGCATCAGCGAGTTCGGCAATATTAGCTTCTGTCGCCTGTTCGAAATCAAACGGCAGAATGATTGCCGAAGCCCGGCCAAGCGCTTCGATTTCATCGTAAACCTGCTCAAGCTTTTCGGTTTTACGGCCATGCAAAATAACTGTTGCCCCACGCTCCGTATAAGCCAAAGCAGCCGCGCGCCCAATACCCTGCCCTGCACCCGTAACCAGAATAACCCGATCTGCCAACAGATTCCGGTCATCCGGAACTTTTAAAGTATTCAATATGTTTATCTCAGAACAACCGATTAAAACCAGAAACCACAACGCCCGGTACCTTGCATACCGATCCGTTGTGGTTCGTTACTACAAACAGATAGATCGGTTGGGGCCGATTACATGTCCATACCGCCCATGCCACCCAAGCCACCCATACCGCCCATGCCTGCACCTGCTCCAGGAGCATCTTCTTTCGGGATCTCGGCAACCATTGCATCTGTCGTCAGAATCAACCCGGCAACCGAGGCCGCATTCTGCAACGCAGAACGGGTTACTTTGGTTGGGTCCAGAACACCCATAGCAACCAGATCGCCATACTCGCCCGTTGAAGCATTGTATCCAAAGGTACCCTGACCTTCCTTAACCTTGTTGACCACTACGGAAGCTTCTTCACCACAGTTGGTCACGATCTGGCGCAATGGCTCTTCTATTGCGCGCAGAACGATCTTGATACCGGAATCCTGGTCATGGTTATCGCCCTTGATTTTGCTGACTGCATTGAGGGTACGCAGCAATGCCACACCACCTCCCGGAACGATACCTTCCTCGACTGCCGCACGTGTTGCATGCAGAGCATCTTCAACGCGCGCTTTTTTCTCCTTCATCTCCACTTCGGTTGCAGCACCCACCTTGATCAAGGCTACACCACCCGCCAGTTTGGCCACACGCTCCTGCAGCTTCTCGCGATCGTAATCGCTGGTTGCTTCCTCAATCTGCTTGCGAATCTGCGCAACGCGCGCCTCGATAGTCTTGGCATCGCCTGCGCCATCGATAATGGTAGTATTTTCCTTGCCCACTTCGATGCGCTTGGCCTGACCCAGATCTTCCAGTCTGGCTTTCTCCAGGGACAAGCCCACTTCTTCGGCAATCACGGTACCGCCGGTCAGAATAGCGATGTCTTCCAGCATGGCCTTGCGACGATCACCGAAACCAGGTGCCTTGACCGCACAGGTTTTAAGGATGCCACGAATGTTGTTGACCACCAATGTGGCCAGCGCCTCGCCATCTACATCTTCAGCGATGATCAACAGAGGTTTGCCAGCTTTTGCTACTTGCTCCAGCACCGGCAGCAGATCGCGGATATTGGAGATTTTTTTGTCGTGCAACAGAACGAAAGGATTTTCAAGCGCCGCAATCTGCTTGTCTGCGCTGCTGACAAAGTAGGGAGAAAGATAGCCGCGATCGAACTGCATGCCTTCCACTACATCCAGCTCATTTTCCAGACCGGAGCCATCTTCGACGGTAATCACGCCTTCCTTGCCGACTTTGTCCATAGCTTCAGCGATGATTCTGCCAATTTCCGTATCAGAGTTGGCGGAAATGCTACCTACCTGTGCAATTTCCTTGCTGGTGGAGCATGGCTTGGACAGCTTCTTCAGCTCTTCCACGGCAGCTGCAACTGCTTTCAATCCCGCGCTTCAGATCCATCGGATTCATTCCGGCAGCAACATAACGCATGCCTTCCCTTGACGATGGATTGTGCCAGCACAGTCGCGGTTGTCGTACCATCACCTGCGGTATCCGAGGTCTTGCTGGCAACTTCCTTGACCATTTGGGCACCCATGTTTTCGAACTTGTCTTTCAGTTCGATTTCTTTGGCAACCGAAACACCATCCTGGTAATAGTTGGAGCACCGTATGAACGCTCCAGTACAACGTTACGGCCTTTGAAATGGTTATCTTAACTGCGTCTGCCAGAATGTTTGCGCCATTGACCACGGCATGACGCGCTGAATCGCCAAATCTTACTTCTTTAGCTGCCATATCTTTTCTCCTGATTTTCGTTGGTTGTTCAACAATCCTTAACCTTCAATCACACCCATGATGTCTTCTTCACGCATCACCAGGAATTCTTCACCCTTGATTTTCACTGCCTGGCCGGCATATTTTCCGAACAACACCCTATCGCCAACCTTGACTTCCAGCGCGGATTTTGCCATCCTCACCGCTTTTCCTTTGCCAACGGCAATAATCACCCTGATCCGGTTTTCTGCTGCGGCATCGGGGAATGACAATGCCGGATGCCGTCTTGCGTTCTTCTTCCAGTCGCTTGACAATTACACGATCATGCAAAGGGCGGATATTCATAGTCCTTTTCTCCTACAATGATTAACGAAACGATAAGAATTCATTTAATTCAGCAATTTTCAGGCACCAAAACTGTTAATTGTTAGCACTCGTTGCTGATGAGTGCTAATAGTAGAGACTATCATAAGGAATTTCAAGTCCGTGGACGACAAAAAATTATCGCTTCGCAGCCACCAGGCTGTCTGGCATCCCTGTACTCAAATGAAACACCACGAATCTTCTCCGCCGGTAGTAATCTCCAGGGGTGAAGGCGTGTGGCTATATGGTCAGGATGGACAACGTTATCTGGATACCATCAGCTCGTGGTGGGTCAATCTGTTCGGGCACTGCAATCCCCGCATCAATGCCGCCATCATTAATCAGCTTGGCAAGCTGGAACACACCATGCTGGCTGGGTTGACGCATGAACCGGTCGTTGCGCTATCGGAGCGGCTGAGTACGCTCACCCCAGGCAATCTGAGCCACTGTTTTTATGCCAGCGACGGGGCATCAGCCAATGAAATCGCACTGAAAATGAGCTTTCACTACTGGCAGCAAAGTGGCTTCCCCGAGAAAACACAATTTATCAACTTGCAGAACGGCTATCACGGAGAAACACTCGGGGCACTGTCAGTCACCGACGTTCCCATTTTCAGGCAGGTTTACGCCCCGCTGTTACGTCCAGCTCATCCGGTACCAACACCCGACTGGCGCTATGCCGAAGCCGGAGAAACCCCGGAAACACATGCACTGAAAGCCGCTGCTGCGCTGGAAAGTTATCTCGCACAGCACCATGCCAGTACCGCTGCACTCATTCTGGAGCCACTGGTGCAAGGCGCGGCCGGGATGGGAATGTACCACCCGGCTTATCTGAAGCGCGCACGGGAAATTTGCGACACCTACCGGGTTCATCTGATCGCCGATGAAATTGCGGTTGGATTTGGCCGGACAGGAACCCTGTTTGCCTGTGAACAGGCTTCTATCACGCCGGATTTCATCTGCCTTGCCAAGGGATTAACCGGAGGCTATCTGCCACTTTCAGTCGTTTTGACCAATGACACAATCTACGCAGCGTTCTACCATGACGAAACCAGCCGGGGTTTTCTTCATTCGCACTCGCATTCGGGCAATGCGCTCGCTTGCCGCGCTGCTCTGGCTGCACTTGATATTCTTGAACAGGATAACGTGCTGGAAACCAATCGTCACAAGGCCGATTTTCTCAATCAATGCCTGCAACCTGTTCAGGCACATCCGGATGTACGGCACTTTCGCCATTGCGGCATGATCTGGGCATTTGAAGTAAACACCCCCGCACCGGACTTCACCCAATGCTTTGCACAGAAGGGTCTGGAACACGGGTTGATGATACGCCCCATGGGAAATTCGGTTTACATCATGCCGCCATACATTATTAACGAAGAAGAAATGGCGTTTATGGCCCAGGGTATCCTGCACACTCTCAACGAAATCTGACACACCATGCAAATTACTTTTCTAGGCGGCGCAGGGGAAGTCACCGGATCATGCTATCTGGTTGAAACGGCGGAAGTCCGTTTTCTGGTGGATTGCGGCATGTTTCAGGGTGGACGGGATGCAGACCGGAAAAACCACGCTGCAATCAGCTTTGACCCGGAGACGATTGATTTTGTATTGCTGACCCACGCGCATGTGGATCATTCCGGGCTGCTGCCACGCCTCGCCGTGCTGGGGTTCAGAGGGCCAGTCTATATGACTGGCGCAACGGCAGACCTGCTTGCCGTCATATTGAAAGATAGCGCGCACATTCAGGAAAAAGAAGCCGAATGGCACGCAAAAACAGCGCTGCGCAACAAGCATCTGCCCAGCCATGAAAACAACCCGCTTTATACAGTGACTCAGGCGGAAATCTTTCTCCGGCAAATACGCAGCGTCAACTACGATGAACCCTGCCAGCCGCATCCATCAGTACGTTGCTGCTTTCGTGATGCCGGACACATTATCGGATCGGCCATCATTGAAGTCTGGCTGAAATCCGGTTCGAAGCAGAGAAAAATTGTTTTCTCTGGTGACCTTGGGCAAAAGGGCCATCCAATCGTGCGTGACCCGACGCTCATCCGGGAAGCTGACTATCTGCTGGTTGAATCCACTTACGGCAACCGCTGTCACCGCAGCATACAGGACACCCGGGACGAACTGATCGAGATCATTTGCCGGACGTTTTCACAAAAACGCGGCAATATCATCGTACCTGCCTTTACTGTTGGCCGCACTCAGGATCTCCTGTTTCTGCTGTCCGATCTGCAACGCCAAGGGTGCCTGAGTGCCATGGATGTTTATGTGGATTCACCCATGGCGCTGGCCGCCACGGAAATTACACTCAAACACAGCGAACTCCTCGACAAGGAAACCATCGATGCCATTCACTGGCACCGCCAGCATAACGAAAACATGCGCATTCATTTCGTGCAGGAGGTCGAGGAATCCATCCGGCTCAACCATATCCAGTCCGGCGCAATCATTATTTCTGCCAGCGGGATGTGCGATGCCGGACGCATCAAATATCACCTGAAATACAACCTGCCCAGACCCGAATGCAGCATTTTGTTCACCGGCTTCCAGGCAGCAGGGACGTTGGGACGCAGATTGGTGGATGGCAACAAAAGTGTCCGCATTTTCGGGGAACAAATTCCCGTGCGTGCGTCGATCCATACCGTCGGCGGGCTCTCCGCCCATGCCGATCAGCAGGATTTGCTCGACTGGCTGAAAGGATTCAGCCGACCTCCTCTAAAAACCTTCGTGGTTCATGGTGAACCGGATAACGCTGAAATTTTTGCCGGGATGATCCGGGAACAATTGCAATGGCCGGTTGGCATTCCCCAGCGCATGACAACCGAACGGCTGGACTGATTCCATTCCCAGCAGAAAATGGAATCAGTAACTTCCGGATTCGTCTGAAAATTATTTGGCTCTGCTGTTTTTCAGCACGAACTCGGCCAGACGTTGCGCCGGTTCGCCAGTAATATTGGGGAAGGAAGACATGGTCATGCCGCCTTTCTGGACTTTCTCGATAATGGCTTCCTTGGTGGACATCTTGGCGCTTAATGACATCACCTTGCCATCATTTTCAGGTTTGTGACATTTGGTGCAATTGGCGTAAAAAATATCTTCGCCACTGGCATCCGCAGCCGGGGTGTAGGGATCTGTCTTGGCACAGCCCACCAGTCCGATTAACGCAGAAACCGCCAACAATCCGATGATTTTTTTCATTTCTCTCTCCATTTGATAAGGGCTGTCATTATAGCTACTATCCGCCCGGGTTTAATGATCACGACAACATCAACCAGCGAATTTACAGCAATTGGTGATAGTATTTTCAGCCCAGTTATTCTGGTCAGCCTGACATGAAATTCCACTGTTATCGAAACAAATCATGAAAATTGCCACCTGGAATGTAAATTCGCTCAAAGTCCGGTTATCACAGGTAATCGACTGGCTGAACCTGAATCAGCCGGATGTGCTGTGCCTGCAGGAAACCAAGCTCCAGGATGATTTTTTTCCAGCAGATGCGCTCGCCCAGGCAGGTTATCACTCACTCTATACCGGACAAAAAACCTACAACGGTGTTGCCTTGCTGAGCAAAGAAATCGGCAATGATATTTGCACCGCCTTGCCTGGCCTCGATGACGAACAAAAAAGATTGATCGCGGCGACCTACGGGGATGTGCGCATTATTTGCGCCTACATACCGAATGGCGAGCACGTGGATTCCGAAAAATATACCTATAAACTGGCGTGGCTGGCGCAGCTGAACCATTTTTTGCAACAGGAACGGGCACGCTTCGGCAAGGTGGCCATATTGGGGGATTTCAATATTGCTCCGGAAGATCGCGATGTTTACGATCCCGACGCCTGGCAAGGACAGGTGTTGTGCAGCGAGCTGGAACGGCAGGCGTTTCGCGGTTTGCTCGATACCGGATTTGTGGATAGTTTCTGCCTGTTTGAGCAGCCGGAAAAGATCTACACCTGGTGGGATTATCGTATGATGGCTTTCCGCCGCAACCGGGGATTACGCATTGATCATATCCTGCTGAGCCATGAGCTGGCAGATAGCTGCACTGCATGGCAAGTAGACAAGGCTCCCAGAAAACTGGAACGGCCGTCGGATCATGCACCGGTGCTGGTAGAACTGGCCTGACAGGCAGCCACCAGCACCCGCCAGCATCAGCGCAGCACTATTTACAGTTTAACCATCAGAATCGAGAGAAAGGTTTGGGGCACAAATGATTATCGGATTACCCAGGGAAACGAAAGCAGATGAATACCGGGTTGGACTGACACCAGGCAGTGTGCATACTTTGGTTGGACGTGGCCACCGGGTACTGGTCGAAACCGGTGCAGGTGAGGGCAGCGTCATTTCAGATCAGGATTATCGCGCGGCAGGTGCGGAAATCGTTAGACACGCCAGCGATGCCTGGTCAGCGGATCTGGTCGTCAAGGTCAAGGAACCCATCGAAGCAGAATACCCTTACCTGCGGAAAGATTTGCTACTGTTCACCTACCTGCATCTGGCTTCGAACAAAACCCTGACCGAAACACTGCTTGCCAGCGGCGTCAGTGCCATTGCCTATGAAACTGTACAAACTGCATCCGGAGCGCTGCCGTTACTGACGCCGATGAGCGAGGTAGCGGGGCGCATGGCCGTACAGATTGGTGCAACCTATCTGCTGAAAACGCAGGGGGGGCGAGGTGTCCTAATGGGAGGTGTGCCGGGAGTTGCTCCTGCCAACGTGGTCATCCTCGGAGCGGGTGTTGTTGGCGCCAATGCCGCAACAGTCGCCACCGGGATGGGGGCAATGGTCACCGCGCTGGACATCAATCACGATCGCCTGAAAGCGCTGGATGACCGCTTTTCCGGACGGCTGCAAACCCGCTACTGCGATATGATCAACGTACGTCAGGCGGTTTATGAAGCCGATCTGGTCATCGGTGCCGTGCTAATACCCGGCGGACGCTCGCCCTGGCTGGTAACCCGGGAAATGCTGCCGCAGATGCGTGCCGGTTCGGTCATCGTTGACGTGGCGGTAGATCAGGGAGGATGCGTGGAAACAACCCGCCCCACTACCCATAGCAACCCCATTTTCGAAGTTGATGGCGTGCTGCATTACTGCGTTGCCAATATGCCCGGCGCAGTACCGCGCACCAGCACCTTTGCGCTGAACAACCAGACCGCCAGTTATGTTGCCACGCTGGCAGATAATGGACTGGCTGCCTTGCGGAATAACCAGGCATTGATGGGCGGCCTCAACATCCACTGCGGACAGGTGACCCACCCGGCTGTCGCCGAAACCTTTGGCCTACCCTATACAGCTCCACTGGATGCACTGGTTGCCTGAAAAACCAACAGGGTCGTGCAACCCATCATGATCCTGTTACCGGCCCTGACCAGTTTTGCCAGACTCAATGCCAGGGCATCACCGGAATCACCGAAATACTGTTTTGCGGTGAACCTTCGATGATCCGGTCGCTATACGTAAGATAGATCAGCACATTGCGTTTGGCGTCATAAAAACGTACCACCTGCAACGTTTTGAACAGCAGCGAAGTGCTCTTTTTGAATACCTCGTCACCATCGGTTTTACCACTTTTTATCTTTTCAGAAAGTGTGATTGGCCCCGTCTGACGGCAGGCAATCGAAGCTTCCGACCGATCTTCGGCCACTCCCACCGTACCGCTGATCCCGCCAGTCTTTGCCCGGCTCAGATAACACGTCGCACCGGCCACTTCGGGATCATCAAAAGCTTCCACCACAATTTTGTCGTTGGCACCCAGCAGCTTGAACCGGGTTGATACACTGCCAATATTCTCTGTCATCGCTGGCAGAGAATATGAAGTGATGACAGTCACCATCCCGATCAACAATCCCCGTTTTGCCCAACTTGCAAGATCAATCCGGCTGCTTTTTCCGTTTGCATGGTATTGCATGATAGCCCTCCTGTTTTTATGGTAGATGCGTGATGCACATGATTATCCTGTTAATCCGGCGCTGAAACATCTTGTTTTTCAGAGGTTCCATAGATGCTTATACCACGAATCCATTTGGATACCGGGCTCACACCCCATCCATGCACCACTCCATTCAACCCGGTTGTTGACAACGGCATTACACAACAAGTACCATTCTAACTTCGTGATAATCACAATATATTGTGTTTTATCCATTCAACGGCTTTTAGCCTTTTCCCTACAGCCACTTGATTTTCCGCCATTTTCCGACCGGCAACGCCACCGGATCGCACAGGAGAAATTGACCATGCAGCTTGCCACAGATACACCATCCCCTCACTCCGCTCCCCAGAAAAATTTTCTGGGGGAAATGACCGATCTGCCGACAATCCGGCCGGATTATGCCCAATACAAAATCATTCGTCGCAATGGTGCCGTGGTGGCATTTGAGCCGGGCAAGATTTCCATTGCCCTGACCAAGGTGTTCATTGCCGTGCGGGGCGGGCAAAGTGCGGCTTCTTCCAGCGTGCGCGAAATCGTGGCACAACTGACCAATGAGGTGGTGCGCGCACTGACGCGCCGCCGTCCGGAAGGTGGCACCTTTCACATCGAGGATATTCAGGATCAGGTTGAACTGGCACTGATGCGCTCAGGGGATCACGATATTGCCCGCGCCTACGTGTTGTACCGGGAAGAGCGGGCGCGCGAGCGGGCAAGGCAGCAAAAGGATCAGGCAACCTCCGGTGAAGCTGCTGCCGTGCTGCATATGATAGAAAACGGGCAAAAAATCCCGCTTGATCCGGCCAGACTGAAAGCGCGGATTGACTCCGCCTGCCAGAATCTGGGAGAAGCAGTTGATGCCGGACTGATCGTCAAGGCAATGCTCAGAGATTTATATGATGGCGTTCCTGCGGAAGAAGTCAGGAAATCAGCCATTTTGTCTGCACGCGCATTGATCGAAAAAGAGCCTGCCTACAGTTTTGTGACAGCAAGGCTGTTGCTGGACAATATCCGCCACGAAGTACTGGGAGAGGATATTGCCCATGAAACCATGCGGGTGCGCTATGCCGAATACTTTCCGAATTTATTCGCAAAGGATCGAAGCCGGGTTGCTGGATGAGCGCCTGAGCCAGTTTGATCTGGCGCTACTATCCAACACTGACAGCCGACCGTGATCTGCAGTTTGGCTATCTTGGTCTGCAAACGCTGTATGACCGTTATTTTCTGCATATTTCCGACCGACGCATCGAATTGCCACAAGCGTTCTTCATGCGTGTTGCCATGGGGCTGGCGCTGAATGAAATCGACCGCGAAGCGCGTGCCATCGAGTTTTATCACCTGCTGTCAAAATTCGATTTCATGAGTTCCACGCCAACCCTATTCAATTCCGGCACACGACGCTCGCAGCTGTCTTCCTGTTATCTGAGCACAGTTCCGGACAGTCTGGATGGCATTTACGAAGCCATCAAGGAGAACGCGCTGCTCTCCAAGTTCGCTGGCGGGCTGGGCAATGACTGGACACCGGTGCGGGCGATGGGAGCGCGTATCAAGGGCACCAATGGCAAATCCCAGGGGGTAGTGCCTTTTCTCAAAGTGGTGTCGGATACAGCAGTGGCAGTCAATCAGGGCGGCAAGCGCAAGGGCGCAGTATGCGCCTACCTGGAAACCTGGCATCTCGATATCGAGGAATTTCTGGAATTGCGCAAGAACACCGGAGATGACCGCAGACGGACGCATGACATGAATACTGCTGTCTGGGTGCGGATCTGTTCATGAAGCGCGTGCTGGACGATCAGGAATGGACGCTGTTTTCACCATCCGACACACCGATCTGCACGATAAATTCGGCAAAGCATTTGAAGAAGCCTATACCGCCTATGAAGATCAGGCAGCACAAGGCAAGCTGACACTGTACAAGCGCATCCCGGCCCGGCAATTGTGGCGCAAGGCGCTGACCATGCTGTTTGAAACCGGCCATCCGTGGATTACGTTCAAGGATCCGTGCAATATCCGCTCGCCGCAAAACCATGTCGGCGTTGTACACAGCTCCAATCTGTGTACCGAGATCACACTCAATACCAATGAAAAGGAAATTGCCGTATGTAACCTGGGATCAGTCAATCTGCTGGCGCATATTGTGGATGGCCAGCTGGATCTGGCCAAGCTCAAGCAGACGATCAGCACCGCCATGCGCATGCTGGACAATGTCATCGACATCAATTTCTACGCGGTGGCGAAGGCGCGCAACGCTAATTTCCGGCATCGTCCGGTTGGGCTGGGGATCATGGGCTTTCAGGATTGTCTGCACAAACTGGGTATTTCCTATGCTTCCCCGGAAGCGGTTGAGTTTGCCGACAGATCCATGGAAGCAGTTGCGTACCATGCCTACTGGGCTTCCACCGAATTGGCCGAAGAGCGCGGTACTTATGCCACTTACCGTGGCAGTTTGTGGGATCGCGGCATTCTGCCGCAAGATACGATGGAGCTGCTGCGCGACGAACGCGGTGGTTTTGTGGAGATCGATGCTTCTTCCGCACTGGACTGGACGCCATTGCGTGAACGGATCAAACACTATGGCATGCGCAATTCCAACTGTCTGGCGATTGCCCCGACAGCCACCATCTCCAATATTATCGGTGTCTCTGCCAGCATCGAGCCCACTTACCAGAATCTGTACGTCAAATCCAATCTTTCCGGAGAGTTTACGGTCGTCAACCAGTGGCTGGTCAATGATCTGAAGAAACAGGATTTATGGGACGAGGTCATGATCGCAGATCTCAAGCATTACGATGGAGCAGCCAGCAAAATCGACCGGATCCCCGCAAATCTGCGCAGCCTGTATGCCACCGCCTTTGAGGTCGATCCGCAATGGCTGGTTGAAGCGGCCGCCAGAAGACAAAAATGGATTGATCAGGCGCAATCGCTCAATCTTTACATGGCGGGCGCTTCCGGCAAAAAAATGGATGAGCTGTACCGGTTAGCCTGGATACGCGGACTCAAAACCACCTATTATCTGCGTGCTCTGGGAGCCACCACGGCAGAAAAATCAACGGTTCATACCGGCACACTGAATGCGGTTCCCGCACAGCAGGAAGCCTGGTCAGGCAGTGCGGCCCAGCCAGAGCCCAAACAATGTGCAATCGACGATCCGGAATGCGAAGCATGTCAGTAGATATTGAGCAATCCACTACCCGAACCCAAGGAGCCAAATCATGTTGAGTTTTGAAGATGATGTTTTTCAACCGGGAAATATCATGGAAGGCACGATCCCCCCCCCCGTCACTATCAAACCCGTTACCGGGCAATCTGCCATGCGGGAAGAAACCCCGGTAGAGCAGCATCGCCGCGTGTCCGTGGAAGACAAGCGCATCATCAATTGCAAGGCGGATGTCAACCAGCTGGTGCCATTCAAATACAAATGGGCATGGGAAAAATATCTGGCTGCCTGCGCCAACCACTGGATGCCGCAGGAAATCAACATGAACCGGGATATTGCCCTCTGGAAAGATCCCAATGGATTGACCGAGGACGAACGCCGTATCGTCAAGCGTAATCTTGGTTTCTTCGTGACGGCTGATTCACTGGCTGCCAACAATATCGTACTGGGAACCTATCGCCACATCACCAACCCCGAATGCCGCCAGTATTTGTTGCGGCAAGCATTCGAGGAGGCCATCCACACCCATGCCTACCAATACATCGTCGAATCAATCGGTCTGGATGAAGGGGAAATTTTCAATGCTTACCACGAGATTGGTTCCATTCGTGACAAGGATGAATTTCTGATTCCCTTTATCGACACCCTCACCGATCCTTCATTCCAGACAGGCACACTGGAAGCCGATCAACAACTGCTGAAAAGCCTGATTGTGTTTGCCTGCATCATGGAAGGGCTGTTCTTTTATGTCGGGTTTGTTCAAATTCTGGCGCTGGACGGCAAAACAAGATGACGGAGCCGCCGAGCAATATCAGTACATCCTGCGTGATGAATCCATGCACTGCAATTTTGGTATCGACGTTATCAACCAGATAAAGCTCGAAAACCCACATCTATGGACCCGGGAATTCCGCGAAGAAATCGATTCGCTGATGCGCAAGGCAGTGGAGCTGGAATATCGCTACGCCGAAGACACCATGCCGCGCGGTGTACTGGGCTTGAATGCGCCAATGTTCAAGGAATATCTGCGTTTCATCATGAACCGGCGTTGCCATCAGATCGGTCTGGATCCATTGTTCCCGGAAGCAGGCAACCCTTTCCCATGGATGTCGGAAATGATTGATTTGAAGAAAGAAAAGAATTTCTTTGAAACACGTGTGATCGAGTATCAGACGGGAGGCGTATTAAGCTGGGATTGAACCCAGAAACAGCGAACAGCAATGTTTTCTGGGGCAACTATCAGTTGCCCCAGAACATGTAATAACCGATTGATCTTCATGAAACATATTGTTATTTTCACTGATCTGCTCGATCGGGAATGATAAAACTGCAGTTGTTTTTCAGAGGTTCCTTAGCGCTCATGGCTGCGCTCCAGGGAATTACATCACCAGGATAACCCGGTAGTCGTTTACATTGGTGCGGGTAGGGCCAGTGACAACCAGATCATCCAGTTTGTCGAAAAAAGTGTAGGCATCATTGTCATCGAGCAGGGCTACCGGGTTCATGCCGGCCCTTGTTGCCCGGAGCAGGGTATCTGGTGTGATAACCGCACCAGCGTTGGTTTCGCTGCCATCAATACCGTCAGTATCACAAGCCAGTGCATAAACATCTTCCAGACCGCCGAGCGCAATGGCGAGTGAAAGCAGAAATTCGGCATTACGTCCGCCTTTTCCCGTACCCTTGACAGTAACGGTCGTTTCCCCGCCGGAAATCAGTGCCACCGGCGGTTTGTACGGATTGCTGTAATGGCGTATCTCGCGTGCGATGGCGGCATGCATTCTGGCGATTTCCCTGGCTTCCCCGGTTATGGTATCGCCGAGAATGAGCGAGGTGATGCCGTGTGCCCGGAAAAACTGCGCTGCTGCCGCAAGCGATTGCCGGGCAGTAGCAATAATCCGGTTTTTCACGTTTCTGAATAGCGGATCGCCCAGTTTTGGCGTTTCTTCGCCGCCAGTACGGTGGTTTTCCTGCAAAACCGCCAGGCTCTGCGGAGAAATCCTGATAGCGTAGCGTTTGATCAATCCCAGCACCTCCTCCCAGGTGGAAGGATCCGGCGCACAGGGACCAGAGGCAATTGAAGCCGGGTCATTGTCGGTTACATCCGAAATGATCAGGCAGTGCACCGATGCCTGGCTGGCGGCCGCCAGTCTGCCGCCCAGCACGGTGGACAAATGCTTGCGCACGATGTTGATCTCCTGAATCGACGCACCGGACAGCAACAACTGGCGAGTGATGGATTTCAGCTCCTCCAGTGTGATGCCCGGAATGGGGGCGGATAGCAGACTGGATCCGCCGCCGCTGAACAATCCCAGCAGCAGGTCATCCGGTTTGAGCAGGTGTACCGATTCCAGAACGGCGCGGGCAGCCATTTCGCCCTGGGTATCGGGCACCGGGTGGCTGGCTTCGATCACCATGATGCTGCTGGTTGCAAACCCATGGCGGTAAGGCGTGACGACAATTCCTTCCAGAGGATGGCCAACCGGCCAGTGTGCCTCCACCGCGTGCGCCATGGCGGCGGCTGCCTTGCCCGCGCCGACAACCAGTGTGTTCCCCCTGGGGGGATCAGGCAAATGGGATGGAACAATCTTGAGTGGATCGGCCGCACCCACAGCGGCGCGAAAACTATCGAGCAGAAGTTCGCGCGTATTCATGTCATGGCTCTGCCGGTGTGGTAGCCAGCAACGGTTGCAAAAAATGACCGGTGAAACTGCCGGGGATTTTTGCTACCGCTTCCGGCGTGCCTTCGGCAATGATTCTGCCGCCCCCTGCGCCACCTTCCGGACCGAGATCAATAATCCAGTCGGCTGTTTTGATCACATCCAGATTGTGTTCGATGATGACCACGGTATTGCCGTTATCGCGCAGGCGATGCAGGACTTTGAGCAACAGGTCGATGTCCTGGAAATGCAGGCCAGTAGTAGGTTCATCCAGAATATAGAGCGTGCGGCCGGTGTCGCGCTTGGATAGTTCCAGCGACAATTTGACGCGCTGCGCCTCGCCACCGGAGAGCGTGGTAGCAGACTGCCCCAGCGTGATATATCCCAGCCCTACATCCAGCAGGGTTCGCAGCTTGCGGGCAATCACGGGCACGGCCTCAAAGAAGGTGTGCGCATTTTCGACTGTCATTTGCAGAATTTCGTGAATGTTCTTGCCCTTGTACTGGATTTCCAGCGTTTCCCGGTTATAGCGGTGTCCGTGGCAAACATCGCAGGCGACATAAATATCCGGCAAGAAATGCATTTCCACCTTGATGACACCATCTCCCTGACAGGCTTCGCAACGTCCACCCTTAACGTTGAATGAGAACCGCCCCGGTGTGTAGCCGCGTTCCCGGGCTTGCGGCACACCGGCGAACAGCTCGCGTACGGGAGTGAACAGGCCGGTGTAGGTGGCTGGATTGGAGCGTGGCGTGCGACCGATCGGGCTTTGATCAATGTCGATCACCTTGTCGAAAAAGCCCAGTCCATCGATTTTCTGATAAACCGCCGGGTCGGTATGACTGCCATACAAATGCCGCGCCACCGCGCGATACAGCGTATCGTTGATCAGTGTAGATTTCCCCGAGCCCGAAACACCGGTCACGCAGACCAGCAGGCCGACCGGCAAATCCAGTTGCACCTGCTTGAGATTGTTACCGGCGGCGCCGCGAATCGTCAGCATCCTTTCTGGATTGAGTGGAGTGCGGGTGGCAGGAACGGCAATGGCGCGCTGGCCGGAAAGGTATTGCCCGGTCAACGAATCCGGATTGGTTTGAATGGCTGCCGGGGTGCCTTCCGCCACCACACAACCGCCATGTTCGCCCGCACCGGGACCCATATCGACCACATGATCCGCCAGCAGGATGGCGTCCTGATCGTGCTCCACCACGATGACGCTATTGCCGAGATCGCGCAAATGTTTGAGCGTATCGAGCAGGCGTTCGTTGTCGCGCTGATGTAATCCGATCGAAGGTTCATCCAGCACATACATGACGCCGGTCAGCCCGGAGCCGATCTGGCTGGCCAGGCGAATGCGCTGCGCCTCGCCACCGGAAAGCGTGTCGGCGGAACGGTCGAGCGAAAGGTAATCAAGTCCGACATTGTTGAGAAACTGCAGGCGGCTGGAAATTTCCCGGATGATGCGCTCCGCAATTACCTGTTTATGCCCTGCCAGCGCCATCTCGTCAAAAAACTGTTTGGCCTGCCGCAATGGCCAGCCGCTGATGGCAAAAATGGATTCGCCGCCGACGGACACATGCCGGGCCTCGCGGCACAGGCGAGTGCCAGTGCATTCAGGACATTCACGCGCATTGATGAATTTGGCCAGTTCTTCGCGCACGGTTTGCGATTCAGTTTCTTTGTAACGCCGCTCCAGGCCGGGAATAATGCCTTCGAAAGCATGCGTTTGCTGATGGGCGCGGCCTTGCTCGTTGAGATAGGTGAACGTGATTTTTTCCTTGCCGGAACCATAAAGAACAACCTGCTGCGCAGTTTCATCCAGTTGTTCAAACGGGATTTCCAGATCGAATTGATAATGATTCGCCACTGCCTGCAACATCTGGAAATAGAACTGATTGCGCCGATCCCAGCTCCGGATGGCTCCTGCAGCCAGCGACAGGTAAGGAAACGCCACCACCCGTGCCGGATCGAAAAAGGTGATCTGTCCCAGGCCATCGCATTTGGGGCAGGCGCCCGCAGGATTGTTGAAAGAGAACAGGCGCGGTTCCAGCTCGGACAAGGCATAACTGCAGACAGGGCAGCTGAATTTGGCTGAAAACAAATGCTCCATGCCGCTGTCCATTTCCACCGCCAGCGCCTTGCCTTCGGCGTGGCGCAATGCCGTTTCAAATGATTCTGCCAACCGCTGCTTGACCTCCGGAGAAATTCTGAGACGGTCGATGACCACTTCGATCGTATGTTTCTTGGTTTTCTGCAGTTTGGGCAGCGCATCGATGTCGTACACTTCTCCGTCCAGCCGGACACGCACAAAACCCTGCGCCCGCAGTTCGTCGAACAACTCTACTTGTTCACCCTTGCGTCCACTGACTACCGGAGCAAGTATCATCAGGCGGGTATCGGCCGGCAGCTGCAGTACGTGATCCACCATTTGCGCAACACTTTGCGCTGCCAGCCCGATACCATGTTCCGGGCAATGTGGCTCCCCCACCCGGGCGAATAGCAGGCGCAGGTAATCATGAATTTCAGTGACCGTGCCCACGGTGGAACGCGGGTTGTGCGAAGTGGCCTTCTGCTCGATGGCGATGGCGGGTGACAATCCTTCGATCAAATCCACATCCGGCTTTTGCATCAACTGCAAAAACTGTCTGGCGTAGGCGGAAAGCGATTCGACATAGCGCCGCTGGCCTTCCGCATACAGCGTATCGAAAGCCAGTGAAGATTTGCCGGAGCCGGACAACCCGGTAATCACGATCAACTGGTTGCGTGGCAGGTCGAGATCGATATTTTTGAGATTATGTGTCCGTGCGCCGCGGATTCGGATGAGTTCCATTGGCTACCTAAGAATGAGTCAACCTGATAATATACCCAACTTCCCCGATTTATCACAATTGCGCTTCATGTCTGCCCCACCCACACCCAGTACGAGTACGGCAATAAAACTCCCTGAAAAAATGTCCCGAGTGGAAATACGGGCATCCGCCAGTCTGGCGAGTGTATATGCACTTCGCATGTTCGGCCTGTTCATCATTCTGCCGGTGTTTACCTTTTTCGCGAAAGAATTGCCGGGCGGGGACAATTACACCCTGATCGGCATCGCGCTGGGCGCTTATGGATTGACGCAGGCGATTTTGCAGATCCCGTTCGGCTGGCTGTCAGACCGCATCGGGCGCAAGCCGGTGATTTATCTCGGGCTGGTGCTGTTCGCGCTGGGCAGTTTTGTCGCCGCCACCGCTACTGATATTTACTGGGTGATTTTCGGACGTGTCATCCAGGGTGCGGGTGCCATTTCAGCCGCAGTCATGGCGCTGGCCGCCGATCTGACCCGGGAGGAACATCGCACCAAGGCGATGGCGATGATCGGCATGAGCATCGGCGCGGTGTTCGCACTGTCGTTGATGATCGCTCCGCTGCTCAATCAATGGGTGGGTGTGCCGGGTATTTTCGTGATTACCGGCTGTCTCGCCATACTTGCGATCGGGGTGGTGTATAAAGTCGTGCCGGATCCGGCCATCAGTCGTTTTCATTCGGATACGGAAGTTACCTCCAGCCGATTTAGCAGTGTGATTCGCGATGTGCAACTGCTGCGATTGAATTACGGGATTTTTGCCCTGCACGCGGTGCTGATGGCGCTCTGGCTGAGCATCCCGCTATCCCTGCGGGAAACCGGCATGGCTGCGGCAGATCACTGGAAGGTGTATTTCCCGGTCATGATCGGTTCGATGCTGCTAATTGTCCCCGCCATTATTTATGCTGAAAAAAAGGCGCAGCTCAAGCCGGTTTTCATTGCTGCGATTGCCTTGCTGCTGCTGGCACAAATTTTACTGGCAGCCTTTAACGCATCATTCTGGGGACTGGTTTTTGCGCTGCTGCTGTTTTTCGCAGCATTCAATTTACTCGAAGCCACCCTGCCCTCCCTGATCTCGAAAATTGCACCCGTCGGCGCCAAGGGAACGGCCATCGGCATTTACAGCAGCACCCAGTTTCTGGGTGCTTTCGTCGGTTCCGCGCTGGGCGGGTATCTGTTTCAGCATTTCGGGTTTTATGCACTAGCCGCCATGTGCAGCGTATTTCTGGTTCTTTGGCTGGTGCTGGCTGTCACCATGAAGGCACCAGCAGCAGTGCGTTCCAAAATGTATCAGGTCAGGCCAATGGATACTGACGAGGCCGGTGATCTGTCACGCGAACTGGCTGCCTTGCCCGGGGTGAATGAAGCACTGGTTTTGGCCAGCGAGCAAGTGGCCTACCTCAAGGTTGATTTCAACGGATTTGATGAAGAAAAAGTGATTCAGTTACTGGAAGGAAATAGATAAATGGCATCCTTGAACAAAGTCATGTTGATTGGCAATCTGGGCCGTGATCCGGAAATTCGCTACATGCCCAGCGGCGACGCCATGGCGAATCTGAATATCGCCACCACCGATACCTGGAAAGACAAGGGGGGCGAGAAACAGGAACGTACCGAATGGCACCGGGTGGTTATGTTTGGCAAGCAGGCGGAAATTGCCGGAGAGTACCTGAAGAAGGGCTCGCAGATTTATATCGAAGGCCGCCTGCAAACCCGCAAATGGACTGACAAATCCAACGTGGAACGCTATACCACCGAAATTGTCGCCGACCGCATGCAAATGCTGGGTGGCCGCTCGGGAGGAGGTAACTATGAACCGCCGGCCGACCGGGATGGCTCCGACTATCCGGGTACGCCATCCGCCAAGGGAGGTTCCAGTGGCCCGGATCCTTTTGGCGGTATGGATGACGATATCCCGTTCTGGGTTTGTTCTCAATCATGCGAATAGCTGTATGCCATATGCAATTGACGCCGAATAAATCGTTCACGGTCAATGACATGGCGAGGGCTGTTCACGTGGATGAATTATGGTCATATCCTGACTTTGCGCAGGAGTCAGGATGGACCGGACGATGTTACGAGATGACCAGTGGGCACGCATTGAGCAGCTATTGCCGGGCAGAAGGGCGATCCTGGCTGTACGGCGAAGGACAACCGACGCTTTGTCGAAGCCGTTCTGGATCATGCGTACCGGCAGTCCGTGGCGTGACCTGCCCGAAGAGCTTGGGCATTGGCATCGGACTTTCGTCCGCTTCTCGCGCTGGCGCGAGAAAGGTGTCTGGGGAGCGTGTGGCAGCAGCACTGCAGGCGATGCTGACATGGAGCATTTGTTCATTGACTCGACCATCGTGCGCGCCCACTGCACTCCTGCTGGCGCCCAAAAGCAGGCCAACGGAAATTGGCCGTTCACGGGCGGACTGACCACCAAACTGCATGTCGCCGTGGATGCCTTGGGCAATCCGCTGCGGATAATTCTCAGCCGGCCAGATTGCCGATATCAGACAAGCGACCGCACTGATCAGGATCAGCCCGTCAATTCGTTGTGCCAGCCGACAACGGTGCGACTCGGATGCCTTCGTCACCGCGATTACAAACCAAGGCGGTCGGGCGGTCATCCCGCCACGCTCCAACAGACTCAACCGCGCACGTTCGACCGCCATATCTACAAGAGCCGCAATCTGATCGAGCGTTTCTTCGCACGTATCAAGCAATTCAGACGCATCGCCACGCGCTACGACAAACTCGCACAATCCTTCCTGTCGTTCGTCCAGCTAGCTTGCGCTATCGTCTGGTTGACTTGATTGAGAACACACCCTAGGATATGCCCAGGGTTATTTTGTAAATAAGTGCCTTCATACCACACCAGCGGTTCATCGATTCCAGGACCATGCCATAGCGGCGCAAGAGTGTGCCCCCGCTGTTGTATTCGGCCACCAGTTCCACACCATCATAAGTCAGGCCAGTGATGGTACCCGCCAGGGTGGTCTGGCGCAGACGTCCGGCGCCATCATAGGCCAGACTGTTGTTTGATCCGGTTTATTGGCACTGACCAGCTGGTTGTCAAGATCGTAGGTATAAGTCCATACTCCGTCCCGGTCAGGTTGCCGCTGGTGTCATGAGTGAGGGTGGCACCAGCAGCGGCTGTGTACTGGTTGAGGCCGTTGGCGGGTAGTTATTTGTTCCATTGGCACACCCCGTCCACTGGTAACTGTCATTGGTCCAGCTCTGGCCCGCGATTTCCTGCACCTGGTTGCGGGTGTAGGTGTAGGTTTGATCCTGTGCGGTCCCGGTGAGGTCATGGGTGAGGCTGGAAAGTGCACTCTGGGTGCTGTAGCCTAGCTGGTAGTGGTGCTGTTACCCAGCGTTACCGTGGTGCGTCGTGAGAGGTCGTCGAAGGCGTAGGTCGCCAGGTTGACCGTACCGGTTTCCTTGATCGCCGTCGGACGGTTGAGAGCGTCATAAGTGGTGGTGACGTAAACGCAGTCTCCGGCCAGGTGATGCGGGTGCGGTTGCCTGCCGGGTCATACTGGTAGGCCAGCGCCTTGCCGCCAGCGGTGGTGCTGGTCAGGCGTCCGGCATTGTCATAGACGTAGCTGATGGCATAGCCGGTTTTGTTGGCGGCTGTCCTGCGGCCCAGCAGGTCGTAGGTGTAGGTGATGTTGTCCGCAGTGACCGGATAGGTGCGGCTGAGCAACCGGTTGAGGTTGTCGTAGGCCATTGTAATGTTCTGGCCGTTACGCTTGCGCAAACTGGTGATATTGCCGTTGGCATCCAGCGTCATCTGCTCGTAGTCGGTCATGGCCGCAGCAGTGACTAACGGACCCCAGGATTTGAGCAGAAAGTCGGATAGCCACTGGCATACGGGCGAGGAAGGTAAAAGGACGTGCAGGTGTCGAACAAGCGAAACGGGAGATACGCCACTATCTAGGAAATTGTGGTGCATCCCCTGTTTCGTCTTACTACTGGAGCCAGCTCAAAATTGTTGACTACGTCAACCTACTTCTTCCCGTGATACCAGCGCATCAATTCCTGGAAACCCAGGTAGGTAAACCAGATTCCTCCTGCACCAAAAAAAACTGTAAGGATATAGATGTTCTGCTGGATACCTATGTAGGCCACAGAAATCCCGCTCCATATAAAAAACAGGTACGAGAGTGGCTTCAAATACCCACCAATCACGGGAAGTTGTCCTTGGTTGATACTATCAAGAGTGCGCTTTGTCAGATAGCCCGTTTTTACAAAAAATCGATACCAAGTAGCTACCGGAATGCCTGCGGCAATGCACGCCACTAATATCAATCCTATTATGAATCTGCCATCCTGCGCATAAGGACTCGGTTTATCCCATTCCGTCATTGCCCGAGCAACGGCCTCTTCTCCACCCCAAATAAATTCAAGCAGAAATATACCGGGAACGAGCAGAACAACAGCGACTATCGGAACTACGGTCATTAGCGTGATCATCGCCAGCAACAAGCGTTTGCCTTGTTGCTTCTCATCAGGCCAGGGCACTTTAGACACCTTATTTACCTAAATTAAGTAACTGGCTAAACGTGGTGAATGGGGCCACTCCACCTGATCCTGTAGTGGTCAAGTAATTTCGGACACCTCGATAGGTTTTGCGCTGCCATTTTCGTTCATAGACAATGGTGGCAGATTTCCAGTGCCGAGTTCAGTCTTTTGCAGTTGTAAAGCTGACGATGTAATCATCGATATCATTTTTAGCCTCGGTGTGGTTCGCATACTGTCGCTGCCAGACGCGTTCCATTTTGAGATTCAGGAAGAATCGCTCGGCGACGGCATTATCCCAGCAATTTCCCTTTCTGCTCATGCAATAAAGCCATGTTTATTGAGCAGGTTCTGGTAAAGCTCGCTGGCTATTGACTGCCCTGATCAGAATGAACGATCAGGCCGGATACCGGCTGGCGCTGCTGGATAGCCATGCTCAATGCGTCACAAACCAGCGTGGCTGACATGTTTGGGGCCATTGCCCAGCCGATGATCCGGCGGCGTACAGATCCATTACGATCGCCAGATAAAGCCACCCAGTGCCAGTGCTGATATACGTAATATCTGACACGTACGCAGTGTCCGGTGCGACTGGATTGAACTGCCGGTTAAGCGTTGGCGGCTACGGCAACCATGCCTGCTGTGTGTCGTATGGATGAATTTCCGCTTCCAGACCGGTTTTAGAGCGGCCTTGCGCATCAAACTGCGCACCTTGTGCCAGCCGATCTGAATTCCCTGATTTTGCATCGCAGTAACCAGGCGGCGACTCCATAGCTTTGATGGCTGGCCATGAATGCCGCCTTCAGGTGGACGCTGGCTTTGCATAAAACCGGTTTTGCAGAACCTCTGCGCTTCGTAGTAGCCAGAGCGGCTGACGGACAAAACACGGCAAGTTTGTTTTGACCGGATGGCCCCTTTGCAGTTGATGAACAAGCTGGTAGCTCATTTCAGTTCGCAGGCAAAGAAGGCCGACGCTTTTTAATATGTCTACATCTCCCTTCAACTGACGGTTCTCCTGCTCCAGCTGCCGGATACGCTGTTGCTCGGCGGTGAGTGGCTTGCCAATGCCCAGCTGGCCATTTTGCTCCGCGTTGTACTGCTTCACCCAGCGACGAATCGCCGTTGGGCCAATGTCCATGGTCTCGCTGACGTTCTGCACACTCAGCCCCTGATCATCGATCATGCGAACAACTTCCAGCTTCAAACTGGTATCAGAATGCTCACGCTGTCTTGTCATGTAATGCTCCTCAATTGGTGGATTTTCCTCCCATCGAGGTGTCCGGATAAATTAGACCACAGCAGGTGAGTAGAACCGTGCTTTATAGTAGTACAGATTGAGTGAACCTATGAACTGCTGTCCGGTATAGCGGAAACGGATACCGGTAGCGATGTTCGGGTTCACCATACGGGCCGAACTGTGGATGGCGGTGCTGGTCCCGGCACTGTTGGCGGTGCCGATGACACTGCCCAGTTGGTCCTGGTATAGCCAGGTTTTGTTGGTCGGTGGTGCCTTCATACCACACCAGCGGTTCATCGACTCCAGGACCATGCATATAGCGGTGCAATAGTGTGCCCCGCTGTTGTATTCGGCCACCAGTTCCACACCATCATAAGTCAGACCGGTGATGGTACCCGCCAGGTGGTCTGGCGCAGACGTCCTGCACCATCATAGGCCAGACTGTTGGTTGAACCAGTCTTGTTGGCACTGACCAGCTGGTTGTCAAGATCGTAGGTATAAGCATACCCCGTCCCCGGTCAGGTTGCCGCTGGTGTCATGAGTAAGGGTGGCACCAGCAGCGGCTGTATACTGGTCAGGCGTCCGGCATTGTCATAGACGTAGCTGATGGTATAGCCGGTTTGTTGGTGGCAGTCGTGCGGCCCAGCAGGTCGTAGGCGTAGGTGATGTTATCCGCGCTGGTCGGATAGCTGCGGCTGAGCAACCGGTTGAGGTTGTCGTAGGCCATTGTAATGCTCTGGCCGTTACGCTTGAGTGGTTGTTATACACGCCGCATGGAATCAAAAAAATCGGCATTGTTTTTTGTGGCCTTGATTTTATCCAGGAGAAATGACATTGCATCCATTTCATCCATCGGATAAAGCAATTTGCGAAGAATCCATATTTTTTGCAGAACTTCGGCAGGAATCAGCAATTCTTCCCGACGCGTACCCGAGCGATTCACATTGATGGCAGGGTATATGCGTTTTTCTGCCATGCGCCGATCAAGGTGGATTTCCATGTTACCGGTTCCCTTGAATTCTTCGTAGATGACATCATCCATACGTGAGCCGGTATCCACCAGTGCAGTAGCAATAATGGTGAGCGATCCCCCTTCTTCAATATTGCGGGCAGCACCAAAAAAACGCTTGGGACGCTGCAAGGCGTTGGCATCCACGCCGCCGGTCAACACCTTGCCAGAAGCAGGCACGATAGTGTTATACGCACGTGCAAGACGTGTAATCGAATCCAGCAGGATAACGACATCTTTTTTATGTTCAACCAGGCGCTTCGCTTTTTCGATCACCATATCGGCCACCTGAACGTGGCGGGCAGCTGATTCATCGAAGGTTGACGATATGACTTCTCCCTTCACAGAACGCACCATTTCCGTTACTTCTTCCGGGCGTTCGTCGATCAGCAATACCATCAGCACGACATCCGGGTGATTAGCAGCAATGGACTGCGCAATATGCTGAAGCATCACCGTTTTACCGGATTTTGGACTAGCAACCAGCAGGCCACGTTGACCCTTGCCGATAGGTGCGATCAAATCAACGATCCGGCCAGTAATGTTTTCTTCGGATTTGATATCCCTTTCCAGCGTCAAGCGTTCAGTCGGAAAAAGGGGAGTCAGATTTTCAAACAGTATCTTGCGTTTGGAATTCTCAGGCGGCTCGTTATTGACTTTATCAATTTTGACCAATGCAAAATAACGCTCCCCTTCCTTTGGTGGGCGGATCTCACCATCAACCGAATCCCCTGTATGCAGATTGAAACGGCGAATCTGGCTGGGAGAAATATAAATATCATCGGGCCCGGCAAGATAAGAGGTGTCAGGAGAGCGTAAAAATCCGAAGCCATCCTGCAGGATTTCTAGTGTGCCTTCTCCGAAAATGCTTTCACCCTTGCGAGCCTGATTCTTCAAGAGTGCGAAAACCAGATCTTGCTTGCGCATTCGGTTGGCACCCTCGATATCGTTGGCGACAGCCATTTTTACCAGTTCGGAAACATGAATGCTTTTTAAATCAGATAAACGCATGAGAGTGACTCTTGAAGATCAAAAATGTGGATGAGGAGAGGGGATTCGAATCCGCTATAGGATTTATGGAATTATTGCCGACTTATAGAACGCCCGGGCGGCAAAGATCACGCCTGGTAAAAAATCCGGTACCGGCAGAAAAGCAACACCAGCCGAATAAAGATTGCTTTTGATTCATTCGGCTGACGCCAATATTAAAATCAAGGGAGGCTTATAGGTGGCTATCAACAAATGCGGTTAATTGAGATTTTGACAAAGCGCCAACCTTGGTCGCCTCAATATTTCCATTCTTGAATATCATTAAGGTAGGGATACCGCGAATGCCATATTTTTGAGGTGTGGACTGGTTTTCATCGATATTAAGTTTGGCAACCTTAAGACGCCCACCATACTCACCAGCAATTTCATCCAGAATAGGTGCAATCATCCGGCATGGCCCACACCACTCAGCCCAGTAATCGACAAGCACGGGTGTAGCACACTGCAACACTTCGGCATCAAAATTTGAATCTGTAACGTAATGAATATGCTGGCTCATGAAATCCTCTTTTAACGTTTGTTGGGTCAAAATGAATACTTAGCGACAATAAGGCTATCCAGGTTATCAACTGAACTCGAACCACCGGTTTAGATAAATTTTTGGCGACGACCTAAACACGGAAAAGATTCTATGTTTGTATACTACAGAAAGGTTGGATTGGTGGGTGATAAGTGGATTACACAGCACCGTTGCCCTTGTGTTTCTGACAACATAACTGCTACCACAAGATAAAGTGTGGAGGCTTAATTTTTCTTATTATACTGACAATATTGACCGAATCAATAAAGCTGCCAACATTTTTTGGTATTTTTAATGGGGTTTGTAAAGGGATAGCTGGCACCTGAAATAAAAGCAGGCGCACCCCTGGTTCGGTAAGAAAACACGGTTTACCTACGCCCCTTACACACTTAAATTCACATCATCACTTGAAATCGGATTATCTGACAATGAAAAATTTCTCCCTGTTCATGCAAAACAAAAGCGCTGACACCCCGGAACGCTGGTGTGGAATTTCTCTGAAAATCAGGAATATTTTCTTTCGTATTTATCCCGCATTCCAACGGCACGCTACCCATTTTTTTTTCAGGAAGATATTCCTCAGCTATTCAAGGAATCGCCTGGTTTTATTTATCGCTGCAACTTTTGTTTTACTTCATGCTTCATTCGTTGCCGCTGAATCAGAATTTGGGTTACGGCCTGAAATCAGGAATTTTGTAACGTACATGGCAAACCGGCATGGCTATGACTCAAAAGAATTGGAAAGTGTTTTTACTCAAACAAATTTCCGGGCAGATATTATCAAACTGATTTCTACCCCGGCTTCGGCAATTTCCTGGGATGAATACCGGAAGCGATTTGTTAATACGCAACGTATTAAAGGTGGCATTGGGTTCTGGGGCAAATATGCCAGCGAACTGGAGCGTGCCAGAAAAATTTATGGTGTACCGGAAGAAATCATCGTGGCAATTATTGGTATTGAAACCTCATACGGCACAGCAAACGTCAACTATCGCATTATGGATGCGCTTACAACGCTGGCTTTTGATTATCCAAGACGGGCGGATTATTTTCGGGAAGAGCTGGAAAACTATTTGTTACTGGCAAAAGAGCAAAAATTTGGCCTGCTGGATATCAAGGGTTCTTACGCTGGTGCCATTGGCATTCCCCAGTTTATGCCAGGAAGCTATCGTCGCTATGCAGTCGATTTTAACAATGATGGAAAAATCGATCTTTCCGGGAGTTCAGCGGATGCGATCGGCAGCGTGGGTCGTTATTTGAAAGAATATGGCTGGGAAGCGGACAAACCAATTGCGGTTCGCGCACAAGCCAGATCTGAAAATCTGCAGGAATTCCTGGATACGGGCATCGAACCCATATATGCAATTGGGAAATTGCGTGAGGCCGGGATTATTCCGCTTGAGCCCGTTGCAAATAATATGCCGTCTGCCTTGCTGGAATTGAATAGTCAGGGCGCTCGTCAATTCTGGCTGGGATTCAGGAATTTTTATGTGATTACGCGCTATAACCGCAGCACCTTTTATGCGATGTCTGTCTTTGATCTGGCCAAAGCAATCAGGATTGCGAGATTATCCCGGGCGGCCGGGCAATAGCTGTTCCTGTTCTTGTCTGGTTTGATCGACTATTCAATGAAAACGGCAGTTCCGCTGGCTGATACCATCAACATACCGTTTTCCTTACCCAGCACTTCATAATCAATGTCGATTCCAATTACTGCATTGGCTCCCAGTCTACGAGCGCTTTCCTGTAGTTCTTCCAGTGCAATTTCGCGGGCATGCTGTAATTCTTTTTCATAAGTTGCTGAACGCCCACCGACAAAATCACGGATTCCCGCAAAAAGATCTTTCAGGACATTTGCACCCAGAACTGCCTCGCCAGCGACAATGCCGTAATAATGTGCAATACGCTTGCCTTCAATGCTCTGGGTTGTAGTAAGCAGCACCTTTTCCTCCTTGCTGGAAATATGTTGATTATCGCCAGGAAATCTCTGAAAAACCACTTACATTGTCATTTTTGCATTAAAATCGGCTCAAATGCTCATTTATTACGCATAAACTCTGCTTTTTTGCTGACTTTTGCCTTGAACTGACTGCTTCGCTGACACGTTTTTCAGGGATTCCCTAAAGCCGATCGAATACCACGATGTGATCGGTTTCAGGCCGGATGCCGATTTTTTCGCCAATGGCATGATCATGATGGCTGGGAACCAGCGATAGCACAATCTGCCCGCTTGCCAGTCGCAATGTGTAAAGAAATTGCGCTCCACGAAAAGCCTTGTGCACCACCGCCGCCTGCAACGGACTATGGTCATCGTGAATGATATCGTCCGGACGTATCAACACATCAACCTGTTTGTCCGGAACTTCAGAGGATGATGGGTCGGGACGGTAAATGCTCCCGGTCAGAACTCCGAGTTCAGTTTCAACTTCACCGGAAAGCATGAATGTGCCGGGTATCAACACACCCTGACCGATAAAATCAGCGATAAACCGATTTGCTGGACGATGATAGAGATCATGTGCGCTACTCCATTGCATCATTTTCCCGGCATGCATCACTCCTATTTTGTCTGCGACAGCAAAAGCCTCGGATTGGTCATGCGTTACCAGAATTGCGGTGATGTTCAGCTTCTTCAGCAGATCGCGTATTTCCTGGCTCAAATGTTCACGCAAACCTACATCAAGATTGGAAAACGGTTCATCCAGCAAAATCAGCTCGGGATAAGGCGCCAGCGCCCGTGCCAGCGCCACGCGTTGCTGCTGGCCACCAGATAGTTCATGGGGGTAACGATCCGCCACTTCCGTCAGGCCGGTAACCTGTAACAACTCAGCCACCCGGTGAGCCCGTTCCGTCCTGGTACTGTGGTGCAGGCCAAATCCGACATTCGCTGTAACGTTCAGATGTGGAAACAAGGCATATTCCTGGAAAACCATGCCTATTCGCCGCTGTTCGGGTGGTAGAACAAAGCCGGCGCGACTGACAGAAACGCCATTGAGCCATATTTCGCCGGACATAATGGGTTCGAATCCGGCAATGCTGCGCAAAACCGTTGTTTTGCCACAGCCACTCGGGCCCAACAGACAGCCAATCTCGCCTTTCTCCAACTCGAAAGATAATTCATCTACGGTAACCTGCTGGCCATAGGTATGGCTGATGTTGTCAAGTTTCAACAATATACTCATCGCTCTATCAGGTCTCGGAATGACGTACCAAAAAAATAATCGGGATCAACCCAGTCAGAATCAGCGTTAAAGCAGGTATTGCAGCCTGCTCCCATTGGCCTTCAGAAGTCAGCGAAAAAATGCGCACCGCCAAAGTGTCCCAGTCAAATGGACGTGTCATCAGCGTAATGGGCATTTCCTTCATCACGTCCACAAAAACAAGAGTTGCAGCCGTGAGTAAACTGCTTTTCAGCATCGGGAAGTAGATAGTTTTCAACATTCGCCAACCCGTCACACCGAAACCGGCAGCTGCTTCATCAATACTGCGTGTGACACGCTGCAATGCACTTTCCAGAGGAAAGTAGCTGACAGCAAGAAAACGGGTCATGTACGCAGCCAACATGACAACAAGCGTTCCCTGAATAAGTAACCCGGTCTCAGCGCCGGTAATTGCCTCGATCCAGTCACTGAGCAGATTGTCCAGCCAGGCCATGGGAATGAATATTCCAACTGCCAGTACCGCGCCCGGCAAGGCATAGCCGATTGTGGCCAGGCGAACAGAAAAACGGGTGTACCTGTCCGAATGAATACGTACGGAGTAGGCGAGCATTGCTGCCACCAGGCAGGTAATCAGCGCGGCCAGCACGGAAAGAAGAATCGAGTGCCAGGCGAACTCAGGGTAACGTCCGTCAACGCCGACTTCCAGCGCATGCATGGCCCATAGACCTAACTGCACTACAGGCAACACAAAAGCAAAAAACAGGACTGCACCGGCAAAACTGGTTGCTGCCACTGCTTTCCATCCTGTTAGTGGTATGCGTTCGACTCGCGTGCTTTTCCTGCTTTCAGAGAAACGCATCCGCAGGCGAAACCGTTGTTCCGTCAGGATGATGACCAGTACGATCAAAATAAGCAGGGAGGCAAGTTGCGAAGCTGTGGACAGCGAAAACATACCAAACCAGGTTTTATAAATCGCAGTGGTAAACGTATCGTAATTAAAAATGGAGACTGCACCGAAATCAGCCAGTGTTTCCATCAAGGCGAGCATGACTCCCGCAACAATCCATGGGCGGGCCATCGGCAGCACCACCCGGAAAAAACCTTGCTGGCGATTGAAACCCAGAGATTGCGCCACCTCCAGCAAACGTTTTCCCTGTGTTAGAAAAGCATCGCGTGAGAGCAAATAGACATAGGGATAAAAGGCCAGTGTCATCACAACTGCCACACCCGGTCCGCTTCGTATATCGGGAAACCAGAGCAGATCGGAATTGAACCAGTGGCGCAGGCTGGTTTGTACCGGGCCGGTGTAGTCAAACATACCCAGCGCTACAAAGGCAATGACGTAGGCGGGAATGGCCAGTGGCAGAAATAACGCCCAGGAAAAAAATCGACTCCCCGGAAAGGTATAGACCGAAGTAAGCCAGGCAAGGCTTACACCCAGAAAGGATGTTCCCAGGATCACGCCCAGTGAGAGCCACAGCGTGTTCGTTAACAGGCCCGGCAGTGTGGTGGTGATCAGATGCTGCCAGATTTCACTATCAGGTGATAAAAAGGAAGCAAACACCACACACACTGGCACAAGTACCAGGCTGGCTACTAAAAACGGAAAGACGCGCCAGGCGCGTCGAATTCCGTACTTGGCTTCATCACCGCAGCGCTGCCGGGTGGCGGGCGCTACGGTCAGATTTACAGGAGGGGAATCGTTTTTCAAACGGATTGTGCTCTAGCGGTATCCGGCGCGATCCATCAATCGCACTGCTTCAGGCTGTAACTCCCCTGCTTTTACTATACTTTTCGGATCCTGCTTGAAATTTCCCCAATCAGTAAGCGGTTCGCCATATTTGACTTGCGGATTGGCCGGATATTCCATATTGAGCTCGACAAACAATTTTTGTGCATGCTCGGAGGAAAGAAATTCCAGCAGCCGCACGGCCGCAGCCTCATGTTTGCTATATCGTGTTACACCCGCGCCGGAAACATTGACGTGGACTCCGGTAGTGGCCTGGTTTGGCCAGAAAATGGCCAGGGGAAGCGCCGGATGTTCACGCATCAGCCGGCCGTAGTAATACGTGTTGACCAGAGTGACATCACAACGCCCTGCTGCAACATATTCCAGTGCCAGCGTATCATCTGCGATGGGGTCGGTTGCCAGGTTATTTACCCAGCCTTTGACGATACGCTCGGTTTCGGTCTCGCCCAGTTCTGCAATCATCATTGCAACCAATGACTGGTTATATACTTTTTTGGAAGAACGCAAACACAGGCGGTTTTTCCATTTCGGATCAGCCAGATCTTCGTATGTTGACAACTCTTCCGGCTTTACCTTGCTGGTATTGTAGACAATAGTACGGGCGCGAACGGTTAATCCAAACCATTGTCCTTTCGGATCCCGTAAATTGGCGGGAATATTGGCTTCAAGAATGGGAGAAGTCACTGGTTTCAGCAAATTATTACGTGTGGCATCCCATAAATTTCCGGCATCCACTGTAATGAGCACATCGGCAGGTGTCCTTTTGCCTTCTGCGAGCAAGCGGGTTAGCAACGCACCCTCTTTGTCCGTGGTGAATTTGACCGTGATGCCGGTTTCCTTGGTGAAAGCATCAAACAAAGGCTTGATCAGCTGTTCGATTCTCGCTGAATAAACAACAATTTCTTCAGCCTGCGATGACACCGGTGCTACAAACAGAAAGCCGGCGAGGAACAAGCCACTGGACCAGCGGCTGAAAAGACCGGAAATGAAGGAACGGGACATAATGTTAACTCCGGGGTTGAATGAGTGAAATTCCCAATGCCGCCAATGAAGGCGGGGAAAATTCAGGGACGGATGTATATCCCTGAAACTGGTTGGCCAGAACCGGAACTGCATGGCCTCAACAAGAATAATTATCAATCAGGATTTTTGTCAAGAAAAAACAGCAAATCACCTGCAGATGAATTTTTTAATCATCCCGCAAGCGTACCGCCAGCACATCGCATTTTGCGTGATGCAGCACGCTATTGGCTGTGGATCCCAGCAATAGTGCAAGTCCGTGTCTGCCATGAGAGCCGACTACGATCAAATCAACATTTTCCTGCCCGGCAACGCGGATAATTTCCTCTCCTGGTTCTCCCCAAATTAGCCAACGGCAAGCAGGGTCGATACCAAGCGTATCGCCTGTCTGATTCAGCTTCTGTTTTTCCGCTTCCAGCATCGCATCATCCGTTTTCGTATCCGGAGGGATGATCGTTCCGTAAGGCGTATCAGGCATGGGGATATTATCCAGTACATGAATGAGACTAAGCCTTGCCCCGCTTTGTAATGACAAATTCCTGGCTCTCTGTATTATCTGACTGTCCTGAGGCGAGAAATCCACAGCAAGCAGAATGTGGTGGTAAACAGGCATGATATTTCCTGGCAGTTAATCAAACGAGGTCTGTTGTGATTATCTTTGCAGATAAGTCGAGAGAAAATCGGCAATACGTATCTCGTAACTCTTACCCGCAAAGCTATGCATATTATAGTGACCAGCACCCTCGATCACCCAGAGTTCCTTGGGGGATTGTGCGGCATCATACAGCCGTTTTGCTTCTGATTGCGTAGTGTGCCTGTCAAGTGTGCCCGAGATGAACAGCACGGGAATGGCCAGATTGCCGATCCGGTCAACCGGATTAAGTTGATCAACCTGCAAATCCAGAAGAAAAGAGAAGTAGGGTAGCAACAAAAGGTGAAGATATCCTCCCGCATCCCCCAAATGCAGCTTGAGCCGATTTGTCACCGCCTCGGCAAAAGTGGGGTGTAGTGATTCAAGTATCATGGCATCGAGCCGCAGTGGTGGATCGGCCAGCACAATAGCGGCTGCACCAAGCGTTGCTCCAATGGCAGCGATACGATCATGCGGAAAAGTATTACGGAGATAATCAACGGCCGCTGCAACATCAACAGATTCACGCGCACCGAAAGTAATGCGGTCTCCAGGCGTTTCCCCATGTGCTTGCAGATCAATCATCAGCACATGATAACCCTGGCTGTTGAGAAACCTCGCCCGGCCAAGCATTTCAAGGCGGTTGCTGCGCATGGAATGCACAAGCAGGATTGCGCCGTGCCCGTTGATTCCCCGTGCCAGCCAGCCATGCACAACATAATCATGGTTGACGGGGATCTGTATTGTTTCCACCGGAAAATCCGGCAACAATGTTTCCACAGCAGTAGGAGCCGATCCTGTTACGATTTCACCCAGCAGGAATATGATAACGATCGTTACCATAAATACTGATACAAGCTGGATCGCCACCCAGCGTATTATCCGACGATGCATTTCAGGTTGTAATTATGGAAAATCAAAAGGTGATAAAAACTACGGACGTAAACATTCTTTTCATTTACGCTAAAGTCTAACTTCAGCTGGTCGATTCAGGGGTTCCGAGATTGCTTATATCGCTCGCAGCATATCCATTTTTAAAAGAACAGGTCAAATGTCCAGGTTCCACAATATCCCAGATAGATCGTCTTTCGCTGCATTGATTCTGGTATCTGCAGGAGTCAGCCTGGGAGGGTGCGTAACCCATCAACCAGCCAAACCTCCTGTATCCAGGCAATCGGCTGATCTGAAACCGGCAGGCACAGGGAAAACAGAACGGATTGATGTTGTCCCGATTCCGGAAAAACCGCCAAGCCAAAGGATACTCCGGGATGAAATTGCATCTCTCAAGCAAAAGCTGGCGGAAAAGGATGAGCTTATCCAGAATCTGAATGCGCGTGAACAGGATCGTGCGCAGATACTGCAGAAAACGGCAGGCGAGATGAGTCGTGCTGAAAACAAACTGCATCGCCTGGCCACACAGCCGGAAGCCGCCTCAAAAATAGCTGAGGTCGAAATCGCGGTCCATGCTGCAAAACTGGTTTCATTCAGCGAATCTGAAGCCACTTTGCAGTCACTGGCACAGCGTTTTTTGGATGCCGCAACCACCGCTTACGAACAAAAAAATTATAGCGCTGCTATGAATCATGCGGCACAGTCTGGTGAGTTGATTGATGCAATAACCAACCCGACCAGAAAAATGTTTGTATCTCAGGATGCACCGCTGGCTTTTCGCATCACGGTCCCATTACTGACTACCAAAGCAATAAATCTGCAAGCAGAGCCCAATCATCAAGCCAAGGCAATCACTTCGCTGAAAAGAAATACTCCTCTGACTGCCACCGCTTACCATGACAACTGGCTGCAAGTTCAAACCATGGATGATTTGTCAGGCTGGATTCAGAGTCAGGCAGTCGATATTCGGGCCAATTGGCAAAGTTTCCAGGAATAAAAATAACCGGAATTTGAATTTTCAATCTGGCACCGGATCAATTGTTCTTGTAAACCAGATACCCGACCAACAAAAAACGAAGAGCCAATGGCTGTTTTTTCAGTTTCTCTGCTACAGTACCCTTGATATTCCATCAACATGAAAGGTGAGATTATGTATAAAACCCGAGTTTTAACTGTATTACTGGCTGGATCCCTTGTTTCTGCTTGTGCTGATATGAGCGGTACGCAAAGAGGTACCGGAACAGGTGCGTTGATTGGCGCCGGAACAGGCGCAGCAATCGGTGCGCTGGCTGGCGGCGGGAAGGGTGCTGCAATTGGTGCTGGTGCTGGCGCAGCGCTGGGCGCTGGCGCAGGTTACCTGTGGTCAAAAAGAATGGAAGAACAAAGAGTGCAAATGGAAAATGCCACGGCCGGTACTGGCGTAGTAGTGTCGCAAACACCAGATAACCGGCTGATGCTGAACATTCCTAGCGATATTTCCTTTGATACGGGAAGCGCGCAAATCAAACCTGGTTTCCGTCCGGTACTCGATAGCTTTGCAACCAGTCTGCTGAACAATCCAGGCACCCAGGTCACGATTGTTGGGCACACCGACAGCACTGGCAGCGATACGGTAAATAATCCACTGTCTATTAATCGCGCAGCCAGCACACGAGAGTATTTGGCAAGTCGTGGTGTACCCTTCCAGCGTATCCAGATCGATGGCCGCGGCTCATATCAACCGGTCGCGTCAAATGAAAACGCTGCAGGCCGTGCAAAAAACCGCAGAGTCGAGATTTATGTCTCCGAAACGCGCAGTGGGGCAGTTCAATAAATTCACAGATAACACGTAACTGATATTCATGGCTGATACAGAAAATACCAACAAGGAAAAGTGGGAGCACGAAACACTGCGGAATCTGGTGTTTGCTTCTCTAAAAGAACAAAGGAAGGCACGCAACTGGGGCATCTTTTTCCGTCTGCTTACCTTTTCTTATTTATTTACGTTACTTTTTTGGGGCCTGGGCTGGCTGGATGCTGATGTGGCTACGGGATCTGGAAAACATACTGCACTGGTTGAACTGCGCGGCGAGATTGCCGCAGATAGCTTAAATAATGCGGAAAATATCAATAATGGTCTGAAAAAGGCATTTGAAGATCGAAATACCGCCGGTGTGATCTTGCGGATTAATAGTCCGGGAGGAAGTCCGGTTCAAGCGGGCGCTATCAATGATGAAATTTACCGGCTACGCGCTTTGTATCCGGACATTCCCCTCTATGTTGTCGTGGAAGATATCTGTGCCTCGGGCGGGTATTACATCGCTGCCGCTGCAGATAAAATCTTTGTTGACAAGGCTAGCATCATGGGGTCGATTGGTGTGCTGATGGATGGATTTGGTTTCACCGGCACACTTGAAAAACTGGGTGTGGAGCGACGTCTCTTGACGGCAGGAGAAAACAAGGGATTTCTCGATCCTTTTTCACCCTCTGATCCGGTACAAAGAGAACATGCAAAGAAAATGCTGGCCGAGATTCACCAGCAGTTTATTCAAGTGGTGAAAAATGGCAGAGGCGATCGTTTAAAGGATGAATCTGAAATTTTCAGCGGCATGGTATGGACTGGCGCCAGGAGTATAGAACTTGGCCTGGCTGATGCACTGGGTAGCGCGGATTACATTGCGCGTGAAGTCATCAAGGCCGAGCGCATTGTTGACTTTACCGTTCAGGAAGGAATTGCGGAACGTTTTGCTAAACGGGTTGGTCGCGTAACAACTGGTTTTCTTTCCGAAACCAGATTTCCCTGGCTAATTCGATAATACGAGAACAGCGTGTGCTTGCAGGAATAGATTCCTGAATCAGGCATACGCACTCACCCCCAGCTCCACGGGAACATTCCTGTCAAAAAATATAAGGGCTACCTTTCAGTATCCGTATTGACTGTATTTCCCTATTTGGAAATAGTGATAGGTACGCCTGATGGTTTGGTGTCAGTCACCGTTAGCCTGAATAGCACATAAAGCAACTGAAATGCATTACGGTTCCAATGCGTATCAGCTCCTGTCGTATCCACAGCGTAGTATTTACCATGCGATTGCGCGTATATGTTGACACCCTCGGGTAATTTATCGGCAACAATCAGACCCATGGTTTGCACAGGATTTTCGTTTCCCAAAATCGGAGGGGTGCGCGCATCTTTCTCTACGTAATATTCCCGTTCTTCCCCTAAAGCATGGCTGAGGAAATTCAGGATAGTATGAAAGCTCCGGAGCCTGAATGTACCCCGTATCGGCCACTCTCCACCCGGGTATCCGGGCCGGATATCAAAGGCAACATCATTTTCAATCCACGGATTGATCAGATCATCCAGCTCTGCACGCTCCTCGCAACAAAGAATGTTCGGATTGTAGTTAGTGATAAGAATGGGGCCGGGCAATTGTTTGCTCAGCGTATAAATGCTTTTTACCCGGTCATAATTTACATCGAAATCTTTTTCGATCGCCTGAAAAAGCCCTTCTGCTGAAATACCACCATCAGTTATTTCCCAGCTACGCTCGTAAATCAGCGGCTCGGCATACAGCTTTTTCTGATCCTGAATTGCAGAAAGATGCAGGACGATACGGCGAAACATCTCATATCCGGCACGATCTGAAGGATTATTAAGATATGTGGCCCGGTGCTGGTGGACATGCTGACGGTAACGCATGCGTCGTTTCTGCTCCCTGGTAAGCTGAAAATCCGGAGGAAACGGGTCAGTTGCAACCTGGTCGATCTTGATTTCCTTTTTACCCTGACCTTCCGAGGCCGCTACTTTTTTCACATTGCGATGTAGTCCATGCTGATATCCTTGCCTATCTGTAGCAGAGGTATTCTGAATCGCGTGATGTGATTCGGAATCATCCAGATGAACCTCCTGCGCCAGCATGCGCAACATCAGGTCAATATCATAATGCTGGCGCAGAAGGAGCATCAGTTTATGCTGACTGAAAGGTGTCAGCAGACGTCTGGTAAATTCGTCACCGGCAATCGGATCAATGCTGAAAGTAGGGTTTTCCGAGACATCGGCACCAAAAACAGGGGCGAGCAAACCGCCACTCTCTCCAGTTAATGCCGGTGTAACACCTGCATTTGCACTGAAATTGAATGTTGCGGCAATGCTGGATACGCGTGTGAAGTGAATCGGCTCATGATGTTGGGCGCGAGCAATGTTTACCAACAGCTGTCTTGATTCCGAACGAATGGTTGCCTGATCATAAAGTTCCACTGCCCGGTTCAAGGCAACCGGTGACAGGCAACCCGAAAGAGTTATAGCAACAACTGCGACAAAAACTGCACGCATCATCATTCTTTCATTGTTTCCATATATTGCGCATGCAGATGCCGGAGCAGGACGAGCAACACCGCGCTAACCGGCAGCGCCAGCAAAATCCCGATAAAACCGAACAGCTGGCCGAAAGCCAGCAATGCAAAGATTACCGCTACCGGGTGCAATCCGATGCGTTCCCCTACCAGCCGGGGCGTAATCAGCATGCTTTCCAGTAATTGCCCGGATCCCACTACCGCCCAAACGGTAATCACGCCACTCCAATCCTGAAATTGCATAATGGCCGCTAAGCTTGCCAGTGCAAGCCCAGTGATGGTCCCCAGGTAAGGTATAAATACTAGAATCCCGGATATCAATCCGATCGGCAAGGCGAATTCCAGCTTGACCAGCCATAGCCCCGTCACGTAATAAATACTCATGATGGCAATGACCGCCGTTTGCCCGCGCATGAATTCAGCCAGCACGCTATCAGTTTCCTTCGACAGGGTAAAAAACTGCTTTTGCCAGACGGGAGGAATCAATTCTCCAATCTGGCGAATCAGATTATTCCAGTCACGCAACAGATAAAACAGTACGACCGGCACCAGCATCAGATTCATCAGGAACGTCAGCAGGATCAAGCCACCACTCTTCAGCGAAGGCAGCATTTGCGCAGCCACTCCACCTGCGCTTTGCCAATGTTCTGCCAGCATCTCCTTGAGAGAGGCAATGTCAATCTGAAGCTCGATGTTGAAATTATTTTCCAGCCAGGGAATGAACTGGTTTTTCACCAGATCCAGGAAAAACGGAATCTGCTCAATAAGACGCGCCGCCTCTTTTTCGAACAACGGTAACAGGATGAGTACGATAGCGATGAATACCCCCATCGTCATGAGCATCACAAAAATCGTGCTCAGGGTCCTGGGGATTTTTCTGGTTTGAAGCCATGTCACCAGTGGATTGCAGATATAGGCAATGACGGCTGCCAGAAAAAAAGGGGTAAGAATGGGACTGAGCAAATAAATCAGCGCACTTGCCATACCGATGACAGCCAGATACCAGAGCAGGCGGGAATCCGGGGAATATTTATCGTTCATGGTAAAATCAGGCATTAAAAACCGCACTCTAGCCCTAACCCTGCGAGAACTCAACTTGACCGCCCCAAACTCTGGCAATCCTGATACAAACCCCATTTCCTACCGTTCTTCCGGTGTTGATATTGATGCAGGAAATCGCCTGGTGGAAATGATCAAGCCATTTGCACGCCGCACCTTGCGTCCGGAAGCACTCGGAGGTATCGGGGGATTCGGTGCGCTATTCGAGGTGCCAGGAAAATACCGTCAGCCAGTACTGGTATCCGGCACGGATGGCGTAGGAACCAAACTCAAGCTGGCATTCGAGTATGCGCGACATGCAACCATTGGTATTGATCTGGTTGCCATGAGCGTGAACGATATTCTGGTGCAAGGTGCTGAGCCTTTGTTTTTTCTGGATTATTTCGCCTGTGGCAAGCTGGATGTGGACACCGCTGCTTTGGTGATTCAGGGAATTGCGCGCGGTTGTGAGGAATCCGGTTGTGCACTGATCGGCGGTGAAACAGCAGAAATGCCCGGTATGTATCCGGATGGGGAATATGATCTGGCTGGTTTTGCTGTGGGTGTGGTGGAAAAAGACCGGATCATTGATGGTTCCGGCATCCGGGAAAATGATGTCGTACTCGGACTCGCTTCAAGCGGCCCGCATTCCAATGGATTTTCGCTGATTCGCAAGATTCTCGATAGGCACGCAATTCAGCCCGATACACTCCTTGGTGAAACCAGACTGATTGATGCGCTCCTGGCGCCTACCCGCATTTATGTGAAATCCTTACTGACATTGATGGCCGAGCTGCCGGTCAAGGGATTGGCACATATTACCGGTGGCGGGTTGCTGGAAAACATTCCTCGTGTTCTGCCCGATAGCGTCACGGCACATATCAGCCGGAGCGCTTGGCCGCTCCCTCCCCTGTTTGACTGGCTGCAACAACATGGCAACGTAGTAGAAGAAGAAATGTTGCGCGTGTTCAACTGCGGGATCGGTATGGTTGTGGTCATTGCACCGGAACATGCTCAGAAAGCCATTGAAATGCTGCGCAACAGTGGTGAAACCGTATGGCAAATCGGCACAATCAAGCCTCGTCAACTCGGAACACCGCCCATTATCATTACCTGAAGGAAAAACCATGAAATCAGTGGTTATCCTTATTTCCGGCCGTGGTAGCAACATGCAGGCATTAGTCGAAGCCGGATTGCCAGTTGCGGCAGTAATCAGCAACAATCCGGCAGCAGAAGGGCTGGCATTTGCCCGTACACGAAACATTTCGGCTCATGCGATTGATCACCGCGCATTTTCCGACCGGGTTGCCTTTGATGCTGCGCTGACAGAAGCCATCGATGCATACAAACCTGATCTGATCGTGCTGGCGGGTTTCATGCGTATTCTGTCTGAGCCGTTCGTGGATCATTACCAAGGCAGACTAATCAACATTCACCCTTCCCTGCTTCCGGCATTTACCGGGCTCGATACACATCAGCGCGCCCTGGGTGAAGGCGTCAAAATCCACGGCTGCACGGTCCATTTCGTTACTTCGCAACTGGATCACGGCCCCATCATCATTCAGGCCGCCGTGCCGGTGTTAGCGGATGACACACCGGCCACGCTGGCCGCAAGAGTGCTTGCGCAGGAGCATCGCATTTACCCTCAGGCAGTGCGCTGGTTTCTGCAAGGGCAAATTGTTCTGGCAGGTAATCATGTCGAGATCAAAACCGCTGCTGGCGGGCAGGAAGTTCTATATTCACCTGGAATTGAGCTATGAAACTGCTGTTATTCATCCTGTTCCTGCTGGCAAATACCCTCGTCCTGGCGGGTGATTTATCCGAACGCATCGATATTGAATACAAGCTCAATGGCAGTATCGGACAGGGAAAAGCACGTGAAACACTGCTCCTGCGGAAAGAAAATGACGTACAACACTACATCATCAATAGTGAAGCTGCTGCAAGCGGTATTCTCCGGTTGATCAAGCGCGGCAGTATCCAGCGCCACAGTGAAGGAGTCATCGTTCCGCGCAAGGGTATGAAACCGCTCCGATTCAGCGATCAGCGCGGCGACAAGCCGGTTCGCGAAGTTGAATTCGACTGGGACAGGAAACACATTGTCTATCGCCGCAAGGGGCAAGAAATAACAGAAAATCTGCCGGATGGAACGCTGGATGAATTAAGTCTTGCCTACCATTTTGCATTCACTACAGCGCCCAAGAAAACACTGGTCGTGCATGAAACCGATTACCGCAGCCTGTATACAACTCGTTACACCGTCAGCAGGGAAATACTGGACACACCCATCGGCAAGCTTTCCACCATCGTGCTGACAAAACAGCAGGAAGCAGGCGACCCGTTCCGGAAAAAAATCTGGCTGGCAACCGGGCATCACTTGTTGCCGGTACGCATCATCTCAACCGAAAAACACGGGCTGGAAGTTGATCAGATAGTCACAAAAATTGACTACGTTCCGCCAGTGAACTCCACACAATAACCCATTTGATTTGAACTGATTATGCGCCTGACTCCCGAACGACTGGATCTGCTGATTGCGGCTGTGCGCAAGATTTTACCGCTGCAGGCTCCGGCTGATGTATTGCTGCGGCAATTTTTTCAGGATCGCCCCCAACTGGGACAAAATGACCGGGGCGTGATTGCGGAAACTGTATTTGGTGTACTTCGGCGTCGCTTTTTCCTGGAGAAACTGGTTGGAAAAGCTACCGCTCGTGAGTTGGTGCTAGCTTACCTGACACGATTTCAGGGTATGAATCTGCGGGAATTGACCCCATTCCTGCGGGAAACCGAAATCAAGTGGATACAGCAAATCAAAGCCATCAAACTGGAAGAACAGCCACTTTTCATCCGGGCAGAATTCCCGGAATGGCTCGTGGAGAAACTGCAAAAATTCTGGACAGATGAAGAAATTTTGCACCTTGGTCAGACGTTACAACAGTCAGCTCCATTGGATATCCGGGTCAACAGCCTGATTGCCAAGCGTGAAGAAGTACTGGCAGCGCTGAAGCAGCAGGGGATTGAAGCCGAGCCCACGCCCTTCTCCCCGATTGGTATTCGCGTCACTGGAAAACCGGCCATCAACCGGAATGAACTGTTCTTGTCCGGAAAAATAGAGGTGCAGGATGAAGGCAGCCAGTTGTTGGGGTTTTTGCTCGCACCCAAACGCGGCGAAATGGTAGTGGATTTTTGTGCCGGAGCAGGAGGGAAAACATTATTGCTGGGTGCCCTGATGCATTCTCACGGGCGGCTGTATGCCTTTGATGTTTCTGAAAAACGGCTCAATAACCTCAAACCCCGGTTAAAACGTTCCGGTTTATCAAATGTCCACCCTCAACGCATCGACAGTGAGCGTGATATCAAATTGAAGCGGCTGGCTGGGAAAATAGACCGGGTAATGATCGACGCACCCTGCAGCGGGCTGGGTACTTTGCGCCGCAACCCTGATTTGAAGTGGCGGCAAAATCCGGAAAGTATTGATGAATTGCAAACGAAGCAGATTGCTATTCTTGATGCCGCCGCCAATCTGCTCAAACCGGGAGGACGGCTGGTTTATGCCACTTGCAGCCTGCTGCCGGAAGAAAATCAGCAGATTGTCGCGCAATTTCTGGCAAATCATCCGCAATTTTCTGTTCTGCATTGCGGAGAGCTGCTTGAACAGCAAAAAATCACACTTCCCGATATTGGCGAATATTTACAGCTTTCGCCACTTCACCACAACACCGACGGTTTCTTTGCCGCAGTGCTGGAGCGCACGAAAAATATCACCTGAATCGGCATAAGGGGGTGTTCGATCTTGCGGCTGGAAAACACCCTGGCGGCATAACCGTACACCAGCAGTGCCAGCAGCATGTTGGGGTGATAGGCTGCACACTGCCACGCCCGGCATAGACTCGTTCAAAATGCGCTGTGGAAAGATTCTCCACCACTTCAACAATAAAACGCGCCAGATGATTTTCCGGCTGTCATCCACCCACAGATGGCAGCAGTAAATATCCAGTGCCACGATTTACCGGACGAAAATCACTCATATCAACACTCCAAAAACAGGAAAGGCATATTATCCTTCCACCAGAAAAGTCTGACAGGTTGCTAGTTGCAGCTATGCCTAGCTTAAGTGATAATAGCTGCCTTTTTATTTAGCTCTGTAAAGGATATCAAATGAAGGAAGGCATCCACCCGGCGTACAATGAAATTACTGTAACTTGCAGCTGCGGTAATGAATTCAAGACGCGTTCCGTTTTAAGCAAACCTCTGCATATTGAGGTATGTTCGTCTTGTCATCCGTTTTATACAGGCCAGCAGAAGATTGTTGATACTGCGGGTAGGGTCGAGAAATTCAACCAGAAATACGGCAGATTCTTACAGAAGTAATAGAGGAAAAATAAGGACATTTTTTCTCTCGTCTTTTATTGCCAGGGTATTGCTTCTTTTCTCCCGTTTGAGTGGTTTGGCAGTAATGTCGTGGTGTAAGTGAACGGCCTGCAATCAAGCCTAACAGGGAGGAGGGCGTGGGCGCGGCTTCTTATTTGTGTAATGACTGCTGGTACTGCGAGAATAATCGGCGATGCTCAGCACAGCAGAAACTTCGGCCACTCCAGGTAATACTTTCATTTTGTGGCAGATAAACGCTGCAGTATGCGCAGCGCACCATGTTCTCAACCACTTCTGCAGATGTATCAGAAGAATTTTTATGTTTTGATCCGGATCGTTTAAATAGCCAGAAGATCAGGCAGACCAGAAGAATCAGAAATAGCCATTTGAAGATCATGAATTTGTGCCTTCATTGTGTTCTACTGCAAACAATATGGTTGTAAACACGATACTTCCATAGCAAGGTTTATTTGTTTTCGTACTCTGCTACGTGAAAAAAAAGCTCATTCTTGCGTATCATTCCTAGCTCGCTTCTCGCAAGCTCCTCAATCGCGTCAAGCCCTTTTTTCAAATTGTTGACCTCTGCCTCCAGAATAGTGTTTCTATTCTGAAGGCTCTGGTTGGTTTCCTGCAAGGTAGAGATTTGTTCATGCATTTCCAGAATGGCCAACCAGCTTCCCTTGCTGAACCATAATGGATATTGCGCCAATGCAATCATGAGAACCAGCAATCCGGCTATGGTTTTCACGGTTTCAATTGATAGAATGCCGATCTTCCGGCATATTGCGCCATCTCGCTTAGATCTTCCTCGATACGCAACAACTGATTGTACTTGGCCAGCCGATCCGAGCGCGAAAGCGAACCCGTTTTGATTTGCAGAGCATTGGTAGCGACCGCTATATCAGCAATAGTAGTATCTTCAGTCTCGCCAGAACGATGAGAAACAATGGCGGTATAGCCAGCACACTTCGCCATTTCGATGGCATTCAGGGTTTCGGTAAGCGTGCCAATCTGATTGATTTTGATCAGAATAGAATTGGCGATATTGCGGTTGATGCCTTCCCTAAGAATTCTGGTGTTGGTTACAAACACATCGTCCCCCACCAGCTGAACCGATTTTCCCAGTCTTTCTGTCAGCAACCCCCAGCCATCCCAATCCTGTTCACTCATGCCATCTTCGATACTGATGATCGGGTATTTTTCTACCCAGGTGGCAAGATAATCCACAAACTGAGCCGAGGTTAGGCTCATCCCATCTACATCAAGATGATATTTGCCATCCCGGAAAAATTCGGAACTGGCACAATCCACACCGATCGCCACCTCGGAACCAGGTTGATAACCAGCTTCATCTATGGCCTGCACAATCAGGCCCAGCGCTTCTTCGTTATGCGCAAAGCTTGGAGCAAATCCACCTTCATCACCTACGGTAGTAGGCAGATTTTTTTTATTGAGTAATGTCTTGAGCCTGCTGAATACTTCCGCGCCGCAACGCACGGCCTCGCGCAGGTTTGGCAATCCCAGCGGGATGATCATGAATTCCTGCATATCCAGACGATTGTTTGCGTGTGCGCCGCCATTAACCAGGTTCATCATTGGTACCGGTAGCCACTTGGCGTTGATCCCTCCCAGATAGCGATAAAGAGGGAGGCTGGATTCTTCTGCTGCGGCCTTGGCAACCGCCAGTGAAACAGCCAGTATTGCGTTGGCGCCCAACCTGGATTTGTTTTCGGTGCCATCCAGCTCAATCAGGGTTTTATCAATGAAACATTGCTCCATGGCATCCAATCCCATGATTGTTTCAGAGATTTCGCCGTTGACGCTTTCAACTGCCTTTAATACACCTTTGCCGTAATAGCGTTGCGTATCTCCATCCCGCAGTTCGACCGCTTCGCGCGTACCGACAGATGCACCGGATGGCACTGAAGCGCGCCCAAGCATGCCCGATTCCAGTAATACATCGGCTTCTATGGTTGGGTTACCACGCGAGTCGATAATTTCACGGGCGATTACATCTACGATTGCACTCATGCTGCCTTCCTTGTGTTGTTCAATGGGTGATGGAAAAATGGTAAAAATACTCGTAAATCGTACTGCAGTTGTTTGGCTGTTTTGTGCTTCTATTATGTCCGTTTCTGGTAGCCAGAAATTTTATAAAATAACTGAATTACCCTTGCTTATTTAAGTCTCCGGTCGTGGTTGTCATGGCATTTTCCGTGCATCGCGGTTACGGTGTTTTGGTATGGCCGGGGTCGGGTTGCTCGGCAAAGCTGATGGCGGCCTGTATATAGCTCTTGAAGAGAGGATGGCCATTTCTGGGTGTGGAAGTGAATTCCGGGTGGAATTGGCAACCGACAAACCAGGGATGTTCAGATTGAGGCAATTCAATCATTTCACATAGGTCACCTTCCACAGATAAACCGCTTATCCGCATGCCGGCTTGCTCCAGTTGAGGGATAAATTCTGCATTGACTTCATAACGATGCCGATGGCGTTCAATAATTTTATCTGCACCGTAGATGTTATGTGCCAGAGTATGCGGTTTTAGCAGGCACTCCTGTCCTCCCAGTCGCATTGTCCCGCCCAGATCTGTCTGGGCAGAGCGTTTCTCGATGTGTCCATGGCGATCACGCCATTCGGTAATTAACCCCAATACCGGGTACGGTGTGTCGGATCGAATTCTGTGCTATGTGCCTTTTCAAGTTGAAGACAGTTTCGGGAAAATTCAATGACAGCGAGTTGCATCCCTAAGCATATCCCGAGGTAAGGAATCCGGTGGCTGCGGGCATGGTTGATTGCCTTGATCTTGCCTTCTACCCGCGTTTGCCAAATCCGCCAGGCACCAGAATCGCATCCATGTTTGCCAGACAATCTGTTCCATGCTGCTCGATATTTTCCGAGTCAATATAGTGAATGCGGATTTTGCAGCGCGTATGGATTCCGGCATGAATTAACGCTTCTGACAAGGATTTATAAGATTCTGTCAGATCAACATATTTTCCAACAAGGGCAATGGAAACTTCATGCTCGGGATGCTCAAGTGCATGCACCAGTTTTTTCAGACGGACAGATTAGCTGGTTTGGCGAGGATATTGAGTCTGTGGCAGACGATTTCATCCAGCATTTGTTCATGTAGCAGTGCCGGGATTTTGTAAATATTGTCCACGTCAATCGCAGAAATAACCGATTCTTCGCGGACATTGGTAAACAGGGCGATTTTGCGCCGCTCTTCCAGCGGAAGCGGGCGATCGGAACGACAGAGCAGTACATCCGGCTGAATGCCAATTTCGCGAAGCTCCTTGACCGAATGTTGTGTCGGTTTGGTTTTCAGTTCACCGGCGGAGCTAATGTAAGGCAGCAAGGTCAGATGAATGAAGCAGGTATCCTGATGAGGGAGCTGTACTGACATTTGTCGGATTGCTTCCAGAAATGGCAGGGATTCTATATCGCCGACTGTGCCGCCAATTTCAACGATAGCTACTTGTGCGTCAGAAACGCCATTGCGGATAAACAGTTTGATTTCGTCGGTAATATGCGGAATTACCTGCACGGTTCCGCCAAGATAATCACCGCGACGTTCCTTGCGGATTACACTTTCGTAAATTTGCCCGGTGGTGAAATTGTTTTTCCGGGTCATTTGGTACTGATGAAGCGCTCGTAATGCCCCAGATCCAGATCGGTTTCAGCGCCATCGTCTGTTACAAACACTTCACCATGCTGAAACGGGTTCATGGTTCCCGGATCAACATTGATATAAGGATCCAGCTTGAGTATGGTTACCTTGATGCCACGTGTTTCAAGTAGCGCTGCCAAAGAAGCCGCAGCAATTCCCTTGCCTAGAGAAGAAACAACACCACCAGTCACAAAGACAAATTTAGTCATGGGAAGTTATATTAGCGTAATTGATATGCCGAAACAATGCGCGCACCCGCGCCAGGCGTGATAAATACTCGCTGGAAGCTCAGGTTGTCTGCTGGCATGGAACGGATTAAACTAGAAAAATAAAGTGCTTGTTGGAGTTACTATTGGGTTATCCACCCACCGATAAACTTACCCGGCCTGATTGGTTATTTTATGGAAGCACGGTATCCGGCGAGAAGACGCCCTAAATATCTGAATCTGCTTAAAATCAGGCAACCTCTTCCTGCCATTGTTTCCATCCTGCATCGCATTAGCGGTGTATTGCTTTTTTTTCCGGGATCCCATTATTTCTTTACGGGATGCAAATGTTGCTGCAATCTCCGGAGACCTTCGCCAGCCTGCAATCCGGTTTGGATCAGCCCTTGTGCAAGCTGTTTTTGTTGCTGGCCACGTGGTTTTCTGCACCATCTGTTTGCTGGTATCCGGCACTTGATGCTTGATTTGCATTACGGCCTGCAACTGGAACACGCCCGCCTCAGCAGCAAACTGGTATTGGCGACAGGCGTAATTTTAACAGTACTGGCAGGAATATGGTTATGGTAAAACCGGCCCATCGTGTTATAACCGGCGCGCACTATGGTTTGAAAGATTGGTTGGTGCAGCGCATCACTGCTGTCCTGATGGCAGGTTATACCGGACTGCTGATCGCGCTCGTGGTGGTTTATCAACCGGATAGTCATGAAGAATTCAAAGCACTTTTTTCCATTCAATGGATAAGAATTGCATCACTACTTTTTTTTGCCGGTTTATGTTGGCACGCCTGGGTGGGAGTACGTAATGTCCTGATGGATTATGTCCATCCGATGCCTGTTCGTCTGACACTGCAAATAACGTTTATTGTGGCATTACTGGGCTACCTGATATGGTTCCTGGACATTCTGTGGGGTTGATGTGAAAGTCAAGCAAAGGAAATTTGATGTGGTCATCGTCGGTGCAGGTGGTGCCGGCATGCGCGCCGCACTGCAATTATCCGAAGCCGGGTTCAAGGTTGCCGTGCTGTCGAAGGTATTTCCCACCCGGTCACATACCGTTGCAGCACAGGGTGGAATTGCTGCCTCGCTGGGCAATATCACTGAAGATGACTGGCGTTGGCACATGTACGATACCGTCAAGGGCTCGGATTATCTCGGCGACCAGGATGCTATTGAATTCATGTGCCGTCATGCTTCCGAAGTGGTGTATGAGCTGGAGCATTTCGGCATGCCGTTTGACCGGCTGGAGAACGGTAAAATTTACCAGCGGCCATTTGGTGGACAATCCCTGAATTTTGGCGGGATCAGGCCAGTCGTTCCTGTGCAGTGGCCGATCGTACTGGCCACGCCATGCTGCATACGCTGTATCAGCGCAATGTCAGTGCCAATACCCAGTTTTTTATAGAATGGCTGGGACTTGATCTGATTCGTGATCATGAAGGCGAAGTGCTGGGAATCACGGCACTGGAAATGGAAACCGGGGAAATCATGATTCTGCAGGCGCGCGCCACACTACTGGCAACGGGAGGCGCCTGCCGTATTTTGAAGCAAGCACCAATGCTTTCATCAATACGGGCGATGGTCTGGGTATGGTGGCACGGGCCGGTATTCCGCTGGAAGACATGGAATTCTGGCAATTTCACCCAACGGGTGTATATGGAGCCGGTATTCTCATCAGCGAAGCCGTAAGGGGAGAAGGCGGCTATCTGGTCAATGCTGAAGGTGAGCGTTTCATGGATCGCTATGCGCCCCATGCCAGGGATCTCGCCAGCCGCGATGTCGTTTCCCGTGCGCTGATTACGGAGATCCACCAGGGGCGCGGCTGCGGTCCCAAAGCAGATCACCTGCTGCTGAAACTGGATCATCTGAGTGCAGAAACGATCACATCGAAACTGCCCGGCATCCGTGAAATCGCACTCAAGTTTGCGCATGTCGATCCCTCGTCGATCCCATTCCGGTTGTTCCGACAGCACACTACATGATGGGGGGTATTCCTGCCAATTATCATGGTCAGGTGGTGGCGCCGTATAAAACCAGCCCGGAGGAGGTTGTGCCAGGGCTTTATGCTGTTGGCGAATGCGCTTGCGTATCCGTGCATGGTGCCAATCGCCTGGGCACCAATTCGCTGCTGGATATCGTCGTGTTTGGCCGTGCCGCTGGCAACCAGATCATCGAGGATCTGACCCGGAACAACCATCACAAGCCATTACCACAAGCTGCGGCAGAACAGACGCTGACACGGCTTTGCGCCTGGAAACCCAGAAAATGGTGAAAATGTGGCCGCAACCAGCGACGCTTTACGTAAGACCATGCAGACGCATTGCGGCGTTTTCCGTTTTCCGGACATGCTGAAGGAAGGCGTGGAAAAAATGGGCGAAGTTGCCGAACGGGTGAAACATACGGAAATCCGCGACAAAAGCAGGGTATTCAACACGGCCAGAGTCGAAGCGCTGGAGCTGGATAACCTGATGGAAGTGGCCATGGCTACCATGATTGCAGCAGAAGCGCGGCATGAAAGTCGAGGGGCACACACGCGTGACGATTTTCCCGAACGGGATGATCAGAAATGGCTCAAACACTCCCTGTTTTTCAGCAAAGACAAACGCCTGGACTACAAACCCGTGCGCCTGAAACCGCTGACTGTAGAATCCTTTCCTCCTAAACCAAGAACCTATTGAGCGCATCTTGTCTAAAATGCCTCTCCCTGGTTTGTCTTGCAAAGAAACAAGATTTTGATTTTCAACCACACTTTATTTTCAAATGAAATTTACTGAAAACATGACATTCTCTGCCCGATTGAAACAATCCTGTCTGATGGGCGTAGCGGCTTTATTTTTTCTATTGCAGATGTCTCCTATCCGCGCTGCTGATGCCAATACCAATACCAATGCCAATGTCACTGTGAATCCCGAAGCTGATGCTGAAATCAGCAAGAACGTCGATTTTTCAAGGCAGCATTTGCGGGAGATGCCCCGGGTGTGGAAAAAATGTTGAATGAAGGCATTAAAACAGATCTGCAATCCCCGAAGGTTTTACTGCATTATCGGTGGCGGCGCAGAACGGCCACATGGAAATCGTCAAATTATTGCTGGACCGAAAAGCCGCAGTGGATCTGGCAAATATCCAGGGTGGCACCCCCTTGCTGCTGGCCAGCAAGAACGGCCATCAGGAAATTGTTGATTTGCTGCTGGCTAAGGGGGCCAACCCCAATCTGCAGGACAAGAGCGGACTGACCCCCCTCATGCTGGCTACAGTCAAGGGGAATGCCGGAGTAGTCAAAACCCTGCTGGATCATCAGGCGCAACCAGATCTGCAGAATGAAAGCAAGGTGACAGCGCTGCACCTGGCCGCGCAGAACGACTATGCCGACATCGTTGATATGCTGCTGGCAAAAGGTGCCAAAATTGATTTGCAGGACGCTAATGGTGCATCAGCGCTGATTCTGGCTGCTCTGACCGGTCGTCAGGCAATCGTCGAAAAACTTCTGGCTCAGGGCGCTCAGCCGGATTTAAAGGCAGCCAATGATTTTACCGCTCTGATTCTGGCTGCACAAAATGGCCAGAACCCGGTTATCGAAGTACTGCTGGATAAAGGTGCTCATATTGATTTTCAAAACAAGGATGGAATGACTGCACTCATGTCGGCGGTACTGAACGAAAACACCGACACAGTCAAATTGCTGCTGGACAAAGGTGCAGATGCCACAATCAAGACTACCAGTGATAAAACCGCGCTGGACTTTGCCAAGCTTCCCGAGATTGTTGAATTGCTTAAGGCCGCAAAAATAAGTTGACTGCTTTCCCGATGCCGGAAAAAATGTTCTGGTCTTTCGGGAAACCACCAGTCAGTCTGGCAGCAATAAAACAAATACCATTCATCCCGGCGCTGCTGCTGGAATCTTTCAACGGATTCGCAGCAGCGTAATTTTTTTACCGCACGTAAAATGAAAACGTGGTGGCGTTGCTTACGCTGATCATGATTTCGACGCTAAAGATGTGTACATGAGTTCTGCCGATAAGCCCATGGCGAAAAAAGTCGCCAGCAATCCACTTCCCCAAAATCAGCCGGTTATTGCGTGAAGCGGTTTCATTGGCGCTGAGCGGGGTTGCCCTTTATCTTGCGCTGATCCTGATCAGTTTTGACCGTACCGACCCAGGCTGGACGCATAGTGGAGCAGTGCAACAGATCGGCAATGCCGGTGGAAGTGCGGGGCGTGGCTGGCTGATTTGTTGCTGTATTTCTTTGGTGTTTCGGCGTGGTGGTGGGTGGTGTTTTTCTTTGCAACCGTTTGGTGGGGTTATCGCCGCATTGATATTGCCAATGTATTTGATCCGCGTGTACTTATGCTGTCTTTCACCGGATTTCTTACCTTGCTGGTAGCCAGCAGCGGAATCGAAGCGTTGCGTTTTCATACACTGCGTATTTCACTCCCCGCTGCACCTGGCGGCATGCTGGGAGAAATGCTCAGCAAACAACTTTTGTCATTGCTTGGTTTCAGCGGCGCAACGCTGGCTCTGGTCATTATTCTTGCCGTTGGGTTCAGCCTGTTTACCGGGGTGTCCTGGGTGCGTTTATCCGAAGAAATCGGCACTGGCATAGAGTTAATCTGCATTGCCGTGCGGGACAAGTGCCTGGCCTGGTTGAACCGCCATGCCGGAACAACCGTACCGTTCCAGCGGGATAATCGCACCGAAGAAATCAGAAAACCATCTTCCCCGCCAGTGCCGTTGCATATCGGAATGCCGGAAGCCACTCCCCCAAAATTGTGCGTAACGCCAGGGAACAAACACCGCAGTTTTCTAATTCGCCTGATGCGATCATTCCTCCGCTGCATTTGCTTGACGAGCCGCAGAACAATGTTGAAATGTTGTCCAGCGACAAGCTGGAATTCACATCTCGCCTGATCGAACGCAAGCTGCAGGAATTCGGAGTGGAGGTGAAAGTGGTGGCTGCCTATCCCGGCCAGTCATTACACGTTATGAAATTGAACCCGCTGTTGGCGTCAAGGGAAACCAGATCGTCAATCTGGTCAGGGATCTGGCGCGTGCCCTGACTGTCGCCAGCATCCGCGTGGTAGAAACCATCCCGGTAAAACGGTCATGGGTCTGGAAATTCCCAATCCTAACCGCCAGACCGTACGCCTGCACGAAATTCTGGCTTCGGCAGTTTATGCGGATAATCCATCTCCCTGACCATTGCACTCGGCAAGGATATCAGCGGCCGTCCCGTGGTATCCGATCTGGCCAAAATGCCGCATGCCCTGGTCGCCGGGACTACCGGTTCGGGTAAATCCGTGGCAATCAATGCCGTCATCCTAAGTCTGGTTTACAAAGCCCCCGGAAAATGTCCGCCTGATTCTGATCGATCCGAAAATGCTGGAATTATCGGTTTATGAAGGCATCCCACATTTGCTCACGCCTGTGGTCACCGATATGCGCGATGCCGCCAGCGCACTCAACTGGTGCGTAGCCGAAATGGAGCGGCGCTACAAGCTGATGTCAGCGCTGGGTGTACGCAATCTGGCTGGCTATAACCAGAAAGTGCGCGAAGCGGTAAAAAATGAAGAGCCCTTGACCAACCCGCTCAATCCGGTACCCGGTTCTCCCGAATTTCTGGAGGAAATGCCGCTGATCGTGGTGGTGATTGATGAGCTGGCCGATCTGATGATGATCGTCGGCAAAAGGTTGAAAAACTGATTGCGCGGCTAGCCCAAAAGCACGGGCAGCCGGCATTCATCTGCTGCTCGCCACGCAGCGTCCATCGGTGGATGTGATTACCGGCCTGATCAAGGCCAACATTCCGACACGGATTGCCTTTCAGGTATCCAGCAAAATCGATTCCCGTACCATTCTTGACCAGATGGGCGCGGAAGCATTGCTGGGACAGGGTGACATGCTCTACCTTCCACCGGGTAGCGGCTATCCTCAGCGTGTTCATGGCGCATTCGTGGCAGATCACGAAGTGCACAAGGTGGTCGAATATCTTAAACAGCATGGCGAAGCACACTACATCGAGGAAATTCTTCAGGCGGGTGAAGAAGGCGTTTTGTCTGACGAAAACGGCGGCGAACCCGGCAAATCTGCTGAAGGAGAATCGGATCCGCTCTATGACGAAGCTGTCAGCATTGTCATCAAATCCCGCCGTGCCTCCATTTCGCTGGTGCAGCGGCAGCTGCGCATCGGTTATAACCGCGCTGCCCGGCTGATCGAGCAAATGGAGCGCACGGGTCTCGTTTCCAGTATGCAGAGTAATGGCAATCGCGAAGTGCTGGCGCCCAACCGCGATGAGTAGTCACGTACCCCCGTACCCGTTTGCATCCCATCAATCAACCTAACCGGATAACTCAATATGTCCCGTTTACTGTTCACTTTCGTATTGTTGTCAGCCTGCCTGTTATCTGTTCCAGCAAAGGCCAGCGCGGTGCAAAGCCTCAAGGCCTTCATTAGCAAGGCACATACTTTCCGAGCTGATTTTCCCAGACACTGCTCGATAAAATTTCCAGATTGTCAAAAGGCGGGTGGCAGCATGATGTTCGAACGTCCCGGCAAATTCCGCTGGATGTACGACCAACCTTACCAACAGCTGATTGTCGGCGATGGCAAGCAAGTCTGGTTTTACGATCAGGATCTAGCCCAGGTCACTGTACACCGGCTTGATCAGGCGCTGGGCAGCACGCCGGCAGCGCTGCTTGCGGGCGGCAACACCATCGAGCGCGATTTCAACCTGCAGGAAATTGACGTGCAGGGTGATACGGAATGGCTGGAGGCCGTACCCAAGAATCAGGAAAATTCGTTTGAGCTGATCCGGCTGGGATTTTCAAAACAGGGCATTTGCGTGAAATGGTTTTGCGCGATAGTTTCGGTCAGGTCACCTGGCTGATTTTTTCCGGAATTGAACAGAATCCGGTACTCACGCCCGATTTGTTCCAGTTCACGCCGCCGGATGGTGTGGACGTGATTCGTGACTGATCTTTTCTCGTCCAAAATCCGGCTGCCCCGCTGGCAGAGCGTTTACGCCCGCGCACACTGGATGATGTCATCGGGCAATCTCACCTGCTGGGCCCGGGCAAACCCTTGCGGCTGGCGTTTGAATCCGGCAAACCCTATTCCATGATTCTCTGGGGGCACCCGGCAGTGGTAAAACCACACTGGCGCGGCTGATGGCGCATGCCTTCGATGCTGAATACATCGCAGTCTCCGCAGTGTTGTCCGGTGTGAAGGATATCCGCGAAGCGATTGAGCGCGCCCAGATCACATTGCAACGCACAGACAGGCCCACGCTGCTGTTCGTCGATGAAGTCCACCGCTTTAACAAGGCGCAGCAGGATGCCTTTCTGCCCCATGTCGAACAGGGTTTGATCACCTTCATTGGTGCCACTACAGAAAATCCTTCGTTTGAGGTCAACAGCGCACTGCTTTCTCGTGCGCAGGTCTATGCGCTGCGATCTCTTGCCGATCAGGAATTGCACCAGTTATTTGAACGCGCCTGTAGCCTGGCGATGCCGGATTTGCAGTTTGCCAGTGATGCGGTCGAACTGCTAACCGGTTTTGCGGATGGCGATGCACGCCGCTTGCTGAATCTGCTGGAACTGGTGCAAAACGCAGCAGAAACAGAAGCAATCACACATATTGATGCCGATTATTTGGGCAGAGTGCTGACACGCAATGCACGCCGGTTCGATAAGGGTGGAGATGCTTTTATGATCAGATTTCCGCTTTGCACAAATCTGTCCGTGGTTCCCATCCGGACGCCGCCCTGTACTGGCTGACCCGCATGCTGGATGGAGGGGCAGATCCGCGCTATCTGGCACGGCGCATTATCCGCATGGCATGGGAAGACATCGGTCTGGCCGATCCGCGCGCCATGCAGATCGCCAATGATGCAGCGCTGACTTACGATCGTCTTGGCAGCCCGGAAGGTGAGCTGGCGCTGGGTCAGGCTGTCATCTATCTGGCCGTTGCAGCCAAAAGCAATGCAGGTTATGCCGCTTACAACCAGGCCAAGGCATTCATCAAACAGGATAAAAGCCGCGAAGTGCCGGTTCACCTGAGAAATGCACCTACGAAGCTGATGAAGGAACTGGGCCATGGCCGGGAATACCGCTACGCCCATGATGAGCCTGGTGCCTATGCCGCCGGGGAAACTTATCTTCCCGAAGGTATGGAAGAGCCGGGCTGGTATCAGCCGGTACCGCGTGGTCTGGAAGTCAGGATTGGCGAAAAACTCACTTATTTACGCACTCTGGATGAACAGGCAGACAAGAAAAAAGATCGTGTGTAATATCCCGTGCCTACCAGTATGACCCGGCAGGCAACCATACCCGGATCACCTGGCCGGAGACCGCGTTCTACATCACTACCACTTATGACGCGCTGAATCATCCGGCCGCGATTGTCACCGGCAATGTTAAATTGACCCACTAACGGCAATATAAAACTGATCTACCTATGTTTGAACAAGCCTTCAAGAACATCGACGACGCGCTCTCGGTAATTGTCAACATAGTTGTCACTGATTTTAAGAATTTCAGGCCACCCACCTGAAAACAGATGCTGCAGTTCTGGAAGTTGGAGATGTTTTCTCAGGGTTGAGGTAAACAGTTTCAACCGGATTCCAGTTTCTGGTTTTTCCTGACCAGCGTTGAGGATGGCATGCCCGCGCAGCCTCATAAACAGCATGACGCTGTGCGGGCAGGCCTTTGCGCTCGCGCCAGCGGTAAACGGTATCTTTCACCACGCCCAGATGACGGGCGACATCAACTGCGGTAACCCAGGGTTCGGAATTCATACTGTTGGCGCTCCGGATGAAGTTTTAAAGTCGTTTTAAATCGTCGCGAGTCTAGCAGAGTTGGCCCGATTCAGGCCAAGAGGCAGTTTGCGGATCTGGTTGATACGATGATTCAGCGATTCGGGATCATGAGCACCGGGCAAGCGATAAAAATGGCTGCGAACCAGCTATCTGAACTTATGTGGATATACCAATGCCGGCTGGTGGATTATCCGGGTGTAACCGCTCAAGGGTGAGGTTTGCTGCCGGGATGGTTTGCAGGAAAACAGGTATGGCCAGGATCTTCGCTGGCGATACCGCAACGGGCATTGTAGATTCTGCCATCGCAGGCACAGTAATGATTGAGCAGTTCCCGGGCGGTATCGCGCAGCAGGCTAGTTGTGACGCTAATGCCGCGCGCTTCCAGTTCTTCTATCCAGTTATCTGGCCGGGGGCCTTCATCAAACCCGATTGCTTCGACATCATCGCTGCGCGCGGCGCAGACCAGGCTGCGTACTCCAGACCAAATCACTGCACCAAAGCACATGACGCAAGGTTCGGCGCTGGTTACCAGTTCATAGATGGGCATGCCATCCTCCCCCAGATCATGGGTGCCAAGCTTTGCCTGCGCCAGCGATAGCGCAAGAACTTCAGCGTGTGCGGTGGAACAATGGCTGGGGACTACCCGGTTGGCGCCGGCTGAAATCAGCAGACCGCTATCGCGTTCAAACACTGCCGCAGCAAAAGGCCCTCCCTCCGTTGCAATATTGGCGCGCACCAGATCAAGTACATAGCTCATGCGCTCTTGCGGTGTAACTAGCGTTTGCGACTGGTTATTCGCCTGTACGAGAAAAGGTGGCAGTTCGATGTGTAATGCGCTGTTCATGCAAGCAACTCTACACCACTGTTGACCCAAAGGGGTAATGTCAGACCGGATGGAGCAAATAGCGCCCGTGTTGGCAAGAGTTGCTCCAGCCGTTTTGCCTTGTTGTATCCAGGTTGGCAGGAAAGTTTTTTGCCTGTCAAATCGGCATCAGCAAACTGTTGAAACGGTTATGGCATGGCGGCGGGAGGATGGGTATCGTTGTTCTGGATAGCGTTATCCGTTATCGCATCTACCCGCTTATTACAAACAGTATCTGCCTTGCAGTAACCTTGCTTCCTGCCCGGCAGAGGATGCGCTGCAATATGCCACTGGCAGGTGCCTTAACCGTGAATTCCATTTTCATGGACTCCAGCACGGCTAGATCATCACCGGCATTCACGTGCTGCCCTTCATTCACCAGCAATTTCCACACGATGCCGGTTACATGGGTATGGACTGCATGTGCTCCGGCCGGAATAGAAACATCACCCGGGATTGGGTTGTCATCCAGAATCTCGCTGGTGGTGTAATTTTCCTGACCTTCCGCTTTCCAGCGTTCGCGTTCGGCGATGTAGGCGGCTTTCTGCTTCGTTCTGAATGCGTCGATGGATGCTGCATTTTTTTGCAGGAAATTATTGTAAAGGCCGAGATTGAAGCGGCCTTCCTCGATGCGCAAATTAAAATTGCCGCGCGGAAACTCTCTGCGCATCTCAACCAACTCGGCTTCTGTCACGGGATAGAACCGGATCTGATCGAAGAAACGCAGCAGCCAGGGTTTGCCTTCCCTGAAATTCCCGGTCTGGATATGGCTGTTCCATATCTGCACGGTACGCCCCACCAGCTGATAGCCACCAGGGCTTTCCATGCCATACACACACATATAGGCGCCACCGATACCCACTGCATTTTCCGGTGTCCAGGTGCGCGCTGGATTGTATTTGGTGGTGACCAGCCGGTGCCGTGGATCGACAGGCGTGCCAAGTGGCGCACCCAAATAGACATCGCCCAGCCCCATGACCAGATAGCTGGCATCGAACACAATGCGCCGGACTTCATCGATGCTGTCCAGCCCGTTGATGCGGCGGATGAATTCGATGTTGTCCGGATTCCAGGGCGCATCCTTGCGCACGGATTGCATGTATTTCTTCATCGCCAGCTGAACGGATGAATCATTCCAGGACAGCGGCAGATAGACGATGCGTGTTGGCACTTCCATGTTTTCAATGGAAGGCAGTTGTTTTTCCGCAGCGATCAGCGTATCCAGCAGTTTTTTACGGGGCAATAATTTCGCGTTGAAACGGATATGCAGTGAACGGATACCGGGCGTCAGATCGACGATGCCCGGCAAATCCCCCTTGTTCACCGCCTGCTGCAGCCATTCCATCAGGGCATGGATACGGAAACGCAGATTAAAATCGAGCATCATCGGGCCGTATTCCACCAGCAGATTTCTGTCTCCGCCCTGCCGGTAAACTACCTGCACTTGCCCGCCGCTCTCAGGAATGGTGTGCAAAATCGGGCTATCAGTGGTTGCTGCTATTTTTGTGCTGGCTGGTGGCGATACGGTTTCCGGCAGATGCAAGTCGCTGATGAGTGCATCCTGGGTTGTTTCCAGTGTTGCCGCTTCTTTGGCGGATATTTGACGGAAAGTGATGCGGTCACCCGGCCGCAATTGCCCCATTTTCCACAGTTCAGCGTGCGCAAGCGTTACCAGACAGACAAATCCTCCCAGGCTGGGGCCATCCGGGCCGAGTATCACCGGCAGATCCCCGGTAAAGTCGACCGCACCAATGGAATAGGGAACATCGTGCACGTTGGAGGGATGCAATCCGGCTTCGCCGCCATCAGTACGCGCCCATTTGGGTTTCGGGCCAATCAGCCGCACCCCGGTACGATCGGAGTTGTGATGTACCACCCAGTCAGCAGCAAAAAAACCGGCGACACCTTCTTCCGTAAAAAAATCCGGTGCGCCATGCGGGCCGTAGAGCACCGCGATTTCCCAGTGATGGGCATACTGCGGGATGGAATCCTGCGGTATTTCACGCGGAACATAGCCGCCGTGTTCACGGCTGACTATGTTTAGCAGGTCGCCTGTCTGCAGTATGCGCCCCTCGTGCCCACCGAACTGACCCAGCATAAATGTGGCCTTGCTGCCGAGATAGTCCGCAACCTGGATACCTCCCTGTATCGCCAGATACACCCGGCAACCCCGATCCAGCACATCACCGAAAGTGAGTAATGCTCCGGCTTCAACCGGGTGTGATTGCCACAAGGTCAGCGGTTTTCCATTCAGTGTGACCTCGATGGGCGCACCGGCCACGGCAATGACGGTATCGCAATGAATGCGCAGGGTGGGCCCGGCAAAGGTAATCTCAATTGCAGCCAGTCCTTCTTCATTTCCCACCAGACGATTGGCCAGTCTGAATGCCAGGCTGTCCATCGGGCCGGAGGGAGGCACGCCCACATTCCAGTAACCCTGCCTGCCGGGATAATCCTGAATGGTGGTTTGTATTCCAGGAACAAGTACTTCGATCGCAGGTACCGTTGTTTTGTGGGTATCCAGTATTTTTTCAGACATTCTGTTCTCCATGGCCAGCCACACCACGGCAGGAGTACTGCCGGGTGTGGGAAGCAGATTGCTGTTGCACGCTCAAAAATGCTGATCTGAAGGATTAGGCCATCAATCCCAGATCAGCAGACGTACCGGGGTGGGGTTATAGGCGTTGCACGGATTATTCAGTTGCGGGCAGTTTGAAATCAGCACTACTACATCCATTTCTGCCCGCATTTCCACATATTTGCCCGGGGCCGATACCCCATCGGCAAATTCCAGTTTGCCTGCTTCGGTGACCGGCACATTCATGAAGAAATTGATATTGGCCGGGATGTCTCGCTTGCTCATACCGAGTCGTTCGCACACTGGATCATGTGCTATCGCATAGAGAAAATTATCCCGGCAGCTGTGCATCGGGTATTTGTCGAGGGCGTAGCGTGTGGTGTTGCTTTCGGCGGCACAGGCGCCACCCACCGTGTCATGACGTCCGCAGGTATCCGCCGTGATGACGAGCATGACATTGCCCAGACTGGAATACAGCTTGCTGCCGGTTGTCAGATACAACTGATGCTGTCGGCTGAGGGTATCGGCCGCGCTGTAACGTTCTGCTGCATCGTGGGCATTGTAAAAAAGCGTGTCCACCGCCTGATTGCCTTCGAGATCGACGATGCGAAATGTCTGTCCCTTCCTGATTTCCCCAACCCAGGGTTCGCCCGCAGCACAGATTTCGTTTACGGCGGCATGGTCAGGATTCAATATACTTTCAACCAGATTTTTCGCGTTCATTCAGCACCTCCGTCAGCATAAAAACGCCGGGTATTTTCCAGGCCACGCATATTTTCCGCGATGTGGGTACAGACTCCCATCGCTGTGGGAGCGGAGGGAAATACGGCCAGATCCACTGCGCCGGGGCAATAGGCTGTTGCCGGATCAAGCGGATGCGGTGCAGTGGACAGCACCACCAGCGTGTCCATGGCAAATGCCAGATCCACGTGGTTACCCGCCTTGGCGTGACCGGCATGGAACTGCAATTCTCCGGATGCGCTGGCCGTCACCTTGCTGAAGAAATTGATATTGGGCACCACATCGCGCCTGCCCAGTCCCCACTTGCCCAGCTCGACCAGCATGCCGTCGAGCCCGTTGCGGTACATGCCGTTGCGCAGTTCCTGGTACCGGCCTGTGCCGTATTTCTGCCGGATCAGGCTGGCGTCACTCAAGCCGCATACGGTATCGTGCCAGCCAGCGGTATCTTCAGTGATACAGCAGAACATCCGCCCCATGTCGGAATGGCAGGCATGGCCCCTGGTCAGATAAAAGGTGTGTTGGGTTTTGAGCGTATCCGCCATGTTGTAGCGTTCCAGCTTTTCTTCCCGGTTGTACATCAGCACGGCGGCGTTGGCTCCACCGGTCACGTCAGTTAGGCGCAGAGTTGTTCCCCGACGCACGATCCCCGACCAATGGCATCCGCCCGGAAGATGGGTTTCCCAAAGATATGCAGTCACCACGATTACCTCCTTTTTTCATTGAATTTCAGTTCAGCGTCTTTTTTTATCCGGCGCTTGTGACCTGTCTGCACATGCAGCGCCGTTAGGGTCAATATCGCGCCCAGTACCAGAGGCACTGCCCAGCGCTGCCACCATGGCGCTCCGGGAGCCGTCACGTATTCACGTGGCCAGCCGATATTGATCAGTTCGAATAATGCCCAGGCAAAAGCCACACCATTGATTACCAGACCCCATCTTCCCAGCCGGAGGGATCCCAGCGCGGGATTCCACCGGCCAGTTATCCGTGCATACAGGCCCACTCCGGTTGTCATGGAAAACATGGCGTACAAGCCGCCCGTGCCAAACGCAATAATGGTTGCAACGGCTCCGTCATTCAGTCCGAAAAGCAGCCCGAGACCGGCCATGAACACGGTTCCGCCAATGGCATTGCGCGGTAATTGCGTTGTTTTGGTCACTTGAGAAAAGAAGGCAGGCAGATTACCTTCGCGTGCCATCGAAAACACGATACGCGAAGCATAGTTGACCACCGATGACCCGCAGGAAAGAAAAGCGGTGACGACGATTACCAGGAATGGTTTGGCGGCCCAGGCGCCGATCGTGCTTGCAATGATGGGCGATACAGGGTCAGTGGTAGCGCTGGCTTCGATCAAGGTGGCATGATCTATCGACAGCATCAGCGCAGAAGAATTGAACAGCACGACACTTCCCACCGCCAGCAGTGACAAGAAAATGGCGCGCGGAATCATTCTTTCGGGGTGGCACACCTCCTCGGCAATGGTGGAACAGGAATCAAAACCGATGAATGCCCAGCCTGCAATGGCCAGTGCCGCTAGGAAGGCGGCCAGGCTGGTGGGGGCAAGCCCCGTTCCAATGTGTTGAAACAGCTCTGAAACTGGATAGATCCGGAAAAAGGCAAACAGAACTAGTGCCACACAGATTGAGCCCAGTATCTCGGCACTGACACCGAGCAGATTGATGATCTTATAGACACGCTGACTGACGACGTTGACTGCCGTGCAAATCAGCAAAAAGAGAAATCCCCATAATACGACCGGGATTTCCTGCATGTTTTCCCCGGCAATTACCGCAGAAAGCCACATTCCACCTGTATAGGCGGTTGTGGTCAGCATGGCGATGGTCGAGCTGACATAAATAGCCCCGGCATACTGCCCCGTTCTGGGGCCGACCAGCTGCCGTGACCATTTGTAAGCGCCACCCGCTATGGGAAACTGCGATGAAAGCTCGGCATAGACCGTTGCCACCATGAGCTGCATGAACAGGCACAAGGCGAGCGCGGCGATCCATCCGCCACCAGTCACCAGATTTTGGACACCAAAAATGGCGTACAGCCCCACTACCGGGGATACCACGGAGAAACCCAGCATAAAGCAGTTCCAGACGCTCATGCTGCGGCAAAGTTGGCCTGTTCCGGTTTCACTACCAGCCGGACTGTTTTTTTCTGTAAGGAGCGAATTTCCTGTGTCTTCTACCGGCATATCGATGCCTCCCTGGAAAAAATCAGGAACGTTGAATACCGCCCGGAAATGGAAATAACAGAATGCGCTGGAAAATCACTTTCGGCGGTAAACGGTTCTGGTTCCGGAATATCATCGCCGGGAAAGCCGACATCTGATGAAGCACTGGCTGCCGGATAGCAGCCATCATTTATTGAAAGTGAAAGCGGGGGTATTTGAGAACAATCCGGGGTTTGAACAACTGTGTGTGCATACGATAACTTTTCCACTTTGCCCTCCAGGAGTTAATGTTTAAACATCACCTCCCGGGCTTTTATCCCTCCGTGGAGCCCTGCAGCAGGGCCCGAAACTCTCGGACCAGCCACTTTCCCGTGGAAAGCCGGAACCCTAGTTTCGTAAAGTTGTTGCGCTTCTGTTTACGTTGTTGGCCGTTAAACCCTGGCTGATTCCAGCTAGCACAAGCCAAAACATGGTGGCTATTATATACACCGGAAATTTTGAAAAACAAGAAAAAAGTTTCATCTTTCAACGGAAAGGTTGCTGTTATTCAATGTATCTGGAACGCGAAATATTGTCGCGATGTGAAAGATCAGCTAACCTTGAAACCGCGATGACCGTTTTCAGGTAGCGCATTTTCAGGCTAGGGTTCCGGCTTTGCTGCAAGCGTCTGGTCCAAGAGCCCGAGGCTTCGCCATAACGAAGCTCCACGGAGGGATAAAAGCCCGGGAGATTACATAATGCCGCGTGCATTACCGGTTTCAGCCATTTCCCGATGACCTGGAGGTTCGTTATATGTGTTATCTGCCTGCCCGTTCCCATTTCCGGCTTGAGCGTCTGCCAGGCCTGCGTTTCCTGTGTTATCTGTCCTCGATTTGCCGCGATGGTTGCGCAGGTGCGCGTGCGTATCCGTTTCCACCAGCGCCATCGGCATACATTCCACCGGCACATATCATGGTGCGGCCTGTCTGATCAGGCCGAATCCACTGCAAGGAGCATTTATGTTTACAAAAATTCTGATCGCTAATCGTGGCGCTATTGCCTGTCGTGTCATCCGTACCTTGCGCCGTATGGGTATTGGCAGTGTGGCTGTTTTTACCAGGGCGGATGCGCAGTCAAGGCATGTGCTGGATGCGGATGAAAGTATTTGTATCGGCGAGGGAATTGCCAGTGAGAGCTATCTTCGCGCGGATAAAATACTGGCAGCGGCACATCGTACTGGCGCCCAGGCCATTCATCCGGGATATGGATTTCTGAGTGAAAACGCTCTGTTTGCCGAACAATGTGCTGCAGAAGGAATCTGTTTTCTCGGCCCCACGCCGGAACAGATACGCACTTTTGGCCTGAAACATACTGCCCGTGCACTTGCACAGCAACTTGGCGTGCCGATGCTGCCGGGCACCGGGCTGCTGGAAGATCCCGGCACAGCTTGCGAGGCAGCGCAGCGGATCGGTTACCCGGTGATGCTGAAAAGCACGGCGGGCGGGGGCGGTATTGGTATGCGCCTGTGTCATAACCAGCAGGAATTGATCGATGCCTATGAATCCGTCAAAAATCTGGCACAAAGCAATTTCAGCAATGCCGGTTTGTTCCTGGAAAAATATATTGGCCAGGCTCGCCATATCGAAGTACAGATTTTTGGTGATGGCCGGGGGAATGTGATTGCGCTGGGGGAGCGTGATTGTTCCATGCAGCGGCGCAACCAGAAAGTCATCGAGGAAACGCCAGCACCGGGACTGTCCGCTGCTACCCGGAAGGCACTGCAGGAAACAGCTGTGCGTCTGGGGGAATCAGTGCGGTACCAGTCTGCCGGGACGGTGGAATATGTCTACGATGCCGCTACCGGCCAGTTTTATTTTCTGGAGGTCAATACCCGTCTGCAGGTAGAGCATGGCGTCACCGAGATGGTGACCGGTGTCGATCTGGTCGAATGGATGGTGCTGCAGGGTGCGGATGCCTTGCCGCCACTGGAATCATTCACCATCCAGCCACAGGGTGTTTCCATACAGGCCCGTGTTTATGCGGAAAATCCGGCCAGGAATTTTCAGCCATCCAGCGGCCTGCTGAGTGAGGTTGAATTTCCGGAAATGGCGCGGGTTGAAACCTGGGTGGATGCGGGTTGTGAAGTATCAGCCTTTTACGATCCGATGCTTGCCAAAATCATTGTTCATGCGGATGACCGTGATCAGGCCATCGCCCGTTTGATTGCCGCACTGGGAAATACCACGCTTTACGGCATTGAAACCAATCTGGACTATCTCGGGCAGGTGTTATCCGGGGCGGTGTTCCGCAGCGGGCAGGTCAGCACCCAATTTCTTTCCGGGTTTCACTACCAGCCGCATACGCTGGATGTGCTCAGTGCCGGAGTGCAGACAACCGTGCAGGATTATCCCGGCAGAACGGGCTACTGGAATGTAGGCGTGCCCCCATCCGGACCGATGGACGGCCTGGCTTTCCGTCTGGCCAATTATCTGGCGGGCAATCCCGATGATACAGCAGGGCTGGAAATCACGTTGGCCGGGCCAACGCTGCAATTCAACTGCGATACTGTCATTGCCGTGACCGGCGCACCCATTGATGTTTGGCTGGACGGCAAGCCTCTGGCGCAATGGCAATCGCACTTCATCCGGGCAGGTTTGCAGCTACGGTTTGGAAAAATCTGCCAATCGGGTAGCCGATCCTATTTGGCTATCCAGGGTGGAATTCAGGTGCCGGCTTATCTTGGCAGCCGCTCCACTTTCACACTGGGATTATTTGGCGGACACGCCGGGCGCGCGTTGTGTGCGGGGGATGTGCTGCATATTCTGCCTGCAGAAAATGTGGAGCCCAGGGTGGTGCTTCCGGAAAATATCCCGCAATACACCTGCCATTGGGAAATCGGTGTGCTGTATGGTCCGCATGGCGCACCAGATTTTTTTACCGAAACCGATATCGGGATCTTTTTCGCTACTGACTGGAAAGTGCACCACAATTCCAGCCGCACTGGTGTGCGCCTGATCGGCCCGAAGCCGCAATGGGCACGCAAGGACGGGGGTGAAGCCGGATTGCATCCGTCCAACATCCATGACAATCCCTATGCGGTGGGTGCAGTTGATTTTACTGGCGACATGCCGATTATCCTGGGCCCGGATGGCCCCAGTCTGGGGGGGTTTGTCTGTCCTGCCGTCATCGTGCAGGCTGAATTATGGAAAACCGGCCAGCTCAAGCCGGGTGATAGTGTGCGCTTTTACCCGCTGACACCGGAACAGGCACTGCAGCTGGAAAAGCAGCAGGATGAAATGGTACAGGCACCGGATTCCATCTCTCGTACCCTGCCTGCAATTTCCGCTTCCTCGATCAGGCCAGGCAGCCCTGTATTACATCGGATTCCTGCCAATGATGGACAGGTACAAGTGGTTTACCGGCAATCAGGAGATAAATATCTGCTGATCGAATATGGCGAACCGGTACTCGATATTGCCTTGCACTTCCGGGCACATGCCTTAATGGCCTGGCTGCAGCAATCCGTGGAAAAAGGTGATTTGCCCGGCATTCTTGATCTGACGCCCGGCATCCGCTCCTTGCAGATTCACTATGATTCCCGGCTGCTCTCCCGCGACCATCTCCTGAACAGGCTCATTGCAGCCGAGACAGATTTGCCGGCAGTTGATGATATGGAAATTCCCTCGCGCATCGTGCATTTGCCGCTTTCCTGGGATGATGCTGCCACCAGGCTGGCCATTGAAAAATATATGCGATCCGTCCGTCCGGATGCGCCCTGGTGCCCAAGCAACATCGAATTCATCCGCCGCATCAACGGGCTGGACAGCATGGAGGAAGTCCGGCGTATTGTGTTCGATGCCAGCTATCTGGTCATGGGTCTGGGGGATGTTTACCTCGGTGCACCGGTTGCCACACCGCTTGATCCACGCCACCGGCTGGTCACCACCAAATACAACCCGGCGCGCACCTGGACACCGGAAAATGCGGTGGGAATAGGAGGGGCTTATCTTTGCATTTATGGAATGGAAGGGCCTGGCGGATATCAATTTGTCGGAAGGACCGTACAAATGTGGAACCGTTACCGCCAAACCCGGGACTTTACTGCGGGCAAACCATGGTTGCTGCGCTTCTTTGATCAGATCAGGTTTTATCCTGTTTCAGAACAGGAATTACTCGAATTACGCCAGGATTTTATTACCGGACGCTTTGCGCTGCGTACCGAAGAAACAGTATTCAGCCTGCGTGGCTATCAGGCATTCCTGCAACAACACGCTGACAGTATTCAGGCATTTAAAGTCCGGCAGCAAAACGCTTTTGAGATCGAACGTGAACACTGGAAGGCCGGGGATACCCAGGAAAGCAACATCAGCGAGGAGGATGCGGGAGATAGCTACGATCCATCCAGCGCAGAAAGCAGACTCCCGGATGTACCCGACGGAGCACATGCCATTAGCGCGGATGTCACCGGCACGGTATGGAAACTGTTGATCGAGACCCGGCAAGTGGTCAATGCTGGTGATCCGGTCATCATCATCGAATCCATGAAAATGGAAATCACCCTGAGTGCGCCGGTTAGCGGCATCGTGCAACAGATCAGCTGCAGACAGGGCGATTATGTGTTTTCAGGCCAGATGTTGCTGATCGTTCAGGAAGAGTAGGGCGCAGCCAGCGACAGTACAGGTTGCGCTGGCTTGAATGTGAGCTTCTGCCCCACGGAAAGCCGGTCGCTTCCCTTGTTCCATAAACGGATTGTCTTGACATCGATCCCGTGACGCCTGGCGATCTCGTGGAGCGTGTCGCCTTTTTTGACGGTGTAAACGATATGCTCTTCCGGTTGAACACGTTTTGCAGCCGGTTTGAGCGAGTGGCTGGCGAGATAGGTCATTTCTCTTGCACTGCTACCGTCACGCGGGACCAGCAACGTCTGACCCTTTTTCAGTGTGGCGCGTTCGGAGATACCATTGATTTGAGCCAACCGGGCAACCGAGATACGATGCCGCTCTGCTAGATCACGCAAGGTTTCAGGTTTTTCTGCCTGGTAAACATGCCACGACACCAGTACTTTGTCATAGCTTTCAAGGTTGTCTACAAAGATCTTGACATTGGTAACCGGTAACAACAAGGTGCGTGGAGAATCTTCCGCTTTGATGACCGGCCTGTGATACGCCGGATTCAGTGCATTGAATTCATTTTCTGTAATTCCAGCCAGCCTGGCAGCCAGTTTTACATCAATTTGCTGATTTATCGTGATCTGTTCGAAGTAAGGCCGGTTTGGTATCGGTTTCAGTTTGATGCCATAGCGGCGAGGGTTGGCAATGATATTCCGGATGGCGATCAGCTTGGAGATGTAGTTCCTGGTTTCAGCTGGCAAACCGAGTGCCTGGTAGCTGACCGCCTTATTTCCACCGTGATCTGTATCAATCACTTTTTTGAGGGATCCCTCTCCCCAGTTGTACGCAGCCAATGCCAGATTCCAGTTACCAAACATTTTATGCAGCATCTGCAGGTAATCCAGTGCGGCCTGGGTGGCTGCGATGATGTCACGCCGTTCGTCATGCCACCAATTTTGCTCCAGCCCAAACGCTTTTGCTGTCGAAGGCACAAACTGCCACAAGCCTGCTGCATGCCTGTGGGAATAGGCTTCCGGATCAAACTCGCTCTCGATGATTGGCAGGAGCGCAATCTCGGCCGGCATGCGCCGGCGTTCTACTTCCTCAATGATGTAATGCAGGTAACGCTGACTGCGCTCAACAATATGATCCATGAATCGCTGGTTTTTGCTGAAATTGCTTTCATGTTGCCGTACTTCCTGGCTTTGGATATTGGCCAGGGAAAATCCGGTCCGTACGCGCATCCATAGATCATCCTGCTGCCTGTGCGACTGCACCTGATACTGTCTGGTATCGAGGGCAGTGATACTCATATTTTTTTCTAAAGCTTTGCCGGCTTGCGCCGTAACGGGAAGGGAGGCTAGTACTACTGCGGCAATCAATGCTAGTGAGGTCTTCGATTTTGTCTTCATCCTGAATAAAACGAACGATTCGCCCGCATAATTGGTTTCCTGAAAATAAAAAAGGCTGGTCACTCGTATTTTTTAATTTTAAAGTGAACCAGCCGGCTCGCTGCCATTTTACCTGAATTTACCAATCGACAATCTGCTGATTATCAACCATATCGAGTGACAGCTGATTTTTCATTGAAAATCGCCGTAACTCTCGTCAAGAGATTGTTCCCATTTATCAGACTGGACTAATCTGGCGCTGCGTCTTAAACTTCCATGGGAGTTCATATTCTGCGTCAACTACATATAAGGAAACGGCAATGTCACTGATTAACACCACGGTTAAACCATTTAAGGCAACTGCGTATCACAATGGCGATTTGTCGAGGTTACGGACAAAACCCTGAAAGGCAAATGGTCGGTTATCGTTTTTTACCCGGCCGACTTTACTTTTGTATGCCCGACCGAACTGGAAGATCTGGCGGACAACTATACTGAATTCCAGAAAGCCGGGGTTGAAGTTTACGTTGTTTCTACCGACACGCATTTCACACACAAAGCATGGCACGACAGCTCCAGTGTGGTTCGTAAGGTTCAATATCCGATGGTGGGAGATCCAACCAGAGAGCTGGCGCGCAATTTTGATGTATTGATCGAAGAAGCCGGGCTGGCGCTGCGCGGCAGTTTCATTATCAATCCGGAAGGGCAGATCAAGGCATTTGAAGTCCAGGATAACAGCATCGGCCGTAATGCTGCCGAGCTGCTGCGCAAAGCCAAGGCTGCACAGTATGTCTCGATGCATGATGGCGAAGTTTGCCCGGCCAAATGGACGGAAGGTGCTGCCACACTGAAGCCGTCAATCGACCTGGTAGGCAAAATTTAATCTCTTGCCGGTTCGGCTTGTCCTGATACTGGTCGGCGGTATTTCCTGTTTCCGGGAAATGCGCCGACCAGTTTTATTTTATCTATCATCAGCATCATGATAAGCAACCATTGGTTTAAATCTTTATCGGCTCGCAAGAAGAGCAAGATTCCCTGGAAATTCAGCAGTCCCGCAAATACTGTATTGCAATTGGCATTGATTTTGTGTGTTACCGCCTGCACTAGCCAGAGTAAATTTTTCGATACACTTGATTACAAAAAGGATTGGGACACGATCCAGTCCGGACTTCCTGCCTATCCGCAACCGGAAAATCTGCTGGAATTTGACGCAGGCCCTGCAGCCAATCTGCGCTATTTCATTGATGCCAAATCCATCAGTGTCGATGAAAAACGCGTTATCCGCTACAGCATGGTGGCTCAATCCCCCCAAGGGGCGAGCAACGTATCATACGAAGGATTGCGCTGCGAAACGCGCGAGAGAAAGCGTTACGCCACCGGCAACAACGACACCCGCACCTGGGTGCGTGCCGGCATTTCGGAATGGCAACCGCTGGAGAGGGTGTCTCAGTTACAAGCCCAGCGTGAACTGGCCAAATTTTATTTTTGCCCACGCGGGCTGGTAGTTGGCTCATCTGCAGAAGCCATACGTGCACTCAAGGCTGGCGTGCATCCAATGGCGATTCGCTGATTATTGTTTGCCCGTTTCACCTGTCTTCCCGGTTTGATTGTCAGGTTGTTTTTCAGCCATTTTCTGCAGGATTGTCAGGAGCTCGATCGGCAGCGGAAAAACGATCGTAGCGCTTTTTTCGCCTGCAATTTCGGTCAGGGTTTGCAAATAGCGCAGTTGTAAAGCCTGTGGCTGGCCAGCCAGGATTTGCGAGGCTTCAAGCAGGTGATGTGATGCCTGCAATTCTCCTTCTGCATGAATGATTTTGGCACGGCGTTCACGTTCAGCTTCGGCCTGCCTGGCAATCGCCCGTACCATGGTTTCATTGAGATCAACGTGCTTGAGCTCGACATTCGATACCTTGATTCCCCATGCTTCAGTCTGCTCGTCCAGAATCAGCTGAATATCCGTATTGAGTTTATCCCGGCTGGCCAGCATCTCATCCAGCTCATGCTGTCCCAGCACGGAACGCAAGGTTGTTTGTGCCAGCTGACTGGTTGCCATGTTGTAGTCTTCTACCTGAATAATGGCTTTTTGTGGGTCAACCACACGAAAATACAGTACGGCATTGACCTTGACTGAAACGTTGTCGCGCGAGATGACATCCTGAGCCGGTACATCCATCACAATGGTGCGCAGATCCACCCGCACCATGGTTTGAATGGCAGGAATTACGATGACCAAGCCCGGCCCCTTGACCCGCCAGAAACGTCCCAGCATGAATACGACACCGCGCTCATATTCTTTCAACACCTTGAGTGCGCTGGCGAGGAAAAAGATGGAAAAGATCAGTATAGGCGTAACGATAGATATGGTATCCGTGTACATATCAATTCTCCGTTGTATGCGTTGAGTGATCGGATTGGCAAGGCTCCACTTCCAGCAGCAAGCCCCGCATGGCTGTAACTTTGATCTGCTGCCCGGGTAACAATGGTGTACGGGTGCGCGCACGCCACCGTTCCCCATGAACCCGTACCCAGCCTTCCTGCTCAAAACCTTCCAGTACTTCACCCGTGCTGTGAATCAGCTCTTCACTGCCTGTAATCACTGGCTTTTTTCTGGATTTAAGCACCATGCCGAACACCAGCATGAAAAATCCGGCTGACATCAGCGTAAACGTGGCGATCAATGGAATCGAAATGCCATAACCAGGCATTTCCGTGTCGATCAGCATGATTGAACCGATGACAAAAGCTGCAATGCCGCCGGTACCCAGTGCGCCCACACCCGGTAGTAGAGCTTCTGCCAGCATGAACGTGATCCCGAGCAGAATCAGCATCAGACCAGCATAGTTGATCGGCAAAACCTGAAAGGCAAACAAGGCCAGTAATAGACTGATTGCTCCAACTACACCAGCTATAATTGTTCCGGGCATAGTAAATTCCAGAACCAGGCCATAGAAACCAATCAGCATCAGGATGTAGGCAATATTGGGGTCCGCAATCACTGCCAGCAGGCGGGTGCGCCAATCCTGTTCGAAGTGCTCCAGCGTCAGGGACCGGGTGGACAATTTAATGCTCTCACTGGATAAATCGACTGTACGCCCGTCTATCTTGGCCAGCAGATCACTCACATCATCTGCCACCAGATCAATGACGTTTTTATCAAGTGCTTCGGCAGCTGTCAGACTCGCTCCCTCACGCACGGCCTGCTCCGCTCAATCCATATTACGTCCGCGCATCTGGGCAAGCCCGCGGATATAAGCGACGGCATCATTGATAACTTTTACTGTCATGGCATCCTTCACCCCGGATGTATCGGTTCGATCACCCGTTCTGTCAGGTATTTCCGGCGCTGATGTCAAAGTATTTATTTTTACCGGTGTAGCGGCGCCCATATTGGTAGCGGGCGCCATTGCCGCGATATGGCTGGCATAGAGGATATAGGTTCCGGCACTGGCAGCACGTGCGCCACCAGGCGCAATGAAACTTACTACTGGTACCGGAGAAGCAATGATTTCCTGAATAATTTTGCGCATCGACACATCCAGGCCACCTGGTGTATCAATCTGCAGAATGACTATTTTTGCCTGCTGCTCGGCAGACCTGGACAGTCCGCGCTGAATATAACCGTACATGGCCGGGCCGATTGTCCCGTTAATCTCCAGCAACACAGCGATATTGCCAGTATCGCGCTTTGCAGCGCCGGATATGCCGGGAGATTGGGCGAATAGCGTACCCATCCATAACAGACACGCCAGTAACAGGCCGTATTGTGTCCGGTAAAGCCATGAGGATTTACTGGCACACATGCGCTTCTCTACTCTCGCAGCCAGCGTTGTCGTACAGAATCGCAGTTCAGGGCTAGCCACTGCAACGCGATGATGGCGCTGGCAGAATTGATCCGACCGGAGCTTAGCAGTTTGATGGCGTCGTTCAGCGGCATGATGTGTACCTTGATATCCTCATCTTCACCATGATTACCATGAATGGCACCGGCTTCGATCGTTTGCATATCAACCCGGCCACAGAACAAAATGATTCGCTCGGTAGTGCCACCGGGACTGACTAGATAATCGTACAGCGGAATCAGATTGCTGATTTGGCAACTCGCTTCCTCTATTGATTCTCTTGCAACTACCTGTTCCGGTGTTTCGCCGGTCTCGATGACTCCCGCCACGATTTCCAGCAGCCAGGGGCCCCCGGGAGCAGACATGGCACCAGCACGAAACTGTTCGATCAGTAAAACTTCATCTGTTTGTGGATCATAAGGCAATACCGCAGCAGCGTGTCCCCGCTCAAATAATTCGCGGGTAAATGGACGACTCCATTCGCCATTAAATTTATGGTGACGTAACTGGTACTGTTCCAGGCGAAAAAATCCCTGATAACAGATGGTTTTATCCAGGATGTCAAAGTCCATTACAGGTATCCGGGAGTGTGGCCCGCAGCCGGAATCTTGCTCCGGAAGGCAGGTGGGTAGTGCTACGAACGAACGATTATCGGGCGTGAGTCAGCCAACCTGAGTAGAGTTGGTCGCCACGCCCGGTACTATTAGTGTTTCAGGTCAGCTGCTTGCTGAATACCAGCCAGCAACCAGGTGGAATCGGATGCTGCAAGATCTTTTTCAACGTGCCAGATTTCATCAAATGGCTCCGGTTGTGCGTTGGGTGCATCACGTAGTTCACCGGTAAAGCGCACGCTGGCAATAGCATGATTATCCTGATGAGTTACATCCAGCAGTGCTGCGTCAACAAAAATAACATCAGTCTGTTGTGCTGTGCCACGTTCGGCAACCTGTTTGCTGATTTCAGCAAACAGATCAGGCGTCGTATAGGCGCGGATTTCTTCCAAATCTCCGGAATCATGTGCCAATTGCAGGGCGATAAATGAGCGTTTGGCCTGTTTGAGGAAGGATTCGACATCGAAATCAGCCGGAATATCAGGAGCATCCGTGCTTGCGGGTTGCGCAGCATAGCCAGCACCCACGCCGCCTGCCGGAGCAGCTGTGTCCCGCCCCGGGAACGGAATACCGCCCATGCCCTGACTAGCGCCAGCACCTGAATACTGCATCGGCCGTGGAGTTTGCCTGCCTCCGGAAGCACCACGCATCATGCGCATGATGAAGAAAATGGCAACAGCGATGCCAACTAGTACCAGAATATCCATCATGTTGATGCCATCAAAGGCGCCACCCATGAGCAAGGATGCCAGTAACCCGCCAGCAGCCAGTCCGGCCAGCGGTCCGAGCCATTTGCTTGCTCCCGATGCAGCCGGGGCAGCAGGTGATGCAGTCTGCCCCTGTTGCTGGGCTTTGTTGGGAGCAGCCTGTTGCTGCCGGTTAAGATTGAGTGACTGGCGCTGTTTTCCGATACTGCTACCACCACCCATGCGACGCGCTTCAACATCAAGCGTAGTCAGGCCAAAGGCAAACAGGGCTATGGTCAGAAGTGTTACTATCCGCATTATGACTACCTCCAAGATTCAAAAACACAATTCAGGGGCTGAGTATAGCACCAACCCCGGCTCCACTAGACTATCCGCCTGGAGGAAAAGTTCATGATCGCAAGCATGACTGGCTATGCTGCGGTCTCCCGGGAAATCCCGCAGGGGTCGCTGGCAGTGGAGCTGCGTTCAGTCAACAACCGTTATCTTGATCTGCAATTCAAACTCCCGGATGAATTGCGCGCACTTGAAACCGAAATGCGCGATTTTCTCGGTGCCGGGCTGACACGGGGAAAAATTGACTGCCGTCTGACTTATTCAGCCTATTCAGGCAATGCTCGTCAGCAAAGGCTAAATCATGATCTGCTGAATAATCTGCGCGGCATGAACGATGAAATAAAATCGTTTTTTACCACTGCAGGAGATCTTTCCGTTGCCGAAATTCTCCGCTGGCCTGGAGTACTCGACAGTAACCAGATTTCAGTTGAAGAATTGCGCGCACCTTGCATGGCGCTTTTACAAGCCGCTTTGCAGGAGCTTGTATTTTCCCGGAAGCGTGAAGGTGAGAAATTGCAAAATCTGCTGCTGGAGCGTGTTCAGCGCATGCGTCAGCTGGTAGTGGAATTGTTACCCAATCTCCCGGCCATACTGGCAGGTTTTCAGGAAAGATTACTGGCCAGCCTGCAAGCAGCGGGGCTGAATGAAAAAGACGAACGAATCCGCCAGGAATTCACTCTGTTTGCCAACCGGGTTGACGTAGACGAAGAATTATCGCGCCTGCAAGGGCACCTCAACGAATTTGAACATATCGTACTTGCTGGAGGCGTCGTCGGCAAACGGCTGGACTTTTTGACACAAGAGCTGAATCGGGAAGCAAATACACTGGCATCCAAATCGGTAGCGAGGGAAGTCTCGCGAATAGCGGTGGAAATGAAAGTGTTAATCGAACAACTACGTGAGCAAATTCAGAATATTGAATAATGTTCTGAAAATTTCAAAAATCGGCAGTTTCCAGGGAACTTCTGAAAAACGTCAGCGAGGCAGTCAGCTTAAGGCAAAAATCGGCGAAGAAACGGAGTTTTTACGTAGTAAATGAGTATTTTAAGCCGGTTTTTAACGAAAAAATGACAATGCAGGTAGTTTTGCAGAGACTCCCTAAAACTTTGCCAGTATTCCATCAAGCTGATCAAGGCTGTCATAATGGATAACAACATTACCCGAGCCTTTTTTTCCGGGTTTGATGGCGACATTGGCTCCCAGGCGAGCTGAAATATCCTCCTGCAAGCGCAATAGATCCCGGTCCTGAAGTGCTCGCTTGGGTGTGGAAGGCGCCTGATTCATCCGCTTGAGCAGTTGCTCGGTTTCACGCACGGATAGCTGTTTTTGCATGATCAGGCGCGCAATTTCAAGCTGTTTTCTGGCATCCAGGGCAAGCAGGGCGCGCCCATGTCCCATATCGATTTTTCCCTGCATGATCAATTCCTGAACCGGTGCCGCCAGATTGAGCAGACGCAACAGGTTCGAGATGGCGCTACGAGAATATCCCAATGATTTCCCGGCGGTCTGGTGAGTCATGCCAAACTCTTCAATCAGGCGCTGTATCCCCAGTGCCGCTTCCAGCGGATTGAGATCTTCACGCTGAATATTCTCGATCAGCGACAGCGCCAGGGCAGATTCATCCGGTACTTCACGCACAATTGCCGGAATCTGCTCCAATCCCGCAATTTGCGCTGCACGCCAGCGGCGTTCCCCGGCAATGATTTCATATCCACCTGTAAGCAGCGGGCGTACCAGTATGGGCTGCATGATCCCCTGTGCCTTGATCGATTCGGCCAGATCTTGCAAGGAGGTTTCATCCATTCTGGTTCGCGGCTGATATTTGCCGGATTGCAACAAGCCAACATCAAGATTCTGCAGAGAATCCGTTTCCGGAGGATGACCTGCCAGCAGTGCGTCCAGCCCTCGTCCCAATCCTCTTGGTTTAGCCATGGTTACCGTATCAAATTTATATTTATGGGTTCTGGCAAAGACAGCGATCAATCGGCTGTTGCCAGAATTTCATTGGCCAGCTGGCAGTAAGCCTGCGCTCCCCGTGATTGTTTGTCGTGATAGAGCACCGGCAAACCAAAGCCAGGTGCTTCCGACAACCGGATATTACGGGGAATGATGGTTTGATAAACCTTGTCGCCAAAATGTTGTTTTAGCTGATCCGAAACTTGTTGCGCCAGCAGATTGCGGGGATCAAACATGGTGCGCAGCAAGCCCTCGATTTTGATGGATGGATTAAAGCCCATTCGCACTCTTTTGATTGTATTGACAAGATCGCTCAACCCTTCCAGCGCGTAATATTCGCACTGCATGGGAATGATAACGGCATGTGCGGCACACAGCCCGTTCAATGTCAGGAGATTAAGAGCGGGAGGGCAGTCGATCAGAATAAAGTCGTAGTCAACCTGAATCGTTTGCAGCGCATTTTTCAGACGAGCCTCACGATGCCCCAGTGAAACCATTTCCACTTCTGCGCCAGCAAGCTCCTGATTGGCGGGAATCAGGTCATATTTTCCCGGACTGACTGATAAACGAACATCGGCCACAGTGTGTTCACCCAGCAATAGCTGGTAAACCGTGCGGGCAAGCCCTCGTTTATCCACGCCGCTGCCCATGGTTGTATTGCCTTGCGGATCCAGATCCACAAGCAGCACGCGCTTGCCAATACTTGCCAGACTGGCAGCCAGATTGATGCTGGTGGTTGTTTTGCCCACCCCGCCTTTCTGATTGGCGATAGCCAGAATTCTGGCCATTAAATTGGTTTTTGGCGTTTGCTGTGAAGTCACGGGATAAATTTATCTGTTATCCGGAAGAGATCACGCAGGCCGGTAACGTAATACAACCAAATGCCGCTTGGCTTTCAACCCGGGTACTGAGACTGCGACAATATTCTCAACTACAAATTGTGGAGATAACTGCATTAATTCCATATCCGGGAAAGCGCCTTTCATGGCAATAAAGCGGCAATGTTCGGCGTTGCTTTCACACAAGTGTTTCGATAATTGCATGAACCGTTCGAGACTGGAAAATGCACGTGAAATGACAGTATCCACCTTGTTTTCCAGGATTATTTTTTCCACGCGTCCTTGTTTGACAGATATATTCGGCAAATTCAGCTCTACTGCAGCCTGCAGCAGGAAGGCCGCCTTCTTCTGACTGCTTTCCACCAGCGTTACGTGCCAGTCCGGGCGCGCCATGGCAATCGGGATCCCGGGCAGACCGGCACCACTGCCGATATCAACAATATTTGATCCGGTAATATGTGGCAAGGCAACCAGGCTATCCAGCATGTGGCGGGTCACCATCGACTCCGGATTGCGGATAGAAGTCAGGTTGTGTGTGTTGTTCCATTTTGTGATGAGCTCAATGTAGCGCAACAACTGGCTCTCCAGATGCGCTACATCAGCATTCAAGCCTGGAATTGCCTCCAGGCCGTCATGCAACTGTTTTTCCAGATCCATTGTTTATTTCTTCCTGTTTGACTGATTGGCGTGCGATGCCACGCTTCAGATGTACCAGCAATAAGGCGATGGCAGCGGGTGTAATACCGGAAATTCGCGAAGCCTGCCCCAGTGTTTCCGGCTGATACAAATTAAGTTTTTGTGTGACTTCGTTGGAAAGCCCGCGTACTGCGCGATAATCCATGTTTTTCGGCAGAGTCATGGCTTCGTGTTGCGCGTGTCTTAACACTTCTTGTTTCTGTCGTTCTATATAACCTTCATATTTGACAGCAATTTCCACCTGTTGCACAACCTGATCATCCAGTACGGGCCTGTCCATATCTGGTAATGACATAAGTTGTGCGTAGCGAAGCTCGGGACGTCGCAACAAATCGTATAGTGAATAGGTGCGGTCATCCACCACCTGGTCCGGTATTTGAGCCGTTTGCAATTTATGCAAGGCACTGGGAAAAATCCAGGTATTACGCAATCTTGTTTTCTCGGTTTCAATCGCTTCACGTTTGGCAGCAAACGCCTGCCAACGGTCTTCGCTTACCAGGCCAAGCCGATAACCTGTTTCGGTGAGGCGCATATCGGCATTATCTTCACGCAATTGCAGACGAAATTCTGCCCGGCTGGTAAACATCCGGTAAGGCTCCGTCACGCCGCGTGTAACAAGATCATCTACCAGCACGCCGATATAGGCTTCGTCACGACTCGGGCTCCAAGGCTCCTGTTCCTTTAGCTTGAGGCTGGCATTCAGGCCCGCAAGTAAACCCTGAGCGGCAGCTTCTTCGTAACCGGTGGTGCCATTGATCTGGCCCGCGAAAAACAGGCCATTGATTGTTTTTGTTTCCAGCGATCTTTTGAGGCCACGTGGATCGAAATAATCATATTCGATTGCATAACCAGGCCGAGTAATGTGTGCATTCTCTAATCCGGTAATGGAATGCACCAGCTCAACCTGCACATCAAAGGGAAGACTGGTTGAAATTCCATTTGGATAGATTTCGCTGGTCTCCAGCCCTTCCGGCTCCAAAAAGATGGTGTGTGCCTCTCTTTCAGAAAAACGCACCACCTTATCTTCAATTGACGGACAGTAACGAGGCCCGATACCTTCTATTTTTCCGGTGTAGAGCGGTGAGCGATCCAGCCCCATCCGAATGATTTCATGTGTTTTTACGTTGGTGCGGGTCATCCAGCAAGAAATTTGCCGGGGGTGTTGGGCGGCATTGCCCAGAAATGAAAACACTGGAATGGGTTCATCCCCAGGCTGTTCGCGCAAAATCTGAAAATTGATAGTGCGCGCGTCAATACGCGGTGGTGTGCCGGTTTTGAGCCGTCCGACGGCCAGTTCCATTTCGCGCAGGCGATGGGCAAGCCTGATCGAAGCAGGATCACCGGCCCGGCCGGCCTGAAAACTTTGATCACCCACATGCGCCACGCCACCCAAAAAGGTGCCGACTGTCAGCACCACGGCACGGGCAGAAAAAACAAGGCCAAGATGGGTAACAACCCCCGTAATTTTGTCGCCATGCAGCAGCAGATCATCAACGGTTGATTGCAATATCAGCAAATTGGATTGTGCTTCCAGGCGCCGGCGAATGGCCTGGCGATATAACACACGATCTGCCTGTGCGCGGGTTGCGCGGACAGCGGGGCCCTTGCTTGCGTTGAGCATCCTGAATTGAATGCCTGCTTCATCCGTTGCCGCAGCCATTGCGCCACCCAGCGCGTCGATTTCTTTAACCAGATGCCCTTTGCCAATACCACCAATCGATGGATTGCATGACATTTGCCCCAGGGTGTCCAGATTTTGTGTCAGGAGCAGCGTTTTGTGACCCATGCGTGCAGTAGCAAGCGCAGCTTCTGTTCCAGCATGCCCGCCACCAACAACGATGACATCAAATTCTTTTGCGGAATACATAATAGGGACACTGATTTAACAGTGCGGCAAGGATAAATGGAGACTACGCTGACCGATGGTGGCCATGTCACAAAGCTGGGCTATTTTATATGAATTTGATTAGATCGGTACAAATACGCCGCCGAGCCGATACGAAACACCCAAAAAACCACAATTGAATCCGATCACGGCCGTGGCGTATTGGAAAGCAACAGAAGTTTTTTTATTAATGGGATGAATGATGTTTCACGTGAAACATATTGCAAGCAGAAATCGAAGAATATTACGTGACCTGGCCTTTGGTGTTGTAAAGAATGGTACTCCCGGTGGCCCCATGAAGGGCATTCAGTGTTTGGCGCGTATATTGAAGCCAATTGGCAGTGATGGCTGCGTTGGATTGATTAAGTTGTTTCGCCAATTCAGCAAGATTGAGCAATTCTTCCCAATCGCGAACAGCAGTTGATTCTGTATCGTCAGCAGATGTCCATGCCTGCATGCCTTTTGCGCCATCTGGCAAACCGGCCATGTTTAGAAAATGGCTGCGACGTGCATCCAATCGTGAAAACTGATCAATAACCCGATCCTTGTCGGCAACCAGAGAAGGCAGATCATCCAGATTGCCCGCAGCAAGCAAATTGCGTTCCTGTTCCAGGAGCTCAAGGAACAGGCGAATATTATCCAGTTCCAGCTGGAGAATATGTTCCAGCGAATCCTGATTCAATGTGCTCGTCTGCATGTTGTTCATTTTGGATTTATTTTTTGTTTTGAATCAATTCTTTTACCGTTTCCAGCAACCGATCAGCAACCACTTCCGGGTTCACCTTGAAACGGCCTTCGCTGATTGCCTGTTTGATTTCTTCCACCTTGGCTGTATTGATAGTTTCCCTGCTTGCATCTGTTGATTGAACGCCCATCGAAAGCGAACTGATGTGTACGCTATCAACCTCGTTGACAGCATCCGGTTTGCCGACAGGTGCTTTATCCACCTTTTTCGGGGTGTTGCTAGAAACGGCGTCGGCTCGTCCTGGATTAATCTGGTTTATTTTCACGGTTGAATCCCTTTCAAAATAGATATTTACGTATATTACGATTGTTTAACGGTCATTGAGCGTATAACTTTAGCCAAATACAGAACATTTCTGTCATTTTTTCTGCTCTTGCATCCGTACTAAACCCAACAATTTGCCGGAAAAATATCCGGGAAGTGATTTTTCCCAAATGAGGTAACTTCATACAACGGCTTTCCTGTTGCCAACTTTAGCTCGAAAAAATCTGCCACTTTAATCACGCTGATTCACGAAAAAACCACAACTGCTATTTGCCTTGATTGATGTCTCTCGTGGTTATTGCACTACAATACCGCCTGTTACCGTTTACCTTTGATCCGTGAACCATGTTCTTCGAACCCGTCATACTCTGGACAGACGCGCTGATTTATTTGCTGCTGGCAGTCGGCATTGCCTTTGCTCTATATGCCAGGCGGCATGAACATGCGCTGGCATCGTGGCGCAAGGTAGCGCACAGCGCCAGCGGTATGTCGGCGCTGACCATTTTGCTGTGCTTTGTCTTGATCGGATTACTCGATACCGTGCATTTTCGTCCGATACTGGAACAAACCGCGCAAAGTGATGGAAAACAGCTATATAGCGTGGAAGTGTTAAGTTTGCTGGATTTGCTGACAGAATCGTTACGGGCGCAAACGGAAAAAACTTATTCCGCACCGTTGTCCGCTTTTCTTTACGCCAAGGAGACGATTACAACGCCAGATGGAAACCAGATCAGGGATTTTGCCCGACTGTCCTATGGCGGCGCTCATCTGAATAATCCACAGGCCGAATTGAGCGGAGATGTGTTATGGCGATCCATCTCCGGTATTTCTGCCGGATTGCTGATCTGGGTCGGGCTGGTAGCCGGTGTGGGTTTTGCAAAGGCCAGGCAATACCGGGTTGCGTTTTTTTACATGCAGGCAGCGATATGGCGTGGCGCAACTGAAATTCCATGGCGCGCCATTCTGATAACCCTGGCTGTCATTTTGGCCACATGCGGCGCGATTACAATGCTGGCTTCCCACTATCATGTGCTGGGCACGGACAAGGTTGGACAGGATGTGTTGTATCTATCTCTCAAAAGCATTCGAACAGGTCTTGTGATCGGAGCGCTGACGACGTTGATCATGCTGCCGTTTGCCCTGTTGCTGGGAATAGGAGCTGGCTATTTTCGTGGTTGGGTGGATGATGTCATCCAGTATGTTTATACCACGCTCAGCTCCATCCCCAGCGTGCTGCTGATTGCCGCTGCGGTGCTGATGATGCAGGTTTATATTGAAACTCACGCCGACATGCTCGATACCGCCGCTGCTCGTGCCGATCTGCGCCTGCTGTTTCTTTGCATCATCCTGGGCATCACTAGCTGGACCGGGTTATGCAGATTGCTGCGTGGCGAAACCATGAAGCTGCGGGAAATGGAATATATCCAGGCGGCGCATGCCTTTGGCGTATCTCACTGGCGCATTGTCACCCGCCATATTTTGCCCAATGTCATCCATATCGTGCTCATTACTACTGTGATGGATTTCAGCAGTCTGGTGCTGGCTGAAGCTGTCTTGTCCTATGTTGGTGTAGGGGTGGATCCCTCGACCATCAGTTTCGGGACAATGATCAACGCTTCCAGGCTGGAAATGGCGCGCGAACCGATGGTCTGGTGGACACTGTTTGCATCGTTCACATTTATGTTTGCACTGGTTTTGAGCGCCAATCTGTTTTCGGATGCAGTACAAAATGCATTCAACCCGCGTAATCGGATAATGGCTGGCAATGCAAACGGCTTGCCTGAAAACCAGACTGCCGTGAAAAACACAGAGGAAACGACAGAAACCTTGCCCATCGAGCGGAATACCCCTCGTACATGACCGCCCTGCTTGAAATAAACAATCTCAATGTGCTGCTGCATACCGGTCGGCAGCCGGTACATGCGGTAAATGGACTATCGCTCGTTATTCATCCGGGTGAAACCTTTGCCCTGCTGGGGGAATCCGGCAGTGGAAAATCGATTACGGCACTATCTGTCATGCGCCTGCTGCCGGATGCCGGAGAAATCGTGCACGGTAGCATCCGGCTGAACGGAGATGAATTGCTGACCTTGCCGGAATCGACCATGCGCCATATACGTGGCAACCGTATCGGCATGATTTTTCAGGAACCGATGCTGAGTCTGAACCCGGTCATGACCACCGGCGCACAAATTGAGGAAGTGTTGCTGCAGCACTCCGGTTTGCGTGGCACTGCATTGCAAACCCGTATTCTGGAGCTGTTGCGCCAGGTAGGAATCCCTGATCCGGCCCAGCGTATGGCCGAATATCCATTCCAGTTCTCGGGCGGGATGAAACAGCGGGTCATGATCGCGATGGCGCTGGCAGGAAAACCGGAACTGCTGATTGCGGACGAACCTACGACTGCACTGGACGTAACGATTCAGGCCCAAGTACTTGATCTCATGCGGGAATTGCAGCAACAGGAAAATATGGCTGTTCTGCTGATTACGCATGACCTGGGTGTGGTGGCGGAAATGGCGCATCGCGTTGCCGTTATGTACGCGGGGCAGATCATCGAAACGGCAGATCGGGAAAGTTTTTTTCAATCTGCCGCACACCCATATTCCCACAAACTGTTTGCCGCTTTACCGGCCAGAAACAAGCGTAATCACGGATTAACCGTCATCTCCGGAAATGTGCCGGTTCTTTCAAAAAAATTTACCGGTTGCCGTTTCGCTGATCGCTGTGACCGGGCGTGGGAAAAATGTCATCAAATCACCCCGCCGTGGGTGGAAATTGCACCGCAGCATCATGTCCGGTGCCATCTTTATCCGGATCATCCTGCCGATGCATTGCCCCGCACAAATCGCCCGTCGCAGGATCATCCCGCAATCAATCCCTCCGCGTCCGGATTAAATAAAACCGCCCCACTATTGCGGGTTGAGCAACTGAAGATACATTTCCCGATCTACAAAGGGCTGCTAAAACGGGTGGCGGGTTACATCAAAGCCGTAGATGGCGTATCGCTGCAAATCGATAGCGGAAAACACTGGCGCTGGTGGGAGAATCCGGTTGCGGAAAAACTACGGCAGGCAAGGGAATCATGCAGCTCATACGGGCGACATCGGGCAGCGTTCGTTTGCAAAATGAAGAACTATGCGGTCTGAATCGCAAACAATTGCTGCAAAAGCGCACCGCATTCCAGATCATCTTTCAGGATCCCTATTCCTCGCTCAATCCGCGCATGCGTATCATTGACATCATCGAAGAGGGGATGAAAGCGCTTGGCCGGAATCCGGCCCAAATTGCCCCCGATGAAAAACACCGGTTCGATATTGATATCCTACTGATGCAAGTGGGTCTGCCAGCAGAAGCCAAATGGCGCTATCCGCATGAATTTTCTGGTGGCCAGCGCCAGCGGATTGCCATAGCGCGCGCACTGGCGGTAAATCCGCAACTTTTGATCTGCGATGAACCCACCAGCGCACTGGATGTCTCGGTACAGGCACAAATACTGAATCTGCTGAAAACGCTGCAACAGGAACGCGGGCTTGCTTATTTGCTCATTACCCACAATATAGCGGTAGTGGATTATCTGGCGGATGAAGTCGCGGTCATGTATCTGGGAAAAATTGTGGAAAGCGGGCGTACCGAAGAGGTGCTGGATACCCCGAAACACCCGTATACCCAAGCACTGCTGTCTGCTGTTCCCGGTGCGGAATCAATGCATGAACCCGGAACCCGGCGTGAGATCATACGGCTACAGGGCGAACCTCCTTCACCGGCTAATGTGCCGCAAGGCTGCCATTTTCACCCACGCTGCCCGCATGTTATGCCGATCTGCCGGGAAATTTATCCGGCAGCCAGCCGGTTCAGTGCCAGCCACACCACTTATTGCCATCTTTATTCTCAGGAACCTCAGGATCTTTAACGATGATTGATCAGGAAGTAAAACGCCGCCGGACATTTGCCATTATTTCTCACCCGGATGCCGGCAAAACCACGCTTACGGAAAAATTGCTGCTGTTTGCCGGTGCCATTCATATTGCTGGAAGTGTCAAGGCACGCAAAGCCAGCCGTCACGCCACATCCGACTGGATGGAGATCGAAAAGCAGCGCGGCATTTCCGTTGCCAGCTCGGTCATGCAAATGGAGTACCGCGATTGCGTGATCAACCTGCTGGACACACCCGGCCACCAGGATTTTTCGGAAGACACCTACCGTGTACTGACCGCCGTCGATGCCGCACTCATGGTCATCGATGCGGCCAATGGCGTGGAATCGCAAACCCTGCGCCTGTTGCAGGTTTGTCGTGCCCGTAATACCCCGATCATTACTTTCGTCAACAAACTCGACCGCGAAGTGCGCGAACCGCTCGATCTGATCGACGAAATCGAGCGTACACTCGGTATGGATGTGATTCCGTTCACCTGGCCGATTGGCTCAGGCAAGCTGTTTCATGGCGTCTACGACTTGCGCCATCAGCTGATGCGCGTTTTTCGTGCCGGTATGGATCGTGTCGATCAGGATGAAACCGCCATCATTACCGATCTGGATGATCCGGCCGTCTCGGAACGCTTTGGTGCCAACCTGGAACAGGCGCGCCAGGAAATCGACCTGATTACCGGCGCCGCACCGGAATTTGACCAGGAAGCCTTCCTTGCCGGGCGGCAGACACCGGTATTTTTTGGCTCCGCCATCAACAACTTTGGCGTGCAGGAAGTGCTCGATACATTGGTCGAACTGGCACCGCCGCCGGGTATGCGCAAGGCTATCCAGCGCGAAATTCAGCCTGCCGAGAAGAAATTTTCCGGTGTAGTTTTCAAGATACAGGCCAACATGAATCCAGCTCACCGCGATCGCATCGCCTTCGTGCGGATTTGTTCCGGCGAATTCCGGCGCGGGATGAATCTCAAGGTCGTGCGCAGCGGCAAGGATGTACGTACCAGCACCGTGGTTTCATTTCTCTCGCAACGGCGCGAACTGCTGGAAACTGCCTACGCAGGCGACATCATCGGCATTCCCAACCACGGCACACTGCAACTGGCGGACACCCTGACCGAAGGTGATAACCTGCAATTCACCGGCCTGCCCTTTTTCGCCCCGGAAATTTTCCAGACGGTCGAAATTGCCGATCCATTGCGTAGCAAGCAACTCAAGCTGGGATTAACTCAGCTGGGCGAAGAAGGCGCCATCCAGGTATTTCGTCCGCACATCGGCAGCATGTTGCTGCTGGGCGCTGTTGGTGTATTACAGTTTGAAGTCGTTACCCACCGGCTCAAGCACGAATATGGCGTCGATGCGCGTATCGCCCCGGCCAAATACCAACTGGCAAGATGGGTTACTGCTGAAAATTCCCAGGAATTACAACGTTTTATTGATGCCAACGCCCACCGCATTGCCTATGATGCAGTCGATGCCCCTACCTTCCTCGCCTCCTTCTCTGCCGAAATCAGCGTGGCCGAGGAAAACTGGCCCGGCATTCGTTTCCACAAAATGCGGGAACACGCCGGTTTGATGTTCCAGACCGCCAGCTGATACCAGGAAATTGGCATGCTTTACCTGAAACACTGGCAGTCTATGGGTTTCCAACAAATGGGGATTATAATAACTTCAAATGACCTGTCGGATTCCTCATGTTGATGGGTAATAGCTTTTCCTGTTTGTGGGGTATTGATATAGATCGCGAATACACCGTGCACCACGTTTGAAACGTTGCCGGACAAGGCTCGTTACTGGCGACACGTGTGCGGCTACAGATTGCACAACTACCTCATACAATTCCATCTTTCGCGGCTTGGCTCGCTTGCGTGGCTGCCTCAGAAATGATCTAATTTTTTACCTTTTTTATTCTTTCCTGTGCTTTTCACATCTGCCTTATTTTCCTATTTATATCTGCCGATCGTCGCAGCGGGCTTCTTTTTGCTCGGTCGCACTCCTCGCGCAGCGGCGACTTGGCTCGGACTCGCTTCGATATACTTCTACGGCTACTGGATGCCGGAATATGTTGCACTGCTGCTTGTTTCGATCGTTACCAACTATGGATTCGGGATTATTATTGGCAGGCTGCGTGACCAGGCTGGCGACTCCAGTGAAATATCAGCGCGCATTGCACTGATTTTCGGCCTGATTTTCAATTTTGGCTTGCTGTCCTGGTTCAAATACGCAAACTTTCTACTCGATATGCTGCGAACGGCTACCGCCCTGAGCTTGCCAGGAATCGAGGTAATCCTGCCCATTGGAATCTCATTTTTCACTTTCACACAGATCGCGTTTCTAGTCGATACCTTCACCAAAGGAACACGTGAGTACCGATTCACTCACTATCTGTTGTTCGTTACCTATTTTCCACATCTGATCGCCGGGCCTGTTTTGCATCATTCACAGATGATGCCCCAGTTTGCCGATCCGGATATCTATCGACCGCGGGTGGCAAAGATAGCTGCGGGACTCGGGTTATTCGCATTGGGTCTGATCAAAAAAATCGTGCTGGCAGATGGCATTGCTCCTTATGCCAATGCGGTATTTGACGCTACATCAGCCGGTTACTTGCCAACCACGCTCGAAGCCTGGGTAGGGGCCGTGGCCTATACGCTGCAACTCTATTTTGACTTCTCAGGTTATTCCGATATGGCCGTAGGTTTGTCTATGATCTTCGGGTCCGATTGCCCTTCAATTTTGCCTCGCCCTATCGCGCTACCAACATCTCCGAATTCTGGCGTCGCTGGCACATGACACTGTCAGCTTTTTTGCGCGACTATCTGTATATCCCGCTCGGCGGCAATCGCCGCGGAAATTTGCGGCGCGTCATCAATCTCATGGTGACCATGCTGCTTGGCGGTCTCTGGCATGGCGCCAGTTGGACATTCGTGGCCTGGGGTGGCCTGCACGGATTTTATCTGGTGGCACACCATGGCTTTGGCGGCATGTTTACACGATGTCTTGCCCATCTTCTGCCCCGTACTGCAACTGTGCTGGTGGCCTGGCTGATTACGATGCTTGCTGTCGTTGTGGCTTGGGTGTTTTTTCGCGCTGTTGATTTCACGACAGCCAGCACCATGCTGTTGGCCATGTTCTCGATTATGGATACCGATTCTTTCCCGAAGATTCTGTTCAATGCCGGGCTCGACACATCTCGCGGTATCTGGTTGATCCTGACATGGAGTCTGGTCGCAGTATCACCGATAAATTCAAACAACCTGTTTGATCGACACCTCGGGACCTGCATGCAATCTCAGTCGGTTGCATGGTTCAGTATCGGTGCAGCTGTTACCATGATCGCGGCGCTAATAGCAATCAACGAACTACGCGCTAGCACAAGTCCATTCATCTACTTCAATTTCTGATGTTGCGCAAAATCCTGCTCATAGCACTCGGTTCCCTGGCTTCGCTAATCGCCATAGAACTGGTGCTACGTATCCTGCCCACTCCAACCGCTACTCGTATGGGCCAATACATAGATCCGCTTATAAGTACCTATCCACCAAATTTTGAATTCCAAAGTGCTACTGGATGGGCGTTCCTTAATCCCCAACAACAACGTTCAAATGAGTTCGGATTTATCCCTGATCGCCCTTTCTCATATTCACCCGATGCTATTGCACTGATCGGAGACAGTCTAGTCGAGCAATCAATGCTTATTTCATCGGATCGTCTGGCGATGCAGCTCGAAAATGGACGCAGTGGTGCTCCTGTTTTTTCGCTGGGGATTCCTGGCAGCAGTCTTTTCGACTATCTCGAACGGATCAGGTTTGCGCGCGACAAGCTTGGTGTAAGGAAGTTCTGGATTGTTGTCGAGGGTGCAGATGTTCGACAAAGCCTCTGCGAACACGCTGCCTATGTGGATGTCTGCCTGGATACCAACGGTGAAATCCTTCGCAAGAAGAAGCCACCTCGTGACCCTCTGCGTGATATTTTTGCACACTCCGCAGTCCTGCAGTACTTCATCGGCGTACTTCGTTTGTCACCCAAGGCATTGGTCGAAAGCATCAATCGGCCCGCTTTGTCAAAAATGGAAGAAGGTACAGCTACGGTAGCTGATAAACCTTCCGGCACACCCCTCTCGTCGGCCGAGGTCAGCGTCATTGAGCGATTTTTCCGGGAACTCTCAAGTTTCAGTTCGATAAAAGTAGGCCTTGTAATCGATCCACGGCTTGGTGATCTGAATCGCAACGACGAATTCATCAATCCCGCACTTGAGTCAGTGTACAGACAGGCAATTGCAGCAGGCATTGCGGTGGTTCATCCATTTCGGGATTTAAAACAATATTCAGATTTGACCGGTCTGGAAATGCGTGTAGGCCCCTACGATGAACACTGGAATGCACGGGCAAATGCGGTTATTGCGAAAGCTATCCTCAGAAAGGCGCCAATGTAAAACAAATATCTCGAATAGCAATTGCTGCTCAATCCCGGTTGATCCGCGCAGAAAACAGGCTGGCGGATACGATCATGAGTCCGCCAGCCCAGTCTCGTGCCGTCAGGCGTTCTTCAGTGAGAAAATAGGCAGCAATGGCAGCAGCCACCAGTCTCGAACAGCATGATCACAATGGCTTGATTGGCGGGTATATGAGTCATTCCATTGCAGCAATATGCACAGAAAAAATACCAGGCCACCTGTGCCTGCCAGTATCAGCCATCCGTGCGTATGCAGGTGGGTGATGCCGGAAAAGCTCCCCATCAGCAGTGTTGCCACAAACCCGGTCAAAACAGCGCCGGAGAGAACAGCCAGCAGTTTTAGCCGGATGTCGTGCTGCTGATCCTTGCGTATCAACACATTGGTCAGTGCAAAGGCAAATCCGGCGGATAATCCCATCCAGTCACCATACGAGTTTGGCAAAGGCAGGTTGCTACCCGGCTGCCAGAGCAAAAGCAAGGCACCCGCAAGCGACGACAGGATGATTGCGTAACCCTGCCTGCTTAGCCGTTCCTGAAGCAGGATGCGGGAAAACAGGATGGTCCATAGCGGTGCCAGGTAAAACAGGAGCAGCACCCGCATGACTTCTCCGTGAATAATGCCGAGCACATAGGCGATGCCGGTCCAGCCTGCACTGAGATTGATCCAGAGCAAAATGAAGGCTGCCGGATCACGCAACTCGGAAAACCGGATCTGCTTTCCAAACAGAATAAGCCCGATCAGCAATGCGATAGAGTAAGCCAGCGCTGTGGATAATTCACCGCTCATACCGGCCTGTTCCAGCAACCGGTAGGGGTACCAGGTCACTCCCCAGGTGGCGGCACCCAGCAACAGGCTGGCGATTGGCAATAGTTTTTTTTGTTTGGTCAAGGTTAGTTGCGCCCTTTATAATAAGCCTTTCACTTTTTACTGCCTTCCTGAGAGCGCATCCATACCGCAAGCGTAACCCTTGCGGGCAATCCTGACAAAGTATGAACCCTTCACTGGAAAACCTGCAGTTATATCCCTTTCAGAAGCTCGCCAAATTATTCGAGGATCTCGAACCCAGTGATGCCTCGTTAAAACATATTGGCTTGCATATTGGCGAACCCAGACACAGCACGCCAGAATTTATCAGGCAGGCGCTGGTCAATAGCCTGGAAGGGCTGGCGCATTATCCCACAGTCCTCGGATCGGATTTGCTACGCACCAGTATTGCTGCCTGGCTGACAAAGCGCTATCACCTTTCAGCCATCAATCCTGATACGGAAGTAATCCCGGTCAATGGCAGCCGGGAGGCGCTGTTTGCATTCGCGCAGGCGGTGATTGACAAGCATGAAGGTTCCCGCCCGGCTGTGGTTTGCCAAAATCCCTTTTACCAAATCTATGAAGGGGCAGCACTGCTGGCAGGAGCCACGCCCTATTTTCTCAATCAGTTGCCGGAAAACAATTTTTCAGTCGATACCACGCAATTGCCCGATGCAGTGTGGGAACGAACCCAGCTCGCCTATATCTGCTCTCCCAACAATCCTACCGGCAGGGTGCTGACACTGGATGAATGGCGGCATTTGTTTGATCTGTCTGATCGCTATGGATTTGTGATTGCCGCAGATGAGTGCTATTCGGAAATCTATTTCGACGAAGCGAACCCTCCTCTGGGTGCGCTGGAAGCGGCCGAAAAACTTGGGCGCAGCGGTTTTCCCCGGCTAGTTGTGTTCAGCAGTTTATCCAAACGCTCCAATGTGCCGGGGATGCGTTCCGGTTTTGTCGCGGGAGATGCAACCATTCTCAAGAAATTCCTGCTTTACCGCACTTATCATGGCAGCGCGATGAATCCGGCCGTGCAGGCAGCCAGTACGGTTGCCTGGAATGACGAGCAGCATGTGGCCGAAAACCGTAAGCTGTACCGTGAGAAATTTGCTGGTGCCATGCGCATACTGGGAGATACCCTGCCTGTCAGCATGCCGGATGCCGGGTTCTATTTATGGCTGCAAACACCTGTCAGCGGCGTGGAGTTTTGCAAGCGTTTGTACCGTGAAGGAAACGTGACCGTGTTGCCAGGCAGCTATCTGGCGCGCGTGGCGCATGGCATTGATCCCGGTGGAAATTTCGTGCGGATCGCGCTGGTAGCGCCGGTTGCAGAATGTATGGAAGCAATGGAGCGAATCAGGGATATCGCCAGAAAATTCTGATCTGATTATTTTTAAGTTAGGAGTCACATGGAGCAATTACAGGCTGTTATCGAAAGTGCCTTTGAAAGACGTGCTGAAATCACCCCCCGGAATGTCGAGGCCAATCTCAAGGAATCAGTTGGCCAGGTTATGAACCTGCTGGATACCGGCAAATTGCGGGTGGCTGAAAAAATCAATGGCGAATGGGTGGTCCATCAGTGGATCAAAAAAGCGGTGCTGCTATCTTTTCGCATGGAAGACAACAGCTTTATCAAGGGTGGGTTTTCCAATTATTTCGACAAAATCCCATCCAAGTTTGCCGATTACAGCTCGCGTGATTTTCGTGATGGCGGGTTTCGTGTGGTTCCCCCGGCAGCCGTTCGCAAGGGATCTTTCATTGCAAACAACGTCGTGCTGATGCCTTCCTATGTGAATATCGGTGCCTATGTTGACGAGGGCACCATGGTGGACACTTGGGCAACAGTAGGTTCCTGTGCACAGATTGGCAAAAATGTACACCTTTCAGGCGGTGTTGGTATCGGCGGAGTGCTGGAGCCAGTGCAGGCAAGCCCTACGATTATCGAGGACAACTGCTTTATCGGCGCCCGTTCTGAAATCGTCGAGGGCGTGATCGTTGGCGAAAATTCGGTAATTTCAATGGGGGTTTATATTGGCCAGAGCACCAAGATTTACAACCGCGAAACCGGCGAAATCACCTATGGCCGGATTCCACCGGGATCAGTGGTGGTTTCCGGAAATCTGCCGGCTGAAAATGGCCGCTACAGCCTGTATTGTGCCGTGATCGTAAAACAGGTCGATGCCAAAACCCGCTCCAAAACCGGAATCAATGAATTATTGCGTGGCATCTGATCATTGACATCGGCGGCACTATCTGTTGGCAATGATCTGTGATATAAAAACAATCGTGTGGATTTTGCGGAAGGTTTGGCGGGGGTGTAGATCAGTTGGCTTTTTCCCTGCTTATTTACCGTGTTGTTACAGGAATTCATACATCTTGAGCAACCAATATAAGAGGAGAAGCTATTATGAAAACAACCCTGATAAAAGTGCTTGCAGCTTCTGTTACCGCACTGTTTTTGAGCATGCAGGTATATGCAAGCTCACATACCGTTCATGTGGATGAAGCAATCAAGCATGCTGATGAGGCCATAGTTCATGGTAAAGAGGGACACACCAAGGAACTGCTGGAGCACGCAAAAGAAAGTCTGGAACATGCCAAAGCTGCCAATGAAGCAGGTGGCAATGCGCACGTGGGTCATGGCATCAAGCATCTGGAAGATGCCATCAAGCACGCTGAAGAAGGCCATGTCGGTGCTGCTACCAAACATGCACAAGAAGCAGTCGAGCATTTGCGTGCATCAGAACGTTAATTAGTACTTAATAACTGAAACAAGGGCGCCTCTGGCAAAATTTGTCCGTTGCACGTCCTGCAAAAAAAGCGGAGTAATCCGCTTTTTTTGTTATGGCGCCCTGGATCAAGATAATGAAAGCCCACAACCCGGAGTCGCTGGATTCCAAATGTTTGTCATGATCGGAGGTGCGTTATAAGGCCGCTCACATTCGCCATCCTGAGAATGCTGAGTGATGGCAATTACCATTCCGGTACGGAATTAGGGCAAGCGCTGAATGTTTCCCGCGCCAGCATATCCAACACCCTGCAAAATCTGGAAAGTTACGGCTTGACCATCCATAAAATTTCCGGCCGGGGATACCACTGGCTGAATCCGGTGCAATGGCTGGATAACGGACAAATACGCCAGCATTTGGGTGAAAGCGCTGATTCCATGCAGATAGAAATTGTGGATATGGTCGAATCGACCAACGCATTATTGCTGCAGCGTGCAATTGACCACGGCATTTTTACCAATCGAATCAAACAAGTGCTGGCTGCAGAATTGCAGACACATGGCCGGGGCCGTCGTGGGCGTTCGTGGTCATCAGGGTTGGGAGACAGCCTGACTTTTTCTGTGTTATGGCCGTCGCAGTGTGCAGTCAACACCCTTTCCGGATTGAGTCTGGCCGTGGGTGTGGCCATTATCCGCGCATTGGCATCGCTTGGTATTCATGGCATGGCGCTGAAATGGCCGAATGATGTGTTGTCCGGTTCCGGCAAACTGGCAGGTGTGTTGATCGAATTGCACGGCGATATGTTGAGCCCCGGAACCGTGGTGATCGGTATCGGATTGAATCTCAAACTATCCGGCGTTACGAAAGATCGGATAGATCAAGAGGTGGCCGATCTTGCCAGCATCACCGGGCAAGTACCAGACAGAAACCAGCTGCTGGCCGTGCTGCTGAAAGAGTTGGCAGCGGTGCTCGATACCTTCGAGCAACATGGTTTCGAGCCTTTCAGGGAAGAATGGACGTACTACCACGCCTTTCAGGACAAAATGGTGCAAATCAGCCTTCCGGATAGTTCTGTCAGGAACGGAATCGCAACCGGTATCGCGCCGGATGGCGCATTGCTGGTCAGCACATCTGCGGGGGTGTTGCAGCTGCGCAGCGGAGAAGTATCACTGCGCAAACTGGCGGAACATGAACATCAGCCAGGCAATTGAATTGAACTCATCCTCTTTATTGCTGGCAATTGATTCAGGTAACACCATCCTCAAATGGGGATTACACGACGGGCGACAGTGGCAGGCGCGTGGCAGCGTATCGCAGAGCGAACGCATGTCGCTGCAACAAGCCTGGTCAGCACTGCCGGTACCTGCTCATATTCTGGTTTCCAATGTAGCGGGATCACAGACAGCAGATGAGCTGGCGGCATGGCTGGCGCGCTGGCATATACAACCGGAGTGGATCCGCTCCCGGGCCAGTCAGTGCGGTGTTATCAATCGCTACACCAACCCGGAGCAACTGGGTTGCGATCGCTGGGCAGCCCTGATTGCTGCATGGCACAAACTGCAACGGGCATGCCTGGTGGTGGATGTTGGCACGGCCATGACAGTCGATGCGTTATCCTCCGCCGGTGAATTTCTGGGGGGAATCATCGTACCCGGTCCGGATACCATGAAACAGGCATTGGCAGAGCGTGCCGAAGCATTCGCAATACCTGTTTCCGGCAATTTTCAGGATTTTCCGGTCAATACCGGAAATGCTTTATTCAGTGGAATAATCCAGGCGTTGGCCGGCGCAGTGGAGCGCATGTACAACCAGCTATGCGATTCCCGGCAAAAAGAAATGGCGGCAGAAGTTATCATGACAGGCGGCGGCGCGGCACTACTGTCTCCCCACATGCGTATTCCTCACCGGATCGTTGATAATCTGGTGCTGGAGGGGCTGGTCGTCATGGCCAGAGCGCAAGCCAGGCCGCAGGCAGCCGATTAAATATCAGGACAATACACCAATGACACACCCGCTTTTCAGACACGCCGAGTTTTATATCACGGTCAACCAGTTGCAGGGTTTGCCACCTGCCACCGGTATCGAAGTTGCGTTTGCCGGACGCTCGAATGCCGGAAAATCGAGCGCAATCAACACACTGGTGGGAAGAACACGCTTTGCCTTTGTCAGTAAAATGCCTGGCCGGACACAGCACATCAATTTCTTCAAGCTTGCAGAAGGGCGTTTCATGGTTGATCTGCCCGGATACGGCTATGCCCAGGTGCCGCAAGCCATACGCGAACACTGGGTACATTTGTTGAGTTCCTACCTGAAAACCCGGCAATCGTTGTACGGCATGGTACTCATCATGGATATACGCCATCCGTTGACCAAGCTCGATCTGCAGATGCTGGACTGGTTTAGACAGACAGGAAAACCGGTTCATGTCCTGCTGACCAAGGCGGATAAACTGAGCAAAACCCGGGCACGGGAAGTATTGAACGAAGTCAGGCAGTTTTTGTCAGCCAACTACCCTCACTGCACCGCCCAGACTTTTTCCAGCCTGAAAGTGGAAGGCGTGGATGAAGCTGGTTATTGCAAGGCTGGTTTGATGCGCCAGCTGCAGCAGAAGAACAGCAGTAAAAGCAGCGCGAAAACCCGGCCAAAGGGATTGAGCCGGGAGAATCGCCTTGCTTAGTGCCAGGCCTCGCCTCAGGGAGGGAAGGCGAGAGGTAATACCAACCACCCGTCATGAGCGGGGCAACAAATTAGTTCCATCCCTTATCAATTTTTTCTGATAAACAGACAACATGACATTTTCAGCCAGTTTCCACAAAAGAATGCGCCGTAACTGTCGGATGATTTCTCCCGCCGCCTCGTCCGTGAACATCATCTGCGGGCCGATGACCTGATTTATCCGGTATCGTACTGGATGGAAATCACCGTGAAGAAAAGTGGCATCCATGCCTGGCGTTGTCCGGCAAAGTGTCGATCTGCCCTGTTTCAGGCCGAAAATGCCTGCAACTGGGTGCCTGCACTGGCAATTTTCCGGTGATTGACAGCCCCTGAAGAATCTGACTGCGGATGAAGCCTACAACCCTGATGGTCTGCCCCGCACTGTGAGAGAACTCAAGAAACGTTTTCCGGAACTGGGCGTGATCACCGATGTGGCGCTCGATCCCTATACCAGCCACGGGCAGGATGGCCTGATCGACGCCAATGGCTATGTACTGAATGATGAAACCGTGCGTGTGCTGGAACGGCAGGCGCTATCGCACGCCCAGGCCGGAGCCGATGTCGTGGCGCCTTCGGACATGATGGATGGCCGGGTAGCCGCTATTCGTTCCATGCTGGATCGTGACCATTTTATCCATACTCGGATATTGGCTTATTCGGCCAAATATGCCTCCAGTTTTTATGGCCCGTTCCGCGATGCCGTTGGCTCGGCGGCCATGCTGGGGGCAGGCAACAAATACACCTATCAGATGGACCCGGCCAATTCGGACGAAGCCATCTGGGAAGCCTGGCTAGATATTCAGGAAGGTGCGGACATGACTATGGTCAAAGCCCGCATGCCATATCTCGATATTGTGCGAAGGGTCAAGGACGAGCTGGGCGTGCCCACTTTCGTTTATCAGGTGAGCGGCGAATATGCCATGCTGAAAGCAGCCGCCATGAATGGCTGGCTGGACGAAAAAGCCTGTGTTACCGAGGCACTGCTGTCATTCAAACGCGCAGGAGCCGATGCCATCCTGACCTATTTCGCCTTGCAGGTGGCGGAATGGCTGCAAGAGCAGCGCTGAGGCAAAGCGTCATCACCAAGCCAGCCTGCCAATGCATGTTTTTCCAGCACGCGGGCTTGCCCAATCGCAAGAATTTTTACGACTGCCGCAGGGTTGTTGCAATAACACAACACAATTTGGCTGTAGATGCGTAAAAAGCTTGTTTAATGTTGCACAACAGAATCGGCTTGGGCACAATCCGTTCAACCCTTCTGATTAAAAGGTATGAAATACGCAACACTTCTGATCAGACCGGAACAGTGTTGGAAAGAATGTGCTGTACAGGTATTACCATCTATCTTTATTGACCCAGGTTGTTTTTCTTTAAGGAGAGTTTCAAATGAATAAAAGACTAATCGCACTGGCAGTAGCTGGCGCATTGGCAGCTCCGCTGGCAGCTTCAGCAGAAGGTACCCACGTCACCATTTTCGGCCGCTTGCAGGCTGAATATGCAACTGTTGATGTGGACGGTTTCAACGCACAATCCGCTGTATCAGACGATGCCCTGCAATCCCGCTGGGGTTTGCAGATCGCTGAAGATCTGGGTGCAGGGTTGCGTGCAATCGGCCGTATCGAGTACGCACTCAATCCAGGTGGCGATGTGCATAGCACCGCACGCGAACAGTGGGTAGGTCTGGGTGGCGATCAATGGGGTGAAATCAAATTCGGCCGCGTTCAGTCCGTTCTGCGTGATTTTGCCGGTGGCCACAACATTGATCCATTTGCTGACACCAGCCCGCACGCTACCGGTAGCGGTGGTTTGATGGTGTCATCCGCTAATGGTTATGGTTCTGGCGATCACGGCTTTGTCAACAGCGCCGTGCGTTACGATTCTCCAGTAGTGGAAGGTTTCTCCGTAGCAGGTTTGCTGATGCCAGGCGATGCAGACAAAAATGATCCAGTAGTACGCGCTGTACTTGGTGATTCAGAATATTCTGGTGGTGAAACGGCGAGTGGATTCCAGATTGGCGCCAAGTACAGCGGCCAGTTTGACATCGTTGGTGTCGATGGTCGGTGCATATTCCAGATAACGTGCATTCTCCTGAAAGCTTGAATTTAGGGAACAAAGATGAGCAAATCTGGCGTGGTGGCGCGATTTTCAGCGTGGCCGATTTCCGTCTGCGTGGTCAGTTTGACTATGTAATCAACGCTAACCTGCTGGGTGGCGCAGCTAGCCGTACCAATGCAGCTGCTTTGGTGATATTACTGCTCCTGGCAATAATGGTCGTGCACAGTGCAACTCCGCCATGAATGCCAATGGCAACGGCTATCTGTGGATTCTTGGTGCTGATTACACCATCGGTAACACCCAGCTGATCGCTCAAGGTGGTATGACCAGAGCAAAAAACAATGTGGGCGAGGCGTTTGGTGGATTCAGACGTAACGTTGAAAACATTACCGTGGGTGTCATTCATAACCTGAGCCGCCGTTCCAGCCTGTTTGGTGGTTACCAACGCGTTTGGGTGGATGATAAAACACCTTTGGTAGCTGATTCCGATCGTAACGTTTACTCGGTAGGCGTACGCCACGACTTCTAATCGTAACTGGTTAGTAAGTGGTTGATAAAAAGGGCAGAGCAATCTGCCCTTTTTTTATTGGAGAAATGCTGAGAATAAACTGGTACGCCCATTGCAGGGCTGTGGTTTTAGCCGTCGTGTGCTGAATGAAGCGATCCAGCGCTCTGGCTACCATTGTTACCAGATAACTGTGTCAACCTGCGACCTTCCTCGCAATGACCAGTTTATTGCAGGTGAGCGGTATTTTTGAGCGTACCGTCATTGCGAAATCCGCAGGATTGAAGTAATCCAGGTCATCCTGGGGGGGAAGCCGGCCGATAAGCCGGGTTCTGTCGTGGACAGTCATTCCTCTAGACCTGCAGTTACCCGCAGGCTCAAGCGATCTACCCGCAGACTCGACGAGCAGCGTCATCATCTGCCTATTTGATCTTGCTCCGGATGGAGGTTACCGCGTTTCACCGCAACTAATACGCCCGTCTCTGTGGTCTGTTCCTCGCCTCACGGCGGCCGGCCATTAACCGGCATCCTGCTCTGTGGAGCCCAGACTTTCCTCTCCCTGTTACCAGGCGGCGACTGTCTGGCCGACTTCCCGTAACGATTCTAACAGAGTCGCTTGCTAAACTCATACGGATGAACCGGATTGGATTCTTCAATTCGAGATACGGCAAGTTCAGACAAGATTCAGTGGAGTGGTGTTTTCCAGTAGCGCAAGTATGCCTTGCAGTGCTGTAGCGGCAGATTGTCGCCGGATAGCTTCACGATCGCCGCTGAAATGGCGAGTTTGGCTATTTGCCGATGTTGTGAATGCGGTTTCAAGTACCCAGGCGAAACACACTGTGCCAACCGGTTTTTCTGCAGAACCGCCGGATGGCCCGGCAATTCCAGTTACGGCGATGGCTATTTGTGCTTCGCTCCGGATAAGCGCGCCCTGCGCCATTTCGCGTGCGGTTGGTTCGGAGACCGCGCCATGCTGCGCCAGGGTTTGCGGTTGAACATGCAGCATTTGCTGCTTGGCTGCATTGCTGTAGGTGATGAAACCCCGGTCATACCAGCTGGAGCTGCCGGGGATGGCGGTGATGATTTGCCCAACCCACCCGCCAGTACAGGATTCAGCCGTAACCAGCTTCAGCCCGCTTTGTTCGAGCTGCTTCCCAGTTTGCTGGGCAAGTTCCAGCAGGGTTGCGTCATCCGGGATGGTTGGGCTGGTGCTCAAAAGTAGCTTTCAAACAGAACCATGGATTTCCAGCCGGCGATGCAAAGCAGTGTGAAGAATGCAGCCACCAGGTCGTCCAGCATCACACCCAGCCCGCCTTTGAGTTTGTCGTCCAGATAACCGATGGGTGGGGGTTTGACGATATCGAAAAACCGGAACAGGAGAAAAGCGGCAAGCTGCCATATCCAGTGGTCCGGTATGAAAAACAGTATCAGCATGAATGCAACGATTTCATCCCACACCATGCCGGAGTGATCAGGGGAATTGAGCGCGCGGCCAGTGACGGCGCACGCCCAGATGCCCAGAATGAAAAAAACATCAATGATCAGCAGCAGCGATACCGGTTCGAGGATGGAATCAAGAAAACGGTACAAAGGATAAGCGGCGATGGTGCCGAATGTGCCCGGCGCAAAGCGCATCAACCCGACCCCTGCGCCCATGGCGATGAAGTGCGCAAGCCGGACATGCACGAAAGTGATATCCGGTTTGACCGGAATTTGTCGTTGCGGCGAGTAGTTATCGGGCAAGGAAGTGATCATAGCCTTTTGTCTCCAGAATGAGCGGGTTCCCGTCGGCGGTGAGTACGGTCAGCCCTTTCCCTGTTTTGATTGTTCCGATGTGGGAGAGGTTGACGCCGGTTGTCTGCACCAGCCCGGCAATGGCATCGCGCCTGACTTCCGGGGCGGTGAAACACAGTTCGTAATCATCACCGCCAGCCAATAAACAGTCAATGGCTAATTGGCGGGCGGGGTTTTCCGGTTGCAGACGGTTTTCTAATGCCGGGGAGCGGGGGATACGCTCGAAATCAATCGTGGCGGCCACGCCGGAACATTCCAGAATATGGCCGAGATCGGCCAGCAGGCCATCCGAAATATCAATGGCGCTGTGTGCCAGGCCGATCAAGGCTCTGCCAAGTGCGACACGGGGAGCGGGCGTATGCAGCGCAGCAAGGCACGATGCGGCTTCTGGCGCAGACAATGTGACTTGCTGTTGCAGGTGGCGCAATCCCAGCGCGGCTTCGCCCGGGATGCCGGATACCCAGATATCATCCCCCGGCCGGGCGCCACTGCGCCGCAGTGCTTTTCCCCGCTCGATTTCGCCGATGATCTGTACCCCGATGTTGAGCGGGCCGCCGGTGGTATCTCCCCCGATCAGTTCGACCTGATACTGGTCGGCCAGCGCAAAAAAACCACTGGAAAATGCCTTGAGCCAGGTATCGTTCTGTGCGAGTGCGCTGGTCAGTGTCAGCGAAAGGGTGATCCAGCGCGGGATGGCGCCCATGGCGGCCATATCGGAAAGATTGACCGCCAGCACCTTATGCCCTAGTGCGGCGGGTTCGGTATCAGGAAAAAAATGCCGCCCCGCTACCAGGGTATCGACCGATACGGCCCAATCCATTCCCGGTGTGCAGGCAATCAGCGCGGCATCATCACCCGTGCCCAGCAGTGCATTGCGCGCGGGGCGGGTAAAGTAGCGATGGATGACATCAAATTCCGAGTTCATGGCTGCCTGGTAGCACAACAGCAGAAAATTGTCGGCAGGGCTGGTGTTGTGACCACTGCCTGCATAACCAGATTAGCCGGAATTCCTGTTCCGGGAGGGTGAATGCTGAAGCTCGGCAGGACGCAACCGGGCAGCCAGTTTATCCAGCACACCGTTGACGTATTTGTGTCCGTCCGTGCCGCCGTAGGTTTTGGCCAGCTCGATGGCTTCATTGATGATGGCGCGGTAGGGAATTTCCGGATGGTGAATTATTTCATAGCAGCCGATCAGCAAAATGGCAGATTCCACCGGGCTGAGCTCGGCCAATTGCCGATCCAGGTGGGGCTGGATATGCGCCTGCAGATCGGTAGCATGTTCCAGCACACCTTGCAGCAAGTCGGTGAAATAGGAGCCATCTGCCCTGCCGTAAAAATTGACACGCTGCATCTGAATGTCAATATCCCGGGCGCTGCCCCCGGCGATTTGCCATTGGTAGATGCCCTGCAGTGCAAGTTCGCGCGACAACCGGCGGCGATTTTTGTAACTTTTCCTGGCGGGTTGATCTTGTTCCGGTTTGACGGGCGGAGTGGATTCTGTTGGCATCATGTGGGTGTGGATTGATCCATTTCATCGAGTGTGAGTACCAGATTGGCCATTTCCACAGCCACGCGCGCGGCTTCGGCTCCTTTTTCAGCCATGCGCGCAGTGGCCTGATCGTCGTCATCGGTGGTAAGGATACCGTTGGCAATGGGTACGTTGTATTCCAGTCCGACGGCAGCCAGTCCGCGAGCCGATTCATTGGCAACCACTTCAAAGTGATAGGTTTCTCCACGGACGACCGCACCCAGAGCGATCAGGGCATCAAACCGGTCGGATGCGGCCAGTTTCTGCAGCGCAATCGGGATTTCCAGTGCACCCGGCACGGTGACGAGAACAATATCGGCATCCAGCACGCCCAGCTGGGTCAGTTCAGCCGTGCAGGCACCGAGCAGCCCTTCACTCATGTCGAGATTGAAACGGCTCATGACAATACCGATACATAACCCGCTTCCATCGAGGTTCGAATCTATTTCGAGAATATTGTCATAGTGGGACATGGTGTATCTCCTTGTTGTGATCGGTTTGATGCTTGCTGATGGAAAAAACGGTTTATCTGCGGGACAGGGTTTCCGGTTCAACATACCCGGATACTTCCAGACCAAAGCCGGTCATGCTGGGCATGCGGCGCGGTGTGGCCAGCAGGCGCATTCTGCCCACGCCGAGATCCTTGAGAATCTGCGCACCAATGCCGTGCTGGCGTAAATCCGGCACGGGTTTATCCGCCTGGCGCGGCCGGGTCTGCAAAATCCGCCCGGTTAGCACACTGGCATCGTTTTTACGGCTTAGCAGCACAACCACACCCCTTCCGGAGCGGGCTACTGCTGCCATGGCATCATGAATGTTCCAGGAGTGGCTGAGGTCATCGATTTCCAGCAGATCAATCACCGATAATGGCTCATGCACCCGCACCAGCACTTCATCACTGACATCCCAGGTTCCCTTCGCCAGGGCAAGATGGGTGACGCCGGCGATTTTATCATGGTAGGCAATCAGCCTGAATTCGCCATGGATGGTTTGCAGAGGGCGCTCGGCGATGCGTGTCACCAGGCTTTCCGTGCGGCTGCGATGCTGGATGAGATCGGCAATCGTCCCGATTCTGAGATCGTGTTTGCTGGCAAATTCTATTAAATCCGGCAGCCGCGCCATTTCCCCATTTTCTTTCAGAATCTCGCAGATTACTGCTGCTTCCGTCAAACCGGCTAGCCGGCCGAGATCACAGCCCGCCTCGGTATGACCGGCACGCGCCAGTACGCCGCCTTTTTGCGCCTTGAGCGGAAAAATATGGCCCGGCTGAACCAAGTCGTCCGGTTTGGCGTCTGCCTTGACTGCCGCCTGAACGGTACGGGCGCGATCGGCTGCGGAAATGCCGGTTGTCACGCCGCTGGCGGCTTCGATCGAAACCGTGAAATTGGTGCCCAGCGGTGAATGGTTGTCCGCCACCATCATCGGCAGCTTGAGCTGGTGACAGCGCTCCTCCGTCAAGGTCAGGCAGATCAGCCCCCTGCCAAATTTGGCCATGAAATTGATGGCGTCGGGTGTGACAAAATCGGCAGCCAGCACCAGATCACCTTCGTTTTCACGGTCTTCCTCGTCGATGAGGATGACCATTTTGCCATTCCTGAAATCTGCCAGAATGTCTTCAATCGCGGAAATTGTCATGGCTGCCTGCCTTGTGCCTGATCGAAAAAATGTGCTACGTACTTCGCTATCATGTCGGTTTCCAGATTTACCTTCTGTCCGGGTTTGCATTGCCCGAAAGCAGTATTGGCCAATGTATGGGGGATAAGGTTGATTTCAATCCGACCGTCACTGATCTGGTTCACCGTGAGGCTGACCCCGTCAACCGTAATCGAACCCTTGGGAACAATGTATCTGAGCAGTTGCGGCGGTGGCTCGATTGCCAGCAGGCAACGGTCACCCGTCTGCGCAAATGCGACAACTTCGCCGATTCCTTCCACATGGCCGCTGACCAGATGACCGTCCAGCCGGTCAGAAAACCGCAGCGCCTTTTCCAGATTGACCGGGTTGCCGGGAATATCCAGGCCATACGTGCAGCCCAGCGTTTCTCCAGAGACATCGGCAGTGAAGCATCCCTCTACCAACGCAGTGATGGTCAGGCAGACACCATTGACGGCAATGCTGTCGCCAATGAGGCTGCCCGCCAGATCCAGATTACCGGGGTCGATATGAATACACACCACATTCTCTTTTGGCTGGATCTGCCTGATGCTGCCAACCGCTTCAATGATCCCTGTAAACATACCCTGTAAATATTGAATAAATCCTGCTTAAAACAGATAACACCCTGACCAATCGAATCATTCGATCACTGATATAATTCACGGTTTTTCTGGAATAGCCCAGACCGACCCCCGAGGAACTCTCAATTATGACACGCCTGCTCCGTAATATCGCCATTATCGCCCATGTGGATCACGGCAAAACCACGATGGTGGATAAGCTGCTGCATCAGGCCGGCACTTTTGCCGCCCATCAGACCATCGCCGAACGGGTGATGGATTCGGACGATATCGAGCGCGAGCGCGGGATCACGATTTTTTCCAAAAATTGCGCGATCGACTATGCCGGTGTCCATATCAATATTGTGGACACCCCGGGCCACGCTGATTTTGGTGGAGAGGTCGAGCGTGTGTTGTCGATGGTGGATGGCGTGCTGCTGCTGGTCGATGCGGTGGAAGGTCCCATGCCGCAAACGCGGTTTGTCACCCGCAAGGCACTGGCTGCCGGTCTGCACCCGATCGTGGTCATCAACAAGATTGACCGGCCCGGTGCCCGCCCTGATTGGGTAGTCAATCAGACTTTCGATTTGTTCGACAAGCTGAATGCAACTGAAAAACAACTGGATTTTCCAGTGGTGTACGCTTCCGCACTCAATGGCTTTGCCACACTTGATCCTGATCAGCCCAGCAGCGACATGCGCCCGTTGTTCGACATGATTCTCAAGCATGTTCCAGAACCGACAGGGGATGCTGACCAGCCTTTGCAACTGCAGATCAGTGCGCTCGATTATTCCAGTTTCGTCGGGCGGCTTGGTATCGGCAGAATCAGTCGCGGTCGCCTGAAACCCGGGCAGGAAGTCATGGTGATGACCGGTAATCAAACGCCGAAAAAGGCGCGTGTCAACCAGGTATCCGGTTTTCGTGGCCTGGAACAGGTTCCGCTAAACGAAGCGGCTGCTGGCGAGATTGTGCTGGTCAGCGGAATCGAGGAACTCGGTATCGGAACGACGCTGGCAGACCTCAATCGTCCCGAGGCATTGCCGATGCCGAAAGTCGATGAACCGACACTTTCGATGAATTTTCAGGTCAATACCTCGCCTTTTGCAGGTAAGGAAGGTAAGTTCGTGACCAGCCGTCAGATACGCGAGCGGCTTGAAAAGGAATTACTGACCAATGTAGCCCTGCGGCTGGAAGAAACCGGCGAAACGGATTCATTTCTGATTTCCGGGCGCGGTGAGCTGCATTTGACCATCCTGCTCGAAAACATGCGCCGGGAAGGCTATGAACTGGCGGTATCCCGCCCCAGGGTGGTCATCCGCGAAATTGATGGTGAGAAATGCGAGCCGTTCGAGGTGCTGACCATCGACATCGACGAAACCAATCAAGGCGCGGTAATGGAAGCACTGGGAACGCGCCGTGGCGATTTGCTGGATATGATCAGCGACGGGCGCGGCCGCGTCAGGCTGGATTACCGCATTCCCGCGCGTGGCCTGATCGGATTCCAATCCGAATTCATGACGCTCACACGCGGTACCGGCATCATGAGCCATGTTTTCGACGAATATGCACCAATGCGCCCGGATATGTCCTCGCGCAAAAACGGGGTGCTGATTTCCGCTGAACAGGGCGAGGCAGTGGCCTACGCACTGTGGAAACTGCAGGATCGCGGCCGCATGTTTGTTAGCCCCGGAGAACCGTTGTATGAAGGCATGGTGATTGGTATCCATAGTCGCGAAAATGATCTGGTCGTCAACCCGGTCAAGGGCAAGCAGCTGACCAATATCCGGGCATCCGGACATGATGAGGCTGTGGTGCTGACGCCGCCTATTCAATTGACGCTGGAATCGGCCATTGAATTTATCGCGGATGACGAGCTGGTAGAAATCACACCCAAAAGTATCCGCATCCGCAAACGTTTTCTGCTGGAACACGAACGCAAGCGCGCTTCTCGTGCCTCTGCCTGATAATGCTTGAAAAACCGGTGTTATGGTATGTTGCCGACCCCATGTGCTCATGGTGCTGGGGGTTTGCACCGGTTATCGAAAATATCCGGCAGGAATATGCAGCGGCATTTACCGTGAAGGTGCTGCCGGGTGGATTGCGGCCGGGAACGGATACGCCGCTACAGCCTGAAAAGAAAGCCCAGATCCTGCATCACTGGCATGTGGTGCATACCACCACCGGCCAGCCGTTCACCTTTGAAAATGCCTTGCCGGAAGGTTTTATTTACGATACCGAGCCTGCCTGTCGTGGGGTTGCCAGTGTTGCATTGATCGAACCGGAACAGGTATTTCCCTTTTTTTCCGCAATCCAGCATGCCTTTTATGTCGGACAGGAAGATGTAACACAACGTGCTGTCCTGCAAAAACTTGCTGCCAACCTCGCTATCCCGGAATCATCATTTACCGCGATATTCCAGTCAGATGAAATAAAACAGCAAACACAGGCCGGTTTCCAGCAGGCAGCGCAATGGGGCATCAGTGGATTTCCAACGCTGGTAGTGGAAGATGGCACCCACCGCTACCTGATGACTTCCGGTTATCGCCCGCTTGCAGCCTTGCGCCATTCTTTGGATAACTGGCTGCATCAGCACAGGCACTGACTGATTCAGGCTGATCTGGCCGGTTTCTATTGCTGGCACTGCGCGCAGAAGAAGGTAGAACGCTGGCCTTGCCGGGTTTTACTTACCTGCGTACCACATTGGCGGCATGGCTGATCCGCCCGTCCGTATACCCAATACTGCTGCTGAAAATAACCCGGATTACCTTCGCAGTCGGTGAAATCGCGCAGACTGCTTCCCCCCGCTTCGATGGCACGCAACAGGGTTGCCTTGACTGCTTCGGCCAGCCGTTCGCACTGCGCTCTGCTCAAACTACCGGCAGCAACCAAAGGGGAAATGCCGGCATGAAACAGGGCTTCGTTGGCGTAGATATTGCCTACACCCACCACGATATGCTGATTCATGAGCACTTCCTTGATGCTGGCATTGCGGCCATGTATTTTTGCCTGCAGGAATTGCCCATCAAAATCGGCGCTCAAGGGTTCGGGGCCCAGTTTCTGTAATAGCGGATGCTGACGAATATCGTCATCCCACCACAGAATGGCGCCAAACCGTCGCGGATCGCGAAAACGCAACATCGCTCCATTATCCATTTGCAGATCGAAGTGATCATGCCGTAGAGGTGGTGTGGATGCAGGCAGCACGCGCAAACTGCCGGACATGCCCAGATGCACGATGAGTGTGCCTTTGCTGCAGGCAAACAGGAGATATTTTGCCCGCCGGTTAACTGCACAGATCTGCTGCCCGGGCAACAGCGTGGCGAGATCGTCAGGAACCGGCCAGCGTAAAACGGAATGACGAATCTGCGCCTGTGTAATGGATGCGCCGGTCAGGTGAGTATGAATACCACGCCGGGTAACTTCGACTTCAGGTAGTTCCGGCATGATCGGAAGAAGGTCGGGAGAAAACTGCGGATACCGAGGTACGCATCATCTGCGTTTGCGATACCAGTGGATGAAAATACCGCTGCCAAGAAATACGACTGGCAGGATGATCAGAAAGACGGTGACAATCAGGGTCAGTTGCAGTTCGCTCAGTGCCAGGCGACTGTCTGTCGTGACACGTGGCTGTATCGGGATAAACGCTTCATCACCCGCCAGCCAGTTGATCATGTTCAAACCGAGATCCAGATTGCCGCCATTGCCCAGATAGCCATTGGCCAGGAAATGCCCACTGCCCACTACGATGATGCGCTGTTCGCGATCATCTATCACCCGGCTCAATGCCAAAGCCACACTGACCGGGCCAGCAACGTCATTTTCCGCATCGAAAGTGATTTCACCTTCCAGCGGGCCGGTTTCCACCCAGCCCTGCGGCGCGACTTCGGCCAGGATGACACGGCGCCAATCGGTGTTTTCTTCCGGGACAAGCTGCCGGGCAAAGGGGAATACAGTCATGTATTCAAAGTTCTCCGTCACGGCATGCGCGCCGTAGAGCGTAGCCAGTGCAAACGTGGTGGGGACACGCAGCTGGCTGGCTTGCGGATCGACGATCACTCCCGGGGTAAATACAATGCCAAGTTGCTCGGCCAGCGGTTGTAATCCGTAAAGCGAACCGGCATCTACCAGCCAGAGCAGGTTTCCGCCCTTGGCGAGGTAATCCAGAATTTTTTTCACCTCCCCTTCCAGTAATTCCATTTGCGGAGAAGCAATCACCAGGATGTCGTTACCCGGAATTTCCGGTTGATCGGTCAAGCTGAAAGATTTGCTTTCAATGCCAGTTTCAAACAGTTTTTTACCGAAATTGCCCAGATCGCGCTGGGTGATACCGTCTATTTTGCGCTCGCCGTGGCTTGCCAATAGCCATAATCGCTTCCTTTCACTACGCGCTAGCCGCATCAATGCATTTGCGAATGCCTGTTCGTTGATGGTGGCAAGCCGTTCCTTGCGTTCCTTGTACGCAACGACAATTTCGCCATTGAGCCGGACACCTTCACTTTGCGCCTGCTGCGGCTGTTCTGCCGGGTCAACGAAAGTCAGAATGAGATCGGGTTTGATTCTCTGGTAGACGCCAATGAAGTTGCTGATGATGCCGCGAATGTCGCCCAGCTGCAGATCCTGTTGTGTGGCATAGACGGTCACGTGCAGCGGAGCATCCAGTTTGTGCAGCAGGTCGATACTAGCCTGGCTCAGGCTGTTGCGGCCGTTCTGGCTGATATCCCACTGCAAGCGGAATTCCTGTGCCAGATAGCCGAGCGCGCCCATCAGTATCAGAAACAAAACGATGAACAGGCTGTTACGCCAGCGGAAACGTGAATGTGATTTTTTAGCAGCGTTGGCCATGAAAAATGGGGTATGGGTCAAATTCAGCCATTTAATCGTTCACTTTCCAGCTGACGGATGGTCAGTATTAAAAAGGTGGCGGTAAACAGAAGAAAAAAAGCCAGGCTGAAGGTATCAATCAAGCCAATATTGAAGTTCTCGAAATGTCTAAACAGAGAAATGTGATGTATGGCATTTTCTGCCCCGATTGCCATGAGGTCCATAACCCATAAACCCAGCAATACACCCAGGCTACCCAGTGCAGCCACGGCCGGATGAGAGGTGAGGCTGGAAATGTAGAGTCCTAGTGCGGCAAAACAACTTGCCAGCAGAATCAGCCCGATCAGGTTGCTGCCGAGCAGGCCAAAATCCAGCATGCCTCCGGCCAGCAATGAAACAGCCAGCGCCACGATCAATAATGGAATCAGACTGAAGAAGAGCATGAGCGCCAGAAATTTGCCCAGCACGATGGCTGTGATGGAAACCGGCGCGGAAATCAGCATGGTCAGCGTGTGGTTGCGGCGTTCTTCGGCAAACAGGCGCATGCTCAGGATGGGTGTAACAGCCAGAAGTACGATGGAGGCCACAGAAAAAACCGGGGAAACGATGACCTCGGTCACACCCGGTGGATTGGCCAGTTGTGCTAGTTGCGGCTGTAATTCGAGAAAGGTGTTCAACCGGCCAAGAAACACCCAGGCCAGTGCCAGCTGCATTGCGGCCAGAAAGACCCATATCAGCGATGAAGCAAACAACTGCTTCATTTCCTTGTTCATCAGTGTAAACGCCATCATTACATGCCCTCCCCGACAGGTATTTTTCCAGCAGTGAGCCGGGTGAACAGGATTTCCAGATGCTTGTTTTGCTGTCTCAGGTTTTCCATGCTGTCATCCAGTACCAGTTTGCCCTGGTGCATGATTTGCACGCGGTTACAGACACTCTCCACTTCCGGAAGAATATGTGAGGAAAGAATGATGGCGTGATTTTTACCGAGCTCACGAATCAGCGCACGTATTTTTTGGATTTGGTTGGGATCAAGACCGGCGGTTGGCTCATCCAAAATAATCAGCGGGGGCTGGTGAATAATCGCCTGCGCGATTCCGACACGCTGCTGATAGCCTTTCGATAGCACACCGATCAGCCGTTTTCCCACATCAGCCAGCTCGCACTGGTGTTTGGTCCGATCCAGAGCCGTTTGCAGCGAGGCTCCGGCCAGACCATGCAAGCGGGCGGCAAAGCACAGATATTCATCGACAGTCAGCTCTTTATAGAGCGGCGGGATTTCGGGCAGATAGCCAAGATGGCGCTTTGCTTCGAGCGGATGATCCAGCAAATCGCTACCGCAAATACGTACGCTACCGCTGTCTGGCGCCAGATTACCGGTCAGCATCCGCATGGTGGTGCTTTTGCCGGCGCCATTCGGTCCAAGGAACCCAAGAATATCGCCTTTGTGCAATTTCAGGCTGACATCCTGCACAACAACATGCGGGCCAAAGTAACGGGTCAGCCCCTCTGCTTCAATGGTAGGGTATGTATTATTTGGGATCACACCATTAATTATCAATTTTGCATATTATTTATTATTGCCCGCTCCAGCTTTTTCACTAAAAAAGAGCACCAAGTGGAGTCGATGGTTGTCGTATGTATCTGAAATTTATCATGTTGGGACTTTTGAAAACCAGGTATGCAACAAGCCGTATGCCATGCCACAGTGTTGTGTGAAAGATACACTTCGGTTTGACAAAGATAAAAGGATCAAACCATAATCGGCACCAGTAGTATGCGAGCAGTTACGCTGGTTGCGGTGAGCGGGAGTATCGTAATAGTGCAAGTGATCGTATAAAAAGGGTGAGTGTGGTTACACAGAATTTTTATACTAGAAGACAAGGACAATAGCATGAAAAAAATGATATTAGCCAGGAAATATCTGATTGGGGCCGTTATATTACCCGGGTTGCTGGCATCCGGTGCTGTTATGGCTGATTCACACGGAGAAGAAAGACAAGGTTTGAGCGCTGCAGACAAACCCGAAGCCTATGCTACGGATGATCGTGGCGTGGTTGCAAGAAATTCAACCGGCTTGTGCTGGCGTACCGGCTACTGGACACCTGCCAAGGCCATCTACGAATGCGATCCTGATTTGGTTAAACAACCAGTACAAGTGGCTGAAGCACCTGCCCCGGTAGCTCCTGTTATAACCGAGCCTGAAAAAGTTTCCTTCTCAGCCGACGCCCTGTTTGATTTTAACAAAGCTGTTCTGAAACCCGCTGGCAAGCAGGCTCTGGATGATTTTGCCGCTAACCTGGAAGGCATAAACTACGACCTGATCATTGCGGTAGGTTACACCGATCGTATCGGTTCGGAAGCTTATAACAAGAACCTGTCAGTAAAACGTGCTGAAGCTGTTAAAAGCTATCTGGTTTCCAAAGGAATCGGTGCAGATCGCGTCTTTACTGATGGTAAAGGTAAAACCAACCCGGTAACGGGCGATTCCTGCAAGGGTACCAAGGCAACCAGAGCATTGATTGATTGCCTGGCTCCTGATCGTCGTGTGGAAATTGAAGTTGCCGGTACGAAAGCACCTGCTAACTAAAATTATCCATCTGGATTATCAAAAAGCCCTGCCAGTGTGCAGGGCTTTTTGATATGAAAAACATATTCTGCCCGGGGAGCGCGTTGTATATTGGCAAAAGCACTTTTCCGATGGAAATTTTCAGGTAAGTAATTGTATGAAAAATGATGGCATCAATGCAGATCCAATGGAGCTGGAGAAATTCAGCCAGCTGGCACACCGTTGGTGGGATCCAAACAGTGAATTCAAGCCACTGCACGAAATCAACCCGCTCCGGCTAGGTTATATCGACGAAATTGTGGGTGGTCTCAGCGGGAAAACGGTTGTTGATGTCGGCTGCGGAGGCGGAATTTTGTCCGAATCCATGGCGGCACGTGGTGCCAACGTGACAGGCATTGATCTGGGTGACAAGGCGCTGAAGGTGGCGAAATTACACTTGCTGGAAAGCGGTCATCAGGTGGATTACCGGAAAATAACCGTGGAAGCGCTTGCGTCAGAACAGCCGCATCACTATGACGTTGTTACCTGCATGGAAATGCTGGAGCATGTGCCTGATCCTGCCAGTGTCATCCAGTCTTGTTCGCGCCTTGTAAAAAGTGGTGGGTGGGTGTTTTTCTCGACTCTGAACCGCAACCCGAAATCCTATCTCTTCGCGATCATCGGTGCGGAATATATCCTTAAACTGCTACCACGGGGAACGCATGAATACGCCAAGTTCATCAAACCTTCAGAGTTGGCGCACATGGCGCGTACAGCGGGACTCATGGAATCCGGAATTATTGGCATGACCTATAACCCCATCACAAAAATCTACGATCTGGAAGCGGATACCAGCGTCAACTACATCATGGCTTTCAAGGCGTGATCGAAGAGAATCTGCAAAAAACAATGCATGACCAAAGCAGTTTTATTTGATTTCGACGGCACGATTGCCGACACTGCACCGGATCTTGGTCATGCACTCAACCGGCAGCGTGTTGCCCGCAACCAGCCTCCGTTGCCAATCGAGCTGATCCGTACCGAAGCCTCGGCCGGTGCGCGCGGGTTGCTGGGACTTGGTTTTAATCTGACACCGGACGACCCCGAATATCAGTTCATGCGGGAAGAATTCCTTGCTTTTTATACCGAGCAGCTATGTCAGGATACACGTCTGTTTCCGGGTGTTCCCGAATTGCTTGAACAACTGGATAGCCAGGCTATTCCGTGGGGAATTGTTACCAACAAACCGGCAAGATTCACCCAGCCACTCATGCACCTACTCGGTTTGCACCAGCGTGCAGCCTGCATTATCAGCGGGGATGATACCCCTTACAGCAAACCACATCCCGAGCCATTGCTTGCTGCTTGTCGCCAGATAAACGTTGTCCCCGATGGCTGCATCTACCTCGGTGATGACATCCGTGATGTGCAGGCCAGTCTGGCTGCCGGTGTCAAACCCATCGTGGCACTCTACGGCTATCTTGGTAATTGCGCCCCACCGGAAATGGGTGCTTCCGGGCTGATTGGCCACCCAAGGATCTGGTTTCAATTACATTTAATCTGTTATAATCGCCAATTGAACTTTCTGGCAGCACCAACCTTAATCGTCAAGAATTCACGTTAGGGGCGATCCGGTTTCGACGTGGGTTGCAAAGCAGCGAGGATACTGAGGTTCAGCACTTCGTAAACAGCTGAAAAAATAGTCGCAAACGACGAAAACTACGCTTTATCGCTTAATCCGGCTAAACTCCGCACCGGTGGCCTCAACGCCGGGTCTGCAACAGACAGCGGAGTCACCAACGAGGATCGCGTTTTGTAGGGTTACTTTGCAGAACGCCAAAGCAGGTAACTCGCCCGTCGTCAGCCTGCCGGCTGGCGGATGCCAGCCAACCAAACAACATGGCGGCATGTAGAACTGTCTGTAGAGGACTTAGGACGCGGGTTCACCCCGCCGCCTCCACTACCCAAAATCCCAAACCTCATCGGTTGGGATTTTGCCTGCCCCCAGCGTTGGCGCGGCTCCCGGGCTTGGTCTCGCGAGCGCCACCCCTGCGAAGTCGGCGTTTTCGCCCCCGCTGACGCCTCTGCCCTGCCTTTTCTGGTGGTCACGCGAGCGTTCTCGAGGCCACTTCCTTTGCTGGCGCGGGTTTAGATGCGGTCGGTTGTGGTTGGCAACTCCTGTAGCGGTGGCGACCGAATCCCGAGCGGCCACAAAACCGCCCGTAGGCGGTTGCTGGCGCTGAGCGCGACGCGCTCACCCGGGTGGCACGAGCACGCGCATCTGGTCGCCCCAGCCGTTGGGCCAGGGGCGGCGCATAACCTTCTCCAGCACGGCGTCAGGCGAACCCGCCAGCCGTTCCACGACATCCGGGGCCAGGAGCGTCAGCCGCATGACCCGGCGCACCTAGTGTCACGTCCATGCCTCGGCCTCGGCGATCTCGGCTACTGATGCCGCCCGCTGCTCATCCAGAAGGCGTTGCCAGTGGTGCGCCAGTCCGAGCGCCCGCATCAACGCGGTGTCCTGCGCGGCCGACCGGGCTTCCCGCTCCCGGGTGGCCTCGGACAGAAATTCCTGCGGCGCGTCCAAGGGCGTGATGACCTGCTTCTTCAGCCCCCGCTTCACCAGCGTCCAGGGCACGAAGGTTTCCAGTTGCACGCCGCCTGCCGGGTTCGGCAGTTGATAGGTGACCGGATCACCCTTGAACCGGCCCCGGTGCTTCTTGCTCATGCGTCCTCCTCAAAGCGCTTCACGATCTGGCGTTGCGCCTCCCAATCCACCGGCAGCGGGTTGCGCTGGAACCAGATCAGGTTCATCCGGCGCGGCTGCCGCCCGGCCATCAGCAGTTCGAGGATGTCAGGCGCGAGCAGGGTCAGGCGCATCAGCTCGTTGGGCACCGAGGGGTGCAGTCCTTCGGCCCGGGCAATGTCTGATCCACTCTTCATCACACCGGTGTCCACGAGGTGCTGCCAGTAGAAACCGCGTGCCACCCCCTCCAGCAGCGTCACATCGTGAACGTGGCGGTCGTCGGCGGCCACCCGCCGCGCGCCCCGGCGGCGAAACGTCAGGGGCACGAAGGTTTCCAGTGTGTCGTCCATCAGGCTTCGACCTCCACCAGTTCCGCGCCGATGCCCCTTGGGGCGAACTCACCGATAAGGGCGTCCCAGCCCAGTTCCCGCCACTTCACCTTGATGCCCTGCACCTCGCCAACGTGGACGAGGTCGATGCGCTCGATCATCAGGTTGGCGATGCGATGGCGCTCGACCAGGAACAACTGATCCCACACGTCGTTGAGCCGTCCCATCGCCATCACCGTGGTGGCTTCATCGACCTGTCCGCCGTTGCGCTGGATGTGGCGCACCACCGATGCGATGGATTCTGGGCTGGTCAGCACCGTGCGGATTTGGGCCACCACTGCCGCCTCAATCTCCGGTGCAGGCAGGCGTTCGTAGCTCTTGCCCGGTGCCCCGAACCGGCTTTCCGACTTGGACACGTAGTAGTGGTACTTGCGCCCGTTCTTGCGTGAGTAGGTTGGGTACATCCGTTCGCCCGAGGGGGCGTACAGCAGGCCACGCAGCAAGGCGTCGGTGCGCGACCGGATCTTGGTTTCCACCGACCGGGCGTGCCCATCCCTGGCCAGCACCGCGTGAACCTTGTCCCACAGTTCCCGGTCGATGATCGGCAGGTGAGCGCCGGGGTACCAGTTCCCCTTGTGCGACAACTCGCCCAGGTAGATGCGGTTGCGCAGCAGCTTGTGCAGGTACTTTTTGTCGATGCGCGTGCCGTTGCGGGTCTGGCCCTCCTGCGTCGTCCAGGCCTTGGTTGTGATGCCGTCGGCGGTGAGATTGACGGCGATCTGGGTCGGAGAGCCGATGGTCAGCATCTCCTCGAAGGTACGGCGCACCACAGCCGCCTCCGCCTCGTTGATGACCAGGAGGCGGTTGTCGACGTCGTAGCCCAGGGGCGGGACACCGCCCATCCACATCCCCTTGCGTTTGGCGGCGGCGATCTTGTCGCGGATGCGCTCGCCAGTGACCTCGCGCTCAAACTGGGCAAAGGACAGCAGGACGTTGAGCATCAGCCGACCCATCGAGGTGGTGGTATTGAACTGCTGGGTGACTGACACGAAGGACACCTCGTGGCGCTCGAACACTTCGACCATCTTGGAGAAGTCGGCCAAGCTGCGCGTCAGGCGGTCGATCTTGTAGACCACGACGATGTCAATCTGGCCGCGCTCAATGTCCGCCATCAGACGTTTCAGCCCGGGCCGATCCGTGTTGCCGCCTGAGAAGCCAGGGTCGTCGTAGTCGTCAGCCACCGGAATCCAACCCTCGGATCGCTGGCTGGCGACGTAGGCGTGGCCCGCCTCCTTTTGGGCGTCGATGGAGTTGAACTCCTGGTCAAGCCGTTCATCCGAGGACACCCGACAGTAGACGGCGCAGCGCTTGCGAGCCTTGGTGCTGGCGATCTCGCTCATCGGGCACCTCCCTTGCTCAGGCCAAAGAACAGCGGCCCCGACCAGTGCGCGCCGGTGATGTGGCGGGCCACCGCCGTCAGGCTCTTGAAGTTGCGCCCCTGGTACTCGAACAGCCCCTCGGCGGTGACCGTCACCCGGTGCTCGCGCTCGCCCCATTCGCGCAGCAGGATCGTGCCCGGCGCGAAATCGAACTCGCGCGGCTTGGCCCGCAGCTTGATCTTGGAGTGTTTTGCGCCGATGGCTTCTAGGCGCTGCTTGGTCTCGGGCGCAAGGCCACCGAAGGCCTCCTCCTGCAGCTTGTAGGCGATCCGGGACTCGACGTGCGTGCGGTTGGGGTAGTCCGGGCGGCGCGGGAAATACCGATCCCATACGGTCCAAAGCTCGGACATCGGCAGGCAGGCCAGCTCCGCGATACGTGCGGCGACGGAAGCTTGTTTCTCGTTCATCACAACTTCTCCTCTTGATAGGGGGTTGTATGAACGCGCTGGTCGGGCAGGAAGCCAAGGCCTCCCCTTGTCGAATTGGCTCTCTGTTTTGGCTCATCCGCAGCAAGGGTGCGGACGATGGCAGCCGCAAGGATGGCGGCGATTTCGCCAGCACGGGCGCTGGCGCTCATCTCCGTGGGAGATGCGAGTTCGATGTTCTTCATGACGGCTCCGAGGAATTGCAACCGTCAGAAATAGTGAGCCTGATCGTCCGAAGCGGATGGCAATTCCGGGTAATCGGCGGCAAAAACTTTCGCGTTAACTAAACAGTTGACAGACGGAACTTCTCGCAGTACGCTCCAGGCATTAACTAATCACGCAACTAGGAAACGACCATGCCTTTCGGAGCCTTCATTCGCAAAAAGCGCGAAGAGAAGAACATCCAGATGAACGAGTTCGCGCGTCAGCTTGAGATTTCGCCTGCCTACTGGTCCCGCATCGAACGCGATATGGAAAAACCGCCCAAGGACGAGCTGATCCGCAAGGCAGCAGAGATCTTGGGCATCGACCCGGACGACGCCTTTGTCGAAGCCAGTCGCCTGCCGCCGGATATGCGTGAGGATGTGGGCAACGTGGTGCGGATGTACCGCCGGGAAGTCACGGAGAAAAAGTGAATGCCGGTTCTGACCCTCGACTACCGGCATTGCGACCGCAAGCGCCCCAAATTCATCAAGCACGTTGAGATCGAAGCCATCGCAGCACTCGCCCGCCAGCAACTGGTGGGAAGCGGTGTTGATGCCATTGCCTTCGACACGCTGCGCCAGATCGACCGTTTGAAGATCAACGGTATCGACTTCGCGCTCGAGGTCAGCACTGATTGCGAGGTGCATGACGAGGATGGCAACCACGTTTTCGGCATCTGCGAGTATGACCCCTACGCACCAGACACCGCGATGGTGTGCGTGTCGCCCGTCGGCGAAAAACTCAGTGAGCTGCTGGCTCTGAGCACGCTGGCACATGAACTCGGCCACGCTGTGTTCGATGCCCCAGGCTGGATCATGGACGGCGGCAAAGGCCCAGGACTGTTCGATGCCCTGGAGCCAGTCGTGCAGCGCGCCTACCGCACCACCACGCCGGACAGCGAGCACTTGGCAAAAGTACCTACAGCCCCATCAGCAGCAATGGCGACGGAAGTGCATTTTGCCGAGCTGCGTGCCAACGAATTCATGGGCTCGCTGCTGGTGCCGCGCAAGCTCTTGAGCACGGCAGCTGAGGAGCTGGCATCGGAATACAACGTCAGCATTCATCGTGGCCCGTCGCTTGATCCGGAGATTCCCGGCACCAGCATGCAACTCGCCGCCAGCGACGCCGCCGACATGGAATTGCTGCAACGTGCGCTGGCCCTGCGTTTTGGCGTCAATCCACGCTTTGTGCAGGTGCGCCTGCAACGCTACGGCCTGATCCGCCCGGAGAACGCCGTGCGCTGATCATCACCATCCCATCCGCGCCGACCTCGCGTCGGCATTTTTTGAATCTCGCAGTTAACAACTCGCGCAATCGCGCACTTTACGAAGGAGTCTGCCTATGCCTACCGGTCACACCACCACCGCCCAGCAGGAGAAAGCGGTCAACCCGAAGTCGTCACCGAAGCGGGCGCGCGAGCAACGGTCAGATGATGGCCCTGCCATCCTGCCCGGAATGGAGCATTTCGTCGATCTGCTGCGCAAGGTCAAGCGTCCGGCGCTGGTGGTGCGCCTGCTTGAACTGGCCAGCGGCGATGCGTTGCCGGAACTTCAGGCATTGGCCGATGCCTCGAAAGGAAAACTGCCGGTCGAATCCCGTCAGGCATTTTTCCACTGCGTGGCCAAACTGGATGCTGCCATCCGCCTGCGCCTCGAGGATGCCGTCGAACGAGTGATCCTGCTCAGCGATGACTACGGCGCTCAAGCTGTTCAGGCGGTGCTCGACGCCAGGCGCGAAGACGATGCCACCGTGCTCGCAATGCCCAGCGACCGCCATAGCCGCGCATTGCACCTCTATCTCCTGCAGGAGTTTCCCGAGGCTGGAGCACGCCGCGAAGCGCGCTTCGATCACGCGGAGCACGAACAGGTGATGCACCGCCAGTGGAAAAGCGAGCACTTCTCCAGCCACTACCTTGGCCCCAAGGGCGTGGAGCCGAAAAATGGCGATGACATCCAGGAAGCACTTCGCACACGGATTGCAGAGCTGTTCCCGCATGTGCCGAAAGAGCAAATCCTGATCGAGCAGTTTGTGCGGTGCGGCTTGTCCCACGCACAGCGCGATGACGATGAAGATGCCGACGACGAGCCGCTGACACAGCTGCACACGCTGTGCGCAACCTTCAATGGTTCTACGGCGCATTACCGGCAGGTGGAAGACGGCCAAGTGGTCGACCACGAGGAACCAGCTGCCATGTCGGCACGCTTTTCCTGGGAACCGGCAACCGGGGCGCTGACAGTGTTCTGCGAAGACCGGGAAAAGCGCCGGGAGCTTGCCACCATCTTCCGCGACGTGGCGCTGGCGCACGAGGGCGCGATTGACGACATGCCGATGCGTCAATTCGATCTGCTCGGGTTCTCGACCTCGGCCATGCTCAAGCGGCTGGAGCAGGATCGCATCGCGGACATCGAGCGCATCGACATTCTTCAGATCAAGGTGGCCAAGCCCTTTGAACAGTTGCTCGAGCTTGGCGGCAAGACCGTCGCTCGGCAGCTGGCGAGCAAGATGGAGATCACCCGCGATCGGCGTGACAGCCGCAACGTCTATCAGGTCGCCTACGAGGATTACAGCGCCGAAGATCTGAGCCAGTACGCACTGGTACAGGTGAAGCTGGTGATGCGCATGGCGACACAGCCCCACCGCAAGGCGCACAACGTCGCCGTCCAGATCACAGCCCCCAACGGCCTGAACGACAAGAGTAAGACCGAGGACGACCGCAAGCGCGTACTGGAGCAGTTGATTCGCCTCGGCGTCTTGAGCGAATTCTGAGGGAGCGTCGACGATGTCATTGCATCTACGCTTCTTCACCGCCATCGACAGGCTGTCGAGCCTGGATACACCAGTGCTGGCCACAACGTTCGGACGTGACCGTTCTCAGCTCCTGCAGCGGGGCTGGATCACCGACGAGGGTCATCTCACGCATGTCATGGCCCCGTTCCTCGACTCTGAATGCGAGGTCGAGATCGAGGCCGATCCCGATGCGGGCTGCTACCGCTATCGCAGTCCGCTGGATGGGCGCACTGTGGTGCAGCCCTTGAACGAGATCGCACTGTGCGGTATCCAGATCGAACGATGGCTGACCGATCTGGCACGCATGGTGGGCATCGAAGATCGGCGACGTGCCAGCCGCCCATGCCTCACGCCACAGCATCTCTGGCATCTCGGCGACCTGCGCGTCGCCGGGACGCATGATTTTGCCCCGGTGTTTGTTGGGCGCGCGTGGGCACGTGCGCCAGCCGTCAATACATCTTCTGTTCTGGCTGATCCTGCATGGTCACGCGGCGGTGTGATTTTGCAGGCCCGCCAAGTTCAGGCAGATCTGCCCCGTGATCATGTGATCCGGGCGCTCGATGAGTTCGTTCGCCTGGACGATGGGCAGGATGTTTTCGATGCAAGCGCATTCGACCGCGTGCTGCGCGGCTACGTCACGCCTAGCGGTGAGTCCGAGCCATTGCAGTACCTGCAGGGCACCCGCGTGAAATTGCCTCACTTTGCTTCATCACGATTGGTGAGTGATACGCGCGCAGCAATTCTGAAAGTGATGTGGGGCGTGGAAGGCAAGACACCTCCGGCCATGAAGTGGGCAGACGTCAAGACGCAAGTTCACTCTGCTGCCCGGTCATTTGATGAGGCCTTTGGTGACAAGGAAACAAGAGAGGACTTCCTCGTTCTCGTGAAGTCTGGCGGCTACTACCAAGTGCGCCGCCAGTAGAAGTCGTAGTTTTTTCCGGAGCCCGATCCGGATTCAGTCCGTAGTTCCATGCGGAGACTTCGATGTGCCCATTTCATCTAGGAGGCACATCGAAATGCAAACCCAAGTTCCAGCAACCCAAACAGGTCGGGATTCCTTCCGACCCAACCCCGGCAGTGCCGTGTGCATCGCCCTCGACGAAAACGAGCTCGCCATCCGCTGGGGGCTCTCCGTCAAGACCCTGCGCCGCTGGCGTCAGGAACAGCTCGGACCGATCTACTGCAAGCTCGGCCGCCGGGTCACCTACCTCCTGCACGAAATCGAAGCCTTTGAGCGGCGCGTCTCGCGTTACTCCAGCTTCACTCGTGCGTATCAGTGAGGAGGACGGCCATGAGCGATCTAACCATCTTCCCCGCCGACATCGCCGAGATGTCCGTCAGCCAACTGGCTGCACTGCCGCCCGAGCAGAAGCGCGAGATCGACAAGAACCTCCACGCGGCTATCGACTGGCTCAAGAAGGCCCGCACCAAGTTCGACGCGGCGCTGGATCAGTGCTACGGCGAGCAGGCCCGCGCCGCGCTGCGTGAATCCGGCCGCGATTTCGGCACCGCCCACATCAGCGATGGCCCGCTGCGGCTCAAGTTCGAGTTGCCCAAGAAGGTCAGCTGGAACCAGCAGCAATTGACCGAAATCGCCGAACGCATCGTGGCATCAGGCGAGAAGGTCGAGGGCTACCTCGACATCAAGTTGTCCGTCTCCGAATCCCGCTTCACGAACTGGCCGCCTGCCTTGCAGCAGCAGTTCGCCGCCGCTCGCACCGTGGATTCCGGCAAGCCGTCTTTCACTCTTTCCCTTGATTCGGAGTAATGGCCATGAGTGCAATCATTCCCTTCCAGTTTGAAGCGCACGCTGTGCGCGTTCAGGTCGACGACGCGGGCCAGCCGTGGTTCAACGCCGCCGACGTCTGCGCGGCTTTGGAACTCTCGAATCCGCGCGATGCTCTCGCCAAACACGTCGATTCGGATGATGTCGCAAAACGCGACATCATCGACAACCTTGGACGCACCCAGCGCGCCAACCACGTCAACGAGTCGGGTCTCTACGCCCTGATCCTCGGCAGCACCAAGGATGCCGCTAAGCGCTTCAAACGTTGGGTGACCAGCGAGGTGCTGCCCGCGATCCGCAAGACCGGCAGCTATGCCGTTCCCGCTGCGCTGGCGGCCTTGCCTGCACCGACCCATGACCGTGTATCCGCGATTCTGCTGATCGGCGAGGCTGTGGCGAAGGTGCCGGGCGTCAAGCCGGGCATCGCAGCTGCGGCAACGCTCACCTGCATTCAGGAGAACACGGGCATCACCACCGAGGTGCTGCGCCGCGCGCTGCCGTCGGCCAACGAACCGATCTGCGCGCTCAACGCCACCCAGCTCGGCAAGCTGCTCAACCGCTCGGCCAAAGCTACGAACCAGATGCTGGCAGCGGCTGGCCTGCAGTTCCGGAACGACCGTGACGAATGGGAACTGACCGAGGCTGGTGAAGCATGGGCCGAGGCCATGCCGTACTCGCGCAACGGCCACAGCGGCTACCAGATCCTCTGGAATCCCGCCGTCGCCGATGAACTGAAGGAGGCCGCGTGATGAGCCTTCCCATCATCTCCGCGCAGCAGCGCATGGCCGAACGCAAGGGCGTGAAGCTCTTGATGCTGGGCAAATCCGGCATCGGCAAGACCACCCGGCTCAAGGATCTCGACCCGGCCACCACGCTGTTCCTCGACATTGAGGCTGGCGATCTCGCCGTGGCCGACTGGCCCGGCGACACCATCCGTCCGGCATCCTGGCCAGAGAGCCGCGACTTCTTCGTGTTTCTCGCGGGCCCGGACAAGTCGCTGCCACCGGAGTCGGCGTTTTCGCAGGCGCACTTCGATCACGTCGTCGAGAAGTTCGGTGACCCGGCGCAACTGGGCCGCTACCAGACCTTCTTCCTCGACTCGATCACGCAGCTGTCGCGCCAGTGCTTCGCGTGGTGCAAGACGCAACCCGGCGCGGTCAGCGACCGTACCGGCAAGCCTGACATGCGCGGCGCCTACGGCCTGCTCGGGCAGGAAATGATCAGCGCTTTGACCCATCTGCAGCACGCACGCGGCAAGAACGTGGTGTTCGTGGCCATCCTCGACGAGCGGCTCGATGACTACAACCGCAAGGTGTTCGTGCCGCAGATCGAAGGCAGCAAGACCGCACTGGAGCTGCCCGGCATCGTCGACGAGGTTGTGACGCTGGCCGAGATCAAGGCCCAGGAAGCAGACGGCAGTGGCAGCACATACCGCGCCTTCGTCACGCACACCGTCAATCCCTACGGCTTCCCCGCCAAAGACCGCAGCGGTCGCCTCGATCCGCTCGAGCCGCCCAACTTGCGCGCACTGATCGCCAAGTGCGCGGGTGAGTCCGCCACGCCCGTTCGCACTGCCACCACCCAATCCCACGAATCTCAGGAGTAATCGCCATGACCCAGCAATCCACCACCAGCAACAACTGGAACGACTTCAACGACGCCGAATCACAGCAATCCGGCTTTGACCTGATCCCCAAGGGCACCGTTGTCCCTGTGCGCATGACCCTCAAGCCCGGTGGTTATGACGATCCCAGCCAAGGCTGGGGCGGCGGTTACGCCACCGAGTCCTTCGACACCGGTTCGATCTATCTGGCCGCCGAGTTCGTGGTCACCGCTGGCGACCACGCCAAACGCAAGATGTGGTCGAACATCGGCCTGCATTCGCAGAAGGGGCCGACCTGGGGTCAGATGGGGCGCAGCTTCATTCGCGCCGCGCTCAACAGCGCCCGCAACGTCCACCCGCAGGACAACAGTCCCCAGGCCGCCGCCGCGCGCCGCATTCAGGGCTTCCACGAACTGGATGGCCTGGAGTTCCTCGCCCGCGTCGACATCGAGAAGGATGGGAAGGGCCAGGACCGCAACGTGGTCAAGGTCGCGGTCGAACCCGATCACCCCGACTACGCCAAGTTGATGGGCGTGCCGCCCAAGTCCACGGGTGGGGGCACTTCCGGTGCTCCGGCACAGCCAGCGGCACCCGCGTATCAGGCAGCGCCTGTCCAACGCGCACCCGTGACGGGCAAACCGTCGTGGGCGCAGTGAGGGAGGCCGATGAAATGCTGGGTCTGCAAACGACAAGCACGCGGCTACGGCCACACGGACGGTCGATTCAAGACCGGCGATGCGCGCCGCTACGTGCTCGACTGGGTGTTCTGTTCCCGTCGCTGCCAGGACGCGTTCCACGCGCTGTACGGCAACTGGCAACAGGCCAAGGATGGCTACATCGGCAAGACGGAGGTCGCCATGATCGATCCGTCTGAAGTCGAACTGGCCGCCATGCGCCAATGCCTCAAGTCCTTCGGCGAGGCGGCGGGCGAGATCGGTTTTACCAAGCCTCTGGGCGACTACTCCGAGGCCGAAGCGCTGCGGGTGATCGATGCCATCGTCACTTGCTGGTCGGAGGCGATGGTCGCGCACCACGAGGTCACCAAGTTCCCGCCCGTGCGGGGCTTGCCGCCCACGCCCGATCCGCTGGCACCCGATGCCGCCAATCCGTTCGCGGATCTGGAGGATGACCTGCCTTGGAATGAACCGAAGGGGAAGAAGCCATGATGGACTTCAATTCCTCATCAAGCATCGCGGGCCAGGTCACCGCCCTGGTCGACGCCGGGTTGCAACAGGCCCGAGCCCGTCAATCCGAGCGCCAGTACCTCGGGGCCTCGCGCCTCGGGGTGGCCTGCGAGCGCGCCCTGCAATTCGAGTACGCCAAGGCTCCCATCGACCACGGGCGGGACACCCCGGGCCGGATGCTGCGCATCTTCGAGCGTGGCCATGTCATGGAGGACTGCATGGTCGCGTGGCTGCGGGAGGCAGGCTTTGACTTGCGCACCCGCAAGCCTGACGGCGAGCAGTTCGGTTTCTCGGTGGCAGACGGTCGCCTGCAGGGCCACATTGACGGCGTCATCGTGGGTGGCCCTGAGGGCTTTGCCTATCCCGGACTGTGGGAATGCAAATGCCTGGGCAACAAGTCCTGGAGCGATCTGGAGAGAAAGGGCTTGGCGATCTCCAAGCCCATCTACGCCGCGCAAGTGGCGATCTACCAAGCCTATCTCGAACTGCACGAGCACCCGGCGATCTTCACGGCGCTCAACGCCGACACGATGGAGATCTACACCGAGCTCGTGCCCTTTGATGCAGCCCTTGCCCAGCGCATGTCGGATCGTGCGGTGAAGGTCATCTCAGCCACGGAAGCAGGCGAACTGCTGCCACGTGGCTTCCATGACCCGACCCACTTCGAATGTCGGATGTGTGCATGGCAAGACCGCTGCTGGAGGACACAAGCATGACCGACAACACCCTTTCATCTACCGGCATCGAACCGATGATCGACGCCAAGCAGGCGGCTGCCGCGCTGCGCCTGCCGTATTACTGGTTCGCCGATCACGCGATGCGCAGCAAATACCGGATTCCCCACTACCTGATGGGTGGGCTGGTGCGCTATCGCCTGTCAGAGCTTTCTACGTGGGCGGCACGCAATGCGGCAGCGCAAAGCCGCTTCGCGGGAGATACGGATACCGCCGTCGAGGAGGCCGAATGATCGACTTCAACGACACCGCCGTCCCCACCGGAAACCAACCACGCATCGTCAGCGATGCCGAGCGGGAGGAACTGCGCGCAGAACTGCTCGCCCGGCTGGAATCGGTGCTGTTCACTCTGTTCTCGGCAGGCAAGAAGCGCCGGGGCAAGTTCCTCATCGGTGATGTGCTGGGTAGCCCTGGCGACAGCCTTGAGGTGGTGCTTGAGGGCGAAAAGGCAGGCCTATGGACGGATCGTGCCGACAACTCCGGCGGCGATGTGTACGCGCTGATCGGCAATCACTTCGGCATCGATGTGACCCGCGACTTTCCCCGCGTGCTTGATGCCGCTGCCGATCTGCTCGGACGCTCGCGCTCCGCACCAGTACGCAAGGCCAGCAAGAAGGACGTGCCGGTCGACGAACTCGGCCCCGCCACCGCCAAGTGGGACTACCTCGACGCCCAAGGCCATCTCATCGCCGTTGTCTACCGCTACGACCCGCCCGGGCAGAGGAAGCATTTCCGGCCCTGGGATGCCAAGCGGCGCAAGATGGCACCGCCCGACCCGCGTCCGCTCTACAACCAGCCAGGGATGACCAGTGCCGCGCAGGTGGTACTGGTCGAAGGCGAGAAGTGCGCGCAGGCCCTGATCGACGCGGGCATCGTGGCCACCACGGCGATGCACGGCGCGAACGCTCCGGTAGAAAAGACCGACTGGTCGCCGTTGGCCGGCAAGGCCGTGCTGATCTGGCCCGACCGTGACAAGCCGGGCTGGGAGTACGCCACGCAGGCGGCACAGGCCATCCTGTCGGCGCGAGCCAAATCCTGCCACATCCTGTACCCGCCCGAGGAAGCCGCCGAGGGCTGGGACGTGGCCGACGCCATCGCCGAGGGCTTCGATGTCGCCACCTTCCTCACCCACGGCCCACGTTTGCAGATGCACGACGTCGCCGATGACGTTGATCCGGTGGTCAGCAGCGACGAATCCGTCTGGGGCACGGAGGACGCGCTGGCGCTGTCCTTCACGCGCCGCTACCACCGCGACTGGCGCTACGTGGCTGGTTGGGGCAAGTGGCTGGTGTGGGACGGGCAACGCTGGCGCACCGAAGACACGCTGGCGGCCACGGACCTGATTCGCAGCGTTTGTCGCCAGACGGCTGTACGCGCCGACAACCCCAAGGTCGCCGCCAAATTGGCCAGCGCAGGAACGGTCGGCGGTGTGGAACGC
>JABTUQ010000006.1 GCA_015075225.1 Burkholderiales bacterium
TACGGAACCTGTGCGCTCAGCATATCAACGAAATGAGGACGTTCAGGCCGCGGTCCGACGAAGCTCATTTCTCCCTTGAGCACATTGATGATCTGCGGTAATTCATCAATTCTTAACTTGCGGATGATTTTCCCCACCCGCGTTGAACGGGGGTCATCAGTAGTGGCCCATTGCGGCTTTCCGGCTTTCTCCGCATTGTTGAACATGCTGCGGAATTTGATGACGTGGTAGGTTTTTCCTGCCAGCCCCACTCTTTCCTGACGATAAAATACTGGTCGCCCGTCTTCGATCATGATCAGTAGTGCAGTTACCAGCATGATGGGCAACGTAGCAATCAACAATAACAGGCTGGCGAAGATATCAAAGGCGCGCTTAATGGTTGTTCGCAATGCTCCCTGGTTAAAACCGCTACCAAATACCAGCCAGCTGGGATAGAGGGAATCCATTTGCAGGATTCCACTTTCTTTTTCAAAAAAACCAGCCAGATCGGTTATTTTTATACCGTTTATTTTGCATTCCAACAACTCTTGAATGGGGAAGGTGCCTCCCCGCCTTTCCCGGGTTGCGACAATGATTTCACCAGCATCGTGCTGAATGGCCAGCGAGATCAGTGAGCTGGCTTTCGGGATAATTCTGTCTACCGGAACCAATCGATTTTCTTTGTCAAACGGGATAAAGCCAATAATTTTCAAATTGGGCAGGGTGGTGTTTTTTTCAATCAGTTCAAATAATTCTCCGGCGCTGGCTCCAGCACCCAATACAAGAGCGCGCGGACGCAAGTTATCCAGGCCCGACCATCTGAAAAAAATCAGCCGGATAAATAATATGAGCAGCAAAGCTAGTAACATTACGATAGCCAGCAGCCCGCGGCCAAAATAAAGATCCGGGAACACATAAAAGATCAGCGCGATGACACTGAACCCCAGTGTCAGAGAGGGGAGTAATTGCAGCAGAATACCTTCGAAATCCTGTTTGATTTCCAGCTGATACATTCCCAGAGCGGCCATGCTGGCGATGATGACGAAAGTAAAGGTGATGGCACCGGGTAATTGGGTGATAAGTTGCTCGGGTGTGGCGCTATCCCATTGCATGAAACGAATAACCGCACCAGCAAAAAAGACGCCCAGTAATACAATAGCCTCGATACCGGCCAGCAAAACCGAGAATTTGGATATGTAGTGGTTGGATACTTTGATCAAAATATATCTCAGCTGGCTTGATGTATAAACAACCGGACAGATAAAAGGAAGCCGTAAATCAGAATATGCGGAATTATAGCTGGTATTTTTTTATCATAAAATCAGTTAAACCCCCCTTTTATTATTTAATTAAATCAATAATATATTTCCCGGGGATAGCGTAACTTATTCCACTTGGGTCGCTTAGCAGGGATTCCTTCTTGCCTTTGACAGAAACCATATTCACTATGCCATAAACTTCTCCTGTATCCGGGTGATACAAGGGACTTCCGCTATTACCCGGATACGCTGTGCCATCCAGTTGAAAAACTTTGAAGGCTGATTTTTGAAGCTGCCGGATTTTTGCAGCATCAAGCTGCCTGGCATTTTGCGCCGGCAGAATGATAGGGGTAATTGAGGAAACGGTTGCCCGATGAGTCACAGGGTAGAAACCAAGCACCATCCCGATTGGAAAGCCGGTGAACGCCAGCGATTCCCCTTCTCTTGTTTTGTCGGCATTTCCCAGTTTCATCGCGGGTAGCGCGGAGCCTTCGAAATGCAATAAAGCAAGATCATGTTCCTTATCCAGGGTAACAATACTTGCATTTCTTAATTCAGGCTTATCACCGCTGCCCGTCATGATGATCAGTGAGTTTTTGCTGGCATCGTTGGCAATATCCTGGATGACATGTGCATTGGTGATGGCATGTGACCCATCTGTGATCACAAAGCCGGTGCCGAGAAAATTGACCGGGGGAGACTGCAATTTCTGGAAAGTACCGATGCCCACAATGGCTGGTTTGATACGCTCGATTGTCTCCGCGAGATCTGCCTGACACAACGATGGGTGTGAGAGCACCAGGCATGCAAGAAGTAATAGTCGCAAAATTGGGTGATTGGCCAGGTTATGCATTTTTCAGTAGGGGACGGAGTTGAATTAATCCAAGCTATAACTGCAATATTCAGTTCAGATTGTTCTTGCTATATCAAATAAATTCGCTTGAATATTTTTGGATGGTTTGTTTAGCTTGGGCTTTGTGTAGGATATAAAAACTGGTAGGCGGTACTGGAATCGAACCAATGACTTTCACCGTGTGAAGGTGACACTCTACCGCTGAGTTAACCGCCTTTGTTGTTACTATACGACAAAATCAGGATATAGACGATTTATGCCGGTCAATTATTGTCGATTGGTATTTTTGTGCAGGTTAATTGCTTTTGTCTTCAAAGCATATTCGGCTAATCTGCTATACAATCCGTTGGTTATAGCCAATTACCCAGATCCGGCTCAGTTTTAACCACTATTAAATTTATTACATGTTTATCAGCGTACTTGATTTATTCAAAATTGGTATTGGACCATCCAGCTCACACACGATGGGGCCCATGACAGCGGCCAATGTTTTTCGTGAGCATATAGATCGGTTGATATCACAGGCTCCAGGTGGCCTTGGTTATCGCGTCTACTGTGTACTCAAGGGGTCGCTGGCTTTTACAGGCAAAGGGCATGCAACAGACCGAGCTGTAGCTTTGGGATTGCATGGCCATAGCCCTGTGTCACTGGCTGGGCAGGATGTCAATGCGTTGACAGAAAAACTCTGGGCTACCAATACACTGCAACTGGCTAGCGGGAGAAGTATTGGTTTCAATCCCGAGGATGATATTGTTTTCGACAAATCGGATCCTTTGCCACAACACCCCAATGGGATGATTTTTTATCTGCTGGATGAAGAAGGTAAAAAAATCCTCTCGGAAACCTTTTTTTCCATCGGAGGGGGGTTTATCTGTACCTTGGCTGAAATTAACCAATTGAATGCGCCACTTAAAATTGAATCTGCCGGAGTGTATCCGTATCCATTTGATTCGGCGATCAGTATGCTTGAGATGTCTCGACAGAGTGGTTTATCTGTTGCTGAAATGAAGCGCGCAAATGAATTGACCAGAATGTCGGCGCAGGAGCTTGATGCGGGATTGGATAACATCTGGCAAGCCATGTGTCACTGTGTTGAGCAGGGATTGGCGGAGGAGGGTCGCCTCCCGGGGGGGCTGAATATACGCAGACGTGCGAAAGATTTGTTCAAACAACTGCAAACGCAGCCAGGAAAGGCTACGCTGAACGATTGGCTGTGTGCCTACGCCATGGCTGTTAATGAAGAGAATGCAGCTGGGCACATGGTGGTTACGGCACCAACCAATGGAGCGGCAGGCGTGATTCCGGCTGTTATTTACTATCTGCTCAAGCATGAAGGCGGTACCACACAGCAGATACGGGATTTCTTGCTGACCGCTGCGGCAATTGGCGGGCTGATTAAACACCTTAGTTCTATTTCCGGCGCAGAAGTAGGTTGCCAGGGAGAGGTGGGGTCGGCAGCAGCAATGGCCGCTGCCGGGCTATGTGCTGTGCAGGGTGGGACAACAGCACAGATCGAGAATGCTGCAGAAATTGCCCTGGAGCATCATCTCGGTATGACTTGTGATCCGGTAGGCGGCCTGGTTCAGGTGCCTTGCATTGAACGTAACGGTTTTGGAGCAATCAAGGCGCATACTGCTGCAGCACTTGCTTGTCGTGGTACTGGCGAACATTTCATACCGCTGGATAACTGTATTAATGCGATGAAGCAGACTGGTCTGGAAATGTCGCACAAATACAAGGAAACTTCGCTCGGTGGATTGGCTGTCAGTGTCAGTATTACCGAGTGTTGAGCGAGGGAATGGAAAATCTTTTTCCGGAATCGGGAGAATTGCTGGCGGAGAGGGTGGGATTCGAACCCACGTGCCAGGAAATCCTGACCATCTGATTTCGAGTCAGCGCCGTTATGGCCACTTCGGTACCTCTCCTATCTGACCTGCAGCGTTAAGGGCGCTATTTTATCAGCTTTTCAACCTTTTAATAGTAGCGCTGTTGTGAATTCGCTCACGCTTGAAAGCATGATTCCCGCTACGAAAATGCGCCATTTCCCTCTGTTGTGTAATCAGCAAATTTTCTTATCTGATTCATAGATGACTAAGCTCAAGACACTTTATGTCTGCAATTCTTGCGGTGGCCAGGCTTTGAAATGGCAGGGGCAATGCCCGCATTGTCACGAATGGAATACGCTGACTGAAACCGTGCAGGAAAAGAGCGTGCTGCGTTTTACCCCGGATTCAGCGCAGAAGCAGGTGATGAGCCTGAGCGAAGTCGAAGCTGAAGACATACCCCGTTTCCTGACAGGGATGGATGAGTTCGACAGGGTCCTGGGAGGCGGGTTGGTACAAGGTGGGGTTGTGTTATTGGGCGGTGATCCTGGTATCGGTAAATCGACATTACTGTTACAAGCGCTTTCCCGGATGTCTGCCCATCATCGGGTGTTGTATGTCAGCGGCGAAGAATCCATGCAACAGGTTGCGCTGCGTGCCAGGCGACTGTCTCTGGATGTGGCCGGAGTGGATTTGTTGACCGAGATCCGGCTGGAGGCGATTCAGTCGATTTTGGCTGGATATTGTCCGCGTATCGCGATTATTGATTCGATTCAGACCATTTATTCCGAAGCCTTGCAATCGGCGCCCGGTTCGGTGGCGCAAGTGCGTGAATGTGCGGCGCGATTGACCCGTTTTGCCAAAACCAGCGGTACCTGCATCGTGCTGGTGGGGCATGTTACCAAGGACGGTGCATTGGCCGGGCCGCGCGTTCTGGAACACATGGTGGATACAGTGCTTTATTTCGAAGGGGATACACATTCGGCATTTCGCCTGATTCGCGCATTCAAGAATCGCTTTGGGGCGGTGAACGAGCTGGGTGTTTTTGCCATGACCGAAAAGGGGTTGCGCGAAGTCGGCAATCCTTCTGCATTGTTTCTTTCGCATCATGGTGTGCGCGTGCCAGGCACTTGTGTGATGGTGACACAAGAAGGTACGCGCCCCTTGCTGGTAGAAATCCAGGCGCTGGTGGACGAGGCACATGCTCCCAGTCCCCGCAGGCTGTGTGTCGGGCTGGAACAAAACCGGCTGGCAATGTTGCTGGCTGTGTTGCATCGTCATGCCGGTATTCCCTGTTTTGATCAGGACATCTTTATCAATGCGGTGGGTGGAGTCAAAATTACCGAGCCGGGAGCGGATCTGGCTATCATGCTGGCGATTGTTTCATCATTGAAAAACCGGGTTTTACCAGACAAAACAGTTATCTTCGGAGAAATTGGTTTGGCGGGTGAGGTGCGGCCGGTACAGCGTGGGCAGGAGCGGATCAGGGAGGCAGCCAAACTGGGCTTTACCCGTGCCGTTATTCCGAAGGCAAATCAAGCAAAGCAGGTTATGAAAGGAATTGAAATTATTGCAGTGGAGCGGGTGGAGGAGGCGGTCAGCGCACTTTTTTAAGCACTGAGCAGAAAATCATATTCGCCACAGTCTGTGTGTATATCTTGCAGTGAATCAAATAACCCGAGCGCCGGTCATGTTAACCAGCGCCCGGGAAGTATTGTGGTTTTATTCCGGACGGGCAAAACGATCAGTGTTGCCGAATTTGTTGTTGCTGAATGACCGTTTCCGGTTTTCGCGGTTAAATGGCTGCCCAAACCCGGTTTCCCTGCCTCCTTTGTTCTCCTGGGAAGAAGAGCGTGGATTTGGGTTGTCCGACCATGAACGTCTGGTTTTGTGGGCAGTGGAAGATGGCCGTCTTCCTGGTTTATTGTCGTCACTGCGGCCAAATCTTGGTTTGGTGCGTGGCTCCATTCCTGGTATGACGTGAAATTCAAAACGATTGCCGGTAAATCGTTCAATTTTTTTCAGGTGGGCTGCGTCTTTTCCGGAAGCAAACGAAACGGCAATACCCGAAGCGCCTGCCCGGCCGGTGCGCCCGATACGATGCACGTAATCTTCGGCAAATTTCGGCAGGTCGAAGTTAATGACATGAGTAATGTCGGCAATATCGATTCCACGTGCGGCCACATCTGTTGCCACCAGAATCTTGAGTCGGCCTTGGCGCAGTCCTGTCAGGGTGCGTGTGCGTTCACGTTGTGTCATGTCGCCATGCATGGCAGCGGCTTTGTGTCCCTGGGAAGAAAGATTATCGGCCAGGGAATCGGCATCGCGTTTCGTTGCAGTAAATACGATTGCCTGTTTGATGGTGGCGTCGCGCAGCAGGTGATCAAGCAACCGGTTTTTGTGCATCAGATCATCCACATAATGCATGCGTTGCTCAATATGATCGAGCCTGGCGTGCTGGGTGGCTATCTGGATACGTTTCGGTGTTTTCAGTAAACGCGCGGCAATTTTCTCGATTGCACCATCCAATGTGGCCGAAAACAGTAGTGTCTGTCTTTCTGCCGGAGTTTTTGAGGCAATATGCTCGACATCCTGGATAAATCCCATATCCAGCATGCGATCGGCTTCATCCAGCACCAGCATTTCCAGCCGGGAAAAATCTATCCGGCCACGTTCGATGTGATCGATCAAACGACCCGGTGTGGCAACCAGTACATCGACAGTTTGTGACAGGAGTTTGTTTTGCAGAGGGTAGGGCATACCGCCCAGAATGCTTACAACGTTGATGCGCGGCAGGAATTTTCCATTTGCTGGTGGCATCGGATACCTGCAGCGCCAGTTCGCGTGTTGGCGTCAGAACATATGCGCGGACCACGACTGCGTACAGTTGATGGAGTGGCCAGCCGGTGCAGGGCAGGCAGCATGAAAGCAGCTGTTTTTCCGGTTCCCGTCTGAGCACTGGCCATGATGTCATGGCCGGCAATCAATTCTGGAATGGCTTGCTGCTGTATTGGGGTGGGTGAGGTATAACCCGCTGCCAGTACGGCTTTTACAATGGCGGGATGTAAATTCAGATTTTCAAATGACACGTCGGTTTTCCTGATAATAAAAAACACAATGCGCAAACAGGAATGTACCGGAACAAAAATTGTTGGTACCGCTGGCGCATACATAAAAACACATCGCTGCTAACCAGGGATACTGAGCAATTTCGAAAAGAAACAGAGAAATCTGGAGAGGTCAGGAACGATGAAACTAGGTAACCCTGCCTTACTTAAGGCAGGGCGGCAAGTATACAGTAATTAAAATAAAAGTTAAATTTTTATGGCACTGACTGGTTAATCAGCGTGTAATGGGCTTGTAGCGGATGCGTTTGGGTTTTGCTCCTTCCTCTCCAAGACGCTGGCGCTTGTCGGCTTCGTATTCCTGATAGTTTCCAGTAAAAAACATAACCTGGGAGTCGCCTTCAAAAGCTAGGATATGAGTGGCGATGCGATCCAGAAACCAGCGATCATGGGAAATTACCAGTACACAACCAGCAAATTCCAGCAAGGCGTTTTCCAGTGCCCTCAATGTTTCCACATCCAGATCATTAGAAGGCTCGTCCAGCAGCAGTACATTACCTCCGGATATGAGTGTCTTGGCAAGATGTAACCGGCCTCGTTCACCACCGGAGAGTGTGCCGGTGATTTTCTGCTGATCGGGGCCTTTAAAGTTAAAGCGCCCAAGATAAGCGCGCGCGGGCACTTCATATTTGCCAACGGTGAGCATGTCGTTCCCATTCGAAATAACCTGGAACACGGTCTCGCCATCGGGTAATGCGCCGCGAGACTGATCCACATAAGCAATTTTTACTGTTTCGCCTGTTTTGATTGTGCCCGCATCCGGCTGTTCTTTTCCCATGATCATGCGGAACAGGGTGGATTTTCCCGCACCATTGGGGCCGATGATCCCGACAATGGCACCAGGTGGTATTCTGAAATTCAGATTGTCAATCTCTAACCGATCTCCAAATCCTTTTGAAACATTAGTAAACTCAATGACTTCATTTCCCAGTCTATCTGCGACGGGGATGAAAATTTCCTGTGTTTCGTTACGTTTCTGATATTCCTGGGAGCTGAGTTCTTCAAATCTGGCCAGACGAGCCTTGGATTTTGCCTGTCTCCCCTTGGGGTTTTGCCGTACCCACTCCAGCTCTTGCTTGAGTGATTTTTGGCGTGCAGATTCAGCGCTTTCTTCCTGTTTCAAGCGGGTTTCTTTCTGTTCCAGCCAGCTTGAATAATTTCCTTTCCAGGGAATGCCATAGCCACGATCGAGTTCCAGAATCCACTCCGCTGCATTGTCCAGAAAATACCGGTCATGGGTGACTGCCACTACTGTACCCGGAAAGCGTGCAAGAAATTGTTCAAGCCACTCGACGGATTCGGCATCAAGATGGTTGGTGGGTTCATCCAGCAGCAACATATCCGGCTTGGATAAAAGTAATCTGCATAGTGCGACACGACGTTTTTCTCCTCCCGAAAGCTGTTCGATCTGTGTATCCCATTCTGGAAGGCGTAATGCATCAGCGGCTATTTCCATTTGCTGAGACAGGTTGTCCCCGCTTTGTGTGGTCAGTATGGCTTCCAGTCGTGACTGTTCTGCTGCCAGAGCTTCGAAATCAGCATCGGGTTCAGCATAGGCAGCATAAACAGCCTCTAGCTGTTGCTGTGCGCTAAATACTTCTCCCAATCCTTCCTGCACCGTTTCTCGAACGGTGAGTTTTGGGTCCAGCTGTGGTTCCTGTGGCAGATAACCAATTTTGAGATCCGGCATGGGCGTACATTCACCCTCAAAATCCTTATCCAGCCCGGCCATGATTTTTAAAAGCGTGGATTTGCCTGAGCCATTCAAGCCAAGCAGGCCAATTTTTGCGCCTGGAAAAAAACTGAGTGAAATATCTTTAAGAATAACGCGCTTGGGAGGAACAATTTTCCCGACGTGATTCATGGTTAAAACGTATTGAGCCATAAATGCTTTACTAATCCTGAATTTGAATTGAACTGGACAATCTAGAATCTGGGAAGTTTGACCAGAATTGATTAAGAAAAAGTAGAAAAACTTTCAGCTTTGGCGCTGGGGTTGCGGGGCAAACGATTGATGCTTGCCTATATTAAAGGCCGGAATGTAAAAGGCAAATAGCGGGCATCAGTGAAATAAATAGGGATGCAGGTTCTATAAAAATATTGTTTGTCCAAGTAGAAATAAACCAACGGGGAAAGGTATGAAAATAACAGTTCAGTATAAATCGGGGGTTTCGCAGATTTTTATTGTGCCGGCGGAAATACATGTTACTGAATTTCGAAAAATGGCTGAACAAGTGGGTGGAGAAGTGCTTAAAGTTGAGTTCGCCTCGTTCAATTCAAAGCCCGGCCATTACCAGGTTGGGGAAGGAAAGCTTTAAAAATGATTTATATAAAAAGGGTTAAAATGTTATCCCTCCATCTTGACTGTCGCGGTGATGTTCCAAATAAGCTATCTTCCGTTGCGCTGGGTAAGTGCTGCTACAAGTAACACAAATTAAAGATATTGGCTGTTCGAACGATATAGACATGAATTGCCAGCATAGTTGTTTAATGGCAGAAGATATGCCCATTAGTCCATATTGGTGACATTAGTCATATCCGGTTTGTTTGAATGGTCGTAGAGTGGTGCATTAGGGAAAGTCGGCCGATAGTTGGATTTTAATGCCTGGTTGGTGTCTATGGCCTTTTTATAATGAAAGCTATAGCCAAGTATACATTTGATTTTCTTAAGGACTCCGTGTGAATGAATATTTTTATTAAAAATTGGGTAATCAATTTGTTGGCGATTTTTTATCTGTTTGCTCTCGGTGGTTGTTCAACCTACCCCCTTCTCTCGCAGCAAGGAGAGAAGGCGCCACATGATTATCTGATCGGTCCGGGTGACACGTTAAATATTATCGTTTGGCGCAATCCGGAAATCTCAATGAGTGTGCCGGTTCGTCCGGATGGCAAAATTACTACGCCACTGGTGGAAGATTTGCCTGCAAGTGGAAAAACTTCTACCGAACTTGCTCGCAATATCGAGGAAACTCTTTCCAAATATCTGCAACAACCGGTGGTAACAGTTGTGATAACTGGTTTTGTCGGACCATTTAGTGAACAGATCAGGGTTGTTGGGGAGGCAGCTCAGCCGCAGGCACTACCCTACCGGGAAAATATGTCGTTGATGGATGTCATGATTGCTGTTGGGGGGTTGACAGATTTTGCAGCGGGGAATAGAGCACGGATTGTCCGGAGTATTAACGGAGAACAACAGCAGTTTCGGGTCAGGTTGGAAGATTTGATTCGTGATGGTGATATTTCAGCAAATGTGCCTGTTTATCAGGGAGATGTATTGGTTATTCCGGAAAGCTTTTTTTGATTGATTTGGTCACTGTAATAAATAAAGAGGTGGGCCCGAAATGAGTGATTTGATTGCTCAGTTGCTGGTTTATATCAAGGGTATCTGGAAATATAGATGGATTTCAGTTGTAACCGCTTGGGTTGTTGCTGTGGCAGGCTGGTTTTTTGTTTATAAGCTTCCAGATAATTACCAGGCTTCAGCGCGTATTTATGTAGATACCCAGAGTATTTTGCGTCCACTAATGGCTGGGATGACTGTGTCACCCAACCCGGATCAGCAAATTACAATCATGAGCCGAACGCTTATCAGCAGGCCCAATGTTGAAAGGATTATCCGTATGGTTGATCTGGATATCAAAATTACAGACGATGGCGCCAGAGAAAAGCAGGTGACTGACTTAATGAAGGATATCAAGCTTGCAACAACTGGTAGCGATAATATTTTCATGATTTCGTATGCGAACAAGGATCCAAAACTGGCAAAGGAAATAGTTCAGTCGTTGTTGACTATTTTTGTTGAAGGTGGTCTTGAAGGTAAAAAACAGGATTCTGCTTCTGCGCTGCGTTTTATTGATCAGCAGATTGCTGCTTACGAAGAAAAACTGGTTGCAGCTGAAGCAGCTTTGACTGCATTCAAACAAAAAAACATCGGGTTTTTACCAGGACAAGGGGGAGATTATTATAGTCAGCTCGTGTCTGCTGCTGAAGAACTGGAAAAAGCCAGACTCGGTTTGCTTGAGGCCGAGCAGGCGCGCGATGCTGTGAAAAGGCAGATCACGGGTGATGACCCATTACTGTTGCTGGAGGTGGGGGAAGTGTCTCCACAAAGCATCGTTAACCCGGAAATTGATTCGCGGATTCAGGCGTTAAATACCAACCTGGATAATCTAATGTTGAGTTTTACCGATCAGCACCCTGATGTGGTTTCTACAAAGCGACTTATTGCACAGCTTGAAGAGCGGAAGGTAGAAGAAGCCAAGCTTGCTGGTACGGTGAATAATCGTGGTAAAAATTATGATCCGATGATGCAGCAATTGAATATCGCAATGGCCGAGTCCGAAGCTCAAGTGGCTTCGATGAAAGCGCGGGCTGCAGAATATGAGGCTCGTTTCGAGCGTCTCAAGTCAATGAGTAACACTGTTCCTGCAGTGGAAGTGGAAATGCAGCAACTGAATCGTGATTACAATGTAAATAAGGCTAATTACGAAAAATTACTGGAAAGAAGGGCATCTGCTGAGATTTCTGGTGAATTGACATCCACTTCAGGTTTGATGTCTTTCAGAATCGTTGATCCACCTACCGTTCCAGATACACCGTCTGGACCAGACCGTAAGAAGTTTTTTTCATTTGTCTTGATTGGAGCCTTGGCTGGGGGAGTTGGACTTGCTTTTATCATCAGCCAGATTCGACCTATTTTTCATAGTCAGGGCACTCTGAGAGAGTTGACCGGGCTCCCGATTCTGGGGGTGGTCCCAATGATATGGACAGAGCAGGAAAAAATGAAAAATAAGAGGCAAATTTATATATTCGGTTTCGCGCTATTAATGCTGATAGCTTGTTACATGGTTCTTATGCTTTATATAAAAACTGGTGTGGCACCAGCGATCTAGGTAGTGACAATGGAAATATTGTTGGTTTATTGGTGAAACATGCTGGCTTGCCAAAACATAAACAGAGAAAAGGTGGAGCAAATATGAGCCTGATAGAACGCGCTGCTAGTAGGCTTGCAAAAAAGGATGCAAGTAATTTTATTCCAGATGGCGAATTGCAACAGGTTTCCCGCTCAAAATATGACTCGGATTCGTCATTTTTTGCGGGTGATTCCATGCATCCTGGTGCTGGAGAAGAGAAAGGTGTCAAGAATGATAGGAAGGAGATCGATTTAGCTCACGGGGAAAATTCCAGCAAAAGAACGGTCAAGAAGCTTGATATCGATCTGGAGCATCTTCATCGAAGAGGTATTGTTACCCTTGGTCATACAAAATCCGAAATAGCTGAGCAGTTCCGGCTAATAAAACGGCCTGTACTGACTAATGCCTTCAATCCGGACAGTGGAATAAAGAACGGTAATTTAATTATGGTTACCAGCTCTTTGTCGGGAGAGGGGAAAAGTTTTTGTTCTATCAATCTGGCAATGAGTATCGCAATGGAAATGGATCATAGAGTGTTGTTAGTTGATGCTGACGTTGCCCGCCCCTCTATTCCAGCTAATTTGGGTTATAGCCCGGAAGAACCTGGATTGTTGGATCTTATCCGGGATCCGCAATGCCAAATTCCTGACGTAATGATGAGAACGAATGTAAAAAAACTTACGTTAATTCCAGCAGGGAGAAGGCATACGCATGCCACTGAGTTACTGGCCAGTCAGAGCATGCGTTCCATTCTGGTTGAGCTTGCTCAACGCTACCACGATCGAGTGGTGATATTTGATTCTCCTCCTTTATTGTTAACCAGTGAATCACGTGTGCTGGCTAGTCAGATGGGACAAATCATCCTGGTAGTTGAAGCAGAAAGGACAACACAGCAGACTGTGAAAGAGGCTTTGCAGCAGATCGAAGCGTGCGATGTGGTCAATCTCATTTATAACAAAGCCAAGACACATGGCAGCTCCGGATACTACGGCTATTATTGATGAAATTATTTGTATGCAGGAATGACAGTTCCTCTCGTTGGAGGGGGTATTTGAGAATTGTCTGCGTTGCCGGGTTAAGTAGCTGGATTTTTCAGGCAGATGCGGCGGAGTGGAGTATCCAGCCGCGATTAACAATTAGCGAGACTTATACTGATAACGTAGGGTTGGGTGGAGGAGGCTTCGGGGGATTTGGAGGGTCGGGCAGAGGAGGTGGCGAATTTATTACACAAATCAATCCGGGGGTGAATATAACGGGTGAGGGACGCCGTTTCAAATCCAGTTTGAACTACACTTTGAATAACCTTATATATGCAAAAAATCAGCGATTTGAATCACGGAACCAGCTATCCGCCAATGCTACAGCTGAAATTATTAAACAGTATTTTTTTGTAGATGGCCGTGCATCAATCTCCCAGAAAAATGCTTTCTTATTTGCTCCTTTGGCATTAGACAATACTAATCGGACTGGAAATCGAAGAAATATTTACACATGGAACATTAGCCCTTATGTGCGGCAACGTTTCAGCAATCTTGCTTCAGGTGAAGTTCGTTATACGCATGGCGAGGTGAGTTCGAGTGGTAACAGTTTTTCCAATAACAGCTCAGATACAGCAATTTTTTCACTAAACAGTGGCTCGGCTTTCAGGACGCTTGGCTGGGGCATAAATTATAGCCACACAGAGATTAGTAGAAAATCAACTGGCTCTGGTTTTGGGTCGCCGGGAACAATTTCGTTGGAAAGAGCTACTGGTTCGCTTAGGTATCTCGTGTCATCGCAATTTAGCCTGATTGGTACCGCCGGTTATGAGCGAAACAGTTTTCTTTCAATTAGAGGAAGAACCTCCAGTCCTTCTTGGACAGTCGGTTTTTCCTGGGCGCCTACCAAAAGGACAAAAATTGACGCATCGGGAGGAAAAAGATTTTTCGGTAATACTTACGCAGCATCAGTTGATCACCGTACCCGCAGTACAGTATGGAATCTGAGCTACGTAGAAGATATCTCAACTTTTGGTCAGCAATCTCTGGCTGGCGGCTCAATTCTGAACCCTTCCATGTTAGGACAGTTATTTTCCGGAGTTCAGGGAAGTGAGGCGTTGTTGAGTCAGGGACTCCCGCAATCATTTTCTGATCCAAATAATTTTTTGACCAACCGTTTGTTTTTGCTGAGGAATCTGCAGGCTTCACTTACTTTGAATGGCAGGAAAAATTCCTTGGTGTTTCGTGCGTTCAATTATTCCAGAAAATCGTTCAGCCCGGATCAGGAGGATATGGATTTAGTTGGTATTGGTAATGCGGCTTTGACCAGGAATACTACTCAAACCGGGGGTAATGTATTGTGGAATCATCGACTGTCTCCGCGTGCAAATGCCAACATCAATTTTGGATACATCAGAACCAGTTATGATTTAACCAGCCAGAAAGATGACAGCATTATTATGTCGGCAGGTCTAAACAAACAATTTACTTCCAAAATTAACGGATCGGTTATGTACCATCATCTACGCCGTGAATCTGACCGGAATAATGGTGGCTATAGCTCTAATACGTTGACTGCAATGGTGAGTATGAATTTCTAGAAAGAAAAAATTTATGTATCTAACTTACTATGGTTTTACCGAGAAGCCGTTTCAGTTAAAACCTGATCCAAGTTTCTTTTTTGCCAGTCAAGGGCATAAGCGTGCTGCGGCTTACCTTGAGTATGGTCTTTCGCAAGAAGATGGGTTCATCATAATTACAGGGGAAGTTGGTGCTGGAAAAACCACACTAATGCGCCACCTTTTCCAGAAATTGAAACGGGAGCGCGTGGTAGCCGCACAATTAGTAAGCACGCGACTGGATCCGGATGACGCACTGAGGATGGTGGCAGCTGCTTTTGGTCTCCCTTATGAGAACTTGTCCAAAGCTGCGTTATTACTGGAGCTTGAGAAATTTATGCGCAAATGCGAGTGTGAAGGAACGCGAGCATTGCTGGTGGTTGACGAAGCGCAGAATCTTCTTCCTCAGACACTCGAAGAATTGCGAATGCTATCGAATTTTCAATCAGAGAATAGACCCTTATTACAAACTTTCCTGCTCGGTCAGCCAGAGTTCAGGAAAACATTACTTGGCAATCAGATGCAACAACTACGCCAGCGAGTGATTGCTACTTATCATTTGGGCCCAATGGATCAGGCTGAGACACGGGCTTATATAGAGCATCGGTTACAAAAAGCGGGGTGGAGCGGAAATCCTGTATTACAGGATGATATTTTTGAAGTGATACATAATTTTTCTGCAGGAATTCCTCGTAAAATCAATCTGTTTTTTGACAGGTTGCTGATTATGGGGTGCTTGGAAGAATTGCAATCATTGGGTAAAGCTGAAGCTAATGAGGTGATACTCGATATGCAAAAGGAATTCGATTTGGCGGTTTTCTCTGAGTAAGGCTTATGATCTGTAATGCGTTGACGATCGATGTAGAAGATTATTTTCAGGTGTCGGCCTTTGCTCAACACATCCCACGTTCATCCTGGGATGGCCTGTCATGTAGAGTTGAGCGCAATATTGATCGAATTCTCGTGCTGCTGGATGCACATGAAATCAAGGCAACCTTTTTTACACTAGGCTGGATAGCAGAGCGCTACCCGTCAATGGTAAAGAAAATTGTTGAAAATGGTCATGAATTGGCCAGTCATGGCTATGCTCATCATCGTGTTACCGAGCTGAGCCGTGAACAGTTTTATGATGACATTGCCCGTAGTAAATCTTTGCTGGAAGAAATTGGTGGGCAGTCCGTATTGGGATATCGTGCTCCAAGCTTTTCTATCAATGGAAATAATCTATGGGCTATGGAATGTCTGGAAGAGGCTGGTTATCGCTATAGCTCAAGCATTTATCCGGTAAAGCATGATCATTATGGTATGCCGGATGCGCCGCGATTTGCATTCAATCCTGAAAATACCCGGGGAATACTTGAGTTACCTGTGACTACCGTTCGCTTGTTCGGGCGTAATATTCCCGCTGGTGGTGGCGGTTATTTTCGCCTCTGGCCCTATGCAGTTTCGCGCTGGTTTTTGCAAAGAGTCAATAGGATTGATCAGCAGCCTGCGATTTTTTATTTCCATCCTTGGGAAATAGATCCGGATCAACCTCGTCAAGCCGGAATTAGCCTTAAAACACATTTTCGCCATTACCTTAACCTGGGCCGCATGGAAAAACGGCTTGGTACACTGGCCCGGCATTTCAAATGGGATCGTATGGATCGGGTCTTTTTGCAACGGACTGAATAATTCTGGCGGTGTTATTGTGCAAAATTCAGATCAGCTTTTTCCACATGAATTACCCGGGATTTCTATTTTATCTCCAGATAAATTCCGGATTTGGGATGAATTTGTCATGGCTTGTCCAGAAGCAACTTTTTTTCACCGTGCCGGCTGGAAGCAGGTGATAGAGCAGGCTTTTGGACATAAAACATGGTTTTTATATATAGAAGAAGAGGGTGAGATCCAGGGAATTCTGCCTTTGGCAGAAATTAACAGCCTTTTATTTGGGCACAGCCTGAGTGCATTACCATTTTGTGTATATGGTGGTATTGCTGCTACATCTGATAGCGCGCGAACGAGGCTGGATCAGGCAGCCCAGATGCTGGCTGCGCAATTGAGAGTGGACTACCTGGAGTACCGTAATTTACATCCTCTTCACCAGGATTGGCCTACCAAGAGCTTGTACGTCACATTCCGAAAAGCTATGGATGCAGATGTAGAGCAGAATATGCTGGCTATTCCCCGTAAGCAGCGTGCAATGGTACGAAAAGGAATTAACCACGACCTGCAAAGTAGTTTGGATGTAACTACAGAGCGTTTCTTTCAGGCTTATTCGGCTAGCGTTCATCGCCTGGGTACGCCAGTGTTCTCCCGGAACTATTTCCAGCTATTAAAAGCCATTTTTGCGGAAGATTGTGAGCTGCTTGTTATTACCAAGGATGGCAAGGTAGTCAGCGCAGTCATGAGTTTCTATTTTCGGGATGAAGTATTGCCTTATTACGGTGGTGGACAGATGCCGCCAGAGATCTGGCAGGTAATGATTTCATGTACTGGGAGTTGATGCGGCGTGCTTGTGAGCGAGGGTACCGGATTTTTGATTTTGGGCGTAGCAAGCAAGGTACCGGGTCGTATAGTTTCAAAAAAAACTGGGGATTTGAGCCCCAACCCTTATTTTATGAATATCAATTGCACCAGGCAAAAACAGTTCCAGAACATAATCCACTGAATCCAAAATATCGGTTGTTCATCCAGGCATGGCAAAAAATGCCATTAACGCTTGCCAATATGATAGGACCTCATATTGTCAGGAATTTGGGTTAAAAAAGCATGCAAGAGCTGCTTTATCTGACACACAGAATCCCTTATCCGCCTAACAAGGGAGACAAGATACGTTCTTTTCATCTCTTGCGGCATTTGAGTGAGCGCTATCGGGTGTATTTGGGGACTTTCATAGATACCGAAGAAGATTGGCAATATGAGGATGAAGTCAGGAAATACTGCCAGGAAGCTTGTTTTGTCAGACTACATCCATTCTCTGCCAGGGTAAAAAGCCTGCTTGCATTATCAGGAAGAGATCCATTGACATTGTCCTATTATCGCAATGCAAAATTGATGCAATGGATAAGATCTGTGTGTGCACGGGAACCCATACGCGATATCGTGGTTTTTTCTTCTGCCATGGCACAGTATGTTGATCATTTGCCGGATTGTCGACGCATTATCGATTTCGTTGATGTGGATTCGGATAAATGGCGACAGTATGCTTCCTCAAAATCCTGGCCACTGAGCTGGGTGTATCAGAGAGAAGCCCGGTATTTGCTAAATTATGAAAAAGAGATAGCCAGAAAATTCAACTTTTCTACTTTCGTATCGGAAAAAGAGGCTGGGTTATTCCGGCAGATGGCTCCAGATTCAGCCGAGAAAACAACATTTTTCAATAATGGTGTTGATACCAGTTATTTTTCACCTGGCCACAGTTATCCCAATCCGTACCCGACCGGGAAGCGCGTGCTGGTATTTACAGGAGCCATGGATTACTGGGCTAATGTTGATGCTGTAACCTGGTTTGCAAATTTAGTGTTTCCAGCTATACGCGCAAGCCAGCCTGATGTGGAATTTCATATTGTCGGTGCAAACCCCACGAAACAAGTGCAGGGACTGGCGAATTTGCCGGGTATTTGTGTGACTGGAGCGGTTAAGGACATCCGGCCCTATCTGATGCATGCGGCAGTGGCAGTAGCTCCCTTGCGGATCGCGAGAGGCATCCAGAACAAGGTGTTGGAAGCGATGGCAATGCTGAAACCAGTGGTTGTTTCTGATCAGGCAATGGAAGGGATTCATGCCATACCAGGCAGAGAACTGATTGTTGCAAAGGATGTTGATGCATTTATAGAGCAAATTTTGATATTGCTTGCATCTGACAAACAGAGCTCCATCGGGCAGCAGGCTAGAGATCGTATTTTGCGAGACTACACCTGGTCAGGAAGCTTATCCCGTTTTGATGCTTTGCTTTCCACACCCTATACTGGTTAAGGAGCCTCTGATCGAATCCTCCATAAGTTGCTTGCAGGAAAAATCATGATGATCGCAAGAAGCGCGACGAAGATCGTAGCTATTCTACGATGCCAAGGAGTGCGACATAGCGGGCGCATGATTTTTCCGTAACCCTTGGGGGCAATGGTTTTACGGATGGACTGCGTCGTTGAGTCCGTTGTGAAGGGGGCAGGCCATTTACTGCCTTGCCCGCCTTGCATTCATTCGCAAAACACAGCATGCGGCCATGTGGGATTTAATCAGAGGTTCCCTAAGGTTTTGCAAGAACAAGCCGATCCATATTTTTACTAAAATATTATCCTAAGGGAACCTCTGAAAAACGTCAGCGAGGCAGTCAGTTCAAGGCAAAAATCGGCAAAAAAGCGGAGTTTATATGTAATAAATGAGCATTTTGAGCCGATTTTTAACGCAGAAATAACAACGCAGGTAGTTTTTCAAAGGTTCCCAAGGTTGTTTTGATTGGTGATTCCCCAATGAATGTAATGACTCGATCACAGCCCAGGCTGGCAAAGGGCGAAATAATGAACCAGCGAAATATAACGCTATCAATCACCTTGTTGGTAATCGTTGTCATCCTGGGCATTTATCACGCTACGATCGAATCAATGGTGGCTACATGGAACCGATCTGATACCTATGCTCATGGTTATCTGATTCTCCCGTTCAGCCTGTATATGATCTGGAAGCAGCGTGCGGCATTAATGACAGCCCAGTACCGTTTAGCCTATTTGCCATTGCTGGCTTTGGCCGGTTTAGGGATGGGGTGGTTGCTGGCTTCTGCTGCAAATATTCAGGTGGCCGAGCAGTATGCGCTGGTTGCGATGATTCCGGTGATTGTATGGGCTTTGCTGGGTTGGCACGCCTTCAGTATCATTTCGTTTCCGCTTGCATATCTGCTCTTTGCCGTACCATTTGGAGAGGTGTTTATCCCTCCTCTCATTGATTTTACGGCCGATTTTACTGTTGGTGCATTACAGGCAACTGGTATTCCAGTTTATCGTGAAGGAGTTTCTTCAGTATTCCCAGTGGTAACTGATCGGTTGTGGAAGCCTGCAGCGGTGCGCTACCTGATTGCTTCGGTGACGCTGGGGACACTATGCCTACCTGACCTATCACAACTTTACTCGACGGCTGATATTCATCGCATTCTCGATCGTAGTGCCGATCATTGCCAACGGAATGCGTGCGTATCTGATCGTCATGACCGGCCATCTCAGTGACATGCAACTGGCTGTGGGTGTCGATCATCTGATTTATGGCTGGATCTTTTTCGGTTTGGTCATGTTGCTACTGTTCTGGATCGGCTCATTCTGGCGAGAAGATCATCTTGATGACACTGTATCCGTTAAAAATCTTTCCCAGATCAGTCCTGAGTCATCTTCTATATCGCTTAAATCAACGTTGGGTATGGCGGGATTGGTGGTAATGGTTGCCACGATCTGGCCGGTGTATCTGGGTTATTTGAACAGCAGCGTTGATGTACGCTCGATGCCGGAAATCAGTGTGGTGGATCCTTCGGGAAAATGGGAGGTGAATCCGACTCCCCTTACAAACTGGGTACCGAGCTATAGCGGCTCTCCCAGACAATTTTTCGGCCATTTTTATCGGGATAACAAGCATATTGGTTTGTATGTCACGTACTACCGGAACCAGAATCAGGATAACAAACTGGTCAGCTCCACTAATGTTTTGGTAAAAGATCACGATAATGAATGGCGCAATGTGGACAGCAGCAGGCAAAATCTGTTGCTGGGCACGGAAGAACTTACGGTCAATCAGAATCATCTGCAATCCCGGGCAAGAAAATTTCTGATCTGGAGGTGGTTCTGGCTGGCTGGTCATGAAACAGCAAGTCCTTATGTTGCCAAAATGTTCCAGGCATGGAACCAGATCTTGGGTAAAGGCGACGATGGCGCTGAAGTTATTATCCTTGCCGATTTCGAGCATGATCCGGAAGAGGCAGTGTCAGTGCTGCACGAGTTTATTGCTGATATGAAGCCAGTGATTACCGGAGAGCTTCAGGCTGTTTACGGTGCGCATAACCAGACGAAGTGAACCAGGGAAAATGTCTTGTCCTCCATTGATCGCTCATGTGATTTTCCACTTTGGAGTGGGAGGAATGGAAAATGGTCTGGTAAATCTGATCAACCACATTCCGGCTGATCGTTACCGGCATGCCATTATTTGTCTCAAAGGATATTCGGAATTTCACAAACGTCTTAACCGAGATGATGTCGAGATCATCGCGCTGAACAAGCGTGAAGGGAATGATTTCGGTATCTATGGCAAGCTTTACCGGATATTCAAGCAGCTTGATCCGGATATCGTGCATACGCGCAACCTTGCAGCCATGGAAGCTCAGCCGATTGCCGCTGCTGCAGGCATAAAGGCACGAGTGCATGGGGAACATGGACGGGATATTTTTGATTTGGATGGGAAAAACTGGAAATACAACTTGCTGCGTCAATCGATTCGCCCGCTTGTACATCGTTACATTGCAGTCAGCAAGGATCTGGAAAAGTGGTTGATCAATACGATCGGGGTATCTTCTGCGAAGATGCACCAGATCTATAACGGCGTGGAGTATTCTCGTTTCCATCCTGGCAACACTACCCCAGCCGGGATATTTCCCCCGGGCTTCCTTGATGGCAATCCATTCATCATAGGCAGCGTTGGCCGAATGGTGGAAGTCAAAAATTTTCCCTTGTTGATCCAGGCTTTTCTAAAACTTAGGAATGAGCTCTCTGTGGCAGGCAGGCCATTGCGGCTCATCATTGCAGGCGATGGTGTTGCAAAGGCAGAGTGTGAAGCTATGCTGCGCTCAGCCGGATTAGAACAATATGCCTGGCTTCCCGGGGAACGTAACGATATTCCCCGGTTGATGCAAGCAATGCATTTGTTTGTACTGCCTTCATTATCGGAGGGTATTTCCAACACCATACTGGAAGCCATGGCGAGCGGTTTGCCGGTGGTGGCAACGCGTGTGGGAGGAAATATCGAGCTGGTTCTGGAGGGTGAAACCGGATGTCTGGTGCCTTCCGGGGATCCTGTCGCAATGGCGGGCGCGATCCGTGAATACTATCAGGATGATGTAATGTCTCGCAGATACGGCCAACGTGCGCGCGAGATTATCGAGCAGCGATTCAGCATGCATGCAATGACAAATAGTTATCTGGCCGTCTATGACAAGGTGTTGGGCCTGAATACTGAACAACCTACAACAATTAACTGATCAGACAAGATATGTGTGGCATAACAGGCATATTCGACACGCGCAGCACAAAGGAAACCGATCGCCATCTGCTGCATCGCATGAACCAGACGCTGACGCACCGTGGTCCGGACGAAGGAGAAGTCTATATTGAACCGGGATTAGGGTTGGGGCACCGGCGTTTGTCGATCATGGATGTGTCCAGCGGCCAGCAGCCATTGTTTAATGAAGATGGCAGTGTGGTCGTCGTGTTCAATGGTGAAATTTATAATTTTCAGAAGCTGGCAAAGGAACTGACAGCATTGGGGCATCAGTTCCGTACGCATTGTGATACCGAGGTGATCGTACACGCCTGGGAAGAATGGGGTGAACGCTGCGTTGAACGTTTCAGTGGGATGTTTGCTTTTGCAGTGTGGGATCGCAACCGGCAGACGTTATTCATGGCGCGGGACCGGATGGGCATCAAGCCGTTTCACTATACCTTGCTGGATAACGGGTTATTTCTGTTTGGCTCTGAGCTTAAGGCGCTGGTGGCGCATCCCGGTTTTGACAAGACACTGGATCACCGGGCGGTCGAGGATTATTTTGCCTATGGCTATGTTCCTGAACCCAAAACCATTTTCAAACATGCCTTCAAACTAAATCCGGGGTATGTATTGCTAATGCAGCGCGGACAACAGGTTGTACAGCCACGCGAATACTGGGATATACCATTCAAACCGCACAATCCTTTGAGCGATCAGGAAGCGGCAGAGGAGCTGGCTGTCAGACTGCGTAATGCGGTGGATAGCCATCTGATGAGCGAGGTGCCGCTAGGTGCTTTTCTCTCGGGAGGAGTGGATTCCAGCGCGGTAGTCGCAATGATGGCGGGTCTGATGAAAGAGCCAGTCAATACCTGTTCGATTTCATTTGCTGATCCTGCTTTTGATGAATCCGGTTATGCCCGGATGGTGTCGGATCGTTATCAGACCAGGCATTTTGTCGAACAGGTCGAGCAGGATGATTTTGACCTCATAGATCGGCTTGCTGCACTATACGATGAGCCTTTTGCGGACAGCTCTGCCATCCCGACTTATCGTGTGTGTGAACTTGCCAGAAAGCGGGTAACAGTAGCGCTTTCCGGGGATGGGGGGGATGAGAACTTTGCTGGCTACCGCCGCTATCGCTGGCACATGATCGAAGAACAATTGCGTTCGAAGTTGCCGTTGGGGTTGCGGAAACCCCTGTTTGGTTTGCTGGGTAACATTTATCCCAAGGCTGACTGGGCCCCGAAATTTTTACGTGCCAAAACTACTTTTGAGTCTTTGGCGCGTGATTCGGTGGAAGGTTATTTCCATGGTGTATCCATTCTGGATAACAAATTGCGTATGCAGTTGTTTACCCCGGATTTTCGCCAAAGCTTGCAGGGTTATCACGCAATTGAAGTATTGCGTGATTATGCCGATAAAAGTCCAACCAAAGATGCGCTGTCACTGATCCAGTATCTGGATATGAAGACCTATCTGGCGGGCGATATTCTGACCAAGGTGGATCGTGCCAGTATGGCTCATTCGCTGGAAGTGCGTGTGCCCTTGCTGGATCATGAACTGGTTGAATGGGTGTCAGGCCTGCCAGCTTCATTGAAGCTGCGTAACCAGGAAGGGAAGTACATTCTCAAGAAATCGCTGGAGCCGCACTTGCCACATGACGTGCTCTATCGTCGCAAAATGGGTTTTGCGGTACCCCTGGCAAGCTGGTTCCGTGGCCCCCTGCGTGAGCGTGTCAGTACTGCATTGCTTGGTAATACGCTGGCAGATACAGGGATTTTCGATATGGAGTTCATCAAAAAAATGCTGGATCAGCATCAATCCGGCAGACGGGACTATAGTGCATCTATCTGGACACTGTTGATGTTTGAGGCTTTTATGCGGAATATTTATTCCGGAGCAGCTTGACCAAAGTCAGATGATCGTGCGAATGGATTCCAGATTTTCATGGCTATCTGATTCGAAGATCCAGCTGGCAAATCTATTTGACAAATGACCTCTATCAGAAAAGCTGTACTCATCTCTTTTGCCGAAAACTATTCAACAATGTTTATCGGTTTTATCGGCATCATGCTGATCGCTCGATTGTTAACCCCAGAAGAGATAGGTATTTATTCGGTTGCTTCGGCTGTAACCGGTATTGCACACATGATGCGTGATTTTGGAGTCGGCTCTTATTTGGTCCAGGAACAAGAGCTTACCAGGGAAAGAATTCAGACGGCATTGACAGTTGCTATTATGACCAGCTGGGCTGCGGGGGGGATTTTGTATCTTTCCAGTCCATGGGCGGCTGTTTTTTATAATGAGCCTGGGCTCATGGATTTAATCAGAATCCAATGTGTCAACTTTTTGATTATGCCATTTACTGCTCCTGTATTGTCTTTATTGCACAGAGATATGCAGTTTTCGGTGCTTTACCGGATCAATGTCCTGCTCGGTTATTCAGACGATTGTTTCTGTGAGTCTTGCAGTGTTGGGATATGGCTATATGAGTCTTGCCTGGGCTCAGTAGCCAATGTTATGTGTTTGATGTTGCTGGTAAATGCTGTCCGTCCGCACGATGCTTGGATAATGCCGGGATTAAAAGAGTGGCGGCGTATCGCCAATTTTGGAGTCCAAACAAGCGTTGCTGCTATTGTGACTGAAATCGCCATGAATATGAATGACCTGATACTTGGGCGACTTTTAGGATTTCAGGCGGTGGCTCTTTATAGTCGGGCGCAAGGATTAATCTACCTGTTTCATCGCGACATGATGAACGCAGTACGTAAAGTAGCTTTTCCAGCTTTTGCACAGGCTGTTCGTGAAAACAGGGATTTGCTGAAAGCTTACCTATTATCAGTCAACTATATTACTGTTTTTGCGTGGCCGTTCTATGCTTTTTTAGGTCTGTACGCCGATTCAATCGTTCGGTTGATGTTTGGTGATCAGTGGGATGCATCAATTCCGTTGGTAAGAATTCTGGTGTTCGCCGGCGCTGTCGGCGCTTTCTGGAATTTATGGAGTAGTGCTTTGCTGGCGATGGGGCATGTTAATAAAACCATGCGCAGTGAACTGATTATTCAACCGATTCGTATCGTACTGATTTTTTTTGCTGCTTCTATCAGCATGGAAATGACCTGCTACGCACTGATTATCATCTATATACTTCAACTTTTGATCAGCACACATTACCTTAAGCAATCTATTGGATTGAATCTGAAAATTTTATTGCTTAACAATATAAACAGCTTTGCCGTTACATTAATCAGTATGGTTATTCCTGTTTTATGTTACACATATCTGTCGACACAATTCTCGCCAATCCAATCTCTTTTGATTGGTGCTATTACCTGTATTCCGAGCTGGTTGCTGGGTATTTTTATCGTTCGTCACCCTATATGTGTGGAATTAACTCGCTTGTTAGGTAATAGGCCAGAGCTTCAATCTTGTAATTCTAATACTCGGGAAAAATTATGATCAGCATAGATCCGCTGGTAATACTGTTTTTGTTGATCATTATACTATTTGGACTATGTTTTCTTATTTTGCACAAGGTCAGGCGAATTCATTTAATGCAATATGCCTTGCGGCAACAATTGGAGCAGAATCTCCCGGAACATTTGCATCATACATACCAGCAAATTCAGGCTTTTATTGATTTAAATCGTCTGTTGCAATTAACTTATCCTCTGCCGCCATTGAGAGGATGGGCGGCATCTCCAGATTTTTTATTATTATTGGCCGAACATGCATTTCAGAAAAAACCAAAATTTATAGTCGAATGCAGTTCTGGTGCATCAACTGTTGTGCTCGCTCAATGTGCAAAGATAAACGGATACGGGCATGTTTTAAGTTTGGAACATGATGCGCATTATGCCGAGAAAACAAGACAACAGCTGATAAAACAGGGATTGGAAGATTGGGCAACAGTAATTGATGCGCCATTAATAAATTACGAATTTAATGGACAAAATTATCAGTGGTACAAGTTAAATGCGCAAATTGAAAATACATGCATAGATATGTTAGTGATAGATGGGCCTCCAGCCAGTTTAAATCATTGTGCCAGGTATCCTGCTGGACCTTTACTATTGCCATTACTGAATAAAGAAGGTGTGGTTTTTCTGGATGATGCGGATCGATCGGATGAACAGGAGATTGTTCAAAGGTGGGTGGTTGAGTTTACTGGATTTGTTTATCAGAAATATGATTGTGAGAAAGGAATGGTAGGGTTGATTCGTGGAGCGATGGGTTGATTACCGTAATTTTTTCTTCCCGTAATGGTGAAAAGACCTTGCCGATTATGCTTGAAGCTGCTGTGGTCTAATTTATCCGGACACCTCGATAGGAGGAAAATCCACCAATTGAGGAGCATTACATGACAAGACAGCGTAGAGCATTCGATACCAGTTTGAAGCTGGAAGTTGTTCGCATGATCAAGGATCAGGGGCTGAGTGTGCAGAACGTCAGCGAGACCATGGACATTGGCCCAACGGCGATTCGTCGCTGGGTGAAGCAGTACAACGCGGAGCAAAATGGCCAGCCAGGCATTGGCAAGCCACTCACTGCTGAGCAACAGCGTATCCGGCAGCTGGAGCAGGAGAACCGTCAGTTGAAGGGAGATGTAGACATATTAAAAAAAGCGTCGGCCTTCTTTGCCCGCGAACTGAAATGAGCTACCAGCTTGTTCATCAACTGCAAAAGGAGGCCATTCCGGTCAAACAAACTTGCCGTGTTTTGTCCGTCAGCCGCTCTGGCTACTACGAAGCGCAGAGGCGTTCTGCAAAACCGGTTTTATGCAAAGCCAGCGTCCACCTGAAGGCGGCATTCATGGCCAGCCATCAAAGCTATGGGAGTCGCCGCCTGGTTACTGCGATGCAAAATCAGGGAATTCAGATCGGCCGGCACAAGGTGCGCAGTTTGATGCGCAAGGCCGCTCTAAAACCGGTCTGGAAGCGGAAATTCATCCATACGACACACAGCAGGCATGATTTGCCCGTGGCCGCCAACGTGCTTAACCGGCAGTTCAATCCAGTCGCACCGGACACTGCGTACGTGTCAGATATTACGTATATCAGCACTGGCACTGGGTGGCTTTATCTGGCGATCGTAATGGATCTGTACGCCCGCCGGATCATCGGCTGGGCAATGGCCCCAAACATGTCAGCCACGCTGGTTTGTGACGCATTGAGCATGGCTATCCAGCAGCGCCAGCCAGTATCCGGCCTGATCGTTCATTCTGATCGGGACAGTCAATATGCCAGCGAGCTTACCTTTTGCTTTTTTAACTAGGAATAGAGTTGCCTTATTTTGTGCTTCGTGGGAGATATCGTTTATTTTAGGGTATTTTTCGGAGTCAAGGCGTTAATTTTTCCATTGGTATTGTGTAGCGAAATATAGTTGAAATAGAGATGAAAATAGCCATACTCTGCTCCGGTCTAGGTCATATCAACCGAGGTCACGAAGTATTTGCTCGAGGCTTATTCGATATGCTTCGTGATCATTTAGATATTTACTTGTTTAAAGGTGGTGGTGAAGAAACTAAACGTGAGATAGTAATTCCCAATTTATCGCGTATTTCGCCTTGTCTGAAATATATTCACACTATTGGCTCACCTCGTTGGGCTGAGTCTATCCGTGAGCATGAACGTTGCCATATCGAAGCCGTAACTTTTGCCTATGCAGCACTTAAACCTTTACTGAATGAGGGATTCGATATCATTCATTGCCTGGAACGTGAGGTGTGTGAAGTAATTTATCAGCATCGTCACCTGTTCCGCTACGCACCGCGTATTATATTTTCTAATGGTGGAGCAATACCGGCGCAGAACCTACCTCCTTGTGATTTTGTACAGGAGCATTCCACCTATAATCAACAGAGGAGTGTGCGTGGTAAAGCTTTCATGATTCCTCATGGCGTAGATTTAAATTATTTTTATCCAGCTGTAGATGGTGACTTTCGTGCCCGTCATGGTATCCCTCAAGATGCTTTTGTAGCAATCAGTGTGGGTACCATCGGTTATTGGCACAAGCGTATGGATTATGTAATTCGCGAACTTTCACAGCTACCGCACATATATTTATTAATTGTTGGTCAGGAAAACTCAGATAGCCCTGCAATCAAAGCGTTGGGGCAGGAGTTAATGGGAGGAAGAATTACTTTTCTTACGCTACCGCACAAGGAATTGCCACAAGCTTATGCGGCTGCTGATGTATTTGTACTTGGTTCTTTAGCTGAGGCGTTTGGTATCGTTTATATTGAAGCTATGGCAATGGGTTTGCCAGTATTTTGCACGCATCACCCAAATCAGCGTTCAATCGTACAAGAAGGTATTTTTGTTAATATGTCCTGTCCAGGCGCTCTTGCTGCTGCTTTGCGTGATACATCGGCAGAGCGCCTCGCCGGGTTACGTCATCTTGGACCTGAGATTGTACGGCGAGATTATGATCTACATACATTGCGTGAGCGTTATCTTGCTGAATATCAGCGTATTGCTACTACCTCGGTTCAATTGCCTGCTTGGACATTACGCAGACGTATTAACGCTAATTTAAAAAATGTAACACGCTCGATAGGTAAGTTGTTTGGCTGATTATTCAATCGCTGATAAGTGGTAACTTTGATAAGTTGTAAAAGAGAATTATATTTTTACTGACCTCAAGTTGTTGAGATTATTGACGTAAGAAATAGAAAGAATACGAACTATTTAGAACTTGAAGATATTATGGCGATAGAAGAGCTGGCTTATGGCCGATCAACAAAATATTTCTTAGGGCCCGTTTACAATCTTTTCTCCATCGCTGACAATACGGGGATGAAGAGAACGAAATATGCCAGCGATATCAGCAGAGAACAATTTGCCGGGATAGAGCCACTTCTGCGCAGTGTTCGACGCAGCACCAAGCCCACGACGGTGGATCTATACGAGGTATTCTGTGCGGTGCTGTATCTGCTGCGCACCGGTTGCCAATGGAGGTTCCTGCCTGGCGAATTTCCCAAATGACAGAGTGTGTACGCCTATTGGCGTAAATGGAGTGAGCCCGACCAGCACGGTGTAAGCGTGCTGGAGCGGGCATTAAAAGAATCAGGTTCGCGGCCCGCGAGAAACAGGGGCGCAACGCTTGCAGCACGTTCTTGATCGTGGACGCGCAGAGCGTGAAGAACACGGACACGGCGGGCCAGAAGGGCTATGACGCTGGCAAGAAGGTATCGGGCATCAAACGCCATATCGCGGTCGATACGCAAGGGTTGCCGCATGCCATTGCGGTGACGACGGCGGAGGTAACCGATCGCAAAGGCGCATTGCAAGCGCTGGAGCACTGCAGGTCGAGCTTGGGGAAAGTACAAAGTCTGCTGTGCGACAGCGGCTACACCGGAAAACCATTTACCGAAGGCGTGCGGAAAATCCTGAGAGAGCCCGTCACAGTGCAGATTGCCAAGCGGAGTGAGCTGCATACCTTCAAGGTCATGCCCAAACGCTGGATTGTTGAGCGTAGCTTTGCCTGGCTGCAGAAAAATCGGCGGCTGTGGAAAAACTGCGAGCGTAAACTCAATACCAGCTTGCAATTCATTCATCTGGCATTCCTGGCTCTGCTACTCAAGAGATTGTAAACAGGCTCTTAGAAGAGTAAAGATATATTCATTTTCTGCAAAATATTCTTTGTTGTGGGACAGTATGATTTCTATAAGCCTGTGGGACTAAACTACTGCTTGTTGAGAGTAAGTAGGGTGGCTCAGTTTGTGGGCAAACGACCAAAATCATCTATCTACATGGGCTAAAAAATGTGCGTGAGTTAATATATTTACCGTATTTTATTCTATGAAGTTGTATGAAGCAGAGTTCAGAGATTTATACACATCTTAGTTTAGGAGTCGTTTGATGGAATTTTCTGTTATCATCCCGACCTATAATCGTAAGAGCAAGATTCATTCGGCCATTGAGTCTGTGCTTAAGCAAAACATAACTAAAACTAGTATTGAAATTCTCGTTATTGATGATCATTCTACTGATGGGACGGTAGATTGGTTGAAGCAACGCTACAAAACGGATTTTCGTGTTCGAGTTATCATGAATGAGCGGGCAAAAGGTCCTGCTGGGGCTCGTAATACCGGTATCTTGGCAGCCCGCGGGAAGTTGATCGCGTTTCTCGATTCTGACGACATATATCTTCCTAGGCATCTTGCATCTGTTAATCGCCTTCTTATACAGCATCCTGAAGTTTCGGTGGTATTTGGTCGAGCATGCTACGAACAAAACGGCGTCAAGGTAGATTATATGGGGCCTAATTTTAATAGTAAAGTTGCCCTGGCTCCATGTCTTTTCGAGGATGCCGAAGTATATGTTTTCGGGGATGCTTTTTTTAAGCATATACTTGAACAGGGTTGTTATTTCAATTTATCTACCGTAGTTATGCGTACATCTGCTGCCCGAATTTTGATGAACGAAACACTACGTATCGCAGAAGATTTTGAGTTCTGGGCTCGGCTCGCTCGGAATAGTCGTTTTGCGTGTTTGAAACATCCTCAGATTCGGTATCAGCTTCACAACCAGAATATCTCATTCGATGAAGCAATCAATCATGCTCCAATACTTTTGCGAGCGTATGACATAATGCTTACATATAAGCAGCTTACTTTGGATGAGCAGGAAATTATTAATCGCAAACAGGCTGAAGTTTTATTCAACTGGGCTTATCGTTGTTCTCTTCGTGGATATTTGCTGGACGCAGCAAAGCTGCATTGGCGCTCGGCCACGCTTGGATTGCGTCAACGTAATTTCCTTGCTATGTTGAAGCTACCATTAATAGGCTTTCGTAATAGACTATTTCCTTATGAGAGCAGTCGATAATACAACCTTTTATTTGCTTGATTGAAGTAAAAAAATGGCTCAACCTAGTGATAATCTGGTTTCTGTAATTATTCCAGCATATAACGCGGAAAGTTATGTATTAGAAGCTGTCAGAAGTGCCCTAGCGCAGAATTATACACCAATAGAAATTCTGTTGGTAGACGATGGGTCAACGGATAGAACTGTTGAGCGTGTACAAATTGCTGCTCCAAAGGTGAGGATTATTCGGCAGAAAAATGCTGGCGTTGCAGCAGCTAGAAATACAGGATTGCGGGAAGCTCAAGGCAGTTACATTACTTTTTTGGATGCGGATGATGGATGGTTCTCCGGGAAACTCTCAGCTCAGGTTCGTTATCTTCAATCTCATCCAGAAGTTGGTTTGGTATTTCACCACTGGAAAGTATGGAAACCTGATTTTGATGGAGTATATCGTTTGCCACAGGTTGACTCGATCAAACCTAAAGTGGAACAATCTGTTGAGCCAGATCTGACGGGTTGGTTATATTTATCTTTGTTGCTGGATTGCAAAGTGCATACATCAACAGTAATGATTAGACGGGAAGTTATTGATAAAGTTGGTTTCTTCGATGCGGATTTAGTCAGTGGAGAAGACTATGATTACTGGCTACGCATTTCTAGAGTATGTGAAATGCATAAATTGCCGGAAACTTATTCTTTTTACAGAAGAGTTGAGGGTAGTCTTAGTAATAAACCAAAATCAATTAATTATGAATATGAGGTTATTAGCCGCGCATTGCTCAAGTGGGGCCCGGCTTCTCCTGACGGTCGAATTATGCCATATAGGCATATTGCACGCCGGTTGGCAGGATTGGCGTTTAGCTACGGTTATCATCATTATTATCAGGGAATGCCTGTATTAGCCCTTTCTGCTTTTGCCCGAGTACTGCATCATGATCCACTCAGTTGGCGTGCGATTATTTACTGGATACTCTCGTGGCTTAGGTGTTTTCGTAAGAATCCATGATAGATGAGATATTTTGATCAACAGTAAATTCGACTACATTGACAAAGCGGTACGCGCTTAAATTATCCGTAAGTAATCCATTATCTTCATTCTCTTTTACCATATACCAGGTTCAATCATAGCCCCGAATCATTTTATGCGACGTAAGCTACAATTATGAACAGATTAGATTGCTAATTATCCAGGTTTTGACTAATCCAGTTTCTTCAAATCAGTGCAGGAATGCTGTGTTCCACCTAAATTGGGATAATATGGCACAAGATCTGTCGGACATATACAGGGCGCTAATCAGATAAAAATTTTTTGACGAGGGTATTTATGTCCATAATTCGTAAAGCTGTTTTTCCAGTAACAGGCTTAGGTACACGTTTTTTGCCTGCTACCAAGGCAAATCCCAAGGAAATGCTGCCGGTAGTAGATAAGCCACTGATTCAATATGCGGTTGAAGAAGCAGTTGAAGTAGGTATTACTGAAATGATTTTTGTGACCAACAGCGCCAAGCGTGCGATTGAAGATCATTTTGATAAAAATTATGAGTTGGAAAGGAAGAAAAAATATGACTTGCTCGCCGAGTTGCGTGCTGTCGTTCCTAAGAGTCTGTTTACGATCTTCTGAGTAGCAGAGCCAGGAATGCCAGATGAATGAATTGCAAGTGGTATTGAGTTTACGCTCGCAGTTTTCCACAGCCGCCGATTCTTCTGCAGCCAGGCAAAGCTGCGCTCAACAATCCAGCGTTTGGGCATGACCTTGAAGGTATGCAGCTCACTCCGCTTGGCAATCTGCACTGTGACGGGCCTTCCAGGATTTTCCGCACGCCTTCGGTAAATGGTTTTCCGGTAGCCGCTGTCGCACAGCAGACTTTGTACTTTCCCCAAGCTCGACCTGCAGTGCTCCAGCGCTTGCAATGCGCCTTGCGATCGGTTACCTCCGCCGTCGTCACCGCAATGGCATGCGGCAACCCTTGCGTATCGACCGCGATATGGCGTTTGATGCCCGATACTTTCTTGCCAGCGTCATAACCCTTCTGACCCGCCGTGTCCGTGTTCTTCACGCTCTGCGCGTCCACGATCAAGAACGTGCTGAAGCGTTGCGCCCTGTTTCGCGGGCCGCGCCAACCTGATTTTTATCGCCCGCTCAGCACGCTTACACCGTGCTGGTCGGGTCCTACTCCATTACGCCAATAGGCGTACACTCTGCCATTTGGGAAATTCGCCAGGCAGGAACCTCCATTGGCAACCGGTGCGCAGAGATACAGCACCGCACAGAATACCTCGTATAGATCCACCGTCGTGGGCTTGGTGCTGCGTCGAACACTGCGCAGAAGTGGCTCTATCCCGGCAAATTGTTCTCTGCTGATATCGCTGGCATATTTCGTTCTCTTCATCCCCGTATTGTCAGCGATGGAGAAAGATTGTAAACGGATCCAAGAGTATCTTGTGTCTATATCCGTCAGCCTGAGGTGCTTGGCCACACAGTGCTGTGTGCAAAACCAATTGTAGGAAATGAGCCTTTTGCAGTATTACTGGCTGATAATCTGATCAATGGCTACTGTGGCGGTGCTATAGATCAAATGGTAAATCTATTTCAAGAATATCAATCAAGCATTCTTTGCGTTGAGCAAGTGCCATTATCTGAAACTGGTAGGTACGATTGTCCAGATCAATACAGCTGATGGTGGCTGGAAAATGTAACTAGTGTTTAATTGCGTTAATAAGGTTAATTATTTATACTAGGCATTATGCCTAGAAAAGCGATAGAAATCACTCTTACGGAAGAGCAAAGAAACCATCTGGAGAAGATCGTGCACATAGCGCGGAGCGCAGGATGGTTGAGCGAGCGGATCATTTAGCCTGCGCTGCAGGCAAGCAGAACCAGACGGTTGCTGCAGAGTGTGAAACCACAGAATTTCGTGTCAGTAAATGGCGCAAACGGTATGCAAAGCATGGTATTGCCGGACTTAAAGATGAGCGACGACCCGGCAAACCTGAGGCATATGGAAAGCATTCAGGGACAAACTGTTATCCAGGTTGGATAGCGAACCACCTCAAGGCCTGGCCAGATGGGATTGTCCAACTTGGCAAAGCAACTGGGTCAAGTACTCATGCAGTTTGGCGAGCATTAAAGAAAGAAGGATTTATCCGCATAGAGCACGTAGCTGGTGCATCAGTACTGATCCTGAGTTTGCAGAGAAATCGGCAAATTATCGGGCTATATTTGAATCCGCCTCTTAATGCGTTAGTTTTAAGATTGATGAGAAACCCAGTATCCAGGCTTTGGAACGAGAAACCGGCTATATCGAAACGCGCGACCAAAGCTTGTGCGTGCCTAAAGCGCATACAAGCGTCATGGCACGCTCAATCTGTTTGCCGCATTAAATGTGGCCACGGGCCACATCAAAGCTCAAACCACTCAAAGCAAAACACGAAGATTTTCAGAATTTTATGGATCTTGTAATACAGGATTTGCCTGAAAACAAAGAGGTGCACGTTATTTTGATAACTACTGCACACACAAAAGGAACGATGAGTGGCTGAACAGATATTCAGGCCGAGTACATTTCACTTTACGCCCACTTCGGCAAGCTGGTTAAATCAAATTGAAATATGGTTCGGTATCTTATCCCGTAAGACATTAAAGGAGCAAGCTTCAGTAATGTCACAGAATTAAAGAAGCAATCGAAGCATTTATTACTCGTCACAACCAGAATGCTCAGCCATTTAAGTGGCGCCGTCCTGAAGTTAAAGGCAGTCAAATAAAAAATACAATAGCTAATTTACGCAATTAGACACTAGTATTGTTGAGAAACCCTGTCCTGATCAAACCCCTTCCAACTTGGCCGTTATCTGTTAACGCCACGAATCTTTACTTTTTGAGTATACCAGTTCGGACCGGGTGAAATACAGCTTACCGATGCTATTGCCCAATTGCTTGGTGAAGAAAAGTGCTGGCTTACCGTTTTAAAGGCAAGCGTTACGTGGAGATAAGCTCGGCTACTCACAAGCTACAGTGGAATTTGCGCTTAGACACACTTGCTGTGGTCTAATTTATCCGGACACCTCGATGGGAGGAAAATCCACCAATTGAGGGCATTACATGACAAGACAGCGTAGAGCATTCGATACCAGTTTGAAGCTGGAAGTTGTTCGCATGATCAGGATCAGGGCTGAGTGTGCAGAACGTCAGCGAGACCATGGACATTGGCCCAACGGCGATTCGTCGCTGGGTGAAGCAGTACAACGCGGAGCAAAATGGCCAGCTAGGCACTGGCAAGCCACTCACCGCCGAGCAACAGCGTATCCGCAGCTGGAGCAGGAGAACCGTCAGTTGAAGGGAGATGACATATTAAAAAGCGTCGGCCTTCTTTGCCTGCGAACTGAAATGAGCTACCAGCTTGTTCATCAACTGCAAAGGAGGCCATTCCGGTCAAACAAACTTGCCGTGTTTTGTCCGTCAGCCGCTCTGGCTACTACGAAGCGCAGAGGCGTTCTGCAAAACGGTTTTATGCAAAGCCAGCGTCCACCTGAAGGCGGCATCATGCGGCCAGCCATCAAAGCTATGGAGTCGCCGCCTGGTTACTGCGATGCAAAATCAGGAATTCAGATCGCCGGCACAGGTGCGCAGTTTGATGCGCAAGGCCGCTCAAAACCAGTCTGGAAGCGGAAATTCATCTACGACACATAGCAGGCATGAGTTGCCCGTGGCCGCCAACGTGCTTAACCGGCAGTTCAATCCAGTCGCACCGGACACTGCGTACGTGTCAGATATTACGTATATCAGCACTGGCACTGGGTGGCTTTATCTGGCGATCGTAATGGATCTGTACCCGCCGGATCATCAGCTAGGCAATGGCTTCAAACATGTCAGCCACGCTGGTTTGTGACGCATTGAGCATGGCTATCCAGCAGCGCCAGCCGGTATCCAGCCTGATCGTTCATTCTGATCAGGGCAGTCAATATGCCAGCGAGCTTTACCAGAACCTGCTCAATAAACATGGCTTTATTTGCAGCATGAGCAGAAAGGAAATTGCTGGGATAATGCCGTCGCCGAGCGATTCTTCCTGAATCTCAAATGGAACGCGTCTGGCAGCGACAGTATGCGAACCACACCGAGGCTAAAATGATATCGATGATTACATCGTCAGCTTTTACAACTGCAAAGACTGAACTCGGCACTGGGAAATCTGCCACCATTGTCTATGAACGAAAATGGCAGCGCAAAAACCTATCGAGGTGTCCGAAATTACTTGACCACTACAACTGAATTAAAAGAGGGATTTAGGGCTTTTTTGCAGAATAATAAATGGTAATTTGCCAAAATAAGGGCCAATTTTGCTCTTGTATTTATTTCTGGCTTGATGATAAGACTGGATAATGCTGACGAGTTGTGATTTTTGCGAATTGTTTTGCCTTGTTGCTTAAATGACTGTTTGATTATCCGTTTTTTTATTGTTATTTATTTCTGTGCAGTTTTTTTCTAATGTTTGTAGCTGATCGTAGTTTCGATTAGATGCGGACAATAACTAACTACAGGTTCCTGTTTTGTCTTTACGCGATATTGTTATAGCTCTTATTGTTCTGGTTGCTGGGCTATATGCATTACGTCGTCCATGGTATGGGGTATTACTTTGGACTTGGCTCAGCACCATGAATCCGCATCGTTATGCTTGGGGAATGCTTAATTCAGCTCCGGTTGCGGCTTTTGCTGCTGGAGTAACGTTATTAGGACTGGTTTCTACCAAAGAAAAGCGTTCTCCGTTTCTTGGACTACCTGTAACAGTTTTTGCATTTTTTATCGCGTGGATCACGTTATCTTGGCTAATGGGGCATGATGTATCCGGGGATTACTGGCAATGGAATAAATGCATAAAAGTTTTTCTGATGATATTTGTTACCTTGGCCTTGCTTCAAACCAAGCAGCATATCATGGCGTTTGCTTGGGTTTTAATTGGTTCGTTGGCAATATTGGGTGCGAAGGGTGGTTTTTTTACACTTGCAACCTTGGGTAATTACAAGGTGTGGGGACCTCCAGGATCCTTTGTTGAAGATAATAATGAGTTTGCGCTGGCGCTCATTATGACTATTCCTTTGGTATATTTTTTGCAACTACAGGTAGCCCAAAAAGTTTGGCGTAATGCTCTCAGTGTGATTATGTTGTTGTGCGCAATCTCTGCTTTTGGATCATATTCTCGGGGGGCGTTGCTCGCTATTATTGGTATGGGTGGGATGCTTTGGTGGCGCAGCCCCAAAAAAATCGAAATGGCTGTGTTTGTTCTTATCATTGCGATTGCAATGATCCCGATGCTCCCAGAACAATGGTGGGTGCGCATGAATACTATTTCAGAGTATCAAGCGGATGAATCCGCCATGGGGAGAATCCACGCTTGGAGTGTGGCGTGGGAGGTAGCCTTGCATCATTTCTTCGGTGGTGGAATGAGCTATCAGTATCCCGATTTTTTTTTACTTTATGGAAAATATGCAACCTTCGTAATTGCCGCACACAGCGTATATTTTCAGATTTTAGGCAATCATGGATTTATAGGGCTATTTCTTTTTCTGCTTTTATGGATAACCACTTACCGTGAAGCCGGATGGTTAATGAGGAATGCGGGTAGTAACCCAAATACCCTATGGGCAGCCCAGCTGGGGGCTATGGCGCAAGTTAGTCTCGTGGGGTACGCGACCGGTGGAGCTTTTTTAAGCCTGGGCTATTTTGATTTACCGTACAACATTATGGTGCTGGTTGTGTTGGCCAAAAAGTGGGTAACATCTGAAATGTGGCGAAACGCAGAGCTAGAGAAAGAATATTGAGTTTTTCTTTTTATCTTCCAGAGCTTGAGGGAAGTTTGCGTATATTATGGATTTGTGTGATTGCCCAGCGATCAAAGAAGTAATGTTTTAGTGAGCGTCTCGGTATAAGTTCTTTATCTTCGGCTTCAAGATAAAGAGAGTTAATGTGATATGGCAGTACTGACAAACCCAGTTCTTTTATGCGGAATTTAATCAGTTGATTCTGGAAATGTCTCAGGCTATATCGTTTGAGGCGGCGAATGTAAAATGCTGGGTCATAAAGAGATGCTCGCAGGATTGATTCGTATCTGAAAGTTGCGGAAGGTACTACTTGGATAAGGTCGAGATTCCATTGGGCACTTGGGTCGAGATTCCATAGAGCAAGAGCTCCAATCAGGCTGTCATCCCCGATCAATCCGTGCGGGAGTCGTATCTGTTTTATGCGTATCCTGGTGACGAAATCCTGTGAGAGTGCGTATAGATTACCTGCAAAACCACCTTTTGAAGTAATGATTGATCTGAAAATTCCCAGTGATAGGTTTCGGGAACTCGGAACACCTGAAACCGCGTTAATATCCGGATTGGATAGCAGGCGTTCTTCCAGGTGCTGCAGTGCCCCACTTTCAATCTGGCAATCTCCATCTGTAAAAAAATAAATTCCAGCTTCAGCAGCTACTTCATGCACAAAATACCACGCATTTGCTTTGTCGCCAATTTTGAGATCAATAACTTTAACCCATGATGCCCTCTGGGCATACTCAGTTGCACGTATAACGGTATCGTCAGTACAACCATTTGCAATAACATAGCACGTAGTGCCGTCAGGCAAAGGAGAAAGGCGCAACGCCTCAAGACAAGCGATTATTCTGCGAGATTCGTTGTGTGCAAAAATTGCCACGACGCGTTTTAGGGGGTTATTTATCTGTACCATGTCAATGTAAAAACAAAGTATTGGCTTATTTCCTATAATTTTTGAGCCAGTGCCCATACTGTCACAGGGAAATTTGGCTCGTTTTTTAGTGAGCCAAACCAGCCTCTTCTTGCCCAATGACTAAAATTAGCCTTTACACAAGCACGGTTCCCCCATGAGCCAGTAATTATTTTTTCAAGCGGAAAGCCACTTTCTGCTAGGAAATATTTGATCCCCGTTTCTGTCCACCGCGTACAATCGTAAGGTATGGGGTGATATTTTATTAAAAAGGGAGTGGAAACCAGAAAATATCCACCAGGTTGCAGCATGGAGTAAACATTCCTAGCCGCCTGATAAGGCCTGAGAAGATGCTCGAATACCTGGTCCGCAATAATGAGATAGAATTGATTACCCAGAATATCCTTACATATGTCGTACTCTGGAAAGTTCATTTCCTGATAGCTTCGAAAAGGTAATGTACGCCAATATTCACCTGAAGAAATTTCCAGCACATCAAAATTTTCTATTCCCCTGTCAGTGAGTAACTGTGTACAGACTTGGTGCATCACAGGCCTTGTCCAGTGGCGATAGTCGTACCCGATATGAGTTAGAAATTTTTTGATGAGTTGATCAGAGATATTTTTTGATAAAAAACGACTATAAATGTATTCAAGCATGTCGATTCAATTTTAAAAGGATATTTTTCCAGCTACATTCTTGGAAAGATGATACGTCAATTACTGCTCAAAATGTGTTTTAGCAACCCCTGGCTAGCATTCTCTACCAGATCCAGCACTCTTTCAAATCCGTGGTTGCCGCCATAATATGGGTCTGGTACTTCTTGGTGGATTTTCCATTGATCACTATATTGCAGTAACAATCCCAGTCGATCGGTATATTGTGGCGGGCAGCTTTGCCGTAACTCTTCCAGGTTATGGTGGTCCATAGCCAGGACGTACTGAAAATGTGAAAAATCTTCTTGTGCAACTCTCCTGGCGCGTAAACTTTGTAAATTGTAGCCTCGTTTGAGCGCAGCTTGCTGTGAACGCCGATCTGGTGGTTCACCGATGTGGTAAGCATGTGTTCCGGCAGAATCTATATAAAAAAGGTGTTCCAGTCCGGCGGATCTGACATGGTGGTTGAAAACTGCATCTGCGGTGGGTGATCGACAAATGTTTCCCATGCAAACAAACAATACTCCAATTTTTCTTACTCCAGAGTCTTTCATTTATCCAGTTGTTATAAACGATCAAAACCTTTTAATTATATCGCTGATCGTCAATGTTAATGGCCATTGACAGTCAAAATTCAGAATTTCTGTTTCTTTTTCTGTCTGGTTCGAGATTTCCCCGGGATATATTCATAATGAGCTATCGTTGGCAGGCTGTTTTAAAAATAGCCACCTTCCTCAAACCTTATAAGTTATTGATAACCTGTAGTCTGGTGGCGCTATGCCTGACTGCTGGCATTACGCTGTCGCTTGGGCAGGGAATACGGCTGATGGTGGATCGTGGTTTAGCTGGGCATTCATCAGAACTGCTCGCTCAGTATGTGCTGATTTTTTTGTTGATGGTGGTATTGCTCGCGATAGGCACATTTGCGCGTTATTACTGGGTAACCTGGCTGGGGGAGCGGGTGATTGCGGATATTCGCCGTAAGGTTTTTGCACATTTGATCGAATTGCATCCGGGTTTCTTTGAAGCCAATCGCAGTCTTGAAATCCAATCTCGCCTGACTGCGGATATGACTCTGTTGCAATCTGTGGTGGGATCGTCCATTTCAGTAGCACTACGTAACCTGATTATGTTGGTCGGTGGCGTTATCTGGTTGTTTATCACCAATATCAAGCTGACAGTGATTGTCATGCTCAGTATCCCGCTGGTTATCGCTCCCATCTTATTGTTCGGCCGACGTGTACGTGTACTGTCGCGGCAAAGTCAGGATCGGGTGGCCGCCGTCGGTGCTTATGTCGGAGAAATGCTCGGGCAGATCAAGACAGTGCAAGCATACAATCATCAGCCAGTGGATAAAATGCGTTTCGATCAGCATGTGGAGGATGCATTCCATATCGCCCGTCAGCGAACATTACAGCGTGCCTGGCTGGTTGCGGTGGTGATCGTCCTGGTATTTGGCGCGATTGGCATGATGCTCTGGGTTGGTGGCATGGATGTGATTGAAGGTAAAATCAGTGGGGGAGAGCTGGCAGCATTTGTTTTTTACAGCATCATCATCGGTTCGGCGGTGGGATCGGTATCCGAAGTGCTGGGAGAATTACAGCGCGCTGCGGGAGCTGCCGAGCGCACCATGGAACTGCTGGAAGAGCCAAGTCTCATTTGTTCACCCGCCAATCCTTGCCGACTGGCGGCGATAACAGGAAATATTGCATTCCAGCATATTGGTTTCACCTATCCATCCCGACCGGAAGTACAAATCATCCATGATTTTTCATTAGCGATACAGCCGGGGGAGACTCTGGCGCTGGTCGGTCATTCGGGTTCAGGCAAGTCAACCCTGTTTGATTTGTTGTTGCGTTTTTATGATGTGCAGTCTGGTTGTATTACATTGGAAGAGACCGATATACGTGATCTGGGTTTATCAGATCTCCGGCGTTATTTTGCGTTAGTCTCCCAGAATCCCGCGCTGTTTCACGGCACCATTGCCGAGAATTTGCGCTACGCTCGTCCGGATGCAGCAGATGTTGATGTTGAAATGGCGGCCAAGGCGGCTTTCATCCATGATTTTATTATTTCCTTGCCGCAGGGTTACCAGACACACTTGGGTGATACCGGGCTGGGATTATCCGGTGGCCAGAAGCAACGGTTGGCCATTGCCCGGGCGATACTGGCAGATGCTCCGGTTTTATTGCTGGACGAGGCTACCAGTGCGTTGGATAGCCAGAGTGAACATTGGGTGCAGCAGGCAATTGCCAAATTGAGTGCTGGCCGGACAACAATTGTCATAGCCCATCGCTTGAGCACGATTATCTCTGTTGATCGCATAGCCCTTATCCATCATGGCCGCTTGGAAGCGTTGGGGACCCATGCAGAATTGATGAAATCCAGTGATCTTTACGCGCGCCTGGTGATATCACAATTTCAGAATCCAGCTTGAGTACTATAGGTTTTGGCTGGAGTTTCTGGTGAAGTTGTGCCGCATGTCGGGCAATGCGGATCTTTACTTAACTTGAGTGATCGCCAGCGCATGGTTAATCCATCTAGGAGCAATAAACGGCCATGGAGAGTTTCGCCGATTCCCAGCAATACCTTGATGGTTTCAGCTGCCTGAATACAACCGATAATGCCGGTTAGTGGAGAAAATACGCCCATTACTGCACATGCAGGATCATCGCTTTCTCCCGAATCCGGAAACAAGCAGTGGTAGCAGGGGCTGTCGTGATGGCGCAGATCAAATACAGTAACTTGTCCGTTAAACCGGACGGCAGCTCCAGAAATTAATGGTTTGCGATGAATGAGGCAGGCCTGATTAAGCAGATGGCGCGTTAGGAAATTATCACTGGCATCCACTACAGCATCAATCTTGCTAATTTCTTTGTGTAATAGATCAGCAGTCGCTCGCTCCGGCAAGGAGATGATTTCTATCTCTGGGTTGATACGTAACAAGGAGTCTTTGGCGGAATTGGCCTTAAATTTACCAATTGAGGCAGTTTCGTGCAGAATCTGGCGTTGCAGGTTGGTCAGATCAACCTGATCGTGGTCGCAAACAACCAGTTTTCCCACACCGCTGGCAGCAAGGTAAAGTGCGGCAGGGGAACCCAAGCCACCTGCTCCCAAAATAAAAACACTGGATTGCGTTAAATTTTTCTGGCCGGAAATGTCAATTTCCGGTAGTAAAAGGTGGCGGCTGTAACGTAACAGCTGTTGATCATCCACGTTGCCTCGCCGCCACCCATCCAGAAAGAATCAGCCTTGGGTTGCTTTGGCCGTTTTCTGTTTGGGTTTCTGTGCCATGGATTTCAAATGACTGACTGCCTTGGCCAGAAGTACATCATCTTTGGATCCAAATTCCATGGGCTCATGTTTTTTTTGTTTTTTATCCACCTTGTTTTTTGATTCCTTGGAAGATTGCGTAGCTTTTTTATCGGAACCTGGTTTTTGTTCAGCTTTTTCTTCCTGGCTATTGCTGAGATGGCGATTAAGATCGGCTTCCCTTAACAGGCGTGAGTTGTTATCAGTTTCTTCATCCAGTATGTCCGGTGTGATGCCTTTCGCCTGTATCGACTGACCATTGGGAGTGAAGTAACGTGCTGTTGTCAGCTTGATGGCTGTATTGTTACTGAGAGGCAGGATGGTTTGTACGGATCCTTTGCCAAAGGTTTGCGATCCCATAACAATGGAGCGTTTGTGATCCTGCAGGGCACCTGCCACAATTTCCGAAGCGGAGGCCGAGCCGCCGTTGACCAGCGTCACCATGGGTATGGTTTTGATACTTTGAGGAAGGTTGGCCAGGAAGTCACGACTTGAACCGCGGAGGTAATATTCTGCGTTGGCACGTAGCTGCATCTTGGCGTCACTGGTACGGCCTTCGGTATAAACCACTAATGCATTATTTGGCAGGAAAGCAGCCGAGACAGCGACCGCACTGTTCAGTAACCCGCCGGGATCATTACGCAAATCCAGAACAAGACCCTTCATGGGAACCTTGCTTTCACTGTAAAGTTTGGTGATGGCTTCCGCCAGATTTTCGCCAGTGCGTTCCTGGAACTGGGTAATGCGAATATAGGCATAACCTGGTTCAACAAGTTTAGACTTGACACTGTCAATTTTAATAACGGCTCGAACAAGTGTGAAGGTAAGTGGTTCCGCTTCCCCTTCACGGACAACGGTCAGTGTGATCGGTGTATCCGGTTTTCCTCGCATTCGTTTGATGGCATCGTTAAGAGTCATGCCTTTAACTGCAGTGTCATCAATTTTAATGATTAAATCGCCAGTTTTAATACCTGCGTGGAAGGCTGGAGTGTCTTCAATGGGGGAAATGACTTTCACCAGACCATCTTCCATTGTCACCTGGATGCCTAATCCGCCAAATTCTCCTTGTGTGCCAATCTGTAGTTCTTTGTATTCCTCGCTATCGAGAAAGGCCGAATGTGGATCCAGTCCAACCAGCATTCCGTTAATTGCTTCTGTAATCAGTTTTTTATCTTCAACGGGCTCAACATAATCGCTTTTGATGCGACCAAAAACCTGTGAGAACGTACGCAATTCCTCTATTGGAAGGGTTTGCAATTCCTCCTTGATTTCCTTGTCGGCGATGGCGGAGAAATTCAGGCTGACCATAATTCCGGCAATGATGCCGATAAAAACCAGCCCCGTTTTTTTCATAAAATTACGCATGATATATTTGCTCCGCACTTGTCTTTTCGGAAGATTTTGTAAATAACAATTTGAAATTTAACTGTGTGATTATAAGAAATGTTTGTGACGTTACTTTAAGTTTACCCAACCCAGCGGATCAAATGGCTTACTCTGATATCTGAGTTCAAAATACAAACCAGTTTCAGCATTTCCGCCACTGTTGCCGACGGTTGCTATCGTATCACCACTTTTCACCTTACTGCCTATACGTTTGTGGATGGATTCATTGTTTCCATACAGGCTCATGTAATAGTTTCCATGATCCAGAATTATTAAATTTCCAAATCCACGCAACCAATCAGCAAATATGACTTCTCCATTTGCAATGGCTTTAACTTCATTTCCACCAGCAGAGCGGATAAATAACCCCTGCCACTTGATGCTTCCGCTTTCACGTGGACTGCCAAAGCGGTTAGTGAGTTCCCCTTTTATAGGCAATCGTAATTTACCTTTTAATGCCGCAAAAGAACCTTTATATGCCGTTGTGTCAGGTAGCTGGTCATTATGTAGCGAGGGCTTGCCATTTATTTTGGCTGGAATGTTTTTTTTCTGAGCAAGTTGTTTATTAAGTTTCTCAATCAACTGTGAAAGATGTTGCTCATCTTGCCTTAGATTATCAATTTTCTTTTGCTGGCGAGTTACTTCTTCGGAAAGATGCGTCAGAAATTCAATTTGTCGGTTTTTTTCTTTCTCAAGCAACTGTTTTTGAAGAGTTTGTTCGCTGTGGATTTGTTTCAAAGATTCGCTTTGTATCCGGCTTTCGTGGATCAGGGTGTCCAAAGCTATTTGTTGATTGTGTAAGTGATCTATATTTTTTGAACGAGCTTGAGCAATATAACTGTAATAATGAAAATTTCGTTCGAGTTGGCTAGGATTTTTTTGACCGAATAGTAATGGAAGATAATGATCGTGCTTTGCCAGATGCTGATGATAAATCAGATTACCAAGTTGTATTCGCGTGGATCTGATGTCTTCCTGAAGCAAAATAGATTTGTTCCGTAGTTGATCCAGCTTTGATTCCGCATCTTTTTTCTGTTGTGCAAGCTGGGAGAGATTGTTGTAGAGATTATTTATCGAACGTTCGGAATCGCGCAACACATCAGCTGCTTTGGTCTTGGATGATTTTTTATTTGCTAAATCTTTTTGTAAAACATCTATGCGATTACGCAATTCCTGTAATTGTTTATGATTATCCCGGTGTGCTTGCTGAGGAATAGCATGCGATAAGGGAGATGCAAAAATACTAACCAGGGAAAACAGGTGAGTTAACCTAAGGAACCTCTGAAAAACTACCTGCGTTGTCATTTTTGCATTAAACATCGGCTCAAGATGCTCATTTATTACGTATAAATTCCGCTTTTTACCCGGCGCGAGCGCCTCTCCCTGCGGGCTAACCTTACGGCTGTTCGCTGCGTTTTACTTGCATCACCGATTTTTACCTTGAATTGACTACCTCGCTGACGTTTTTCAGAGATTCCCTAAGCAAATCCCTTATTTTCCGAGATAGGTGTTGATATGCTGATTTCAGATTGGCAATTGGTGAGACAGTTATCAAGCTCCGGATTTGCCTTGACTGGCAACAGCTGAAATTGCTTCATCAATCTGACTGCTATCGCCCAGATAATAGCGGTTAAGGGGTTTCAGGTTGTCATCCAATTCATAAACCAATGGAATTCCTGTGGGTATGTTGTAGTTCAAAATATCTTGATCAGAGATGTTGTCGAGATGTTTGACCAATGCACGTAGTGAATTTCCATGTGCCGCGATAATAACCTTCCTGTCTGCCAGAATTTGCGGTGCAATTGATTGGTTCCAGTAAGGAAGAAATCTTGCCACAGTATCCCTGAGGCTCTCGGTCAGGGGGATATCGCTAGCTGGTAGGTGTTTGTAGCGAAGGTCAAGACCGGGGTAACGTTCGTCATCTGCTTTGATGGACGGCGGACGAATATCGTAACTTCGCCGCCAGATGAGTACTTGGTCATCTCCATATTGTTTCGCTGTTTCTGCTTTGTTTAATCCCTGTAGTGCACCGTAATGGCGTTCATTAAGTCGCCAATTGAGCTCGATAGGGATCCACATCTGATCCATTTCATCCAAAGCTATCCATAAAGTGCGAATTGCGCGTTTGAGAAGAGAAGTATGCGCTATATCGAAGATAAATCCGTTTTCTCGGAGTAGTTGGCCAGCTTTTCTGGCTTCCTTTAAACCCTTGGGCGTTAAGTCAACATCGGTCCAGCCGGTGAAGCGATTTTCTTGATTCCAGATGCTTTCTCCATGTCGCAGGAGAACGAGTTTTTTCATGTCAACCTTAATTAAACGAACGAGGAAGCTAGGCAAAATAAAGGGTTAGCATTTTAGTATAATTTGACGATAAACGCAGCAAATCGGAGTGGTTTTTACCATGGCGAAACCTGCCTGATTGTGTTGGCATTGACGCATCTTGGTTTCGCAGGTAGCATCCCGGGGTTTTATAAGTCCGTGATCGGGATAGGCAAGGGAGGGTGATAGTGGGGCGTACAAAGATTGTAGCCGGTAACTGGAAAATGCATGGCAGCTTGAATCAGAATCAGGCATTGCTTGAAGTGGTTGTTTCAGAAACCCGGTCAATGCAGAATGCTTCATGTGTAGTATGTGTGCCTTATCCCTACATACCGCAAGCCAAATCGTTACTCCAGGATTCTCATGTAGCATGGGGCGCGCAGAACATTAGTCAGTACCATCAGGGAGCTTATACGGGAGAGGTTTCGGCAGAAATGCTGGCGGAATTTGGGTGTCAATATGCGATAGTAGGACATTCCGAACGGAGATTGCTGTTTGGCGAGGGGAATAAGGTTGTAGCCGAAAAATTTAAAGCGGCGCAGCAGTGCTTGATAATACCCATACTTTGTCTGGGTGAGACATTGGAGCAGCGTGAATCAGGTGAAGCTGAGCAAGTGATTGCCGGGCAGCTTGATGCTGTAATAGATTTGCTGGGTGTTGAGGCTCTGGAGAGATCGGTGATAGCCTATGAGCCGGTGTGGGCAATCGGGACGGGTAAAACTGCAACACCGCAACAGGCGCAAGATGTTCATAAATTTATAAGAAACCGGATTGCTATGCAAAACGAAAGGGTAGCCGAAGATATCCGGATACTTTATGGTGGGAGTGTAAAAGCAAGTAATGCAGTTGAATTAATCGCGATGCCGGATATTGATGGTGGATTGATCGGTGGTGCTTCATTAGTTGCGGCAGAATTCATATCAATTTGTATGGCAACACAGAATTAATTAAGGGTGGCGTATCGTGGAAACATTGATTTGGTCAGTGCATGTACTTTCTGCTGTTGTAATTATTACTCTAATTTTATTGCAGCAGGGTAAAGGTGCGGATATGGGTGCTGCTTTTGGAAGTGGGGCTTCCGGAAGTTTGTTTGGTGCAAGTGGGTCAGCTAACTTCTTGAGCAGGATGACAGCTTTGGCTACGGCAATTTTTTTTATTACTAGCCTGACGTTAACTTATTTTTCCAGTGAAAATAACATTGGTAGTGAGAGTGTTATGCAAAAAATGGATATAAAGTCAGGTGGGGGGGGGGAGCATCCTGAAAATAAAAGCAAAGCTAAAGCTGCTGATAATGGGGAAATAGGATCATCTTCGAAAGCGAGCGAGATACCCGAATAATATTAAGGCTGAAATAGATAAATTAGTTGGCCGACGTGGTGGAATTGGTAGACACGCCGTCTTGAGGGGGCGGTGGCGAAAGCTGTGCGAGTTCGAGTCTCGCCGTCGGCACCACAAAAAACATCAAAATAAACCAAGATTGCTACTTCTGGTAAAGGCGTAAAAAATGCTAAGCAGTATGCTTGGGAATTATTTCCCAATTTTGTTATTTATATTGGTTGGTCTGGCAATTGGTATCCTGTGTATGGTGGCAGGTTGGTTTCTTGCTCCAAACAAGCCGGATGTTGAAAAATTATCACCTTATGAATGTGGGTTTGGTGCGTTTGAAGATGCGCGTATAAAATTTGACGTACGTTACTATTTGATCGCAATCTTGTTCATATTATTCGACTTGGAGATTGCATTCCTATTTCCGTGGGCTGTGGTCTTGAAAGAAGTGGGATTGTTTGGCTTTGTTGCCATGTTGGTGTTTCTTGGTCTGCTTGTGGTCGGATTCGTTTATGAATGGGTTAAAGGCGCTCTGGAATGGGATTGAAAAATGGGTATTGAGGGGGCATTAGACAAAGGGTTTGTAACTACAAATCTTGATTCTTTGATCAATTGGGGGCGCACTGGCTCAATGTGGCCTATGACCTTTGGGTTGGCGTGCTGTGCTGTCGAGATGATGCAAACAGGTGCATCCCGTTACGATCTGGACCGGTTTGGAATTGTTTTTCGTCCTAGCCCACGTCAATCTGATGTCATGATTGTTGCTGGAACCCTGTGTAACAAGATGGCCCCAGCTTTGCGTAAAGTTTATGATCAAATGGCCGAACCTCGTTGGGTTATCTCGATGGGATCTTGTGCAAATGGTGGCGGATACTACCACTACTCTTATTCAGTTGTACGTGGTTGTGACCGGATAGTACCAGTTGATATTTATGTGCCTGGATGTCCACCTACAGCCGAAGCATTGTTGTACGGAATTATCCAGTTACAAAATAAAATCAAGCGAACCAATACAATCGCGCGTTAAGGGACTGAAATGACAGACAGCCGCCTTGAAAAGCTTGCAAAGCATTTAGAAAAAATATTAGAAGATCAAGAAATTGATATAAGTCGCGCGTTTGGAGAAATCACGGTATTAGTGCATTCCCGTGATTTGCTTGGGGTAATCGAAATATTGAAAACTCATGAGGATTTGGGGTTTGATACGCTAATTGATTTGTGTGGCGTGGACTACAGCGAATATTCAACTGAAACATATGCGGGATATAAAAGGGGAGGTAGGCGATTTGCTGTTGTGTATCACCTGCTTTCAGTTAAGCATAATTACAGATTGCGTGTGCGTGTCTTTGTGGAGGATAACGAATTTCCTGCGATTGATTCAGTAATGTCAATATGGCCATCAGCTAACTGGTTTGAGCGGGAGGCGTTTGATTTATTTGGAATTATATTTAACAACCATCCTGATCTTCGAAGAATTCTTACAGATTATGGATTTATCGGAAATCCGTTTCGTAAAGATTTTCCATTATCTGGGCATGTGGAAATGAAGTATGATCCAGATCAAAAACGTGTCATTTATCAACCTGTTACAATAGACCCCCGTGAAATTACACCTTACATTATCCGCGAAGAACAATATGGCAGGGAAAAGGTGTGAGCAAATTGCGAGTGGTTGTCGGCATAAGTGAAATTTCTAAAAAGGTATTTAAGTAATGGCTGAGATTCGTAATTACACCATGAATTTTGGGCCGCAGCATCCTGCAGCACATGGTGTTTTGCGCTTGGTAATGGAGCTGGATGGGGAAGTGATTCGGCGTGCTGATCCTCATATAGGATTGCTTCATAGAGCCACTGAGAAGCTGGCGGAAAATAAAACCTACCTACAGTCAGTGCCATACATGGATCGTCTGGATTATGTGTCCATGATGGTGAATGAGCATGCATATGTGATGGCCATCGAAAAGTTGCTTCAAATTGAAGTGCCAATCAGGGCTCAATATATTCGTGTTATGTTTGACGAAATAACGCGAATTCTTAATCACTTACTATGGTTGGGTGCTCATGCATTAGACGTTGGTGCCATGACAGTCTTTCTATACGCTTTTCGTGAAAGAGAAGATTTGATGGATTGTTACGAAGCGGTGTCAGGAGCCCGGTTGCACGCGGCATATTATAGACCGGGTGGAGTTTATCGCGACTTGCCTGACAGCATGCCGCAGTACCAATCGTCAGCAATACATGATGAAAAAGATACTCGGGCGCGTAATGAAAATAGGCAGGGATCATTACTTGATTTTATTGAGGATTTTACGCATCGATTTCCAAGTTACATTGATGATTATGAAACATTATTAACTGATAATCGAATTTGGAAACAACGTTTAGTTGATATTGGCGTTGTTTCTCCTGATCGAGCCAAAGCACTGGGTTTTAGCGGTCCGATGTTGCGAGGATCTGGTGTGGAATGGGATTTACGCAAGAAACAGCCGTATGAAGTTTATGATCAAGTAGATTTCGATATTCCTGTTGGGGTCAATGGCGATTGTTATGATCGATATTTGGTGCGTATTGAGGAAATGCGACAATCAAACAGGATAATCAAGCAATGTATTGACTGGCTAAGGGAAAATACAGGTCCTGTCATTACAGATAATTTAAAGGTAGCTCCTCCTTCCAGGTTAGCTATGAAGCAGAATATGGAGGAGATGATCCATCATTTCAAATTGTTTACAGAGGGTATGCATGTTCCTCGTGGAGAGGCTTATGCTGCTGTGGAGCATCCTAAAGGTGAGTTTGGTATTTATATTATCTCGGATGGAGCCAATAAGCCTTATCGTTTAAAAATTCGTGCTCCTGGATTTGCACATTTAGCAGCATTGGATGAAATGACTCGGGGGCATATGATTGCCGATCTCGTGGCTATTATTGGCACCCAAGACATTGTATTCGGTGAAATAGACAGATGAGTCAACCAATGTTAAGTGCAGAAGCTCTAAAAAAAATTGATCGGGAAATTGCCAAATATCCTGCCGATCAAAAACAATCGGCTGTGATGTCGGCGCTAGCTATAGCACAGAGTGAGAAGGGTTGGTTAGCAACTGAGACAATGGATTTCATTGCTGATTACCTTGGGATGCCTTCAATTGCAGTCTATGAGGTTGCGACGTTTTACAACATGTATAACTTGAAACCGGTCGGGAGGTATAAGCTGACAGTTTGTACAAATCTGCCGTGTGCGTTATCCGGCGGGAATCAGGCAGCTGACTATATCAAACAAAGATTGGGTATAGGTTTCAATGAAACTACTGCTGACGGATTATTCACCCTTAAAGAAGGTGAATGTATGGGTGCTTGTGGCGACGCTCCCGTACTTTTGGTTAACAACAAGCGTATGTGCAGTTTTATGACAGAAAGCCAGATTGATCAATTACTAGAAGAGTTAGGGGAATGAATCAACCAACTCAGGTTATCATGGCGGGTGTGGATACTGCCGACTCAGAAAATTGGCGACTAAAAAACTATCTAAAGCGTGACGGTTATACGGCACTTAAAAAAATTCTTTCACAGAAAATTTCTCCGGAAACCGTAATTGAAGAAGTCAAGAAATCAGCATTGCGGGGCAGAGGGGGGGCTGGTTTCCCTACCGGATTAAAATGGAGTTTTATGCCAAAACAGTATACGGGCGAGAAATACCTTGTCTGTAATTCTGATGAAGGTGAGCCAGGTACATTTAAGGATAGAGATATCATGCGCTACAATCCTCATATCCTGATTGAAGGTATGTTGATTGCTGCTTATGCAATGGGTATTCGAACGGGATATAACTATGTGCATGGTGAAATATGGGATGTGTATGAACGCATGGAAGAAGCTGTTGAGGAAGCCAATGCTGCCGGCTATTTGGGAGATAATATTCTAGGATCTGGTTTCAGTTTTCAGCTTTATAACCATCATGGGTATGGTGCGTATATATGCGGAGAAGAGACTGCACTGCTTGAATCAATAGAAGGTAAAAAGGGCCAGCCGCGTTTTAAACCTCCATTTCCGGCAAACTTTGGTTTGTATGGTAAACCTACAACAATTAACAATACAGAGACGTTTGCTTCCGTACCTTGGATTATCCGAAACGGAGGGGAACAGTATCTGCAGTTAGGTAAGCCTAATAATGGCGGAACCAAGATATTTTCAGTCTCTGGACATGTAAATAAGCCAGGTAACTACGAAGTCCCAATGGGGACTCCTTTTGTAAAATTGCTTGAGCTTGCTGGTGGCATGCGAGGTGGTAGAAATCTGAAAGGGTGTATTCCTGGCGGATCATCAATGCCAATTCTTCCGGGTGATGTCATGATGGAAGTCGATATGGATTACGATTCAATAGCGAAAGCAGGTTCGATGTTAGGGTCAGGTGCAGTGATAATCATGGACGACACAACTTGTATGGTTCGTGCATTGGAACGACTATCTTATTTTTATTACGAAGAATCATGTGGACAATGCACTCCCTGCCGGGAGGGAACTGGATGGCTATACAGGATTATTAACCGGATTGAGCATGGGAAAGGGCGCGCAGAAGATCTGGATTTACTAAATAATCTTGCAGATAACATCCAAGGTAGAACAATATGCGCACTAGGCGATGCTGCTGCGATGCCAGTAAGAGCGATGTTGCAACATTTTTGGGATGAATTTGTTTTTCATATTGAGCATAAAAAATGTATGGTATAGCAGAGTCGTGACTTTTGATCGAATTTGTTTGACTCATAATGATTCCGGAATTGATTGCTAATGGTTAATATTGAAATTGATGGCAAACAGGTAACTGTTGAAAAGGGCAGTACTGTAATGGATGCTGCCAAACAGATTGGAATTTATATTCCTCATTTTTGTTATCACAAAAAATTATCAATAGCAGCAAATTGCAGAATGTGTCTTGTGGAGGTTGAGAAAGCGCCAAAGCCATTACCTGCTTGCGCAACCCCGGTTATGGAAGGAATGAAAGTAGCGACGCATTCCCAGCAGGCTGTAACAGCGCAAAAAGGTGTGATGGAGTTTTTGCTGATCAACCATCCGCTGGATTGCCCAATATGTGACCAAGGTGGTGAATGCCAATTACAAGATCTGGCAGTTGGGTACGGTTCAAGTGGTTCACGGTATCAGGAACCCAAGAGAGCGATAACCAACAAGAACCTTGGATCCCCTTATATCGACTGATATGACCCGTTGTATTCATTGTACGGTGTGTACGTTTCGGTCAGGAAATTGCGGGCATTATGGAGCTTGGAATGGCTGGTCGAGGCGAGCATTCCGAAATTCTTACTTTCGTCGGTAAAACTGTTGATTCGGAACTTTCTGGTAATGTTATAGATTTGTGTCCGGTAGGGGCATTAGTTAGTAAGCCGTTTCGTTATTCAGCTCGAACTTGGGAGTTATCGCGTAGGAAATCAATCAGTCCGCATTGTGGGTTAGGCAGTAACTTGGTGGTGCAAGTGAAAAAAAATCGCGTTATGCGCGTATTGCCTCGTGAAAATGATGCTATAAACGAGTGTTGGCTATCTGACAAAGATCGTTTTTCATATGAAGGATTAAATTCGGAAGATCGTATAACGGTTCCGATGATCAAAAAATCCGGACAATGGCAATCCTGTGATTGGCAAGAGGCTTTGAACTTTGCGGTTGAAGGTATCAACAATGTTATAACAAAACAGGGTGCACAAAGTTTGGGTGCGTTGGGATCTCCCCATAGCACATTGGAAGAGCTCTATTTATTACAGAAATTGATGCGTGGACTAGGTAGTCATAATGTCGATCATCGGGTACGTCAGTCAGATTTTCGTGCAGATGCTGTTTTACGGGGAACGCCATGGTTAGGCATGAAGATTGCTGAGATATCACAGTTAAAAGCAATATTGATCATCGGCAGTACATTGCGAAAAGACCATCCCTTACTTGCCCAGCGTGTGCGACAAGCGGTAAAGCAGGGTGCGGAGTTGAATTTAATTAATCCGATTGGTGATGAGTTATTAACCAGGGTTTCCCATAATGCTGTAGTTGCACCTTCTGCCATGTTGGACATGGCATTACAGGTGCTTAAAGCTACAGCAGATATTAAGGGTGTTTCCATACCTGGGCATATTAAATCTGTAGCAAGTAAAGTTGAAATTTCAGAAGTCGCACGAGGAATTGCAAATAGTCTTATTAATCAATCGCCTGCGGCCATTTTCTTGGGGAATATCGCACAGCATCATCCTCATTATGCTGATTTGCATTGTGTTGCACAGGCTATATCCAAAATAACAGACGCCCATTTTGGCCTTCTGGGTGAATCTGCTAACAGTGTAGGAGCATATTCTGCAGGTGCATTGCCATGGAATGCCGGAGTTAATATGGTAAACAAAACCATTTCCGATAAGGTCGGGTTAAATGCTGGGCAGATGTTGGGCTTGTGTACGACTGATGGTGATGCAGCCTGTAGTGCTTATATATTGTTGAATCTTGAGCCCGAGTTGGATTGCTACGATACAGGCCGGGCGGTTCAGGTATTGAAGAATGCAGGATTTGTAATTTCACTAAGCAGCTATAAGGGTAATATTGCCGAGTATGCTGATGTCATCTTGCCCGTGGCTCCTTTTACCGAAACTTCCGGAACTTTTATTAATACGGAAGGCAGAATCCAGAGCTTTAATGGAGTGGTGCCGTCGGCAGGAGAAACACGTCCTGCTTGGAAAGTATTACGAGTATTGGCAAATTTGATGCAACTGAACGGTTTTGAATATGATTCATCAGAACAGATTCGTGCCGAAATAATATCGGCTGATACTGAATTTGCTAGTGGTCTAAATAATGTTTTGGAAACCTACTCAATATCTGATACCAGCCAAAAAAATATTGGTATTGAAAGAATTGGGGAGGTAACAATTTATCAGGCAGATCCCATTGTAAGGCGTGCTGGATCACTTCAGAAAACACACGACTCAGCGCTTCCCATTGCTTTTGCTTCACCGATTTTACTTAACAAATCCGGAATAAAAACTGGAGAAACAGTTAAAGTTAAGCAACAAAGTAAAGAAATTCAAGTGGAGATTTCTTCAGATGCAAATTTGCCAGATAATTGTGTTCGACTAGCATGTGCCCATACACAGACATCCGAATTGGGTGGGATGTTTGATGAAATCAGGCTGGAAAAGTTATAAAAATCTAGATTTGGGATTCGATTAATGGATAACCTGCAACCGATATTTGAGCAATTGTTTGGCAATGAGTGGGGGGGGCCTCTCTTCTTGTTAGTAAAGAATCTACTGCTGATTTTTGCAATTATTGTTCCATTACTTTTGGCTGTTGCTTACCTCACCTTTGCCGAAAGGAAAATTATTGCTTATATGCAAGTCAGGGTAGGCCCAAATAGAGTTACCTTTTTTAGCATACCTTGGTTACGTGGTTGGGGGCAGCCGATAGCGGACGCTGTTAAGGCTGTCATGAAGGAAATTATTATTCCAACAGGTGCCAATAAATTTCTATTTCTAATTGCACCTGTACTATCTATCGGGCCTGCATTAGCTGCCTGGGCTGTGGTCCCGTTTTCACCGGAACTGGTATTGGCTGATATTAATGCAGGTTTACTTTATATATTAGCTATGACATCACTTGGTGTTTATGGAGTTATCATCGCTGGTTGGGCATCAAACTCTAAATATGCCTTTTTGGGCGCAATGCGTTCTGCTGCACAAGTTGTTTCATATGAATTGGCGATGGGATTTGCTCTGGTATGTGTTTTGATGATGTCTTCCAGTCTTAATCTAGGGGATATAGTAACAGGCCAAAAGGGAGATAGTTTCCTTAACTGGTATTTAATACCATTGTTTCCAATGTTTTTAATTTATTTTATTTCTGGAGTGGCGGAAACAAATAGGGCACCTTTTGATGTAGCAGAAGGTGAATCTGAAATTGTTGCGGGTTTTCATGTAGATTATTCAGGAATGGCCTTCACGGTGTTTTTTCTTGCTGAATATGCCAATATGATTCTGGTTGCAACTCTGACAAGTATTATGTTTCTTGGTGGTTGGTTGCCTCTTGTTGACATTGCACCTTTGAATCTTATTCCAGGCATGGTGTGGTTACTAATGAAAATAGCCTTCATGCTGTTCTTTTTTCTTTGGTTTCGTGCCACTTTCCCGCGTTATCGATATGACCAGATTATGAGGTTGGGCTGGAAAATTTTTATTCCGATTACACTTGTCTGGATTGTTTTACTGGGTATTGTGATGCAGCTGCCGGAATCAGTTCTGCAGAGTTTTCCTCTTAATCTCTGGTTTAACTGAGGGGGATTAGTAAAATGGATCGTATCAAGCAGTTTTTTAAATCCTTACTATTGTTTGAGTTGTTGAAAGGAATGAAAGTAACTGGGCGCTATATGTTTGCTCCCAAAATTACAGTTCATTACCCAGAAGAAAAAACTCCACAATCACCTCGTTTTAGGGGGTTGCATGCTTTACGGCGATATCCTAATGGCGAAGAGCGATGTATAGCATGTAAGTTATGCGAGGCAGTTTGTCCTGCTATGGCGATTACAATTGAATCAGAACAGCGTGATGATAGTACACGGCGCACAACGCGTTACGATATTGATTTAATTAAATGTATTTTTTGTGGATTTTGTGAAGAAGCCTGTCCGGTAGACGCAATCGTTGAAACTCGTGTTCTGGAATATCATGGCGAGGTTCGTGGAGATTTAACCTATACAAAAGAAATGTTACTAGCAGTGGGTGATCGTTACGAAGATCAAATTGCCAAAGACAGAGCTGCTGATGCTCCTTATCGCTAAACAAAAACTTTTAAGTTATGAATTTTCAAGATTTCGTGTTTTATAGCTTGGCTTGTGTGGTAGTGATAGCCGCTTTGGGTGTAATTACACTTCGTAATCCGGTTCATTCAGCATTATTACTAGTGCTCGCATTTGTGACTTCTTCAGGGTTATGGCTATTACTGGAAGCGGAATTTCTAGCGATAGCTTTAGTATTGGTATATGTGGGCGCTGTAATGGTGTTATTTTTGTTCGTTGTCATGATGTTGGATATTAATTTGGATCGTATGCGTGAAGGTTTCTGGAAATGGTTCTCATTTGGTGCGATTCTAGCTTTAATTATGACAAGTGAAATGGGTATGGTCTTGATGAGCAAGCAATTTGGATCTGATAATTTGGAAATTCCAGTACCAAAATCAGTTGATTACAGCAATACCAGAGAACTTGGTCGCCTGCTCTATACCGATTATGTTTATGCTTTTGAACTTGCAGCAGTGATTCTTTTGGTAGCAATGGTTGCGGCTATTGCCATAACACTGCGTTATCGTACCGATAAAAAATCTTCCAATGCTTCAAAACAAGTAGCTGTTACTCGAGAAAGCCGCCTAAAAGTTTTATCCATGCCAGCAGAAAGGAAAGAATAATTTTCTCATAATCTTATTTATTTCCTTATTTCTTTCATCTAAAAGGTAATTATCTTGGTATCACTATCACATTATCTTGTGTTGGGTGCGATTCTGTTTGCCATTGGGGTCGTTGGTATTTTTCTTAATAGGAAAAATGTCATTATCCTGTTGATGTCAATAGAGTTAATGCTATTGGCTGTTAACATGAATTTTATTGCTTTTTCATACTATTTGCAGGATATAGCAGGTCAGATTTTTGTGTTTTTTATACTGACAGTTGCTGCTGCTGAAGCTGCTATTGGATTGGCAATTTTAGTTGCGTTATTTAGAAATCTGCGAACCATTAATGTAGATGATTTAGATAAGTTAAGAGGTTGAACTTCACTCTTTTCTTTGGAAAAGTAGTTTGATAACCCGATTCTGGTATTTGATGGCTTAAATGGAAAATCTTTATTTATTGATTCCGATGGCACCTTTATTAGGAGCCATGATTGCTGGTCTTTTTGGTCGGCATATAGGTTTGGTATGGAGTCATCGTGCAACCATTACCTTGGTAGCATTGTCGCTCATTTCATCTATTCTTGTTTTTATTGATGTGTTACAGGGGAATACCTATAACGGTAGTGTTTATACTTGGATGACATCAGGCGAAACAATCTTTGAAGTTGGTTTTCTGATCGACACATTATCAGCCACGATGATGGTTGTTGTTACTAGCGTATCACTCATGGTACACATTTATACGATTGGGTATATGTATGGTGATCCGGGTTATCAACGATTTTTTAGCTATATCTCTCTTTTTACGTTTTCGATGTTGATGTTGGTCATGTCCAATAATTTCCTGCAATTGTTTTTTGGCTGGGAAGCCGTTGGGCTGGTTCTTTTATCTATTAATTGGGTTCTGGTACGCGATCAGCGGCTGGTATGCGGCACTTGAAAGCATTTCTTGTCAATAGGGTAGGTGATTTTGGCTTTTTGCTTGGTATCGGCTTGGTTTTAATGTACTTTGGAACATTGGATTATGAGCTGGTATTTACTCATGCTGAACATATGGCATCTCGTTCGGTGGAGATAGTGCCTGACCAGCCTTGGATGTTAATGACAGTAATTTGTTTATTGTTGTTTGTAGGAGCAATGGGTAAATCAGCACAATTTCCGTTGCATGTTTGGCTGCCAGATTCGATGGAGGGTCCAACACCTATTTCAGCTCTTATACATGCAGCTACCATGGTGACGGCTGGTATTTTTATGGTGGCTCGTATGTCACCTTTGTTTGAACATTCTGAAACTGCATTGTCCGTTGTTCTGATTATCGGAGGAATTACGACTCTGTTTATGGCATTGGTTGCAGTAGTACAGAATGACATCAAACGAGTTGTTGCATTTTCTACGTTGTCCCAGTTAGGTTATATGACAGTTGCCTTGGGTGCATCGGCTTACTCAGCGGCTGTTTTTCATTTGATGACACATGCCTTTTTTAAGGCAGTTCTTTTTCTTGGAGCCGGTTCAGTTATTATCGCCATGCACCATGAGCAGGACATGCGGAAAATGGGCGGACTTAGAAGATATATGCCCATAACTTTTGTGACCATGTTTATTGCTGCTTTGGCCAGTGCGGGTGTTCCTGGTTTTTCGGGATTTTTTTCAAAAGATGCAATTATTGAGGCGGTGCAGTTATCTCAAATTAGCGGATCGGGGTTCGCCTATTTTTGTGTTCTAACAACAGTTTTTGTGACTGCGCTATACACGTTTAGACTGATGTTCATGACTTTTTATGGGAAGCCACGCATGGATGAGCATACCCGGGAGCATTTGCATGAATCACCTTGGGTTGTGACGGTCCCGTTGACTGTGTTGGCAATTCCTACGATTGCTTCAGGGTGGCTAATTGGCGTGATACTTTTTGGGGATTATTTTTCTGGTGTAATAGAAGTGCAGGCTCAACATGATGTGGTTGCTGCCATGGGTGAACATTACACAGGAATCATGGGTATGATCATTCATTCCTTTTCAACCATTCCATTCTGGCTAGCAATGGCTGGGATCTTTACAGCTTGGTTTCTATATCAGTATAAGGTTGAGCTTCCAGGAAAAATCAAGAGTATTGCAGGACCTGTTTATACTCTTCTGGATCGTAAATATTACATCGACGAATTTTATTCGTGGTTATTTGCCGGTGGATTGCGTTCATTAAGTAATTTTCTCTGGAAGTATGGAGATATCAAGGTTATTGATGGTTTGATGGTAAATGGTTCAGCCAAGTTTGTAGCCTGGTTTTCTGCTTTGGCGCGCCGTTTCCAATCTGGCTATATTTATCATTATGCGTTTAGCATGATTGTGGGTGTTTTTATATTGATGAGTTTGTGGCTCTATCAGTTCTAGGATTCAGAGACGAAGTAGTTTTTTAGTCTATCTGAGATAAATAAAACGCATAGATATGCAATTCGAGACGAAAAAATCATGTTGTTTGGATTTCCACTGTTAAGTCTGATTATCTGGCTGCCAATCATTTTTGGTTTGGTCGTGTTAGTAATGGGTGATCGGAATATAAGATCTACGCTGGCTTTCTAACCGGGGCTATAGTCGGGTTTTTTAGCACTTCCGGCTATATAGCGATTTGGATCCATCAACGAGCGCAATACAATTTACCGAGAGCATACTGCTTGGTTTGAGCGGATCACGTTTATTACTCTTGGGAGTGGACGGTATATCAATGCCGTTGATCATCTAATTGCTTTATAACCCCACCAATCATTGCTGTCAGTTATCTGAGAGCGTATCCCAGTATATGGGTGCATTTTTGATAATGTCTGGCGTTGTTAATGGTGTATTTTCATCCCTGGATGCTATTTTATTCTATTCCTTTTGGGAAGCTTCACTCATCCCAATGTTTATTATTATCGGTGTATGGGGAGGGCCGAACAGGATTTACGCGGCCATTAAGTTCTTTCTTTATACCTTATTAGGATCTTTACTAATGCTCGTTGCCCTGATTTATCTTTACCAGGTTTCGGGTGGTAGCTTCTCAATTCTCGACTATCATCAGCTGCAACTGCCGATGACAGCACAAACTTTGATTTTCATTGCATTTGCGCTTGCATTTGCAGTCAAAGTTCCAATGTGGCCAGTACATACGTGGTTACCTGATGCGCATGTTGAAGCGCCTACAGGGGGTTCTGTTGTACTTGCTGCTATTTTGTTAAAGCTTGGTGGATATGGATTTCTCAGATTTTCTCTGCCGATTACTCCAGATGCAAGTCATGAGCTTTCAGGTGTCATGATTGCTTTGTCTCTCATTGCAGTTGTGTATATTGGAATAGTTGCACTGATGCAGCAGGATATGAAAAAACTGATTGCTTATTCATCTGTTTCTCATATGGGATTTGTAACCCTGGGTTTTTTTCTGTTCAATGCTTACGGAATTGAAGGGGCAATGGTGCAGATGATCTCTCATGGATTCATATCAGGAGCGATGTTTCTTTGTGTAGGAGTTTTATATGATCGTTTGCATTCTCGGCAAATTGCAGATTACGGTGGTGTTGTGAACAAAATGCCGATCTTTGCTGCACTCTTTATGCTATTTGCCATGGCTAATTCCGGTTTGCCTGGTACTAGTGGTTTTGTCGGTGAGTTTATGGTCATTATGGGGTCTATTGAAGTTAACTTCTGGTATGGTTTCTTCGCTGCACTTACTTTAATACTTGGCGCTTCCTATACTTTGTGGATGTATAAGAGAGTTATTTTTGGTGAAATCACCAATAGTAATGTGGCGGAATTAAAGGATATTTCTTCTCGTGAATTCTTAATCCTGGCTATTTTGGCCGTTCTAGTACTGGGTTTTGGCATTTATCCATTACCTCTTACTGAAGTTATGCATGTCACTGTAGATAATTTGCTTGAGCATGTAGCGCAAACGAAGCTACCCGAATAACATTTTTAGATGATATAGGTTTTTTCCTGACAGGAAATTAAGGATTTTTCATGGATTTTTTGTTACCTGACTTTACACCAGCCTACCCTGAAATTTTCCTGTTGTTCATGGTTTGTGTGGTGATGCTTGCTGATTTATTTGCCGGTGAAAAAAATCGTTATCTGGCATTCTATTTATCTCTCTTGACGCTTGCTGGAGCAGCACTGGTCACCTGTGGAGTGGCATCATCTGATATTAGATATACATTTTTCGGTATGTTTGTCGGTGATGCGATGTCGGATACACTGAAACTGTTGATCTATCCAACAGTTGCAGCAGTTTTGATTTATTCACGTTCTTATATTAGTGCCCGCGGTTTGTTGAGAGGTGAATTTTTTAGTCTTTCACTTTTTGCTACTTTGGGCATGATGGTGATGGTTTCTGCTAATCATCTAATTACGCTTTATCTGGGGCTTGAACTTCTCGCGCTCTCACTTTATGCAATGGTAGCGTTACAACGTGAATCAGCCATCGCTACAGAGGCCGCTATTAAATTTTTCGTTTTGGGTGCATTGGCTTCCTGATTTTTACTTTATGGCATGTCAATGTTATATGACAACCAGATACTACAGTTACCAAGTTGGCGAAGGTCATTCAATCGGGTAAAGCAGACCATGAAATCTTTATTATTGGTTTGGTTTTTGTTGTGGCAGGCATCAGTTTTAAGTTGAGTGCTGTTCCTTTTCATATGTGGGCGCCTGATGTTTATGAGGGCGCCCCTACCGCAGTTACCTTATTCATTCGTTCAGCACCCAAGTTTGCTGCATTTGGTTTCGTTATGCGATTGTTGGTTGAAGGGCTGGGTGATCTTGTAGCAGATTGGCAGGGAATGCTTGTGATACTGGCTGTGGCTTCCATGGCTGTCGGAAATATCGTGGCGATTGCGCAACAAAATATCAAACGGATGCTGGCATACTCCACGATTTCACATATGGGCTTTGTGCTGCTTGGCTTTATTGCAGCTGGTGAAAATGGTTACAGCGCTTCCATGTTTTATGTAATTGCTTACGTGCTGATGACCCTGGGGGCTTTTGGCGTCATTCTGCTAATTTCCCGTGAAGGATTCGAAGCTGACAAGATTAGCGATTTCAAGGGGCTTAATCAACGTAGCCCATGGCTTGCTTTTATGATGTTGCTGGTGATGTTTTCGATGGCTGGGATTCCACCAATGATAGGTTTCTATGCAAAACTATCTGTTTTACAGGCTGCCTTAGAGGCTGGTTATATTTGGCTCGTAGTTGTGGCCGTTGTACTTTCACTGATCGGTGCGTTTTACTATTTGCGAATTATCAAATTCATGTATTTCGACATACCAGAGGAAGTTCAGCCGATATTATTCAGGCCAGATGTAAAGGTTCTTATTAGTTTGAATGGGCTGGCTATAGTTCTGTTGGGTATGTTTCCTCAAATGCTGATGGGGTTAAGTTTATCTGCCATCCAGCATTCGATGTGATTCAGGATTTTTGGATGGCAGGTGAATATTTTATGGTTTGTCGTAGCTGATACGATAGATCACGCCTGCCATCTCATCCGAGATTAGCAAGGCACCATCCGGCATTACTAAAACATCCACTGGCTTGCCCCAGGCTTCATTTTCCTGTAGCCAACCTTCTGCAAAGATTTCTTTCTTTGCAATCTTGCTTGCGTTATCAAGCTGTACCCGTTCAATACGATAACCAATCTTCTTGCTGCGATTCCATGAGCCGTGTTCTGCAATAAAGATATTGTTGCGGTATTCGGATGGAAACATTTCGCCTGTATAAAACCGTATTCCCATGGGAGCTACGTGAGGATCTAGTTCTGCGGCGGGAGGTATGAATTTATTACAATCATGCTTGGCTCCGAGTTTTGGATCGGCAACTTCTTTCCCATGGCAATATGGAAAGCCAAAATGTAAATCTTGTTTGGGAGCATGGTTTAGTTCATCTGGTGGTAAATTGTCTCCCATCCATTCCCGGCTGATATCGGTAAACCAAAGTTCCTTAGTAACCGGATGCCAATCAAAACCTTCAGTATTACGCACACCTTTGGCAACTATTTCGTAGTTTGAGCCATCGGGCCGGATGCGTGTAATAAGCGCTTGCTGATCAAGATTCAATTCACAAGCGTTGCAAGTCGAGCCTATCGGGACATAGAGCCAGCCATCCGGTCCAAACCCGATAAAGCGTCGGCCATGATAGGTTTCCTTGGGATAATCGGCCGTTATAATGTGCGGCTGTGCGGGTTGATCAAGTTGATTCTCGATATTTTCGAATCGAAGAATTTTGTTCACTGAAGAAACAAACAGGGCTCCATCGTGAAAAGCAACTCCGGCCGGCATTTTCAGTTTGCTGGCTATGATGCGGATTTGGCGTTTTCCTTCATTCTCAGTAATGGCGTAAACGTTACCGGCCGATTTAGAACCGACAAATACCGTACCTTTATCGCCTAGCGCCATTGCATGCGCATCCGGTACATTAGCCCATATGCTGATAGAAAAACCGGAGGGCAAGTTGATATTTCCAATAGGCAGCTCCGGCGTCTGAGCATTGTTTTGAAAACTAAGCGCACATAGTGACGCCATTAAAATAAAAGATGAAAATTTCATACAATTGAAAAAGTGAAAAATTACAGAACTAGGACTTCAATGTTGAAGTAACTCGGATCCAAATAAAGTTTCGGGCAGTGCCTGAAATCTATGCGTGCGATGGTTTACGGCTATCCTTCCTGCTTGATGATCTTCCAGGCGCTAAATAAATAATTTTGTAACCCAGCCACTACTACACGCATCCTGTTGGTTTATTTGGCTTGAAATCAGTAAACCTGATCACACAATGGTAGCGTATTTTTTAAGGAGAAAAGCATGCAAACTGCGGAAAACATCGAACATCTTAACTTCCAGGCTGAATCAAACCAGCTTTTGAAGCTGATGATCCATTCTTTATACAGTAATAAGGAAATATTCCTGCGGGAATTGATTTCTAATGCTTCCGATGCTGCCGATAAACTTCGATTTGAAGGATTGTCTGATGCAGCACTCTACGAATCGGATCCTGATCTCAAGATTCGAATTTCTTATGACAAAGAGGCGCGCACTCTCACGATTGCCGATAATGGCATCGGTATGTCCCGGCAGGAAGTGATCAATCATATCGGGACTATTGCTAAATCGGGGACGCGTGAATTTTTTAATTCGCTGACAGGTGATCAGGCCAAGGATGCAAATCTGATTGGGCAGTTTGGCGTGGGTTTTTATTCGGCATTTATTGTGGCCGATAAAGTCACACTTATTACGCGCCGTGCGGGATTGACAGCTGAACATGGCGTGCGTTGGGAATCCACCGGCGAGAGCGAATATACGCTGGAGACTGTTGAAAAACAGGATCGCGGCACTCAAATCATTCTGCATTTACGGGAAGGTGAAGATGAGCTGCTGAGCGGCTTCCGCTTGCAGTCCATCATTCGCAAATACTCGGATCACATTACACTTCCTATCCTGATGAAAAAAGAAGTATGGGATGATGAAACCAACGCATACCGGATAAGTAATGAGGATGAAACCATCAATCAGGCCAGTGCAATCTGGGCGCGTCCAAAGAATGAAATCACACAGGAGCAATATGACGAATTCTATAAGCATGTCGCTCATGATTTCGAGCCTCCTCTAGCGCATGTTCATGCCAGAGTGGAAGGCAAACAGGAATATATCCAGCTGTTATATATCCCGTCTCATGCTCCATTTGATTTGTACGATCGCGATCATCGTCATGGCCTCAAGCTTTATGTCCGGCGTGTATTTATCATGGACGATGCCGAGAAATTACTGCCAGGCTATTTGCGTTTTGTTCGAGGCGTTATTGATTCGAGCGATCTGCCTCTCAATGTTTCCCGTGAAATTCTGCAGGAATCAAAGGATATTGACAGTATTCGCGCCGGATCAGTCAAGAAGGTGTTGGGGTTGATCGAGGATCTCGCTAGTAGTGACAAGAGTGAAGATCAGGAAAAATTTAAAACTTTCTGGCGGGAGTTTGGCCAGGTACTCAAAGAAGGAATTGCGGAGGATTATGCTAATCGCGAGCGCATTGCCAAGTTGCTGAGATTCACCTCTACACACGATATCCGCGAAGAACAAACGGTTTCACTGGATGATTACATCGCCCGCATGAAACCGGAACAGGAAAAAATCTACTACATCACCGCTGATGGTTTAAAAGCGGCCCAAAGTAGCCCACATCTTGAGATATTCCGGAGAAAGGGGATAGAAGTGCTGTTGCTGTCTGACCGGATTGATGAATGGCTGGTGGCCAATCTGAATGAATACGCGGGAAAATCTCTTCAATCCATCGCTAAGGGCGACCTTGATCTGGGCAAACTGGAAGACGAAGAAGAAAAAAAAGAGCACGAAAAAGAAGCAGGTGATTTTCAGGAATTAACCCGGAAAATGAAGGAGGTGTTAGCCGAACAGGTTAAGGATGTGCGCATCACCTATCGCCTGACCGAATCGCCTGCCTGTTTGGTAGCGGATACTTACGATGTGAGTGGAAATCTGGGGCGATTATTAAAATCAGCTGGGCAGAAGGTGCCGGACAGCAAGCCATTTCTGGAAATCAACCCGCGCCATCCCATGGTTCAGCGATTGAAATATGAAGAAGGCAAATTCGCCGATTGGAGCCAGATCCTGTTTGATCAGGCCTTATTGGCCGAAGGTGGCCAACTCGAAGACCCGGCTGGTTTCGTTAAACGTTTGAATGATTTGCTCCTGCAGAATGTTTTAAGTGGTAAATAACAGAGCATAAATTCGTTTTTCATTGCTGCATTGACTTATAAAATGAGTATCAGGTGGAGAAATAGAATGAAAGATTTCTCTACTTCTTCACCTTGACATGGCAATAGTTCGTCGTATACCTTTCCAATCTCAGAAAGAGAACGATTGGTTTACTTTAATCTGGAGAGGAGAAGCAGAATGAAAAATAATGCTATGGTGTTTTTTGTTGCTCTGCCTGTTTTAGTGCTGGCGGGTAGTGTGGCGCATGCCATGCCGGGTATGCATGGCATGGAAGGTAATGGAGCAACGCAACCACCTGCCGTATCAAAAAGCATGGGGGAGCCAATCAATTCACCTGGATCAGAAATAGAAATCACCTACAGTGCGGATGGTAAAACCGCTATTTTTGTATCCACTCGCAAGGGGAGCATTGAATCACCCGGCACGCCTTACAGTTTCGATATCTGGATGGCTCACAACGTGGATGGCGTATGGCAAGAACCTATCCACTTGGGCCCTGATGTTGATCCAACTGTTGGCCCCAATATCAACACGGCAGCCTGGGAACTGGAGCCCAGCTTTTCGGATGATGGTAACGTCATCTATTTCACCAGATATGAACCCGGTAATCTGTTATCGGGTGATCTTTATGTCGTTCAGAAAGTCGATGGCGTTTGGCAGCAGGCCAGAAACTGGAATGATGTACCGGAGCTCCCCAGTATCAATACACCGACCGGCGAAGAGCATTGCCCGATTATCGCTTCGGACAGCCTGATCTATTTCAATTACAGCCAGCCTGGAGTTACTCAAGAGAGTGATATCTGGAAGGTGGAAAAGAAAGATGGCGTATGGCAGAAACCGGTAAGTCTGGGCGCAAAAATCAATTCCCCACAGCGCGATCACATGCATTGGACCGGTCTTGCAAAAGACGGCAAAAGCATGGTCATTACCAGTACGCGAACAGATCTGGGCTCCCGGGGTGGTCACGATATGTGGATTTCGCACCAGGATGCCAACGGGGAATGGCAAAAGCCCATTAATCTGGGCGATGTCATTAACACTTCAGGTGAAGAAATGTGCTGGACTTTTACTCCGGATGGCAAGAAATTTACCGGTAGCTGGGGGCCGCAAAATACTTTTGATACGGACATACGCTGGATGAGCAAGGATGAAGTACCCTTGCTGAAAACATTCGAACCCATGGGCCCTCCACCCAACCTGCTGAGCAATAACAAAGGCTGACCGGGATTTATAAAACAGCAGAATAAAATTGATTCATGGCCCGTTCCCGGAAACGGGCTAATCTTGAAAAATGCAGGGAAATCCGGATTTTTATGGATTTACCTGCACTTTCACCTGCATCCTGTTCACTCCGCTTCGCATTTCCCGAGAGTGTTCCCGCACTGGGTTGCCCATTAACTGTCTTGACTCTGCACCTGCATGCGAGAGGTCCGGCGGTATTTTTACCGGAACTGCTCTAGAATACTGCCCGGCACGATCAATCCGAAACGCAATACCTGAAATCTGGAGCTGAGGCAGGAAACGATGAATTTTTCACATAACCGGACCTATAAACTTTTCGCTTTTTGCACCAGTTTCAGTTATCGCCACGCTCCCTGGGTTCTGTTAATTGCACTGCTTTTCACTGTAGCAAGTGCTGTTTATACCGCGCGCAATTTGGGGATGAATACCGATACCACGAACATGCTCTCCGAGCATTTGCCGTTTCGTATCAATAGCGTCAGGTACGACAAGGCTTTTCCACAGGATTCGGATATTCTGCTGCTGGTATTGAGTGCGCCCACCCCTGAACAGGTTTATTCAGCTGCTGATCGTCTCGCGACTCTCCTAAGAAAAGACAACAAGAATTTTTCCAGTGTTTATGCGCCTGGTGTCGAGGATTTTTTCGGGCGCAACGGATTGCTCTACGAAGATATTCCACAGCTGGAACGCATCACCGATCATCTGGCCGAGGCTCAGCCACTGATTGCGCAGATCAGCCATGACCCCACGCTATATTCCTTTGTGAAACTGCTCACACGAGCGGTGGATGAGTTGAATAACGGGCAGCACCTGGAACTTGGCCCGGTTTTTAAAGGTGTAGGTGAAACACTGGATACGCGCCTTGCTGGAAAATCCCGGCCTTTATCATGGCAAACATTGTTCCGGGGCGATCCGGCAAAAAATAGCTATCAGGAAATCATCATTGTTAAACCTAGACCGGATTATTCCGAGTTGCTTCCGGGGCAAAAACCGATACTGGCGGTGCGCGCAGCGGCAGAGGAAGCAGGTTTGACAGATGAGGGGCCAATTCAGCTTCGGATTACTGGCGATGTGGCATTGGCGGATGATGAGCTCAAAAGTTCTCTGGATGGCATGGAAATCGCCGGTGTGGTTACCTTCATCTTGGTGGGAGGTGTACTTTATTCGGCCATGCATACAGTCGGCATGACGCTTGCGGTATTGATCTGTCTGGTAACAGGGCTGATTCTGACTGCTGCCTTTGCCACCGTTGCGATTGGCCAGTTGAATGTAATCTCCATTGCTTTTGCGGTGCTGTATATCGGTCTGGGTGCGGACTTTGCCATTCATTTCCTGCTTCGCTTCCGTGAAATGCTGGATGGAGGGCAGTCCATGAATGATGCCGTGTATCGAGCAGGGGGGGAAGCTGGTGTTGCCCTGGCGGCCTGTACCGTTGCAAACGCGCTTGGTTTTTATGCATTTATTCCTACCAGTTATAGCGGGGTGGCAGAGCTGGGAATTATTTCCGGAACAGGGATGCTGATCAGCCTGGTCGTTACCTTTATTGTTGGTCCCGCGTTACTGCGTTATTTATCTGGCAAACCGATGCTTGAATCCAATGGCAGAAAAACACTGGGCAAGGTGCTGGGGTTTTCATTGAGATGGCAAAAACTGACCCATATCTCGGCAGGTTTGTTGCTGTTGCTCGCAATCGTGTTGTGGCCGCAGATCCGGTTCGATTACAACCTGCTCAATATGCAGGATCCCAAGGGGGAGGCGGTTAAAACTTTTCGTGAATTGCTGGCCTCACCCGAACATTCACCCTGGTATGCAGTTGTGCTGGCTGACGACCGCAAGGAAATCCAGCCGTTGAAAGAAAAGCTGGCCCAGCTTCCCGAAGTCAGCAAGGTAGTCTCCATCTTCGATTTCGTTCCGCAGGATCAGGAAACAAAACTGGCGATCATTGAGGAAATGTCGCTGATCATGGGGCCAGGATTATCCATGACCAAACCGGCTGTACATGAGTACTCTGTATTGCAACAACGACAGGCTCTCACCGATCTGGATGCGGCGCTGGATCGGTTCATCGTGCAGCAGCCGGATGCACCTGTGTCTGCTTCTGCACAGAAGCTCAGGGATTCAGTCAGATCATTGCTTGGCAGGCTGGAAACGGCAGGGAATAATGAAAACACAGCACTGTTGCATTCCCTGGAAGGCGATTTGCTTTCTACCTTGCCGGTTGCGTTGCAACGCCTGTACAACCTGATCGAGGCAGCTCCTTTCAACGAACAGGAACTGCCTGAATCCGTTTCCAGTCGCTGGCATAGCCATACGGGAGAGTATCTGATGGCGATCTACCCATCAGCCAACATCGGAGATGATGAATCACTGCGCCGTTTTGTCCGGTCGATACAACAAGTGGCTCCCCAGGCAACGGGAATGCCGGTTATCAGCCTGGAGGCAGGTGATGCCGTGATCGGAGCTTTTGTTCAGGCATTCTCACTGGCATTGGTTGGGGTGGTGGTGGCGCTGCTGATCATGTTGCGCAGTATCAAATATACGGTACTGGTACTGATTCCATTATTGTTATCCAGCATATTTACCGGCGTATTCACAGTTTTGCTGGATGTCCCGTTCAACTTTGCCAATATCATTGCTCTGCCGCTTCTGCTGGGGCTGGGTATCGACAGCAGTTTACACATGGTGGACCGGAGTATGGATAACAAGGTGGAAAATGAAGTTCTGATTCATACCAGCACGGCACGGGCTATTTTCTATAGTGCGCTGACTGCCCTGGTTGATTTTGCCAGCCTTATGTTTTCGTCACACAAGGGAACGGCCAGCATGGGCACCTTGCTCACGGTTGGACTGGCATTTACCCTGATTTGCACACTGATCATCCTGCCCTCCCTGTTGCGGAAGCCAGTTCAACGAGCGGCTGCGTGAAATTTTTGCATTAATTGCGTATGCCGGATGGATCAACCCAGGCCAGATTTGTTTCTTTCCAGGCGGTGTTTGAAGTATTCGATGACCGGCGGAGTGATCGATAAAACAATAATGGCAAGGATAACGAGCTTGAAGTTTTTTTGTATCAGCGGTAGTTGCCCGAAATAAAACCCGGCGTAAACAAACAAACCCACCCACAACATAGCACCAATGATATTGTAAGTAATGAATTTACGATACGGCATGGTGCCAATCCCGGCAACAAACGGCGCAAAGGTACGGACGATGGGGATGAAGCGCGCGATGATAATGGTTTTTCCACCATATTTGAGATAAAAGGCGCGCGTTTTATCCAGATGTTCCTGTTTCAGGAAGCGGAATCTTCTCGAGGTAAAAACAGCTACTCCGAATTTTTTTCCTATCCAGTAATTGGTGCTGTCCCCCAGAATACCTGCCAATGTCAATCCGATAAACAGGATGTGAGGATTCAGCTGCGATCCCTGCAATGAGGCAAGTGAGCCCGCAGCAAACAGCAAGGAATCTCCAGGCAAAAAAGGCAGCACTACCAGCCCGGTCTCGCAAAATATAATCAGAAAAAGAATGCCATTGACCCATGTCCCGTATTCGGAAACCAGTGTCTGCAAATGGCTATCAATATGAACAATGAAATCAATAAGAAACATGGGCGATAGTGGAAAAAAAGCTAGTTCTCTGGTGGCTGGACTGCGACCTGATCAATGCAGGAATGGCATGGATCGGGTGTAATCATCCGGATAAATCCGGGCAAGAAAAAAGGCACTTGGTCATGGTTGATCAAGTGCCTTTTTATTCTGGTAGGCCGTGCGCGATTCGAACGCGCGACCAACGGATTAAAAGTCCGCTGCTCTACCGGCTGAGCTAACGACCCGAAGGCGGCAATTATACCAACACATCTCCCATTGGGAAACATTTTATCAAGATTTGTCATGCAGTATTGCGGGTACGGTTGCCAGAAAGAAGAGGTAGCGGGTGTGTATCGGAAATCAACCCGGTAATCATCAGCAGGTAAAACAAAAAAGCAAGTCGGGGTTCATCGATCAGACTATCGACAATGCCAATAGCGAGGAACGCTCCCAATGATATGCATAAAACCAGATGAAGTACATCATTGTGCCATGTACGTATCAACCCGCGTGTCAGCAGGTAGCCTGTCAATACGATGAAGCAGGCGAGGCCAAACCAGCCCTGTTCGAAGAAGACGTGTAAAAAAAGATTTTTGATATGCCAGGGAAGATGGCTGTCAGTAGAAAAAAACCAGTGCGACATTCCATCGGAGAAATCGCCGTTGAGAACCAGGTCATTACCATCCGAATCCTTTAGAGAGACATTATCCACATCAATTAGCGTGCCGGGCTGACCATTGTATATGGAGAGCTTGACGGGACGCTGGATCCGGCTATTTGCCGAGTTAAATCCATCAGTGGATATATCGGTTTGATAGTCACCCCATTCTCCTGGCGGAGCTTTATCGAGCTTTAATGAAAGCCAGAAACATTCGAACGAATACAGCAAAGCCTTTTCACAAACAGGTGTCGTAATTGCGGCATTGGGTGCCTGACTGCGCAGCTTCATCGCAAGCGTATAGTGCTGTCCAGGTTCAACAGCTACGGGTTGCTCAAAATATAGTGTTTCTCCGCTACCCAGCTGCAAGTAGGTATTTCTGTTTTTTGTGATAAATGTATAGGTTGAAGTGCGGGCTGGTAAGCTTGAATACCAGAAAAAGGCAGAAGGAAAGGAGCCTGGGCCCATTCCAAATACAGTGCTACCCTGCATCAGTGCAATATCGATTGAGTCCTGCCAGTGATCAACACGGGTTACGGCATCCTTTCCGGTTGTTGCAAAACGCGATTGGCTGAACGAACTGCTAAGGATTGGCCAGGCAATAGCCCCTGTGATTCCCGCAATCAGGATGGCGATACTAATACCGGAAAGAATATGTGTTCGTTTGTGTAAGACGGCCCCCAGAAAACCGATAATGAGCAATACCGTTACCAGCCCAAATGCAATTTGTCCGCCCCGGGAGAAAGTTACCATCACGCAATACGCATCCAGGCAATACAATCCGACAGCCAGTAGTGTGATTAATGCATTACGCTGCTGCCAGGCCCAGAGCACAACAAATGGTGCAGCCAGTACCAGATAGCCCTCGATATAGGCGCCACCGGTATGCATACCGTGGAAAGAGCCCGTAATACGATAGCCAGTCTCGAAATTAAACAAGCCCGGGAAGGTGGCCCTTTCCCAAAGTACATACAAAACTTCTACGCCCAGCCCCAGTGACATTCCGAATGCCAGTCGTGATGCTGCAAGTTGCGGATTGCTCCACTCGCGAGCCAGCAGAGGAATCAAAGCCAGCGCGAAAAAAAGCCCTTTTACTGAACGTAGCCCATTATAGGAGCTGAAATAGCTGGAAAATGCGTTGTCATCGATGGGTGCCAGCGGAAAAATGGCAGTGCCGAGACTCACTGCCGCCGAGATAACAAACAGCGTTAATAACAGAGCGGAAGATTGGTGTATGACTGGCTGGATGCAGGACCGGGGATATAACCGGAGATAGCCAATACCAGCAGTCGCCAATAACAGCGAATCATATTCTGTCCAGTACAGTCGGCCGCTCCATGGTGATAGATCCAGCAACGGCAGAGAGGCAAGCACCCAAACCAGCCATGAATCAGGCCGCCACCAAAGCAGTGCGGAGTAAATGATCAAGGGAGGCAGAGCCCATGTGGCACCCAGAGGGCTGGTGAAAGCGGCCACACCTGCCAGGAGAAGCGCAATCGTCCCGGTAATAATCAGCCATAGTGATCGTTTGTGTTGGGTTGACTGTATTTGCGAACCGGAAAATTGGGTGGTTATGTCTGGTGAGGGAGCCAGTGGAAATGAAGCGGTGGGTTTCAGTTGTGTGGATGATCGCTGATACAGGTCAAATGTTTCATCAGGCTCACTGGTTTGGCTGATTTCCTTAATATCTATATCAGTTACCAGTTCCCGGTGGTAGCGGGCTGCTTGCAGTGTGTTTGCGTGATCGTTGCTCAAACAGGTGTCCGGTTTTGCCGAAAACAATAAATCCAGTAGGCGGCAGGCTAGTGCAGCAGAGACGATAGCTATCAGAATGTTGGTTGGGTCCGGATGAATTGAGGGAATAAAGAGTTTTCCGGTTTCGATGATACAGGCCAGTAAGCCTGCTACCACGCCGGGCAGGAAAATGCTGCAACGTCTGAAGGATGATGACCATCCCGTCTGGTGCCAGATCCAGAAGCCGATCCCCACCGGGATATAAGCACCGGTCTGAAATAGCAGACTGACCAGTGCAACCAATTCTGTTGTGAAATAGTGGTAATAGAAAGGAAGGAAATGGATTTCTCCCAGCCGCTCAATTCCTTCCGTGAATCCAAGCCATTTGCCAGAAAACCAGTAATTGATATCAGCAAGCACAACCAGATAGGGTGCGACTCCCAATAGCAGCAGATAGCGGCCATATCGGCGCAGTCGATGCCAATCCACTCCGGGCAAATATCTGATCATGACGACACCAAGCATCATGCCAGCCATTCGGGAAGTAATGGAGGCGCCTTGACTGATGCCAGATGCAATTGCCAGTTGCAAACCTTCGATAAATGCACCCAGCACCGCACCGGCAATGGCAGCCAGTACCAGTGATGTTCGTTGTGATGACTGGAACAGAAGTATGGCCAGCGGCATGACCAGCAATGCTTCCGGGATCAGTTTCAGCGTACAGCTATTGCCACAGGAAGGCGTAAACAACCACCCAATTTGTTCCGAGGTCAGTTTTGCTGCCATTCATCGTATGACAGCAAAAAATCGTAAGGAAAAAGCTCAATATCAGATAAACCAGCGCATAGATCACCAGCGCGGCACGCCGTGCATTTTTCCCTCCCCGAAGCAGATTGAGGATAGTTTGCTGGAGACGCAGACCAGTCATGGGCCACAGCAGGGTGCCTAGCAGCGAGCCTGCAAATTCGGCATAAATATCGTTCAGCGAGACCGTGCGCGGGCTGAAAAATTGCTGAACAAATTCCACACCTATCGCGATAACCACACAGAACAACAGGGACAGGATCATTCCTGCGGCCAGTACCAATGCATCACGGCTTCGTCCTGTCAGCAGGCCGCAACCCAGAAAACCCAGTGGCATGTACAAAAGCAAATTGGCAACCAGGTCAGCACGGCTGGCGACTCCCAGTTGCAGGAGCGGAATATGCTGGAAATTCTCCCACGCGGTATCAAACGACAGACCATTCCAGGAAAATGGAATCAGGCTGCCGTAAATTACGAAGAATAAATAGCCCGAAAACAGGGACACAGGAATGATCCGGTTATCTGTTCCGGATGGAATAAAGTTGTGGTTAGCAGTGGATGGGTGCAATTGATACTCCGGTGGTCTGATTATTCCCGGAAAATCCGGAACTGAATAATCCGGTTGTCTTTGTGTGCCAGCGATTCATGCTTCTGCGCCGGGAGGCTGAGGTTACTCCGCTATAATTGCCAAAGTCATCGGCGTGTCTATGAAAACCCTTGCCAGATCAGCAATACCTTCCAGTCGTTATCAGGCGGGGCGTGATGAAGCTGGCTGCCGGGAGTTTCTCCGATTCCCGATTTTTTCAACGTTCAACCTGGTATTTTTCTATGCTCTGGATCAAATCGTTACATATTATCTCTATGGTGACCTGGTTTGCCGGGTTGTTTTATCTGCCCCGGCTGTTTGTCTATCACGCCATGAGCACGGATCAGGCGGGTATAGATCGGTTCAAGGTGATGGAGCGCAAGCTTTATTACGGCATTATGACCCCGGGTGGGCTGTCCACGATCATATTTGGTACCTGGCTGTGGCTGGGCTACGGTTTTTCCGGAGGATGGCTGCACACCAAGCTGGCACTGGTGGTTTTGCTAATTGGCTATCACCTTTATTGCGGCAAGCTGCTGGCTGATTTCAGGCATGACCGCAATAGGCATGGTCATGTTTACTATCGCTGGTTTAATGAGCTGCCGGTGCTGGCCTTGTTTGCCATCGTTATTCTGGTGGTGGTCAAACCCTATTGAGGCAATGGAGCGTGGCGGATGAATCAGTCGTCCGCTATTGTTTGTCCAGGAAAGAGCGTGTCGGTATAGCCGAACTTGCGTAAATCATCAATGCGCATGGGGTAGAGTATTCCATCCAGATGATCGCATTCATGCTGTACCACGCGTGCATGGAACCCGGTTACTGTTCTATCGATGGGGGCGCCAGTGGCATCCATGCCCTGATAACGCAGATGGGTGTAGCGGGGCACCAGCCCGCGCATTCCCGGGATACTCAAACAGCCTTCCCAGTCTTCCTCCTGCTCTGCTGCTAACGGCGTAAGCTCCGGATTGATCAGTATGGTAAACGGGATGCTTTCGGCATCCGGGTAGCGTGAAGAGTGTTCCACACCAAAAATGACAACCCGCAGGCTGACCCCAATCTGCGGTGCAGCGAGTCCGGCGCCGTTGAGTGCCGCCATCGTATCCCGCATATCCAGCAGCAATTCTTCCAGTTCGGGTGAACCCAGCCGTTCGACACGCCGTGCGACTTGCAGCAGGCGTGGGTCGCCCATTTTCAATACAGGTTTAATCATCTTCATCCCTCACCAGATATTCCAATATATTCCTGACACTTTCCATTGCGTTCTCCAATATCTGGTGGGCCGCCTGCAGGGGGATGGCTTCGATACTTTCCTCGCGTCCGGCAGCTGTATTGGCAATGGCAGCAATGGTTGCGTAAGAAATACCCAGTTCACGCGCGAGAATCGCTTCCGGCATGCCGGTCATCCCGACCAGATCGGCGCCATCGCGTTCCAGCCGGTTGATTTCGGCTGCGGTTTCGAACCGGGGACCTTGCGTTGCAGCATAGACACCACCATCGATGACAGATTCGCCTGCTTCTTGTGCAGCCTTCAGAAGTCTTGCCCGTGCCCTGGGGCAATAAGGTTGTGTGAAATCTGTATGAATGATCCTGTTGTTGGAGCGATCGTGGAAGGTGGCCTCGCGGCTGTGGGTGTAATCAATGATCTGGTCAGGTATGACGATTTTTCCGGGGCCCATGTCCTTGCGGATGCCGCCAACGGAGGCGATCGCAATGATTGTTTCGATATTCAGGATGTGCAAGGCCCAGATATTGGCCCGGTAGTTGACCGCATGCGGGGGGATGTTGAGGCCGTGACCATGCCTGGACAGGAAAACAACTTCCCTCGTGCCAATCGTGCCAAAAATCAGGGCTCCTGAGGGTTCGCCATAAGGCGTTCTCGTGATCTGGCGGTGAGTGACTTCCAGACCAGCGAGTTTGCTCATGCTTCTGCCGCCGATGATTGCAATCATATTAATTTTATGAATAAAAAATTAGGGAACTTCTGCAAAACTACCTACGTTGTCATTTCCGCGTTAAAAACAGGCTCAAAATGCTCATTTATTACGTATAAATTCCACTTTTTCTCCGATTTTTGCCTTGAACTGACTGCCCCGCTGACATTTTTCAGAGGTTCCTTAGAGGCCATAACCTTGCCAGTCATTTACAGACGGGAATGGTGGGAATATTGCTATCACTGTATATATCCGGGCAGCGGATCGGTAAAATCAGGATTCTGTAATGAATAATCGGTTTCAGGCGGGAGCTGTTCCTGAAAGAAGTATTCGCTGAGTGTTCCAAACATATCCCTCATGCCCGTTTCCGGATCAATTTTGGCTATAACAATGCCCTTTGGTGGCGTTATTTTGGCAATTGGAATGGATTTGAGAGCAGTCGCCATATAATCAATCCAGATGGGTAAGGCTGCTTGTCCCCCGGTTTCCCTGTTTCCCATAGTTTTGGGTTCATCGAATCCCATCCAGGTCACTGCCACCAGATTTTTCTGGTAACCGCAAAACCAGGCATCGACTGCATTGCTGGTTGTCCCGGTTTTACCCGCAATATCATTGCGCCCCAGCACCCTTGCCCGGGCAGCAGTACCCCGCTGAATGACATCCTGCATCATGCTGGTCATGAGAAATGCATTACGTGGATCAATCACTTGTTTGGCATTCTGATTCGCTGTGACAAAACGGGCCTGCTCGATAACCTTTCCTTTTTCATCCTCGATCCGGTCAATGAAATAGGGGTGGATGTGATAGCCTCCGTTGGCAAAAGTGGCGTAGCCGATAGCCATCTGCATGGGTGTGGCTGATCCTGCACCCAGTGCCATGGGAAGCACTGCCGGGTGATGTTTCTGATCGAAACCGAAGCGGATGGCGTAGTCTTGTGCATAAGCCGGACCGATCGCCTGCAGAATACGGATTGCTGCCAGATTCTTTGAATGCGTCAAAGCTGTACGCATCCTGATCGGGCCGCTGAACTTGCCATCGTAATTCCTCGGTTCCCAAGCTTTGCCTCCTGTTTGCTCCGGGCCCAGGTACAGCGGTGCATCATTGATGATGGTGGCTGGCGTGAATCCTTTCTCAAGTGCAGCAGAATAAATGAATGGTTTGAAGCTCGATCCAGGCTGACGCCATGCCTGGGTGGCGTGGTTGAACTTGTTGCGATGGTAATCGAACCCGCCCACCAGGGCGCGAATAGCACCATCGTTTGGATCCATGGCAATCAGTGCAGCCTCGACTTCGGGTAGTTGAACAATCTGCCAGCCGATCTTTTCCATTTTTTTTACGCGGATCAATGCACCTGGCCGTATCCGTTTTTCTCCAATCTTGGAATCGTTGCCAAGAAAACGACGTGCCATTTTCAGACCTTCACCCGTAATCCGGATAGTTTCTCCGTTTTTGCAGAAGGCCTCGACGGCGGCAGGGGTGGCCGAGAGTACAACAGCCGCCAGAATGTCGTCACTGCTGCTGACATTCTGCAAAATTTCCTGCAATGCTTCGGGATCCTTGAGATCTTTTGGCAATTTCAGGAAGGCTTCCGGGCCACGATAACCATGCCGGGCATCGTAGTCGATGACACCTTTGCGCAGCGCACGGTAGGCGGCTACCTGATCCGCTTTCTTCAATGTGGTGTAGACCTTGATTCCGCGTGTATACGCTTCATCGCCGTAACGGTCATAAATCACCTGCCGTACCATTTCTGCGATGTAATCCGCAGGTATGGCATAGGTTTTTACCTGACGGTGAATCTGAATGGCTGTTTTTTTCGCCTCGGTATATTGCTTGGCAGAGATATAACCCAGCTCCCGCATCCGCTTGAGAACATACTGCTGCCGGGTTTTTGCGCGCTCCGGATTGACAACCGGGTTAAACCGGGAAGGTGCCTTGGGCAGCCCTGCCAGCATGGCAGCTTCCGCTAGGCTGATGTTGCCCAGTTTTTTGCCAAAATAGGATTGCGCAGCAGAAGAGAAGCCATAGCTGCGTTGTCCGAGATAAATCTGATTGATATACAGCTCAAGGATTTTATCCTTTTCCAGGCTGTGCTCGATTTTGAAAGCCAGCAAGGTTTCACTGAATTTCCGGTTGAGCGTTTTTTCCTTGGTCAGAAAAAAATTACGCGCCACCTGCATCGTAATGGTACTGGCGCCCTGTTGTACGCCACCAAATTTGAAGTTGGAATAAATCGCACGTAGAACACCGATGTAATCCACCCCGTAATGTTGATAAAACCGGTCGTCCTCGGCTGCCAGAATGGCGTATTTGAGTGACTTGGGCACATCCTCTATTTTTATAAAATCCCTGCGTTCCTCGCCAAATTCTCCGATCAGCAAACCATCGGTACTGTAAATGCGCAGTGGGATTTTGGGTCGGTAATCCGTCAGAGTTTCAAGGCTGGGCAGAGAGGGCAAGGTAACCAGGGCAGCAAATACCACTAATAACGCTGCGAGCAAGCCAGTGGCCAGGATGGCCAGAAAAAGACGGTAAATCCAGCGGAATAACATTAAAAGAGGTGGTGTTGTGTAGAGTAAAAAAGGATTCAGGATGAAATTATAAAGGGTATATCGACCGTTATTGTACGAATTAACTCATTCATAAATCTGCCAGAATCGACCTCAATTGCAGTTACCCATCCGGAAGGAAATGCTCCGGCCAATTCATCGGAAAATGAAAAGCAGATATGGCGATCAATACATCCATCCTGAAAAAACCGCTCGATATCAAATTTGATCTGGATTTTGGCCAGTTGGCTGGCGCTTCCCGCATGCTGGGTGTGGATATCAGCGCATCGTCAATCAAAATGGTGGAGCTTTCCAGAAAAGGCAAGCCGCCTTATTCGTATTCTCTGGAACGATATGTGATCGAACCCATGCCGACGGACGCATTGCAGGATGGCGGTATCAATCAGATTGAGCAGGTAAGTGAGTGCCTGCGTAACGCCTTGAAGCGGATGGGTACACGGCAGAAAAAAGCGGTCATGGCATTGCCGCTGACTGCGGTCATCACTAAAAAGATCAATGTTCCAGCTGGTTTGCGTGAAGATGATCTGGAGTTTCAGGTCGAGACAGAAGCCAATCAGTATGTGCCGTTTGCGCTGGATGAAGTCAATCTGGATTTTCAGGTTATTGGGCCGGTTCCCGATTATCCGGAAGAGGTGGAAGTGCTGCTGTCCGCTGCTCGCAAGGATAAGGTGGAAGATCGGGTGGCCGCAGCACTGTCAGCTGGTCTGAAAGTGGAAGTAATGGATATCGAGCAGTTTGCTGCTCAGTCCATGTTTGCCAGAGCAATTACGCAACAGCTGCCAGATGAGGGCAAGGATAAGGTGGTGGCGTTGATCGATATTGGCGCTAGCGTTACCCGGATCAATGTGTTGTTGAACGGGGAATCGGTGTATATGCGCGATTTGTCTTTTGGCGGCAATCAGCTGACCCAGGAAATCCAGAACCAGTTCAATCTTTCTCCCGAGGAAGCCGAAACAGCCAAGCGCAACGGGACATTGCCGGAAAATTATTCCAATGATGTATTGAAACCGTTCTGCGAAACAGTAGCGCTGGAAGTGTCCCGTGCACTCCAGTTCTTTTTTACCTCCACGCAATATACCCAAGTGGATTTCATTTTTTTGTCGGGGGGATGTGCCTCGATTCCCGGTCTGGAAGAAATTATATCCGGGCGCACCAATGTGATTACCCAGATAGTCAATCCATTCGCCGATATGGCGTTATCCGGCCGTGTCGCACAACGTCAGTTGAAAATGGATGCACCCGTATTGTTGACGGCCAGTGGTCTGGCCATGCGAGGATTTGATCCATCATGATACGCATCAATCTTCTTCCACATCGTGAACTGAAACGCAAGGCACGTCAGCAACAGTTTGCCGTGCTGGCCGGACTGACCGTTGTACTGGGCATGCTGATTATCTGGGGGGTGCATGAAATGGTGCTCGGTCAGATTGATTACCAGAACGGGCGTAATGAGTATCTAAAAAACGAGATTGCTGTTCTCGACCGGCAGATTAGCGAGATCAAGTCGATCAGGGAAAAAATACAGGAAATTCTGGCGCGCAAAGGCATTGTTGAATCGCTGCAGAGTAACCGTGCCAAGGTGGTGCACATGCTGGACGAAGTGGCCAGGCGAGTGCCGGAAGGCGTTTATCTTAAAAGTTTCAAACAAACCAATGAGCATCTCCGTCTTGCGGGTTATGCCCAATCCAATGCCTGGGTTTCGACGCTGATGCGTAATCTCGATGCCTCTCCCTGGATGGAATCGCCCTTGCTGATAGAAATCAAGGCGGCCACCGAGAACGGTGTCCGGTTAAGTGAATTCGATCTGAATGTCAGGTTGTCCGAATCTCCGGAAGAAGGCAACCATGCCGAAGGAGAGGAAATGAAACCCAATATGACCGCAGGAGTTGGACAGCCATGAATCTGATGGAGGAATTGCGCCATATCAATCCCAATGAGCCGGGAGGCTGGCCAGCCGCGATCAAAGCGGGAACGCTTGGGTTATTGCTGATCTTGATGTTGATATTGGGCTATGTTCTGGATTGGGAAGAGCAGTGGACTACCCTGGAAGGGGTGCAGGCAGAGGAAGAAACCCTTAAAAGCACATTTCTTGCCAAGAAAACCAGTGCGATCAATCTGGTTGCCTTGCAAGCGCAACTGGCTGAAGTGGAAAAAACACTGGGGGTCATGCTCAAGCAATTACCCAATAAATCCGAGCTGGATGCATTGCTGGTGGATATCAACCGTGCCGGGTTGGGGCGAGGACTGCAGTTCGAATTATTCAAGCCTGATGCCAAGGAAAACATCAAGGATTTTTACGCTGAATTGCCGGTAACAGTCAGGGTAACCGGCAGCTATCACGATATCGGTGCTTTCGCCAGTGATGTGGCCCAGTTGCCGCGTGTCGTCACGCTGCACGATATTGAAATTACTCCGGGAAAAGATCATCAACTGATTTTCAACGCAACGGCAAAAACCTTTCGCTACCTGGATGATGATGAAATTGCCGAACGTAAGCGGGAAGAAGCTGAGAGGAATAAAAAGAATGCAAAGGGGAAATCATGAACGGCCGGTTCGATTTCTGGATGGCGGTAATGGTGGTGTTTTTCGTGAGTGCGTGCAGTCATGAGGGGCATGAGGATCTGGAAGCCTGGGTCAGGGAATCCGGCGCCGGGCTGAAGGGAAAGGTTAACCCTCTGCCCGAGATCAAACCGCTGACACATTTTTCTTATCAGGCTTTTGAAATTCCGGATCCCTTCAGTAATCGCAAAAACAAGCTGGGAAAACCGGGGCGTAATGAACTGGAGCCGGATTTGAAGCGGCCAAAGGAAGCACTGGAAGGATTTCCTCTGGAAAATCTCGTCATGGTAGGGTCCTTGCGACGTAGAAACAATGTGTTTGCACTGATCAAGGCGCCGGATAACTCAGTACACCGGGTCACAACGGGTAACTACCTGGGGCAGAATTTTGGTTTGATTACAGGTGTTTCCGAAGCAGAAGTTAAATTAAAGGAAATTACACGGGATAGCGGGGATGAATGGGTCGAACGACCTGGTGTACTCATGCTGCAAACTCAGGAGCAGAAACAATGAACTGGATAACAGGAAACAACGTGTACAAGAATCGTGTAATCAGATCTGTTCATCGTAGTTGGCGAGGCTTGCTGGCCAGCATGTTGCTGATTGCGTGGGCAGCTCAAGCCGCAACAACTTCTGCCAACACATTGCGTGCAGTGGATGTTTCGTCGCAGACCGATGGCAGGACAGTGGTCAAACTGACGCTGGATGAACCAGTTGCTGTACCGCCTGCCGGCGTGTTGCTGAATGACCCTGACCGTCTTTACTTTGATTTGGAGCAGATAGACAGCGCATTGGGAAAATCCGGCAAGATCTCCGGTCGTGGTGTCGTCAAAAATATTGATGTCGTACCTGCAGACGGCCGTACCCGTCTGGTGATGGATCTCTCCAAGGCTGTTACCCATGAAGCCCGTATTGAGGGTAACCACTTGCTGATTTCGCTCAAGGCTAATGAAGTGGCTGATGCTTCTATCAGCCGCCCCGCTGTATCTGCTTCTGGTTTGGCTGGACGTGGATCATTGAGTCTGCGTGATATTGATTTTCACCGGGGCACGCAGGGTGAAGGCCGGGTGGAAATGGAGCTGTCGCAGCCGGGTGCAGTGGTTAACGTACATAGCCACGGTAGCCGCTTGCTGGTTGAATTTGCAAAAACCTACCTGCCTCCCAATCTTGAACGGCGTTTGAACGTGCTGGACTTTGCTACACCGGTGCAATCGATAGAAACAGTAGCGCGAGATGGCTATGTACAAGTGATCATCGAACCCAAAGGACGCTGGGAACATACTTCCTGGCAGACCGGGACCAGTTTTGTCGTAGAGGTCAGACCGGTGGCCGAAGCCGAGGATGTGCCCATCCACAAGAAACTGATTGATGGTGGTTACACCGGAGAAAAACTTTCCCTCAATTTTCAGGATGTCGAGATTCGTTCGATATTGCAGGTGATCGCTGATTTTACCGATCTGAACATCATTGCCAGCGATTCCGTCAAAGGTAATCTGACGCTGCGGTTAAAGGATGTTCCCTGGGATCAGGCATTGGATATCGTGTTGCAAACAAGTGATCTCGATAAACGCAGAGTGGGTAATGTGATTTATGTGGCTCCCCGGGAGGAAATGGCTTCCCGCGAAAAACTGCAGCTGGAACAGAATCAGCAGATTACTGATCTGGAAGTATTGCAAACCGAAGCTTTCAAACTGAATTACAGAACCGCCAGCTCGATTCCGCTCAAGGGAATTCTGAGCCAGCGCGGTTCGGTGGAAGTGGATGACATCAGCAATACTTTGACTGTTACCGATATTCCTACGCGGCTGGCAGAAGTGGCCAGACACGTCGCCAATCTCGATACGCAGGTGCGGCAGGTTATGATTGAAACCCGGATCGTCGAAGCAACCGATACCTTCAGCCGTAGCCTGGGTGCGCGCTTTGGCGTGCAAAAAGAAACTAGGATGGGCACCAATCGGCATGGACGCAATCATCTTGGTATTTCCGGAAATCTGGATAATTCCAGCGATTTGGCTGCAGGAGCTTTGCCTGGTGGTGGTGATAATCTCAACGTCAATCTGCCGGCGGCGGCACTGGCTGGTGCTGCAGGAGGCCCCGCTGCACTGGGTCTGAGCCTGATCAAGATCAACAATGGTACGCTGATTAATCTTGAGCTTTCCGCACTGGAATCGGACAGCAAGGGCCGGGTGATTGCCAGCCCGCGCCTGGTGACAGCTAACCGGGTGGAAGCCAGTATCGAACAGGGTACTGAAATTCCGTTTCAGACCATCAGCGTGACGCGGCCACAGATCCAGTTCAAGAAAGCTGTGCTCGGTCTCAAAGTGACGCCACAAATCACACCGGATGACAACATCATCATGAAACTGCAGGTCAATCAGGATACCCGGGGAGAAAACACTCCGGCTGGCCCTGCGATTGATACCAAACAAATCGTAACCGAAGTGCTGGTCGAAAATGGTGGCACAGTTGTCATCGGCGGTATTTTTGAACAAGTCGAGAAACACGATCGTAACCAGGTACCCTTCCTCGGAGACATACCGTTATTGGGAAACCTGTTCAAGAACACTCTGAAACGGGATGATAAACGTGAATTGCTGATTTTTGTCACCCCGCGCATCCTGAATGAAAATCTGGGCAACAATATTCGATCTGCATTGAATTGAATTTCGGATATCGCGTTTGACAAACACAATGTGCGGCCATGTGCGATTCAATCAGAAATTCCCTGGCTGTATTTATGAAATGTCGGTGGCTAACCAGTTAGCTGCCGGTAGAGTGCCGGGACGATCTCGATCAATCGTTCCGGGCGGTTGATGATGGCATAGCCACCACGGCCGAACAGGTATGGAAAATAGTCTTTGGCTTCACGATCAATCGTGATGCCAAACAGGTTCAATCCCAGCCGCCGGGCTTCCATGATTGCCTGGCGGGTATCCTCGATGCCGTAACGTCCTTCGTAGTGATCCAGGTCATTTGGTTTGCCGTCGCTCAGCAGCAGTAGCAAACGGTGGCGTTCCGGTCGTTGTGCGAGCAGCTGGCTGGCATGACGCAAGGCAGCGCCTATCCGTGTGTAATATCCCGGCCGCAGGGCGGCAATCCGTCGCAATGTGCGGCTGCTGAAGGGAGAATCGAAATCCTTGATGGCGGTCAGTCTGACGAAATGGCGCTTGCGTGAAGTGAAGGCATAAATCGAGAAGGTATCTCGGCACGCGGCCATTCCCGTGGCCAGTGCAATCAGTGCTTCTTTTTCCATATCCAGTATGCGCCGGTTCTGGATCCAGCTGTCAGTAGACAGGGAAACGTCAACCAGGATCATCACTGCTAGATTGCGTAGCTGCTGGCGTGTGGCGAGATACAGCCGGTCGGAACCCTGGCCGCTGGCAATCTGGTCGGAGCGGGCGCGTACCAGCGCATCCAGATCCAGCTCCGTACCGTCGAGCTGCCGGGGCAGTATTTCCTTGTCAGGGCGCAGCGCCTCGAATTGTCGCCGGATCTTGCGAAACTGGCGCCGGGCGCTGTCTCCAGGTTCCCACTGTTCTCCGGTTTCACCGGCAACCTGGCACCATATCCGGCAATGGGCGGCATGATACCGCCGGCGGCGATAATCCCATTCCGGATAAGTCAGCTGCGCAAGCAGGCTGGATAGATCGGTATCTTCCGGTGATAAATCGAGATCGAATTTCAATACCGTGGAAGCACTGCGCGGATGGGAGGTCATTGCCAACTCTTCCATTGATTCGGCCGCTTCCCTTGCATCTGCCTCGTCATCATCTTCCACTGCCCGGTTGACATTTACCATTTCCGACCAGGTGATCAGTTTTTCAAAACGATTTAATAACAGAGGATCATCGCGTTCACTCTGATCAAATCTGCCTCGCCTGGCTTTCCTGCTGCGTTTATCTTCCTGATCGCGAGGTGGATTTGTGCGGGTTGTGCTGCTATCCGCGTGCATGGTGCGATCAGTATTCTGCTGCAGTGATCCTGACTGAACCCGACCCCATAACAGCACGGGCAGAAACGGGCGATATCCCTTGTCTGCTCGCAGATCGCTGAAATCGGCTCCGGGTTGCCGGATGCGCGCAAGCAGGCTGATTCCGGACGGATCGGTGCATGGTTGTTGCCCAAGCAGGGTACGAATGACAGCTTCTATCACCTGTTCCTGTGCTGGTAGCGGATGATGTAAACGCGATGGCAGCGTGTGGCTGCACAGGGTGCGGTAGGTATTCTCCAGTCCGGGATAATGTTTACAAATGTGATTACTGATCCGGTCAGCATGATGCAGGAAAACGAGATCTGCCTGCAGTGGATCATCCGGAAATGAAGCCGGCATGGATTCCCGGGCCAATGCAAAGAAAGCTGCCAGCCAGAAGTAACATTGCCGGTTCAGTGATGTTTCCGGGAAGAAACAGAGAGTGGCCGGCAGCATCAACCGTTCCTGATCGAGCATGGCCAGCGGCAGTTTCTCCGTGTCCCCGCCCAGGCGTTGTTTGAGATTCCGCCGGTGATGTGATGCCTGCGACATTCCGGCAACCAGTGGCAGGCCATGATGCCCCCCCATGCCATGAAAAAATGCGCATAACGCTGTATGGATAGATTCGAGCGAAACCGCTGCTGACGGATATTCCGGGTAACTGCTTTCAGCCTGTCCGGCCAGCCGGTGCCAGAGGCGGCCGATTTGTTCTTCCAGTTCCAGCCATTGCCACATGCCGCTCAGCCAAAGGTGGCACGAATCAGCTCAAGCAAGCCCTGTTGCACTTCCGTTTCATCGCTCAGTGGCTCAATCAGCGCCGCCTGCGCCGCCTGATAGGGATCCATGCCAGCAGCCATCAGGGTGGCGCAGTAAACCAGCAGGCGAGTGGAGACACTTTCTTCCAGATCTACGTCTTTCCAGCAACCGTAATTGTGTTTGCCAGATTGACCAGCGCAGTGCAGCGATCCCTGGTCAGGCCGCTTTCACTGGCAATGATTTCCAGCTCGATTTCCGGTGGGGAAAATTGAAGGAGAGCGCAACGAAACGCTGTCGTGTGCTGGGTTTGAGTGCTTTGAGAATATTCTGGTAGCCCGGGTTGTAGGAAACCACCAGCATGAAGTTGTCCGGTGCCTGCAGCACTTCACTGGTGCGTTCCAGTGGCAGCATGCGCCGGTCATCGGTCAGCGGGTGCAGCACGACCGTCACATCCTTGCGCGCTTCCACGATCTCATCCAGGTAACAGATGCCGCTTCTCGCGGATGGCGCGGGTCAGCGGCCCATCCACCCATACCGTTTCTCCGCCCTTGATCAGGAAACGCCCGGTCAGATCGGCGGCAGTGAGATCATCATGGCAGGAAACGGTAAACAATGGCCGTTGCAGCCGGGCGGCCATGTGGGTGACGAACCGGGTTTTCCGCACCCGGTCGGCCCTTTCAGCAGCAGTGGCAGCCGCTGTTGCCAAGCGGTTTCAAACAGCTCGCATTCATTGCCAACTGGTACATAGCAAATCCATAGTCACAGGAATACTCCTGCTTCCGGAGTGATTAGCAAACCAGGATGCGCGGCGGATAACGACATCATTTAATGGCCGGTTACATGTTCAATGACGATGAAACCTGTTTCGAGGTGGGCCCCAGTGTTGCATAAAGATACATCAGCGCGCCCACGAGAAACACGGCACCCGCCAGCAACCGCATCCAGTAGAACAGATCCAGCTGTTGCTGGATTTCCATGAATCCCATACCGACCACCCGCTGCAAATGGGTTTGCAGCACACCGGCAAAAGTCAGTGTGAAGGTCATGAAAGCCATGGCCGCCGTCATTACCCAGAAACTCCACATGTTCAGAATCTGGTTGTATGGCTGCACGCTGCGCAACTGGGGCAGTGCGTAGGTAAAAAAAGCCAGATTGAGCATGACATAGGCGCCGTAGAACGCCATGTGTCCGTGAGCGGCGGTAATTTGTGTGCCATGGCTGTAAAAATTCACTGGTGAAAAACTGTGCAGCAACCCCCATATGCCCGCGCCAAAAAAGGCCATGACCGGACAGCCCAGGCTCCAGAGCATCGCCGCTTTGTTGGGATGGTTGCGCCCGCTGCGGTATACCATGTGAAAACACCAGAGCACCATGGCAAAAAACGGCAGCACTTCCAGGATGGAAAACAGGCTTCCAATCCATTGCCAGTAACCGGGTGTGCCAATCCAATAGTAATGATGACCGGTGCCCAGCAGTCCGCTGAAAAGTGCCAGACCCACGATCACATACAGCCATTTTTCGATGACTTCACGATCCACTCCTGTCATTTTGATCAACAGGAAGGCGAGCATGGAGGCCATGATCAGTTCCCATACGCCTTCCACCCAGATATGGACCACATACCACCAGTACATTTTGTCGAGCGCCAGATTGGAAGGATTATAGAAGGCGAACAGAAACAGTAGCGCCGCTCCCCACATGCCGAGCAGCAGGATCGTCGTTACTACTGTTTTCCGTCCCTTCAGCACGGTCATGGAGGCGTTGTAGAGAAACAGCAGAAACGCGATTACCAGCAGCACCTTGATCCATAAAGGCTGCTCCAGAAATTCCCGCCCTTCATGCACCCCTGCCAGGTAACTCACTACCGCTGCCAGCGCAGCAAAAACGAAGATGCATAACTGCAGCCAGGCAACTCTGGGGCTGTGAATATCACGCTCGCTTTCCTCGGGAATCAGGAAATAGGCAGCACCGAAATACCCCAGCAATAACCACACCAGCAACGCATTGGTGTGAATCATCCTGATGATATGGAACGGCAGGCTTTCTGACATGAAATTGGGCATGGCATAGACACTGCCAGCCAGCACACCGGCCAGTACCTGAACCATGAATAACAGCAGTGCCGCGATGAAATACGGATAAGCGAGTTTCTGGGTTGAATACTTCATGAATGTTCTCCTTCGGATGGTGGTTGTTCAGGTTGGATCAGCCTGCTGTGTTGGGTGGCCATCCTTGTGTATCAATGCGGCTCGTCCACTCAAAAAAATCAATCAGATCATCGAGTTCTTGCTCGCTCAGATTGAACTGCGGCATCTGGCGCCGCCCCGGCACGCCAGTCGGCTGAGCCCGCATCCATGCTTTCAGGCCCATTCTTGCGCCTTCCGGATGATCTCGTCCGCCATAACGCACCCATACATTCCCCAGCTCTGGCGCGAAATAGGCACCCTCACCCAGCAGCGAGTGGCAGTTGATACAGGAATTGCGTTCCCACACATGCTTTCCCCGGGCAACGGATTCAGTCAGGGTCGATTCATCAGTCGAGGTATTGACGATATGCAAATGCGTATGAACAGAGAGTGCGATGAAAAGTATCACGAAGAAAACCGTTCCCCCGTAAAAGATATTGCGGGCGGCAGATTTGGTAAGTCTTTCACTCATTACTCTTCTCCTTGTTCATGAATTTCAGATAGTTACGAAATGTGATCCGGATGATTGAATTCTCTATATAAGCCGACGTGGTGCCCTTATATTGTTTTTGCATATCTTGTCTGATGGATTGCCGGTGCACAAGAGATATTTGACATCCGGAGTAAAGATCCGGATTTTTTATTGAAAACGCTTGGGGAACCTCTGCAAAACTACCTGTGTTGTCATTTCTGCCTTGAACTGGCTGTCTTGTTGAGGTTTTTCGGAGGCTCCCTGGATTTTTAATTTCTGGTGCTAAAACTGCCCGATGGCATCCACCAGGAAGGTTTCACCACAAGTCGATTGGCCTTGCAACGGAGCACCCGGCAACAATTTTTCGAGATCGGTGCCGTAAGTCAGGTTGGCCGACAGATTCAGTTGTATTTCAACCAGCATGCCTCTGTTGCAAGCAAGTTTGATCCGGTCTTTGGCGGCCGACCCCAGAACGGCAGTCACACGATTGATGAAGTCCTCGGTACGAACCTGTTGGCCAATTTTTCGATTCATGAAATAAGCCATGCCAGCGTCGTTAAACTGTCTGGCAAGATCAGAGGCGAGGCCGAAATAGTGTTCCATTGACCAGTTGGCGCAGGTGCCATGCTTGTGCCATTCGTGGCGTTCCAGACAGGAGCCCGCATCCACGCTGGGCATGATTTCCGCCAGTGAGACATGAGAATCAGCATCAAGCGTGATTGCCGGATAGTCACAAAAATTGCTTTTCTGGGTTTTGATTTCCCCGCAGAAACCGTAACGTGTCCCGCAGCTTTTCTTGTTTGGCCACAGGCCATGCAGCGTGAAATGCCTGGCCTGGTAAGCTTTGGGATCGGTAATTTTGCACTCGGGCTTGTCCGGTTTGGTTTCGCAGAATGCAGGCTGCCACGACAATGCCAGTACGTAGCTATCCGCTTGTCCGGCGGTACTGCAGCTGGCACCACTATTGCTGCTACCATTTCCGGTACTATCGCCATCATCATTACCACTATTTAAACGGGCTTCACCACAATTGGCATTTACCCAGCGTTCTTTCGGGCTGGCCGTGGGCAAGATGATCCGGTACCAGCCCGGATTGCTGATGGAGATGACCTCGATAATGTCGTATTTGTAACCAGGCAATATCCGTGCATTATCGGGATTGGTGGATTTGTTCTTGGAGACAAAAGCTGGGCAGGTTTGCTGCGCGGTAAATTCGCCGGAGGCTCTCTCAGCCTGTACAGGCGATAGAAAACGCAGCGTAAAAATGATCAGGAATAACTGGAGAGTAAAATTCTTTCTGAGTGTCATCGCGATTTCTCCTGGGTTGGTAGTGGATTGTCAGGCCAGGGAGAATTTTACTGTTATGCAAAAGTCATTGTGTGAAAATTGTCTGGTTGGGCAATCAGACAAGATGCATTGATTGTGCGGATAGTTGAACAGGCGAAGAATTCATTCCGGTTCTTGCATGCTGCAGCCGTGCTAACTTTGGGTTTGTCCGGTCATTTTGCTGATATTGGCAGCACCGGTAAGTGCCATGGTCATTTCCAGTTCATCCCGTAGCAGGCGGATAACATGAGCCACGCCCAGCGCACCGGCTGTTGCCAGCCCCCAGATATACGGGCGGCCGATCAGTACGGCATCGGCACCAAGCGTCAGAGCTTTGTAAACATCGCGCCCATTGCGGATGCCGCTGTCAAGCAGCACTTTTCCCCGGCCGGATACCGCGCTGACAATTTCCGGCAGGCAGGCAAGACTGGTGGGTGCACCATCCAGCACACGGCCGCCATGATTGGATACCACCAGCCCATCGCATCCCAGTTTCACCACTTTCGCAGCATCCTGCGGATGAAGAATGCCCTTGACCAGTAGCGGTAACGTGATTTGTTCCCTCAGCCAGGCAAGATCCTCCCAGCAAGGGGCTTGTGCCATCCAGCCGTCAAATACCTGGCTTTGCTGCGGCAAAAGAGCAGGGAACGGTGTGGGCATGTCCAGATTGACCGGGCTGATGCTGGCGGGCAATTGAATGGTGGCCTGTTTGACTGGTGCATCCACCGTGAACACGATGGCCCGATAGCCCGCTGCGATTACCCGCCGTAATAATTTTAATGTTCTCTGGCGGTCTTCCTGCCAGTACAACTGAAACCATAAAGGCTGTCCGGCGGCTGTGATGATTTCTTCCAGTGTCTGGCTCGCCAGACTACTGACGCACAACTGCCCCTCCTGTGCTGCTGCAGCCATGGCGCTGGCGGATTCTCCGTGCGGATGATAAAGACGCTGATAGGCAAGCGGCGCCAGGATGATGGGATGGGCCAGTGTCTGACCAAACAGAGTGATGCGGGTATGACCACCGCGTACATCGGCCAGCGGCCGGGGAATGAGAGGAATGTGATCAAATGCACGCTCGTTGGCTTGCAGAGTGGATTGATTGCCGCTGCCTTCTTTCAGATAACGCCAGATTTCCGGCAACAGGCGCTCCTTCGCGAAGGGAAGATAACCGGCTGGGTTGAGTATTCCTTCCGGAATGCGGGAGAGCTTGGGGAGCGGCTCGCCCATCTAGCTATCGGCCCATTGCCGCAGCAGGTTGTGGTAAGTGCCGGTCAGGCTGACCACGGCATCGGTTTCGCCAATGCTCTGGCGCAGTTGCAGCAGGGCCATGTCCATTTCGTAGAGGAGACGGCGCTGATTGGGATCACGCACCATGCTCTGAATGAACATGAAGCAGGCTGTTCTTTCCCCGCGCGTGACCGGTGTGACCTGATGCACGGAAGAGGAAGGGTAAATTACCATGCTGCCTGCCTGCAGTTTCACGCCATGCTGGCCGAAAGTGTCATTCACTACCAGTTCGCCGCCCTCGTATTCCTGTGGGTCGGATAGAAACAGGGTGGCGGAGATATCCGCCCGTGCGTAGCCATTACCTTCCGGCAGCAAGCGCATGGCGTTGTCCACATGAAAACCGTAATGGTTGGTATCGCCGCTGTAGCGGTTGAAAAACGGCGGCACGATTTTTCCCGGCAGGGTGGCCGTAAAAAACAGGGCGTTGCGATGGAGTGCGCCCAGCACCAGTCTGCGCAGATCAGCCATGTGCGGGGCGGTTTCCGGTAATTGCAGATTGTTTTTGACTTGTACGGCCTGGGTACCGGCGGTTATTTTTCCGCTGACCCAGGAAGAACTGGCCAGCATGTTTCTGGCTGTAACCAGTTCCTCTTGCGTCAAAACATCATCAATGGTCAGGAGCACTCGACTGGTTTCCGGTCAGAAACGATATTCGGCCGTCATGATAGCCCTGCGGCGTTGGCCGGGGATGGTGAATGGGCCATTGTCATAAATGGCATCATAATACAGTTTGTTGAATACGTTCTGCACATTCAGCCGTACCGCCCATTTCGGCTGCTCGTAAGCCACCATTGCATCCCAGCGCATGTAGGCAGGTGCGGTGTTGGGGTGGAATTTGGTTTCGCCCGGCAAGGTGGGGATGGGTCCGGTGCCGGTTGGGCTGTAACCGTAGCGATCACCCTTGACTTCAACCCCGCCGCCCACTTTCCAGCCGTAAGGCAGTTTATAGGTGGTCCATAAATTGAATGCGTAAGGCGGGGTGTTGCGTGCGCGTTTGCCTTCGTATCCAGGGTTGGCCGAGGTTAGTACGCCTGTTGCAGTATTGACGTTGACAGCCACTTTTCGGATTTCCGGATCCATTAGTGCGAAGCCGGAAAATACCTCCCAATTGGGTGTGATACGGCCAGCCAGTTCCAGCTCGAATCCATCGGTACGGCGTTTCCGGGTAAGGATCGCCGCAGTGGATTCCAGATCGGTATTGCGTTCCCATTGCTTGTCAGCGCGATACAGAGCAGTGCGCAGGGCGAGATCGCCATCGAACAGCAGCCATTTTGCACCGATTTCCTTAACTTGGCTGCGTTCTGGCGGCAATGGTGCAACGCTTAACTGATACAGATCGGCGGTCGGACTGAACGAATCGCTATATGCGATATAAAAATGGGATTCAGGCGAGAAATGGTAGGACAATGCTCCACGCAGGCTCCACTCGCCATAATTGAGCTTGGGGGAGGTGGCGCTGGAATAATCCGCTTTCATCTGGTCTCGCCGTCCGCCCAGAGTGACCTTCCACTTGGGAATGAATTCGATTGTATCCTGTGCGTAGACTGCATAAGAACGTGAATCGAATTCGGTCGGATTTCCCGTCAAGCTAATTTCGTGTGGGCGGTACAAAGGAGGGTTGGCCGTGGTTGTTCCGCCAAAATTCTGCAGGGTGTGGCGGAAACTATCTTCCTTGAGGTACTCCGCGCCAGCGAGGAATTCATGGGTCATCCCAAGCAGCTTGAAGCGCTTGTTGTAATCTGTCTGAATGGTCAGGGTTTCATAGTCCGAGGAGCGGGTCTGATTTCCTCCGGTGACGGCGAGCGCACTTGGAGGCAGAGTGGTTTGTGGTGTTTTTGCCCAATAACTACGTTTGTAATCAGCGTAGCGCAGCTGGGTGCGCCATTCGCTAGTAGGTGAGAAGCGATGGGTAAAACTTGCTGTGGTGATATTTACCGTGCCTTTGTCAAAGTTGTTGTCGGTTCCCCAGTAATATTTTGCTGGAAATCTTTCTTGTGGTTTGCGTGTCGTGCTATCAAAGCTCACGCCATAGTCCGGCTTGTCATTGACTGTTGTGCGGATGTGGCTCAGGATGAATTCGTTAGCTGTGTTGAGTCCTACTGCGGCGCTAATGGCAAAACCATCGCGATCTATAGTGGGGTGGTCGTTTGCTGCCGGATTTTTTCGCCAGCTGCTTTCATAGCGTTTCATGCCGTTGAAACGGATGGCGATGGTATCGGTGATCTGCTTGTTGAAATCGCCGGTCATCTCGTAGTAGCCATACATCCCCACGCTACCGGTAATTTTTCCCTTGTCCCCCAGATGCGGCACTTTGCTGACCTGATTGATCACACCCCCGGCCTGGCCACGGCCAAACAGCATGGCGCCGGCGCCACGCAGTACATCCACCTGCTCCAGATAGAAGGTTTCGCGGTTGTATTGCGCGGTATCGCGGATACCGTCCAGATACATGTCGCCAAACGTATAGAAACCACGCAGCATCATGTTGTCACCGGCACGCCCACCTTCGGCAGCATTGAAGGTCAGTCCGGCCACGTTACGCAGCGCATCCTTGAGCGAGCTCACCTGCTGGTCTTCCATCAGCTGGTTGGTTACGGTAGTCACGGCTTGCGGAATGTCGTGCGGGTCCTGCAAGGTTTTGCCAACACGGGTAGTAGTGGCGCGGTAGCCATCTTTCTCGACTTCGGCGTTGGCTTCCACCTTGATGGTAGGAAGAACAGCAGCTTTAGATGATTCGCTTCCTTCTGCCGCAAAGGCACTGATTGACAGCCCACCGGCCATCAATGCTGCGCCCAGGGGGAGTAGAGGTTTCTGTGGTAGTGACATTTTTTTCCTTCTTGCGAGATGAATAGCTGGCTTGGAGCTGGCGACAAAAAAATTACCAACAGATTATCGGGATACAACTGTTTGCATGCCTGAAAAAGCAGAATAGCAAACAGCGGAGCTCAATATCTGTTGGCACCAAATTTACTTTAATGAGAATTATTATAATTTACGTTAGTGTTAAAAACAACGGTTTGCTTGAGATTGAGAAGGAATTCTGGTAACACGTATCACCGGTTTGAGGGTGGGTAATGATTGCTGTGATTAAGGTACGGAATCAGAGGTTATTGAGAAAAAACAGGTGTTTATTGATGGGAGCCTGATCTTGTTTCCGGGTAGGGGTGCAGAATGTTCAAGGCGATACTTTTTCCGGCTTTTTCCACGATGCGTATATGTTCCCGGCGTAGTTCGCGGGCGTGATGCAATCCGCAGGAATGAGCGATCATGTCGATTTCGCGGTTGACGTTGGTGGCGTAATTGGCGACGCGCAGATATTTTTCTTCGACGACCAGCCCGCGTTGCAAGCGCGGATTATCGGTAGTAATGCCGGTTGGGCAGGTATTTAGATGGCAGCGCATGGCCTGAATGCAGCCGAGCGAGAACATGAATCCGCGGGCAGTATTGACGAAATCCGCACCCGCACACAGTGCCCAGGCACACTTGGCAGAAGTGACTAATTTGCCTGCGGCAATCACGCGAATTCGCTGCTTCAGGCCAGATTCAATTAGTGAATCAACTACGCGCGGCAGCGCTTCCGCGATTGGCAGGCCGGCGTAATCAAGCAGGGTTTGCGGAGCGGCACCGCTACCGCCTTCACCGCCGTCGATCGTCAGAAAATCAGGGGCATACTCCAGACCACGGCGCAGGATGGTATCGCACAGCTCGTTGATGAAGTGCCAGCCGCCAATGGCAGTCTTGATACCAACTGGTCGGCCGGTCAGCTCCCGGATGAAAACCACCTGATCCAGCAATTCATCGATATTGCCAATGTCGTGATGCCGGTTGGGGCTGATGGAATCCTGATAGGCGGGAATCCCCCGGATAGAGGCAATTTCTTCATTAACCTTGGCAGCAGGCAGCATGCCGCCCTTGCCGGGTTTTGCTCCCTGGGAAAGCTTGATTTCGAATGCCTTGACGGATTGGGCAATTTCACGTGCGCGACTGGCGGAAAAATTTCCCTGCCTATCGCGGATGCCGTATTTGGCAGTGCCGATCTGCATAATGCGGTCACAATCGCCTTCCAGATGATAGGGAGAAAGCCCGCCTTCGCCTGTGTTGAGCCAGCATCCTGCCTTGGCAGCGCCGAGTGACAGTGCGCGGATAGCTGGTTTGGAAAGGGCGCCATAACTCATGGCACTGATATTGATGATGGAGTGCGCCAGAAAAGGCTGATCGCAGTAGCCTTCGCCAATGGACAGGGCAGGGGTGGGTAACTGATCTTCTTCCAGAATGGGAAAGGCGGCACTGGCGAAAATGAGCGCACCGGGCTCACGCAAATCGTAAGTCGAGCCAAAACCGATGATGCCGCCCTTGTTTTTGGCATTCTTGTAAATCCATTTCCGGGTGGCGCGGTTGAACGGCATTTCATCGCGGTCACCTGCAAAAAAATACTGACGGAAATACTTTCCCTGAATCTCGAAAAAATAGCGCAATCGTCCAATGATGGGATAATTGCGCAGGATGGTGTGTTCTTTCTGGGTGGCATCGCGGATAAAAAATGTCACGATGGCACCGGTCACAATCAGGCCGAAAATGGTGGCGATACCGTGGAGAATCAGGTTGGTCAGGCCGTCTGGCATGGTTTTCTGCTTTCTTGTTTGTTGAAAGGATCAAGTTTGAAGCATGTTACAAAGTGAAGCAATTAACAGCCAGGTGCGTCTGGCATTGAGCGAGGATATTGGTTCGGGTGATCTGACAGCCTCGCTGATTCCATCGGACAAATACTTGCAAGCACGGGTGATTGCGCGAGGAGACATCATCGTTTGTGGTGCGCCGTGGTTTGATGAAACGTTCCGCCAGTTGTCGCCCGCCGTCAGGATTGACTGGCAGACCCGGGAAGGGCAACAGGTGCACGGGGGGGAGACATTGTGTCTGCTCAATGGTGAAGCGCGTGCGCTGTTGAGTGGGGAGCGCACGGCTCTGAATTTTCTGCAGATGCTTTCCGCAGTGGCCACACGCACCCGGCAATTTGTGGACGCGGTCGAGGGTACGGACGCGCAGATTGTCGATACCCGCAAAACCCTGCCGGGACTACGTCTTGCGCAGAAATACGCAGTGCGTTGCGGGGGCGGGGTCAATCATCGCATTGGCCTCTATGATGGCATTCTGATCAAGGAGAATCACATCATTGCGGCCGGCAGTATTGAAGCAGCTTTGCGCAAGGCCGTCGAAATCGTCCCTCCCGGAGTATTCATCCAGGTTGAGGTGGAAACACGGGACGAACTGGAGCAGGCTCTGTCTGCCGGGGCGCGCATGATCCTGCTGGATAATTTTGATTTGCCTGGCTTGCGGGATGCAGTGGTGTTCAACCGGCAGTTTTCCGGTGAGCCGGCTGTGCTGGAAGCTTCCGGCAATGTCACGCTCGATACCGTGCGCGCAATCGCCGAGACAGGCGTGGACCGGATTTCAATTGGCAGTCTGACCAAGGACGTACAGGCAGCAGATTTATCGATGCGCTTTTTCTGAATGACAGGCACCGACGGTGTTACGGGAGCGTGGCCTTAAGCCGCAACTGCGAACGCAGTGAAACAGGATGGCGCAGGTGACGGGACGTAGGGATCCAGGGATTTTTTGCCATCGTTACTGGATTGCTTCATCCTTGCGGGATTCGCAACGGCGGGGGCTATCGTTACGTTTGAACATTACCGGGCGCATTCCCCAAAAGGACAAAACTCAAAATCTCACTTAAAAAACGAACTTCACTGAAATTGGCAGGCAGTTTTTTTGCGAATCATGCAAATTTCTCTACCTCGAAACCCACCACATTGCGGTTGTCCTTGCTGAATTCCACGCCAACGAGATAAATCGGTTCATTACGGCTTTTGTATTTCTCACCGTAACCTTTTTCCTTGAGCTGTTCCAGGGCATGGCCTTCGGGTACCAGCTCCACTACCTTGAATTCGAACAAGTAAATATGAGCATTGAATATCACAGCTATGTCGATCCGGCCGTGATGCGTGGTGTCCTCCACTACAATATCCAGCCCCAGCGCTGCAAAATGACTGTAGAACACACTGGCGTAATAGCCTTCGTATTGGGCTATCGGGTTGTTGCGATACCAGTCGTGCGGAATGCTGGCAAAGAAGCTGGCAAACAACTGCTGCAACCCGGAAAAATTGTTCGCGCGCAATAACTCAAGCAGCCTGATGCGATGAGTCAGCACTTTCTGGCCTTCAATCCCGAGTGCAGGCAACAAGGCGCTGTTCAGGCTGATCTGTACCTCTTTGTTGGGATAGCCCAGCCAGTAAATACGCTGCCCCGGCAGATATTCCTCCACACCCTGCAAGGTGGTGTACCCGGTCTGGAACAGCAGTGCTTCCGGTTCAATATGATCCACATCAAAGGCGGACAGCAGCTCAAGGCTGGAATATTGGCGGCTGAGGCTGGGAGTGAAGTACCCCCTCTGCATCAGCCAGTCCACCAAAAAAGTCGGCGTACCGGTTTCAAACCAGTAGGCGCGAAACTCGCGCTCCTTGAACAGCAACAGAAGATCAAACGGGTTATAAACCGGCTGTCCTGTCCAGTTGTAGCCGTTGTACCAGTCGCGGATCTGCTGGCGATCCAGCTCCGGCAATTCAGGTGCGAAAACAGTATCTACATCCGCATCGGTGTAGCCGCAAATAGCCGAGTAATCGTTTGATAAAGTAATGTCGCGCAGATTGTTCAGCCCCGAGAAAATGCTGACCTTGCTGAACTTCGATACACCTGTAAGAAAGGCAAAGCGGATATGGGCGTCATTGTCCTTGATGACCGAATACAGGTTGCGCAACCCTTCGCGCATGGCACGTGCAGTTTCCGGTTCAGCGATGTTGTCGAGAATCGGCTTGTCGTATTCATCCACCAGCACTACACAACGTTGCCCAAACTGGCGGCAAGCTTCACGAATCAGTTCGGCAAAACATACCGACCCCGCTGATTGCTGGCAGCGAATGCCCAGTACTTCCTGATTGATTCGCAGCAACTCGGAAATCTTGGTATCCAGCTCCTCGCGATTGCGCACAACCCCACCGCCAAAACTCAAACGGATGACCGGATACCGGATAGACCAGTCCCAGTGGTCATGACAATACAATCCGCGAAACAGGGGTTCATTACCGGCAAAAAGCTCGGCCAGCGTATCAAGAAACAGACTTTTGCCAAACCGGCGTGGGCGCGAGAGAAAATAGTACTTTCCCTCCACCGCCAGTTTCAGGGCAAACGAAGTTTTATCAACGTAGTAATACGATTCTTCACGAATTTCTCGGAAAGTCTGAATGCCAATCGGCAGCTTTTTTGTCATTACCATTCAAGACCGTGAAGTAAAAAGACAGAGGGGGTTATAAAATATCCATGGAGGTGAATCGCATTTCAACCGGCAGCCCGATTAAGGATGCATAGATAGTGGTATGTCGATATGTTTTTACGATGTGGCGGCCAGTGCTGCGATGACTTCCTCGTCTTCCACCTGTGGAAACGCATGATAAAACTGCCCGACCGAATAAAACGGCACCGGCGTTTCCAGGCAGATCATTTCGTCGGCTAGTGGTCTGATAGCCACCAATGTTCCGGCAGGTGCAACCGGTACAGCGCAGATCAGTTTGCGTGGCTGCCGGTTACGGACGGTATGCAGTGCCGCGATCATAGTGGCACCAGTCGCCAGACCATCATCCACCACAATCACGATCCGGTCATGTGGATCGATCGGCGGGCGCACGGGGGTATAAAACCGGCGCCGTGCGCGCAGCAATTCGAGCTGGGCCGTTTTTTCAGTTTCGATGTATTCGGGAGTGGCCCCACTTTGTGCGGCATGCTCGGCCAGATAAACCCATCCGCTTTCATCCATAGCACCGATCGCAAATTCCGGGTTGCCGGGCGCGCGCAGCTTGCGTACCAGCACAACATCCAGTTCACCATCCAGTTTGTCGGCGATGATGCGGGACATGGGTACTGCGCCGCGTGGAATCGCCAGTATCAGCGGATTTTGTCCTTTATAAGCCTTGAGCCGTTCTGCCAACCGGAGAGCGGCTGCTGTGCGATCTTCGAACATTTTTACCTCCTGCGCTGCAATGATCACCGTATCCTACACGGGCGGCTACCGGTTAGGGAACCTCTGAAAAGCGGCCTGCGTTGTCATTTTTGCGTAAAACATCGGCTCAAAATGTTCATTTATTACGTATAAACTCCGCTTTTTATTCAATGCCAGCATCTCACTGATATTTTTCAGGGGTTCCTTGGTGATAGCAATGATTCTTGAACCGGGAAAAAACATTACGAACAGGAATTGGTTGAATTATTTTTGTCCGCCCGCAGTTTCTCTGGAATCTTTATACGTTGCGCGGACAGCTTCAAGGTTTTTGATGGCTTCTTCATTGCCCTGTGCAGCGGCTTTTTCAAACCATTCAATTGCCTGTGCAGTATTTTGTCCGACTCCTTCCCCCATCAGGTAGATCACGCCCAAATTATTTTGGGCATCGATATTTCCCTGTTCGGCCGATTTGGTAAATAGCTCAACTGCCTTGGCGGTATCCTTCTCCACTCCCTCGCCACTGAAATAAAGCAATGCGAGATTGAACTGGCCGCCAGCATGGCCCTGTTCAGCCGCGCGGTAAAACCATCCTGCAGCCGCTTCCGGATCCTTGTCCTTGACTTTTCCCTGTGCATCGCGAGAAATGGCTTCCCCGGAAAAAAACATGGAACCAAGGCTGTTTTGCGCATCTGCGTTACCAGCTTCCGCTTCCTTGCGCAAATTCAGGAAACGTTGTTCCGGTGTAAGGCCATCATCCAGGGTTGGCATGATTTTCTTTTTTAATTCGTCCTGTTCAGTGGCGGATAAGTTTTCCTTCAAAATCGTGGGGAGTTCTCCGGCAGAGGTGGATTCATCCATCAGCACAATTTCCGGTTCATCCATGGACGATTTTCCAGAGGTATCCTTGTTTTCACAACCCATGGTCAACAGAAGAGCTGTCAATAGAACTGCGATAAGTTTCATGCTGTTTTCCTTTCTAACTGATTAAACATAAAAGATTGAATTGGTAATACAGGTGTTGTTTTGGTAGCCGGGCAGCTTTGGAACCTCTGCAAAACGATCTGTGTTGTCATTTCTGCGTTAAACATCGGCTCAAGATGCTCATTTAAACTCCGCTTTTTACCCGGCGCGAGCGCCTCGCCCTACGGGTCAGCCTTACGGCTGTTCGCTGCGTTTTACTTGCGTCACCGATGTTTGCCTTGAACTGACTGCCTCGCTGACGTTTTTCAGGGGCTCTCTTTGTACCTTGTAGTGCAAGCCATGTTTTGCAAATGCCGGTGAATTCAATTTTCGGAGATGGCGAACAGGCGCTGATATTCCTTGATGGCGTAGCGGTCAGTCATGCCGGCAATATAGTCGGCAATGGCCTGGTGTCCATATTCTTCAAATTTCCGCTGGTATTCAGAGGGCAATAATGCAGGTTCGGTTTCAAATGCGCCAAATAATTTTTCAATGGTATGACGGGCCTTGTTGCTCATGCGCGTGACCTGATAATGCCTGTAGAGATTCTGGTATAGGAAACGTTTCAATTCCTGTTCTTCCCGTCGGATTGTATCGCTGAATCCGATCAGAACCGGCATTTCCCGTGCATTATCTGGGCTATCCGGGTTGGCGGCGAGGATACGGCCGGTGCTTTGCGTTGTCAGATCGACAGCCAGTGTGTTGATCATGCCGCGCACGGTTTCATGGATCAGGCGTCGTCCGGCAATATCCGGGTAACGCTGTTTTACCCGGTGCAAGTGGCGGGCAAAAATCCCGATTTCTTCCAGCTGCGCCAGGGTAATTAGACCGGAGCGCAGGCCGTCATCCACGTCGTGATTGTTGTAGGCAATTTCATCGGCCAGATTGGCAAGCTGTGCTTCCAGCGAAGCGCTATGGCCATGCAGAAAACGCACACCCAGTTCACCCAGTTCTGTTGCTCTGGATTTGGGAATTCGTTTCAGGATGCCTTCACGGGTTTCGAAACACAGATTCAATCCGTTGAATGCGGCATAGCGTTCTTCCAGCACATCCACGACACGCAGCGACTGCAGATTGTGTTCAAAGCCGCCGTGGGGTTTCATGCAGTCATTCAGGGCATCCTGGCCAGCATGGCCGAAAGGCGTATGCCCCAGATCGTGTGACAGGGCGATGGCTTCCACCAGTTCTTCGTTGAGATGCAGATTGCGTGCGATGGAGCGGCCGATCTGGGCGACTTCCAGGCTGTGTGTCAGGCGGGTGCGGAACAGATCACCTTCATGGTTGACGAATACCTGGGTTTTGTATTCCAGCCGGCGAAAGGCGGTGGAATGAATGACGCGATCCCGGTCGCGCTGGAACTGGCTGCGCCCAGCCGGCAATTCCTCATGGATGCGGCGGCCGCGCGAATTGGTATCGGAGACGGCGTAAGGTGCCAGGTTGTTATGCATCGGCAACACAGGCTGACAATGTTTCAATCAGCAAGGGGGTGGGGACGGTAATGCCCGCAGATGCCTTGCCGATACGATCAAGCAAAATGAAGCGGATAGCGCCACTTTCCACCTTTTTGTCGAGCTGCATCGATTCCAGATAACGCTCCGGCGAGAGACGCGGGCCTGTTACGGGTAAACCGGCAGCTTCGAACAGGTGCCGGATACGATCCACTTCAACAGAGGTGATGCGTTGCAAACGTCGGGAGAGATCGGCTGCCATGATGGTGCCAGCGGCAACAGCCTCACCATGTAACCATTCACCATAACCCATGGCATTTTCGATGGCATGGCCAAAAGTGTGGCCTAGATTAAGCAGTGCCCGCAAACCGCTTTCGCGTTCGTCCAGCGAAACAATCTCGGCCTTGATCTCGCAGCTGCGGCGAATGGCGTAATTCATTGCTGCAGGATCGCGTGCCAGCAACTGATGCATGTGGTGTTCCAGCCAGTCCATGAAATCTGCATCATGAATCAGGCCATATTTGATGATTTCTGCGATACCGGCGCGCAGCTCCCTGTCCGGCAGGGTGGCAAGAGTGGCTGTGTCAGTCAGAACCAGTCGGGGTTGATAAAAAGCGCCGATCATGTTTTTGCCCAGCGGATGATTGATGCCGGTTTTTCCCCCCACGGAGGAATCCACCTGGGCAAGCAGGGTAGTGGGGATCTGGATAAACGGCACGCCACGCAGATAGGAAGCCGCAGCAAAACCGGTCAAATCGCCAATCACGCCACCACCTAGCGCGATCAACGGTGTCTTGCGTTCACAGCGGTGTTCCAGCAGTGCATCGAAAATCAGATTCAGTGTTTCCCAGTTTTTGTATTGCTCTCCATCCGGCAGGATGATTGAAAACGTATTCACCTGATGGTTGGCCAGCGCGCTGCGCAGTTTTTCCAGATAAAGCGGTGCGACGGTGGTGTTGGTAATGATGGCTGCCTTTTTTCCAGGCAGATGAGGCAGCAGCAGATCCATCCGTGAGATCATTTCCTGGCCGATATGTATGGCGTAACTGCGATTCTCGTGGGGGGTATCAAGTGCAACTTCAACGGTTTCTATTGCGTTCATATCACATTTTCAGGATTGATTATTGCCGGGTAAAGCGCCATGTTTTTCAGGATTCATGTATGCAGTCCACAGCCGCTCACAGGGTTGATGGTTGTTATTCGGAAGGTTTCGCGGCAGATGTAGTATCTGGTGTGGCAGCAATGGATTCCTGATTGAACTGGTGTAATCGCTGTATCAGTTTGTGCACGAATGAGCGAGCGCTTTGTCGGCCGCTATCCATGATGATATGCGCGGTTTCACGATACAACGGATCGCGCTGGGTAAACAGCTCGACCAGCCGGGCGTGCACATTGCCTGTTTGCAGCAGTGGGCGGTTTTTATCCAGATGCGTGCGGCGACGCAATTCAGTGACAGGTGCGCTCAGGTAAACCACAATACCGTTCTGCCGCAATAAGGCACGGTTATCCGGATGCAGGATTGCGCCACCCCCGGTGGCGAGCACGATATTTTGCTGGCTGACAACATCGCGTAGAACATCGCTTTCACGCTTGCGAAACCCGGCTTCTCCCTCTATTTCGAAAATTACAGGTATTCCAACTCCGGTGCGTTGCTGGATTTCCTGGTCAACATCAATGAATGTTTTTCCAGTCAGGTTTGCCAGCAACTTTCCAACCGTGGTCTTGCCGGCGCCCATCATGCCAATGAGGATGATGTTGACAGGCACCGATCCGGTATCAGTGTTTTTTGTGGTTGGTGTTTTGCTGCGTTGCATGCCGCAATTGTACCGCAAACCCTCTGCCTGCCCGCATCATATGAATTATTTCCTAAATTACTATTTGAGTTGAAATACGATTTTTATTGATTTGGATCAATAAAAATCGAGCTGATCAGGTGCATGATTTATTCCAGGTTCATACAAAAAAGGAGTAAATAAAATGAGTGAAGTTGTCAAAGGTAGCGATACCGAAACCTTTAGAAATATGATGGTTGCAGTTGTGTTCATTTTTGCAGTACTAGGCTCGTTAATCGTGATTTCGTCATACTATGCTGGCTAGGCATGCGGTAACAATCATGCATTGATTCCTCCGGGTGCAAGATCCGTTGGTTGTGTCCAGCCAATGGATCTTGCACTGACACTCTTGTAATACCCAGTCTGAATATAACAATCTCCTTTCAGGATAGCGCCCGTATTTTCCGGGTTGATCCATTCCATCTGGCATCCTTCTTTCCATTTCGTTTCCTGGTTTTACTCGCTTTCCTCGTAAAAGTGGCGTGACTATTGATCTGTTTGCAAGCAGTTAGAAAGCATAGTTTGATAAGATCGCGTGTTCTTTTCTTTTGTACCGAAGGTGCTCCGGGTTACCGGTTTGTTCATGTATGTTGCAAGGAGAGCGTGAGCCGTGATGATAAATGGAACAGGAAAACTGCTGTGCATCGCTCTGGTGTTGATGCTTTCAGCCTGCGGCAAGCGGGAGGAAGCAGCCAGGGTGATTAGCCCGCCTTCGGTCAGCGTGGTTGCTGCCGGGCATGCGTCAATGGAAATGCGTGAGGAAACGGTTGGTTCTCTGGAAGGTTTGTCGGATCCAACTGTTGCAGCTGAAGTTTCCGGACGAGTCCTCAAAGTGTTGGTGCGACAAGGACAGCACGTAAAAAAAGGTCAGGAAATTGCATCGCTGAATCCAGTCGATTATCAGTTGCAGCGCCGCGAAGCGCTGAGTGAGGTTGCCCGGCTGGAAGCGCTGCAGGAGAACCAGAGGCGTCTGGTTGAACGGAATACACGTCTGGTTGAACGGAATTTCATTTCCGAGAATGCGCTGGATGATGTCAAAACCCAGGAAATTGCCCTGCGCAGACAACTGGAAGGCGCCAAATCCCGTTTGGCCACGATTGAACACAACACATCCAAAACACGTTTGCTTTCTCCTGTGGATGGCATCGTGGAATCCCGTCAGGTTGCTGAAGGCGATTATGTGAAGATAGGCGACCCCCTGTTCCAGATCATCAGTAATCAGCGATTACGCGCCCATCTGCCGTTCCCCGAAAGCATCGCATCGCAGATCAGGCCGGGTCTGGAAATCCGGCTGACTACGCCGACTTCCGATATCGAGATTATCTCCCGTATAAAAGAGCTGAAGCCAGCCATAGGCGCCGGCAATCGGGCGATAGAGGTGTTGGCCGATGTGGAAAATCAGCCCGGCTGGCATACAGGTGCCAGTGTCAATGGTGTGGTGATTCTTGGCATTCGCAAGGATGTGGTAGTGGTGCCGGAGCAGAGTGTGGTGTTGCGCCCGGCCGGTGAGGTGGTGTATGCCGTGAATCAGGCACAGGCGCATCAACGCGTGGTGCATACCGGCCTGAGGCAAGATGGGATGGTCGAAATTATCGACGGCGTAGAGGCGGGAGAGCAGGTTGTGCTGGATGGTGCTGCCTTTCTGACGGATGGCGCCAAAATCTCCATCCAGAATGAAACAGCAGGGCAGGCCGACTCATGACACTGCCAGAACTCTCGATCAAACGCCATGTGCTGGCGTGGATGGTTTCCGGGTTGCTGGTGTTGCTGGGTGTGATCAGTTATCAGCGTATCGGGGTGGATCGCTGGCCCTATATCGAATTTCCCATGATTTCGGTGACAACGACCCTGATCGGGGCCAATCCCGATATCGTCGATGCCAGCATTACCAACATCATCGAGACATCAATCAATACCATTCCGGGTATTGAACATGTGCAGTCCAGTTCTTCACCCAATATCTCGGTGACCACCATTACCTTTGGTCTGGACAAAAATATCGACGTTGCCTACAACGAAGTGCAGTCGAATATCAACCAGGTTCTGCGGCGGCTGCCGGATGATGCCGATCCACCGATTGTGCGCAAGATCGAGACTAACGCTCAGCCGGTGATGTGGCTATCGTTACAGGGTGATCGCACGCTGCAGCAGCTCAATCTGTTCGGGTTTAACGTCATCAAGAAGAAGCTGGAAACAATTGATGGCGTCGGCGAGGTGCGTCTGGGAGGGCGCCGTGATCGCACCATCCGCATCCATATCCTGCCCGAGCGTATGGCTTCGCATAATCTGGCTGCTGGCGATGTGATCAGCGCGTTCCGGCGTGAGCATATCCAGTTGCCGGGTGGGTTTCTGGTGGGCAAAAATACGGAAAGGCTGATCAAGCTTGATCTGGAATTTCACAATCTCAAGGATATATCCAACCTGATTGTGGCTTATCGTGACAATGCCCCGATCCGGCTGAAGGAGATTGCGGAAATCGAGGATGATCTGGCCGATTATCGCCAGGTGGCGCGTTTTAATGGCCAACCTTCGCTGGGACTGGGCATTGTCAAGGTTTCCAATGCCAATACGGTTGCTATTATTGATGAAGTTGAGCGCAGGCTGAAAGAAGACATCATCCCCAGCCTGCCGCCCGGAATGCGTATTAGTGTTTCCACCAGTGATGCGATTTTTATCAAAGAGCTGGTGAATTCATTGCAGGAACATCTGGTTGAAGGCACATTGCTGGCCGCGCTGATTGTCTGGCTGTTCCTGCGTTCGGTGAGCTCCACGCTGATTGTTGCGACAGCGATCCCGGTGTCGCTGATGGGCGCGGTGGCCGTGATGTATTTTTCCGGATTCACCTTCAACACCATGACACTGCTCGCGCTGTTGCTGCTGATTGGAGTGGTGGTAGATGATGCTATTGTGGTGCTGGAGAGCATTTTCCGCCACATGAGCCGGGGTCAGGATGAACACGGCAAGGTAGATGCGGCAGCCGCTTCGATCAGAGGCAGCCATGAAGTCGTGTTTGCGGTTATTGCAGCCACATTCTCACTGGTTTGTATCTTCGCGCCAGTGATTTTCATGGACGGCATCATTGGCAAATTCTTCAAATCGTTTGCTGTGGTTGTCACTTTTGGTGTGCTGATTTCCCTGCTGGTTTCGCTGACGCTGACACCCATGCTTTGCTCACGCTATTTACAGGTGGACCGTAAACACGGGCGTCTCTATTACTGGCTGGATGGCTGGTTTGATCGCATGGACCGGGTGTACATCTCGCTGCTTGATTACGCCATTGTGCATCGCTGGAAAGTCATTCTGATTACAACCATTACCGTGCTGAGCAGTGGTTTCTTTTTTGGCAATGTGGAAAAAGAACTTTCACCGGAGGCGGATGAAGGGGTATTCACCGTGAATTTCAGAACGCCACTGGGTTCGAGTATTGACTATACCGATTCGCGACTGAGGTTGATTGAAGGTGTGCTGGCATCCTATCCCAAGGAAGTGGCCAGTTATCTTTCCATTATTGGCGCTGGGCAGGATGGGCAAGTGAATAAAGGGTTCGTCAGTGTTCGTTTGTATGACCGCAATAGCCGCACCAAGACACAAAAGGAACTTATCCGCGAGCTGAGGGAACGTTTTGACAGCATTCCCGGGGTGCGGGCATTTCCTGCGCCGGTTTCCATTGTGCGCGGACAGCGCTCGGAAAAACTGCAGTTTAATATGACAGGGCCCAATCTTCAGGAAGTGAGCCGGCTGGCCAAGGAAATGCAGCGGCGGCTTGGTGAAATGCCAGGGATGGGTAAGGTGGATCTGGATCTGGATCTTGATCTGCCGCAACTGGTGGTAGAGCTGGACCGGACACGGGCTGCCAGTCTTGGCATCTCTGCGGCGGATATTGCCACGGCAATCAATATGTTTACCGGAGGTGTGGATGTAGCCCGATTCAATGATGAACCGGGAGATGGGCAGCGCTATGTAATCAGAATCAAGGGTAAGGCAAGCCGGTTCAATCAGATTGAGGATCTGAAGAAAATTTATTTGAGAAGCAGCGGGAACGAGCTGGTGAGGCTAGATACCATCGCACAATTTCGTGATAGCCTCGGCGCAGCCGTGATCGGGCGTTTTGATCTGCAATATGCAGCAATGTTCTACGCCAATCCGGTCTTGCCGCTGGGGAAGGCAGCCGAAGTGGTATTCCAGCAAGCTGCCGAATTCCTGCCAGCGGGTTATACGGTGAAAATGACCGGGCAGGCAGAAGAACTGGCCAAGACGGTATCGAATACCGTATTTATTTTTACGCTGGCGCTGGTCCTGCTTTACATGGTGCTGGCCAGCCAGTTCAATTCTTTCCTGCAGCCGCTTATTGTCATGGTGGCGCAGCCGCTGGCAATTATCGGTGGTATTTTTGGCTTGTGGCTGACGGGAAACTCGCTCAACATTTTTTCCATGATTGGCCTTGTGCTGCTGATTGGGCTGGTTGCTAAAAATTCGATCTTGCTGATTGATCTGACCAACCAACTGCGGGAACAGGGAAAATCCATCAATGATGCTCTGCGCGAAGCCTGCCCTGTCCGGTTGCGGCCAGTGCTGATGACTTCGCTCACTGTCATCCTTGCGTTATTGCCCGCAGCAATGGGGCTAGGAGCCGGGGCAGAAACCAATCGCCCGCTTTCCGTCGCGGTGATTGGCGGCATGATTTCCTCTACATTGCTGACTTTGGTGGTAGTGCCTGCAGTTTATTCTCTGGTGATGCAGGCGGTAGAAAAATGGCATCACCGCAAAAAGATGATGCAGTAACCCCCGGCGTTCCCTACTTTACCAGCCAACGAGTGGCCATTCCCGCCATCATGTGATCGCTGACATGGCAATGAAACAGCCAGTTGCCTGGTGAGCGGGGAGTCATGTCAACGGAGATCATGCTGGCGGGCATGAGTTCGATGACATCGGTTCTGCGGCCATGATCAAGCACAGTCTGGCCATGCCAGTGCACGGTGTGATTGTCCACTTCGTTGCCCAGTGCGACCAGATGCCAGCGCACACGTTGCCCGCGCCGGGTTTCGAAGCCGGAAAGATTGCCGAAAATCTGGCCGTTGATGGCGTGCTTCAGGCCGCTTTCCTCATCGTTTTCCTCGTTGAAAATCATGTACAGCGCGATGAATTCCTGATCCACGTCGCGTGGAGCCGGGTTTCTGGCGGAATGTGCCTTGCCGGCAGCCGTGATGATGAGGGTGCCGACCAGCCCCAGATTGATTTCTTCCTCTGCCATGACATGCGAGTGATACAGCCAGACCACCGATGAAGGGTCATCCGGGCCGGGGCCTGCATCCCGGTCAACTGTCCAGCTGTAGGTATAACGCCCACCTGACGGAATGCTGCTGCCCTTGCCGCCATCCGCACCTTCGTTATCCTTGTCATACATGACACCGTGCGGATGGATGGAAAGTGGTATGTCAGCCTTGTTTAGAAAATGCACCTTGATGGTGTCGCCGACCACGGCGCGTATCGTCGGGCCCAGAATACCCATCCATTCCGGCTGGGGTATGGGTTGCGAAAAACTGCTGTCGGTGTAACCAATGTAGCGGTACTTTGTGTAAGTCAGTGTTTTTCCCCAGACACCCAGATCACTCTGGGGATCAATCCGGTTGATCCCGGCCGGGGCATAATTCCAATCAACCTTTTCCGCAGCAATCCAGTATTCGCGTACTTTTCCGGCATGTACCGGAGAGGATGACAGGCACAGGAGAGTCATGGCCAGCAGGGCTAATCCCGGATATAAAAATGAACTGCAGATTTTTGTGAGCATGGATCAATTCTCTTGTGGATTTAATGGGTATTTGTGATTGGTGGCGTGTTTTGCCGCACAGCATCCACAAACTGTTGTGTGTAAACGGCGAGCGCGTCGGCCCGGAGAACACCGGCTTTTTCCAGTTTGGTTCGCACCCGCTGGTTGGCTTCACACAAAACAACACGGACATTGCGTTTGTGTAACTGTTCAATGACCTGTGCCAATGTTTGGATGCCGGTCATATCAATGAAAGGCACCGAACGCAGGCGAATAATCAACACCTCCGGCAAGGTATGTGTTTGCACCAGTGCATGCTCAAAATTCTCGACGGCACCGAAAAACATGGGGCCGGAAACCTCATAGATCACGACGGCAGGCGGAATGGTGGGCAGGTTATGCTGAGCCAGTTCCATGTTCACGGTTTCCGTGGCAACTGGCTGGGTTTCGACCACTTCGGACATGCGGCGCAGAAATTGCAGTGTTGCCAGTATGACGCCCACATTGACTGCCACCACCAGATCAACAAAAACCGTAAGCAAAAACGTGATGACGAGAATAAAACGATCAGCTACTGGTGCGATTTTCAGGATATGAATGAACCGGTGAATCTCGCTCATGTTCCAGGCAACGACGAATAGAATGGCCGCCAGCGCTGCCAATGGGATGTAAGCTGCCAGTGGAGCCAGAAACAGCAGGATGGAAAGTAGCGTTGCGGCATGAACAACCCCGGCGATCGGGCTGGTTGCCCCATTACGGATATTGGTGGCTGTACGCGCAATGGCGCCTGTCGCGGCGAAGCCTCCAAACAGAGGCGCAAAGATATTGGCGATTCCCTGCCCGATGAGTTCCTGGTTGGCATCATGCCGGGTGCCGGACATGCCATCGGCCACTACCGCCGAGAGGAGAGATTCGATTGCGCCCAGCATGGCGATAGCGAAGGCTGGGCCGATCAATTCAATGGATTGCGAGACAGTGACATCAGGTATGACAAAGTTTGGCAGATTGGTCGGGATGTGGCCAAACGCGGAGCCTATGGTGGCTACGCCGGGTAGCTGTAACGCAGCCTGCAGCAACGTGGTTACCAGCATCGCAACGAGTGGCCCGGGCACGCGCGCAAGATAGTGGAAACGGGGTGCCCAGATTGTCAATGCCAGGCCGATGAGCGCCAATGCCAATGTGGGTACATGCAGTTGAGGCAGGGATTGAATCAGCTGCCAGAATTTTTCATGGAAATGATCACCGCTTGCTGGTGGCAAGCCAAAAAAATCATGCCACTGGCTGACAAAAATGATTACGCCGATTCCAGTTGTAAAACCAACGATTACCGGGGAAGGAATGAAGCGGATCACACTTCCCATGCGCATCATTCCCATCAAAACCAGAATTATGCCTGCCATGAGAGTGGCGATCTGTAATCCGGAAATGCCGTATTTGGCAGTGATACCGGCCAGAATGGCGATAAAAGCGCCGGTGGGCCCGGCGATCTGTACGCGACTCCCTCCAAAGAGCGATACAAGAGCACCGGCAATAATGGCGGTATATAACCCCTGTTCCGGGCGGGCGCCGGAAGCTATTGCAAAAGCCATTGCCAGCGGTAATGCAACAATACCCACCACCAGACCAGCAATGATATTCGGCAACCACTGGTTGCGGGCAAACAAACCGGCGCGATGTGCTTCGAGTAAAACCATCATGATGAGCTTTTCGGGGAGAAGGTTTACGTATTATCACACAGCACCCGGGTGGTTTATCCAGACCAGGACAGCCTGTTTATCCGGAGTTGTCATGCTGATTGACCGAAAATACCGGATTCCTGAGGGTGGTTACCATGTCGCGAAAGGATTTCCACCGCCTTGCCAAAAGTGGCGAGATCAGATCGCTGCAGCAAAAAGCAGGGCTTATCAATGCTCTGGCAGTACCACCGGATAGTGGAAAAATCTTCATGGCTGATACAGTCAACCGGGCACAGCACAATCGTGGCCTGAACAAGCAGTGTGACCAGATAATGGGTGTTGCTCTGTTCACCACCTCGATAAACTGTGAACTGCCCGCCAGCAGATTCAATCAGTTCACGATATTGCGGATAAAGCGCAGCACGTCCGCCAATACACAGGATGAAAAGGCCGGCAAGCTGCTGAGAGTTCGTTTGCAAGTTGCGGGTAGATGTATTGGCCTGATGCCGATGTTGGCGATCCGATCTGATCCAGCGCATTCCAATTCCGTTTATAACCTGCGGAGGTAATACTTCTGCGGGATGATCGGCCGTCATGTCGGGATATTCCACCTTTTTAGGGTGATGGAGCATGGTTTTACCTGGAAAGACAGGCGGGAGAGCAGAGATAGCCAAACGGAACAGGTGACGCAGAAGGTTGGGGTGCGGCCTGAGTGCCTGCTGCAATACCTGGCCCACCAGCAAAAATGGATGGAAAAAGGAATGGCTGGCTTATGTATCCGGGTGGATTCCAGGCAAGCTGCCGGAATGAGGCTGCGTCCCCTGATATGCCGGTTCCCATGTTGTCTTGGATAAAAATTTCATGATAGACCCCGTTTCGGAAAAAATGGCTGGCTTGCCCGGGAGGGAGGGCTGGCTTGCCGACACGAATCACTGGGAGAGGAGAGAGATCTACCAGTGATTACCAGGAAAAACGAAAGGTTATTGATAAAAGACGATTAGCCACAAGCGAATCCCGGTATTTGAAAACTATTTTGTCAGGATCAGCTTGTCGTTGCGCGTCAGTCGCAGATGATATTGTTCACCCCGATGCTGAATAAGCACTTCCTTGCCCGCCTCGAACAGGTTTTCGCTACTAATCAACTTCACAGGAAAATGTGATGGTGACGAAGACGATTCATCTGCGAGTGCGTAATCCAAATGGTATTTGATGTTGATTGAATTCATGTCTCACCTTGGATGAATTATTGAATGAGAATGATTATCATTATAATGGTTAAAATAATTTGTGCAAGTTTTTTTATAAATTTATTTTGAGGAAGGAAATTAGTGAGGCTATATTGGCCATGGTGTCATAAGCAACACAGATTGCTGGTGTTGTGGCATGGCCTATTGCCGTTATGCTTTGCCATGCGATTAATTCTTTGGAGGAGTGACTCATCTGGCAGTGGATCTGTATCCCCACTGTTAAGGGCATTCGAGTAGGCAAGATTTTGACTATTTGAACAGCATTTTTCTGGATTTTTGCCAGCCTGTTCGGCGGTTACGGCAGCTATTTTGAGGGGACGGGTGAATCTGATGTATAGAGTTGTGTGGTTCCAGTATCCAAGATGGGCAGAACCCATCCTGGATTGCGCAGAGGTTAATCCTTGTCTTCTGGCACGTAGATCATCGAACCATCCTGCATGCGGTAGGCTACACCAGCTTTTTGGCCATCACCTGCGCCGATTTCACCGCTGGCTTTGTAATGCTCGATGGTTTCACCCTTTTTAATGATCATTTCCATGCTGGGTTTGCCGACATCGACAATTACAGTGACATCCTTCTGGCTGAAAGGATTGATCAATGGATTCTGGACAATGGTAATCAACAGCGCAGCGATGATGACCAGAAAAATATCGATCAGGTTGACTACCGAGAGGATTGGATCATCGTCATTGGCTTCATCCATTAATTTGATTGCCATCAGACATCTCCCTTGCGTAATTTGGCAATTTGCAGCAACTCTTCAGACAGCCAGCGGCGCTTCACATTGACTACGTAATAGGTGATGGAGGCTGTTAACAAGGACAGAATAACTGCCGAGAAGGCCAGTACCAGATTATCCGATACACCTGCCAAGTTGCCCTCAGGCAGCGCTTTCAAGGCGGACCCCATGGGAATCATGGTGGCGACCAGGCCGAGCATGGGGGTTACGCGGCTGGTGATGCGCGGGCCTTCGATCAGCCGATGGGCGAACATGTCCAGCTCATCATCATTTGTCTGCGGATTTTGCTGAAAATGTAGTAACAGTAGCCGCCCACCACCTGAACGGCGGCGCAGCGCTAATGTGATGAATTCTCCCAGTACAAAGAAGGCATAGAGAAACAGCAGGGAAATCAATAGCAACGTTGGCAGCAGAAAGAGCTGACCAATCTGATACATGGATGTTTCGATCGTGTTTTGCATAAAAAATGACTCCGGATTTACGAATGAGAAAGTGGGGTGGATGAACGCAGGCCGCGCCAGATACCACCGGTGATGGCCAGCAGAATCAGTAGCCAGGCTAATTCTTGGGGAGAAAGTTCAGAGTGCAGCTGTTCGATCTTGGTCAGGCGCATGCCCTCGACCGTTTGTGACTGCATCTCGCTGGCTGTGGCTTCGGTTTGTGCCTGGGGTTGTTCACCGAAACCGTTGTTCAGGTATTGTGTGAAAGCCTGGTTATCGCTGTGCACATCGTAACGTTGCGCCAGATCCTGATATCGGTCCTTGAGGATTTTGAGATCAGCCTCACTGGCTTCCCAATAACCTTGGCGAGCGGCTTCGAGTATGCGTTCGATAGCTTGTGCCTGGGCATGCGGGTTATGTTGCTCGAACCATTGATCCAACCCAAGCAGGTATTTATCCTTGACGTAAATGTCGGCAAAAGATTGCCATTGATCGCTGCGCACGATTTCGCGAGCGGTATTCTGCCAGCCGGTGAAGTTATTCAGGCTGTCAACTATTTCCAGTGTGCCTGAATAACCTTCGTCCATCAGGTTCTTGATATAACCCGGATGGAAGTTGCGGGTAGTCAGTTCACTGGCGAGGAAACGCGCAGCACCTTCAACCTTACCGCTACCGCCACCACGCAGATTGGAGATGTATAGTTCGGGAGCCTTGCCATCAAGATAGCGTACCGCCTGCGAAATACCACCCAGATACTGGAAAGGGTCATCAGTGGTGAGCATGCCGTAGAGATTGGAACTACGCGCCAGCACTGCACCTTGAGTGCCTTTGAGGTGCTCAGCGTACAGATTGACCTGTTCCATGGCGCGCCCCCATTTCGATTCATCCGGACCGTAGGCATGCTGCGAGCGATCGAGATACATCTCGGCCATCTTGCGATCACCGTCGGACTGATCCTGCCAGCTGTCGGTAGCCAGCGCGGCATTGTCAAGCCCGGTACCGTACTGCCCGCTGGCAGAAGCGAAGATGCGTGTTTGTCCGGCATCCCGGGCATCAACCTCGCTTAATCCACGTGCCAGCAATTGGGTTGTAATACGCTGGGCGTTAGTCCGTACCGGGTTGTCAGCTTCTTCCGCTTCAGCTGCCAGTTTTACTGCCTTGGCCAGCAGACGTATGACGTTGGGAAACTGGTCACGATACAGACCGGTGGCGGACAGCACTACGTCTACTCTGGGGCGTCCCAGTTCGGAACGCGGAATCAGCTCGACATCGCTGACGCGGCCGCCGTCATCCCATTACGGCCGTACGCCCAGCGCAGCAAATGCCTGAGCTTCGAGCACGCCGTAGTGGCGCATGGTTTCCACTGACCAAAGTGAAAAAGTGAGTTTTTCCGGCATCTGTCCGGATTGCTCGCGATGTGCAGCCAGCAGATCAGCAAGTGCCTGCTGCCCAGCTTTCCATGCGGCTTCGGTAGGAATACGCGAAGGATCAAAGGCGTACAGATTGCGGCCGCTGGGCAGGGCATCCGGATTTTTCACCGGATCGCCACCGTAACTGGTTGGCACATAACGTCCCGCCAGTGCATCAAGCAGATGACGTGATTCTCCGCCGGGATCCATGCGCTGATAGTAATCGCGGGCGAGTGTGGCAATTTCACGTTCAGTTGCATTCAGATCGTCTGGCAGCTTGGTTGCTTCAAGCCAGCTTTTGATGCGTTTGAATAGCGGTGAATCACGTAACTGCTGATGATCGATCGCCAGCTGTTCATCAGCATCTTCATCCAGAGCCGCCAGAGATTTGAGACGTTCCACACCAAGCATCAGCATGACACTGGTGATACGCCAATCCGCTTCCGAGCCTTCTCCGAAGGTGTGCAGGCCGACTGGCTGAGCGGTCTGGGCCAGATCATGCAGATGTTGATGCAGTTCCTCGATGAAGTCCGGGAAATTGCTCTCGATGCGTGCGCGTGGCCAATCAAGATCTTTATCAATATTTTCCGCGATGACCTTGTCGATCAGCTGCAGGCGTGTGTTGTCCTTCACGGCGCCCAGTTCCTGCATTTGCCACTGGTGCAACAGATCGTGCAATTCATTGAGAGTGGTATGCAAACCTGCTGGGGAGAAAGGTGGTGTCTGGTAGCTGATAGTGGTTGCACGTCCACGGCGGCGTGCTTGGGTAGCTTCACCGATGTTGTCCATGATGTAGGGATAGATTACTGGCAGATCACCCAGTGCCAGATAAGGATAATCGTTGATCGACAAACCGCGTTCCTTGCCCGGCAGCCATTCCTGTGAGCCATGGGTGCCGTAGTGGATGAGTGCATCTGCACGATATTGTTCGCGAACCCAAAGATAGGCCGCCAGGTAGAAATGGGAAGGGACAGCTTTCGGTGAGTGATAGAGTGCTTTTTCCTTGTTTTCACCACGTTCACTGCGGGGGGGTTGTGGCAGTAACACCAGTTTGCCAAGTGTCAGACGTGGAATGACGAAATGGCCGTCAAGCATCATGCTGCTGTCCTGCGGTGCTCCCCAGCGCTCAATCATTTCATCGCGCACCTGCTGCGGCAGCTTGTCAAACCAGTGTTGATAATCTGCTACCGGCAGGCGTGCCGCCAGGTTGTCGTCGAGCAATTTGCTCAGCACTTGTTTATCATCAACGGGCTGGTAGTTGGGTGCAAGCAGACGCTGAACACGCTCGATCAGCTGCTCTTCGGCCAGCGGTGCAGTGTCGTAACCGGCAGCCTGTAGTGAACTAAGGGTAGCTATCAGGCTGCGTGGCAGGTTGAGGTAAGAACCGGCAAAGTTTTTTTCACCCGGTGGCGTATTCCAGACAAACAGGGCGAGTTGCTTATCGGCATTGGTTGCGCGTGCCAGGTGTGCCAGCCGCAGCGCCTTGTTTGCCAGAGAGGTAGTCTGTTCAATGATGGGCAGTTGCTCGTGCTCACCCTGACCGGCGGCAATCAGGATATCGCTGATGCCCGTGTATTCGGCTTGAGCCATATAGAAAGGTACATCCATCAACGGCATGCCACTGGGATCCGCGCGCCAGGCTGCTTCGTCGCCGCTGCGGTAGGCGGTGCCCTGGATGACCGGGATGCCCAGCCGGGTGAATTCAGAACGGCGGCCGTCAGCATTGAGCACGATCTGGGTGTTGATCAATACGTCGATTGTATGGGTGTCATCAATCCGGGCCAGTTTTTCGATAGCGTCATTGCTCATTATGGGCGTGTACATCGGCATGGCGACAGCTCCGCTGGCTTCAATGCGACGGACCAGATCGTCGATGAGTGCAGTCTGCCCGGAGGCGAGATATTGGCGTTGCATGGTGATGCCGATCAGTGGGCGTGGATCGTCCTTCGCATATTTCTTGAATGCCAGAAAATCTTCGATGGTCGGTAATACGAGCTGTGCGTAATCCGGGTGATAGATGCCAGCTTCCGGGAATACCCAGGGTTCCGGCAGTCCTGCCCAATCCTGTTGCTGTTCAGCGTGCACAAGTGTTTGCATGAACAATTCAAGGTTACGTAGCCCGCCATTGACAAAATAGCTATGCAGACGTTGCGCAAGTGCATCCTCGACTCCTTGCCAGCGCGGGTGTTCTTCATGCATCAGAATCAATCGATCGGGATAGCTGGCCAGTTGACTGGATAAACGTGATTCGATGGGGCGCAAAACATTATCGCGAGGTGCGTCAAGTATCACCCAGTCATACCGCGCCAATAGATCAGGAGCGATAGGATCAGTCAATTTTTCGACATATTGGGTGTGTGTTTCAATACCCTGATCTTTAGCCAGTTTATCCAGTATCAGATATTTTCCAGCTGGCATTGGATTGGCAGTAAGAAACAGCAGCGAGTTTGCCTGGGAGCCTGTGGTTAGAGCAAACAGGCATGCCAAGGCAAATAGTCGCAAGTAACGCATCATGTGTTTCATGAAATAAAATTCTCCTCTGGGGTTTGTTTGGCTATCTTTGTGGTGTTGATGAGGTCCGGGTTGAGGGGGTGTGCTCATTTTTTATAAATCGATCTGCAGAGCAACGCTGAAATTGCGCCCTGGTTGGCTGTAGAAGCTCATCCCTTGCTCATCATTGGTGACATCAGATTGGCGGATATCGCTCCACACCCAGAATTTGCGGTCAAACAGGTTGTTGAGATTGAAGCCGACATGAACATTTTTTCTTGGTTTCCACCAGGCAGATAGATCCACCACGCCATAACCATCCGGCTGGTAGTAGTTGTCAGCTTTATCAGCGCGTGAAACTCGGTGCGCAGCACGCAGACGTGATTCAGCCCCAATGATCTGCTCGCTCAGAGTGCCTTCCCAGCCCAGTGACAGACTCCCGCGCAATGGCTCAATGCTGTTGAGCGGCACTTTACCGTTGGGGGATTTCACATCGCCGTGGGAATAGGCTACTGCGCCATTGAGGTACCAGTTGCCCGGTAATGTCCAGTGAGTGCGGATTTCTGCCCCACGAATAGTTGCTTTTTCATAGTTGATATGCTGAAAAACTGAACTTACCAGCCCGCCAAGGCAAACGTTCGGAGATCCACAAATCCGCTGGCTCTTGATGAAATCTTTGTATTCATTGTGGTACAGGGCAATCTGCCAGTGACTGCTCAGAACGTTGAAGCGAGTTCCAATCTCGTAACCGATGCTGGTTTCCGGTTTGAGATCCGGGTTGGCGATACGGGCATAGCGCTGTGCTGAATTGTGAAACATCCCATTGACGTCGTTGTAGTTAGGTGCGCGGAAGCCACGTACCGCCTGGCCGTAAACACTGATCTGAGGGTGGAACTGCCAGAGCGCGGATAATTTGGGTGAAATAGAATTAAAGTTGCGGCTGACACCATCGAATTGCTGGCCGGTCATGAATAAGGGTGCATCGTCTGGGCGCAGCTCAATACGGTCGTAGCGTATTCCAGGGGTGATGACTAGATCGCCGTCCAGCATTTCAATGCTATCTTGCAGAAATAAGCCGTAGGTACGGGTTCTCCCTGGAGTAAAGCCGTGATTAGGGTAGGTTTCGCCGAGCACCAGCTTAATCGGGTTGTTATAGTTGCCATTGCGGAAGATGGTGCTGTCTTTCCACTGGGAAATTTCCAGCGTGCGCCAGTCAAAGCCGCTTGTCAGATTATGGATAATTGATCCAAAGACCAGCATTTTTTCGAGTTGACTGTTGAACCCGTAAAGTTTCTGATCAACAGTAACATCCATATTGATTTCACAATTATTGCCAGTGCCGGTAGTGGCGGAACAGCTGGCGCTGGTGTTGCGGCGATTTTGTTGTGTGTATGTTTCAGTTGCGGATTTCTGGTGATAGCCCATCAGATAGAAGCGATCCAGCCAGGTATTCTTCGGTTTCCATTCCCAATCAAGGCTCCAGCGGTTGCGCTTCAGTTCTTCTGCTCCCAGGTTGCCAGTCATTTTGGGGACGGTACGGTACATGCGCAGGGTATCAACTTCGCTGCTGATATCGCGGCGTTCAAAGGTCAGTCCGACGCGATGTCTGGTAGTAGGCAACCAAGCCAGTTTGGCCAGTGTGGCCAGGGATTCGTTGTCAATGTTATTGGGTTTTTCGCGATCAAATCCTGTGCCACCCTTACTTCCGCGATTACTCAGTTCATGGCCATTTCTTCCGCTAATCCCCAGGAGTAACTTGAACTGGTCACTACCGATGGCGCCCAGACCGGTATTTTGGAAACTTTTATCCGCGTCCCGCCAGGTGAAGCGGTAACGTAGTGCAGTGTTTTTGCCATCCGCCAGCAGATCTTCCGGATTAAGCGTGCGATAGCCGATGACACCACCAAGTGCTTCTGAACCGTAGAGACTGGAAGCCGGGCCACGCAGTATTTCCACGCCCTGCAGAAAATCCATCTCTGGAGAATCGCTGGTTGCCGTGGTGGTGTTGTTATTTCCGCCGCCGGTAAAAACTTCTGGAAGACGCACGCCGTCGACCATCTGCAGTACCCGGATGCCTTCAATACCGCGAATGTTGATAGTAGTTGCGCCATAACGGCGTGCATCGCGCGACATCACCATGTCCGGCTCATCTTCAAAGAGCGCAGCTTCATCGTGAGGGCGCCGCTTCTGAATGTCCTTTTCATCTATCTTGGTGATCGTGGCAGGTACTTTATGTAGTTCAGTTTCGCTGCGGGTGGCGGTAACGGTAATTTGCTGCAGGTTGGCGGCAACAAATTTATCGTCAGGTATAGGGGTGGCTGGCACAGTTTCGGCCGCACCTGCATGAGCTAATAATGAAAAAGCGATGGCTGTTGCCAGGCAAATCTTCCAACTAATTGAATAACATTTGAACCTTAAAAGCATGATGCTTCCCCAGAAAATAAATTATTTCTGGCTGGCTGGCGTGATGCTGGCTGGCTGTTTTATAGGTATGTTGTCTTGATTTCGGGTTTGACTACATAGACTGGACTCGTGAATTGTTAATCTGTTGCAGTTTCAACTGTGTTGACGGGCAAGCCGTTTATGCTGGCCTGTCCTGATGTGATTTTTGTCAGAGCGGCTGCAAAGCTGGAGATCCCCGTGCCTTTGAACAGCAAACAGGGTTTCTGGCCTAACCGGCAAAGCCTTTTGATCTGATAGTAAGCGGCGTGGCTGACACAATCGGTCGGGCAGATTACTGCAGTAGCGCCGTATACCATTTCCGGCAGTCGTGAAAGAGCATCTTCCTGGCCACCATCATGGTGCGACAATTTGAGACCAAGTTGTCCGGCGAGTGCACGATATTGCGGTAACAGGGCAGGCCGTCCACCCACGCACAGAATGCTGTCGTAAGAAGAAATGGCTGCTTCAGTAATCATGTTTGCTGGTTCTGCTGTTACGGTGTGGCCAGAATTGAGTGCCAGAAGATTTTCCAGTGTGTCCCGTTCGGTGCGTAGAGTATCGCATTCGTGGTAAAGCTCAGTCAGCGTGTGGCATGCATTCTTGAGTGATTGCTTGAGATCGTTGGCTTGTGTTGCCTTGATCTGTAGTTGTTCATTTTCCGTTGTCAGCTGCATCAGGCGCTGACTCATACCGAGCATGGCACAGCCGGATTCCAGTGTTTCCAGTCGCTGGCGGAGGATCTTGCATTCTCGTTCGGATTGCTGCGACTGCCTGATTTCAGCAGTAGCCTGCTGCAATTGCTGGCGCAGGTGTAATTCGGTCTGGCTGTGTTTTTTCCTGATTTGTTCCAGTTGCCCGGCCAGTTCCTTCAGTGCTTGCTCTGTCTGGCTTAGCCGGTGTTGTGTGATTGACAGTTCGGCAACCGCTTCATGCATGTGCATGTGAATTTTGTCATGAATCTGTTCTCTGACTTCGGAATCAGATCGTTTGTGAGTGAGCGCTGCCCAAAGCGGTCCGGCCACTTTTCCATTGGCGAAACAGATTTCCCACAGTGCGAGTACTTCGTTTCCGGTTTTGGCTGCATCGAATTGTTTGATATGGTTTTCATACAACCTGTCCAGGTATTTGTGAATCGTTTCCGATATAGAGTTTCTCGTGGTGGCGTGGCAGACTGCTTCAACGTGCAGATCATGCGCGTTATGGATGGAGGCTTTGAACTGAAAGCGCTTGGCAAAACGCTCAAGATCTGTGGCGGGCAAACATAGGCCGATAACGGGGCAGTGATAGGTTCTGTTCAGTTCCCATATTTTTGAGCGTTTCGCCGGGGAAACTGAAAGATCGATTGCCGGGATTGTGGATGGGCTGATTCCGGTCAATGAAGGATCTATGTCCGGCCGTTTCAAAATGGCTGGTGAATGCATAAACTGCTCCTCTTGATGAAAACGCTGACTGGGTTAATATAACCAGAATTTTCTAATTATGTAAATAACAATTATTATCATTCGTATTATTATTTTTTATGATGAAGTAATTCAATGAATGTATCACCGGAGCATCCAATACCATTTTAATGGCAGTGAGGATCAGAAACGGTTCCTGCTATGGCATGTATTTTTGTATAAACGGCGACTGCCGCTAATCTTCAGTCAGGGCAAATATTTTATATAAGCTCATGAAAGGGCAGTACATTTTCTATGGTGTCAGCCATTACATAGAAAACAAGGTTACCGACTACCGGTGTTGTGTGGCTTGTTCATCACTGTGTGGATGTATGACTCTGGCATTGATTCAGGCTAAGTTCGGTGGCCTGGGGTGGGTGGTCGTTAGCTGTTTGCAGCATCCATTTGTCAGGTAACCGGATTCGGGTTCGAAACTATTGAGTTTGGCATTTGGCGGGCAGTAGTTGTTTTGGCCGGGTTTCGAGAGAAGTCGTATCGTCATGCTTTGGTCCGAGTGCAAATGCAACGACTTGTTTTTTACCATTCCGGTTTGCCGGGTCAAAGATGCCAGTGCTCGAGTTGCCGTTTTGTTTTGTTTGCGGATTTCTGGTGCTTCTTCGGTTTTCCTCCAGCAGAATCAGGGAGTTGATCGAACGAAAATGGATGCCTTGCGTTGCCTGTTTGATGATTCGCATCCAGTCGCTATACATGGCGCGCCTATCCGTATCTTGCTGTGCGCCATAACCTATCACCAGCAGAGGTTGGTGTGCGGTGCGCTTGATGCTGCGCAAACGGGTGGCCAGTGCCTCGATTGCGAAATCACTCTCGCCATAGGGTTTCGTGAAAGTCGCAGGGGATAGTCTGGTTTTCTTCGCTGATGAGCTTGTGGATGAGTTGATAACGCGGTTCTGCTGCAGAAATAAACAATGGGAGCACGACGATACGGCCGATATTGTGCTGATTCAGGCGGGAGAGGCCGGACTGCAGTATTTGCCGGGAATGTTCATCCGTTACAAAGACCAGGGCAGCTGGATGGCTGGCCGAAAATGCGTTGAAAGCCTTCCGGATTTCTTCGTTGCCAGCAGTGCCGCGATCCGCTGCGACCACCAGAAAACCGGTTTGACCGGCTTGTTCCAGCTTGGCTGAATATATTGGCGCCGTGTTTAGCAAGCCAAATATCAGCACATAAAAACATGCCGTGATGTGGATGGTTTTTCTGATCCAGAAAAGCATATTTCCTCCGGGCTGCGAAACATAATCATGTTGTGAATAAGGGCCAGGCAGTTAGGGGCTCTGATCCTTTGTTATCGATAATAATTATCGTTAACACTGTTGTGAATCTGGATGGTAACGTATTTTAAGGCTATGTAACAATTAATTATTGAATGAGTTGTCGAATGTGCATTGAGCTATAGAATGAGGAGTCCACAATGAGATCAACGGAATTCAAAGATTGGATGAGTTCAATAGAACGCATGAGCCGTCATCAACGAGAGCAACTGCGAAAAAGGCTGGCAGGAAAAGAGGATACTGATGAAGTCATCGCACTGATCGAAGGCCATCAGCCTGACAAACTTGCTTGTCCCGATTGCAAATCTACTGAGCTATATCGCTGGGGAAATGTCAGTCAATTGCAACGTTATCGTTGCCGCCAATGCCATCGCACGTTCAATGCGCTCACAGGCACGCCACTGGCACGGTTACGCCACAAAGATAAATGGTTTGAGTATGAGCAAACCCTGATTCAGGGATTAAGTATCCGTCAATCAGCAGATAGCTGTGGGATAGCCAATAATACAAGCTTTAAGTGGCGTCATCGTTTTCTGCAAATTCCTGCAGCTCGTCAACCCGGCAAAATGAATGGTATTGTCGAAGCCGATGAAACCTATTTTCTGGAATCCTTTAAAGGACAGCGTCGGTTACCCAGGTCTGCACGCAAGCGAGGTGGCAAAGCTGACAAGAAAGGGACATCAAAAGAACAGGTACCTGTATTAGTGGTACGGGATCGTCATGGTGAAACTGCCAGCTGTATACTGCAAGGCACCAGTACCCAGCAAATTGAACCAGCGCTTATCCCTCTGTTAAATAAGGATGTCATCCTGTGCACTGATGGGTTACCCACGTATAAACAAATTACCCGGCAGGCAAACATTGCTCATCGCCCGGTCAATATCGCTGCAGGTCAGCGCGTGATAGACAACATCTATCATGTTCAGAATGTCAATGCTTATGACAGTCGACTCAAACAGTGGATGAAGAAATTTCATGGAGTGGCAACACGCTATCTTGGGAATTATCTCGGTTGGCACAGAATGATTGACCGTCTCGGCCAAAATATTACGCCAACGCTTTGTTTCCTCGCATCTCTTGGGAAAACAAGGCAGTTTCAACAATTAATTATAACATAGCCTATTTTAACCATCGCTTAGCGATTTCCAGATGCGACAAAATGTCGCATTTCCACCCCTATTTAGATCATTTATTCTTCTGGCTTTTGTCACGAACCATGAAGAAATCACTGTTTTTCCTTTCCGCATTGATCGGTCTGGTTTTCTCGCTGGTTTCAGTGGTGGCCAGAGCCGCTGGATCGGATACCGGCAATCTGTTGCAACAACCAGTACAACAACCGGCGCCCGCTGCGGCAAAACATATCAAGACTGCGCTGGCAGTCGGGGTATCGCTGGATCAGCAAGGGCGGCTATGGCTGGCAAAAGTGGTCAATCAGCGTTTGCTGGTTTCCTGGTCGGAGGATGATGGCCAGCATTTCTCCGGGCCAGTAACAGTTAATTCTGTACCGGAGAATATTGGTAACGATGGTGAAAATCGCCCCAAGATTCAGGTGGCGCACGATGGTACGGTGCTGGTTACCTGGACACAGCAGCTGGCGGAAAAATATGCTGGAAATATAAAGTTCTCACGTTCTACCGATTCAGGCCAGACGTTTTCGGAACCCATCGTCCTGAACGATGATGGTCGTGTGACCAGCCATCGTTTCGATTCCCTGGCAATCGATGGAAAAGGCAGGGTGGTGGTCGCCTGGCTGGATGCGAGAGATCGTGATGCGGCAAGGGAAAAAGGCGAAGAATTCAAGGGTATCTCACTCTACAGCAGCCAGTCGTCCGACAATGGCGCGCATTTCGAGCCCAGCCGGAAAATTCATCAGCATACCTGTGAATGCTGCCGCACTGCGCTTGCCTGGACCAGCGAAGGGCCGATCGTGCTGTTGCGGAACATTTTTGACGCCAACACCCGTGATTTTGCCGTGGTGAATCTGGACAAAACGGAAGAAAGCGCCAGAAGGGTGACCCATGATGAATGGCAGATTGATGCCTGCCCGCACAATGGCGGCAGTCTTGCAGTTGACGGCAGGGATCAGTTGCACCTGACCTGGTTTACCAGTGGTGCTGCAGTCCAGGGACAGCTCTACAGGCGGATCAGCAGCAACCGGGAATCGCAACCCATGGCACTGGGAGATGCGGATATGCAGCCGGATCACGCTGCAGTGGTGGCGCATGGTGAAACCGTCATCCTGACCTGGCGTGAATTTGATGGCAACGTCTATTCCGCAAGGATGATGTTTTCGAATGATGGTGGTACCAGTTGGAGCGCGCCCTGGCGTGTGATGCTGACAACCGGAACCAGCGATTATCCGGTGCCACTGATCAGTGATAACAAGGCTCTGATTGTCTGGCGCACCAATAATGAGGGTCTGCGGGTTCTGCCGGTTGAGAAGGTCATCAACCGTTCCAGTCACCAAACGCTGTTCGCAACACAATAATAGCGGCAAACACTGCTGCAATTACCAATCACAAATCGAAAGGAAGGCTCAAATCATGAAGCAATTTCCTCTGGCGTTGTTCAGTCTGCTGTGCGCGGCCACCAGTTACGCTGCTCAGGGCGAGGGTGCGCCTGGAAAACAGGCGGATGAGAACAGGGAATATGCAGGGGAGCAGTTGGCGCAGATTGCCGGATCGGGCGGCGATACCAGCGCGGACACGGCAAAAGGGAAGAAGAAAAAGGCGAATGAGCCTGCCGCGCATAACGAAACTCTTTTCAGGGAAATGGTGGTGACCGGAGAAACTGAGCGGGATTCGCACTTTACTTCACCCACGATGCGCGTTACCCGGGCGCAGGTCGAGCAGCAGAATGCACAAACCACGGAAGAAGTGCTCAAATACATGCCCAGTCTTCAAATCCGTCAGCGTTATGTCGGTGATCCGAATGGTGTGCTGGGAATTCGCGGGGCGGATATGTTTTCAACCGCGCGCAGCATGGTGTATGCCGATGGCTTGCCATTGCACAATTTTCTGCAGGCTTCTTTCAATGGCGCGCCGCGCTGGTCGCTGGTCGGACCGAACGAGATCGATTCGGTTGACATCGTTTATGGCCCTTTCTCGGCCGAATACAGTGGTAACTCGATAGGAGGCGTAGCCAATATCCGGACACGCATGCCGCACAAGCAGGAATTCTATTTTGAGGGCAGCCTGTTTATTCAGCCTTACAAGAATTACGGGGAAGATAAAGGAACGTTCATTGGTGACCGGCAGTATTTTTCCTACGGCAACCGGTTCCAGGACAAATTTACCGTATTCCTGGCCTACAACCGGCTGGAGGCCCAGAGTCAGCCGATGTCCTATTTCATCGACAATACCGGACTGTTCAATGTGCCGGGAGGAACGCCCGTGACCGGCGGGGTCAGAACGCCCGATACACGCGGCACACCCAGTATCATTTACGGTGATACTGGCCCGGAGAAAGTAAATACCCATCTGTTCAAGGGCAAGTTCGGATATGACATTACCCCCGAGCTGCAGACGCTGTTTACCGTAGCGTATGAAGAGCGTACCCGCAACCAGGATCATGCAAACAACTACCTGCACCGGGCGAACGGGGATTATTTCTGGGGAGGGAATGCTCCTACCTGTAACTCGGTTGCCACTTGCGCCAATCCGGGAAATGCTTCGCTGGATGGTACCCGTTTTGACGTGGTGCGCAGTGGTTTTGGCGGCGGCCGCGACAAGCGCGAGACGCTGAATCTGGGTTTGTCGCTGCGCGGTACACTGACTCCCGGCTTGGATGTCGATACCACGCTCAGTTATTTTGATGTGCTGAAGGATATTCGTGCGACAGCATTTTTCCATCCCGATGATCCGGGCAATACCGGTGCCGGGCAGTGCGGGATTTCCGCAAATTAACTGGTGGAATTACGATCTCAAGCTGGGTACCGATGCTGCTGGGTTACGACAAGCTGTCGTTCCTGGCGGGCTACCATTTCGACCAGTACAACCTCAGCTTCCGGCAATACAGCCTGACCAACTATGATGATCTGACACGGGGTGCATTGCAGGTCAACCGCAATAATGATGGCCGTACCTCGACCCATGATTTTGCGCAATCCATGTTCCGGTTTATGCCGGACTGGGATATTACCGCCGGTGTACGCCAGGAATGGTGAGAGCATCCCAGGGTGTAGCTTTCAATGTGGCCGTGCCTGATCGTACCGAAACAGCTACTTCTCCCAAGGTGTCACTGGGATATGAGCCTGGTCAATGGAAATTCCGCTATTCCTTCGGGCGCGCGTACCGCTTCCAGTGATTGCAGAGCTTTTCCAGTCACTCGGTACGCCTACCAGCATTCTGACGGCGAACGCCATGCTCAAGCCGGAAAATGGCGTGCATCACAATTTCATGATGGAGTACGGGTTGCCGAAGGGTTATGTGCGTGTCAATGTCTTCCGGGATGACATCAAGGACGCCATCCGGCAGATCACATCCGCCTCTGGAGTACTCACAACCAGTGCGTTCCAGAATATCGGTGAAGTGGGCACAACCGGGGTGGAATTGATCTTTGAACAGCGAAATGTTCTCGGTACACGATTCGATTTCATGTTCAACGGCACCTGGATGGATTCGAAAGTGGATGATGGTCCGATTGTGAAATTCACCGAATCAACGGGTACACCTGCCAATTACGATCTGACCGGAAAAAAGGTCATTCGCCTGCCACACTGGCGTGCCAATGTTTTCGGTACTTACCACGTAACGGATGCTTGGGATGTTTCTCTGTCCGGCCGCTATACCAGCGATTCCTATAACGATCCTGACAACAGGGATCACGTGAACAAGGTATTTGGCGCTCAGGCAATTTTTCTTCTTCATGGATTTCAAGACCAGCTACCGGTACCGGTTCAATAACAGGTTGAAAGCCGGTTCTCGTTCGGTATCAGTAACCTCAACAACGACAAGGCCTGGGTATTCCACCCTTATCCGCAGCGTACTTACCTGCTTGAGGCCGCATTCAGCTATTAGACTCCGTTGGCCTGCTAAAATGAGGCCAAGGCCGGGGGATCCCGATCTTGCCCGGTCTCAGGCGGGCTGCCAGTTCCTGATTGACATCCGAAGCGATACATCATGACAGCACAGCAACAGGTACGGAATTTACTGGATTTCATCGATCAAAGCCCCAGCCCGTGGCATGGGGTGGCGACTATCGAGGCGGCACTCAGGAAATCCCGCTTCATCCGGCTGGAAGAAACGGATAAGTGGTCGTTGCAGGCGGGCGGACGGTACTACGCGGTGCGGGATGATTCTTCCATCGTGTTGTTTGTGACGGGGAGCAAGGCACCTGCCGCATCGGGTTTCAGGATTGTGGGGGCGCATACCGATTCCCCGGGGTTGCGGATCAGGCCGAACGGGGTCAGTGCCAGTGATGGTTTTGCCCGGCTCAAGGTCGAGGTTTACGGCGGGCCGATTCTGGCGACATTTACTGACCGGGATCTGAGTCTGGCCGGGCGGATCAGTTATGTCGGCGACCATGGACAGGTGGAGCACAAGCTGGTTTGTTTTGAGCGGCCCCTGCTGCGTTTGCCGAATCTGGCGATTCATATGAATCGAGGTGTAAATGAAGACGGGCTGAAGCTGCACAAACAGAACGAGTTGCCTTTGCTGTTTGCCCAATTAGCCGATGAGCAGTTGCCGCAATCTTGTTTTCTGGAGTTGCTGGAGCAGAAGGCCGGTATCCCATCTGCACAAATCCTGTCTTGGGATCTGGCAGTCTACGATACGCAGAAAGGCACATTCTGGGGAGCAAATCAGGAGTTTTACGCCAATAGCCAGATTGATAATCTGGCCAGTTGCCATGCCGGATTGCAGGCGGTGCTGGACGATACCATTCTGGATCATGCCGAAAGCACGCTGGTTTGCGCATTTTTCGATCATGAAGAAGTCGGCAGCGAAAGCCATATCGGTGCCGGAGGCAGCTTTCTGTCCGATGTCTTGCAGCGCATCAATCTGGCGGCCTCAAGCGATCCTGAGGAAGGCGCACGTGCTTTTGCCCGAAGCTTTCTGATCAGTGCGGACATGGCGCATGCCTATCACCCCAATTTTCCCGCTTCCTATGATGCCGATCACAAGGTTTTTGTAAACCGAGGTCCGGTGATCAAGTTCAATGCAAACCGCCGCTATAGCTCCGAAAGTATTTCCGCCGCGCATTTTATTCGCTGGTGTGAAGCCGCCGGGGTGCCTTATCAGCGTTATTCCCATCGCTCTGATTTGCCCTGCGGCAGTACCATCGGGCCGATTGCTTCGGCAAAGCTGGGCATACGCAGCATTGATGTCGGCTGTCCGATGTGGGCGATGCACAGCATTCGCGAAAGCGCCGGTGTGCAGGATCATGAACACATCATTAAAGTGCTGAAGCAGTTTTTCAGCAGCTAAAGAACCTCTGAAAAACTACCTGTGTTGTTATTTTTGCGTTAAACATCGGCTCAAAAATGCTTATTTATTACGTATAAACTCCGTTTTTTCGCTGATTCTTGCCTTGAACTGACTGCCTCGCTGACGTTTTTCAGAGATTTCCTTGATTTTGAATTAGCCCGTTAATCCATTTGTTTTTCTTGCAAGGTGCGACAATTTGTCGCATTGAGCTCCCTTTCTACCGGGCTTAATATTGGCGGCTTGCAGTAAACACCAATACTAATAATTCCAGAGAGAAAAAAATGAAGGGAAACAGGGTTGATCAGGTAGGGTCATGTCAGGCGATAACCGGGAAAATCATTGCCCGTAAACCGCTAGCAGTTGCAGTAACCGGGGTGCTGGCTGCCATTGCATCCAGCGGGATTTACGCACAAAACACGGATGATCCGGTGCAGCTGGAAACGATCAAAGTGGTTGCGCCGGGGCAGGCATCGCTTACTGTGCCGAGTTTGCCAGAGGTGAAAGCCACCATGCGTCAGGTTCCGGGAGGTGCCAATGTTATTGATAGCGAATCTTATGCTACCGGCCGTGCATCAACGCTGCAGGATGCGCTGGGTTATTCTCCGGGCGTGTTTATCCAACCTCGTTTCGGTGCTGAAGAAGCACGCCTGTCCATTCGTGGTTCCGGTATTCAGCGCACTTTCCACATGCGCGGTATCAAGCTGTTGCAGGATGGTTCGCGGTTGAATCTGGCCGATGGTGGCGCTGATTTCCAGGCCATCGAGCCGCTGGCCGCCCGTTACATTGAAGTTTTTCGTGGAGGCAACGCGCTGCAGTATGGTTCAACCACGCTGGGTGGCGCGATCAATTTCGTTACCCCTACCGGCTATGATGCCGAACGTTTCCGCGCACGCGGTGAGGCCGGCAGCTTTGGCTATAACCGTCTGATGCTCTCATCCGGCGGAGTGCATGGTGCACTGGATTATTTTGCCAGTGTTTCCCGCTACAGCCAGGATGGTTTCCGTGACTGGTCAGAGCAGGAAAACTGGCGCATGTTCAGTAACGTGGGTTATCGCTTCAACTCTGATCTGGAAACCCGCTTTTACCTGACCTATACCAAAACTGATTCACAATTACCCGGTAATTTGACTTGGGCACAGCTGCGGGACAACCCCAAACAAGCGAATGCAGTCAGCCTGAAAGGCCGGCAAAAACGGGATTTTGATCTGATCCGGGTGGCCAATCGCACTACGCTCAAGCTGGGTAACGATCAACGGCTGGAGTTTTCCGCTTTTTATTCGCATAAACAGTTGTGGCACCCGATTTTTCAGGTGCTGGATCAACCCTCGCATGATTATGGTCTGGGATTGCGCTATATCAATGAGATGCCGATTGCCAGCTGGCGCAACCGGTTCGTGCTGGGTTTTGAACCAACCTGGGGTACCGTGATGGATAACCGTTTCGTTAACGTCAGTGGCAGAGCGGGTGCGCGTACCGCCAAATTTGACCAGGATGTCAGCAGCTATGTAGTTTATGGAGAAAACCAATTTTATCTGTTGCCGGAGCTTTCGCTGATTGCCGGGGCACAGTACACCTATACCACGCGCAAGCAAAAGGATCTGTTCACTGCAGGTGCTTTGGATCGAAGCAAAAATTACCAGCGCTTTACGCCCAAGGTCGGGCTGATTTATGAACTGAATCCGGAGATCCAGTTTTTTAGTAATGTCAGTACCAGTTTCGAGCCCCCCAGTTTTTCCGAGCTGACTGCTGGGCCGGTTATGGCTCCTGTTTTTGCCAAGGCACAGCGTGCCATCACGTTTGAGGTTGGCAGCCGGGGCCGGTTGTTTGATATGGCCGAATGGGATATTGCGCTGTATCGCGCGCATGTGCGCAATGAGTTGCTTGCGTTGGTTGATCCTGTGACCAGCTCTCCGGTGGGTACGGTCAATGCGGGTAAAACCATACATCAGGGCGTCGAGCTGGGATTGGATGTCGAGCTGGCAAAAATGATCTATCTGCGCCAGATGTATATGTTCAATGATTTCAAGTTTGATGGCGATCCGGTTTTCGGAAACAACCAGCTTGCTGGTATCCCGCGTCATTTCTACAAGGCCGAGCTGACCTACCGTCATCCGGAGGGCTATTACATTGGCCCGAGCGTGGAATGGTCTCCAGAGAAGTATTACGTGGATCATGCCAATACGCTGTCGGCTGATTCCTATGCACTCCTGGGCTTCAAAATCGGCAAGCGCAACAGAACCGGTTTTTCCTGGTTTGCCGAGGCGCGTAATTTGACCGATCGCAAGTACGCCGCTACCACAGGCGTGATGGATAACGCCAAAGGGCTTGATCAGGCGCAATTCCTGCCGGGTGATGGCCGTTCCTTCTTTGCCGGGCTGGAATACCGCATGTAAGGCTGGTCTGGCCAGGAAAATGATTTTCCTGGGAGGGAGAGGGGTGAACAGCCAATCAAAGGGATGAGGCGGTTCACCCCTTACCTGTTTTCAGCCGAGTGATAAGATGCTGTTTCAATGATGGTGAAGATGGTTTCCCATACCGTTTTCCGTACTTGTTCAGGTTTGATGGATATTTAACTTCAATGGATCAATGATGTCTGTACAACATTTCTTTACGATTATTTTTTTTGCGGCGGTTGCTGCAGTAACTACCCCAACCATGGCTGCCGAACACGACATGCACGATCATAAGCATGGCAACAAGCATGACGGCCATGGGCATGATCACAAGTATGATGCCAAGGCGGGAAAACCTGCCCATGACATGAATAAAATGTGGGCGGACATGCGTGCGAAAAAGGTTGGCATGGCGGTTTCCATCGCAGCTGATGAAAAAGGCAAGTTGTGGCTGGTACGCATGCAGGATGGCCATATCCGCGTGAGTCATTCGGTGGATGGCGGCAAGCATTTTTCCGATGGGGTGACGGTCAACCCGCAGCCAGAAGCTATTCTGGCTGAAGGCCAGAGCCGGCCAAAAATCGCGGTACGCAATGGCGTGATCGCAGTCACCTGGGTGCAGGCTTTGCCCAAGGTATTCGCCGGGAGTATCCGTTTTGCCCGTTCGATTGATGGCGGTCTCACTTTTTCCAGGCCGATAACCGTGAACGATGATCAGGGTGAAACCAGTCATGGCTTCAGCGCATTGACACTGGGTGATGGTGGTCGTGTGTCGCTGGTCTGGTTTGATGGGCGTGTGCGTGATGCTGCTGACAAGGCCGGGCAGAAGTATGTGGGCAGTGCGGTGTATTACGCGGTGTCAGAAGATGGTGGGGCGAATTTTTCTGCAAACCGCAAACTGGCCGATCATGCCTGCGAATGTTGCAAAATTGGCATGACACTGGATGCTGACGGTGTGCCGGTAGTGTTCTGGCGGCATGTGTTCGAGGACAGTATTCGCGACTTTGCGCTGGCACGGCTGGATGCGCAAGCCAAAGTGATACGCGCAAGCGACGATGGCTGGAAGATTGATGCCTGCCCGCATCATGGCGGTGACATTGCCGTGGATGAAGCAGGCGGCCGTCATCTGGTATGGTTTACCGGCAACACGGAAAATCCCGGTTTGTTTTACCGGCGCATGGAAGGTGACAAAATGACTGCGCCACATGCATTTGGTGATCTTGATAGCCAACCGAACAACCCGGCCGTATTTGCCGGGGGAAAGCAGGTGTATCTGGTCTGGCGCGAATTTGATGGAACGCATTACCGCTTGATGACTTCTGTTTCGGTTGACCGTGGTGATCACTGGTCAGCAGCCCGTTCCGTGGCGACAACCAGTGGTGCAGCCGATCTGCCAGTATTTGTGATCGGGACACACAAGCCGCTTGTGGCGTGGAATAGTGCCAATGAAGGTGTGCGCCTTTTTGAGATAGGGGGTAATTGATGATGCATCGTTTACTGTTGGCAGGGTTGCTGGTGATGGCAGGCGCTGTATCGGCAGCTGAAAGCGTGCGCCCGTTTGTATCCGGCAGCATGGAGCAAATCCAGAAGGCGCACGAGGGCAAGCCTTTCGTGCTGTTTCTCTGGTCGCTGTCCTGCACCTATTGCCCGACCGAGCTGAAAATGCTCGGCGAACTGAAACAGCAGTATCCTGATCTGGGTCTGGTGCTGATTGCATCCGATACGCCGGAAGATGAACCGGAAATCGTTTCCCATCTTGCCGATTACAAGTTGAACAAGGCGGAGCAATGGGTGTTTGCCGAGGATATGCCGGAACGCCTGCGTTTCGAGATCGACCGGCGCTGGTATGGCGAGGTGCCGCGCACCTATTTTTATGACCAGGGTCATCAGCGTGAAGTCAAAACCGGCCTGGTCAGTCAGGAGTATTTCGACAGCTGGCTGGCGCGAGTCGGTGTAACAGCTTCTTCCACCAGCAAATAGCCATTCCGGGGCGATACTGTAAAACGCCCCGTTTCTTGTTTTTCCCAGGCAGGCTGGATTCCTGTTCAGGCTAATCTGCCTTTCTATCTCTGGCGAAACAATCGGCACCATTCAGATAAATTGATGCTTCTGCCAGTAACGTCCTTTCAGCCGTTAAAACCGGTATTTGTCATCAATCACCCAAAAAAATCAGGCTGTTCTGGAAATTGTGTTATGGACTGATTGACTGGCCGTGGTAGTAACAGCTTGCTCTTTGGGGTTCATGCTTGTAATCTTTTTTATCAGGATCGATCCTGCTCTGGCGATGGGCAGGTGGTGTTTGCCCTGAAATCTGATCATGCGGGAGGTATCTTGAGCAATCCATTCATCGTAAGAAAAGCCGCAGTACTGGGAGCAGGGGTCATGGGTGCGCAGATTGCTGCACATCTGGTCAATGCTGGTGTAGAAACCCTGTTGTTCGAACTGCCGGCTGAATCCGGCAATCCCAATGCCAATGTGTTGAAGGCAGTCGAGAAACTGAAGAAGCAGGAGCCTGCACCCTTGTCGGTGATTGACCGGGCAATCTGTATCGAGCCAGCCAATTACGAGCAACATCTGGAAAAGCTGAGGGATTGCGATCTCGTGATTGAAGCCATTGCCGAGCGGATGGAACTGAAATCAGAGCTGTACGAGAAAATTGCGCCTTATCTGAATGATCAGGGCATTCTGGCCAGCAATACTTCCGGCCTTTCCATCAATCAGCTGGCCGGGGCTGTTCCTGAAGACATTCGCCCACGTTTCTGTGGTGTCCATTTTTTCAATCCGCCGCGCTATATGTATCTGGTGGAGCTGATTCCGGGTGAACAAACCGACCAAAATGTGCTGGATGCGCTGGAAAGCTTTCTGGTGACCAGTCTGGGTAAAGGCGTCATTCGCGCCAAAGATACGCCCAACTTCACCGCCAACCGGGTGGGCGTGTTTTCCATGCTGGCAACCATGCACCATGCTTTGCAATCCGGTTTGAGTTTTGATCTGGTGGACAAGTTGACCGGTACATTGATCGGCCGGCCAAAAAGCGCCACCTTCCGTACTGCCGATGTGGTCGGGCTGGATGTGCTGGTGCACGTAGTGCAAACCATGCAGGATGGTCTTGTTGATGATCCCTGGCATGTTCACTACACGCTGCCCGACTGGTTGCAACGGCTGGTGAGCAATGGCGCACTTGGGCAAAAGAGCGGCAAGGGGGTGTATCAGAAACAGGGCAAGGATATTCTGGTATTGAATCTGGCTACGGATAGTTACGAGCTGGCGCAGGGCGAGGTGGATAGTGAAATCGAGGCACTGCTGAAACAGAAGGATCCTGTAGCCCGCCTGGCAGCATTGCATGATCACCCACATCCGCAAGCGCAATTTTTGTGGGCGGTACACCGTGACCTGTTTCATTACTGCGCAGTTCATCTGGCATCCATTGCTGAAAATGCACGCGATCTGGATCTGGCGATACGCTGGGGATTTGGCTGGGAACAAGGGCCTTTCGAGATCTGGCAGGCAGCCGGGTGGAATACCGTTGCCGACTGGATAGAAGCGGATATTGTCGCCGGCAAGACCATGGCTGCAGTGCCATTGCCTGCCTGGGTGCGAAGTGTTGGCGAGAAGGAGATTAAGGGCGTGCATGCACAGGCAGGCTCTTATGCTCCGGTTACAGACAGCTTGCAGCCGCGCTCGGCGTTGCCGGTGTACCGGCGTCAACCTTTTCCCGACAGGCTGGTGGGCGAGGAAACTGTTTACGGCGAAACTATTCTTGAAACCGATGCGCTACGCATGTGGCATACCGGGGATCAGGTGGCCATTGTCAGTTTCAAAACCAAGAAACACACAATTGATAATCTGGTGCTGCAGGGCATGCAGCAGGCCATTACCGAGGCTGAGCACCATTTTCGCGCACTGGTCATCTGGCAGACCGAGCCGCCGTTTTCACTTGGTGCCAATTTGCAGAAGGCTACCGAAAAACCGAAAACAGAAGCACCACAAGCACCTTCTGCTCCCCCGGCCCCACCTTCAGCATTCGAAAAATTCTTCAAACGGTTTCAGAAAGCCACGCAGACAGCGGTACTGCAGGCTGCACGCAGCCTGGATATGGCCGATGTGCTGATGGCCGGGAAATTGGCTGAAGTGGAGGTGATGATTGCGCATTTCCAGCAAGTCTCGCAGCATCTTCGTTACAGCCTGATACCCACGGTGGCAGCAGTCGATGGATTGGCGCTGGGCGGAGGTTGCGAGTTTGTTATGCATTGTGATCGCACAGTGGCAACCATGGAAAGTTATATCGGCCTGGTCGAGGCAGGTGTGGGATTGCTGCCAGCCGGAGGGGGATGCAAGGAATTTGCCCTGCGTGCTGCACGTAATGCAATTGATGACGATCCTTTTCCGTATCTGAAACATTATTTTCAGACGGTGGCCATGGCACAACTGGCAAAAAGCGCGGAACAGGCAAAGGCGCTCCACTACCTGAAGCCTGCCGATGTGGTTGTCATGAATCGTCTCGAGTTGCTGCATGTGGCCAAGGCACAGGCGCTTGCATTGGCCGAAGCGGGTTACCGCCCACCGTTGCGGCCGCGTGAAATCATGGTGGCAGGGGCGACAGGTATCGCGACCATCAAGAGCACGCTGGTCAATATGCTGGAAGGCGGCTTTATTTCCGAACATGATTACCTGATTGGCAGCAAGATTGCGCATGTCATGTGCGGCGGCGATATTGTCGCGGGTAGCCGGGTGGATGAAGAGTGGTTGCTGAAACTGGAGCGCACGGCTTTCATCGAACTGCTGGCGACTGAAAAAACCCAGGATCGTATTGCGCATACCCTGAAAACCGGCAAACCGCTGCGAAACTGAGTTTCCGCATGGTTGTAGGCAGAAGGGCGAACCCCATACTTAAGCAAAGGAGAATCGGATGACCAGACAGGTGCAGGAGGCTTATATCGTAGCAGCCACACGTTCGCCGGTAGGCAAGGCGCCGCGTGGCATGTTTAAGGATGTGCGGCCGGATGATTTGCTGGTGCATGTGCTGCAGGCGGCGCTGAAACAGTGTGTCGGACTTGATCCGGCAGCGGTCGAGGATGTTATTGTTGGTTGTGCCATGCCGGAAGCGGAGCAGGGAATCAATGTGGCACGCGTAGCACTGCTGCTGGCCGGTTTGCCGGTCAGCGTGCCTGGTGTGACGATCAACCGGTTTTGCGCCTCCGGTCTGCAGGCGGTTGCGATGGCGGCCGATCGTATCCGGCTGGGAGAGGCGGATGTGATCATCGCCGGTGGAACCGAGAGCATGAGCATGGTGCCGATGATGGGGAACAAGGTGGCGATGAATCCGGCGCTGTTCAAACAGGGCAGTGAGCAGGTTGCCATTGCCTACGGCATGGGAATTACGGCCGAGAAGGTGGCGGAACAGTGGAAAATCAGCCGGGAAGCGCAGGATGAATTTGCGCTGGAAAGCCATCACCGTGCAATCCGTGCAATCGAACAGGGGGAGTTTAGGGATGAAATTGCGCCTTATACCGTTCAGGAAAACCGGCCGGATCTGAATACGCATGAAGCCAGCATTTCATCCACCATCAGGGATACCGATGAGGGCCCACGGGCAGATACCAGCGCGCAGGCGCTTGCCCGGCTGCGTCCGGTATTTGCCGCCCGGGGATCCGTTACTGCCGGCAACAGCTCGCAGATGTCGGATGGGGCGGGCGCGGTGGTGGTGGTGAGCGAAGCTGCATTGCAACGCTTCAATTTGACACCGATCGGGCGATTTGTTGGTTACACGGTGGCCGGTGTGCCGCCGGAAATCATGGGCGTAGGCCCCGTCAAGGCGATCCCCAAAGTGTTGGAGCAGACCGGAATCGGGCAGGATCAGCTCGACTGGATTGAGCTGAACGAGGCATTTGCAGCGCAAAGTCTGGCAGTAATCAACGATCTCGGACTGGATCGGGCAAAGGTCAACCCACTGGGCGGCGCAATCGCGTTGGGGCATCCGCTCGGTGCAACCGGCGCTATTCGCGTGGCCACACTGCTGAGCGGTTTGCGGCGTCATCAACTCAAATACGGCATGGTTACCATGTGCATTGGTGGCGGGATGGGCGCTGCCGGTGTATTTGAAGCGCTGTAATATATCTCCCTGAAACCGGGCGTTTGCCCGGTTATTTTTTCAAGAAACCTCTGAAAAACTATCTGCACTGTCATTTCTGCGTTAAAAGTTAGCTCGAAAGCTCATTGATTACAAAACTCCGCTTTTTTCACCGGCTTTTGCCTTGAACTGACTGCCTCGCTGACATTTCTCAGAGGTTTCTCAATGATCGGGCTGGCGCTGCAATCTGCCAGTAAACACCAGTTCATCATTGACAGAATAGGTGGCTTCTTCCTGATGCTCCCACCATTCATTCTTTCCCGAGACAAAACGCGCACCCGATGCAGAAACAGCAAGGGTCACGTCGTGGATTTTGTTGCATCCTCAGCGCTTTCAGACCCACTGAGCCTTCGAATCGTCAGGGCGCAGCGCTGCTCGATCAAAGCTATGATTTGCTCAATCACAGCGTGGCCAACAAAGCCATGTTTATGGCTGGACTGAAGTTCACGCGCAGTTAGCGGCATCATCTTTGCCAATGCCAGAATCTGCTTTCTGGCCTGAGCCTTGCCGAGGCCAGCTGCTTCAGCGAACTGGTCCCAGTGCCGGGCCTGGATTTCGCTGAATTTGTACTTGCTGCCGATTTTCATTGCCATTCTGGGCGTCAGGGCTGGATAGACTGCCGTCGACAGGATGTCGTATAGCGGTGCCAGGATGACGGACTTACCTGCGTACAGCAGGGAGAAATTCTTGGCGTGCGCGTCGTGATTGCCGATCAGCACATTGAAGATCACGTAATCGAGCAAGCGCAGGATTTGCGGTGCGCTGGGGCGGGTGGCGCGCCGAACCAGATCGAAGCATTGCGCCAGATCAGGGCCACCCTCGTTCTGATATTTCATTTCCGGAACGATACCCAGCGCTTGGCAGAAATCTTCCTGATGCAGGCGCTGCCGCCGACCTTGTGCATTGGCCACCCGGTCGTAGCGCTCGACCAACAGGAACGGCCGACCCAATATGGAACACATTTGTGACTTAGCCGACTTGAGCTGCATGGCCTCAGCCAGCGCCAGGCAGAAACCTTCGTTGGTGACCGTGTCCTCAAGAGTACGGATGGCGGGCTTCAAGATATGTGAGCTGGGCGTTCCATTTCGCGGCAAACCAATCCGTGCACCATCAAACACCACCGGCAGTTTGTCTTGTGCCCCCGCCAGAGAGAGCCGCAAGCCATCGTTACCCGCCAGCATCGGCCGATGCGGCAACTCGTCGAGGATAGCCGCGCTTTCTTCATCGCTCAGCCACTGAATATCCTCGCTCGTTTCAGATTGAGGCAATGCTTGCCCCGGCTCCAGCAAGGTCACGGCACCGGCACATTCTCCACCGATGTGATCCAACAGCGCAAAATCATTCTGGCTCGACACTTGAAATTGCTGTGCAATGAGGCGCCGCAGTCGCCCCTCGGGCAGCAGCCCTGCAAAGAAGGGGCGGGTTTGGACATCGTTAAAGAGCGCGGCCTGAAGAGGCAATGATTTCGACAATGGTGCCGCATCGGGCCGGGACAGCCATTCTGGGCGATAACAGAAGCTTAGCCGACCCTCCACCAGCGCTAAGGTGCCTACCTTGTCAGAAAACAGCCAGACCTCAAGCTCACGTGCCATGGTCGTTACCTACCGGATTTGCAGCCGGGATCAATGGCAGACTCATGAGCTGAATTTCTCCACCCAAGGCATCAATTACGCGCAAGACATTTTCCAGGCGCAGAGTCGGTTTACCCGCTTCAAGGTCAACAATGAACCGCACTCCAACCCCTGCCGCTAGAGCCAACTGAGGTTGCGTTAAGCCCAGTTGCTTGCGTGCAGCACGAAGTGCATCACCGAGCTGTTTTGTAGTTCGTATGGAGCTCATAATCAGCATAATTTCCCGATCGGTAAATTATGTGCCGGAGTGATGAAAGGCGCAAGATATATTTCCCGTTCGGGAAGATCTGTTGGCTATGAGGCGCTTGTCGATTCGTCAAAAATCAACAAACACACCAGTTCTCTCGGGCTTTCCAGAGATTACGAATCAGCAAGTTAGAAACTCATGATTTTTTCTGATAGGCCGATTGTGCGCCCAAACAGGAAATGACATTTCCGGGTACATCGACGATCACCTGGCTACCCAGCCCATCAAGTACCTGAAAAAGTTTGCTCCATTGCTCGGTGTTACTTCCGCGTTCGATGGTTGAGACTTTGGGAATCTCTGAAAAACTATCTGCACTGTCATTTCTGCGTTAAAAGTC
>JABTUQ010000007.1 GCA_015075225.1 Burkholderiales bacterium
CCAGATCATTACTCGTTACTCCAACCTGACTGATGTGGTTTGGAATAACGCAAGTAAAGAAATTCTGAACGACCGGATCGTAGCTTAATCTGGCAATACGCAAGATACGGGAAGCTGTATCTTTGTGTTAGAAAGGAAAAATGACTGGCGAGTGGCGGAAATATAGCTTTCGCCAGTCAAAACCAGTGTGCGGTACCTTAAAAAAAGAGGAATCGTAATGTTACTTTTAAAGTATAAGAGGGGAGGACAGGGTGAGTATATTTAGAACGGAAGAAATCCTGAAAGCGGCCAAGATGCCGCCGGAAGCGGTTCATATGTCACGACTGATTGATGCAGTCTATTTTCCAATTTTGGTGATTTTGCTGGTGGGCACCTACCACATGCACTTTATGTTGCTGGCGGGTGACTGGGATTTCTGGATGGACTGGAAAGATCGTCAATGGTGGCCAGTGGTAACTCCGATTGTAGGAATTACCTACTGTTCAACAATTATGTATTACCTGTGGGTTAACTATCGTCTGCCGTTTGGTGCAACCTTGTGTGTTGTGTGTTTGCTGATTGGTGAGTGGCTGACACGCTACTGGGGTTTCTACTGGTGGTCACACTATCCAATCAACTTTGTAACACCAGGGATTATGCTTCCAGGTGCGTTGATGCTGGATTACACCATGTACTTGACTCGCAACTGGCTGGTAACAGCATTGGTTGGTGGCGGATTCTTCGGTTTGCTGTTCTATCCAGGTAACTGGCCAATTTTTGGACCAACCCATCTGCCTATCGTTGTAGAGGGAACATTGTTGTCAATGGCTGACTACATGGGTCATCTGTATGTTCGTACAGGTACACCAGAGTATGTTCGTCATATTGAGCAAGGCTCGCTGCGTACCTTCGGTGGTCACACCACGGTTATTGCGGCATTCTTCTCGGCGTTTGTATCAATGCTCATGTTCGCGGTATGGTGGTACCTTGGAAAAGTGTACTGCACAGCTTTCTTCTACGTTAAAGGGAAAAGAGGTCGTGTTGTACAACGTAATGATGTCACTGCATTTGGCGAAGAAGGCTTTCCTGAGGGGATAAAATAAAATGGGTATCAAAAACCTTTATAAACGGGGAGTGATGGGGCTGTACGGTGTTGCTTATGCAGTAGCCGCAATGGCCATGACAGTAACACTGGATGTATCGACAGTAGCAGCTCACGGGGAGCGTTCCCAGGAGCCGTTTCTTCGGATGCGTACAGTTCAGTGGTATGACATCAAATGGGGTCCTGAAGTAACCAAAGTTAATGAAAATGCAAGAATCACCGGTAAGTTTCACTTGGCTGAAGATTGGCCACGTGCAGCAGCGAGCCCTGATTTTTCTTTCTTTAACGTAGGAAGCCCGAGTCCAGTATTTGTACGTTTAAGCACGAAAATCAACGGTCATCCATGGTTTATTTCCGGTCCATTGCAAGTAGGTCGCGACTACGAGTTTGATGCTAACCTGCGTGCGCGTATCCCAGGACGTCACCACATGCATGCCATGTTGAACATCAAGGATGCAGGTCCGATTGCTGGACCAGGCGCCTGGATGAACATTACCGGCAGCTGGGATGATTTTACCAACCCGTTGAAATTGTTGACAGGTGAAACAATTGATTCAGAAACATTCAACTTGTCGAATGGTATTTTCTGGCACGTTGTCTGGATGTCGCTGGGTATATTCTGGATTGGTATTTTTGTAGCACGTCCAATGTTCCTGCCACGCAGCCGTGTGCTGCTGGCCTATGGTGATGATTTGTTGCTTGATCCAATGGACAAAAAAATCACCTGGACACTTGCTATCCTGACACTGGCATTGGTATGGGGTGCGTACCGTTATACGGAAACCAAGCATCCATATACCGTACCAATTCAGGCTGGTCAATCCAAAGTGGCACCATTGCCGGTAGCACCAAACCCTGTTTCGATCGTGGTTACATATGCTAACTATGACGTACCTGGACGTGCACTGCGTGTAACCATGGAAGTGACCAACAATGGTGATACACCTGTCACATTTGGTGAGTTTACTACAGCCGGTATCCGCTTTATCAATACAACCGGTCGTAAATATTTGGATCCTCATTATCCACGTGAATTGATCGCTGTCGGATTGAATTTCGATGATGAAAGCGCAATTCAGCCTGGACAAACCAAAGAACTGAAGATGGAAGCCAAAGATGCATTATGGGAAATTCAACGTCTGATGGCGTTGTTGGGTGACCCGGAAAGCCGTTTTGGTGGGCTGCTGATGTCTTGGGACGAAGAAGGAAATCGCCATATCAACAGTATTGCTGGTCCGGTGATTCCAGTCTTTACCAAACTCTGATAAACAGTACCGAGGTACTGCGTATCGTCTGAAAGATAAACCGGTACATCACTGTCGCAAGGCAGGGGTGTACCGGTTTTTATTACAGTATGTGTTTTGAACAAAGTAACAAATAGCCTGTCGAATTTAGTACCTTGAATACTGAATTGAAAGGGGTTATACAAAATGAAGAGAGAGAATTTGCTGTTACAAGATAAAGGTGTTACAAAAAAAACAAAGGCTATTGTCGTCATGAAGCAATTACTACAAACGATCCTGAAAGCAGGTGTTTTCGCAATTTTGTGTTCGACAAGTATCGCGTGGGCTCACGGCAAGGTTTCATTGGAGGAAGATTCCTGTGTGCGACAGGTGGGTGAGAATATGGTGCACCTAAATACATATCAGCCTCAATATGACCGGGGCGGACATTACTGCACAGAGATTCCGGTAGCTGGAGATACCTATCTGGTAGTGGATTTGATTGATCCTGCCTTGCGCAATATGCCGGTTAGCATGAAAGTGTTTAGAGGAGAAGATAAAGAGGGAGAGGCAATTGTTCAGGTAAACGCAGATTATCACCCGGATGGGGTAGTGAATGGAATAGGCAGACTGGACAAGGGGCTTTATTCGGTAATGGTGACAGCAGAAGGAATCCCGCCACTAAATTATTATTATCAGCTGCGGGTTGAAATGGTTGACTACGGAAAACTGGCCCGTACTTGGGCAGGACCGGTAGTTGCATTACTATTTTTAAGCTGGCTGATGTATAAACTGATACAGTCCGGACGATTAAGGAGCTGGTTTAAAGCGCAGGATGATTAAGTTGAGTTTAACTTGATTAGTGAATAGAAAATTAGCGACAAAAAACAAAGAACAGGGAGGAGTGGTAATGGCAAAAGAGTGGACAACATTGGGAATGAAATGGATTGGTGGTGCTTTAATTGGGATGATGTGTTCAGTTCAGGTGCAAGCTCATGGAGGGCTGTCCTTGGCTGAAGACATGTGCAAGCTCACAATTGGCCCCTATACCATGCATTTCACAGGATATCAACCCGAGAGCACACAAGAAAAGGAATTCTGTGAAGACATACCCAATATTGGCCGGACGATTGTCGCACTGGATTATGTTGATGAAGCGCTACGTCCGATGACAACAGAAGTGCGGATAATTCGTGATACAGGTTCAGAACCAGGTGCAGAAGAGAATATAGAAGAACTGACCATCTTTCATGTTCCTCCCAAGGTATACCTGAATGGATCAGTGACCTTTGAACATAATTTTCCGGCAGAAGGCAGGTTTGTTGGGTTAGTGACAATCAGAGATGAAGGTGGTGTTGAGCATATTTCACGATTCCCATTTGCAGTCGGTACTGGTGGTAAATCAAATATGCCATTGATATTCGGATTGCTGGCTGTGGCTGCAGGTGCTGGCGCTTTCTTCTTTATGAAAAAGAAAAAAAATAGTAACGCTTAAGAAAAGTTTTTAGAAAATCATCTATACATTTGCTGATGGGTAGAGGGTTGCCAAATATTTAGTATATTTTTACATATAAAGAGGTAATAAAATGAATAAATATAGAGATATGCTTGTTAAAAAAAATAATATAAAAGTAAAGCTTCGTGGAGTAGTAATGGCTTTTATTTCTATGGTTTTATTATCTAATTCAAATGTAGTATTGGCACACGCAGCACTTACGAAAGCCGAGCCAGCTCGACGAGCAGTACTTGTTGAATCTCCCAAGCAGGTTAGATTATGGTTTAATGAAGAAATAGAGGCCGATTACGCCTCTTTAGTGCTGCTTGATGCAAGTGGAAAAGCATTAACTGATCAGAAACCATTGGTCCATCCCGATGATGCTAAATCTATATATCTAGAGTTGCCTAGTTTGGTTGGTGGGCAATATACAATAAAATTCCGTGTGTTGTCAGTCGATGGTCATGTTGTAGATTCCGAATATAAATTTACAATAAAGAACAAGTAACCTTAAAAGTTTGAGTAATGGAAATTTTAGCAACATTTGCTAGGTGGTCGCAGCTGGTGGCCAACCTGATGTTATTTGGAAGCTGTATTTATTTGGCTGTAACGGGAGCTAGGTGTGAGTTATTTAGTAATGCCTGGGTTAAACGTTTGGAGAAAATATTTCCTGTGCTCGCAGTGGTTATACTTGTTGGACTTGTAGGCGTTTTAGCTACAACAACAGGAAAAGCGACAGGAATAGAATCTAATGCCTGGAAGTTAACAGCGTGGGTAGATATCGTACGGCACACTAATATGGGCCATATGTGGGCGCTTCGAGCAATTTTCGCAGTGTTTCTGCTGGCCGCAGTGCTATTCATATATCTGAAAAAAGAAAGGGCGAGATGGCATTACACCTTAGGGGCTATTGCTGCATCTTTACCATTAATTGCTTCGGCGATGATTAGTCATGCAGGTGCAGATGAAAAATTTCTAGTCTACGTTCCGGTTTATGCAATTCATATTTTAGTGGCTGGAGCTTGGTTTGGGGCTTTACCTGCGTTTTTGCTTATAGTTTTCGATAGACATAATTGCGATGCAAAGGGATTGCAATTGTTACTGAATATTGAGAGTTTGAAGAAATTCTCATTTATAGCTTTACCCGTAATGGTGGCGATAATATTAACGGGAGTGGTACTAACGGATCGTATGGTAGAGAATGATTACCATGCTCTTATATCTAGTACGTATGGGTGGTCGTTAGTAATTAAAGTAACATTACTTGTAGTAATACTTTTTATAGCTAATCAAGCTCGATCAAAATGGTTGCCATCATTTGCACAGGTTTGTGAGGTAATAAAAGAATCTGTGAACAAAGAAGACAATGAAAGCAAGAATGATAAACGAATCTTTGCGAAATGGAAGCAAGACAATCAAACGCAAGTAGACCTAATTGACGAGAAAATTTCTCAAGAAGATGGGGTAAGTAAATTAAGAAAATGGGTGCGTATCGAGTTTATTTTGGCACTTTTTCTTGTGTTATTTGCAACGATCTTGTCCAATTCAGTGCCAGCAAAACATGCAAAGGTTGAAAGTTGGCCATACTCCTTTAGATTTACATATGACGGAACGATTGGTGCTGGATCTTGGAAAGATCCGACAGTGCAATTTTTACTGGGGCTGGGTGTTGCTTTATTGATTGCCGCAATTTTATTATTTTGGCTGGGAAAGAAGAGAAAATGGAATCTGGTAAAGAAGGTTATTCTCCCAAGGTGTATTAGTTTTAGAAGTTTGGCGGCAATCTTGCCTCAGTTTGCGGTAGATGCGTATCCTGAAACGTACAGAGATACTCCTGTCCCATTTGATGCAATTTCAATATCTAATGGCTCTGTTCTTTTTTCTGAGTTTTGTTCAAGTTGTCATGGTCCTCAAGGAAAAGGTAACGGTATTTTGGCAAAGACCTTATCAAAGGTACCAGCAGATTTATTAACCGAGCCGCATACAGCGCGTCATACAGCAGGAGATTTCTTTCATTGGCTTGGGTATGGTATCAAAGATACTCCAATGCCAGGGTTCGAGAGCAGCATGTCTGAGGAAGATAGGTGGGATACCGTAAATTATATCCATGCAATGTCTCGTGGATACCAGGCCAGGCTCTTAAGCGCACAGATTGTGCCAGAAAAACCATCTATGGTCCCCCCTGTTTTTCAATTTATAACCTTTGCAGGTACGTCTGGAACGCTTAAGGATTATCGTAAAAAATCTAATGTGCTGTTGGTGTTTTTTCGATGGCCAAATTCGATTGAAAGACTGAAAAAGTTAAACGAAAATTTAGATAATTTGAAAAATATAAATACATTCGTTTTGGCTGTGCCATTAAATGGTTATAGCGAAGGTGCTGTTACTAAATTAGCCGCTAATAGCCCGATAGAGGTGGTAAAAGAAGGATGGTTCGAGATAAAAAATAGTTATTCTTTGTATAGAAGAACTCTTGAATATCCCGATATTCTTGGAGCAGGAGAGATTCCCGATCATATGGAGTTTTTGGTGGATCGTTTTGGTTATTTAAGAGCGCGTTGGATTCCGTCTCTAGATAAATCTGGATGGGATGATATAAATATACTTGTTAGCCAAATTTTACAACTTAATCAAGAAAAGGAGATATTGCCACCGCCAGGAGATCATGTGCATTAATTTATCCGAAAGGTCAGTAATGACGGTCTAAATTAATCGTTAAGAGTTAGTCAATTTCTAAAATACAAAGAGTTTTTTAAGTGGTATTTACCGATAAAGGGAGCAGGAATGAAAAAAAATCTTATGAGCATAATTCTCTCTGGGTTACTTATTTTGTTGACAGGCTCAGCATGGGCGCATTCAGATGAATATCTGGAAAATGTAAAAGCACCACATGGTGGACAAGTAAGGATGGCTGGGCCATATCATTTTGAATTGGTGGCTAAAGATGGAGAACTAAGATTATATGTGACGGATCATATGGATCATGAAATCCTAACAAAGGGTGGTTCAGGTAAAGCAAATATTTTTGATAAAGATGGAAAAAAAATATCCATATCACTTATTCCAGTTTTTGCAAATTTTATGAAGGGAACTGGAGAATTTTCAGTTACACCTGAAACTGTAATATCAGTTTTTGTAGTATTGAATAATTCGGAAACACAATCAGCGCGATTTACGCCGTTAGCGGTTAAGGGTTCTGCTGATGTTAGTGAAAGTCATGATCATCATCATGGTGAAGATGCGGAGCATGAGCATGAGCACGATCAAGAAAAACCAGAAAGTATTGAAGAAAATCAAAGTGAAGGTGGTGAAGTCCATCAACATTAAGTTGGTTATTTAAATAAAATTTGTAAGAAAACATAGATGTTAAAAGGGTAGCCTAGTTAAACTATAGCTACCCTTTATCTTTACCGTACTGGCCCAACGGCGATTCGTCGCTGGGTGAAGCAGTACAACGCGGGGCAAAATGGCCAGCCAGGCATTGGTAAGCCACTCACCGCCGAGCAACAGCGTATCCGGCAGCTGGAGCAGGAGAACCGCCAGTTGAAGGGAGATAATATTAAAAAAACATCGGTCTTCTTTGCCCGCGAATTGAAATGAGTTACTGGCTCGTTCATCAACTGCAAAAGGAGGCCGTCCCGGTCAAACAAACCTGCCGCGTTCTGTCTGTCAGCCGCTCTGGCTACTACGAAGCGCAGAGCCGTTCTGCAAAACCGGTTTTATGCAAAGCCAGCATCCACCTGAAGGCGGCATTCATGGTATCCAGCAGCGCCAACCAATATTCGGCCTGATCGTTCATTCTGATCGGGGCAGTCAATATGCCAGCGAGCTTTACCAGAACCTGCTCAATAAACATGGCTTTATTTGCAGCATGAGCAGAAAGGGAAATTGCTGGGATAATGCCGTCGCCGAGCGATTCTTCCTGAATCTCAAAATGGAACGCGTCTGGCAGCGACAGTATGCGAACCACACCGAGGCTAAAAATGATATCGATGATTACATCGTCAGCTTTTACAACTGCAAAAGACTGAACTCGGCACTGGGAAATCTGCCACCCACTGTCTATGAACGAAAAATGGTAGCGCAAAAACCTATCGAAATGTCCGAAATTACTTGACCACTACACAATTTGAAATGGGTTATTCGGGACGGATTATTTAGGATCGCCTGACATAATAAAAAGTAACAAGTAGTAGAAAAAAATTAAATTTCAAAGTGTTTCTTCCTGTTTGTAATTCACGTAAGAGATAGTTCATATTATGCAATACATGAAGTGCAGGTTTTATTTAAGCTTGCTTTTCTTTTGTTTGTATTCGCTACAATGCAAAGCTGGTACAGAAATATGGTTGCTAATTGATACGAAGGAACATCATTTGGCCGTAATGGAAGGAGAAAGAGTAAAGCTGACGTTCGAAAATATTGCTACTGGTAGATATGGGGCTAGTAAGACAAGAATGAAAGGAGATAATCAGACTCCGATAGGGACGTTTCGAATTGCCTGGATTAGTCAAAAACATCAATATTACAAATTTTTTGGACTTGACTTCCCCGCGCAGGAAATGGCTGATATTGCATTAAGAGAAGAAAAAATATCTGAAGAAACTTGGCTGGAAATAACGAGAGCACTTAATTCACGAAAATTACCTCCGCAAGATACGGCGCTAGGTGGTTATATAGGTATTCATGGAATCGGACGGGGAAATAAGTCTATTCACAATGAGTTTAATTGGACGAATGGTTGTATTGCTTTGACGAATGCGCAAATTGATGTGCTAAGTGCTTGGGTGTACATAGGGATGAAGGTTACAATTCAATAAATCCAGTAAGATGTATTGAAAATGGTATAGCCACAAAATATTTGCCCAGCAGCAAGGAAAGAAGGGGTGTTTTTTAGCGCATCGTGTAGCAATACCGCGTCACCTTTTTAGGTGAAGAAAAGCATTTTCAACAAGATACCTTAGTTTATACAGTTCATTATCATCAGGTCTTTGTATTTCGATTCTTTTTTTGCGGAATAACAACGTTCACCTTCTGTTTTATCGCCTGTTCAATAATGGCATTACTGTCATAACTGCAATCAGCTAGGGTTTGTTCTCAATCATGCGAATAGCTGTATGCCATATGCAATTGACGCCGAATAAATCGTTCACGGTCAATGACATGGCGAGGGGCTGTTCACAGTGGATGAATTATGGTCATATCCTGACTTTTGCGCAGGAGTCAGGATGGACCGGACGATGTTACGAGATGACCAGTGGGCACGCATTGAGCAGCTATTGCCGGGCAAGAAGGGCGATCCTGGCTGTACGGCGAAGGACAACCGACGCTTTGTCGAAGCCGTTCTCTGGATCATGCGTACCGGCAGTCCGTGGCGTGACCTGCCCGAAGAGCTTGGGCATTGGCATCGGACTTTCGTCCGCTTCTCGCGCTGGCGCGAGAAAGGTGTCTGGGAGCGTGTGGCAACAGCACTGCAAGGCGATGCTGACATGGAGCATTTGTTCATTGACTCGACCATCGTGCGCGCCCACCAGCACTCCGCTGGCGCCCAAAAAAAGCAGGCCAACAGGAAATTGGCCGTTCACGGGGCGGACTGACCACCAAACTGCATGTCGCCGTGGATGCCTTGGGCAATCCGCTGCGGATAATTCTCTCGGCCGGCCAGATTGCCGATATCGAACAAGCGACCGCACTGATCAAGGATCAGCCCGTCGAATTCGTTGTGGCCGACAAAGGGTACGACTCGGATGCCTTCGTCACCGCGATTACAAACCAAGGCAGTCAGGCGGTCATCCCGCCACGCTCCAACAGACTCAACCCGCGCACGTTCGACCGCCATATCTACAAGAGCCGCAATCTGATCGAGCGTTTCTTCGCACGTATCAAGCAATTCAGACGCATCGCCACGCGCTACGACAAACTCGCACAATCCTTCCTGTCGTTCGTCCAGCTAGCTTGCGCTATCGTCTGGTTGACTTGATTGAGAACACACCCTAGTAAATTGTGGCATTAATTCCTTCAATCAGATGGCTGGCTTGCGTGCAATCAGCATTGTGTAACAAGGATTCTGACCGGCATACCATGTGTGTCAATGGCCATTAATTTTGACTCTCTTTTGTCCGGCTCATCAATTAGAATTTCCAGCAATTTTTCCCAGATACCTTTGTCACGCCAGCGAATAAAGCGGCGATGGGTATTGCTCCAGCTTCCGTAGCCCGGTGGTAAATCCCTCCATGGGGATCCTGTTCGTACCATCCAGAGGACAGCATTGATAAACCGGGGATTATCTGCGGATACTCTTCCCCGCACATTCCTTCGCATCCCGGCAAATGACCTTCAGGCAATGCCCATTCTTTATCCGGATATCGTGTCTGCGATGTGATCGTGTTATATGAAATCCTTTTGTTTCTAAAGGATTTCATGTTTGCATTATCTAGCAGTGTTTTTTGCAAATTTTGCAGGTGGTTTCCGTAGTACATCTCTCTTGGCGGCTGGATTCATTCAGAGTTCCAACTGTTTTTTGCGGATTCCAAACCAGATTTACAATTCCTGCTTGCCAGAAGCCGCACCAAATCCACCTGCGGCAATATGTCACATTTTCAAACCGAATTTCTGCGAGCATAATCGTTTCATTGTCGGTACCACCTCACATTCAGGTTCATATTTATGCGATATGAATATGAGTTCGGAAGAAAGACTCCCAGTTTTTCTTTCAGATTCCATTCCGGATAAACAGCGTGCTCTACCGGTAAAAGGTTGCTTCCTCCTCTACTTTGCCTGTCTTTTTACAGCTTTTGCTGTGAATCGACAGGCGTTCTTTTTTTTGCTGCTATTTTGTATATTTTTCCAGCTCTTCCAGCCAGAATCGACTAACTATGGGTCGCGTAACTTCCGGGGAAAATCAGCGTTACCGTCAAACCACCACCCGGTGATTCGGAAAAAATGATAGTGGCCGCATGCAGATGGGTAATTTCCTGAACGATGGGTAAACCCAGACCACAGCCACCACTGGCCGATCCCGGAATGCGGTAAAACCGCTCAAACACTTTTTCGTGCTCATCAGCCGGAATTCCTGGTCCGTTATCTTCCACTGCCAGAAAAGGGCGACCGGAACGAATGCCGCTATGCACCGTAATCGTACTGCCGGCAGAGCAATAGCGCAGTGCGTTGTCGATCAGATTTCCCAGGGCTTCACGCAACATCCAGGCAATTCCTTCAGCGACTGCTGGCTGGATTTCAAAGCCCAGATCAATATCCTTGGTCAGTGCACGATCAATAAATGTTGATGCAGCACTTTCGGCCAGTTCATGCAGCGCCACTGGTTGAAAAATCTGGTTGGCGGAGGCCGCTGGTTCGGTCTGGGCATAGATCAGCAACTGGGTGACCAGATGAGCAATGCGATCAACCGATTCCTCGATACGTGCTAGTCGTTCATCATTGCGGACATATTTGCCTTCGGCAGCCACCAGCTCAATCTGGGTTTGCAAACCGGCGAGCGGAGTGCGCAACTGGTGTGCAGCATCGGCCAGAAAACGCTGTTGGGCGGCAGCTGCCAAACGCAACGATTCGAACAATTCGTTCAGCCGGTCGAGCATCGGGCGGATTTCACGTGGCGCATGCTCAGTGTCGAGTGCGCGCAAATCGCATGGCGAACGGCTGGCAATTTGGTTCTCAATATGCACCAGCGGTGCCAATCCGCGCCGGACACCAAAGTAGATCACCAGCAGTGTAGCCGCGATGATGGCCAGATTGGGAATGATGATGGCAACCAGTATCCGGTTGCTGGCCTGATCGCGTTCCCGCATGGTTTCTGCAACCGTGATAGTGATTTCATTGCCATCAACCGCAATACGGCGAGTGGTGGCGCGGATTTTCTCGTCCTGATGAAAGTCATCCACAAAGATTTGTCGTTCATGAAGCGATCCGGGATAAACCGGCAAATCGGCATCACCAGCCAGTAAATGATGATCAGAACGGCGAACAGCGAAAAAGATTTTATCCATGGCATCGGAACGCAGCATGGCTTCTGCTTCAGGAGTCAGATGCAAATCAGGATTCAGTCCGACTGTCTGAATATAGGCGGCAATATCCAGCGCCGCATTGGTTAGGGAATGATCGTAGGCGGTGTTGGCGGTTTCCTGCGCCAAGCGATAATCAAACAGGATGCTGCCCATGAAAACTGCGACCAGCGGTAGCAATATCCAGAGCAGCAGCCGCTGACGCAAACCCAATGGGCGGGAAAGATTCATTTTCATGAACGGCTTTGATCGATACGATAGCCAATACCGCGTACCGTGCGGATCTCGATGCCACCGGGTGCAATCTTGGCGCGCAGACGTGATACATGGACTTCAATGGCATTGGGGGTGATGTTCTTGTCCCACCCCGTCAGGCTTTGCAACAATTTTTCCTTGCTCACCACCTTGGGGGAAGCCAGCAGCAGAGTTTCAAGAATCGTCCATTCTCGCATGGTCAAAACCAGCGGTTCGCCATGCAGGGTGGCCGTATGGCTGCCGGTATTGAGAATAAGCTGATCATGCCGCAATTCGGTGCTGGCAACCGAATGCGCTCGGCGGATCAGCGCACGGATGCGGGCAATGAGCTCCGGCAGGCGGAATGGTTTGGTCATGTAATCGTCAGCGCCGACATCCAGCCCGGCAATCGTGTCTTCCATGCTGCCGCGTGCGGTCAGCACCAGTACCGGCAGGCGCATTTTCCGGGCGCGTAATCGTTGCACCAGCGTTAAGCCATCGGTATCTGGCAAGCCAATGTCCACCACGGCCAGATCAAAATTTTCTCCCTGGAGATGGCGTTCTGCGCTTTCCGCGTTTTTTGCCACATCCACGGCGTAGCCTGCATTGGCCAGTCCCTGCTTGATGCCGCTCGCCACCAGGGAATCATCTTCGACAACCAGAATACGCATTGCACTCCTCCACTTGGCTTCATGATGATACCCGGCTTATCCCGACAAGCTGCGAAAAAGAGTGCGCCCGTTTTTTCTGATGCTTGTGCTTTTTACGGGTTTCCCTGGGTTTTCGTATGTTTTGGCCGTGCCAGCCGGTTGAACATTAGCGGCAGTAGTACCAGTGTAAAGAAGGTGGCGGAGATAATGCCGCCAACGATTACAACAGCAAACGGGCGCTGGGTTTCCGAGCCGATGCCGTGGGAAAGCGCAGCTGGCAGCAATCCGAGTCCAGCCATCAGGGCCGTCATGAGAATTGGGCGCAGGCGCAGCACGGCACCTTCCCGCACGGCTTCTGCGAATGATTGGCCTTTGTGCAGCAGGCCGACGATTTCCTCAACCATGATGACGCCATTCTGTACAGCGATGCCGGAAACGGCGATAAATCCGACGGCTGCCGAGATGGACAGATGCAGACCGGAAAGTGCCAGGCCGGAGAGACCGCCAATCAGGGTGAGCGGGGCAATCATCAAAATAATGAAGGCCGAGCGCAGTGATTTGAATGCCCAGAACAGCAGTACGAAGATGCCGAGCAGGCTGGCGGGGACGATGATCATCAGCCGTTTCATCGCACGCTGCTGGTTTTCAAACTGTCCGCCCCAAGTGATACGGTAGCCGGGTGGCAGGTGAATATGCTCGGCCACCTTCTTCTGGGCTTCACTTACAAAACTGCCCTGATCGCGCCCCATCAGATTGGCTTTGACCGAAACGGCACGGCCACCTGCCTCGCGTGCGATGCGGGAAGCGCCCTGGCGTACATCAATGCGTGCCAGTTCGCCTAGTGTCAGGAAAGCGCCGTTGCTACCGGGAATGGCGATCTGCAAATTGGCAATATCGGTAATGGTATGTCGGTAATCCGGTGCCAGCCGGACATTGACATTGAACAGCCGTTCGCCTTCGTAGAATCCGGTGACGGCGCTGCCGCCAAACGCCATCTGGAACAGATTGTTGATTTCCGCAATGCTGATGCCGTAACGCGCCAGCTTCTGCCGATCCGGGGTAACGGTGACTTCAGTCTGTCCACCCACTTTGATTGCGGCCACATCCACCGCGCCACGGATATGGTTGAGCAGGGAAACGATTTGTTCTGCCTTGTCTTCCAGAATTTCCAGGCTGGGACCAAACACCTTGATGGCAATTTCACCCTTGACACCGGACAGGGATTCCTCAACGTTGTCCTGGATAACCTGGGAAAAATTGGTGGGCAGGCCGGGAATGGCCTTGAGCGATTGCGACATGTCCGCTACCAGCTTTTCCTTGGAACTGAATCTCCAACTGCTGCGTGGGTTGAGATCGGCCAAAATTTCCAGATTGTTGGCGCCCTTGGGGTCAGTGCCATCATCCGGCCGCCCAACTTGCGCCACAATGGTTTTGACTTCCGGATAGGTGACCAGTTTGGCCCGCACGGCACGCTCGATTTCTTTGGATTGCTCTAGATGGATGGAGGGCGGCAGGGCGATAGTCAGCCAGATATTTCCTTCGTCGAGCTTGGGTAGAAATTCGGTGCCGATGACCGGCAGCAGCATGAGTGCACCTGCCAGCGAGCCCACCGTGATCCCAGCCATGATGCGGGGGCGTATATCTGCCCAGTCGAGCAGTTTACGGTAGCCCGCTTGCAGCCGTTCCATCCAGGCAAGATGAGGCTCCGATACAGTGCCGCGTTGCAGAAGATAGGAAAGCAGGGCGGGCACCAGTGTCAGTGTCAGAATAATGGCGCCGATCAGGGCAAAAGAGAGGGTAAAGGCGACCGGGGAAAAGATTTTGCCTTCCACGCGCTGGAAGGTGAAGATCGGCACGAAGGCCAGAATGATGATTGCTTTGGAAAACAGGATGGGTTTGCTTAGGCTGATGGCGGTTTGCCGCAGGGCGCTGATGCGCCATTTGGCTGCATCGGGTGGGGATTCCGGTGTGCGTTCGTGCTGTAACAGCATGCGTACCATCAGTGCTTCCACCAGTACAACGGCGCTGTCGATAATGATGCCGAAATCGACTGCTCCCAGCGAAATCAGATTGGCCGAGACACCGCGTGCATTCATCATGATGAAAGTAAACAGGAGTGTCAGCGGAATGATGCTGGCCACGATCAGCGAAGTCCGCCAGTCGCGCAGGAAGACGATCAGCACTGCTACAACCAGTAATGCCCCCATCAGCAGATTTTCCCCTACAGTGGCGACTGTGTGGCTGACCAGCTGGGTACGCTCATAAATCGGATGGATTTGCACACCGGGCGGCAGCTTGGACTGGCTGTTAAGTTCATCCACCCGGGTTTTGAGTGTCTGGATGATTTTGCTTGGATCACTACCCTTGATCATGACCACGATACCTTCGACGATAGAGTCGCGATTCGAGGTCTTGCCATCCTCGCCGTGCTGAGCAAGGGAAACGATTCCGGAAGGAGTGTGTTCACCTATTGGACGGCGGCGATATCGCTGATAGTGATAGGCTTGCCATCATGTACCGAGATGACCGTAGCGGCGACATCTTCAACAGTATGGAAGAGCCCGATGGCGCGCAGTACCAGTCCCTCACCTCCGCGCCTGACGATGCCACCGCCGGCGTTGGCGTTGTTTTCACTGAGCGCGCGGCTGACCTGATCCAGCGTTAGCCGGTATTTGCGCAAGGCAGTGGGGTCGACACTGACCTGGATTTCCTTGATGGTGCCGCCAAAACCGATGACATCGGCCACGCCCGGTACACGCCGCAGCTCCGGCCGGATCACCCAATCCTGAATCGCGCGGACTTCATACAACGGCAAATTCGTTGGTGCATCGACCACATAGCGGTAAATCTCGCCTACAGCCGTTGTCAATGGAGCCAGGGAGGGGGTGATGCCATCCGGCAAACTGACGGTTTGCAGTTTTTCCAGTACTTGTGCGCGGGCCAGTCGATCCTCGGTACCATCGGAAAAGATCATCGTGACAACCGATAGCCCGGTGATGGAGACCGAGCGCAACTGGGTCAGGTGGGGAACGCCGCTCATTTCCCGCTCGATCGGAATGGTGACGCTGCGTTCGACTTCTTCCGGCGCCTGGCCAATGACTTGTGTGATGATCTGTACCTGTACGTCCTGCACATCGGGGAATGCTTCGATCGGCAGTTCGATAAAGGCACGTATGCCGGTCACCAGCAGCGCACCGACCATGACCAGAACAAATAGTCGCTGCTTGATCGAAAACGAGATAAGGCGGCTCAGCATATCAATCCCCTGCAGCCAGTTCGGAAGCGAGCAGCATGGTACCGTCGGTAACCACTTTTTCTCCGGTAGCCACACCGCCATTGTCTGGCTCAAGCCAGACAGATTCTGCGTCCTGGAAGGCAATGCGGATGCGGCGCTGGATAAACTCCCCCGGCCCGGTTTCAACAAACACGGTTGGGTGGACACCACCGGTAATCACCGATTCGGCAGGCAACCGCACGACACTGTCCGCACGTGGATCGATCAATCGGGCGCGAGCAAACATGGCGGGCCGCAGACGGCCATCCGGATTATCAATTTCGGCGCGCACCTGTACCCGGCGTACATTTGGATCCAGCATGGGAGCAATGCGGGTGATCGTGGCGAAAAAAGATTGCCCGGGGAAGGCATCAAAATTGAGCAATAGCGGATTACCACTTTGTACCCGGCTGATCAGCCGTTCGGGGACATCCACCTGCACCCACAGATGCGACAGATCGGAAATCACAAACAAGGGAGTTGCAGAATCCGGCCGGACTTCGGTACCGGGGTTAGCTTGACGGTCGGCCACGGTACCGGCAATCGGTGCATACAACACCAGTTTTTCATCCTGCAGTTTGCCGCCCGGCGCCAGATTCTTGACCCGCAACCGGGCGCGTTCGGCTTCGGCTGCAGCAATCTGCCAATCTGCACGGGCGCTTTCCACATCGCGCCTTGCAATGGCTTCACCTGCCCATAGCTCTTGCGCCCGTTTGTAGGAAAGCTGTTTGTAGGTGGAATCAGCTTCTGATTTGTGCAGATCGGCGATGGCAGCACCAAAATCGGGTGAATCAAGTGTCACCAGCGGATCACCTGACTTGACCCGGTCACCGATTTCAGCGTGCAGTTGCAAGATACGGCCAGCGATAGCCGGACTGATACGGGCGGTGAGATTTTCTGCCAGTGTCAGCTTGGCAGCCAGAGGTTCACTGGCCGGTAGCATGGCCGAAACAGCCGGACTGGTTTTGATATAGGCCAGCTGTGGTGCGCCAGGCGGAAAAATCAGTTGATCGCGGTTGGAATGCGATTCCGTATTTTCATCCTGGGGCGGAGGGACGGCCTGGCCAAGATACCAATAACCAGTGAAGCTTACTGCGGCAATTGCCAGAAAGGCAACCACTGTCCTGAGTTTCTTTGATCGTGATCTGTTCATAAAGTTGGTTCCTGTTCCTTGGATGGGGCGATTTCCAGTGCGGCGTCAAGCGCAGCGCGTGCTTTTGCCAGATCACTGCGAGCTTGCAGCGTATCCAGCTCGGCTGCGCGCAGGATGCGCTGAGCATCCAGAAATTCCAGTGCACTGATCGCTCCCTTGCTGAAAGCGAGTTCTGCTGCGCTGGCGGTACGGCGAGCGGCTGGTAGTGCCTGTTCCTGCAAGGCTTGCCAGCGGTCGCTGGTGCGTTGCAATTCATCGGCAAGCTGGTTGATTTCGGCACGAATACGAGCGCGCACTGCTTCCAGTTGATCTTCGGCCAGTGCCAGTTCGGCGTGGGCGCGTCGTATGTCGCCTTCGAAATAATTGCCGATAAACAGCGGTATGGAAATGCCCATACCGACAGAATTGCGGGGCTGCATCACGTCTTCCGGCTGGCGTTCGAACTGGAGGCTGACGGTGACATCGCGTGTGCGTTTGGCTTGCATCAGCTCAAGATTGTGCCGGGTGGCTTCCACTCTGGCAGATGCGGATTGTGTATCCGGGCGCTGATCAATGGCGGTATGGATGGTGTCTGTGTCGGGCTGGGTGATCATGATCGCAGGCCAGTCGCCCCGGGTTGCCATTTGCAGGGCGTGATCCTCATCAGCCAGTAAAATTGCCAGGACAGTGCGCGCGCGGGCAAGTGCGCTTTCAGTGGTGCGCATCCCCGCCTGGGCACGGGCCGCATCGGCCTCGAAACGGCCGAGATCGGCTCCGGACAAATCTCCTGCGCGATAACGGCGGCGGGCCAGTTCCAGAATACGTTCGGACTGGCTGGCAATGATGCTGCTCAACTCGACGTGATGTTCGGCTTGTTTGAGTTCGAACCAGGCGCTGCGTACGTTGAGGCGGATATGCCGTTGCGTATCGTCAAAATCCAGCCGGGTGGCGGTGAGTTCGCTGTCAGCCATGGCCATGCGCAGTTCGCGTTTGTTTCCCCGCTCAAAGGTTTTATCAAGGCGAATTACATCTTCCGCTGGTGTCGATCTGAACAGCGTGGTTGGTCTGGATTTGGGGTTGAAGTGACTGGTGGTAAGAAACAGTGTGGGGTTGGGAGAGGCTGCGGCGCTGAGAGTATCGGCCGCTGCGGCTTCGATGTTGCGCTGGGCAAAGCGGATGTCGCGATTGCGGGTCAGCGCCAGGCGTTCGGCTTCTTCCAGATTGAGAGCAATGTCGCTAGCCAAGCCGCTGCCCGGCAGTAGGATCCATAAAGCAAGAATGAATAAAGTTGAGCAGCGCATGATAATCGTTCTCCATGGGGAGTGAATATAGGCTGCTTCAACTTGCGATTACCTGACGAAAACAGGTTGCAGGCGGGCTGATCATCTGGATGGATGGTGCTCGCAGCGAAGCGGGAAAACACTGGAGCCGGGCAAGCGTTGTTTCAGCTTGATGTCAGTTTTAGTTTGCCTGTCTGGTGTGGATTCAGGCTGGCATCTTCCAGGCTGTCTCCATCATCGATCGGGAGAGCGGGCGTTGACAGCAAGGCTTGTACAAAAGGAGGTAGATTCAGCATGGCGTGGTGGGTACCGCCGCTATAGAGTTTCAGGCCGGTTAGGCTGTTTTGTGTCAGGCGCGCATCCACCTCGGCAGCAGTGAGTTGCAGTGGATCGGCTGTATCGGACGCCATTGCCATTGCCCACAGGGTGCCGTACAGCGGTACGTATTGCAGATAGGGCCGTACAATGCCAAACACATCACGCAATGAAGCCAGCAGGCGTGCCATGATTGGGCCACGATAAATTGGCGTCTGGATATGCAGCGATAAAACTCCGCCCGGTTTGAGTGCGCGCTGGCAGGCACGGTAAAAATCGCGTGTGTACAGGGCTACCGAAGGACCAAAAGGATCAGTCAGGTCCAGCACAATCTGATCAAACCGGTTTGTGCAATTCTCAGTGAAGGCACGTCCATCACCCAGGTGTACTTGCAGCCGTGGATTATCGAATGCTCCTCGGTGAATTCCGGGCAGCCATTGGCGCGCCATTTCGATGACATCACCATCCAGTTCGGCCAGTACAACGCTTTCCATGTTGGGGTAGCGCAGTAAATTATAGGCTGCGCCTCCGTCACCGCCACCCACGATCAGTGCCTGACGCGGATTGCCATGGGTAATAGCGGGTAGATGGATCATGGGTTCGTGATAAAAAAATTCGTCCTTTTCCGAAGTCATGAAACAGCCATCAATGCGCATTGCCCGACCAACAGCGGTGTCTGCACGATTTCAATATGCTGCATGGGAGAGCGGCGTTCGGCCAGTAATGCTGTGGTTCTTAGATAAAACCAAAATCAGGCGAGGTCTAACTGCAAAATTCTCTGTCGTATCGAAGGGCGAGGAGGGGTGTCCGGTTGGGTTCATGCGCGCACAACACGGTGCAAGTGTGGATCAGCCGGCCGGAATGCCTGCATGAGCGTTTCAAACAGATATTCGGCCCTGGCAGAGTTATCCCGGCTGTAGCTGCACACATATACATCCAGAGTGACATAGTTATCCTCCGGCCAGGTGTGCAGGGCGAGGTGTGATTCGGCCAGCATGATGGTGCCGGTCACAACTTTGTCTTTACCAAAACTATGGAACAGGCTGCCAACGGCAGTCAGGTGGAATCAGCTACCGCCTTTGCAAAATGCTTCAAGGGCGGTGGCATCGGTCACAAAATGGGTGCCACCACGACAACCGAACAGATCGCCAATCAGGTGCAACCCCGGCATGGCGCGCATCACCAGCTGCTTGCCGGAAGATGATGCGGCGGTGTTGATTACAGTAACGGGGAATTGGTGAAAGGTAGAACACGCATGACGCATCTCCAGAAAAGATGGCAAACACAGGACATACCGCCCAAACAATCAGGCCAAGGGCAGCTACATCGAAAGCTGCCAGCCCGACCAAGAAAAAAACGGAAAAATACCAGGCTGATACGACTTATTTATTCCAATATCGTAGCAAGTACGCAAAAAAAGAGAGTGCTTAAAAAGAGACCGTCTGGAAAACACTGAATTTTAATGCTAATTTGTTATGGTGGCAAATGAATGAGCTGTTTCACAGTCAAAGTGAGCAATCAGCACCGTGGATGCTGGCGTTAGATCTGGTCGGCGGCAAGGCGGTTACCCGGGAGAGCAACTGCGGTGGCTACTGAATGACCATATTTCCACCCGCCTTCCCATAGCAGTGTGGGGTGGGTATCAGGGCCAAGTGATCGGGTATTGATGGCATAGACGGCGGAAGGGGAGGGAATGCGTGACGATACCAACAGATTTAGTGCTGTGAGATCTACCCGGCGCTGGCCCGCAATGAGAATGCGTTCGCCATCAAGCCTGAGATTGTCGGGCCGTATGGGGAGCTCTGCCGATGCGTATTCGCCGATTTTGCCACTGGTTTTCGAGGCAAAGCGGAGTCTCCGTTCCCAGTAACTGGCTATGATCAGGTCGCAATCCTTACACGGTTGGATGATGCCATTGGCGTTTCTAAAATCCTGAGCTGCGGGCGGCTGGAGCTGTTCATTCCTGATTTGTACCAAAGCGGGCCAGGGAGTGGGTCTGAATGGCAACAGGCCATATTCATCAAACCGGGTGACGAAGAGATGAAAGCCATCACTCTCGTCACTGTGGATGGCCTGAAGGCTGTTGGCTGTGGCAAGCCGGGCTCCGGTTTGTGCGGCGTTGGCTGGTGTCGCCAGTCTTGCTTCGGTAATTTCACCGCCAGTAATGCGTAGCTGCCAGATTCGCACCAGTTTTGGTCTGGCAATATCAATAACGAACAGGGTAGCTTCCCCGGGGGCATTGCCAGGCACCAGTGACATTCCCAAAGGTTCGAAGTGATCTTCACTGGCGGTGTTTCCAGGACGCCATGCATGGTGCGTGACGCTGGTTGTGTTGTTCCAGGAAATATCGGCACGACCCAGGCGCCACTGTCCGGCTTTGCAGAGTGGGTCGCTGCCATCGTTGCATTGTTCGCGGATGAAAAGCCGGGTGATGTCGCCGGTTTGGTCCAATGGCAGTACGACCATGTCTTCACTGCCGCCCCCACGGGTTTCGATCACCATTACCGGATCGCGGCCGCAGAGTGCATTGCCTTCCACTTCACAACCAGCCAGCAACAAGCTGGTTGATACAGCGAAAACCAGCTGATGGATATTTTGGGTAAATGTGTTACCGGAGCGCTTGGGCTGCAAGACGGATGGAAAGTAATGAACGAGCGAAAGCCGTGATTTTATCTTTCGATAAAACTGGCATAGCCATATTCGGGGTTGCCAATACGACATAAAACAGCGTATAACAAAAAACGCTGGATTTGATATAGTTCTGGGAAGAGGTATCAGGAAAGCTATTTGGTCGTTAAAGACCTGTTTGGTGCCCAGAAGAGGACTCGAACCTCCACACCCGAAGGCACATGGACCTGAACCATGCGCGTCTACCAATTCCGCCATCTGGGCTTTATTCCTGCTTGCAACAATACTGGTTTGCTACCAGCCAATCCTGCTAGAACCCGGTCAAGCAAGACCGGCGCAGAAAGATCGTAAATTTTATAGGAAACCTTCAATTTGTCAATCAAGAGAAAAAGAAACAAGAAAAATGAGCTTCGTGAGCTTGATCCCCATCTTCAGCGTGAGCAGAAACGTTATGGGCTGGCGTTGCCCAGTCGCGAATTTATCCTGGAGGTACTGGATAAACAGGGGGTGCCGATAAGTGAAGACAAGTTGTTGAAATTGCTGAATATAACGGCAGAAGAGTCCGAATTTTTCCGCCGCAGGCTGTCTGCAATGATCCGTGAAGGGCAGATCATCTATAACCGCAAAGGCGATATCTGTGTCACCGATAAATTGGAACTGGTAAAAGGTATCGTTCAGGGTCACAGCGATGGCTTTGGTTTTCTGATACCGGACGATGGCAGTGTTGATCTGTTCCTGAGTCCGAAAGAAATGCACAAGGTGCTGCATGGGGATCGTGTCATTGCCAGAGTCACCAATATTGTGGATCGGCGGGGACGGCGCGAATGCAGGATTGTCAGGGTGCTGGAAAGTGTCAATACCCAGCTGGTTGGAAGGTTGTTCGAGGAGCACGGTATTTTTTTTGCTGTGGCTGAAGACAAGCGGATCAACCAGGATATTCTCATTCCCCGGGAAAACATCATGAATGCGCATGCCGGGCAGGTTGTTATTGTGCGTATCATTCAGCAGCCACGAGAACATGCCCAGCCGATTGGCCATGTGATCGAGATTCTGGGGGAATACGCTGCGCCCGGCATGGAAATTGAAATTGCACTACGCAAATTTGATTTGCCGCATGAATTTTCACCAGAAATCGGACAGCTCTCTGTCAAATTTCCCAAAAAGGTACTGAAGAAGGATCTTGCCAAACGCGAGGATATCCGCCACCTGCCGCTGGTGACGATTGATGGTGAAACAGCCAGGGATTTTGACGACGCTGTGTATTGTTGTCAGGAAGGAAAGGATTACAGGCTGTTTGTTGCCATTGCCGATGTCAGCCACTATGTGCGTGATCAGGATGCGCTCGACCAGGAAGCATTCAATCGCGGCAACTCGGTTTATTTTCCCAGACGGGTAATTCCGATGCTGCCGGAAGTGCTATCCAATGGATTGTGCTCACTTAATCCGCAAGTGGATCGCCTGTGCATGGTGTGCGAAATGCTTTGGTCGGCCAAAGGGGAATTGATCGAATACCGTTTTTATCCGGCCGTGATGCAATCCCATGCGCGCCTGACGTACAACATCGTCGCCGAATTGCTGGATCAGCCAAAAGGGGCTGCAGCAAAACAACATGCGTCACTATTGCCGCATATTCGGTTACTTTACCGACTGTTCAAGGTACTGCATAAATCGCGTGCAAAGCGGGGTGCGATTGATTTTGAAACCATTGAAACAGAAATGGTTTTCAATGACCAAGGCAAGATCGAGCAAATATACCCGGTCAAGCGGAATGATGCACACCGGCTGATCGAGGAATGCATGCTGGCGGCCAATGTTTGCGCGGCAGATTTTCTGCAAAAACATGAGCAACCTGTTTTGTACCGGATTCATGAAGGGCCGACCGATGAAAAACTTTTGGCCTTGCGGGATTTCCTGAAAGAATTTGGACTGCAGTTGCGCGGAGGGGATGAACCCAAAGCCAAGGACTATGCCCGGGTGCTGGATCACATCAGGGAACGGCCGGATGCCCAGCTGCTGCAGACAGTAATGCTGCGGTCGCTCAGTCAGGCCATGTACAGCCCGGATAATATCGGCCACTTCGGCTTAGCCTATGAAATGTACGCGCATTTCACCTCGCCCATCCGTCGTTATCCGGATCTGCTGGTGCATCGTGCCATCAAGACGGTGCTTGCGGGCAAACAATATGCGCCCGGCGATTGGCACGAAATTGGCAAACATTGCTCGAAAACCGAGCGGCGTGCCGATGAAGCTACACGCGAAGTTCAATCCTGGCTCAAATGCTTTTACATGCAGGATAAAATTGGCGATTGCTTTGGTGGTGTAGTAACAGGCGTAACAGCCTTTGGGCTGTTTGTTACTCTGGATGACATTTATGTCGAGGGTCTGGTGTATATATCAGAGCTGCCCAGCGACTATTTTCATCACGATGCCAACAAGCATGTACTGCGTGGCGAGCGTAGCGGGGTGAGCTTCCGTCTGGGCGACAAACTGCAGGTGAAACTTGTCCGTGTCGATCTGGCAAGCCGCAAGATTGATTTCATCCTCGCCGAGAATGGCATGCGCAAAAAATCAGGCAAGTAATTTTTGAACTCTCTTTTTTAACACTCAACCATGGCTCACGCTCAATATATTTTCGGCTTTCATGCCATTACCAGCCGTTTACGCCAGCATCCGGACAGCATCAGGGAAATTTATCTGGATGCCAGCCGGAAAGATCAGCGAGCGCGTGATCTGATCAATATGGCGGAAACCGCTTCTACCCGCCTGATCCTTTGCGAACCGGACAGGCTGGATAAAATCACCGGAACCACCCGCCATCAGGGCGTCGCCGCGCATGTGACGAAACTGCACCAGTACACCACGCTGGATGATTTACTGGATGGATTGACAGAACCCGCGCTGTTGCTGGTGCTGGATGGAATCAAGGATCCGCACAATCTGGGCGCGTGTTTGCGCGTTGCCGATGCATTTGGTGCGCACGCAGTGGTGGTGCCCAAAGACAGAGCAGTCGGTTTGTCGGCAACAGTACATAAAGTCGCCAGCGGGGCAGCAGATACTGTTCCCTTTTTTGCAGTGACCAATCTGGCCAGAACACTGAGAGAGCTGAAAGAAATGAATATCTGGATTGTGGGAACAGCCGCAGACGCACCAGATACACTCGATTCAGTCACGCTGAAGCGGCCCATTGCCTGGGTATTGGGAGCAGAAGGTGAAGGTATGCGCCGGCTGACCCGAGAAACCTGTGATCAGCTCGTGCGCATCCCCATGGCTGGCAGCATCGAAAGCCTGAACGTATCCGTCAGTGCCGGAATTTGCCTGTTTGAAACTTTCCGGCAGCACAGCAAAAGTTAAAATTTTTGTACAGTAATGTTTTTATCAACTTACCTTTCACGCTAAATTCAGTAACCAGAAGCCGGAGGGTTTGCTGGATCGGTAACCAATGGAGACCAGTGCGGACAGGCTCACGTAGATTGCTTTAGCTGGTGTAACAGTACTGTTTCTGCTATCACGGATAGCGGTGGCATCCATCCTATTGAGAACCCCCTGATCAAGTTCCCCGGGAGCCGCATTGCAGGAAAATCATGATGGTCGCAAGAAGCGCGACGAAGGTCGTAGCTATTCTACGATGCCGAGGAGTGCGACATAGCGAGTGCACGATTTTTCCGCAACCCTTTGGGGCAATAGTTTTGCAGATGAACTGCAGCGTTGAGCTCTGTGACAGGGCCAACCATTCACTGTCTCACTCACCTTGCCTTCCATCCGCAAAACACAATGTGGCCATGCGGGATTTAATCAGGGGTCCCCTTGAATGATCCGATCATTCTATTTGTAATCGCGGTAAGCGCTTGCCGATACGATTTTCCTTCCAGTCGCACACCATTTTTTCTTCTGAAAGAGCAGATACCTGCTCCATATACAGTACGAATAAAGCAGAAATTACCACGCTGACTGATTAAACAAATCTGCATATTGTTTGCAACAATGCCATGTGCATTTTGGTTGCATTATGATATATGCATTAAAAAGGTTTGTTTAAACCTCATTGGATTATCCGGTTTTTTCTTTTCTGAAATCTCTTGCAGATCCAGAAAAACCCGGGTAACCCAAATACCCAATTAAAGTCGGAGTGGTAGCTTATGGATTTCAAGAAACAGGAATTGGGGCAGATATGTGCTGAATCTGGCAATGATACTGTTGATCCCGTTTCATCGCCTATCGCCATTGTCGGATTTTCTTTTCGTTTTCCCGGGGATATTGATCATGAAGGCGCTCTTTGGGAGGCACTCAGAAAGAAACAGGATCTTATAACGCAGATTCCAGCGGACCGCTGGGCAATAAAAGAACTTCAGCACGACAAACGTTCCGAGCCGGGTCGCAGTATTACCTTTGCGGCGGGCGTGTTGTCGCACATAGATGAATTTGATGCTGATTTTTTCGGTATTTCACCACGCGAAGCAGTTGTGCTTGATCCCCAGCAGCGCCTTCTCCTCGAATTGTCATGGGAGGCAATGGAGAATGCAGGCGTTCCTCCTTCTTCCCTTGCGGGTTCCAATTGTGCTGTTTATATAGGAATCTCCGGGTTTGATTATTGCCTTAGGCAAGTTGATGATCTTCCAGAGATAACTTCACATTCGATGACAGGCAATACACTGAGTATTGCAGCCAATCGTCTTTCTTATTTCTTTGATTTGCACGGCCCTTCACTGGCGGTCGATACAGCGTGTTCATCTTCACTGGTTGCGCTTCACCAGGCCTGCAATAGCCTGCGTTGTGGGGAAGCTTCTTCGGCCCTGGTGGGAGGGGTCAATCTGCTTCTTCATCCACACCCATTTATTGGTTTTACCAAAGCTTCGATGCTGTCAGCCAATGGACGTTGTAAACCCTTTGATGCAGCGGGTGATGGTTACGTCCGCTCGGAAGGTGGTGCTGTCCTGATGCTAAAGCCATTGGACAAGGCATTGGCTGATGGCAATGATATCCATGGAGTGATTCTGGCAAGCGGCATCAATACCGATGGCGCACGCAAAACAGGTATTACGATCCCCAGCAGCGAAGGCCAGACTGAATTGATGCGCGAAGTGTTGGTACGTAGCAATCTTTTACCAAAAGATATCGACTTCATTGAAGCACACGGAACAGGTACCGCAATTGGCGATCCTGTTGAAACCTTATCTATCGGGACTGTCTATGGACAACAACGCATAAAACCATTGCCCATCGGATCAATCAAGGCAAATATGGGTCATCTGGAACCGGCTTCAGGCATGGCCGGACTGATTAAAACCCTGCTGGCGTTCAAGCATCATGCACTACCCCCTGCGCTTCATTTGCAGACACCTAATCCGCAGATTGATTTTCAGGCGCTTAATCTCAAGCTGGTACGAAAATATCAACCCCTGGTCCGGAAAAATGGCAAACCGCTAGTGGCTGGTATCAATTCCTTCGGATTTGGCGGAGTAAATGCGCATATTCTTCTGAAGGAATTTGTTCCTTCAGAAAGAAGAGAAGTTGATCGGGTTTCTGAAAAACAAATGCCTCCACTCTTTTTATCCGCGCGAACTGATACCGCTTTGCGTGCCATGGCACAACGCTATGCTGATCTTTTGCAGGATAAAACCGAACAGGAATTCTATGATTTTTCCCATGCAACAGCTTTCAGGCGGGAACGCATGGAAAAGCGGCTCGGATTGCATGGTGATTCAGTCAGAACAGTAATCAGCCTGCTGAAGGAGTACGCAGAAGGTGGTGTGCCAGCGCAGGTTGCTATAGAAGATCGTTTACCCCAGAACACCCGTATAGCCTTTGTTTACTCTGGCAACGGCGCACAGTGGGCTGGTATGGGGCGTGCCCTTTTGACAGAATCACCGCGTTTTGCAGAAATTCTCGCCGAAATGGATACATCCATGAGAATTCCTGCAGGGTTTTCACTCCTTGCCGAATTGCGGGCGGATCAGGCAAATACCCGGCTGGATGACACGGCTGTTGCCCAGCCTTTGCTATTTGCCATACAGGTCGCCATTACACTGCTGCTAAAAGAACAAGGAATCGAACCGGCAGCGGTAACAGGCCACAGTGTGGGGGAGATTGCAGCAGCATGGTCATCGGGTGCTCTGGATCTTGAACAGGCCATTCATATTGTTTGTGCGCGCAGCCGGGCACAATCGCTAACGCGCGGGCAAGGTCGGATGGCGGCCGTTGGAATGTCTGCTGCTGCCGTAACAGAAGTGATCGCCCAAACAGGCGTGACCGAAGTGGAAATTGCCGGCATCAATAGCCCAGGAAATGTCACCCTTTCAGGCAAGCTCAAAGATCTGATATGCATTCAGCAATGCGTGGAACCAAAAGGGACTTTCTTCCGGTTGCTTGATCTTGATTATGCTTTTCACCATCAACAGATGGAAGCAATTGCAGTGCCTCTTGCCAGTGATCTTGCTGGTCTTGCGCCATCAGGGACGGATAAAGCCATCTTCGTTTCCACAGTGACGGGAGATGTGCTGGATGGTACCGGGCTTGGTGCAGATTATTGGTGGCGTAATGTGCGCGAGCCTGTTCAATATGCCAAAGCCGTGGATAAACTCATTGAACTGGGTTGCGGTATATTCGTTGAGATCAGTCCACATGCAATTTTGCAGCGGTATATCAGTGAATGCGTGGCTCAGGCGGATAGCGAAGGGCGCATTATTGCCACGCTGCGCCGGAATGATGATGGAGTGCAAAGAATAACTGAAGCTGCATTGCGTATTCATTTGCTCGCGGCCAAACCTGATTTGAGCGTTTATTTTCCACACGCCGGAAAATCTGTACGCCTGCCCAACTACCCATGGCAGCGAGAGCGGCACTGGCACCCACAAACAAACGAAAGCACCCTTGTTACTGAACAGAGACGGATACACCCGTTACTGGGCTGGATTCTGCCGGATTCTGACAGAGTATGGGGAAACACGCTGGATCCCATGGTTTTGCCCTGGCTTAGCGATCATAAGGTGGGGGGAGCGATTGTATATCCAGGTGCTGCTTATGCCGAAATGGCACTGGCGGCAGCGCGTGAATGGCTGGGAGGAAACCATTATGCGATGGAGCAGCTCGATATCGTCTCTCCTATGGTTTTTGACGGCGAACAGGCGAGAACCCTGCGTTTTGTTCTCCATCCACCTGATGGTCGGTTCCAGATCAAAAGCAAGCAACGACTCAGCAATGATGAATGGACGTTGCATGCAGCAGGCAGACTGCTTGAAGCTGCTAGCGACACCCCCGTTTCCAGAATTGATCAGCCTGCGCTGGTTGTAAAACAGATCGAACGCACATCGCATTACCAGTTGACCGCCAGGCTCAGTCTTGAATACGGGCCGGTTTTTCAGGGATTGCGGGAAGCGTATGTCGGTACAGAAAAGCTTGAGGCGTACCTGGAGCTTCCGGAATCGCTCCACCTGGATGACTACATTCTGCATCCGGCTGTCCTGGATGTCTGTTTCCAGTCGCTTGTTGATTTTTTTAGTGAAGAAATCAGAGCAGGCCAGGGCGTTGCCTTGTTGCCAATCAAGGCAGGAAAGATAGACTATTATAGCAAGGGAAAAATAGATCGCTTCCGCGCGCACTTGCGCCAGCGCAGTGCCCGCTCGGTGCTGGCCGATTTTGAATTGCTGGATGAGAAGGAAAATCTGGTGGCCAGCGTGTCCGGTTGCCGTTTTCGTGCAGCGCACATCATGGGCAATTATCAGTCGGTAATTTCAAACTGGGAAATTATTCCCCGGTTGAAACCGCACCCGTTTGACGGTGCAACAACCAATACCCCGACCATTACCGGGATCGTGCAGCAAATTCAGGCAGGATTGGCCTCCATCCAGCAGGAGCGTCGCACCTGGTTTACAGAAGCGCTGCCGCTTACCGAGGGGCTGGTTTTATCGTTTGCCCATGATGCTTTCAGGCAGCTTGCGCAGCAATCTTTACTGAACTGGCAACAAATTTCCCGTACCCCATACAGTCGCTGGCTGATTGATTTGCTGAGCAGTGAAGGGTTACTTAAACAGGAAGAAGGGCAATGGATCCCGGTAGCTGAAGCCGATTTGCCCGCACCAGAGTTGCTTTGGCAAACACTCTTGCAGGATTTTCCGTCTTATTTGCCGCACTTGGTGCAGCTTGGCAAAATTGGCCGAAATTTGCCAGCGTTGCTCAGTGGGAAGATCGATGGGCATGTATTGTCAAAAGAGCTACAACTTTCATCCACCTCGGAAGAACTTTACAACGACGATCCAGCGTATCTGGGGATGCGTCTCGCACTGGAAGGCACCCTGCGCCAGATTGCAGGGCAATGGCCGGAATCCCGCCGTTTACGTGTCCTGGAAATTGCAGCCGGTTCAAGTGGATTGCCCAATGTACTGTCAGAGCTGCTTCCCGAGGAGCGTTTGGATTATGTGCTGGCATTGCCGGGCGAAGCTTTGCAGGAGCGATTACAGGCTGAATATCGGGATAAGGCCAATATTGTTGTTGCTGCATTTGATATGTCGAACTGGAAGCTGGTCACAGACCAGCAGCTGCCAGACAGATTCGATGTTGTCATTATCCGGCATACCTTGCACCGTTCGGCAGGCGCACAGGCAGCGCTGATACAAACCCGGTGCTGGCTGGCAGCAGGCGGAGTGTTATTGGTAGCCGAACGGCATCCGGACTGGAGTTCCAGTTTTATGGAAGGCGTGGATCCGGACTGGTGGCATGATGCAGAAGAAAATCATGGCACACCGTACCCGGCGTTGTTACCCTCGGGCGCCTGGCAACAGGCATTGCAGGAAGCCGGGTTTGATGATGTTGAAACATTTACAGAACCTGCCGCAGAAGGCTATGCCGAGGGCGCCTACCTGTTGCTTGCCAAGAGAGCGATAGAGGATGAAGTCACACTTCCTGATCCTGGCGTAGCATCGTGGTTACTGATAGCCGACGAAGCTTCAGTCGGCTTGGCCGGTTCCTTGTGTAGCCAGCTTGAATCTACGGGGCAGCAGATCACTATCGTTAACCAGCCGGATGATATTCAACTGGCAAGCAACGACCACATCGTTTATATGCTGGGCTGGCTTGATACGCCAACCGCCGCAACTACCATTTTAAACAGGCTGGCAGAAAATGTTCGGCAGCTGGCTATCCAGACAGAGAGCAAACCCCGGCTGTGGTTTGTAACAGTCGGCGGAGCCCTTGCCTACGGCTTGCAGACGGAAGTTGCACCCAATCCGGTGCAAGGTGCGCTTTGGGGGTTTGGGCGTGTCGTTATGAACGAATACCCTCAGCTTTCATGCACATTGATTGACCTGACCAGTTCCCCGGTAACTCCCGGTCTGGTTGCTCGTCTGGTAAACGAATTGTTACATCCCGATGGCACTCATGAAATGGTGTTATCCAGCGATTCACGTCATTGCCTGGTTATGCAGGAAAAAACCAAGCAACCCTTGCAAACATCTTCCAGGCATCCTGATGAAAACAGCGCACGCTTCCATCTTGATTTTCATGTGCCGGGACAATTGCGCAATCTTGTCTGGCTACCCGACACAGAACGTCAATTGGGCGAAGATGAAATCGAAGTATCTGTACAGGCAACGGGTCTCAATTTTCGTGATGTGATGTACCTCATGGGATTGCTGCCGGATGAGGCTGTTGAAAATGGTTTTGCTGGAGCCAGTCTTGGGCTGGAGTTCTCCGGTGTGGTTAGCAAAACGAGTGCAAAGGTTAAGAATCTGCATCCGGGCGATGCTGTCATGGGTTTCGGTGCATCGTGTTTTTCCAGTCATGTCACTACGCGTGCCGATGCTGTAGCGCTTATGCCGGAAGGCTGGTCGTTCGAGGCGGCCGCTACTGTACCCACCGTGTTTCTTACTGTTTATTACGCATTAAAGCACCTTGCCGATCTCCAGCCAGGCGAACGTATCCTGATTCATGGGGCTGCGGGAGGAGTAGGGATTGCTGCCGTGCAGCTCGCCCGTCACTTGGGTGCGGAAATTTTCGCCACGGCCGGTAGCGATGAGAAACGGGATTTTGTCCGGTTGCTCGGAGCGGATCATGTGTTTGATTCGCGCAGCCTGACATTTGCCGACGAAGTTCTTGCTGTAACGGGTGGCAAAGGTGTCGATGTTGTTTTGAATTCGCTTGCAGGCGAGGCCATGCGCCGCAGTATTGGCATACTCAAGCCTTTTGGCCGTTTTCTTGAGCTTGGCAAACGTGATTTTTTTGAAAACACGTCCATCGGCCTCTATCCGTTCAAAAACAATATCAGCTACTTCGGCATTGACGCGGATCAGTTACTGACAGCGCGCCCCGGGCTTGCCGCACGGCTCTTCCGTGAAGTCATGGCATTGTTCCGCGAGCGGATACTTACTCCGCTGCCTTATCGGAAATTTGTCGCCGATCGCACCATTGAAGCGTTCCGTACCATGCAGCAGGCCCGTCATATTGGCAAGATCGTTGTATCGCTGGCAGATGCCAGGCCAGTTATCGAGCGGCCAATTGAATCTCCGGAACCCCTGCGGCTAGAGAAAAACAGCACCTGGCTGATTACAGGCGGGCTTTCCGGGTTTGGTCTGGAATCTGCCCGCTGGCTGGCGGCGCATGGTGCTGATCACCTTGTGCTCGTTGGCAGGCGTGGGATGGATACCCCAGGTGCAAGAGAGTTGATCAATTCCTTTGCCGGGCAAGGTATCAAGGTGTTTGTCAAAACATGCGACGTTACCAATGAAGCTGCGGTTGCGGCACTGATTGCCAGTGTGAAAAAGATTCTGCCACCGCTCAAGGGTATCCTGCACGCGGCAGCAATTTTTGATGATCGTCTGATCGATCAGTAGCAGCCTGTCGGACTTGATTTTTGTTGAACGACACAAAGTGATATTTTGCTGAAAAAGAGTGTCAAAGGTCATTTGACGGTTTTCCCTTGTTTTATCACTTCCCATTTGAAGACGCAATGAGGCCATGCGTTTCAAATTCCACGCCAGGCAAACCAGGGTCCACTCTCCTGCCGGCTATTCAGGCCACGCAGTGAGTTGCCGGAATCCATCACGGTTGATGATGCAAACACGGGTTCGACGGTTTGTTTGCGTGGTGCGTACAGTTTGCGCCCTGCCTGGCTTTTCAGTTTGTGTCCATGCGTTGTGCCGGACTGGCATTGTCGGCAAGGCGGGTAGCTCGTAAAACGTTAAACGGGCCGGGGTGGTAGGATTCGCGTCCGACTGCCATCAGTGGTTCAATGTCTTGTTTCACAGGCAGCCGCATGGCTGCGCTGTAAAAGCCGTTATCGGTCAGTAAATGTTCGATCTTCCCCAGTGCGGCAGGTAATTGTGTCAGCTGATTGAGCATCGGTTTGACCTGGTTCTGATCGTTCCGGCTGTTGCAGACTGCCGGCAACGATTAGCATGCTGTTTGTATCAACGGCCGCCTGGGCATTGTGTCGTTCAAATCCTCCACCGGGTGGGCATGATGCGCGATTCCTCGTCTGTCAGGTTGATCTGGTCTTTGTTTGTCGGCCCGACTGCAGGCAGTGCGGGTGGTTTGCCACCCGGTTTGCCACTGATCCTGGCTTTTTCTTCCGCCGTACCAGTTTGTCCTGATGAGTCGGTTCCCGTGCATAACGTTCTTTGCGCGTACTTCAATCTTTGCCGGGCTTGTGCCAGGGCGGCAGACGTGTTCCTGTCGCGCGATTTCTTGGCAGCTCCATGCTATCCGGCGCGCACTGATCCGCCTGTTCTGCCTGCATCAGCACTGCTGCACTTCCTGGCGCAGTTGCGGTTCGAAAGCATCAATGTGCCCGTAAGACGGCGCTATGGCGCGAGGCATTAGCGTGTATTTTCGCCATCAGACGTTGTTCCAGCAAGCGGCTGCATCCGCATACAACCTGCAATACCTGCACAAACAGTTCGGAAAATTCATTCAAAAAACGCCGACGGAAGGTTGCCAGCGTGTCATGGTCGGGATGCTGGTTGGCCGCAATAAACGAAAAGCCAGCGAATCGTAAGTAAGTCGCTCAACCTTACGGCTGGAACATCCGTTGCATCAGCCGTAAACCAGCGGTGCCAGCAGCATATTGGGATGATAGGCTGCACTGCCACGCATAGTCTCGTTCAAGCTGCGTTGTGGAAGATTTTCCACCACTTCAACAATAAAACGCGCCAGATGATTCTCCGGCAGCCATTCATCTACAGAGGGTGGCAAAGTAAATAGCCCGTACCACGATCTACCGGACGAAAGCGACTCATATCAATATCCCGCAAACAGAAAAAACATATTATCCCTTAATCTGTAAAGTCCGACAGGCTGCTAGATGCCCAAAGCCTGTGCAATGTTGTAGAGCCCAAATTACTGGGAGCCTGGCATTTGCACCAGGCTACCCGGGATATTCCGCTCGAACATTTTGTGCTGTATTCCTCGATTACTACTGCGATTGGCAACCCGGGGCAGGCAAATTATGTGGCCGCCAATGGCGGGCTGGAAGGGTTGGCAGCTTTGCGCCATCACATGGGATTACCCGCCACCTGCATAGGCTGGGGGCCGATTGGTGACGCAGGTTACCTGACACGCAATGAAACTGTCAGAGATAGTCTCGAACAGCGTCTTGGCAAACCACCGCTCTCAGCTGATGAAGCCGTGCAGCAACTCGCTTACGCTGCGCGACAAACCAGGGTTCACCATCCTGGCCAATTTTAACTGGGGAACACTGGCACGTTTACTGCCATCGTCCGCCTGCAACCGGTTCGACATACTTAACCGCGATTACCAGGATGCCTCGCAAACCGGAAGTACACAGGATATTCATGTACTCATCCAGGACAAAACTCCGGGAGAAGTTGCAGAGATTGTGCGAAATCTTGTTACGCAGGCAGTTGCACAAATTCTGTGCATTAATCCGGACAGAATCGAAGCTAATCGTTCCTATGGGCTTGGTATGGATTGCTCATGGCGGTCAGACTCTCTTTGGGCATTGAGCAGCGCTTCAGGGTGCAACTGCCAGCCATGCTGCTTGGCAGTTCGCCTACCGTGAATAACGTGAGTACATGGATTGCCGGGAAACTGGCCGGTCATGATGATTCAGAAAATGGGCAATCTACAGATCTGGTTGCCGGATTCCTGCATCAGCATGGAGAAGAACTAACCCGGGACGAGATGCATGCTCTGGATGAAGATGTCCGCAGGCTGGCAGAAACGGGAACAAGGATGATCGTATGAATAAAACAGACACCACCATGCAGAAAACACAACTGATTGATCGCATCCTTGGCAGAAAGGCAGGGATGGCAAGTACAGAAACTGCGTTACCGGCATCTACCCACCCCAAAAACCGTGCCCGGATTCCGGATGCATATACCCGCTTCGATCGTCATCCTGGCTATGAAAAAATGCTGGTACCCAAAGCTGCTTCAGAGCGTCTTGGGATCGCCAATCCGTTTTTCCGTGTACATGACGGCGTGGCGGGGGCAATTACCCGTATTCAGGATCGTGAGTACATCAACTTCTCGAACTATAACTATCTGGGCCTGACTGGACATCCGGCCGTGAACCAGGCCGCGAAAGCAGCCATTGATCGCTATGGGACATCGGCATCAGCAAGCAGACTCGTGGCGGGAGAGCGGCCGGTACAGCGCAAACTGGAGGAGGCATTAGCCAATGTATACGAGGTGGATGACTGCATTGTCTTTGTCAGCGGACATGCCACCAACGTTAGCACCATTGGCTATCTTTTCGGCCCGAAGGACCTGGTGATTCACGATAGCCTGATCCATAACAGTGTACTTCAGGGCATTCAGCTTTCTGGCGCAACACGGCGTTCGTTTCAACATAACGATACAAATGCGCTTAACCAGATTCTGGCTGAAATTCGTGGGCAATTCGAACGGGTGCTGATTGTTGTCGAAGGGCTTTACAGCATGGATGGTGATATTTGCGATTTGCCACCCCTCATCGAAATCAAGCGTCGTCACAAGGCTTTCCTGATGGTGGATGAGGCGCATTCTCTCGGTGTACTGGGTAAAACCGGTAAAGGAATCCGGGAGCACTTTGACATACAGGGCAAGGATGTGGATATCTGGATGGGCACCCTCAGCAAGACACTGGCAGGTTGTGGTGGCTACATTGCCGGAGAACGGGCGCTCGTTGAGCATCTGAAATATGCTGCCCCTGGTTTTGTGTACAGCGTGGGAGTGGCGCCTTCCCTGGCGGCTGCTTCGCTGGAGGCATTGCGTATCATGCAGAAAGAACCGGAGCGGGTGACACGACTGCAGGCACAGGGGCAACAATTTCTGGAAGCCATGCACTCCCTGGGTATCAATACCGGGCTGGCGCAAGGATACGCCGTCATCCCTGCAATCATTGGCAGTTCCCTCAAGGCCGCCAGACTATCAAACCAGTTTTTTGAAGCCGGCATCAATGTTCAACCGATTATCCATCCGGCAGTTGAAGAAAAGGCGGCAAGATTACGGTTTTTTCTATCCTTTTTGCATACTGATCAACATATAAGCTACACCCGTGAAGTTACAAAAAAACTGATGGGTAATCGTTGATATTTCGAGCAAAGGATATGAACACAAAAAATCATTTCATCAAAGCCCAGACAATCCTGGCAGGAATGGTGCTGATAAGCATGCTATCAGGCTGCGCAACCCAGCCGGATTGGATTTCTTCCAGCGGAGCGAGCCGTGAGCAGGTATTGCAAAACAAGCAAACCGATCGGATTGACGGTATTGAACTGATTGATGTTAGTAACGCACTTGCCACAAAGCTTTTTGAAGCCAAGAAACTGGGGCGGTTTTCGGATATTTTTCCGAGTTCTTCCACACACAACTACATCATCGGTCCGGGTGATGTAGTTGATGTCACTATCTGGGAAGCACCACCTGCCATGCTGTTTGGTGCAATCACTCTTGATCCTGCTGCCGGACCCGTCACAACACGCGGCGTGACTTTTCCAGAGCAGATGGTGACATCGGACAACACTATCGCCATACCGTTTGCCGGTCGGGTTTCAGTCAAGGAGCGCACTACCCAGGAAATCGAACGTGAAATTGTCGTGCGACTGTACGGCAAGGCCAATCAGCCCCAGGTGCTGGTGCGCGTTATCAAAAACAATTCATCCAATGTCACAGTTGTGGGCGAAGTGAATAACAGCACATTGATGGCGCTGACGCCCAAAGGCGAGCGATTGCTCGATGCGCTGGCCACAAGTGGTGGTGTCAAAGAAACCACTAATCGCATGGCTGTACAGCTATCGCGCGCCAACATGACAGCCACAATGGCTCTGCATTCAATCATTCAGGATCCAAAACAGAACATTCTGCTCAAACCGGGCGATGTGGTTACCGCTTTGTACCAACAAACTTTCTCGGTGCTGGGTGCTACGGTAAATGAAGAAGTACCCTTTGAAGCGCAAGGTATTTCCCGCACAGGCATTGGCGCGCTCGGGCGGATTGGTGGATAACCGGGCCGATGCACGTGGTGTTTTCATTTTCCGGTTTGAAGATGCAAAACTGGTCGATGCCGATCATCCGCTAACAGCTGGGGCTGACGGCATGGTGCCAGTAATTTATCAGGTTGATTTACGTGATCCAGCCTCTTTCTTTGTTACCCAGAATTTTCCGGTGCAGAACCATGATGTCATTTACGTTGCCAATTCGCCCGAGGCGGAATTCAGCAAATTCATGAAACTGCTGATATCCGTAGCAATGCCTGGCCTGACAATCAACCGGATGTTCCTGCTGAATTGATGACCCGACTAAACCCACTGTTATTTTTTTCCAGATATGAACATGTCTGAGGTTCGTAACCCGATGGTGGTTTCCTTTGCAGTCTGGAAGGCAATTTTCCTGCGCGAGGCGCTAGACCGGTTATTTGACATGCGGGCAGCGTGGTTCTGGTTACTGGCGGAGCCCGTGCTGCACATCGGATTTCTTGTTTTTATCTTTACTGTGCTGCGCATGCGCACGGTAGGCAATGCTGACGTCGCGGTATGGATTATTGTCGGCATGCTGGCTTTTTTTCTCTTTCGGCGGACAGCAGTTCAGGTGACCTATGCGGTTGATTCCAATCAACCGCTGTTTACCTACCGTCAGGTCAAACCTTTTGATCCCGCGTTGGCGCGTGCTGTTCTGGAGGCTTTTCTGATGGCGATTATTTCGACCATCATACTGAGTGTTGCGGCCTTGTTAAGCCATGACACATGGCCGCATGATCCTTTACTGGTGTTGTCAGCCGTATTCGGGCTTTGGCTGTTTGGCGTGGGCTATGGTCTGGTGGCTTCGGTATTGATGGCACTTGTTCCGGAAATGGAACACATTCTCAAAATCCTGATGCTGCCGCTGTATCTGATTTCCGGCGTGATTATGCCGCTGGTGGTCATCCCGCAACCTTATCTTGATCTTTTGATGCTGAACCCGATCGCACACGGCCTGGAGCTGGTGCGTGCCGGTTTCTTCCCGTATTACCACACTGTGCAAGGTCTCAGTATGGAATATCTCTACGCCTGGGCTATCGTCAGTCTTTTTCTCGGATTGATGTTGTACCGCCGGTTTGCCTTGCAACTGGTGATGAAATGATCGTAATCAAGGACGTACACAAGCGTTACAGAACAGATCATGGCCCCGGCAAGTGGGTATTGCAAGGCGTTAACCTGACGATCCCGAGCAATGTCAATGTTGGGTTGATCGGCTCAAACGGAGCTGGAAAATCCACCTTGCTGCGTATTATTGGCGGTATTGATCACCCGAATAAAGGACAGGTGGAACGACGCTGCCGACTTTCCTGGCCTATGGGACAAGGTGGGCTGGAACCCAGTCTGACTGGTCGCCAGAACGCCAAATTTGTTTGCCGTGTTCACGGACACCAGGATGATCTCACCGATCGCCTTGCTTTCATACAAGACTTTTCCGGACTGAAAGCCGCCTTTGAAGAACCGGTCAACACTTATTCATCCGGAATGCGTTCGCGCCTGCAGTTTGCCATGTCACTTGCGTTTGATTTCGATATTTATATCTCGGATGAGGTGACAGCAGCAGGGGATGCCGCCTTTCGTGACAAGGCTGCCGCCGCCTTTAAATCCATGGCGAACCGTGCCGGGCTCATCATGGTTGCCCACAGTGATTCAACCCTCAGGCAATTTTGCGAGGCGGGCATTCTGCTATATCAGGGCAAAGCGCAATGGTTTGACGACATTGAAGAAGCCTTCAAAGCCTATAAGGACACAATCAAAAAATGACGGAATCACAACCCAACATAAACGAGCATGGCACCGGCAAATCGGATGATTTTTCCGGGAACGGCAAAAAAGACTGGTTTTCCATCAAGCTGTTTTCACACCTGATATGGTTTACGCTGATATTGGCTGTTTTTGCGATGGCTTACTGGCTGGTGATTGCTTCCGATCGCTATGTTTCGGAAGGAAGTATCATTATTCGAAAAACCGATTCAATAACTGCTCCCAGTTTTGATCTGTCCATGCTGATTGCAGGAGCCGCCAGTGCCAACCGTGCGGATCAGTTGTTACTGCGTGAATACCTGCTTTCGGTGGATATGCTCAAAAAACTGGATGCGGAACTTGATTTACGCACCCACTACAGCAACGAAAATTCGGATCTCCTCTCCCGCATGTGGTGGCAGGATATGGAATGGTTTCATCGCCATTATCTTTCACGTGTTTCCATTGAATATGATGATTACGCTGGTGTGCTGCGTATCCAGGCGCAGGCGTATGACCCGGAAACAGCGCAGGCGGTTTCCGGCCTGCTAGTGCGCGAAGGCGAACGTTATATGAATCAGATCAGTCACGAACTGGCTGAAACACAGGTCAATTTCCTGATAACCCAAGTGGGTATGGCGCAACAACGTTATCAGCAGACAAGGCAGACACTGCTGGCATATCAAAACAAAAAAGGGCTGCTCTCGCCGCAAGCCATAGCAGAAAGCCTGAATACCCTGATCGCCAAGCTCGAAGAACAACGGGCCCAGCTCAAAACACAACTGGCTTCCCTGCCCAGGACGCTGGATCGGAACCACCCCAATCTGGTCATGCTGAATCAATCCCTGGCTGCCATCAACCAGCAAATTGCCGGGGAAAAAGCCAAACTGGCCAACCCGGCCAACTCGGCCGGTAAAGCACTGAATATCACACTGGAAGAATTTCAGCGGCTGGAAATGGAAGCCACGTTCGCACAAGAACTCTATAAGGCAGCACTTTCCGCACTGGAAAAAGGCAGAATTGATGCCACCCGCATGCTGGATAAGGTATCGGTGCTGCAGGTGCCTACCTTCCCGGAATATCCAATGCAACCCCGGCGTATCTATAACACCATTGCCACATTGTTATTTGCGCTGATGCTGGCTGGTATTCTGAAACTGCTGGAAGGCATCATTCTTGATCATGTGGATTAACCCCCAGGCGTTACAGCCGGGATGAAGCGTTAACTGAAAGATTAGTTCGTAAAAGCATTAAGCTGCGGTTCCCGGATGAATCTGTGGCGGAAGAGAAGCAAGAAAATTTTCCGGAAAAATGCATGTTTAGTAAAAGGAGATGTTTATGAAGATTCGTAAAGCAGTTTTCCCAGTGGCGGGTTTGGGCACCCGTTTCTTGCCCGCTACCAAGGCTAATCCCAAGGAAATGCTGCCGGTCGTGGATAAACCTCTCATTCAGTATGCTGTGGAAGAAGCCCTGGCTGCAGGCATTACCGAAATGGTGTTTGTTACAGGGCGCACCAAACGCAGCATTGAAGATCATTTTGATAAGGCATACGAACTGGAATCCGAACTGGAGCGCCGAGGCAAGGTTGAGATGCTGCAGTACGTGCGTAATTTGTTGCCGGATGACATGAAGTGCGTGTACATCCGCCAGTCCGAAGCGCTGGGCCTGGGCCACGCAGTGTTATGCGCCCAGCCAGCGGTGGGCGATGAGCCTTTTGCCGTATTGCTGGCCGATGATTTACTGGAAGGCGAGCCTGCCGTAATGCAGCAAATGGTGGATGTATATGACTACTACAAGAGCTCCGTGCTTGGTGTGCAGCAGGTGCCACGAGAAGATACGCGCAGCTATGGCATTGTCGACAGCAAGCCAATTCGCGATGATCTGGAGGCAGTGCAATCCATTATTGAAAAACCCAAACCGGAAGAAGCACCTTCTACCCTGGCAGTGGTGGGGCGTTATGTGCTTACACCACGCATCTTTCATCACTTGGCGCGGCTGGGTAAAGGAGCCGGGAGCGAGATACAACTAACAGATGGTATTGCTGCATTAATGCGGGAAGAGCAGGTGCTCGCCTATCGCTACAAAGGCAGGCGGTACGATTGCGGCAGCAAAATAGGCTATTTGGAAGCCACACTGGCCATGGCATGCAAACATCCTGAAGTGGGTCCACAGTTTGAGAAATTACTGCAATCGTTCGTCAAACCTGACTCCAGGTCTTTAGAAGAATGAATTTTTCAATAAAAATAATTTGATCGCATTGAAGCGCGCGAGGAAGCATAGCGCTTTTCAGGGTATGAATATTTGCCCATGCTGTTTACCAGGAGATGAAATATATCAATTCCCCTCCGGTGGAGGGGTGGACGCCGTAGGCGGACGGGGTGGTGAATCACACTGCGGTTGTCATCTGGATTGCTTCATGCCTGACGGCGTTCGCAAAGACGGCGTTTTTGTTGTTGCAAGGAGGCTGCAGGCTGATTTGGCCATCCAATTCCCCTCCGGTGGAGGGGTGGACGCCGTAGGCGGACGGGGTGGTGAATCACATTGCGGTTGTCATCTGGACACTTTGCCGCTGACGGCGTTCGCAAAGACGGCATTTTTGTTGTTGCAAGGAGGCTGCAGGCTGACTTGTCCATCCAGATTCCCATCCTCTATTTCCGGCGCAGTAGAAAACTTATCTGCATTGCATAAAGAAAGGCGCCAAAAATCCCTTAACTCGCCGGAATGATTTATGCCATTTTGATGAAAAATGCTCACAACGCCCGGAGCTGCTTTTTCTCCAGTTATTAGTCTCAAGCGGATAAGCAGTTTCAGTAATGCCGAACAATGTAACCGTGAGCGATAAGAATGGATATGTCAGTCCCTGCTGAAGTAGCCGAAGTACCCGACATCAAAGAACTGCAAGAAGAAAATGAGCTGCTGTTGTCGCAGCTTCATCTGGTACAGGAAGAGCTGGAGAAGTACTATCTGCGGAACAAGGCGCTTGAGAGCGGACAGGCAGGCAAGTTGCAAAATACAACTCCATCAGCTCAAGGCTGGGTGGATGATGAGCTGCCGGATGCACTGGCTGAAAATCTCCGCCTGCAAACGCTGATTGAAGTACAACAGAAAATTTACCAGCTGGAAACACACAATACCCTGAACGTCAGACTGGGCAATATTCTCATTGAAAGTGCGGCTTCATCCGGATCATTGCTTTCAGTCCCCGGCAAGCTTAGAAAAATCTGGAAAGAAGAAAACCAGAAAACTCCCCCCAAAGCGCTGGGCGGCAAAGGTTTCGATAAGATCATCGCCGCGTACGGCGAAGGCGGTTTTGATGCAGTGGAGCGACTGATCGCTGTAGTTTCAATCTCGCCCGCCATGCACGCCAGCGCGTTGACGGCACTGGCCAGACATCTGATGAAAAGCGATAGTACCCAGGCAGCCGAAGCCGCCCGCCGCGCCTATGCCCTGGACCCCAGACCTTTCCGGCTGAAATGGCTTGCCTTCCGGCTGCACGAGGCACGGGAGATTGCAGAAGCCGAAGCCATGCTGGCGATTCTGCCGGCAGATACCCCATTCAGCGATTCAGAAACCCGCCAGGCCAACCATACTGCCATTCACCAAACCGGCACCGCGCTGCTGCCGACAACGCTGGAGCGGGTATTCGTCGAGAGGCGATAAGTGCAATTCGTCACTCACGATCCCGATATTCCGGATGCACTCTTGCAGGCGCACGAGGAAGGTCGCGTGGTATTTTTCTGCGCATTGTGTGATGTGCAGGTGGACCGATTCCGCCACGGCCGGGTGCTGCTGGCCTCGCAGCTGATTGCATTTTTCCGTGTGGATCGTCCTTGGACCGAACAGCACCTTCTACCGTTGTTTGGCTGGAGTAACCCCATCGAAGCAAAAGCCGCGTGGGAAGGCTTTCTCTGGTCTCCGCGCTTGTACCAGCCGCTGTTGACTGCCTTCAAGCCACAGTTCCTGGATAGCGCAAACCACTATGCCGATCTTGGAGAGCACCGCCAACAGTTCGCGACCTTCCTGACCTACGCGGCATTGGAACCAGCCGATGGATACACCGCAGATGAATTTCGATCTGCGATCAGTGCGCTCCCACAAGAAGGGTTGGAGAAATCCGCGCAAGCGCTCTCTCAAGCAGTTGAAAGCGCAGCTGATCAAAGTGAAGACTATTGGGAGAACCGTGCGCGGCCGTTCTGGCAACAGATATGGCCAAAATCTCGCGAACTGGCCACTCCGAGAATTGCTGAGTCCTTGATCCGTCTTGTGATTGCTGCCCGAGGTAAATTCCCGGCGGCCTTGGCTGCGGTGCAGGATTGGTTGCAGCCGATTGAATACCCGGACTATGTCGTTCATCTACTGAACGAATCTGGCCTGTGCAGACGCTTCCCAACAGAGGTATTACTTTTGCTGGATGCAGTGATTGCAGATCAACCGCGGGTACCTCATGAATTGAAGCAATGTTTGGATCAAATTATGGAAGCTGCGCCAAACTTGGCGCAAGATGTCAGCTACTTGAGGCTTCGAGAGTATTCTCGAAAATTCTAGCGCTGCCATGCAGTTTGGCAAGGTGCGGCGATACGCGTGACCATCCAGATTCCCTTCCTCTATTTCCAGCGCGGTAGAAAAATTATCTGCATTGCATAAAGAAAAGCGTCAAAAGCTCCGGTTATCCGCGACCATATTGAATAAAGGTTCGATAACGAGGGAGATATCGGCATTTACTCTCAATTTGACGGCCAGAATCTGGAATAGGATATATGACAGAAATGTGAACACTCAATAAAAAGTGATTCTGTCTTTTATTTATAGGGGAAACAATGAATCAGCCAACAAACTTACTTAAAGTTCCCGATACCGTTGAAAATTTCCAATCAGGCGGGTTGAAAGAAATAGACGAATCTTCATCATTTCAGGATCGAAGAAAGCCTGAATACCGAAGATTAGCTGATCATGAACTGGCAGGTGTTGTGGCTGAAAACCGTCGCTTACATGCATTGGTGGACGCTCAGCGTCAACTGCACCATCTTGAAATGCACAATGCACTTAATGTTCGGCTTGGCAATATCCTGATCCAGGCTGTTGATTCCCCCAGTACATTATTATCGGTGCCTGGAAAGCTCCTAGGCATCTGGCGCCAGTCAATCCGTAAAAACCCGCCGGCAGCGCTGGGTGGTAAAGGGTTTGGCAAAGTTATTTTCACTTATGAGGAAGAAGGATTTGCAGCAGTTGAAAAACTGCTGGCAAGAATATCTGTTTCACCCGTCATGCAGGCCAATGCCTGGACGGCGTTATCCCGGCATTTGATACAAAACAAACGTGATCAGGCCGCTGAAGCTGCTCGGCGTGCGTACGCGCTTGATCCAAAACCCTATCGATTGAAATGGCTCGCTTTCAGATTGCATGAGGCCGGTGATGTCATTGAAGCAGCCGCGATGCTGGAGCTGCTGCCGGCAGGTACACCTTTCAGTGGCTCTGAGGCGCGTCAGGCAGGCAGATTGCAAAAAGAAGCAAAACTGGCGCGCGAACCTGGCCGGGAGCTGGAAAAATTGAAGCAATATCCGGCTGAAAAAGCCCTTCGAGTACTACAGCAATGCAGCTGGTTCAATACAACCTGGTACCTTACCCAATATCCTGAAGTTAAGGAGAGCGGGGCAGATCCAGTGGAACATTATTTCTATCAGGGGGCGAATGAAGGAAAAAACCCTGGTCCTTTTTTTGATACATCACGTTATCTGGAACAACATCCTGATATCTCAGAAAATGATCTCAACCCACTGCTGCATTATGTGGAAATCGGTTTTTATGAAGGATTGAGAGCGGATCCCTGCAACAAATGGTTGAAACTGTTCGACAAACAAATCACTGATCTTGGCAAAATCGGCAATACAGCGGGCCATGAAAAATATACGGTTGTCTCCGCTGTTTATAACGTGGCCGCTTATCTGGATGATTTTTTCTACTCGATGATCTGCCAGACACTGGATTTTCGCTCGCATATTTATCTGGTTATGGTGGATGACGGTTCTACGGATCATTCCGCCGAAATCATCCGCCGCTGGCAGGCAAGTTACCCGGAAAATATTCTTTATCTGCACAAGGAAAATGGCGGTCAGGCCAGTGCACGTAATCTGGGCATGCAGCAGGTACATACTGAATGGGTAACCTTTATTGATCCCGATGATTTCGTGGCGCCCGATTATTTTCAGAAAGTGGATGATTTTCTGGCTCAGCAAGCTGCCAAAAAAACAGCTGAAAAACTGGCATTGCTTTCATGTAATTTTATTTTTTATCGTGAAAATCAGGACGGCTTCAGCGATACCCATCCGCTAAAGTATCGGTTTGCCAAAGGGGATCGTATTTTTGCGGCAGATAATCTGGAAAAACATTTGCAGCTATCAGTTGCTCATGCTTTTTTCAGGTTATCTTTACTCCAAGAACAAAACCGTTTGTTTGATGAGCGGATTAAGCCCAATTTTGAGGATGGTCATTTTGTTGGCTGTTATCTTCAGCCACTTAAAAGCAAGCAGGTAGCTTTTCTGGCTGCACCACGTTATTACTATCGGAATTTAACGGATGCCAATTCCATTCTTGATATCAATGGGCAAAAAGAAGAATGCTTTGATGAAGTACTGGTCTACGGTTATCAAGCACTGTTTGATACTTATATTACACAGGGTTATAACGTTCCAAAATACGTACAACGTACCGTACTTTATCATCTCATCTGGTATTTAAGAAAAATCGTAAATCGTTCGGAAACGGTTGCGTTTCTTATACCTTCCCAAAGAGAGCGCTTCCTTGCGCACCTCGATAAGCTGTTTTCCGTTATCACTACAGATACCATTCTCGAATTTGAGCTGGCTGGCTGCTGGTTTTTTCATAAGGTGGGAATCCTTTCTGCATTCAAGCAATTAAAGCCTCCCTTCCAGATCGTCTACGTGGAGAGTTTTGATTGGGCCAAGCAACAAGTGTTGCTGCGTTATTACTATAGTGAGCCGCCGGCTGAGGAGTTTGTTATTGGCCGGCAAGCGGTTATGCCAGCATTCAAAAAAAATACTGTGCATGATTTTCTTGAGCGTACTTTTGTACAGGAGCGCAGAATCTGGCTACTGTTGAGCCAAAAAGGGAAGCTGGAAGTGCGGCTGGACGGCGTGGCGGCGCGTATTTCCATTGGCGGTAAACAGGTGGGGAAAGCAATCGATGTTCAAGCGATTCGCGAACATTTTTCTGCACTGCAGCCTGTGCGCACAGGGAAATATGCGGGTGCCTGGCTGTTTATGGACCGGGATACCCAGGCGGATGACAATGCTGAACACCTGTACCGATATGTGCGCCATAGAATGCCAGGATTACCTGCTTATTTTCTGCTGCGAGAAGAATCGCATGACTGGCCACGTTTACAAGCAGAGGGTTTTAAGCTGATTGCTTTTGGCAGCGCAGAGCATCGCTTGGCGATGCAGGAATGTGCCAAGGTGGTGAGTTCTCAAGCCGCTCCGTATGTTGTTGATCCTTTCATTGATGGTGGGATCAAGCGACGTCAGTTTGTTTTTTTACAGCATGGTGTTACCAAAGATGACTTATCGCGCTGGTTGAATAGTAGACGTATCGATTTACTTATAACTGCTTCGCCGACTGAACAAGTATCCTTTGCAAAGGATGGTAATCGCTATAAATTTACTTCCAAGGAAGTCATTCTTTCTGGTTTTCCTCGCCATGATGCCTTATTGCGAGGGGATAAACAGAAAGAAAAATTGATTTTAATCATGCCCACCTGGCGTAAATACTTACTTGGTGAGTTAATTGATAAAAGTAGTCAGCGTATCTTGTGCGAAGGCTTTATGGATACGCTCTACGCACGTTCATGGGGAGGCTTATTATCTGATCCAGCTTTTATTGCATCGGCACAACAGCAAGGCTACCGGATAGTCTTTTTCCCCCATGCCAATATACAGTCTTATCTTGATCAGTTCGACCTGCCGAATGACATCGAGGTATTGTCGCACATGGATGGCAGTATGCAGACGCTTTTCCAGCGGGCAGCATTACTGATTACCGATTATTCCTCTGTTGCATTTGAAACAGCTTATCTCAAACGTCCAGTGGTTTACTGGCAATTTGATGAAGAGGAATTTTTTTCTGGGGTTCATTCATATCAGAAAGGTTATTTCGATTATCGCCGCGATGGTTTTGGACCAGTATGCACGGAAAAGCAGGAAGTGTTGACTGCCGTGGCGGATCTGCTGGCACGCAATTGCCAGCCTTCCAGCAAATATGCAGAACGTATGCACAATACGTTTGCCTGGCGGGATGGCCAATGCTGTGAGCGTGTGTTGCAGGCAATTCTGGCACTCGACCATCCTGCGGAGCAGCCGGAGGATTTAGGAATATTCCAGCGCATACGTGCCAATTTGCGCAGACTGATTACCGGGCGCTTGCCCGATACAGCCGGGGATACGGTCAGCAGCAGTAACGGATAGCAAACTGCTGAACATGAAACTGATGCCAGGGCGTATTGCTTTTTCTAAAAGCAGGACAGGTGATAGTTCATCTGAGACTGGCCAGACACTGATATTTATATTGGATAACCTGGCGCTGCAACGGCAGATAGACGACGCGTTTCAATCTGCCCTGAATGAATCGGGGGCGGCGGAAATTCTGCTCGTGGCAAATATCCGGTGTGTGGACGATGAAGCATGGCTGAGAAAATATTGTGCCCGTTTTCCTTCGGTAAACGCGATCTTCAACCGCCGAGCAAAATCAACAGCAGTACTCGAAGCACAGGGGCGTTGGCTGGCGCGTTACCACTCACAGGAAGTGTTGTCGATCGATCTGGATGAAAGCGGTGGCGACAAGGTTTCACGCAGAGCATTACTGTTTTTTACACCTCCTGTTGCGATGGAGATGCAAAAAAACACACTATCTTGCCAAGCGGAAAAACGGGGGCTTACCTTGATTATTCCGGCGCATAATTGCGCGCCGTATTTGACGGATTGTCTCGCGAGTGCGCTGGCTATCGAGCGTGATAAAACGCTTGTGGTGGTCGATGATGGTTCGTCGGATGCTACACATGGCGTAATTGCTGGTTTCGCCAGTCAGCATCCGGAAGTGATTGATCATATCTCTGTTTGCAAGGCGAGTGGTTTGCCAGCCGTGCCACGTAATATTGGTTTGGCAAGTATACAAACCGATACGTTCGGTTTTATCGACGCTGATGACTGGATTTCACCGGGAGAATATATATCTGCCTTGCATGAAATGCAGCAGACAGGTGCTGATATTGCGACGGCCACTGGATTTACCCGCCACTATCCAGACAGAACCGAATCACTCCTTCAGAAATGTTTTACGATTCCTGAAAATGAACCTGCGAAAGCGCTGGATGGTTCATTCTTTTCCAATATATGGAATCGTATTTATTCCAGGAACATTCTACTCCGTAGCGGTGCGCATTTCCCACGCACGCATTTCTCTGAAGATTTTTGCTTCTCGGTTTGGGCGCATTTTTATGCGCAGAAAACCATCCAGGTTCCGGTAAGTTTTTATCATCACCGCTATTGCCGGCAGGGTTCTACTACAGATAATCGAGCGGGATCCGGAGCTTTTAAACACATTACAGAATTCCATCGCGAACTGGACGTGTATCTGGCAGATCCGGCTATGCAAAAAGCCCTGGCGACTATTCTGAGAAAACGCATGGGTTCTTTTCAGTACACACTTAAATTACTGCCACCTGAACTAACTCAGCCATTCAAAATAGTTCTGCGGGAAATGTTGAAACCTTTGAATCGCTATTTTATTTCTGATAAGGAACCGAATAAACGCGATATCGCTACTTTTGCAGCACTGGGGATATCAGATTTGTTATATCAACAGCCTCGTTCAAAGTTTTCCGGGATGCGGAATTGGGGCAGGAAATGGCTAGGTTTGAGAGCTTGAAATAGATAAGAGACAAGCTATGGTTTTTTGATGATATGTGAAATTCCTGCCTCTCAGATGTTTACTGTTTTACGCTGCCTTAAAATCCCAGGTGATTTACATCGTTGATGACATGTGGCTCCGAACTGCTTTATCGAGTTCGGGGTATGATTCTGGATCTTTATGCCATGTGAATTCGCCGCTATGAAATTACCAACCATTTTATTTATCTGCACAAACGGAGCTGGCCTGGGCCACATGAGCCGGTGCCTTTCTTATGCCCGCCAGTTACGTGAACAGGCTGAGCCTGTTTTTTTTTCGTTGGCCTCGGCGATCGAAATTATCCAGGAAATGGGTTTCTCAGCAGATTACTTCGTTTCACCTAACTGGTCTTGCACAAATTCTTCGGACTGGAATCGTGAATTGTGCTTTCGCCTGGGCCTGATGTTGGAGCATGTTCGTCCGGCAGTAGTTGTTTTTGACGGGACCTGGCCCTATCAGGGATTTATTAATGCTTGCGGAGAATACGGTAAGGCAAAGATTGTCTGGTCGCATCGTGGGTTGCACCAGGCGGATAAGGCTAAATCGTTTCCGCATCAGAATATGTTTAGTCTGATTATCAAGCCGAGTGAGGTAGGGGATGAATCTGGTTTGGAGGAGGAGAGTAATTGCCCGCAGGTACGTGTTCCGCCCGTCTGCATATTGCAGGAAGCGGAGTTGCTGGATAAGGGACACGCCAGAAAAGCACTGGGGTTGAGTGAGAACGCGCGTTATGCCTTGTTTTCCCTGGGTGCCGGTAATATTAATGATGTTGAGGATGCCGGGGCGGATTTAATAAGGCGATTACAGGCAACAGGTTTTGAAATCGTCTGGGCGAATAATCCGATATCAGTTAAAGATGTTGTATTACCTGAGGGTGTGCGATCGATTTCGACATACCCTCTGGTTCGCTATTTACGCGCCTTCGATATATTTATCGGAGCATCCGGCTATAACACATGCTGTGAGGTTGTTCAGGCTCAGGTGCCTGCGTTACTGGTGCCAAATACCAATACGAAGCTGGATGATCAGCAGCGGCGTGCGCATTTGGTGGCCAGGCATGCGCCTGTTGCTGTTTCCGAATGCAAAAGTGAAGATGAGCGGGAATCCGCTGTCAGGGCGCTGCTGCAGTTGGTGAGTGTTCCTGCCACCCGTACATGTCTTGTCCCGATGAATGGTGCCGAACGAGCGGCTGAAGAGATTCTTGCTTTATGTTGAGCGTACTGGTGTGGCATTGATCCCAGCCAATTATTTATCAATGAGGTGAGATAGATGAGCATCACCGATGAAACCTGTACTTTGCGGCAAGAGCTGGCTGCGCTGGCAGCTAAACCGGAATGGGATTTTCTTGCCCGTTATGATTTGCCAGGCAAAAAGCCATCAACATTACAAGGCAGTGCATTCAGGCTTGTAAGGACATTACTGACAAAGATCAGGCTGCTTCCGCCGGATATAACGAAATACAGGTGGCTGCCAACGCTCAAACATGGCTCCTCTGCTCCAGATACCAGGGCTTTGTTGATCTGGGCACTTGGTATGGAACAGGATTCGTTACGTAACGCTTGCGTGGGTTTTCAGCAACTTCTGGTGGATCGTCAGGATCTGGCACCCGTATTGGTGACGGATGTGGCTGATTTTGCCTATTTCTCCCGGCTGGGATGGCTGGTGGAATATCTGCCGGAGCTTGTTGGCGAGGGGCAATCCTACCAGGAAAGAAAACGTGCTTATCTGGTGTGGCGCTATCGGGATGCGGTTGTTTTTCCCGCAGCGGCAGGTTTGCTGGATAAGGAAAGTTGGAGCAGGTTGCTGCAATACTTCGGTGTTTGAAAGTTTATTCCTGTAATTCGAGTATCTGGCGGGGAAACCGTCTTGCGAGTTTTGCAGGGTGCGCCATGTGCACCGCATCTGCTGTTGTTGGCTGGTGCACGCGGTGCACCCTACGACTACCTCCGTTTTTGCCCACCTGCGGTACGAAGCAATCCAGCAGCAATGGTGGCAAAGGCACTGGATGGCCACGACCCGTTGGGCTTCGCAGGCCATGTCCAACGACTGGCTCAGGGCACAGGGGTTGCTCAGCATCAAAGACCTGTGGTGTAAAGCCCAGGGTTACAGGTCAGCTAAGGGTTGAGGGCGTCGTCGTCACGCGAGCCCACTCGTTGAACCGCCCACTGCGGACCCGCATGGTGGGTGGTGTGGGGGCCGGGAGTTAATAGCTCCTGGCTACCCGATTAGCCAGCATCTAGGTGTGCCTGGATTGCCCGAAGAAGAACAAAGCAATAATCTCGTTGGGTTGTTATTGCAACCGGATTGACCTGTATTTCTTTTATTTTTATTTCAGACAACAACAGGCTGGACAAATAGAACCAAAGATAATCATTGTCTCCTATGGAAATATTTTTAGCCAATTCCAAGATTCTTTCTACAACAGATGGATGGCTGCTTGAGCCTGACCAGTGGCTTTCAGGTGTGATGACAAGCAATAGTATTGAAGCCAAGGCAATAGCCATGCCTCTTTTGTTCTTAAGAAGCGCCAAATCGTAACCGGATGACTTTGCGTAAACATCAATCTTTTCAAGCAAGAAATCTCTTGCGTATTTATCGCATGCAAATTCTTCTTCTACAGGACTTAAAGTTTCACCTGATTCTCGATACTGGATGTGCCTTAGCTCGTGAAGAAAACAATAAGCAGAAGCCATACATAGCAAGTCGAATACCACACTGCCAAATACATCGCTTGGCTTGCCATCATCGGGTTTTGGAACACCAGCAGGCCAGTTGATATTTTCAATGCTGTCTGTGGCAACCAATTCGTTAATTAAATTGTAGATTGCTGTTATCTTTCCATTGATCTGATTTGCATCAACATCATCCGCAAGATGCTCCAGAGAGAATGGGTATTTAATTATCTGTGCTAAGAATAAATGTGGCTGATATAGGTTGAAAGAGTGCTGCGCAGCAAATCCAAGCAACCATATTTTACACATGGTTTTGTGATTAAAAACTAACAGGCCAAACGATCCGGCCTCAAGTGTAAAGCCGCTTCGATCACCGACCAAATTGGGTTGAGGATTATATTTTTCCCACATCTGCAATATCTCGCCTGATCGTTCCGGCGCTGATGCGGAAATTACATTTTTTATAGCATTGTCTCCATTGACCATTGGAGTATTCCCTGAAATCTTGCGAAAAATAACAGTGCTGGCTAACGCCTGAGTTAAGCGACGGCGAAGCCGTCCGCCTTGAACGAGTTGTTAGCCACTGCTGTGGTCTAATTTATCCGGACACCTCGATGGGAGGAAAATCCACCAATTGAGGAGCATTACATGACAAGACAGCGTAGAGCATTCGATACAGTTTGAAGCTGGAAGTTGTTCGCATGATCAGGATCAGGGGCTGAGGTGCAGAACGTCAGCGAGACCATGGACATTGGGCCCAACGGCGATTCGTCGCTGGGTGAAGCAGTACAACGCGGAGCAAATGGCCAGCCAGGCATTGGCAAGACACTCACCGCCGAGCAACAGCGTATCCGGCAGCTGGAGCAGGAGAACCGTCAGTTGAAGGGAGATGTGAGACATATTAAAAGCGTCGGCCTTCTTTGCCCGCGAACTGAAATGAGCTACCAGCTTGTTCATCAACTGCAAAGGAGGCCATTCCGGTCAAACAAACTTGCCGTATTTTTGTCCGTCAGCCGCTCTGGCTACTACGAAGCGCAGAGGCGTTCTGCAAAACCGGTTTTATGCAAAGCCAGCGTCCACCTGAAGGCGGCATTCGCTGGCCAGCCATCAAAGCTATGGGTCGCCGCCTGGTTACTGCGATGCAAAATCAGAATTCAGATCGGCCGGCACAAGGTGCAGTTTGATGCGCAAGGCCGCTCTAAAACCGGTCTGGAAGCGGAAGTTCATCCATACGACACACAGCAGGCATGACTTGCCCGTGGCCGCCAACGTGCTTAACCGGCAGTTCAATCCAGTCGCACCGGATACTGCGTACGTGTCAGATATTACGTATATCAGCACTGGCACTGGGTGGCTTTATCTGGCGATCGTAATGGATCTGTACGCCCGCCGGATCATCGGCTGGGCAACGGCTAAACATGTCAGCCAGCCACGCTGGTTTGTGACGCATTGAGCATGGCTATCCAGCAGCGCCAGCCGGTATCCGGCCTGATCGTTCATTCTGATCGGGACAGTCAATATGCCAGCGAGCTTTACCAGAACCTGCTCAATAAACATGGCTTTATTTGCAGCATGAGTAGAAAGGAAATTGCTGGATAATGCCGTCGCCGAGCGATTCTTCCTGAATCTCAAGATAGAACGCGTCTGGCAGCGACAGTATGCGAACCACACCGAGGCTAAAATGATATCGATGATTACATCGTCAGCTTTACAACTGCAAAAGACTGAACTCGGCACTGGAAATCTGCCACCCATTGTCTATGAACGAAAATGGCAGCGCAAAAACCTATCGAGGTGTCCGAAATTACTTGACCACTACACACCACTTCCACGGCAACTGTTTAAGTGCGTTCTGTGTTGAGGCACAAGAGTCTCTTTGCCTCCTTGACTTCGGTCTCGATGTGATCAGCTGTGCAGTCGGAAAGAAAATTCTTAATTTCCTTCTCAACTAATGCCCATGAAATCTTCTCTTGATCAAGTTGTTCTTTGAGTTCCTTGGCACGCCCTTCATCTAAGGCATGTTGGGCAAATTTCTTGTCTTCACAGCCGAAGCAGCCGGGAACTCTCTCTTGCCAAGTCGTCATGCGAAAATCTCTCCTGTGATGGTTAACGTAGTGCGAGGTGAGCGACACCTTGGCGTGGTTGAGCCATACGGAGTATGGCGATGCCTAAGAGGGCGTAGCGGTGAAATCGTGTTTGCTCAAGTGAGGGGTTATACGGTGCATATTTATGCATAAAAAGGTGTATAACAAGATGCATTGTTTTGTAAGTATTTGAATTAAATAAATATCACAGATTAAATCTCGCAATCTTCTGTTCTGATTACACCTTGCTCATTCAATCAGCTACGCGACAGCCTGCTACTTTGATTAGGATGAAATCAGCTTCTTCGAAATTTAAAAATAAGATTTCAGATATTCTGTTTCATTTGCGATTGATTTTAATCAACGAGTAACGCAGGAATCATCTGTTTATTATGGTAAGCGCGATCATGTCTTACCGAGTTTTGTGTTTCTGGTATGTCTCTATAAGTTTTATGCTCAATAGTTGATGTAATTCCTTGAAGTTCTTCTCGCGTTGATTTAGCTCTTTTATGAAGTTTATAGTCCGACATAATCCCCTATGATGCCTAACGCAATATAGACATTCTGTCCGATAATCCTGCCTGTAGCGTCGTATAGCGCTGAGACAGATCAACTATCATCATGTATTTCGATATAAATTCGTGCCCGATAGGATAGTTTTGATCAGGCATGAAAAGGATAAGGCGCAAACGCTACCATTTAAGCCGTGAAAAAAACCTGATTTCACGAGTTATTTGTTTAGTCTTATAGCCTGTGATTTCACGGAAATAGTAGCAGTTATGGCATAAACGGAGACAAATCTTTCGTTTCTGCGGATTCTGAAGAATGAAGGAATCAGAACAATATTACGGCACTGCTGGATTGCCACGTCGGCTACGCCTCCTCGCAAGGACGTGATTGAGTGGGATGTGAATACTCAAACCCGGACGGTCTTTGTCCGTCTGCGAGCGCGAAGCAATCCAGCAGCAATGGTGGCAAAGGTACTGGATGGCCACAGCCCGTTGGGCTTCGCCGTGACGGGGGTGATTTGACATACAAGGGGGGCAACAAACGCTATTTCAGTCTTTGCGAATGCCGTCAGGCTGAAGCAATCCAGAAACAGGGGTGACAACCGCAGTGATTCACCACCCCGTCCGCCTGCGGCGTCCACCCCTCCACCGAGGGGAATTGGATCACCGCGCCGGCTTGCAGCCTCCTCGTGAGGACGATGGGACTAATGGATAGATTGATTATAGTTTTCTGATGATATGTGAAATTTCTGCCTTTCAGATGTTTACAGTTTTACGCTGTCTTAAAATCCCGGGTGATTTACATTGCTGATGACATATGGCTCCGAACTGTTTTATCGAGTTCGGGGGTATGATTCTGAATCTTTATGCCATGTGAATTTGCCGCTATGAAATTACCAACCATTTTATTTATCTGCACAAACGGAGCTGGCCTGGGCCACATGAGCCGGTGCCTTTCTTATGCTCGCCAGTTACGTGAACAGGCTGAGCCTGTTTTTCTTTCGCTGGCTTCAGCGATCGAAATTGTCCGGGAAATGGGTTTCTCAGCAGATTACTTCGTTTCGCCCAACTGATCTCGTACAAGTTCAGCAGACTGGAATCATGAATTGTGTTTTCGCCTTGGCCTGATGTTGGAGCATGTTCGTCCGTCAGTGATTGTTTTTGATGGTACCTGGCCCTATCAGGGGATGATTGGCGCTTGCAGGGCATATGGCAAGGCGGTCGTGGATTAACTGGAACAGATTTTTGCAGTTTTGGTGGGTTTGGTTCGAGACTTGGTTCGGTTTAGGTCACACTGGTAGAAATGCTATTTTGGCAGCTTTTCTGCCATGCGCTATTAAAATGAGGCCATATTTTGTTACCAGGAGTGTAAATTTTCACCCAAAATTTTGTACCTAAAAGAGAATCGAACTCTTACTGGATACTTGCAAAACCAGAGGAGTATAATGTACTACTCAGTAGTATATTATTAGGGGATAAGATAAATGGCTATGGTTAAAAAAAGTATCACGGTAACAACTCAACAAGATGACTGGATTAAAGCTCAGATTGAGTCAGGGTATTTTGGCAATGAAAGTGAAGTTATTCGCGAATTGATTCGTGAACGGCAGATTGAGGAGCAAGAAACTCCAGCTGAAATTGAAGCTATTCGTCAAGCTTTAATTGAAGGTGAGAAGAGTGGTTTTAGTGACCGCAGTGTTGATGAGATTTGGAAAGAGGCCAGGCAACGTCACATAATAAAACATGCCTAATTATTATCTTTCGGAAGCGGCTAAGGAAGATTTAATAAGAATTGCTCAGTACGGTAATGAATATTTTGGGGTTACTCAGTCTGACCATTACCGAGACCAACTCAAACGCAGATTTTTAATTATTGCAGAACGACCATTATTCTTCCCTGCCGTTGATCATATTCGGGTTGGATACAGACGTAGTGTTTGTGGCGCACATTCGATTTATTACCGAATTGAGGGTGATAGTATAGAAATTATTCGTATAATCGGTAGGCAAGATGTAGATAAAAATTTATAGGGCACCTCTAAAAATTCCTAAAAAAAGCAGATCAATTCAACCGGTAGGGTGATTTCACTCGATTTTCGAAGTTTTTCTATCCAGGAATTAGATTTTTTCTAAATTCAAGGTGATTCGGGTTGCTATTTTCTCGTTCTTGCCCCCTTTAGGCCATTTCGGGCGCAACAACCCTGCTGAAACTGAAATACTCTTTTCGAATCAGCGTCACGACACGCTTGATGTTATAAACGAGGTTGAGTAAGCCTATTTGTACTTTTGCTCTCCCATAACCTATGGTACGAATAGTGATTCCGCCCAGTTCATTCGTCATCGAACCAAACACATGCTCAACTCGTGCACGCACTCGCGATTTCTCTTTGTTACTGGATTTTTGTGCTTCCGTGAGGGGATGATTGTGAGCGCCTTTTTCGTGAATCTGACTCGTGTATTTTGAGGTGGCCAGACTTTCTTCCTGTGCATTGCTGCGGTATGCTGAGTCCGCGTAAATATCTGCGCCACCCACTCCAGGGGGGTGCAGCACTTCTTCCAAAATCCGACTGTCATGAATTTGCGCTGAAGTAACTTCCCACGCGGTTATCAGCTTGGTGTCGCGATCCATATTGATGTGATCTTTGTAACCATAAAACGATTCGTTGTTCTTCTTCGTCCAGCGCGCATCAATGTCTTTTTGCGCCAGTTTGTGGGGATTCCGTCCCCATTCAATCGGAACAGCATCTTCTTTAATAATCTTGTTTTCTTCGCGCGTATTGCGTTGTTTAGGCATACTCACAAAGGTCGCATCAACGATCTAACCTGACTTCAGCTCAACATCCAGCGCTCGTAAACATTCATCGAATCTTGCAAACAGACGATCCATCAGATAGTTCTTTTTCAACTCTTCCCGGAACGCCCACAGGGTCTTTGCATCCGGTACGACGCCTGCTAAATCAAGCCCCAAAAACCGCATGAAACTCAATCGGTCCCGGACTTGATACTCCAGCCGATCATCCGACAAATTATTCATTCTTTGTAATACCAGCATTTTGAATAGCATCACCCGATCAAAGGGTTTGCGACCTGCTTCACTTTTCCGGGGCTTCGTCGTTGTCTCTGCAAGAAGATCAGCGAATAGATTCCAATCGATTATGCGATTCAGCTCTTCAAGCGGATCATTTAGCTTATTCCATTTCTAAATCAAAAATGACACGAAGGCGAGCCGTAGACAGTATAAATAATACGGTAAGACAAAGCCGACAATGTCAGTCTTGATTTAGAAATGGAATTACTTAGCTGAGCATAGCGATTATTAAGGTCGAAAAAACCGAGTTGCATGGTTGGCTCTACAGTGGCAAAAACAATTATCGTTTAGCACAAAATATATTATCGAATTTCAACCTGAATGATAACAAGCCTGTCTGATCTGGCCTGAAATCTTATAAACTTCAATTTTTAGAGATGCCCTTATTTAGTCTTGTAGTTCTGTGATCTCACGGAAACGGTGGCGGTTACGGTATAAATGGAGATAAATCCCTCGTTTTGTGAATTCTGAAGAATGAAGGAATCAGAATAATATTGCACGCTGCTGGATGGTCACGGCCCGTTGAGCTTCGCCGTGACGGGGGTGATGTTGACACACAAAGGGAGCGCAAACGCTATTTCAGTCTTTGCGAATGCCGCCAGGCATGAAGCAATCCAGAAACAGGGGTGACAACCGCAGTGATTCACCACCCCGTCCGCCTGCGGCGTCCACCCCTCCACCGAGGGGAATTGGATTACCACGTTGGCTGCACCTCCTCGCAAGGACGGTGATTGAGTGGGATGTGAATACCCAAACCCGGACGATCTTTGCTCGCCTGCCTGCGGCGGGGACAGGCGAACGCCAACGAGCGCAAAGCAATCCAGCAACGATGCTGGCAAAGGCATTGGATGGCCACAGCCCGTTGGGCTTCGCTGTGATGGGGTCGCAGATTGATATCTCCAATGCTCGATGGCTTGCTTCGTCAGCAGTTAAGTTTTTCCAGATTTAAGAGCCTGTTTACGATCTTCTGAGTAGCAGAGCCAGGAAAGCCATATGGATAAATTGCAAGCTGGTATTGAGTTTACGCTCGCAGTTTTTCCACAGCCGCCGATTCTTCTCCAGCCAGGCAAAGCTGCGCTCAACAATCCAGCGTTTGGGCATGACCTTGAAGGTATGCAGCTCACTCCGCTTGGCAATCTGCACTGTGACGGGCCCTCCCAGGATTTTTCGCACCTCTTCGGCAAACGGTTTTCCGGTATAACCGCTGTCACACAGCAGACTTTGCACGTACTCCAGGTTCGGTTTGCAGCGCGCCAACGCTTGCAATGCGCCTTTGCGATCAGTTACCTCCGCTGTCGTCACCGCAATGGCATGTGGCAAGCCTTGCGTATCGACCGCGATATGGCGTTTGATGCCTGATACCTTCTTGCCAGCGTCATAACCCTTCTGGCCCGCCGTATCCGTGTTCTTCACGCTCTGCGCATCCACGATCAAGAACGTGCTGCAAGCGTTGCGCCCCTGTTTCTCGCGGGCCGCGCCAGCCTGATTTTTTAATGCCCGCTCCAGCACGCTTACACCGTGCTGGTCGAATCCTCCATTACGCCAATAGCGTACACTCTGCCATTTGGGAAACTCGCCAGGCGGGAACCTCCATTGGCAACCGGTGCGCAGCAGATACAGTACCGCACAGAATACCTCGTATAGATCCACCGTCGTGGGCTTGGTGCTGCGTCGGACACTACGCAGAGTGGCTCTATCCCGGCAAATTGTTCTCTGCTGATATCGCTAGCATATTTCGTTCTCTTCATCCCCGTATTGTCAGCGATGGAGAAAAGATTGTAAACGGGCTCTAAGTAAATTGCGCCTGATTGTAATACTTGGTGTGATATATTGAAACTGTTTTCGAGGAGATCGAGTGAGGGTTTACAAGAACGCGTGGTTTGGGCGCTTTGCCCGCAAGGAGAAAATTTCGGCCAGTGTACTTTGGGAAGCCGTGGAACGTGCGGAACATGGCCTGATTGATGCGGATCTTGGCGGTGGAGTAATCAAGCAACGTATCGCGCGCTGGCGCAGGTAAATCCAAGAGTTACCGAAGCATTTTGCTGTATCGCAAGGGTGACAAAGCATTTTTTGTCTATGGCTTTCCCAAGAATGAGCTCGATAACATCCCCGGGGATGAAGAAACATTGTTCAAGAAGGCTGCCAGGTCGATTCTCGCGCTGTCAGATGAGCAGATTTGTTTACTGGTTGAAACCGGTCAGTTTGAGGAGGTTATAAAAAATGACTAAGAAATATCGTAATGAAGTTTTTGCCGCTATCCATGAAACGATGGAGGCACTGCATGATATCGGTGCGATCGAAAAGCAGACGATGCGTGAATTCGATGAGGCGTGCCTGACGCCTGTAGATGTGCTCGCTCCGGATGAGATCAAAGGCAATTCAGATGCGCGAATGTATTTCGCAGTCGGTATTTGCCCGCTACTTGAATGTTTCAAAACCTTGTCTCGGATTGGGAGCGTGGCGTCAAGAAACCGGGTGGTCGGCATTACGCCTGCTGACCGTAATCCAAAAGAAGGGACTTGAGACGATAGCCTGATACTTTATCTAACAATTCTGCGTGTAATGTCATGTAACGTAAGTGAATCGCCCTGGGGCGGTTCACCTCGCGAGGATGGTGATTGAGTGGAGGATAGTGAGTACCCAAACCCGGACGATCTTTGCCCGCCTGCCTGCGGCACGGCAAGTGAAATAGTGCACGTCGAACCTAGGTAGGCGGAAAATTGCTATCAATAATAGTCACCCTCTAATTGGTGGCGCACTGCCAGCACGGTAACTGTGTTGTGATCTTCGATTTCGAATAAGGCCACGTAGCCGGATTTCCGAATGAAATAATAAACTCACGAAGAAAGGGGTTGGTGTCGTCAATTTTCGGCAAGAAAACGGGAACTGTTCAAGTAATGACCAGGCACTGTCAATGGTCGCTAGCGCCCTTTCGGCGACATCGAAGTCGCGTTCAGCAATAAATCTGTACAACCGCTCGATATCCGCCTTTGCCTCCAGAGTGAAACGGACATTAAAGCTCACCTTTTGCTTCTCTGTTCATCCAGTATGGCGCGCAAGGAACGCATTACCTCTGCTTTGGATGCATACTGCCCGGAGGATTTAGCCGCCTCTCGTGCTGCCAAGCCACGCGCTATGAATTCCTGTTGGGTTCGCCGACGTTCGATATGTTGCCGCAGAGACTCTTCAACAAAAGCACTTAGAGATTCCCCCTCACGCAACACGCTTTCTGCGTCACGGCGAAACTCCGGTGTGACGCGTAGTGACGGAATAGTTGATGATTTCATAGCGTTACCAAGTATGAGTTGCATATGCGATGCAATATACGTTGTTCTCTTCTCAAACGCAATGACGGGGTGATGTTGACGTACACGGGGGCAAACGCCACTTCAGTCTTTGCGAATGCCGTCAGGCATGAAGCAATCCAGAAACAGGGGTGACAACCGCAGTGATTCACCACCCCGTCCGCCTGCGGCGTCCACCCCTCCACCGAGGGGAATTAGATTGTCATGTCGGCTACGCTTCCTCGCAAGGACGGTGATTGAGTGGGATGTGAATACCCAAACCCGGACGATCTTTGTCCGTCTGCGAGCGTCAACTCAACACCAGCTTGCAATTCATCCATATGGCCTTCTTGGCTTTGCTACCCAGAAAATCGTAAACAGGCTCTAAGAACTCGATCCACAGACAAGCCAGAGAATTAAATATACCCCTGATTCAGGAAGATAACCCAACCCGCCTCGGCGGGCGTGGCGCAAATTAAACAGCGACGTTTAACAAGTTGTCTTAATAGCTATCCTGATTTGCGTGTAGGCGATTGTGTCCCGTTCTATTTTTGCCCACGTTCTGTGTGTAGTGGTCAAGTAATTTCGGACACCTCGATAGGTTTTTGCGCTGCCATTTTTCGTTCATAGACAATGGGTGGCAGATTTCCCAGTGCCGAGTTCAGTCTTTTGCAGTTGTAAAAGCTGACGATGTAATCATCGATATCATTTTTAGCCTCGGTGTGGTTCGCATACTGTCGCTGCCAGACGCGTTCCATTTTGAGATTCAGGAAGAATCGCTCGGCGACGGCATTATCCAGCAATTTCCTTTCTGCTCATGCTGCAAATAAAGCCATGTTTATTGAGCAGGTTCTGGTAAAAGCTCGCTGGCATATTGACTGCCCGATCAGAATGAACGATCAGGCCGGATACCGGCTGGCGCTGCTGGATAGCCATGCTCAATGCGTCACAAACCAGCGTGGCTGACATGTTTGGGGCCATTGCCCAGCCGATGATCCGGCGGGCGTACAGATCCATTACGATCGCCAGATAAAGCCACCCAGTGCCAGTGCTGATATACGTAATATCTGCACGTACGCAGTGTCCAGTGCGACTGGATTGAACTGCCGGTTAAGCACGTTGGCGGCCACGGGCAAATCATGCCTGCTGTGTGTCGTATGGATGAATTTCCGCTTCAGACCGGTTTTAGAGCGGCCTTGCATCAAACTGCGCACCTTGTGCGGCCGATCTGAATTCCCTGATTTTGCATCGCAGTAACCAGGCGGCGACTCCATAGCTTTGATGGCTGGCCATGAATACCGCCTTCAGGTGGACGCTGGCTTTGCATAAAACCGGTTTTGCAGAACGCCTCTGCGCTTCGTGGTAGCCAGAGCGGCTGACGGACAAAACACGGCAAGTTTGTTTGACCGGAATGGCCTCCTTTTGCAGTTGATGAACAAGCTGGTAGCTCATTTCAGTTCGCAGGCAAAGAGGCCGACGCTTTTTAATGTCTCTACATCTCCCTTCAACTGACGGTTCTCCTGCTCCAGCTGCCGGATACGCTGTTGCTCGGCGGTGAGTGGCTTGCCAATGCCTAGCTGGCCATTTTGCTCCGCGTTGTACTGCTTCACCCAGCGACGAATCGCCGTTGGGCCAATGTCCATGGTCTCGCTGACGTTCTGCACACTCAGCCCCTGATCCTTGATCATGCGAACAACTTCCAGCTTCAAACTGGTATCAGATGCTCTACGCTGTCTTGTCATGTAATGCTCCTCAATTGGTGGATTTTCCTCCCATCGAGGTGTCCGGATAAATTAGACCACAGCAGTGATGCTCTACTTAATTCATCGCCAGAATTGGGGGCTGGCTTACAAAGGTGGTCAGGAGCCTATCATCCACCTTGAGTCTGTCGTTGCGTGGTAAGCGGTAGGCGTCCATCCAGCCATCTAAAAATGAAGAATCATTTTCGTCCGGCAGTAGTTGTCTTTGATGGTACCTGGCCCTATCAAGAGGTTGATCAATGCTTGCCGGGAATACGGTAAGGCAAAGATTGTCTGGTCGCATCGGGGCTGCACCAGGCGGATAAGGCCAAGTCGTTTCCACATAAAAATATGTTTAGTCTGATTATCAAGCCGGGTGAAGTGGGGGATGAGTCTGGTCTGGAGGAGGGTAATTGCCTGCAGGTACGCGTTCCGCCCGGTTTGTATATTGCAGGAAGAGGGTTGCTGGATAAGGTACACGCCAGAAAAGCACAGGGGTGGAGTGAGAACGGGCGTTATGCCTTGTTTTCCCTGGGTGCCGGGGCGGATTTAATAAGGCGATTACAGGCAGCGGGTTTTGAAATCATTTGGGCGAATAATCCGATATCGGTTAAAGATGTTGTATTGCCGGAAGGGGTGCGGTCGATTTCCACATATCCGCTGGTTCGCTATTTACGTGCCTTCGATATATTTATTGGAGCATCCGGCTATAACACATGCTGTGAGGGTTGTTCAGGCCCAGGTGCCTGCGTTGCTGGTGCCGAATACCAATACGAAGCTGGATGATCAGCAGCGGCGTGCGCATTTGGTGGCCAGGCATGCTCCCGTTATTGTTTCCGCATGCAAAAGTGAAGGTGAGCGGGAAGCCGCTGTCAGGGCGTTGCTGCAGTTGGTGAGTGTTCCTGCCACCCGTACATGTCTTGTCCTGATGAATGGTGCCGAACGAGCAGCTGAAGCGATTCTTGCTTTATGTTAAGCGTACTGTTGTGGCATTGATCCCAGCTAATTATTTTTCGATGAGGGTGAGATAAAGATGAGCATCACCGATGAAACCCGTACTTTGCGGCAGGCGCTGGCTGCGCTGGCAGCTAAACCGGAATGGGATTTTCTTGCCCGTTATGATTTGCCAGGCAAAAAGCCATCAACATTACAAGGCCGTGCATTCAGGCTTGTAAGGACATTACTGACAAAGATCAGGCTGCTTCCGCCGGATATAACGAAATATAGGTGGTCAAGCATGGCTCCTCTGTTCCAGATGTTGGTTGGTGCACGCGGTGTACCCTACGACCACCTACGTTTTTGCCTGCCTGCCTGCGGCGTGAAGAAAGCGGACATCATGGTTGACAAATACCGACTGTCTATGTATTAAATTGCTATATACTTTATATATTTAGCAATTCTGACGGGAGAACTGCGATGTATACGGGTACTGTTTTTGAAAATAACCGGACTCAGGCCGTGCGCCTGCCGGTAGATGTACGCTTTGCCGATAATGTGAAAAAAGTTTGGATACGCAAGCTGGGTAAAGAGCGAATCCTGACCCCGGTTGATCATACCTGGGACAGTTTTTTTCTGGCGGAACAAAGCGTTTCGGAGGATTTTTTGTCTGAACGCGCCAGACAGGAGCAGCAAGAGCGCGAGGCGTTCTGATGCTCAAATACATACTGGATACGAATATTGCTATTTACGTTATCAAGCGTCGGCCAATAGATGTGCTGGCTATCTTTAATCGCTATGCGGACATGATGTGTGTGAGCACGATCACTGAGGCCGAGTTGTTACATGGTGCTGAAAAAAGCCAGCAGCGTGAGCACAATCTGCGGCAGGTGGCTGATTTTTTGTCTCGTCTGGATGTGCTGCCTTATACCAGCAAGGCGGCTGGGCATTATGGTGATATACGCGCTGATCTGGAACGAAAAGGGATACCCATCGGCGTGAATGATCTGCACATTGCCGCTCATGCCCGCAGCGAAGGTCTTGTCCTGGTCAGCAATAACCTGCGCGAGTTTGAACGGGTAGACGGTTTGCGACTGGAAAATTGGATCATCTGACAGCTTTGTTGGATTGAGATTTTTTGATATTGCGAATGCCGTTAGGCATGAAGCAATCCAGTCAAGCCGACATTGCTTTGCACCGCGAATTAATTCGAGCGTTAGATTTCATAAAGAATCGCTATTATATTTTACCGACAAGCATTGGAGATTTTCGATGACTACTTCAGCAAAATATGTATTAAATCAGGCACTAAAACTTCCTGTAAGCGATCGCGCAGCTTTAGTGGAAAACCTGATTCTCAGCCTGGATAAGCCTGACCCATCGCTAGATGCTCAGTGGCTGAAAGAAGCCGAAGATCGATTTGCTGCATACCGAACTGATGAGCTTACGGCGATAGATGCTGGGCAAGTTTTTGCAGATCTTGGGAAGCAGGTTTGAAGATTCGCTTTCTGCCACCTGCTCGCCGTGAATTAAAGGATGTAGTTCGATACTACAACGCACAAATAGGGGAGGAAGGCGGCGCCACCCGCGTACTCAAGCTGCATCAGATTGAGCCGGAGTTTCTGGAGCGTATGTTCAATGTGGATGATGTCTGATGGTACGTAAAACCAAAGCAAGCACGTCAGATCAATCTGCGGCAGAGCTGTCAGATGTGAGCACCCCTCTGTTTAGTCGAGTGGCCGAGATTCTGGAGTTGGCACGCGCTCATGTTGTGTGGCAAGTCAACAGCCAGATGGTGCTGGCCTATTGGCTGATTGGTCGGGAAATCGTTCAGGCAGTTTAGGGCGGTGAAGAGCGTGCTGATTATGGCCAGGCGCTGCTCAATGGTTTGTCTCAGGCACTAACTCAGCGTTATGGTCAGGGGTTCTCGGTTACTAACCTGAAGTATTTTCGATTGTTTTATCAGACGTGCTCCAATCGGCAACCGGAGATTGGTCACGAGCCTTGTGACCAATTCGAAGCCATGGATCAATCTACTGTACTGGCTGATTTGCACAGTGCTTTGGCTAAACAAGATAGCCTGAAGAGATTTTTTCCGCGCCTGAGCTGGACACATTACCGTACTTTGTGCATGGTGGAGGAACGTGCCGAACGGCTAGTTTGTTGGATAAGGAAAGTTGGAACAGATTGCTGCAATACTTCGATGTTTGAAAGCTGATTCCTGGCAATTTGAGTATCTGGCGGGGTGTTGGTCAGCCCGATTGCAGCGCTGCGGTGTCATTGCTACTTGTTTCTTGAATAAACTTTCCAATCAAAACCAATCGGTAATGGGGTAACTGGATTGCTTCATGCATGATGGCATTTGCTTTCCATGCCGTAGGCTAGTGGACAAAGATGGTGAGCGGACGATAGCTGGACTACTTCATTCGCCGCGCTTCCTGCGTTTGATCCTGACGAGTATTCCCTTATACGATGTAAGAATTTCTATCAGTACCTTGATGAAGTAAATAGAATCATATGGCGAACAAGCAACTGACAAAAAAGCTGCCGATTGGCATTCAGACTTTCCGAGAAATTCGTGAAGAATCGTATTACTACGTTGATAAAACTTCGTTTGCCCTGAAACTGGCGGTGGAGGGAAAGTATTATTTTCTCTCTCGCCCACGCCGGTTTGGCAAAAGTCTGTTTCTTGATACGCTGGCCGAGCTTTTTGCCGGTAATGAACCCCTGTTTCGCGGATTGTATTGTTATGACCACTGGGATTGGTCTGTCCGGTATCCGGTCATCCGTTTGAGTTTTGCCGAAGGGCGGCTGGAAAACCGGGCACAACTGGATAAGCGTATCGACTGGCTGCTGGAACAGAATCAGCAACGACTGGGGGTGACTTGCAAGCAAGGCAGCGATATCCCGGGCAGCTTTGCCGAGTTGCTGCAAAACGCGCAAGCAAAATATGGCCAGCGCTGTGTTGTACTGGTGGATGAATACGACAAGCCAATTCTCGACAACATCACTGAACCGGAAACTGCGCGTGCCATGCGCGAAGGGTTGCGCAACCTGTATTCGGTCATCAAGGGACAGGATGCCCATATCCGCTTTGCCTTTCTTACAGGTGTATCGAAGTTCAGCAAGGTCAGTATTTTCTCGGGATTGAACAATCTGAATGACATCACGATTGGTGCTGACTATTCATCCATTTGCGGCTACACCGATGCGGATGTAGATACCGTTTTCGCACCCGAATTGCCGGGATTGGATCGCCAGCAGATCCGCGACTGGTACAACGGCTATAACTGGACAGGGCAAGGAGTTTACAACCCGTTTGATCTTCTGCTTCTATTTGATAAACGCGAGTTTCGTGCTTACTGGTTTGAAACCGGTACGCCGACTTTTCTGGTGGACTGGCTGATGCAGAGGGGGTACTTCACTCCCAGCCTCAGCCGCCAGTATTCCAGCCTTGAGCTGCTGTCCGCCTTTGATGTGGATCATATTGAACCGGAAGCACTGCTGTTCCAGACCGGGTACACCACCTTGCAGGGTGTGGAGGAATATCTGCCGGGGCAGCGTATTTACTGGCTGGGCTATCCCAACAAAGAGGTACAGATCAGCCTGAACAGCGCCTTGTTGCCTGCACTCGGGATTGAAGGCCAGAAAGTGCTGACCCATCGCATCAGGCTGCTTGAGTTATTGCGCGCGAACAATTTTTCCGGGTTGCAGCAGTTGTTTGCCAGCTTCTTTGCCAGCATTCCGCACGACTGGTATCGCAACAACCCGATAGCCCAATACGAAGGCTATTACGCCAGTGTGTTCTACAGTCATTTTGCAGCTCTGGGACTGGATATCGTAGTGGAGGACACCACGCATCACGGCCGGATCGACATGGCTGTGATATTCAATACTCATATTTACCTGTTCGAATTCAAGGTAGTGGAGCTGGTGCCCGAAGGCCATGCCCTGGAACAGCTCAAGGAAAAAGGCTACGGTGAAAAATACAAAAGCCGCAACGAACCAGTTTATCTCGTCGGCGTGGAATTCAGCAAGGACAACCGCAGTGTGGTGGGTTTCGAGGTAGAGAAATTTGCATGATTCGCAAAAAAACTGCCTACCAATTTCAGTGAAGTTCGTTTTTTAAGTGAGATTTTGAATTTTGTTCTTTGGGATGTATTGGTAAGTGATTTTCTATAAATCCTGTAACGGTGGAAAGCAATAAACAGAAATCCCCGAAAAAACCCTGATATTTCGTTGGATGGTGCCTGATCGAGAGCTGAGAGAATCGCTACTTTGGTTGAAGAAGAGCAAACCGGTAATGATTATTCTCGTAGAAATGCAGGTGCCGCAGCTGGAGTGGCTGGTATGGGTTGCCAGATCAGAAACAAGGGACAGCTGGCTATGATCGGAAAGAATCGCTATGCCATGCTGACGGTGGATACAGAAGCATTACCCAAGCGGGCATCGCAGGATCACATCAATCGATTGATGTGGGGACGACACGAACATGGCACTGCTGGTATTGGCGAGATGTCCGCGGTGGGTGATGAGTTTGGTGTCAAGCATGTTTTCTTCGTTGATTTGTGTGGTGCTTATTCTCATCAGGACGAAACCAGAGAGGTTGTTCGCTGGTTAACCGCTGCCGGGCAGGATGTTCAGTTGCATACGCATCCCGAGTATTTACCAGCGGATTTCTGGAAGGAACATGGTTTGGCACTGCGTCCACAGTACATGAACCAGTATACGGATGACGCAAGAGCAGAATTTGTTATCCGGCATTTTGGTTCGTTGCTTTCGGAATGGTCTGGGAAGCAGGTGTTGGCGCATCGGGCTGGTTCTTTTCGCTGGAATGCCTGCACGATACGGGCTTTAAAGACAGCTGGAATTCCATTGTCATTTAACAATTCGATGAGCGCTTTTTATATCGGACAGAGCGTTTATGCCGAGCCGACGAATCTGCCATTTCTCTGGTCGAATGGAATCATCGAGGTGCCGATGACGGAAAAGAAGATTCTGCCCAAGGTGGGTAAGAAAGAGTGGTGGGCGCGCCTGACTTATCCGGAATCACCCTATTTCCGGTTTCGTCCCTGGTGGGGAAAAATACTGCTGGATGCATTCAGTGGCAGCCCTGAATTATCTATTTTTTTGTTGCATTCCTGGTCGTTATTGTATTGGGATGAACAGGGCCATGCCGCTTACCGGGATGATGCGCGGCTGGAGGGCTATCGAAGGCTGATAAAACGATTGTCCAGGGACTACGATGTTATTACGACAGCAGAATTTCTGGATTTGTATGCGCAAGGCAGGATAAAGACCACGCACATGACTGATCTTGCCAGAGCGGAAGTAAAGCCATCAAAGAAAACAGTATGAGCATGTTTACCGCTTCGTATCGTTTTCTGTTGCGCGAGCCCTGGCTGGCATTTAACCGTGTGTTGACTTATCGGGTACTTGGGCACCGGTTACAGCAAATTCAAGGTAAAGAAAACAGCTATACACCGGAGCCAGGCAGTTTGTTGTATGTTGCAGCAAGTGTATTGCCATACCACACCAGTGGTTATACGACACGCACGCATGAGGTGGTGAATGCTCTGGGTAAAGCCGGGGTTAGGGTATATGTGCATACCCGGCCGGGTTATCCGTGGGATCGCAAGGATCGTTTATGTGATGCTGTCAGCGAGGAGACTGTGGTTGGAGGTATACGTTATCACCATGCACAGACTCCCGCCAATAACCGGCCGGTATTGCAGTATGCGTTGCAGGCTGCACGTGTAATTGCGGCGGCTGCAAAGCAGCATCGTGTGGCAATGATTCATGCTGCTTCTAATCATGTAAATGCCTTGCCAGCCTTGTTGGCGGCACGGCAGTTGGGCATTCCTTTCCAATATGAGATGCGTGGCTTATGGGAGCTCACCCGCATCTCTCGTCAACCTGGTTACGCTGGTTCACAGGCATATCAACAGGGGTTGCAACTGGAGGGGCTGGTTGCCAGCCATGCAGACAGGTTGTTTGTGATTTCGCAGCAGCTTCGCAATTATGCGATGGAAAATTGGGGCGTTAATCCGCATCACACGCATTTGTTGCCAAATTGTGTTGATCCTGATCGGTTCTTGCTTGCAGATTCAGAAAATATTGAACGGAATACGATTGGTTATGCAGGTTCTCTGATTGGATATGAAGGTCTGGATACGCTGATTGAGGCGGTGGGTCTGTTGATCGGATCGGGAAGTTCGGTCAGGGTTAATATTATTGGCGATGGCGAATCGCGACAGCAGCTGGAGGCGCTGGTGCGGCACCTGAATTTATCCAAATGGATTCGCTTTTACGGCAAATTGACTCCTGAAGCTGCGCGGGAAATACTTGGCCGTTGTGCCTTGGTATGCATACCACGCAAGCCGTTCAAGGTGTGTGAGATCGTACCGCCGATCAAGTTGGTGGAAGCGTTGGCGATGGGTAAGCCGGTAATTGTTCCCGATTTACCGGTGTTTCGTGATGAGCTGGGCAATACTCCGCCAGGTTGGTTCTTTCAGGCGGGAAATGCTGGAGATTTGGCGAGAGTGATCCAAGGTGCTTTGGACAACAGTGATCAACTGCAAAAGATCCGGATTCGGGCACGCGAATATGTATTGGCTAATCGCTGTTGGCAAGGTTTTATGGAAAAACTTGCCTATCCTCCGGAAAGAAGTGTTTCCGCATTTTCTGATTCCATTCTGGGCCAATCCTAAATCTCGTAATTCCCTTGTTTATCCGTGGTATAGCTTTGTAGGGTGGGTCGATCATTCCATTCCGTTTTAATGCGTGCTTCTTCTTCGCCACTTTCCTGTAATACTTCTCGAAACACAAGATAAAGGGAGATTTACAGCTCTCGAATTGAATTTGATCCGGATAGCGTGCCTGTAATCTGATAGCACATTTACAGGTTATAAGATGGGTGAATCATGATCGGAGCGGCTATCAGAAAATTGGGTTCGTTGGTGTATACCTATCCGGAAATACCGGAAGCGATTGAACGTCCAGGGCCGTTTGGTCGACTGAAAATCGGGATGGTTACGGATTATTTCACTGCGGATTGCTTGTCGGCAGAGTGCCGGGTAAAACCAATGACTCCCAATAACTTCAGGATGGTGATCGGTGAGTGGAAACCCGATCTGATTTTTGTTGAATCTGCCTTTCATGGTGTCAACGGTACTTGGCGCTATGAATTGGCAAAACAGCCCAAGTGGCTGCGTCTAGGTAAACCCGTGGCGATTTATCAGCTGGTTGAGTTTGCCCGAAGCCGTGGTATTCCTACTGTTTTCTGGAACAAGGATGACGGTGCCTTTTTTGATGATTTTATTGATGTGGCAAAAGTTTTTGATTATGTGTTCACGACAGATCAGGAATGTATTGAGCGCTATCGTCAGTATTTGCCAGCACATGTGCCGGTTAACACATTGGTTATGCCTTATCAGCCGACTTTTCACAATTTTACTGGTTTTAATTTTTTCCGTAGAGATGCCTGTTTTACTGGCAGCTACTATCAACGCATATTGAATGAACGCAGACAATTTCTCGATATGATTTTTGATGCTTGCGAACGAGCTGATATGCAATTGAATGTATACGATCGAAATCATGATCGTTTATCTCGTCATTTTGAGTTTGGTTTTCCAAAAAATAGCCGGTTGAATACGTTTGCCAGGGTGCCTCATCGGGATACAGCGCTGATTTACAAGTCTCATGCGGCCTCAATTAATGTCAATTCGGTCACCAATTCAGAAACAATGTTTTCACGGCGATTACTGGAAATTCTAGCTTGCGGTGGAATTGTTGTGACTAACCCAGGGCGGGCAGTAACTCACTATTTTCGTGACTATTGCCATGTTGTGAATTCCGGAGAGGAAGCCAGGGAGTTATTGGTGCGCCTTCGATATGGCCCTTCAAGGGATGATATGGCGCGGGCAGAGGCCGGTGCTGCTTATGTGCGCCGGAATCATACCTGGGAGCACCGTCTGGAGAAAATAAGCAATGTTGTAAACCTTTGATGGGTGACATTGCGATGCTTGCACTGCTTTCATTACTTACTCAAACCTTATTTGTTGCAGTGGTCGTCTATTTTGCTTTATATGTCTTGCTTGAGCTGCGGATCCTCTTGATCTCGAACAAGGCAGAACGGCGTAAATTGACCGAGCTGGAGTGGTCGTTATTAGAGGTTGAGAATGATTACAAGCCAGTAGTGAGTGTGTTGCTGCCTATCCATAACGAATCATCCGTGGTGGAGCGTCTGATAGATGCGATATGTAACCTGGATTATCCAGCAGACAGGCTTGAAATTCTGGTATTGGATGATTCTACGGATCATACGTCGGAACTGGCCCAAGCCAGGATCCAGCGATATTCAGCATCGGGTATCAATATCCGGCATATTTATCGTGAAAACAGGGAAGGATATAAAGCCGGGAATTTGATCCATGGTATTCGTCAATCTGCTGGGGAATTTTTCGCTATTTTTGATGCCGATTTCATTCCGCCGAGGAATTTTCTGCTAAAAACAGTTCCTTGTTTCAGAGATCCTCAATTAGGTTTTTTGCAAACAGGTATCGGATATGAAAATCGGGAGGTGTCTTTTCTAACTCGCTTCCAGGCAATGGAAATGGGCCATCAGCAGTATGTTACCGTGGGGTTGAATGAAGATGGGGATATGGCCTCGTTAAGCGGTAGTTCATGCGTGTGGCGTAAGGCATGTGTGGAAGCATTGGGCGGATGGAATGCTTCGACGGTGACAGAGGATGTTGATTTGGGTTATAGAGCCCAAATTGGAGATTGGAAATATGCTTTCCTGCGAGATGTGGTTTCCATGTCAGTACTGCCCGAAACAATCAGCGCATTTCGGGTTCAGCGCGAACGTTGGGGGCGAGGCTTGATTCATAACGGCTTTAAACATGCCCGGCAGATGCTGGATCAGCGTATGCCGATAATGAAGCGATTGCATGGAATTTCCATGATGTTTTCTTCCGTACTGCTCGCCTCAATTTATGTTCTTGTACTCCTTAGCTTGCCTCTGAACTATCTTGTTAATTCAGAAGATTCCGGTTTTTATTGGGTGGCGTTGATTTTTTTTGTCCTGGTTGTTGTCTGGGCATTCGATAATATTTTTGGTGCGTACAAGGGGGCCGGACTTAGCAGATTGCCTCCAGCTGGCATTGTGCGCATGGTATGGGAGGCCTGGTTATACGTAGCCATGTTCTTGCCAATGGCCTGGTATTACTTTGCAGGTGGCGTGCGACTTCTTTTGGGGATGAATGGTGAATTTAATCGTACTCCCAAAGGCAAGGATGAGAGTCGGACTGGTACACCACGAATCAATACGATATTGCTTCTGGGTGAGTTATTCACATTTGTGTATTCCTTGCTGGCCATAATAGTGGCCATTCATGGAGAAAATTATTTTCTGATTCCGATGAATATGACTGTATGTGTGGGGTTTGGGGTGGTTCTTTATTGGTCATGGCTGGAAAGGCGTTGCTATGGCAATAATTGATGCAGGGTACCAGCGCATCCTGATTACCGGAGCTACAAGTGCAATAGGAGAAGCGCTGGCGGAAATATATGCAGAAAATGGGGTGATACTCTATTTGCATGGCCGTAACGAGAATAAGCTGACTGAAGTGGCCGAGCGATGCCAGGCCAAAGGGGCGAGGGTTCAAACAAAACTTCTGGATATGTGCGATTTGTCGGCTTTGAAAGCGTGGCTGGAAAGTCTTGAACCGTTGGATTTGGTGATCATTAACGCAGGTATGAATACGCATATTGGCCATTCTGGTGAGCTGGAGCCATGGGATAAGGTGGAAGCTTTACTGGATGTCAACCTTAAGGCAGCAATGGCTATTTCGCATGCTGTGCTGCCTGCCATGCGAGCACGAGGTGGTGGGCAGATCGTGTTGATGAGTTCTCTGGCGGCTTATTTTGGTTTGCCGGTGACACCAGCTTATTGCGCCAGTAAAGCAGGTCTTAAGGCCTATGGAGAAGCGTTGCGTGGCTGGCTCGCGCCGGAAGGAATCAAGGTGAACGTGGTGATGCCGGGTTATGTTCAATCGCCGATGTGTGATGATATGCCAGGTTCAAAGCCATTTCTCTGGTCTCCCAAACGAGCAGCGATGGCGATTCATCGCGGTTTGGTGCGTGATATGGCACGAATCAGTTTTCCTTTTCCACTCAATTGGGGGGCCTGGTGGCTTGCTGTTCTGCCTGCCTCAATTTCCATTTTTATAGTTCGTTTGCTTGGGTTTGGCAGAGATCATGGTTGATGTTGCTTTTAGTCTGGTAATAGCCGTGTCCTTGATCGGGTTGATGGTGTCGGTGGTGATTGAACATTTTATGGTGCCGCGCCCATTGCTGATGCGACCTCGGACGGCTTGGGCGCTACATGTCGGTTTGTGGCTAACGGTTTATGCGTTGCTTGTTCTTTTACTGGGGCGTCCGTGGTTTTCTGCAGCTGTAGTTTCAGCATTTTTATTGATGCTGGTGCTGGTCAATAATGCCAAGGTAAAGGCATTACACGAACCTTTTGTATTCCAGGATTACGAGTATTTTACTGATGCAATCCGCCATCCGCGCTTGTATATACCATTTTTAGGGTGGTGGAAATTTCTTGGGGCAGCTGCTGGTTTTATTTTGGCGGTGTCAGTTGGGTTATGGGGTGAAGCAACGCCTGAATATCGCTTTTCCTGGTTCGGCCAGCTGGGTGGAGTCGCCATTGTATTGATCACGGGTGTACTGCTCTTATTGGCGGGAAGTAAAGAAAAGCTTCCGGTTACTTTTGATCCTGAACTGGATATACAGAAGCTTGGTCTGCTGGCAAGCTTCTGGCGCTATGGCTGGGAGGAGCGCCGTTCTATTGCTGTTACTCCTCCTTTTGATTTGAACATCCCGCAGAAAATGCCTGACAATTTGCCTCATCTGGTTGCGGTGCAGAGTGAATCATTTTTTGATCCAAGATCACTTTATTCCGGTATCCACTCCGGTGTACTGGCTGAGTTTGATCGACTCAAAGCTGATGCCATAGTGCATGGGAAATTAAAGGTCCCAGCTTGGGGTGCCAATACAGTGCGGACTGAATTTGCTTTTCTTTCGGGAATTAGCGAGGCGGGATTGGGGGTGCACCGTTTTAATCCCTATCGTGCAGTTTCAGGTAGCCGGGGTTTGCCATCACTGGCATCTTATCTGAAGGGTTTGGGCTACCGTACAGTTTGTATCCACCCCTATCCAGTAAGCTTTTATCAGCGCGATCGTGTGTATCCGCGTTTAGGGTTCGATGAATTTATCGATATTCGTGCGTTTGATGATGCGATGCGTTTTGGTCCTTACATCAGTGATGTTGCTGTAGCAGATAAGGTTAACTCCATCTTGCGGCAAGCTACCGTTCCAACATTTGTTTTTGCGATAACGATGGAAAATCATGGCCCGTTGCATCTTGAACGGGTAACTCACTCTGATATAGACGAACTTTATTTTGAGCCCCCCCCAGCTGGTTGCAATGATTTGACAGTTTATCTGCGCCATCAGCGTAACGCTGGAAGAATGATTGCCAAGCTGCGCCAAATGCTGGAACAGTGCGTGCGGCCAGCCAGTTTGTGCTGGTTTGGTGATCACGTGCCGATTATGCCGATTGTCTACCAAACTTTTGGTAAGCCGGAGGGGGATGTGGAATATGTGTTCTGGCATAATCAAGAGAAGCCAGAGTCGCGGTACAGTAATCTGGTTGCAAATGATTTATCAACCCAATGGTTGCGTGAAGCTGGGGTTCTCTAGTTCAATGGCAGCAAGGAATTGATGGTTTGTAAATAAAAGACATCGCCAGGGTTTTACAAGATTCACACGTTTTTCTTGTTGCCAACCTGCTCAAGGTTGTTCTCTCGTTGGATCTGTAACAAAGCCAATGCGTGCCAGACCTGACGAAGCAGCGATACTCATGATTTTTGCTACGAGTTCGTAGTGAGCATCGCGGTCGGCACGAATATGCAGCTCGGTTTTATCGGATTGTTCTGCCGCTTTGGTAAAACGTGCGGGCAGCTGATCCAGTGTGACAGGCTCCCCTCCCCAGTAAAAGCTGCCATCAGCACGTATGGCAAATTCGATATGTTCTGGCTGGGTGAGATTGGGAGAGCTGGATGCCTTGGGCAAATCAACCTTGACCGAATGGGTCAGCAGCGGTGCGGTGATCATGAAGATGATCAACAAAACCAGCATCACGTCCACCAATGGGACAACATTGATTTCAGACATGGCCGTCTTGCTTTGATAACGGGATGAATCGCCAAAAGCCATCAGCTTTCTCCGCCGGTGATGCCCGCAGCCGTGTTTGCCAATCCGGCTGCCGGGATATGTTGTGAAGCTGTTGCAGAGGTTTTTGATGTTGCTCTCTGGTTGCTTTCTTCGCCTACTTTGCTGCCCATTGTCAGAATTGTGTAGAGATCATGTGCAAAGCTGTCCAGTTGAGCCATCCACAAGCGATTGCGCCGGGTAAAGGCATTGAATGCCAACACAGCCGGGATGGCAACAGCCAGTCCCAGTGCAGTCATGATCAGCGCCTCACCAACCGGCCCTGCCACTTTGTCCAGTGTGCCCTGGCCAGATAAACCAATCTGGATGAGGGCGTGATAAATTCCCCAGACCGTGCCGAATAGGCCAATATAGGGCGCGGCAGAACCTGCTGAAGCAATGATGGTGAGGCCATTTTCGATACGTGCCGCTTCCTGATCCAGACTGTTGCGCAGCGAGCGGGTAAGTAATTCGTTGGCACCACCGGCGGCTGCCAGTTTTTCCAGTCCGTGTTTCTGTGAATCGTTTGAAACGCCCAGTGCTGTTTTGGCGAGCTGGATGAATGCGTGATTGCCGGTCATGTTTCTGATTTCACTTTCAAGCTGGGGGACGGTATCAATGTTCCAGAAATGTTTGAGAAAAGCATTTGCACGACGCGAGGCAATCAGATTGCTGATACTTTTGGTGACAATCAAATACCAGCTGGCTACTGACAGAGAGAGCAGAAGGACCAGCACACACATTCCGACATGGTCAATCTGTGTCAGAAAATTGGAGAAGCCAAGCGTTTTTTCCATTAATCAACTTCCTTCGATAACAAAATTAAAAGGCTGCAGGGCAACCGCTGGTACAGGATGGCCGTCACGCATTGCAGGGCGGCAGCGCCAGGTCTTGACAGCCGACAGAGCTGCATTGTCCAGCCTTGAATAGCCACTGCTTTCGACAATCCTGGCGCTACCTATGCGCCCGGTTTCATCCAGTTCCACTTTTAGAACCAGTTTTCCTTCCTCGCCGAGGCGGCGGGACAGGGCCGGGTAGGCCGGGCTGGCCAGATCCGGGCAGGATACGGATAACTCGGAAGACAGAGTGACTGGCCCTGCTGGCATCTGTGCTGGTTTTGCTGCGGCCACCGTCTCATTGATGGTTTTCTTTTCTGGTTCTGGCTCCGGTATGTGCTCTTCTATTGGTGGTGCGACATGTTCTTGTGGTGTGGCTGCAGGAGCCTTGGCTACCAGTTGGCGTTTGGGTTGCGGCTGTACTTTCCTGACCGGAGGTTTGGGTTTTACCTGGGGAGGCTGATGTTCCGCCTTTAACTCCACCTTGGGCGCTTCAGCCACTTCCGCCGGTTTCTCAGGTGGAGCAATGAATTGGGCGTAAAGTGTGATCGTATCCGGGGTTGTGGTGCTGAAGCGATGGTGCCACATCTCATACAATACGGCGGCATGAGTTGCTACCACTACCAGAAAACTGAAAAGAGAGATGCCGGTAAGAAATGGTGTATGACGGATTCTGGCCATAGGTGTAATGTATGTTTGCGGTTTGTGCAATTTCGGGGTTAATTGTCTGAAATAACAGAAGTAAATCACCCGAACAACCCTGGTTGGATACCTTTCAATATCAGTTTTGGATGCTATCAAAATTGATAACGATTATCAATACCCTCATCGCTTTGTTCAAAATTTTAGATTAACCCGACGGGGCATGCAATGCGACATTTTGTCGCAGCAACGATTCAATGTAGCGATTATGGCTATTTTATTGCGTTTAAATCAGGATGACATCGTACTGTTCCTGTGTGTAGGAAGCGCCGACTTGCAATCCGATTGGCCGGGCAATGAAATCTCCCAGCTGTGCAAGACTTTGGGATTCTTCATCGAGAAAAAGATCAATTACCTGTTGTGAAGCCAGAATGCGAAATTCTCTGGCGCTAAATTGCCGGGATTCGCGTAACAACTCGCGCAGGATTTCGTAGCAGATGGTTTGTGCTGTCCTGATTTCACCACGCCCCTGACAGGTCGGGCAGGTTTCGCAAAGGATTTGTGCCAGGCTTTCGCGCGTGCGCTTGCGGGTCATTTCAACCAGGCCCAGTGCGGAGAAACCGTTGACCGTCATTTTGGTCCGGTCTTTCTGTAAAGCCTTGTTGAATTCCGCCAGAACTGCGGCCCGGTGTTCTTCATGATCCATGTCGATGAAGTCAATGATGATGATGCCGCCCAGATTGCGTAACCGGAGCTGGCGTGCGATGACCTGGGCTGCCTCCAGATTGGTTTTGAAAATGGTGTCGTCAAAATTGCGTACCCCGACAAAACCGCCGGTGTTGACATCCATGGTTGTCAGTGCTTCGGTCTGGTCGATAATGACGTATCCGCCGGATTTCAAATCAACCCGCCGTGCCAGTGATTTTTCAATTTCCTGTTCAACGCCATATAAATCGAATAATGGTCGTTCGCCGGTGTAGTGGCTGATTTTTTCCAGATCGCTCATCATGTATTCGCCCGCAAAGCCGGTGAGCTTCTGGAAGGTTTCGCGCGAATCCACCCGGACACGGTAGGTGTCTGCATTCACAAAATCACGCAAGACACGATGACTCAGATCCAGATCCTGATAAAGCAGAGCTGGCGAGGAGATGGCGAGTGATTTTTTCTGAATGTCTTGCCAGAGCTTGTGCAGATAGACGATGTCTGCCTGCAGTTCGGTTCTTCGGCTGTTTCTGCCGTCGTCCGCATGATGAAGCCACCAGTGGAATCGGGTGGCGGATATTGTGTAATTTCTGACGCAGCGATTCACGCAGCGTTGTTGTCCTCGATACGCTGCGAAACGCCAATGTACGATTCCTGCGGCAGGTAGACCAGCAGGCGCCCGGCCAGGCTGATCTGGGTGGAAAGCCTGGCTCCTTTTACGCCGATTGCATCCTTGACGACCTGCACGAGGATATTGCTGCCTTCATGGAGGAGTTGCTCGATTGGTCTTTGATGATCATTTTGAGCAGATCCGTGAATATCGGCCACATGCAGGAAAGCCGCCCGTTCCAGACCAATATCGACAAAAGCGGATTGCATACCGGGGAGAACCCGGCTGACACGGCCGTTATAAATGTTCCCGACGATGCCACGATTGCTGGTGCGCTCAATGTGCAATTCCTGCGTGATGCCTTGTTCGATGATGGCAACGCGTGTTTCCTGAGGGGTGACATTGATGAGAATTTCGCTACTCATAACCAGGGTTTACTTGATTTTGTATGGGTTCAGAATATGGATATGCCTGTTTCTTCCAATAACTGACAGGTTTCAAATAGCGGTAAACCGACTATGCCACTGTAACTGCCGTTGATATGGATGACGAAAGCGGCTGCCTTGCCCTGAATGGCATAGGCACCGGCTTTATCGTAGGGTTCACCGCTGGCAATAAGATTGAATTTCGCGCTGGCCAATCTCTCGGAATCGAACCGTGGTAGTGGATAGACGCAATCTGGTTTGTCCTTGAAACGCCAATCCGACTGCAGTGTAGACCTGATGCTCCTGCCCGGAGAGTGCCGCCAGCATTTCTTCTGCGTGCCCGCTATTTTCCGGTTTTCCCAGGATGCAGCCATCCAGCACCACTGTCGTATCGGCAGCCAATACCGGGTAAAGAGGCAAGCCGCGCTGTTTCAGGCGTAACCAGCCTGCTTCTGCTTTGGAATGGGTGATTCTGTAGACATAATCTGCCGGGAGTTCCCCGGGAATCGGGGTTTCATCCACATCCACCGGCCGGGATAGAGTCTCCCGCATGAGCAACAAGGTATGCCTGATGCCTATTTGCTTGAGTAAATCACGCCTGCGGGCGCTGCGCGATGCCAGATAAATCTGGTTTTCAGTGGTGATAGTCATTGTCCAGATCAGGTTCAGTGTAAATTCGAGTGGATTGGGCATGGAAACACCTGTCAACCATAGCCGGACTGTACCGCAGGATTACACGTTATGCACGGTGGTACGGGTGATTGCGGTTGATGGAAAACGCACGGTAAAGCTGTTCCGCCAATAATACTCTGGCCAGCCCGTGCGGAAGCGTCAATGCAGATAACGCCAGCTTTTCATGTGCCATCTGCTTGATATTTTGGTGTAATCCATCCGCTCCGCCGATGATGAATGCTACATCCCGCCCCGATTCCATCCAGCGGATCATCATTTCTGCCAGCTTTACAGTGGTGGCCTGGCGGCCGGTTTCATCCAGTGCAACGATATGGCAACCAGTCGGCAAGGCAGCCTGAATGCGCTCACTTTCAGCCTGTTGCAGCTGGATGGTTGTTTTGCCAACACGTTTCTCCGGCTTGATTTCCACCAGCAGCAGCTCGGCTTCCCTGGGCATGCGCCCACTGTATTCCGTATAACCCTCTTTTATCCAGTCCGGCATTTTGTTTCCCACCGCCAGAATATGAAATTTCATGATTCGGATGGAAGTAGGCGTGGAATCATCAATGCAACAAACCGGAGAGGAAATTCGGAAATTAACCTGATACAGCGGGCGATTTCTGCGAAGTCTGCCAGGCGGCATCCGCCCAGAGTCCTTCCAGATCATAGTAACTGCGAATGGCCGGCTGCATGATATGGACGATGATATCTCCCAGATCAACCAGCAACCATTCTCCCGTTTGCTCGCCTTCTATACTGTGTATTGTCTCTCCCGCTGCTTTTACCTTTTCATGCACATGATTGGCAAGCGCCTTCGTTTGTCGTGTGGAATCGGCGCTGGCCACAATCATATAGTGACATAACGAGGTGAGCTTGCTGACATCCATCACACGGATGTCGTTAGCCTTGATGTCTTCCAGAGCCGCGACGGCTATTTTCAGCAATTCTTCAGTTGATTTCATTTTTCTCCGGCATAAAGGTGATGCCTGTCAATATGGTTAAGAACAGATTCGGGTAACAAATAACGTGCGCTCTTCCCTGATGTGACGATATTTCTGATTTTGGTGGACGAAATATCCAGCAAACTGGTGGGTGCTGTGAAGATGCGGCCAAAAGGCCAATTTTTCAACTCGTCAGCCATTCCAGTCCAGCGACTCTGACAGGCGTGCCGCAATTCATCAGGCAGTGCGGATGAATCATTGATCGAAACAGAGCCGGGGCGGTTGACGATAACAAGGTGGCATAATTCAAACAGGTCGCGCCAGTGGTGCCAGCAAGGCAGTTTGATGAATGCGTCGGCTCCTATGATAAAACAGAGTGCTGCCAATTTTTTTGTACTGTATTCCAGCCGGATCTCCTGCAGGGTTTCAACACTGTAGGTTTCACCGGGGCGCCTGATTTCACGATCATCTACCGAAAACCGGTCATTTCCGCAAATGGCCTCCCGCAGCATGGCCAGACGATGCTCTCCGGTTGCCAGTGGTGCATTGCGCAAGCGGGGCTGGCCAGCAGGTAGAAAGAACAGGTGGTTCAGTTGCAGGATGTCTGACAGTTCTTCCGCTATTCTCAAGTGGCCGTAGTGGATGGGGTCAAATGTTCCGCCATAAATGCCTGTGAGTGCGTATCGGGTTGCTTCGGCCATGATAATCAGTGTTGTGATCAGCAGCGCGCCGCAGCGGGAAGCCGCCTTGCCTCAGAACAGGGCAAGGCGCATATCCGTCAGAATGCTGGCAAGATGGGTTGTGAAACGCGCAGCCGAAGCACCATCAATCACACGGTGGTCATAGGACAGGGAAAGGGGAAGCATCAGGCGGGGCACAAATTTTCCATCCTGGTAAACCGGTTTCAGGCTGGCGCGCGAGACTCCCAGAATGGCCACTTCAGGTGCGTTGATGATGGGAGTGAAACCTGTTCCGCCAATACCTCCGAGACTGGAAATGGTGAAACTTGCACCCTGCATGTCTGTCGGCTTCAATTTTCCTTCCCGCGCAAGCGAAGATAATCTGCTTAGTTCTTCTGCAATGCCGATGACTCCTTTCTGATCCGCATCCCGAATGACTGGCACTACCAGGCCATTGGGAGTGTCGGCTGCAAAACCGAGGTGGTAGTAGCGTTTGATAATGAGCTGGCTTTCTGCCGTGCTGTTGTCCAGAGAGGCATTGAATTCCGGAAATTTTTTCAGGGCCGCCGTGATAGCCTTGATCAGAAAGGCCAGTATGGTCAGCTTGGTGCCAGTGTTCTGCCGGGATTCATTATGCGTGACTCTGAGCGCTTCCAGATCGGTAATGTCGGCTTCATCAAATTGCGTGACATGCGGAATCATCACCCAGTTGCGGTGCAGATTGGCACCTGAAATCTGCCGGATACGCGACAGGGATTTCGGTTCGATCGGACCGAATTTGGCAAAATCCACATGTGGCCACGGCAATAAATCAAGCGAACCTCCCCCGGCATTGCGTCCACCCGCCAGAGCCTGTTTCACAAAGGCTTGTACATCCTCTCTGAGTATGCGTTGTTTGGGGCCTGTTCCCGTTACCTTGCCCAGATCCACACCCAACTCGCGGGCAAATCGTCTGATAGAAGGGCTGGCATGCGGAATGCTTCTGTTATCCGGACCGGATGCATCGCCCGGCATTTGCGCAGGTACGGGTGGCGCAGCGGGCCGTGTTGCCGTGGCTGTGGATTTGATCGCCGGTGCTTCTCCGGATTGACTGGATCGAGCTTCGGCTGGCGGGGCTGGTTGCGCAGGTTGAGCGGATTGTGTATCGACAGGTGCTTCGGATAGCTGCGGTTGCTGCGGTGTTTGATGATTGGTTTCCGCAGGTAACACCTCCATGGTGAGAATTTCTGAACCCTTGGAAACCATGCTGCCGATTTGAACGCTGATCTCCCGGATGATGCCGGAACAGGGCGAAGGAACCTCTACCGTGGCCTTGTCTGATTCCAGAACGATCAACGCATCTTCTGCCTGCACGCTATCGCCAGGCTTGACCATGATTTCGATGACCGGAATACCTTCAAAATCCCCAATATCCGGGACCAGAACTTTCTTGACCTCAGCCACGTGTACTCCTTGATTTGCTGTCTTCCATACTGTCAGGAAAAATTGGCAGAACTGCCTTTGCTGTCGTCACCGGAATCAGACCGTTACCGGTTCGGGTTTATCCGGATCAATCCCAAAGGTTTGAATTGCCCTGGTTACTTGTGATGCAGGGATTTTGCCTTCATCTGCTAGTGCCTTGAGTGCGGCCACTACTACGTAATGACGATCGACTTCAAAAAACTGCCTCAGTTTCTCACGTGTGTCGGAGCGACCGAATCCATCCGTACCCAGCACGCAGTAGCGTTTCGGAATGAATTCCCGGATCTGATCGGCTACGATTTTCATGTAATCCGTGGATGCGATGACAGGCCCCTCACGATCCTTCAGACAAGTTTCCACATAAGATGACCTGGCCGGCTGATCCGGGTGGAGCATATTGTGGCGCGATACACTCAGCGCCTCGCGCCGTAACTGGTTGAAGCTGGTTACACTCCAGATATCCGCCGAGACCTTGTAGTCTTTCTCCAAAATATCAGCTGCAGCAATGACTTCGCGCAGGATTGTTCCTGAACCCAGCAGCTGTACATGCAGTCCACTACGTTGTTTGCCGCCGTTACGGAACAGATACATGCCTTGCAGAATGCCCTGTTCAGCGTCTTTGGGCATTTCCGGGTGAGCATAGTTTTCGTTCATTACGGTAATGTAGTAATAAACATCTTCCTGCTCCTGGTACATACGACGCAGGCCATCCTGCATGATGACTGCAAGTTCGTAGGCAAAAGCCGGGTCATAGGATACGCAGTTGGGAATGGTGGAAGCCGCCAGGTGGCTATGGCCATCCTCGTGCTGCAATCCTTCGCCATTGAGCGTGGTGCGGCCGGCTGTGCCGCCCAGTAGAAAACCGCGGCAGCGCATGTCGCCTGCTGCCCAGGCAAGATCGCCAACGCGCTGGAAGCCGAACATCGAATAGAAAATGAAGAACGGGATCATTTGCACACCATGTGTGCTATAAGCCGTGGCTGCTGCCATCCATGATGCCATGGCACCTGCTTCGTTAATCCCTTCTTGCAGAATCTGGCCGTTTCGGTCCTCTTTGTAATACATCAGCTGATCGGCGTCTTCCGGGGTGTAGAGCTGTCCTACCGATGACCATATTCCCAGTTGCCGGAACATGCCTTCCATGCCGAAAGTGCGTGATTCATCCGCCACAATGGGTACTACATGCCTGCCAATGCTCTTGTCCTTCACCAGTACGTTGAGTATCCGCACAAACGCCATCGTGGTGGAGGATTCGCGTCCTTCACCGCTAGCCTTGAGCAATGTTTCGAAAGCGGACAAGGGAGGCACCTGCAATGCGGCTGCCTTACGACGGCGATGGTGAATGAAGCCACCCATCGCGTGTTGTTGTGCGCGCATGTAATTGTATTCAGGCGATCCTTCCTCGAAGGTGAGATAAGGTATTTCGTCGATTTTGTCATCCGGCACCGGTAGCCCAAAGCGGTCGCGGAAAGCCTTGAGCGAAATCGTGCCCATTTTTTTCTGCTGATGGGTGATGTTCTGCGCTTCACCGGCTTCACCCATGCCATAGCCCTTGATGGTTTTTGTCAGAATCACAGTAGGCTGGCCGGTGTGTTTCATGGCGGCGCTATAGGCGGCGTAAACCTTGTGAGGATCGTGGCCGCCACGGTTCAACCGCCAGATATCGTCATCGGACATGTTGGCAACCATTTCCAGCAGTTCGGGATATTTGCCGAAGAAATGCTGACGTACATAGGCGCCATCGCGTGATTTGAAGGTCTGGTATTCGCCATCGACACATTCCATCATGCGCTGTTGCAACAGGCCTTTGGTGTCCTTGGCCAGCAGTGGATCCCAGTAGGAGCCCCAGATCACCTTGATTACATTCCAGCCGGCACCACGGAAAGTGCCTTCCATTTCCTGAATGATCTTGCCATTGCCCCGCACGGGGCCATCAAGGCGCTGCAGGTTGCAGTTGATGACAAAAACGAGGTTGTCCAGATTTTCGCGTGCACCGAGGGAGATTGCACCGAGTGATTCCGGTTCATCCATCTCGCCATCACCCATAAATGCCCACACCTTGCGGCCATCGGTTTTGGCCAGGCCGCGTGCGCCCAGGTATTTCATGAAACGCGCCTGATAGATCGCCATGAGCGGCCCCAGACCCATTGAAACAGTTGGAAATTGCCAGAAATCCGGCATCAGCCAAGGGTGAGGGTAGGAAGGCAGGCCGTTGTTGCCAACTTCCTGGCGAAAATTGTCCAGTTGATTGGCAGTCAGCTCACCCAGCAGGAAAGCACGCGCATATACACCAGGGGCGGAATGTCCCTGGACATACACCAGATCACCTCCCTGTTGTTCACTGGCAGCGCGCCAGAAGTGGTTGTAGCCGACATCATAGAGCGTGGCTGCCGAGGCAAAACTGGCGATATGTCCCCCCACATTGGTATGACGATTGGCGCGCAGCACCATGGCCATCGCATTCCAGCGGATATAGGAACGGATACGGTGCTCCAGTGCGTGATTGCCCGGAGAACGCTCCTCCTTGCCAGGAGGGATGGTGTTGATATAGGCCGTATTGGCGCTGTAGGGCAGGTAGGTGCCGGATCGGCGTGCTTTTTCGACCAGTTTTTCCAGTAAAAAATGGGCGCGCTCGGCTCCCTCGTTTACCAGAACCGTCTCCAAGGCATCCAGCCATTCCTGCGTTTCCTGCGGATCAATATCCATTGGATCCATTTTCGGGTGTGCTCCCTGTTAACAATTCCTGAATTATTGCATTGAACCACAACCGGCAACGGCCTGGGCCGCTGCTTTCGCGCGTTCGGCTGCTTCGATCGTGTTATTCATCAGCATCACGATGGTCATTGGACCCACACCACCGGGAACCGGGGTGATATATCCTGCTTTTTCCTTTACGCCTGTAAATTCGACATCTCCGCAAAGCCGGCCATCCGGCAGGCGATTGATTCCGACATCGATTACAGTAGCTCCTGGTTTGATCATGTCGGCTGTCAGAAGATTGGATTTGCCTGTTGCCATGACAACGATATCGGCGCTCAGGGTGTGGCTGGCCAGATCGCGTGTGCGCGAGGTGCAGATCGTGATTGTTGCACCTTTCTCCAGCAGCATGAGTGCCATTGGTTTGCCGACGATGTTGCTGCGTCCTACAACGACCGCATGCTGGCCCTGGAGGGGAATAGCATGCTCCGACAGCATTTTCATGACCCCAAGGGGTGTGCAGGGGTGAAACAGAGCGTGTCCCGTTGCCAATGCACCCACGTTGCAGGGGTGAAATCCGTCCACATCCTTTTCCGTTGCAATCGCAGCAATCACTTCATCGATCTGGATATGGTCCGGCAAAGGCAGCTGTACCAGAATGCCGTGGATCTCCGGATTGGCATTCAAATCCTGTATCTGTCGCAGCAGGGCTTTTTGCGAAGTGTCGCCAGGGAGGTTAAACACCTCCGAATGAATGCCCAGTTCATCGCAGGTTTTTGCCTTGTTGCGTACATACACGCAGGAAGCAGGGTTATCTCCTACCAGAATGACAGCCAAACCGGGCTGCATCCATGTTTCGGATAGTAATTTGACGCGCTGTTTGAGTTCTTCGCGGAATTTGCTCGCAATAAGATTCCCGCTGATGATGGTTGCACTCATAAATTTCAGGAAATGCCGGGTGGCACGGGTAAATTGAAAAATTCTGGCTGAATGTTTCCCGGGTGTTTCCTGTTTTGGCAGAGTGGTCTTTTTAAGCTAAGGAATCTCTGAAAAACTACCTGTGTTGTCATTTCTGCGTTAAAAATTGGCTCAAAATGCTTATTATTACGTATAAATTCCGCTTTTTCTCCGATTTTCGCCTTGAACTGACCGCCTCGCTGACGTTTTTCAGGAGCTCCTTAAGGATAGCCCCCCGGGTTTTGCAAAAATTTACTTAGATGGTGTTTGTGTTCGATTTGACTTCCGGGTTTTGAAACGGTGAATCAGCAGGCCGACCAGGAACACGGGTACGACAAAAAGCAATGCTGACAGCAGGCCGATTGCAAAAATGGTGATGTTGTCACTTTCCGGCAGGTAAATCGTGACAAACCAGACGCCTGCCATGGCGAACAACAGGCCGCCCAGCACCAGGATTTTCTTGCCTTGATCAAAGGAGTGCCATAGCCCTTTCGAGACGCGTGCTTCGCCGACATAATGATCAAATACCTCGGCTAGACTGCGGTCACCGGGCTTGGATTCATATCCCAGTGCCAATGCCAGTGCTTCATCGCCATCATCCAGCCTGGACATTTGCCTGACGAACTGGGCCTGATTTTTTGCTCGTTTGGACTTGACGCCGTCCGGTCAACCATCATCGGTACAACGCATTGAATGCTTTTCCTGAGCATCAGCTGTTGTGGCTTCATATTGGTCATAAAACTGCTGCATGACGCCCACCAGATACAGCTGGATGGTCAAGTCAGCATGAATTAATGGGGCAAAGTCATATTTTTTGTCTTTGATGTTTGGAAGTTGAACCGCCAAAACTTCCTTTGCATGAATGCAGGCTTCGGTACTTCTTCTCGAATTTTTCTTCTGAATTTTCCATTTGAGTTGACCGGGGTTTTGCCTTGCAATAACAGTCGTAGTGCCCTGCATTATATACCGGCTGAATAGCACATGAAATCTACAAATCCCAAAACACCGCTCCAGCTTGGAAAATAAAGTGTTTTTCCCGTGAAATGCTGTGTTGGGAAGGTGGAAATTCCGGTGTCAATTTTCAACCTGGAGTCTTTGCCAGGGCTTGTCAGCATGGTTTCGGGGTGCGGCTGGTTTCCAAAACACGCAAACACGTTTGCAGTCAAATCGCTATAATGCGGACTTGCCGAAATACTATCCTGTCATGGTTACAACGATCCCTCACGATTTTAGATCACACTGTATTCAACTGCTTGGCCAGGCAGTGAAACAAGCCCTCCCGGATGAAGTGGAAATTCAAGTTGAGCTGCAGCGCCCGAAGCTGGTAGACCATGGTGATTATTCCAGCAATCTGGCAATGAAGCTGGCGAAGCCTTTGCGTAAAAATCCCCTTGAATTGGCAAAAATGCTGATAGCTGCGCTGCCTGATTCTCCCTGGGTGGAAAAGGCTGAAGTGGCGGGAGGGGGATTCATCAATCTCTTTTTAAGAAAGACCGCCAAGCAACAGTTTTTGCATGCAGTGCTGCAAGCGGGTGAGTCATTTGGTCACAGCAGGCTAGGGGCGGGAAAAACCATGCAGGTCGAGTTCGTATCGGCCAACCCCACGGGTCCCTTGCATGTCGGACATGGGCGAGGTGCCGCATTTGGTGCCAGCCTTGCCAATATTCTGGCTGCAGCGGGTTATGCCGTGACACGTGAATTTTATGTCAACGATGCCGGCCGGCAAATGGATATCCTGACACTCTCAACCTGGTTGCGTTACCTGGATCTGTGCGGATTATCCATTCCTTTTCCCGCCAATGCTTATCAAGGGCAATATGTTGTGGATATGGCTGCAAAAATCCACCAGACACAAGGTGAATCCTGTGCGCATCGCTCTGATCCCGCCCTGCAACAATTGCTCGAAGCCGGTGCGGGCGATACGATTGAAAACGAAGATGAACATCTCGACCAACTCATTGCCGCTGCAAAATCCATTCTGGGGACGAATTATGGGGATTTGCACCAGTTTGTCCTGACAGAACAATTGGCGGATTGCCGGAATGATCTGATGGAATTTGGAGTCGAGTTTGATAGCTGGTATTCCGAACAATCGCTGTTTGACAATGGGATGGTGGCGCACACCATACAGCTGCTGGATGAAAAGAAACTGCTGTACCGGCAGGATGGCGCGCTCTGGTTCCATTCCATCGATTTTGGTGATTGAAAGGACCGGGTGGTGCAGCGGGAAAATGGTTTGTATACCTACTTTGCTTCGGATATTGCCTATCATCTCAGCAAATATGAGCGTGGTTTTGACTACATGCTGAATATCTGGGGGGCGGATCACCACGGTTATATCCCAAGGGTGAAAGGTGCCATCAAGGCATTATCGCTTGATCCGGACAGGCTTGAGATCGCACTGGTGCAGTTTGCAGTTTTGTACCGGGATGGCAGGAAGGTTCCCATGTCCACTCGTTCGGGAGAATTTGTCACATTGCGCCAATTGCGCCAGGAAGTGGGTAATGATGCGGCACGCTTTTTTTATGTATTGCGTAAAAGTGATCAGCATCTGGATTTTGACCTTGATCTGGCCAAATCACAGAGTAACGATAACCCGGTTTATTATGTCCAATATGCTCATGCCCGTATTTGTAGCGTGCTTGATCAGTGGGGAGGGGGGGCAGATGCGCTTTCCCGGGCAGAGACAGAGCGGCTGACAGATGCTGCAGAACTTGTGCTTTTACAGAAAATAATCGATTTTACGGATACGATTGAAGCCGCAGCAAAGGAGCGCGCCCCGCATCTAGTTGCGTTCTTCCTGCGTGAACTGGCAGGCGAATTTCACAGTTACTACAATTCAACGCGTTTTCTCGTTGAGGATGAATCGCTTAAAATAGCGAGGCTGGCGCTGATTTCGGCCATTCGCCTGGTACTGTCAAAAGGATTGTCGTTGCTGGGTGTATCCGCACTGCGCGAGATGTAATTGAATGCAATATGGGAAGATCGATGAGTCGGGATTATAAATCCAGAAATTCGGCAAGAAGCCAGAAAAACGGCAGCTCACTGTGGCTGGGTTTGTTTGCCGGTTATACCCTGGGTTTGGCAAGCGCTATTGGAGTATGGCTTTATATTAGCCAGGCTCCCAGTCCGTTCCTGAATGGAGAAAAAACAGCCAGGAATCCATCTTCCGAGAAATCGGTAACCAGGCAAACGCAACCTGCACCAGCTGATAAACAGGCAAAGAAAGCTGAATCCAGTGCGAAGCAGGCGGATACCAGCGAATCCCGTTTTGACTTTTACAAAATTTTGCCGGGAATTGATGAACCTCCCGAGGGAGATTTGCTGGATTTGACGCCGCTGCCGCCAGCTACTGCAGTGGCTCCCCAGAAAATACCGGAAAAAACAGTAGACAAACCGGTAGAAAAAGTTACGGAAAAGGCGCCTGAGCCGAAGGATCGGTATTTTCTTCAGGCGGGCTCCTTTAAAAATTCCAGCGATGCTGAAAGGATGAAAGCCGAACTCGCCTTGTTGGGAATAATCGCTTCGGTTCAACCAGGAAGATCCGAGGGGAATGTCCCCATTCATCGCGTGCGCATCGGCCCATTTGGCAAAATGGAAGAACTCGACCGGGTTCGTGCTTCATTGCAGGAGAATGGAATAGCGGCAAACCTGGTGCGTGTACAGTAAACAGTGTTTTTTCTGACAGCAGACAATTAAGGAATTTTTGAAAAACTACCCGCGTTGTCATTTTTGCCTTGAACTGACTGCCTTGCTGACGTTTTTCAGAGATTCCTGACAATTTCGGCCAATGTGATTGGCAATATACCTACTTTGAAAGCGAGGAAAAATAGATGACTGCAAAAAGGATTATCTTCTTTCTTTTGAGTTTTATTGTCATGAGCCTGGCGGGAATGATGGCTGCTCAGGCGGAAATCGTAGAAGGCAAAGATTACACTGTCCTTTCATCGCCGTTGCCGGTCGAGAGTGATGCCCAGCACATCGAAGTACTTGAATTCTTCTGGTATGGCTGCCCTCATTGTAATGATCTGCATCCGCACCTTGAGCACTGGCTGAAAAACAAACCTGCTGACGTAGATTTCCGTTTTGTACCGGCGATATTCCGTAACAATTGGATTCCGGGCGCAAAAATCTTTTATGCCATGGAAAGCCTGGGTCTCACCCAAACGCTGCATGACAAGGTTTACCACGCCATTCATCGCGACAAAACAGATGTATCGAAAGAATCGGTACTGTTTGACTGGGTTGCAAAGCAAGATGTGGACCGCGACAAATTTGTCGGTGCCTACAATTCATTCACAGTCCAGAATCAGGCAAATCGGGCAGCCCAATTGACACGGCAGTACAAACTTACGGGTGTGCCGGCACTGGTAGTGGATGGAAAATACGTGACTAGCGGTAAGGCAGGCGGTACTCCGCAGGATACGGTTTCAGTTCTGAATCAGCTCATCGAGAAAGTGCGTGCGGAGAGAAATAGTCAGCAGTAATGCTGGTTGCTATTCCCAGGATGGGGGAGATATTCCATAGAGGACAGCAAACTTGATCGCTTTCTCCTCGAATGCTTCCCTGTTATCGCGAAATTGTTCATAGGCAAATAGTACATCCCATAGCGCGCACGTTCCCTCGCCACCTTTCTCTGCCTTGTGTTGCAGGCAGCCAATAAAACGATCTACCTGTTTTAACTCCGGCTTGATGCCTGCTTTCGCCAGAGCAGAAAAAAATCTTGCCAGTTTCTTTAGTCCTTCATTATCAATTTCCTGTACTCGGGAAAAATCCAGCAATACGCTGTCAGCAGAAGTCAATCCATGCTCAATGGCCATGCTGTCAGGCAGAGAAGTCGCAGTAATTTTTCTGGGGATTTCAAATATAACCGGACCACCAGTAGTTTTATCGTTAAACCATTGCGTGTAATTCTTTCTGAGATCTGCTGAAAGCGATATGCCGGTAATGCTTTTATACTGCTCTTCAATTTTGGCCAGATCATTTATCCGGCCTGTTGCCAGATAAAACATGGCCAGTAATTTCCACCCTGTCTCGTTTTCTACGCGCTCGTTACCAAGCAATGATTCCAGTGTTTGTATGCTGGATCGTGTTTCATCAACCACGCGCTGCACTACTTCAGAGGGATCAGGCGGAATGGCGCCGGGTGAAGTAAAGTCAAGCAGCTGATTGTTGGCATTCATTTTATGTAAGGTTATGATTTACTGGTTTTTGATGCGGCCCATTTTGACAATTTCCTCAATGTGCTTCAGTCTGCGAAAGATTTGTGCAAGATGATGACGATCTCTGGTCTGCAGGATAAAGCGCATCGTGGTGTAATCCTTGTCGTTTTCAAGAGAGATATCGTCAATATTTGAATCCGCTTTAGCAATCTCGGCAGTCACCCTCGCCAGTACGCCACTCTTGTTTACCACGGTTGTGAAGATGCTGACCGGAAAGGTGCGATCGATATCTTCTCCCCAGATCACATCCAGCTGATTGTCCATGTTTTTATGATCCTTGATCCTGACTACCGTAGAACAATCCTGCGTATGGATTACCAGCCCCTGATCTTTCTTGATGAGCCCGACGATGCCGTCACCCGGAATCGGATAACAACACCGGGCAAACTTGACTGCCATGCCCTCGGTTCCGAGGATAGTGATCGAATTTTTGCCATGCATGCCTGTATCGGATTCTCCCGGTGCTTCCAGGCGTTTGGCCAGAACAGCGGCAAGCTGTTTTCCCAGAGCAATATCGGCTAATAAATCTTCTCTGGATTTGACTCCGCACTCTCTCGCCAGTTTTTCCCATTGCGCCGGTTCGATTGTTTCCGGATTTGCGCCCAACGAATAGAGCGCCTGATTCAGCAGACGCTCGCCAAGTTTGACTGATTCATTGTATTGAATGGTCCTGAGGAAATAGCGGATACTCGAACGCGCCCTGCCGGTGACCACATAAGACAGCCAGACAGGGTTGGGTTTGGCCGCCGGTGCCGTGATAATTTCCACGCGATCCCCGCTTCTCAGGCGCGTGCGCAGTGGCGAGATCTCGCCGTTGATTCTGGCTGCTACGCAGCAATTGCCGACATCGGTATGCACTGCATAGGCAAAATCCACCACAGTAGCACCTCTTGGTAGCGTTAAAATCTTGCCCTGGGGTGTGAAAACATAGACTTCTCCGGGGAACAGATCTACCTTGAGATGCTCAAGGAATTCGAGTGAATCCGAAGAATCGTTGAGGGTTTCCAGCAGACCCTTCATCCACTGGTTGGCCTTCATGTGCAAATCATTCATCCCGGCATCCAGATCCTTGCTCTTGTAAAGCCAGTGCGAGGCCACCCCGGCTTCCGCGATATGATGCATCTCGTGGGTGCGGATCTGGACTTCTATCGGCAATCCATAGGGCCCGAGCAATGTGCTATGCAGAGATTGATAGCCATTCGACTTGGGAATGGCAATATAATCCTTGAATTTGCCAGGAATCGGCTTATACAGGCCATGAAGCGCACCAAGCGCCACATAGCAGGACGCCACATCCCTGACAATGACACGAAAGCCATAAATATCCAGCACATTCGAGAAGCTGAGATGTTTCTCGACCATTTTCTTGTAGATGCTGTACAGATGTTTTTCGCGTCCCGTGACCACGGCATCCAGCCCGGCTTCCTGCAAACGTTGGCGGATTGCATCCAGGATCTTTCCAACCACTTCCCGGCGATTTCCTCTTGCAGCCTTGATTGCCTTGAGCAGCACCTTGTAGCGGGTTGGGTAGGAAAAGCAGAATCCCAGTTCCTGCAGTTCCTGATAAACATTTTCCAGACCGAGCCGGTGAGCGATAGGCGCATAAATTTCCAGGGTTTCCTGGGCAATGCGATGCTGTTTCTCCGGCGACATGACTTCAAGCGTGCGCATATTGTGCAGGCGATCCGTCAGCTTGATCAGTATGACGCGTACATCCTGCGCCATGGCCAGCAGCATTTTGCGGAAATTCTCCGCCTGCATGTCTGCTTTTGTCTGGAACCGGATTTTATCCAGCTTGGAAACGCCATCCACAAGCTCGGCCACCGAGGAGCCGAATTTTTCACTAATCTCCTGTTTCTGGATGCCGGTATCTTCCACGACATCATGCAACAGTGCCGCAGTGAGTGTAATTGCATCCAGATGCAATTCGCCCAGGATTCTGGCCACAGCAACCGGGTGGGAGATATAGGGCTCCCCCGATTTTCTGAATTGGCCGGAATGCGCTTTCTGACCAAAGAAATAGGCATTCCTGAGCAAAGTGACATCTTCAGGTTTGAGGTATTGGGCAACCTCGCTTAACAGCAGCTCTGCTTCCGGAGTAATGGTAGCGGAATCATTCAAATCGTTTGAAATCGGGTTTTGCATTGAATTTTTCAACATTCTTATAGATAAAACAGCCTGGTTCTTCTTGTGCCTGCTTATTCAGGGCAATCAAATCAGATCCGATTGCCTGGAGAATCTCTGAAAAACGATCTGTGTTGTCATTTTTGCGTTAAATATCGGCTAAAAATGTTCATTTATTATGTATAAATCCCATTTTTCACCCGATTTTCACCTTGAACGGACTACTTCGCTGACGTTTTTCAGTGGTTCCCTAGGATAAATTTTCGATATGAAAGCCGATATCCACCTTGGCCCAGGCATCCATCTCATTATTCAGCAGCGTATCGGTCAACGGGTTACGTTCCAGCCATGCGTGCGGGATAAACAGTGTGCAATGTTTTTTGTGGATGGACAATGCCATGTCCGGAAGAGTGACGTGTGTGCGGCTGCGGTAAAAAATTGTGGCGATACGCAGGGCGATCGAGCGGGCAAGGTTGACAGGTTGACCAAGAAAATCCCGGTTCTTGGCGAGTGAGCCGCAGTGTGAAAGTACCAATTGACTTAACTGTGACTGTTCCATTCTGGAGAATCCGGGAATATCGGCATTATCGAGAATGTAGGCAGAGTGTTTGTGGTAGCCGGTATGCGCTACCGAGATTCCGATTTCATGCAAACGTGCTGCCCAGGAAAGCAGTTTCAGTGCATCTTCGGCCATTTCCTTGTCGGGGTGGCTGGCCAGCAGCTGTTTGGCAAGCATGAGGGCCAGTGATTCGATACGGGCGGCTTGTACCGGATCCACCCGGTAGCGCTGCATGAATTCCTGTACGGATATTTCACGTGTATCTTCCTTGTGGAAACGTCCCAACATATCGTGGAGCACCCCTTCGCGCAGCGCTCCGGTGGCAATGGCCATACGATCAATGTTCAGTTCCGTGAAAACGGCTGACATGATGGCAAAACCGCCTGCAATGATTGCTTTGCGGGCAGGATTCAAGCCCGCGATTTCCAGTTTTGAGACATCACCGGTTTTGAGCAGGAATTCACGCAGTTTTTCCATACCTGCGAGCGTGATAACTTCCTCGCTGTTGCCATCGTTATAACCGTTCAGCGTGAGAATGTGTGCCAGTGCCCGTGCGGTTCCGGAAGAACCATAGGCTTTTTGCCAGTGCGATGAGGAAAATTCGGCTGCAACCGCCTGAATCTCGGAGCGAGCCGCCAGTTCAGCATGTTTCAGCGTGCCTTTGGTAATTTTTCCATCCGGAAAGAAATGCTGACTATGATTGATGCAGCCTATCGGAAGGCTTTCCAGCTTGCTGGACTTCAACCGGCTGCCGATGATCAGCTCGGTTGATCCTCCGCCAATATCCACAACCAGCAAATGATTGTCAGATGATGGCAGGCTGTGTACCACACCGAGGTAAATCAGGCGGGCTTCTTCGTGCCCGGCAATGATTTCGATCGGGAAACCCAGTGCATTTTCAGCCTTCCCGAGGAAATCTGCTGCATTTCTGGCAACGCGCAGCGAGTTTGTCCCCACCACCCTGACAGCATGCTGTGGAAATCCGCGTAGACGCTGACCAAATCGCTCCAGACAGGCTAACGCACGATCCTGTGACGCTTCATCCAGTACCAGATCACTGGATAACCCTGCTGCGAGCTGTACCATTTCCTTCAGGCTGTCCAGCAGGTAAAGCTGTCTTTCCGCTACTCGGGCGACTTGCAGGTGAAAACTGTTCGAGCCCAGATCAATCGCTGCGAGTGTCGAATATTCGTGCATGATTTCCAGTCTGGTTTTAAAGGATTATTGACCTACTTCGCGTTCGATTTCATCGGCTGAAACATGGCGCACATCCTTGCCCTTTACCAGGTAGACAACATATTCCGACATATTCTTGGCATGATCGCCAATACGCTCGACTGCCTTGGCTGCAAACAGAATTTCAATCGCAGTCGAAATCTTGCGTGGATCTTCCATCATGAATGTGACCAGATGCCGGATGATCGAGCGAAATTCCTCGTCCACCTGCTCATCCTGCCGCACAATCTCTGCCGATGCATTCGGATCCAGCCGGGCAAAGGCATCCAGCGCCTTGCGCAGCATATCCGTGGCTATCGCCGCAATATGGCGGATTTCGACAAAGCGCGGCGTGTACATGCGGTCGGCTGCGTAAATCAGCTTTGCCATGCGGGCAATTTTGGCTGCCTCATCGCCAATTCTTTCCAGATCCGTAATAGTGTTGATTACTGTCATGATCATGCGCAGATCAATAGCGGTAGGCTGTCTGCGTACAATCACCTGGGAACAGAGCTCGTCGATTTTCACTTCCATGGCATTGACGCGATGATCATTATCAATGACATGCTCGATCATTTTCTCGTTGCCTTCGGTCAGTGCCTCGATTGCATTCTTGATCTGTTCCTCGACCAACCCGCCCATTTGCAGGACACGGGTGCGGATTTCCTCAAGATCGGCATCAAATTTTTTGGATGAATGTTCTTTGTTAGGCATGTTGTGCATCCTGGAGAAAGATAATCGCGTAATTCTATATATCAACCATGATGGTTTAATGACAGGCAGAACAGCCGTGCCGGATGGTGCCGTGGCCGATTGGCCGGCTACCCGCTGCAACAGGGCAGGGCAACCGGCTTCATGGCCTATACCGTAATGGTTTCCACACCCTGATCGGTGCCCATCAGCAGCACATTGGCGGCGCGTCTGGCAAACAGGCCGTTTGTCACCACACCGGCAATCTGGTTGAGTGTGGTTTCCAGTTCAACCGGATTCATGATGTCCAGATTATGCACATCAAGAATGATATTGCCGTTATCCGTGGTAAATCCCTGGCGCCAGGCCGGTTGACCGCCCAGCAGCGTGATTTCCCGTGCGACATAGCTGCGTGCCATCGGAACCACCTCCACTGGCAGCGGGAATTTGCCCAGCACCTTGACCAGTTTGGTCTGATCGGCGATACAGATGAATTTGCGGGCGACCGCCGCCACGATTTTTTCGCGTGTCAATGCACCTCCGCCACCCTTGATCATGTGCATATTACGGGTAATTTCATCCGCACCATCGACATACACCGGGATTTCGCTAACCGAATTGAGATCCAGAACCTCGATACCGTGCTGCTTCAATCGGTTTGCAGTCACTTCGGAGCTTGCCACGGCGCCTTCAATCTTGTGCTTGATTTTGGCTAGTTCATCGATAAAAAGATTGGCGGTCGATCCCGTTCCAATGCCGATAATTTCACCTACCGGCACATACTGCAGGGCTGCTTGTGCCACTGCCCGTTTTTGCTCGTCTTGTGTCATGATGGTTTTAAAAAGATGGGTTCCTGAAATTCGCTCTTGCTCTAATTGAGCCAAACTGACGGGATAGTGCCCTGTTCTGCGGCCACCTGCCGACATCGGACCAACTCTATGCACCCCGCCTGCTCAGCCTCAAGCGTACCATAACTTGAAGCCAGTATAATGGCTGATTCTGTCGCTTTTCCTGCAGGTTTTCATTACTTCCTGCGTCATCCTGCTGCCGTTTTTCAAATGAATGCAATCAAATTACTTCCCGATGGATTGATCAGCCAGATCGCTGCGGGAGAAGTCATCGAACGTCCGGCTTCCGTATTGAAAGAACTGCTGGAAAACGCCATTGATGCCGGCGCCAGCGAGATCACCGTCAATATCGCGCAAGGTGGATTAAAGCTGATCCGTGTCACCGATAATGGCGCAGGCATCTCCGCAGAGGAATTACCGCTTGCACTAACGCGCCATGCCACCAGTAAAATCGCCAGCCAGGAAGATTTGCACAACATTACCAGCCTGGGATTTCGCGGCGAAGGGCTGGCCAGCATTGCCTCGGTTTCGCATTTATTGCTCATCAGCCACCCGCTGCAGGGCAAGCACGCCTGGCAAATACGCAGCGAAGGCACGCGAGTGCTGCCGCTGGAACCCTCATCCCACATGGCGGGCACCACGGTTGAAGTGCGTGATCTGTTTTTCAATCTGCCCGCCCGGCGCAAATTCCTCAAAACCGAAGCTACCGAATTTGCCCATTGCGAGGAAATGATCCGGCGCATGGCGCTTTCTCATCCCGGCATCGCCTTTACATTGCGGCATAACGGCAATCTGCGCGCCCACTGGCAGGCGGCTGAACCTGCCCCCCGCATCCAGAGCGTGCTGGGGGAAGAATTTGCCGGATCTGCCGCCTGGATTGACGAACAGGCCGCCGGTATCGGGCTGCAGGGCATGCTGGCATTGCCGGCGTATTCCCGTGCTGCGCGCGACATGCAGTATTTCTTTGTCAACGGGCGCTTTGTTCGCGACAAACTTATCAGCCACGCCTTGCGTGAAGCCTACCGGGATGTGCTGCATCTCGATCGCCATGCCGCATTTGTGCTGTATCTGACGATTGACCCCGAACAGGTGGATGTCAACGTGCACCCGACCAAAACCGAAATCCGCTTCCGCGAAGCGCGCGCCATTCACCAATTTATTTACCATGGCGTCAGCAAAGCGCTTTCTTCACCCCGTTCCGGTGCGCAATCGTCGCAACCCGCTGCAGATTTCGTCATGCCGCTTGCTACAGGCCATGCACCAGCCGCTCCGGCACTGAACTACTCCCGGCAAACAAGGCTGCCGTCGGAAATGGTTGCTCAGCCTTTCAATTTTTACCAGATCATGTCCGGCAGCCCGCCAGATGCATCCGCCCCGCAAGTGCCGCTCCAGCAGGCCAGAGGGGAGGCAATGGAGGAAGATACCGAAGATGTGGCCATGCCGCCGCTGGGTTTTGCTCTGGGGCAGCTCCACGGCATCTACATCCTCGCGCAAAATCGCAAAGGGCTGGTGATTGTGGACATGCACGCCGCGCATGAGCGCATCGTTTATGAACAGCTCAAAACCCAGCTGGACGGGCAAACCCTGTCCGCGCAACGGTTGCTGATTCCAGCCACGTTTCATGTCGATAGCCTCGACATTGCCACCGTAGAGGAAAATCAGCCACTCCTGCAGCAACTTGGCTTTGAAATCACCGTGCTCTCCGCAACCACCCTTGCCGTGCGCGCAGTTCCGGCCATGCTGCAGCAGGCAGAAGCCGAAAAACTGGTGCGTGATCTGCTGGAAGAAATCCGGCATGGAGACCCTAGCCAGCTACTCACCGCCCGCCGCAACGAACTGCTGGCCACCATGGCCTGCCACGGCGCCGTGCGCGCCAACCGCCCGCTCACCCTGATCGAAATGAACGAACTGCTGCGCAAAATGGAAATCACCGCCCGCTCAGATCAATGCAACCACGGCCGCCCAACCTGGTTCGAAACCAGCCTCGCCGAACTGGACAAAATGTTCATGCGCGGGAAATAACATTCCCGGCATTGCAAACACCACCACCGTCTTTGCGAGCCGCGTAAGCGGCGTGGCAACCCAGTAGCGATGGAGAGGGGAATCTGGATTGCCGCGTCGGCCTGCGGCCTTCTCGCAACGACGGGGTATTTCCCGGCATTGCGAACACCACCTCCGTCATTGCGAGCCGCGCAGCGGCGTGGCAACCCAGAGCGATGGAGAGGGGGGGCTGGATTGCCGCGTCGGCCTGCGGCCTTCTCGCAACGACGAGGTATTTCTCGGCATTGCAAGCACCACCACCGTCTTTGCGAGCCGCGCAGCGGCGTGGCAACCCAGCCACAAGGTAGCAAAGGTACTGGGTTGCTTCGTCAGCTACGCTTCCTCGCAAAGACGGATTTCTTCGTCTTTGCAAATACCACTCACACCGTCTTTGCGAACACCGTAGGTGTGAAGCAATCCAGATGACAACCGCAGTGTGATTCACCACCCCGTCCGCCTGCGGCGTCCACCCCTCCACCGGAGGGGAATTGGGTCGCCACGGCCTGCGGATCGCGATGACGGGGTAGAAGATTGTGCTGATCGGGATGATGGGGTGGAAGGTTGTGCAGATGACGACGGGGTGTTGAAAAGGGCTGGTTTTTTTAACTCTGTAAAACGCTGGGAGTTTTATCAGAGATAATACTGAATTCGTATTTTGATCTTCACTTTTACATTCTGGAATTTCCGCTATGTCCCGTACTCCCCGGCAAAAACCATTATTTGGCCCCGTTGATAGCAGCGGGCTGACTGTTACCGATGTTGTGATGCAGACAAAACCGCAAACCAAGCAGCAGGCGACCTTTCAGCGCCTGGTGCGGCAAATTGAGGAGCAGCGTGCTCAGGTTGCGGAGTGGCGCACGTATGGCGAACGCTACAATCAGCGTGTTGGTGGTGAGTTAATGCCTCTGTTTGCACGCATGCGCGAAAAACGTATTGCCATGCTGCATTTGTTTGATACGCAATTTCATCAGCGCAATGTTGTTCGGGGTAAGCATCAGCGCGCCAAATTGCGCGACATCATCCTCAGTCTGGCGGATGAGCTGTTGCTTGAGCAGCATGATGAGGCGATCGTGGCGCTGTATGACAAATATAGCGACCTCAGCTATGAGGATCAGGCCGATCTGGGCAAGGCGATCTCGCAGGACATGGTTGAACATTTGTTTGGCGTGCAGCTGGATGATGACGATAGCGGTGACAGCATCGAGGAGATATTTGCCAAGGCCATGCGCCAGCAGCAGGAGAAAGCCAGAAACAAGGCGGAATCGGCTTCGCGTCGGCGTAAATCAGCCAAGCAGACTGCTGCCGAGGAGAAGCGTGCTGCGGAAAAGAAGGAGATCAGCCTGTCAGTGCGCGAAATCTATCGCAAACTGGCCAGCAGTCTGCATCCTGATCGTGCCAGCACTCATCTGGCGGTGGAAGAAAAAACGGCGCTGATGCAGCGCGTTAACCAGGCGTATGACCGTGGGGATTTGCTTGAATTACTGAATATCCAGCTCGAAATTGAACAGATTGATGCCGATCATCTTGCCAATCTGCCCGCCGAGCGCATTGAGCATTATATCCAGGTGTTGCGCGGGCAACTGGCAGAACTCAAGGCTGAACTTGCGTCACTGCTGGCACCTTACCGTTCGCTGGTGCCCTATACACTGAAAATTGGGCCGGCGCATGTTGACAAGGCGATGGATGCCGAAATTGCGCGGCTGGAAATGGATTTGCGGCAAGCCGATATTGACCTGGAGGCATATCAGGATGCCAAACAGCTTGCTGCTTTTATTAAAAATTGCGAGATGGGTGGCGAGCTCGATGAGCTGCAGATGCTGGATGATTTGCTGGGCAGTTTTACCGCGCCGCCTTCCCGCCGCCGCAAGCGCTGAATATCTGTAGCAGGCTGGGGGGGGTAGTAAGGTGTAACGGGAGCAAAATGGGTACAGAGGTATAAAAGAAAAACGCCGGTTGTCCGGCGTTTTTTGCTTGTGGCTTTGATGTGTAATCAGGCCAATTTGAAACGGCGGCTGAAGCCCAATCCCAGCAAGCCAGCGCCGAATAGCAGCAGGCTGACGGGTTCTGGAATCTCGAAAGGGGGGACGGAGTCATCAAGAGGTGTTCCGTTACCGGTACCGGAATCGCCTTTATATGACTTTCCATTGATTTTATCGATAGAAGTCAACGACTGATAACGCACCCCAAAATTATCGAAGGTAACGGGCGGAGGATTGCCTGTAAATGTCAGTGCCACGTTAAGGGTCACCGAGGATTCTCCCAATGATATACCGCCTCCCCCTCCACTCTGACAGTTGTTTGTTCCGCCATCTTCCTTAAAGCAGAGCTCGATATTTCCGAAGCCATTGGGGAAACTGCTGTTCTGTACAGCAAACCAGCCTGTTGGCGCAGTAACCGATACACTGGCCAAATTAGGATCGGTATTAAATCCGATGACTGAAACACGTGTATCTGACCAGAGAGTGCTGCTAGAGGTATTGCTGATGGTAATGTCAAAATTCAGCACGTTTCCGCTAATGCCAGTTAGCTTGAACGTTGTTTCGGCAGTCAGTCCGAGAATGCCGGGAGTTTTGTCAATGTTACCGTCGTATTTAACAGTTGCTGTATCGCCTACAGCGTTAAATTTGACAGAAGTAGACGTAATGACAGGCGTTGCGTATGCCGTATTGGCCAGCAGCAGGGCTGAGCCGATTAGTGCGGCCAAACCTGTACCAAAATAGTTTGCATTCATGGAAAACTTCCTCATTGTGTTATTAAAATTTTTCTTTCAGTAATTATTAAGCAATAAACATGCCAAAAATATAATGCATTGTTTTAATTGATTTTTATAATTGTTTTGTTTTGTTTTGTTTTGTTTTGTGTGGAAAGAAAAATTTTTTCGACAAAAAACGCCCTGTAGGAACAGGGCGTTTGAGGATGGAGATGAAAAGAGTGTGGCTAGTTTTTGACAGTAACAGTTACGCTGGCGGTATCTCCATTGGCATTGAGTGCTTCTGCGGTTACGGTGATATTGCTGCCAAGCGGCAGAATTGCTCCGGCATTCCAGCGATAATTCAATATGTTATTGTTGATGGTGGCAATGAGGTTGCCATTGACTCTCAAGTTCATTTTCCGGGTGTTACTGTCTGCAGCTACCTTGATATTTTCATAACGGCTGACTTTCTGACCATCCTTGAGGTTGAATTTCGTGATTTTCGGCAGCGGCCCGGTTGTGGTGGTGTCGGAATTTTTTACAGTGACGGCCACCGGGGAAGAAGCGCCCTGGTTGCCGGCAGCATCAAAGGCATACGCTACCAGTGTATAGCTGCCATCGGCCACGGTGGTGGTGTTCCACGCAAAGCCAGTGCCCGGCCCGGTGTCTTCCATCGCTTTTTTGCCGTTGATATGCAGTTCCGTGCGTACCACGGCCACGTTGTCGGAAAAATTTACACTAACCGGCACGCTGCCCGAGACAGTGCCACCCGTGGGGGAGGCAATGCTGATGACTGGTGCGGTGGTATCGGCAGCCGTGTTTTTCACCGTAACCTTGACAGTGGAGGAGGTGCCCTGGTTGCCAGCGGCATCATACGCATACGCGGCGAGTGTATAGCTGCCATCAGCCACGGTGGTGGTGTCCCAGGCAAAGGCGAAAGGTGGCTGGGTGTCTTCGATGGCTTTGCGGCCATTGATATACAGATCGACGCGCACCACGCCCTTGTTGTCGGAATAATTGACATCTACCGGGACGTTACCCGAGACAGTGCCGCCCGTGGGGGAGGCGATGCTGATGACCGGGGCGATTCGATCCACGCTCAGGCGGGTATAGGCGGCGTTGACGGCATTGGCGGCGTTGATGCGGCCGTTGCCGAAGATCTGGTCAAATCCAGGATCGCCAAGATCTTCCGAGGTGGTGGCTAATATCTGGTCAATATCTGCCGGGGTGAGATCCGGATTGATGGAAAACAGCAGCGCGGTGGCGGCGGCCACAATCGGGCTGGAGAAGGATGTGCCGGAAACGTAGGCGTATCCACCGCCATTTGTGGTGGTGTAAATGCTGACGCCGGGCGCTGCCACGTCCACATAAGGGCCGTAACTGGACCAGCTGGCGCGGGCATCGTTGCTATCCGTGGCGGAGGCGACGACGATGGCATCACTGGGCGGAAAGTTGTTCAGCGCGCCGGAGTTGCCAGCGGACATGACGACGACGCCACCCTTGCTGCGCATGTAGTTGGCAGCGGATTGCACTGTGAGGCTTTCTGCACCGCCGTAGCTGATATTGGCTACTCTGGCGCCGTTATCCGCAGCCCAGTAGATGCCTTTGGCCATGTCGCTCAAATAGGCGCGGCCATCGGGCATGGAAATGCGTACCGGCAGGATGCGCGCATTCCAGGCGACTCCGGAACTGCCAGCGCCGTTATTGGCGGCTGCGGCCGCTGTGCCGGCGACCTTGGTGCCGTGGCCGTAGACATCACGGCTATCGCTATTGTTGTCATACGCATTCCAGCCGGGGAGCATGTTGGCGGCAAGATCCGGGTGTGTGCTGTCCACGCCGGTATCCAGCACGGCGATGATGACGCCATCACCGGTGGCCAGATCCCAGGCGGCGGGTGCCTGAATTTTGGGGAGTGCCCAGCTATTGCCAAAAGCAGGATCGGATACGGTCTGTTCTGGTTCAACCAGCCTATCCAGTTCAACCGCCTTGAAACGGCGATCTTTCTTGAGTTTATCCAGCACTTTGACTTCATCTACGCCATCAGGCAGTTCGTAAACCTGGGCGTTCAGTCCGGCGAGTTTGCGTCTGGATTTCACGCCATGCGGTTTGATGGCTTTATCAAACTCGGCTGCAGATAGACCGGCACGCGGAATTACCAGCAGGCGGCCTTTCGCCCAGCGGGGAGAAGCAGTCGCTTTACCGGAAGATTTTGCTTTGGCCGTTGCCGGGGTTTCCTTGTCCGGGGTGGCGTGAACGTTTCCGGAAAAAGCAATCAACAGGATCAGCAGAAGAGGAACGCTGAAAAAACGATGAAAAATGGTGGCATGGCCACTGTGAACAATGCCGGAAAACGGCAAACGGATTGCTTTTGCATTTGACATGCGCGGCTCCTTGTAGAGATGGGTTATAAAAAGCCGACTCTGTAGCACGCACCGTATTGAGTAGTGGTTGCGAACTTCGGCAGTCCCGCTTTCCTGGGGTTAATCAGGACCGGTGACTTTGCGCCCCAGCCTTACGACTGGTTAGCCTTTGTCGGTTACAGCATGTTGCTAGTGTGAGTACGGCAGGAGGGCTGGGAATCTTTACGGCATGATGTGATGGCTAGTTGTAATATATTGATTTTATGATTGAAAAATTGTGTTGCGATGGTGCAGTGAATGGCTTTGGCAGATGTGCGGCTTGCTGCCAGCCGCAAAATAGTGTGGAATACGCCGCATGACAAACGAGCAGAAATATAACATCAAGGTAGAAGTACGCACGACGTATTTGCCGGATCAGTCTGATCCCGAGGCGGAACAGCATGTGTTTGCCTACACCATTACCATCAACAATATCGGCAGCGTGGCCGCGCAACTGGTGAGCCGCCACTGGATTATCAACAGCGGGGAAGGGGAGGCGCGCGAGGTGCGTGGCCTTGGTGTGGTGGGCGAGCAACCCTTGCTCAAGCCGGGCGGCAGTTTTGAATACACCAGCGGCACCGCTATTTCATCCATGGCAGGCACGATGAAGGGTTCCTACCAGATGGTGGCGGAAGACGGTTTTCATTTTTCGGCAGACATTCCGGAATTCATTCTGAGCGTGCCGCGCGTGTTGCACTGATTGGCAAGTGTGAAACCCCACGGTACTCTTTATCTGATCCCGACGCCCCTGGGCGAAGGCGATCTTGTTCAAATACTGCCAGCAGAAGTGATACAGCGCGTGGGTTTGCTGGATCGGTTCATTGTTGAGCATCCGAAAACAGCTTGCCATTTTCTCAAATTGATCAACCCGCAGCGGGCGGTGCAAACGCTCAAGCTGGAAGTGCTGGATGAACACACCCCGGCTGACGAGCTGGAAGCGCTACTGGCGCCTCTCCTGGCCGGGGAGGATGTGGGATTGTTGTCCGAGGCGGGCTGCCCGGCGGTTGCTGATCCTGGCGGAGCACTTGTGCGGCTGGCGCACCGCAGACAAATCCGGGTGGTGCCGTTTGTTGGTCCTTCTTCCATTCTGCTGGCATTGATGGCCTCTGGATTGAACGGCCAGCGATTTCGTTTTCATGGCTATCTGCCAGTTGCCCAGGATTTGCGCAATCGAAAAATTCTCGAACTGGAAAAAAACGCCATTGCGGCAGATGAAACCCAGATTTTTATCGAAACACCTTACCGAAACCTGAAATTGCTGGAAGCACTGGTGCAGCAATGCCGGGTGCAAACAGACGTATGCGTGGCCTGCAACCTGACACAAAGCGATGAGCTGGTTCTGACCCGGACAATAGGCGAATGGCGATCCGGTAACTGGCCGGATATGCAAAAAAAACCAACGGTATTTTTACTGCACGGATAAAAGCTGACGGGCACCACGTGGGATGCAAACCCACCACCTGCGGTTTTATCAAGCGGCCTGCAATGGGGCACACACCCCACCCGTGCTGTCATCTCCGGCTGCACACCACTCAATCCATCTTCTTGCGCTACTTTCAGCCTGCCATTACAAGCTCGTAATCTTTCATCCCGTCATCGCGAGGCCGCAGGCCGGTGGCGATTAATTCCCCACTCCGGTGGAGGGGTGGACGCCGCAGGCAGACGGGGTGGTGAATCACACTGCGGCCGTCATCTGGATTGCTTCACACCTACGGTGTTCGCAATGACGGAGGTAGTGTTGCAAGGGGCTGCAGTGGCGGTTCTGGGTTATTTCTGTGGTTATTTTGCTGCGAAAAATCACCATCTTCTTGTGCTACTTTCAGCTTGCCATTACAAGTTGCGCAACCTCCCATTCCATCATCGCGATTTGCGTAACCTTTCATCCAGTTCATCGTGAGCAGTAGCAAGTTGCGTGGCGATCCAATTCCCCTCCGGTGGAGGGGTGGACGCCGCAGGCGGACGGGGTGGTGAATCACACTGCGGCTGTCATCTGGATTGCTTCACACCTACGGTGTTCGCAATGACGGTGGTGGTGTTTGCAATGCCGAGAAATACCCCGTCGTTGCGAGAAGGCTGCAGGCCGACGCGGCAATCCAGATCCCCCTCTCCATCGCTGCTGGGTTGCTTCACACCTACGGTGTTCGCAATGACGGAGTGCGTGGCATTTGCAACGATGGGGAAGGCTGTCATCGCAGTAACAAAACGGTCAGGTAGCTCGCTACTTGCTGTTTTCAGAATGGTGCCTGTCAGCCAAATTCCAGACAAACGTCCTCTTCCCTGATGTCTGCCAGTCAAACTCCAAACAGCTGCCTATTTTCCCTTCAGTTCTGCGCCTTGCCTGCCAGGGAAGTATTTTTTCCTTTCCGATTATTTCCCTAAACCTTTCGCCGGGCGGTCCGTTTACTGCTCTCAACGGCGGTTGAAAACTCTGCAAACAACCAAAGCAGATCAGGCCGGAAAACGATGGTGGGCTCGCTAGAAAAGAGCGCCACACTATTTGAAAAAGAGACCTCTCTGAAGGAGAAATAAAATGCCACAAGTCATCAATACCAACGTTGCATCACTCAATGCTCAGCGCAACCTCAATTCATCGCAAAGCGCGCTGAGTACCTCTCTGAGCCGTTTATCCAGCGGCTTGCGCATCAACAGCGCCAAGGACGATGCCGCCGGGCTGGCGATTTCCGAGCGTATGACCGCACAAATCCGTGGACTGAATCAGGCTGCGCGCAACGCCAATGATGGTATTTCGCTGGCACAAACCGCAGAAGGCGCAATGGTTGAAGTGACAAACAATCTGCAACGCATTCGCGAACTGGCGGTACAAGCTTCCAACGATACCAATACAGACGATGATCGTAACGCTCTGCAAGCTGAAGTCAAACAGCTTAAGCTTGAAATCAAACGTGTAGCCGAGCAAACCAAATTCAACGGCACCGCATTGCTCGATGGAACTTTTACCAGCAAAAACTTCCAGGTAGGAGCCAACAACGCTGAAACTATTAGCATTGATAATATCGTCAACATCGACAAGGACACTACCGATGACACTACAGGTGCGATAGCAGATGATTCACCCACTTCTACGCTTACTACTACAAGTGTAAATTTTAGTGATTTGAAGGTAAGCACTTTTGCGGAAGCACAAACTACTCTAACGGCAGTAGATGATGCATTACAGATTGTAAATTCATCTCGCGCCAACCTGGGTGCAATACAGAATCGTTTCAGCTCGGCAATTGCCAGCCTGCAGACCACCAGCGAAAACCTTTCTGCTTCCCGCAGCCGTATTCAGGATGCTGACTTTGCCGCTGAAACCGCTGCAATGACTCGTGCACAAATCCTGCAGCAAGCTGGTGTGGCCATGCTTTCTCAGGCCAATGCATTGCCAAACAATGTGTTGTCCCTGTTGAGATAAGCACTACATCCGTCATCGCGAGGAACAACGTGATTTGACGTGGCAATCCAGCACCTTGGCAACTGATGACTGGATTGCCACACTCCCCTGGATCGTCACGGCCTGTGGCCTCGCGATGACACGTTGGCTTGCAAAGACTGATTAGTAGATTAAAAGGAGATGGACATGAATATCAACGTAATGGCTGCTGACATGTTCCAGGCTGCAGCACCCGTTCAACCGGCAGCACCAGTCACCCGGACGGCGGAGCGCGAGATGGCTGCTGCTCCCCGGCCTCCGGCTGAAGCTGACGACATCAAGCCGGAGCAGGTAAAGGAAGCAGTGCAGCAGATCGAGCAGTTTACTCAGGCATTGACACAAAACCTGAAATTCACGATTGATGAGGATACCGGCAAAACCGTAATCAAGATTGTCGATGCGCAAACACAGGAAGTTATCCGCCAGATGCCTTCGGAAGAGGCCATCAAGATTGCCAGCGCGCTGGGGAAGATTCAGGGGTTGTTATTCAATGGACAAGCATGACAGTGAATAAAAAACACTGGGTCGCCACGGCCTGCGGCCTCGCGATGACGGGGTTAAAGGTTGCACAGATCGCGATGACAAGCTGAAGGGGGGGGTAAAGGTTGCGCAACCCGGGCTGACGCGATAGCTCTGTAACTGGGAAATAATCCGGTAGCTGGAAAGCAATCGGTAAACCACCACCTTTGTAAACGCCTCGCTCCGTCATTGCAAACACCACCTCCGTCATTGCAGAGCCGCAGTTAAGCGGCGTAGCAAACCAATGAGCGATGATGAAGAAAAAATACAGGTGATCACTCGAGCACTGGGTCGCCACGGCCTGCGGCCTCGCGATGACGGGGTTAAAGGTTGCACAGATCGCGATGACAAGCTGAAGACGGGGTTAAAGGTTGCGCAACCCGGGCTGATGCGATAGCTCTGTAGCTGGAAAGCAATCCCGATAAACCACCATCTTTGCAAACGCCACTCACTCCGTCATTGCAAACACCACCTCCGTCATTGCGAGCCGCGTTAAGCGGCGTGGCAACCCAGTAGCGATGATGAAGAAAATACGGGTGATCACTCGGCTGCACTGGGTCGCCACGGCCTGCGGCCTCGCGATGACGGGGTTAAAGGTTGCACAGATCGCGATGACAAGCTGAAGACGGGGTTAAAGGTTGCGCAACCCGGGCTGATGCGATAGCTCTGTAGCTGGAAAGCAATCCCGATAAACCACCATCTTTGCAAACGCCACTCACTCCGTCATTGCGAGCCACGTAAGCGGCGTGGCAACCCAGCGACAAGGCAACAAAGGCACTGGGTTGCTTCGTCAGCTACGCCTCCTCGCAAAGACAGCCTTTCCCATCGTTGCAAACACCACCTCCGTCATTGCGAACACCGTAGGTGTGAAGCAATCGAGATGACAGCCGCAGTGTGATTCACCACCCCGTCCGCCTGCGGCATCCACCCCTCCACCGGAAGAATTGGATCGCCACGCAACTTGCTACTGCTCACGATGAACTGGATGAAAGGTTGCGCAGATCGCGATGACAAGCTGAAGACGGGGTTAAAGGTTGCGCAACCCAGTACTGGGTATTGATAGAAAATGTGTAAAGTCGCCTTCACCCCTGCCGTTATGATTCTCTGGATCGCCATAATCTGTCCGCAGCAATGACAGACTGGCGATAACGAATACAACAGATCAAGGACATAAAATGATTGCAGCACCGGGAATCGGCTCAGGATTGGATGTCAGCGGAATTATCAGCAAACTGATGCAGATGGAGCAGCGCCCGCTGACCCAGCTCAACAATAAGGAAACGAAGCAGCAGGCGCAGCTCTCTGCCTTTGGCAGTCTGAAAAGTGCGCTCTCCACGTTTCAGGATAGTGTGAAGGCGCTGGCAAAACCAGAGCTGTTCAATGGCTACAAAGCGACGCTGGCGGATACCACTGCAGCCACGGTAAGCGCTTCCTCCAGTGCAGCAGCGGGTACGCATGAGATCGAGGTGCAATCGCTGGCGCAGGCACAGAAAATCAAATCGGAAGCCTTTGCCACGCCTGGAACGGTAATCGGCAGTGGCTCACTGACGATCGAATTTGGAACGTATAACGGGGATGGCACGTTTAGCGCCAATGCGGACAAGACGGCCAAAACGATTACGATCGACCCGGCGAAATCAACGCTGGCCGATATTCGCAATGCAATCAATGAAGCGAATGCAGGTGTGACGGCCAGTATCGTGAACGATGGCAGCGGCAACCGGCTGGTGATTGCTTCCAAAGATACCGGGCTAGCCAATGCGCTGAAGATTACGGCAAACGATGCAGATGGCAATCACACGGATAATGCCGGGTTATCGAAACTGGCATTCGATGCCTCCACCGGCGGAACCATGAACATGACCGAAACCGTGGCGGCAAAAAATGCGGTGATGGTGATCGACGGCATTACCGTTGAAAAAGCCTCCAATACCATCAAAGATGCGCTGGAAGGGGTGACGTTCAATCTGCTCAAGGCCAACCCCGGCACCAGTACGACGCTGACGGTGGAAAAGGATAAAAGCAGTGTTGAAACCGCAGTAAAGGCGCTGGTGAATACCTACAATGAGCTGGAAAAAACCATTGGCAATGTTTCGCGTTACGATGCAGCCAGCAAGAAGGGATCGGCACTGACCGGGGATTCCACCGTGCGCATGGTGCAAAACCGGGTGCGCGCAATGCTGAGCGGCAACCAGTCCGCCGCCGGGGGAATCAGCGCGCTCTCCGAACTGGGTATCAGCTTTCAGAAGGATGGCACACTGAAACTGGATGAAAGCAAACTGAGCGCCGCGCTGGCTGATCCGGACAAAAATCTGGCCACATTTTTCTCGACACAATCAGGGGGAGCCGATGGCTTTGCTTCCCGGCTGGAGGACCTGATTGATGGCATGACCCGCAGCGATGGCTTGATCAAGAGCCGTATGGATGGGATCAACAGCACGATCAAAAATATCGGCAAACAGCGCGAGGCGCTGGAGTATCGGCTGGAAGATGTGGAAAAACGCTTGCGGATACAGTTCTCCGCACTGGATACGATGCTCGCCAGCATGAACCAGACCAGTAACTACTTACAGCAGCAACTGGCTAACATGCCGAAAATCGGCAAATAATCAAACGGATAGCGATCGTTAACCATACTTCTTATTCTTGGAAAGGAAAAACTGATCATGTTTATTGAATCCCCGAACCGGGCAATCAAAAGTTATCAGGCTGTCGGGGTTGAATCCGGCATTGCCTCTGCTGATCCGCACAAGCTGATCCTGATGCTGTTCGAAGGCGCGCAACAGGCACTGGATTGCAGCAAGCTTTATATGCAGCAGAACAACATCGCCGCCAAGGGCGAAATGATTTCCAAGGCAATCGCAATTATCGACCACGGCCTGAAAGCCAGCCTTGATCAATCATCCGGCGGGGAACTGGCCGGCCAGCTAAGCCAGTTATATGACTATATGACCACCCGGCTATTGAAGGCTAATCTGCAAAATGATGTGGCAATCATCGAAGAAATCAGTCATCTACTGGGGGAATTGCACGAAGCTTGGATGGAGATCGGCAAACAGCCCGCTGCCAAAACGATAGCTCAAGCAGCGATAGATGTTGCCAGCGATGCAGGTGCTACTGTATGAAACAGGACATCCCGATAGAAAATCTGCCGAAAAACAATAGAAACGACATGCAAATGATCGCCACCTACGAAGCGATACTGACAATTACCGACCAAATGCTGCAAGCAGCAAAAAACAGCGATTGGGATGAACTGATAGCCCTGGAACAGAACTGTAAACACCTGACCACCCATCTAATGGCACAACATGCCAGCGGACAGCTTGATGATGAACTAAGGCAAAAAAAGATCAACCTCATTCACGGCATATTGGAACGGGATGCCGAAATCCGCGCCATCACCGAACCGTGGATGGTGAAACTGCAAAACCAGCTAACCGGCTACGACCGCAACCGCAAACTAGGACAAACCTACCAAACAGATCTTTAACCTGAGCTTTATTCGCAGTTGAGCTGGTGCGCGAGGTGCACTCTATAAACTGTGGGTCGCCACGGCTTGCGGCCTCGCGATGATGGGGTGGGAGGTTGCGCTGCTTGTAATGACAGACTGAAAGCGGCGCAAGAAGATGGATTGAAAGTTGCTGAGTTCGCATGGCGGTGATTTTTCTCAGCAGGACAGCCACCGAAACAACCCAGTACCACTACTGTGGTCCCTTGCAAACACCTCCTCCGCCATTGTGAGGCGTATATAAACCGCCGTGACAACCCAGCGCCACCGTCCTTGCGAACATTGAAAGGATGAAACAATCCAGAATGGTACCAATGAAACACAGACAATAAAGCGATGAAAGCACCGTGTGTTTACATCATGGCCAGTCAGCGTAATGGCACATTGTATACGGGAGTGACTTCCGATCTCGTACAGCGCGTTTGGCAACATAGGGAAGGTCTCGCCGAAGGATTTACCCGACAATATCGCTGCAAGCTGCTGGTCTGGTATGAACAACATGAATCAATGAATAGTGCCATTCTGCGAGAAAAACAGATCAAGAGTGGCAGCCGCGCAAAAAAACTCGCCCTGATCGAAGCACAAAACCCCAACTGGCAGGATTTATACCCGGAAATACTTTAAGGTTACGCTGGCACTGGGTTGCTTCGTCAGCTACGCCTCTTCGCAAAGACAGCCTTCCCCATCGTTGCAAATGCCACGCACTCCGTCATTGCGAACACCGTAGGTGTGAAGCAACAGAGCACCACCACCTCCGTCATTGCGAGCCGCGTTAAGCGGCGTGGCAACCCAGCAGCGATGGTGATAAAAATACGGATGGTCACTCGGCTTCACCGGGTCGCCACGGCCTGCGGTCTCGCGATGACGGGGTTAAAGGTTGCACAGCTCGGGCTGATGCGATAGCTCTGTAGCTGGGAAGCAATCCGGTAGGGAACCTCTGAAAAACATCAGCGAGGCAGTCAGTTCAAGGCAAGAATTGGCGAAAAAGCGGAGTTTATACGTAATAAATGAGCATTCTGAGCTGATTTTTAACGCAGAAATGACAACGCAGGTAGCTTTTCAGAGGTTCCGTAGCTTGGAAAGCAATCCCGGTAACACCACCACTTTAGTACGTCGTCGACAATCATGGCCGATAGATTTTCTGTCTTGCGGCTATTGCGTGATCCAATATCCAGTGCTTGCGGCTGATCGCAGCGAATCACACCTGTTGTTTGAGTATCAGCACCCATGAGTGATACGGTGAATCCGGCTGTTCGGGCAAAGCTGCCAGCGGCTGTGATGCAGGCTGGATGAAACAGTTGGACGAGAGAAGGCTTTTCTGTAATGCGGGGGTGAGGCTGAAGGCGTTCATCCCGAGTGCGGTGGCTTGACCACACTCGGGATGAATTAAGGAAAGCGAACAGCAGGGAGGCTCTGCTGAGGCAAAATTACTCTGCTGCTGTATTTTTTTGCTGTGTGCCGCGTGCTGGCAGTTTTTCCCGGATTCTTGCGGCTTTACCGGATCTTTCTCTCAGGTAGTAAAGCTTTGCCCGGCGGACTGCGCCACGCCGTTTGACTTCCATGCTTGCAATAAGAGGGGAGTAGGTTTGGAAGGTGCGCTCAACGGCTTCCCCGCTGGCTATTTTTCTTACAATAAACGAGGAATTGAGTCCGCGATTACGTTTGGCAATTACAACGCCTTCAAAAGCCTGGATACGTTTACGGTCACCCTCTACTACATTGACGTTAACTATGAGGGTATCCCCGGGTGAAAAATGAGGGATGGTTTTTCCCAGTCTTTCAATTTCTTCGCGTTCCAGTTGTTCGATCAAGTTCATTTTATTGCTCCTGTTCTTTAGTGTTATCCATTGATTGCCTGGCAAGCGCCGTGCATTGTAATTGTCTGAATTCTTCGAGTAATTCCTTTTCCTTTTCAGGAAGCCCTTCTGGGTATTTTGCTGCTAACAAGTCCGGCCTTTTTAGCCAGGTTCTGCCGATGGATTGTTGCAAACGCCAACGTTCTATTTTTGCATGGTTGCCGGACATCAGTACCGGCGGCACCGATTTTTCCTTATACACTTCAGGCCGAGTGTAGTGCGGATATTCAAGCAAATGATCAACATGAGAATCCTGGCCAGCTGATTGTGTATCGCCCAGTGCGCCGGGCTGTTGTCTTACCACCGCATCTATTAAAACCATGGCTGCCAGTTCTCCGCCGGAGATGACATAATCTCCGATCGAAATTTCTTCATCCACCTGGCTTTCTATTAAACGTTCATCCACCCCCTCGTAGCGGCCGCAGAGCAATATGACCCCGCCCGATCCCGAGATCTGTAGAATCTTTTTGTGATCCAGCTGCTTGCCTTGGGGCGACAGATAAATAACACTTGTTTTGCCAATCCCGCTCTTGCCTTGTCTGGCTCTTGCATCCGTAATCGCCTTGTCCAGCGGTTCTGCCATCATGACCATGCCTGGACCACCGCCATAAGGGGCATCGTCCACCGTCCGATAACGGTTTGTTGCGTAATCACGAGGATTCCAGGTGTGCAGGTGATATAAACCACCTTTGTGCGCCTTGCCTGTTATCCCGTATTGCGTAATTGCATCAAACATGCAAGGTAGCAATGTGATGACGTCAAACTCAAACGGCATGATGCAGTTTAATAATCTTGTTCCCAATCCACTGTAATTTTCCGGGATTTCAGGTCTACCTGCTTCACAACCTGATCAATGAACGGGATCAGTTTTTCTTCGCCATTTTCAGTTGATTTGATCTGCAATACATCATTGGCGCCTGTTTCAAGTAAGCCCGTTACCGTGCCGAGTAATGTACCTTGTACGTTTATAACGCTGGTTCCGATCAAATCAGCCCAGTAGTAACCTTCTTCTCCATCTTCCGGCAGTGGTGGTAACTGGCTGCGAGGCACCGCAATCTGTAATCCTTTTAGTTCAGATGCTTTTGTACGGTCGCTATACTCATCAAAGGTAACAACCAACTGGTTGTTGTGCGCAAAGGATGAGACGGGATGCACAACTTGCCAGTTTCGTTCATCGCTGCTTAGCCACCATGCCGGGTATTCCATCAACCCATCAATGTATTCGGTGAAAGGGATAACCTTGATCTGGCCACGAATACCATGTGGCCCGATGATCCGGCCCAGCACAACCATTGACTCCCCTGTTTCGAGGAGGACAGGTTTCACTCTTGTGGTTGTGCTGCCTTTTGCTGTTTGCCAAGCTGTTTGACGAGCCGGGAAACGGTGTCAGACAACTGGGCTCCCTGGGATTGCCAGTAAGTCAGCCGATCCATCTGAATACGCAAACCTTCTTCGCCACCTGTGGCGCGTGGGTTGTAGAATCCAACACGCTCTATGAATTTGCCATCCCTTTTGTTGCGGGAATCAGCCACTACCATGCTGTAAAAAGGACGTTTCTTGGCACCGCCGCGTGCCAGCCGAACTACTACCATGTTGCCCCTTGTAAAAGTAAAAATGTTTGTCAAAAAAACCATTAATTTTATGGCAGTTCCCGTAACCATGGCAAGCGATAAATTTAACGATGGCGCGATAAAGGTTCGTGTCAAAATCAAAATGAGTGAATAATGGTGAAGGCTTGAAATGAATGGCCCCGTTCGGGCGGGGCGATGTGATTTTGCTGAAATAGCCAAAAAAGACAATGGAAAACATTGATCGTAACAATACACCAATCAAGGAATTGCTGGCCGAGGCCAATCATTGTGTGGCATGTGGTCTTTGTCTGCCGCATTGCCCGACTTATGAGTTGACACATTCCGAGGCAGATTCTCCACGCGGGCGGATTGCCCTGATGAGCGGGGTTGCCAGTGGGCGTATTCCTTTGAACGAAAGATTTATCCAGCATATGGACCGGTGTTTGACTTGCCGCGCCTGCGAGCAGGTTTGCCCAAATAATGTCGCTTATGGCCGCCTGATCGACGATGCGCGCGCGATGATTCACGATCATCCGGCCGTGCAGGGTGAAGGCCGACATAAAAAAAACGGGTTAAGAAATTTTCTGGAACGGGAGCTGGTTGCCAAGCCTGCCCGGTTTGATAGGTTGCGGCCAATGTTACGTTTGCTGGCCGGGAGTGGCGTGCTGTCGTTATTGTTGCGGCTGGATATTCTGAAAAGAAATGCTTTGATTCAATCCCTGCTGTTTTTGGAGGATCGTAATCTGCCGGGGTTCTCCTGGCGCCGTACTTATCCCGCCACGAGCTTGTTGCGAGGTGAGGTGGGGTTATTTCTGGGTTGTGTTGCCAGATTGATTGATGCAGAAACACTGCTTTCATCCATATGGGTACTCAACCGGCTGGGTTTTACAGTGCATGTGCCTAATGCGCAGGGGTGTTGCGGGGCGCTGCACCAGCACAGCGGGCAGATCGATGCGGCAAAATTGTTGGCGGAGCAAAATATCCATGCTTTTGCAGGTTTGAATATTCAGGCCATTATCAGTACTGCTTCTGGCTGTGGTGTCCAGCTGGCGGAGTACTCATCGCGTCTGGGGGCGGGATTTTCAGTGCCGGTAATGGATATCAGCCAGTTCCTTGATGGACTGGTATGGGATGAAATCAGTATTGCGCCCTTGCCGCGCAGGATTGCTGTGCATGAGCCCTGTACGCTGCGCAATACTTTGCGTGCTTCCGCATATTTGTATTCCTTGCTTGAACGTATCCCGGCAGTGGAGGTGGTGCCGCTTGCCGGTAATGCGCAGTGTTGTGGCGCTGCCGGCACCTATTTTCTTGATCAGCCCGAATTTGCATCATCTTTGCTGAACGCCAAATTGCAGGCCTTTGAGCGAACTGGTGCAGAGTGTCTGGTGACGGCGAATATCGGTTGTGCCTTGCATATCGCCAACGGGTTGGCGAAGCAGGGGAAAGGTATAGAGGTTTTGCATCCGGTAACATTGCTCGCACGGCAAATGCGTATAAAATGAGCGATCGAATTGTCCTGGGGCGATAGTTCAAGCGTGTTACAAACCTGTTTAGACAATGGGGGTCATTATGTTGAATGTTGATAAATTGATCATTGGTTTTGATAATGCCTTGCGGACATTGCTGGTGCCGGCCAGCACCCTGCGTCCGGTGCCGGGAAAAGATCTGCCCGAGAATGAGATGAGCGAGATCGAGAAGCGTGAATCAGCTGCGCTCATGCGCATCAATCATGTCGGTGAGGTTTGTGCCCAGGCGCTTTATCAGGGACAGGCGCTTACAGCCCGTAATGAACACGTACGGCAGGAGCTGGATCAGGCAGCGCGGGAGGAAACCGAGCATCTTGCATGGACGGAACGCCGAATAGCCGAACTGGGCGGACGTAAAAGTTTTCTTAATCCGTTATGGTATGGCGGATCATTCACGCTCGGGCTGGTGGCGGGGGTGCTCGGTGATAGATGGAATCTTGGTTTTCTGGCAGAAACCGAGCGTCAGGTGGAGGCGCATCTGGCAGATCATCTGCAGCGATTGCCTCATCAGGATGTGCGTAGCCGCGCCATTGTGACGCAAATGAAAGTGGATGAGGCGTGTCACGCCACTATGGCGGTTTCGCATGGGGGGGGGCAATTGCCTGCTCCTGTCAGGGGAGCCATGAAATTCAGCTCCAGAATAATGACGCGCACTGCTTATTGGGTGTGAAATCAAAAAATGCTGATTTTTTCCACAAGGATGCGTCCGTAATGCCAGGCATCAATCTTACTGATCACTTTCTGATTGCCATGCCGGGGCTGGAAGATACTTTCTTTGCCAGAACGCTGACCTATGTCTGTGAACATAATGAGCAGGGTGCGTTGGGTCTGGTGGTGAATCGTCCAACGGATATGTCCGTGGAAAAATTGTTGTTGCAACTGGGTATGACGCCTAAAAACACGGCTTCTTCCAGTCAACCGGTATTGCTCGGTGGCCCGGTGCAGATTGACAGCGGGTTTGTGCTGCATGAACCTGTAGGGGCATGGAAATCCACGTTGTCTTCCAATGAGTCGGTCGGTCTGACTGCCTCCATTGATATTCTGCAAGCGGTGGCCAATTGTCAGGGGCCGGAGAGGATGCTGGTGGCGCTGGGCTATTCAGGGTGGGTAGCAGGTCAGCTTGAGCAGGAGCTGGCGCAAAATGTCTGGCTGACCGTGCCTGCCGAATCGCAGATATTGTTTGAACTTTCTTCCGAAGAGCGATTGCCTGCTGCCATAAAGTTGCTGGGGATTGATTTTTGTAATTTATCCAGTGAAGTTGGCCATGCCTGACGTGGCGCAGGGTGTTTTATCCGGTACGGTGCTGGCTTTCGATTTTGGTACGCGACGTATTGGTGTGGCCACTGGTGAATATGAATTGCGGATGGCTCATCCTCTGGTAACAATCAACGAGGCCATGACCAAACCCCGATTTGAGAAGATTGCAGAGCTGATCAGGACATGGCAGCCGGTTTTATTGGTGGTGGGGCTTTCGGTTCATGCTGACGGTACCGAGCACGAAATAACCCGGTTGTGCCATCGTTTTGCCAGGCGGCTGGAAGGGCGATTCGGCATACCGGTGGCAATGGCGGATGAGCGTTATACGACGGTAGTGGCCCGCTCCGCATTAGAAGAAGCAGGGGTGACCGGTAAAAAACAGCGGCCCATGATTGATCAGATCGCGGCCCAACATATTCTTCAAACTTATTTTGATTTGTCCTATGCAGCTTCCTGACGCCGAGCAATTACTGGCACTGCTTATCGAAAAAATTCGGCCGGATGTCACCGGAAATACCGCCATTGTCGGTATCCATACCGGAGGCGCCTGGTTGGCCGAACGTATTCATCGGGCATTGGAGATCACGACTCCGGGAGGGGTGCTGGATATCTCCTTTTACCGGGATGATTACAGTAAAATCGGCCTGCATCCGCAGGTGCGCCCTTCCCAGCTTCCTTTCGATGTTGAAAACAGCCATATCATTCTGGTGGATGACGTGCTCTATACTGGCCGGACAGTCCGTGCAGCAGTGAACGAGCTGTTTGATTACGGCCGCCCGACCTGCATTGATCTGGCTGTGCTGGTGGATCGCGGGGGGCGCGAGTTACCGGTCGCTGCCCGGTATATAGGAGCTGTGCTTGCATTGCCGGAAAACAGCATGCTGGAACTGAGGCAATCGGATGATGGCAGGCTGAGTCTGGATTTACGCAGTCTGGCAACAGACTGATGCTTGCTGCCAAAGTTTTTCCAGTATGGTTTTTGCTTGTGAAGCGCTGATCCGGTTGGCCCCGGCTGTTTTGTACGAACTGATTTTCTTTGCCTATATTCGGATTTATGTATTGCCGTAATCTTTTCGGGGTGGCTGTGTAATGGGTCCGCATCCCCAGTTGAACAAAAATGGCGAACTGCAGCATCTGTTGACGACAGAAGGGCTGCCTGCAGCCATTTTGCGACATATTCTCGATACTGCGGAATCGTTTACCGGTGTTACCGAGCGCGATGTCAAGAAAATTCCCCTGCTGCGGGGGAAATCGGTATTCAACCTGTTTTTCGAACCGAGTACCCGCACCCGCACAACCTTCGAAATTGCGGCAAAACGCCTTTCGGCGGATGTCATCAATCTCAATATGGCTGTTTCATCCCAGACCAAGGGGGAAACACTGCTGGATACGGTGGACAACCTGTCTGCCATGCATGCGGACATGTTTATCGTGCGCCATAGTCAGAGTGGCGCGGCGCATCTGATTGCCCGTCATGTCAGACCGGAAATTCATGTCATCAACGCAGGCGATGGATGGCATGCGCACCCCACGCAGGCGCTGCTGGATATGTTCACCATTCGCCGCTACAAGCAGGATTTTCATACCCTGCGCGTGGCCATCGTGGGTGATATTTTGCATTCGCGGGTGGCACGTTCGCAGATCCACGCACTGACGACGCTGGGGGTGCCGGAAATCCGCGTGATTGCACCCAAAACATTGTTGCCTGCCAGGGTTGAACGGCTGGGCGTGCATGTTTACCACAATATGACGCAAGGGCTGAAAGATGTGGATGTGCTGATGATGTTGCGCTTGCAGCACGAGCGCATGAAATCGGCACATTTGCCCAGCACCGAGGAATATTTTAAATATTACGGATTGACGCCAGAGAAGCTTGCGCTTGCCAGGCCCGATGCAATCGTGATGCATCCTGGCCCGATGAACCGGGGTGTGGAAATTGATTCAGAGGTGGCCGATGGTGCGCAATCTGTCATTCTGCCTCAGGTAAATTTTGGTATTGCCGTCCGTATGGCGGTAATGTCGATCCTTGCTGGTAATTAACGCTCTATTTCTATGTACATTTGTATCCAAAATGGCCGTTTGATCGATCCTGCCAGCAGGATGGACCGTGCTGGCGATCTTTATCTGGCTGAAGGAAAAATCGTATCGATTGATTCCCGGCCGGAAGGTTTTCATGCTGATCGTGAAATCGATGCCGCTGGAATGGTGGTATGTCCTGGTCTGGTAGATTTGTCGGCTCGTTTGCGGGAGCCGGGTCTTGAATACATGGCGACACTGGAATCGGAGCTGGAGGCCGCAGTCGCAGGCGGTGTGACCAGCCTTGCCTGCCCTCCCGATACCGATCCACCGCTGGATGAACCTGGCTTGGTGGAGATGCTCAAGCATCGTGCGCGTAATCTTGATCGGGCACGGGTTTATCCGGTAGGTGCACTGACCCAGGGACTCAAGGGAGAGCGCCTGACGGAGATGGTCGAGCTGCATGATGCGGGTTGCATTGCTTTCAGTCAGGCCGATGCACCGGTAATCAATCTCCATGTGCTGATGCGGGCCATGCAATACGCCGCTACCTTTGGATTCAAGGTCTGGCTGCGCCCCCAGGACAGGCATCTCGCCAATCATGGCGTGGCGCATGAGGGTGAAATTGCTACCCGCCTCGGTTTGCCGGCCATTCCAGTGTGTGCAGAGACCATTGCGCTTTCCAGCATATTGTCATTGATGAGGGAAACCGGTGCCAGTGTGCATCTTTGCCGTATTTCCAGTGCAGAGGGCGTTGCACTGGTGCGGGCGGCCAAGCGGCAGGGATTGCCGCTGACCTGTGATGTTTCCGTCCATCATGTGCATCTGACCGATATGGATATTGGTTTTTTCGATGCAAACTGCCACCTTATGCCACCGCTCCGGGGTCTGGCAGACCGGGATGCATTGCGCACCGGGTTGATGGATGGAACGATTGATGCCATCTGTTCGGATCACGCTCCAGTGGACGAAGACGCCAAATTGATGCCATTTGCTGAAGCAGAAAGTGGCGCAACCGGGCTGGAGCTGTTGTTGCCACTTACGCTGAAATGGGCGGTGGAAAGCAGGCTGCCATTACCTGAAGCACTGGCAAAAATTACGTCATACCCCGCGCAGATTTTGGGGGTTGATACCGGGCGGCTGGCAGCAGGTGTTGCAGCGGATCTGTGTATTTTTGATCCTGATGCAAACTGGGTTGTCAGCAATAATGAATTGAAAAGTCAGGGTAAAAACACACCATTCCTCGGCATGGAGCTATATGGGCGTGCCCGGTTCACGCTGATTGATGGGCGCGTTGTCCACGAGCAATAAATTTCGCTGGGTAGATGGTTGTGCTATAGCCACATAAGCTGCATAAAAAGCGTGATTCGGTAGAGGAGTCCGGGTCACCACGGGATGTTGCCGGGATTCATCCGGCAAACCGAAAATCCAGGACACACATTGATAATAAAAATTTTTTCCGAGTGATTGCCGATATGAAAAACCCGCTGCTAGATTTTTCCACCCTTCCACATTACGAAGAAATCCGGAATGAACACATTACACCGGCACTTGATGAGCTGTTGCGCGATTGCTGCGCGGTGGTGAATGCAGTTAAAAATGCAACAGAATCCCCTGATTGGCAGGATTTTGTGCAGCCCGTAGTGGATGCGAATGAACGTTTATCCCGTGCGTGGGGGCAGGTCAATCACCTGAACGCGGTCATGAATAACCCGGAATTGCGGGAGATTTATAACGCCAATCTGCCGCGTGTGACGCAGTACTACGCCGAGTTGTCGCAGGATCTGGTGTTGTTTGAGAAATTCCGGCAATTGCGGGCAGATCCATTATTCAAGGAATCAAGTCAGGCACGCAAAAAAATAGTGGATAACCAGTTGCGCGATTTTCGCCTGGGGGGAGCCGAGCTGCCTGCGGAAGACAAGGCGAGGTTCATGCAGATTCAGGAAGAGCTGTCGGCATTAAGCGCAAAATTCAGTGATAACCTGCTGGATGCAACCAATGCATTTTCCCTGTTCGTTGAAAACCGGGATGAACTTGTCGGCATACCGGAAGATGTGTTGCAGGCCGCGCGTGAAGCCGCAACCAAGGATACCGAGATAACCGTTCGTGGCTGGAAATTTACCCTGCATGCCCCTTCCTACCTGCCGGTTATGCAATATGCGGATAACCGCAGTTTGCGTGAACGGATGTACCGTGCGTACGCAACCCGTGCAAGCGAGCTTGAAGTTGTTGCAGATCAGGTTGCAAGCCATGACAACATGCCGCTGATCGAGCAGATTCTGCAGCTGCGTCAGGAAGAGGCCAGATTGCTGGGTTACGATTGTTACGCACAGGTGTCGCTGGCTCCCAAAATGGCGGAAACGCCGCAACAGGTGCTGGATTTTCTGAATGAGCTGGCAGCCAAGGCAAAACCTTATGCAGAAAAGGATCTGGCGGAGCTGCGGCAATTTGCGGCAAATAAACTCCAGCTGACCCAACTTGAAGCGTGGGATATTGCTTACGTCAGCGAGAAATTGCGCATCGAGCGCTATGCTTTTTCTGATCAGGAGGTCAAGCAATACTTTCAGGAAAGCAGGGTGTTATCCGGCATGTTCGGGCTGGTGGAGACTCTGTATGGCATCCACATCAGCGAAGTGGGACTGGAGCACAAAGTGCAGCGCTGGCACCAGGATGTGAAATTTTTCGATATCAGGGATGGCAGGGGTAATCTGCTGGGGCAGTTTTATCTGGATCTCTATGCGCGTCCTGGCAAGCGTGGGGGCGCGTGGATGGATGATGCCATCACACGGCGTCGGGTTGAAGTGCCTGAAATCGGCCGTTCTGAAATCCAGGCGCCTGTTGCCTATCTGACCTGCAATTTTTCCGGCCCGGTGACGATCGATGGCCAGCTGCGTCCGGCGCTATTCACGCACGACGAAGTGATTACGCTATTTCACGAGTTTGGCCACGGATTGCATCATTTGCTCACCCAGATGGATGAACTCGGCGTTTCCGGTATCAATGGCGTTGAATGGGATGCGGTTGAACTTCCAAGCCAGTTCATGGAAAACTTTTGCTGGGAGTGGGAGGTGTTGCGTGACATGACGGCGCATGTGGAAACAGGCAGTCTGCTGCCGCGTGCTTTGTTCGACAAGATGCTTGCAGCCAAAAACTTCCAGAGTGGTCTTCAAACCTTGCGTCAGATCGAATTTGCCCTGTTTGATATGCATCTGCATACCGATTTTGATCCACAGGGTAGCGAGACCGTATTGCAGCGCCTGGATAAAATCCGTCAGCATGTTGCTGTCATCATTCCACCTGCGTTTAACCGCTTTCCTGACAGCTTTGGGCATATCTTTGCCGGAGGCTACGCTGCGGGTTATTACAGCTATAAATGGGCGGAAGTATTATCTGCCGATGCTTACAGCCTGTTTGAGGAAAACGGCACGGGCCAGGTGGTTAACGCGAAAACCGGTGAGCGTTTCTGGCAAGAGATTCTCGCTGTGGGTGGCAGCCGCCCGGCACTCGAATCATTTATTGCATTCCGTGGGCGTGAGCCAAAGATTGATGCGCTGCTGCGACACCACGGCATGGTGGCTTGATGTGATTCAAACGTACTTTGCTGGGGAGCGCTGGCAAAGCACGCCGTGTTTTATCAGAGTACAAATTACGTTGCTGTCATCGTACATCGTATCTATTGCTTCATTTCATACGGCCAATGCGGATTTACCCGAATGTTGGCATCTTTTTTCAGTTTGCGTTACGCAGCCTTGTTTGAACATCTCCTTGTGTTTCAAGCTCGTTGGCCAGAAATCCACCGGACTGATGATTCCATAACCGGGCATAAAGTCCGTTAAGTGCCAGCAGTTCAGTGTGATGGCCCTGTTCGACGATGCGCCCGTTATCCAGCACAATCAGCCGGTCCATGGCAGCAATAGTGGAGAGACGGTGGGCAATGGCGATCACGGTTTTGTTCTGCATCAGTTCGTGCAGGCTTTGCTGGATGCTGGCTTCTATATCGGAATCCAGTGCGGATGTGGCCTCGTCCAGAATCAGGATGGGAGCATTCTTGAGCAGTACACGGGCAATGGCGATGCGCTGGCGTTGCCCGCCTGACAGGTTGACGCCGCGTTCGCCCACCATGGCATCATAGCTTTTGTGACCATGGATGTCGGTCAGTTCCATGATGAATTCATCTGCATGCGCCCGCTGCGCTGCCAATATGACTTCTTCTTCGGTAGCATCCGGTCTGCCAAACAGGATGTTTTCCCGGATGGAACGGTGCAGCAGCGATGTATCCTGAGTGACGATACCAATGTTTGCGCGCAGACTTTCCTGTGTGACGGTGCGGATGTCCTGTCCGTCGATCCGGATATTGCCCTGCTGGATGTCATAAAAACGCAGCAACAGATGAATCAGGGTTGATTTTCCGGCTCCGGAAGGGCCGACGATGCCTACTTTCTCGCCTGCGCGGATATGGAGATCAAGCGCCTCAAAAATCCGGTGTTCTTCATTTTTAATGTTGTTATGGTAGGAAAATCCAACCTGGCTGTAGTCAATTTCACCTTTTGTGACAGACAGAGGCACCGCATCCGGCGCATCGGTCACTGCATGCGGTTTGGCCAGCATGTTGATGCCATCCTGCACGATACCGATGTTCTCGAATAATTCTCCCGTTTCCAGCATGATCCAGTGCGACATCCCGGTTAGACGGATGGCGAGACTCAGTGCAATGGCGATCGCGCCTGTGCTGATACTGCCGTCGAGCCACAGCATGATACCGAGTGTACCGATGGCAAAAACAGACAGCATGTTGTTGATCCAGACACTGGTATTCATCCAGGTGATCAGACGCATTTGCGGGTGGACGGTATCCAGGAACTCCTGCATACCATCGCGGGCGTAACCGGATTCCCGCCGGGTGTGCGAGAAAAGTTTCAGGGTGAGGATGTTGGCGTAGCTGTCCACGATGCGCCCGGTCATGTTGGAACGGGCATCCGCCTGAATTCTGGAGATATGCCTGAGTTTGGGGACAAAGTGGCGCAAGATGCAGAGATAGACGATCAGCCAGACGATCAGCGGGATGCAGAGCCGCAGATCGGCATTGGCTATCAGCAGCAGGGCGGTTGTCAGGTAAACGGTGACAAACAGCAGGACATCCAGTGTCTTGATAATGGTTTCACGTACCGCCAGGGCAGTTTGCATGACTTTGGTTGCAATGCGCCCGCTGAATTCATCCTGAAAGAAGGCGTAACTTTGGTCGAGCAGGTAACGGTGGGATAACCAGCGTACGACCATGGGAAAATTTCCCATCAGGCACTGGTACAAAATGGTTGAATGAAAGAAAACAATAATGGGTATCAGGATCAGGATGAAAACCGATAATCCCAGCAAGGTCAGCCTTTCTTCCTGCAGAAACGCTTGCGGATCTTTCTCCGCCAGCCAGTCCACAACAGTTCCCAGGACGCCAAACAACATGGCTTCGCCGACAGCAACACAGAAAGTGGCGACGGCCAGAAGAATGAAATAGGTTTCTGCGCCTTTCATGTAGTAGCGGCAGAATTGATAGAGCGTGGCAGGGGGTTCTGTCAGTTTTCCGGATGGAAAAGGATTGATCAGGCGTTCAAAATAACGGAGCATAAAGTTGTGTTCCAGGAAAACGGGTAACAGAAGAGTTCCGGATAAGCTGTGTCGGGGCTGTGATGCAAATGCCGGTGTTCACCGGAGCCCTCAAGAATACCGGATTTTTGAGTAAAGCTGACCCTGGAAATCTGGCAGATAGACGGCCGGGCTGGTTTTTCCGGCAGGTTACAGGTTGGGCGCGAGCGGCAGCATGACCAGGAAAACCGTCCCTTTCAAAACTTCACTGGAAACTTGCAGTTTTCCGCCAATTTCTTCTACATACTCCCTGCTTTCGAATACACCGATGCCCATACCAGCTGTTTTGGTCGATTCGAAAGGGGTGAACAGTTTTTCATGGATGAATTGCTCACTCATGCCATGTCCGTTATCTTCGATTTCGATGATTGCCTGCCCGGGTGCGCGCTTGAGTCTTACCTTGACATGGCCATCTTTGGGCGTGGCTTCAATCGCGTTCTGTACTAGATGGCCGAGCACGCGCTCCAGGCGTGATGGATCAGCCACGACATTCAATTTGGCATCTGCAATTTCAAGTTCTGGTTGGGGTTCATGGAAGGATTTGCTGGCAATGATCCGTTGCAGCAATGCATCCAGCGCCAGAGGGGTTTTTGCCTCGTGCAAATTTGCACTGCTGAGTTTTTCGAGCATGCGTTTCATTTTGTTGACGGATAATGCCACGGTGTCCAGCATATCCTGCTGAAATTCCGGGTTGTCCTTGTGCTTTTCTGCATTGGTAAGTAACAGCGAGAGCTGGGCAATCAAGTTCTTGATGTCGTGCACGATAAACGTGGACATGCGATTGAAGGATTCAAACTGCCGTGCCGTGGACAGTGCCTGAGCGGATTCATATTGCGCTAGATAACTGGCGGCCTGTCTTCCCGCCACTTTCAGAAGATCTCTGACTTCCCAGTTGAATTCGATTTTACTTCGGGGTTCGGTCAGTACTACGAATCCCAGTAATTCTCCGTGCAGTATCAATGGCACTACCCAGCGAGCCTTGTGAATGGTGGGCAGCCAGTCGGGTAACACCATGGCAGCATATTTCTGTGATTCGGAATCATGCTGGTATAAATCAATCACCCAGGAGCTTTCCTGCAGGAATTGGCAAAAATGGCTTTCCATTGCCACGGAAGTTTCCACAGGTGGAATATTCCAGCGCGCAATCGGCAGATAGGCGTGATGCTGATCTGATTTGAACCATAACCCACCAGCCGGGCTTTCGACGAGTTGAGCGAGTGATTTGATCACCCGGATCCTTAATTCGGTTTTTTCCTCGGATAGTGTGCGGGTAAAGCGCAGCCATTCTTCGCGATAATCATAGTTGTAACTGAAGAAATGCTTGCTGATGAATACCTTGAGCCAGGAGCGCGTTGTCCCGGAGAACAGGACGACGACCAGTAGGACAATCGCACCAAACAGGAACGTCAACTGGAATATTGTTCCCCAGGTGCCTCCCGAGAACCGAAGGTAGTAACCTGCTGCTGCCATCAATAGCAGGTAAACCGCCGTGCCGAACAATGCCGAGGAGTAAAACAGGATGTGTCTTGAAACTGCGATGCCTACCACCCATTTGGGGTTGCGCGCGGCCGAAAGGCCAATCAGGGGGGCGATGAGTGTATTCACCCATCCTCTGGCAGCCCAGATATCTGGGCTGATTTTTCTGAACAGCAAGGCATCGCTGTACAGATAAAAATCGTAGACAAACAAACCGCCAATACCGAGGCAGATGAATTTGATTCCCCAGCGCTGTTCCTGCGGAGTGTTCCGGTAGTATTGCTCTACCAGGATCATTCCGGTGATGGCCATGGCCACCCAAGTCAGAAATGCATACGGGGAGTCAGCTTGATCAGGATGGATACTGGCGGTGTAATTGGAAGCAATGATCTGAGCCAGGCCAAGCAGGTAAAGCAGGGCAATAGCAATGGTTATCGGTTTGAGTCTGGGTGAAGTTTTATCCGTTTCTCCGGTGCGGAAGGGGCCTAGCAGGGTAACAAGGAACAGGGTCAGGGTGGCATTGCGTGACAGTTCCAGTATCTGAATCAGCAGGGGATATGCGTAATCCTGATAGGACAGTCCTGCGATGGTTGCTGCCCAGATTGAGGATGCAAAACAGGCCGTTGCCAGTAGCGATCCATAAAGACGTCCCCGCCAGCGGGTAATGAGCAGGACGGATAAAAGAAAAAAGACAACCGCTGCTACTGCGTAGCTGAGGGTTGCCATGACAGTCAGCAGGAGAAGTGATCGTGGCGATAGGTATTCATCGGCTGCCTTTGCGCAGCAGGACAACGCCGATCGTGTCGATCAGAATGATGAAATCCAGAAACAGGCTATGGTTTTTGACGTAATACAAATCGTACTGGAGTTTTTCAATAGCATCTTCAAGGGACGCTCCATAGGGATAGCGGACCTGAGCCCATCCGGTAATGCCCGGTTTGATGCTGTGCCGCATGTTGTAATAGGGAACCTGTGCACTCAGCATATCAACGAAATGAGGCCGTTCGGGCCGCGGACCGACGAAACTCATTTCACCCTTGAGCACATTGATGATCTGCGGTAGTTCGTCGATTCTCAGTTTGCGGATGATTCGCCCCACCCGCGTCGAACGGGGGTCGTCAGCAGTGGCCCATTGAGGCTTTCCAGCCTTTTCCGCATCGTTGAACATGCTGCGGAATTTGATGACCATGTAAGTTTTTCCCGCATCTCCCACTCTTTCCTGACGATAAAATACCGGCCACCCGTCTTCGATCACTATCAGCAGCGCAGTCAGTAACATGATGGGTAACGTAACGATCAGCAGTAACAGGCTGGTGATGATATCGAACATGCGTTTGACCACGGTTCTCAAGGTTCCCTGGTTGAAACCGCTGCCAAATACCAGCCAGCTGGGATAGAGTGAATCCATTCGCAAGTGGCCGCACTCTCTTTCGAAGAAACCAACCAGATCAGTGACTTTTATACCGCTTATCCTGCATTCCAGCAGCTCCTGAATGGGAAAAGTACCGCCCCGTCTCTCCTGAGTCGCGACGATGACTTCACTGGCATCATATTGATCGACCAGAGAGGTCAGTGAACCGGTTTTCGGGATGATCATTTCCGCCGGAACATGCCGGTTTTCTTTATCGAATGGTACAAATCCAACAATTTTTAAATTAGGCAGAATGGAAGTCTTGTCAATGAGATCGAGCAATTCTCCGGCATTTACCCCGGCACCCAGTACGAGCGCACGGGGACGTAAACTGTCGAGCCCGGACCACCTGAAAAAAAGCAGTCGGATGATCAATATCAGCAACAAGGCCAGCAGCATTACGATGGCCAGCAGCCCGCGGCCGAAGTAAAGATCCGGAAACAGATAAAAAATAAGGGTGATGAAACCGAAACCCAGCGCAAGAGAGGGGAGCAATCTGAGCAGAATTCCTTCGAAATCCTGCCGGCCGTCCAATTGGTACATACCCAGCGCAGCCATGCTGGCGAGGATTACGAAAGTAAAAGTAACTGCTCCAGGTAATTGCGAGATCAGTGATCCCGATACCGGGACATCCCATTGCATGAATCGAATGGCCGCACCGGCAAAAAAAAACCGCAAGCAATGTAGCGGCCTCGATGCTGGCGAGCAATACGGAAAATCCGGAAATGTAATGATTAGATACCCGAATCAAAGCATACCCCAGCCAGAATGACGTATAAATAAACGGATCGGTAAAAAACGGTAAGATCGATGGCGAGCCATCTCACTGTCATAAAACGATCAGAAGCCACCTTGTTTGAGCAGATCAATAACGTAGTTAGCCGGGATGGCATAGCTGATCCCGCTTGGATCGCTCAGTATAGACTCCTTTTTGCCTTTTATGAAAACCATATTCACTACCCCGTAAACCTCTCCGGTATCCGGGTCATACAATGGACTCCCGCTGTTGCCCGGATAAGCCGTACCATCGAGCTGAAATATTTTGTAAGCCGATTTTTGCAGTTGTCGAATTTTTGCCGCATCGAGTTGCCTGGCATTTTGTGCAGGCAGGATGACAGGCGTGATTGAAGAAATGGTAGCTCGATGGGTCACCGGGTAGAAGCCGAGTACCATTCCGATGGGAAAGCCGGTAAATGCCAGCAATTTTCCTTCTTTTATCGTGCCGGCATCCCCCAGTTTCATTGCAGGTAATGCTGTTCCCTCGAAACGCAAGAGAGCAAGATCATGTTCTTTATCCAGAGCAATGATCGTAGCATTTCTCAGTTCAGGTTTTTCACCCTTTCCGGTCATGATGATCAATGAGCCTTTGCTGGTATTGCTGGATAAATCAGAAATCACATGGGCATTGGTTATGGCATGTAAACCATCTTCGACCACGAAGCCGGTACCAAGAAAATTGACAGGGGGAGAATGTAATTTCTGGAAAGAGCCTATTCCAACAATTGCCGGTTTGATTCGCTCCACTGTTTTTACGAGATCTGCCTGACAGAATGGAGAATAGAGCAGTACCAGACACACGATAAACAATCGCAGAACGGGAAATGCAGCCGGGTTGAACATGTGGCAGGAGTAAAATGGGTTGAAGAGTGGTGCCCGCAGTGACTGCAGGACACCGTTCAAAAAATTATTCCTGTCATATAAACCGGTCCTTCCATGCCAATGACAAGCTGGCACAGGTTGTTCTGGCGTGACAGAAA
>JABTUQ010000008.1 GCA_015075225.1 Burkholderiales bacterium
TCATCATATTCGGAAAGGCTTGTTCCAGAGCCGGAATGAGCTGCCTGAAATACTCCAGAATGGCTTTCTTGTGATACCACAGGCCTTCGGCGAATTCTTCACTCATGCCGATTCCGGCCTGTCCGCGCCGGGATTTTTTATCTCCATCCTTTGTCGGGATGTATAGCCCGACATTGGGGATGAACGGATTCACATCAGTGAAATTGGTATTGATTAGAATGAAATCACCGTAAAGCTGGCGCAATTTTTCTACTTCAGCCGCAAAGTAGTCGCGCATCTCTGGCCGCAGGATATCCCCGCGCGGATTTCCGGTTAAATGAATAGGCAGATTCTCCGGAAGTTGCGGATATTGCCTGAGCAGATCAACGTTTTCCTGCCCCCAGGCAAAAACATGGGAAACATTGCCAATCGTAGTAGGAGACATCCGCAGGGAGTAATAGGTATCCGCTGGCGGATGAACCAGTGCTTCCTCCTCCCAGGCCACAATTTCGTGCCCGAGCATGCGAAGGATACGGAACATCAAGTTACTCAGGCTGCGCATGCTCTTTGCAAGATAAATGCCTCGTGGCAGGGATGCAGCCTCAAAATGCACGAAGGCACGAGAACCAATCACAACCGGGAAACCCCGTTCAGCCGCAATGCAAGCCAGCAGGAGCTTGGCATCCAGTTCGCGTACCTGATTTTCAACGGGGATGATAAGAGTGGATGCTGAAGAAATCGTCATAGCTCAAGCAAAATTATTTTTTATATTCATAAAAACGATTTTTTCTAACAGGATGAAATCATCATGATGATTGTCTCATTTTGATGAAAACTTGCGTTTAATCAGAATCCTGTTTTTTCCAGAAATTCCAATGCTGACCAGAACCCTTCTCCCTTGTTTTTGTGACCTTGCCAGATTTCAGGGATAAATTGCACCCTGGGAGCATATTTGTTCAGCTGGTTACGCAGCATGGTGAAATCCACATCGCCATGACCAATCTGAACCCCTTCGCCATCCACTCCCTTGGCATCGACTATATGCAGATGGATGGTATGGGGCAGCACTTTCTCGAGAAATTCCCCGAAATCCCACTGGTAATAGTTGCAGGCCATCATCGAGTGAGAAACGTCAAGGCAGATATGATGGCCGGTTTTTCTGCAAAATGCCGCAATTTCATCCGGATCGACAAAGAGATTATGGTGACTCTGCCCCCCGAAATGCCAGGGAAAGGGGGGCATGGTCTGAATGGCAAGTTGAACGGAACTCAAATCAACCTTATCCAGTGCCTGGGCCACTCTGCCATAAAGTTCCGCATGTACTTCAACCGGCAGGAAATTCTGGGGAGACCAACCGCCCGCGTTGAGTACCAGCACCGGTTTGGGGGTGGCTGGGAAATACTGGCGCAATTCGGCTGCAACAGCCACGGTACGTTTCAATTCGGCAATGGAATGCGCCAGGTATTCGGTATTTCCACTGGCTAGATCAAGAATATGATCACCAGCGAACAATTCCGGGCTATGCACGGCGTAACCGATTGACAGAGGAGCAGAGAAATAGTCGGACAGTTTCACGTCCAGATCGTGATAACTCAGATGAAATTCGACAAAGTCGATTTTCATTCCTTCGATCAGCGCCCGGTAATCATGGTAGCGAGCTGGAATCCCGTAAGGACGTGAAAAGGTGTAGCTCTGTTTTTTTGCAGATTTGGGGGTAATATCCGTTTCAAAGAAAAAATCACCCGCCTTGAAATCGCGCTGCGCCACCTTGCCTGCCAGTTCATCGATACGATTGGGCTGCAGACCCTGCCCGGGGCTCTTCACCACGATCATGCTGCGTCTGATCAACTGCCCTTGCGGCAGATCACAATTGATTACCAGGCTTTTCGCCAGATTCTCACGGTTGATCATTTCTCCCTGGGTGAGAATCCGTTCTCCGCCTTGCCCCATGGCTTCCTCGATATTGCGGATCTGCCGCACCATTTCCGCAAATTCCTCCGGCAACAGGCTGACTTTGTGGTCGTTGCCTTCCATGTTGCGGTTGACCGTGAAATGCTTTTCCACGATACGTGCACCCAGGGCAACAGCAGCCAGAGGGACTGAAAACCCGCGTTCATGGCCGGAATAACCGACTACCGTGCCAGCCAGTTGTTTCAACCGCGGCAGATAGTTGAGATTGACGTCTTTGAAGGGTGCCGGGTAAGTTGAATTGCAGTGCAGCAGGGCAAAGGGCACACCAAGCCGCCGCAGTAAACTTGCCGAACCTTTGATTTCCGCTTCCGAGCTCATGCCGGTTGAGCAAATCAGGGGTTTGCCTGTTTTGGCCAGAATTTCCAGCATTTCGTAGTTGGTAAAATCTGCCGAGGCTACTTTAAAGGCGTTCAGTCCATATTCATCCAGCACGCGGACACTCACCAGATCCCAGGGGGTGCATAGTGGCAGAATACCTTGTTGCTTGCAGTAGTCGAATACCTGACAAAGCGCGTCGCGGCTGAGTTGAAATTTATTGAGCAAATCCAGCGTGTATTGCGACCCCAGATCATAGCCCGCTTCCGCATTTCTACCCTGATTCGAATACAGCGAAGAAAGATCCCGCATCTGGAATTTGACACAATCCGCCCCGGCTTCCACTGCCAGATCCACCAGCTCTTTTGCCAGACCAATATCTCCATTATGATTGTTACCTACCTCGGCAATCACAAATGCAGGGTTCTGGTCAGTCACCAGAAAATCCCCGATTTGAAGCCCCATGGCGGATTTTCTTGCCAAAGCGACAAAACGCCCCTGTTCATCAATCAGCGGGATAATGTCGCGTTTGTGATCAAAATGGCCTGCGATTTGTTGCTGCGATTCAGCAACGGGACGAGCGATAAAATTGCGGTTCATCACGTGGTCAACCGGCAGATTCAAGTCGAAATCGGCTGTTTGAATCATCCAGCGCCGCACATCACCATCACTGACCGCGCCCACCAGTACCCCGTTATCCTGCACAACAAAAACAATACGGGAATGGTTGTCATTGATATGTTTCAGAGCATCAAGAATACTGTCCCCAGAAAAAACCAGGTAATCCTTGATCTTTTTTTCAATACGCATGCTGCAATCCTGTTTGATGGGGATGATTATTGCCAGGCTTGTGTGACGGAATCATACAACTCATATTCTGGAATATGCCACGCCACCGTGGTTTTTGCGGATGTTCACGAGGTGAATTTTTTGTCTTATACCATTGTTTCGTGACCTTGGCAGATTTTCTGCGCCGGCTTATGCCGATTGATTGATTGCGGCCATCCATCCTTGAGTAAAAACCAGGCTGTAAACAACTTTTACGGTTTATATGCACCAGGCATGCTTAAGCGGTAGAATGGCCACCCATGCTGTATTCGCATGTTTTTGTTCGGACTGTCTGATTTTGTCAAATTCTGATTAATGCTGATTTATTCTCTCATTCCTGCCCGGGGGGGGTCAAAAGCGGTACCGCATAAAAATATCCGGCTTTTATGCGGCAAGCCATTGATTACCCATTCAATAGAAATTTCTCTCGAATCACCTTCGGTACAAAGGACTTTTGTCAGTACCGACTCAGAAAAAATTGCGGAGGTTGCAAGAAGAGCCGGTGCAGAAGTGCCTTTCCTGAGACCGGCTGAATTTGCGCAGGATAATACGCGGGATTTGCCGGTATTCCAGCATTTTCTGGACTGGCTGGAACAAAACCATATTCCTCTTCCCGATGCCATTTTCCAGTTCCGGCCAACTTCCCCTGCACGGCGCGTGGAAAAAATAGAGGAAGCTGTCGAACTTTTGAAGAAGCATCCGGATGCCGATTCCGTTCGTGGTGTGATCGAGCCGACACAAAATCCCTACAAGATGTGGACCATTGATGAAAATGGTTTTATGCAACCGTTGTTGAGTATTCCCGGCATTCCGGAACCTTTTAACGAGCCAAGACAAAGTCTGCCCAAAGCTTATTGGCAGGTGGGCTATCTGGATCTGATACGCACCCGGACGATTCTGGAAAAAAAATCACTCACGGGTACCCGTATCCTGCCACTTAGGATCGATGGCAGGGATGCGATCGATATCGATGATGAATTCTCATTCCAACTGGCTGAATTTCTGATGGAAAAACGGAGAACCGGCATTTGAAAGCGCTGGTGATTGGACTAGGCTCCATCGGGGTCAGGCATCTCAATAACCTGCATACCCTCGGAGTACGGGAACTGGGCGCGGTGCGTACCCGAAATCTGCCGCCTCCGGCTCAAATCGTGCCGAAAGATGTCAGGATATTCCAAAATCTTGACCACGCACTTCAACAGGATTTTGACCTTGTGGTAGTAGCCAATCCAACCTCCCTACACCTGGCCACACTTATCCAGGCACTCAAGGCCAGATGCCATGTGTATGTGGAAAAACCCATCGCACACGAAAAAAGACAGTTGGCCGGGTTATTGCGCCACGTGGATCCGTGCGGGCCTCGCGTACTGGTGGGGTGTCAGCTCAGAATGCATCCGGGGTTGCAGAAAATCGAGGAATGGATCCAGCAGGGCAAGCTGGGAAAAATCCATTCGGTTCAAGTCGATCTGGGTGAATACCTGCCCGACTGGCATCCATGGGAGGATTACCGGCAGAGTTATGCAGCGCGGGCTGATCAGGGAGGGGGTGTCATACTGACACTCATCCACGAACTGGATTATTTACACTGGCTTTTCGGAAAACCCGTTAATGTCTTTGCCATCGGCGGGCATCGCACCTCGCTGGAAGTAACGGCAGAGGATACTGCACTCATTTCGTTTGAAACGGAGCAAGGGATCTGTGTGCAGCTCCGTATGGACTACTGGCGTAAACCGCCGGTCCGGCACATGAACATTGTTGCCGAAAATGCCATTGTTGACTGGGATTACCATTCGCGTCTCACTACATTCAAACAGAATGGGCATCTCATGGAGGAAATAGCTCTGCCGCCCGCCTGGGACCGGAACGAACTTTTCCTGTCCATGATGAAAGAGTTTATCGAAGGGATTCCCCATGGATCGATTCCGCGGGTTACCTTGCAGAATGGTATCGATGTGCTGAATACTGCGCTGGCAGCCAAAAAATCAATTCAAACCCAACGACTGGTCAAATTATGAATCCATCCTATCAGGGAACCCCTTTCGATCTCGCCGGGCGAGCCGTGCTCATCAGCGGCGCAACCGGGCTCCTGGGCAGGGAATTTGCCCAGGCAACAGCTTCAGCTGGCGCGAATCTGGTACTGGGCGATCTGGATGGTGACAAGCTAGCCTTATTGAAAAATGAAATCATCTCTGCCTATCCGGAGTCACAAGTCCTGACTCAGATGCTGGATGTGACCCGTGCCGATTCCTGCCAATCCATTGCCCAATTGTGCGAGAACCACTTTGGAGGAATTGATGCTGTGGTTCACAGTGCTGCGATCGATCCGAAATTTGAGCAGGGTTCTGATACAACCCGTTTCTCAAGATTCACCGAATTTCCACTGGAACTTTGGCAGACTTCGCTTGACGTCAACCTGACGGGTGCATTTCAGCTGGCTCAGGCCACGTGCAGGATCATGGAAAAAACCGGAAAGGGGTCAATCGTTTTTCTCGGATCCAATTACGGTCTCGTGGGCCCGGATCAGCGGATTTACAAAAAAGCAGGGCAGGAAGCGCAGACGTATAAACCAGCAGTTTACTCAGTATGCAAAGCCGGATTGCTGGGGCTTACAAAATTCCTCTCTGCCTACTACATGAATACATCCATTCGTGTCAATCTGCTCACCCCCAGCGGAATCTGGAACGGTCACGACCCCGAATTTTCCGGAAACTATTCGGCCAGAACCATTCTGGGGCGCATGTCCACGAAAAATGAATACCACGGCGCAATCATTTTTCTGGTTTCGGATGCCTCCAGTTACATGACGGGAGCCAATCTGGTCATTGATGGTGGATGGACCGCATTATGAGTCTTGCTTCCACTTGATCTCCACAGTTCAAGAGAAGCCGGATTTTCATATCTGCAAGAAGACGGCAACAGCGCAATTGGCGATGAATCCGCGCTTTTATCAGTCGCTCTGGTTCTTCAGCTTGTCCCAGCAGTGAGCAAAAGATTTGAAAATAACAGGATTGCTGGAAATAGCGGCAATTTCATGATTCAACCAAAATGAAGGCCGGGTCCAGTTGAAACTGCCGAAGATCGACCAGATACGCTGACCTTCCTCTACCAGTACAAATTTGAGGTGCATGGGCAGGGACCCGGTATGCCGGATACGTCTGAACCGCACTCCGGCATTGATCAATCGTCGCTCCACTTCTGGCGTGACGCGCCTGAAAGTTGATTCTGCCAGTATCTCCAGTGCAACTCCCCGGTTTGCCAGCCGGATCATGAGATCGACCGCTGCCTGCGTCCGGATATGCGAAGCGGCGACCCGGATATGCGCATGGTTGCCAACTTTGTGCAAGAACTGGATAACAGGATGGGCACTGATCCTGGGCCAGAAATAAATATCGGTGTCCATTCCATGAATATCGCGGCTTGCATGCCGGGAAATGCGGTAAAAAAGGCCGGGCGGGGATTGATGGAGCAGCCGCGCATGTTGCATCAACCCTTCCACCAGTAACGGATCCCTGAGACCGACCAGGGCGTTGTAACCGCGATCCTGATCACCAATTTCACGGATGATCGCGGGATCATCCTCCACGCCATCACCTGATGGATTGAACGAACCGATGAACGCAACCGGTTCAGGGTGTAAAAAACAGTAGAGTTTCTCGTGCAACTGCGGTTTCCATGATTTTGACGCAGGCGACGGCACACCGGGGAGAGTGACGATCCGCAAGCCTTCACCCAGTCCGTCCGGCCCGGAAAGCATGGCAATCACGGCATGATTGGCGTGCGGAATACGCGGCCGACCTTCCAGTGTCAATCTGACATACACCCCCCGTTTTCGTGCCCGAATAAGTGCACTGGCCAGGCGGAGATCACGGAAATAATAAGTGACCCAGTCTATGCTTCCCCCGGCAGGGACAGCTGCAACCCGCTGTTCCAGCATATCGCGCAATTGGCCGAAAGGCTGATCCGGACTGCCAAAATGCACTTCCGGCGGCAAGGCAGCTTGTATTTGTGAAACCAGGGTCATATTCAATCAAACCTCATTGATCAGAGCTGATCTATGCTGCCTGATTCCGGCTTGCTCGTTTCCCGCTGCATCTTCGGCTTTGCCAGCGCTTCAAGCAAGGCTACATAGCGCGGCAATACATCCGGCCCGCTGCTGGCGTGGAGCATTTCATCAATGAAACGCTGGCGGTGTTCCTCTACATAGTAGGAATCACACCCTGAAGCCAAAAACCGGTCAATCAGCGTGTATACATCGTCCCGGCACTTTATTTCGGTTTCCGGCATGAGATGTGCCATGGCCGAACGGCCAGCATGCAGGTAATCGGCCGCCAGTACGGGTTTTCCTGCCTTGATCGCTTCAAACACCACGGAAGTAGCCAGATCAATAATGACATCCGCCTGATTCATCAGGGTGATCGAATGCTCACTGTCTTCGGCCACCCGCACGTTTGCAAGCTGCCGCAGAGAAGCACTGCCAGTCAGCGGCTGCTTCCAGCCACCACGGGTATGCGGTTTGATCACCAGCTCCACTCCTGGAAAAGCGGCAATCATGCCAATGACCTGGCCAACTTCTTCCCAGAATATGGTGAACTCACGCTTTCTCAGGAACATGACGATCCTGAGCCGGACACCGGATGGCTTGTTTTCCCGGGAAGCTGGCGACAGGGTCGCAAGCTTGTTCAGCCATTCGTCACAATAGCGCGGTGATCCCAGTACAGCGATGGCTTCATTGTCCAGAAAAGGATGGAAACGGGTAGCACACAATTCATTGGGCACCACAACCTTGTCGAAAATACGCGCTTCGGCATATTTATCGTCCGGTTTTATAACCCACTCTTGATTACGAATCAGCTGATTGGCATGAGGACTGTCGCCGTGCGGGAGCGATACTGCGCCGTAGCCCAGGGCGCGTGCCGTCGCCACAACCGTTTCTATCCATTCAAACGGGACAGGAGAATCGCTGGTGACCCAATCGAATGCTACGACACCGTCGTTTTTTCCCCCGAAGCAGCGCTCCAGCACCCGTTTTGCCGTGCTTTGCCAAACCACTGCACGTTTCGATGCATCGTATTTCCGGGCCAATGCCTCGGCAAGTTTGCCAATCAGAAACAGCCGTCTGACTCCCTTGATCAGCAAAAGCGTTTGAAGGCGCCACTGTATATATTGAAGCGGGGACAGCAGGCGCCAAATATGGACAACACGAACACGATCAAGCGTACCAAGGAATTTGATACGGTAATCTTTGAGGAATTTGGTTGGTCCCAGTAGAACGACCAGGCTTTCGTGGCCAGATTCGGACCACTTTGAAATTACCGGGGTAATGTGATCGATATCGTTGTAATGACGAAGAAAAAATAAGGCTTTCATAGCAAGAATGGTTGTGTCTGCCAGCGTTGAGGTAGTTCGGTTCGCTGACCGGCAGGTGGAATTATGTGTCAAGTGAACAGGCGTTTGAAACCGGATCGCGCTTTATGTCAGACCATGTGCGGCGCAAGCATACGGTAAAGCCGATCCTGCAAAACTGCAGATTCTGCCAGCTTGTGCCTGTATTGCCAATACAGGCAATGGCCGGTTACAGGGACGCAAACTCCAGAATTTCCTGGCCCATGAGCACGCATTCATCACCGAGCGGGTAATAGATCAGCCGCATGCGATAGTTTCCCTTGTAAACCCTGCCGCCTACCTCCAGTACCAGAAATTTCTGCTTCCTGTTGGCGGGGTTGCGAATGGACGGCAGCGCGACTGCTTCCGGATCGACATACACCCAATCATCCTGGCCAACATGAAAGGCAAGCAACTTTCCGGCCTGTGAAACTGCCTCTTCTCTGCATTGGGGCGATGCCAGCGAAGATAGAGGCAGCAACAGCAAAAAAATGATCAGGAGACGCATGGCTTGCCTTCATGGTTTGATTCGCCCGTTTGAGGAGAAACAGTATCGCGTGGTAACAGATCCGTGAAAATAAAGCCATCCCGGTGCACGGTTTTTCCCAAAATGAAATCCACCGGTTGTTCAAACATGGGACCATCGAATGAAAAAGTATGGAATTCGCCGTATTCGCCACAAGGATCAACATCATCCGGAAGATCGTCCAGAAAGGATGTGTTGTAGATCCTCCCCGCAAACCTGTCTGGAATGCGCTTCGGATCAATACAAGTAGTCACGGCCTTTAATCCACCGGCGATCATCTCTCTGGCAAGGGCGCTGGCTGGAATGCCCCAGAGCGGAAAAACCGGTGTGATTCCGGTTCCCTTCAGGTGATCTTCCCGGTACTTTCGCACATCTTCAAGGAAGAGATCGCCAAATGCAAAGTACTCGATATTTTCCTTTCTGACAGAATCAATGAATGCAGTCATGGCGGATGCATACCTGCTGTTGCTGCAAGGGTATGGAATCCTGATGATATGGAGCGGCAGCCCGGTGCTTGCTGCCTGTTGCTGCAGAAGCGCGACCCTGACGCCATGCATGACCACACGTTCAAATGCCTGATTGACTGTGCAAAACAGCCCGGCCACATCCACACGCGGATCTTGCCGCAGCATATGAAGCGACCACGCACAATCCTTGCCGCTACTCCAGGAGAGAAGAGTTCTTTTGCGTATCAATGTATAAGTTAATGACGGCCACACCTTCATTCTGGAGTGTCGATGCTTCGATTTACCTTACCTCGCTCAAGCTGATTCCCAGAGCCTTGGCAACACCTGCACCATAAGCATGATCTGCTATTGGTGATATTCACTAGCAGCCTGTCGGGCTTGATTTCTGTTTGAACGACATAAAGTGATATTTTGCTGAAAAAGGTGTCAAAAAGGTCATTTTTGACGGTTTTCCTCTTGTTTTTTGCTCAATTTTCCATTTGAAGGCGCAATGAGGCCATGCGTTTCAAATTCCACGCCAGGCAAACCAGGATCCACTCTCCCTTGACCTTACCCAGGCCACGCAGTGAGAATTGCCGGAATCCCATCACGGATTTGATGATGCCAAACACGGGTTCGACGGTTTGTTTGCGTAGTGCGTACAGTTTGCGCCCTGCCTGGCTTTTCAGTTTGTGTTGCCCATGCGTTGTGCCGGGCTGGCGTTGTCCGGCAAGGCAGACGGTTCGGTAAAACGTTCAAACGGGCCGGGGTGCGTGTGATTCGCGTCCGACCGCTGCCATCAGTGGTTCAATGCCGTGTGCTTCCAGGTTACCGCATTGGCTGCGCTGTAAAAGCCGTTGTCGGTCAGTAAATGTTCGATCTTCCCCAGTGCGGCGGGTAATTGTGTCAGCTGATTGAGCATCGGTTTGACCTGTTCCCGATCGTTGCAAGCTGGTGTGACTGCCGGTGCAACGATTAGCATGTATTTGTATCAACGGCCGCCTGGGCATTGTAAGCCTGTTCAAATCCTCCACCGGGGTGGGCATGATGCGCGATTCCTCGTCTGTCAGGTTGATCTGGTCTTTGTTTGTCGGCCCGTGCAGGCGGTGCGGGTGGTTGCCACCCGGTTTTTGCCACTGGTCCTGGCTTTTCTTTCCGCGCCAGTTTATCCTGATATATCAGCCAGTTCCGTGCATAACGGTCTTTGCGCGCACTTGATCTTTGCCGGGCTTGTGCCGGGGCGGCAAGACGTGTTTCCCGCCGCGCAATTTCTTCCGCAGCTCCATGCTATCCGGCACAGCACTCTGATCTGCCTGTTCTGCCTGAATCAGCAATTGCTGCACTTCCTGGCGCAGTTGCGGCTCCAGCTTGTCAATGTGCCCGTAAGACAGTGCGCTGTGGCGCGAGGGCATTGGCGTGTATTTTGCCGCCATCGGACTGATTGTTCCCAGCAAGCAAACGCAGCTTATCGCATGCAACCTGCAATACCTGCACAAACAGTTCGGAAAATTCATTCAGAAAACGCCGGAGGAAGGCCGCCAGCGTGTCATGATCAGGATGCTGGTTGGCCGCAATAAAACGAAAAGCCAGCGAATCGTAAGTAGCGCGCTCAATCTTGCGACTGGAAAACACCCCGGTTGCATAACCGTAAACCAGCAGCGCCAACGCATGTTGGATGATAGGCTGCACTGCCACGTCCAGCATGGAGGCTCGTTCAAGATGTGCTGTGGAAAGATTCTCCACCACTTCAACAATAAAACGCGCCAGATGATTCTCCGGCAGCCATTCATCTACAGAGGGCGGCAGTAAATAGCCTGTACCACGATCTACCGGACGAAAGCGACTCATATCAATATCCTGCAAACAAAAATATATTATCCCTAATCTGTAAAGTCCGACAGGCTGCTAGCCCTTCTTCCCTTCTCCGGAAGCCGATTTACTCACCATCCGGCGAAATTTCCGGATAGCAAAAAACACAATGGTCACGACGATCGGTATGGCAAGGCCAGTCATCAGCTCGATGTCGATATCCAGCCCGGCTGCCTTAGCCGCTTTCAGGCCATAACCGGTGATACCGAGCAAGTAGTAGCTCAGTACAACGACAGACAATCCTTCAACTGTTTCCTGTAGTCTGAGCTGCAGATACGCCCGGTTATCCATGGATTTGAGCAGATCACGGATTTGCGATTCCATTGAGATATCCACCCGCGTGCGCAGCATTGAAGTGGCCCGTTCCACACGCAGTGACAGTGTTTCAAATTTGGATCTGACCAGATCGAAGGTATTCATGGCCGAGGTCACCCGCTGCTTCCTGAACTCATACAGCATCTGTAGCCCTTCGATGCGTTCCTCGCGCAACTCGACGATACGCTGCTGCATAATAGTGTGATACGTCTGCGATGCACTGAAACGATGGCTGGACTGCGCCGAGATTTTTTCAACTTCTGTCGCCAGTGCAGTCAGCCTGACCAGCAAATACTGTTCATCCTCAATAGAATTGGGGATGGTATTCGACATCAGCCCCGTCAGCTGATCGCCATATCTTTCCAATTGAGGAATGATTTCACGTGTCATGGTCATCGGCAGAATCGCCAGCATACGATAATTTTCTATTTCGAGCAGACGCTGTACCAGTCGGCCGACCTGGCGGCTGCGCAGATTATCATCATGAATCAGGAAACGGGTAAATCCATCCGGATGAATCTGGTTATCACTCCAGACACTGGCACTACCCGCCGAAACCTTGGAGCCGATTACGGTGTTGGAGGAAAACAAAGCAGACAATTCACTCATACTACGGCTGGGACGTCTGCGATCCTCCAGTGCAATATGGGTGGCAACCAGCACTTCTCCCGGCAGTTTTTCCAGCCATTCCGGCGGAACATGTGCGATGGCAGGCCGGGAAAATGGCACATCGAACGGCCCTTCGCTGTAAAAAGTATAAGTGGAATACTCCGTATGCCGCTCCCATCGCAGCTGAAAATCACCCAGCTCCACACTCAGCTGATCAAAAGCGCTATTGAGAATGCGGATACCGAAATGTTCACACAGCTGAACGACCAGCTCACGTTCTCGGTTTGTCTGTTGCCGGTCAGACAGCAATACCAGCTGGGAAAGCTGTGATGGAATATTGATCAATTCATACACTTCGGCATTCAGCTCGGAATGCAGCATTTCTCGCTCTGCATATTCAGAAAGGCCCAGCAACCCATGTTTCAACAAATTGTTAGTCATGATCTTGGCAAATTTTCAGATGAAAAAATCTGGTGTTAGCCCAAAAAATCCAGCAGTAATTTGGTACCCAGCAGATAAAGCAATCCTGCAAAAATTTTCCTGAGCGCTGCTGCTGGCAGAATATGGGCGGTTTTCGCACCCCATGGCGCTGTTACAGTGCTTGTCATCGCCACCATCATCAGTGCAGGCAGATAAATATAACCCAACGAATAATCGGGTAGAGGCTGTGTTTGTAGCAAACCATTCACCGCATAGCCCGCTGCGCTCGCGAGCGCCACCGGAAATCCAACGGCTGCGGCAGTGCCGATGGCATGATGCATCCTGACCTGACAGGCTGTGAGAAACGGCACCGTCAGCAATCCTCCACCAATGGCCACCAGGCTGGAGATGACACCGATCACTCCCCCGGCAGTGAACAGCCCTACCTTCCCAGGCAAAGCATAGTTTGCACCCGGCTTGAGGTTAAGCCACATTTGTGTGGCTGCAGAATAGATAAATAAAACGAAGATAACACCCAATACCCGGTTGGATAACTGGCCTGCCAGCGTGGAGCCAATCAGGGCACCAGCGATGATTCCGGGTGTCATGTAGCGCACAACCGGCCAATTCACCGCGCCACGGGCATGGTGGGCGCGCAGGCTGGAAATGGCGGTCAGGGTAATGATTGCTGTCGTGGTTCCCAGTGCGATATGCACAATACGATCCTCCGGAAAATCCAGCGATATAAAAGTGGCCGCCAGTATCGGCACCATCAGCAGACCACCACCAATGCCCAACAAACCCGCGATAAAACCGACTACGCTCCCTGTCAGCAGGTAAACCGGCCATGCTTCCATACTTGGGCTACCTCGCTGCTAAAACCGGTTATTGTGATGGATAAATATGAAAATATGGTGAAGGGAAAGGCAAGTAGTATCACCGCTACAGCTGTACCTCGATGAACTTCCATTCTGACGGATCGATGGGCGTAATCGACAGCCGGTTACCTTTTTGCAGGATACGCATACCGGCAAGTTCAGGATAGCTGCGTAATTCCTTGATGGAGAACAGGCGAGTTTTGCGAATAAATCGCACCTCGACATTGAACCAGCGCGGGTTTTCGCGTGTAGCTCCGGGATCGAAGTACTTGCTCTGCGGGTTGAACTGGGTTTCATCCGGATAAGCCAGCCGGGAAATTTCGACAATACCGGCAATACCTGGTTCGGCACAGCTTGAATGGTAGAAAAATGCCAGATCACCCAGCTGCATCTGGTTGCGCATGAAATTACGCGCCTGGTAGTTGCGCACGCCATCCCAGGGTACGGTCTGCCCCGGTCTGGCGGCAAGATCATCGATACTTACTTCCGATGGCTCGGATTTCATCAGCCAGTAACGCGTATTGTTGCTGAAAGTGTTGAGAGAAGGTGGTACAGATAAATGGGGTCCCCGCAAATGCCGTCAGGCTGTTATCTTGAACCTGAGGCTCAAGAGTGGCCGCCCGTCGGTTGCATCAGGCACGCTCTGCAAGAGAGCGCGCACAACAGCAGCCATTGACTGGCAACCAGGTGCAAAGAATTGGTTCAAAGAACACAAGCCTTGACAAACACCGCAGGGATTAAACTTGTTGCCATTGCCCGTTCAAAAAACAGACAGAAAAATCAATCATCCGGTTTTATTTTCGGGAATATTCCGACTGGAAACAGCATCAGCCAACCTGGACTCCAGTGGCTCGATTCTACGCCTAAATTCTTCCATGTCAAAACCGCACTGTGAACGTGCGTTTAGTAATTCATGGGTGATATTAATGGCAGCAGCAATGGCAATCTGCTCCGTTCCCACGATTTTTCTTGTTGCTTTTATTTCCCGCATTTTTTTGTTGAGATATGAAACAGCAAGCATCAAACCTTCCTGTTCTTCCCCGGAACAATGGATACGAAATTCCCGCCCCATTACGGTGACATTCAAAGCAACCTCTTTATTCATTTCAGTTTCCGGGCAGATTGTTCAATAAAATTTTGAGACGCTCGGCCACTGTCTGCATGCGTTCAGCAAGCTGCCGGTTTTTTTCCTGCGCATTCTCAAGCAAACAATGCAGCCGGATATTTTCCTCTCGCGCCTGCTGGTATAACCCGATCAATTGATCGATTTTATTTTCCAGTGACTTGAATTCTTTATCCATCAGCTGACCCATTCCTGCCTACACAAGATCAAACTCCCTCAACCGGTAAAGTTCATTTGCTCACTGCCGCGACAGAATCGTATCAACGGCATGTGGCAAGATTTCCGGGTAATCCCGGCTGTAGTGCAACCCACGGCTCTCATGCCGCAGCATGGCACTTCTCACAATCAGATCGGAAGTGCAGACGAGGTTGCGCAATTCGAGCAAATCGCTGGTCACCCGGAAGTTGGAATAGTATTCGTCGATTTCTCCGGACAGCAGGCAAATGCGGTGCTGCGCCCGCTGCAAACGCTTGTTGGTACGCACGATACCCACATAATTCCACATGAATCGGCGCAATTCGTCCCAGTTGTGGGAAATCACCACCTCCTCATCGGCATCGGTGACACGGCTTTCGTCCCAGTCCGGCAACGGCAGATCCGGCGCCGGTGTGCGCGTGACGATATCCTCGACTGCCGAAAGACCGGTGACCAGACATTCCAGCAGGGAATTGCTGGCCAGACGATTGGCGCCGTGCAAACCGGTATGTGCGGTTTCTCCAATCGCATACAGGTTGTCGAGATCGGTACGCCCGCGCTGGTCGGTCACGATCCCGCCACAGGTATAGTGCGCTGCCGGAACCACGGGAATGGGTTGGCGGGTGATGTCAATACCCAGCTCCAGACAGCGTTGATAAATGGTTGGAAAATGCTGCTTCAGAAAATCGGCCGGCTGATGGGAAATATCCAGAAACACGCAATCCAGCCCGCGTTTTTTCATTTCGAAATCGATTGCACGCGCCACAATATCGCGCGGTGCCAGTTCGGCCCGTTCATCATGCCAGGGCATGAAACGCTCGCCATCAGGCAGTTTCAGTATCCCCCCCTCCCCTCTCACCGCCTCGCTGATCAAAAAGGATTTGGCATGCGGGTGATACAAACAGGTGGGATGAAACTGGACAAATTCCATGTTGGCAACACGGCACCCTGCTCGCCAGCCCATGGCAATACCATCTCCCGTTGCCACATCCGGATTGGTCGTATAGAGATGAACCTTGCCTGCACCACCTGTCGCCAGAATGGTATTGCGCGCGGCGATTGTACGTACTTTCCCGGCGCGGATATCAAGCACATAGGCACCGTGACAACGATTGCCTTCTCCGGCACGGGACAGTTTCTCGCTGGTAATCAGATCTACGGCGATATGGTGTTCCAGCACCACGATGTTGGGATGCTGCAAGGCCTGCTGGGTGAGCGTGAGCTGCACCACCTTGCCAGTCGCATCGTCGGAGTGAATGATGCGACGCACACTGTGGCCGCCTTCGCGCGTCAGGTGATAACCGGTTTCGTTACCATCGTCACGGGTAAAATCAACGCCTCGCGAAATCAGCCATCGGACTGCCTGCGGACCGTTTTCCACAATATGACGGGTCATGTCCTCATTGCATAAACCGGCACCGGCAACCAGCGTATCGCGGATATGCGCTTCCGGTGAATCCTCGATCGACAGTACGGCGGCAATCCCTCCTTGCGCCCAGGCGCTGGCGGTATCATGCAGGGTACGCTTGGTCACCAGCGCGACCTTTTGGGTTTCGGCCAGATTCAGGGCGAGTGTCAGCCCGGCCAGACCGCTGCCAATGATCAATGCATCGAAACGAAGTGGTTGCATGAATGATGGAAAGACTTTGAAATTGTGGAAGGGTGAATCAACTTCGTGGAATTATCCCATTTTTTGCCGAGGATTCGAATCGCCCCGTGCTGCCGCCATTTCCACCGGTAAAAATACGCTAGAATACGCCAATGTTTGCGGGGAAGCAGCAGACGATTCGGCTGACGGGCATTTCCCATTGTTCAATTTTACAGATCTAACACAGGAGAGTTTCAGCATGTCGATGGCGGACCGTGACGGGGTTATCTGGTATGACGGCGCATTGGTGCCGTGGCGCAATGCCACGACCCATGTGCTTACCCACACCCTGCATTATGGAATGGGTGTATTCGAGGGATTGCGCGCCTACCAGACTCCCAGGGGGCCTGCCATTTTCCGTTTGCCCGAGCATACGGAACGCCTGTTTTATTCAGCGCATGTCTTTCGCATGAAAATCCCCTTTGATCAAGCCACATTGATACAGGCACAGCGGGATGTCGTCCGCCAGAATGGACTCACCTCCGGCTATATCCGCCCGATTGTCTTTTACGGACCGGAAGCCATGGGATTGTCTGCCAAAAACCTGTCGGTTCATGTCGCCGTTGCAGCCTGGTCATGGGGAACATACCTCGGTGCAGACGCACTGGAAAATGGCATCCGTGTCAAAACCTCCTCTTTCACCCGACATCACGTCAATATCAACATGTGCCGTGCGAAATCAGTTTCTACCTATACCAACTCGATCCTGGCACATCAGGAAGTGGCACAGGACGGCTATCAGGAAGCGCTGTTGCTGGATGTGGACGGCTATGTTGCGGAAGGTTCCGGCGAAAACATTTTCATCATCAAAAAAGGCAAGCTCTATACGCCTGACCTGACTGCCTGTCTGGAAGGCATCACGCGCGCATCAGTCATTCAGCTGGCACAGGAGGCCGGAATCGAAATCATCCAGAAGCGGATTACCCGCGACGAAGTCTATTGCGCCGACGAAGCCTTCTTCACCGGCACGGCTGCCGAGATCACACCGATTCGCGAACTGGATTGTCGCACCATCGGGAACGGCAAACGCGGCCCGATCACAGAACAACTGCAAACCTCGTTTTTTGACTGCGTCAACGGCAAATCAGACAAACACGCCGATTGGCTGCATTATGTTTAACTGTTGAACCTGACGGAATTGCCTATGAATACCTCTACTACACCAGCCTATCCGCCCGAAATCGAGATCAATCCGGATGATCTGCCGCTGTACTGCCCGAATCCTTCCATGGATACGAGAAGCTGGCACCCGCGTGTATTTCTTGAAATCGAAGCAACCGGCAAGGCTATGTGCCCCTACTGCGGTACACGCTACACCCTGAAAGGGGGACCGCTCGCCGGTCATCACTGAGCAGGCGATCCGGCGCGGCCAGTCTCCCACATTCATCCATCCTCCGTATCAGGGAGTCACACTGTATGAGCACACCTCCACGCGAAATCTTCAAGGCTTATGATATCCGCGGCATCGTAGAAACCGCGCTGACTCCCGAAGTGGTAGAGCACATTGGCCACGCCATTGGCTCCGAAGCGCGCGAACGCCGACTCACCGCCATTGCAGTCGGCCGGGATGGCCGTTTGTCCGGACCCGGATTGGCACAGGCACTGACGAAGGGCATCCGCAAAAGCGGGATTGATGTAGTGGATGTCGGCATGGTTGCCACACCTGTGCTTTATTACGCCGCACACGAACTGTGCAATTACTCCGGCGTGATGGTAACCGGCAGCCATAACCCGCCGGAATACAACGGTCTCAAAATCGTGCTCGGTGGCGAAACACTGGCGGCAGAAGCCATCCAGTCATTGCGCCTGCGCATTGAACAGAACAATCTCCAGCATGGGCAGGGCGGTTACCGGCAACACGACATCGTGCCTACCTACCTGCAACGTATCGTCGATGATGTCAAACTGGCCCGGCCAGTCAAAATCGTCGTGGACAGCGGTAACGGCGTTACCGGTACACTGGCACCTGAACTTTATCGCCGGTTAGGCTGTGAAGTCATCGAACTGTTTTGTGAAGTCGATGGCACGTTCCCCAACCATCATCCTGATCCTTCCGTACCGGAAAACCTGCAGGATGTCATCCGGACACTTGCCACCACCGATGCTGAAATCGGTTTTGCCTTCGATGGCGATGGCGACCGGCTGGGCGTTGTGACCAAGGATGGCAGCATCATCTTCCCGGATCGCCAGCTCATGCTATTTGCAGCCGATGTCCTGTCCAGAAACCCCGGTAGTCAGATCATTTATGACGTCAAGTGCACCCAAATGCTGGCGCCGTGGATTACGCAGCATGGCGGCAAACCAGTCATGTGGAAAACGGGGCATTCCTTCATCAAGGCCAAATTGAAGGAAACCGGTGCGCTGCTGGCCGGTGAAATGAGTGGCCATATTTTCTTCAAGGAACGCTGGTATGGATTTGATGATGGCTTGTATGCGGGCGCCCGCCTGCTGGAACTGCTGAGCAGGCAGACTGACCCCGCTGCGGTATTGCATGCTCTACCCAATACAATCAACACACCCGAGCTGCAGATCAAACTTGATGAAGGCGAAAATCACACCCTGATTGCCCAGCTGCAGCGCGAGGCTGATTTCCCCCTTGCCGATCAGATCATCACCATTGATGGATTGCGGGTGGAATATGCAGATGGATTTGGCCTGATCCGGGCATCCAACACCACCCCGGTCGCGGTACTGCGCTTCGAAGCGGATAATCAGGCTGCGTTGGAGCGCATCCAGCAGGATTTCCGCCGGATCATCCTGCGAGCAAAACCGGATGCCAGCCTGCCTTTCTGACGGGCTGCCAGCCGGAACTCAGCCACATCACAGGCTTTCCTTCCACCGGTGAAAATCGCACTTGCACAGATCAACTGCACTGCAGGCGATCTGGATGGCAACACTTACAAAATACTGGATGCCTGCCGCCAGGCCAAAGCAGCCGGCGCTGATCTGATCATCACTCCGGAAATGGCGTTGTGCGGCCATTCTCCCGAAGACTGGCTGCTACGTAATGAATTTGTGCAGGCCTGCCACCAGATACTGACGACTCTGGCCGCACAAGTGCAAGGTATCACCCTGGCCGTGGGCCACCCCTACCGTGCGGATAACCACCTGTTCAATGCCGTTTCCATCATCCGTGATGGCCACATCCTGACTACCTGTTGCAAGCAGCACCTGTTCTCCAGCCGGCTACAGGATGAACACCGTTATTTCATTCCCGGCAATCAGCCCTGTACGTTTGCATGTGGCGAAACATTGTTTGGACTGATAACGTTTTCCGACTGCCGGAATCAGGCTCGCCTGCAATCGCTCCATTCTGCTGGCGCACGGGTGTTACTGGTCATGGACAGCGCTCCCTATACCATTGATGCCCAGGCCGAGCGTTACCGACTATTGCGCGAAGCCGTTGCGCAAACCGGTCTGCCCGCTGTTTATATCAACCTGGCAGGCGGGCAGGATGAACTGGTATTCGATGGTGCTTCATTTGCGATGAACGCCGATGGCAATCTCGTCCACCAGCTACCCGGTTTTCAGGAAACACTTGGCCTGATCGAAATTCGCAACCACCGCCTGATACCAGAGCAATGCCCCCCCCTGCCCGGAGAAATCGAAAGTATTTATCAGGCACTTTGTCTGGGCCTGCACGACTTCATCACCAAAAACCGGTTTCCCGGAGTACTGGTCGGCCTGTCAGGTGGCGTTGATTCAGCGCTGGTACTAGCCATCGCAGTGGATGCGCTGGGTGCAGAACGGGTTAGAACCGTAATGATGCCCTCGCCCTACACTGCGAATATCAGCATTGAAGATGCACAGACCATGGCTAACAATCTGGGGGTCCGTCACATCGAAATACCGATAGCTGCATTGTTTGATCAATTCCGGCAAAGTTTGCACACCGGATTGCAAGCGAATCCGGCACCCTCTCCTTCCACCACCATGGAAAACCTGCAGGCCCGCATACGCGGCACTTTGCTGATGGCACTATCCAACCAGACAGGTATGCTGGTGCTAACCACCAGCAACAAATCCGAAACCGCAGTGGGCTACAGTACGCTGTACGGAGACATGGCCGGAGGATTCTCGCTGCTCAAGGATGTCAGCAAAACCCGGGTTTACCGGCTTTGTCATTACCGCAACCAGATTTCAGCCATCATCCCCGAGCGTATCCTGCAACGCCCGCCCTCTGCCGAACTGCGGCCGAATCAGACCGATCAGGACAGTCTCCCGCCGTATGATGTGCTGGATGCGATTATCGAAGCCTATGTGGAAAATGATCTGTCCGCAGCGGAAATCGTTGCCATGAATTACCCCGAAGAAACCGTCCGGCGCGTGCTGCACATGATTCATTCCTGCGAATACAAACGTTGGCAGGCGGCACCCGGCATCCGGATTACCCGGCGCGATTTTGGCCGCTCGTGGCAATTTCCCCTCACCTGCAGGTTTCCGGGTTGAACAATCCGGGTAGCACCCCAACATTCACCGGGCAGGCTGCCGGTTTGATGACACGGCGGAACTCGATCTACTGTCAACCATCAAACCCGGTATGAAATTTCGCTACTTTCTCCTTATTATTCCCCTGCTGTTCCCGGCCCATATCTTCGGGCAGGAGCTACCTGATCTGGGAGATGTTTCCCAAGCCAGCGTCACGCCCTATCAGGAACGGCAAATCGGCATACAGATCATGCGCGAGATTCGCGCCGATTCCAGCTATCTGGATGATCCTGAAGTTGCCGATTACCTGACACGACTGGGTAGTCGGCTGATTGCCGCCTCGGGTCAGGTCGCGTTTGACAACCCGTTCGAATTTTTTGCCATCAATGATTCCTCAATCAATGCGTTTGCCCTTCCCGGAGCATTCGTCGGATTCCACAGCGGCCTGATCTCTGCTGCACAAAATGAATCGGAACTGGCTGGCGTCATGGCACACGAAATTGCCCACGTCACCCAGAAACACCTTGCACGGATGCTCTCCGGCAGTTCCTATCTGGGCATACTTGGGTCGATCGCTGCGCTGGCAATCGCCATTCTTGCTTCCCGCTCCAACCCCAACGCCGGTCAGGCTGTCATTGCCACCGCTCAGGCCAGCGCCATTCAATCCCAGCTGAATTTCACCCGCAAACATGAAAAAGAAGCCGATCGTGTCGGGTTTAACATGCTGGTCAAGGCAGGGTTCGATCCGCACGGCATGTCATCCTTCTTTGAGCGCATGCAACATGCCAGCCGCTATTACGAAAACGGCATCCCTTCTTACCTCATGACTCACCCGGTCTCACACGAACGGATTGCCGATATACAGAACCGCACCCGCGAACTGGGCTACCGGCAGGTTCCGGACAGTCTGGAATTTCACCTGGTCCGCGCCAGAATCCGTTCTTCCCAGGGCAACCCGACTGCCGTCATCAATGAATTCAAGGCACGCCTGCAGGACAAACGCTATATCAACGAAGTAGCTGAACGCTATGGTCTGGTGAATGCCCTGTTGCGCGGAAGGCAGTTCACACAGGCGGATGAGGAGCTGAATACGCTTTACCATACGATTCAATCCGATGCTTCAGCACAATCGCTCAGAAACCATCGTCTGGGAAAATCCATTCAGGTAGAGGGAAATTACCTGCAATCGGCCGCCATGATCGAAACACTGGCCGCACGCGTCAAACTGGCCAGCGGACAGATCGAAGATGCTTTCCGGCTGTATCAGGCAGCATTACGCTCCTTTCCGCATTATCGCGCCCTGGTTTACGATTACGCTGATGCCCTGCTGAAACACAAGGATGCGCAGACCGCACTGCAATTCATCGATGACCAGTCACGTTTCATCTACGACGATATCCGCCTTTACCGACTTACCGCGCAATGCCATGCCGCACTGGGAAATGGCCTGCTGCAGCATCAGGCCGAAGCCGAGGCACTGATTCGCGAGGGTAATCTGCGGGCGGCCATCGAACAGCTTCAGGTAGCCTTGCGCCACAAACATGATAATTTCTACCAGCTATCCAGCGTGGAAGCACGCCTGCGCCAGCTCAAGGAATTTGTAGCAACCGAAGAAGAAAAAAAATAGATTTCTTTCCATCATTACTTCTGCTAAAAATCTGGCAGACAGACGCCCCTCACCCAATAAAGGTATTGTCCCCATGTCCGGCTCACGCAGAAACATTGCGCTTTTTCTGATCATCCTGTTTTCCGGCGCCCTTTATGCCTATTTTTCGTTTCAGGGAGAATCCGGCAAAGTGCGCTATCAAACCCGGGCTGCCAGCCGGGGAGACATCGTGCGCACCATTTCTGCCAATGGCACACTGACTCCGCTGGAACTGGTCGATATCGGCACACAAATCTCCGGCAGGGTGATCGAGCTGCTTGCCGATTTCAACGATCAGGTCAAAACCGGCCAGATCCTGGCCAGACTCGACCCGGCGCTGCTCAATGCGCAACTGCGGCAATCCGAGGCCAACCTGAAAAGTGCACAGACTGCCTTGTCAGTTGCCACCCGCAAGTCCGATCGCAGCCGCGATCTGGTCGCCAAGGGCTTCCTCTCGAAAGAGGCAATGGACGATGCCGAACAACTGCTTGATTCCGCCCGGGCGCAGATGAATGTCATCCAGGCACAACTTGCACGCGATCGGGCCAATCTGGATTACAGCATCATTCGCTCCCCCATTTCCGGTGTCGTCGTTGCCCGCAATGTCAACATCGGGCAGACCGTCGCCGCCAATTTCCAGACTCCCACCCTGTTTCAGGTGGCGCGTGATCTGAAACAGATGCAAATCAATATCAGTGTGGCCGAGGCGGATATCGGCCAGATCCATACCGGCCAGACGATGATGTTCACCGTGGATGCCTTCCAGGATCGCGAATTCACCGCTGTTGTCCGGCAAATACGCCTCAATCCCACGATTCAGGAAAATGTGGTGACCTACAATGTCATTGCTACCGTCATCAACGAGGAAGGTGATCTCCTGCCCGGCATGACCGCCAATGTACGCTTCGTCGTCAGTGAAAAAACTGGCGTGCTGCGCGTGCCCAATGCCGCCCTGCGCTATAAACCTGGCCAGGAAGAACCGGTTGCCGCCACAGAAATCCAACCCGGCAAGCGGCTGCTCTACCGGCTGGAAAATAACCGGCCTGCGCCGGTGCATGTCAGCACCGGCATCACCGACGGCAATTTCACCGAGATCCTTTCCGATGAACTCAAGGAAGGAAATGACCTGATCGTCGAGGAAACTGCCAGCAAAAAACAGGATAAATCAGCCAGCAGCAATTTCAAATTCAGGATGTTTTGATGATGGCTCCCGGAAATTCCGGCAATCGTTCCGGCGAACCGCTGATCGAAGTGGAAAAACTCTGCAAGATCTACCAGCTGGACAACCACGCTGGTTCCTCACTCAGCCTGCAAGTGCTGTTCGATGTCAGCTTTACGATACGGCAGGGAGAATTTGTCGCCATCATGGGGCATTCCGGCTCCGGAAAATCCACGCTAATGAACATACTCGGCTGTCTGGACACCCCCACCAGCGGCCATTACCGGCTGGCGGGGCATGATGTCTCCACGCTCTCCAACAATCAGCTCGCCAGCGTGCGCAACCGGAACATTGGCTTCGTTTTTCAGGGATTCAATCTGCTCCGGCGCATGACAGCGCTGGATAATGTAGCCACCCCGTTACTGTATGCGGGCCATAGTCGGGCAGAAAGCCGCCGCCGGGCGATGGAACTGCTGCAACAAACCGGGCTGGGGAATTTCGTCATGCACCAGCCCAGCCAGCTTTCCGGAGGGCAGCAACAGCGCGTTGCCATCAGCCGTGCGCTGGTCAACCAACCGCAACTCATTCTCGCAGACGAACCCACCGGCAATCTGGATACGCAAACCAGCCATGAAATCATGCAATTGTTTGATCGTCTCAACCGCGAGGAAGGCATGACTATCATCATAGTCACGCACGAAGAGGATATTGCCGACTGGACACACCGTCTGATCCGGTTAAAAGATGGGCGCATCGTGGAGGACCTTCCATTAACCAATAATGGCGCCACCTGCGCTACCGCACCATGAATTTACTGACTCTCGTCAGCGAAGCCATGCGGGCGCTGCAAACCAACCGTTTGCGTACCGCCCTCACCATGCTCGGCATGATTATCGGTGTGGCTGCGGTCGTCCTGATGCTATCCATCGGACAAGGTGCACAGGCCAGCATCAACAGCGCCATTGCCTCGATGGGCAGCCATCTGCTGATTGTCATGCCTGGCGCCACCTCCTCCGGCGGATTGCGCTGGGGCAGCGGCAGCGTCAAGACCCTCACCGTGCAGGATGCGCACGCCATTGCGGAACTGCCCATGATCGACGCAACCGCACCGGTCATTTCAGGCACGGCACAGCTCAACTACAGCGCCAATAACTGGAGCACCGTGCTGACCGGCGTCACCCCGGATTATTTTTCCGTCAACAACTGGGAAATGGCGAATGGCAACATCTTTACCGAAGGGGATTTACGCTCGGGCACCCGGGTAGCCGTGCTGGGGCAAATCTCTGCAACCAGCTTGTTCGGCGACGAAGATACGGTGGGAATAATCATCCGCATCACCAACCGGCCGTTCACGGTCATCGGCGTACTGGCTGCCAAGGGACAAAGCCTGACCGGGCGCGATCAGGATGACAATGTATTTATCCCGCTCACCACGGCACAACGGCAAGTCGTCGGCAATCCGTTTCCCGGATCGGTCAATTTCATGATGATCCGCGCAAAATCAGCCGAGAGCATGGAAACCGCAGAAGCGGAAATTACCCGTCTGCTGCGCCAGCGCCACCGTATCAGCGCTCACATGGAAAACGATTTCACCGTGCGTAACCTGACTGCACTGGCTTCTGTAGCCAGCAACACCGCAAAAGTCATGGCCTGGATGCTGGGTGCGATTGCTTCAGTCTCACTATTGGTGGGTGGCATTGGCATCATGAACATCATGCTGGTATCCGTTACGGAACGCACTCGCGAAATCGGCATCCGCATGGCCATCGGCGCAAACCAGCGCATGATACTCACCCAGTTCCTGCTGGAATCGCTGATGATCTGCATACTGGGTGGACTCACTGGTATCGCTCTGGGGATTGGTGGCGCCTGGCTGGTCAGCCGGATTGCCGAACTTGAAATCGTGATTACCCCGGGGATGATCGCCCTCGCCTTCTCTTTTTCCTCCATCATCGGAATTTTCTTCGGCCTGTACCCGGCCCGCAAAGCTGCTTCACTCAAACCTGTGGAAGCACTACGTCACGAATAACCTTGATTTTCCGGTGAAATACCTGACCGGTGATGAAGTTTAAAGATCTATTTGTATAACGGGGTAAGCGATCAATACGAACGTTGTACCAGTATCTGCTTCGAGATTCCGGATGTAGAAATGGCATTCGCCGTCTGGTTGGCTGCTTCCAGGTCAGGAAAGGGCCCTATGACTACCTTGTGCAATCCACTGGCCTGGTGAATACGCGTTTGGTGAGTTATCGAGGGGAGCTCTGATTGCAAACGGATCAAATAGGATTGAGCATTATGGACAGATCCAAAAGCCGCGAGCTGCAAATAAAATTTGCCTTGGTCTTCCTTGCCATCTATTTTTTCTGGCACCACATCCGGCTCCTTCTTTGCCACTACAAAGCCAGCATTACTGAAACGATCCGGGATAATGCTTTCAACTACTACCCCGGCGCTGCCATTGGCCAGAATTCCAAGTTTATACGCTGCCACATAAGATAGATCTATCAGACGATTTCCCAGAAAAGGGCCTCTATCATTCACACGGACGATTACAGAATTTCCGTTCCGTACATTCGTAACGCGGACATAGCTCGGGATTGGCAAGGTCGGATGAGCTGCGGTCATGGCATACATATCGTATACCTCTCCCGAAGAGGTGCGTTTGCCATGGTACCGTTTGCCATACCACGATGCATGGCCACTTGCCTTGTAAGGCTGGAGCGAAGTCATGGGCGTGTAGGTTTTCCCCAGGGCAACATAGGGGCGCATCGCGGAAGTCTTCAGAGGCTCGGCACGAGGCACAGCATCAGGCACAGAATCGAGATTGGAAGGTGGATTGTCTTCGGGGCCATCATCAAGATAATAACCGCCCCCTGATCTGGCATGCGATTGCGAGGATGACTGACCTACACGAGGCGTATTACTGCAGGCAGAAATCACGAATAAAGTTACGACGGCCAGGAGAACAAACGAAATGTTTCCATTCACCGGTTTGAAATAGAAATCAAGATTTGTTTTCATATTTTTCATGTTCATGTTTTAACAAGTTTTGGATGGGTATGAATACTCATCAGAATCCCAAACCCCAGCAATATAGTGACCATAGAAGTCCCGCCATAACTAACCAGCGGGAGAGGTATGCCGACAACGGGCAAAATACCACTCACCATACCCATATTGACAAACACATAAGTGAAAAAGGTCAAGGTAATTGACCCGGCAACCAGCCTGGTAAAACGCGTTGGCGCTCTGGCTGTAATAATCAGGCATCGCCCGATGACGATCAGGTAAAGCGACAACAACAAGCAATTACCTATTAACCCGAACTCTTCGGAGAATACCGAAAAAATGAAATCCGTGCTGGGTTCCGGTAAAAAATCAAGCTGGGATTGTGTGCCTTTCAACCATCCCTTGCCCGAGATACCTCCCGATCCAATGGCAATGCTGGATTGTATCGTATGGTAACCCGCGCCCAAAGCATCCTGAGAAGGGTCAAACATAGTCATAACCCGTTTTCGCTGATAATCATGCATGCCGAAAGACCAGAGCAAAGGCAGACTTACAGCCACCGCCACTGCCAAACCAGCCAGAACCCGCCACGATAAACCCGCTAAAAATATTACATAAAATCCGCTGATTAAAATAAGCAAAGCTGTCCCGAGATCGGGCTGACGCATGATAAACAACACCGGTAACAGCAAAATAATTACTGCAACAACGTAATCACGCCAGCGCAGCGTAATCTGCACCTTATCGAAATACCACGCAATCATCAGCGGAACTGCAATTTTGAGTAGTTCCGATGGCTGGATATGAGCAAAGCCAAGATTCAGCCACCGGCGAGCTCCATTTTGAACTTCACCAAACAATGCCACAGCCACGAGTAAAATCATGCCCAGAACATAAATTGGCAAGGCAAGCCGCATAATTCTCTGGAGTGAAACATTGGCCACTACCCACATCACCAACAATGCAATCACCATGTTGATCATCTGGCTGATTACACGTCCTGGATTGCCACCGGTTGCGCTATAGAGCACGATCAACCCGGTCAGCATGAGCAAAAATATTCCGGCAAGCAGGAAGTTATCGATATAGCGGGTAAAGTAATACCACACTCTTTTAATATCAAAAGAGCTCATGACACCAGAGCCCCGATGTTCAGGATCACTTTGCGAAATTCACAGCAACCATAAAGTAATTTTTCCTCACCGCAGAGCTCCAGTTGCTTCAAAACCAGCATATTCTGCCTACCCCGCTTTTTCCACAGGCTCGGGGATTTTCCCCAGAAAAAAATAATCCAGCACCTTGCGAGCGATGGGAGCGGCGGTCGAACCTCCCGAACCACTATTTTCAACCAGCACAGTCAGAACTATTTTTGGATCTTCCGCAGGGGCGAAAGCGATAAACAAGGCATGATCACGGTGCCGCTCATTAATTCTGTTTGCATTGTAACGCTCCCCCTGTTTGATATTGATTACCTGTGAAGTGCCTGTTTTACCAGCAAATGTATAGGCTACGTTTACCCCTGCCCGCGCAGCAGTACCACCCGGCCGTGTCACATCCACCAGCGCCCGTTTGATGTGATCCAGATATTCCGGCTTCAGATTCAACCTGAACATCTCGGTTACGAAATCATCTTCCACCAGATTTTTATGATGATCCACCTGCTGTTTAACAAAATGGGGCCGGTAAGCCTTGCCGTCATTCGCTAGCAGCATCGTTGCATAGGCCAGCTGAAGTGGTGTCGCCAGATTAAATCCCTGGCCGATGCCAACTGAAATGGTGTCACCCGGTAACCAGTTCTGATTGAATCGTTTTTTCTTCCACTCCGGAGAAGGCAATAAACCTGAAACCTCTCCCGGAATATCAATTCCGGTTTCCTTGCCAAAACCAAATTGCCCGATAAAGTTATGGATATTGGTAATACCCAGGTCGTGAGCAAGCGTGTAATAGTACGTATCGCACGAAATTACGAGAGATTTGTGCAAATCAACCCAGCCATGCCCTCCTGGCTTCCAGTCACGAAAACGATGCGAGCTGCCTGGCAGGCTGAAATAACCAGGATCACTAAACCCATAACGAACAGAACGCTTGCCCAGCTCCAGCCCGGCCAGCGCCATAAATGGCTTGAACGTGGAGCCGGGAGGGTATACGCCACGCAAGGCACGATTATTCAGAGGCCTATCAATGGATTCATTGAGCAAACGCCAGTTGGCATGATCAATGCCATCTACAAACAGATTGGGATCAAAGCCAGGTTTGCTGACAAAAGCAAGAATTTCCCCATTAGATGGATCAAGCGCAATCAGTGCACCGCGATACTCTCCAAAAGCATCTATTGCGGCTTGCTGCAAACCAATATCAAGAGACAGGGTAAGATCATCCCCGGCAACCGGGGCCTCCCGGGACAAGGTGCGCACCGGGCGACCCACCGCATCCGTCTCGACCTGTTCAAACCCCGTTTGCCCATGCAACGCATTTTCATAGCTTTTTTCGATGCCAATCCGTCCAATGTGCGTAGATCCATGGTAGTTTTTTAGCCGTTTATCGGCTTCAAGCTGTTCCAGATCCTTATCGTTGATCCTGCCGATATAGCCAATCACATGGGAAACCAGCTCCCCCTGAGGATAATGCCGAAGTGGGTGCGCCTTGATATCCATACCGGGAAAACGATACTGGTTCTCCGCGAAACGAGCCACCTCTATATCTGTCAGACGGGAGCGTATGGGCAAACTTTTGAACCTTGTGCTCTCCCGCTTCAATTTATTGAAGCGGCGGCGATCTTCAGGAGTTATTTCAATGACGGTTGCAAGCTCATGTATCGCCGACTCCAGATCTTTGACCTGATCAGGGATAATTTCCAACGTATAGGCAGTATAATTCTGGGCCAGAATCTCGCCGTTGCGGTCAAATATGAGCCCTCTGTTAGGTACCAACGGCTGAATAGCAATACGATTTGCCTCGGCTAGCGTTGTATAGTGCTCTGCCTGCATTACCTGCAGATAAAAGAAACGACCGAGCAAAATACCAAACAGGATCACAACAATCACCGCACTCATCACCAGCCTGATACGGAAATGCCGAATTTCCCGGGAGTGATCGCGCAGCTCAACGGTATCGTTCATATCTCATCGGGTTCAATTTGCTGTTTCCGGAAATTGCCCAACAAAAACACAAGCACAGGCCAGCACAGCGCCCCTGTCACACTGGCCAGAAAGAAATGCCACTCCGGAGCATAGGTACCCACCAGCACCCCGGTCAGAAATACCATTGCCTGGCCGAGTAAAAGTATCCATAAAACGGCCGGGATTTGCCGGAGCGCATTGAAAAGTCGCAAACGCCGGTGCAAAATCAGGGCAAGAAACGTTATCAGGCAATAAGCCAATGCATGCTGACCCATGACACTGGTATCAATAACATCCATTATCAATCCAGTCAGGAAGGCCACACCCATACCTACTTGCCGAGGTTGATGGATGTTCCAGTAAAGCAATATCAGGGCGACAAAATCCGGACGCAACGCCAATACCACCTTATCAAATGGCATGAGATTGATTAAAACTGCTGTTGCCAGACTGAGATAAATCAGTGTTTTGTTTGCTGGTAGAGAAAATTCCTGGGCGATGTAATCATGTCCCATTATTCCTGGTTTTCTGGTTTTTCTGCGGTGCATGGGGCTCAGGGTTATCTGAAATTACCGGAGTCGGCACAGAGCCAATCAGGATAAGCACTTGTCTGTGGCGATCCACGCCTGCCACGGGTGCACATATGATACGCGCAAACTTATGCGATCGATCATATTCAATATGCACCACCCGTCCCACCGGCAAGCCGGACGGATAAACGCCACCAATTCCGGAGGTACTCAGCAAATCACCTTCCTGAATATCCGTGTTGATAGACAAGAAACGCAACTCCAGCTCACTGTTTTTACCAGCCCCCGAGATTACTGTTCGCAAACCATTACGGTCAATCTGCACTGGAACCATGTGATTCTTGTCCGTGATCAGCGTTACTTCCGAAGTCCACGGAAAAACCTGTGTCACCTGTCCAATTACCCCGAGGTCATCAATCACAACCTGTCCGGGCTTGATGCCACTTGAATCACCCTTGTCCAGAGTAATCTTGCGGCTGAATGGATCACGAGGCGTATAAAGTATTTCCGCCAGAACTGGCTGCAATTCAGTCTGTTTTGCCGCGCCAAGCAATGCGCGCAAACGCTCGTTTTCTCCGGTTAATGCCTGCAATCGGAAAAAATCATGCCGACTGGTCAAATAAGCTTTTCTGAGATGATCAATGTCCTCAATGAGCCTGAAATCCTCAATATATTGATCCAGTTTGTCTTGCAGGGAAAAAGGCAGGTAAGCAAGTTTTTGCAGTGGGGAAATAACCGAGCCGATTACCCGTCTTGCTTCAGAAACAAAATCTGACCGGGTATCAGCAACCATGATGGCAACTGATAACAACACAAAGAAAAACAACTGCGCCAACGGACTTGGGCCCACTTTAAAGAACTGCGGGGAAGTTTGCATGTAATCTCCCAGTATTCCCATGCCCAGGCTAACAAACCGGACTTGTCCGAAAACAGCATTCTCGACAATCAGGCAATTTAAATAAAAGGTATATGACGCAAAAGTATAAGGAACTGCTGAAATACCAGCTCACGGCGATCAAGCTACAGACTGCGGCAACAGGGATTCAACATGGAAATTTGCCTTACCCCGCATGATCCGTCACCTTTCAACAGATTACCCCCTGTCGAGGCTTGATGTGAAGCTGGTCAGTTACCTGATACAAACAGATTCAGGGTCAACTTACGGGTTGTGAGCATTTATCAACGGCATGAAGGAAAACATACCTGTATACAAACACACTCGCCCTGAAGGACGATCAATAATCTCTGGCAAAAATTCCAATTGAATTGTCGATATTCTCCAGAGCCACGCCTGCGCCCCGCACGACACAAGTAAGCGGATCATCGGCAATAATCACAGAAATCCCAGTCTCCTCCATCAACAGGCGATCAATGTCATGCAGTAATGCACCTCCGCCTGTCATCACCATACCCATTTCAGCAATATCGGAACCAAGTTCGGGAGGTGTTTGCTCCAAAGCAGTTTTTACCGCACTGACAATGCTGTTTAACGGTTCGGCCAATGCTTCCAGAATTTCATTACTCGAAATTGTGAAGCTGCGCGGGATACCTTCGGCAAGATTACGCCCTTTCACCTCTATTTCACGAACCTCGGAACCTGGATAAGCCGATCCGATTTCCGATTTGATGATTTCTGCCGTTACTTCACCGATCATGATTCCGTAATTGCGACGAATATAGTTGATGATCGCTTCATCAAACCTGTCACCACCGACCCGCACTGAATTGGAGTAAACAACCCCTCCCAGCGAAATTACCGCAACCTCTGTCGTCCCTCCGCCAATATCAACCACCATACAGCCCGTAGGTGTTTCAACGGGCAAATCAGCCCCGAGTGCTGCCGCCATGGGTTCCTCAATCAACTCAACCTTGCGTGCCCCGGCCCCGTAAGCAGCTTCACGGATGGCGCGCCGCTCCACCTGGGTTGAACCACAAGGTACTGAAATAACGATACGCGGATTTGCAGAAAATAGACGGGGAGGATGAGCCTTCCTGATGAATTGCTTGAGCATCTGCTCGGTAACGGTAAAGTCGGCGATAACACCATCCTTCATTGGCCGGATGGCAGTAATATTGCCTGGAGTACGGCCCAGCATCTGCTTTGCAGCCAACCCCACCTGTTGAATCATGCGTTTGCCACCTGGGCCTCCTTCGTGACGTATGGCAACGACCGAAGGCTCGTTCAGCACGATGCCATGGCCACGAACATAGATCAGCGTATTGGCCGTACCCAGATCAACCGCCATATCCGTTGAAAAATAGTTACTCAGAAAATTATTGTTCAGGAAATTAAACATGATGGCCGCTTTTCAGTATGACTTGTCCGGTATGCTGTGTTTGATGTACAGGGCTTGCAGCCTTACTCTTCAGACAAACACCGCAGAGAGATATAGAATATGCGCTTAACAGGTGAGCATGATACTCTAATACCTCTTTCGCAATAAATAGAAAGCGTAACTATATGACAATATCACTTAGCGATATCAAGCGCGTAGCAAAGCTTGCCCGCATTGAAATCAGTGAGACAGACGCTCAGCAAAACCTCTCCCGGTTGTCAGGAATTTTTGGATTGATCGAGCAAATGCAGGCTGTCAATACGCATGGCATCAAGCCCATGAGCCATTCCCAGGATATGGTGCAAAGGCTGCGTGAAGATGTAGTAACCGAAACCGATCAGCACGCCCTGTTTCAATCGATCGCCCCCCAGGTTGAGGATGGTTACTATCTGGTCCCCAAAGTAATCGAGTAACACAAAAATACCGTATATTTCCGCTCGTTTATTTCCAACCCTTTTCAACTGCACTGACAGACCATGTTAAATGCCAGCCTCAGGCAGCTTTCCCGGTTACTCTCGGACAAAAAAATATCCAGCACGGAACTCACCGCCGGATTTTTATCTCGCATCAAGTCACTTAACCCGGATCTAAATGCCTTTATCACGCTCGATGAAGAAAAAAGTCTGAACCAGGCCAAATCTGCTGATGCAATGATTGCTGCAGGACGATCAACGCCCCTTACCGGAATCCCCATCGCACAAAAAGACATTTTTTGCGCCAAAGGATGGTTGACTACCTGCGGATCCAGAATGCTTTCAAATTTTATTTCACCTTATGACGCAACCGTGGTGGAACGATTTGACCAGGCAGGCATGGTAAATCTGGGCAAGACCAACATGGATGAGTTTGCCATGGGTTCGAGTAATGAAACCTCCTACTATGGTCCGGTAAAAAACCCTTGGGACAGACTAGCTGTTCCCGGTGGCAGCTCAGGAGGATCAGCCTGTGCCGTGGCAGCCAGGCTGGCACCAGCCGCAACCGGCTCGGATACGGGAGGTTCCATACGTCAGCCGGCTGCATTATGCGGAATCAGCGGAATCAAACCCACTTACGGCCTGGTTTCCCGCTACGGCATGATCGCATTTGCCTCCAGTCTTGATCAGGGCGGCCCCATGGCCAAATCTGCCGAAGACCTGGCTTTACTGCTGAATGCCATGGTTGGATTTGATGAACACGACTCGACCAGTCTGCAGCGGGAAAAAGAGGACTACACGAAAAATCTGACACAACCGGTCGAAGGATTGCGCATCGGTTTACCAAAGGAATTCTTTGCCGAAGGCATGAGTAGCGATGTCTCCAGAGCTGTTGAAGCCGCTCTGGCGGAATATCGCAAGCTAGGTGCGACATTTGTTGAAATCTCCCTGCCAAACAGCAAATTGGCCGTTCCAGTTTACTATGTGCTCGCACCCGCCGAAGCATCCAGCAATCTGTCACGTTTCGATGGCGTGCGATATGGTTATCGCGCTGCACAATACAGCAATCTGGAAGACTTATATGCCAGGACACGCGCAGAAGGATTTGGCGAGGAAGTCAAACGCCGCATTCTCATCGGCACTTACGTGTTATCCCACGGTTACTACGACGCCTATTACCTTCAGGCACAGAAGCTGCGGCGCCTGATTGCCGAAGATTTCGCCAAAGCCTTTGAGCAGTGCGATCTGATCATGGGGCCAACCACGCCTACTGTCGCATTCAATATAGGTGAAAAATGCGGCGACCCTATCCAGATGTATCTATCCGATATTTACACCAGCGCTGCCAGTCTGGCAGGGTTGCCAGGCATGTCCATACCAGTCGGGTTTGGCGATAAAAACAGACCAACTGGTTTGCATATCATTGGCAACTACTTCCGGGAAGCGCAAATGCTGAATGTCGCCCATCGTTACCAGCTGGCAACAAACTGGCACGAACTCGCCCCACCCGATAGTGGTAACTAAACCCCCTGCCCTCTGTTTAACCGCAAGTGATTAAAAGGAAAAGGATAAGCTGATCATGCAATGGGAAACTGTAATCGGCCTTGAGATACACGTACAGTTATCAACCCGGTCCAAGATTTTTTCTGGTGCATCCGTAGCCTATGGCGCCGCACCAAATTCACAAGCCTGCGCAGTGGATATCGCCCTTCCTGGCGTATTGCCCGTACTGAACCGGGAAGCTGTCGAATATGCAATCCGTTTTGGACTGGCAATCGATGCAACCATCAATTCGCCATCAATTTTTGCACGTAAGAATTATTTTTATCCTGATTTGCCCAAGGGCTATCAAATCAGCCAGCTGGAACATCCGATCGTGGAAGGTGGATGCGTCACCATCCGGACAGGAGATCAGGAAAAAGTCATCCGACTGACTCGCGCCCACCTGGAAGAAGATGCTGGAAAATCCACTCACGAAGAATTCCACGGCATGACAGGAATTGATCTGAACCGTGCCGGAACAGGGTTACTGGAAATTGTCTCGGAACCGGAGATGCGCAGCAGTACAGAAGCTGTGGCATACGCAAGAGTGCTGCACTCGCTGGTACGCTGGATCGGGATATGCGACGGCAACATGCAGGAGGGCTCTTTCCGCTGTGATGCCAACGTTTCAGTACGCCCAGCAGGCTCGGAAACACTCGGCACGCGTTGTGAAATCAAGAATCTCAATTCATTCCGCTTTCTTGAACGGGCGATCGATTACGAAGTAGCCAGGCAAATCGATATTCTGGAAGGTGGTGGCAGCATCACCCAGGAAACCCGTCTGTATGACGCGGACCGGAATGAAACCCGTACCATGCGCAGCAAAGAAGATGCGCATGACTACCGCTACTTCCCGGATCCCGACTTATTACCCGTGATCATCCCCCATGAATGGATCGAACAGATCAGGGAGAAACTACCGGAACTACCCGGGCACAAAAATCACCGTTATATTCAGGATTTCAGCCTGTCAGCCTACGATGCCGGTATCCTGACCGCGACACGGGAGGTGGCAGATTATTTTGAGAAAACAATCGGGCTTCTCCCCGGGCAAGGCAAACTCTGTGCCAACTGGATCATGGGCGAAGTCAGTGCAAGATTGAACAAGGAAGGACTTGAAATCACCCAATGTCCTGTCACTCCAGAACAGCTGGCCGGGCTGCTGTTACGCATCACCGATGGCACCATCTCCGGAAAAATTGCCAAGGATGTATTTGACGGCATGTGGCAAAGCAACGGAGAGAACGCAGACGCCATCATTGATGCCAAAAACCTCAGACAAGTTTCTGATGATAGTGAAATTGAAAAATGGGTAGATGAGGTGCTGGCAGCCAACCCGCAACAGGTAGCGGATTACCGGGCAGGAAAAGAAAAAGCTTTTAATTCCCTGGTAGGCCAAATAATGAAAACATCCAGAGGCAAGGCAAACCCCGCACAGGTCAATTCAGTACTCAAAAAACGCCTGGCAGAATAGCACCCTGATTTGAATTCGGGAAACAAGGCAAAAAATCCGCTTCAGACAACCCAGGCTCGACAGCACTTCAAGAAATTCCGCAAATCGAGCCTGAATCTTCAGCAAGAAATGTATATTTACAATTACTTGGGCAGAGCGTTGCACTTATCAATAAATGCTTGTCTCTCTGCTTCATTATTCTTGTAATAGTCCAATGCTCTTTCCATTCCCCTTCCCGCACAATTTTCCGGAGTAACCTCAGGAGGTCCGCTGCAACCGATTAAAGCGGTACTCAGGCCAAGAATACAAACGATGTAGTATTTAAAGTTCATTAACGATTTCCTCTATAAAAATCCGCCAAAACCTGACGCACATATCACGGTCAATATCAGCCAGACAAATTTGCCCAGCCTTTGAGACCCTGAATCAGGCGTCAAAATCCCAGTCACCCGAAACCATCTGGTATCCACGGCCGACGGCCACTGGTAGAGCCATTCTACCTGACTTCCTGTAATTTGAGATCGTATCCTCCACATGGATCAAAATTGTGAAAAAACACCTCGCCAAAACAGACGAGGCCCGAGGAGCTTCTGAAAAACGTCAGCGAGGTAGTCAGTTCAAGGCAAAAAGACAACACAAGCAGTTTTTCAGAGGCTCCCTAAAGCCCCGTTTGTTTTTCCGTATTACTGTACAGTCACATTGATTTTTTTGGGCTGCACCGCCTCGCGCTTGGGGATGGTAACCACCAGTACCCCATCCTTGGTAACCGCTGAAATTGCAGCAAGATCCGCTGTATCCGGCAGGCTAAAACGGCGATAAAAAGAACCGTGTGTCCGCTCTATCCGCTTATACCCCTCTTTCTCGGTTCTCGCTTCCGTTTGCTTCTCGCCCTTGATTGTAAGTACCCCATTCTCGGTAGTAACCTCTATTTCCCCGGGTTTTACACCAGGTAAATCAGCGTGTAAAACAAACTTGTCGACTTCTTCCTTGATATCTACTGCAGGGGCCCATTCAGCGATAGCAGAAGCGCCTTCAGTTGCCATATCATCCCGCGCCCGCTCTAGTTCACGTTGTAACTGCGTCAGTAATCCCCATGGTTCATATCGCGTAATTGCCATAACAGCCTCCATATAAATCACAAACATTCACAAAAATAAACCGCCACTTACTGCTGCGGCGTACCTGATTACAGCACCGCACCGCAATCTCTTTGACAGCCGGGGAGCCTCACTACAATTTTCAACTACGTCCACCTGCCTCCCGGTTCCAGTGTCAATATAGGTTCACCGCATGATTTTTCAAGTTATGTCAATAATAAATCTCTCACCTGATAAAAGTAGTACCGCTTACTGACAACAGCCTTAACTCAATATTGCCCGGGAGAAACCCATGGCCGGATTTATTGAAATAAATTGAAAGACAAGCAGCATCGGTTGCCATTCAGGAAACCTCTGAAAAACGACTTGCGTTAAATTGACCCATGTATTGCATAAGCCGGGTGGTCGATACCGGGCGGCTGAAATAATAGCCTTGCTGCAGGTAACAATGATGTCTTTGCAGATATTCCATTTGCTTTTCAGTTTCCACACCTTCAGCAATCACGCCCAGGTCAAGATTCTCACCCAATGCAATAATTGCCCGGGCAATGGCAAAATCAAATTTCTCATCCGCGTAATGACTGTGCTCAATACCCTGGATAAAGGATTTATCAATTTTCAGAATATCCAGCGGTAGTTCGCGCAACAAACTCAATGAAGAATAGCCGGTGCCAAAATCATCCAGTGCAATGGTAACGTCCAACGCTTTTAATCGTACCAGTGCTTCAGCCGCACGCGGCAAATCGCTGATAACAGCATTTTCAGTGATTTCCAGCATCAGCCGCGCAGCCGGCAAAGCTGCGCGCTCAAGCACATCTGCCACCTTTTGCGCAAAATCCGGGTGCAACAGCTGCCGTGAAGCCACATTGACCGAAATATCGATAATTTGCCCCACCTTTGCCAGATCCGCCGCTGTTCTGCAGGCAACCGACAACACCAGATCCCCAAGCTGCTCGACTAATCCAACCCGCTCGGCAAGCGGAATGAAATCAGCCGGAGATAGCAATCCACGTTCAGGATGATCCCAGCGCACCAATACCTCGTTGTGAACAACCCGTTTTTGCCGGACATCGATAATAGGCTGAAACAAAACATGCAATGCCCTATCCTGACTCTCGATCGCCAGCCGGAAATCCCTCTCAAGTTCAAGTTGTTCACGCGTCCAGGCATTCATCTGCCCGGAAGAATAAAACTGGAAGCCATTTCCCCCCTGCCGTTTAACATGCTGCATGGCAGAAACCGCCTTATCCAGAAAAACTTCATTATCCTCAACCACCTGGCCTGCCTGAAAAGAAACCCGGATACCAATGCTCGCCGAAATAAAAACTTCCTGCCCGTTGATTTCAAACCGGCGCCCCATGGTTTCCTGAACTTTTCTCGCAAACTTCAGCTCCTGATTTCCCTGTGCCGGCCTGCTTACCACCAGCATGAACTCGTCCCCACTCCAGCGGGCAATCAAATCATCACCGGAAACCAGCTTCAGCAGCCGATCTGCAATCATTTTCAACAAAATATCACCAGCGTAATACCCGAAAGCATCATTGATCTTGCTGAAATGATCGATTGATACCAGACAAGCAATCAGGATCGTTTCCTGTTTCCGGGCAGCAACCAGCCCATCAACACGGGAAAGCAGAAAATTCCGGTTCGGCAGCACCGTCAATACATCGTAATTGGCCTGATGAACGATTCTCTGTTCCAGCCCCAGTGCATCAGAAATATCCAAGAGTGTTACCACAGCCCCCGCAGGAGAATGCCACCGGTCATATAGCATCCGGTGTTTCACACGAAGGGTGCGCTGATTCCCGCAAGGCAGGGTGAGAATACATTGTTGCAGCCGGGAATCCGGCGAGGATTTTGGGGAAACAGAGTCATCAACATTTGCATCCTCATTATCCACCAGTGACACACCCAACAGCTGATCCAATGGCTTGCCAATCAACTGTGCAGATCCCGCACCCAGAATACGTTCACTTTCCTGATTGAGATAAAGTACCTGACCTTTGACATCAACAGTGATTACCGCCTCCTGTACAGAATCAAACACCGCCTGCAAGTAGGTTCCGGTGGTAAATTGCTGTTGAATATACTCATTGATACGTTGCCAGTTCCTTAACGGATAGATAGCCAACATACCAACCAGGGCAGCTCCAGGCGGGAACCAAATATGAAACACACTGAGCACTACGGCTACCAATGCAATACTTGCCACGGATAACATCACAAGTATTACCCCACTGTATTTTCCAGGCAGGGAATGGACAAAAAACAATACCGCCAGCACCCATACCACCCCAACCACCACTGTAACCATATCGGGAGCAGGATAAATTGAACGCCCGTTACGCAGCGTATCCGCCACATTGGCATGCCATTCGATGCCACTCATATAGTTATGCTGCGTAAGGGAAACAGGCGTCAGAAAATTTTGTTGCAAGCCGGTTGCTGCCATACCAACAATGATGATCTTTCCTCGCAGATCATCCAGCAGAGAATCATCCTGCATCAATCTGGCATAGGAAATCCTGGGATAAGTCCCCGGGGGTCCGGCAAAAGGAATCATGATTTCGCGCGAACGCGCCCAGATTTTCCCGGTTTCCTCGATGACTCGCTCCTCTTCCGGCACCCGATCCAAATGATATACCCGGTTCACCGGATTGCCTTTATCCGCCAGCACCAGGCCCAGTGCCGGAAATGCCGGAACATCAATACCGGCATACAGGTAGGTTCTGCGCACCACTCCATCCCGATCCAGCTCGATATCCACATGGCCGAGCGTAACGTAGCGCTGTAGCGAAGAGAAAGGTCGAATCAGGAAAAATCCATCACCTGCAGCGTTTTGTGCCGGTGCAACCGGTAACACAACATTACCGTGCGTAAAAATACGCCGACTTGAGCCGTTTGTCTGCCTCCGGATGATCGAGATCAGGTTCCAACAATAAATCAAGCGCCACCACATTCGAACCAACCTGGCTCAGACGATCAATCAACTCGGCGTGCAATTCGCGTGTCCAGGGCCATTTACCAATGGCGCGCAGACTATCATCGTCAATGGCGACAAGGACAATATCACTATCCACCGGAAAAAATTGCCGGCTGACAATTCCATCATAAATCAGCCAGTCAAGGCGCTGCAGCCAGCCCGATACCGACAACAATCCGACAATGATCAGCAACAAGGCAACGCGGAGCATGGAAATACTCGACGCATTACGTTTGTTCCAGAATTTCATTACATCCATCCCAGGAATGGCAGGAAAAAGGGGTATCGGTAGGGCACTCTGAATGATTGGACTGGCCCGAACACGCCTTCTTCCCCGTCAGCTTCAATCAGCTTGATACGCAGGTAATAGCTGCCTCCGCCCGGATTGGGGATAACCACTCCCGGCTTGCTGATCAGAACATCGCTGATAATTTTATTGAATCCGGAATCCCGTGCCATCTGAAACTGGTATTTCTCTCCCGCTTCCCCCGCAGACCAGGAAAACCGGATTTCTTCACTTCCAACTTCAGCTGAACCCAGTTTTGGGCCGGGCACTGGAACACGGAAAGAGATTGGATCGCTGTAAGGCCCTGTCCCGATCGTTCCCGATTCGGCTGCTATCCGCCACCAATATTCACCCGGCACAAGCTGCTCCGGCAAGGTGAAATTCCCGTCTGCAGATTCAATTGCATATTTACCGGGTTTCTGGAAATCAGCAGTACGATCCACTTCAATCAGATAACGCCTGATATCCGGCCGGGTTGTCCATTCGAAAACCGGCTGACTACCTCCGATCTTCGCACCCGGCTGCGGCGCCATAATGAATGGTGGTTCCGGGTGGGCATGCACTTTAATTTGCTTGATTCCATCCCGGCCTTCCAGACCCGAACCACGCTTTCCGCGTACTCCAGACCCGAACCACGCTTTCCGCGTACCCTTAGCCAGTAATCACCATCGGCCAGTTCACGCGCTCGCAATGGAAGGTTTGCTGCAACCAGATCCGTTACAACTTTTCTGAACTCCGGGTCCAGTGCAACCTGGACGCGGTACGAACCTGCGCCTGCCAAAGATTTCAAAGGTATGACCAAAGGTACCCGCTCATATAAATCCGGTGTCCCGGAAAAAATCCGGTTCAGGCAACAACTCGACCGGATGATCAGAAATCTGGCCAATCCGCGTCACCGTACCGTAGCCACCTGTTACAGGCATGATCCGTTGTGGCGTGCTGACATCCACCACCCCTTCCAGAACTTCACTGTAAGTCGTACCACTCTGTTTATCCGCACCGATACGGAAACGGGTGCCACGCACCGAACTCACCGCAGAAGGTGTTTTTATCCTGAATCTGGAAGCAGGCCCGGATTGGTGCGGAACCGTATTGGCCGTACGGCCGGATTTTTGCTCGATTTCTGTGACCACAACCGCATCCCGTCCCAGTATCTCGGTCTGTTCCAGACGAATATCACTCTCGCTTTCCATCTGCAGACGGGAGTGATCACTGAATTCAAGCGTCACCTGCGAATCTGGTCCGGTACTGATTTCATCCCCGATCGCCACACACAGCTTTTCCTCAATTGGAAAATGCCCGGAGCTGTTAGCACGTTTAAGGGTTACCGTTCCGTAAAAATCGATGATTTCAACTTCCCCTGGCCGACGAACTGACCATTCGGACGGAATCCGGATCACTTTCCCGGGCGGTATATGATATGGATCATGAACATGATTAAGCCGCTGCAACTGCGGCACATATTTCACGCTAACCAGATGACGCTCCGCGATATTCCAGAGATTATCCCCAGAGCGGATCGTATATAACCAATCCTCGGCCCTGGCACTACCAGAACACACCAACAACAAAAACGCACACACCAGCAACGGCCGGAATGCAACTTTATTCATACACATGTCTAAACAGATAACGATTCATCATATTGAAAAGAATGACAAATGCCATCATACCCAGCATCATGAAAAAAAGCCCGATTATTACAAATGAATAAATATTTTCTGATTGAACCGGAGAAAGCCGCCATGCTGCAAAACCCATGCTGAAAGAACGTAATAACCGAATAAAATCATAGGAAATTGAACAAGGCCGGGCTATGATTGCCGCAATCCATCTATAAAACCATATCAAGACACATTATGTCGGCGTAATGTCATGATGATTCCAAACCCGGTTAATCCGTCAGTTATTCTCACCGCCACACCCGCTGATGCCGTTTCGCAAACACGGCCAGTCAACCCCGTTAATCCGGTACCGAACGCCACACAATCGGATACACCCGCCTTTATTCCGGGTCAAAAATATCTGGCGCAGATAGGCGAACGACTGACAAACGGCCATTCTCTTGTCAATATCGCAGGCCGATGGCTGCAAATGCGCATGCCTTTTGCGATCAACCCCGGAGATTCCCTGGAATTAACACTCATCGAGCAATCGCCACGATTAAAATTTCTGTTGCAAAATGGTGCTCCGGGCAACAATAGCCCGGCCACACTGAGTCCGGCTGGCAAGCTGATCGCTCAATTATTAAACCTGCCTGCCACAACCACTCCCGGAGGCACAAAACAGACCACGCCCCTACTACCTGCACCACCTGTTACTGGCGGAGATAAAGTGCAACTATCGGGCCAGCTGCAGCAGGCATTGTCTGCCAGCGGATTATTCTACGAATCCCATCTGGCGCAGTGGATTAGCGGCAATCGTTCACTGCAGCAACTCCGGCAGGAACCACAAGGCAAACTGCCCGTAACTGCTCCTTCTTCTGCTACACCCACGGAATCAATCCCCACATCGCCATCACCGGTAACGCCACAAACAGCCGCATTGGTTCAACAACAATTGCATACACTGGAAACCGGAAATCTTCAGTGGCGGGGAGAAATCTGGCCGGGACAAGCTATGGAATGGGACATTACCGAATATCCGGATCATGAGGAAAAGGGCGAGGCTGATCATGAAACAACCGGAAAATCCAGCCGCTGGCAGACCCGTATCCACCTGCAACTGCCAAATCTGGGAAAAATCACTGCCACACTGACGATCGAACCACAAGGTATGCGTATCCGGCTGGATACGGATTCAGAGGAAATTACACAACAGCTCAAAAAAGAACAGATTGCGCTGGCAGACGCCATGCAAACAACCGGACTAGCAATTCGTACGATGGAGATTCAGCGACATGAAATATCCTGAATCAAACAAACCCGATAACGCGAACCGCCTGGCTGACACTCGCACTGCATCCGAATCTGCTGCCATCCCAAATGCAGTGGCGCTTGCCTATCGTAACGGGATGACAGCCCCTCGCGTGGTTGCCAAAGGCCGCGGACTGGTCGCCGAGGAAATCATGCGCCGCGCTCAGGAAGCCGGGATTTATGTACATGAATCTGCCGAACTGGTGGCACTGCTGATGCAGGTGGATCTGGATGATCGGATACCGCCAGAATTGTATATTGCCGTAGCCGAACTACTGGCCTGGCTCTACCGCCTGGAAAATGGCATGGAGACATCTGCCGGATAACACCATCACAGCACCATCATGCTGCTGCCAAGCGGGCTATCGGTACGGTCTACAGGAAAATCAAATCCGCACACCCTTCGGCTCCTTCGACAAGTTCAGGATGCACGGACTTTTATCCGTTCAACTGCAAGTTAGGGAACCTCTGAAAAACGTCAGCGGGGTAGTCAGTTCAAGGCAAAAATCGGCGAGAAAGCGACGTTTATACGTAATAAATGAGCATTTTTCGCCGATTTTTAACGCGAAAATGACAACGCAGGTAGCTTTTCAAAGGTTCCTCAGGATTTACTTTCCAGCTTTCTGGCCTGTTGTTCCAGCCTGATGATATAGCGCTGGATCTGTGTTCTTGATTTTTCTGTCAAATTGACAAATTCGCAACCGATACGTGGGCAAACATTGCCGGTCTTCATTACAGCAGTTGTCACATTCATAATGCCAATGGAAGTTTCAACCATTTCGGATTCTGATAGTTTTACCTGGTTATGTTCAAGAGTCATGCCAACTCTGAAAATTGTCTCTGTCCCCGGCTGATCCACCAGCGCCATGCCACCGCAACTGATATCCAGCAGATTGTAAACAGCGGGTGTTTCTTCATCCTGGCTCAACGATGGCACGACACAGATTGCAGGATTGGCTACAGGAGTTTCAATCCGGTAAAAATTACGCCGTTGCAACCGTTTTAATGTGCCCGGAAAGCTGATACTGAATGCATTACGCCCTTCAAACCGGATATGCTGCAGGTTATCGCAATCAAATTCGATCCTGATGCGATTGTGGCTGGCAATACACCGCACACTCCCCATCTTGAGCGCCATTTGATTGAGCGTTTCATTAATTCCGTAATCCAGTATCAGTAATTTCTTTGGCAAATCGACTGCCAGAATGGATGAAAGAATAGTAGCGTGAGTGTTTCTGGCAATTTGCAGCGAAATCAGCGATTTCTCCTGCATGATTCCATTCAGGAAAAAACGTATTTCTGCCGGGGAATTCACGTTGTAATCCGACTCTCTGACATCTTCCATATTTGCTGTGGAAATCCTTGTCTCAGGTACTCTTTGAAGTATGGCCACGGTATGCCTCGCTATTCCTGTTGACTGCGATTCTTACACTTGCATGTTCATGATTTCCTGATACGCCGATACCAGACGGTTGCGCACCTGAATCATGGACTGAAAGGAAACATTCGCTTTCTGCAGGGAAATCATGACATCGTGCAGCTCGACATCCTGGCTGCCGCCCACGAATTCCCGGCTCAGCTGGCTGGCAATCTGCTGAACAGTATTGACCTGATCAACCGCAGACTTGAGTATTTGCCCAAAATCCGCCTGCGCCACCGTTGGTGCAGACGATTTTCCTGTCGCCGATGCCTGATCCGACACCGCCTTGAGCTGCGCCAGAACCTGATCCATGCTTGATACAACGCTCATATTTCTTTCTCCAGAATGAGTAAATTGATTAACACTGGGCCAGCCGGTATTGCTGCAGCTTGTAACGCAGCGTACGTTCAGAGATGCCGAGTTTCTGCACCGCCATTTTGCGTGAACCATTCACCGCAGCCAGCGTTTGCAGGATATGTTCCCGTTCAAGCGATTTAATGTCGCACAATGGCGAATCATTCTTTACCTGTTTTACCTGTGTTTTTTCCTGCGAGACATCCACAACAGCAGAAACAGGCAAATTCAAATGCATTGGCTCAATTGGGCCCGAAGCCAGAATCACGGCACGCTGGATCACATTTTCCAGTTCACGCACATTTCCCGGCCAGCTGTAACTCTCCAGGCTTTGTCTGGCCGATTCTGTCAACACATAGCGAATCTGGGCAGCATCGGTGGACTGAACCAGAATACGCTGGGCCAGCGGCACAATATCCAGTGGACGATCGCGCAATGGCAGGATTTCCAGAGGAAATACATTGAGGCGGTAATACAAATCTTCACGGAAACGCCCCTCCCGCACATACGCCGGCATGTTCCGGTTGGAAGTGGCAATCAGGCGAATATCCAATTTGATCGGCTTGCTCCCGCCGATTCTCTCCACCTCTCGCTCCTGCAACACGCGCAGCAACTTGGCCTGCAAACCAAGCGGCATTTCCGAAATTTCATCCAGCAGCAATGTACCGCCATTGGCTTGTTCGAACTTTCCCGCCTGTGCCTGGGATGCACCGGTAAATGATCCTTTTTCATGACCAAACAAAGTGGCTTCCAGCAGATTCTCGGGAATAGCCGCACAATTGATCGCGACAAACGGTTGCGATGCACGCGGTGAATGGCGATGAATAAACCGTGCCAATACTTCCTTGCCGCAACCACTCTCCCCTGTCAGCATCACCGTGGCACTGGTTGCGGCCACCTTCCTGGCCAGTGAAAGCAGTGTCAGCATACGCGGATCTTCGGCAACAATTTCTGACTCGCCTTCATCATTCACCGTCAGCAAATACTGTCTGACATGTGCCAGCAGGCGGTGCGGATCAAATGGTTTGAGTAAATAATCACAGGCACCGGAACGCATGGCAGCCACTGCCTTATCCACTTCACCATACGCCGTCATCAGCACAACCGGTATCCATGGATAAATTTTCCGGATGATTTGCAGCAAGGTAAAACCATCCATCGGGCGCATCTGCACATCGCTGATCACCAGCCCAACCGCATGAGTGCGCAATAACTCAATCGCCTGCTCACCGCCGCTGGCAGCCAGGCAGGTGTATCCATCCAGCTTGAGTGTTGCGCATACGGCTTCCAGTAAATCAGGATCATCTTCCACAATCAGTACAGGCAAATTCTGCATTTTTTATCTGTCCCTAATTTTCAACTGTTTCAGTCTCATTCCGTAAAACAAGCCCTTCCTCAACACCATCTTCCGCCCTTGGTAGGCTGATGGTAAACCGGGCACCCATGCCAGCTACTGAATCAATCCGTATTTCACCCCGCATTGACCGGATCAGGTTATGCACAATCGCCAGCCCCAGGCCGGTTCCCTCCGTCCGTGTTGTAAAAAAGGGTTCAAAAACACGTTCATGCAATGCCGGATCAATTCCCGGCCCCTCATCGCTCACAACCAGGATGACTTCGTCTTCTGTTACATCACACGCCAATGTTATCAATCCGCCTGCAGGAGAGTTCTGCACGGCGTTTTCCAGCAAATTCATTACGGCATTGCCCAGTGCCTCACGATCCACATTCAAACTTACCCCCATGCTGTGATCCCGGACAGTGAACCGCAGATTGCACTGCTGCATCTGTGGCGCCATAACCTGCTGCATTCTGCGTAATAGCACAGATAATTTAACCTCCCCTGCCGGCACTGGTTCGCCCTTCACAAATTGCAGCATGTTACGAATCAAGTGCTCCAGATGATGAAGTCGCTCGACAGTTTTATCGGCAAAATTTTTCCTTTCCAAAGGATTAAGTGTTTCGCTACTCAAATGACCGGCATACAGCAACGCTGTGGATAATGGCGTGCGTAACTGATGCGCAAGTCCCGCTGCCATTTCGCCCATAGCTGCAAGTCGCTGGTTGCGGCGATTCTGTTCATGCAGGGCACAGGCTTCCGTAATGTCATGCAGCAACAAAACGTTTTCCCCCGTAATTTCAGAGACACTGCTTTCAATGTAAACCCGGCAAGCATTCGACCAGGGAAATGCCCCCTTCCCTGCCAGCCATTCACCGGATTCGCCTGTCGGCTGCAAGCGCTCCCGCACAATCTGCTGCCAGGACATCCCCAGCAATGGCTCTCCCAGCAAACGGACGGCAGCCGGATTCACACGACTGATGCGACTCTGCTGATCAAGCACAACAACCCCGCCAGGCAACGCTGTCAGCAACTGCTCAAGCTGCTGCGACAAAGCCTCCTTGGCTGCCAGCTCGCGCTGCAATTCACCATTGGCCAGCGCCAGCTCTCCAGTCAGACGGGAAACCTGCTGCTGCAACTCGAGATAAATTCCGGAAAGCTGATTGGAAGCTTGACTGAATACGTCAAACGCCTGCCGGAGCTGCTCATGATTACCTGCTTGAACTGCTTTTGTCCTTGTTCTCATAATGAAAAGCTCACGATTTCAATGCTGCGCAGCTTAGCACCACGCTATACACCGACCCTTGCCGGAATAGCACAAACAAAAGTTCTCTTTTCCATGATTCGTGAAAAACGAATATCCCGATAATTCCGGTATTCGTTAATGGGTGGCACATCCCCATTAAACAATCAGAACAGGCCAAATGACCTGTCTGGTTTCGCAAATCTCACAGAACAAGGCAAAAGGTGATTGGTATGGCAACTGTCCAGGAAGAAATCCAGGAAGAAAAAAAGGCATTCAGCCAGCTGGATAAAATCAAGCAACTGCCCATGCAAAAAAAACTGGGCCTGATGGTGGCAGCGGCTGCTGTTATCGCCATGACTGCAGGCACATGGTTATGGAGCCAGACACCGGATTACCGTGTGCTTTATACCAATGTATCCGATCAGGAAGGCGGTACGATCATCGATGCCCTGCAAAAAATGAACATCCCCTATCAATTCAGCGAAAGCGGAGGTTCGATCCTGATTCCAGCCAGTCAGGTACATGAAGTTCGCCTGCGCCTGGCGGGGCAAGGTTTGCCCAAAGGCAGCCTGTCCGGTTTCGAAATTCTGGAAAACCAGAAATTCGGCTCCAGCCAGTTTCTGGAACAAGTTAATTACCAGCGCGCTCTGGAAGGAGAACTTTCACGCTCGATTCAATCCCTGTCGGCCGTTCAGGGAGCGCGCGTGCATCTGGCCATCGCCAGACCAAGCGTATTTACCCGTGAACGTCCCCAGCCCAGGGTCTCCGTATTACTGAATCTGCATCCTGGCCGGATGTTGAGTGCCGAACAGGTCAGCGCCATTGTTCATCTGGTTTCCAGCAGCATTCCCGATCTTCCGGTCAAAAACGTTACCGTTATTGACCAGCAAGGCAATCTGCTGAGCGGGCAAAAGGATAATCAGGCGGAAACCGGGCTCGACCCCAGCCAGCTCAAGTATGTGCAGGACATGGAGCAAAATTTCATCCGGCGTATCGAAGCCATTCTCACGCCAATTACCGGTCAGGATAACGTCCATGCACAGGTAACGGCGGATGTCGATTTTTCCCATATCGAGCGCGCTGAAGAAACCTACAGACCCAATAACAATCCGGCTGAAGCCGCCGCTGTTCGCAGTCAGCAACAATCCGAATCGATTTCCATTTCCCAGCCGGAAGGAGGCGTACCTGGCGCATTGTCGAATCGCCCCCCGGCTCCGGCTGAAGCACCGGTAGAAGCCAAGCAAAGTTCGGAAGCGGCCGCCAAAACTACGCCAACCGATACCCGGAAAGAATCCACCACCAACTATGAAGTGGATAAAACCGTGGCTCATATCCGCCAATCCACCGGGCGGATCAACCGGCTCTCGGCAGCAGTAGTCATCAACCACCGGACAAAACTGGATGCTGAAGGCAACCCGGTGAGCGAGCCGCTCGCTGATGAAGAAATCGCGAAACTCACCGCATTGGTCAAACAGGCCATTGGATTTGATGAAAAACGTGGAGACACACTCACCGTCACCAGCAGCCAGTTCAATCCAAAAGGAGACATCGCCGAAGATCTGCCGCTCTGGAAAGATCCTGATAAGGTGCAACTCACCAAGGATATTGGCAAACAACTGTTGATCGCAGCGCTGGTGCTGTTCTTCCTGCTAAAAATTTTCCGGCCTTTTCTGCGCAATCTGCTGCCTCCTCCACCACCGCCAGCTGTTCCCGTTTTAGCATCGGCTGGAAATAATGTAGTGCAAGGAGAAACCATGATTGAAACCACCAAGGTGGTCACACTGGAAGAAAATCTCGAAAAAGCCAGATTGCTGGCAGCCAATGAACCGGCCATAGTGGCCAATGTCGTCAAGGGATGGATATCAGGCAATGGACAATGATGGCGTTTTGAAAAGTGCAATTCTGTTGATGTCGCTGGGAGAAGAAGAAGCATCCCAGGTATTTCGTTTTCTCGGCCCCAAGGAAGTTCAGAAACTGAGTGAAACCATGGCCACTCTGAACGACATCAAACAGGAAACAATAGAAACCGTACTGGAAGAATTTTGCCAGCATGCAGAAGGCAAAACCTCACTAGGGCAGGATGCGCTTGATTATCTGCGCAAGGTGTTGACCAGGGCACTGGGTGAAGAAAAGGCTAACAACCTGATGGATCGCATCAGCCAAGGAGATGACACCAGCGGTATCGAGAGCCTGAAATGGATGGATGCCGCTTCGGCAGCAGAACTGATCAAGAACGAACACCCGCAGATTATTGCCACGATACTGGTCCATCTTGGTAGGATCAATCCAGTGCCATCCTCGGGCTGTTTACCGAACGATTGAGAAATGATGTCCTGTTGCGCATTGCCACACTGGATAGTGTTCAACCAATCGCCCTGCGCGAATTGAATGGCGTATTGGGCAAACTGCTGTCAGGCACCGACAGCATCAAGAAACCGCGCATGGGAGGAGTGCGCGCAACGGCGGAAATCCTGAACTTCATGCCCAGCGCACTGGAAGCCAACATCATTGAAAACTTCACCCAATACGATGAAGAAATCGCACAAAAAATCATGGATGAAATGTTCGTTTTCGATGATCTGTTGAAAGTGGATGACCAGGGCATCCAGCTGTTGCTCAGGGAAATCCAGTCGGATTCGCTCATCACCGCGCTCAAGGGCGCCAAGGAAGAATTGCGCACCAAAATCTTCAAAAACATGTCACAACGTGCTGCCGAAGGATTGCGCGAAGATCTTGAAAGCAAAGGCCCGGTCCGCGTCTCCGAAGTGGAAGCTGAACAGAAGAAAATTCTCAAGACTTTACGCCAGCTTGCCGATGATGGCCGTATCGCACTAGGTGGAAGTGGAGCAGATGGCTTTGTCTGATATTTTTTCCATTTCTGCCATCCGGTTTAACCAATGCACCACAATGGACAAAGGAATGAACTATGGAAGCAGCTCATGTCATCCCCAAAAAAGACCTTTCTTCCTGGCAAAAATGGGAACCCGGCACATTTGACCAGCTCAAGAACCGGCAAAAAACCGAATCGCAACCTCCAGCTCCCCAGACACCGGAACCGGTAATTTCACCCGGAAAACCGGCAGCCAGTACTGCGAAAACGATCGAACAGGAAGCCATCGTTTTACCCACTGCCGAGCAGATAGAACGAATCTACCAGCAGGCACAGGAAGAAGGAAAAACAGCCGGATACGAAGAAGGCAAGGAACAGGCCGCACACGAAACCGCCAGAGAAATACACCAACTGCAATCCCTGATCCAGACATTCGAACAGGAATTGATGCAGATTGATCAGGTAATTGCCAAAGATCTGCTGGCACTCTCGATCGACCTGGCCAAAAAAATCACTACTCAAGCGCTGCAAATCAAGCCCGAACTGATCTTGCCAGTTGTGGAAGAAGCGTTGCGTCAGCTGCCTTCCGTCTCACAGCACGTGAAGATTATGGTACACCCCGATGATGCCGGAAGGATTCGCAGCCATCTGAAAAGCCAGTTGCCGCACATGAAATGCCAGATCCATGAAGATGCACAGATCGAACCCGGCGGCTGCCGGATCGAATCCGGTGGCTGTGAAGTAGATGCAACACTGGCCACGCGCTGGCAACGCATTCTCGAACCGCTTGATCAAAATCCAGATTGGCTGACATGACAGAACCCAGCATCGCCGGTACATTCAAATCAGCCCGCATCTCGCTCTGGCAGGATTACATCCGCAGCTGCCGACTCCTGGCCGAACCATCCCATCCATACCGTGTCAGCGGTACATTGACCCGGGTGGCCGGCCTGGTCATGGAAGCAGTCGGCTTGAAACTGGCTGTAGGCACCGGCTGCATTGTCTATCTCCCCAACGGCACCAGTGTTACGGCAGAAGTCGTCGGTTTTTCCGGAGATCGGCTTTTTCTGATGCCATCAGGTGATATTTATGGCCTGACGCCTGGCGCAAAAGTTGTTCCAATCGAATACACCGGGCCGGCGCCGCGTATCGGTGTCACACAACATCCGCGACGCCGTGCGGCTGACCGGGCCAAACACATCAGCGTCGGCCCGGAACTGCTTGGCCGCGTATTAAATGGCGCAGGCGAACCGCTTGATCAACTTGGCCCGCTGCATTGCGAACACAGCGTGCCGCTCTACAGCCGCCCGTTCAACCCGCTGGAACGCGCACCCATCGAGACAATACTGGATGTCGGCGTGCGGGCAATCAACACCCTGCTATGCGTGGGCCGTGGCCAGCGCATGGGATTGTTTGCCGGTAGTGGCGTGGGCAAAAGCGTATTGCTCGGCATGATGGCGCGCTACACCAGCGCGGATGTCATCGTCGTTGGTCTGATTGGTGAACGAGGCAGGGAAGTACAGGAATTTATTGAACATATCCTTGGCTCGGAAGGATTGGCACGCTCGGTCGTTGTTGCCGCACCGGCCGATACTTCACCGCTGATGCGTTTGCACGGCGCCGCCTATGCCACCGCCATCGCCGAATATTTCCGGGATCAGGGCAAGCATGTTTTGCTGATCATGGATTCGCTCACCCGCGTTGCCATGGCGCAGCGGGAAATTTCTCTTGCCATTGGCGAACCACCTGCCACCAAAGGTTATCCGCCTTCCGTCTTTGCCCGCCTGCCGCAGCTGGTAGAGCGCGCCGGTAACGGACGGCATGGCAGCGGATCGATCACCGCCTTTTACACCGTGCTGACTGAAAGCGACGATCCGAATGACCCTATCGCCGACAACGCCCGTGCCATCCTTGATGGACATATCGTTCTTTCCCGGCGTCTGGCAGAAGCCGGCCATTATCCAGCAATCGACATTGAAGCCTCGATCAGCCGTGTCATGTCCGCACTGGTTTCACCCGACATGCTCAATCTGGCGCTGCGTTTCAAGGCAACCTACTCACGCTACCAGCGCAGCCACGATCTGATCAGTGTCGGCGCCTACACACCAGGCACCGACCCCCAGCTGGATCAGGCCATTGCGCTGCATCCGTCGCTGGAATCCTTCCTGCAGCAAGGCATGTTTGAACGGGAAAGTTATCTGGGAAGCATTAAGAAACTGGTTGGCTTGCAACTGTAACCCACACAAAAAACGCTTATTCATAAAACATGGCTTCCCTTCAATCACTCAGGCTACTGCTTGATCACACACAAAAACAGGCAGACGATGCCGCCCTGAATCTGGGAAAACTCAATCAAAAACAGCAGGAAGCGGAAAAAACACTGCAAATGCTGCTGGAGTACCGTGAAAACTATCAAGCCCGGTTTATGGCCACAGCCGGCAATGGCATCAATCTTGCAGACTGGCGCAATTACATGGCATTTATCGGGAAACTGGATAACGCTATCAGTGAACAGGAAAAAAATATTGAACATGCCAGACAGCGCACCGAAACTGGAAAACATGAATTCCAGACTCACCGGAAAAAACTGAAATCCTACGACACACTCCTGGAACGCGCCCGAAATAGCCAGGAAGCACGCGAACAGAAACGGGAACAGCGCCAGCTGGATGAACTCGTCACAAACAAATTCAGCCGCAATGTGAAACAAAGATAATCCGGCATAGTAATTGCTAGATATTTCACATCAACTGAAATCCAAAAGGATGCCACACCCATGATCACCCTGCCGAGCACCGCCTCCCAAATACCCGATCTCACCCTGTCTTTTATCAGCCCGCCATCCGGCACCGAACAATCACCCCAGGCGTTTGACAACATCCTGACAGAAATGCTGGAACAGAAACCGGTGGAAGAAGAACAGGCCGCTGACCCGGCAGCAATCCCCACACTGCCAATCCTGGCGATCGACATAACAAGCACGATTGGAACAGCAATGGCTTATACAGAAACGCCTGAAGCAGACGATGCCATCGATCAACCCGGTATCAGCGTGAATACAACAACGGACGAATTGCTGAACAATCTTTCAACCGGCACACCTTTGGCAAATGCTGGAAAAGCAGCGCCAGTTGAACCGATTCTGACCGAGGAACAACACCAGGCTACCGATACAACCGAGCTGACACCTGCTGTTGCTGGCGGCCAATTATTTTCTGTTCTGGAGCATCCACCCGTGCCGGGCCAGGCCACCCCCACGATCGCGGATAAACTCACGGCAGCCGTCAACCAGCCAGCCAGCCAGCCTTTTCCCGCATCATTGCAGGCAGAAGGACAACCTCGCCCAGCCCAGATTCACACCAAAACATCTGCGGGCACGTTCTCCAGTCCGGTTACGGATACAGCAACCAATACCGCAAGTGACATATCCATTTCTGCCACGCCCGATATGGAATCAGGTGAAGTGCGATCTGCATCAGAAAACAATCCTGCTCAGATCAGCAGCCCGGCAATTTTTGCCGAAAGCGGCAAATCCTTGCCGCATCCCTCTGCCGCCATCACACCAGCCAGCCATTCAGCAACAGCGGACACCTTTGAAGTAGCGGAAAACAGCACATCCACCCTTGCCACCCCCTTCCAGCAATCGGACTGGTCAGACACATTCAGCCAAAAAATCACCTGGCTGGCGACACAACAGATTCAATCCGCCGAGTTGAAACTGAATCCAGCACACCTTGGCCCGATCGAAATTTCACTGAAATTAAACAGCGATCAACAACTCATCGCGCAATTTGTATCTCATCATCCGGCTGTGCGCGAAGCCATCGAAACCAACCTGCCAAAATTGCGCGAAATCATGGCCGAAAACGGCATTACGCTGGCAGACACCTCCGTCAGTGCCGACACACCGCAACAACAGGCAGAAAACGGGCAACACGGCTCTCACCCACGCCACCCGGCAACTAGCAATTATTTTTCCTATGGTTCTGCAGATCCGGGCACATCATCACCCTTACCGACCACCAGACATACCGGCCTCGTCGATACATTCGCCTGACACCATCCGGCGCTTGCCCGCCGACATCAGAGCAATACCGGCCCGCAGCTCGGCCACAGTCAAACTGGAACACGGCACCTCCAATGTCAAGTTATAACCAGTCAGCATACCGGAACAAAACACCAGACCACCTTTTCTTCAACCAACCACAAATTGTCTACCAGAAATTCTTTAGAAATTTATTTTCTACTTTCCTGCTAAAGCAACCACGCAAATGACCGTTGGTTAGATTCAGTAAACATTTTTTACTAATTTTTAATGAACCTAACCAAAGAGGTACATAACCATGTCCATCCAGGCATTTTCTGCGGCACAGATAGCCGCTTTTACCACCACACAAATTCAGAATCTGACAGTCGATGATTTCAAAAAAATTTCTGCGACACAAATAGCTGCCCTTAAAAGTGATCAAATTGCAGCTATCGAAACGCAAGACATGGTTGTTCTCAATGCATCACAAATCAAAGCCTTCGAGGCTCAAGCATTTTCTGACGGAATGCTTGTTTATGGGATAGACAAACTCACCGCCGCACAGGTTAAAGGTCTGACTACCGATCAGCTGAGCAATCTGAGTACAGCAAACGTCACCGCCATGACCAGCACACAAGTCGCCGCCCTGTCCGCCGCTCAGGTAAACAGCTTCACTAGCGCACAAATCCAGGCTCTCTCTGATGATGCTGCCGCCATTAACTTCAAGGGTGTGGGTACTGCGCAAGTCAAGGATCTGAGCTCGGATCAGGTCGCCGCTCTGACCGCAGCACAGCTCAAATCACTGACCGCTGACCAGATCAAGGCTGTCGATACCGAAGACCTGGCTCAGTTGAGTTCTACCAATATCGCCGCTTTTGATGCAAAACAGATCGGCGCATTCACCAGCACGCAGCTCAATGCCATGGATGGAACATGGATCGGATCGATAACAACCGCCCAGATCAAAGGCATGACAGGAGATCAGATCAAGAGCATGGATAGCACTCACTTGGGATACCTGACGTCTGATCAGATCAGAGAGCTCACGGCCGATCAAGTGGCAGGACTTACCACAGATCAAATTCAATATCTGAATTTCTAATAAGCGCCAGGTTCTCGCGTTATTCGGCGTAATCAACCACCCTCGGTATTGGTACATTCGTATCAATACCGAGGGTTTATTTTTGGGAGATCGAAACATGAAAGTACCGGTACATTCCGATTACGCAAACTGGATTCAACGTATCTGGCAAAAACAGGTTGAATTTCCTGATCTGGTGACCTACGCCAGCCAACCTGATTTTTCGCCCAGCCTGGCAGCAGTGCTATATCAAACCTGGCTCAAGCGCAACTTGTCTCCCTTTAATGCATTTGCCTGGTTCAATCTGGGTGTTCTCCTGTTTTCGGAAAAGGATTTTGCCGGCGCACAAGCAGCTTATGAAAGCGCGCTGGCGATCAAGCCCGATCTGGTTTCTGCCCGATTCAATCTCGGGCTGGTTTTTGAACGCCTTGGCAAAACAGAAGAAGCCATTGAACAATGGAAGACTGTAGAAGAAACCGCCAAACCGGAAATATCGGATGAATTTGCTGTACTAATTTCAGCGCTCAACAGTACCGGCCGGTTACAGGAAACGCTCAAGCAATATCAACCCGCCTGCGCTGCGCTGGAAAAAAGCCTGTTACTGAAACCGGCGCAAAAAGATGTCATCCATCACCTGATCTTCATGCGGCAGAAGCAATGCCAGTGGCCGATTTATGCACCCGTTGGCGATACGAATGAAGATACCTTGCGCAATGGGACTTCCGCACTGGCCATGCTGAACGTTTCCGATGATCCCGCCACCCAGCTGGAAGCGGCACTCAGCTACAGCCGGGCGAAAATACTAGCCAACCTACCCAGCCTTGCGCCAATCCATGGCTACCGGCATGACAAAATCCGCATTGCCTATTGCTCCGGTGATTTTTGCACGCATCCAGTAGCGATGCTGATGGTGGAACTGCTGGAAGAACATGATCGGGAAAAATTCGAGATCTACGCCTTCTGCTGGTCGCCCAACGATGGCTCGGGTTTGCGCCAGCGCGTGATTCAGGGCGTGGATCATTACATTCCGATTCACGAATTAAGTGAGGCGGATTCTGCCCGGTTGATCCGCGAGCATGAAATTGACATTCTGGTGGATCTGCACGGCCAGACCAATAACGCCAGAATCCAGATGCTGGCGCATCGCCCTGCACCCATCCAGATAACCTACCTTGGCCTGCCTGCCACCACTGGATTGCCCTGCATTGATTATGTGATTGCCGACCGTTTTCTGATTCCAGAGGAACATGCTGGTTGTTATTCGGAAAAACCACTCTACATGCCGGATGTTTATCAGGTCAGCGACCGCAAGCGCGCAATCGGCAAGACACCGACCCGCACTGATTGCGGCCTGCCAGACGATAAATTTGTGTTCTGTTCCTTCAACAACAACCACAAATACACGCTGGAAGTGTTCACCACCTGGATGAACATTCTGCGGCAGGTGCCCGACAGCGTGCTGTGGCTGCTGGCCGATAACCCGTGGTCAAGAGCCAACCTGCTGAAACAGGCTGAAGCACAGGGCATTGATCCCAACCGGCTGTTTTTTGCAGAACGCGCGCTGCCAGCAGATTATCTGGCGCGCTACCACGTTGCCGATCTGTTCCTTGATACCTTCCCGTTCAATGCAGGCACTACGGCTAACGATGCATTGTGGATGGAACTGCCAGTGCTGACCATGAGCGGCCGTTCCTTCGCTGCACGCATGGCTGGCGCATTGCTGACCGCTGCCGGTTTGCCCGAGCTGATCACTTATGATCTGAAAACCTACGAAAGTAAGGCAATCAAACTGGCGAAAGATGTCAGAGCATTGAAAAGACTGCGCAAGAAATTGGCAGATGCCAAAACAAAAAGCCCGCTGTTCAACACCACGCAATTCGCTAGAAACCTGGAAACGCATTACATTGAACTGGTTACCGCTTTCGACCAGCAAACGGCTACCGCCCGGCCTGCCAGACAAGTTGCTCCAGCTTCCAAACCACTGCAAAAAACAAAACAACTCATTGAAATTGCCACCGAAGCAGAACAATTCCAGGCACAAGGCGACATCGCCAGCGCAATCCAGATTTATCGCCAGTGGATCAAACAATCCCAGTCCCAGGATAAATGGGTGGCCTGGTTTAACTTGGGCGCGCTACTCAACAACAATGGCGATTTAACAGGAGCAGAACAAGCATTTCAGGCGGTGCTAGAACTACAGCCGAATTTCGCACCAGCAAAAGCAGCTTTGGGGAAAATAGATAATGAGTCAACTCCACAGAAAAATTCTACTAAACAAAAACTTTGTAATTATTGCCAAAACGAAGTAGCTGAATTTCTTCCATATCGCAGCAATCAGCAATCGCAGGTAATGCAATCGCTGAATATGATCGGTTCGGATATTAAAAATTTTGGCTGTCCGCATTGCGGCAGTACTGACAGAGAACGGCATCTGAAGCTCTATTGCTCTGCACTGAAAATTCTGAAAAAAAATGCACGTATATTGCATTTTGCCCCGGAATGGAATTTTGCTTCCTATATTGCGCAATTCGATCCAGAAATACATATATTTGCTGATTTACATTCCAAAGATCTACGTTTCGAAAACATCAATATTGAAAAAATTCCATATTCTGATAGTTCCTTCGATTTCGTCATTGCCAAATCATGTCATGGAACACGTAGCAAATCCTGATTCTGCCTTGGCCGAAATAAATCGTGTGCTCAAGGCGGACGGTGTAGCCATTCTGCAAACCCCGTACTCAGGTAGATTACAGAAAACGCTCAATGATCCTGGAATCAATACTGATGAATTACGTCTGGAATTTTATGGCCAGGAAGATCATGTAAGACTTTTTGGACAGGATATATTCGATAAATACTCTGCTTATCTCACTCCGGAAGTTGTATCACATCAATCACTTTTCGGACCTGGAGTAGCAGAGGCATTTGGTACTAATGCACAGGAACCTTTTTTTCTCTTTAGAAAAAAGATAAACGACTTCAACTTAACACCAATTATTCAAGAATCTATTTCACGCCAGAAGAAAAGCAAAAAACCTTTGGTTAGCATAATCTGCGTCACATACAATCACGAGCATCTTGTACAAAAGACTCTTGAATCATTTGCTACCCAAGAAACTGATTTCCACTATGAAATTCTTATTGGTGAAGATTGCAGCACAGATGGCACAAAAAAAATAATCGAAAATTTCCATCATGAGAACCACAAATGTACGTTAAGGCCATTTTTTAATATTGTAAATCAAGGGGCTAACGCAAATCTTGCCAAACTATTAACTGAAGCCAGTGGAAAATATATTGCCATTTGTGATGGCGATGATTATTGGGCTGACCGCAGAAAGTTACAAAAACAGACAGATTTTTTGGAATCGAATCCCGATATCTCCATCGCATATTCAACAGTTAATTCCCATCGGCATGGAGTTGAACCTCGTCTTGATTACACATACGTCGGCGGTAATAGACGCGATCTAACAGCAGAAGAATTAAAACATGCCCCGCCGATCAATACTCTCACTGCCATCTTCCGCAATGTAATCCAGCCTCTTCCTGGCGAGCTTTACACTGCAGGAGCCGCTGACATGTTCCTTTGGTCATTACTCGGTTGGCATGGTCGAGGTCACTACCTTACCAGCGTACTTCCTTCAATATACCAACAACACTCAGGAGGAATTTTCTCAGGCACAAACCGCGAGGGTAGGTGGATGCTAGATTTAATGACCAGCTATTCGCTGCTGCTCTATTACAAACGTCACAAAGAATCCATGCTGACTGACTATTTTTCGAAACGAAGTCATTTACTTGCACGAGAAATAATACTCAGTCAGAAGAATCAGGCTATTGATCGATTGTTGGCACTCCCATCAAAAATGACTCAAATGGCGCAGGGGAAATATATCTTCGATGATGATTTGCTTACCCATATTATTCACGTGGCACTCACCAACTCAATCAGGAAAGATGAGCAATGTCAGCCAGCTTAATAACAACTCGCATGTCAAGTCATACGTGGCTATCACCCAAATCTGTAGAACAAGCAAAGATCGATACAGGTTTTGCTCCAATCTATGTCACCCAGCCATACCTGCCGCCACTGGAAGAATTCATACCTTACCTGGAGGAAATCTGGGATAACAAGGTGCTCACCAATGGGGGCCCCTACCACCATCTGCTTGAAGAGGCATTATGTAAATATCTGGGGGTAGAGCACATTGCATTATTCGCTAATGGAACTTTAGCGCTAGTAACAGCTTTGCAGGCTTTGCGCGTAACAGGTGAAGTTATCACCACCCCCTACTCTTTTGTAGCTACGGCGCATTCATTACTATGGCAAAACTGCAAGCCCGTTTTTGTAGACATAGAATCGACCACCCTCAATCTCGATCCGGCCAAAATCGAGGCTGCTATCACACCAGAAACAACAGCCATCATACCGGTACACTGCTATGGTAATCCCTGCAATACGGAAGCTATCCAGAAAATTGCAGACAACTACAATCTGCGCGTGATTTACGATGCCGCTCATACCTTCGGTGTGCAGGATGCAGGAGGCAGCGTGTTGCGCCATGGCGATCTGTCCGTACTCAGCTTTCATGCCACCAAGGTTTTCAACACCTTTGAAGGCGGAGCCATCGTCTGCCCCGATGCCAAAACTAAGCAACGTATCAATCATTTAAAAAATTTTGGTTTTGTGGATGAAACAACAGTAGTAGCCGCCGGCATTAACGGCAAAATGAGCGAAATCAACGCAGCTTTTGGCCTGTTGCAACTCCAGCATATGCCCCAGATCATGCAGCGTCGCGCCGAAATTGATATGTTTTACCGCGAGAAGCTACAAAACATCAAAGGCATCCGCTACCTTCCACAAGCAGACCAAACAGTAGCCAATCATTCCTATTTTCCCATTCTGGTAGAGCCTGATTACCCATTAAGTCGCGATGCGCTCTACCAGAAACTCAAAGATCACAATATTTTTTCCCGGCGTTACTTCTACCCATTAATCAGCGATTTCCCGATGTACCGAGGATTGCCTTCAGCAACACGGAATAATTTGCCAATAGCTACCGAAGCAGCACAGCAAGTGCTTTGTTTGCCAATTTATCCAGCACTAAGTAAACAGGATCAGAAAAGAATTATCAATATTCTGCAGCAGGAAGAAAAATGAGCACTAGACGAGTACTCGTCTTCCCGGCAGGAACTGAAATAGGGCTTGAGATTTATCAGGCGCTGAAAAACTGCAAAGAAGTAGAGCTGTACGGAGCTGGACAAGCAATATCTAACCACGCGCCTTTTGTATATGAATGTTTTTTTGAGCTTCCAAACATAAACGATCCATCTTGGTTAGATGCCTTGGTAACCCTCTGTTTGAAACTTAAGATTGACTATATCTTTCCAGCCTACGATGACGTAATTGTTGCTCTTGCACAAAATTTAAATCAAATACCATCAGTTGTCCTTACCTCGCCATTAGAGGTTTCACGTATCACGCGCTCCAAACTATTAACTTACAAACATTTGGCAAGCATAGTCAGGGTTCCCAAACTTTATAACGTAGATACAGTGCGTGAGTTTCCGCTATTGATCAAACCTGATCGAGGACAAGGATCTCAAGGAGTGACGCTTGTAAACAATCGGCTAGAGCTCGAAAACGCACTTCAAAGAATAAATGATCCAATCATTTCAGAATATTTACCTGGCGAAGAATTTACTGTTGATTGTTTTAGTGATCGTGAAAAGGGTCTGCTATTTTGTGGCGCGCGTGTGCGATTACGCATGCGAAACGGCATTGCAGTCCACACACAGACTGTTGATCTTCCTCAAGCCAGTGAGATTGCTACGCGGATCCAATCAGTTTTACAACTACGAGGAGCTTGGTTTTTTCAGCTTAAAAGAGCAAAGGATGGTGATCTTGCATTGCTGGAAATAGCTCCCCGTATTGCGGGTTCAATGAGTACCCATCGGGTTAAAGGTGTCAATTTTCCGTTGCTCACCATTTTTGAGCATGAGCGACTGCCTATCCAATTATTAATGTCGCCTGTCAAGATTGAGTTAGACCGGGCATTACAAAACCGCTTTCGGCTCTCTATTGATTTTGAAGCATTATATATCGATCTGGATGATACCTTGATATTGCGTGACAGAGTTAATTTGGATGCCCTGCGCTTGGTATATTCCTGTATTAACAAGAAAATCCCCGTAATTTTAATAACAAGACATGCAGATGACCTTCATGCGATGCTTGCCCGACACCGTTTAACAAACTTATTTGATGAGGTAGTACATATTACAAACGGCGAATGCAAAAGTAACTACATACGTCATAGTGCTGCAATATTTATTGATGATAGCTTTTCTGAAAGAAAACGAGTTCACGATATCCTTGGGATACCAACCTTTGATTGCAGCATGATTGAAGGATTAATTTGTAATCCAGATATCTAAGCTCCGATATTTTTGATATGTCAAGCCCCGCCTGTTTATATACCCTCTTCTTGAATAAATCAGGCTTTTTCACCTGCTAACTTTTCAACGCATCAACTGATGATATGCCACCCAGTGCCCGCTGGGGAATATGGTGGTTGTAGGTCTTGGCATAGTTCATCAGCGTTGTCTCCAATTGTGCAGCCGAGGCAAAGCGTGTTTGATATAGTACCTCGCTGATGCGGCCATTGAAGCCCTGTGTGTCAACATAACCTTGAGCCGACTGATTTTAAGATAACATGCAAATCAGGGCGATGAGGAGATCAGAAATGCCAAAACCAGCGACTACTGTTGACCCCAAGGTTGACCCGAATCCGAAGTTTGAGAAGCGCACCCGGCGAATATTTAGCGCCGAATACAAGCTGTTGATCATCCGGCAGGCCGATGCCTGCAGGCATGGCGAGCTGGGTGAGCTGCTGCGCCGTGAAAAGCTGTACTCCAACCAGTTATCCCAGTGGCGTCGGGAACTGGCCGAATGGGGTGCGGATGGTCTAAAGAAGTCAGTGCCCGGTCCTGCACCGAAGAAAACTTCTGAGCAAAAACGTATTGAGCAACTGGAAAAAGAGAATGCGCGTCTGCGCCAGCAGATTGAAGTCAAAGATGGCTGCCTTTTGCTCCAAAAAAAAGCCTTGGCTCTGCTGGAACATCTCGAAGAGAGCGTGTCATGAACCTGCTAGCAGCCTGTCGGACTTTACGGATTAATGGATAATATGTTTTTTCTGTTTGCGGGATATTGATATGAGTCGTTTTCGCCCGGTAGATCGTGGTACGGGATATTTACTGCCGCCCTCTGTGGATGAATGGCTGCCGGAGAATCATCTGGCGCGTTTTATTGTTGAAGTGGTGGAAAATCTTTCCACAACGCAGCTTGAACGAGACTATGCCGGACGTGGCAGTGCAGCCTATCATCCCAACATGCTGCTGGCGCTGCTGGTTTACGGTTATGCAACCGGGGTGTTTTCCAGCCGCAAGATTGAGCGCGCCACTTACGATTCGCTGGCCTTTCGTTTTATTGCGGCCAACCAGCATCCTGACCATGACACGCTGGCGACCTTCCGTCGGCGTTTTCTGAATGAATTTTCCGAACTGTTTGTGCAGGTATTGCAGGTTGCATGCGAGATGCAGATGCTCAAGCTGGGAACAATCAGTCTGGATGGCAGCAAAATACACGCCAATGCCTCGCGCCACAGCGCGCTGATGCTGGAGCCAGCCGGATTAGTACAGGAAAAACAACCGGATACGCCATCATTGCCATATTCGGATCAAATATCATGCATGCGCAAGTGGCTTGATTCTGGCAACTTCATCTTTGATCACCTGCGCTGCATCCCATAGATCTACCGTCCTTTGAGCATTAACCCAGAATTCTGCCGAATTACCAAAGAGTCGCGCCAAGCGGAGCGCCATTTCCGGGCTGACAGCACGGCGCTCACGAAGCAACTCATTCACAGATTGCCGTGATACGCCGAGTTCTCTTGCCAAAGCCGAAACAGACAAGTTGTAATCCGGGAGGAAGTCTTCTCGAAGCATCTCGCCAGGATGCGTCGGCCTGCGCTGCATATCAATTGAATTTGAAATACTCATGGTCACCCACCTTTAATGGTAGTCGCAGACCTCCACATCGTAGGCATCGCCTTCCAGGAAGTGGAAGCAAATACGCCACTGATCGTTGATCGAGATTGAATATTGCCCTTTCCGATTACCGCCAAGCGCATGAAGACGATTGCCGGGAGGAACTTTCAAATCTTCAAGGCACGTTGCCAGATTCACGTATTCCAGCTTCCGACTCGCACGTTTCGCGACGTCGGGTGGCAGCCGTTTTGCTTTTCCGGTCGCATAGAGCTCACGAGTAATGCAGTCTGCGAAAGTTTTGATCACACAATAGATTGTATTTCGTCACGTGACACATGTAAATATACCCGCCATCCAGGGATTGTTAGGGTCTGTTGACATTTCACAATTAAATACTTAGCTCAAAACGTCAACAGACCCTAGCGGTAATGGCTTTCATGATGTTTTACGCCCACCCACAAACAGGGATTCTTCACCCAGACGGGAGATGATGCCCCTGATTCGTCAAACTGGTTATTGCCGGGATATATCAATCTTCTGGTATGGCTTTGTTTTTTGCCAAGGCGGTAAATAATGCGGGGATAGTCTTTTTCTCTTGTTTGTATGCGAGAAATGGGGATTGGGTTTCTGATTGACCGGACACAGCCAATATGGCCGGTTTGGCTTGCGGGATGTAGGGTTGTGTAAAGATGGGGTCGGTATATCTTTGCGGCCTGCCTCTATAGCCACCGGGGTGCCTTTGAGGTATGGGCAGTTTTCCACCTCTCTCGCTTCCGCCATTTTCCATAGGTTTGTTGTACCGGGAGCCAGATGAAGGCGTGCGGTTTTTTCGATCTGGCAGTCCCCGGGCAGAAAATTCTGCATCAAAACCGGTGACTTGCTCTGTTTGCAGTTTGGTATTAAGCAGTTTTTCAATATTGGCCAGAAGTTCTTTTTCGTGTTCGCTGACCAGGGAAATTGCCTTGCCTTTACTGCCCGCCCGGCCGGTACGCCCGATGCGGTGAACATAATCTTCCGGGTTACCGGGTAGCTCATAATTGATCACGTGTGACAGTTTATCAATGTCGATACCGCGTGCAGCAACGTCAGTGGCAACCAGTATTTGCACTTCGCCGTTCTTGAATTCGGCAAGCGCCTGGGTTCGCTGCTGCTGATTCTTGTCGCCATGTATGGCGACTGCCAGGATTTCGTGACGAGAAAGCATTTGAGCCAGTTGGGATGCGCCATGCTTTGTTTTGACAAAAATCAGAGCCTGTTTTAGATCCTGTTGCTGGATGAGATGCAGCAGCAAGGCAAATTTGTTATCCGGTTTCGCCAAGTGAACGATGTGCGAAATGGATTCATTCACTGTATTTTGTGCAGCCGCTTCGATACGGATAGGTTGTTTGAGCAGGCTATCGGCTAGTTTTCTGATTTCGCCAGAGAAAGTTGCCGAGAACATCAGGCTTTGTCTTTGTGGTGGCAATAGCGCCATCACACGCTTGATATCCGGCAAAAAACCCATGTCGAGCATGCGATCCGCCTCGTCCAGCACCAGGATTTCAGCTTTGGAGAAATTGACTGCCTTTTGTTCAACCAGATCCAGCAAACGGCCAGGGGTGGCCACAAGCACTTCCACTCCGGATTGTAATGCTGCAATTTGTGGTTCGATACTGACGCCACCGAAAACAACAGCTGTTCTTAGTGCGAGATGTTTTCCATATTTTTTGACACTTTCATCAATCTGCATCGCCAGCTCACGAGTGGGTGCCATGATCAGGGCTCGAACGGGATGCCGGGCAGGAGACATACTCGTATTGGCGTGTATTTGCAGACGATAAAGTAGCGGCAGGGTAAAACCGGCTGTCTTGCCGGTGCCTGTTTGCGCACTGGCCATCACGTCTTTACCAGCCAGAATCGAAGGAATGACCTGAGCCTGGATCGGAGTGGGGTTGATATAGCCTTCATCACTGACAGCACGGAGAATTTCACTGGATAAACCCAGTTGATCAAACGTCACATTGCTGCTCATAGTCTATTTTGGTAACCGGTATGAATTTTCAAATTTGTTGGAAGTAGTATCGCTATAGCTGAAACGGCTATAGTCAGTCATTATTGCCTTGATCTTGATTGCCCGTTGAAAAAATTTACAAGCTGTGGCCAGTTGCAACAAGCACAAAGCTATTGCTTATTTTTTGCTCAAAATCACTTTGAGATTGATGCTGCTTTTAAACCATTTAACCAAACCATTTGTTCTGCTTAGAGCCTTCAAACATACAGGGGCGCCACCGATCGCAACCGCATCTACCAGGCAGTACCAGGCAGAAACCCCACTAGGTGGATTACCTTGTGTCAATTCGAATATTGGTTCAAGCGTGGCCCACTGCCAGGTTCCAGCCGCAGTACCAATCAGCTCCAGCCAGGTTGTAATGAAGAATGCAGCCAGGTACACCATTGGCGATCTGCCTTTGAACAGATAAATCAGAAAGACAACATAAAGAATTGCCCCCACCTGATCCCCATGTTCCGGCAAGCCACTGATACCCCATGCCGACCACAAGCCACAGGCAATCACGACAAACGTTGCAATTTTTCGGGCATGCTGGAGGAAAAAACCGGACCGAGCGAGTGCCACGGCGGTTAAATAAACCATGCCATGACCCGGTGGTACATATAGTGGGACATTTTCCAGACGGTAGGTATATCCGCCCATATAAATGGATGCAAAATGTTCTCCGGCTGTGGCAAATGCAACGGCAATCACAACCTGCATTCTTATTTCCCGGTTTTCTCCACGAAGCAAGCCAATCAGAAAAATCCAGGCAATAACACCTAAAACGTTCTGAAGGAGCAGCGTGCCATGCGCATCTATCACAAGACTGACTCCAACACAGAAAAATGTGAATGCCGCAATGACATAATCACGTGTTCTATGGATTGGATTTCCGGTTGCAACCGGAAACCTATGAAACAGATTCAACATAAGCCGAAGAAATAAAAAAACCGCCCTTTCCGACGGTTGAGAATGATCACTTCCGGCATCGATTGCTCGTTAGCCAGAAAAAAATTTCTGCTGTTGTTACAGGAATAAAAAAACTGACTGCTGACTGATCTACTTTAATGAATCTCTGAACAACCACCTGCGTTGTCATTTTTGCGTTAAATATCGGCTCAAAATGCTCATTTATTATGTATAAACTCCGCCTTTCTGCCGATTTTTGCCTGGAACTGACTACCTCGCTGGCGTTCTTCAGGGATTCCTTAACAATATCCGAAGTATTCATGGGCGTTCTAAATTAACCCGGATTGCTTCCGGAAGAGTGAATTTTTACTCTTCCGGAATACACAGCAAATACGATCAGGTTGCCAGAAAAAGATTACTCTTTTCCTTTTTTGGCAGGTTTGGCACTGGCCTGGAATTCATCATGGAATTTGAATTTCGGCTCTCCGTCAAATACGCCTTCCAGTTTGTAGTGTTCGTGCATGGCTTTGGTATTCTTGACCATTTCTTCAAATTTGAAGGTGTATTTCGCATCCACTTCCGGGGTGAAGGGGTGTATGGCGCTTTAGCTCCTTTCCAGGGTGAGCCTTCGTAGTTCAGGTGGCAGGAACTGCAGCGCTCTTCAAAGCTAAAGTCCTGTCCTTTTTGCAAGATCTTTGCGGGGTGTTTTCTTACCCGATTTCTCAAAAGGCTTGTCCGCTTTTACGATGATCCCCGGAAGTTGCGTCCAGGTCCATGGCAAGATTCACAACCACCAGTCAGCATGGGTTTGGCGATTCGATCGTATAGCCCTTTCTGACCAAATCCATCCACGTGACAGCCTACGCAGTCCTTGTCCTGGGTGTAGTCTTTGGCTGGATCCAGTTTGGCTTTCTGTTTGGCTTCTGTCTTGACATTGGGTTTGAGCGATTCCATCGCTTTGGCATGCGCGGTGTCTTTCCACGATTGTGCCTGGGCTTTGTGGCGGAACTGCATTCTTGCGACCTTCAAACGGGGCATCTGCCGCTTGCTTTGTCCACTGACAAACGTGAACACGGCAGCTGCTATCAGCTCCGCAAACGGTCATTAGTTTCATGGTCTCTCCTCTTGATTTAGGTCTGTTAACTCGGTTATACTGGTTTTCCGGCGGTTGTGTACCTGATCAGCCGGAAGGGTTGAATCCGTCATGTGTTCTTGTCCAGCCTCGTACGGGCTGCGGTGGGCTGTCTTTGTTCCAGTGCTTTTCTCAGATCCGGTAGACCAGTACCCTCCTGCTGGTAAGATCAGCTGGGGTGGTGCCGCTCCAGCGGGATGGCTGTGGTAAATGGCAGCAGTTTGCCAGCAGGGTGTTGGCGCTGGCTGTTCATCAGGAAAAGGCTCGATGAGGTCGTCCGATAACGATTGCAGGGTGTAGGTGTAGTAACTGGTGCCATTTCCGTTTCAGGTGGCTGATCATGCCGTGCAGGTTGCCAGTCATGCGGTAGTGTTTGTAGGCTACGCCAAATTTGTCCGGGTACAGGAGGCCCGGTTGTAGAGGTCGTGACATGTACAACAGGTAGGTGTCCCGATGTGCCCGCCAGTTGCCGTAATTCATCCAGCCCTTCTGTCGGTCGGTTGACCAGGCTTTGGGTAAAACGCTGGAAGAGTTGTTGTTCCTGCGGGTCGGCTGCGATGCCGGCTTGCTGGTCTTCATAGGCGCGTTATGGCTTGTTCGTGCGTTTGCCATGCTTTGCCGGATGATCAGCGGTTGATGTAGCGGTGTAAACAGGACGTCTCGTCCGGTCAAAGTGCTGGTTGCCGCGAGGTGTCCCACCAGCCTAGCAGCAGGGCATCACGCGGGGCGTGTTTGTCTATTGCTGCAAGTGTCAATTCGGATGCTTTCTGGTCCAGTGCCAGGAGTTGTTCTCGGCGGAGTTTTTCAGTTGAGCAATATTTGCTGGTTGGCATGTTGGCCAACCGGGCTTGTGCCACAGGTTGTTCGGTTTCTTCAACGCGGATGTCGTACTGGTGGATGGCCAGGTCCGGCCAGGCGTCCAGTTCCAGCTCAGGAAATTCACCGGCTTTGCCAGTAGCCGTTTGTTGATAACGGTAGGGTGATGTGTCCGGTATCAGTATGAGACCAGGCATACCAGGTCAGCAAACTAAACCTCCGTCACTGAAGTATTCCCAGTGACGGGAGAGTCGAGATCGGACCAGCAGCGCGGCTGTGCGCTGGTCAGTTATCAGCGGTGTAGTCAAGCTTGTGTCTGCTTTGCGTTTACGCCAGCCGATCAGGGCGATCCTCCTGCCAGCAACATGCCACCACAGGCACGCAGGGAGATTTTCTCGCTGGATTCAGCGAGGTCGAGCAGGCTGGTCTGTTTGCTTCCAGTTTGTTTACACGGGCTTGCAGTGCTGTCAGTTCCTGCATTTTGGTGTATTCGTCTTGGATTTCAACATAGGCGCGGTTCATCAGTCCCAGCCTTCGGTATAGGTCCAGCCACCGGATTGACGTGAGCAAATCTACGTGCATCTTGGCAAGGTTGTTTTCTGCCATTTCCAGAACTTTCAGTTGAGGTAGAGGCAGGGTTGTTACCTTTGACCAGAAGGCTGGGTGAAGATACCAAACCAGGTTTCTCGAGTACTGGCGGATTGGGACGGTTGGTCTTTTGTCCGGTCAGTGTGCCGTCTTCGTACATTTTATGAACGATGGCGTTGGCCTAATGTTGTTGGCCAGTCCTTCCAGTGTGCCTTTGTCCGCGACGTCAGGTAGGGCAGGCAAACCGTTCCGGGTGGCATGGGTACAGGTCAGTACCAAAATCCAGCAGACTTCAGACCAGTCGCTGGTGATGTTCTCGGCAATTCAGGTACAAACGGGTGGTTCGCCCAGCGGGTCTTGCGGGTGATGTTGTGGTGTATTCCCCCTGTATTCCATGTGGCAGGCTGCACAGGTCAGTTGCGTTCTGACCACCTTTGGAGAAGCATCTTTGAGGCGAACTTCAGTTCCATTTGTCACGTTCATTTCAGCAAGTTTGCCGTGCTTGGACGTAGATGGAAGCTTCCCAGTTATTTGTGGTCCACGCCGCTATGGCGGGTGGCACAGGCTTCCGGTTGCGTGATTCCGCAGCCGAGAATTCGTGACAGGTGTGGCAGTTGTCACATTGTTCTGGTTGGTGTGGCACATGGTGCAACCTTCAGCCACTTCGCGCTGTGGCATGGCTGCCCTGACGGTGGTTTCGATGTTGGCGGTGTAGTCCAGTGCGTGAGATGGACGTCCATTCGGCCATTGTCCGTTCAGCCAGATCGCGGTGTCACGCTCGATTCGCGTTCTGCAAATTCTCTCAGGTGGCAGGTTCACGCATGTCGGCTGATGGCATGCGCACGTCTTTGGTGTGATCTGCCTTGTCTTTTGTTGATGTCTACGTGACAATCAATACAACCCACTTCCTTGAGGTTTCTTTTTCCCAAGCTTGCCCATGGAGCGCAGGTTGTTTTCAACTTCTTCAAGCTTCCTTTCTTGTAAAAGGGATCTTCTGGCTTGAGGTTGCAATTTTTATCAAGGTTGGCGTGGGAGCTGCGCTCCATGCCTTACCATACCGGGTTTCATCCGGTGGCATTCCGCAATCCTTGCGTTCTGCTGCTTCTTTGGGTGAACAGGTGGTTTGTAGAAGGTGTTGGGTCCGTAGCAGGAGCTGATCGCTATCGGTTCCCAGTAATTCCCCAATTTGCCTTTGCCCGCTCGCAGGCAGGGTCCTTTGTAGCGCTTAACCAGCGCTTCATAGGTGTCTTTGGTGTTGCCTTGCTGCGGTCCAGCTTCAACGCTTCGTACGTCTCGTCCGGTACCGTCGATATGTCAGCTTGCACCGATCCGCACAGCATCAGCCCCGTGCAAACTAGTACCCCTTTAACCACTCCCTAATTTCATCTCTTTCCTCCGTAATCTACCACCGGCATTTCCTGTACACAAAACAATAACTGGTCTCAACCCTCCAGGTAACCAGCCTTAGTCACTTCAACACTTCATCCAAAACAAGACTACTTCGTCAGCAGGGGTAGATCAAGGTTTTAAAGGCTCGTATGCAAGCAAACACATCACCTCCATTCACTGATAAAGCAAAAATAATCATCTAAAACAATGGTTAAAGATAGTTGATTACCACTATCAACAAATGATTTTCGCTCTCCCAAAAACCCCACAAAACAATTCAGGTTAAAGAACAAATCATAAAGGAGTCTCTGGAAAACGTCAGTGAGGCTGTCAGTTCAAGGCAAAAATAGGAGAAAAAACGGAGTTTATACGTAATAAATGAGTATTTTGAACTGATGTTTAACGCAGAAATGACAACGCAGGTAGTTTTTCAGAGGTTCCTAAACATTTATTTGTTGATTTGACAGATTAGATTACGTTACAGCCCAAGGAAGGTAAAATTGGAATCTTAGTTTTCTCTGGTTGATGAAATGAACAAATCACGTGTAGTCATAGGCATGTCCGGTGGAGTGGATTCATCGGTTGCTGCCTTGTTACTTAAGCAACAGGGTTATGATGTAGTTGGACTTTTCATGAAAAACTGGGAAGAGGATGATACCGATGAATATTGCTCATCCCGCCAGGATTTTCTTGATGCCGCCTCTGTAGCCGACATCCTCGACATACCGCTGGAAGTGGCGAATTTTTCGGCCGAATACCGGGAACGGGTATTTGATCTATTTCTGAAGGAATACCAGACCGGACGCACACCCAATCCGGATGTGTTGTGTAACAGCGAGATCAAGTTCAAGGCGTTTCTTGATCACGCACTTACTTTGGGCGCTGACCAGATTGCAACCGGGCACTATGCACAAGTGCAGGAAATTGATGGCCTGTTTCAGCTGCTCAAGGGCGAAGATGGCAACAAGGATCAAAGCTATTTTCTTTACCGCCTGAATCAACAGCAGCTCTCACGTGCCATTTTTCCCATTGGCCACCTCTATAAACGGGAAGTGCGCAACATTGCCCGTGAGCATGGTCTACCCAATTCAGCCAAAAAAGACAGTACTGGAATCTGTTTTATTGGCGAACGCCCGTTCCGTGAATTTCTCAATCGGTATCTGCCGGTCAACCCAGGGGAAATTCACACTTTGGATAATAAGGTTGTGGGAGAACACCAGGGATTGATGTATTACACCATCGGACAAAGGCAGGGGTTGGGAATCGGTGGTACGCGCGATGGAAGCGAGGAACCGTGGTTTGTATCGGGCAAGGATATAGAAAGAAACGTGCTATATGTAGTGCAAGGACACGGTCATCCCGCATTGTTTCGTTCCTCGCTGATTGCCGCAGATCTTTCCTGGATCAGCGGCATGGCTCCTCACCAAAACTGGGTGTATGCCGCCAAAATCCGTTACCGCCAGATCGATGCACCTTGCACAATCACACATCTGGAAACCCATTCCTGCGAAATTGGTTTTGCTGCTCCGCAGTGGGGAGTGACACCCGGTCAATCTGTGGTTATTTATGAAAGCAAAGTATGTCTGGGTGGCGGCATCATTACTCGCAGTAATGGCTGATATCAGATCAACGTCAAATCCTCGATATTCGTTCCGGTATCGCGTTTCTGCGCTTCAGAACCGTGCAACTTGATTTGCAGCCGCAATTCGTTCATGGAATCGGCATTACGCAAGGCATCCTCATAGGAAATCACACCGCTCTCGTAAAGCTCGAATAGGGCCATATCAAAGGTCTGCATCCCCATTTCGCTTGATTTCTTCATGATTTCCTTGATTTCATGCACGTTGCCCTTGAATATCAGATCGGAAATCAAAGGGGAATTCAGCATGACTTCAATTGCCGCTGCACGCCCGCTGCCCGATTTTCTGGGAATCAGTCTTTGCGCAACCAACGCCCGCATATTTAGCGATAAATCCATCAACAACTGGGTACGCCGTTCTTCCGGGAAGAAGTTGATAATCCGGTCGAGCGCCTGATTGGCACTGTTGGCGTGCAGGGTGCCCATACATAAATGACCAGTTTCGGCAAAGGCAATGGCGTGCTCCATGGTTTCCCGATCCCGGATTTCCCCAATCAGGATGACATCGGGCGCCTGCCGTAATGTATTTTTCAGTGCCGCCTCCCATGATTCTGTATCAACGCCGACTTCCCGCTGGGTAATCACGCAGTTGATATGCTCATGCACATATTCAACCGGGTCTTCAATGGTGATGATATGTCCGTAGCTGTTTTTATTGCGATGGCCGATCAAAGCTGCCATCGAGGTTGATTTCCCCGAACCAGTTCCGCCAACGAAAATCACCAGACCACGTTTGCTCATGACCACTTCTTTAAGCACCTGCGGCAAACCAAGATTATCGAAATCCGGGATTTTCGTCGTGATCGTCCGTATCACAATCCCGGTTTTCTGTTGCTGGACAAAGGTATTAACACGAAAACGCCCGATTCCTTCAGGATTGATCGCAAAATTGCACTCGCTGCTCGCTTCGAATTCTGTCGCCTGTTTATCGTTCATAATGGCTCGCGCCAGTGCTGCGGTATGCTCGGGAGAAAGGGGCTGCTGTGTGACGGGCGTCATCTTCCCATCAATCTTCATTGCCGGCGGGTAACCTGCAGTAACAAACAAATCTGAAGCCTTCTTGCTGAGCATCAAACGCAACAGATCGTGCATGAATTTGAGAGCCTGTTCTTTTTCCATAACGAATCCCGCCCCCTTAACCACGGAAATTATCTTTGTTCATGGCTTTGGTACGCGCTTCCGCTGCCGAAATAACACCCCGCTTCACCAAATCTGTCAGATTCTGATCAAGCGTCTGCATTCCCACGCCTTGTCCGGTTTGGATGGCTGAATACATCTGCGCCACTTTTCCTTCCCGGATGAGATTACGAATGGCAGGCGTGCCCATCATGATTTCATGGGCAGCCACGCGGCCTTTACCATCCTTTGTTTTCAGCAACGCCTGAGAAATAACTGCACGCAGCGATTCGGACAACATCGCCCGCACCATTTCCTTTTCTTCGGCGGGAAACACATCAATAATCCTGTCAATGGTCTTGGCAGCCGAACTGGTATGCAACGTACCGAAAACCAGATGCCCGGTTTCCGCCGCTGTCATCGCCAGACGAATCGTTTCCAGATCCCGCATTTCACCCACCAGGATAATATCCGGATCTTCCCGCAGGGCCGCACGTAATGCATTACTGAAACTGTGTGTATCACGTCCCACTTCGCGCTGATTGATCAGACATTTCTTGCTTTCATGCACAAATTCAATTGGATCTTCCAGTGTCAGGATATGGCCGTACTGGTTTTCATTGATGTCATTGATCATGGCCGCCAGTGTGGTGGATTTACCCGAGCCGGTCGGCCCTGTTACCAACACCACGCCACGCGGTTGTTGCGCAATTTCGGCAAAGATCCTGGGTGCTTTCAGATCTTCGAGTGTCAATACTTTGGATGGAATGGTACGCAATACCGAGGCCGCTCCCCGTTGCGTGTTGAACGCATTGACACGAAAACGCGCCAAATTGGGAATCGCAAATGAAAAATCACACTCCAAGTGCTCTTCGTAATGCTTGCGCTGGCTGTCGTTCATGATGTCGTACACCATGTCGTGCACATCCTTGTGCTCCAGCGCAGGCAAATTGATACGCCGGATTTCTCCGTGCACCCGGATCATGGGTGGCATACCGGCTGATAAATGAAGGTCGGAAGCGTTGTTCTTGACCACAAATGAGTAACTCTACTATATTCATCCGGTGTATTCCTTCCGCGTCGTTGGATGTCGATTGGTTCGTATCGACTTGTTAATCAGATTTTTCCAGCCTTACGCAGGCCGATCTGACTAGAACGGAAAAAATCGGCCCGAATTGAATATATTTCCGTAGCACCGATTGCTGGCCCAATCGGAATCACCCGTTTCTTCAACTTACTTATCCAGCCATGACCACTATTGCTTCACGTCTGCAAACCGTTAAAAACCGTATCGCTGAAGCCGCAAAGAATGCAGGACGTGATCCGGCAAGCGTTCAACTACTGGCAGCCAGCAAAACCAACACTCCGGACAAATTGCGCGAAGCCTGGGAGGCTGGTCAAACCGTTTTTGGCGAGAATTATCTACAGGAAGGCTTGGTCAAGATCCAGGCCCTGGCTGATCTGCCAATTGAATGGCACTTCATTGGCCCGATTCAAAGCAACAAAACCAAGCCGATTGCCGAGAATTTTTCATGGGTGCATGGAATTGACCGGGAAAAAATCGCAGCCCGCCTTTCGGCAGCAGGCCGGAATCACTCCACCATTGCAAGTATGTGTGCAAGTCAATGTCAGTGGAGAAATCACCAAAAGTGGCGTGGATCCGGAAAAAGCTGCCGAGCTGGCCGCCTTTGTCAGCGAGCAGCCACGCCTTCAATTGCGCGGCATCATGGCCGTCCCGGAACTGACTGCCGTGACGGCACTGCAGCGAGAGCAATTCCAGATGTTGCGCGAGGTTTATGAGCAGCTCAAGCAACAGGGATTTAACCTGGATACGCTGTCAATGGGTATGTCGGAAGATTTGGAAAACGCCATCGCGGAAGGCGCCACGATGGTAAGAATAGGCACGGCCATTTTCGGCCCGCGCCGCTATGCTATCCCCGAGGAGCTCGGTTCGCGCCAGTAGTCAGAAATTGGTATTTCTCCATCAGCTGTTCGTGATTTTCAACCCTGTCCGGATCAGTAATGATGCAACTGACCGGGCACACTTCCACACATTGCGGCGTATCGTAATGCCCTACACACTCCGTACACAGATCCGGATTGATTTCATAAATCTCCTCACCCTGTGAGATTGCCCGGTTAGGGCACTCGGGCTCACATACATCGCAGTTGATACATTCATCGGTAATAATCAGCGCCATTTCTTTCTCTCTCTCCTGTTCATCCCATTCTTTTTTCATAAAGCCGTGCAGCCACATACGGATGCACAAACTTGCTGGCATCCCCACCCAAACGGGCAATTTCACGCACGATAGTGGCAGAAATAAACGTGTATTGCTCTGATGGCGTCAGAAAAATTGTTTCGACATCCGGGTACAAACTGCGATTCATGCCAGCGAGCTGAAATTCATACTCGAAATCGGACACCGCGCGCAACCCACGCACAATAACGCGCGCTTGCTGCTGTTGCGCAAATTCCATCAACAAGCCGGAAAAGCCCGTCACTTCCACATTGGTGTATCCGGCCAGAACCACCTTGGCCATTTCCACCCGTTCCTCCAGCGAAAAATATGGCGATTTCCCACTGGTGGCAGCTACTGCTACCACTACCTTATCGAACAATCTCGATGCGCGATAAACCAGATCCTCGTGCCCGCGTGTCACCGGGTCAAATGTCCCCGGATAAATGACTTTATCCATCTCACCTCAAATTTAACAGACAGTAATGCACATGACTGGCACGGCCCTGTTTCCAGATCGACCAGGTATCACCCGGCAACAGCTTGTCACTGCTCTCGACATACACCTGCCCCCCTTCCTCCAGTTTTTCCGGTAACAATGGCAATACATCAGCCAGCAAGCTGGATGCAAACGGAGGATCCACAAAAATAATATCGTAACGCTCCGGGCTGGCAGCAAGAAACGCCCGGGCATCGGCATGTTCAAGCTTCACCTGCGAGGCAGCCAGTTTTTCGATCGAACTGCGCAGATTGCGAACCACCTTTGCATTCTGCTCAACCATCGTGACTTTCTCCGCACCACGCGAAGCCGCTTCCAGCCCCAGCGCACCACTACCGGCAAACAGATCCAGGCAGCGCATACCGGTCAAATCCTGCCCCAGCCAGTTGAACAATGTTTCCCGGACACGATCCGGTGTAGGTCTAAGCTGCGCATCATCAGCAAACTGAATCTGCCTGCTGCGCCACTGCCCACCAATAATGCGGATTTTTCCTGCTAGCAACATGAAAAATCAGGCGCTGTTTGCTCTGCACCCACCACCACAGTCACCATCCCGTCCGGATTGATCCTGCGCTGAAATGCATCCTTGATCTGCGCCACAGTGACCTTTTCCACCGCCTTGACGTAATCTTCCAGATAAGTCAACGGCAGATTGTAAAAACCGATCACACCGAGATAACCCAGTATTTTGCTATTGCTGTCTATGCGCAGCGGGAAACCTCCCACGATATTCTGCCTGGCAGCCTCCAGCTCTTCTTCGGTTGGCCCCTGTTCAACAAAATCTTTCAGTGTTTTTTGCGTCAACTGCAAAGCTTGCTCCGCCTGTTCTTTCTTGGTTTGCAAACCGATTTCAAAAGGCCCTTTCTCGCGATATGGCGCAAATGTACTGTAAACACTATATGCCAGCCCGCGTGTTTCACGAATTTCCTTCATCAGACGGGATACAAACCCACCCCCGCCCAGAATATAGTTAACCACCAGCAGGGGAAAATAATCCGGATCCTTGCGGCTCAAGCCCGGATACGCAAGCTGAATATGGCTTTGTGTCGCCGGGTGTGCAATTTTTTGTGTTACCGGTGCGGGATTTTCAACTGCAGGCAAGGTGATTTCGGTTTTTCCAGCGGGCAGCCTGTCTGTCAGCATTTCTGCAATGCGCGCCGCCTCATCCCGCTTGATATCGCCAATCATTGCAATCACAGCGTTTCCGGCGGTATACCGCGCTCGGTAAAAATCAACCAGATCCTGGCGCTGCAGCGAAGCAAGCGTATCCGGCTCTCCCGATTCACGCAGGCCGTAAGGATGCTTGCCATACAACAATTTCATCAACGTCCGATCAGCGATTACTTCCGGCTTGGTATCCGCCTCCTTGAGCACAGAAATCATGCGGGTGCGTTCTCGCTCCAAAATAGTTTCGGGAAACTCGGGGCGCTGAATGATTTGCGCGAGTACATCCAGCGCGCGTGACCGCTCCTTTTGATGGCTCAGCGTGCGCAACGACAAACCGGCCCGATCCAGATCAAACGATCCACCCAACGCCGCACCAACATCCGCCAGTGTTTCGGCAATCCGGTCCTCGGATAAACCACCCGCACCCATGCTCATCAAGCGCTGCACCAACCCCGCCCGGCCGGAAGTTTCTGCCGTATCGGAACTGCTGCCTGCCGGAAACTCGATACTGAGATCGAGTATTGGCAAATCATGATTCTCGACAAAATAAACCTGCGCCCCGTTGGCTGTCTGCCAATGCTGAATCGGCAAGAACGCCAGTGCCCACTGCGCCTGCAAGCCTGCCCAAAGCACAATCAAAAACTGTAGAAATCGCATATATCCCCTTCATCAATCAAGCATCACCAAAGCAAGAAGCATTGTATGCCAATGCAGGCAGAAGTTCCCAGCCACGAACCCGGAAAAACCAAATTGCTGTTACCGCCAGAAACTCAAGAAATTTGTATCTTAAAACACGGGAAATATCCAGGCAGCAAGGAAACTGCCCCTTTAACCAGAAAACGGATGAATTTGCATGAACGCGAAAATTTTCACACTTCCCGACATTGAATAACTCAAATCAACGTCATAAATGGTCCAGTGGACTGATCACACCCTTGCCACCCTTATTCAAAACATGGGTATAGATCATCGTCGTGGCAACATCACGATGCCCCAGCAATTCCTGCACCGTGCGGATATCGTAACCCGCCTGCAAAAGATGCGTAGCAAAGGAATGGCGCAACGTATGCGGTGTAGCCGATTTAGTCAGCCCTGCTGCCAGCACGGCCTGTACCTCGTTATGCGTCAACACTACCGGCAAGCGTGCCCGCACCACGTTATCAAGCCAGAGCAAATCGTGAGGATGCTGTTTGACATGAAACAGAAAAAGCACCGTACCCGCTGGACATACTGCATCTCCGTCCTTATGCTGTAATGCTTCAAACGCAATTTATCACGAAGGTGATCGAGCAGCTTGGGCGTTGGGCATATTGTTCAGATATTTATCCACAAAGGGAGGACAAATAATGAAATTCAAAATCACTCATTTATTAGTGTTAATTGTGACAGTTGTTACTTCGCCATTAGTGAATGTCGATAGCGCATTTGCGAGAGATCCTTGCTCCCGTGATAGTGATTGTGCCGCTCCTGAGTCGTGTAGGCGCTATTCCTCATCAATCTATGTTGATTGCAATGGAATTGGCCGCCTTTTTGGTTGCAAAACATCGTCTGGCTTCTGCAGTCTTTTTTGCTCAAATGAGGTCTTGTTCACTTTACGCTGTACAACATCATGTACCAACAATACTCAGTGTCAGCAAGACGAGACGTGTAAAGGCAGTTCCACCCAGAAATTTTGTGTGAAACTGTGACATCAACTTGGATTGAACTATTTTCAGCCAAGCGCAGGCCCAACAAGGCATTCCACCCGACCGGCTACAGCGGGGTGGCGCTCAACTTTAATTATTATGCATCTCTACTTTGACATCCTGTGACCATGAACGGATTCAAGATGATGCTTGACTCAAAGTTTTGGACAAAACTGTTTGTTATCGCTTGGTGGAGTGTCGTACTCGGCACGTATCTATGGCTACTATCGTTCGTACCGAAAGCACCCCTTTTCGATCACTGGTGTAGTGTGGTTGCTTCCACGCTGCTGGGAGGAGCGGGAATTAACCACATCACGAGCCTATACAAGGTTCCGCTCAAAAACTTCGACTATGGCTTCGCCTGGCCGCCATTCTTTGTGTCAGTCGGAGGTTTTATCTTGGCGTGTGGCATCGGCCTCGGAGCCTTTAACCCTAGCTTGTACTGGGCTCAAGTTGTCAGTGTCATCTACATATTGGTTGCGGTTTTCTTCATGACATGGGGCGCCGACAGTGCGCCGCCTACGAATGGAAACCGCGATGCATAATCTTTCATTCGAGGCGACCTGCGCGAAAAACCGCGCAGCGCCGGTTACCTCAACGTTATGCATCTGTGAAGCGCACAGCAGAGCGATGAAAGATTCTTCGATGAAAAAAATCTTGCTGCTGCATCTGCTGACGTTCATTTCGGCCACTCTCCCGACTCATTCCGTGGCTTCTGACGAGGTTGAAACGCTTAAATGCACCATCATCGCAGACGCCATTACCGGAAATACCTTATATGAGGCCGGAGAATGCACCCGTCGCGTGTCTCCGTGCTCGTCTTTTAAACTTCCATTGGCAATCATGGGGTTTGATAGTGGTATCTTGCAGTCGCCAAAATCACCCACGTGGGAATTAAAGCCGGAATACAACCCGTCCCCGAGAGATCGCACATACAAACAAGTCTATCCAGCGCTATGGCAAAGCGACTCTGTTGTCTGGTTCTCGCAGCAATTAACAAGCCGTCTGGGAATTGATCGGTTTACGGAGTACGTGAAGAAATTTGAATACGGTAATCAAGATGTTTCCGGCGACTCGGGGAAACATAACGGTTTGACCCAGTCGTGGCTGATGTCGTCGCTCGCCATATCCCCCAGGGAGCAAATTCAGTTTCTTCTACGCTTTGTTGCGCATAAGCTGCCTGTATCCGAAGCGGCTCACGACATGGCGTATGCCACGATCCCGCAGTATCAGGCAGCCGAAGGATGGGTTGTACATGGAAAAAGCGGCAGCGGCTGGCTTCGGGACAGTAACGGCAAGATAAATGAAAATCGCCCGCAGGGCTGGTTCGTGGGCTGGGCTGAGAAAAACGGGCGGCAAGTTATTTTCGCCCGATTGGAAATCGGAAAGGAAAAGTCCAATACTCCCGGCGGCTCCAAGGCGCGGGAGGGTATTCTCTTGGAATTACCTGTGTTGATGGGTGACAAATGACATGCGACGTTATCAAGAGCAGATGCATAACCCATCATTCCACCAGACCTTGCGCATAAAGCCGTGCAAGGCCGGTAAATTCAAACGTTATATTTAGGATCAGCAAATGGCCAAGGTACTAATTGATAACGCCACAATATCCAGTGTTCAAAGGGCGCTGGGCAAAGCTCCACTGAAAGAGCCTGCATTACTAGATATTGAGCACGTTGCTTTAGCGCGATTCTGTGAGACTGTCCTTCTCAATGACAGCATAGTTGTTCCAGACAACTACAAAGCCGAACTGACCGCAAAGCGAAAAGAGCTAATCACTGCACCCAACGGCTACCCGTGGGTGTAGCTTAGACGTTAGCCTAAATTATTTGGAAATAGGAGATATATATTATGGGAGGAATGAGTATCCCTGATTGGTTTGGCGAAGCTTTGGTAGGCGCTATTTTCGCGGTAATTGGGTATTTAGTAAAATCGTTAATCGATTATTGCGTGAAAAAGAATGCTCAGAAGGAGACTAAAAAGGAAAATCTTAAAAAGCTTTCTGGTTTGCTCCACGAGTCGAAAACGTTGTTTGATGCCCAAAACTCAATGGCCAGAAGGCTGTTGCGGCGCATATCAGAAAGATTTGGTGAGCAAACTAAAAAAGGCTATGAAGCTAATTTTTACTATTTTTATGACCAATTAGCTGACGAAGAAAAGGATCTTCATAAAATTATTAGGGGAGTTACATTGAACTCCCTTTGTCGAGTCAATAAAGAAATGAAGCAGTGGCTTGAAAGCGATTTGATATTCAAGACAAACTCATCTGGCCTTGCTAACTCAGATGAAGTATCAGAAAAATTAAAGATACTAGGGTGTGTTCTCAATCAAGTCAACCAGACGATAGCGCAAGCTAGCTGGACGAACGACAGGAAGGATTGCGAGTTTGTCAGAGCGCGTGGCGATGCGTCTGAATTCTTGATACGTGCGAAGACGCTCGATCAGATTGCGGCTCTTGTAGATATGGCGGTCGAACGTGCGCGGGTTGAGTCTGTTGGGCGTGGCGGGATGACCGCCTGACTGCCTTGGTTTGTAATCGCGGTGACGAAGGCTCCGAGTCGTACCTTGTCATTCCACAACAGATTCGACGGGCTGATCCCGATCAGTGCGGTCGCTTTCGATATCGGCAACTGGCCGGCCGAGAGAATTATCCGCAGCGGATTGCCCAAGGCATCCACGGCGACATGCAGTTGGTGGTCAGTCCGCCCGTGAACGGCCAATTCCTGTTGCTGCTTTTTGGCGCCAGCGGAGTGCTGGTGCGCGCACGATGGTCGAGTCATGAACAAATGCTCCATGTCAGCATCGCCTTGCAGTGCTGTTGCCACGCTCCCAGACACCTTTCTCGCGCCAGCGCGAGCGGACGAAAGTCCGATGCAATGCCAAGCTCTTCGGGCAGGTCACGCCACGGACTGCCGGTACGCATGATCCAGAGAACGGCTTCGACAAAGCGTCGGTTGTCCTTCGCCGTACAGCCAGGATCGCCCTTCTGCCCGGCAATAGCTGCTCAATGCGTGCCCACTGGTCATCCGTAATATCGTCCGGTCCATCCTGACTCCTGCGCAAAAGTCAGGATATGACCATAATTCATCCACTGTAACAGCCCTCGCCATGTCATTGACCGTGAACGATTTATTCGGCGTCAATTGCATATGGCATACAGCTATTCGCATGATTGAGAACAAACCCTAGAAATTCATCTCAATTTGTGGCTTTCAAAATTCGACATGTGGATGGAGGATGAGAAACATGCTCTGGTCTATATGAATGATGAACACCAGCATGGGACTGAATTTCCGATAGGAATAGAAAGTGTGATTGATAGTGCCATCGCTTCAATGTAAGCTGGCTAACAAAGAGCATTGACCCAACGGCGATTCGTCGCTGGGTGGCCATGCCACCCTGTGCCCTGAGCCCGCTCTCCATACCGCAATGTAATACAATGCATTTTTTCATTGGAGGAATGTCGATGAGCGTTACTACCGTCAGGCTTCAGCCTGAGATTGAAAATGATCTTGAGGTCGCCGCCGAGAAATTGCGCCGCAGCAAGAGTTGGGTTATTAATCAGGCGCTTAAAGAATATCTGGAGCGCCAGGAGCAAGAACAGGATCGTTGGCAGGAAACCCTGAAGGCCATGGAATCCGTGGCACAGGGCAAGGTGGTATCCAGTGAAGCTGTCCATGGCTGGTTACGCAGTTGGGGCACGGAAGATGAGTTGCCACCGCCGAAATCGGATCAATGAGGCTGGTATATTCCGAAGAGGCCATTACAGATCTTGTTCGCCTGAGGCAATTCATTGCGGAAAAGATCCGGGAGCGGCGTCACGTATCGCTTCGGAATTGATCGCTCGCATGGAGCATCTTTGCAAGTTTCCGCACACCGGCGTTGAGGTTGAATTGGCTCCACAGCCTGGTGTGGTGCGAGACATGGTGTTCGGTAACTACATCGTGCGCTACGCAGCACAAATGGAGGTCATCGTGATATTGCGTATCTGGCACCATTTGGAAAATGAACGAAATGCAGCTCACTAACCGCTACTGGTGGTTTATTTTTGTAACAATGGGTATGCTCACTGCAGCCGATATGTAACCAAATAAATGGCTGGGCTACTGACGTATGCATCAAACCTTCCGATTAACCTTATAGCGAAAACGCAATGCTACGGTCTATCAAAAGCGTACCGGGCGCATTAGTCATTCTTGCTGCACCTTTATCTACGCAGCACCTAAACAGCAAACACAGCCTTCAGGTGTACTGTTCAAAAATGTACACATCTTCAATGGAACTTCCAATCAGCTATCGGCACCAGAAAATGTGATGGTGGTTGGGAATGTAATCAAGGCGATTCCAAATAAGGTGGCTGATGTGGCTGGTGTATCTGCTTTCCTGAACCTGGCCATGTGAGATGTGATCAGAGATTCCTCAAGGAAACAGCTTGCCCGGATTGAGGATATTGCCCGGATCAAGGTCGGTTGATCTGCTTCATCAGAGCGAGTGTGGCTTCGTCAAGCTCTTTGCCAATATAGGGCGCTTTCGAACCAATGCCGTGTTCACCTGAAAGCGTTCCATTGAGGCTGATTACCAGATCAAATATCTGATCCAGACATTGATACGCTCGCTCACTTTCATTTTGATTGTCAGGGTCAATCAGCAGGTTGACGTGGATATTTCCATTCCCGGCATGACCGAAATTCACGTTGGCGATCTGGTATTGCTGGCAGAGTGCCGATAAACCGGCCAGCAAGCGTGGGATTTTATCCACGGGCACAACAATATCCTCGTTGATTTTTTTGGGAGCAATATCGCGCAACAAGGGTGAAAGTGTTTTTCTGGCTTTCCATAAATCCGCCGTGTTTTGCACCGTCATCGCCTGCAGTAACCCTGGATTTTGACAGGCTGCCAACAGTTTGGCGGATGCCTCCCGGATTTCGTGTTCCGTGCCATCCACTTCGATCATGAGCATGGCGCGAGAGTCATTCGGCAATAACTCAGGGTTCCTGGCGCGCACAAGATCCAGCGAGCCGGAATCCAGAAACTCCAGCGCGCTTGGTCCCTGCGGTTCTTTCATGATGGATACGATGGCTTCGGCGCAACTATTCGCGTCCTGGTAATGCGCGACGAGGCCGCTTTGCAATAGGTAGCGGCGTCGTTTGAGCGTGATTTCCGTAATCACGGCAAGCGTACCTTCCGAACCAATGAGCAAGCGGGTCAGATCATAACCAACGACTCCCTTGGTGGTATAGCAGCCTGTCCTGATGACATCACCCCTGCCTGTAACTGCGGTTAATCCCAGCACGTGATCGCGGGTGGTTCCGTATTTCACCGCATGCGGTCCACCTGCAGAGGTGGCAAGATTTCCACCGATAGTTGAAAACGCCGCGCTGGATGGGTCTGGTGGCCAGAAAAACCCATGAGGTCGAATGGCAGCCTGAACTGTTTCATTTAAAACACCCGGCTCGGCAACAAGTGCCCGATTGGGCGTGTCGATCGCTTTAATTTGCGTCATCCGCTCCAGAGAAAGCATCACCCCCCCCTGCTCGGCCAGGCAGCCGCCTGCCGTTCCTGTGCCACGGCCACGCGGGGTTAAAGGAATTTTGAACTGGTTGCACAACCGGATCAGTTGCACAACGTCGTCAGTTACGAGTGGAAATACAACACACTCGGGCGGAAAATATTTTCTGCTGTTGTCGTAAGCGTAGGCGTAACAATCAACCGGATCCAGATAAAGCCGTTCCGGTGGAACCAGGCTGTGCAATGCCTGGATAAATTCGACAGGCAACATGCTAGATGCCGATGGTATTCAGGATAAATAGTAGAAGCGTCGATTAATCGAGGTACTCGAATACCTTGACAACTTTTTTAACGCTTTCTGTCGTGCTGGCAATCCGGGTGGCTGTTTCACCCTCCTTATGCTTTACCAGACCTATCAAATAGACAACACCATTCTCGGTGACAACCTTGATGTGATTTACCTGGAATACGCGGTTATTGATAAAACGGGCTTTTACTTTGGAGGTGATCAATGAATCATTACTGCGCGATGACAATGAGCTCTTGGAGCCAACAATGATTTCATTGGAAATATTCTGTACGTTTTCAATACTCATCGCCAGTTTCTCTACTTCCCTGCGTGTGGATTCATCGGGCGCCTCGCCTGTCAGCAACACATTCCGGTTAAAACTGGTGACATTAACGTGCACCCTCTCGCCGAGACGCTCGCCGATCCTGCGGCTGGTTTTGAGTTCGATACCTTCATCTTCTATATACATCCCGCTGCTACGGCGATCTTCAACCATTAACGCACCGGCTCCCGCGCCTACGCCCACTCCTGTCAGAATCACCGGCACGCAACCAGCCAGAAAACATAAAACCAGTACCCACAATATCAATTTGATGAACGTATTTTGCATAATGAGAGAAACAGTAGGTTTAACTTGTTTGAATAAATCGGAGCCCAAAGCATGTCTACATTCAATAGCTATATGCTTGTGTCACTCCGGAAAGGCAAAACGCCTAGTCTAACACCCGATTAAGCCAGCCGATTATTAACCATGATTCTTTATTGTCGATACACAAAACTTTAGAATACGAACCTGTTACTTTCCCGGCTTTGGAATGTTTCAAGTATTTCACATAATGCTGCATATTACGCGGGCGATTACCCTTTATTAAAAACCGTATGACAGTCAAAACAATATTGGTGGTGGATGATTCGCCGACTGACCGACATATTATTACCAGCATTCTGACCAGGAACGGGTATCAGGTCGGGGAAGCTGGGAGTGGCGAAGAAGGTGTTGCCAAAACCAGGGAAATGGAACCGGATCTCGTCCTGATGGATATAGTCATGCCCGGAATGAATGGTTACCAGGCTACCCGCCTGCTCTTGCGGGGAGATACTACCCGTCATATTCCTATCATCCTGTGCACAACCAAAGATCAGCAAACCGATAAAATCTGGGGGTTGCGGCAAGGCGCATGGGATTACATAACCAAGCCGGTTGTCACCGCAGAGTTACTGCAAAAGATTGCCAGACTGGACTAATTGCCCGGAATCATCCGGAATGGCACCCGGAAGCTGCCATTATTATCGAACACACAAATGAATATAAAACTCCAGGAAACTGCGTCCACCATCCCGGTACTGGGAATTACCATCGGCGAGGATCGCTGGCTGGTTTCAATGAGCGACATTGGCGAGATATTGCCTGTACCGAAAATCACCTCCGTCTTTTTGACTCAACCGTGGTTCCTCGGTGCCATCCATGTACGCGGCAAAATTTATGGGTTAAGTGATCTTGCCTGCTATCTAACTCACATACCCACCCAGATCGGTGCGAAAAACAGAATCTTCCTGATTTCTTCCCATTTGGGTACAGGCTATGCCCTATTGGCGGGCAGCATCCTTGGCATCCGGAACCTGGCGGAATTTACACATGAACCCAGCCAAGCCGGGAATGAAACCATCATGTCTGGTATCTACAATGACCGGCAAGGCAGATCCTGGCGTATGCTGAACCTATCTTCCCTGATGCAAATTGAATCCTTCCTTCAGCCAAGCCGTTAAATTATTTCTTGCGCCCGGCTGATTTCCTCAGGTTCTTAAAATTCATTCACTTTTTACAACCTTTTTAATTCACGAATTATGCAATCTTCCGCTGACATAAACGAAAAAGTCAAAGTTCTTGCCGAGGCGTTGCCGTATATCCGGCGTTTCCACGATAAAACCATCGTAATCAAGTACGGCGGCAACGCCATGACCGAAGAAGCACTCAAACAAAGCTTCGCCAAGGATGTCGTCCTGCTGAAACTGGTAGGGATGAACCCGGTTATTATCCATGGCGGCGGCCCGCAAATAGATAGCATGTTGAAACGTGTCGGCAAGGAAGGAGTGTTCATACAGGGCATGCGGGTAACGGATGCCGAAACCATGGATATCGTCGAGATGGTGCTAGGAGGCCTCATCAACAAGGATATTGTCAATCTCATCAATCGCCATGGAGGGCAGGCGGTCGGGTTGACTGGCAAGGATGGCATGTTTATTCGTGCCAAAAAAATGCTGATTGCGGACAAGGAAAAAGCTGGGGGATGGATCAATATCGGTCAGGTGGGTGAAATTGAATATATCGACCCCGCTCTGATCGCGTTGCTGGATACACGCGACTTTATTCCTGTGATTGCACCCATCGGTGTGGGCGAAGAAGGGGAATCCTACAACATCAATGCTGATCTGGTAGCAGGTCGCCTGGCTGAAACGCTCAGGGCGGAGAAATTGATCCTGATGACGAATACGCCAGGGGTTCTGGATAAAGATGGCAATCTGCTCACGGGCCTGACAGCCAGCCGCGTGGATGAATTGTTTGCAGACGGCACCATTTCCGGAGGGATGCTGCCCAAAATCAAATCAGCGCTGGATGCCGTGAAAAATGGTGTCAAATCCTGCCATATTATCGATGGACGGGTGCAACACGCTCTTTTACTCGAAATCCTGACTGACGAAGGTGTCGGCACCCTGATCAAGGGCGAATAACAGCAGAATCGGGCAGGAAGGATGTATTCTCCGCACTCCCTGACGGCCAAATCGGCCGTCATACTCATGCAGAACAGGAAAAAACCCGCATTACCGTAACGTTTTAAGTGCCTGCGCCCACTTATATAATTCATCCAGCATTGTTACTGCAGAGCTGATGTGATATTCGCCTGCTGTAAATTGTCCGTTTTCACTGATGAGCGCAGACACATTCTGAACAGCTACGGCTTCCACCATGGGCATGATTTTCAGGGTGGTCAGGGTTTGTTTCAGAATCTGCGCCGAACGCAATCCCCCCGATACGCCACCATAACTTACTATCCCGGCAGGTTTGTAATTCCATTCCTTGTACACATAGTTAAGCGCATTGAGCAGTGAAGGCGGCGGGCCAAAATTGTACTCGGGCGTCACGAATACATAAGCATCTGCTACATTGACGCTGGCAGCCCAGTTTTTTGTATGCGCATGCTGGTATTGCTGACGCACTGGGTGTTCCGGTTCGTTATATACCGGCAGATTGAATTCATCCAGGTCGATCAGCACAACTTCAAATTGGCTGTGTTGTCTGGCAAGGCTGGCAAACCATTGCGCGATATGGGGGCCAACACGGCCAGGGCGCGTGCTGCAGGTAATCACATGAAGTTTCAAGGTCATCGCTCCTTTCTTCAGGATATTGAAAAAATCGGTCAATCCTGTTCAATCCGGTAATTGGCAACCAGCCGGAATTCACTGCCAGGCTGGATATGCACCCGGTCTGTGGCTGCATTGGTCGTCTCTACGCAAATGAAATGCAGGTAATCGTCATCCTGCAGATCGGCCATTTCAGCCGAAATCTTTGCCCACGGGTTCCACACCACTGCTGTCCGGTTGCCTCTGGATGTAATCAGAATGCGGCGTTTACGCGCAGCGTCGTGAATGACGAGATTGCTACCAACTGACTGGTAAATCCGATCCACTTCCGCGTCAACAGTGACTGCGCCAATCTGGTTTTTTTCCAGATTGTCATCCACCTTGTCAATATAGCGTGTGTTTTCCAGGCCGCTTACATACGTTTGCCGGATATCGCCCACACTGAAATAGGTGTGAAATGCCTGCGTGATCGTGCATGGCTGTGTACCAGAATTGCGGGTAACCAATTCCAGATTGAGTGTGTCCCCAATCGTGATTTCAAGTTTCAGATCGAAAGCGCGCGACCAGATGGATTGCGTTTCTTCCGTATCCGTTACCCCTAGCACGATGCGGATATCGCCTGCCGCTGTTGCAGCTGTTTCCACCACATTCCACATACGGTTACGCATGAAACCATGCGCCGGGCGGCCTTTGCCTTCCGGATCAGGGCCAAACCAGGGCCAGCAGACCGGCACGCCGCCCTTGATTGCCTTGCCAGTCTGATAGTAAGCCTGCTGGCTTAAAAACAGCAGATCGTCCTGCGCTCCTTTTGATCGATACGCGAGCACTTGTCCGGCATAAATCGAAATCAGCGCGCTGGCTTTGTCACTCTTGACATGAACAAAGGGCAACCCACCATCGCCTGCTGAAAAAAACACCTGCTCCCCAATTCCGTAATTTTTGTTTAATTGTTCGATATTCATCATTTTTTCGTTCAGAAATACAAAAAATTCACTCACCGCTGGTGTCAGGTCAAGTATTTGGCCGCGGCCTGTGCCGAATGATAAACTCAATCAGTTACAGCATGAATAAAAAATGCGCAAAGTCTTTCATTCAAGGAATCAACATGGCTCATAACTTGTTCAATAGCTTAAGTACGCTATCCCTCTCCAGCGGTAAGACTGTACAGTTTTACTCCCTGCCTGCCCTTGAACTGGCGGGTCTGGGGAAGATTTCCCGTCTGCCGGTTTCAATCCGCATTGTGCTGGAATCGATATTGCGCAATTACGACAAAAAGAAAATCACTGAAACCCATGTCAAACAGCTTGCCGGATGGCAACCCCAGGCCGAGCGCACACAGGAAATACCCTTTGTTGTAGCGCGTATCGTACTGCAGGATTTTACCGGCGTGCCGCTGCTGGTTGATCTGGCAGCAATGCGCAGCGCAGCAAAAAAACTGGGCAAGAATCCAGAACTAATTGAGCCTCTGGTGCCTGTCGATCTGGTGGTGGATCACTCGATCCAGGTGGATTATTACGGCGATAGCCAGGCGATGGCACGCAACATGGAAGTGGAATTTCACCGTAACCGGGAACGTTACCAGTTCATCAAATGGGGTATGCAGGCATTTGATACCTTTGGTGTGGTGCCACCTGGCATTGGTATCGTCCACCAGGTCAATCTGGAATATCTCGCACGCGGTGTACATCAGAAGGATGGATTGGTTTATCCGGATACGCTGGTTGGTACCGATTCGCACACCACAATGATCAACAGTATTGGTGTGGTGGGCTGGGGTGTGGGAGGTATTGAGGCTGAAGCCGGGATGCTGGGGCAGCCGGTTTATTTTCTGACACCGGATGTGGTGGGTGTCAACCTGACCGGACGATTGCAGGAAGGCGTGACCGCGACCGATCTGGTGCTGACAGTCACGGAAATGCTGCGCCGGGCCAATGTGGTGGGCAAATTTGTCGAGTTTTTCGGTGAGGGGGCAGCCTCACTCAGCCTGCCGGATCGCGCCACAATTGCCAATATGGCTCCAGAGTACGGTGCGACCATGGGTTTTTTCCCTGTGGATGAGGCAACCCTGACCTATTTCAAACATACTGGCCGCACCGACGAAGAAATTGACGCTTTCGAACGCTACTTCAGGGAACAAAAACTCTTCGGCATGCCGCATCCGGGGGAAATTGACTATAGCCAGGAGCTATCACTTGATCTGGGCACGATTGTGCCTTCTCTCGCTGGCCCCAAACGCCCGCAGGACCGGATCGCTCTCGAACATCTGAAAGCCAGTTTCACCGGACTTTTCAGCAAACCAATCAAGGAAAACGGTTATGGCAAACCCGCAGAAATGCTGGAAAATGTCTATTCCACCCGCAACGACTCCACGGAATCCAGTCTTTGTGTCGCTCCCGACAATAGTCAGAGTGAGTTGTCACTAGCTCCCGGCAGTGCTCGTAATGCTGTTGAAATGGTTAATAATCATCCTACCCGGCAAACTGCAACTGCCACACACCCCGGGAAACCGATTGAATTACACCATGGCGATATCCTGATTGCAGCCATTACTTCCTGTACCAACACCTCCAACCCAAGCGTGCTGATTGCGGCGGGTTTGCTGGCTAAAAAGGCAGTGGAGAAAGGGCTGGCGGTCAAGAGGCATATCAAGACCTCGCTTGCTCCCGGCTCCCGTGTTGTAACCGAATATCTGAGCGCAGCAGGCTTGTTGCCTTATCTGGAACAGCTCGGTTTCAGTCTGGCGGGGTATGGCTGTACCACTTGTATTGGCAATTCCGGACCTTTACCAGAAGTAATTGAGGAAACCGTCGTCAAGGATGATCTGGTATGTGCAGCGGTGTTATCGGGAAACCGTAACTTCGAGGCACGCGTTCATCCCAATATTCGTGCTAACTTCCTAGCATCGCCTCCGCTGGTAGTGGCCTACGCCATTGCAGGAACAGTACTGAAAGATCTGACGCGTGAGCCGCTGGGCGAGGGCAAGGATGGAAAACCGGTATGGCTGCAAGACATCTGGCCAAACAGTGCTGAAATCGAAGCGATGATGAAATTTGCGACCCAGGCCGAAACCTTCCGCCGACTGTACCGGGATTTCACGCGGGATCATCCGCTGTGGAACAACATCACTTCTGTGACTGGCCGATTGTATAACTGGCCGGACTCCACCTACATTGCCGAACCCCCGTTTTTTGAGGATTTTTCTCTGGAAATCAACCGGGACAAGATTCCGGATGCCATTCGTGGTGCTCATGCTCTGGCAATTTTTGGGGATTCGGTGACAACCGACCATATCAGCCCGGCGGGATCCATCAAGGAATCTTCTCCGGCAGGGCAATACCTGCTGGCGCATGGGGTGACCCGAGCGGATTTCAACAGCTACGGTTCACGCCGGGGGAATCACCACATCATGATGCGCGGCACCTTTGCCAATGTGCGTATCCGGAATCTGATGGTGCCTGGCAGTGAAGGGGGCGTTACGTTGTACCGCAGCAAAAATAATCCCAATGACGAACAAATGAGCATTTTTGATGCGGCCATGCGGTATATCGACGATGAAACCCCAACGATCGTTTTTGCCGGCAAGGAATACGGTACTGGTTCCAGCCGTGACTGGGCTGCCAAAGGAACTCAATTGCTGGGTGTCAAGGCAGTGATTGCGGAGAGCTACGAACGTATCCACCGCAGCAATCTGGTCGGTATGGGGGTGTTGCCATTGCAGTTCAGAGAAGGCGACAGCGCCAGCTCGCTAGGCATCCAAGGTAATGAAACATTCGAAATCCCTGATCTGGGAAATATACAGCCACAGCAGGAAGTTACGCTGGTAATTCACGGGATGGATGGTTCCCGCCGGGAAGTCAGGCTACGCTGCCGCATTGATACCGCCATTGAGGTTGATTATTACTACCACGGCGGCATTCTGCCTTACGTGTTGAGAAAAGCATTCGCATAAACTATTTTTCTCATTCCCACGCAGTCCCCGCAACAAAAAAACCGACATAGGCACTGAGTGATTCCAGGAAAGAATTACTCAGTGCCTGCAAGCGGGAAAACAAACTTGATCTGATATTCCACTCAACGTGGAGATGAAACAAAGTACTAAAGCAAATAGGCCTAACCAAAACGGCCGGTAATGTAATCTTCAGTTTTCTTGTTCTTTGGTTTGATGAAGATGGTATCGGTGGCGCCAAATTCGATCAGCTCCCCCATATACATATAGGCTGTGTAATCCGACACCCGGGCGGCCTGCTGCATGTTGTGGGTCACAATCAGAATCGTCACCTTGTTTCTAAGATCTGAGATCAATTCCTCGATGCTGGCAGTAGCAATCGGATCCAGCGCAGAAGTGGGTTCGTCAAACAACAAAATTTCCGGATCTGTTGCCAATGCGCGGGCGATACATAGCCGTTGCTGCTGCCCACCCGAAAGATTGAAGGCAAGATCCCCAAGCCGATCCTTGACCTCTTCCCATAACGCGGCGTTACGCAGCGCGTTTTCTACCTTTTCTTCCAGAATCGAGCGACGTTTGACCCCCCTTATCCTGAGACCATAAGCCACATTTTCAAAAATTGATTTCGGAAAAGGGTTGGGCTTCTGGAATACCATGCTGATCCGCATTCTGACTTCGATTGGATCAACTTCGCGCGAGAGGATATTCTCGTTATCCGGATAAAGGATGATCTCCCCTTCATAGTTATTATGTGGGTAAAGATCGTGCATACGGTTGAAGCAGCGCAGAAAAGTCGACTTGCCGCAGCCTGATGGACCGATCAAGGCAGTCACCTGTTTTTCATAGACCACCATATCGATATTTTTAAGCGCCTGATAGCTTCCATAATAAAAGTTCAGGTTATTAACCACCGATTTCTGGGCGGTTAGCGTAGCTGTGCTGCTTGGTTTGAATATTTGCATAATTTCGGTTTACCACTTTATTTTTTTGCGCAGGCGATAACGCAGATAAATAGCCAATCCATTCATGAGCAAGGTCATGACAACTAGTACCAGACCAGCCGCAGCTGCATTATGCTGGAAGGCTTCCTGCGGCCTGGAGATCCAGTTGAACATCTGAATCGGCATAACTGTAAATGGCTCCATCAGCCATTCAAACGATACAAACGGAAACTCGTCCTGGATGGGCGAAGGCGGTAGAAAAGCAATAAAAGTCAGTGCGCCGATGGTAATGATCGGCGCTGTTTCACCGATTGCACGCGCCAATCCGATAATGACACCTGTCAGAATACCGGGTGCAGAATAAGGTATAACGTGATCTGCCACTGTTTGCCATTTGGTCGCGCCCAGGGCATAAGCCCCTTCGCGGATGGAAACCGGTATGGAACGAATCGCTTCACGGGTTGCCACGATAACAATGGGCAGAATCAGCAATGCCAATGTCAGGCCGGCAGAAAGAATGCTTTGGCCCAGTCCGAGCTCGTAAACGAACAATCCCAGCGCAAGCAGACCGTAAATAATGGAAGGTACCCCTGCAAGGTTGGTAACATTAATTTCAATGATTTCGGTAATGAGGTTTTTGGGTGCATATTCCTCAAGATAAACCCCCGCAGCCACACCGAGAGGTACAGCAGCCGCTGCGGTAACCAGCATGATTAGCGTGGTGCCTACCCACGCGGAAAGAATCCCGGCAGCTTCCGGTTTGCGTGAAGGAAACGAGGTAAAAAATTCCCAGGTCAGGCGGGGCATTCCGTCGATGATCATATTGCCGAAAAGCGCAATAAATGTCAGAACAGCGATCATCAGCGCAACAATACCCGCTATCAGTGCCAGCAAATCCCAGCGCTTGTGATACGCAATGATGGCGCGTATTTCGTTCAGGTTATCAGAGTGATTCATGGCCATTAGTAAATCTCGCGATAACGTTTGCGCAACAGGTGTCCCAGTATATTAAAAACCAGCGTCAACAGAAGAAGGGTCAGCCCCGCAGCAAAGATAGTCTGATACCCGATGCTGCCGTGCGGCAGATCTCCTAGGCTAACCTGGACAATATAAGTAGTAATGGTAGCCGCAGGTTCCATGGGATTCCATACCAGATTAGGTTGCATGCCCGCTGCAATGGCAACCACCATGGTTTCCCCAACTGCGCGGGAAATACCCAGAATATAGGCAGCAGCGATACCCGACAGAGAAGCCGGCATCACGACCTTGACGGCAGTTTGAAACCGGGTAGCACCGATGGCGTACGAACCTTCGCGCAGATGCATGGGTACGGAACGCATAGCATCTTCAGTCATTGAACTGACATAGGGAATGATCATGATTCCCATAACCAGGCCTGCAGACAGAAGACTGAAGCCGGGCAGTTCTGGAAGCAGTGTTTGCAGTAACGGGGTCACAAACAATAAGGCGAAATAACCGTAAACAACAGTCGGGATGCCACCAAGCAATTCAAGAAATGGTTTGGCAATTTCTCTTACCGCGAAAGGCGCGAATTCGGAGAGATAGATCGCAATGATAGTGCCGAAGGGAAGTGCTATGACCAATGCAACCAGTGAACTGACAACCGTCCCCGAAACAAGTGGCAGGATGCCGTAATGGGCATCGTCAAATAACGGCGTCCACTGCGTATCAGTCAAAAATTCCCATATCGATACATGCTCGAAAAATATAAATGATTCCGAGATTAGCAGGTAAATAATGGCAAACGTAATGAAAACAGAGAAAAAAGCAGCCAGAAACAACAGCATTTCGATTGATCGCTCTTTCAGGTTTCGCTTGTAGCTATGACGTAAACTTTTGGGAGAGCGGGTTTCTGGGGTAGCCATTTAACGTACGGGATTCAATCCGAGTATGCAAGAGCACCTCATTCTAAAAGCCAATTATTACAATTTGATGACCATTAGAAACGGGAATCTGTTGAAAAAAATTGCTGAATATCCATTCGAAAATGGCTAAACCATTACCATTTCCGAACGATATCAGAGGAAAGAAATTATCTTGCTGATGTCCAAACTGGAGTAAATTTCATGACACTGAAGAGTACTATCAAGGAATTCGCAGCTTTTTTAGGTGACCGGGAATCCATCCTCGACAACAATTTTTCAAGAATCGCAGGCCAACTGGAATTATTGTGGGGCTACCAGGAATTTTATCTTTATCTGGATAAACTGATCATTACTGAAAAAGAGCGAAGCCGGGCGGGCTTCCCATTTGAAGCAATTCAGGAACTCGACAAGCTGAAAGAAATTCACGAGCAGTTGTGTCCCAGGGTAAGGCTGTATGCGAACGTCGGTTAATTCAACAAAATTACAGGGATACAAAAAAACCACCCGGGCAAGGTGGTTTTTTTGTATTTACAGATCAAAACATACGATGAAATTCAGGCTGGAACAGTTCCAGATCCGGAATTTCTAGTCGGCTTGCCTTCTGAGGAAAGCAGGAATATCCATTGGATCCATTCCGGCTTGTTGCATCGCCGTTACTGCGGCATTGCTTCTTCTACCCGTTCTCATGACAGCAGGCTCATCCACCTGATGTGAGGAAATACGATCATCCGTACCTGTTCTGGTATGAATGACAGTCATCGGCCTCTGGGATTGCTGGTTGATATTGCCAAGCCCTGTTGCAACCAGCGTGACACGCAGATTATCTCCCATATTTTCATCAATCACCGTACCTACGATGACAGTTGCATCTTCAGCTGTCATTTTCTTCACGATATCCATGACTTCCTGTACTTCGCGCATTTTCATGGCGGAGCTGGCAGTAATATTGACCAGCACACCACGTGCACCGGTCAGTGTGATTTCTTCAAGCAACGGGCTGGCAACGGCCTCTTCTGCGGCCATCCGTGCACGATCAACACCACCAGCAGCTGCCGAACCCATCATGGCCATGCCCATTTCAGACATGACAGTCTTGACGTCTGCAAAATCCACATTGACAAGACCCGGGCAATTGATAACTTCCGCGATTCCAGCAACAGCACCATACAGTACATCGTTTGCTGCCTTGAATGCATCCAGCATGCTGATGTCGTTCCCCAGCACTTTCATCAGCTTGTCATTCGGGATAACGATCAGCGAATCCACGTGTTCTGCCAGCGCTTCCATACCTGCTTGCGCTGCTTTCAGGCGCTTGCCTTCAAACGAGAATGGCTTGCTGACGACTGCCACAGTCAGAATTCCCATTTCCTTGGCAATCTGGGCAACCACAGGAGCGGCACCGGTACCCGTACCACCACCCATTCCGGCGGTAATAAACAACATATCCGCACCCTGAACGATCTCGGCAATGCGATCCCGATCCTCCAAAGCAGCTTCTTTCCCAATATCCGGATTCGCGCCTGCTCCCAATCCACGGGTAACACAAGTCCCAAGCTGCAACAGGGTTGGCGCACGATTACTCTGAAGTGCCTGTGCATCGGTATTCATGCAAATGAATTCAACGCCTTTTACTTCATTACGAATCATGTGATCCACAGCGTTCCCGCCACATCCGCCAATACCTATGACCTTGATGACTGCTTCCAGTGGTTCGGTATTCGTGATTTCAAACATTACTTTCTCCTATTGCATGGTGAATTTTCAACAATATTCTGCAGACAGAACCTTACTAAAACCCGATTTAAAAATTTTCCTGAAACCATCCTTTCATTTTCGCCAGAATTTGCTTGGTGGAACTACTCTTCAGTTTTGCCTGATGATGATGGAGACGATCTTCCATGCCTATCATCACCAGACCAATGGCAGTTGAATACCTCGGGGTACGCACAACCTCCTCCAAACTGCCATTATAGGCTGGCAACCCCAGACGAACCGGCATATGAAAAATCTCTTCCCCCAGCTCGACCATACCCAGCATGGAACTGCTGCCGCCAGTGATCACAATTCCTGATGAAAGCAATTGTTCAAAACCACTACGCCTCAATTCAGCCTGAATCAGTAGGTAGAGCTCTTCCACACGAGGTTCAATAACTTCAGCCAATGTTTGCCGCGATAACGGGCGGGCACCACGGTTACCTACATCCGGCACCTCGACCATCTCGCGAATATCAGCCAATGCACGCAAAGCCGTACCGTAGCGGCACTTGATATCTTCCGCGTCTTTCGTAGGGGTGCGCAGTGCCATGGCAATGTCATTGGTGATCTGGTCACCCGCCACCGGGATTACTGCTGTATGCCTGATCGCGCCATCTGTAAACACAGCAATATCAGTGGTTCCACCACCAATATCGACCAGGCAAACACCAAGATCCTTTTCATCTTCGGAAAGCACTGCTTTGGCTGAAGCCAGTGGTTGCAGCACCAGATCCCGCACCTCCAGCCCGCAGCGATGAATGCATTTGGCGATATTCTGGGCTGCGGACACGGCCCCGGTTACGATGTGCACTTTGACTTCCAACCGGATGCCACTCATGCCAACAGGCTCACGCACATCTTCCTGGCCATCAATAATGAATTCCTGATTCAGGATATGCAGTATTTGCTGATCAGCTGGAATATTTACGGCTTTGGCGGTTTCCATCACCTTTTCAACATCCGCCTGAGTGACTTCCTTATCCTTGATTGCCACCATGCCATGTGAATTGAAACCACGGATATGGTTACCGGCGATACCTGCATACACTTCACTGATCCGGCAGCCTGCCATCAGCTCGACTTCCTCAAGGGCACGCTGAATGGCATTGACAGTTGCTTCGATATTGACCACCACACCTTTTTTCAGGCCACGCGAAGAATGGCTACCCAGACCAATAATCTCGAATCCGCCCTCGGGCTTCATTTCGGCAACAATAGCCACGATTTTCGAAGTGCCGATATCAAGACCGACAATCAGATCTTTGCCTTCCTTGACTTTACTCATTTGAAAATCCCCCCGATTTCATAGTTTTGTAGTGTTCTGATTACGCCCGGCTTCAACAAATTGTCATGGTATACGAACTGCAAACCCATTGGCATAGCGCAAATCTATATAAGCAGAATTTTCATATTGATCCAGATTCCCGCCATACTGAGTACGCACTGCAACGTAGCGCTTCAGGCGCTGCTCCACTTTCTCTCTCCCCAATTTGAGCCAGGTTCCCGTATTCAGCCGGACATGCCAAGCATGCCGTGGAGTCAACACGATTTCAGTAGCGGTTTGCCCGGTTGGCTGCAGTAATTTATTGAAATAGCGATATTGTTGCGCAATCAATTGACTGCTGTTATCAGGACCAGCAAACACCGGAAGGCGCATATTATCCATTATCGCGTGAAATATTTCTCCCTTTGTATTGATCAAGGCCGACTCACCCCAATACGCAAACGGCTTATGCTCTTCCAATAATATGTGTAATGCCGGAGGCCATTCCCGCAGAATCTTGACTGATCTGACCCATGGCAATTCCATAAAAGTATTTTCTAATTTTTTCAGATCTATCATGATGAAATTGCCATTTGCCGAGTTGCGTATGACCTGTTCAACCTGATCACGAGTGATATACGCGAGACCCGTTGTACCCGCCGGGTTTTTATCCATGTTTTCCACCCGGATTTCCTTCAGTGAAAAGAATGGCAACGCCATAACTCTGGTTCCAACCGCGTAAATCGTAGCCAGCAAAACACCTGTCAGCAGAATATTGGCCAGAAAATTCAGGGATTGATGATCATTCCACATAGCTTTCTATTTACAGCCGCCTGATTGTTCTGATCGCACGAAACTCTGCCGAATCATTCTCTGCCGGACCCAGAGTATCAAACATGAAAAAGCATTCTTACGCACGCTCACGGCTCAATTGCAGAATTTGAATGACAAGTTCATCGAATGAAATACCCGCTGCCTTAGCTGCCATGGGTACCAGGCTATGATCGGTCATGCCCGGAGAGGTATTGGTTTCCAGGAAGAAAGGCTGCTCATTTTTATCCAGAATCAGATCTACCCTGCTCCAGCCAGCACATCCCAATATCTGATGTGCATACAGCGCCTGCTCCTGTATGCGGACTGTCAGTGGCTCAGATAACCCACCAGGGCAGGTGTAACGTGTACTTTCGGAAAAATATTTTGCCTGATAATCATACAACCCTTCTGCCACATCAATTCGTACCAGCGGAAGGGGTATGTCGTCCAGGATGGCTACAGTCAGCTCGATTCCCTGAATGAATTGTTCAGCCAACACCAATGGATCGTGCTGTGCAGCCACCTGATAAGCAGACTGGAAATCCTGCTCGTTGTCCACTTTGCTCAATCCGATAGTTGAACCTTCCCTGGCCGGTTTGATGATGATAGGCAGCCCCAGTCTGTCGGCAACATCCTGAAACCGGCTGTCAGCATCAAGCATGATGTAATCAGGTGTGTTGATACCTGCAGCCTGCCAGATCATTTTTGTACGCCACTTGTCCATCGCCAGTGCGCTGGCCAGTATGCCACTGCCGGTATAGGGCATTTCCATCAGCTCCAGTGCGCCTTGCACCGAACCATCTTCTCCATAGCGACCATGCAAGGCAATGAATGCGCGATCAAAACCTTGTCTCTGCAAATTTTCCAGAGATTGCCCGGCGGGATCGAATGCGTGGGCGTTCACCCGGCTTCGCTGCAATGCAGCGAGAACAGCCTGACCACTTCTCAGCGAGATTTCCCGCTCGGCGGATCGTCCACCCAGCAACACGGCCACTTTTCCGAGATCACGCATACTCACTGTTCATTTCCTTCGTGCTGTCCAATGATGCAGACTTCAGTAACCAGGCCGATCCCGGTTTTCTGAAGAACCGTATTTCGCACAGCATCAATAACCGCCTCGATTTCAGCAGCAGTGGCCTGACCACAGTTGATGATGAAATTGGCATGTAGCGTAGAAACCATGGCATCACCAATACGAAAACCTTTCAAGTGACACTGCTCGATCAACCGGGCGGCATGATCTCCCGGTGGATTACGGAAAACCGAACCCGCATTGGGCAACCCCAAGGGCTGGGTTTTGATGCGCGCAGTGAGCAACGACTTGATTGCCTGACACGAATCTTCCATTTTGCCCGGTTGAAGCCGGAACCAACCGCCAGTAAACCAGGTGTCGGCAGCTTTCGATGAAATGGTTTTTCGCAGCGCAACATGGCGATAACCAATTTCATAATCCTTTGGCGTGCTCTCGTGTATTGCCCCGCTACGATCAATTGTAGAAACACGCTCCACCAGATTCCATGTCTCGGAACCATAGCAACCCGCATTCATTGCCAGTGCGCCGCCCACCGTGCCCGGAATCCCTGCCAGAAATTCCGCACCTGCCAAATTGTGCAATGCAGCAAATTTGGCCAGTTTGGCGCAGGGTATGCCGGCCCCGGCGTAAACCAGCCCTCCATTTTCATGGTGCTCGATCAGCTGCAGGTCATTCAATCTTGCATGCAGGGAAACGGCCACACCGGGTAATCCACCATCCCGCACCAACAAATTGCTGCCCAGCCCGATCATGACCACCGGTTCATCTTTCGGCCACTGCCGTAAAAATACAGATAAATCTTCCAGATCTGCCGGCTGATAAAAATAGGCAGCATGCCCGCCGGCCCGCCAGGAAACATGCTGTTTCATGGATTCATGCTGGCGCAGCTCACCACGCAGCAAATTTGTGTCAATGCCACCTATGCAGGATGGTGAGCCTGTTGGATGCATATGGATCGGCAGTTGAATTCCTGTTTGCATGTTTTCCTGATCAACCCGTTACCAGAGTCAGCCTGGTTGCTGGCTCTGCCAGATCAGGCGCGACCTTCCCGATGGATCCGGCCCCCATGACCAGCACAACATCGCCATCCTGCACGATGGCATGAATAACGGATTTCAACGCATCAATCTGTTCAATATAAATAGGCTCTACCTTTCCCTGCACCCTGATAGCTCGCGCCAGGGATTTGCTGTCTGCGGCAATAACGGGGTCCTCGCCAGCAGGATAAACCTCGGCCAGCAACAGTACATCGGCACCGGATAACACCCGGACAAAATCTTCAAACAAATCCCGGGTGCGACTGTAACGATGCGGCTGAAAAGCCAGAACCAGGCGCCGCCCGGGAAAAGCATTGCGTGTGGCCGCAAGGGTGGCAGCTATCTCTGCTGGGTGATGGCCATAATCATCGATGAGTGCAAAAGATCCACGATCCGGCAAGGGAATTTCCCCATACTGCTGAAACCGCCGATCCACGCCTCCAAATGCAGCCAAAGCGCTAATCATTGCCTCATCCGCCACACCCAGCTCATTGCCGATTGCAATGGCAGCCAGTGCATTCAGTACATTATGTCTACCCGGGAGATTGAGTGTGATGGCAAGCGTTCGTGATGCGCCGTTGACGCCAATATGCGCAAGGAAATGCATTTTTGACTGGTCATGCCTGATGTCGGTAGCGCGAATCCGGGCATCTTCCGATGTAATTCCGTAGGTGGTCACTGGCCGAGTAATCATGGGAATAATGCTGCGCACATGGGGGTCATCCGCGCAAAGCACTGCCATTCCATAAAAAGGTAGATGCTCAATGAATTCGACAAAGGTTTGCTTGAGTCGATTGAAATCGTGCTCGTAAGTGCTCATGTGATCCGCATCGATGTTGGTTACTACTGTCATGACCGGCTGCAGATAAAGGAACGAAGCATCGGATTCGTCGGCTTCAACCACAATGAATTCGCCCTTGCCCAGCCTGGCGTGACTATCAATGGTTTTCAGTCTGCCGCCTATGACAAATGTCGGATCCAGTCCTGCTTCTGCCAGAATGCTGGCAACCAGGCTCGTGGTGGTGGTTTTGCCATGAGTACCGGCAATAGCAATACCCTGCCGCAGGCGCAGCAGCTCTGCCAGCATCATGGCGCGAGGCACGATCGGTATACGATGTTCACGCGCTGCAATCACCTCCGGATTATCCGTGTGTATCGCGGTCGAAGTCACAACAACATCGGCAGACTGGATATTCTCTGCCGCATGGATGTGATGAACGGTTGCGCCCAGGCACTGCAAGCGTCTCGTGGTGGAATTGCGATTCATATCCGAGCCACTGATCCGGAAACCCTGGTTGATCAGCACTTCGGCAATACCACTCATGCCGGATCCGCCGATTCCTACAAAATGAATATGCTTGATTTTGTGTTTCATGGATTTGCCTCCAGTAATCGCTGACAGGTTCCGGCCACAGCCAGTGCCGCATCAGGCATGGCCAGTGCGCGTGCATGGCTTGCCATCGTCTGTAATTGTGCGCGTGAACAAGCCATCAGCCATTGCGCGAGTGATGCTGCCGTCAGCTCAGATTGCGGCCATAACACCGCTGCCTGTTGGTCACTCAGGAAACGTGCATTGGCAGTTTGATGATCATCCACCGCGTAAGGATAAGGCACCAGAATACTGGCGACCCCGGCTGCGGCCAGTTCGGAAACAGTCAAGGCACCGGCACGGCAAATAACCAGATCGCAGTTCTGGTAATGCGTGGCCATATCCTCAATGAAGGCCACCAGATTGCCCGTAACGCCATGATCCGCATAAGCCTGCTGCAACGCTGCCAGATGCGCCTTGCCAGATTGATGCGTAACCATTGGTCGCTGATTTTCCGGAATCATGCTCAAGGCATGTGGCAATACGGCATTCAAAGCTTGTGCGCCCAGACTGCCGCCCACCACCAGAATATTCAGATTTCCCGTCCGGTTGGCGTAGCGGGTTTCTGGTGACGGAAGCCGAGCAATCTCTGCCCTGACTGGATTACCGGTAACCTGGATTGTATTTTCCGAGCCTGTAATCGTGCCCGGGAATGCCAGCAAAACACGATCAGCGATTTTGGCCAGTATTTTATTGGTCAGGCCAGCAATCCTGTTCTGTTCATGAATCAGCAACGGCTTACCAAGCAGAGCAGCCATGATGCCCCCGGGAAGTGCCGGGTACCCCCCCATGCCCAGTACAACTCGTGGTTTCTGGCATCGTAATATCCGAAAGCTTTGCCAGCAAGCCCTGGCCAATCTCCACGGAAGAAACAGATAGCTGCTGAACTTTTTGCCACGCAACCCGGAAAAGTTGATCAGCTCAATGGAAAAACCATGCTGCGGGACCAACGTGGCCTCCATGCCATTGCGTGTTCCCAGCCAGATCACCCGCCAGCCATGTTCCTGCATGCAACGGGCGACAGCCAGCCCTGGAAATACATGCCCACCGGTACCCCCTGCCATGATCATGATCGTACCGGACAAGATACAAACTCCGTGTGCAATGCAGGCCGTTGATCAAATCTGTTCATACGTGTACCCCTCTGCGTTTTAGCCGGTTTTCCCAGTCAATCCGCAGCAATATGGCAATGGCAATGCAATTGATGACAATACTGCTACCACCATAACTCATGAACGGCAGCGTCAGCCCCTTGGTAGGAAGCAATCCCATGTTGACACCCATGTTGATAAACGCCTGCAAACCCAGCCAGACACCAATACCCTGTGCAACCAGCGAACCGAACTGATTTCCCAGCTTGGCCGCCATGCGACCAACCTTGAAAATACGCACCAGCAACAGGAAAAAGAGTGAAATCACAGCAACCACCCCAGCAAAACCCAACTCCTCGGCGAGTACCGCAAACATAAAATCCGTATGGGCTTCAGGCAGGTAATTCAGTTTTTCCACACTGTTTCCCAATCCCACCCCCCACCATTCGCCCAGGCCAAATGCAATCAACGCATGCGTGAGTTGATAACCCTTGTTGAAGGGGTCATTCCACGGATCAAAAATCGCGTTGATCCGATCCATGCGGTAAGGTTCGATAATGATCAGCAGAGCGATCAATACCGGTACCAGACATACCAATCCAAGAAACATCTTCCAGTTCATCCCGTTCATGAACATCACGGACAGCACAATGGCCGCAATTACAACTGTGGCTCCCAGATCCGGTTCCATCAGCAACAACAGTGAAACAACGGTCAACAATGCCAAAATGGGCAGAAAACCCTTGAAAAAATGATCCTTGAAAGCAGCTTTGCGCACGACATAGTCAGCTGTAAAAATCAGAATAAACAGCTTCATCAATTCGGAAGGCTGAAAGTTGAATATGACCAGAGAAAGCCAGCGCCGACTACCATTGATCTCATGGCTGATTCCGGGTACCAGCACCACAACCAACAACAGAATGCCAAACCCGAGCAAATAGTGAGAGTACGTCTGCCACCAGCGCAGTGGAATCCGGAAACAGGCATTACCAACTGCAATCCCAGCCAAAATATACAAAACCTGACGAACAAGAAAATAATGGCTGTTACCCTCGCCAAACTTTGATTCTGCAATCGCAATCGAGGCGGAATACACCATCACCAATCCCAATCCCAACAGAAGCAGCACAGCGACAACCAAAAGCAGATCCAGACCTGGCTGAATAGGCTGGTTATGCGAAGCAGTCGGGGCGACAGAGGCTGTTGTATTCATAATGGATTTAATGGCATGTCTGGGCAGTCAAAACCAGTTTGCGTTCAATCTGGCGAACGGCCGCCGTAAAAACCTCGGCCCGGTGAATATAGTTGTTAAACATATCCAGACTGGCACAGGCAGGAGAAAGCAGAACCGCGTCCCCATGTTCCGCCAGCAGAAAACTCACTTTTACCGCCTCGTCCATTGTCTGAACCCGGTGCACAGGCACATGACTCGGCTGGATTGCTTGCTCCACCTTGTCTGCATCCCTCCCCAGCAGCACCACACTACGCACATGCTGGCGAACAAGTTGTTCCAGGGGAGAAAAATCCTGCCCCTTGCCGTCACCACCTGCGATCAGAATCACATTTTTGCGAAAACCACTCAGTGCTGCTACGGCAGAACCTACATTGGTACTTTTTGAATCATCGTAAAAGGTGATGCCACTGAACTCGGCTACCTTCTGCATGCGATGCGGCAAACCTCTGAAATTGCGTAAAACATGCAACAATGGCTCGAAAGGCAGATCTACTGCCCGGCACAACGCCAGTGCAGCCAATGCATTAGCCGCATTATGCAATCCCATGACAGCAAGTTCACTGATTTTCATCAACGATGTACTACCTTGCGACAACCATAAATCCGATCCGTCGGGTAACAGACCAAATTCTTCTTCAAATGATGGAGTGGATAATCCAAAAGTAACCTGTTTACTATTTTTATCGGCCATGGCACATACCCTGGCATCATCCCGGTTGAGTACCTGTACACAGTGGTTGCTGAACTGGTGAGGAAATATCCGTGCTTTTGCCGCAGCATATTCCTCAATGCTGCTGTAGCGATCCATGTGATACTCGCTCAGATTCAATACGGTTGCTGCATCAGGACGCAGACTACTGGTGGTTTCCAGCTGAAAACTGGAGAGTTCCAGCACCCATAAATGCGGCCATTTACCCGCATCCATCCGTTGCATGAGCGCATCCAGTGCTGCCGGACCGATATTACCTGCCACCTCCACATCCCATCCGGCATTTCTGGCCATTTCACCAACCATGGTCGTAACCGTGGTTTTGCCGTTGGAGCCGGTGATTGCCAGAATTTTTGTACCAGGCGGTGCGTATTGATCCAGCGCAACAGCAAACAGCTCGATATCCCCGATGACGGGGATACCCTGCTGCAATGCTGCCTGTACCAGTGGTTCCGCGACTGCCACTCCCGGACTGATGGCAATGACATCAATTCCCTGGAATAACTCTGCCTTCAATGGGCCACAAAATAGAGCTTCACTTGGCACGATCCGGTTTATCAATTCAAGATCGGGCGGATTAGTGCGTGTATCTGCGACAGTCAGCTGCGCTCCGGTACGTGAAAGCCACTTGGCCATGGAAACCCCGGTTTTTCCCATGCCCAGAACCAGTATTTTTTTGCCGGCGTAGTTCATCGCAGTTTCAGTGTCGATAAGCCGATCAATACCAGAATGATGGTAATAATCCAGAATCTCACCACCACCTGATTTTCCTTCCAGCCTTTGAGCTCGTAATGGTGATGGAGCGGAGCCATGCGAAAAACACGCTGCCTGAACAGCTTGAAGGAAGTAACCTGGAGCATGACAGACAAAGCCTCCATGACGAACACGCCCCCCATGATGACCAGCACGATTTCCTGCCGGACAATCACGGTGATCACTCCCAGTGCGGCACCCAGTGCCAGAGCACCGACATCACCCATGAACACTTCGGCCGGATAGGCGTTGAACCACAAAAAAGCCAGACCGGCTCCCGCCAGTGCACCGCAGAACACAGCCAGTTCACCTGCGTTGGGAATATGGGGAATACCGAGATACTTGGCAAACACGGCATGACCAGCGACATAGGCAAAGATAGCGAGCGCGCCACTGATCATGACAGTGGGCATGATGGCCAGCCCATCCAACCCGTCGGTCAGGTTGACGGCATTGCTGGTACCTACGATGACCAGATAGGTCAACATAACAAACAGGGGAGCACCCAGCGGAATCACGATTTCCTTGAAAAACGGCACGATCATCTCGGTATGCTGGGGAAGATCGGCGGTCATGGCAAGATATACCGCAACTAGCAACGCAATGACGGATTGCCAGAAAAACTTGGATGCAGCCGAGAGTCCCTTCGAATTACGCTGGATGACCTTGCGATAATCGTCCACCCAGCCGATAACGCCGAATCCCAGGGTGGTCAGTGATACGATCCAAATGTAGCGGTTGCTCAAATCCGCCCACAGCAGTGTGGTGACGATCACCGCCATCAGGATCAGCGCGCCGCCCATCGTTGGGGTTCCCGCCTTGACAAGATGAGTCTGGGGGCCGTCATTGCGCACAGACTGGCCCACCTTGCGCGCGGTCAGGCTGCGTATCATGGCTGGACCGATCAGGAATGAGATACTCAACGCGGTTAATGCCGCCAGCACGGTGCGCAACGTAATGTAGCTGAATACATTGAATGCGCGGATGTCTTCCGCCAACCACTGAAAAAATGCCAATAACATACTATGTTTCCCGTTGCGATATCTGCCCGCTGACAAGAAAAACTGTTTTCATCAGACTATTCATGCTTGCAATTGCTCCACTACCCGTTCCATTCGCATAAAACGCGATCCCTTGACCAAGATGGAAGCATGCTCATCCAGACAATTTTTTGCCTTTTCCAGCAGGCTATCCAGGCTGGAAAAATGCTCGGCTCCGCGCCCAAACCCCGCTACAGCCTGCCTGCTTGATTCTCCCAGCGCCAGCAATATGTCAATCCCTGACGATGCCGCCTGCTGGCCAATTGTGTAATGGAATGCTGCACCATCCGGGCCGAGTTCGCCCATATCACCCATGATCAGAATTTTCTTGCCCGGCATTTCCGCCAGAACATTCAGCGCAGCCTGCATGGAATCCGGATTGGCGTTATAGGTGTCGTCAATCAGAATCGATTGGTGTAATCCGGTTTTTTTCTGCAAACGCCCGGGCACGCCCTTGAAACTGCACAAACCCTCAGCGATCGAATTGATGCCAATGCCAGCAGCTGTAGCAGCCGCTGCGGCTGCCAGCGCGTTGTAAACATTGTGGCGACCCGGCACCTGCAATGCTATTTCGATCTTGCCATCAGGCAATTGCAGCAGCCATTGATCACCTGATGGATCTACCAGCCGGGCACTAATCGCTGCAGTGGTTTCCAGTCCGAAATCCACGACCTGCCTGTTTCCGGCAAATTGCCGCCAAAGCGGCGCATGAGAATCGTCGGCGTTGATGACTGCAACTCCTTTTGCTTCCAGCCCCTCGAAAATTTCTCCCTTGGCGCGAGCAATGGCTTCAGTTGTAACCAAATGCTCAATATGCGCAGTTCCTGCATTGGTAATCACGGCAATGGTGGGTGCAGCCAGATGGCTCAAATAGGCAATCTCTCCGGCGTGATTCATCCCCATTTCGATTACTGCCGCAACATGACGGGCATCCAGTTGCAACAACATCTGCGGCACACCAATGTCGTTATTCAGATTGCCGGTTGTCGCAAGCACACTTTCCTGACCGAAAACATGCCTGAAAATGGCGGCAATCATTTCCTTGACAGTAGTTTTGCCATTGCTGCCGGTCACTGCAATCAATGGAAGTGCAAAGCGACGACGCCAATAGGCCGCCAGTTGCCCCAGACCCAGCCGGGTATCACCAACCCTGATCCAGCCAAAACCGGATTTTGCTGGAATGATGGCCGCATCTGCCGAAACCATGGCAGCAACGGCACCTCGCTCAATGGCAGCAGAAATAAACCGATGGCCATCAAATTGTTCGCCAGATAACGCAATGAAAAGATCGCCTTGCTTCAGGGTACGGCTGTCCGTGCTGACTCCGGTGAATACAGGATTACCACCAGACCAGTCGGCGCGTAGCGCCAGTGCAGCTTCCTGTATGCTCATCATCCCTGCACCTGCAATTCCAGCCCCAGCCAGATCATGCCAATACCAGCCCTTACAATCTCGCGATCATCAAACGGATATTTTTTCCCCTGTATTTCCTGATAGTTTTCTGCCCCTTTGCCGGCGATAAGTACGATATCCCCCTTGCGCGCACCATGAATAGCCCGATAAATAGCTGCCGTGCGATCCACTTCGACCGAACAGTGGTTGCCACTGGCACCCTGCATGATTTCGCTGATGATATCTTCCGGATTTTCATTACGCGGATTGTCACTGGTAACAATGACTTCATCAGCCAGGCGAGCGGCAATTTCTCCGATCAGCGGGCGCTTGCCGCGATCCCTATCACCGCCACAGCCGATCACACAAACCAGTTTTTCCTGATTTTTGCGCATTCTTTTTTTGATGCGCGTTCCGGCCAGTGTTTCACGCAAACCGGTCAACACCTCATTCAAGGCATCAGGGGTATGTGCGTAATCGACGATAACAACGGGCTGATCGCTCCCTCCCAGCTTCTCCATTCGGCCAGGAATCGGCTGAACCTTCTGTAACGCCGTAACTGCATCATCAAAATCGATATTGCTGGCAAGCAACGTGGAAAGCACGGCCAGCAGGTTGCAGGCATTGTAGTGGCCAGTCACATTGCATTGCAGACTGGCTTTCTGCTTGCCAAATTCGATATCAAACCCAATGTGCTGAGTAGTACACCGCAGATTGCTTCCGTAGAGTATTTTCAGATTGTCTGCTGTGCGGGCTGTCTGGTGTGGCTGTTTGAAACCGTAGCCAATCATTGACAAATCCTTGCCAGCGAGCTGTTGTGACAATTCCACGCCCAGAACTTCATCCAGATTCAGAACGGCATGTTGCAAGCCTTCCCAGAAAAACAGCCTGGCCTTGGCAGCAGCATAGGCATCCATGCTCTCGTGATAATCCAGATGGTCGCGCGTCAGATTGGTCAGCACGGCGACTGCAAATTTTGATCCGGTCAGCCTGTCTTGGGAAAGACCATGTGAAGAAGCTTCCATGACCAGTGAAGAAGCACCTTGCTGCAGATATTCGGCCATCAGTTGCTGCAGGCGGACAGCATCGGGGGTGGTATGCCCGGAAGGGTGCAATGCACCTGGAAAACCATGCCCCAGCGTGCCGATGACAGCAGTTTTTTTTCCCAACGCGGCCATGGCCTGGGCAAACCAGTGACTGCATGTAGTTTTACCGTTGGTACCTGTAATTCCCACCAGCCATAAATGACTGGAGGGGTGATCGTATACCTCACTGGCAATTTTTCCCGCCTCTTGGCGTAAGCCAGTTATCCCGAGATTAGGAATGTTCCACTCTGATTTCCAGGAAAATCCCTTTTTTTCCCAGATAACTGCATTGACGCCCGAAGCAATCGCTTTCGGAATATCGTTGCGTGCATCGTACTGTTCTCCGACAGACGCCAGAAAAGTATCTCCAGGCTTGAGTTGTCGGCTGTCCGCCACCAATTGCTTTACTTTGACGCCAAGCTGATTCAACCAGACAGCCGCAGCTTCCTCACCCAATCTTGAATTAGACGGGACACTCATCCCTTGCCTTCCACCCCGGAAACGGGAGAAGTCACCAAATTACCAAGAGAATCATCAAACGGCACATTCAGCATCCGCAACGCGCCTTCCATGACGCGGCTAAACACTGGCGCTGCTACTGTTCCGCCGTAATACCGGCCGCCTGAAGGTTCGTCAATCATGATCGCCATGATGATGCGTGGGTCAGATGCGGGCGCAAAACCTACAAATGAGGAAATATAGCGATCGCTAGCGTACCCTTTCTGTTTTTCCAGCTGTTTATGCGCTGTACCTGTCTTGCCTGCAACCCGGTAGCCATTAATGCGTGCACCATTACCCGTACCTTCAGGCTGCACGGCAAGCTCCAGCATTTTTCTGACAGATTGCGCCGTTTCAGGTGAAATTACTTTCTGGCCGATGGCAGGTGTATCGCGCTTCAGCAGCGTAATGGGCTTTAGCTCGCCATCCGTGGCAAACAATGAATAACCTCGCACCAATTGCATGAGGCTAACGGAGATTCCGTGCCCGTAGGACATAGTAGCCTGCTCGATCGGGCGCCATTTGTTATAAGCACGCAACTGACCACTGGCCTCCCCCGGAAAACCAACACCCGTTTCAGCTCCAAAACCTGAACGATTCAACATTTCCCAGAATGTTTTGGGAGGCAACATCAAGGCTATTTTTGCTGCGCCCACATTACTTGAAGTCTGAATCACCTGGGAAACAGTCAAATTGCCTTTGTCGCGTACATCGCGAATGACTGCCCGACCAATCCGCATTGAACCGCCAGCTGTATCCATCAGGGTATTTGCCTTGACACGGCCTGTTTCCAGCGCAACAGCAATGGCAAATGGCTTGAGTGTAGATCCTGGCTCAAATGTATCGACCAGCACACGGTTACGAATAACCTGGTTATTCATGCTTGAACGCTGATTGGGATTGAAAGCTGGGTAATTGGCCATTGCCAGCACTTCCCCTGTTTTCGCATCCAATGCCACGATGCTGCCCGCCTTGGCCTGCTGTTCTTTTACTGCGCGCGCCAATTCCCGGTAAGCGAGATACTGTATCTTGCTGTCAATGGAAAGGATCACATCCTGGCCAGATTTGGGTGTCTGGATCTGCCCAACATTTTCCACGATACGTCCGATACGATCCTTGATAACGCGCCTTTTGCCATCCTCTCCCGTGAGCACATCCTGCCACGCCAGCTCCATTCCTTCCTGGCCGCGCCCATCCACATCGGTAAAACCCAGAATATGGGCAGCCAGCTCGCGCGACGGGTAGTAACGATAAAACTCGTGCTTGAGATACAAACCTTTGATGTTAAGTTCAGCGACCTTATCTGCTCTTTCCGGCGGCACTTGCCGCTTCAGATAAACAAACCGCTTGCCACTGTTGATGCGCTCCTGAATCGCTGTTTCATTTACATCCAGCAGATTTGCCAATTGTTTGATCTGCTGCGGTGTAACAGTGATGGTCTGCGGGTCAATCCACACGGATTTGACAGGAGCACTGATGGCAAGAATTTCACCATTGCGATCCTTGATGCTGCCACGCTGGGAATTTTGTTCAATTACCCGCAGATAGCGTGACTGTCCTTGCTGTTGTAAAAAATCCTTGTTCAGTGCCTGTAAATAAACAGCGCGAACAACCAATACAACCAGAAAAATCAGCAAAAACCCCAGAACGAGACGAGAGCGCCACTCGGGGAGATCCACGGTGGCGGATTTGCGTGACGGATTGAATAAAATTTTCATTCAGCCGCACCTGTCGCGTAATCAGGCCGAATAACCAGAATATTCCCAGCAGCAGGTGGAAGGGGCATTGTCATTCCAAGCTCTTTTCGCGCAATATTTTCCACGCGCGCGGGCATGGCCAGGGTAGTTTGCTCCAATCGCAACTGATTCCACTCTGTTTCCAGTTGCTCGGTCAATTTTTGTTCCTTTTCCTGCTCCATGAACAGTTTTCGTGCTTCGTAGCGGGCAGTAACAATGGCCAGACCACTGATAATCAGCAACACAAACAGAAAAATATTCAATTTGACCATCCCTGCTCCATGCCACAATCCGCCAGTTTTTCCGCCACACGCATGACTGCGCTGCGTGCTCGCGGATTAGCTGCTACCTCACACTCGTCCGGCCGGATTTTTTTACCAACAATCTGGAGTTGCTGGGGATTATGCATGCGGCTTTCCTTTTCCCGGATCGGCAATTTTCGCGGCAGCACATCCGTATTCGCCTGAGCACGCATGAAACGCTTGACGATACGATCTTCCAGAGAATGAAAACTGATCACCACCAGCCTCCCTCCTGTTTTCAGCAATTCCACACATTGCGGCAA
>JABTUQ010000009.1 GCA_015075225.1 Burkholderiales bacterium
CCGGAAGCCGCTGAAATCCACTATCACTACGCAGTCGGACTATATAAATCTGGCAATACGGTTGAAGCGCGTCAGGAGCTTGAAAAACTGCTGAGTAGCGATAAACCTTTTTCTCAGAAAGATGAAGCAAAAAAATTGTTTGAAAGCCTGTGACGAGACAACACTAACGTGCTATTTCTTTCAGGCTAATCCCTGACTGAGCCCCTTGTGGAAGGAATTCACAAGGGGCTTTTTTGTATGTGTATGAGATAATCCTAATTATTTGTGGCGGCACGTATCTGGTCATGCATAAAACTATCGAACATTTTATCGGACATACTCCCTTGGTTCAGCTCAAACGTATCCCGGGAAAAACCAGTAATATTATTCTGGCAAAACTGGAAGGCAATAACCCTGCGGGTTCAGTCAAGGATCGGCCAGCCTACTCCATGATCATGCGAGCTCAGCAGCGCGGAGATATTCGGCCGGGAGATACGTTGATTGAGGCGACTAGCGGCAATACCGGGATTGCATTGGCTATGTCGGCAGCAATACTAGGCTATCACATGATTCTGGTCATGCCGGAAAATCAGAGTCTGGAACGCCGCCAGGTCATGTCTGCTTATGGTGCTGAACTTGTACTGACCCCCAAGGAAGGCAGTATGGAGCTCGCCCGGGATACGGCCGAGCAGCTATGCAGTACCGGCAAAGGGATTATTCTCGATCAGTTTTCCAATCCTGATAATCCACTGGCGCATTACGAAAGTACAGCACCAGAAATCTGGCAGGATACAGCAGGAAAAATCACTCATTTTGTCAGCAGCATGGGTACCACCGGCACGATCATGGGATGTGCCCGCTACTTCCGGGAGCAAGCGCAAAAGGTGAAGATTATCGGTGTGCAGCCGCAGGAACATGCGCAGATTCCCGGAATCCGCAAATGGCCGGAAGCATATCTGCCCAAAATTTACCAGCCGGAACTGGTTGATCGCATTTTGCTGGTATCCCAGCAGGAAGCCGAGGACATGGCGCGCCGTCTGGCGCGCGAGGAAGGGCTGTTTACTGGCATTTCTTCCGGAGGCGCTCTGGCAGCTGCATTACAGGTATCTGCCCAGGCGGAAAATGCAGTGATTGTATTTGTCGTGTGCGATCGTGGAGATCGTTATCTATCTACCGGGGTTTTCCCTTCCTGAAGGATATGAAACCGGACTGGCTCTGGTTTCATCGTGATATTTTCCCAAGTCGTGTGTGCCGGCTGTTTGCACGGTTCTGGCTGTTTTTTCTGATTTCTGTTTTATCTTCTCCAGCTGTTGCAGCGCTACCCGGCTTTGAATTCATGCTGCAGCATATCCGGCATCCTGTCTTTACTGCACGCTCCGCTGAAATTAAATTCACGGCTTTTCCCTCCCCCGCGCTTGTAGTCACCCTTGATGATCTGGTCATGGGGGGGCATAGATGGCGCAATCTTCGGATGGAATGTAATCAGATTCATGTTAGTCGTGATGGGGCTGATTGCGATGCAGGCGTGCTACGCCTTGGTAAAAAATCCTTATCTGTCAATGTTCAGTTTTCTCTGCAGCGCAAATCGTTGATCATCGGGATTCAACCTGTTCCGGTTACCGGCGCAAGGGAAAAATGGCGGCTGGAGATAGGCTGGCAGGAGGACAAATGGCATGGCGTGCTGAAAATAATGAATGGAGATGGAACATTGCTGGCGGATCTGCTCCCTCTGGAAGAAAAACAGATACAGATTCATCAAGCCAGGCTCAACGGTGAAATTCATCTGAGCGGCAGTGGGGTTGCTATTTCAGCGTTGTCTGCGCACTTGAATGTTAGCCAGTTATCCTTTGGCGATGCGAGCGGCTTGCATGCGGGTGAGCATATCAGCCTGCAGATGGATGCAGACGCCCGGCAAACAGGAAAAGATTGGCAATGGCGGGGAAAAATTGCCTGGCCAGAGGGAGAAATTTTCTGGCAACCTTTTTATTTCTCCGGACAAGGGCATGAATTTGCCATCGCAGGCACGCTGCATGATCGGCATATCAATGTTACGCACGGCAGGGTGGATCTGGCAGGGATAGGTAAGGCCAAATTTTCCGCAGTAGCTGATGTGGCAGGCCGAACATTGCAGCAGATTCGGTTTTCAGCCACAGATCTGGAATTATCCCCGCTGTTTGACAGCATTCTCCGTCCATTGGCTGTGGATACTGCGCTGGCTGAAACCAGTGCTAGCGGGCGGGCAGATTTCGACTGGCATTATCGGGATGGCGAGCATCAGTCGCTGGTAATCGATTTGCAGGATGTATCACTGATTGATGCACACGATCGATTTTCCATCGAAGAATTGAATGCGCATATCCCATGGAATCATGATGAGAAACGAAACGGGTCGATCCAGTTCGATAACGCCAGGGTTCTGGGCATTCCATTGGGAGCAACCCGTATTCCCATCGAGACAAAAGGCGCCCAATTCAGTATTCCCCGTGCAGAAGTGGCGGTGCTGGATGGGAAAATGCAGATCGAAAATTTCCTGGCCATTCATGAGACAACCGGCTGGCAATGGCAATTCAATGGTGCGCTTTTACCCATTTCCATGGAAAAACTGACCGAAGCCCTGCGCATCCAGCCGATGTATGGAACATTATCCGGTACCATCCCGAAAATGCGCTACGCCAATTCGACTATTACGATGGAAGGAGAACTTGTTTCCGGGATATTCGATGGCGTTGCCGTGGCCAGAAATCTGGTTCTGGAAAATCCGCTCAGCCTGACGCCGCATTTGATTATGGACATGGCCATGCATCATGTTGACCTTGATCTGCTGACACGCGCTTATTCGTTTGGCAGCATGCAGGGGCGGGTCGACGTGGAGGTCAATAATCTTGAGCTGGTTGATTGGGAGCCAGTGAGATTTGATACAAAACTGGTCAGTAGTGCTGGAAATTACAAGCGCAGGATCAGCCAGGCGGCCATCAAAAACCTGATCGCTTTGGGAGGTGGAGGAGCAGTGACTGCCATTCAGAGAAGTTTTCTCGGATTGTTTGGACAGTTCAGCTATGCTGAAATCGGCTGGCGTTGCAAGTTGCGTGGCCATATCTGCCAGATGGGTGGTATTGAGCCGGCCACAAGTGACGGCAAAAGCTATGTGCTAGTCAAAGGGAGCGGCATACCGGCAATTACCATTACCGGCTATAATCAGGAGGTGGACTGGCCCGAGCTGCTGAAGCGCTTGGAGCGCGCAGTTGAAAGCAGTAACCCGATTATTCACTGAGATTGATGACAAAACGTAATTACTACCCGATTCTGCCGATAATTGCAGGGTTCGCACTGACAGCCTGTGTGACGATCAATATCTACTTTCCGGCAGCGGCGGCCGAGAAAGTGGCTGACAAAATTATCGAGGAAGTCTGGAAAACCGGGGGAAAACCCGGTGGCAATACACAATCTGGAGGTAAACCGGGTGATGATGCCGGTAATAAAACCGATAAGGCCAAGCCGTGACGATCCTGTTTTTTAGGGAGCCTCTGAAAAACGTCAGCGAGGCAATCAGTTCAAGGCAAAAATCGGAGAAAAAACGGAGTTTATACGTAATAAATGCGCATTTTGAGCCGGTTCTTAATGCAGAAATGACAACACAGGTGGTTTTTCAGAGATTCCTTAGAGGATGCTCTCATGTATAAACAGTTGATACGATGCACGGCGCTGGTTTTGCTGGGCCTTTTTTTATGGGCGGGCCATGCCGGTGCGGTGGATTTTGAAGCCAATACTCCGGCTGTCACCCGGTTGAAGCAAAATATGCAGCAGCGCCATAATCAGCTGGCGCCATTTTATGATACTGGTGCAGTAGGCCTGACACGTGACGGCCTGATTGTATTGCGCGATGCCAATGCTGTGCCATTATCAGGGCGACAGGCAGTGAACGCGCTCGTTGCAGCGGAAAATCAGGATCGCAATGCCCTTTACCGGGAAATCGCGCTGGCCAACAATCACCCCGAATGGGAAAACGATATCCGTTCGACATTTGCCCAGCGCTGGATTGCTTCGGCGAGGTCAGGCTGGTGGTATCAGCAGGGAAATGGCACCTGGCAAAAAAAATAGCCGGGTGTTGGCAGTTGGCAGAATGAGTAAGTTATGTCATTCCATGGATGAGTGGAAAAACTGCTTGAAATGGAATACCAAATAAGTGAACATTGTTTTGTTAGGGAACCTCTGAAAAATATCAGCGAGGTAGTCAGTTCAAGGCAAAAATTGGCAAAAAAAGTGGAATTTATACGTAATAAATGCACATTTTGAGCTGATTTTTAACGCAGAAATGACAACGCAGGTGGTTTTTCAGAGGTTCCTTAGGTAGTAAGGGGATAACCCCCGTGAGTGGCGGCGCAAGCCGCCGTATCGTTTCAGGATCAGAAAAATCAGGTGTGCCTTCCGTGGCTCATGTAATGAATACTTATGCACGGCTGCCCGTTACCTTTGTCAAGGGTGAAGGGGTGTGGCTGTGGGATGATCAGGGTAACCGCTATCTCGATGCGCTATCCGGGATCGCGGTGTGTGGAGTTGGGCATTGCCATCCGGTGCTGGCAAAAGCCCTGTGCGAGCAGGTTTCAACATTGATTCATACTTCCAATGTCTATCATATCGAGCATCAGGAGCGTCTGGCAGACAAGCTGGCCAGTTTGTCCGGTCTGGAGAAAGTTTTCTTCTGCAATTCCGGAGCAGAAGCGAATGAAGCGGCCATCAAGCTCGCGCGACTTTACGGCCATAATCAGGGAATCAGCCTGCCAACGATTATCGTGATGGAACGTTCGTTTCACGGCCGGACCATGGCGACATTGACTGCAACCGGCAATCGCAAGACGCAGGCGGGTTTTGAGCCTTTGCTGACTGGATTCGTGCGGGTGCCTTACGATGATCTGGAAGCCGTTAGCAAGGTAGCGGCCAACAACAAGGAAATCGTGGCCATCCTGCTGGAAACCTATCAGGGCGAGGGTGGGGTCAATTTCCCTCAGGCCAGTTATCTGCAGGGCTTGCGCAAGATTTGCGACCAGAATAACTGGCTGCTGATGCTTGACGAAGTGCAGTGTGGTCTGGGGCGTACTGGTAAATGGTTTGCTTTTCAGCATAGCGATATTCTGCCGGATGTCATGTCGCTGGCAAAAGGGCTGGGTTCCGGTGTTCCGATTGGCGCCTGTCTGGCAGGTGGCAAGGCGGCGGAAGTATTCAAGCCCGGTAACCATGCTTCCACCTTTGGTGGAAATCCACTGGCTTGCCGGGCTGCACTGACAACGCTCGACATCATTGAACAGGAAGGGTTGATGGAAAATGCCGTGACCATCGGCAGTTTCATGCGGGAGGCATTCGGGCAGCGTTTGCATGCCTGGCAGAATGTACTGAAGATTCGCGGACAGGGAATGATGATTGGAATCGAGCTGCCGGTACCTTGTGGCGAACTCGTGCTTGAAGCGCTGAAACGTCGCATCCTCATCAATGTCACTTCTGAAAAGGTGGTGCGGCTACTGCCGGCATTGAACATGCAGCGGGAAGAAGCAGAACAGGTGGTGACCGAGGTATCTGCGCTCATTACCTGGTTTCTTGAAAACCGGGTGAAATAATCTTCCTGCCCATTGTTTAGGGAGCTTTTGAAAAACTTCAGCGAGGCAGTCAGTTCAAGGCAAAAATCGGCAAAAAAGCGGAGTTTATACGTAATAAATGAGCATCTTGAGCCGATGTTTAACGCAGAATGACAACACAGGTAGTTTTTCAGAGGTTCCCTGGCGGTGGGGAGTGAATCATCCATCCGCCCCGGGGCTTTCCCGGGTGATGTGATCGCCCCGCCTTTCTCGTTTTTCCTGATATTTTTCTTTGACAAGAGTTATTTATGCAGATCAGGCATTTTCTACAGTTCAAGGATTTCGACCAGCAGGATTATGAATACCTGTTTGACCGGACACGCTGGATCAAGAATGAATTCAAGCAATACCGTCGCTACTGGCCATTGACCGACCGTACGCTGGCCATGATTTTCGAGAAACATTCAACCCGTACCCGGTTGTCGTTCGAGGCAGGGATGCACCAGCTGGGCGGCAGTGCCATTTATCTTTCCACCCGCGATACCCAGCTGGGACGAGGAGAGCCAGTGGAAGATGCGGCCAGGGTGATTTCAAGGATGGTCGATATCATCACCATCCGCACTCACGAGCACGGAATCATCGAACGATTCGCTGAAAATTCGCGGGTACCGGTGATCAATGGCCTGACTGATGAATACCATCCCTGCCAGATTCTGGCGGATATTTTTACCTTTATGGAGCACCGTGGCAGCATAGCGGGCAAAACCGTGGCCTGGATCGGTGATTCCAACAACGTATGCAATACCTGGCTGCAGGCTGCCGAGGTATTCGATTTCAATGTGCATGTGTCCACACCGCCGGGCTATGAAGTGGAACCGGAACGGGCAGGCTTGTATGGCACAGATCACTATGAACAGTTTGCTTCTCCGCATGAGGCCGTGAAGGGCGCGGATCTGGTCACGACGGACGTATGGACCAGCATGGGATTCGAGGATGAAGCGGCAGCGCGCAAGAATGATTTTGCCGATTTTCGCGTGGATACCGAGATGATGGCGGGCGCAAGGAAAGAGGCCCTGTTCATGCACTGCCTGCCGGCACATCGCGGCGAGGAAGTGGATGCAGAAGTGATAGACGGCCCGCAGTCGGTAGTATGGGATGAAGCCGAGAACCGGCTACATACACAAAAAGCATTAATGGAATACTTGCTGCTCGGCAGGATTGGTGTCAGATAAATCTTCTGGTGAACTCAAAAATTTAAAATTGCGAAAGAACATGGATAAAGTCAAGAAAGCAGTGCTGGCGTTCTCGGGTGGGCTGGATACCTCGGTTATTCTGAAATGGCTGCAGGATGCCTATCAGTGTGAAGTGGTGACATTTACAGCGGATATCGGTCAGGGTGAGGAAATCGAGCCGGCGCGCGCCAAGGCCAGACAATTTGGCATCAAGGAAATCTTTATCGAGGATTTGCGCGAGGAATTTGTGCGCGACTATGTTTTTCCCATGTTTCGTGCCAATACCATTTATGAGGGTGAATATCTGCTGGGCACCAGTATCGCCCGGCCACTGATTGCCAAGCGTCAGGTAGAGATTGCCCAACAAACAGGGGCTGATGCGGTATCTCATGGCGCAACCGGCAAAGGCAACGATCAGGTGCGGTTTGAGCTGGGCTACTATGCCTTGCAGCCGGATATCCGGGTGATTGCACCCTGGCGCGAATGGGATCTGACTTCACGCGAGAAATTGCTGGCTTATGCCGAGAAGCAGGGTATCCCGATTGAAATGAAGCAGAAGGCAGGATCGCCCTACAGCATGGATGCCAATCTGCTGCATATTTCCTACGAAGGGCGCGCACTGGAAGATCCGGCGGTAGAGCCGGAAGAAAGCATGTGGCGCTGGACAGCTTCGCCCGAAGCTGCACCCAATGAACCCGAATATCTGGAACTGGAATATGAGCGCGGCGATATCGTTGCACTTAATGGCGAGAAATTGTCTCCTGCAACCATTCTGGCCAGACTCAACCAGCTGGGTGGAAAACATGGTATCGGGCGTCTTGATCTGGTGGAGAACCGCTATGTCGGAATGAAGTCGCGCGGCTGCTATGAAACCCCGGGAGGTACCATCATGCTGCGTGCGCACCGCGCCATTGAATCCATCACCCTCGACCGGGAAGTGGCTCACTTGAAGGATGATCTGATGCCCCGTTACGCCGCGTTGATTTATAACGGCTACTGGTGGAGCCCGGAAAGGAAATTGCTGCAGGGGCTGATAGATGAATCCCAGACAAACGTCAATGGCTGGGTTCGGGTCAAGCTTTACAAGGGAAATGTGACCGTGGTTGGGCGCGATTCAAAGACGGATTCATTATTCGATCCCAACATTGCAACGTTTGAAGAGGATGGTGGAGCCTATCATCAGGCCGATGCCGCCGGTTTCATCAAGCTCAATGCACTGAGAATGCGGATAGCAAAAGCCCTGCACAGACGCTGATTCGTTTCGCTATAACCCGATTGTTTCATCATCCCTGTCAGGCGGTGTTGGCTACCAGAATTACAGCCAACACCTGTCGGCAGAGGATCGCTCCCATGCGCTGCGCCTTATCCCTGCCGTTAAATTTGCAGGAAAACACCTGATTGACTATTTTCCTGGCAGCCTTCTGCATTTTTTGACGGATCAGTCTGCACTGCTGTCATTACGTGCGGCACTTCCCGACTATCCCGATTGATACAATTTCTCTTTATTTCAAGGAAGGGATCATGAAAAACCCCGCGGCTATCGAATGGAAATTCTTGCCTGTTCCTGTGCCAACCGGAAAAACTCAATCCAGCCGTGGTACGCGCCGGCTGGCGTATACGGATTGGGGCGATCCGGGAAATCGGGATGTGGTGGTGTGTGCGCATGGCCTGACACGCAATTGCCGAGATTTTGATTTTCTTGCAGCTGCACTGGAACAGGATTTTAGAGTGGTTTGTATCGATATGGCCGGGCGCGGGCGCAGTGACTGGCTGGAAGATGCAGCAGATTACAATTCGACAGCGACTTATGTGGCGGATATGGAACGTGTGCTTGAACATATCTGGCAGCAAAATAGCAACGGCCATTTCCAGATTTACTGGGTAGGGGTATCGATGGGTGGTTTGATCGGCATGCTGCTTGCCTCCCGTGAGCGCCCCTCCGTGCATTATTGTTTCAAAACGCTGGTGATGAGCGATATTGGCCCTTATGTTCCTTCCCGGATATTGAGCCTGTTTTCAAATTCGATTGGCAAGGATCCGCGTTTTCCGAACCTGGATGAGCTGGAAGCACACATGCGCAGCACGGCGTTGCCCTACAGCGCGTTCACAGATGAGCAATGGCGCCATCTGGCAGAGTACAGCGCATATCAATATGGGGATGGCACGGTGGGGTACCGCTATGATCCGGCGATTTCATCCGGCTTCAGACCGGATCACATCAGGGACATTGATTTGTGGAGCTACTGGAATCAGCTTGCACTGCCGGTTTTCGTGCTGCGGGGTGAAAAATCGGAGGTGCTGACACTGGAAGTCGCTGCCAGAATGCAGCAACATCGGGCGAATGTGCAAATACGCGAACTGGCTGGTATCGGGCATTCCCCCATGCTGATGGATGCTGTTCAAATCCATCTGGTCAGGGATTATCTGCTTGGTATCAGAGGGCAGACACCTTGTTATCCCGGTTGATCGGATGAATGCCCGTACAACTTCCCTGTTGAATCCTCAGTGCTTGATCCGGACTCGGTAACTGAGGATAGTTTTTTCATTTGCCGGTGCCTTGACCAGCCATTCAGCCAGGTTGGCAGAAGATTTGGAATGCGGCTGCGATTCCGAAATTATCTTCCATTCACCAGGAATGGGTTCTTGTACACGAATCGAGACTGCCTCCGGTCGTGCGTTATGTATTTCAATCTGGTGGGCTGTTTCGGTGAAACGTCGTGACGGTGTATCCAGCTGCTGGAAATCGGTCTGTGTTCTTGAGGCGGTGATATCGAACGCTTTGCCCAGTTTTACCTGAATCGGCTCATCCCTGGCAGTATGGTCGATACGATCCTCACCCAATAGCTGGGTATTACCCTGGTTATCTTCTTTGTAGACACGCATGGTGCCCTTGGGTAGCGGCACGCCCAATCCTTCTCCCTTGTTTTCAAACTGGATGAGCACGGTCGGCTTCAATTTTTCATTGAGGACGGGATATTTGCTGTAGTAATACCCTTCTGTGCCGCGTAACAGAAATTCCTGATTGACAGGAATCCCGGTGGCCGACATCAGTGTGATTTGCCTGCTCTGATTATCTGCCAGGGTAATAGGGGTCGGCAGGGTGTAAAGATGATATTCGGCGAGTGATTCTTCCTTGATTGACTGGTATTCAGCTGCATCCGCCACCATGGCCATCATTTTTCTTGCCGGAAATGGTTCTGAACTCACCTGATTGATTTCCCCGGCGACCAGTTGCAAATGGCTGTCGGGGTAGGCAGAACCGCTGTGATTGGAGATGGAAATCAATCCGTTAAGATCCAGCAGATTATTCTCGGCATTGAGCTGGGCGACATAATCGGTCTGCCAGGCCAGGCCGGACGACAGATACGATAATTCAAGTGTTTGTGTGCCAGAAATAACGGAATCCAGTGTCAGTGTCAGAGTAGGGCGATCATGCAGGCCGGCGGGAATATCCGGGAAAGTGATTCGTCCTTGAGTGCCGATTTCGATCCGGTCCTCGAATTTCAGGACAATGCCATCGCTGGTGGAAAGTACCGTGGCTGCTTCCACTGTTTCTGCGCCAGTGGCAGGATTAACGTTAATCACATTGATACGCTGCCCAATGTATTTTTCCAGTAATTTTTCCGGAGTGAGCAAATCAAAATCAAAACTCTGCTCCATTACCCGGATTCCGGAAGTGTTATCCGGTGCGCGCAACATGGCTGTTTCCGGACGGATTTGAGCAGAAATCTCCTGCCAGGCTAGTTTGTTGAATCCTTTCTCCAGGGAGACCAGACGCAAATCCCTGACCAATGCCAGATTTTCGTTGTAGATGGTAATGCTGATCTGTTGCCGATCTTGCTGCGTGGTGGTTTTTCCGCCCGTATGCATACCAAACCCCTGGATACTTGCCGTGGCAAGAGTCAGGGGTAATATGGCCTTACAAAACATTCTCAGCGTTGCCTGCATATCATTCTTCCTCTGATTTTTAGTATTGTTTTTTAGCCTGATGTGAGCAAACCACAGGTCGGCACGTTGCGTGCCATTATGCTGTCTGTTTATTTTATCTATTAAAAAGCAGTATAAGCGCCTTAAGCCGAAATTGCTGGATTGGCTACACGATTTCAGCCATTGCGGACAAATCAGGCGATGTTTCGGTTTTGTTGCTGGCGGTAGCGTTGCTGGATGCAATGATTTCTGGCGGACTATCCGGCTCGCCTTCCGCATTCTGCTGCTCCGCTGCATCACCGGATTCTCTGGTAATTGAAGTTTCCGTGGCAGCTTCGATTTCAGCTTCTTTCTCCCCATCACCCGGATTGATTGCGTCCTCATCTGTGCAGCATGGAGCGGCATTGCTCTGCTGATTCTCAGTTGTGGAGGTTTCAAGCGGGATTTCCCCATCAAAGCAATTCTGAATCATCTGCGTCATTTCGATTTCTTCCCGGATTTTGCGTGATGCCATGGAAATGGCTGCCTCATCGGTCCGGATACGCGCCTGCGCAGCTTCAATCGCCATAGCTTCGACCGCTTCACGCGCAATGGCACGTTCAATGGCAATCGCGTCCTGCTCGATGCGCTCCTGTATGGCCATCAATGCCGAGGATTCAATCCGGATTTTATGCAATACCATAGCCGCAGCAGTTTCTACAGCCTGAAGCCGTTCTTCTGCCTTCGCCATAGCGATAATCTGGTTCTGGGCAAGGCGGGTTGAAAGTTCGGTCAATTTTTGTTCAATTTCCATGCGAGTAGCAGCAGCGGATTTGGCTTGCCGGACTGCTTCAGCCTGTTTCTTCTTGTTCTCGATCAAACGCGCTTCTGTTTCCGCCAATTCACTGGCTTCTTTCTCTACCTGTCTATCCAGGGCAATACGTTCTTCAGCCAGACCGGTTGCGCGAGTTTCTGCCGTAATCTTGTCCTCGGCCGTTTTTCTGGCGACAGCTTCCGCTGCTGCACGGGCCCGTGCGCGCCGGATAGAGGTTTCCTGGGCCTGTATGCGTTCCTTGATGGCATCGGTGACAGCCTGATCGGTTTGTGCTTTTTCATTGAAAATGGCGGTTTCCTGTTCCTTTGCCTGTGCTCTTGCTTCGGCAGCAGCACGTGCTTCATTTTCGGCATGCGTGTGTGCTTGCGTCTTTTCCAGCAGCTGCGTATCTGCCTGGGAACGTTCCAAAGCGGCCTGAGCTGCTTCTTTCTCGGCCTGTGCAACCTGTTCTGCCATCAACCTGGCTTTTCGTTCTGCCTCAATTCTGGCTCGCTCAGCAGCAGCAGCTTCCAGTTCAGCAGCAGTGCGTGTTTCCGCTTCCGCTTTGGCAACCAGATTGAGCTCACAACGGGATTGTGCCGCTTCAACTGCCTTCCTCTCTGCATCCAGTCTGGCTTGCTCAGCTTCTCGCGCACTGATTTCGGCCTGTAACCGCTCCTGGGCCTGTGCTGCCAGACCCGCTTCTGACATGGTGCGCAACCGGATTTCCTCAAGCGCCTGATGCTCTGCTTCCGCCTTGGCGTGTGCCAGTATCGTGTTTTTTTCATCCTCCTCGATTCGCGCGCGCGCCAATGCAGTTGCTTCAGCTTCCGCAGCAGAGGCGGCCAATGCTATTTTCAACGCTTCTTCACTAGTTTTTCTGCGGGCAATGGCCGCTTCGATGGCCCTTTGCTCGGCCAGCTCCCTTTCGCGGGATTTTTCCAGCGCCAGCGCTTCTTCCTGTAAACGTCTCCGTGCTTTCTCGGTAGTAGCCGCTTCGGTTTGCACCTTGGCACGCAGCGCAGCAACGGTTTCTTTTTCGGCTCTGAGACCATCCTCAACCGTCTGGCGCAATCTTGCCTCCAGTTCCTGGCGTGCCTGGGCTTCATGCGCAGCCATGGCTTCCGCTCTGGCACGCGCCCTGGCTTCTTCCGTGGCAGCAGTCTCAGCTTTGATGCGTGCCTCAGCAGCCAGCCTGGCACTGGCTTCCACCCGGGCACGTGCTTCGGCAGTAACGCGCGCCCTGGCTTCGGTTTCTATCCGGCTTTTGGCTTCCTGGATTGCCATATTCTCGGCCTCCAGCCGCGTCGCCATATTCTCTTCATCCAGAGATCCGTAATCATCTTGCTCCGGGAGATTGCCATTAGGTGGCAAAGTGCCGCTGGTTGTGGTTTTGCCGGTATAAAGAGGAACCACATTGGATTCATCTTCGTTTTCCGTCTGGGAATTGATGTTCAGAATCGACCTGAGATGAGATTTGAATAGCATGGCGGTTACCGTTGTTGTCTCATGAAAAATTTGCGAGTGGTGCTTACCTTATCAATCAGCAGGGAGAAGTGATTGATCGAAAAAGGGGTGAAAATTCCGGTTAATCCAGAGAACGCAGAAAAACAAATCACTGGTTTATTCATGGATGGCCGTGCCTGCTTGCTCTTGGGGATCTCTGAACAACGATCTGCGTTGTCATTTCTGCGTTAAACATCGGCTCAAAATGCTCATGTATTACGTGGAAACTCCGCTTTCTCGCCGATGTTCGCCTTGAACTGATTACCTCGCTAACGTTTTTCAGAGGTTCCCTTATGGAATTCCGGCACCGTTTGCGGCAGCACTGGAAAGTGAGCGCATCATCGAAAAACTTTCATGAAACAGATGATTGATCAGGGGAATGAAATAAGGTAATGCCCATGATATGACCAGCAGGCCGATCCCCAGCGTTAGCGGAAAACCGACAGCAAAAATGTTCAATTGGGGAGCTGCGCGTGTCAGGATGCCCAGAGCCAGGTTGGTGATCAACAAGGCTGCCAGTACTGGCAAAGCCAGATGCAATCCCAGCGTAAAAATTTTCATACCCCATTGAACCAGTACCGTGAATGAGACCGTATCCATTCCCGCTGTACCGATGGGTAATGTGGAAAAACTTTCTACCAGAATGCCAATCACCTGCAGATGCCCATCAATCGCCAGAAACATGAGCGTGGCAAGCAACCCGTAAAAACGGCCAACCAGCTGAACCTGCGCGGATTGCTGTGGATCGAAGAAAGTGGCAAACCCCAGACCCATTTGCATACTAGTGATTTCACCTGCCATTTCAACTGCAGTGAAAACGATGCGTACGGAAAAACCCATGGCCAGGCCGATGATCATCTGTTGTAACAGTATGATGAGACCCACACCGGAACCCGGATCAATCTGCGGCAACGGAGGAAGCAGGGGGGCTACCAGAATGGCCAGCAGCACGGCTAATCCCAGCTTTGTTTGTACCGGGATCGAACTGCTGCCCAGCAGCGGGGTGCTCACCAGGACAGCAAGGATTCTGACCAACGGCCAGATCAGGGTGGCCAGCCATCCGTTCAGCTGTTCTGTCGTGATATTGAGCATTCAGCCCACCCGATCCAGGCAAATTGTTCGCTGATTAGCCGTGGATGATCCAGGGGATACTGGTATAGAGCCGCTGGATGTAATCAGTCATGATTTGCAGTATCCAGGGGCCGGCCAGCGCCAGCGTAATAAAAATGGCCAGCAGTTTTGGAATGAAAGACAGCGTCATCTCATTGATCTGGGTGGCCGCCTGAAAAATACTGATGACCAGTCCCGTTATCAGTGCCGCCAGCAACAGGGGAGCGGCAATAGTGAGCGTGGTTTCCATGGCCTGTCGGCCGATGGTCATAACCTGTTCCGGATTCATGGCGTGATCCTTTTCAAACGTAAAAACTCTGGGTAAGCGAACCGATCAGCAAATGCCAGCCATCCACCAGTACAAACAGCATTAGCTTGAACGGCAGTGAAATAATCATCGGCGACAGCATCATCATACCCTTGGCCATCTGCGTGCTAGCCACGACCATATCGATGATCAGATAGGGGATGAAAACGATAAACCCGATCTGGAAAGCGGTTTTCAGCTCGCTGGTGATATAGGCAGGCACCAGGATTTTCATGGGCACCTGTTCCGGACTTTCGATTTCCTCGCCTCCGGCAATCTGAGAAAACAGCGCAATATCAGCCTCGCGAGTCTGTTGCAGCATAAAGGATTTGAGCGGCACACTCGCTTTCTCCATGGCCTCGATCACGTTGATTTTGTCCTCCGCGAAAGGTAAATAGGCTTCGGTATAAATCTTGTCGATCACGGGCGACATGATGAAAAAAGACAGAAACAGCGTCAGCCCGATCAATACTTGACTAGGCGGGGAGGATTGCGTACCCAATGCCTGCCGCAACAGCGACAACACGATGATGATGCGGGTGAAGCTGGACATCATCAGCACGGTTGCCGGCAAAAATGTCAACGAAGTCAGCAGCAGCAGTGTTTGCAGACTGAGGCTATAAGTGGCACCGCCACCGGTGGAGGGTGTGCTGGTAATGGCAGGCAATCCAGCCTTTTGTGCCAGCACCGGGGTAGCCAGGCCAATACCTATAGCCAGCAGAGCACTATATCCCAGATTTCTTCCGGATAAGATCTGCCGTAATCCGGTGATGGAATGCCTGATCCAGTCAATGTTGTTCATGATCTTGCTCCAGATGCGCCTGCAGCTTTTCCGTAAAACGGCTGGCGGGAGAGGGTGAGACTGCTTCACCGGCGGGCAATGATTTTTTGTCTACCTGGTATAACAGATTGATCTGATTCGGTGTCACCCCCAGCACCAGCCAGGTATCACCAATTTCGGTGATCACGATCTTTTCCCGCTGGCCGACGCTGATAGCGGAGACCACTTTCAGCAAGCCATTTCGTTGGGCAGGGTGGAAGCCGATTTTCTTGAATAGCCACGCAATCAGCGCAATGAATGCCAGAACCACAAGCAACCCGGCCGATAATTGCAGCATGCTGGCGGTTGAAATCACCGGCGGTGGTGGGACATACCCCGGATTTTGTGCGGATTCGGCCCAGCCCCACTGAGGTATCCACGACAACAGGGCAGCGGCAATCCGGGCAGATGGGCCAGACATCAGTTTAGGCTTCAATTGGGTGCTCGCTCCGGTGTGGGTTAGCGATTCAGTTTGCGGATGCGCTCGCTCGGGGTGATGATGTCGGTCAGGCGGATGCCAAATTTTTCATTGACGACCACCACTTCCCCCTGGGCAATCAGACAGCCATTGACCAGCACATCCATCGGCTCCCCGGCCATACCATTCAGCTCCACCACTGAACCTTGCGCCAGTTGCAGCAGATTTTTGATGGCAATGCGCGTGCGGCCCAGCTCGACAGTCAGTTGCACCGGAATATCCAGAATCATGTCGATATCGTTGCGGGTATCACTCAGCGCATCATTACGGGAAAACTGCTCGAACACAGCGGCTGGTTTCGTCAGGTTATCGCTGGCTAGATGCGTTGCAGCGCTGCTGGAAGCGTCCGTTCCTTCAGAGGCCTGCTGTTCTGCCATGGCGGCTGCCCAATCGTCCTGTTCGGTTTGAGGCTCTGTCAGTGTCGAATCATTCATTTTTTGCTCCGGTATCAGTCGGTTTCAGTGGGAGATCGTCTGTTTTTGATTTTTAGCGCATAGTGACCATTCAGCACGCCATAGTGACAATCCATGATGGGCACATTGTTTGCGGTGGCCACTACGGTTTCGGGAATATCGAGTGCAATGACATCACCTTCCTGCATGTTGAGGATCTGGTGGAGCGTTACCTGCGCCTTCCCCAGATTGGCGGTGATTTCGATTTCCGCACCCTGCACTTGTTTCGAGAGCGTCTTGATCCAGTTGTTATCAGCTACCACCTGCTCTTCCTGCATGCTGTTGCTGAGCAAATCGCGGATCGGTTCCAGCATGGTGTAGGGAATGCAGATATGGAATTCTCCCCGGTTACCACCGAGGTTCAATTCGAACGCGCTGGCCACAACCATATCTGTCGGGGAAGCAATATTGGCAAATTGCGGATTCATCTCCGCACGGAGGTATTCAAATTTGACCTGGTAGACTGATTTCCATGCTTTTTCGTAATGCTCGAACAGCACATCCAGCAGGCGCCGGATAATGCCTTGTTCGGTCATCGTGAATTCGCGCCCTTCTACCCGGGTATGGAAACGGCCATCGCCGCCAAACATGTTATCCACGATCAGGAAAATCAGATTCGGATCAATGGTAAACAGCACTGTCCCGCGCAACGGCTTCATGCTGGCCATGTTGATATTGGCCGGAACCACCAGTGAACGGGTAAAGTCGCTGTATTTGATCGTGTTGAGCGAGCCGATAGAAATATCCACAGCCCGGCGCATAAAGTTGTACAGCCCAAGTTGCAGCGAATTGGCAAACCGGGCGTTGATAATCTCCAGAGCAGGCATGCGGCCACGCACAATCCGGTTCTGTGTGGCCATATTGTAGGGACGCACACCCCCGGGATAATCAGCCTCGTCCTCTGTTTGATCGGTTTTTGGCTGCTTGTCACCGCTTTGGTAATTCAGCAGCGCATCAACTTCATCCTGGGTGAGAAAATTCTCGGCCATGGCGCAAGGGGTTACTGAATGATGAAAGAAGTGAACAGCACATCCAGGATGCCGTCTTCCAGATCATCAGCATCTACTTTTGATCTGATCGACTCGATGATCTCCTCGCTCAGTTTCTTTTTACCTTCCAGGGTGTTGATCTCGCCCGGTTTCTTGCTGGACAGCAATAGCAGAATCTGGTTACGGACTTCCGGTTTTATGGCCTCAATCGCCTTGACAACTTCACCCTCGTTTACCTTGAGTGATAACTCTACCTGTAAATAGCGGGATTCCCTGTCATTCGATTGCAGATTGACAGTAAAACTCTCCAGCTTGATGAAAGCGACAGGCTGATCTTTCTTTTTTTTCTTTTTCTTTGCTTTCTTTTTATCTACCTCATCATCAGCATCGTCGTCATCGTCTTCATCCAGCTGATCCTGCTGATCTTGCTGATGTTTCATGTAATACCAGGTGCCGCCACCTGCCGCACCTACGGACAATAATCCGATCAGAACAAACAGAATCATCTTTTTCTTGCCGCCTGAGCTGGCTGGTGCCGTTTCTTCGCTCATGATTTCTCCCGCGTAGATATATGGATACGGGCGAATTATGGTGAATGACCTGAGATTTCGATGATGCGAACAACCGCCAAATCCCGGGCTATTTCCACATACTGCCCGGGGAATTTATGTTGTGAGGTGGCTTGCATCGCAAGCCGTACAAAACCTCCTTCCCGTCACCGCAATCTGGATAAAACCTCCCCCCGCCATCGCGAGCCGCGTAGCGGCGTGGCGATCCAGTGGAGTAAAGCAGTACGAAAATCGGCAAAAAAAACGGAGTTCATACGCAATAAACAAGCATTTTGAGCCGATGTTTAACGCAGAAATAACAACGCAGGTAGTTTTTCAGAGGTTCTTTAGCAATTTTCCAACGTGATGTTGCCTATCCACCAGTGGATCAGGTGGTTTTCAATCGGGATGCAGGCATCGGGGTAGCAGGGGATGCAACGGGGGGTGAAGTCGGTGCAGGGGCGAGGAGTATTCAGCCGGACGTGATACAGATAGCCGTTGACCGCCCCGGGCATTTCACTCCCGCGCTGCATTGTTTCGCAGACAGGTGCCCCGTTTGCAACCGGATCGGCGTAGAGCTGTACCTGGATGGATTCCGGCGGAATACCGCCAAGATATACTGGCACCTCAAACAACCAGCCATGTTCCTCCCGGGAGGCGATCAGGTTTCCCCAGTGAATTTCATGCCAGCTGGTTTCCAGTTGGGCATCCCATTGGCACAACGCTTGCGCAGTGGTGCTGCCATCGGCGGTGCGTTGCCGGAAAGCAGTAGCTGCGGGGAGATAGAGTTGCTCGACATACTCGCGCACCATCCGGTTGCTGCTGAACTGCGGAGCGAGATGCGCCATGCTGGTGCGCATGAGAGCTACCCACGCGGCTGGAATGCCGCTGGCGTCGCGCTTGTAAAACATTGGCACAATTTCATCTTCCAGCAGGTGATAGAGCTGCTCTGCTTCTGCTGCATCCCAGCCGGATCCGGTGTGTTCATGGCCATCACCCAGTGCCCAGCCGGCATCCGGTGTATAAGCTTCAGCCCACCAGCCATCGAGTTCGGAAAGATTCAATCCGCCATTGGCCAGCACCTTCATGCCGCTGGTGCCGCTGGCTTCCCACGGGCGGCGCGGCGTGTTGATCCAGACATCCACGCCCTGCACCATTTCCTGTGCCAGAGCGATGTCGTAGTCTTCCAGAAACACAACGTGGCTGCGCACATCAGCGCGCTGGGAAAACTTCACCCATTCCTGGATAAAGCGCTTGCCTTCGTTATCGGCAGGGTGCGCCTTGCCCGCCACCACCAGTTGCACCGGCCGGTCTGTCCGGGTCAGCAACCGGGCCAGCCGATCATGATCGAGCAGTAGCAGATTCGGACGTTTGTAGGCAGTAAAGCGGCGGGCAAAGCCGAGTGTCAGCACATTGGGGTCGAGTATCCGGTCAACCTGGCTGATTGTTTCTGCATCCGCGCCTCTTTGCCCCAGCTGCACCCGCATCCGTTGCCGTGCATGGCGAATCAGATCAGCCCGCTCCTGACCGCACAGATTCCACAGCGCGGCATCATCCAGTTTGCGTATTTCAGCGGCGAGCGCTTCTTCCGAACCCAGCCAGCGGCCCTTGCCGCAGTAGTGCGTCCAGATTTCATCCGCCCAGGGAGAATCCCAGGAAGGCATATGCACGCCATTGGTGACATGTGTTACCGGCACTTCATGTTGCGGCCAGCGAGGATACAGTTTCTGGAAAATGCTGCGGCTGATCTGCCCGTGCAAGCGGCTGACGCCGTTCATGCTGCCGCAGGTGCGGGCGGCCAGATAAGCCATGTTGAAAGGTTCGCTCTCATCCTGTCCGTTGCTGCGCCCCAGTGCCAGCAGGGCTTCAACCGGCATGGCCAGATTTTTGACGTAAGGCTGGCCATATTTCATCATCAGTGCGCGCGGGAAGGTATCAAACCCCGCTGCCACTGGAGTGTGTGTGGTAAACAGGTTGCCCGGCCGTGTGGCCCAGAGCGCCTCCCAGAAATTGATCTGCCGCTTTTCGGCAAAACAGCGGGCGCGTTCGAGCGTGACAAAAGCAGCATGGCCTTCGTTCAGGTGGCAGACATCAATTTCCAGCGCCAGCGCCTCAATCAATCGCCAGCCGCCGATACCCAGCGCGATCTCCTGAATCAGGCGAATTTCCTCCCCACCGCCATACAATTTGCCGGTGATGCCGCGATCGAGCGCACTGTTCAATGGATTATTGCTGTCCAGCAGATACAGGCTGATTCGTCCCACCCGCGCTTCCCAGACATGCAGCTGCACGGTTCTGCCCGGCAGTTCGATCGGGATGGACAGCCAGGCGCCATCATGCGCCAGCACCGGGCGCAAGGGCAGGCTGCTGGAATCATTGTAGGGATAGATTTCCTGCTGCCAGCCATCGGCATCCAGCATTTGCCGGAAATACCCTTCCTGATACAGCAGGCCAACTGCGATCACCGGCACAGCCAGATCGCTCGCCGCCTTGAGATAATCGCCCGCCAGCACGCCCAGCCCGCCGGCATATAACGGCAGCGCCTTGCCCAAGCCATATTCCATGCTGAAATAGGCAATGCCCCGCAACCCGGCATCGCCATACACATCACCAAACCAGCCGCCACAACTGCAATAACCATCGCGTGCGTTGACCAGCTGATCGAGATGTTGCCGGAATGCCCGGTTCTGGCTCAATGCCTGCAGCCGTTCATGCGACAGGTTTTGCAGCAGGACAAATGGATTTTCGCTCAGCTCCCATAACTGCGGATCCATGATTTTCCACATCGCATCCCCGGCATGGCTCCAGGTCCAGCGCAAATCCATGGCCAGATCGGCGATCTGCTCCACCAGCGGCAGCAGTTCTGCGGGTAAATCTCTTAGGTAAGGGATAAGGAAACGGGGCAGGCTCATGTTTCATCTTTCTTTTGTGGTGATTCCGGGAGTGTACTCCCCGGTGGATTGGCTGATTTGCCGTGATGGCCTGTAGCCTTTCTTCACAAGGACAACATGATCGGGTTGAGCCCGAATTGTGTCATGCGGTTCAACCCGATTGCGATCCTGATCGAATTCAGATGAAGGTTGCTGCGGATACACCGAAACGCTTGCCCAAAGCGCGCACCTGGCGAATGTTGAGCTCGCGTTTGCCGGATAAAACTTCTGATACCACACCCTGGCTGCCAATTTCGGGTAAATCACCCTGTTTCAGGCTGTGCTGCTCCATCAGGAACTTCAGTGCCAGTATTCCGGTTGCTTCAGGTTGAGGGTGTCGCCTGGCTTCGTAAGTTTCGATCAGCTCTCCCACAATATCTACCAGCGCCATTGCCGGGTGGTTTTCATCACCCGAGGTTTCATCCAGCAATGCTTCCAGCATTTGGTGCATACGAGCATAGTGCGCTTCATCGCGGATAGGAGCAATATTCGTAATGGTGCGAAACTGCTCCCAGGCCGGTAATAGCTGTTGTATGTCGATGGTTGCATTCATGGCTTCCAGTCTCCTTGATCGTAGTCCCGATGTGTTAGCACGGCTTTGATATAGATGATTTGTTTTTCGAACCGGATATAGGCTATCAAACGATATTTGTGACCTCCAATGTTGAATACGGAGAGCTCTCCAACCCTATCCACCGCATTAAAAACAGATTTAAGTTCGGCCCAGTTGGCAAAGTGGTTTTTTTCAATCACTCGTCGCCAGCCCAGCAAAGGTGCTTCTGCCTGGGGGTGGTCGGCTATGAAAGCGCGCAAGGCACTGTTACTGATAATGTTCATCCGGGCAGTTTATCTCAAATCGAGATAAATACAAGTTGAGCCTTGATGAGAGTGTTTATGCCTTGAAATCCTGCCAATGACGAACAACAGGAAATTCGAATTTTTCTAAAGTCTGTATGGCGGCAGTCGTTATACTCCCCAGCAGTATTCAGGAAGCAAGCAATACGCTGCGAATTCTGTTTTCTTTTTCAACCCGATGGAGAACTTAATCATGCAATACAAACAACAAGGTTTTACTTTGATTGAATTGATGATCGTCGTCGCGATCATCGGTATTCTGGCGGCGGTGGCGATCCCGGCGTACCAGGACTATGTTGCCAAATCAAAAGCGGCAACAGCGTATGCAGATATTGTTGCAGGTAAGAGTGCTTATGAGCTTGCTGTTGTCGAGGGGCGTACAGTTAATATTGCTGCAACAGGTCTAGCTGCGGCTACCGGAAATTGTTCAGCGATTGCTGTGTCTGCACCTGATGCTACTACTGGTGCAGCAACAGATGCTATCAAATGTACAATTAGTAACCCGGGGCGTATTGGCGCCGGCGCGACTATCAGTATCGACCGCACAACAACCGGTTTATACGAATGCAAAACAAGTGGTTTTTCAAAAGCTGATTTCAAGCCGGTCGGTTGTTCTTAAGTTAATTTTTATTTGCTTCATCTTTTACCGCCCTCGGGAAACCTCGGGCGGTTCTTTATTTCCTCACAACAAAATAAAGAATACCCATATTGTTTGTTTGATGGAGAAGATGTCATCCTGGTTGATTACCGGGATTGCCACTGAACAGGAGCAAATATGGCCAGAATGCACAATCCCCCTTATCCCGATAAACCTGCGCGAAGATGTACTTCCTGCGCTTGGGTTAACCGTAACCCGAGCGGCAAAAGCGCCGGGAATCAACCGTGTTACCTGCTTGCGCGTGTTGCATGGCAAGGTGGGTATCAGCGTCGATCTCGTCTTGCGCCCGGAAGCCTGGCTTGATGGTCCAGGTGCGGAAAGCGGGCTGAAAGGTTAGCTTGTAGTTGCCTCGTAAAGACCGGGGGGTGTCCATCACACTATGTAATTCCATTCCCACCGTCCTTGCGAAGCGGCATAGCCGGTGAAGCAATCCAGTATTTGCTTGATTGTCTCTCGTAGTGCGTGACGCTACAATTCCGGAATGATTCTCCATTCCAAGCATGAAGGGTTGCAATTGTTCTTCGAAACGGGAGATAAATCAGGTATTCGATCGGATCATGCTGCATTCAGGGTTCTGTTGGCACATGATTCGTTCATCAAGCGCCGTGAACATGTGTTGAAGGGGTGCCATTATGATCCAGATCAGCCAGGAATTGCTGAAGCTGTTTGCCAGTAAGTACATCTGGTGGAAAACGCCGGAAGAGGCCGCGGCCATGCCCGGGCGAGTGATTGCCCAGGTCATGAACATTGGCGATTACGCTGATGTTCAGGCCCTTGCCGCGCAAGTGGGCGATGCAGTGCTTCGCGATGTGCTGATGCACGCAGAAGCTGGTCAGTTCAACGAGCGCTCCTGGGCCTATTGGCACTACCGCCTTGGCCTGTCGAGCGTGGATCATGTTCCGCCCTTACCTGTGCGGAAGTTTTCATGACTGGCAAGTTCAAACCCTGCATGGATATATTGCCTTCCGCCCAAAAGTGCTTGTGGCCGGAGCTCAGAAATGCCGCGAATCTCGGATTCACGCTATACGGTGGCACCGCAATTGCACTTCGGCTGGGGCACCGTAATTCAGTCGATTTCGATTTTTTTTCGGAAAAGCCGCTGGATCGGGAAGCCATCAAAGCGGCTTTTCCGTTCATGGAGCAGTCTACGACGCTTCAAGATCAAGATAATACCTGGGTTGTGCTTGTCCCCTATGGGAATTCAGAACGGGAGTATGTCAAAGTTTCGTTCTTCGGCACTATTGCATTCGGACGAGTGGGAGAGCCGGATTTTACTGACGACGGTGTTTTGCAGGTAGCTTCCTTTGACGATCTGATGGCAACAAAAGTCAAAGTGGTGCTTCAGCGGGCGGAGGCCAAGGATTACCGTGATGTTTCTGCAATGATCAATGCCGGAGTGAGTTTGTCACGCGGAATCGCATCTGCTCGTTTGTTGTATGGGCCGAACTTTCAGCCGAGCGAAAGCCTGAAAGCACTGGTCTATTTCAACGATGGTGACTTGAAAACACTGACTGCTGACGAAAAAAGGACGCTGGTCGATGCGGTCAAGGCTGTGCGCGATCTTCCTGATGTGGCGCTGCTCTCAAAATCCTTGAGTGGCCTGAGTTGTATTGACCCGGATACCATGTAGAGATTGAGCATTGCCTGGCTGTATTCCCTGGAATAGCGAAATGATTGATCTCCCGTTTTCCTGATTTTCTGAAGGGTGGCTTATCACCCATCCCTGGGTTGCCGCGTCAGCCTGCGGCTGTCTCGCAAAGACCGGGGGTTTGTCCATCACGCCATGTAATTCCACTCCCGCTATCCTTGTAATTCCCCTCCCACCGTCCTTGCGAAGCGGCGTAGCCGGTGAAGCAATCCAGTAGCAACACTGGCTCAACAGACAAGGTTGCCTGTTTTCTCCCGCCACGCCAATGCTGGATTGCCGCGCCAGCCTGCGGCTGCCTCGCAAAGACCGGGGGTTTGTCCATCACACCTTGTAATTCCATATCCACCATCCTTGTAATTCCCCTCCCACCGTCATTGCGAAGCGGCGTAGCCGGTGAAGCAATCCAGTAGCAATACCGGCTCAGCAGACAGGGTTGCCTGTTTCCTCCCGCCACGCCAATGCTGGGTTGCCGCGCCAGCCTTGTAAATACCGGGGTTTTCTTGCCGTGGATAAACAGCAGTTTTTCTGGCTGCTGGACAGCAGCGCGCATCATTCGGACCTGGCCACTTGGTGTGGATATGAATCAGGCTGTTTTTATATTGCGTTTAGCCGTATTCATAGTTTCTCTGTGTTTTTTTGGTGGTGAATCGGTGTTAATCGGAATCTACAGCCTTGCATTTGTATTGGGTGTGCTTTGGCTACTGCAGCAGCCGGTATTGCCCGGAGTTTACTGGGCGGCAGGTCTGGTTCCGGTTGCGCTGGCGGCCTTGTTTTTTTCTCGATTCCCTTCCCGTTTTTCAATAGGCATCGTTCGAATTCTTCTGTTTGTAACGATGGTGGGTGCTGGTTTTTTCTGGGCGGCGTACCGGGCGCAGGATAGGTTGGCGGATGATCTCTCTTCTGCTTGGGAAGGAAAGGATATTGCGGTTGTTGGGGTGGTTACGGAAATGCCGCAGCTTTCCCGGCAAAGTGTGCGTTTCCGGTTTGAGGTGGAGCAGGTACTGATGCCGGAGGCTGTGGTGCCGTCCCATGTTCAGCTTGCCTGGTATCGTGATGCCAGGCGTGATGGGGGAGAGCTGCCCGGAATCATGGCGGGTGAACGCTGGCAGTTGACCATCCGGCTGAAGCGGCCGCATGGTAGTGCCAACCCACATGTACCGGATTATGAAGCGAAGTTGTTTGAACGTGATGTGCGGGCAACCGGGTATGTGCGGGCGGGGCAGGGCAATCGGCGGCTTGAAATCCTGGAGAGTAATCCGGCTTATGTGTTCGAGCGCAAGCGTGATGAAATCCGCAGCCGGTTTCAGCATTATCTGGCGGATTATCCGTATGCTGGGGTGCTGGTTGCGCTGGTGGTGGGGGATCAGCGTGCTATTCCACCGTCGCAGTGGGATATTTTTATTCGTACCGGTACCAGCCATCTCATGGCGATTTCCGGTTCTCATATTACGTTGCTGGCTGGAATGGTATTTTTGTTGGCATACCGGGCCTGGCGATGGGCTGGCCTGGCGTTGTGGCTGCCTGCCCGCAAGTTTGCGCTGGTGTGTGGTCTGGTTGTTGCAACCGGCTATGCGTTGCTGGCTGGTTTTGCCGTGCCTGTGAGGCGCGCGCTGTTCATGATGACAATGATCGTGGCGGCATTCTGGCGCAATCGGCATGTACGTATGTTGCCGGTGCTGGGGTGGGTGTTGCTTTTGGTTGTGGTGCTGGATCCCTGGGCGGTGACTGCGGCGGGTTTCTGGCTGTCTTTTGCAGCGGTGGCGCTGATTTGTCTGGTGGTTTCGGGGAGAATTGGCCGCGCCGGGGTTGTTGCTGGCTGGGTGCGCATTCAATGGGCGATTACGCTGGGGTTGTTGCCGCTGTTGCTGATTCTGTTTCAGCAGGTTTCGCTGGTATCGCCACTTGCCAATGCCGTGGCGATTCCGGTGATTACTTTTATTATCGTGCCGCTTGCGCTGCTGGCCACCATTCCGGGGCTGGAATTTTTGTTGCTGGTTGCGCATCCTGTGCTGCAGGGAACCATGATGGTATTGCAATGGCTGGGCGAGCTTCCGCTGGCAACGTGGGAGCAGCAGGCGCCGCCATTGTGGGCCGTGATTGCGGCGATTTTCGGTGTGGTGTGGTTATTGCTGCCGGGTGGGCCGGGGCTGGGTATGGTGGCGGGGTTTCCCGCGCGCTGGCTGGGAATTCTGGCCGGGTTGCCATTATTTCTGATTTCTCCTGAAAAACCGGCAGAGGGAGAACTCTGGCTGACGGTGCTGGATGTGGGGCAGGGGCTGGCTGTGGTGGTGCGCACCCGGAACCACACGCTGCTTTACGATACCGGGCCGGGGTATGGTGAGAGTGATAGCGGGAAGTATGTGATTCTGCCTTACCTGCGCGGGGAGGGGCTGCAAGCGCTGGATCGGATGATCGTTTCTCATGTGGATTCGGATCACAGTGGCGGGGCGTTGTCGGTGCTGGAAAAAATAAACACCGGAATGCTGTTGTCCTCAATTGCCGGAGATCATCCGATCCGGCAGTCAATTTCCGATAATCGCTATTGCCTTGCAGGGGATGCGTGGCAGTGGGATGGCGTAGATTTTGAAATTCTGCATCCGGCAGAATCTACAAATTTGGCGGTAAAACGCAAAACCAACGAAACAAGTTGTGTGATAAAAATAACAACGGTTCACGGTAGCGTGTTGTTGCCGGGGGATATCGGCAAGGAAACAGAGGCGGCGCTTCTGGGGCGTGTGGGAGATTCGCTTGCTTCCAATGTGCTGGTGGTGCCGCATCATGGCAGCCGTTCTTCATCATCACCTGAGTTTGTGCGGCAAGTGAACCCTGATTTCGCCATTTTTACGGTGGGTTATCGCAGTCGTTTCGGCCACCCGCACCCGGAAATAGTACAGCGGTATGTTGCGCAAGGCAGCAGGCTGCAACGCAGCGATTATGACGGTGCTATTTTGGTGCGATTTTCCGGGGGGCGGGTAGCTGTCGATTCATGGAGGAATCTCAACCATCGCTTCTGGCATGACGAATGATTTCTACCTGATGGGAAGAGTGGGCCATCCGTCCATGTGTTGTACGGGGATATATAGCTGATATATCAATATATTAGTAAAAAAATAAAAGATGCAGGGAGACCAGTGAACGCTTTTCCCGGTGTGTAGGAAAAATTCCTACAAGCTTTCCAGACAAACTCCTACTAAAGATATGGTAGTAGCCTCCTTTACGGTATCTGCTCCCGGGTTAAAAATGCACACATCATTTTTCAGTTCAATCCGGTTCAATTCGTACATGTCAGAAGGAGTAGTAAAAATGGGGACAAATCAGATTCTGGATGAAATCAGGGAAGTTAATCTCGGTTATTTGCTACTGGCCCAACAGATGTTGCGAGTGAAGACAGGGTTGCTGCCATGTACCGCTTGGGTATTGATGAGGATATCGCCGATATTCTGATCAAACTGACCAACAATCAGCTACTCAAAATGGCCGGATCCAACATGTTGCTGTGCCGGTTCCGTTTTGACGACAGCCTGATTGCAGAGATACTCACCAGTCATAAAGCAGGATCGTGCATTGACACAATCTCACGCGGCAATACCTCATGGCAGGCCAACCTGCTGAGAGAAAATTTCCTGAGCATTCACCTGAAGGAGAAACAGTCATGAAAGATAAAGTATTTTATCCGTTGGCAGACAGATTCAGCTTGCTACCGAGCTGGTTCGTTTAGGTGCGAGGCTGCAGGTACTGGAGGCTTCCACCTCGCTTAGTCGGGAACGATTGGTAAAGCTGTACAAGGAGGTCAAAGGGGCTTCTCCTCCCAAAGGAATGCTTCCTTATTCGGAAGACTGGTTTACAGGCTGGCAGCCCAATATGCATGCTTCGCTGTTCATCAATATCCATAGCTACATTACCCGATACACAAAAGTCCGTGATATTGATGCAGTTATCAAGAGCTATCAGTTATATCTGGAGCATATTGAGGTTAACTGCCTGCAGCGCATATTGAGTTTTACCCGTGCCTGGATGCTGGTACGTTTTGTCGAGAGCAAGGTGTTATCCGTGACACCCTGTGTCAAGTGTTCCGGTAATTTTCTGGTACACAGCCTGGATATTAAATCCAATCATGTCTGTGGACTTTGCCATGTACCTTCACGAGCGGGCAAGACCAAGCGGCCAGTACAGGAGGTTGTGGAAGTTCAGGAAGTTGCAGTTAAAGAAGCATGTGCGATGTGACAGGTTTTTCCCGGTGTTATCTCTGTGTTACCTTGTTTTTCCTGTTTCCTGCCAATATCAGGCACCTGGTGGCTGTTTATAGAACCAGGTGCCCTGTTCCAAAAGCAATTCTCGGCAAACAGCCGGAAGTTTTGTAACGATTTCCCCCATTAGGGAATCACTGATTAAATCCCACACTGCCGTACATGGTGTTTTGCGGATGGAATGCAAGACGAATGAGGCAGTGAATGGTTGGTTTCTTTACAACGGGATCAACGCCGCAGTTCATCTGCAGAACCATTACCCCAAAGGGTTGAAGAAGCATGCGCTCGCTATACCGTGCTCCTGCTGTGGTCTAATTTATTCGGATACTTCGATAGAAGGAGAATCCGGTTCGCCCCCAGAAAAACAGTAAATGGCACGAGTTTTTCAGGGGCGATTACGTAATAAATAAGCATTTTGAGCCGATTTCTAACGCAGAAATGACAGTTCTTCAGAGGTTCCTTAATCAATCAACCGTTTCAGGTTGTAAAGAAACATGGCGATTACACCCAGCAGGAGCATTGGCCAGTATGGGGTGATGGATTCGTACCAGTTCGTGCCAACGGAAACCGGTATTTCGAGATTGAATTCAGTGTTGTGCGTATCTGTGCCGGATAGCCTGAGTATGTATTCTCCGGGTTCGTTTATCCGAACTTCTTGCGTGATAATGCCCGATTGGTAATTTCTGGCTGGAATCGATAAAAGCGGTTCCATGGTTGTTTCGCTGGTTTTTCTGGCCAGGCTGACTGTTAACGGTTGTTCCCGTACAGAAACCGGATAGAGCAAATCAACGGTGATGTTGAGTAAACCAGGCCCGGGCACTTTCCCGCAGAAAATGGGGACGGATGCGGCGCTCATTGCATCTTCCGGTATTGCGTAATCTTCGGGAATGAAATAAGCGGAATAACCTACCAGCAGCGTATCTGATTCAATGGTGCAGGTGCCGCCACGAAAGCCTTTGGGGTAGGTGTCCGACATACTTCCCTGTGGATTTACCTGAAACTGTATGCCGATCAGCACAATGCTGGTAAATACGACGATACCAATAAAAAGGCGTTGAATATTCACAGACAGGTTTTGCCAGATCGCGATCATGTTGCCTCCTTGAAAAGTGATCAGGGGTGGTGCTTCCTTGCGGTTATTTTCTGTGGTTACTTTCTTGTGGCAGGTTTTAGGAAAAATCCGGATTTATTGCGCGCCGCGTAAAATATCTGCTGCCGCAAGCCGGCCAATTTGCGCTATTTCACTATTACCGGTCACCATTGCCGTTACTATGGTGCCGTCAATCAGCAGGTTGAGCTTCTCCGTTACCATCTCCGGCTCCTTCACACCGCTTGCAGCGACGATGGTCTGCAGTCCTGCAGTAAATTGCGCTTTGTAACCATTGGCAATTTCCTGAATCCAGCTATTGCATTTCTCATGTTCGGCAACAGCATTGATAAATACACAGCCGTAAAAAATCTCGCTCTCAAACCAGTCCTGCATTAAATCGAACAAAGCCAGAATCCGCTCGGTTGGCGGACATTCCATTTGCGGAAGGTCGTGGTCAAACCAGCGGAACCAGATGCTGGCCTCTGCTTCAAATACGGCTTTGAGCAGATTTTCCTTGGAGCCATAGTGGGTGTAGAGACTGCGCCGTGATACGCCGGATTCTTCGATGATGCGGGCGATTCCGGTGGCGTGGATACCCACCTGGCAGAACAGGCGGCGTGCCGTCAGTAGAATTTTTTCCTCGACAGGGATTTTTGCGGGCATTTTTTGGATAAGTCAGAGTGTTATCGGATAGTTAAAATTTCCGCTAATTCTCCTGTTTTTTGCCGAGTTGTTGACTGATTTTTCTGGCAATTTTGCCAGCCTCCAGTCGAATCTCGCGCAATTGTCCGCTGAGCGGGTTGACCTGGCCAATAAAGTACAGGCGTGGCGCGTTTGCAAATTCCTGGTCTCCTGCAATTTTGGCCCGATCTTTTTCATCGGTAATGCCAGGTACCTGGATGAGATCGGAGAAGCCAGTGCAAAATCCGGTACCCGCAACAATGACATCCGGTTGCAGGGTCGTGATGTCTGGATCAGGATTGTGTCCGGTTGGAACGGTGCTCAGCACTTCTACGTTTCCACCGGATATTTTCTGAATTGGCCCGACAACCTTGATGCGTCCAGCGCGGATATCATCGACGAAAGGGCCGTAAAGAATCGGCACGACATTATTGATGGCGTATTGTTTCAATGTTGACATGGTGGGGGAGGGTAGTCCGTATGCGGACAAATCACCTATCGTGGCGCTCCGGAAAAAACCCAGTATGCGATCCACCAATGCATTTGGCAGCTGTCTTAATATTATTCCGAGCCCAACAAAAGGGATGCCAAAAATACTTTTGGGCAGGAGTTGAGGCGGCGTTCTGACAGATAGCGTGACTGAACTGGCGTATTCCGCCAATCTGCTGGCAATTTCGGCTGCCGAATTGCCACTGCCAACTACCAGCACATGCTTGTCTGCGTAATCATGTGCACGTTTGAACAATGCGGAATGAATGATGTTGCCGGTAAAACTCTTTTTGCCTTCCCATTCGGGAATGACAGGAATGCGATTGGCACCAGCGGCAATGACGACAGCGCGAGCTTCAAATTGTTGATTTTCATTGTCGGTGATCTGCCAGATACCGCGTTCCTGGTCGTAGCTGATTTTTTCAACCTCAATACAGGTTTGTACAGTAAAGTCGCCACGTTCGGGCATTTTCTCAAGCAGAGCCACCACTTCATCGCGTGAAGGCCAGCCTCCTGCAGACAGGGGAAACTTGCTGCCCGGCAGTGCGGAACAAAAACGACCCGAATTCAGGCGCAGCCCATCATAATGATTCCGCCAGACATCGCCGATAGCCGGTGTGCGTTCCAGTACCAGCGGGGTAAATCCGGCCTGGGTCAGTTCATGTGCGGCTGACAGGCCGGCAGGACCGGCACCGATTATGGCTACATCATGGATATCACTGGTTTTCATCGTTTATCTCCTTTCGATTTTGATCAGAACAACACGGCAGGGGGAGTTGATCTGCTTATTTCGGCTTGTGATGAATTTCGATATTGACTGGTACCGGGCGCATGATGGTGTCGGGTATGGGCGCGGTTTGTTTCAGTTTTTCCAGTAGTGCGATCACTTTTTCCTGTGGTGCATCGGTCTGAATTTCCACAACTACGTTGATGTCTTCAAACCCGGGGTTGCCCGGCTCTACTGCAAACGCTGCCCGGAAATTGACGCGCCCGGAAACATGTACGCGGAGCGATTCGACATTGATACGGGCGGTAGATAATCCGCCAATATAGGAGGCTGTCAGACAGTGGCCGACTGCGGCCAGTAACATATCCTGCGGCGTGATTCCCATACCGTCCCCACCGTAGCGCGGGGGTTCATCGCCGATGATTATTTGCCCATCGGTGACATTCGCTGTGGTGTGATAGCCACTATCCCATACGACTGTAGCCTGATAGCGGGGTTTTGAGAGACTACCGTTATCTTCCTCCCTGATCTGGTTCTGTATTACAAATGATTGCTCGATGTTGATTCCATTGACGATTGTTTTTTTATTCGGTGAAGTCATGGCTGGATCTCCAGGTGGGAAATTATTGGCAATTGTAGACTGTTCGTTCTACTTTTGCCGGATGATATACCCTGAATAATCTGATGGCAAGAGTAGGGTTTTTATGTTGCTAAAGACGCAGGGTTGATACAGGAAATGGCTGAATATGCGGAGAGAAAATCTGGAGTGTTAGTAGATAGCGGAGTAAACGATTTGGAAAACATTCCATTGTAGTTTTGGGGATAATTTAGTTCGCATTCGGTTAAGGAATGTGTGCCGGAAACGGCACAATATCAAATGTACCTGTCATTCAATTCTCCAGCTTGGTAAAGTTCTGGATTGCGGGTTTCTTTTAATGCAAATTATCCATTTGTGAGGATATTTATGATTAATGAACTATTTATTGCGTTCTGGAATGTCGAAAATCTGTTTGATGTTGAAACAGCGGATCGGTCAGAGAAAATTCGAAAATTGATTGCCAGGGATATTGCGGGTTGGGATGAAGTTTTGTTAGGGGCAAAGCTGGGGCAGTTATCAAAGGTGATCCGATCCATGAATGCGGGCGCAGGTCCGGACATAATGGGTGTTTGTGAAGTTGAAAACAGGGTTGTTCTCATGAAACTTGCAGAGAAGATTGCCTCTGACGGTGGGCGTGAATACCAGGTTGCGCATGCGGATACGAGCGACAACCGGGGGATTGATGTTGCTTTTCTATATGACCCTGCTATTGCCAGCGTATCTCCGAATCAAACCTACCAGCACTGGATCGTAAAACGCTTTGCAACCCGTGAGTTGTTTCAGGTGAATTTTGAAGTTAATGGGCAGATTGTGGTGCTCGTCGGGAACCACTGGCCATCGAGAACAGCGGGGCAATATGAATCCGAGCCTTACCGGATGACGGCGGGCGAAACACTGTCTTACTGGGTTGAGCGGATTCAGCAAGAGCAGGGCAATGATGTACCTGTTGTCGTGCTGGGGGATTTTAACGATGAGCCATTCAATCGCTCATTGATTGAATACGCGCTATCCATTAATGATAGCCGCCGGGTGATCAGCGGAAAAAATCCATATCTGTTGAATCTGATGTGGCCAATCCTTGCCTCGGGTGCAGGTACATACACTTATGGCGGGCAATGGAATCTGTTTGATCAGATTATGGTAAGTCGTGGAATTTTGAGCGGAAAGAGCGGGTGGCAGTTGCATGGAGCAGCGCAAATCGAAGCTGCTGAATTCATGTCGTACCCGAAAAAAATTGGGCCGAGACGGTTTGGCATTAAACCTACCGAAAGGGATGTTGCAGGATTTAGTGATCACTATCCTGTAAGCATCAAACTGAAGCGATAAGCTCCTGTCGCTGTTAAGAAATCTCTGAACAACTACCTACGTTGTCATTTCTGCGTTAAACATCGGCTAAAAATGCGTATTTATTACGTATGAATTCTGCTTTTTATCTGGCGCCAGCGCCTCACCCTATACGGGCCAGCCTTACGGTTGTTCGCTGCGTTTTACTTGTGTCTCCAGTTTTCGCCTTGAACTGACTGCCTCGCTGACGTTTTTCAGAGATTCCTCAAGTTGCAGCAAATACGGATGCTCTGCTCCAGAAACAGGTTGGTTCCGAGTATCCAATAAAAAAGCCTGCAGTGAAGCAGGCTTTTTTATTATAAAAACTGATATCCGGTTATAACAGCGGGATAATCAGTAGTGCCACGATGTTGATAATTTTGATTAACGGGTTGATGGCAGGGCCAGCAGTGTCCTTGTAGGGATCGCCTACCGTATCGCCAGTTACAGCAGCCTTGTGGGCATCGCTGCCTTTGCCGCCGTAGTTGCCGTCTTCAATGTATTTCTTGGCGTTATCCCATGCGCCACCACCCGCAGTCATGGAAATGGCGATAAACAGGCCGGTAACAATCGAACCCATCAGTACGCCACCCAAGGCTTGTGGACCAAGGAAAACTCCCACCAGTACCGGAATCAGAACTGGCAACAGGGATGGAACGATCATTTCCCGGATGGCAGATTTGGTCAGCATGTCAACAGCACGGGAATAATCAGGTTTGCGTGAGCCATCCATAATTCCCGGGATTTCCTTGAACTGGCGGCGAACTTCCAGAACAACCGAACCGGCTGCACGACCAACTGCTTCCATTGACATGGCGCCAAACAGGAAAGGCACCATACCGCCGATGAACAATCCGATGATGACCAGGTGATTGGATAAATCGAACGTCAGCAATTTATTGGCATGCTCCAGTCCGTGGGTGTAATCGGCGAACAGAACCAGCGCAGCAAGTCCGGCGGAACCGATGGCATAACCTTTGGTAACAGCCTTGGTGGTGTTGCCCACCGCATCCAGAGGATCGGTAATGGCGCGTACGGATTCAGGCATACCCGCCATTTCGGCGATACCACCGGCGTTGTCGGTGATCGGGCCATAGGCATCCAGCGCAACGATGATTCCGGTCATGGATAGCATGGCCGTTGCAGCGATGGCAATTCCGTAAAGACCGGCAAGTGAATAGGCAACAATAATGCTTGCACATACCGCCAGTACGGGGGCTGCAGTGGCACGCATTCCCACGCCAAGTCCAGCGATGATATTGGTGGCATGGCCGGTGGTGGAGGCATTGGCAATATGCTGCACCGGTGGATATTCAGTGGATGTGTAGTATTCCGTGATTACTACCATCAGGCCGGTGAGTACCAGACCAATGGTCGTGCTGGCAAACAGACGCATGACCAGTTCGCCACCGCCGACATCGACGCCATCCAGTGTCAGGGTTGCATCTCCCATGAACCATACCGTGATGGGCAGGTAGGCAAAGAAAGCAATTCCACCAGCAACAGCCAGGCCGCGATACAGGGCGTTCATGATTTTTCCGCCTTCGCGCATCCTGACGAAATAGCAGCCGATGATTGAAGCAACGATAGATGCGGCACCCAGTGCGAGAGGATAAACGGCTGCATTGCCTGTGCCGGTATGAAACAGCAGGGCACCCAGTAACATGGTGGCAATGATGGTGACAGCATAGGTTTCGAACAAATCGGCAGCCATTCCTGCGCAATCACCCACGTTATCACCCACGTTATCAGCAATGACAGCAGGATTGCGTGGATCATCCTCAGGAATTCCGGCTTCAACCTTACCCACCAGATCGGCACCTACGTCTGCACCTTTGGTGAAAATGCCACCACCCAACCGGGCAAAAATGGAGATCAGCGAGCCACCAAAGGCAAAACCAACCAGCGGGTGAATGACATCACCGATATTGCTGGTTTCATCTGCACCACTTACGAGCAGGGCGGTATAACCAGCCACACCCAGCAATCCGAGTCCGACAACCAGCATTCCGGTTACGGCACCGCCACGAAAGGCAATGGCCAGTGCTTCATTCAGACCGCTGCGTGCGGCTTCGGCTGTGCGTACGTTGGATTGTACGGAGACGTTCATTCCCATGAATCCCGCCAGGCCGGAGAGTATTGCACCCAGAGCAAAACCAATGGCAGTATTCCATGAAAGTGCCAGGCCAATGATGGCAAATAGCACCATACCCACCATGCCAATCGTTAGATACTGCCGTTTGAGATATGCTGACGCGCCCTGTATGGCAGCTGCAATTTCCTGCATGCGTGCATCACCAGCGGGCTGTGCGTAAATCCGCCGGATCCACGGGCCACAAAATCAGGGCAAGTATCGCGCTGCAGATTGCAATCGTTAAACCGTTTCCCCATAAAGAACTCCAGTTAAAATCAGACCACCCTAAATACATACGGAGCCAGGCCTGATGGCTCCGCATCAATCCACAATCGAAATCATGAACAGCCTAAACGCATATTTTATATGCTCTTGCTGCCAAAAAACAAAACAGATTAAATTTTGAACTCGGCCAGTTTTTTAGCCACAGCGACATTTTTCAGCCTGACATAGTCGGGTAACCCGCTTTTATACGGAGGGTAATCTTCCCCCTCGATCAGCGGGCTGAGGTATTCACGACATTTATCGGTGATGCCGAAACCATCTTCACTGATGAAGTCCCTTGGCATCATTTTTTCCACATTGGCAACCCTGGAAAGTTCTGCCATGCCGGTTTTCCAGGTGTAGGGCGAGCTGGAAGTGCGTTCGATAGTTGGCATGACGGAATTGTGTCCGGCAATCGCAAACTCCACGGCAGCCTTGCCCATAGCATAGGCCTGTTCCACATCTGTTCGGGAGGCGATATGCCGGGCAGCACGTTGCAGATAATCAGCCACGCCCCAGTGATATTTCAGTCCCAGGCCATTTTTGACTATATTGGCGATTACCGGCGCCACCCCGCCTAGTTGTGCGTGCCCAAAGGCATCGCGCAATCCCTGATCGGACAGAAATTTGCCATCCGCACCCTTTACGCCTTCTGACACAACAACCGTGCAGTAGCCGTATTCCTTGACGTAATGATCGGTTTTGGCGAGAAATTTCTCCTCGTCAAAGGTGATTTCCGGGAACAGGATAAGGATGGGTACCTCGCGATCCTTGCTGGAAGCTAGTCCGCCAGCGGCCGCAATCCAGCCTGCATGACGCCCCATGACCTCCAGAATAAAAACCTTGGTTGAAGTTTTGGCCATGCTGGCCACATCAAAACTGGCTTCCAGCATGGAGACCGCAATGTATTTGGCTACAGAACCAAATCCCGGACAGCAATCGGTAATGGGAAGATCGTTATCAACCGTTTTGGGCACATGAATTGCCTGAACCGGATAACCGAGTGTGCCGGCAAGTTGCGAAACTTTCAGGCAGGTGTCGGCTGAATCGCCGCCACCGTTATAGAAAAAATAACCGATATCGTGCGCTTTGAATACTTCGATCAGGCGTTCGTATTCGCGCCGGTTGTCTTCCAGGCTTTTCAGCTTGTAGCGGCAGGAACCGAAAGCACCAGAGGGTGTATGGCGTAATGCGCGGATGGCTTCGGCGGATTCAGCGCTGGTATCAATCAGATCCTCGGTCAGTGCCCCGATAATGCCGTTACGTCCAGCATAGATTTTTCCTATTTTATCGGGATGAGCACGGGCTGTTTCCAGTAAACCTGCTGCGGAAGCATTGATTACAGCAGTTACACCACCTGATTGAGCATAGAACGCATTTTTTATAGCCATTTTCTACTCCTGGTTGATCAAAAATTTGTGTTCTTCAAATGTCGTGTAACAAACTCAGAGCAGCGTTCACCTTCTTTGCCCGAGTGCTGCAATGATATTTTCCTGTATGGTTTCCACGCTGCCGGTTCCAGCAATTTTGATGTAGCCTGGTGCTTCCGGATCGTTGCTGTTTGCCCATTCAAGGTAATACCCAACCAGTGGCAGAGTCTGATCATGGTAAACCTGAAGACGCTTGCGTACGGTGTCTTCACGGTCGTCATCACGCAAAACCAGATCTTCTCCGGTAACATCATCCTTGCCGGCAACTGCCGGTGGGTTGAATTCAACGTGATAAACCCGGCCGGATGCCGGATGAACGCGGCGGCCGGACAGACGATTGATAATTTCGGCATCGGGTACGTCGATTTCGACAACATGGTCTATGCACACCTTGGCTGTTCTAAGGGCATCAGCCTGGGGGATGGTGCGGGGAAAACCATCAAATAAAAAACCGTTGGCACAATCAGGTTCTTCAATCCGTTTGCGTACCAGATCAATGATGATTTCATCCGGAACCAGACCCCCGGATTCCATGATTTTTTTTGCCATCATGCCCAGCTCCGTCCCTGCTTTGACAGCATTGCGGAGAATGTCGCCGGTGGAAATCTGCGGAATGGAAAAATGTGCGCGGATGAAATTGGCTTGCGTGCCTTTGCCGGCGCCTGGTGCGCCCAGTAAGATGATACGAATGATCGTCCTCCTTGGATGTTATCAGGGGATGATGAGCATCCCGAAGCTGTATGTAGCGCAAAAATCCTGATCGTGACCGTATGGCAATCGAATCCGGGTAAATTGGCGCCCTTCTTTTCTCGTTTGCCGGCGATTATATCCCACGCACGCTGGCAGCTCGAAATTTTTGGGAACTTTAGCGTATTGGCATAACACCTGCGCTGGCCACCGTTTTTTACAGACTGAATATGCGATAATTTCGCTCTGCTTTTTCCGGGAATAATCATGGACGAAAATAAAAACAAGGCACTTACGGCAGCGCTTGCCCAGATCGAGAAGCAGTACGGCAAGGGTTCGATCATGCGATTGGGCGATAGCGATGTAGCGAAAGACATTCAGGTGGTGTCCACCGGTTCGCTGGGTCTGGATATCGCGTTGGGTGTGGGCGGGCTTCCGCGTGGGCGGATTGTCGAGATTTACGGCCCGGAATCTTCGGGTAAAACTACGCTGACGTTGCAGGTGATCGCCGAGATGCAGAAACAGGGCGGGACAGCAGCCTTCATCGATGCGGAACACGCGCTTGATCCGCAGTATGCCCGGAAGATTGGCGTCAACGTTCAGGAGTTGTTGATCTCCCAGCCGGATAATGGCGAGCAGGCACTGGAAATCGCCGACATGCTGGTGCGATCCGGATCGGTTGACGTGATTGTAGTGGATTCAGTCGCGGCATTGACACCCCGGGCTGAAATAGAAGGAGAGATGGGCGAGCCGCAGATGGGATTGCAGGCAAGGCTGATGTCACAGGCTTTGCGCAAGCTGACCGCCAATATCAAACGAGCCAACACCATGGTGATTTTCATTAACCAGATACGCATGAAAATTGGTGTGATGTTTGGTAACCCGGAAACCACCACCGGGGGGAATGCGCTGAAATTTTATGCTTCCGTGCGTCTTGATATCCGTCGTACCGGATCAATCAAACGTGGCGAAGAAATTGTCGGTAACGAGACGCGCGTCAAGGTGGTTAAAAACAAGGGTGCACCCCCCTTCAAACAGGCGGATTTTGATATTTTGTATGGCGAGGGAATTTCGCGCGAGAGCGAGATCATTGAGTTGGGTGTGTTACATAAGCTGATTGAAAAGGCAGGTGCCTGGTATTCCTATAATGGAGAAAAAATAGGGCAGGGCAAGGATAATGTGCGTGAATACCTGAAAGAGCACAGGGATATCGCGCGCGAAATCGAACAAAAAATACGCGTTGCTGTGGGTCTTGTTGAAGCAAACAATCGAGCTGTTCCATCTTTTGCTGGTGAGTAGGCGTGAATCTGTACGCCCGTGCACTGGAATGTCTCGCCCGGCGGGAGTATTCACGGCAGGAGTTGGAAAAAAAGCTATCCCGCCATGAACAATCCACCGATGAATTGAAAAATGTACTGGACAGACTGGAGCAGCAAAAACTGCTATCGGATGAGCGGGCGGCTGAGCAGATTTTGCATGTGCGCAGCCGCAAATATGGAAGCAGACGGATACGCTTTGAGTTGCAGGCAAAGGGAATAGCGGGCGAATTGATTGAATCCGTGCTGGAAGATTTTGAACCAACCGAATTTTCCAGTGCGCGTACCTTGTGGTGCAAGAAATTTGGCATTGCACCCACTTCTCCGGAAGAACGGGGTAAACAGATTCGTTACCTGGCCGGGAAAGGTTTTTCTTCCAAAGTAATAAGCAAGGTTTTGTCCGATGCTCGCGAAATGGAAAATTGATATGTGGAGTGTCGTGCCGGGTGAGGTTATTGCGCAAGATGTGTGCATAAGGTGTTGATATGAAAAGCAGTGAAATTAGACAGAAGTTTCTGGAATTTTTTGAAGCGCACGGTCATACCGTTGTGTCCTCCAGTCCGCTGGTGCCGGGAAATGATCCTACGTTGCTATTTACCAATGCGGGAATGGTGCAATTCAAGGACGTGTTTCTCGGCCAGGATAAACGGCCCTATGTGCGCGCTGTAAGTGCACAGCGTTGCGTGCGCGCCGGAGGAAAGCATAATGATCTGGAGAATGTAGGCTATACCGCACGGCACCATACATTCTTTGAGATGCTGGGTAATTTCAGCTTTGGTGATTATTTCAAGCGCAACGCCATTCTGTTTGCTTGGGAGTTTCTGACGGGCCCGCTGAGCATTCCCAGGGACAAGCTGTGGGCGACTGTTTATGCGGAAGACGACGAGGCGGCGGATATCTGGCTGAATGAAATCGGAATAGCCCCTTCGCGGCTGGTCCGGATAGCGACTTCGGATAATTTTTGGCAGATGGGGGACACCGGGCCTTGCGGCCCCTGCTCGGAAATTTTTTACGATCATGGGCCTGAAGTGGCAGGTGGGCCTCCCGGATCGGAAGATGCGGATGGTGACCGTTACATCGAAATCTGGAATCTGGTGTTCATGCAATATAACCGGGATGCCAGCGGCAAATTGCATCCATTGCCCAAGCCATCGGTGGATACCGGCATGGGGCTGGAGCGTATTGCAGCTGTCATGCAGCAAGTGCACAGCAACTATGAAATCGACTTGTTCCGCAGCCTGATTGAAGCGGCAGCCAGGGTAACCGGCGCGCAAGATTTGGCGAACAATTCGCTCAAGGTTGTTGCCGATCATATCCGCGCTTGCGCTTTCCTGATTACCGATGGCGTAATCCCCGGAAACGAAGGACGGGGCTATGTATTGCGGCGCATCCTCCGTCGCGCCATTCGGCACGGATACCGTTTGGGGCAGAAGCAGCCATTTTTTCATCTGCTGGTGGATGATCTGGCAGGCGCCATGGGGCAGGCTTATCCTGAACTGATGGCAGCGCGGAAGCATGTAACCGGTGTGATCAGGCAGGAAGAAGAGCGTTTTGCTGAAACACTGGAAAATGGCATGGAAGTACTGGAGGCAGCGTTATCTGGTGGGAACAAAACGCTATCGGGCGAAGTGGTTTTTCGCCTGTACGACACCTTTGGTTTTCCGGTGGATTTGACGGCGGATATTGCTCGTGAACGAGATATTACGGTGGACATGGCCGGATTTGAGATCTGTATGACGCAGCAGCGTGACCGGGCGCGTGCCAGTGGCAAATTTGCTATGCAGGCTGGTCTTGAATATACCGGGCAGCCAACCGAATTTTATGGCTATGACACGTTGCAGCATGAAGCACGGATTCTGGCGCTGTATAAACAAGGCAGTCGTGCAGATTTTGTGGAAGCGGGCGAGGAAGCTGTAGTTGTGCTGGATCAGACACCTTTCTACGCGGAATCCGGGGGGCAGGCGGGCGATAGCGGAGAGTTGTTGTCAGGGAATGGCACATTTATTGTGAAGGATACCCAGAAAATTCAGGCGGGTGTGTTTGGTCACGCCGGGGTATTGAGCAGTGGCCGTATTGCCGTGGGCGATCGGGTAATTGCCCGGGTGGATCAGATTGCCCGGACCAGTACGGCCTATAATCATTCGGCAACTCATCTGCTGCATGCGGCATTGCGCCAGGTGCTGGGTAACCATGTGGCACAGAAGGGATCATTGGTGGATGCTGGCAGATTACGTTTCGATTTTTCTCACAACGGCGCCATGCAGGCAGATGAAATACGTCAGGTTGAAAATCTGGTTAATACCCAAATACGCAGGAATCATGAGGTTGCGACACAGCTGATGGCTTACGATGATGCCGTCAAGCAGGGCGCCATGGCGCTGTTTGGTGAAAAATATGGTGATACGGTGCGCGTTGTGGCAATGGGTGATTTTTCAACCGAGCTATGTGGCGGTACCCATGTAAACCATAGCGGTGATATCGGTTTCTTCAGAATCGTGGCCGAATCCGGCGTGGCAGCAGGTATTCGCCGGGTGGAAGCATTGACCGGAGATGCAGCGCTGGCTTATACGCAACAACAGGAATTGCAGTTGCAGCAGGTGGCCGATGTATTGAAGGCCGCGCCACAGGAAGCGGCACTGAAACTTTCCCAGATACTGGACAATGTTCGGCAAATGGAAAAAGAGGTTGCTGCCTTGCGCTTGAAACTTGCCGGTATGCAAAGTTCTTCCCTGATTGAGCAGGCACGGGAAATCAAGGGGGTTCGTGTACTGGCCACGGCGTTGGAAAATGTTAATGCCAAAACACTGCGGGAAACGCTGGATAATTTCAAAACCCGGTTAAAACCTTGTGTTGTGGTACTGGGGACAACTGAGGGTGGCAAGGTGGCGCTGGTTGCTGGTGTAACGGATGATCTGACAAACAAGCTCAAGGCGGGTGATTTGATCAATTTCGTTGCGCAGCAGGTGGGTGGAAAAGGGGGCGGGCGTGCCGATATGGCACAGGCCGGTGGCACGAATCCGGAAAATCTGCCGCAAGCCTTGGCAAGTGTGTTTCGCTGGGTGGAACAAAATCTTTAAATCCTGCCTGATATTTGTATAAACCTGAAAATAACCCGCATTTGTTATTCCCGATAATTCTTTCTGACAATTTTATTTGATCATGACGACAGCCAGACATTGCAAATTACTGATTCTTGGTTCCGGCCCGGCCGGTTATACAGCTGCCATTTATGCAGCGCGCGCCAATCTTAATCCGGTGTTGATCACCGGAATGGCACAAGGCGGACAGCTTACAACGACAACAGATGTTGATAACTGGCCGGCTGACGTTGATGGTGTGCAAGGCCCGGAACTGATGGAGCGATTTCTGAAACACGCCGAGCGCTTCAAAACAGAAATCATATTTGACCATATCCATACCGCCAAACTGACAGGAAAGCCGTTTGAGCTGATTGGAGATCAGGGAACGTATACCTGTGATGCACTGATTATTGCGACAGGTGCTTCTGCCAAATATCTTGGCTTGCCTTCCGAAGAGGCTTTTATGGGGAAAGGAGTTTCTGCCTGCGCAACTTGTGATGGTTTCTTTTACAAAAATCAGGATGTGGCTGTAATTGGCGGTGGTAATACTGCGGTTGAAGAGGCGCTGTACCTTTCTAATATTGCCCGTAAAGTTACTGTGGTGCATCGGCGTGACAAATTCCGTTCGGAAAAAATCATGATCGATAAGCTGATGGAAAAGGTGAAAAACGGCAAGATTGAGCTTGCACTGGACCATGTGTTGGATGAAGTGAAGGGTAATGACGGTGGTGTTACCGGAATACGCATTCGCCATGTGCAGAACGAAACAGCACGTGATCTGGATTTGCAGGGAGTGTTTATCGCCATTGGCCATCATCCCAATACTGATTTATTTCAGGGACAGCTGGAAATGAAAAACGGTTACATCGTTACGCAGGGCGGGAACGAGGGGAATGCAACAGCAACCAGCATTCCTGGTGTATTTGCTGCGGGAGATGTACAGGATCACATTTACCGGCAGGCCATTACCAGTGCAGGTAGTGGCTGTATGGCCGCCCTGGATGCCGAGCGGTATCTGGAAAAATCTTCCTGATTGCAGCGAATTCTTCATTTACCCATTTCCAAATGAAACCATGCAATCAATCTTTGTCCGAGGTGGATGCGCGTGATGACGATGTAGCCTTGTTTCGTGAGGCCATGCGAGGGGTAAAACCCCTGATTGAATCCGGGAAAATTGTTCATTCATCACTCCGGCGGCAACTGCCGGTCAAATTTGTTGTATTCGATTCCCCGGACAGGGAAAACATGTTTTCTGATGGTTGGCAGCCAGATATGGCTGAATGCGGGGAATGGTCCTTCGTCCGTCCGGGATTGCAGCGCCATACTCTACGAAAGTTACGACGAGGTAACTGGCCAGTTCAAGATGAGCTTGATCTGCATGGATTGAACCGGGATGAGGCGCGTCAGATGCTGGCAGAATTTCTGGAAAACTGTCTTCTGCAGCAATTCCGCTGCGTGCGCATTATCCATGGCAGGGGATTGGGATCAAAGGATCGCAAACCTGTACTGAAAATGCTGACGAGAAACTGGCTGATGCAACACCATGCTGTGCTCGCTTTTTGTCAGGCATTGCCTGAGCATGGGGGAAGTGGTGCTGTTTTGATTCTTCTGAAAAGTGTGGGTAAATAAATAATTTTCCTGCGGCAAAATTTGAATATAACTATCAATTAGCAAGCAACTAAATGAGAACACTTACAAAGGAAATGCTGGCACACCTGTCACCTGAGCAGGCAATACAGCTGCTGAAAGATGGTAACCAACGTTTTGTGAGCAACTTGAAGCTGAACAGAAATTTGCTGCAGCAGGTGAATGAAACCTCGGAAGGGCAATTCCCATTTGCTTTGGTTCTCAGCTGTATTGATTCGCGCACTTCGGCCGAGTTGATATTTGACCAGGGACTGGGGGATATTTTCAGTTGCAGGATAGCTGGAAATATTCTTAACGAAGACATTCTCGGAAGTATGGAGTTTGCCTGTCGTATTGCCGGTTCAAAGGTCATCATGATATTGGGTCATACCAAATGTGGTGCAGTCAAGGGTGCGTGCCACGGTATCAAACTGGGCAATTTGACTGCTTTGCTGGATAAATTGCAGCCGGTCATGGACGCAGAGCTATCAGGTAAAGCCATTTCTGATACACCGGATCCGGAATTTATGGAAAACATCGCACGCTTGAATGTGCGCTATGTTATGGAAGAAATTCCAAAGCGTAGCCCTGTTATTACAGAAATGCTGGATAACAGGGAAATTGCTTTGGAAGGTGGAATGTACGATGTGGATACGGGGATGGTTACGTTTTACGACAAGTAATCATCTTTAAGTAACTTCTGAAAAACGACCTGTGTTGTCTTTCTGCGTTAAAAATCAGCTCAGAATGCTCATTTATTACGTATAAACTCCGCTTTTTACTCGGTGCCAGCGCCTCGCCCTACGGGCCAGCCTTGCGGCTGTTCGCAGCGTTTTACTTGCGTCGCCGATTTTGCCTTGAACTGACTACCTCGCTAATATTTTTCAGAGGTTCCTTAAGACGTAACAATCCCCCGTTGGTCAGAAACTGTTTTTGTAGCAATGATTTTAGAATCCCAATTCTGCCAGAAGATCATCAACCTGTGCTTGGTTGACGTAAACATCTTCTTGTTTTTGTGGATTAATTGTCGGACCGTTTAATAGGTTGTTACTTGGTTTGGCCGCCATTTCTTTGCTGGCCGGAGTATCTCCCAACAGTTGCTGAGTTTCTCTCTCAATTGTTTCAATTGTTTGCAAGATTCTCTGGATAACCTGGCCTGTCAGATCATGAAAGTTTTGTGCCACCAGGATTTCTGTCAGATAGATTTGCGTGGAGGCTGTTTGATCCGGAACTTCATTCAGAAAATCAAGTGTCTGCTTGAGTGCATGATGTATAACAGGTTCGTTTGCAATGGTGGTTACGGTTTCTTCAGGTATCTGCTTCCATAAATTATGTAAACTTTCGGCGTTTGCAGATAGATTCTCAAGGATAGGCTTGGCATTCTCTACTGCGAGCAAAGTAGATTCGGCAGATTGAGTTGTTTTGCTGATAATGTAATTCAGCTCATCCTTGCTGTTGGTTATTCCGTGGCTAGCTTGTTGCAAACGCTGATCATGTCCAAGCTCAGACAAGCAGCTGTGCAGCACTCTCGTGACCCATTTCAGGTGATCTACAATTTTTTCATTAGTATCCAAGCTGCTGTTCATTTTTTGGCGACACCTGTTGACTAATCAATAAAAATTCCGGGTTTACGCATGTACTGCCATATTCTGGATAATTTTGTTCAGTTTCTCGTCGAGTGTGGCTGCAGTAAAAGGTTTGACGATATACCCGCTTGCGCCAGCCTGGGCAGCAGCAATGATGTTTTCTTTCTTGGCTTCGGCGGTGACCATCAGCACGGGGATGTCTTTCAATGCGTCATCTGCACGGACATTTTGTAACATGGTTAATCCATCCATATTGGGCATATTCCAGTCGGAAACAACAAAATCAAAACCGCCATCGCGAAGTTTTTTTAGTGCCATTGCTCCATCCTCTGCTTCTTCGACATTGTTAAAGCCGAGTTCTTTCAGCAGATTGCGAATAATTCTGCGCATGGTTGAAAAATCATCCACTACCAGAAATCTGAGATTTTTATCAGTCATTGTTTTGTCTCCTTAAATAGATTTTCTTTGTGCCCAACTGGTTGAATCCAAAATCCGACCTGTCAGTAAACGGATCAGCAGGGAGAAACTTGAGTAAATATTGGCTGATGTTGTCACGAGATTTTTGCGAGGACAGTAGTTTTTCACACAGGAGAAAATTCAGCTTTTGGATGAAGTGTTGCGGTGGGGGTATTCGAGGGCAACAAGATCAGCTGCTTCATTGAGCAAAAACTGCTTGAATACGCTGGAAATGTTGGAGAGACGCCTGTTTTTCTGGTGGACAACATTCCAGTGCCTGGTAATCGGAAGCCCTTGTATATCCAGTATTACTAACCGGCCTGCTTCAAGCTCCAGTCTGATAGTATGCAGCGACATAATGCCCAGTCCCATACCGGCTTGAATGGCTTGTTTTATAGCCTCTGCAGTATCCGCTTCCATCCCTTTCTGAATACTGATTTTTTCTTGTGCAAAAAAACGTTCCATTGCGTTTCTTGTACCGGAGCCCGGCTCACGAACGAGAAAAATTTCCTGCTCCAATCGTTTGACTGGGATTTGTTTTTGCTTGCAGAGTGGGTGATCTGGCGGAGCAATAATCACGAGCGGGTTTTCCATAAACGATTCGGAAGTAATATCCAATCCTTCCGGTGGCTGGCCCATGATTGCCATATCCATATTGTTGTCAGATAGTTGTTTGAGTACGTTCTCACGATTGGAAACATGCAGGCTGATAGTAATGCCGGGATAGCGCTGGCAGAAGCTGGCCAGTAGGTTGGGCACGAAATAGTTGGCTGTGCTGACGACGGCGATGCTTAACTTGCCACGTTCTAATCCTTTCAGTTCATCAAGAGCGAGCTCCATATCAGCCAGTTGCCGGGTAATAGCGCGGCTATAGTGAAATAACTCCTTGCCGGCTTCAGTCAGATGAATGCGTTTGCCTATTTGTTCAAACAGGGGAAGAGCGACCATTTCCTCAAGTCGTTTGATCTGAATAGAAACGGCTGGTTGAGTCAAATGCAGCTCCTCAGCTGCATGAGTGAAATTAAGGAGACGTGCAACTGACTCAAAAATCTTTAGTTGGTGCAGGGTGATATGTAGCATAACGGGGCAGAAAGCATGATTAGCAGACAAGTATAAATAAAATTATATGATAACCATTACAATTATTAATTTTAACTTATGATTTTTGCCGGGTATAGTTGGCCCTGCAGTAAAGATTAATTTTTTAACGCTGTAAGCCGCCTTGGTTTCAGGTGATGAGGCGGGAATTTATTAAGGAGATTACAGAAATGGCTGTTAAAACTTATAACGCTGGTGTCAAGGAATACCGGCAAACTTACTGGACACCCGAATATGCGCCACTGGATACAGATATTCTGGCTTGCTTCAAAATCACACCACAACCCGGCGTGGATCGTGAGGAAGCAGCAGCTGCTGTTGCGGCAGAATCCTCAACCGGAACCTGGACCACGGTATGGACTGATTTGCTGACCGACCTGGATTATTACAAAGGCCGTGCCTATCGCATTGAAGACGTGCCCGGTGACGATACCTGTTTCTATGCATTTATTGCGTACCCGATCGATCTGTTCGAAGAAGGATCCGTCGTCAACGTGTTTACCTCCCTCGTTGGTAACGTATTTGGCTTCAAGGCGATTCGTGGGCTACGTTTGGAAGACGTGCGCTTCCCGATCGCTTATGTCAAAACTTGCGACGGTCCTCCACTCACGGTATTCAAGTTGAACAGGTATGCTCAGCCAAATATGGTCGCGCGTTGCTTCAGTTGCACGATCAAGCCGGTAGGTTTGTCCGCCAAAAACTATGGTCGTGCTGTCTGCCCGAATGTCTGCCGCGACCGAGTCGGATTAACGAAGATGGTGACGTCAACAGCCAACCGTTCATGCGCTGGCGCCAACGTTTCGATTTCGTTATGGAAGCCATTCACAAGGCGGAACACAAGCTGTGGTGGTATGGGGTCCTCTGAACGTAACTGCCAACTCCGGAAGAAATGTACAAACGCTGAATACGCCAAAGAAATCAGCGCACCGATCATTATGCGACTACATTACCGGCGGTTTCTGTGTAACACAGGTTTGGCAAACTGGTGCCATGACAATGGCACTTTTCTGCATTCTGCCGTGCAATGCGCGGTGATCGACAAATCCCACATCATGGTATTCACTTCCGTGTGCTGGCCAGGTTCTGCGTCTGTCAGTGGTGATCACCATTCAGGTACCATTGTCAGTAAATTGGAAGGCGATCGCGGTGCAACGCTGGGCTGGATTGATTTGATGCGTGATAGCTTCATCAAGGAAGATCGCAGCCGCGGCATTATGTTCGATCAAGACTGGGGTTCCATGCCTGGCGTATTCCCGGTGGCTTCAGGTGGTATTCACGTTTGGCATATGCCGGCGCTGGTAGCCATTTTTGGTGACGATGCTTGCTTGCAGTTTGGTGGCGGTACCTTGGGCCATCCATGGGGTAATGCTGCCGGTGCTGCTGCTAACCGTGTGGCACTCGAAGCTTGCGTGGAAGCGCGTAACCGTGGTGTAGCTATCGAGAAAGAAGGCAAGGCCATTCTTACAGATGCAGCTAAAAACAGTCCTGAACTCAAGATTGCCATGGAAACATGGAAAGAAATCAAGTTTGAGTTCGATACAGTAGACAAACTGGACGTAGCTCACAAGTAAAAACCAACCTGCTCCTCGCATGTTGAATGCATGTGAGGGGGATTATTACCTGCATGGAGTAAATTGAATGTCAGAAGTCATTGATTATAGAAGCCGTTTGTCTGATCCAGCCAGCCGTAAGTTTGAAACCTTTTCCTACCTTCCGTCATTGGACAAGGATCAAATCAGAAAGCAGGTTGAATATGTTGTCAACAAGGGGTGGAATCCGGCTATTGAACATACCGAACCCGAGTTTTTGATGAGCAACTATTGGTATATGTGGAAGTTGCCCATGTTTGGTGAAACCGATGTGGAACGCATCCTTGCGGAAGCTGAAGCTTGCCATAAAGCTAACCCGAACAATCATGTACGTTTAATTGGTTATAACAATTTCAATCAGAGCCAGGGAACAGCGATGGTGATCTATCGCGGAAAAACGGTCTGATAACCCATAAGAACACGCAGTAAGGGATTGCTGTATAACAACCCCCCGTTGCTGCAAGGTGACGGGGGGTTTGTTTTGCCTAATAACCTAAACGCGTTTGAATACTGGAGAAAAAATGAGCGACGTTATCAAGCAACATTTCGTTAAGAATGAGCCATATTACCGTCCGGTTATGGATGAAGTGGCGCTGTACGAAGCAGCCTATTCCGTACGTATGCCTATGATGCTGAAGGGCCCAACGGGATGCGGAAAAACCCGTTTTGTAGAATACATGGCATGGAAGCTGGGTAAGCCGTTGATTACTGTGGCATGTAATGAGGATATGACAGCTTCTGACCTGGTTGGGCGCTTCCTGCTTGATGCACAAGGTACGCGCTGGCAGGATGGTCCGCTGACTACTGCGGCGCGTTACGGAGCGATCTGCTATCTGGATGAAGTGGTCGAGGCAAGACAGGATACAACGGTTGTGATTCACCCGTTGACCGATAACCGCAGGGTTCTGCCACTCGAGAAAAAAGGTGAACTGGTTACAGCACATCCCGATTTTCAGCTTGTCATTTCGTACAACCCGGGTTATCAGAGTTTGATGAAAGATCTGAAACAATCAACCAAGCAACGTTTTGGCGCACTGGATTTCAATTATCCCCAGCATGACATTGAAACTGAAATCGTTTCGCATGAAACCGGAGTGGATTCTGCAACGGCTGGGAAACTGGTTTCCATCGCTGAGCGTGCCCGTAATTTGAAGGGCCATGGGCTGGATGAAGGGATTTCAACACGTATGCTGATCTACGCTGGCAATCTGATTGCCAAGGGCGTGAATGTTCATGCGGCTTGTCGTATGGCGCTGGTTCGTCCTATTACTGATGATCCGGATATGCGCGATGCACTTGATGCTGCTGTTACAACGTTTTTCTGAGAACCTAATTTATCCGGTATTAACTTTCTTCAGGGTACATCATGAGTGTGAATCTGACAGATTACAGTGAGTTGCTGGAATCGCTACAGCCCGAGTCCATGTCGTTGCTTGAAAATACCTGGCATGATGCGATCAGAACGCTTTCCCCACGCGGCATAGATAATTATCTAAAGGGTGCTTCAGCTTTGCAGGGGCTTGGGCGTGGTCGCTCTCTGGTTGATGCCTGGATCAATGAAATTCCTCTGGTAGCAAAGGAAGTGGGCGACGAAGTGATCAGCGACCTGGCAACCACCTGCCTGATGCTGGCATCCAAAACCTCCGGCGCAGTGATAGAAATGATCATAGCCACGTCAGCTACTGCTGCAGGCAGGTTGGGTGATCAGGACTTGTTTCGTAATTATTTGCAGTTTCTGAGTACATTTACGGCACAGGCTCCGCGAGGGGTTCGCCCAATGCTGGATAAGCTTGATGTGCTGTTCAATCAGCTGACATTGGGTGGTTTACGGCGCTGGGCCTTGTGGGGCGCACATGCGCACAGAACTGATTATGAAGCACAACTTCAGTACTTCAGCCTGAGTTCCAAAGAATCACTGGCCATGCTGCAGAAGGAACGCAAGGGCACGCTTTTCGTGGATATTCAGCGGCGTATCAACATTTATCTGCGTGCATTATGGGCGCGTGATTTCTACATGCGTCCGACATCGGGTGATTTTGAGAGCCGGGAAGGTTACCGTCCCTTTATCGAGGATTACATCATTCATCTGCCCGATGCTTATGATGCCCATGGTGAAGTTGCGGCCGGTGAAGTGTATCGTGCAGCAGCTGCCCATGCAGCAGCACACCTTGTGGAAACAAGATATCCGATTTCTGCCGAATCGTTGAATCCACTGCAGATAGCGGTTATTTCCGTGATCGAGGATGCGCGGGTGGAGGCCTTGTCCATTCGCCGTTTTCCTGGTTTGCGGCATACCTGGTCAGTGTTGCACACAGCAACACCAGAAATGGATACGACGATAGGGAATTATCTTAACCGTCTGGCTCGTGCCTTGATTGATCCTGACTATGTGGATCCGGATGCATGGGTAACTCAGGGGCGGCTGCTATTTGCCGGCGTGCAGGGTCGTCTGGATGATAACCAGATATGCTGGGATATTGGTGTGCAGCTTGCTCATGAAATCATGGCCAAGAAGATACCATTCAATCCAAGAACGGATGTGCTGACAGCTCCTTATCTTGACGATAACCGTTATTTCTGGGAGTTTGAGGAGTTCGATTTCGAGCGATCCATTGCGGCGGGCTATGAGCCGCCCAAACAGGTGCGCAAGCATGTGAGCGTCATGGAGTTCATCAATGAACTCGATGTAGAGACAGCTGGGGACGATGCTCAAGAAATATGGGTGTTGGGAACAGAGTTATTTCCCTATGAGGATTTCGGGGTTTCCTACAATACTCTGGAGGGCAAGGAACCGGTTGCCTCGCCTATCCACTATGCAGAGTGGGATTACCAGATTCAACTGGAACGCCCGGCATGGTCGACTGTTCAGGAGAAGCGTGCAAAACCCGGGGATATCCAGATCATCGATGATATTACCGCCCAGTACAAACGGGAAATTCATCGTATGAAATTTTTGCTGGATGCGATGCAGCCGCAAGGAGTGCAAAGAATCCGCAAACTGGAAGATGGCGATGAAATTGATATCAACGCAGCAATTTCTTCGCTGACGGATATTCGTATGGGGCAGTATCCTGATCCACGTGTCATGATGCGGGCTGTGCGCAAGGTAAGGGATATATCGGTGCTGGTACTGCTGGATCTGTCCGAATCTACCAACAACAAGGTGAACGGACAGGATTTTACCGTGCTGGACCTGACCAGGCAGGCGACTGTGTTATTGGCAGATGCCATTAACCGGATAGGTGATCCTTTCGCGATACATGGCTTCTGCTCGGATGGGCGGCATGATGTCGAATATTACCGTTTCAAGGATTTTGATCAGCCTTACAATGAAATTCCAAAAATGCGGCTCGCCGGTATGACAGGCCAATTGTCCACCCGCATGGGAGCAGCCGTACGCCACGCAAGCCATTTTCTGAAACAGCAGCGCGCAGCCAAGAAGCTGTTGCTGGTGATAACCGATGGCGAACCGGCAGATGTGGATGTACGCGATCCACAGTATCTGCGCTTCGATACCAGGAAAGCGGTGGAAGAAGCAGGGCGTTCGGGCATACTAACCTACTGCATGAGCCTTGATCCGCGTGCAGACCAGTATGTATCCAGAATTTTTGGAATGCGGAATTATATGGTAGTGGATCACGTGATGCGATTGCCGGAGAAATTACCGCTGTTGTACGCCGGGCTGACTCGTTAAAAACCTGACTATAGGTGAGCTTATGAAGGAACAAATTTATTTGGGAGTGGATCAAGATGCTGATGCCGGATTGACTCCCTTGGGGCGTATCGTGATTGATGCGTGGATTTTTGGTATTTTGCCCGAGAGCGAGACTTGTGCCGGCTGGAATACATCCCGGATGCAGATACTTTATGAAGAGGTCTATGCTGCATGGGAGCCTTATGCGCACCTTCCCAGCCGTTTGCCACCAGAACTGCAGCAGCGGCATTCCTCTTTCTATTCACACAGAATTTCTATTGCAAAAAATAGTGGGTGGAATACTGATCTCAGTGATGAATCCTGACTGAAATTGCTACTTTCTTATTCTTCTTCTCGCGGCAGATTCAGGCTGTGAAATTCGTTTATCACATCGTCAACTATTAAATTCAGCCTGGTAATGGAACAAGAAGCCGTCACCTAAACGGGGCGGCTTCTTTTGTCATTAAGAGTGATCTGCTGTGGTTTTCTGCCGGAATGAAATGATCTTCGCCGGATGATGTGGAGCCTGTTTTGTCATCATCAGGCTTAAAGCAAGCGGGAACTCGCTTTGCAAGCGCCGCATGATGGTAGCTTGTCCTTCCCGGTAAAAGACGGCTTCAAATTCTATTGGCTGATTAAGTGCCACTCGATCATGCGAGTGAAAATTCTGCCAGGCAATATCAATCCAGCATTTGCGTTGACTATCAACAAATACAAATTCTTCGGTATCGATGATGGCCAGGTATTGCATGCTGCGGATGGGGATGAATAACTGCCTTGTTTCACAGCGCGCAAGCAGCTTAATGGCCAGATTATAAGTCGAGGCCGGGAGTGTTCGTTTCTCCCGCTTGATTTCGGGATCGCGATAGCAGGTAATTTCCATATTCCAATATCCTCCAGTCAAATGATTTGATAACAATTCCTTTGTTCGGAGAAAGTGACATTTCCTGGCGGAAATTATGGTCTTTTAACAGGCCAATGGGAGCCATTGTGCTATTTTGCCAAGGCTACATCCCATATCCGTCTGGTTTATTGAAGGTGTCCTGGGAGAGAGGTTTTTAACCGCGGTTCCAGCACCCTGTAACTTGATATTTGTCAAACTTTCGTAAAGATTGTAACGCTAATCCAGAAAATTGGGTGGAAACGTACGGTATGAAAAAATCCGGATATCAGCCTGGATCAGACGTTGAAGAAACCTCTGCAAAACTACCTGTGTTGTCTTTTTGCGTTAAAAATCGGTTCAAAATGCTTATAAACTCCGTTTTTTACCCGGCGCTAGCGCCTCGCCCTACAGGGCAGCCTTACGGCTGTTCGCTGCGTTTTACTTGCATCACCGATTTTTGCCTTGAATTGGCTGCCTCACTGACGTTTTTTAGAGGCTCCTGAAGTGGATCTTTGCCGGAGATTAAAAACAGGATTGATATGAACACTTCCGCCCTCGTCTGGTTTCGCCGCGATTTGCGCTGTTACGATCATGCCGCGCTGTACCACGCGTTACGCCGTCATCAGCAGGTATATTGCGCCTTCATTTTTGATACCGATATTCTTGATGTGCTGCCTTCACGCCAGGATCGACGTGTCGAGTTCATCCAGGCCAGTATTGCCGAACTACACAATGCGCTGCAAGCACTGGCCCGGCAGAATGGCGCTGCAGGAGGTGGTTTAATCGTACGCCATGGCCCGGCTGCGGTATGTATCGTGCAGTTGGCAAAGCATCTTGGCGTGAAGGAGGTGTTGACCAACCGTGATTATGAGCCGGATGCAAGAGCGCGTGATCAGCAGGTGGCGCAAGCATTGCGCATAGCGGGAATTGATTTCAGTGATTACAAGGATCAGGTGTTACTGGAATGTGATGAAGTACTCACCGGCCAGGGACGGCCTTATAGCGTGTTTACACCCTATAAGCAAGCCTGGCTGCAGAAGCTCGATTCTTTTCAGCTCAAACCTTATCCGGTTGAACGCTATGCCCACCATCTGGCAGGATGGTCTGAAGCCGGGCCTCTGCCAGCCTTGGAAGAATTGGGTTTTCAATCTGCCAATCTGCACGCTTTGCCCTTACCTACCGGGATACGCGGAGCGCACACATTGTTGCAGGATTTCTTGCCACGCATGGCGAGCTATGCGGAAGCACGGGATTTTCCTGGGCGCAAGGGTGTGTCCTATCTGTCGGTACATTTACGCTTTGGTACAGTGTCCATTCGTGAATTGGCGGGCGTTGCCCTGCGTCAGGCAACGCAGGGTTGTGCCGGCGCTCAAACCTGGTTATCCGAACTTGCCTGGCGCGACTTCTATTTTATGATTTTGTGGCATTACCCGCGTGTAGTCAGCCAGTCATTCCGGCCTGAATATGATTGTATCCAGTGGGATGATGCACCGGCACTGTGGGATGCCTGGTGCGGTGCACGTACCGGATACCCACTGATCGATGCGGCCATGCGCCAATTGCACCAGACGGGGTACATGCATAACCGTTTGCGTATGGTGGTGGCCAGTTTTCTGACCAAGGATCTGGGTATTGACTGGCGTAGGGGAGAGCGGTACTTCGCAGTGCATCTCAATGATTATGATCTGGCGGCCAATAATGGCGGCTGGCAATGGGCGGCTTCCACGGGATGCGATGCACAACCCTGGTTTCGTATTTTTAATCCGGTAACACAGTCACAAAAATTTGATCCTGAAGGACGCTTTATTCGCCGCTATTTGCCGGAGCTGGCACGGGTGCCGGATAAACATATCCATTTTCCCGCAGCGATGAAACCCGCAGAGATACAAGCGTGCGGCCTGCATTTGGGTGTGGATTATCCATTGCCTATCGTGGATCATGCCAGTGCACGCGAGCGTACTTTAAAGCGCTTTGGTTGCCTGAAAAACCAACCTCAATACGGAATAAGAAGCCGATCAGCAAACGAGGGTGATGGATAAAACTCTTGCCTTACCCGGGACGGCCAAGCAGATTGGCGAGCGCATCCAATGTCTGTGTATTGTCCAGCTCTTGCAGTTCGCTGATGCCGCGGGCATGGCTGCACAGGGTAGGTACTTCCCAGGGGCGACGGGTCCAGATAATCAAATCGTGCCCCTGTGTTTTCCAGTAGTGGCAAAGTGCTCGGTCAATTAGTCCTGTGCCGCCGATCAGTAATATGCGCATGGTTTATTCTCTTCGCAGTCAGATTTGACGGGGTACTGAAATATTGCCTGGAATCTTTTGCAGCATTGTTTCATGGCCGGCCTAACCTGGTTTAAAGGTTATGAAACATGATTGTTTCGGGCGGTTTATAGCTGTAAAAAAACAGTAAGGAGCGGGTTAGTGCTGTCCGCGTGGTGGTCAGGGTGAGAGGATTTGAACTTCGGAGCCCTGCGTCCCGAACGCAGTACTCTACCAGGCTGAGCTACACCCCGAATGGAACAATTTGCAGGGAAATTTGTGTTTGCAGGAAAGCAGCAAAAATTTTTAACCAGCAATTACTGCGGCTTTGGTAATTGCTAGTAATTCCTCGTAATTGCAAACTCTGCCAATTCTAGCAAACATTGTTTATAGGTAGAATCGCGGATTGCAGCTATGGCGGAGATGGCCGTGTCGGCTTCTTTCCGCGCATTGTTTTGCGTAATCCAGTGCACCACTTTCCTGAATGATTTTGAGTATGGGTTCAAACCCATCCTTGCCGCCTGTTTCAATGGCGTGGCGAACGATATTGATTTGTGCGGATGCCTGAACGCATGGCAAATATCAATGGCAGTGGGTTTCCTTCTGCCAGATCGTCACCCAGGTTTTTACCGGTATCCTGATCATTCCCGGAGTAATCCAGCAGATCATCCACTAGCTGGAACGCTGTACCCAGGTGCATGCCATAAGCGGCCAGTGCTTCTTCCTCATCCGGGGTAGCCCCTCCCAGTATTGCGCCGAGTCGGGCAGCAGCTTCAAAAAGCTTGGCGGTTTTATAGCGGATGACTTGCAGATAGTTTTCTTCTTCCACATCCGGATCACGGCAGTTGAGCAGCTGCAACACTTCTCCTTCGGCGATGGTATTGGTTGCATCAGCTAGCACTTCCATGATCCGCATGTTACCCACTTCCACCATCATCTGAAAAGCACGCGAATAGAGAAAATCACCTACCAGAACGCTCGCAGCGTTACCAAATATTGCATTGGCAGTGGCCTGATTGCGGCGTAATTCTGATTCATCCACAACATCATCATGCAAAAGAGTAGCCGTGTGAATAAATTCAACGACAGCAGCGAGATTGTGGTGAAACGAGCCTTTGTAGTCGAACAATCCTGCAGCCAGGATGACCAATGCCGGTCGCAGTCTTTTACCGCCGCTCTGAATGATGTATTCGCTAACCTGCCGGACTAGTGCAACCTGAGAATGAAGTTTTTGCTGGATAACGTTATCAACTTCGCCCATATCCTTGGCGATAACGTTTCTGATTGACTCGATTGACACAATGGCTCCCTGTAGAAACCGCTATGTTAGGAATGTCGCGGCCCGGGTGTCAAGCTGGATTCCCTCCGGACAGAGCAAGCAGCTAGAATGCACGCCGTATAGCGAAGAACTGCGGAACTTCCGTTGATTGGGGCGGTATAACTTCCGTTATAATTATCCCAATTTTGAATTGGCGTCATCAGGATATTTTTCATGCAACTTTTTGCCTTTGGAGTCAATCATCATACCGCACCCTTAGACATACGCGAGCATGTGGCTTTTTCCGAAGATTCGATGCGGCACGCACTGCATGATCTGGTAAGTCATCAGCTGGTCAAGGAAGCAGCCATCGTTTCGACATGTAACCGCACTGAAATCTATTGCAATACAGATACGCCGGATAAAGCGGTGAGCTGGCTGGCGGATTTTCACCATCTGCGCTCGGGTGATCTAGAGCCCTACCTTTACAAATTGTTGCGGGAACAGGCGGTCAAGCACGCCTTTCGTGTTGCCAGCGGTCTGGATTCCATGGTTCTTGGAGAGCCACAGATACTGGGGCAGATGAAGAATGCGGTGAAATCAGCCGAGCAGGCCGGAACGCTGGGATTGTTGCTGCACAAAATGTTTCAGCGCACTTTTTTTGTAGCCAAGGAAGTGCGTACTTCCACGGAAATAGGCACGAGTTCCGTTTCAATGGCGGCAGCGTCCGCGCGTCTGGCTGAAAGAATATTCGGCAATATCAGTGAGCAGAAAGTGCTGTTCATCGGTGCGGGTGAAATGATTGAGCTATGCGCTGCCCATTTCGCTGCCAGGCGCCCTGCGCATGTAACCGTTGCCAATCGTACTGCAGAACGTGCGGAAGCGCTGGCTCGGCGTTTCAATGCCCACCCCATTTCCCTGGGTGAATTGCCGGATCAACTGGCGTTGCACGATATCGTTGTCACTTCTACTGCGAGTCCGTTGCCCATTCTGGGGAAAGGGATGCTGGAACGGGCGATCAAGCAGCGCAAGCATCGGCCAATCTTTATCGTTGATCTGGCGGTGCCACGTGATGTGGAAGCAGAAGTGGCCGAGCTGGATGATGTTTTTCTGTATTACGTCGATGATCTGGCAGATATCGTCAAAGAGGGGTTGGATAACCGTCAGGGTGCTGTGACGCAGGCCGAGAACATTATTGAATCCAATGTGACTGATTTCATGCATTGGGTTGCCACACGGCAGAGTGTGCCTACCATACGGGCATTGCGTGACCAAGCTGAGCGATATCGTCAGCACGAACTGGCTCGCGCACACAAACTGCTGGCAAAGGGCGAAGATCCTGAAAAAGTATTGGAATCATTTAGTAGTGGTTTAACTAATAAATTTCTTCATCTTCCTTCATCTGTCCTGAATCACGCCACTGATAAAGAACGCGAACAACTTATCGAGCTCGTTAACCGGTTATACCAACTGCACTATCCTCAATAATGAACAAGGGAATTATCGATCAGCTCACCCGGCTGAGCATGCGCCTGGGCGAATTGGACAAGCTGCTCAGTGATGAGAGCATTACGGCTGATCTGGATAATTACCGGAAGCTTTCGCGCGAACGTGCTGAAATCGAGCCGGTGACCGGCTTGTATCATACGTATCAACAGATCGAACAGGATCTGGCAACAGCCAGGGAAATGAGTTTGGATCCTCAATTCCGTGATTTTGCCGAAGCCGAGATCGAGGCAGGCAAACAGCAGCTTGTGAATATCGAAACCGGGATACTCCAGGAGTTGTTGCCCAGGGACCCCAATGACGAGCACAATATTTTTCTCGAAATCAGGGCCGGTACGGGAGGAGATGAATCTGCCCTGTTTGCAGGTGATTTGTTCCGCATGTACAGCCGCTACGCAGAACGGGAAGGGTGGCAGGTGGAAGTCGTTTCACAAAATCCTTCTGAAGTAGGTGGATACAAGGAAATTATCGCCCGGATTATTGGCCATGGCGCGTATTCCCGACTCAAGTTTGAATCAGGTGGACACCGTGTGCAGCGTGTTCCGGCAACGGAAACCCAGGGGCGTGTGCATACTTCAACCTGTACTGTGGCGGTTTTGCCAGAAGTGGATGAAATTGCCGATATCACGCTGAACCCGGCTGACTTGAGAATTGACACTTTCCGTGCTTCCGGAGCCGGAGGGCAGCATATCAATAAAACGGATTCGGCCGTGCGGATTACGCACTTGCCAACGGGCATTGTCGTTGAGTGTCAGGAAGGGCGTTCCCAGCACAAGAACAAGGCGCAAGCGATGAGTGTTCTGATTGCGCGTATCCTCGACAAACAGGTGCGTGCACAGCAGGCGGAGCAGGCCGCAGCCCGGAAATCCCTTGTCGGGAGTGGCGAACGATCGGAACGTATCCGGACTTACAATTTTCCGCAGGGCAGAATTACGGATCATAGAATTAATCTGACGCTCTATAAAATTGATCAGGTTGTGGATGGTGAGCTTGCAGAATTATGTTCAGCGCTGGCCGCTGAACATCAGGCGGCACAACTGGCTGCTATGACAGAAAAATGATAGGAAACAACCTGCTTGTTTCAGGGCATGAAGATTTGAGCGCTCTCGTTACAATCGGCAAGCTTTTGCGGAGTGCAAAAGGCATGATCGATCATACTGATGCACACTGGCTTCTACAAAGTGTATTGAACAGCAACGCTGCTTTTCTGATCGCGCATGCTGAGCAGCCGCTCGATGCGGAGTTGGTGGATCATTTTCAGCAGTTGCTTGCAAGACGTGTGGCAGGAGAACCGGTAGCTTATCTGACAGGAGAAAGAGGGTTTTATGATCTGGTGTTCGAGGTGACGCCAGATGTGCTGATTCCGCGTCCAGAAACGGAGTTATTGGTGGAGCTGGCCTTGTCAAAAATTTCATCTGTCCGGCAATGTCGTATTCTTGACCTTGGTACGGGTAGCGGGGCTATTGCAGTAACGCTTGCCAAACATCGCCCGGATAGTTGCGTAACAGCTGTTGATCTTTCTACTGGCGCATTGGCCGTTGCAAAAAAGAATGCCAAAAAGCACGATGTCAGAAATATAAATTTTATTGAAGCAAACTGGTTTTCTGGTGTTTCAGGTGAAAAATTTGATGTGATCGTCGCTAATCCTCCTTATATTGCTGAAGGTGATTCGCATTTGCAGGAAGGAGATTTGCGTTTTGAGCCGCTGGGCGCGCTGGTTGCCCAGAATAACGGTTTGAGTTGTATCACCAGCATCATTGCGCAAGCGTCTGGTTATCTTGAGCCATCGGGCTGGTTAATGCTGGAGCATGGCTATGATCAGGCGGATGCTTGTCGTGAATTGTTGGAAAAAGCCGGTTTTACGCATCTGTTTACCCGGCCGGATCTTGCTGGTGTGGATAGAGTGACTGGCGGCCGGTATGGGTGAATTGCGGCAAAATGAAGTGTTTTGTTATATGCACTGTGAATTAATGCCTGGCGCAGGTCTCCAATGCTGTAATGACAGCGTGCGATTCTTGTATAGGGTGTTGTTCTGATCAGAATATGTATTGTTTATAAATTCAAGGAGAGATTGAAATATGGATATCGTTGATTCTATTGAGAAACAGGTGTCATCACACCCTGTAGTTTTATACATGAAAGGTACGCCACAACAACCGCAATGTGGTTTTTCTGCCAATGCAGTACGAATACTGAATGCTTGCGGAGTCGAGAATTTTTTTTCAGTGAATGTGCTGGCTGAGCCGGAAATACGTCAGGGCATCAAGGATTATTCCAGTTGGCCGACGATTCCCCAGCTGTATGTCAATGGTGAGTTTATTGGCGGATCCGACATTATGTCCGAGATGTTTCAGAATGGGGAATTGCAAAAGCTGTTTGAGAAATAAACCGGCTGGCTTATGTTTAGCTAATTGCCGAGGCAACTACCCAATATCTGGCAAATTTACCCACCGCAATGAAAAACGCTGCCGAGACCCAGTTAATCCGTAACCATCCGGCAGCGACGCATAATACGTCGCCAATCAATGGTAGCCAGGATAAAAATAATATGGGTGCCCCACGGCGGCGTGTCCACTCCAACCCATGAACATGGCGGCCAAGCTTGTTTGACAAAGCCTGTTCGTCGGGCAGGAAACGGCCAATCACGTAAGAACTCAATCCTCCCAGCGTATTGCCCAGCGTGGCAACATTCAGCGCAGGCCAGAATAAATCGGGGTAAGCAATCAATACCCCGGCCAGCACTGCTTCAGAACCTCCTGGTAATAATGTTGCTGCAAGAAAACTGCTAGTAAAAAGTGCCAGCAGGCTTGTATTTTCATCCATAAGAACAGCCGTGTGATTTTTTTCTGATTGAACAGGTGCAAAAGCAGCTTAAAAGAATTGCGGGTGCAAGTTGTTTGTGTAACTAGCCTGGCACTGCTTTTTATCCACCGTACTTTGTTATTTGGCCTGATTGTCGCATGTCATGCGATTTGTGTCTGTTTATCAGTGGTACTTGCGTATAAATAAGGCAAAGATCTCTTCCTTCTAAGCATTTTGTTTCCAGAATTGATGTTTAACATGCGCAAATCTAATCAGCAAAGGGATGCCTTGTTATGCAATTGCCAAAAAGATTACGGAAATTCATTTTGCTATTGCTGGTTCTGCTCTCCCTGCCGGCACAGGCAACAAATGGACATATCCTTCACGGTGTCGGTCCGATCAATCAATCCATGGGTGGGGCGGGCATCGCAACGTCGATCGACGCAATAGGTGCGAACTACAACAACGTATCGTCAATTGCGTTTCTCGACAGGAGCGCGCTGGAATTTTCGATGGAGCTGTTTTTGCCAGATCGGAGTATGTCCGGTTCTATCAGTGGCGGCCCATCGGGTACGGTGGACAGTAAAACCCGGGCGGCGATTCTTCCTTCCTTTGGTCTGGTGTATAAAACACGGAGTCCCTGGACATTTGGTTTCATGGCCATGGGAATAGCGGGTTTCGGTGTAGATTATCCATCCAACAGCCCGACTCCGGCTGGAAACTTCAATCCGCTGGCGGCACCCCAGTCTGCGGGTGGATTTGGCTCGATTTATTCGAATTACCAATTGATGCAGTTGACACCATCGGTAGCCTATCAGGTGACGCCGGATTTATCGCTGGGTGTGGGTCTGAATGTCAACCGGGCTTCATTCGTGGTTGATCCCTGGCCAGCGACACCCCCTGATGTCTCAGGTTTCCCCACTGGTACGCATGCTTCGGTTTCCTGGGGTTGGGGATTCGCACTGGGCGCCACCTATAAGTTGTTCGATCACCTTAAGCTGGGCCTGGTATTCAAAAGCCCGCAGTGGTTTGAGCATTATTCCTGGAATTCCCAGTATCCTGATGGAACACCGGCAAATTTCCGTTTTAACCTGGGGCATCCGATGACTATTGGCGGTGGAATCAGTTATCAGCCGATTGCTCCCTTGTTGCTGGCACTTGATGTCAAATGGATTAATTACAGCGATACCAGAGGATTTGAGCGGCAAAACTGGGCGATGTCCGCATCCGGGCCGTTTGTGCAGGGTTTTGGCTGGAAAGACATCTGGACCGTGGCCGTGGGTGCCCAATATAAGCTTGATTCCACATGGACACTGCGTGCAGGTTACAACCATGGCGGGAACCGATTCCATCAAATCAGCAGTTTTTCAATGTGTGTTTGCCCGGCGAATCGTCCGGCACCATTTGGGTGCCGGTAGGTTATGACATTACCCAGCGGCTGGGTGTGAATCTTGCCTACTACCATGTTTTTACAGCAAAACAATCCGGAGCTTTCGTCAGTGATGGTTCCGGCGCGATTCCGGTCAATCAACCCATTCCCGGCACCCAGGTTACCAATCGACTAAGTGAAAATTCGGTTTCGATACAGGTGGGATACAAATTCTGATTTGTTTCTTGCGCCTCGTGCCATTTTTCTGTTCAGTCAGCATGGTTTTACACCGGATCATGAATGATTTGAAAGCGGTTGCTGTGTGCTTCAGGAAAATAAAAATCCCAGTTCGCTGGATATTTCTCGATAACTCCAAAGAACCATGATTGCAAACAGGATGGAAAATCACTGACCTATTTGGAAGATGACATGCATTAAGTTCGAAGGTTTGATAAATAAATTAAAGATCTTTGAACTGCACCCGTTAAATTTGGGAGAAGGGTACGTTTGCTAGGGTTTGTTCTCAATCATGCGAATAGCTGTATGCCATATGTAATTGACGCCGAATAACTCGTTCACGGTCAATGACATGGCGAGGGCTGTTCATAGTGGATGAATTATATCATATCCTGACTTTTGCGCAGGAGTCAGGATGGACCGGACGATGTTACGAGATGACCAGTGGGCACGCATTGAGCAGCTATTGCCGGGCAAGAAGGGCGATCCGGCTGTACGGCGAAGGACAACCGACGCTTTGTCGAGCCGTTCTCTGATCACGCGTACCGGCAGTCCGTGGCGTGACCTGCCCGAAGAGCTTGGTATTGGCATCGGATTCTCGTCCGCTTCGCGCTGGCGCGAGAAAGTGTCTGGGAGCGTGGCAACAGCACTGCGTAAGGCCGCTACGGAGCATTTGTTCATTGACTCGACCATCGTGCGCGCCCACCAGCACCTCCGCTGGCGCCTGCAAGCAGGCCAACAGGAATTGGTCGTTCACGGGCGGACTGACCACCAAACTGCATGTCGCCGTGGATGCCCGGCAATCCGCTGCGGATAATCCTCCCGGTCAGGCCAGATTGCCGATATCGAACAAGCGACCGCACTGATCAAGGATCAGCCCGTCGAATCTGTTGTGGCCGACAAGGGTGACGACCCGGATGCCTTCGTCACCGCGATTACAAACCAAGGCAGTCAGGCGGTCATCCCGCCACGCCCAACAGACTAACCCGCGCACGTTCGACCGCCACATCTACAAGAGCCGCAATCTGATCGAGCGTTTCTTCGCACGTATCAAGCAATTCAGACGCATCGCCACGCGCTACGACAAACTCGCACAATCCTTCCTGTCGTTCGTCCAGCTAGCTTGCGCTATCGCCTGGTTGACTTGATTGAGAACACACCCTAACAGCTTCCGGATTATCTGTTTGCCAAAAAGAAGATAAAACTACTCCGGCTATGCAAGTAATTTCAGGGAAATATGAGGTTATTCAGATAATGAGGTCAGGAATGAAATTAATTATTGCCAAATATAAATCCCGTGAGATGAGTTTTGGCCCACGAGAGGGGGAGCTTGTTCAAAATCCAAAAAAAGCCAAAGGAAGAGGATTAAACAGCATTCCGATCCGGTTTACCCTGATGTCTCTGTTTTTTACAGCCTTATGTACATTTCGCGTACTACCGTTAATGCGTTGCGTTAATTATTATTTACCAGGTATTATGCCTAGAAAAGCGATAGAAATCACCTTACTGGAGCAAAGAACCATCTGAGATCGTGCAGCCATAGCGCGGAGCGCAGGATGGTTGAGCGAGCGGGGATCATTTAGCCTGCGCTGCGGCAGCAGAACCAGACGGTTGCCGCAGAGTGAACCACAGAATTTCTCGTGTCAGTAAATGGCGCAAACGGTATGCGTACGGTATTGTCGGACGTAAAGATGAGCGACGACCCGGCAAACCTGAGGTATACATGGAAAAGCATTCTGGGACAAACTGTTATCCAGGTTGGATAGCGAACCACCCCAAGGCCTGCCGATGGGATTGTCCAACTTTGGCAGCAACTGGGGTCAAGTACTCATGCAGTTTGGCGAGCATTAAAGAAAGAAGGATTTATCTGCATAAGAGCACGCAGCTGGCATCAGTACTGATCCTGAGTTTGCAGAGAAATCGGCAAATATTATCGGGCCATATTTGAATCCGCCTCTCAATGCGTTAGTTTTAAGCATTGATGAGAAACCCAGTATCCAGGCTTTGGAACGAGAAACTGGATATCGAAACGGCGACCAAAGCCAGTGCGCTTACAGTGCCACATACAGCGTATGGCACGTTCAATCTGTTTGCTGCATTAAATGGCCACGTCACATCAAAGCTCAAACCACCAAACCAAAACACGAGAAGATTTTCAGAATTTTATGGATCTTGTAATACAGGATTTGCCTGAAACAAAGAGGTGCATGTTATTTTTGATAACTACTGCACACATAAAGGAATGATGAGTGGCTGAACAGATATTCAGGCTGAGTACTTTCACTTACGCCCACTTCAGCAAGCTGCTAATCAAATTGAATATGGTTCGGTATCTTATCCCGTAAGACATTAAAAGGAGCAAGCCTTGCAATGTCACAGAATTGAAAGAAGCATCGAAGCATTTATTACTCGTCACAACCAGAATGCTCAGCCATTTAAGTGGCGCCGTCCTGAAGAGTTGCAGTCAAACAACATACAATAGCTAATTTGCGCAATTAGACACTACTATGTGCTTCCACTTATGGAATCGGGGACATCCAGTATATTGGTAATAGGGATGATCGCCCTGAGTATTCTGATCCCCGCAGCAATTACAAATTTTGCCGCCAATAAACTGACGGGCACTATTCGTGAACTCAATAAAAGTACGGATGCCATTGCACAAGGAGATTTTGACAAGCCGGTCAATGTTGACTGTGCCTGTGAAGTTGGCAATCTTGCCGATAGCTTCCGGGCGATGGTCAATCGTCTCAATTCCAATATCGTACGGATAAACACACTGGCGTACACAGATGCCGTGACGGGGTTGCCTAACCGGGCGGTGATCGGCCATGTTCTGGACCTTGCTGCGCAAATGCGGGGAAGAGCCGAGTGCAAGGGGGCGCTGATGTTTATTGATCTCGATGGTTTCAAGCGTGTCAACGATACTCATGGCCATGAGGGCGGTGATGAATTGCTGCGCCAGGTAAGTAGCAGAATTATTGAAGGTGGCTTTAACCTGACGCGTGATCAGATCGAGAATTGCACGACCGCATTTGGAGAATTACGTCAAACTTGCCCAGAGAAACTTGTTTTCGCCCGCTTTGCCGGAGATGAATTCGTGGTACTCATGCCGGGCGATCATTCCGTATCTTCACTTGCAGAGCACGCTAACGATATTCTCAAGGCAATAAACCGGCCATTCATGGTTTGTGGAAATGAACTGCGGATCGGTGCCAGTATTGGTATTGCCCAGGTAACAACCGGCTCGGATGATCCCCGGCAGCTTCTGATCAATGCTGATATCGCCATGTATTCGGCCAAGGAATCAGGGAAAAACCAGTATCGTTTTTTTGATGAATCACTCAAGTTCATCGCCAACGAGCGTAATCAAATTGAAATTGATCTGCGCAAGGCAATCGAACAGGAAAAATTGAGTCTGCATTATCAACCCAAGGTGAATACACAGACCCTGGAGATTACAGGTGTCGAAGCTCTGGTGCGCTGGGAGCATCCGGAAAATGGATGGATTCCACCGTCAAAATTTGTTGGAATTGCCGAGCAATGTGGTTTGATGCCTGCTCTGGGTACTTGCATTCTGCGTATGGCTGCCAAGCAAGCAGGTATATGGCGTGATTCGGGGATGATGGTGCCCATTGCCGTGAATGTTTCTGCTGTTCAGTTTGAACGACCCGACATAGCCAATGAAATACTTTCAACGCTTGAGCAGTTCAATGTAGGTCCCGGGTTGATCGATATCGAAATTACCGAATCCATGGTGATGTCTGATATCGAAGCCACTAAATTGCGCATGGAAATACTGCGGGAGGCGGGTGCATTGATTTCAATTGATGATTTTGGTACCGGTTATTCCAACTTGTACAAGCTCTCGTATTTACCTTTCAACGTTCTGAAGATTGATAAATCTCTTGTGGATGATATAGATCACAACTCAAAATCGGAGGCCATAGTGACTGCAATCATTCAGATGGCTCATTCACTGGGATATCAGGTTGTCGCCGAGGGGGTTGAGATGCAGAAGCAATACGATTTTCTTAAGAAAAACGGGTGTGATCAGATTCAAGGTTATCTGTTTGGTTATCCGATGTCTGCCCAGGCACTGGTAGAGTGGATTGATCACCGTACTTCTTATCACGATTCCATGAGCAAACCGGTTAAAAGAATGACCAGGGTGGCTTGAGCGTTGTACAGGGGAATATCGTAACTTTCAGCATTCAATCTCTGACGGCACTTCCATGTTGTGTATTCTGATTGCATAATTGGAACTATGTGTAACCGGATTTCCTGTTCGCAACTACGGAGTTGACTATGCTGATTTATGATGCCCACAGCCCTGCACCGCGTTGTCTGCGGATGTTTCTGCTGGAAAAGCAACTGCAAGTGCCGGCTGTAACGGTGGATGTCATGACCGGAGAGAACCGGCAACGCCCTATTTGATCTGTCAATCCGGCTGGACAAACTCCAGCCTTGCGTCTGGACGATGGTAGTACACTGGCTGAAGCCGCTGCCATCGCCGAATATCTGAAGAACTTTACCCTTGCCGTCCCCTGATTGGCTCCACGCCGGAACAGCGTGCGCAACCAGGCAATGGTGGCGACGGGTGGAGCCAACATTACCGAATTTATTCACAATGCATACCACTACGCAGAAGGGCTTACCCGGTTCGAGTCGCGTATTCCGGTCTTGCCGGAAGCGGCTGACGGGCTGAAACAAGTGGCGCAGGATCGGTTGCACTGGCTGGATAGCATGTTCGGACCAGGGCCGTATTTATGTGGTGATCGCTTTACTGTTGCTGATATCTGGCTATATGTCTGGCTGGATTTTGGAGCAGCGGTTAATCAGCCATTTGATCGCAGTCTGCCAAATATCGGCCCCTGGTTTGAACGTATCGCAGCACGACCGAGTGCCGAACTGAGCAGGAAGCTGCTGGCAGCGTAGAACAACGGTACAATGGGTTGTGTCTCGGGCCTTTATTGTGTTTATATTGCAACGTATTAAAAATCTGGTCAGGTTGTGAGGGTTTTCCCCTCGATGCAAGGGGGGGACGTGTAGGGTAGTGTTTGTTTTTTTACTAAGGAGATGATGACATGAATAAAAAAATGGTAACAATGTTTGCACTGGTCGGCGCTTGTGTTGGTTTGTCTGCTTGCGCAACCACGGGTGATGTGGATGCACTCAGGTCCCGCGTTGATGCACTGGAGTCAGGTGTTTCTGCTGCAAAATCAGATGCAGCAGCTGCCAGAGCTACTGCCAACGACGCAGTCAACACTGCCAATCAGGCAATGGACAAGGCTAACGAGGCCAATGCGCGTTCGATTGATACCGAAACCAAAATTGATCGCATGTTCAAACGTGCCATGCACAAGTAAGCTGGTGGTTTCATAACTACCCCGGGTTTTCCTTTCATTTGCAATCAAGGCGCGTTGCTTAATTGAAATGAAGCAGGGAGAGCCCGGGGTAGCTTCAGTTTCTCCTCAATAGTCGTTCCCGGTTTTTCTTCGTTTATATTCAATCAATCCCGACCAATCTGCGAAATTTTCTGCATATTGGCTTCTTGCCGGGTGATTCGGCCGGATAAGGCTGACTGTCACTATTCCTTTATTTCGTCTGTATTTTCGTGGGCTGCAGCCGGATTGTTTTCCGGCGATGATGTCCGGAGTGGGGTTGTAAGTGGATGCAGCAGTGGGACATCCGGGTTGCCTGCTACCCGATCGCGGTAAAGTGCAGCACGGCTTAGCAATATCAGCGTTACCGGTGTAGTTGCAGTTACAAATACACCAATCAGCAGTTGATGCAGAACAAGGCGCGATTCCACAACACTGAAGTAAATCACCGAAGCAAGGATAATGCCGGCGGTACCCCAGCTTGTTCCCAGAGTTGGTGCATGAATACGGTCGTAAAAATTGCGCAGACGATAGAGCCCAAATGAGCCGATCAACGCCAGGCCAGCGCCGATTAACAGAAAAAAGGCGATAAGCAGTGCCGCCCATAGCGGCAGATCAGCAGCAAGAGTCATTCGATAACTTCTCCGCGCATCAGAAATTTGGCTAGTGCCACGGTTGCTACAAAACCCAATGCTCCAATAATCAGAGATATTTCAAAGTACAGTGAATTGCCGGTGCCGATGCCGAAAACCAGCATCAACAGCATGCCGTTGCTATAAAGCGTATCCAGCCCCAGTACTCTATCCTGGGCGCGCGGCCCTTTTATCATGCGGATTAGCGCTAATATCATGGCAATTCCCAAGGCAATCTGTGCCAGAGTTACAGACCAGTAAAGAATAGTAGCGCTCATTCAAATATCTCACGTAATAGGTGTTCATAACGGTTTTTGATTAGATTTACCCACGCAGTTTCATCAATTAAATCAAATACGTGCAGTATCAGCGTGCTGCGGGCAGAATTATAGTCAACCCATGCGGTACCAGGCGTGCCAGTGATGATGACGGCCAGAATAGCCAGCCCCATGGGGTCGCGTAGTTCCAGTGGTATTGTCATGAAACCGGATTTTCCAGTTTTTTTTCCATCATGCAGAATAATTTGGGCTACGGCGATGTTGGAACGCACGATGTCGTAGAACACGATACCAGCTAGCCTGAACAGCAAACGCCAGTGCCTGGGCCTGGAATCGCATGGATGCAGAGCTGCCAATCCTCTGGCCGCCATTATTGCGATGATTGTACCCAGCAGAAACTGGCCGAACGAGAAACCAGCCAGCATCAGCCATGTGATCAGCAGTGAAATAGTCAGTAGTGGATATGGAAACAGACTGTTCATTCTGCGTTCTCCTCCAGTCGTGGCAATGATTTAGTGACTGGTGTCTCCAGGACACTTCCAATATACGGCTGAGGTTGATGCAGACTGTTCGCTGTGGTTTCCATGAATTGCATTACCGGACCGGCCTGCATGGTCAGTACCAGCGTCATGCACAGCAGGGCGGCAACCGGTACGATTTCGATCAGCAATACTCTTGGCAGGGCGGTATCGATCGGCGGTGCCCAGAACGTGCGGATGCTGAGCGGCTCATGGCGATCAGCGTGGCCAATCCAGAAAGGATGAGCAGTGCCAGCAGCCACCATGAGGTTGCGGGGATCAGGTGTGCCTGGCCGGATTCGTCCGGGTTGAATAAAGCATTGAGGATGACAAATTTGGCGATGAATCCTGACAGGGGCGGCAGACCAGCCAGCAGGATAGCGCAAGCGGCGAAACAAGTCCCGAGTACGGCGATTGTCCTTGGAATGGCAACGCCAACGATTTCTTCATCAGCCATTTCCTCATCATAATCACCAAAGGCTTCCATGGTAACGGCCAGAACGTTGGACGCCATGTTTTGCCCTCTCTCCACCAGTTCGATCAGCATGAACAAGGCACTGATCGCCAGAGTGGAACTTGCCAGATAAAACAGTGCCCCAGCTGTCACTCCATTGTGTACCAGACCCAGGCTTGCCAGCAGCGTGCCGGAAGAGATCAGCACCGAAAAGCCGGCAAAGCGCCCCAGAGTCTGGGAAGCGAGCACACCTGCCGTACCAAAGCCTATGGTGGCCAAGCCGCTATAAAACAGGATTTCTAAGCTCATATTCTCTGGAAAATCGGGTGTATTCCCAAAGAAAAGCAGCGACAGGCGCAGTAACACGTAAATACCAACTTTGCTCATGATGGCAAAAATGGCTGCAGAGGGTGCCGGAGCTGCGGCATAGGTCGCCGGTAGCCAGAAATTGAGCGGCCACATGCCCGCCTTGATCAGGAAAGCCACGCCGAGAATGGCCGCACCAGATTCCAGCATGATCCGATTTGCTTCGCTGATTTGTGGAATACGCAGCGCCAGATCAGCCATGTTGAGCGTGCCGGTTACGCCATAAATCAGAGCAACTCCGATCAGGAACAGCAGCGAAGCTACCAGATTGATAGCGATGTAGTGTAACCCTGCTTTTACCCGCAGCAGTCCGGATCCATGCAATACCAGGCCGTAGGAGGCCGCCAGCATGATCTCGAAAAAAACGAACAGATTGAACAAATCTCCAGTCAGGAACGCACCGTTTAATCCCATCAATAGCAACAGGAACAATGTATGAAAATGCACACCAGCCTTGTGCCAGCGTGCCAGCGAGAACACCAGGGAGGGCAGGGCGAGCAGAGCAGTCAGCACCAGCATCATGGCCGATAAGCGATCGAGCACCAGATTGATGGCAAAAGGTGGAGGCCAGTTGCCAAGCAGATAAACCGCTATCCTGCCGGAATCTTCTTCCGTATGCGCCATGCGCAGCAGCATTACTGAAACTGCCAGCAACGCAACGGTCGCACAGATGGATACCACGGCCTTCACCGATCGTGCGCGATCCTCAAAAAACAGGAGAACCACGCCGGCGATAAATGGAATCAGAACTGGCGCAATGATCAGGTGTTCTGGTACCAGATTCATCAGTCGGGCTCCCTGCCATCCACATGGTCAGTACCTGTCAGGCCGCGGGTGGCGAGCAGGATAACCAGAAACAGTGCTGTTGTGGCAAAGCCGATGACAATGGCTGTCAGCACTAGTGCTTGAGGTACCGGATCAGCCAGCATTGCTGGATCAATCCGGGTGCCTGCTTGTGTGACGGGTGGTTTGTCAGCCACCAATCGTCCCATGCTGAAGATGAACAGATTGACAGCGTAAGAGATCAATCCCAATCCGATGATGACTTGAAAAGTACGCGGGCGTAGCAGTAACCACACTCCCGAACCCACGAGTACGCCGATACCGAGCGACAGAATCAGCTCCATTATGTTTCCTCCCCGGTTTTGGCAGACTCGGTGGTACGCGTGCGGTAGCTGCGAGTGGATTGGTGTGCTATCGCAAGCAGCATCAGGGCGGTTGCGCCGACAACCAGCAAAAGTACGCCGAGATCAAAGAACAGTGCAGTGGCAACAGGTAATTGGCCGATCAGCGGTATTTCCAGATAAGTGGAATACGTGGTAAGGAAAGGGAATCCCGATAGCCACGATCCCATGCCGGTGAGTGCTGCCAGCAGCAATCCAAATCCGATCCAGCGAATAGGCATGATATGCAGGCGATCTTCAATCTGACGGGTTCCGCTGGCGAGGTACTGCAACAGCAGACCGATCGCCAGTGTAATCCCGGCAGCAAAGCCGCCTCCCGGCAGATCATGGCCGCGTAGAAAAAGATAAACAGCTAGCAGGATGATGAATGGAAACATCCATTGCATGATGACCGAAGGCACCAGCAGATAATCATGAACGGTTTCACCTATGTTGCGTTCTGGGTGGTCATCATCAAATGCGTTTTGCCTGCGCTGCTGTTCGGGAATGTCGATACTGTCCGGCGCGGGCCGGAAGCGCCGCAGTAGTGCATAAACAGTGAGCGCCACGATGCCCAGTACGGTGATTTCACCAAAGGTATCAAAACCACGAAAATCCACCAGAATGACGTTGACGACGTTGTGGCCTCCGCCTTCGGGATAGGCTTGTTCTACAAAGAAACGGGCGATCGAGTCATGCAAGGGTGCGCTGGTCATGGCGTGATAGGCGATGAGCATCATTCCACTGCCGCAGCTGATAGCCAGTATCAAATCCCGCAACCGGCGCGCCTTTGCTGTCAGCGTGGAGGCAATATCAATTTTTTCTACCCGTTTTGGCAGCCAGCGCAATCCCAGCAGGATCAGCACCGTGGTGACAATTTCTACCAGCAACTGGGTAACCGCCAGATCAGGGGCGGAAAACCAGACAAAGGTGATACAGGTAATCAAACCTGCACCCCCCATCAGGATGAGTGCTGCCAGGCGATGGTATTTGGCTTGATAAGCCGCGCCGAGTGCGCAGGCCATGCCGGTTCCCCAGAGCAGGGCAAACACGGGATCAATCCCGGTAAGGCTGGGCAGGGCAAAACTGCTGTCAGTGGTAATGAATGGCCAGCAGCCCGCGATCAGGGCGATCAATATCACCAGAAACAGTTGCGGCTGGAGGCGGTGTGTGCCAAAGGATTCTTCCAGCCAGCGTGCCCATCGCCACGAGAGCGTGACCAGCATCCTGTCAAAAATATGTTGACCCTTGAGACGGTTCAATCCGGGCGGGCCATCTTCGCAGCGGGCAAGATAATTTTTCAGGATCAGATAAAGCAATATCCCGCTAATGAACGCAATCATACTCATGATTAGTGGTGTGCTGATGCCATGCCAGATTGCCAGGCTGTATTGTGGTGTGCGATCACCCAGCACGGAGGTCACGGCGGTATGCAGGTAGGGGCCGATCGTCATGCCGGGAATTATGCCAACAATGAGACAGGCCAACACCAGAAACTCGATGGGTAGCCTCATCCAGTGGGGTGGTTCATGCGGTTCACCGGGGAGTTCCTGTGGTTTGGGACCAAAAAAGACGGTATGGATAAAACGCACGGAATAGGTCACGGCAAAGGCACCGGCAATCGTGGCGACATAGGGAAGCATCTCATCCAGCATGGAGCTGGAATGCTGTCCCAGGGTCTCGGCGAAAAACATTTCTTTTGACAGAAATCCGTTGAGCAGCGGCACACCCGCCATAGCAGCACTGGCGACCATGGCCAGTGTTGCGGTAATTGGCATATAACTGAACAATCCACTTAATTTGCGCATGTCGCGTGTGCCGGCTTCATGATCAATGATGCCGGCTGCCATGAACAATGATGCCTTGAAAGTGGCATGGTTCACCATGTGGAAAATTGCTGCCACGGCAGCCAATGGACTGCCAAGACTCAGCAGCGTGGTGATCAGACCGAGATGGCTAATGGTTGAATAGGCGAGTAATCCCTTGAGATCCCGCTGAAAGATGGCGAAATAGGCACCAAGCAGCAATGTACTCATCCCAGCCAGCCCGAGTATGAAAAACCATTCATCGGTACCGGACAATACTGGCCATAGCCGGGTAAGCAGGAATACCCCCGCTTTCACCATTGTGGCCGAATGCAAATAAGCTGACACCGGTGTGGGTGCGGCCATGGCATTGGGCAGCCAGAAATGGAACGGAAATTGTGCGCTTTTGGTCAGTGCCCCCAGCAGGATGAGCGCCAGTGTGGGCACGTACAATTCATGTTCCCGGATGGCATTACCTGCCGCCAGAACGCTGTCGAGGTCATAGCTGCCAACGATGTAGCCGGTGAGAATCAGGCCGGCGAGCAGACAAAGCCCGCCTGTTCCCGTGATGATCAGCGACATGCGCGCACCTTCACGTGCTGCCGCGTTGTGGTGCCAATAACCGATCAGCAGGAATGAAAAGATGCTGGTCAATTCCCAGAAAATGGCCAGAAGGATCAGATTTCCCGCGATCACCATGCCCTGCATGGCACCGGCGAAAGCCAGTAAAAACGAGAAGAAACGCGGTACCGGATCTCTGGGCGACATGTAATAGCGCGCATACAGCACCACGAGAAACCCAATGCCAGTAATCAGCATTGAGAACATCCAGGCAAACCCGTCCATCCTGAGTGTAAAGTTCAGCCCCTGCGCAGGCAGCCATTCAATGTCGCTGCGAAGTACTTCACCTTCGGAAATGAACGGATAGAGAATGGCCACGATGGCAAAGGCCGCGAACATGACACTGCCTGCCAGCCAGGCCTCGCATTACGGGCGTTGGTTGGCAGCATACCGCCAGTGCACTGCCAGCAAAAGGTAGTGCGATCAAAAGATAAAGGAGATTTTCGCTGCTCATCCTCGAATAAATAAGGTAAACGCCCATGCATAGCGTATTAACTGAAACTGATACAGATTGACAACCGGCACCGGGCAATTGCCTGACATTGTTAAGCGGCAAGATCACAATCTGAAACAATCAGAGGACATGCTTCTGACATGTGACTGAAGGCTGTTGAGCCCGATGTGGATTCGGATCTCATGATAGCTGCAGACAGCTGGAATTATACTGTCGATGAATTAGGAGGGATTTATCAGATTAAAAATAATTTCCGGATTTATTCGTGGTACCCAGATAGAGGGAAACATGAAAAGGCGGAAAATCTTTCCAGGGAACCTCTGAAAAACCACCTACGTTGTCATTTCTGCGTTAAAAATCGGCTCAAAATGTTCATTTATTACGTAAAAACTCTGCTTTCTCTCCGATTTTTGTCTTGAACCGATTGCCTCGCTGACGTTTTTCAGAGATTCCTTAATGGAGGGAGGTAGAACACAGACCGCATTTGCTTCGAAAAGTATCTCTATAAAACTCAGCTGAGTTACTAATGCAACCACTTTAGTGCGGCAATCCGTTGTTCGATCTGATTCATCATGTTGTGGTATTGCGGGCTGTCGGTGCTGCCGAAGCGTGCTTTGAAGGTGGTTTCGGATAGGTGTTCCGGAAGATCGGTCCAGTGTGGTATCAGGTCGGTATCACGTATTCCGGCCAGAATAATATTTCGCATTCTGCGTGCAGAATCCTGGCTGGCTATGGCTTTTTCGGCAAAACGGGTTCCCGCGCGATCGGCGATGAGATCATTGAAGGAGAACCCGCTGCCGGAGCGCGAATCTTCCAGCTCCTTATATAAACCGATGGCATCGGAAAGGGTTGTATCGGCGTAAGCAGTGATGGCTGCCGAAGCCATGAAGTGCATGGCCAGATCGTTTCGTCCATCCAGCGTGACTTTGATATGGACTGGATCGGGCCAGCTGGCTGCTTCCGGTATGACTAATCTGAGCGGGAACTGGACGACATGAAATGCCGCTACCAGGATGGCAGCACGGAATTCTTCCCGGATATTTTCCTGAGAGGGATGGCGTGCAGTTTCCTGCATGATCAGGATCAGCAATTCTGATAATGGAATGGTTGCTGATGTGTGGCCAAGATTCTGTTTATTGAGGAAATGGTGGTAGTGCAATAGCCTTTTCAGTGTTTGCTGATCAAATAAAGGGAGACTGACAGGCGTATAGCTGGTTTTGTCTATGTTCCATCCGTTCCAGAAATAGGAAATTGCCGCTTCGTGAGGATAAAACTGCAGTTTCCTGAAGGCATCCAGGCCGGCGCGTGCATCCGGGCTGGCTGCTTGCGCCCATGACAGAAGTTTCTCGATAAAAAAATGAGTGAGAAAATCCGGGATATGCAGGTTACCGATTTTTATTGAACCCAACTGGGGAAGATTGTTGCTTTCGGTCAGCGTGGCTTGCAGATTGATATAACGTTTGGCCACGTCAGTATGTATCGGCAGGCTCAGCTCTATTTGCGCGCTTTTGCGTTGCATGGAGATTTTTGCATGACCGTGGCCGATATGATGTGCCAGGTAATTCAGGGCATTATCCAGGTCGTCAGCCTGGATTCTGATCGTGGCAGAGGTGCCGGGGCGGACCTGGTAGCGATGGGTGTCCAGAATATTCTTGGCGCGGGCAATTTGTTCCGGCGTGATGGAGATGTCTCTTTTAACCCGGGGCTGGCTATCCACAGCAAGGAAAACCGAGATTGCCAGCGCGGCCATCACGATCAGGGCCGATATTCCTGTCAAATTAAGTAGTTTTCGCATACGGAATCGGCGCTGTCAGGATATTGGAGTCATCTTGTTCCGGATAACTGGCGGTCTGGGCTATTTGCGATGGATGAATAAATGCAGATGCACTGTGTATCCGGTCGCGTAACTTACCACCAGAAACGGTAGGGCCGGTAATATCCGTTATAGAAAAAAGGGTAGCCATAATAACCGGGAGGCGCATAACGATATCGGTTGTTCCAGTAGGTGCTGTCTTCCCGATATGTTTGTGGCCAAAGATGAATGTTTTTTGCAGTGATGAGCGGGATATGGATGGTTTTGTTGCCAACAGTGCGCTCGATACTTCCCTTGATTGTCCCGGTGACTGTAATTTCGGCACCTTTGGTATAAATAGCCGGATCAAGAAATTCGCTGATTTCAATAGCAAAACGTCCTTCTCCAGGTTTGCCGGTTTCCGGATATCCGCTGCGATCCAGTGGGTAAAAAAGAACCTGCATCAGGCTGGAATCTATTTCATTTTCCACTTCAATCACAGTGCCTCCCCAGCGAACCGGGGTGTCCTTGTGGACTTCTGCATTCTGACTGACTGTTTGATAAGGGATTTCCATTGCTGAAAAATTCCTGATGTCAGGTGGCATGCTGGTACATGCGCCAAGAAAGAACAGGCAGCACAACAAAAGCAAGGGTATGGTGCGGATTTTCATAATTTCCTCGATTGGCAAGATGAAAAAAGTGGGTAGTCCGATTGGACAAACACTTTGCTGCAAGATTCGCGAGGTCGCCATGAGATTACTTTTCGGCATCGTGAACATCTGGATCAGGCGATACGGAATTTACCGATCTGTGTGATCAAACCAGTTTATTCCGTTTGATTGAAAGGTATAATAACGGCTTTTACGCCTGCCCCCGGATTATCTTGTCGGACTTTGTTTCTCACATGGCTTTTTTCATAGCCGGTTCCGCATAAGGCTGAGGGATCATAAACATGAATCAGTCTTCCATCCTTGATTTCAGAAGCGGCACTTTTTTTGCTCCCATTATGGTTCTTTACAGCAATGATCTGGAGCAGATCGAACAGCGGTTGCAGGAAAAAATTGCGAGCGCTCCTGATTTCTTCAGAAATTCTCCAGTGCTGTTTGATTTGAGTGAGCTCAATGAAAACAATAAAAAAATAGATGTCGCTGCGCTTGTATCCCTTCTTCGTCAATCAGGCCTGTTTCCGGTTGGAATCAGGGGAGGGGATCCTGCACAGGAAAAACAGGCGCTGGAGTTATCCGTGCCGATTGATTCCGGTCGCAGCCGCAATGATGCCATTCTGCCGGAAGTGAAAAAGAAAGATGATGCAGTGCCTCAAGTTCAGGCGGTTATCAGGGAGGCAGTGCGTGCACCGGCAATGATGGTTACACAACCGGTACGTTCGGGTCAGCGCATTTACGCTGCCAGCGATCTGGTCATTCTGGCGCAGGTCAGTGCTGGTGCAGAAATCATGGCTGAAGGTAACATTCATGTTTACAACACGCTGAGAGGACGAGCGCTTGCGGGTGTGCAGGGAGACACGGCAGCCAGATTTTTTTGCCTGGATCTGCAGGCAGAGCTGGTTTCAATTGCTGGTATTTATAAAACCAGCGAGGATTTGAAAGATGCTCCCAAAAAAAAGCCGGTTCAGATTTATTTGCGAGATCAGGCATTGATTATTGAAGAATTAAACTGAAATTATTTCGGAGAAGGAGATTCAATTGGCAAGAATCATCGTTGTAACATCAGGGAAGGGAGGGGTTGGTAAAACCACGACCAGTGCAGCTATTGCCATGGGTTTGGCCAAAAGAGGGCACAAAACGGCTGTTATCGATTTTGATGTCGGTTTGCGCAACCTGGATCTGATCATGGGGTGTGAACGCCGGGTAGTATATGATTTTGTTAATGTCATTAACGGAGAGGCGAACCTCAATCAGGCGTTGATCCGTGACAAAAACTGCAACCAGCTCTATATCCTTCCTGCCTCGCAGACACGCGACAAGGATGCATTGAACCTGGAAGGTGTGGGTAGGGTGCTGGAGGAGCTTTCCAGGGATTTTAAATACATTGTTTGTGATTCGCCCGCTGGTATCGAGAAGGGGGCCAATCTTGCCATGTATTACGCAGATGATGCTTTTGTTGTGACCAATCCGGAAGTATCCTCGGTAAGAGATTCGGATCGCATGCTGGGAATCTTGGCGAGCAAATCGCGCCGGGCTGAGTTGAATATGGAGCCTATCAAGGAATATCTGTTGCTGACGCGCTATGATCCAGACAGGGTTGAATCCGGCGAAATGCTGAGTCTGGATGATGTGCAGGAGATTCTGTCATTGCACTTGCTGGGCGTTATTCCGGAATCAAAAGCAGTGCTGAATGCATCCAATTCCGGTATTCCCGTGATTCTCGACGAAAAAAGTGATGCGGGTCAGGCTTATGCAGATGTGGTGGCGCGTTATCTTGGAGAAAAAAGGCCGCTCCGTTTTATTGATAGCAAGAAGGGATTTCTCAGAAAGCTGTTTGGAGGTAAATAATGAGTTTGCTGGATTATTTCAGATCGTCTAAATCTAAAACAGCTACGGTAGCCAAGGAAAGGTTGCAGATCCTGGTTGCGCATGAGCGCTATTACCGCGATAAACCTTCTTATTTACCCCAGTTGCAGGAAGAGCTGATGCAGGTTATTCGCAAGTATGTGCAGGTGGATCAGGATGCCATCTCGGTCAAATTCGAGCAGGATGAAAGCCAGGAAACTTTGGAATTGAATATTGTCCTGCCGGATTCGCAAGCTGCGCGGAGCTCTCAGCAAGATACCGTGCGCGCTCTTTAGCTGACCAATATCGATGGAATTATTAAAAAATGACTGGAGCAGGGTTGTCTGCCGGATCATCTGTGATGATTCGTCCTGTATTTTTTGATTTTTCCGCTTTAAATATGGGTGGGGTAGTGTGCCGAAACTGGATGCTGGGTATTCTCCTGTTTCTGGCTGGTTGTGCTGGTCCGGGATTTCGTCAGGAGGATGTAACTACCGTCATCATTCAACCTGTATCTGAACAGATTGAGGTTGCGCATGAACCTTTTGTTCTTGTCGGCAGGCTGGCCGTAAATGCTAGGAAACACCATTTTTCCGGCGGGATTCGCTGGCAGCATACCGGGCAAAGTGACGAAATCTACCTGTTTTCTCCCCTTGGACAGATCGTTGCGGAGATTTCCAGAGATCAAATGGGTGTGCGTTTGATTACTTCCGAACCTGCTGTTTATCAGGCGCAGAATGCGGAGTATCTTACCAGCCAGGTATTGGGCTGGGAATTACCGCTTGCCGGTATGCAGTTCTGGGTACGGGGAACTCATTTCCCGGGCACGGTTGCTGAAAAGGATCTGGACAAAAACAAACGCACTCTTGCTATTCGCCAGGATGGGTGGCGGATTGTTTACCAGAATTATTATCCCGCGCGGAAAAACATGTCGGCTTTGCCAAGATTGCTGGAATTCAGCCGGATGGATGTGAAAATGAAGCTGATTGTCGATCAGTGGCAAGGTGAAACAAGAAATGATGTGGCAGTAGACAAAGCATTACCGTGATAACTTTCCATGCATGATTACTTATCCAGCTCCAGCCAAACTTAATCTGTTTCTGCACGTCATTGGACGTCGGGAAGATGGTTATCATTTGTTACAGACTGTATTCCGCTTTATTGATTATTCCGATCAGTTGAGTTTCAAGGTTACACATGCCGGTGTGATCAGGCATACAAATCCGGTTCCCGGACTGATGGATACGGAAGATCTGTGTATCCGTGCGGCTAAATTGTTGCGGCAACGATCCGGGAAAGAATCACTCGGGGTAGATATTCAACTGGAAAAAAATATTCCGCTCGGGGGCGGGCTGGGGGGAGGTAGTTCAGACGCTGCCACCACATTGATTGTCCTGAATAGGTTGTGGGAAATCAATTGGGAAAAAGAGCGTTTGATGGCGCTGGGGCTGGAGTTGGGAGCTGACGTGCCGGTTTTTATTTATGGCAGGAGTGCCTTTGCTGAAGGAGTGGGTGAAAAACTTGATGCTGTTGATTTGTCGCCCGCTTGGTACGTTGTTCTGACCCCTCCGGTACATATTTCCACAGCAGCGGTTTTCACCAGCAAAGAGTTGACACGAAACACAATTCCTATCAAAATGGCGGCCTTTTACACGGTACAGGGGCATAACGATCTAGAGCCCGTTGCAATGCGCATGCAACCTGTTATTGCCGAATGGCTGGAATGGCTAAGGCAGCAACACGGTACAACAAAGGTGGCAATGAGTGGTTCCGGATCGTGTGTATTTGCAGAATTTCCTTCCGAGTCAGCTGCGCGTCAAATATTCAAGCAGTTGCCAGATGATATGAGCGGGTTTGTTGTACAAGGACTTGCAAAGCATCCTTTGTCGGATTTTTAGAATATTTTTTGGGGAGTCGCCAAGTGGTAAGGCACCGGATTTTGATTCCGGCATTCGTAGGTTCGATCCCTACCTCCCCAGCCAGATCTCAATCAATCTGCCGGTATCATGCCAAGTGTTACTCAAGTGGTCGAATCAGACCGTGTCATCATTTAAACCAAAGGTAAAAATTATCTATGTCCTATGACAGCCTGATGGTTTTTACCGGAACGGCAAATCCGAAACTGGCGCTTGATGTGGTCAAGCAACTGAACATCAATCTCGGCCGGGCAAGCGTTGGGCGTTTTAGTGATGGTGAAGTCATGGTGGAAATACTCGAAAACGTCAGAGGGAACGACGTTTTTGTACTGCAATCCACTTGTGCGCCAACCAACGATAGTCTGATGGAAATTCTGGTGATGGTCGATGCACTGAAGCGTGCTTCCGCCCGCCGTGTTACAGCAGCCATTCCCTACTTTGGTTATGCCCGGCAGGATAGAAGAGCCCGGTCTGCGCGAGTTCCTATTACGGCCAAAGTTGTGGCAAACATGCTGACCAGCGTTGGAGTGGACAGGGTGCTGACCATGGATCTGCATTCTGATCAAATTCAGGGATTTTTCGATATTCCGGTTGATAATATCTACGGTATGCCGATTTTTCTCGGCGATATTTGGAAGCATAATTACCAGAATCTGATAGTCGTTTCGCCCGATGTTGGCGGTGTAGTGCGGGCACGGCATCTTGCCAAACGTCTGGAGTGTGACCTGGCTATCATCGACAAGCGACGTCCCAAGCCGAATGAATCCAAAGTGATGAACATCATTGGCGATGTCAGGGGGCGCACCTGTGTAATCATTGACGACATGGTGGATACAGCGAATACATTATGTGAAGCTGCTTCTGCACTCAAACGGGAAGGAGCCGAGAGCGTAATTGCCTATTCCACGCATGCGGTGCTGTCAGGCAAGGCGATCGAACGGATCCGGAATTCGGATCTGGATAAGTTGATAGTAACGGACACGATTCCGTTAAGGGAGGATGCCAGTCAGTGCGACCGCATACATCAGTTAAGTGTGGCCAGCCTGCTGGGCGAATCCATGCTCAGGATAAGTAATGAAAGCTCGTTGAGCTCGCTGTTTATTGAATAAAATAATTTTCTGGCCTGTTCAAAAGTGGATGGGCTTTTTTGTTTTCAGGAGAGTGGAATGCAAATCGAAATAACTGCCAACAGTCGTAAATTACTCGGAACTGGCGCAAATCGCCGTCTGCGAGCCCAGGGAAGATTGCCAGGGGTCATTTATGGTGGCGGTGGTACCGCACAATCCATCGATATGGATCACAAAGATCTATATTTCAAGCTGAAACAGGAAGCTTTTCATGCCTCTATCCTTTCGATCAGTATTGATGGCAAAAAAGAACAGGTATTGTTGCGTGATGTACAAATGCATCCATTCAAGCAACTGGTGCTCCACATCGACTTCCAGCGAATCAGGCAGGATCAGAAAGTTCACATGAAGGTGCCATTGCACTTCATCAATGCGGATATTGCTCCTGGGGTCAAGCTGTCAGGCGGTATGATCAGCCATGTGGCAACCGAGATTGAAATATCCTGTTTGCCAAAAGATCTGCCGGAATTTATCACGGTGGACTTATCCGGCATGACGGCAGGCAGCACGCTGCATTTCAGTGATCTGAAACTGCCGGAAAATGTAGAAATACCTGCCTTGGCAAGAGGTGGCAACCAGCCGGTGGCTGTGCTTATCGTACAGCGTAGCGAGACCGGCGAAGCTGGTAAAGAGTAAATCTGCCTTTGTTTGCATGTCAGGGAAATATTCTCTGACATGTCCCGCCCTGTACTGAAATTTCTTTCTTTTCAAACCCTTTGTTGCCAGGATCACACTGAATGTTGGAGCTGCCTGTAAGGCTGGTAGTTGGCCTTGGCAACCCGGGCGAGAAATACGCCTCAACCCGCCATAATGTTGGTTTTGACTGGTTGGATCATCTTGCTGATATGAATCGGGTTTCATTTTTGCTGGAAACCCGGTTTCGTGGACTTTGCGCACGCATTACACAGGCCGATAGCGATATCTGGTTGCTTAAACCACAAACATACATGAATGCAAGCGGTATGTCGGTTGCCGCTGTATGCCGCTATTACAAAATATCACCTGAACAAATGCTGGTTGTGCATGATGAACTGGATCTGCAGCCTGGTGTTATCAAACTGAAATCCGGGGGAGGAACCGGGGGGCACAACGGCCTGAAAAGTATTGCTGCCGATCTTTCCAGCCAGGCTTTCTGGCGATTGCGTATCGGCGTGGGACACCCGGGAGACAGAAATCAGGTGGTGGATTATGTACTACGCTCCCCGCGCAAAGAAGAAGCGGTACTGATTGATGAAGCAATCAATCACAGCATGCTGGTTTGGCCGCTGATTGCCAAGGGTGAGTTTGCAGCGGCCATGCAGCAATTGCATACCAGACAGCCAAACTGACAAAACTGTTTCACCTATAAGCCGCCAGTTTGCGCAGCTTTCAGAAAAAATAACGGAAACCGGATCATGAGTTTGAAATGTGGAATCGTCGGTTTGCCCAATGTTGGCAAATCCACCTTGTTTAATGCGCTGACCAAAGCTGGCATCGCAGCTGAAAATTATCCATTCTGCACCATAGAGCCTAATGTCGGCATTGTTGAAGTGCCCGATTCGCGTCTTGTCGAACTCAGTAAAATCGTCAACCCACAACGTGTACAGCCCGCCATTGTGGAATTCGTCGATATTGCCGGATTGGTTGCAGGCGCTTCCAAAGGAGAAGGATTGGGAAACCAGTTTCTTGCCAATATTCGTGAAACGGATGCCATAGTTAACGTAGTGCGCTGTTTTGATGATCCGAATGTTGTGCATGTTGCCGGAAAAATTGATCCGCTGGCCGATATCGAAGTCATATTGACCGAGCTCGCACTGGCGGATCTTGCCACCGTGGACAAAGCCATAGCTCGAGATGGCAAAAAAGCAAAATCCGGAGATAAGGAAGCGCTCAAGCTGGTGGCGATACTTGAAAAACTGGTGCCCCACCTTAACGAAGGATTGCCTGCGCGCACTTTCTCATTCTCGGATGAAGAAAAAGAAATCATAAAGCCGCTCTGCCTGCTGACTATCAAACCAGCCATGTATGTGGGCAATGTGCTGGAAGATGGTTTTGAAAACAATCCGCATCTTGACCGTTTGCGAGAGTACGCTGCCAAAGAGAATGCGCCGGTCGTGGCGTTGTGTGCCAAGATCGAAGCTGAACTGGCTGATCTCGACGAAGCTGATAAAAAAGAATTTCTGGCCGATCTGGGACTGGAAGAACCCGGCCTTAACCGTCTGATTCGTGCAGGTTACGATCTGCTCGGCCTGCAAACCTATTTCACCGCAGGCGTGAAGGAGGTACGTGCCTGGACCATCCACAAGGGAAATACCGCACCGCAAGCAGCGGGCGTTATTCATACCGATTTTGAAAAAGGCTTCATCCGCGCACAAACCATATCCTATGCCGATTTTGTCGCCTGCGGCGGTGAAGTTGGCGCGAAAGAAAAAGGCAAAATGCGGGTGGAAGGCAAGGATTACATCGTCCAGGATGGTGATGTCATGCACTTCTTGTTCAACGTCTGATTCGAGCAAGCCATTTCACGCGATTGCATCTGCTTGCAGATGCATCACTGAAAACGATGCAAAGCCCCATGAATACGGGGCTTTTTCATTTCATCTCGTTGCATGCAACGACACCTGATAGCGCTGCGCAAGTGAATACAGGCGTGTATATGGATCTTGCACTAAGTCGATGAAGATGTATACGATGAAGCCCTGAGGACGAACAGGAGAGCTTCACGATGCTGACAGACGCCCAGTGCCGAGCCGCCAAGCCTAGAGAAGGCATCTACCGCCTCAATGACTACAAGGGGCTGTACC